>NZ_BMLY01000002.1:427108-760728 GCF_014645555.1 Silvimonas amylolytica | reverse complement strand
CACACTCCTCCTGCCTGCGCAGGTTCTAGTGTGTTGCATCGACCGGTTGAATCCACAGGCCATTGCAGTCATTAGTATCTCTGATCTCGAGTGTCGGCTATGCACCGGATTGGAGACGGGACCGAGACCGACGACTCGCCGCTATTCCCCATGTAACTCCCGCAAGCCCTCCCGGTACTGATCCTGGAGCGTCGCACATTGCGCTCACTTTTCTCTTGGCTATGCTGATGTGACGGTCCGCTCAATATTTTTCTGTCCGTCTATACCTATATCCACCGGATAGGCACTGCCTTTCTGCAAGCTCCAGGAGAATTGAAAGTGTTTACTGCCCGTAAATCGTTATTGGCCATGACCCTGATTGCGGCGAGCCTGGCGGCCAGCCCGCTGGCGCAAGCCAAAGACTGGCCCGATCCAATACTGAAAACCGCCGGCACGCCAGAAAACGTGGCCAAAGGTATGGAATACGACGCCTATGAACAGGGCTTGTCGGCCTATATCTGGGGCTATCCGCTGGTGCGCATGGAACGCGTCATGCGCGAATACATCGACGTGCCGGACCCCAAGCCCAGCACCAGCTACCGCGCACCAATGAACCAGATCGGCTGGGCGCGTGAACTGGCGACACCCAAAGCGCTGGACATGCCCACGGCCAACAACGACACCGCTTACCTGAGCGCGGTGGTTGATCTGTCCAAAGGTCCGTATGTGTTGTCGGTGCCGGACACCCACGACCGCTATTACGTGATTGATACCTTCAACATGTGGCAAGAGCTGGAACACTATATCGGCCGCCGCACCACCGGCACCAAAGCTGGCCGCTTTGCGCTGGTGGGGCCGGGCTGGAAAGGCAAACTGCCGGCCGGGGTGAAACGCCTTGATATCAAGACCAGCAAGGTCTGGCTGTGGGGCCGCATGCGCGTTTCGCCGGGCGAGGACATGAGCAAGTTGCACGCCCTGCAAGACCAGTTTGATCTGCGTCCGCTGTCCGCGCTGGGCAAGAAAGACTGGAAAGCCCCGGCCGCCTCGCTGACACCGCTGCCGGATATCGGTGACGATCCGCTGGGTTTCTACACCCAACTGGCTGCCGTGCTGAAAGACAACCCGGTGCGCCCGGATGACAAAGCGCTCTACGGGCAATTTGAGCGCATTGGCTTGACCGACAAGGGCTTTGACCCGAGCAAACTCAACGACGCGCAAAAGAAAGGCTTGATGCGCGCCGTTGAAGATGCCCCGTACATTGCCGTGGCCTCGGTCACGCAGATATCCGAGTCCCGCCAGGGCTGGAGCTTCAACAAGGGCATGGACAATTTCGGGTACAACTATCCATTCCGGGCGGTGGTGGCCGGCCCCTACCTGGGCGGCAATGGCGAGAAAGAAGCGGTCTACCCGCTGCGCTATACCGACAGCCAGAACCAGCCGCTGGATGGCAACAACGCCTATAAGGTGAAGTTCTCGGGTGAGCCGCCCAACAACGCCTTCTGGTCGCTGACCATTTACGACGCCACCACCAAAATGCTGATCGAGAACCCCATCAGCCGTTACAAGTTTGGTAGCGACACCCCGGGCATCAAGAAAGACGCAGATGGTGGCTTTACCGTCACCGTCTCGGCCGACAAACCCACCGACGGCACCAACTGGTTGCCCGCACCCAAGGGTGGTTTCTACGCCATTCTGCGCATTTACCAGCCCAAGGAAGAAGTCTTGTCCGGTGCCTGGAAGTTGCCGGAGTTTGAGCGCGAAGCCAAATAGTCAGCCCGCCAGAAAAAAAGCCCCTACGCAGTCAGCGCCGGGGCTTTTTTATCGACCAGATCAACCGGGGGTTAGAGTGTGCCCTCTTCAAAATCCGGCATCTTGAAGATGTTCTGATTCATCTCATCGGTTGAAGTGTTGCAGATTCTGATTATGTGTGTGATTGATTCCGGGTAATGCTGTCGACAGTTGCGGCTATGAAACCGGGGGGCCCCCATGGCTGTCTGCAAATCGGCCGAAGCAGACATGGCGACTTCAGTTCCTCAACGTCTGCTCCCCCACCCATTGCTGCCACACCAATCGTCCCGTTGCCCATCGGCCCTGGCTTGTCTGCGTGGTCGAATAATCCTCATCTGCCCTCTTGGCTCCCAGGCACAAATCGGCATGTCTGCCTAAGATAATTCATTGCCTTTGGAGACCTCGCATCAGTCGAGGCGCTTGTTTTTTTGCAATGGATCGACCGGGGAGAACGAAGTGGATAGACGCAATTTTTTGCTGGCAAGTGCAGCAACGGCAGTAGCAAGCACAGTGACCCTTTCTACCAGCGAAGCGCTGGCTGATACCGAACCCGTCAAACTGACGGGCGCAGCGGGTGCCAAGGGCGAGCCATTAGGTGGTCAGCCGCCTGCGGGTGCCAAAACCTCGATCAAGGATTTCGATTACGAGGTCAAATACCACCGCGCCTTTGAAGCCATTCTGTGGAACATGCCCGCGATTGCCATCTACAGTTTTCGGCGCGCGGCTATCGATGAACTGGGCCTCAAAGACAACGACATCATTACCTATTCGCGCCCCGCAACCCCGAAGCTGGAGGCCATCACCGCCAACAGCGTGACGCCGTATATCTCCGCATTTACCGATTTGCGCAAAGGGCCGGTTGTGCTGGAGTTGCCCGCAGCCGGGCCCGATGGCAGCCTGTACGGGCAGGTGGTGGATGCCTGGCAATACACGATTGCCGATGTGGGGCCGTCCGGTCTGGACAAGGGTAAAGGCGGCAAGATCCTGTTTACCCCACCCGACTTCAAAGGCGACGTCCCCGCTGGCTACATCCACGTGCCGTCGCCCAATTACCGCGTTGCCTTTGCCTTCCGCTCTGTCCCCGCTGCGGGCAAGACTGCGGCCGATGCATACCAATATGCGCAACGTTTGCGCATGTATTACCTGTCTGAAGCAGCCAATCCGCCCAAGCAACGGTTTCTTGATCCGATCGACATGCGTTACCCCACGCTGCCGTTCTACGACGAGCGCCATTTCCAGGACATGCACGAGATCATGTCGGTCGAGCCGGTCAAGGAGCAAGACAAGGTCATGATGGGCATGCTGACCTCGCTGGGCATCGAGAAAGGCAAGCCGTTCACTCCGGACGACACCGCCAAACGCGCCATGCATCAGGCCGCCATTGATGTCTGGTTCTATCTGCAGTGGTGGTTTGATACCGAGATGGTCAAACGCGTGTTCTGGCCGGATCGGCACTACGTGTCGCTGATGCAGACCGATAAAAACAAGACGTTTACGTTCACCTATGAAGATCGCGTTGACGTGACGGAACGTGCCGCCGAGTACTTCTGGTGCACCTACATGCCCAAGGTCGAAACCGACACCCCGGCCAACCAGTACATGATGGCCATGGCCGACAAGAACGGCAAACTGCTGGAGGCCGGCAAGCTGTACAAAGTGGACGTACCTTTGCACATGCCGGTCAAGCAATTCTGGGCCTTGACGGTGTACGACCGCGCCACGTTCTCGTTCATCTACAGCGAGTCCAACCGCAGTACGCTCTCGACCTACGACATGGACAAGATGAAAAAGAACAGCGATGGCAGCGTGACGCTCTACGTCGGCCCCAAAGCACCGGCCGGGCTGGAAGCAAACTGGATTCCCACCAGCGGCAAACGTCCTTTGCCTGCGTTCCGTTTTTACGGGGCCACGGATGAAATGAATCAGAAAATCTTCAAGATGCCGGACTTTGAACTGGTGAGCTGAGTCTTTGCGGTTGTTCCAGTAGTAAAGCGCTCTGCGGTTTTACCTCTTGAGTGGTCCGCCACGAATGCAGGCCACCCTGCCTTTGCCTGACCGGACACCCTGGACCGCCCACGCGGTAGTCCAGGTCGTGTCGCTGGTTTTGCGCACACCTTCCCTGTCAAAATCTGGAGAGACCGATGCGTACACGCATTCAACTTGTCTTGCCTGCCCTGAGCGGCATGGTACTGGCTCTATCTTCTGCCCAAGCCTGGTCTGACAGTGACTCAGACCTCGCGCAGAAGCTGAGCAACCCGGTGGCGGCTTTGATCAGCGTGCCCTTTCAGTTCAACTACGACGATGACATCGGCCCGTCGCGAGATGGCGACAAATATCTACTGAACTTCCAGCCGGTGATTCCGTTTCATCTGAATGATGAATGGAACCTGATTTCGCGCACCATTGTGCCGGTGGTCTCGCAAAGTGATATCGCACCGGGTGCGGGCTCACAAAGCGGGATTGGCGACGTGGTGCAAAGCTTTTTCCTGTCGCCGCAAAAGCCCACTGAAAGTGGCCTGATCTGGGGCGTTGGCCCAGTGCTGCTGTTGCCCACCGACACCAACAAACTGCTGGGTGCCGAGAAATGGGGCGCTGGCCCTACCGCCGTATTGCTGTGGCAAAACCACGGCTGGACCTACGGCGCGCTGGCCAACCATATCTGGTCTTTTGCCGGACAAAGCGACCGTCCCGAGGTGAACTCGACATTCTTGCAGCCCTTCCTGGCCTACACCACCAAGGATGCCTGGACCTACACCCTGAACACCGAATCCACCTATGACTGGACCCACCGGCAGTGGTCGGTACCCATCAATGGCATGGTCAGCAAACTCGTGAAGTTCGGCAACCAGCCGGTCAGTCTGGGCGGCGGCGTGCGTTACTGGGCCGCCTCGCCGGATTCCGGGGCGCATGGCTGGGGGCTGCGAGCGGTCGTGACCCTGCTGTTCCCCAAGTAAAGAAGGTTATTCGCTGTCACCAGGGCTGTTGATTGCACTCGTCATTTGCCTGGCTATGCTGATGGGAGCCCGCCATGTGTTGCTCACCCGGCGCAGGCTCCGCATATCCCCCTGGATCGACGCTCAGGCACGCTGACCGAGAAGCGTCACCACACCAACCCGCAAGGAGAGATCAATTGTTTAAAGCTCGTCAATCGTTGTTGGTCATGGCCATGATTGCCGCAAGCCTGGCGGCTAGCCCGCTTGCCCAAGCCAAAGACTGGCCCGATCCAATACTGAAAACCGCCGGCACGCCGGAAAACGTCGCCAAAGGCATGGAATACGATGCCTACGAACAGGGCTTGTCGGCCTATATCTGGGGCTACCCGCTGGTGCGTATGGAACGCGTCATGCGCGAGTACATCGACGTGCCAGATCCCAAGCCCAGTACCAGCTACCGCGCCCCCATGAACCAGATCGGCTGGGCGCGTGAACTGGCCACGCCCAAGGCGCTGGACATGCCCACCGCCAACAACGACACCGCCTACCTGAGCGCGGTGGTCGATCTGTCGCACGGCCCGTATGTGTTGTCGGTACCCGATACCCATGACCGCTACTACGTGGTCGATACCTTCAACATGTGGCAAGAGCTGGAACACTATATCGGCCGTCGTACCACCGGCACCAAAGCCGGCCGCTTTGCGTTGGTGGGTCCGGGCTGGAAAGGCAAACTGCCTGCTGGCGTGAAACGGCTGGATATCAAGACCAGCAAGGTCTGGCTGTGGGGCCGCATGCGCGTCTCGCCGGGTGAGGACATGACCAAACTGCACGCCCTGCAAGACCAGTTTGATCTGCGCCCGCTCACCGCGCTGGGCAAGAAAGACTGGAAGGCACCGGCCGCTTCGCTCAAGCCGCTGCCAGAGATCGGTGACGATCCGCTGGGTTTCTATACCCAACTGGCCGCCGTGCTGAAAGACAACCCGGTGCGCCCGGATGACAAGGCGCTGTATGGGCAATTTGAGCGCATTGGCTTGACCGACAAGGGCTTTGACCCGAGCAAACTCAACGACGCGCAAAAGAAAGGCTTGATGCGCGCCGTTGAAGATGCCCCGTACATTGCCGTGGCCTCGGTCACGCAGATATCCGAGTCCCGCCAGGGCTGGAGCTTCAACAAGGGCATGGACAATTTCGGGTACAACTATCCATTCCGGGCGGTGGTGGCCGGCCCGTACCTGGGTGGGAATGGCGAGAAAGAAGCGGTGTACCCGCTGCGTTATACCGACAGCCAGAACCAGCCGCTGGATGGCAACAACGCCTATAAGGTGAAGTTCTCGGGTGAGCCGCCCAACAACGCCTTCTGGTCGCTGACCATTTACGATGCCACGACCAAAATGCTGATCGAGAATCCCATCAGCCGGTACAAGTTTGGTAGCGACACCCCGGGCATCAAGAAAGACGCAGATGGTGGTTTTACCGTCACCGTCTCAGCCGACAAACCCACCGACGGCACCAACTGGTTGCCCGCACCCAAGGGCGGTTTCTACGCCATTCTGCGCATCTACCAGCCCAAGGAAGAAGTCTTGTCTGGCACGTGGAAGTTGCCCGAGTTTGAGCGCGAAGCCAAATAGTCGGCACTCCAGAAAAAAAGCCCCTGCGCACTCAGCGCCGGGGCTTTTTTATCGACCAGATCGACCGGGAGTTAGAGTGTGACCTCTTCAAAATCCAGCATCTTGAATATCTTCTGGTTCACCTCGTCTGTTACACCCAACGTCACCCCGGAGTTGAGTAGCAGAATTGGACTCTCAATCCTTTAGACCGGCGCCACGGCCATGGACCGGCTGGTGCAGTCAGGAAGCTGCCGATCACATACGGAACACCCACCGACCGCTTTGGCCGAAACTTTACCGCTGCCCGACATTGTCGAGCAGCGGGTGCTAGAAGCTATATTTCTGTCTGCTCCGATATCTCCAGAGCATCATCCACCTCGATACCGAGGTATCGGACCGTGCTTTCCAGTTTGGAATGACCAAGCAACAGTTGAATAGCACGCAGGTTTTTCGTTCGTTTGTAGATCAGCGTTGCTTTTGTTCGTCGCATCGAGTGTGTCCCGTAGACCGACGAGTCAAGGCCGGCAGCGTCAGCCCAGTGATGCACGATACGCGCATACTGCCGTGTTGAAATATGGAACGCCGGTGCTGGGCGGCTCGGAAAGAGATATTGATCTCCCCGCAGTTTGGTTTTGTCCAACCAGGCAGAGACAGCCATTCTTGTAGGTTCAGTCATTTCAAACTGTACGGGTCTTTGCGTCTTTCTCTGAATGACAATGGCTCGGGGAAGGACTTGACTCCCGTGGGCGATATCGCGGACGCGCAGACTGACGAGATCGCACCCCCGCAACTTGCTATCGATTGCCAAATTGAACATGGCGAGGTCGCGGACAGCATGGGTGTTTTGAAGGTAGATACGAATCGTCCAGATATCTTTCAACCTGAGAGGTGGTTTCTGGCCCACGAGCTTGCCCTTGTTCCAGGCTTCTCGCTTACAGATGGTTTCCATGCCGGACTCCTTGGTGGTTGAGAGGAGTCCAATTATTTGGTTCGCACACAGACGGCGGGCTGCTGCTCATCCGAACCGACAGGATTCAGCGGCTGTTCGGCCGGAGCGGTCGTTGGTGCGCACGCCAGTGCAAGTCTGCTTTGCACTGGAAATCAGCCATCCCGTGTCTTTGGAATCCAGCGCGCCTCATGGAGTCAGGATCGCAGCCCTACTCAAATCCCGGGCGAGGTCGCAGTGCGAGTTGTTCGTTGATGGAAAAGAAGGGGGCTGTTCTAACACCGAGGAAGAAGCAGACTGGCATGGCGGGCCGCTTTTTTTGAAGGCAGGCAACCGCCAGATCAACGCACGCCTTCAAAAAAAGCATCCAGCACATGCTTGATGATGTCGGCATCTTTCATTTTTGCGTACAACCGCAAGTACTCGACCGCCGGATCGCAAGTGCGGGAGTAGTAGCTGAACAGAATGACCTGCTCTGGCAGATCTGAGCGCAACTGGCCGGCCGCGCGGGCTTGGCGGATCAGTTTTTCCAGCCGGCTGTTCAGCTTGAGCACCCGTGTGACGTAACGCATGTTGCGTGTGAGCATCTCCCTGACCTGAGGGCTGGTTGAGGGCATCAGCGGCAAGCCGCCTTGTAGCCTTGTCTCAAGCGCCCAGGCCAGCAGCGCACGCAAGGTTCCAGAGGGGGGCGTATCCGCCGGCACTTTGTCCAGCCAGTCCAGCGCGCCATCCAGCAGGCGGATCATCGCCGCCCCCACGAGGTCATCTTTGGACTTGAAGTGCTTGTACAGACTTGGCTTGGAGATACCGACCTCCACCGCCACGTCGTCCAGCGTCATCAGGTCAAAACCCTTGCTGGCAAGCAGCCTGGTCGTCGCATCCAGAATGGCGATTTCCCGGATTTTGAACGCCTGATCCTTGAAGCTGAGTTTGGATAAAATACTCATTGGTAATTTTGTTTACTGTGTAGTAGCATTTTTTACATGGAAGTCACATACTGCATGTTAGCACGGGATGTAAAACGGTAAAGCGCCGTTTACCTTCCCGTCTCCATGGTGAGATTGGCCTGATATAAAGGTGCTTTCAGTGGGCATATTGCGCGAAGGGATGATCCAGGGACGGCGGCGGGTAGCTGTGGTGGGCGGCGGCATCTCCGGGCTGGCGAGTGCCTGGCTGATCGGCCGTGATCACGATGTCACGCTGTTCGAAGCCGCCTCGTATGCCGGTGGGCATACCAACACGGTCGACGTGACCGTTGATGGCGTTACCCATCCGGTCGATACCGGTTTCCTGGTCTTCAATGAGCGCACCTACCCGAATCTGATTGCCCTGTTCGCCATCCTCGGTGTGGCTTGGCATGACAGTGAGATGAGCTTCTCCGTCTCGACCCGTCAGGGCCGGCAAGAGTGGGCCGGCACCAGTCTTGATAGCGTATTCGCCCGCCGCGGCAACCTGTGCAACCCGCGCTTTCTGGGCATGCTGGCAGATATCCTGCGCTTTAACCGCAACAGCGCAGCTTGGCTCACCCAACCCGCAATTGCCGAACAAAGCCTGGGCCAGTTACTGGATGCCGGTGGCTATGGCGTGGCCTTTCGGGATGACTATCTGTTGCCCATGGCGGCGGCCATCTGGTCGTGCCCGACGACTGATGTACTGAGTTTTCCGGCGCTGAGCTTCTTGCAGTTCTGTACCAATCATGGCTTGTTGCAACTGATGAATCGCCCGCGCTGGCGCACGGTGCAAGGCGGCGGTCGCACTTATGTGCAAAAGCTGCTGCAAGGCATATGGGATGTCCGCCTGCGCACACCGGTGCTCGCGGTAACCCGCTCCGCCAGCGGGGTCAGGCTGCGTACCGCTGACGGTGAAATGGCGTTTGATGCCGTGGTGTTTGCCACCCATGCCCCCACCACGCTGCGCATTCTGGGTGATGACGCCACCGCGCAAGAAAGAGAGATTCTGGGGGCGATCCGCTACAACCCGAACCGGGCCGTGCTGCACAGCGATCCGCTGCTACTACCACGCCGGCAGAAGGTCTGGGCGGCGTGGAACTACGCCAGCGCAGAAGACCAATCGGGCCGCCAGGCGGTCTGTGTCAGTTACCTGATCAACAAGTTGCAGCCACTGCCTTTCAAGCGCCCGGTCATCGTCACCCTCAACCCGCTAACCGAACCCCGCCCGGAGCACACATGGGCAGAGTTCAGTTATGAGCACCCCCTGCTGGATCAGGCCGCTGTAGCGGCGCAGCAGCGCTTGCCGGGGTTGCAAGGCCAGCAGCACATCTGGTTTGCCGGAGCCTGGACCGGCTACGGTTTTCATGAAGACGGGTTGAAGTCCGCCTTGCGCATCGCCCGAGATTTCAGCCCGCAACCGGTCCTGGTGGAGGTGTGACATGCCCGACGCTCGCTTCATGTTCGGCCAGGTCATGCACCAGCGCTTGCGGCCAGTACAACGGCGCTTTGTCTACCCGGTGTTCAGCGTGGTGCTTGATGCCGACCAACTGACCCGCATGCCGCCACGCTGGTGGTTTGCGGTTGATCGCTGGCGGGTGCTGTCTGTGCAGCGGGCAGATTACGGCCCGCGTGATGGCAGTGATCCGGTGCACTGGGTGCGGCAGAGGCTGGGCGAGGCTGGCTTGCAGGTTGACGGGCTGATCGAGCTACATACCTTCCCCCGGCTCTGGGGCTATGTGTTCAACCCGGTCAGCTTCTGGCACTGCCATGACGCCCAGGGGCAGCTGCGTGCCTTGGTGGCCGAGGTCAACAACACCTTTGGCGAGCACCATTGTTATGTGCTGACCGCGCCCGATGGCGGGGTGGTCGACGCCAACACCGCGCTCTGCAGCCGCAAGGTGTTTCATGTCTCGCCCTTTTGCCTGACCACGGGCGAATACCGCTTTCGCATCAGACGCGGCCCAGGCACCACCTTCACCGCCATTGATTACCACGATGAGCACGGTGTTTTACTGCGTACCGCCATTGGCGGCCGACTGTTGCCGTTTTCCAGCGACAACTTCTGGCGGGCGCTGGCCCGTTACCCCTTGTTCACCTTCATGGTCATCGGCCGTATCCACTGGCAAGCACTGCGTCTCTGGCTGGCTCGTGTGCCTTTCAACAGCAAGCCCGCGCCGCCAGAACAAGCGCTGACCATGGCCATTACGGAGAACAAACAATGAGCTCGATAGGCAGCCTGGCCATCAAGGCACCCGCACCGCCCGTGCTGGCCCGCACGTTTTTGCATCTGCTGCGCAAAATCAGCACGGGTTGTTTGCTACTCAATCTGCCCGGTAATGGCCGAATACTGTTTGGCAATGCCAATACCACGCTGTCGGCCGAGTTGACCATTCATGACTGGCGGGCGTGTGGCCGGATTCTGACGGCGGGCGATATCGGGTTTGCCGATGCCTTGCAGCGCGGCTGGGTCTCTTCGCCTGATCTGACGACATTGATCCGCCTGGCCATCCGCAATGAAGCGGTGATGGCGCAGCCGGTGCAAGGCACTGGCCTGGCTCGGCTTTGGTATGCCTTGCGCCATTGGGCCAGACCCAATACCCGCCGGGGCAGCCAGCGCAATATTCATGCGCATTACGACCTGGGCAATCCGTTTTACCGGCTCTGGCTGGACGAAAGCTGGAGTTACTCCAGCGCGTTGTTCGAAGGTGATTTCGCCCGCTCGCTGGTTGACGCGCAAGCCGCCAAGAACCAGCGGGTGATCGACCAGCTGGGTCTGAAGCCCGGCATGCGGGTGCTGGAGATCGGCTGTGGCTGGGGTGGATTTGCCGAACATGCGGCGCAGCAGGGCATCCATGTGCATGGGGTGACGATCTCGCCAGCGCAATGGGAAATCGCGCAGCAACGGCTGCACACCGCCAGCCTGCAAGCGCTCACCCATATTGAGTTGCGCGATTACCGCGACATTACCGGCCAGTATGACGCCGTAGTCTCGATCGAAATGTTTGAAGCCGTCGGGCTGGCGTTCTGGGCCCGCTGGTTTGATACCCTGCGGGCCAGGCTCAAACCGGGGGCAAGAGCACTGGTGCAGTCCATCACCATTGCCGACGAGCGCTTTGAGGCGTATCGCCACAGTAGCGATTTCATCCGCGAGTTCATCTTCCCTGGCGGGCTGTTGCCCTCACCGGAGCGCTTTACCGCCGCAGCCAGCCAGGCGGGTTTTCAGCTGGTGCATGCCCTGCACTTTGGCCCGGATTACGCCGAAACCCTGCGCCGCTGGCGCGATGCTTTTCACAGCCAGTTGCATGAAGTGCGCCAGCAAGGGTTTGACGAGGCGTTTATCCGCACCTGGCAGCTGTACCTGGCCTATTGCGAAGCCGGTTTTGATGAGGGACGCACCGATGTCGTCCAGTTCATGCTCGAACGCCCTCGGTAAATGGCTGCTGTGGGGTCTGTGCGCCTTGCCTGTGCCCGCGCTGGCCAGTTGGCAGAGTGATCTGGGCACGCCGCAGTTAATTGGCCAGGGGGAGTTCAGTTACCTCGGCTTTCATATTTACAACGCCGCGCTCTACAGCACAGAGGCGCCGTTTGTGCGCCCACACCCGTTTGCCCTGCAACTGACCTACTTCAAGCACATCAGCCGCGAACGGATTACCGAAAGTTCGCTTGACGAGTTGCGCCGGATTTACGGCCCATCCCTCTCTGCGGCCACGCTAGGCAGCTGGCGCCAATACATGCTCAGCGCATTTGTGGATGTTGATAAGGGCGACCAGCTCACCGGCGTTTACCTGCCCGGACAAGGCGTGCGCTTTTATCACGGCGAGACCGAAACAGCCCACATTGACGATGCATCGTTCGCCACCGCGTTTTTCAGCATCTGGCTAGACCCGGCCACGCGTGATCCGGCCTTGCGGGCCCGGCTACTGGGGTTGGCGCCATGAACCCGTACACTTCCGCCCGGCTAGCGGCCTACGGCGCTATGGGCTTGCCGCTGGCCATGGTGGCGCTACCGGTCTATGTGCTGGCTCCGGCCTGGTATAGTGCCATGCCAGGCTTGCCGCTCTCCACCATTGGTTATCTGCTGGTCGGCGCCCGGTTGTTTGACACCCTGCAAGATCCCTTCCTGGGGCGACTGGTCGGCGGGCTAGCCCGCGCTGGCAGTTTGCAACGGCTGCTCTGGCCGGCAGGCGTGCTGATGATGATTAGTTTCTGCGCGCTGTGGTTTCCGCCTGTGTCAGGGCCGCTCGCCCTGGCCACCTGGTTTGCGGTGACGCTGGTTTGTGTTTACAGCACGCACGCCATACTCAATATCAGCTTGTTAAGCTGGGGTGCGGCGCTCAGCCCGCAGTTAGGTATCCAGAACCGGGCCGCAGCCTGGCGTGAGGGGGCCGGGCTGGTCGGTGTGATGCTGGCAAGTGCCTTGCCCACCTGGCTGACCGCAGGCCGCGGCTATACCCCGCGCTACGCCATGGCGCTGTTTAACGGTGTGTTTGCCAGTAGTCTGTTGTTCGGCATGATCGCCTGGATGCGCTGGGCACCGGCCTGGCTGGTCAGCAGCGCCACGGCGCCTGGCAGCAGCCATATCTCGGGCGCGATCAAGCGGCTGGCCCTGCCCGTGGTACTCAACGGGCTATCGGTGGCACTCCCAGCGACGCTGGTACTGTTTTATATCAACGACCACTTGGGCGTGCCGGCTCTGGCTGGCAGTTACCTGGCACTTTATTTTCTGGCGGGCATGCTGGGTTTGCCCGTCTGGTCCCGCCTGTCTGGCCAGATGGGACCGGCACGCGCATGGGCACTGGGCATGCTGCTGGCCCTGTGCAGTTTTAGCTGGGCCAGTTGGCTGGCAGCAGGCGCAACCCGGGCTTTCGCCCTGATTTGCCTGTGCTCGGGTTTTGCCGTCGGCGCAGATCTGGCTCTCCCTCCAGTGTTGTTGGCCCGCTTGTTGGCGCCCGATGAGAGCATGCCGGCGCAGTATGGCTACTGGAGTTTGCTACTCAAACTCTCCACCGCCACGGCCGGCTTTGCACTACCGTTGCTCTCCGCCCTGGGTTATCAACCAGGGCACGCCACGGGTAACACCCTGGCCTTGCCACTGGTGTACGGCGCGCTGCCAGCAATGTGCAAAGCAGCTGCGCTGATGTGCGTGTACCGGATCATCCGCAAACAGGGGGCATTATGACCGCCCGCCAACTTCTGACTGCGTTAACCCTCCTGCTGGCAGCGTGCGCGGGCCCCGATGTCACGCACTATGCGCAAAAGCAGCCCGTGCTTGATCCGGCAGTATTCTTTGCCGGGAAAAGTGAAGCCTGGGGGATTTTTCAGCAACGCAACGGCACCGTAGAGAAACGCTTTCATGTCGTGCTTAGCGGGCAACGCAGTGGCGACAAATTCGTCCTGAACGAAGCGTTTTCCTGGAGCGATGGCAGCCAGTCGTACCGGGAATGGACGCTCTGGCGCAGCGCCGACAATGCATGGCATGGCACGGCAGAGGATATCGCCGGCGAGGCGCTCGGTCACGCCAGCGGCAATGCGCTGCACTGGCAATACACGCTCCGGCTACCCGTTGATAACAAAGTCATTGATGTGCACATGGATGACTGGATGTATCTGCTAGACCAGCACACCCTGATCAACCGCACCAGCATGCGCAAGTTCGGTTTTGAACTCGGACAGGTGACCCTGTTTTTTCGCAAATTACCCCCGGACACGCCATCATGATCGGCCTGGCACCGCTGAATCCGCGGCTTGATACGCTGCCTGGCAAACGGGTGTGGATCATTGGCGCATCCAGCGGCATAGGCGCAGCGCTGGCCACGCGCTTGCTGGCCGCCGGTGCCCGGGTCGCCCTTTCTGCCCGCAATGCGGAAAAACTGACTCATGTCGCTGGCGCCAACAAAACGGCGCTTGTCCTGCCCATGGATGTCACCGACGCCACGCTTTGGGCCCAGAACCGCAACATCATCGAGTCCGCATGGGGCGGACCGGATGTCGTTATCTTTTGTGCGGCCGACTACCGCCCTCAAAGGGTATGGCAAGTCGCGGCCGAGCAAGCCAGACGGACCATAGAGGTCAATCTGGCCAGTGTTTACCTGGGGCTGGAAACCCTGCTACCGGGCATGTTGCGGGTGGGTAAGGGGCACCTGGTGATCATTGCCAGCGTGGCCGGGTATATGGGCTTACCCAATGCCACGGTATACGGTCCGACCAAAGCGGCACTGATCAACCTGGCAGAAATCCTCTACTGCGATCTGCATCCGCGTGGCCTTGGTGTGACATTGATTAACCCGGGCTTTGTCAAAACACCGCTCACCGCCCGCAATCACTTCAACATGCCCGCCATGGTTTCGGCCGATGAGGCTGCTACGCGAATCCTGCATGGCCTGGCACGAGGCCAGTTCGAAATCAGCTTCCCGCGCCGTTTTACACTGCCACTACGCTGGCTCAGCCATTTGCCCCGCCGTTGGCGGTTTGCGGCACTAGACCGCATGATGGAGCGCCCATGAAACCCGACACCCACCTGGCGTTGCAAAACCTGCTGGACTGGTATGCCACCCTTAGCCCGCAGACCGTGTCCTCCTCACGCCGCTTTTACAGCGCCGACGCCCGGTTCAAAGACCCGTTCAACGACGTCGCCGGCATTGCGGCCATTGAGAACATCTTCACCCACATGTTCAAACACACCGAGCATCCGCGCTTTGTGATCCGGGAAGTGCTCATTGATGACGACCGGGCGATGATCACCTGGGATTTCGAGTTCGGCATCAGGGGCGCCCAGTATGTGGTTCAGGGCGCATCCCGTCTGTTATTCGATCAAGAAGGAAAGGTGATGGATCACCGCGACTACTGGGACCCTGCCGAGGACCTATGGGGCAAGATGCCCATTATTGGTGGTGCGGTCACCTGGTTGCGAAGCCGATTCAGGTGCCAATGACCGCAACGAGTGTGGAGCCGACGTTGGTGCACTGAAGTTGCTATGTCCGCTTCGGCCGATAAGCCGAAGTTTCAGCGTTTGCTTAGGCCCCGTTTGACGCCGGAAGGCCAACGCTGGCGGCCTCGTCACAAGCAATCATCCTAAAGGGCTCGCACCCACCATGCTTCCAAGTTACAGAGTGGCTGATGAAACTGGCTCAATCTGGCAACGGCAAGCCACATATCACGCGAAAAGTGACAACATCCGGGATGAGACAGACAGCAGATATAAAAAAGCCCCGCTAACGCGGGGCTTTTTTATATCTGAACGTTCAGGCAACTTTCTTGTGGCGTGGCTGCTTTGTTATCGGACCCGCCAAAACGCCAGTTAACAGTTCAGTATGAGAAACCGTTAGCGACTCTACAAACCTCCCGCGAGTGGCATTCGCATAGGCGTCTAAACGTGCGCGCACACCTGCAGGCAACGTGCTCGAGGTTTCATTAACCTTGCTCTTGGGCGCTGCAGCTTTCAAGACCAGTCTAGGTTTCAGCTTGGTAGTCATGGTAAAATTCCTTTTAAATCAATATCCCACGACACAACAGCAACGTCAAGACTGTTTACCTTAGGTAACGTCGAAATCAAAGTAGAAGCTACTTTTTGTACAGAAGTCGGCTCCTTCTCATAGATTACATATTCAGATGTGTCTTCCAGTGCAATGCCTGGATGGGTATCCAGTTCGGCCAGTAGATCGTGGCGATGTATCCCGTAGATTCTCCGAAAGTCGAGCCCTAACAGCAGGACAAGTCGTTTCTTCTCATCATCTTCCGCGCAAAAGTACGACTGCAGAAACTTCTCCGCCGAGATCGAACCAATCCCCGTAACGCTTACGGTCCCGGCCGAAAGTACACGAAGAATTTTGGATTGCAGGCGACATAACCTTTCCCATGTAGTGCCCGAAAGCTCGCGTGCATTGCATTCCTGCAATCGGACCCCGCAATGGAAGCAAGCCCGAAGCACATCTTTTCGATCCTCACTGTCAAACAAACCAATCCGCAGATTCTCAATTGAAGTGACGTGTTCGCACTGAGCGCAATACCACCGCATCTGCAGAGGATGCTGGTTGCAAACCAGAAAGCAATTGAGACGCCACTCTCTCCGGAAGTAAGGAGTTTCATCCTCCCGAAGGCAAGTTGGACAGTAAGAATAAAATGCAGATGTCCCATTAAGCGTCGTCAGACTGCGGATCATCAACTCGCTGCGTAGCGCCGGTGAGCCTTCCCAGAAGTGCTTCAGGTCCTCGCTGGTTTGACCCAAAAATGGTGCGATCACTGCTCCCAAGGAATCTGAAACCGGCTTACGAAAATCAAACCAGTGGAACGGTTTTGAAAGTTTCAACACCCCCCGCAATTCGTCCGACGTCATCCTGTGCCAACGTGCAACACGGGTTGCCCATGATGAAAACAATTCCCCCGGTAGTGGCGGAGGAGAACCGTACAGACGAGGCCCCATCATTGAAGACATCGCTTGTCCTCCGCCCGCAACGCAGCGTCGAATGGTGTCTCGAAACCAAGATGGAGTTGAGTGCCGAACATGCGTAGCGAATGGATCCTGTTCCATTTCACCCATAGCGCCCGTGCACCTGCCTGATAGGCTTGTCGAACCGGATCCAAAGCATCGTCAGCCAGTTCGCGAACAACAAATCGGTGTAGAGAAGTCAGGGCACGATCAAGGTAGCTGGCCGACGTACTGTGTACGGTCACTTCGATTTTCTGCATATCCAGGAGAAAAGCGTCAGGCCAGCAAGTCAGTCTGTCCAGCGCATAGCGGGCGATCAACAACGCTTCTTCTACATTAGGGGCGTGCCGCCCTGACCGAATTACACCATCACGCAATCCGGGCAATATCCATCCCAGTAACCAGATCAGCCGGCATGCGGCGTCCGGGTCCAGCGACCGAACCCAAGGTGGCAATTCGTGATCAGTGCAGAAGTGGTGCCCGCTGATTGTGGCAAGCAACTTTGCGACAATCAACTCATCTTGCTCGGCCACAACTGGCTTTGCCAATCGGAGGTCAGCTCCGCACTTGCAGTGACAAATCTCAGACCTTCCGGGATCAAGAACTTGCTTGCATGCCGGGCAGGTTTGGCAGAGGCGGCATTGGTGCTGTGGGCAGCACGACAGCATTGAAAGTAACCACAATCCACGCTGGCATGCGCCCTCGGCCAGACAAAGAGGGCACACCACAGGCCTCCGCAGGGCAACGAAATAACTTTTGCCAAGGTGTCGCCCCGCCATATACCACCCCCATCCCTGTGCGCCCAGATGCTCACGGACCACGGAGAGCCGCGATATTTCGTCTTCAGTGCAATGGACTGCCTCGGCGAGCACGTTGAGCTCTTTGACACTTGGCCATCGGGCATGCCCAAACAGCTTCAATACAAGGGTGTGTGCGCTTGTCCTGTTCGCATGTGCTAGCCGGATCAGATACCCAGGCATTGCCTCGAATTCAAAAGGGACGGGCCGCTCTCTGAGAAATATCATGAGAGCCCCCTGAACGGATTGGTGCCGCGATAGCCCAGAAGATCAAATGCCTTTGCAACATAATCAATTTCGAGTTTCTGGTCAGACCGCCTGGCCCCGAGAAGAACTGCTTCCGCCACTAGGCGTTTCAAGAGTCGGAGATTGCCGCCAGTTGCCGCAAAGAACGCATTACTGGATTCCCTGCTATTCAGGCCTGCGGATTGTTCAAAAGGCAGCGCTTGATCCAGCGCACCCAGCAGGCCATTCCAACTCTGATCATTCTGATAATGGCGCATTGGTGCCTCGCCCCAGCGCGAATTGAACTGCGAATCAGAGCGAACCATTTCACCCACCACCGGGGTTCCGACAAACACAAAGCCGATCTTCAATTCTTCGTGAAGTCTCTTCAGCGTATCCCAGGCGGCACCCCCAAGCCGATCCTCATTACGGCGACGGCTTGAGGGCACCAGATGGCCCGCCTCATCGACGACGAGGAGTCGAACATCCAACTCTCCGAATGCCTCTTTGATGACTCTGTCGAGCTCTGCAGCTTTTGCTTTTCGAATCTGCCCCACATAGCCAATCGCTTCAAGTATGTCCTGCCGGATAGAGGTTGAGGTCGGATTCCCGTCGAGCGTGATCTTCACAATCGGGAGTTGCACTCCTCGAAGCAATTGCCGTGACAGATAACGTCGCTGAAGAAAATCTACGATGAAGGACTTCCCCGTACCACCCTCTCCATGAATACAAAGCCCACCTGGCTGCGAAGTTTCACCAACCCGGCTTATCAGATGATCCAGCGAATTCATCGCGAAAATGAATTCCGGTGTGTGAATGGGCACGTTCAGAACGTACTCGGCTTGTTCAGCTGCCGGCCTGGACATTACGGCACGGCGAGCCTCTGCCGCATTCGGCAACGGAAGGGGGGCCAATGGGCGTCTTGCAGTCAGCGTGCTCATAGCGTCCCCCACGTCATGGGTGGTGCCGAAGTGAATTCCGGTTCATCCTCTTCGATTTCAGAGGTGAGCGCAGTTGATCCAGGACGCGCAGTCAGGGCAGACAACGACTGGTCTTCACCTTCAAGAACAGATTGTGAATTGAGATCGGCGACGCGTGCGCGCTGCTCTCTTCGCTGAACCTTTTGCTTTTGCGTCAATTCATCCTGAATGGTCTGAATCAGAGACGCGCGAGCCTCCAGCAACAGGTCAACTGCTTCATGTCGGTTCAGCCGCTCCCTGCACACTTTGCGCAGATAATCGTGCTGAAAGAGGGTCAAACCGTCGGCATAGTCGGGCCGGGTGCAGGGAACAGGGAAAAGCGCAAACGTCTCGGGGTCCATGACATATATCCGTCCAAGATCGTCCGGGTTTACCTTGAACTGAAGTGTGATCTTTTCATATTTTCGGCGTAGCTCCCCCAACCGGCCCTCCGGGTCCGCATAGTTGAGGTACCTGAATCTCAAGCCTTCCTGGGAAAGTGCGCCTTCATGAGGTTCGCCAAATACTGCGTCGATCCGTTCCAGATCAATCACATAGGGCGGAGGACAATCTCCAATCAACGCGTTCCAGTGATCAAGCGGCGAGATCAGGCTTCGGGAGTTCGGCTGGATATTGTGGTAATCCACCGCCCATTTGTGGATGAGGTAAACCAGCGTTGAAAATCTGACTACGGCATCCTGTTCCGGTTTGTATTCGCTACGATCTTTCAGCGAGGCAAAAGTCTTGCCCGGCATAGTTTCAAACAAGGACTCATCAAGCGTCTTGAAGAAACGCTCGATACTGGGCTTACCCCAAGGAGTTCTTGCAGCATTGGTTTCGATATCCGAACCAAGGTGCTGGAGCGCCAGCGGAAGCGCATCCCCGATAAAATCCCGGCCGCGATCCGTCGCGTACTTCGTCGCCAAACCAAAGCTAGGCCACGGATTGAGGATTTTGTCTCCCCATCTTTTTGCCACGTAGGTGTGCGCCCGCAATGAATGCTTGATACATGCAAAGATGGCCCGTGCGCCGCCATGGTTAAAGCTGATATAAAGCCCTAGCACCATACCCGTACCTGCATCCCTGATCGCAGTGAGATATGGACGTCCAAGGGGCAGCCAGTTCAGATCATCAAGAACAATACAATTGAGCGCAGAGTGATCAATTTCGGCGACCTCAAGTGGCGCCACTTTCGTCCGATGACCTCGGATCATGCGGGTATCGTGGATCGCTCGCTGCCTTCCTTTTCTTGCGGCCGTCCTTTCGAAAAAATCCAGATCACCCACCCTGCGCCGGAACGTGCTCAAGGACATCGGCCGTATCAGCATCAGCCCTTCCTCCACTGAGCGCCTGTTTAGCGCTTTTGCACGAGTCTTGTACGTCTCATAACACGCGGCTACCGAGGGTGCCTCCATTGTCAGAAATTGATCGGCGATGACTTCTTTAGCCAGGCATTCGCTTTCCCCACAAGTCCTTTTGGAACGAATCGACGGCGTAGTTCCGAGCACAGAATAGGCGGAGTAGCCCCGCTCCTCGTAGGCCTTGAGCCACTTCCAGGCAGTGCTCACGCCGGGTAGCTTGAAGTCAAACTCGGACGACGCGGCAGCTCGATCCAGCCACTCTTTGATGTGTTTTCGCTGACCACGCGTTATGCCGGCCTTCCTGAGTCCATTCACAACCGCAAGCAACTTCCTTGCTCTCCGTCGCTTCTCCGGGGGCAGAAGAGAGATATCTATCCAGGGTGCCTTTGGAAGAAACCGGATCTCATTCGGCGACGCTGCGCTGGGTATAACTTCAATTACACCCGCTTCCTTCGCGGTAAGAAAATCCTCGATGGTAAGTTCGCGCAGATCTCCATCTCGTATGCTTTCCAGGAAGCAATGCTTAGTTGTCGTTCGGAGAAGCTCCCACTCTTGCCCCTCCATTCGAACGATCAAGCCCTTGGTTAAATAGAATGAGGTCATGATTGCTACTCCTCATCCGATACCAGCGGAGATAGGCCCCGATCAAACGAGATACCTCCACCGGCCCAAGCGCTTCGAGGTGTGGACTCTTCCGGTCGGAGATCACGTAAAGGCGTCCCTCCAGAAAATCCTCCGACAGCGCTGAAAACGCCTGCACTTGAACGCGGCCGTCGTTGAAGCGTCTGAGCCTCCAGGATCCGCCAATCTGGCGGTCGACGCCCCAAAGCCACCGCTTCCACAAGATCACCATACCTACCCGCAGCCTGAATATCCGCATATCTGAGACCTCCTGTTTGCGCGGGGAGTGCAACGAGTGCCCTACGATTGATGATCTCATTGCTGGAAAATGTAAGCTGCCGTTTTGCCAGCAGGGTATACACGTCGACCAGGTCAACATCAGCTGTATCAAGCAGTTGCTGGATTTGCATTGGGCCGCCACGCTCCAAGCACCTTGAAAGTCTCTCGACTCTATCCGCAGGAGGCATGGCGCCTTTCATGTAGCGCCAAAGGAGCAGGGCATTTTGCCGGTTTGGGCCGGCGTAAATCTGGTCATCGGTCAGAATACAAAACCGGATGCCCTGGTTCAGACACTCGTCTGCGACCTGCAACAATCTGGTTAGTGTGGGCTCCGACACTAGCACAGCAAGGGGCTTGATCTCGACCAGAATTGACTCGAGCTCTCCCTGCGTTTCGAGCTTGAGCAAAAGATCGGGGTAGTACTTCCTGGACCTTTCTGCGGTATGGATTTCCAGGACCGTGGGTTGGGTCGCAATACTTTTAACATCGTGGCAGACGCTCAATAGTTTGGCCGCGATCTGCTCAAGATAGGACTCCCATGCAAGCGGATAGGGGGCCAATCCCGGCAGGTGGCCGGTAACAATGGAACGATGGGGATTTAGGCGCACGACCTGGCGGGCTGCCTGCCTGGTTTTGCGCGCATTTCTCGTACGAACCTTGGGCATGACGATCTCCTCGCGAGCCGGATTGAATCCAGCGCGATAACGTGTGCGAACCTCCCGAATTACGGGACTTCGCGTTGTTTACGTTTTTGAGGAAAAGCCGAGCCCTGGCCTTGACCAGGAGGGACTCTTGGACGATACTAACTTTTCCAATGGTAGTATCGTGAGTTCACCTCACCGGGCAGGGCAATTCTCAAAAAAAGGGGGTTGTCCTGTTTTGTTTTCTACATAATTTGTCCTTCAAAAAATCCAAGATTTCAGTACATGGCAAGAATTGATCCTTGCCCAATTTTTGCACCTCAGAAAATCACGAAATTCCTACTGCATCCACCATTCCAGGTTATTTTTTCAGGCCAAAAATGTGTATCCAAGTCATCTCGGAAGCGCTTGAATCCCGCAGATTTTGACCAAAATCGGTGCCACCTCATTAGTAGCCAACCTGCGGAACAAGAAAGCAGGTGACAGCGCCAAAACCTCAATAAAATTCACCACAAGCCATTGTTTTACAATGAAAATACCAAAATCAACCTACATGTTGATCTGAAAAGCCTATCCCTTGCGGAGAAGCATTTCAACCCCCACTCTTTGGAAATGGCGGGCCAAACTGTGCCGCCCATCCAATTTCTTCTTACAGATCATAAAGATAAATTTTTTATAAGAAGAACGGCCTCCAAAATGGTCAAAGCCATTGCAAAAACACCCCTAAAAAAACAGAGCCAAATAGAATCTCTACTATTTATCCATAATAATTAAGTAAACATAAAAACAAACTAATTAATTATTTTAGAAAACAAAGGGAAAATACTGACTACCCAATATTTGATTTTTATTTCTTGGTTAAACCCGGGGAAGACAGCAAAAAACACCTGTGTGGAAATTCAATTCCATGGTGTTAGGCCGAGAGGGTCGAACATCGTGTAGGAGGCATGGGGGAGAACGGGTTCGAGCGGGAACTGAGAAACCCTCTTCGAGCGACTCATCTTAGAAAGGAAAAGGCAGGGACAAAAACCCAATTAAGTGGCCGTTCATCGGTCGTCCAGAAGTGGGCATGGGCCACAAACCCTGATCGGGCCTAGATTGGCGGGACTACAGCTTTTTGACGTAACTACAGAATTGAGTGGAAGACGACACAGCTCAACAGAAATTTAACCTTTCTCCCCTTGAAAACTCGGGAACCCATCCCTATTATTGGCACTCGTTAGTCGAGAGTGCTAACGGGCCACACCTACCAGATGGCCCCTGAACTTTCAGGCATTGATTTCTCAGGAGAAAAAACGATGAAGATCCGTCCCTTGCATGACCGTGTAGTCATCAAGCGTGTTGAGGCTGAAGAAAAAACCGCATCCGGTATCGTTCTGCCGGGCGCTGCCGCCGAAAAGCCGGATCTGGGCGAAGTCGTCGCGATCGGCACCGGCAAGCTGCTCGATAGCGGCGAAGTGCGCGCACTGTCCGTCAAAGTGGGTGACAAGGTCATCCTGGGCAAGTACAGCGGCCAGTCCGTCAAAGTGAACGGCGAAGAACTGCTGGTTGTACGCGAAGAAGACATCTTCGGCGTGGTTGAAGCCTGAGGCTCACCCGAACCGCGATTTTCAGTCTGGCCGCCTCTGGCCACACAAACAAGATTCAGGAGTAATCCACAATGGCTGCAAAAGAAGTCAAATTTGGCGATTCCGCACGCGCCCGCATGGTTGCTGGCGTAAACATTCTGGCTGATGCCGTTAAAGTCACGCTGGGCCCGAAGGGTCGTAACGTTGTTCTGGAGCGCAGCTTTGGCGCCCCGACCATCACCAAGGATGGTGTTTCCGTTGCCAAGGAAATCGAACTGAAAGACAAGTTCGAAAACATGGGCGCCCAACTGGTGAAGGAAGTGGCTTCCAAGACTTCCGACGTGGCCGGTGACGGCACCACGACCGCAACCGTGCTGGCGCAAGGCATCGTGAACGAAGGCCTGAAGTACGTGGCCGCCGGTTTCAACCCGACCGACCTGAAGCGCGGTATCGACAAGGCTGTTGTGGCCCTGGTTGAAGAACTGAAGAAGATCGCCAAGCCGACCACCACCAACAAGGAAATCGCGCAAGTTGGTTCTATTTCTGCCAACAGCGATGAAACCGTGGGCGCGAAGATTGCCGAAGCCATGGACAAGGTTGGCAAGGAAGGCGTGATCACCATTGAAGACGGTTCCGGTCTGGAAGACGAACTGGCCGTGGTAGAAGGCATGCAGTTTGACCGCGGCTATCTGTCCCCGTACTTCATCAACAATCCGGAAAAGCAGATTGCCCTGCTGGACAACCCGTTTGTGCTGCTGTTCGACAAGAAGATCAGCAACATCCGTGACCTGCTGCCGGTGCTGGAACAAGTGGCCAAGTCGGGCCGTCCGCTCTTGATCATTGCTGAAGATGTCGATGGCGAAGCGCTGGCGACTCTGGTGGTGAACAACATCCGCGGCATTCTGAAGACCGTTGCTGTCAAGGCTCCGGGCTTTGGCGACCGTCGCAAGGCCATGCTGGAAGATATCGCCATCCTGACTGGCGGTACCGTGATCGCTGAAGAAGTCGGTCTGACCCTGGAAAAAACCACCCTCGAGCTGCTGGGCCAGGCCAAGCGCATCGAAGTGGCCAAGGAAAACACCACCATCATCGATGGCAACGGCAACGAAGAAAGCATCAAGGCCCGCGTTGGCCAGATCCGCAAGCAGATCGAAGAAGCCACCAGCGACTACGACCGTGAAAAGCTGCAAGAACGCGTGGCCAAGCTGGCCGGCGGTGTTGCTGTGATCAAGGTTGGCGCTGCAACTGAAGTCGAAATGAAAGAGAAGAAGGCTCGCGTGGAAGATGCACTGCACGCGACCCGCGCCGCTGTGGAAGAAGGCATTGTGGCCGGCGGTGGCGTTGCCCTGCTGCGCGCTCGTGCCAACCTGGGCGAACTGAAGGGTCTGAACGCCGATCAAGACGCCGGTATCAAGATCGTACTGAAGGCCATCGAAGCCCCGCTGCGCCAGATCGTGGCTAACGCCGGCGATGAGCCGTCCGTAGTCGTGAACAAGGTTGTGGAAGGCAAGGGTAACTTCGGTTACAACGCCGCCACTGGCGAGTACGGCGATCTGGTTGAGATCGGCGTGCTGGATCCGGCCAAGGTGACCCGCTCTGCCCTGCAACACGCTGCATCCGTTGCCGGTCTGCTGCTGACCACCGACGCAATGGTTGCAGAACTGCCTAAGGATGACGCTCCGGCCATGCCGGGTGGCGGCGGCATGGGTGGTATGGGCGGCATGGATTTCTGATCGCCTGAAACTTGATTGGCCTCTTGATGAGGCTAACCAATATGAAAAGCCCGGCTTGGCCGGGCTTTTTGTTTTTGGTGATACGGCCAACCGGATGATCAGCGTGAGCCCTCAGCCACCGCCCCGGATTTTTACCACGCCTCATCCTGACCAGGTTATTGCTTCTGGAGCGTCCCTCCGGTCATCGGCCCATTGACCATGCGTCTTTGATTGTTTCCATGTCGGGACCTGGGTTTCGTACACTAGGGACACAATCGCGCTGCATCATAAATTCAATCACCACCCGCAACAACGGTTCAATCTACCTGAACAAGGAGTCGAATCATGTTTGTCGCGGTCCGTGGTTCCCTGTGGTCCCTTTCTTGCAAGTTGGCACTCGCCGCAGTATTCAGCACAGCCGCCTGCCATGTCGCGGCGTTTGTCGAGACATTCGAGTCATATCCGGAAGACAGCAGCATGCAGACGGGTAACCACGTCAGCGATGGCTGGTATGTGGTCTCAAACAACATTGTTTACACCTACTTCAATGTCGCGGACATGTCTTACGGCGTGGTCAACGGCATACCCGTTGCCCCGGCATACAGCGGCACACGGGCGCTATCTCTGCTGATTTCTGATATCGACTCGATCCGTGTCAATGGGCTGGGCGCGTTCTATCTGGCCAGCGCCTGGGCCTATGCCCCTACGGCGCCACAAGGGGCCACCATCACCGCCATCGGGTTGGGTAGTGAATGGGGCGATGAGGTCGGCAGTGAAACGCTAACCATCCCTGCCATTGCGCCGGGACAGTCGCCGTGGGTCAAGCTGTCCTTTGATGAGCGTCTTGCTTCACCTTATGGCATCGCGTTTTCCAGCAATGTACCCCTCTTCATGGACAACCTGAAGATTTACACCGCTGTACCAGAGCCAGAGACCTGGTCTTTGTTCGGACTGGGTCTACTGGGCGCCTTGCTGGGTCGCAAGCGCCTGCATAGCCACTGATCAACCAGAAGACCGCACATTCTTCCGAGTATTTCTGATCAGGAGTACCCCATGAATTCACGCTCGTTATCTTCTCTTGCGCTGGCATGCATGCTGGCCAGCCTTGCGCCTCCGGGGTTTGCCGAAGTGATGGACTTCGACGATATCCCGATTTCACCCACCATGATCAGTTCACCATCCCATACCGATTTCGCCGCTGCCGTCTCACCGCAAAACAACTTTACCGTGGCGGGCCAGTTTACCGATCTGTCCTTTGGCTCGTACAACGGTACGCCCGTGGCGCCAGCCTGGTCGGGCACGATAGCACTGAATGTCAATCCGGATGAATCCAACGGGTCCTACCCACCGGGGATCGCTATTTCGTCTAACAATGGCGACTTCTTTGCGCTTGCCAATGTCCGGGTGTATGCACCCTATGGCTCACAAGGCGCCATCCTCAATCTCAATGCGTTTGATCTGCAGGGGGACAATGCACCAGGCCCGCCCACCTCGTTCTGGTATGCCAACGTCGTGATTCCGGCGGCGCTGCCAGGAAACTCTCCTTGGGTGTTTGTGCAATTGCCCACCCCCGAGAACGATGCAGACCTTTTTTACATGAGCAGCAACACCACGCTATTTCTGGATCATCTGCAGCTTGAGCCTGTACCCGAGCCTGGCACCTGGGCCTTGCTGGGTATCGGGCTGTTGGGGCTCACTGGATGGCGGCGGCGGCATGCCGCGCCGCATCACTCAAGATCGGCGATGTCCTGAGTGTTTAGCCTGGATGTCTGGCCATGTAATCAGTCACAGCCCGCTCCAGGTCTTCGTACTCTTCGCATTGGCCGCAGAGTTGTTGTAACTGCGCCAGTTGGGCCTTGGCTTTCTCTGGCTGATTGTCCTGCAAATACGCCTCACCCAGATATTCATGCGCGCCAAGGTGCTTGGGGTTGAGGCGTAGCGCCTCTTCATAAGCGGCGAAGGATTCCGGCATATGCCCAAGATGGCGCTGGGCATAGCCGGTGTAATTCCACCAGTCCGCATTGCGCGGTTGCTGCTGGCGTACCTCATCCAGCAGCGACAGCGCACCCTGCCAGTCTTGCGCATCCAGTTTGGCCTTGATGCGGGATTCCATCGCAGAAACGGGGACCGATTGGCCACCGCCTCCCCCTCCGCCGCCAGAAGCCCATGCCGCAGCGCTGGTGCCAATCAGCAGGGCAATCAGTGTCAGTTTAATCACGCTGCGCTTCATTGCCGTCTCCTTTACCCGGGCGGGCCATCGTGGCCACTTGTTACGCAAACGCCGGGCGGGGTGCATTTATTCCGCAACATTTTTTTATGAGCCGCCGGAATAAACCGGTGCACCAACCGTTATCCGATACATTCCCGCTTATCGTGCTTACGCAGGACACCAGTCGATGCTCGACGAAGATTTATCCCGGCTGATTCCGTCGCTATTGCCACGGCTATGGCGCTTTGCCTTGCGCCTGACCGCCAATCGCCACGATGCAGAAGATCTGGTGCAGCGAGCCTGTGTGCGGGCGCTGGAACGGCCACATCAATTGCAGGAGGGCACGTCGCCGCTCTCGTGGCTGTTTTCGATCATGTATTCGATCTGGATCAGCGAAGTGCGCGCCCGCAAAGTACGCGCCGGCAGTGCGGCCGAATGGCAAGACGAAGCATTCGAGCACCTGCCTGATCCGCGTGCCAGCGACCCGGAAAACGAGATGCTGCATCAGCAAATCATCAGCGCGGTGGGCGCATTACCCGATCCACAACGCGTGGTCATGCTGCTGGTCGCGATCGAAGGTCTGAGTTATCGGGAAGCCGCCGTCGCCCTTGATATTCCGATTGGTACGGTGATGAGCCGTCTTGCCCGCGCCCGGATCACGCTGGGCGAACGTTTTGCCGTGACACGACCGCAACGCTTGCCCAAGGGAGTCAGGCCATGAAACTGAACGAAACCCTGCTGCTGGCCTGGGTAGATGGCGAATTGTCTGCGGCCGATGCGGATGAAGTCGCCAGACTGGTGGCTGAATCGCCCGAAGCCCTCGCCACGGCCCAGGCGCTGGCCGCCTCGCGCCTGCCCTATGCCGAGGCGTTTGCCAGTGAAGTGCAGCCAGACATCCCCGCCAGCTTGCGCACCAGCATCCATGTTCTGGCGCAAGCCAGTCGCGAGCGCGCTGCGCCCATGCCGCTGCTGACCGGCCGCCAGCCCGCACGCTGGCAAACTGCACGCCTGGCCGGGGCGTTCTTTGCTGGCGCATTGTGTGCACTGGGTGGTGTTCGGTATTGGGAAAGCGCGGCAGATGGCGATGGCCCATGGGTCAATGCCGTCGCGCAATACCAGGAGATGTATGTGCGCGACACGCTGGTCGATGTGCGTGACGATGCCACGCTCTCTGCGCGCACGCTGGAAGACATCAAGACGCGCGATCACATGGCGGTACGCATTCCTGATCTAAACGCCATGCACTTTGAGTTCAAGCGCGTGCAGCGGCTGCGTTACAACGACAAGCCCGTGGTACAGATGGTTTATCTGCCCACCGCGGGTGATCCGGTTGCACTGTGCGCCGCGCCAGATAACCGGCCGGACAAAACCTTGCAAGAAAGGACGGACGAGAACCAGACCATCATGACCTGGCGCAGTAATAACGTGAGTTACGTACTGGTGGGGCGCGCCCCTCCAGCCGTGCTGCGCACGCTGTCTGAACAGATTCGCAGCAACAAGCTGCCGCCGCTCTATAGCTAACCGGGCCGGCGTGCTGCGTCAGGCTTTGTTGGCCAGACCCAGACGCATCCACAGTTCGGCCACGCCGCTGGGCACTGGCTCGCTGAAGTGAAAGCCTTGCAGGTAATCCACACCCATGCCTTGCAGGAAGCGTGCCGTCTCGACCGACTCAACGCCTTCGACGATGGTCTGCAGCTGCAGACCTTGCGCCAGCTGGATGATGGCCTGCATAACGCGGCGACCTTCTTCCGTGTTCAGACGCTGCGCAAACGAGACGTCCACCTTGATCAAAGCAGCAGGCATTTCATGCAGTTGCGAGAGCGAGGAATAACCGGTGCCAAAGTCATCAATCGCCAACTGGAAACCGGCGGCGGCCAACTGACGCAAATGTTTGAGCTGGCGCGAGTAGTCTGTCAGTGCGACAGACTCGGTGATTTCCAGGATCACGTCCTGCGGACGCAAACGGTATCGCAGCAACATATCGAGCATGCCAGAGACAAACTCAGGCGCGAACAGCTGACTGCGCGAGATATTCAGCATCAGCCGCTGGGTCAGACCGGCATCGCGCCACTCGCGCAGGCGCGAGAACGCTTGCGCAGCCACCACGTCCGACAGCTCCTGGATCAGGCCGACTTTCTCAGCCATCGGAATAAAGAGTTCCGGGCTGATCCAGCCATTCTTTTCATCCTGCCAGCGGGCGAGTGCTTCGACTGCAAACACCTCACCATCACGTGAACGTACGATCGGCTGGTAGAACACCTGCAGCCGGTTCTGGCGAATGGCATCGGCCAGCCGCGCCTGAATGGCCACATGTTCGCGGCCCAGCGACTTCATATGCAACAAATCGCCGTAAAAACACACCGTATTGCGGCCTACATGCTTGGCATGGTGCATGGTGTGATCTGCGGCGGACAACAGGTCTTCGCCGCAACTGGCGTTATCCGGGAACACCGCAAAGCCGGCACTGACTGTCGGGCGTGCATCCAGTCCATCCAGCGCCAGACCCTGCCGGGTAATGCTGCGCAGACGCTCGGCCCGCTCTTTCAGCGCATTGGTGTCGGTGACATCGGGCATCAAGACGACGAATTCATCACCGCCCCAGCGGGCCAGCATGTCGTGCTCGCCCAGGACGCTCTTCAGTTGTTGCGCCAGGCCAACCAGCAACTGGTCCCCGGTGCGATGGCCGAAGGCATCGTTGATCTGCTTGAATTGATCCAGATCGAGGAAACCCAGCGCCACCTTGGTGTTATTGCGACGGGCGCGCTCGATGGCGCTGGCCAGTTGATCATCCAGCATCAGCCGGTTAGGCAGCTTGGTCAGCCCGTCGTACAGCGCCAACTGGGTAATGTGTTGTTCACTGACATGCGCAACGGTCACATCACGCAATACAACACGAATGCCATTCAGCTGGCAGTCTTCGTCAAAGCGCGGCAACAAGCGGGCTTCGACCCACAGGAATTCGCCGCTCTGCTGCATCAAGCGAAAACGAACCGGCGCGACATCGCCGTGACATTCGGGCAATTGCGCTAATGCCTGCGCCACCTGCGGCGCATCATCCGGGAAGATCCAGGTAGAGAGACGCTTGCCGATATCTCGCTGGGCTTCACGTGCTTCTACCCCACGCAACGTAGCCCAGGCCGGGCTACACTCGGCGAGGTCGTGCGCAGGCGTGAGGTCAAGAATGGCTTCTTCCAGCAGATTGAAGGTATCGAGCAAACTCTGACGACGCTGGCTATCGGCCATGTGTGCTGTCATGTCATGCACTTGAATGACCGCACCGCCGTCAGTGCCCGCAATGGGCTGCACACGGACCCGGAACCAAACCAGCGTGCCGCCGTGACGGAGCGACCAGTTAAACGATTGCACGCGTTGCATGACGCGGGCGACCGGCAGCGCTTTGCCGATCTGCGTCGCCAGACCTGCTGGCAAGGCATCTGCCAGTGTACGGCCGGGTAGCGTCGCCGCAGCGGCCAGTGCCGGGTGACCAGACCAGGCCTGACCAATGCGGCCATCGGTACGCACTTCAAACACCATGTCGCTCGTGGCGCCCACCAGTGCCCGCATGCGGGACTCGGACGCGGCCAGCCCGGATTGAAGTTTGCGCCGGGTGAGTGCCTGACCTATATGCGTGCCAAGCATGTTCAGCATACGCAATTCTTGCGTGCTGCGCTGGCGCTCTTCGCCTTCATCCAGCAAGCAGATAAAGCCGGTGAGTTCGCCGCGATCATGCAACGGAATACTGAGTAGTCGGCGCGCACCCAGTTGCGCCAGCCACATTTGTTCAGCCAACGGCAGTTCAGGCAGGGCAACGTCCAGTTGACGCCCGGCCAGCAACGAGTCGGTCAGGAACGCAAATGCGGGGTATTCGATAACACGAAGGTAATCAGGGGTGACTTCAGCGATGCGACAACCCGGATCACGCCAGACCGCCACCAGCCGCGCATGATCGTGCTCACCTTGCGGGTTCAGGTACAGACTGGCGAGGCTGGCACGCGCAGTTTGCCCGACAACGGCCAGCACAGCGGTGAGATCGGGTTGATCTTCATCGGCCAGCAACTGCGGTACTACACATTCAAGCGCATCAAAATAGGCCAGGCAAAGTGCTTGATCGCCACGTGCTGCAGCGTCAACCACCGGCTCGGGCCGTTCCGGGTTAACCATCAAAAGACTCATTCAACCTGTTTGTCGTCCTGGCAAATTCTGGCGTCAGGCACTTAACAGATTCTTACGGGTAGCAAGAGAAAACCGGCCGCCGCAGGTCGCGAGGGCCGGTTCTTGTAAGTATCACTGTTAAGTGAGAGTCTGGCGTGGTTCCGGCGTCGCGTCAATTCGCGTCTGGCGGAGAGACCTGTTCCGAGAAACCACATTCTTTCTGCGGGCATACTTTTTCCACGCCCCGACGCTTGGTGGTTTTCAGCGTCAGTACCGGCCAGGCACACTTGGGGCACGGCTCGGCAATCGGCGGGTTCCATGTCGCATAAGTGCACTTGGGGTAGGTGGAGCATGAGTAGAACAGTTTGCCGTAGCGACTCTTCTTCTCGGTCAGCGTTCCCTTGTGGCACTGCGGGCATTCCACGCCCGTGTCCTTTGGTTTTTCCAGCGGTTCAATGTGCTTGCACTTGGGGTAGTTGGCGCAGCCAATAAACTTGCCATACCGACCGCTCTTGATCAGCAATTGGCCGCCGTCCTCCGGACAAACACGGCCTTCCACGACTTCCGGCTCGGTCGGCGCAGTGTCGGCGTCTTCGTTCAGATTGCGGGTGTAGTCACATTCCGGATACGTGGTGCAGCCAATAAAACGGCCACGCTTGCCCAGACGAATGGCAAGTTTATTGCCACATTTTGGACACAATTCGTCCAGTTCTTCCTGGGTCACTTCCTTGCGTGACAACGACTGTTTTTCTACGACCTGTTCATGGAAACGTTTCCAGAACTCATCCAGCACCGGTACCCACTCGCGCTTGCCGGTCGAGATATCGTCCAGCTGGTCTTCCATGCGCGCGGTGAAGTTGTAATCCACGTACTGTGTGAAGTGATCGGTCAGGAATTTGTTCACCACCTCACCGGTATCGGTCGGGATGAAGCGTTTCTTGTCCAGATCGACATACTCGCGGTCTTTCAGCGTTTTGATGATAGACGCGTAGGTAGACGGGCGACCGATGCCGAACTCTTCCAGCGTTTTCACCAGGCTGGCTTCAGAATAACGTGGCGGCGGCTGGGTAAAGTGTTGCTCACCAAAGAGCTTGTCGACTGGCAGCACTTCGCCTGCTTCCAGCGCCGGCAGACGGGCTTCGCCCTCTTCATCGTCTTCGACATCGTCCTGGTCTTCCTGGTACACGGCAATAAAGCCAGGGAAGACCAGCGTCTGGCCGGAAGCACGGAATACGGCCTCGGGACCAACTTCGATGTCCACACCCACCGTATCAAAGCGTGCCGGGGTCATCTGGCAGGCCAGCGTGCGCTTCCAGATCATCTGGTAAAGCTTGAACTGGTCAGCAGACAGATACGGTTTAACGGCTTCAGGTGTACGCAGGATGGACGTCGGACGAATGGCCTCGTGGGCTTCCTGGGCGTTCTTGGCCTTGTTCTTGTAAACCACCGGTGCGGACGGCAGGTAGTCCTTGTCGAAGTTCGACTCGATATAACCGCGGATTTCGTCCAGCGCCTCGTTGGCCAGCGCCACCGAGTCAGTACGCATATAGGTGATCAGACCAACCGTCCCCTGGCCCACGTCCACACCTTCATACAACTGCTGTGCGGTGCGCATGGCGCGGTCTGTGGTCATGCCCAGTTTGCGTACGGCTTCCTGTTGCAGCGTGGAGGTCGTAAACGGCGCGGCCGGGCTGCGGGATTTCTTTTTCTTCTCGACGTTGGCGACCTTGGCATCCTTGCCCTGCAGGGCGCTCAGGATGGTGGACTGGGTCTTTTCGTCGGGAATATCAAACTGATCGAGCTTTTTACCTTGCCAGGCAGACAGGCGCGCACCGAACTTGCTACGTGCCTTGTGACTATCCAGGTGGATGGTCCAGTATTCCTGTGCGGTAAATGCGCGGATTTCAGTCTCGCGCTCACAAATCAGGCGCAGCGCCGGGCTTTGCACGCGGCCGGCGGACAAGCCTGAACGGACCTTGCGCCACAGCAGCGGCGAGAGATTAAAGCCCACAAGGTAATCGAGCGCGCTACGGGCTTGCTGTGCATCGACCATGTCATCGTCAATGTCACGCGGGTTGGCCACAGCAGCCTTCACCGCAGCCTCGGTGATCTCGTGGAACACCACGCGCTTGAAGGTGCGATCTTTGCCGGTCAGCTTTTTGTCTTTGAGGATTTCCATGATGTGCCAGGAAATCGCCTCGCCTTCGCGGTCCGGGTCAGTTGCCAGATAGACGTGCTGCGCGTCTTTGACGGCAGAACAGATGGCATCGACATGTTTTTTGTTCTTGTCGATGATCTGGTACTTCATTTTGAAGTCATGCTCGGTGTCGACCGAGCCATCTTTACGCACCAGACCACGGACGTGACCGTAGGAGGCCAGGATTTCAAAATCCGGGCCCAGATATTTTTTCAGCGTTTTCGCTTTTGACGGCGATTCAACAATCAGCAAGTTTGCGGACATGGTATGCCGTAACGTTTATGTTTCTATCGAGATTGAAAATGGCCAGGTCGGCCAGTGCGCAGTACGCGCTTAGTGCTGAGTCAGCCCTTCACGGCCAAACAGAATCTCTTCGATCAAGAGATTAGACAGTTCGTCGCGCTTTCGCCAAACCACCATCAGCACGATCAACTGTAGCCGCTCCTGTGAAATCTCGCCGGGCGCGGCATGCATGACCAGATCCAGCGCCATTTCGCGCTCTGCCGGACCCAGTACGCGGGCACTGGTCAGATACATCCAGTATTCCAGCGCTTCCTCGTCAAACCGGGCCAGTTCATCCGGATGCAGATGACGGCCGACCATACTGCCCAACGCGGCATAGCGCGAGGTATCAATACGGTTCAGTTCTGCCAGCCAACCCATGGCCTGAGCAATGTCATCCTGCTCGAACCCTGCGCTGGCAAGGCGTGAAGCCAGCAGCGACACATCGGGTTCTCCCTCGGTGTGGTAGAACTGTTCAAAAAGGTAAGCGAGTACTTCCAGCATTGTATGAATCGGGCCTTGATGCGTTTCTTTTTTAAATCTGTATCCGGAATTTGAAGGCAATGCAATGGCAATTCAAGCCACCCCCTCCTCCAGCCATTCAGGCACGCCGTTGATAACGGTTGCCTGGCAGGGCCAGAATTGCCCCTTGTAATTCCAGACCAAGCAGGATTGCGCACAGTCGGTCTGCCGTCAAGCCGCACCTGGAAACCAGCTCGTCAACGGTGACCGGATCGTAGCCCGCTGCCGCCAGTACCTGACCGTCCTCACCATCAGGCAAGGGCACTGGATCAGCCAGCGTCAGGCCTTTTTGTACCGGGCCACTGTCCCAACCGAGTTCATCCAGAATATCGTCCACACTCTCGGTCAGCCGAGCGCCTTCCTTGATCAGGTAATGGCAACCCTTGGCTTGCGGAGAATGAATGGAGCCAGGAATGGCAAATACATCCCGCCCCATCTCATTGGCCTGACGAGCGGTAATCAGCGACCCGCTCTGCAACGCAGCCTCTACCACCAGACAACCCTTACCCAACGCAGCGATCAGCCGGTTGCGACGTGGAAAATTGCCAGGTTTGGGCTCAGTACCTACCCCAAACTCAGACACAATCACGCCTTGCTCGGCGATCCGGTGTGCCAACGCACGATTGGATGCAGGATAAACGCGCTCGGGGCCAGTCCCGATGACGGCAATGGTGCTCCCCGGCCCGGCTAGTCCGCCACGGTGTGCCGCCGCATCAATGCCAGCCGCCAGACCACTGACGATGCCAATTCCCGCGGCACTCACCGCCGCAGAAAACTGTTCGGCATGCTCAATGCCTTGCGGTGTGGCATTGCGACTACCCACCACAGCCAGTGCCGTGTGTTTGAGCAGCGCGAGATTCCCCATGCAAAACAGCACACAGGGCGCATCAGGCAGATCAAGCAAACTGGCTGGCCATGCGTCATCGGCCAGGGTTAACAAATGATGTCCCGGCGCGCTCAACCACTCCTGGGTACGCGATACCGTATCCGGCGGCGGCGCGCTCGCTGCGGCACACCAGGTCCGCGCGGCAAGGTTATCGCCCAGGACATTGCATACGTCATAAAAAGAAGCCGCCAGTGCGGCCTGCGGCGTTTTGAACGCTTGCAGCAGGCTGGACTGGCGGCGTGGCCCGATACCGGGCACAAGCGCGAAACGTAGCCACAAGGCTACGTCCGCGTCGTCAGATTTCAAGGATTGGAAACCTCGTCGGCAACATTGACCGGCTCTGTACTATCAAGCAGCAACCCGTACGAAAAATGCGGGAAGACACGGTAAATGAACAGACTGCCACTGCGTTCGTTCGGTGTGAAGAGGTCAGGCTCGTTACTTGACTCTTTCTTGATCGGACGCCCGGCTTTCCAGGTGGCCAGCACCGTGCCGACATCCATACCATCGCCCGCACCGAGGTTCACAACCAGAGTCGTCATCGGGCCGGCTTCAGCCACGCTGCCATAGGCAGAGACCACCAGGCCGTGAACATCGTGATCCGGCGCATGCGGCGAATAATTCAGATATTGGGCGTCATTGGCCTTCACCAGGCGCGCGCCAATGCCGATTTCTTCCTTGCTGGTCTGCACGCGCATGGTCACAACCTGACCCGGCTTCTCAACCACGACGTCGCCCAGATAAGTCACTTCATGACCAATCACGCGCTTGTGATCCGGGTCCTTTGGATCAAACAGCGGCTGGGCAGGGCGGAAGGCCTGATAGACATCGCCGACTTTGGGGTCGGGCATGTTGATCGCGTAGATCTTGTCGCCAACGGCAAACACAACGCGATCATCCGGGCCGGCTGCCACGCGCGGTGCGGTCAACAGTTCATTTTCTTCCACCACCAGCGGTTTGTTCAGGAACGGCTGGATCGAGGTCAGCGGGATGCTCGGTACGGCATCGTTATCCATATCACTGGACCGGATGCGGGGCGAGAGCTTGACTTCGCCGTTTGCGCCCGCACGTTCACTCTTGAGCAGCTTGAGCCGCGGTGTGGCGCCCGAGCGGTCAAGAACCACCACGTCGCCCGGGTAGATCCAGTGAGGATTCTTGATCTGCTCACGGTTCATGTTCCAGATTTCCGGCCAGCGCCAGGGCTGCTTGAGGAAGTGTCCGGAAATGCCCCACAGGGTATCGCCCTTGACCACGACATAGCGGTCAGGCGCATTGTCCTGCATGGCCAGCGTGTCGGCATGTGCAATGCCGGCTGCGCCACTGAGGGCAAAAAGAAGCGATATAATTGTTTTACGCATGGTGGTCATACTCATCTGCTCCGGTTGATCCGGAAGGGCCGGACAATATGTTCCGGGACGGCCAACGTGAACCCATTTGTCCACGCCAGACAGCCAATTGGATTGTCTGACAGGGAAAGACTGTTTCTTCGTTGATTTCTACTGGGGCTCAAAAGCCGCGTAGATTCTGCATATAAACTTTTTGAGCCGCAAGCAAACATGGCAATTCTGAATATCCTGCATTATCCCGATGAACGTTTGCACACAATTGCAAAACCCGTCACCGTTTTTGATGCAAAGCTGCAACAGCTTGTCGATGATATGGCGGAAACGATGTACGCCGCACCAGGCATCGGGCTGGCTGCAACCCAGGTCAATGTGCATGAACGTCTTATCGTCATTGATATTTCTGAATCCAAAGACGATTTACTCGTCCTGATTAACCCCCGGATTCTGGAGATGGACGGCAAGGTCAAATCCGAAGAGGGTTGCCTTTCCGTACCGGGCATTTATGAAGAAGTGGATCGCGCTGAACATGTGAAGATCAGCGCACTGGATCAGTTTGGCAAAGAATTCGAACTGTCGGCAGAAGGTTTGCTGGCAATTTGTATTCAGCACGAAATGGATCACCTGGACGGCAAAGTATTTGTTGAAAAGCTTTCTCGCCTGAAGCTGGTTCGCATCATCCAGAAGCTGAAAAAGAACGAACGCAAGGTGATGTGACTCCCGACGGCCGTAGCCAGCCAGCCGCGCGCCGGTCAGGCTGATTGTGGCTATCGGGCAACGGTTAACGGCGCCGCCATGGGCGGCGTTTCTTTTTTGACGTTTGAAAAACTGTAGAACCTGCTGCCCATGAAACTGATTTTTGCCGGAACGCCTGATTTTGCCGCTGCCGCCCTCAAGGCGCTGATCGATGCCGGTCATGAAATTGCACTGGTCCTCACTCAGCCAGACCGCCCGTCTGGTCGCGGCATGAAACTGACGGCTTCCCCCGTCAAACAGCTGGCCCTGCAGTACAGCTTGCCTGTCTACCAGCCAGAAAAATTGCGCTTGCCCGAACAGCAAGCGCCGCTGGCCGGCATCGAAGCCGACGTGATGATCGTGGCGGCTTATGGTCTGATCCTGCCGCAGGCGGTGCTGGACTTGCCACGTTTGGGCTGCTTGAACATTCACGCCTCTTTGCTGCCGCGCTGGCGCGGTGCAGCGCCTATCCAGCGCGCCATCCTGGCCGGGGATGCCGAAACCGGCATCACCATCATGCAAATGGATGCCGGTCTGGACACGGGTGACATGCTGAGTATTCATCGCGTTCCGATCACTACTGACGATAACGCCAGCACCCTCCATGACAAACTGGCGGTGTCGGGTGCGGGTGCGATCGTGGAAGCACTGGCAAACCTGCCCGTGCTGCAAGCTGCACGGCAACAACAGCCAGAAACAGGGGTCACTTACGCAGAGAAACTGCGCAAGGAAGAATCACATGTCGATTGGCAACACAGCGCCGCCCAGCTTGATCGCATGATCCGGGCGTTCAATCCCTTCCCTTCGGCCCAGACCACGCTGGCTGGTGAGGCCATGAAAATCTGGCGTGCCGAGCCCGTCGCTGGCAACGGCGCGCCGGGTGAAGTCCTGCAGGCGGATCGTCACGGACTGATCGTGGCCACCGGGGAAGGTGCTCTCAAGCTGATCGAAGTACAAAAAGCCGGCGGCAAACGTATGGATGCTGCTGCCCTCATCGCTGGAAGTGGTATTGCCGCAGGGACTGTATTGGGTGCAGCCGCCTGATTTTGCAGGCAATGACGCGCTGTGGATGTGCATGTTTCACAGACGCGTTGAATTATTCTTGCCGGCGGCAATCTATTGATGGAAGCCGGCGCCTGCCGGTGGCAATCCTGATGAGGAAGCAATGAACAACTGGATGAAAACCACGTTGCTGATGGCAGCCATCGTGGCGCTCTTTGGTCTGATTGGCGGCATGATCGGCGGCCAGAAAGGCATGCTGCTGGCCCTCTTGTTCGGGGGCGGCATGAACGTATTCGCCTACTGGAACTCCGACAAAATGGTGCTGCGCATGTACAACGCGCACCTGGTCGATGACACCACGGCCCCCGAACTCGTGGCCATGGTGCGCGAACTGGCAGGTCGTGCCGGCCTGCCTATGCCCAAGGTCTACGTGATTGAAGAAGACCAGCCCAATGCCTTTGCGACGGGCCGTAACCCGGAAAACGCCGCAGTTGCGTGCACCACCGGTATCATGCGGGTGCTGTCTGCCCGAGAACTCAGAGGCGTGATGGCGCATGAACTGGCGCACGTGCAGCATCGGGACATCCTGATTTCGACCATCTCGGCCACCATGGCGGGGGCGATTTCGGCCCTGGCCAACTTTGCCATGTTTTTCGGTGGCCGTGACGAACACGGTCGCCCGGTGAACCCGATCGTTGGTATTGCTGTAGCCATTCTGGCACCCGTTGCGGCATCGTTGATCCAGATGGCGATTTCGCGCTCTCGCGAATTTGCAGCAGATGCCGGCGGCGCGCGGATTTCTGGCGACCCGCAAGCGCTGGCCGATGCCCTGCGCAAGATTGAAGCCTATGCCTCTGGCATTCCGATGCACACCGCAGAACAGCACCCGGAAACTGCCCAGATGATGATCATGAACCCGCTGCATGGGGGTGGTCTGGCGGATTTGTTCCGCACGCACCCACGCACGGAAGAACGGATCGAGCGCCTGTATGCCATGGCGCGCGGTCAGAACCAGACGGATTTCAGATAAGTGTTTGCAACCCAGAAACTTGCCTCCCAAGCGCTTGATGCCGTGCTTACCGGGCAAACCCTCACCGACGCGCTAGCCCGAATCTGGCGCGAAGAACCCGACTTGCGCCCCCAACAACGCGGCGCCATTCAGGATTTAAGCTACGGTTCTTTACGCCACCTTGGCTTGCTCGACAGCACGCTCAAGCAACTTTTGAACAAACCGCTGCATGAGTCCGCGCTACGCTCGCTCTTGCTGGTATGTCTTTACCAGTTGCAGTTCACCCGTGCCGCCCCCTACAGCGTGGTCGACCATGCGGTGAAAGTGGCATCGCACACAGGCACCGGCATGGGCAAGGGCCTCGTCAACGCTGTATTGCGCAATTTTCTGCGCCGCCGTGACGAACTCCTGAATCAGTCCCGCAGTACGCCTTATGGCAAATGGTCCCACCAGCCATGGTGGATCGATGCCATGAAAAAGGCCTACCCACGCGATTGGGAAAACATACTGGGCGCCAACAACACGCATCCGCCGCTGACGCTGCGGGTGAACCGCCGTCTTGGTTCGCTCGATAGCGCCATGGCTGCACTGCAAGAAGCCGGCATCGAAGCCAGAGCGCTCGACGACACTGCCATCCAGTTGCGCCATCCAATTGGCGTTGACCGTATCCCTGGCTTTTTCGATGGCCTCGTGTCGGTCCAGGACTGGGGTGCTCAGCAAGCCGCGCGCCTGCTGGATGTCGCTGACGGCATGCGCGTGCTGGATGCGTGCTCAGCGCCTGGCGGCAAAACCGGCCATTTGCTGGAACTGGCTAACCTGGATCTCACCGCCATTGATGCCGACACACAGCGCCTGGCGCGCGTGGCCGATAATCTCAAGCGACTGGGGCTGAGTGCTACGCTCAAAACCGGTGACGCGAGCCAACCCGCCGCCTGGTGGGACGGCAAACCGTTTGATCGCATTCTGGCTGATGTGCCATGTTCGGCCGCTGGCGTGGCTCGCCGCCACCCGGACATCAAATGGCTACGCCGGGCCGGCGATATTGTCCAGTTTGCGCAACAACAAGCCGCAATGCTCGATGCGCTGTGGGGTTTGGTAGCCCCGGGCGGCAAACTCCTCTATGCTACGTGCTCCATATTCCCGGCAGAAAACGCAGAACAGGCCGAGGCCTTTGCGGCCAGAACGCCGGATGCCAAGCGTCTGCCGGTGAGCCTGGAAGCTGCCGCAGACGGGCAGCTTTTGCCGAACCCGGAGCACGATGGTTTTTATTACGCCCTTTTCCAGAAACAAGCTCAGTAGCCTGCGCCGCTGGTGCGGGCTCTTTGTCTTGTGGATGGCCCTGTCGGCCGTTTTCTCGGCCGCCTGGGCAGAAAACGGCGGGATCAAGGCCCAGCAGACCTCATCGAGCTGGGGCGACAATCAGGTCGAAATTTCTGCCAATTACAAAATCAGCATTTCTCCCGCGCTGGAAGATGCGCTGCTTAACGGCCTTTCGTTGCCGTTTGTGTACGAATTCCAGCTCACCCGACCGCGCATGTATTCCTGGTATCGGCAGGTAGCAGACTGGTTCTCACCAACAGCCACCCTCACCTACCGCCTGAGTTACCACGCCTTGTCGCGCCAGTATCGCCTGCACCTGGGCAGCTTCTATCGCAGTTTCAATACGCTGGATGAAGCACTGGCGGCACTAGGCGTACTACGCGCCTGGGCCGTGCTGCAAGATACATCCATTGCTCAGGACAAGAGCGATTTCTCCGGACGCATGCGGCTCAAACTTGATGTTTCCCAATTGCCTAAAACCTGGCAACTGACCGCGCTGGGCCATAGCGACTGGCAACTGGAGTCCAGTTGGACGGAGGTCGGGCTGCATGGTGGCGAGGACGGGAAGTAAATGCGTCGCGCACTGGTCATTCTTGCCTCGTTAGGCACCATTCTTTTGTTCCTGCTGGCCACGGCCTCGGGTAACACCTCTGCGTTTGCCAAGTACTACACCGTCCTCCTGACCATCAACGCGCTGATGCTACTGGCCATGATTGTGCTGGTTGGCGTGCGCATGATGCAGCTGGTCCAGAAGGTCAAGCACAAGGTCTTTGGCTCAAGGCTAACCTTGCGCATGGTGCTGATGTTCTCGCTGGTCGCTGTATTGCCTGGCGCGCTGGTGTACACGCTTTCTGTGCAGTTTTTGAACCGCTCAATCGAAACCTGGTTTGATGTCAGGGTGGAAGGCGCGCTGGATCGTGGCCTTAACCTGGGCCATAACGCCATTGATTTCCAGCAGAACGATCTTTTGCGCAAAGCCCGCGTGATCGCGCTGGACATCCACGATGAAAACGGCACCGCGCTGTTGTCACGCCTGACGCGTTTGCGTGACCAGATCGGCGTGCAGGAAATCAGCGTATTTGACGAAACCGGCCAGACGATCGCCCACATTGGCAACGAGAGTGCCGGGCTGTTTCCAAGTGTGCCAGAGCGCAGCCAGCTACGCGCAGCTATGTTCGGGCCGCTCAAACAGCTGGAAACCGACGCCGACAAAGGCCTGACCATGCGTGTACTGATGCCCGTACATGACACCGGGCTCTCAGAGCGAACGCGGATTCTGCAGCTACGGCAGCCGGTTGATCGTGCGCTTGCGGCCGATGCCGAACTGGTCGAACAGGTGCGGGCGGACTACAAACAGCTATCGCAGTCGCGGCAGGGCCTCAAGCTCATCTACAGCCTGACGCTGACACTGGCCCTTTTGATGGCATTGCTGGGCGCAGTCGCGCTGGCGATTTATCTCTCTGACAAGCTGGCCGCGCCGCTCTCCGTTCTGGCTGAAGGCACGCGCGCGGTGGCTTCGGGCGATTATTCGCAACGTCAGCCGGTGATCAGTCGGGATGAATTGGGTATCCTGACTCACTCGTTCAACCGGATGACCCGCCAGCTGGCTGACGCACGCTCTGCGCTGGAGCAGCATCAGGCCGAACAGGAGGCAGCCAACGCCTATCTGGAAGCCATGCTGGGGTCGCTCACCGCCGGTGTGATGTCATTTGACGACAGCTGGACACTGGCTTCGGCCAACCAGAGCGCGCTTCGTATTCTTGGCATTGACCCCTTGCAACTGGGCAGCCTGGCGTTGCCCCGCTGGCATGAGCTTTACCCGGCGTTGATGGCGCTGTGCGACGAAGTCATGCTAGGTTTTGCTGGTCGCGAGGAGCATTGGCAAAAATCAGTCGAAGTCGCTGATCAGAAGCGCATTCTGCAAATTCGCGGCACGCGCCTGGCTGTGGGCGAGAGCCGAACTGGTTATCTGGTGGTGTTCGACGATATTACCGATCTGATCTCTGCCCAGCGTGATGCTGCGTGGGGCGAAGTGGCGCGGCGTCTGGCCCATGAAATCAAGAACCCGCTGACCCCGATCCAGCTTGCTGCCGAGCGCATGGAGCTCAAACTGGCCGACAAGCTCGACCAAAGCGGAAAAGACTTGCTGAGCCGCAATTCGCAAACCATCGTAAAGCAGGTGGCGGCCCTCAAACAGATGGTCGATGCGTTCCGCGACTATGCCCGTAAACCTACCGGCAAGAAAAAAGCGCTGGATTTACGCCAGCTCTTGAGCGAAGTACTGGTACTGTACGAAGCTGCACCCGTGAAATACGAAGATACAACCGAAGGTGCGCTGACTGTGGACGGCGACGCGACGCATTTACGCCAGGTGATCCATAATTTGCTGCAGAATGCACAAGATGCGATCCATTCCCAGGAAAGCGGACAGACGGCAGAAGGTGCTGTACGAACGCCACAAATTTGCGTCCGGACCGAAAAAACCGATAAATTTGCCAGACTAGTCGTTGAAGACAGCGGAAACGGCTTTCAACCCGATATACTGCCTCGGGTTTTTGAACCGTACATCACAACAAAACAAAAAGGTACGGGCTTGGGATTGGCGATAGTGAAAAAAATTATCGACGAACATCACGGCCGCATTCAGGCCGGAAACCGCGAAACTGGCGGAGCCTGGGTTCGTATTGATCTGCCGCTGGCGGAGGAATGAAGTTGCATAGTCAGGATATTCTGGTAGTTGATGACGAGATCGGCATTCGTGAATTGCTGTCCGAGATTCTGCAGGACGAAGGCTATAGCGTTGCGGTGGCTGAAAATGCCGAAGCCGCGCGCCGGTTGCGCAATCAAGCACAACCGCGGCTGGTCTTGCTGGACATCTGGATGCCGGATACCGACGGCGTAACCCTGCTCAAAGAGTGGGCACGCAATGGCCAGCTCACCATGCCGGTCATCATGATGTCGGGCCACGCCACGATCGATACTGCGGTGGAAGCCACCCGGATCGGCGCGCTGGACTTTCTCGAAAAGCCGATCGGCCTGCAAAAGCTGCTGGCTGCGGTCAAGCGCGCGGTCACCATGCAGCAAGAGGCGCCGCGCCCGGTGATGACGCTGGCCCGCCTTGGCGAGAGCGAGCACATCCGGGAGCTGACCCGCATGCTGCAGGCAGCGCAGGCGCAAACCGCGCCGGTGCTGCTGATCGGCCCGCCGGGTGTCGGTTTCGAGTACTGCGCACGTTACGTCAATCCGGATGGCAAGCCGTTTGTGGCGCCGTACTCCAATGAGGAATTCGCGCTCGCCCCGCAAGAGCTGTTGAACAAGGCAACGGGCGGCACGCTGTTCTTGCGCGATCTGGCCTATCTGGATACCCGTGCACAAGCGGGTCTGAAGTCTGTGCTGGGCAAGCTGGAAAAAATGAAAGTGCGTCTGGTGTCGGCCTCCAGCCGTCCGCTGGATCAGCTCAGTGCTGATCTGGACCCGGAACTCTTCCGCCAGCTGTCGCAATGGATCGTCCCCGTGCCTGCCCTGCGTGAGCACAAGGAAGATATCCCGCGCATGGCTGAAACCATCCTTGCCGACACGGTTGCACAGCACAAGCTGGGCGCACGGCGCTTCAGTCATAACGCGCTGCAGTTGCTGGCCCAGCAAGACTGGCCGGGCAATCTGGATGAGCTCACCAACGTGGTGAAGAGCCTTGCGCTTTCTTGTCGCGATGGTGAAATCGATATCAATCCGGTATCGCGCATCCTGTCGCAGTTCTCGCCCAGTGTAGAGGCCTCCTCGGTGCAGATTTCTGCACCAGCACCGGCGCTCTCTGCAGTGGACATGAACCTGCCATTACGCGAAGCACGGGACCAGTTCGAGAAATTCTATCTGGAACGCCAGATTGAACTCTCGGGTGGCAACATGAGCCGCGTGGCAGAGCGCATTGGCCTGGAACGTACGCACCTTTACCGCAAACTCAAGCAACTGGGCGTGAACATGCCCAAGAAGAACAAACCGGTTGAAGATGACTGAACGACGCACAAGTCGCACATTGATGCGGCTGTGCTAGTCTGAACGGGAAGCTGATCCTTGTGATCGCTTCCCGTTTTCATTTGCGGCGCCCGCAAGCCCGGCCCACCGCAACAGCGGCCCCAGAACAACAACGGAGCTACACGCATACCGTGTCCAATATCCTGATTCTTGGCGCTGGCCGGGTTGGCGCAACCGTGGCCGAACAACTGGTGTACGAACAACACAACGTCACCATCGTTGATGACAACCCTGCCAATCTGGCCCCGTTGACCAGCAAGCTGGATCTGCGCGTGGTGGCCGGCTCAGCCTCTAGTCCAACGACATTACGTGAAGCCGGCGCAGCCGACGCGGAGTTACTGCTGGCGGTGACCCCCACCGACGAACTCAACATGGTGGCCTGCAAGATTGCCTATCAGTTGTTCCGTGTGCCCACGCGCATAGCCCGCATCCGTAATGCCGACCTGCTGGCGCATGAAGACCTGTTTTCCGAAGAAGACGGGTTTGCCATTAGCCACACCATCACGCCCGCGCAGGTCGTGACCGATTACCTCAGCCGTCTCGTAAAAATGCCCGAGGCATTGCAGGTACTGGATTTTGCCAATGGCCTGGTACAACTGGTGGTGACACGCGTCACCGAAGGCGCGCCAATGGCCGGCAAAGCGCTCACCGCCTTCAACGACGTCCTGCCCAATACCGACCGCCGCGTCGTGGGTATTTACCGCAACAACCGATACATCAGGCCGGACGGTGACAGCGAACTGCATGCTGGGGATGAAGTCTTTGTGCTGGCCGAGTCCCGGCAGATGCGCAAGGTGATCGGTGCGCTGCATGTCGTGGAGTCACCCATCAAGAATGTCTTGCTGGCTGGGGGCGGTAATGTCGGCTACCGCCTTGCCAAGGCCTTGCAGAAGGACTACAGCGTCAAACTGGTAGAAGCGGACCCCGTGCGCGCGGAGTGGCTAGCCAATGAGCTGGCTGGCGTCCTGGTACTGCATGGCGATGCGACCAATGAAACCATGTTTGAAGCTGAACAAATCCACCGTACGGATATGTACCTGGCTCTGACCTCCGACGATGAAGACAACATCATGTCCGCGCTGCTGGCACGCCAAATGGGCGCACGCAAGGTGATCTCCATCATCAACCGCTCGCGCTATGTTGATCTGTTGCAAGACAGTCGTATCGACGTGGCGATTTCTCCGGCCCAACTCACGATCGGCACGTTACTGGCCCACGCGCGTCAGGGCGATATTGCAGCCGTGAAGCCATTGCGTCGGGGTGCCGCCGAGGCCGTTGAACTGGTGGTTCATGGCACCAAAAACGTCTCCCGCGTGATCGGGCGGCGGGTGGATGAAATCCGTATGCCGGCCCATGCATTCCTCGCCACCATCGTACGAGCGGGCAAAGTCATCATGGTCCATCACGATACCGTCATTGAACCCGACGACCGTTGCATCGTGTTTGTTCATGACAAGCTACGCACCCGTGAGGTCGAACACCTGTTTGCCGTCAAATTGGGGTTCTTCTGATGCGCCTCTTGCCCACCCTGAATATTCTGGCGCGGGTGGCGCTGATGTTCTCTTTGACTTTGCTGGCGCCAATCGGTCTGGCCTGGCTAGGCCAGGACGCCGGGTTCCTGCCGCTGGCCGAGGGGCTGACGATCAGCGTGGTCAGTTGTTTGCTGATCCTGTTGATCACCCATCCGTTCCGGCGCGAGCTGCATGTGCGCGACGGCTTTTTGCTGGTGGTTGGTATCTGGCTCCTGCTGCCACTTTCTGCCGCTGCGCCACTCATGCTGTATGACCCGCATATGGGTTTCACCTATGGCTACTTCGAAGGCATGGCAGGGCTGACGACTACCGGGTCGACGGCAATTAGCAACCTGGATGCATTGCCGCCCTCGCTTAACCTGTGGCGCCACATGCTCAGCTGGCTGGGGGGCATGGGTGTGATCGTACTCGCAGTGGCGATCCTCCCCATGCTCGGTGTAGGCGGCATGCAGATGTTCAAGGCCGAGATGCCTGGCCCGATCAAAGACGCCAAGCTCAAGCCCCGTATCCGTGAGACCGCCCGCAATCTGTGGCTGGTGTATTCCGGCCTCACCATTCTGTGCATGCTGTTGCTCAAGCTGGCCGGCATGACCTGGTTTGATGCCGTTTGCCATGCCATGACCACCGTCTCGCTCGGCGGCATCTCCACCCACAACGACAGCGTCGCGTATTTCGACTCGCCGGCCATTGAAGCTGTGATGGTGGTCTTCATGATTGCCGGTGCGACCAACTTTGCGACGCACTATGTGGCGCTCTCGCGGCGCTCACTCATGGCTTACTGGCGTGATTCCGAGTTCAAAGCCATGCTGGGTGCGCTGCTTGCGGCCGTGGCCGGCCTGGCGGCTTATCTGTATGCCCAGGACATTTACCCGGACTACGAAACATCGTTGCGGCATGTGACGTTCAATCTGATCTCAGTCGCCACAAATACCGGCTATGCCACCACCGACTTCGGTGCATGGCCACTGTTTGTGCCGCTGCTGATGCTGTTCTTGTCCTGCTTTACCGCTTGCGCAGGCTCCACCGGCGGTGGCATTAAAATGTTCCGGGCCCTGGTACTACTGAAAGAAGCCGGCCGCCAGTTCACCACGCTGTTGCACCCCGCAGCGGTCAAACCTGTACGGATTCACGGGCGTAGCGTACCGCCGGCCATGATTTTTGCGGTGCTGGGGTTTATCTCGCTGTATGTAATCAGCATGGTCGTGCTCACTTTTGTTTTACTGCTGACCGGGCTGGATTTTCTCTCGTCCTTCAGCGCTGTCGTCGCCAGCCTCAACAACACCGGTCCAGGGCTGGGCATCATCGGGCCCTCTGCCAATTTCTCGATCTTCGGGCCTGGTCAGGTCTGGGTCTGTACTTTTGCCATGCTGCTAGGGCGACTTGAGATTTTCTCGGTGCTGATTTTGTTTACCCCGGCCTTCTGGCGGAACTAGGCACTGGCGACACCCAAAACAAAACCCCGGTCGAACCGGGGTTTTGTTTTGGTCTCACAACCTGCTACCAACTCGTCACGTCGCCATTTCCACGCGACCACGCCCATTGGCCTTGGCGCGATACAGTGCCTCATCAGCACGCAGTACCAGCGCACGGCCGTTCTCGTCGTCTTTCAATTGCGCCACGCCTGAAGAGAACGAGACATCAATGCGCTCTGACTTTTGCATAAAGGGTGTACGCGCCGCCACCACACGCAGCCGGTCGATGACAAAGCGAGCACCGTTCTGGTCGGTTTCCGGCAGGATCAGCAAAAATTCTTCGCCGCCGTAACGCACCAGAGCGTCGCTTTCGCGCAACACTGCCTTGGCCAGATCAGCCACGTGCACCAGCACCTGATCACCTACAAGATGACCATAACGATCATTGACCAGCTTGAAGTCATCCAGATCGATAATCACGACACTCAGCTTGCCGGCATGCCGGCGCGCACGCTTGACCTCAGAGGCCAGCAGGTGATCAAAACCCTGGCGGTTATGCGCACCAGTCAACGGGTCAAGACCCAGCATCATGCGGTTATGTGCCAGATCTTCTTCAATGTGGCGCATGGATTCACGGATCGCAGCCAGATCGCCGTGCGAGGTCTGGACCGTGCTCTGGATGTTGCTGGTCGAGTCAATGATGTTATTGAGCAGCGATTCCAGCCGGCCATGGGTTTCTTCAACGGGCACACTACGGGTACGATGCGCCTCACGGGCGTTTTGCAACTCACCCAGGCTGCTGACCATGTGTTCACCATTGCTGGCCAAAACAGAGAGCAGGTCGTCGGTGGTATCGGTCACGCCACTGACGGCATCGTCCAGACGGCACAGAATCTGCCACGCCTGCTGAAGCTCGTCCGTTGTCTTATCGGCCGGCGCTTTGATGGTGGCAATCGCGTTGTAAAATTGCGTATAGTTTTCGGGAGTCGGCGGCAAGCGGCTTTCGACCAACCGTTTCAGGGCAATCCGGGCGATTTCCACCGGATTAACCGGCGGCACTTTCTGCATGATCTAGTTCTGAGCGTGAAATGAATACGGGATTGTACGCAATCCAAACTTGACGCGCCAAGACATTCAAACTCTTAATTTCTGAAGCATTTCCATACTCACCATGCATATCCACATCCTCGGCATCTGCGGCACTTTCATGGGCGGTATCGCCGCCTTGGCGCGCGCGGCGGGCCATACCGTGACCGGCTGTGATGCCGGGGTCTACCCCCCCATGTCCGACCAGCTTCAGGCACTCGGGATCGATCTGATTGAGGGTTTCTCTCCGGACCAGCTCAGCCTCAATGCCGACTTGTATGTCGTGGGGAATGTGGTCACCCGTGGCAATCCGTTGATGGAGGAAATCCTCAATCGGGGCTTGCCTTACACCTCCGGCCCGGAATGGTTGCGGGATCATATTCTGCAGGGCCGCTGGGTGCTGGCGGTCGCGGGTACACATGGCAAAACCACCACGACCTCCATGCTGGCCTGGATACTGGAATACGCAGGACTGGCGCCAGGTTTTCTGGTGGGTGGCATTCCGGAGAACTTTGGTATCTCTGCGCGTTTGCCAGGCGAACCACGTCAGGAAAAGGGCGGCCAATCTCCTTTCTTTGTAATCGAAGCTGACGAGTACGACACAGCCTTTTTTGATAAACGTTCCAAATTTGTGCACTACCGGCCACGCACGGCCATCCTGAACAATCTGGAGTTCGACCACGCCGATATCTTTGCCGACCTGCAGGCCATTGAAACCCAGTTTCACCACCTGGTGCGGACCGTACCTGGCAATGGTCGTGTGATCGCGAACGGCCGGGAAGAAAGCCTTGAGCGCGTACTCAAACGCGGTTGCTGGAGCGAAACCGAGCACTTTGGCGCCGAAGCGGGCTGGTGTACCGCCAACGATGACGGCCAGCATTTTGATGTACTGCTCGCGGGAGAGAAACAAGGCCGCGTAACGTGGGACTTGCTGGGCGAACACAACCGCCTGAACGCGCTGGCCGCCATTGCAGCCGCCCGCCACGTCGGCGTGCCTGCCCAGGAAGCAATTGCCGCCCTGGGTGAGTTCCGTAACGTCAAGCGCCGCATGGAAATCAAAGGCGTGGTCAATGGGGTGACTGTTTACGACGATTTTGCGCATCACCCCACCGCCATTGCCACCACGCTAGCCGGTCTGCGTCGCAAGGTTGGCAAAGCGCGCATTCTGGCTGTGCTGGAGCCGCGCTCCAACACCATGAAGCTGGGCACCATGAAAGCGCAATTACCAGGCAGTTTGCTGGATGCCGATCGCGTGTATTGCTACGGGGCCAATCTGGGCTGGGACACTGCAGAAGCGCTGGCGCCATTGGGTGAACGCGCACATAGCCATACCGATCTGGATGCACTGGTGGCCGATGTCGTCAGCGCCGCCCAGCCTGGCGATCACATTCTGGTCATGAGTAACGGCGGCTTTGGCGGTATTCACGGCAAATTGCTTAGCGCCTTGCAAACACGCGGATAAGCAAGTGATTGCGGAGCCTGATCACCAGAAAACGGGTTCAGGCTCCAGCATCACACCAAACTGTTCTTGCACCGATGCTTGCACCGCCAGGCACACCCGCTCGATATCCGCCCGATGTGCGCCACCGTGGTTCACCAGCACCAGCGCCTGCTTTTCATACATACCGGCTGGACCGAGTGCTTTCCCTTTCCAGCCCGCCTTGTCGATCAGCCAGCCAGCGGCCAGCTTGAACCAGCCCTCCCCAAACGGATAGCTGACCAGGTCAGGCCAATGCGCCCGCAGGCGGCCGTGCGTCGCCGCATCAATCACCGGGTTTTTGAAAAAACTGCCTGCATTGCCAATCACCGCCGGATCCGGCAGCTTGCGTTGGCGCACATTGATGACGGCTTGTGCTACGGCTTGCGGTGAGGGCTCAGCCTCTGCGCGCTGCATCTCTCCGACCAGATCACCATATGCCGTATGCAGCACCGTTTGTTTGGGCAGTCGGAAAATGACCTCACTGATCAACCAGCGGCCGGCCTCTTCTTGTTTGAACACGCTGTCGCGATAGCCAAAACGGCATTCACATTGACTGAAAATGCGGCGCTCACCGTTTTTCAGCTCCGTTGCATGCACACCATAGAGCAAGTCTTTGACTTCCACACCGTACGCGCCAATGTTCTGGATCGGTGCTGCACCTACCGTACCAGGAATCAGGGAAAGGTTTTCAAGGCCACTCCAGCCTTGCGCCAGCGTCCACTGGACAAAGTCATGCCAGTTTTCCCCTGCGCCGGCAGAGACATACCACGCATGTTCGTCCTCACCCATCAAACTGCGCCCCATCAGCGCAACCTTGATCACGAGACCAGGCACCTCGTCCGGCAACACCAGATTGCTGCCTCCCCCCAGGACATGCCAAGGCAAATCCGAGATCACCGGATCTGCCCGCAAGGCATCCAGTTCCGCCAGATCAGCCAGCGCACAGAAATACTGGGCGCGCGCTGGTAAACCCAGGGTATTGAGCGCGGTGAGGTCAGTGTTTTGCGAGAGCGGCATGGCGTGTCCCTGTAAAAGGTGATTATCCCGTATGCCAGCGCCCGTGCACAGACCACCGTGAATGCCGCACAGATGTGACACTGGGTGGCTTCGGGCTTATTTACCTCCACAAGTTCATGTAGTCTGACTACATTGCACTCTCCTCAAACGGTCCGCCCCCGCTGCCATGGCTTTGCACCCCTCGCTGATACTGGCCAATACGCCAATCAATCGTCGCAAAATGTTCCGTGGTGCTGTTGCGGTGGGTTTACCGCTTCTGATCGCGCTGACGCGGGGTGAATTTCTTCCGGCTGTTTATGGCGGTGTTGCGGGTTTTTATACGCTTTTTGTGGATTATGGCGGCGAGACCAGCGAGCGCATTGCCGCCATTATCTACATGACCTTGGGCATGTTGCTGGCTGGCATTGCAGGCGTCGCTGGCCATTTTGTGCCGGGTGCCGGCCTGGCCTTGCTCGTGGGGTTTGCCTTGTTCGCTGGCTGGCTGCAAGGTGCAGGTGGGTCGGTGGAGTTCATCGGCAAATACTGGCTCGTCGCCTTTTTATTTGGCGATAGCGCCCCGGACCTGCCCCCGCTGTGTGGCACCTACCTGATTATTGGTGGTCTGTCAGGCATCTTGTCTGTACTCCTCTCGCTCAAACTCTTTGAAGGCCCGGAATATCAGACCGCGCCCATGCTGCGAGAAGCCGCGCGCCACCTGATGCGTCGCCGTCATAACAATGGTGCGTTTGCCCTGTATTTTGCCTCGCTCGTGCTGGCGGGTTATTTGCTGGGGCAATGGCTCCATTTGTTGCGCTTTTACTGGGTGCCACTGACCATTGCCATCGTGACCGTCTACGACGCGCACAACAGCGTACACCGCCTGATTCAGCGGCTTGTGGGCTCGCTCGTCGGCGTGGTGGCTGGGGCGGCGGTGATCTATTACGTGCAGTCTGAATGGGTCCTGGCGATTCTGGTCACCCTCATGGCCGCCATGACCCCCGCCGCCCAGGCACGCAACTATTGGGTTGCGGTCATTCCAATTACCGCACTGGTCATGGTGCTACTGGATTTCGGCCTGCAGCGAGTGATCGCCTCCCCGATGCATTTTGCGCTGGCGCGGGTAGAGAACACCGTGCTGGCCTGCGCGTTGTGCGCCCTTGGGTCCGCGCTGTATATCAAGATGCTGCCGCGCATTGAAGCCTGGCAGGAGCGGCAGCGGCGGCCTGGCGTGTATTGAGACAAGCGAGTCTTTCCACCCTGTGAAATACCATTCAGGTATTTCCGCCACACGGTGATGTTCGACCGGACATGCCGTACTGCGGATGGTGATGCTGCTTTCTGTGCACCTCCCTCCGCGTTCAATGCGCCGCGGGTTCACTGGATTTCGGCGCTCGCCCAGGATGCCTCACCAACGGCATGCAGGCCCCTTCCCCACGCCTCACGCCTCACGCCTCACGCCTCACTCCCTTCTCGCCGACCAATAAAAAAGCCCCCCGAAGACTTCCGGGGGGCCAACCGTATCGGATCACGATACGTCGTCGGGTCTACAACCTTGCTGCTTACTGATTGATGGCGCCCATGGCGTTCATCAACGTGGCCGAGGTGTCATCACCGTCCAGCGACCAGGAGAACACGCCGCCCATACCCTTGGACTTGGTGTAGTTCAGCTTGGTCGAAATGATGGTCGGATCGTCATAGCTCCACCAGTTGGTGCCATCAAACTTGTACAGACCTACTGCGGTGTTGTTGTAGTAAATCGAACCAGCGGCCGATTTCAACACGTTGTAGTTGTTGATACCTGCTTCGGATGCTCCGGAAGCCGGGCCCGTGGCAGTCTGATACATACCGTTGTTGACGTTCTTCACACCAGTCCAGCCACGACCATAGAACGGAATACCCATATTGAGCTTGGCAATCGGGAAGCCGGCGTTCACCAGCTCATTGACTGCTGCATCGGTGTAATACGTTGCTACGACGCCACCATTCTTGATGTTCGGGCTGTTTGGATCGGCGTACAGATTGGCCTGGAAGTCCGTCGGGCCCGTGGGTTCAAAGCCACCGTGATAGTCGTAGGCCATCAGGTTCAGCCAATCCACCACCGCACCCAGCGCTGCCGGTTCTTCCTGGGCAATCTTGTCCGAGCCCGCACCCGTAGTCGCGGTCAACAGATAATGCTTGCCAGTAGTCGCCGTGTAGGCATCCAGTTCCGAACGGAACTCTTGCATCAACAGCGTGTAGTTGTGCTTGTCGTTTGTCGCATCAACCGTGTTGTAGCCAACACCCTGGATACCCGGGTATTCCCAGTCGATGTCGATACCGTCAAACACGCCAGCCAGCACGCCAGTACCGCCGGTGCCTGAACCCGAGTCCACCGGGTAGTTACCCTTGATGTACATGTTCACGCAGCTGGACACCAGCGCCTTGCGGCCCGCATCGGTGGCAGCCGCTGCCGAGAAGTACTTGGACCAGGTCCAACCGCCCAGCGACATGAGCACCTTCAGGTTCGGATACTTGGCCTTCAGTTCCTTCAACTGGTTGAAGTTACCCTTGAGCGTTTGATCCCAGGTATCTGCGACGCCGCTCACCGAAGTGGTTGCATCAAAGCCCTTCTGGATATCTGCCCAGGCATCACCGCCTGTGCCGGCGCCCGGTGCGCTCGGATTGGTTGCCCCTTGCTCAGTGACCGTGACCTGGCCCTGGCATTGGTACGTGCCGTCAGCTTGCTTGTACACGTTGTTGAAGGCGTAGTTCAGGAAGGTCATCTTGGCAGCGGAACCGCTGGTGTCGATGTTCTTCACGTTGTAGCCCAGCGAGTAGATACCCCACTGTGCGAAGTACGAACCCACCTGGTACTTGCCCGACGGCGTAGGAGCCGGTGTCGGTGTCGGTGTCGGTGTCGGTGTCGGTGTCGGCGTCGGTGTCGGCGTCGGTGTCGGCGTCGGTGTCGGTGTCGGCGTCGGTGTTGGCGTTGGCGTTGGCGTTGGCGTTGGCGTTGGCGTCGGCGTCGGCGTTGGCGTACCGCCGCTGCAGTTGCCTACGATCGTCCAGGGCTGGCCGGTACCGCTGCCACCATTGCTGGTGCTCGGGTTGTTACCTTGCGTCCAGAAGTTGGCCTTGTAGTTCACGCCGTTGTAGCTGACGGTTGCACCGGTGCTGTATGCAGTACTCGCACTCCAGGCGGCATAGCAGCTACCCGACGGCGTTGGAGCCGGGGTGGGTGCAGGCGTCGGGGCCGGAGTTGGTGCGGGCGTTGGTGCAGGCGTCGGAGCCGGAGTTGGCGCCGGCGTCGGTGCAGGCGTCGGAGTCGGGGTCGGGGTCGGCGTACCGCCGGTATCCGCGCCCAGATCCTTCCACAGGCTCGGCGTGGCAGCCGGGTTCCAGTTGGCGCCGACGTAATCCGTCTGCGTCACCAGGGCCTGATAGTCATGTCCGTTGTAGTAAACGATGGTGCCAGCAGCATAGGTGCCACCATCTTGCCAGGTGGGATAAGCAGCAAAAGAATGGGCCGCCACGAGGGCGGCCGGAATTGCTGCAAGGTTTAAACGTCTCATTTTCATGATAGGTCAGGTCTCCATCCTTCTTGTATTGGCGCTATTCATGCGCATCCAGTGGTCTCATCGCCAGTGGTTTTATCCAGGTCGCACCGTGCGTTCAGTGCTTGTTGCAGGCAATGGCCGAATACCCTGTGCAGACTTCGGGTTCCACGGCGCCCATTTACGTCCAGACCTTCCAGGGGCGTCAAGAGGACCACCGACATACGGGTTTCACCTGAGCCGTTCATTCCTTGCACCAGATCGATGCAATTGTCAGCTTTTCCCAAGACTTGATTTGTTGCATTGCAACACCAAGAGATAAATATGCACAAATTGTGGCTTTTTTATGATGAACCATTTATATCGCGCCGCAACATAAGTGATTGTTTATGCACCATTCCTGAAAAGCATCCGTCCGTCTGGCGGGCGAAATCGACGTTCGTCGCCGACGAAATGCAGGGATCTTTGTTGTTCCTGGGCACTCCACGCGCCCCAGAAATTTCAGTTTTACAACAAAAAGCTTTAATTGTTTGTCAACAAGATAGGCAGCGGTACGCGGGGAGCACCTGAAAAGCTGCGGTCGACAGGCGGCGGCGACGAATATGACAAAGTGGTATTACGGAAAAGGAGCCACCTGTTATGCAAGTGGTATTAGAGCAGGGGGAGATATCCGCGGCAGAATGCCGCTATTCAAGGACGGTTACCCAGGTTCCAGCGGGCGCAGTACCACTTGGTCTGATTGTTGGAGAGCCCAACCAGCACGCTGCCGAATTTGGATAGATAACGCGGGTATGGCCCCGCGAGTTGCACGAACTGGATATTGAGCGTGCTTTCCAGCTGCTTTTTGACTTTGTCGACTGGCGTCGGGATCAAAGCACCGACCATCATGGCGCCGCTGCCGGGCACGTTAACGAATACCTCGGTGGCTGTGTTACCTGCCAATTGCGCGTTCTTGGCGTCATACCATTCGGCTTCGCCCCAAGTGCGAAGCGGCTTACCCAGATAATGCTGGAAGTAACCTCGCCACCATTCCGTGGACCATTCGGACTCACACGTCAACGCAGACTCGACCTGCTCACCAAAATGGTTGGGCAGGCCGGCGGCATCGACGGGCCGGGCTACGATTAAAAACATCGCCGCCAGGCCCGCTGCCTTGAAGAATTCAAAGCGTCGGATCATGGCGGCGAGTATATGACGGATTGTCGCGGGGCGCTGCACCAGCATCACCCCGCGACGGCAAACCACAACGGGTCAACCGCTGTTGCGCAGGCCGGCTGCAATGCCGTTAATGGTCAGGTGCACAGCGTGTTGTAGCTCTTCGCTTTCGTCACCGGCACGCATCCGCTTCAACAGTTCTACTTGCAGGTGGTTCAGCGGGTCCAGATACGGCAGGCGGTTATCCAGACTGCGCGCCAGCATCGGGTTATCGCCCAGCAGCTCGCTGTGACCGGTAATGGCCAGCACGGCATCTACCGCACGTTGCCATTCATCACGGATACGGCCAAAGATGCGGCGGGCCAGATCCTGATCACGCACCAGTTCCGAGTAACGCGATGCGATGGCGATATCAGACTTGGCCAGCACCATTTCCATATTGGAAACGGTCACCTGGAAGAACGGCCAATCTTTGTACAGTTCTTGCAGGACGGCCAGGCCCTTGTCACCGGTTTCGGCCAGGTATTCGGCAATGGCCGTACCAAAACCGTACCAGCCCGGCAGCATCAGGCGACATTGCGACCAGGAGAACACCCACGGAATCGCACGCAGATCGGCGATGCTGTTGGTGTTCTTGCGGGCACTGGGGCGCGAACCGATGTTCAGGCTCGGGATCTCATTGATCGGGGTTGCTTCACGGAAGTAGGTGATGAACTCCGGAGTGGCGTAAACCAGATCACGATAAGACTGATACGCGCGCAACGACAGACGTTCTGCCAGCTTGTGACGCTCCGGTGTATCAACGCCGGTTTGCTCGGCCGACGGGAAGCTGGCTTCCAGCGTGGCGGAGATCATGATTTCCAGGTTGCGGCGACCCACTTCACGGTCAGCAAACTTGGATGCAATCACTTCACCTTGTTCGGTAATCCGGATCTGACCATTCACGGAGCCGGCCGGCTGCGCCACGATGGCGTCAAACGCCGGGCCACCACCGCGACCTACCGTACCGCCGCGGCCGTGGAAAAGGCGCATCTTGATGCCAGCGGCATCAAACACCTTCACCAGATTCAGCTCAGCCTTGTAGAGCTCCCAGTTGGACGTCATGTAACCGCCGTCCTTGTTGGAGTCCGAATAGCCCAGCATGACTTCCTGCACCTGATCGCGACCGCCGACAATGGCGCGCCATTGCGGCAAGGCAAAGAGGTCCGCCATGATCTGACCGCTATTGCGCAAGTCCGCCGTTGTTTCAAACAGCGGGATAATGTTGATCTTGGCTTTGAGCGTCGGCGCCAGTTGAATGATGCCGACTTCATTCATCAGCACGGCCACTTCCAGCATGTCGGACACCGACGCGCAGTTGGAAATAATGTAGTTCGGCAGCGCGTGCGAGCCATAGCGAGCCTGGATTTCTGCAGCCGCGTGATAGATATCAATCTCTTTTTGCACGTCTGCGCTGTATTCGATATACGGGCAGATCAGCGGACGCGGGCTGGCCAGTTCACGCAGCAGCACGATGCGGCGGGAAGCCTCATCCAGCTTGCTGTAATCCTCAAGACCCACCTTCTGGAACAGTTCGGTCAGCACTTTTTCATGCGTGGTGGAAATCTGGCGCATATCAACCGGGGCCAGATGGAAACCAAACACCGACACCGCGCGCAGCAGACGGCGCAGACGGCCATTGGCCAGCTTGGCGGCACCGTGGGCCTTGAGCGAGTTGGACACGATCAGCAGATCGCGTTCCAGTTCAGCGGCGCTTTCGTATTCCGGCGCGCGGGCAACGTCATGCAGTTGATGGTGGAACGTACCAATACGCACGGCGGTGGCAAAAATACGCGCGGTGATATGGCCCACCGCCAGGCGATACGGCTCTTCGGTTTTGCGTTCGTCCTCAGCGGCTTGTTCGGCCAGTTGCTGCAAAGACTGGTCAACCTGGACCAGACGCACCGACATCGAGAGTTCTGCGCCCAGCTTGGAACACTGCTGATAGTAGTAGTCCAGCGCGATCCCGGACTGGCGCGATACGGCATAGCGCATCACATCGCCAGTCACAAACGGGTTGCCGTCACGATCGCCGCCAATCCAGGAGCCGACGTGAACAAAATTGGGCAGCTCAACATCTGCACCAGCCAGTTGGGACAGGCGATCTTCCAGATCGACATACAAACGCGGCAGTTCGTGCAGGAAGGTGCTACGGAAATAGGTGGAGCCGTTTTCGACTTCATCCTGTACCTTAAGCTTGAAAGTACGAATTTCACGGGTTTGCCACAGCGTCAGCACCACACGCTCCAGCGCTTCGCGGTTGGCGCGTTCTTCTTCCGGCGTCATGGCATTGCGATCACGTGCGACCAGCAGCTCAGAAATGGCGGCGTGGCATTCCAGAATGGTCTTGCGCTTCACTTCTGTCGGGTGCGCGGTCAACACCGGGGCAATCAGGGTATCACTCAGCAGCGACAGAATTTCGGCCGGTTTGATACCGCGATCAATCAACGCGGTGACGGCAGCTTCGATGCTGCCACGTTGCGCTTCCGATCCATGCATTTTGTGGATGCGACGGCGGCGGTTATGATGCAAGTCCTCCGCTATATTGGACAGGTGCGAGAAATAGCTGAACGCTCGCACCAGGGCCATGGCGTTATCCAGGTCGAGCGTAGACAGCGTGCGCGCCAGGGTAACGCTGGCTTCCGGGTCATGGCCTTCCACGTAACGGATTGCCAGGTCCCGAATGGCGCCAATCTGGTCGGCAGCAGCGTTGCTGGTTTGTTCACGGATCGTGTTTTCGAGCACGTCCGCAAGGATTTCAAGGTCGCGCGCCAGGGGCTGGTCTTTTTCGGCAATCAGTTCCAGAGCAGAAGACATGGGTTTCGCTATCAGAAAGGCGTTGATCGGACAGTTGGGACAAACCCCAGCATTGTAACAAATAACACTCGCTCCTCGTCGCAAAAGCGGGGCGAATCGTGATTAAAAAATGGTAAAAATTCCATTCCATCTGCTAAATATCTTCGGTGAGCGCCGCATGGGCGGTTGTCCAGTGGTGATTTGCGAGACGACCAAACGCCCTGACCCGGCCGTTGCACAGCGTCTGGCCTACCAGTTCTGTGCGCCGGAAACCGGTTTTCTGGAAACGCGCAGCCAATCCTGGACGGCCTACACACCGCAACTGGCGTTGCCTTATTCGACAGCCGTTGCGCTGGGGGCGTCGAGTATCGCCGCGCAAATTGCCATCGGTGCCCCGACCATCGGCTACAAGAAAAATGACCTCTGGTGGGTGCAAACCCCGGCCGGCCATGCACGTGCAGCCCAAGTCGATAACCTGGCACTGGCTGCCGCACTCGGCCTGAACCCGGCAGATCTATCCGGCCCGCTCTTGTGGATCGATAGCGACTTTACCCAGTTGGTCATCCCGCTTCGTGCTCGCCAGCATGTTCTGCAGGTGGCGCCAAGGCTTGATCTGCTGATGTCGGCCCTGGGCAATCCGCATCAACTCCTGCAGATCGCATTGTGGAGTAACGACGGTGAAGTATTGACGCTGCGCGCATTCACGGCAGATCCATTCCACCTGCAGGAAGATTTTGGCGCAGGGAGTGCCGCCGCAGCCATTGGCCATTGGTTCATTGCCAATGGCAATACACCCCCGTTCTCGTTCCGTATTGAGCAAGGCCACACCATTCACCGCCGGATTTCGCCGCTGTCGGTGCTGTATCTGGACGTGGACGCGCAACGCCGCGTTGCGATTGGCGGGCGCGTCTGGCAGCTGGGAGGCGGTGAACTGGAAGTCGACGGGATTTGATCCTCAGCCGGCGGCCAGACCCCAAAGAAAAAGCCCGGTAAAAACCGGGCTTTTTGCATGCTTCGTGCGAAATCACAACCCCAGCCGTTCCATCCGGTAACGGAACGAGCGGAACGTGACACCCAGCACCTTGGCCGCCTGGGTGCGATTGCCACCGGTTTTTTCCAGCGCATCCAGAATGGCTGCACGTTCTACGCGATCAAGATAATCCTGCAGGTTATCGGTGACCTCGCTGGCCCCCTCTTCCCGGATCGATTCGGTCGCTGGCGTGATTTGCAGGTCATCTGCGGTGATGATCTGGCCATCGCACAGCGCCAGCGCACGTTCGAGCATGTTTTCCAGTTCGCGCACGTTGCCCGGAAACGCGTAGTGCCGCAGTGCGGCCAAAGACTCTGATGCCAGAAGGGGGACGCCCTGACCACTTTGCTCGGCCAGCCGCGCCAGCACATGGCGGGCGATCAACTCAACATCTGCCCCCATTTCACGCAGTGGTGGCATGTGCAGTTCAATCACGTTAAGGCGGTAGTACAAATCCTGGCGAAAACGCCCGCTTTCTACGCAGCGCGACAAATTCTGGTGTGTGGCGCTGATAATGCGTACATCGACGGCTTCTTCTTGGGTCGCCCCTACCTTGCGGACTTTTCGCTCTTGAATGGCACGCAAAAGTTTGACCTGCATGGGCAGCGGCAAATCCGCCACTTCATCCAGAAACAAGGTGCCGCCGTGTGCGGCCTGGAAAAATCCGTCCCGATCCGCATCTGCGCCAGTAAATGCGCCTTTGCGGTATCCGAAAAACTCACTTTCCATCAGGTTTTCCGGAATCGCACCACAGTTCACCGCCACAAACGGTTTCTCTGTACGGACGGATTGCGCGTGGATCATGCGCGCGGCACGCTCCTTGCCTGAGCCAGATTCGCCACTGACATAAACCGGGGCGGCACTCCGCGCCAGTTTGTCGATCAACTCCAGCACTTGTTTCATGGCGGACGATTCGCCCAGCAACATGCGTGCAGGGGCGTTGTCAGCCTGGGTCGGTGCAGTCTCTTCATCCAGACTAAGCGCCGATTTGATCAACGTGCGCAGCTGTTCCAGCGATACCGGCTTGGCCAGGTAATCGAAAGCGCCGGCCTTGAGCGCATCGACCGCGTTCTGGGTGCTGCCGTAGGCCGTGATCACCGCCACAGGTACATCCAGCCGTTTTTGCTGCACGTAGCGGATGACATCCATGCCATCGCCATCCGTCATGCGCATGTCGGTCAGGCAAAAGTCATAACGCTGGCTGTCCAGCCGGCGGCGTGCTTCGGTCACGCTGTTGGCGGTGTCTACCGACAAGCCCATCTTCAGGAGCGTCAATTCCAGCAGTTCTGCCAGATCGACCTCATCATCCACCACCAGAACGCGTTTATCCGTTCGTGTTTTTCTGGCCATCATTCATTCCGAAGGTAATGCGGAAACGCGCGCCTTTCTCAGGCGGCGCATACACCAGATGTGCAGCATTGGCGGCGCAGATCTCCCGCGCAATATACAACCCCAGGCCTGTTCCCTTCGATTCAGTCGTGAAGAAAGGCTCAAACAGTTGCACTTGTGCATCTGCTGGCACAGGCGGGCCATCATTGTATACATCCAGCATCCAGTGGCCTTCTGCCTGATGCACCGCGAAGGTCAGGCTGCCGTCGCTCTGGCTGCAGTATCGCCAGCCATTGCGGGCCAGGTTCCATAGCACCTGATGCAAATGACCGGGATCAAACCGTATCACTACATTCGGCGGACAGGCCAGCGGCAGCAGCGGAGCGATCTTTTCTACCTGACGAAACTCCTCCAGGAAGCCAGCAAGCCACTGGGCAAGGTCAATGTCGGTAATCTGTAGCCGGTCTCGGCGGTTCAATTCCAGGACGTCGTGAACCATGCGTTCCAGCCGTTTGGCGTTGTCATCAATGATGCGGGTCAATCTTGTATATAGCGGATCGTCGCCCGTTTCTTCGCCCAGCAACTGGGCGGCATGGCTGATGGCAGAAAGTGGATTGCGGATTTCATGGGCCAGATTGGCGGTCAGCCGCCCCAATGCAGCCAGCTTGAGTTGCTGGGACTCATGCCGCAGCCGGTCCATGTCTTCCAGGTAGACCATCACATCACCCGGCTCTTCATCAGATAACCCCACCATGCGCAGGCGCAAGGTTTTCTGCGGCCGGCCGCCAGCCACAAGTTCCACCATGCGCGTGCGGTCTTGTTGCCATGCGGCAACAGCTTCAGCCAGACGCGGCAGCGGCTCTGCCACGAGATCCCCAATCAGCAAACTGCGGCCGGTCAGTTGCTCTGCCCGTTCATTGAACTGGCGGATATGACCGAGACTGTCGACCACCACCACACCATCAGACACATCTTGCAAGATGCGCTGATTCACCTGTGCCAGATTCTGCAAATCTACACCGCGCTGCTCGGCCAGCTTTTCACTGGCTTCCGCCGTGCGAGATAGCCGATGTCCCAGCCAGGCGACCGCAAAGCAGGCGACACACAGCAATGCCGGGGTGAAGTTCTCGTCAAACGAGGCTTGATACTGCAACACCCGCCAGGCTTGTTCGATCAATAACGCAATACTGGCTACAGCCGCATGAAACAGCGTCATGCGCCCGCGGGAAATCAGCCCGGCGGCGGCCAGATAAGGCAATAGCAAGATGCCCAGTCCGCTACGTACCCCGCCAAACAGATCCATCAGGCATACAAGGAAGATCACATCCGTGACGACCTGCACGCTGAGCTGAATTTCAAAACTGGGTTTGCGTTTGAGGATGGTGACGGCAAACAGGCCGATCAGAACGAGATCGCTGCTGATCAGCCACAAAAACGGCCCACGCAGACCGGGGTCAGTGACAAAGCGATGGGAAAAAACAGCGATGCTGAGGGTCAACCCCACGACGCACAACAGGCGAAAGAGGTTGAGCAAGGCGAGCGAGCGCCAGTGCATCTCTGGGGTATTGTGGTCTGGTTTGTCCGGCATGGCGCGGGCCTTCTGTTGTGCCTTGTTGCCTGACCCGCAAGACGGGCCTTTGTCGAAATCCGGGAAGAAAACCGGCCCGGGTGGCATGGCGATTACCGCCACGCCACCTTGGGGCCGGGTTAATACATGTTACGGCAACCGTGCTCAGGTCGAAGAAGACGGCGTTGGGGACGGCGGCCGGCGATCCGGCGCGCGATCCAGAAAACGCGACAACTCCGACAACGCAGCTTCATACACGCCACGTTTGAATTCGATCACGGCCTCTAACGGCGACCACCATTCGTTCCAGCGCCAGGCGTCGAACTCGGGGTGGTTGGTACGGCGCAGGCAGACATCAGAGTCGTGCCCTTTAAGCCGCAGCAAGAACCAGATCTGCTTTTGTCCTTTATAAGTGCCGCGCCATTCGCGGCGGACCCAGTTTGTCGGCACATCATATTTCAACCATTCACGCGTGCGACCGATGATTTCGACCTGTTGCGACGACAGGCCGACCTCTTCCATCAGCTCGCGGAACATGGCTTGTTCCGGTGTTTCACCCTGTTTGATCCCACCCTGCGGGAATTGCCAGGAATGCTCGCGTACGCGTTTTCCCCAGAAAACCTGATTCCTTTGGTTGACGATGATGATGCCGACGTTCGGACGATAACCGTCTCGGTCGAGCATGGGTAATACCTTGTTAAACTTTGGTTAACCCCGATTTTTCCACATCCGCAAAGGCTTGGAAACCAGCAAATGCGATCGGGCACTGCAAAGCGGGTTTTTACCGGTGCCGCACAGCGCCTCATTACGGTGTCATGACGTGCTGCAATGCGGCTCCGGACAAAGTCGCCATCAAATGAAGAGCTTGCGATCGTTGTGCGGATTAAGCCGTGCCAGATCACTCACAAATTCGTCAAACTCCAGTCCGTAGGTCGCTTTCAGTTGTGCTGCGCGATCTGCCAGCGTGGCCCAACCCGGGCTGTTCTGGCTACGCACAAAGCAAAATGCCAGCACATTGCCCTTCTGCCGTGCAGGCAGCAGCAAAATACGTTCACTGAATGCGGCAGACAGCCGGTCACGGTAGGTTTCAAAGTGACGATCAGATCCCCACAAATTCACCACCAGCACGCCATCGTCGGTCAAACGGTCCCGACACGCACTGAAAAAATCTGCGGTGGCGAGCGGTTCGGCAATGCCGGTGGCCGAATAGGCATCCATGATGATCAGATCGGTCGAGGCATCGGGCATGGCGTAAACATGGGCTGCGCCATCCCCCACAATGACGTCCAGATGCTCATCATCCGCCGGCGTCTGGAACATCGAACGGGCCACGGCCACCACTTGTGGGTGCAATTCCACCGCAGTCAGATGCGTGGACGGCATTTTCTCGTGCATCCATTTGGCAATCGAACCCCCACCCAGGCCAATCAATAACGCCTTGCGCGGGTGGGGGTTGAACAGCAGAAAGCCAAACAGGCAGCGCGTATAGGCCAGCACCAATTCGATCGGGTCACTCACGCGCATGGCGCTTTGGGTATCGTCGCCGCCAAAATGGAGTTTGCGAATACCGAGTGAATCAGAAATATCGATCTGGATTTCGGTTTGCGCAGCCGGGCTGATGCGTTTGGAGCGGAACAGCATCAGAAGTCACCGCAAGCGCTATCAGACGGTTCTCCATCTGGCTTGTTGGCGAGGATGTTGATACGACCCGGTTCGCTGAACTGTTCACGATCAAATGCCTTGTCGCCATCGTCGCGTGCAACACCATCGGCTTTGGCATTGGCAAAGTCATACAGCTTCGTATCAGCCAGGTGAGATGGCACGACGTTCTGCATGGCGCGGAACATGCTCTCGATGCGGCCGGGGAAACGTTTGTCCCAGTCCTTGATCATCTGGCCAATCACTTCACGCTGAAGGTTTGGCTGGCTGCCGCACAGGTTGCACGGAATGATCGGGAACTGTCTGGCCTCGGCATAGCGGACGATGTCTTTTTCGCGGCAGTAGGCCAGTGGGCGGATCACCACGTGCTTGCCGTCATCGCTGACCAGTTTGGGCGGCATGGACTTCATCTTGCCGCCGTAGAACATGTTCAGAAACAGCGTTTCCAGGATGTCTTCGCGATGATGGCCCAGCGCGATCTTGGTCGCGCCCAGTTCATCGGCCACGCGGTACAGAATGCCGCGACGCAGGCGCGAGCACAGACCACAGGTGGTTTTGCCATCCGGCACCACGCGTTTGACGATGGAATACGTGTCTTCCTCAATGATGTGGTACTCGACACCCAGTGCCTTGAGGTATTCCGGCAGAACGTGTTCCGGAAAACCGGGCTGTTTCTGGTCCAGGTTCACCGCCACGATGCTGAAATTGATAGGGGCAGAGCGCTGCAAACCCAGCAGGATGTCGAGCATGGTGTAGCTGTCTTTACCGCCAGACAAACACACCATGACCTTGTCGCCCTCTTCGATCATGTTGAAATCGTTGATGGCGTCGCCCACGGCGTGGCGCAGCCACTTGGTGAGCTTGTTCAAATTGTATTGCTGTTTTTTTTCCGCCTCAGAGAGCACGGTCGTTTCAGTTGCTGCGTTCATGGCATAAAGCTCACGGGGCGCACACGGAATCTGATCCGCATACGCCCCGTTGGGTAGATGGTTGAATTGACGACGATTTTAACCGAAATCGGCCCTGTTCGGCCATGGTCATCCGCAGGCTGGTTACAGCACCACGCTGCGGCCGCCATCCACTGGCAAAATCACCCCCGTGACGTAGGGTGCTTCCAGCAAAAAATGAATGGCCTGCGCCAGGTCTTGCGGTGTGCCGGTGCGGGCCAGCGGGATCGTCGCTTCGATCCGGGCACGCTCCGTCGCATCGAACACGCTGTCCTGGTCGGGCCACAGGTTGGACCCCGGCGCCACAGCGTTGACCCGGACCTGCGGTGCCAGTTCACGTGCCAGTGAGCGCGTCATGGCCACAAGCCCGGCCTTGGCCACGGTGTATAGCGTGTGCTCCGGATAGGGCCGGTCAGCGTGGATGTCTGCAATGCTGACGATGGCACCCCGACTTTCCCTGAGCGCGGCCACGGCGGCTTGCGCCAGAAAGATCGGCGCTTTGAGGTTGGAACCCAGCAAATCCTGCCAGGCGCTTTCCGTGAACTGCCCCACCGGCGTGGGGAAGAACGACGATGCGTTGTTGACCAAAGCATCCAGACGGCCAAAACGGGTCAGCACTTGCGTGATCAATGCGGGCAACTTTGCGGTATCCAGCAAGTCAGCCTGAAACAGCGCAACGGATTCTGGCCGCCGCGCATTGAGTTCGTCTGCCAGTGCTTGCGCATCAGCCGAAGAGCTACGGTAATGCAGCGCCACGCGCCAACCACGATCGTGCAGATATCTGACAATGCCCGCTCCGACACGGCGTGCACCACCGGTGACCAATGCCACCTTCTCCATGCGGTTTCTCCAGTTTGCCCGGCCCGACAGACGTCGCCGGGCCAGATCACATCATTTACTTTAGAATTGGCAATTGGATAACCACACTGCCTTTGCGCAATTTTGCTGCCCTCATGACCGTCCCGCAACTTCCACCCGCCACACCCGAAGCGCTGGCCGCCAGCCAGCAGCTTCTTGCCCGTATCCAGCAGGCCATCGCCAACGCAGGCGGCTGGCTTTCGTTCAGCGATTACATGCGCATGGCGCTGTTTGAACCCGGGCTGGGCTATTACTCGGGCGGAGCCACCAAATTCGGTGAGGCCGGAGACTTTGTCACCGCACCGGAACTCTCGCCGTTGTTCGGCGCCTGTGTCGCCACCACGGCAGCCCAGGTCCTTCAGGCATTGGGGACGGGTGATGTGCTGGAATTTGGTGCCGGCACCGGCAAACTGGCCGCGCAAGTCCTCACCGAACTGGAGCGACTGGACACCCTGCCGCGCCACTATTACATCGTTGATCTGTCGGCAGAACTTAAAGAACGCCAGCGCAACACCCTGAACGCGCTTGTACCACACCTGGCTGATCGCGTGATCTGGCTGGACACCCTGCCAGTCATGTTCAATGGCGTAGTCCTTGCCAACGAAGTGCTCGATGCCATTCCCTGCTCGCTGGTGTACCGCAATGACAACGGTTCGTTATTCGAGCGGGGTGTTGTCTGGCGGGATGATGCGTTAGCGTTTGAAGACCAGCCAATCACCCTGGGCGTTTTGCATGATGCCGCCGCAGCGCTAGATTTGCCCGGCGATTACCTGAGCGAAATCCAGCCTGAGCTACCTGGCTTCATGGCCAGCATCGGTAACATGATCGAACGCGGCGCAGCGCTGTTTATTGATTATGGTTTCCCGGCAATCGAGTATTACCACCCGGAACGCCGACAAGGCACGCTGATGGCGCACTACCGCCATCACAGCATGGCCGACCCGTTCTACTTGCCAGGTCTGGCGGACCTGACCTGCCATGTGGATTTTTCTGCCGTCTACCACCATGCCGACGAACACGGTCTGCAGCTGGAAGGATATGTCTCGCAAGCCCAGTACCTGATCAACACCGGGCTGACCGCGCGCCTGGCGGCGGTGGGCGCAGAGAACGTCAAGCAATATGCACCGCTGGCGTCTGCCGTACAAAAGCTGACCAGCCCCTCAGAGATGGGTGAACTCTTCAAGGCCATGGCATTCTCCCGCAACCTGGCACTACCCACATTGCTGGCCGGGTTCGAACGCGGAGATGATTCCTACAAGCTGTAAATCAGCCACTTGCGCAATATTTTTGCAAAGCACGCTTGACAGTCGGCGTTCGGCCCTTCAGAATCGCCGACTCTCATGGCTATGTAGCTCAGTCGGTTAGAGCACAGCACTCATAATGCTGGGGTCACAGGTTCGAGTCCCGTCATAGCCACCAGAATTTCTTTGCCGGTTTACCGGTAAAGTACGACAAACCCCGCTCAGCTTCGGCTGGCGGGGTTTTTTGTTTTCCAGCGCCCGGAACGTGGGTAAATCCTGTCGCATCGTGTATCTCTAAACACTCAAGCAGTGCGTAAACAACGCCCTGCCAATACACAATCGCACGCCAGCAGAGACAGGAGTACACCATGACAGACGAACCAAAAATCAAAGGTCCGGCGTCGTATTTTCCTTCGATCGAAAAAACCAGCGGCCAGCCCATCAGCCATTGGCTGAGTGTGCTGGACAGCATGACTGGCAAGAAGCATATGGAGATGGTCAGCGCCCTCAAGTCAGATCATGGACTCGGGCATGGGCATGCCAATGCGCTGGTCGCTTACTGGCGGGCACAGCACGAGTAACACCTGCCGGGCCAGAAGAAGGTTTCTGCTTGTCACGACGCCCCGGATTTGCCGGTCTTCCTCCGCGGATGAAGGGCCTCGCCACGCGCCAGCATCTGCACAAATTGTTCAATGCGCCTGGCCCGTGTCTCGGGCTTTTTGGCGTCGTTGACCCGGTAAATGATGGCAAACCGGTTGGCGCTATCGAGCGCGGCAAAGCAGTCCCGGGCGACCGGGTTCAGCGCCAGGGCGGCGGCCAGATCTTGCGGCAGCGTTGCATTCGCTTGAGAGGCGTAGGCGGCATCCCAGCGACCATCCGCCTTTGCTGTGTCAATCTCGGCCTGGCCGGCCGGGTTCAGTCGGCCCTCTTGCGCAAGACGTTCTGCCGTGGTGCGATTTTTGACTGACCACCGGCTGCCTGATCGGCGCGGCGTCATCCGTACAACAAAATAGTGCTCATCAAGCTTGCCAAGCTGCCCGTCGATCCATCCACAACACAGCGCTGCTTCAAGGGCGCTTTCCTTGCCGACCGTGGCCACCGGCGCACCCGCCTTTGCCAACCGCAGCCAGAACCCTTTGGCATGCCGGGGCTCACCAGCCATGTACGCTTCAAGGTCTGACACCGTGGCAAAGGTCAGAACGGGCTCGTTCTTGTACGTGAGAGCGGACATGGTTTTTCCGGAAAACACAGTGTGTTCACTCTGTAGCCTGGTTAAATCTGTCATTCAAACGCATTTTGATGGGTAGCCAAGGCGCCACGCCGATTGAGCCCGCGCGCTCAACCATCCACCTTCGGTTTCACCTGAACCATCTTGTCATCGTCCTCTTCGCGCGCTTTTTGGGCCCACTCCCAACCGCAATCTGCGATATCGCATCCACAATCCATGGCATCACAACAGCCATCCGGGATATCCGGGATCTCACAACCCGGGCAGTCCATATCGATAAAGCCAGCCTGGCCACGCGGCACGCACATGCGTGTCTGCAACAGGGCGCGGTATGCCGCGCTACAACGGCGGGTTCTGGCACGAGTGATCTGCACGCCACGGATTGCGCCGTAGCGGCGCACCGCGCGATAACCCAACCACGAACAGCTTGCGTGGCCGGTGTGAACCCGCCACGCGCAACAAAAACCTTTGTAGGGGGATACCCAGCGCTGATAAAAACGGATCAAACCCAACAAGACGGCGCGCATGGCAAGCGGAGCAGGTTGATGAACAAGAGAGCCGCCACTTTAAGGCATGGCCTCCTGGCCTCGGTAGATCTGGTGTTTTTCGTCTCATTCGCGCGACGCAGCCTGCCTATAAAATCCGAGTTTGTCCTACGCCTTGTCATTTGCATAATCCGGATAATCTCAAGCATTTGTGCACTTATGCGCCAATGCACGGCGCAGTGAAGAGAGGCCTGGATGTGAGTAGCGATCAGAGGGACTTGATGGCCAGCGCCGAACAACAGTGCGCGCAAGAGCCGATCCGGTTTCCGGGCAGCATTCAACCGCACGGTTTTTTACTGATCATGGATGCGGCAACGCTGGTCATCACTCAGGCCAGTCAGAATGTGTCGGACTGGTTGGGCGTGGATTACCAGCGACTGGTTGAGACCCACTTTGGCCAGTGGGTGGACACTGCATCCCCCGGCGCGGTGACACGTCTGGCCGGTGACTACGCCGAACCGCATCATCTGGGCACGGTGTTGTTACGTCATGCCGATGGATCAGCGCCACGGTTTGAATGGGTAGCGCACCGACTCAATGATCAGGTCATTGCCGAATTTGAGCCCGCTGAAGAAGGCGCCGAACAAGCATTCAGCACGATGTACCCGTTGGTGCGCACTTTTGTGAACAAGCTGCATGACGCCAAAGACATACAGACCATGTGCGCGCTAGCGGTGTCTGAAGTCAAACGCATGACGGGTTATGGCCGCGTACTGGCCTACCGTTTTGACGAAGATGACCACGGTCATGTCATTGCCGAAGAAGCCGATGACGGCTACGCGCGATATCTCGATTTGCACTTTCCGGCCTCGGATATCCCTCGCCAGGCAAGAGAGTTATACGTGCTTAACCGCATACGCGTCATTCAGGATGCATCCTACCAGGCCAGCCTGATTTTGCCGGCTGCGCATCCGCGCACGGGTGCGCCGCTCGACCTGAGCTTTGCCATGCTGCGCAGCGTGTCGCCGATCCACCTGCAGTACATGAAAAACATGGGGACGCTGGCCTCCATGTCGCTCTCCATTGTCATCAACAACCGGCTATGGGGGCTGATTTCTTGTCACGATCACCAGGCCACACCAGTGCGCTTTCATGTACGCACAGGCTGCGAGTTGCTGGGGAACATCCTGTCGCTGCAGATCGAGGCCAAAGAAGCCCATGATGTCGCAACGCGCATGCTCACACAGCGCCAACAGGTGGTACGCATTTTGTCGACCATGGCTGATCGGGATGGCGTCAATGAAGGTTTGCTGGCCGTGCCGGAAGTCTTGTTGCACTTTGCCAATGCCAACGGCGCAGCGATCGTCAGTGCCAGCGGCATAGACCTGATCGGCGACACCCCGCCGTTGGCGACCATCAAGTCACTGGTGGCATGGCTGGCACAAAAAACGGAACATGAGATTTACACCACCGACTGCATCAGTCGCGACCTGCCCGACGCGCTCGACATGCCGGATCGCATTGGTGGGTTGATGGCGGTATCCATTTCAGAGTTGCACAACCACTACCTGATCTGGTTTCGCCAGGAAACCACGCGTACGGTGAACTGGGCCGGTGAACCTGTTAAACAGACAGCCGCCCGGGCGGGCGTTCAAACGCTCAACCCGCGCACCAGTTTTGCCACCTGGCAGCAAACGCTGCGGGGTAATTGTCCGCGCTGGCTAGAGACCGAAATAGAAGGCGCCCTGGAGTTACGTTCGGCCGTACTGGGCATTGTGTTGCGCAAAGCTGAAGAACTGGCGCAACTGGCGGATGACCTCAAAAAGAGCAACCGCGAACTGGAGGCGTTCTCTTACAGCGTGTCGCATGATCTGCGTGCGCCGCTCCGGCACATTGCCAGTTATGCCGAGCTGATGATTGACACCGAACACGGCAAACTCACCGAACGTGGCCAGCACTTTCTGGACAACATTGCAGATTCATCCCGGTTTGCCGGCCAGTTGGTCGATAACCTGCTGATGTTCTCGCAGCTGGGGCGCTCGGTCATCCGCCTGGGCGAGGTCAACGTCAACGAGTTGATCGAGACCATCCGCCATGAAATGCAGCCCGACTACCAGGACCGCCAGATCAAATGGCATGTACAACCCTTGGGGCGGGTGCGGGCAGATGGCACCTTTCTGCACCTTGCCTTGCGCAATCTGATCGCCAATGCCATCAAGTACACGCGTACCCGCGAACTAGCGTGTATCGAGATTGGCGCCCGGCATGAAGACGCGCGCGACGTGCTGTATGTCAAAGACAATGGTGTAGGCTTTGACATGCAGTACGTAGGCAAGCTGTTCGGCGTATTCCAGCGCCTGCACCGTATGGAAGACTTTGAAGGAACCGGTATCGGGCTTGCCAATGTGCGCCGGATTGTAGAGCGGCATCATGGCCAGACCTGGGCCGAAGGCGAGCCCGATGCGGGCGCTACATTCTTTATCGCCCTGCCCCGCCCGGGCATCGGCACTGCAAAGCGCAAACAAGATCATGCTAAAACCGATCCTGCTGGTTGAAGATAACCCTAAAGACCTGGAACTGACGCTGATTGCACTGGAACGCAGCCAGCTCGCCAATGAGGTCATCGTGTTGCGTGACGGTGCGGAGGCACTGGATTGCCTGTTCCGCCAGGGCGATTACGCAGACTGGCAAGAAGGCAACCCGGCCGTGATCCTGCTGGATCTCAAGCTCCCCAAGATTGATGGGCTGGAGGTGCTGAAGGTGATTCGCAACACCCCTGAGCTACGCAGCATTCCCATTGTCATGCTGACCTCATCCAAGGAGGAGCCTGATCTGATCCGTGCTTATGAACTGGGCGTGAACGCCTACGTGGTCAAACCGGTTGAGTTCAAGGATTTTGTCGCCGCCATTGGCCAGTTGGGCATATTCTGGGCCGTACTCAACGAACCCCCGCCAGGCTCGCAACGCTACCGCGTCGTGGACCAGATGCGACGATATGCCATGACTGCCAACACTGTTACCCCTGTCTTCAGTAAAAGCACCAATGAGTAAACCCGTCGCCGCGCACCCGCTCACTGCCGCCACGCCCGCCCGGATTTTGCAGATTGAAGACAACCCGCTAGACGCCGAGTTGTCGCAAATCACGCTGGAACGTGCGGGTTTTCGCGCCCGGTTTACCCTGGTTGATACGGAACAACGCATGCGTGATGCGCTGGCCGGTCAGCCATTTGATCTGATCCTGTCTGATTTTCTGCTGCCGTTGTTTTCGGGCGCTACCGCGCTGGATATCGCACAGACGCTCTGCCCGCAGACGCCATTCATCTTTGTTTCCGGCGTTTCTGGCGAGGAAACCGCGGTCGAAATGATGCGCCGTGGCGCAACCGATTACGTCCTCAAGCAACGCCTGGGTCTATTACCCAAGTCCGTGGAACGCGCGCTCACCCTGGTAAGGGAACAAACCCGGCGCCAACAAGTAGAAGCCGCGCTCAAGACCAGCCAGATCAACGTGCGCCTGGCAACTGAGGCCGGCAAGCTGGGCATGTGGGATTACCGGCCGCTCACCGGCGAACTGATCTGGGATCTACGCTGCCGCGAGATGTTTGGCATCGGTCCGGACGACCAGGTAGACCTGGCCTTGTATACCCGTTGCGTCCATCCGGATGACCGCGAACGCATGGGGCAGGTGATCGCCCAATGCACGCACTCCCCGCAGTTTTCCGAATGCAATGCCGATTACCGGATTGTGCTGCCCGATGGCCGCATTCGCTGGGTCAACACCTTGGGCAAGTCATTTTTTGAGAATGGTCGCTGCATACAATTCCTGGGCGTACTCCTGGATGTGACCGAGCGCCAGTTAGCCCGTGAGGCCATATCGCAACAGAACGTGGTCCTGGAAGAACGCGTGGCCGCTCGCACCCAGGAACGTGACCGGGTCTGGGCACTGTCTCACGATATGCTGGCCGTGATGCGGGCAGACCTCACCCCCATCACACTCAATCCGGCGTGGGCCGATGCATTGGGTTGGCCCTTGAGTGATCTGCTGGCGGGCTCGCTCGGGCGTTATATTGATGAGGCCGACCTTGAAGCGACACTGGCTGCTTTGCAACAGCCCCAACAAGACGAAACGGCAGTGCGCTTTGAAACCCGGTTCCGCTGTGCAAATGGCGAGGAACGCTGGCTGGCCTGGACCGCTGTCAATGCAGATGGCTTGCACTACTGCATTGCGCGTGATGTCACGGCCGACAAAGCCCGGCTGGAAGAGCTGGCGACTGCCAATTGCGAGTTGATCAAACAGATCCATCAGCGGCAGCGCATGGAAGCCACCATGCAGAAGATGCAGCGCCTGGAAGCAGTGGGCCAACTGACTGCCGGCGTAGCGCATGACTTTAACAATCTGCTGACGGTGGTGCTCTCTAACGCAACGTTTCTGGAGCACGACTTACGCTCAATCACACTGGCGGATAAAACCCGTCAGCGCCTCGCCAATATCCGCAATGCCGGGCAGCGCGGTGGCAAGCTGACCTCACAATTGCTCACTTTTTCCCGTCAGCAACAACTCGCGCCCCGAGCGGCCAATCTGAACCAGACGGTGGAGGCCATGCTGGAGCTATTGCGCAGTACGATTGGCGGCAGCGTTCAAGTGATCACCGGGCTGGAGCCCGACTTGTGGACCGCGATGGTCGATACCACGCAGATCGAAATGGTTATCCTTAATCTGGCCATCAATGCGCGGGATGCCATGGATGGTGGCGGTACGCTGTACATCAACACTGCTAATGCCCAGTTTGCGCAGGAAGACAATGGAGCAGGCGCGCCCGGCGCGGGCGACTTCGTACGGCTGACTGTGCGTGATTCGGGACACGGTATGTCCCCCGATGTACTGGCCCGGGCGTTTGAACCGTTCTTCACCACCAAGGAAGTCGGCAAAGGCTCCGGCCTGGGGCTGGCACAGGTATACGGCTTTGCCCGTCAATCCGGCGGTGGCGTAACCATTGAGACCAAAGAAAACGAAGGCACATCCGTCAATGTGTACCTGCCGCGACTGGCTCATCCGGTCGCGGAGCCACAGGCGCCGTGTGATCAGCCCACCATCGCCGTGGGCAATGATTCCATTACTTTGCTGGTGGTCGATGATGACGAGGCCGTAGGCGAACTGACAGCCGCTCATCTGGCTGATCTGGGTTACCGGGTGGAGCGTGCCACCAGCGGCAAGTCTGCCCTGGCCTTGCTCGCGGCGCATCCGCAGATCAACGCGCTGGTTGCCGACTTTGCCATGCCGGAAATGAACGGTGCCGAACTGGCCATGGCCGCTCGCACACTCCGCCCTGACCTGCCGGTGGTGTTTGTCACCGGCTACATCGAACTGGGCAAGCTGGACCTGCCACACTCTGGCATCGTGCAAAAACCGTATTCCGTCGAACAATTAGCCGATATGGTGCGCCAGCAGCTCAATCAGGTACCTGCGCTGACACCGGATACCGCTGCGCCGCTGCAATAAAGACACGGAAGGCATGTTGGGCGCCCGCTACCACATCATTGGTCTGAACCGGACTCAGTGACTCAAGCTGGCGGACAAAATCCGGCCACAGCGAACTCCCCGCGCCGTGGCTGAGATAGCGGCTGGCGGTTTGCATTCTTCCATCGGCCACTGTTTGCAAACGACGAAGCAGCACTGCGGCACCGAGACGCGACCCTTCCAGTACATACAGCGCCCCCCAGCGTGACTGATCTGGCGCGAGCGCCGGTTGCGGCATCAGCGCTGGCAATGCGGCATCCAGTGTGTACAGGTCACCCAACAAAGCCTCGCGGCGTCGGCGAACCGGCCAGTCTGGTAATTCGTCTTCAATGCCAGCCGCTTCAAGTGCGAGCTCGAGCGGAATCAGCGCGGCAGCTTGCGCTTTCAAAAAGTGGCTGTAGCTGGCGGAACTATCAAAGGCATGGGCTGCCAACAGTTGGTCCAGCCTGGCGTGCAAGGGTTGCGTGGCATCACGCAGATGATGGCGCAGGGACATGGGATCACAGGCCGTCGTAGTGGAAAGACGCCTCCATTATAAAAGCCCTTCTTGCCCTTGCCTGTCAGACAGCCACCTGCATGTTCCTGCTATTTGCAGTGCGCCATAGCCAGGCTAAACCAATATAAAGCGCGTACGACTCTGCAGCGTGCCGCCAGTAAAACAGGGAGAACACATCATGGGCAAACCTGATTCACGCCATCGCGCACGCCATATTTTGCTCTGGCTGGGCATCGCCGCCTGGGCGGGTATTTCCGTCGCCGTTCTGGTCAAGGGCGAAGTCAAAAACCTGGTCCCTGGCGGTTGGTGCCGGAGTATCAAATGAACGCCCGCGCCCCTGATAGCCAGACAAGTGCCGGCCAGGCGATGACTGATCTGTTGGTTACCCTGCGCAGCACATCTGACCGGATTTTGCTGGTGGTGAACACTGCCTACTGGCTGATCACGCTTATTCAGTCTTTTATCGTTGGTCGCATGCTGGCCGTGTGGGTGGTCGGCCTGCCGGCGGTGATTATTCCGTACCTGGTGGCACTTAATCAGCGTGGCATGCTGATTACACGTTGCACCATGGCCACCGCGCTAATGCTGCAGGCCATGGTGTCAATCGCGACATCCAATGGCGCGATCGAAGCGCACTTTGGCGTATTCGTCGTGCTGGGCTTGTTGCTGGCCTATTTTGACTGGCGGCCGATCGTCGTGGCCGCAGTAGTGATCGCCGTCCATCACCTGGCGCTCAATTTCAGCGCCGCATTGGGCATGCGCCTCGTGCTGTTTCAGGAAGGGCCATCGTTCAGCCGTGTGCTGATCCATGCGGGTTATGTGGTGGCCGAAGCCGGCATGCTCTCCTGGCTGGCGTTTCGTATCGAGGGTGCGCTCAAGGCGAGTGCGTTTATGGGTCGCTTTGCCGCCAGCGCGGCAGAAGGCGATCTGACGATGAGCTTCCCGCCTGAACTGGTGGAAATCAGCCCCATGCTGCGCTCTGGCAAGATCATGCAGGCCAGAATGACTGAAGCCTTGCAGGCGGTTCAGGGCACGGCCGGCACGGTGGCCGACGTGGCGGGCAGTCTCAGCAACGATAGCGCACGACTGGAGGCTGGCGTACAGACGCAGGTGGATGAAACCGCCGCCATGGCCGATGCACTACAGCAGATCAATCAAGGTATCGCGCAAGTCACGCGTGATGCCAATGACGCCAGCAACGCCATTCTGGCCGCAGTGGAAATGGCTTCGGCCGGTGAACTGGCCAGTGACGGCGTGAACGAAGACCTGAATGCCATCAGCCAGACTATCAACGGCGTGGCCGAGCACATCGACGTACTCAAAAAGAGCACCGACGAGGCCATGGCCATTGTCGATCTGATCAAAGAGATCACCGAACAGACCAACCTGTTGGCCTTGAACGCTGCCATTGAGGCCGCCCGCGCCGGTGAGCATGGCCGTGGCTTTGCCGTGGTGGCCGATGAAGTGCGCAAACTGGCCTTCAAGACCACCGAGGCGACCGTGTCGATCCGCGACTCCATGAATGCCATCGCGCAGAGCATGGACGGCACGCACGATGCCGTGATCAGCGCCCTGGCAAAAGTCAGTCACGGGCTGGAGAAGTCCGGCACAGCACGCAGTACCATTGCTGAAATGGCGCGGAATACAACAACAACCGAAACCACGGTCCGGGAAATGGCCACCGCGCTGCAGCAACAGTCGCAATCTGCAACCATCGTGGCGCAACGCCTTGAACGGGTGGCATCACAGGCGCATTCGGCTCACCAGACCTTGTCTGCGGTGTCCACGCAGATCCAGCGCCTGAAATCACAGGCAGATGATCTAAACACCCATACGCGGTTTTTCAGGATCAGCGCGGCGCGTTAATGCGCAGGTTGGTAGCACAGCAACACGTTACCGTTGGCAAAGTTGCGCGAACGGGTCAGTTTGAGCGGAACCGGGTGGGTTAATCCTTCAAAGATGGTGCGCCCACCTCCCAGCACCACCGGATTGACCGATACCTGGAATTCATCGATCAAACCTGCCTGGGCCAGTTGCACAATCAGGCTGCCACTCCCCAGAACGCACATGTCTTTGCCCGGTAATTGCTTTTGCTCACGCACCCAACTCACAAGGTCGGACTTGATCAGTTGGGTGTTGTTCCAGTCCACGCCCTGCAAGGAGCGGGAGAACACCGCTTTGGGCAGACTGTTCATGTAACGGGCCACCAGCGGGTCTCTGGCTGCGGCGATGTCGGTCGGCCAGTAGCTGACCATCAGTTCGTAGGTGACACGCCCAAACAGCAACAGCGATTCGCCAGCGACATTGTCCGCCACAAAGGCGTTCCACTCGGCGTCCTGGGTATCGTGGTTCGCCCAGCCGATATCCCCGTCGCCACCTGCAAAGTAGCCATTGACGGTCAGCTGGATAAACGCGATCAATCTGCGCATGACAGATCCTTTCAACACGGGCGGCACTTAACGTTTGCGCAGCGCCTGTTTGTGGGCATACATGGCGGCATCCGCCTCGGCCATCAAGGTCGCAAACTCTTCGTGGCGGCCGGCATCGAACGCCGTCACCCCCACGCTGAAGCGCAGATCATACCCGCGGTTCAGCCGCAGATTGAGTTCATCCAGATTGTGTTGCAAACGCGCGATGATTTCGACAGCGCGTGCCCGGTCGGCATCGTTGAGCAAGACCACAAACTCGTCGCCCCCAAGACGCCCCACCGCGTCGCTCTCCCGCAGGCTGTGGCGCAGAAAACCGGCAAACTCTACCAGCGCCCGATCGCCCTCAGCGTGACCATATTCGTCGTTGATCTCTTTGAAGTCATTCAGATCAAAAAACAGCAACGTGGCCGGTTTGCCCATGCGCCGGCACACGCCCAGCGTATACGTGGCCAGCGCCTCAAATCCGCGCCGGTTCACAAGATGGGTCAGTTCATCCAGTGTCGCTAGTTGCAGGGCGATCAATTCCTGTTCGGCAATCCGGCCCAGATCACGCAGCAGGCCACGCTCTTCGTCATTGAGCAAGCGTGGGTGCTGATCCATCAGGCACAAGCTGCCTACGCGCATGCCATTGTCGGTACTGAGGGGGTACCCCGCGTAAAACCGGATATGAGGCGAGCCCTGGACCAGCGGGTTGTCGGCAAAGCGATGGTCTTCGAGCGTATCGGGAACCAGAAAAATGGCATCATCCAGAATGGCATGCCCACAGAAGGACGTGCCGCGAGGCGTCTCGCAGACCTCGCCCTCTGCGCCGGACTTGATCCACAGCCGGTCAACGTCAACCAGGGTAATCATCGCAACGGGGACGCGGAAAATCCGTTTGGCCAGCCGGGTCAGCCGATCAAATCGTTCTTCCGGCGCGGTATCCAGAATGCTGAGTGAACGCAGTGTAGCCAGGCGGACCGACTCATCCAGTGGCGTGGTGGGTGCAAGCATCGGCACTCCTTTTCACGGTCTCTGAACCAGGCCCCAGCATAGCGCACATGCTCTGACTTGCAGCACAAACCCCCCAGGCGGATCGCTCCAAGGGTCAAAAACCGCCCCATGTGCTGCTTTTACCCTGCAAGTTCTGGCAGATCAGTACGACTACTATTGGCATCCGGCGCACGATTGCATATATCGATAAAGAGACGGGTGCCTGACACAGCCATCACGGCCGCAGGTACCCACGGAACGCACCATTGCGCCGGATCTGACCGTGAAACTTTATCTGCCTGATCACATTTTCATTCGTAACCGCGTAGTCCAGCACGGAGAACTGGATTTCCGTCTGGAGCCCCGGTTTATGGACTCGCTGACGGCGACGGCCCGAGCCGATGCCAGCAGCACAGTGCCTGCCATGGCGCAATACACCCTGCATGAAGTCATCGCCCTTGCCCAGCATCTGGGGCGATTGCTACGCCAGGCCCCGGGCAGACTGGTGCCAGAGCAGCTATTGCCAGTGGTGGAGCGCATCAACGACGTGGCGCAGCGTAGCCCCGATGGCTGTATCGCAGCCATTTTGCTATGCCCATGGGTCGACTACACCGCGCATCACGCCATCAATACCGCGCTACTGGCCTGCCGTCTCACGCGGATGCTGGATATGCCAGATGAAGACCGGCACACGTTGATGCTGGCTGCACTGACCATGAATGTCGGCGCAGTCGCCCTGCACAACGAACTGGCAATACAAGAAGCGCCTTTGAGCACTAGCCAGCGCCAGGTGCTCAATGCTCACCCCTTGATCAGCTCTTGTTTGCTGCGTGCGGGCGGCTTTGACAACCGGCGCCTGCATACGCTGGTACTCACCCATCATGAGCGCCTGGATGGGCGTGGCTATCCCTTCCATTTGCGTGGCAGCGAGATCGATCCGCTGGCACATACCCTGCACGTGCTTGATATTGTCATCGCCAAGCTGATGCCGCGTAGTTATCGAAGCCGGTTGCCGGCACGTCAGGCGTTAGCGCAGGTGTACGCCCGCGCTCGTGAACAAATGGATGGCAATCTCACGACACAGTTGGTGAAACTGTTCGGCGTGTATCCCTGCGGCAGTTTTGTCACGCTTCAAAACGGCCAGACTGGCCTGGTGGTCAAGCAGACTGAAGCCGCCGGCAAGCCGCTTGTGGCTGTACCGGGCAACCCGGGCCAGCCCATTGATACGACCTCACCGGGGAACAAGATCACCGAAAGCGTCACCTCACAGCCTGGATTGCGCCATTTCCCCTCACTCGTGCCGTTCTGGCCTTTGAAATGAAAAACCCCGCAACTGGTGCGGGGTTTTGTGGGTATTGCTACAGCAACCGACGGCTTCAGAAATCGCCGACATCGGCGGAACGACGCGTCTCCAGCATATCTTCCAGTTGCCGACGACGCAGGGTCTTGGCCCGGTTCGCGCTGGCGATGGCTTCTTCGCTGGGCCCGCGCCGCTTAGCTTGCGGCTTGTCGGCTCCACCTTCACCGGCTTGTTTGGCAAGGACTTCATCTGCATTCATGGCATTACTCCCCTTACAAGACAAACTGTCATTTCATATTGAGAGACGTCTGAAACGTGTCAGTGATTATTGCCCATCAATATATTTGACAAGGCAACAAATCTGCATTATCGTGCTCAGTCTGACTCAGTTCAGGTGCAGTTCCAGGTATTCCTTGTTGTACTTCTTTCCCGGCCTCAAAATCCGCAAGTTCTGACGTACCCCACCCCGAAGCTCCTGCCACCAGTCAGTCATCCAGATCGTCATCCGGTCTGAAAAAGCAAAAAACATACCGACTTTTGAAAAGGAGCCCATCGTGGCCAATCTCAATCAATTCGACTTCAATATCGAAGTCCGTCCTGTCACCATTGGCGCCGGTCTTGCCGGCTGGTACCAGATCGTTCGCTGTGAAGGCGACCAGCGTATTCCCGTCACCGACTGGCTGCGCGTTCCCGGCCAACCTGCCGGTATCGTGCACCATGCCGTCCGTTCTGCGCAGCAAACCGCCAACGCGCATCTGGTCCGCCTGAGCTAATCAACCAGAGTACCATTTTCCGCAGTCAAAATCCTGTCAGCTTAAGCTGATGTTGTATCGTCGGTGAGCGCCGGACACGCTGACCGGTCTTGTGACGGACTTTTGTCACATCCAACCCTGGCTGGCGATTGTTGTAACATGCGGGTCTGAACATCAATGGATAGCCACGCCATGACGAGCCAGATCATCACTGTTAGCCAGATCCGCCCACCCTTTGATCCGCCGCGCGAAAGCCTGCTGGCCGCTGTTGAAGCCGGCCAGGTGCTGTTTTTTCCGCAAAGCGGCTTTACGGTGGCTGACGCTGAAAAACGGCTGCTTGATCCGGCAATCGCTGATCCAGAACGCAAAAACATCAGTCTGGATCAGGCAAATGGCAAGCTGCACGGCGTGCTGGGTGGTGCCGACAACGAAAACGCAGTGCGCGGGTTGATCAGCCGCTATTTCCAGACGGCAGATACCCTCGTGCGTGATCTGTTCCCGGAATACACCGGCAAACTCAGAACCGCGCCGACCAGCCTGCGTTTGCATCGCGTAGAAACCCGCCAGACATCATGGCGCAAAGATGACAGCCGTCTGCACGTGGATGCCTTTCCGTCACGCCCCAACTATGGCGAACGCATCCTGCGCGTGTTCACAAACATCAACCCCAATAGCGAGCCCCGCGTCTGGCGCGTGGGCGAACCCTTTGGTGATATGGCCAAGCGGATGCTGCCACGTGTGCCACGCCAGTGGCCCGGCTCGGCAGCATTGATGGCCGCACTCAAGATCACCAAAAGCCCACGCAGTGCTTACGATCACATCATGCTGCATCTGCATGACGCCATGAAGGCAGACCTCGAGTACCAGAAAGACTGCCCACAAGAAACCATGCCCTTTCCCCCGGGCTGCATCTGGGTTTGCTTTTCTGACCAGACTTCGCACGCGGTGATGTCTGGCCAGTTCATGATGGAACAAACCTATTTCCTGCCCGCGAATGGCATGGCCGATCCGGCCCGTGCTCCATTGGCCACGCTGGAAAAAATCACGGGGCGTGCGCTCGTTTGAGGCACACAAGGAAAGTGGCGTGGGCTGGATATTCACACTGTTGATTGGCGCCTTCATCGGCTGGATTGCCGGCAAAGCCATGGATACCGGCAACCAGCAAGGCTGGGTGCTGAACATCCTGATTGGCATTGTGGGTTCAGCGCTGGGTCGCTGGCTGTTTGGCGAGGTACTGCACATTGGTGCGGCCTGGCGCGCGGGGCATTTTTCCCTGTCCGGGATCGCATTTGGGGTGCTGGGCTCCGCCGTGCTGATTGCCATCCTCAAATGGCTGGGTGTTTTGCGCTGATCAACACCCTCGCGGTGACACCGCCTGATCCGGCTTCACACGCCATCAGTCAGGAAAACTGCGGCAAATTCGCTGCAAAACCCCCTAAACGTCGGCTAACCGCTAAAGTCGAAAACGGATGCCCCATCCTGGTAATGGCTCGTGGGGCACCTTCAGAGGCCAGTTCGCTTTCAAAGCGCTCGCCAAATTGCTAAAATTGTCTGTTTTTCAACGGGATAAGACACACCCATGAAGAAGTCGTTTGCCGTTGTACTTGCGATGCTCACCCTGTTTGTCTCCGCACTGGCCATGGCCGACCGCCTTTTGCCAGCCAACGGTCAACTCGGTGAACTGAACAGTTACCAGATTGGCGCTCTGACCATTGATGACGTGGCCCGGGTGCCGGCTGCGGCCATCCGCGTGTATGGCACCAATAATTTGCTGCTGATGCCGCAACAAGTGCCACAGGATGTAGATATCTGGTACCTCACCGAGGCAACCGGCAAGGTGTGGAAGATCTGGGTGTTGACCCCGGCCGAGCTAAAGCAGCAGCAGGCCCTTATTGAGCAAAAGAAATCTCAGCAATGACCAAGAAAGTATTTATCAAGACCTTCGGCTGCCAGATGAACGAGTATGACTCGGACAAAATGGCAGACTTGCTGGGCGCGGCCGAAGGCATGACCAAGACCGACAATGTTGAAGAAGCGGATGTCATCCTCTTCAATACCTGTTCCGTGCGCGAAAAAGCACAAGAAAAGGTGTTCAGCGATCTGGGCCGGGTCAAGCATCTGAAACAACTCAAACCCGATCTGGTGATTGGTGTGGGCGGTTGCGTGGCCAGTCAGGAAGGCGAGCATATCGTCAAACGTGCACCGTACGTTGATGTCGTATTTGGTCCGCAGACGCTGCATCGCTTGCCAGGCATGATTGCCGAACGCCGCTCTTCCGGCAAAAGCCAGGTGGATATCTCCTTTCCGGAGATCGAAAAATTCGACCACCTGCCGCCCGCTCGCGTCGAGGGTGCCACGGCCTTTGTGTCGATCATGGAAGGTTGTTCCAAGTTCTGCTCTTTCTGCATCGTGCCGTACACCCGTGGTCAGGAGGTAAGCCGTCCGTTTGAGGACGTGCTGGCAGAGATCGCCGGTCTGGCGCAGCAAGGCGTCAAGGAAGTCACGTTGCTGGGCCAGAATGTGAACGCATATCGCGGCCGCATGCTGGATGGTGAAGAAGACGACATCGCCGATTTTGCGATGCTGCTGGAATATGTGCACGAAGTGCCGGGTATCGAACGTATCCGTTACACCACCAGCCACCCGCGCGAAATGACACAGCGTATTGTCGATTGCTATCGCAAGTTGCCCAAACTGGTCAGCCACCTGCATTTGCCAGTGCAAGCAGGCTCTGACCGTGTGCTGGTGAACATGAAGCGCGGCTACACCACGCTGGAATACAAATCCCTGATCCGCAAGCTGCGTGAAGCACGACCGGATATCTGCCTGTCGTCCGATTTCATCGTCGGTTTCCCTGGCGAAACCGACGATGACTTTGAAAAAACGATGAAGTTGATTGATGACGTGGGCTTTGATGCCAGCTTCAGCTTCATTTATAGCCGCCGCCCTGGCACCCCGGCCGCCGATCTGGCTGACGATGTGCCGGAAGAGGTGAAAACCAGGCGTCTGCTGCGCCTGCAGGCACGCATCCAGGAACTGGCGGACGATGTGAACCGCAATATGGTGGGTACGGTGCAGCGCGTATTGGTGGAAGGCATCAGCCGCAAGGACAGCAAGCAATTGGCCGGCCGCACGGATAACAACCGGATCGTCAATTTTGACGGGCATCCACGCCTTGTGAACTCGTTCGTCAACGTGCGGGTCACAGCTGCATTGCCCCACAGCCTGAAAGGCGAAATCGTGACCACCGAAAGCGTGGCGATTTAAGCCCGGTTTCACATTTACGCGATATGCACCATGATTCTGAGTGATCTATCAAACTGGCAAAACGGGCGCGGATATTTCCCCGCCCCGGTCAACACCGCGTTGCAAGCTTTAGCCGGGCTTGATCTGGCCAGCATGGCTCCGGGTAAATACCCGCTGGATATTGAGGGCATGTTCTTCATGATCCAGACGCCACTGACTGCACCAGCCGAACAACATCGGCCAGAAGCACACCTGCAACATGTAGATATCCAGTTGGTGCTATCGGGCACTGAGCGCTATGGCGTGGCCCGGCGGGGTCAGTCAGGTGAATCGGTGATTGAAAATTTGTGGGACCGGCACGATATCGCTTTCTTTGCGCCACCCGTGAATGAAGCCTTTTTTGACCTTGGGCCCGGCATGTTCGCGGTGTTTTTCCCGGATGACATCCACCGCCCGTGCTGCCAGACGCAAAACGGGCCGGAACATGTCCGCAAGGTTGTTGTGAAAATCCATCGCAGTCTGTTTGAACTGTGATTACGGCAAGGAAACCTGAATGCCCTCCCCTAAAGACAACGAATTGCTCGCCACCCTGACCGAAGCAGAACTGGACGAACTGGCGACGTTCCTGGAGTCAGATGCTGCCCCGATCCAGTCCATGGACATCTCGATGCTGCACGGCTTTCTGACCGCCCAACTGGTCGGCCCGGAAGAACTTGCGCCAGATAGCTGGTTTGGCCTCGTTTGGGGTGAACACGGTGAAAAGCCGGAATGGGAAAGTCGCGCGCAGCAAGAACACATCGAAGGCTTGATCCTGCGACTCTACAACCACCTGACTGATGAACTGAACGCTGAGCCACCGTCTTTCACGCCGATGGTCTATCTGGATCAGGAGCGCAATCTGGATATCGTACAGCAGTGGTGCTACGGCTTCATGCTGGGCACTTCGCTGAACCAGCGCGGCTGGCAGCCAATGATGGATGACGAAGAAGCCGTTCAGCTGATTTCGCCGATTCTGGATTGTGCAGATGAAGATGCGCGCAACCAGGCCCAGGCCGCTGGTGAAGACCTCGCAAAGTTTGAACACAATCTGGCCGCGGCCTTGCCGGAGGTGATTCCTACCATCCGCGAATACTGGCAAGAGCAAACCGAAGTCCGCGCCAGCCGTCCGGGCCGTGGCAACCGTACGCGTCACTAAGCAACGCCACCAAGGGCTTGCGCCGGGAGTTCCCATTCGGGATCTGCCCGGCCGTCGCCTTTTTTAGCAGTGGAAAACAGACCCACCTTGAATACGCAAACTGTCTCTTTTACTCCGGTCGATAACCGCCGCCTGGCCAATCTCTGCGGTGCGCTTGATGAGAACATCAAGCAAATCGAAACCGCGCTGGACGTCACGATCGCCCGCCGCCAGGAACACTTCAAAGTGTCCGGCGCCGGCAAGAAAGTGGAACTGGCGATCACCGCGCTGGAACACTTTTACAACGAGGCTGATGAAGCGCTGGAACTGGATGACATCCAGTTGGGCATCATTGAGTTGTCCAATCCCGCCGAATATGACGGCGCAGAGGATGGCGCCACCCAACTGCGTACGCGCCGTTCTGATCTGCGCGGCCGCACGCCGCGTCAGACCCAGTACATCCGCGCCATTCAGGAACACGACATCACCTTCGGCATCGGCCCCGCCGGTACCGGCAAAACCTATCTGGCGGTCGCCTGCGCGGTGGACGCGCTTGAGCGCGATCTCGTCAAGCGTCTGGTGCTGGTACGTCCGGCCGTAGAAGCCGGGGAAAAACTGGGTTTCTTGCCTGGCGATCTGGTTCAGAAAGTCGACCCGTACTTGCGCCCGCTGTATGACGCACTGTATGACCTGATGGGGTTTGACAAGGTCACCAAACTCTTTGAAAAAGGCATCATCGAGATCGCCCCGCTGGCCTTCATGCGCGGGCGTACCCTCAATCACTCGTTTGTGATTCTGGATGAAGCGCAAAACAGTTCACCAGAACAAATGAAAATGTTCCTGACCCGCATCGGCTTTGGCTCCAAAGCGGTGATCACCGGTGACCCGACACAGGTCGATCTACCCAAAAACCAGAAGTCCGGTCTGGTCGATGCCCAGGAAGTGCTGGCCAATATCCGCGGCATTGCCCTGCATTACTTCACCAGCGAAGACGTGGTGCGCCATCCGTTGGTGCAAAAGATTGTCGATGCCTACGACAAAGCCACCAGACAGCGCGACATTGAAGCGGCCCAGCGCAAGGCCGAGCGTGAAGCGCAAAAACGCGCCGAGCAAGCCGCAGGCGGTCTGGCCGAATGAGCAAAAAGCTGAAACTGGCACTGCAGATTGAATCCGCAGCGGCCGGCGTTCCACCCAAAAGCCAGCTGAAAACCTGGGCTGAAGCCGCTTTGCGCCCCAATGTGAAGCAGGCTGAAGTGACCGTGCGTATCGTCGATGCGGAGGAAGGTCAGACGCTGAACCGGGAATATCGTGGCAAAGACTACGCCACCAACGTGCTGACCTTCACCTTTGACGAAGATGGCGACATGCCCGACATCCCCGGCCTGCCATTAATGGGTGATCTGGTACTGTGCGCGCCCGTGGTCGAGCGTGAGGCAGCCGAGCAGGGCATCACGCTGGAAGCGCACTACTGTCATCTGCTGGTACACGGCTTGCTTCATCTGCAGGGTTTCGATCATATCGAAGACGACGAAGCCGAAGAGATGGAAGCCCTGGAAAGCCAGATTGTCATGTCTTTGGGTTATGATGACCCGTATCGCCTCGATAAGGAAATCGACGGATAAGTTGCCGGTGGACACGCTTTTACCGACTATTTCCGTCGTTTTTGCTTAAGGCATCAAGGAGCAATCACATTTATGGACGAGGCCTCACAGCCTTCCACGTCGCACAAGCAATCCTGGCTTGAGCGACTGACCCACTTTCTGCTGCGTGAACCTGAAGATCGCGGCGAGCTTGTAGAAATCCTCCACTCCGCCTTTGAACGCCATTTGCTGGACGCTGACGCACTGGCCATGATCGAAGGCGTACTGAATGTCGGCGACATGCAGGTCCGTGACATCATGGTGCCACGCAGCCAGATGGACGTGATCGACCTGTCCACTGCGCTGGATGAATTCGTCCCCTTTGTCATTGAAACGGCCCACTCGCGCTTCCCGGTGATCGACGGCGGCAAAGACAACGTGCTGGGCGTGCTGCTGGCCAAAGACCTGCTGCGTTATTACGCGCTGGATGAAGAATTTGATCTGCGCGATATGCTGCGCCCTGCGGTGTTCATCCCCGAATCCAAACGCCTGAACGTGCTGCTGAAAGACTTCCGCAAAAACCGTAATCACATGGCAATTGTGGTCGATGAATACGGTGGCGTTGCCGGTCTCGTGACCATTGAAGACGTCATGGAACAGATCGTCGGCGACATTGAAGACGAATACGATTACGACGAGTCTGAAGACAATATCGTGCTGGATCGCAAGGGTCACTGGCGCGTGAAGGGCCTGACCGAGATTGGCGATTTGAATGAAGCGTTGGGCGCCGAATTCACGGATGAGGAGTTCGACACCGTTGCTGGCCTTGTGACCAACAAGTTTGGCCATGTCCCCAAGCGCGGCGAAACCATTGCGTTTGAAGGCTACCGCTTTCAGATCGTACGGGCAGACAGTCGTCGCGTGCACAGCGTATTGATCGAAAAACTGCCTGAAATCACTGCGCCCATCGGTGAAGAAGACTGACCTCGCGCTTTTGCGCATTGCCTGACCCTGAACGAACAACCATGCGATTTTCATCTTTGCGTGCCGGGCAATGCGCCCTGCTGGCCGCTAGCGGCGCCGTGACCGTATTTGCCTATGCGCCGGTGCGGGCTTTTGTCCTGATGTGGCTGGGTCTGGCCGTTCTGATTGCGCTGACCGGAAAAGCCGAGACTGGCAAACGAGCGGCCTGGCAAGGCTACGCATGGGGTCTGGGTTATTTCTGCGCCAATATCTACTGGATCTTCATCAGCCTGCACACATTTGGCGGCATGCCTGCCTGGATGGCCGCAGGTTGCGTGTTCTTGCTAGCGATGTATCTCGCGTTGTTCCCGGCATTGGGGGCCTGGCTGGGTCACACGCTGGGCCGCACACCCTGGCTACGCACTGCCATCACGCTGCCCGCGACATTCATATTGAGCGAGTGGTTGCGAGGCTGGCTATTTACCGGGTTTCCGTGGGCCACGGTCGGTACTTCGCAAATCCCGATGACGCCACTTTCCGGTTTCGCGCCGATTGTGGGGGTCTATGGCATAGGCCTGATTCTGGCACTGTCCGCGGGTGTACTGGTGACCTTTGCGCGCAAACCCGCTGCATGGGCTAGCGTACTGGCGGTGTGGCTGGCCGGTTGGGGGCTATCGTACGTAGCCTGGACGCAGCCCGTAGGCCAACCGGTCAGTGTCAGCCTGGCACAGGGGGCTATCCCGCAGGATGAGAAATGGGCTCAGGCGCATTATCTCGACAACTTGCGCATCTACCTGCACCTGACCCGGCAGGCCAAGGGCGATATTGTGATCTTGCCGGAGACGGCCATTCCCTCGTTTTTATCGGATACGCCTGACTGGTACCTGGAGTATCTACGCGCTGCCGTAGAGCCACGTGCACTGGTAACCGGTGTGCCACTCACCGGTCCGCACAAAGATGAGTACTACAACTCGGTCATGTTGCTGACCGACGCAAACCTGCCAATCTACAGCAAGCATCATCTCGTGCCATTTGGCGAGTTTGTCCCTGTGCCAGCGTTGTTTGGCTGGATGTACCACTATCTCAACATGCCACTGGATGGCTTCACGCCAGGTGCCAGCAAGCAAGCGCCATTCAGCATTGGGAAGACGACAAAGCTGGCGCCCAACATCTGCTACGAGGATGTCTACGGCCGCGAGATCATCAATGCCCTGCCGCAAGCCACGATGCTGGTGAATGTCTCCAACCTGGCATGGTTTGATGGCTCCTGGGCTGCCTGGCAGCAGACCCAGATGTCGCAAGCACGGGCACTGGAAACGGGGCGCTGGATGCTACGCGCCACCAATACCGGCATGACGGCAATCATCAACGAGAAAGGACAACTGATGAAGGTGCTGCCAGAACGGCAACGAGCTGTGCTGGAAGGCACCGCGCAGAACTACTCTGGCGAGACACCGTATGCACGTTGGGGAGACTGGGCCGCGTTAGCCTCAGGCGGCCTGCTCTTGCTGCTGGCGTGGCTGTTTGGGCGCAAATACCAGACGGGTACCAGCAAGGCGATCGTGTAAAAACTGTTTGTCGCCATCAAACCAGGCCCACGCAAACGGGATGATGCACCAGGCCAAAGAGAACTGGGCCCATGGCAACCATGATGCATCCAACCGCACCATGAGCCACAGCGGAATCACCGGCGCAAAACAGATTAGCGCAGTGACAAAACGCACCAGCACCGCACGCCAGCACACGCGCTCGCCGGTTGCACTCACCAACCGGATACGCCATGTTTTCATGGCCAGTGTCTGGCCACCGCGTTTCCAGCACCAGGCAAAGTAGCCAAACATCGCCAGCAGCAACCAGACAAAAGACAGGTTGCGCGCCCAGGGCAGGTGAGAAATCTGATCAACAGGCATGCGCGTCAGCAGCTGGAACAAACCCTGAAAAAGGGCACCAGCCAGCAACAACACCGGGATCAACAAGAGAAGTTCATAACACCAGGCGAAAAGACGGCGCCACCAGCCAGCACGACCAGACAAGACTGTCATTAGCGCTTGGCACCCGCAGCGTGCGTCACCGGATTGGGGTGCGGCGCCACGTTGGTGTTGGCATTGGTATGCTGGATAAGTTGCTGGCGTTGCGCCGGGCTCATGGCCTTGAACTTGCGATAGTTCTCGCGCGCACGCTCGCGTTCTTCATGCGACATGCTGGCCCACTGGCCAATACGGTCACGTACACGATCCTGCTGCTCAGGAGAGAGGTTTTCGTAACGCTTGGCCACGCGCATGAGCGTGGTTTTGGAATCTTCCGGCAACTGGTCCCACTGACCTGCTACTGGCGCCAGCACTTCACGCTGGGCAGGGTCAAGCCCTGCCCACTCCGCCGGATCAGCGTAAGCCGCAGGGGCAATCAGCAGGGTCGCCAGCAAGATGCCGGCAACGAGGGTTAGTCGCGTTCGGTAGCTGGCGTATTGGACCATTGTTCAAACCGGGTATCGATAAAAGTATCCAGGGGCACTTCGTCTGCCAGCATCTGGACATCAACGGCAGTACGCTCTGCTTCAACGCTATGCACCTGCATCTGCCAGGCAGCACTGAATGCCAGCAAAAGGGCAAACGCCACACCTGTACTCCAGGCCGCCGGATGGGCATGCCATTTTTCAGAGAACCAGTGTGAAGCGCCGGCAAGGCGTGTGACCAACACGGGGCGACGTTGTATTTCGACCGCGCGCGCCACCGCTCGCTGGCGGGCTGCCGCAAGGCGAGTCTCTACCCTGGCGCTGACCGGTGCCTGATCCAGCACCGTTTTCACTTGTCGACCAAAATCGCGTTCGTTCATAGACGGACCGTTCATTCCTGCGTCCCTCCCCGTGTTCCATACCAATCTATACCACGCCGCTGGAGCCATTGTGACAATGCATGCGTGGCGCGCGAGCAGTGTGTTTTCACACTCCCCTCAGAGCACCCCATTGCGGCGGCGGTTTCTGCAACGTCCAGCTCTTCCCAGTAACGCAGCATAAAGGCTTCGCGTTGACGTGCAGGTAATTGTGCCACCCCTTCTTCGATCAGGGCCATGGTGCGCGCCTGATCGTGCTCTTCTTCGGGGCTTGGCGCCTGCATATCGGCCCCCAGCCACTCCATGGGATCGCCCGCGTCGCCGTCGTCATCCTTGCTTTCAAATGCAGAGAACAACGTAACCCAGAAACCGCGTACTTTCTGGCGGCGGAAATGATCCCGAATGGCATTTTGCAAGATACGCTGAAACAGCATCGGCCACTCTTCCGGCGGACGACTTGCATAGCGGTCAGCCAGCCGCATCATGGCGTCCTGCACAATATCGAGTGCAGTATCTTCATCCTGCACGGCGTATTGCGCCTGCTTGAACGCCCGGCGCTCTACCTCGGCAAGAAATGCCGTCAGCTTGTCCGTCGCGTCCAGGGTGCTCTCTCCGTACACCGCCTTGTGAAAGGCAGAAAGGGTTATCAGGTAGCCGCGAATGTTAACAAAGCGCTGTAAGGATGTCCCTGATTATTTGAGCGATTTACATACCGTAAAACCCCGCAAAGAAACCGGGAACATCCGCATTCGCGCCAGGGCCCGCCCCAAAGTGGCCGCAAGTCGCACCATGAACGCGCAAGACTTGCCAAACGCCGTTGATTCCGGTAGGGTTTTGCGTTCTACACCAGTCAAGTAATGCGAGCCGGCCTACTCAGCCTGCTCGCGCCGAACGGCAACCGCCAGCGCATTTATATCTGGTCGTCACTTTGCGGGCCACAAGCCCTTGCATGTAGGGTTGCACAAACGGGTCACCCCCTGGTCGTCAAGAAGAGCCGCGCCACACGCACGGATGCACGCAGACCCGCGTTCATCAATCGCGTAACAAGGTACGGTTAACTTTCGATACGGCCCGGCTTTTACCGTTTATGCGAGCTCTTTGACGGCGGCAAGCCCGGTACAGATCAAAATCAGGATCGCAGTGCGTGTTGTTTGCGCCTTGTGCGTAAACACTCCCCGCGAACAAGACCATGGCGGATCGCTTTCCCGCGCTTGTTGTCTGAACAGCGCGTGTGTATTTCCATTGCAGTTTCGCCTGTGCCTTGTGCGGACACGCCCTTTGCGGCCCTGTATCCGTTAACTCGTTATGCACAAAGGTTGACCCATGGAGATTTCGGGCTCTGAAATACTGGTGCGCTGTCTGCAGGAAGAAGGCGTTGAATTCGTCTTCGGTTATCCTGGTGGCGCAGTCCTTGAAATTTATGATGCGATCTTCCGTCAGACCGCATTCAAGCACGTCCTGGTTCGTCACGAGCAAGCTGCCGTTCACGCGGCTGATGCTTACTCTCGCTCCAGCGACAAGGTTGGCGTAGCGCTGGTAACCAGCGGCCCGGGCGCGACCAACGCGCTGACCGGCATCGCCACCGCCTATATGGATTCCATTCCCCTCGTGGTCATTTCCGGCCAGGTGGGTACCAGCGCTATTGGCCTGGATGCCTTCCAGGAAGTGGACATGGTGGGTTGCTCGCGTCCGATCGTGAAGCACAACTTCCTGGTGAAGGACGTGCGTGATCTGGCGGAGACCATCAAAAAAGCGTTCTACATCGCCTCCACCGGCCGTCCGGGCCCGGTTGTGATCGACATCCCCAAAGATGTCTCGATCCACAAGACCGAATACAAGTACCCGGAATCCGTGACCATCCGCAGCTATTCGCCGCCGGCCAAGGGTCACCCGGGCCAGATCAAAAAGGCTGTGCAGCTGATTGCAGAAGGCAAGCGCCCGTTCCTGTATGTGGGCGGTGGCGCCGTACAGGGTCGCGCTGGCAAGGAAGTGACTGAACTGGCCAATATTCTGGGCATTCCGGTCACCAATACGCTGATGGGCCTGGGTGCGCTCGATGGTACGCACCCGCATTTTGTTGGCATGCTGGGCATGCACGGCACATACGAAGCCAACCTGGCCATGCAGTACTGCGATGTACTGATCGCCGTGGGCGCGCGCTTTGATGACCGTGTTATCTCTGTGCCAAATCACTTCCTGTCCAACCCCAAGAAGATCATCCACATCGATGTGGACCCCTCTTCCATCGCCAAGCGCGTGAAGGTGGACATTCCCATCGTGGGCGATGTGAAACACGTGCTGACCGACATGATCGCGCAACTGCGTGAATCCGGTCTGCGCCCGAATCCGTCCGCGCTGGAAAGCTGGTGGAAACAGGTCAACGAATGGCGCAAGCCCAACAGCTTGCTGTACACGCCGTCGACTGAAGTCATCAAGCCGCAGCATGTGATCCAGACACTGTGGGATGTGACCAACGGCGAGGCGATCGTGACCTCTGACGTCGGCCAGCATCAGATGTGGGCCGCGCAGTACTACAAGTTCCGTCGCCCCAAGCAGTGGATCAACTCCGGTGGTCTGGGCACGATGGGCTTTGGCCTGCCAGCCGCCATGGGTGCGCAACTGGCCAACCCGGATGCCCAGGTCGCTTGTGTGACCGGCGAAGGCTCGATCCAGATGAACATTCAGGAACTCTCCACCTGCAAGCAATACCACACGCCGGTGAAGGTGCTGAGCCTGAACAACCGTTACCTCGGCATGGTGCGTCAGTGGCAAGAGTTCTTCTACGGCACGCGCTATTCCGAGTCGTATATGGATGCCCTGCCTGACTTTGTGAAAGTGGCCGAAGCCTATGGTCACGTCGGCTTCAAGGTTGAGAACCCGGCCGATGTGGAGCCGGTGCTGAAGGAAGCCTTCGGCCCCAAGCTCAAAGAACGCCTGGTGTTCATCGACTTCCGTACCGACCAGACCGAGAACGTGTTCCCGATGGTGCAAAACGGTCGCGGCCTGAACCAGATGGATCTGCCTCCGCACATGGCCGGCATGCAGCAATCGCCGTTCGAAAACAACCGTGACTACGGCAACCTGAGCTAAGGGAGTGAACATGCGCCATATTTTGTCCATTCTCATTGAGAACGAAGCCGGTGCCCTGTCCCGTGTGACAGGCCTGTTTTCCGCGCGTGGTTACAATATTGACTCGCTGACGGTACAGACCACCGAAGACCCGACCCTGTCGCGCATGACCATTGTCACGCACGGCTCGGACGAAGTGATCGAACAGATCACCAAGCAGCTGAACAAGCTGATTGAGGTGGTCAAGGTGATCGACTTGAACGAATCTGATCACATCGAGCGCGAACTGATGCTGATCAAGGTACGTGCAACGGGCAAGGATCGCGAAGAAATGAAACGGATGGCGGATATTTTCCGTGGCCGCATCATCGACGTGACCGAAAAGACCTACACCATTGAATTGACCGGCCCGGGTGAAAAGCTGGATGCTTTCATCAAGGGTCTGGATTCGACTGTCATTCTGGAAACCGTGCGGACGGGTGCTTCTGGCATCGGCCGTGGTGAACGTATTCTGAAAATCTGATGTGGGGTGTGGGGCACCTGGATGCCTCAACCCTCAACCACTTACACCTCACAGGAGTGATACCAAATGAAAGTTTATTACGATAAAGACGCCGACCTCTCCCTGATCAAGGGCAAGCAAGTCACCATCGTTGGCTACGGCTCGCAAGGCCACGCCCACGCCCAGAACCTGAAGGATTCCGGTGTGAACGTCACCATCGGTCTGCGCAAGGGCGGTGCGTCCTGGTCCAAGGCTGAAGGTTCGGGCTTTGCCGTGAAAGAAGTTGCAGAAGCCGTCAAGGTTGCTGACGTTGTCATGATTCTGCTGCCGGATGAAAACCAGCCGGACGTGTACAAGAACGACATCGAGCCGAACATCAAGAAGGGCGCAGCACTGGCCTTCGCTCACGGCTTTAACGTTCATTACAACCAGATCGTGCCGCGCGCTGACCTGGACGTCATCATGATCGCCCCGAAAGGCCCAGGCCACACTGTGCGCTCCGAATTCCTGAAGGGTGGCGGTGTGCCGAGCCTGATCGCTGTGTACGCCGACAAGTCCGGCAAGGCACGCGACATCGCTCTGTCCTACTCTGCAGCCAACGGCGGCACCAAGGGCGGCGTGATCGAAACCAACTTCCGTGAAGAAACCGAAACCGATCTGTTCGGCGAACAAGCCGTGCTGTGTGGTGGCGCTGTTGAACTGGTGAAGGCGGGCTTCGAAACCCTGACCGAAGCGGGTTACGCTCCGGAAATGGCCTACTTCGAGTGCCTGCACGAACTCAAGCTGATCGTTGACCTCATGTACGAAGGCGGCATCGCCAACATGAACTACTCGATCTCCAACAACGCCGAATACGGTGAGTACCTCACCGGTCCGGAAGTGGTGACCGAAGCGACCAAGGCCGCAATGAAAAAGGCCCTGACCCGCATCCAGACCGGCGAATACGCCAAGCAGTTCATTCTGGAAGGCAAGACCAACTACCCGGCCATGACTGCACGCCGTCGTCTGAACGCAGAGCACCCGATCGAGAAAGTCGGCGCGCAACTGCGCGGCATGATGCCGTGGATTGCCAAGAACAAGCTGGTTGATCAGTCCAAGAACTAAGCTTGTTGTACGGTTTGGAGAAAAGAAACGGCCCGCATTTGCGGGCCGTTTTTATTGGCTTGATACATTGCAGTACATGACAGTGGGTTTTGCCGGGGACTGCAAATATAATCGATGCCTTATTTACCAGTTACCCTACAAAAATGAATGCCCGCCTCACCCTCCTGCTGCTGTCCAGCCTGACTCTTGGCGCTTGCTCCAACCTCTCCAGCCCGGCCTACCTGACGCGCGCTTATAGCGAACCAGATGCTGGCCCGCGCGCGCGATTGCGTGTTGTAACTAACGGCGTGGTCCGGTTGATTCCCGACGCGGATTGTCACGATGAATCCAAAGGTGTGGGTGGCATTGTGGCCAACGACTTCACGACCTTCCTGACCGACAGCCATCTGAACAACCAGAAGCTGGGCATGCCATCGGGCATCACCGAAGCGCATGAGATGACCTCTGAGGTCTATGTCCAGGCTGGCAAGCCGATCAACATCGACTTCATGTCCCAGGCCAATGCCGGCGGTGGCAATGTCTGGCTGTGTGCGTCTGACTGGACCTTCGTCCCGGAAGAAGGCAAGGACTATGAAGTCCAGGGGCGTCAATATGGCTCGCAGTGCCTGCTGAGTGCCATGACACTGGATGGCGCGAAGATCGGTCATCCTGCACCCAGAAAGTGCCCTGCAAAGTAGACGGATTTCGAGCCCGGTTGTCTCTGCATCAAACCTCGATCATCTTTTTCACTTTGTGGGCAGCCACATGAAACCAGGTCTTGCAATCTTCCTCGCTAGCGCCTTGCTGCTGAATGCTTGCGCGAGCAATCCGGCCTATATGACGCGCGCCTACGCTGAGCCCCAGTCCGGCGCGCGTGCCCGATTGCGCGTCGTAACAACCGGGGAGATCCGCCTGATTCCCGGGCGGGATTGTCACGATGAATATGCGCCAGGCGCGGGGGTCGTGGCGACCCAAGGCTACGATCTCGCGGATCATCATCTGAATGGACGCAAGCTGGGCATGCCTGATGAGCCGGCAACTGACCAGCGCGGCACAGTGAGCGAGGTCTTTGTCACCGCAGGGCAACCGGTTGAAGTGAATTTTATTTCGCAGCAGATCGCCACCGGGACGAGTAACTGGGTGTGTAACCTGAAGTGGTCATTTGTCCCGGAAGCGGGTAAAGACTATGTCAGCCGAAGTAGCCAGTCTTTTGAAGCGTGCTCACTGAGCGTCACCACGCTGGATGGTCAAAGCGTGGGTCACCGGGACTACCTGAACGCGTGCCCGGCAAAATAACGGGCACGATAATGACACAAGTGCAGGACTGATCGCTGAATGCAGTACCGATCCGCCCTGCTTGATCAAGGCCTGTTTCAGGCTACGGTTTTTTCTCCTAGTGGCAATACCGGCCGCCTGTAGATCTCATTGAGTACCTGGGCCAGCGCGGCGTAGATGGCGGAAAGGCCGCAGAAGATACCTTCCCAGCCAGCAATGCGGGTGATCATCGGGTCACCCAGCGCATCGCCCACAGCCAGAAGACCGAACAGGATCACAAGCGAGCCAAACACCACCTGGGTTGCCAGATTCATGGTCAGCGTACCCACAAACAACCCGGCGGTGAGCAGACCCCACATAACAAAGAACGCCACCATACCTGTGGGACTAACCGCTTGGGCCAGCCCGAGTTTTGGTAGCACCAGCAACATCACCAGCGCCAGCCAGAAGAGCCCGTAAGAAGTGAATGCCACGGTGCCAAACGTGTTCCCCTTTTTCCATTCCATCAGCCCCGCAAAGACCTGCGCCAGCCCCCCGTAGCAAAAACCCATGGCGAGAATCATGCTGTTGAGTTCATACAGACCGGTGTTGTGCAGGTTCAGCAGCACGGTGGTCATACCAAAACCCAAAAGGCCTAGTGGAGCGGGGTTGGCAGTCTGGTCAGCGGGGTAGGACATCAGGGCTTCCTTTGCAGAATCAACGTGATTGCGTATGCGCAAAGGGCGAGATTTTGCATGGGCATCCCTGCACCAAGACCGACGTCAGATCAAACAATATGATCGGATTGGCCGCAAAAAATGACATATCTCATGGGAAGCCCCAATTAAAAACGGCCAGCATAAGCCGGCCGTTTTTGCATACAAGGGAGGTCAGGCCAGCACCGACCAACAGCCCCAGGCGATCGCCCCGCCAATCAACCCGAGCGCAGCGAGGCGCGGGCCGTGCAGGCGTGACCACAGCAGAAAACCGGTGATACACAGGGTAATCAACGCGCCGGCCAGGGTATCGACCAGCAACACCCAACCCACGCCAGCGCCAACACCTTTGTGAAGGTTGGTGATGACGCCCCAGAAATTGGTTTCGGTACGTTTGACCTCCGCCAGGCTGTTGCCTTCGGTCCAGGTGGCACTCACGCTGTAATTGGGCCTGGCCAGTGTCACCTGCCACTCGGCTGGTTTCTCCACCGGCTTGTCGTTCCAGATTACCGCTTTGGCTGGCGTGGTGCGCACGCGAGGGTGGCCATCCATGCCCGCATACTGGCTGAACCATTTCCCGAAAGCCTTGGGATCATCACGCGCCTCAGCAGGTACCGGCACTTGTACGGTGCTTTCGATCGGCGTGACGGCGTTGATTTTCATTTGTGCGCGATGATTGAGCACAAAGCCGGAGATCCCGAACATCAGCCCCAGCGCAGCACCCCACAGGCCCAGCCAGGCATGCACGCGCTTGAGCCACTTCAGAAAACTGCCATTACGCAGACGGTCGGGCAGAAAGCCTTTGTGGTTTTCTGCAAGCAAGCTGTTGATCAAGTGTTACCCCACATTCTGAGCAAGTTGTGATAATTGCCGACCAGCGTCGTACGCGCTGTTTCATCGGCATTCGTGCGGTTCAGTGCCTGGATGGCCGTGTCGAGTTCATACAGCAGCGTGCGCTGGGCATCATCACGCACCATGCTTTGCATCCAGAAAAAACTGGCCAGCCGCGTGCCACGGGTCACCGGCGTGACGCGATGCAGGCTGGTGGCCGGATAGATGATCATGTCGCCGGCGGCGAGTTTGACCGAGTGCGTGCCATAGTTGTCTTGAATCTGCAGTTCGCCGCCGTCGTATTCGTGGGGCTCGGCAATAAACAACGTGGCCGAAATATCGGTGCGGATCTTGCGCCCGCCACTACCGGGGATGATGCGGATAGAACCATCGACGTGACTGCCAAAGGTCATGCCTTCGCTATAGCGATTAAACATGGGCGGGTAGATCACGTCGGGCAGACAGGCACTGATAACGAGCGGGTTACGCTCCAGCAGGGCCAGAATCAGATCACCCAGTTCATGGGCCACGGCAGAGTGTTCGTCGATCTGCTGGTTATGCTTGACCGGCGCGCCCTGAAAACCGGCGGTGACACGGCCATCCACCCAGGCCGGGCCGGCGTTTTCCAGCGTCTGGCGTACATGCCGGATCTGTTCCGGGTTCAGTACTTGAGGTATGCGAATGAGCATGACATTCCTTGATTGCAAGACATACCGTCATAACGGCCAACGCCGCCCCGGCGCACAAGGCAGCGGGGCGGCGTTCCGGCGTAATGCGGCTTACGGGTGATACGACAGTGTCAAGAGCGCGGTGCGGGCAATACCTGGTGTGGCACGGCCGCCATCGGAAGCAATAACCGAGTCGTAGTAATACTTGTCGGTCAGGTTCAGCAAGTTCAGGCGCACATCGTACGTTTTCTGGTGATAGGCCACGGTGGCATCCCAGCGAGCATAACCCGGCACGTTGACAATGTTGTTGTTAGCCGCATAACGGTTGGACATGGCCAGCACACCACCGCCGACTTCCCAGTCATGCGTCACGCTGTAGGTGGTCCACAGGGTGGCAGTGTTCTTCGGCGTATTGGCCAGCGTCTTGCCTTGGGTACCGTCTTTGGCACTTTCGACCGTGCCATCAAGGAAGGTGTAGCCGGCGAAGATCTGCCATTGCTTGGTAATGCGGCCAGCGGCGCCCAGTTCAAAGCCATCAACACGGGTATCACCATCCAGCGTGTACAGGCCAGTGCTGGAGTCCTGCGTACGGGCATTGGTTTTATCAATGCGGAACAGGGCAGAGTTGATCGACAGATTGCCCGAGAAGAAGTCCCACTTGCCGCCCACTTCGTAAGAGCGGTTCTTTTCCGGGTCCAGGTTCTGCGTGCCGCTGGTCAAGGTCAACGCTTCCAGCGACGGGTTGAACGAGGTGCCATAGCTGACGTAGTAAGACTGGCTATCGGTGGGCTGATAGATCAGACCGCCGCGCACGCTCGTGAACGTGGTGTCATTGCTGGCAGAGAGCGGCGCACTGGTACTGTTGGTGATGTCGCCGTCAAAACGGTCCCAGCGCACACCGGCTACGGCTTTCCACTCTGGAGTGAATTCGAGTGTGTCATTGGCATAGAACGCCAGCGAATTGGCCGACGATTCCGCGTAGTTGCCCTTGGTACTGACCGAATTGGCCGGGCTGGACAGATGCGCCGGGTCCAGCATGTCCACAATCGGCAGATTGTTGCGGGTGTAGGCCTGGTTTTCGTACTTGTCGTAGCCGATTTCAGCGCCAGCCAGCACAGTGTGTTTGATGCTGCCGGTGTTGGTCTTCCAGATCAAATCTGTCTGGTTGTAGATCGATTCATCGGTGATATCACGATCATGACTGGCCAGTTGCACGCGCAGAGACGACAGCGGCAGCGTGGTCGGGTTGCCCTTGGTACGATCCAGCGCAGCACCGCTTGGCGTCAGCACCGTCGAGAGGGCGGTTTCACGCGCATCGGTCTCGTAATGGCTGTACTGCGTGTTGTTACGCAGCGTCAGGTTCTCGTTGATCTTGTGTTCGATGTCAGCACGCACCGTCGCAACGGTCTGGTTGGTGCGGTCATCGGTCAGACCATAGAAATTGCTCTTGTCGACATTGGCCGGACGACCATTCACCGAAGGCACGCCGTAATCTGGCATGTCGTGGTTGTGCTCCAGCAATGCGGACAGGGTAATCGTGGTCGGATCACCAATACCAAAAGTCACCGACGGTGCCAGGCCTACGTCCTGGTTGGAGATCACATCACGGCTGGAATGCTGGTCCTGGGCCATGCCTTCGATACGCCATGCGGCATGATCGTTAATGGCATGACCGGTATCAAACGTCGCGCGGTAGCGGTCGTCGGTACCGATAGTCACATCCACTTCACCCACCGGTGCCAGTTGCGGCTTCTTGCTGACCTGATTGATCACCCCGCCGGTCGAACCACGACCGAACATCATGGACGATGGCCCCTTCAGCACTTCCACCTGATCCAGGTAGAAGGTGTCGCGATAGTACTGACCGCGATCACGCACGCCATCCAGATAAATATCTGTACGCGCAGAGAAGCCACGCAGGTTGATGTTGTTCCCGATCTGGCCGCCTTCTGCGCCACCAATGGTAATGCCAGGCACGTTGCGCAGCGCATCGGTCAGCGAACTCACCCCTTGGGCATCCATCACTGCACGGTTTACCACGGTGACCGTTTGCGGAATGTCACGCACGGCGGTTGGCACCTTGCCGCCAATCGTGGAGACATTGCCGTTGTAGTCAGTACGGGTTTCGTCACGGTCTGCGGTGGCGTTCACATTGACGGACTGCAGGGTTTGTTCCGCGGCGGCGGGCTTGGTTGCTATGTCGTCTGCATATGCGACGGACGCAGTAAAGGCTGCGGCCACAAGGGCAGCGATCGGCTTTCGGGCCTGATGCATGATGAGATGTCTCCGGGGTGTACTTGGCTGCGCGGCGTTTGCGCTGCTGTTATTTGACCGGCTCACGAATAGGCATCCTGCAGACATGCACAAGGAAGGCAGCCCTGCCCGACCTTGCTCTTGATCCGACTTTGATCAACTGCCCTGAGAACACTTATCCGGTTGGCGGATTTTCTTGTTGATTTCGCCTGCAATAGCTTTGCAAATGCGAAGGGTTATCATTATCATATTGATCTTCGCATAAATGCAAGTAATTCTCATTTAGATATGGATCGCAACCAGGCAACCCGACTCGGGCTGGTCACCGGGGCTCACGTGCTGTTGATTGGCGCGCTGCTGCACACGGTACAAACCCAGCCTCCCCTGCCACCGAAAGAGATCACGGTGACGCTGGAAACCCCGGCGCCGTTGCCCGTGGTTGCTCCGCCAGACCCCAAGCCGCCGCAGCCCAAACCGCGCCCGCAACCCGTGATCAAACACGAGCCGGTACCCAAACCGCTGCCAAAGATCCCGGTCGCCAAACCGGATCAGGTCGCGACGGAACCGCCGCCCAAGCCGGTACAAGAGACACCGCCACCACCGCCGCCGGAGGCCAAACCCGCCCCGGCACCTGCACCAGTGTCTCCACCGCGCGAAGACGCAAACGCCAACGGCAACATGAAGCCGGCGTATCCACCGGTCTCACGCAAACTGGGCGAGGAAGGTCGTGTATTGCTGGAAGTGCATATCCAGGCCGACGGTACGGTCAGCGACATCCGCGTGAAGACGTCCAGTGGCTTCCCGCGTCTTGATAACTCGGCCCTGGACGCTGTGCGCAAATGGAAATTCACCCCGGCAAAGCAAGGCGGACAGCCGATTGCCATGTGGTACGTATTGCCGGTGACGTTCTCGCTGACCCAGCCTTGAGCGCCACCTGAACACCTGAATCCCCGATATCTGGAAATAACAAGGAGCCAACCATGCAACCGCAGCAGTTCAGCCTGTCCCACTTGTGGGCCCAGGGTGATTTCGTCACCCACGCCATCGCCTTGATCCTGCTGGTGATGTCGATCTCCAGCTGGTATGTCATCGTGACCCATACGCTGCGCCTGATGGCCAACCGCCGTCGCGCCGCTGCTGCCCATGATTTCTGGCATGCGCATCGTTTCGATGAAGGCCTTGCGCAGCTGACCGGCAAGACCCAGGACAACCCGTTCCGCCTGCTGGCACTGGAAAGCCAGGCTGCCGTGGCACACCACCGGGATAACCAGGCCGATTTGCACGGCCAGTTGTCGCTGAATGACTGGCTGATCTCCAGCCTGAATGGCGCCATTGAAGAAGGGACCGAGCGCATGCAGCGTGGCCTTTCCTTGCTGGCATCCGTGGGCAGTACCGCGCCGTTCGTGGGGTTGTTTGGCACGGTGTGGGGCATCTATCACGCGTTGATCGGCATCTCTGCGGCCGGTGCCGCGAGTATCGACAAGATTGCCGGCCCGGTGGGTGAAGCACTGGTGATGACCGCATTTGGTCTGGCTGTGGCTATTCCTGCCGTGCTGGCCTACAACGCGCTGGTACGCGGCAACCGCGCCGTCGTCGGCAAGCTCAACCGCTTTGCGCAGGACTTGCATGCTTACTTCGTGACCGGCGCGCCCGTGGCACGTGATCAAGCACAGGCCAAGCCGCAGCTGGCTGTCGTGAACGGCCAGGCCAAGCACGCGGGGTAACGCATCATGGCATTCAGCAAATCCATCGGTGATAACTCTGACGTGATGAGTGAAATCAACATGACGCCGCTGGTCGACGTCATGCTGGTGTTGCTGATCATCTTCATGCTGACCGTGCCGGTACTCACGCATGCAGTGAAAGTGAACCTGCCGCGCGCGGCCAATCAGCCTGAAGTGGTCAAGCCAGAGTCGGTGAATATCTCGGTGACGGAAGATGGCTCCGTGTACTGGGATGAAGCCAAACTGACCGATGCCGAATTCAAAGCACATCTGGCCGTAGCCGCAGCGAAGAATCCACAACCCACCATCCGTCTGCGGGGCGATCGCAAAGTGCAATATGAATACGTAGCCAAAACCATGGCTGCCATTCAGCAAAGCGGCATCGAAAAACTGGGTTTTGTCACTGAGCCCGGTTCTCAGTAATCCGGCCTCGTCACTTATCTGCATAAAAAGGCGCCCAAGGGGCGCCTTTTTGTTTACGACCAGATCACTGCCGCTCAGCCAGAACAGTGGAACTGCACCAACAACCCCGTCTCAAATCGGGTTCAGAACCCGCAAGTCCAACCATCCATCTGGAGGCCCTCATGAGCAAACCGCAATTGCTGCCGGCCGAAGTACTGGCTGCTCAGCATCACGCCCGTTACCCTGGTGAGACACCGGCTTATCGCCAGGCCCGCAATGCCTTGCTGGCGGAAGAAATTGAGTTACGCCGGCATATCGAACGCGTTGCCGCCATGCGCCGAGCCCTGCCCACCAGTGGCGATGTGCCAGAGAACTTCCGCTTTGACAGCCTTGATGGGCCGGTCACGCTCCAGCAAATGTTTGGCGATCACGACACGCTGGTGATCTACAACTGGATGTTTGGCCCAACCCGGGAGCGTCCCTGCCCCATGTGTACATGCCTGTTAAGTGCACTCAATGGCGAGATGCCCGACATCCTGCAACGCGTAGCGTTCGGAGTCGTCGCCCGTGCGCCGATCGAGCGCATGCAGGCCTTTGCCAAAGAACGGGACTGGAAACACTTGCGGCTGTACTCGTCGGGCGGGAGCAGCTTCAACGAGGTGTATCTCGGAGAAAATCCGGCGGGTGACGACACCCCAGGCTTGAATGTCTTTGTCCGTATCGGCGATACCATCAAACACTTTTACGGCGATGAAATGGGCCCGGATACCTGTGACCCGGGCCAGGACCCACGCGGTGCGCCTGACCTGATGCCGCTCTGGAACATTCTTGATCTGACGCCTGGTGGCCGGGGTACGGACTGGTACCCAAGCCTGGACTACAAGGTAGACAGCAAAAAGCATCACTGACCGCGTGTGCTCTGGCCCCAAAAGAAAAACGGCATCTTGCGATGCCGTTTTTTCAGATATGGCCGTTCAAGGCGCAATCTGGATTTGCGTCACGTTCAGCGTGCCCGTACCCGCGTTGCTGATCCGTACCCAGACCGGCGTGGTGATCGCACCGGCTTGCAGCGTGGAATCACCCGCCGTCGCGGAGCCGGAAGTCCCGATGATCTGTTGCACATAGTTCGTCAGCTTGACCCCGGTCTTGTTACCCAGTGTTGTGGACCAGTTCACGCCATCCGTGCTGGTTTGCACGCGGTAATTGATCGAACCCGTAGCATAAATACCCAGCGCCAGCACCGAGACCGACGGCAGACGCAACACCAGTTGGCCACCATCGTCCGCACTGCTGGTCACTGCGGCCTTGGGCACGGTGAATGCGCCGATGATGGAACCTTCTGCAGTGACGGTATCAAGCTTCGTCGATGAAGTTGGCGAGGCTGTGTTGTCGTAGCCGCAGATGAATTGCGGGCTGGTTGCGGTTTGCGTGGCATCCAGGGTGTACGGCGAAGCGGACCCCGTCAAACCAACCACATAGTTTTGCAGGTTGGCCGAGCTAACCAGATTGCCACCAAACAGACTGGTTATTGCAGCAGCGTTCAGGGCAACACCGCAACCCGAGCCCGATGGTGCTGGTGTAGGCGTTGCAGTGGGTGTCGGCGTGGGGGTCGGGGTTGCGGTTGGTGTGGGCGTCGGTGTCGACGTGGGCGTTGGCGTAGGTGCTGGAGTCGGCGTTGCCGTTGGCGTGGGGGTTGGCGTCACGACCGGAGCAGAAACCGAAGAAGACGGCGAGGCCGGATCATTGGGGGCTCCGCTCGAACTGGCATCCGAACCGTCACCACATGCGCTGAGTGCAGTCGCCAGCACGCCGGCCAGCAGGGTCGCGGTAATTTGTTTTTTCTGTTGATTCATCGACTTTATCCCATTCCCGTATTGATTGAAGCCAGATGCTTTCCTGATGCGGCAAGATGCGCGCCCGAGGTGCCCTGGAAAATCGTGTGAGTAATGTTTTCTGATATATCACTTCAAAACACGGGGCCATTGTAGGGGGACAAAACGCGGGGAATGGACCTGAAAAAGCGGCCTGCGTGACAAAAATCAACAAAAAGATGTAGGCGATTAAATTTCACTACATTTCAACCTGCAGATCGCAGGTCATCGCCAGGGTCAGATCGGCCTGACTGGTACATGCCAGCCCAGGCTTTTGTTTTGCAACGAAAATCAAAACAGGGTGATCGGGCCGCTACCGGACCGTCACTGAGCGACGTTGTATAAAAAAGCATCAAGGCGGAACACGGCAGCGCCCGACGGCCGTCCGTTCCATCATGACCGGCTTGTCGTTGCGGTCATACCCCGCTCATGCGTCTTTTAACGCAATCCTGGCGCTTTATGGATTGACGCATTCGCCATCACCCGCCTTACTGGATGGAGACCCTGGTCGCGGTTTTGATTTACCTGAATTTCTTCATGCGCCACTTTATCGGCGATTGGCGGGGCTATATGCGCGGCCACTGGATCGCGACCAGCCATTGCCGCTGGTATTGTTATTTGTGCTGATCGGCTGGTTTAACTGGCTAACAGAAAACATCAGCACTTTTTACGGCAAGTGGAAATATCCGAACCAGCCGGGCGCATGGTCGGCAGTGCCTATCGGCAAATGGAGCGCTCAGTCGCTGCAGGTGATCATGACATTCACCATCGTGGCCCACCTGAAACACGTCAAGGCTCGCAGCCATATTCCGGAAGAAGCGATAGCGGGTCAGTGCGAGGGCGCCGTGGCTGCTTCCAGCCGGGTTAGCCAGATCATGGCGTGCTCGCGCGTGTCCCCACACATCTCTGCAGATGCCTGCAGACCCCCACAAAAGTCGGGGCGCTCAGGCAGGCCAAACACGGCGCATCGGTAATCCGGCAAGAGGTTCACGCAGGGAACACCCGCCGGCTTGCCTTGCGGCATGCCCGGCAACGGGCTGGTAATGGATGGCGCGATGCAACAGGCACCGCAACCAGATCGACAAGACAATTTCATGCGCGAATTGGAACCGCCGTACCAGGTTGTTGCAAGTGCCATCTGTCCTTTCGTGTCCGGTTGGCTCCGCCCAGGGAAGTTCTGGCATAGTACGCAGCACAACTTATAGCAAAGCGCCCTGGCAAGATGATTCCGCCAGAGGCCAAAGCATGATAGAAACCCGGACGCACTCCAACACCTGGGCGTAACCGCAAAGCGGGCGACCCTACAGAGCGATCCGGTTCCCGGAGGAGGGAGAACATGGGCCCCATAGCCCTTTTGCTGACGCTATTGATCCTCTTGATCAATCTGGCGGGGATAGCGCAGTGTTTTGAACGCCGTTTTGGCGGCGATACCGATCTTGCGCGGGCGGCGGGCGTATTGCTGGCCTGCCTTGTCCTGTTTTTTGTTGAGCACTTTATCGGGCTCGGCAAACTGGCCTGGTTGTGGCCCATTGGCACGGCGCTCTCGGTCCTGGTATTGAACCGGCGCCTGACTAATCCGGCCTGGTGGGACAAACAGCAGCCCTTTGTGCTGGCCTTTCTGTTTGCGCTCGCGTGGCGTTACGCGTTTCCCGACATTGATGCCCAGTCAGAACACCTGACTGATCTGTACTTTGTCGCCAACTATCTGGGGGGCGACACACTCCCCCCGCCGGACCAATGGCTGCCAGGTTATCGCTTTGATATGTATTACGGCTTCCTGCATTACGCCACGGCGCTGCAGGGACGCATTCTGAATCTGGATGCCGGCCGGGCGATGAACCTTGGGTTCTGCACAACGTTCGCCTTTACCGCCAGCCTGGCCTGGAGCCTCACGGGTCGGTTCCTCAAGCGTTTTGGTGCCCGCTTGCTGGTCGTAGCAGCGCTGACGGTGGGCGGTACCGGCGTCGCCCCGTTGATTCCGGTGATTTACGATTTGCCCGGCGAAAGCCCAAGTGCCGCTGATGCAAATGCCGTCACGCGTCTTTGGTCCAACACCCGCTTTGCCGGGCTGTACGATCAGCAGGTTAATACACGGATCGGTCGCGCATTGTTCCCGTCCCCCTCGGCGGAGGACAAACCCACGCCGGATTTCCAGCCGCGTGAGTTGCCACTGGAAACGATCTCTTATTACACCTATCTGGGTGACCTGCATCCGCCGGTTGGTGGCTTTGCCTTGCTGCTGTTTGTATTGGCCCTGATCGGAGCGGTTGAGGTCCCGACGCGCCTCACTACGCCCGTAGAAGAAGACGCCGGACCGGCCGAGGCCACCCCGGGCGCACAGACCGGTGTGTTCCTGCTCGGCTTGAGCCTGCCCGTGCTACTGGCGCTCAACCCCTGGACGCTGCCCCTGCAGGCTTTGCTGATTCTTGCCTGGTGCACGTGGCGCTGGCGCAGCGGCCAGAACGCACACTGGCTGGCGCTGGTCCTGGGCGGTGCTGTGGGTGGTGCGCTCATTTACCCATTCATGCTGCACTTCGCGCCGAATGCCGTGCCCACACATATCGCGCTGGTCAACGCCCTGGATCACACGCCCATACGGCAGTTCCTGGCGTTGTGGTGGCCGGTGCTGATGCTGGCGGTACTGGCATTGGCTGGCGGCCCGAAACAGCCCCGCGCCTGGTGGGCAGGCTGGATGGTGCTGATTTTGCTGGCAATCACCGAAATCTTCTTTGTGGATGACCCGCTAGGCGACCGGTACAACCGTTTCAACACCACGCTCAAATGGTGGTCCTGGCTTTACCCGGCGGGTATGGTCTTGCTGGGTACGCTCGCTCTGGCGTCGCCGCGCAAGATCATCCAGGTGCTGGCTTGCGTCCCCCTGTTGGCCAGTTGTGTGTATCTGGTTCCGCAAGCACAGTACTGGATGCACCACCCGCGGCTGCATGCCGCGCGGCTTGCCGGTGATGGCTGGCTGAACGATGACCCCGGCCAGCGGGCCATCTTGTCTTACCTGCGCAGTGCTCCCCGGGGATTGGTGCTGGAAGGGCTGGATAACGGCTCTTACAGCCCGCATGGCGCCTTTGCACTACATAGTGGTCAACCCTCTGCCCTGGGCTGGCCGGATCACGAAGGTTTGTGGCGTGACCACCCCTGGTTTATTACGCGTGATGCCGACTTCATTCGCGCGTTGTATCACGGTAGCCTGCCAGACGCTGCGCAATGGCTGGCTGCCCGCAACGTGCGCTACATCGTCTGGAGTTCATTCGATCAGCAGCGTGATCCTGCCGCGTTTGCCCGCATGCAGGACGCGCTGGCCAGTCGTTATCTCTGGCATCCGCTGGTCGACAACCCGGGTGATCCACGTGGTCTGTGGGAACTGCGCCGCTAAAAACAAGAACAAGGCATCAACACCATGAACATGATTTTCCTGCTTGGCAGCCTGATCCTGTTGTGGCTGCACCTAGCCAGTGTCAGTGTATCGCTGAGCCACTGGCTGCCCTATCCGATTGCACGTGCTGCCGGTGTCCTCGGCATTACCCTGGTGCTGTGCGCACTGGAACACTTTGTCGGGCTGGGCCGGATCAGCTGGGCCTGGCCACTGACGACCGCCGCCGCTTTGGGGCTGCTCTGGCTGCATCGGCCAGAGGTCAGAGCCCGCTTGTTCCGCGCGTCGGAACTGGTCTTTGGCGTCGCGTTTCTGTACGGGCTGGCCTGGAAGTTCTTGCTACCTGATATCTACCCCACGTCAGAACGCGTCACCGACCTGTATTTCATGCAGAACTATTTTCCGGGCGACACCCTGCCGCCGCTGGATATCTGGTACCCGCCGCATCATTTTGATTTCTACTACGCCTTCCAGCATTACGGCGCAGCCCTGATGGGTCGACTGTTTGGCTGGCAAGCGGGCTTTACCTACAACATCGCGTTTGCTTTGGTCATGGCCATGTCGCTTTCGCTAGCGTGGGATTTCACCAGCCGTTTCGTACCGCGTTTGGCACCACGCCTGCTGCTGATTGCTGCACTGGCACTGGGTGGCACCGGCATCACGCCGTTTCTGCATTTTGTGGTCAACGACAACCCGTCCACACCTGTGGACTGGACCGCCAACGACCACATGTGGGGCACCGCCCGGTTTATTGGCAACTATGAGTTGCGTATTCGCGATCAGGGCACGGATCTGGGGCGGGCGCTGTTCCCGCCGCTGGTCGGTACCGACAAACCCGCGCCGGATTTCGAAGTTCGTGAAATCCCCATGGAGAACTTTGGCTACCAGTTCTACCTGGGCGACTATCACCCACCACTGGGCAGCTTCTTTTTGCTGTTCCTGGCACTGGCCCTGATCGGCTGGCTGGAAGCCCCGGCACGCCGGGAGGAGCCCGCAGCACCGCAGCGGCTGGCGCAGGCGCTGCTGGCCGGTTCGGTGCCGGTCATGCTGATCACCAACACCTGGATCTTTCCGTTCTCCGTACTCCTGTTACTGAGCTGGATTGGCTGGCGTTACGTGCAAAAACGCCCGCCAGACTGGGCCGCGCTGGTCGCAGGCGGGTTGATTTCTGCGCTGCTGGTGTACCCGTATCTGTCCGGACTGGCCAGCCAGGCCATCAATACGCCCATCAAGCCTGTACGCTGGATGGATCACACGCCACTTTTGCGCTTTGTGATCTTCCTCTGGCCCATGCTGATCTTGCTGGTCGCCGCCTTGTTTGAGAAAAAAACCCGGCCGCTGGCGCTGATGCTGGTCGTTGCTTTTGGCGCCATGCTGCTGGTGTCTGAATTTATCTATGTCCAGGACCCTTCCGGGGGCAAATTCATCCGCACCAACACCACCATGAAATGGTGGGGCTGGATGTACAGCGGCGCCATATTGGCGCTCGGCACCATGGCGCTGGCCAGCCCACGCAAGCTCACTCGCTGGATCGCTTATATTGCCCTGGCATTGCCTTGTACCTATGTGCTCGACACCGCCTGGTATCTGTACCAGACCGGCAAGGCCGACGCAGGCAAACTGGATGGCACTCATTCGTATATCAACGAGCCCGCCACGCGCGATCTGGTCAATTATCTGCGCAACGCACCCCGTGGCATCGTGCTGGAAAACTGGTATGGCGACGCCTACACCAACCAGACGCTGGTGGCGTTGTTCTCCGATCAGGTTTCCATGCAGGGCTGGCCCAATCACGTCAGCCTGTGGCATGGCGCGCCACGGGATGTCTGGATGCAATCCGACAAGACCAAGGCGTTTTACCATGGCGAGATGCCCAATGCGCTGGACTGGCTCGCGCTGAACCATGTGCGCTATATCGCCTGGACACGGGGTGAAACCAGCATGGGCATGCAAGCCTGGCAGAACATCAATACCGCCATCAGCAGCCAGTACAGCTGGCATCCGTTCTACGCAGACGCAGGCAGCCAGGTCGGCCTGTGGATCCGCAAGTAAATGCGAGGAGCCTCCATGAGCAACCCGCTGCTGTCCATTGTCGTGCCGTGTTACAACGAAGAAGAAGTCATTGGTGAAACATCGCGCCGCCTCAAGGCGTTTTGCGCTGGATTGACCGATCTCGACTATGAACTGGTCTTCATAGATGACGGCAGCCGGGACGGCACGCGGGCGCTGCTCAAAGAGATTGCCATGGCCGACCCGCATGTACGCCTGATCGCCTTTGCCCGTAATTTTGGTCATCAGATTGCCGTGTCTGCGGGGCTGGATGCCGCACACGGCGATGCGGTTGTGCTGATCGATGCGGACCTGCAAGACCCACCAGAAGTCATCCACCAGATGGTTGCACTCTGGCGCGAAGGTTACGACGTGGTCTATGGCACACGCACCGATCGCCCTGGCGAGTCCGCCTTCAAACTGTCGACCGCCCGTACCTTCTACCGTTTGCTGAACAAGCTCTCTGACGTGCCTATTCCGCTGGATACCGGAGACTTCCGGCTGATGAGCCGCAAGGTGGTTGATGTGTTGCGTGCCATGCCAGAGCGTGACCGCTTTGTGCGCGGCATGGTGAGCTGGGCCGGCTTTCGGCAGACATCTCTGCCCTACGCGCGGGCCGAGCGTTTTGCCGGCGAAAGCAAATACCCGCTCAAGAAAATGATCCGGTTCGCCACGGATGGCATTTTGTCGTTCTCCAGCAAACCCTTGCAGCTGTCGATTGGTGTCGGCATGACAGCGGCGGCGCTGGCATTGCTGGGCATTGTGTATGCGGTGGCGCTGCGCTTGTTCACCAATATCTGGGTAGAAGGCTGGACCGCGCTGATGATCGCCGTGTTGTTCCTGGGCGGTGTGCAACTGGTGTGCGTCGGCATTCTGGGTGAGTACATGGGTCGCGTGTACAGCGAGGTCAAACGCCGTCCGTTGTATGTCGTCGACGAATATATCGGTTATGCCGGCGGCAGTGGCCCTGCAGCCAGTCGCAGCCCGGTCGTGGATCGCAAATAACACATGAGTCAGTCGTCCCGTTCACCTGTTCGGCTTTTAGCAGGCGCTGCACTGGCCGCGCTGTTTACCTGGTTGATCCTGCGTCAGATCGACTGGCACGGCCTTGTAACCACATTGGCCGCTACACGACCTGGTTGGGTCCTTGCCGCGCTGGGCGCGTTTTTTGTGGGCTATAGCTGCCGCATTGCCCGCTGGCGAGCCATGCTGGCCAAAGATGTCCCCGGCATCAGCTGGTTAACCTGCGCGGGCCCGCTGCTCGCCAGCTTTGCCACCAACAACGTACTGCCGTTCCGCGCCGGCGACGTGCTGCGCGCGTTTGCTTTCAATCAGCGCCTGGGTACAACCTCCGGCACCGTCCTGGCCACATTGTTTGTCGAGCGTTTGCTGGATCTCTTGATGGTGCTGGTCTTGCTGGGTGCTGCACTGATGGCATTCAGGCTTGATGTCGCCAGTTTCTCGGGGGTTGGGGCCGGGTTTCTGTTTGCACTGGCCTTGGTGATCCTGGCTGTATTGTTGTTCCCGCAAGCTTTTGCGCCACTGGCTCGGGCGGCCACCGCCATCATTGCCCGCTTCGCGCCGGGCATTGGTGTCCGGCTGCGTGCCGAGGTCGACAAAGGGCTGACCACGCTGGCCCATCTGGCCCAGGGCACCACCATGCTGCGCCTGGTGGGCTGGTCACTGGCCGCATGGTTGGCTGAAGGCTTTGTATTCTGGCTGGCGGCGCAATCGCTGCCCGATCTGACCGCGCCCGCGGCCGGCTGGCTCGCTTTACCCGTCGGCACGCTGGCAACGTTGATTCCATCCACACCCGGTTATGTCGGCACGTTTGATTACTTCACCGTGCATGCCATGACGGCATTGGGCAATGGCACCACCGCAGCGGCCGCCTTCGCCGTCGTCGTGCATTTGCTGCTGTGGTTACCACCCACCGTGCTGGGCGGTCTTTATCTGATCCTTAACCCGCTTTCCCGCCAGCCCCGGAACCAGACTTCATGAGCGCCCTTCCCGCCAGCACCCGCGTCGCCATCATTGGCGGCGGTTTCACCGGCCTTGCCGCCGCTTATGAACTGGCGCGCGCCGGCGTGGATGTCACCGTGCTTGAGGCCGACGACCACATTGGCGGCCTGGCCAGTGCGTTTGACGTGGAAGGCGAAAAACTCGACCGCTTTTATCACCACTGGTTTACCAACGACCGTGAAGTGATGGCGCTGATTGATGAGCTCCATCTCAACGATCACATCGCCATCAATCCGACCAATACCGGTGTGTGGTTCGCCAACAACTTCTTCAAACTCTCTACGCCAGCAGACTTGCTACGCTTCACGCCGCTGAGCTTTGTAAACCGCGTCCGCCTGGGCTTGCTTGCCCTGCGCGCGCGCAAGGTCGACAACTGGATGGCGCTGGAAGACAAAACGGCCGCTGAATGGCTGCGTGAACTGGGCGGTGAGCAAGTTTACAGGGTGGTGTGGGAGCCCTTGCTCAAAGGCAAGTTTGGCCCGGTCGCTGACCAGATCTCAGCGGTCTGGTTCTGGAACAAACTCAAGCTGCGCGGCGGTAGCCGGGGCAAAGGTGGCGAAGAGCGCCTGGCGTACTTCAAGGGCGGTTTTGTGGCCCTGGCCGAAGCCCTGGCACGACATATTGACGGACTGGGTGGCAAGGTTTTCACCAGCACGCCCGTACAGCGTTTTGAAAAGATTGATGGCAAATTCCACATCGACACCCCGCAAGGCACTTTGCTGGCCGATGAGATCATCGCCACGCCAGCGCTACCCCTGATTGCCGGGATGATTGGCCATTGGGCAGCGCCGGACTACCTGGCGCAACTGAACCGTATTCACTACCTGGCCAACGTATGTCTGGTGCTGGAACTGGACCGCAGCCTGTCGCAAACCTACTGGCTGAACGTCAATGACCCGACTTTCCCGTTCGTGGGCGTGATTGAACACACCAATTTCGAGAAAGCCGAAACGTATGGCGGCCGGCACATCGTGTATTTGTCCAAATACCTTCCCCACACCGACGCGCTCTACACCATGACACCGGATGAGGTGCTGGATTTCTCCATCCCTTATCTGCAAAAGATGTTCCCGGCCTTGAGCCGCGAGTGGATCATCCGCCATCACGTCTGGAAGGCCCGCTGGTCGCAACCTGTGGTTGAAAAACACTACAGCCGACTGATTCCGTCTGAACAAGGCCCGGTGGCCGGACTCACGCTGGCCTCGATGGCGCAAATTTATCCGGAAGATCGCGGCACCAACTACGCCATTCGCGAAGGTCGAAAAACGGGCCGCACAGTGGCGGCCCGTCTGACTGGCAAAAATCTGGAGCCTTAACCGAACAGCTTGCCTTTGAGCATCTCCATACCTGAAGCCAGGAGGCTGTCGGTGGATGGCAACTCGCCGTTCGGCGTGATGCCATCCACCGCTTTGGGCAGCAATTCAGAAATATGGCTAGCCGCCTGTTGCGGATCAACGCCCAGCTTTTGCGCAACGGCGGCCACGGTATCGCTCCCCAGAACCTGCTGCACTTGATCGGCGGAAATCGGCAGGTTCTGACCATTGCTGATCCAGGATTGCGCGACCTCACCCAGCCCACCTTGCTGGAATTTGTCGATCAAACCCGATACCCCCCCGGATTGCTCCAGCAAGGTGCTCAAGACATTGGCAGACGGATTATTACTGTCTGCACCCGACAGCATGCTGCCCAGTTGATCGAGAAGAGACATGATTGCTCCTTGCGGTTGACGTTGGAAAACACCAGGGACTTCTGCCTTTTGCACCGGCCGTCATGCGTTCAGGGTGAACAGACACGCTCCAGGCAAAAAACGGGAAACGGCGGGATACGCGGGGCGACCAGCGGACCGGTCTTGCTGTGGTGGAATCCGGCAATTGACTGATCCCGATCAATTGCTTTCATACGCATATATAAGAAGACCCGTTCTCGGAATTCAAGCGCGCCAGCCCGCTTTTCCGCCAGACGTCGCGGCGTTTGCACCGTGCGTCACCCCAACCGGCACAAAACACGGAACATCTTGAAAATCACGGGGTTTTCGGGTCTGTCAGTGTGGATATGACAGGGGCTGCTGCGCTCGCAACACGCTGCGGCATTAGCCTTGTCTAATTCGAGAATGCGCCGGTATGATCCACGACACATCATGCCCAAGGCATGTTCAGATCAGGGATAGTCGCAGTTGCACCCCGTTTTACGGATGTAGATGCAAGGCAAGCGTTTTGCTGACAAAGCCTGGTAAGCACACGCTGGCGAGGGGAAGAACCATCAAGTCGCCAACCAGATTAAAGTCAGCCGCTTTCAGACAGTGGTTGCAGTAAGGAGAGGAACACCATGCCCAGTCTTACCGGGGTCAAAGTGATGGTGATTGACGATAGCAATACGATCCGGCGCAGCGCAGAAATCTTTCTGGGCCAGGCCGGTTGCGAAGTCATTCTGGCCGAAGACGGGTTTGACGCGCTGTCCAAAGTCAGCGATCACAACCCTGACGTGATCTTTGTCGATGTCATGATGCCGCGGCTGGATGGCTATCAGACGTGTTCGCTGATCAAGAAAAACCCGAGATTCAAAGCTACGCCGGTGATCATGCTGTCGTCCAAAGATGGCCTGTTTGATCGCGCGCGCGGCCGGATGGTGGGTTCGGATGAATATCTGACCAAGCCATTTACCAAAGACAGCCTGTTGTCGGCCGTTGACCAGCATGCCCGTGCCCGCCAGGCCGGTTGATTGTGCGGTAAATGGCACCAGCACACAGTAATCAGCAGTACAAGAAAGAAGTAAAACGCAAGTTGGGCGAATGCAGTTGACCGGTGCCGGATACGGCCCGGTACGTTGTACCAGGTAACACCTCACACGGAACCAAGTCTCATGTCTATCAAAAAAGTGCTGATCGTGGATGACTCTCCCACGGAGCGTCATTTCCTTGGCGAACTGTTGACCAAAGCCGGTTATCAGGTCCTGACCGCCGAGTCGGGCGAAGAAGCCGTGGCCAAGGTCAAGGACATCATGCCCGACCTGATCCTGATGGATGTCGTGATGCCAGGCATGAATGGCTTCCAGGCAACGCGCATTATTTCGCGCGACGACGTAACGAAACATATTCCCATCATCATGTGCACTTCCAAGAATCAGGAAACCGACATGGTGTGGGGCAAGCGGCAAGGCGCGGTGGAATACATCGTCAAACCGGTCGATCCGCAAGAGCTGTTCAACAAGATTGCCGCGCTGTCGTAAGACAGCAGCGATCACCCGGCCAGAACAAGACAAGACGGCCGGGCGGATTGACCCCGGGGGGAATGAACATGGCCAAGCGAATCAGCTTGCGCGAGTACCAGGAAGGCGTCGTCGCCCGATTGAAAACGGCGGCGGCGGCAGAGCACGTTGACGCCCACCTGGGCGTGCGCATTGGCGACAGTAACTGGCTGCTGGATCTGGCAGACGTGGCAGAAGTCATGCCGGTACCGCCAATCAGCGGGGTACCGCTGGCGTATCACTGGTTTCGTGGCGTGGCCAACGTGCGAGGCAACCTCGTGAGCGTTTCTGATATTTCGGCCTTTTTTGGTGGCCAGAATCTGACGCAAACGGCAGCCGCACGACTGATGTTGCTGCATTCCCGCCATATTCTGCATTCGGCGGTGCTGGTCGACCGCATGCTCGGTCTGAAGCACCTTGCCGATATGCAACCGGATACTGAAGCAGAGCCCCACGCCTGGGCGCAGGCAACATTTCGGGACGCAAATGGCCAACGCTGGCAGACGCTGGATGTCGCCCGCCTGGCCGCCGACCCGCATTTTTTACAAGCCGGTGTGAATTAAGAACGTGTCCAGGCTGCAACGGTCTTGCTTGCAACATGGACAAACGCTTAAGAAACAACGGATTATCTCGCACTTATTTATTTTGTATTGATTTCGCGCAAGCGACTGACGTGAGACGCGCAACCAGCGCGCAGACGTACAGGGGCAAAGCAGGATCGGGAGAAGCACCAAAATGGCACGGAAAACGGATGGCCTGAAGGGCATGTTTGGCCGCAAGAACAAGTCTGGCGATGATGCCGCCAAGAAGAGCGACTCGGTAAAAACGACGTGGATTCTTGAAAAGCTGCGTCTGCCAGAAGGCGACGAAGACGCGGTACTGCGTCCGGTCCCACTGGTCGGTCACCTGCCAGCGCGCCAGCAAGTGGCGTGGCTGCTGGGTACGGTAGCGGTGACCGGCGTAGGCGCCGCGCTGATTGCGTTCTTTGCGTTCCAGGCCTCCGGCGTGAACGCTGAACGTCGTTCTACCGCAACGGAAATGCAGATGTTGTCGCAGCGGATTGCGCGTGCATCGACATTGGCTGTGCGGGGCGACAAAGATGCGTTCCAGATTCTGGAAGATGCCTACAACCGTTTCGACAACGACTTGAACAGCCTCTCGGGCCACAGCCTGTTTGGCCTGTTTGTGCGTAACCCGTCCGGCACACTCGATTCGGTCCAGAGCGTGTGGACCCAGTCGTTCCGCCCCAACCCCAGCCGCCCGACGGTGGACACCATTCTCAAGCAAAAGCAGCCGCTGATCACCGTGGGTCAGTCTGTTGCCGGTATTAACGAGAACGATGCCCGCCTGCTGGAACTGACTCAGCAGTTCGCCGCCATGTTGACCGAAGGCGGCGGTACGCCACACGAACTCGATTACGCCAACCAGTTGGCCATGTTGTCGCAGCGTATGGCCAAGAACGCCAACGCCCTGCTGGCCTCTGAGCTGATCAACCCGGAAACCGTGTTCTTGCTGGGTAAGGATACGTCGACCTTCGGTGACATCATCAACGGCTTTATTGATGGCTCGGATGAGTTGCAGATTCGTCCGGCCAACACCTCGGCCATGGTTTCCAAGCTGCAAGAAATCAAGACTTACTTCCAGCGCTTCCAGACCGTGGTGACCTCGTTCTCGCACAACATGCAGCCGATGGTGAACACCCGTTTGGCGAACCAGACCATCGTCCGTGATTCCGAGCCGCTGTTGAAGAACTCGGTCGAACTGGCGAGCGTGTACGAAAACACCTCTGGCTCGATCCTGATCACCGTACTGGAAGTGTTGTTCATCGGTACCGGTCTGGCGGCCCTGTTCTTCCTGCAGCGTGTGTACAACCAGGAATCGGTACGTCGTCGTCTGCAGATCGAAGGCGAAAACAAAAAGAACCAGGAAGCGATTTTGCGCTTGCTGAACGAAATGTCTGACCTCGCTGACGGTGACCTCACGGTGCGCGCTTCGGTGACGGAAGACTTGACCGGGGCGATTGCGGACTCGATCAACTACACGATTGAAGAACTGCGTTCCCTGATTACCGGTATTAACCGCGCCACCGAACAGGTGGGTCAGGCTACCGGCGAAGCGCAGGGCGTATCGAGCGAGCTGATTGCCGCTGCCGACCGCCAGTCGCGTGAAATTCAGAACACGAACAACACCGTTGAACAGATGGTGCGCTCGATCCAGGACGTGTCGCATACCGCCAGCCAGTCGGCCGAGGTTGCGCAGTCTTCTCTGGCTGCTGCGGAACAGGGCGCCAGCGCGGTAAACAACCAGATCAAGGGCATGAACGAAATCCGCGAACAGATCCAGGAGACCGCGAAGCGGATTAAACGCCTGGGCGAATCCTCGCAGGAGATCGGTGAAATCGTGGAACTGATTTCTGACATTACCGAACAGACCAACGTGCTGGCGTTGAATGCGGCCATTCAGGCGGCTGCAGCCGGTGAAGCCGGTCGCGGCTTCTCGGTGGTTGCGGAAGAAGTGCAGCGTCTGGCTGAACGTTCCGCTGAAGCGACCAAGCAGATCGGCGCGATTGTGAAAACCATTCAGACCGATACGCACGACGCCGTGGCCGCTATGGAAGTGTCCACCCAGGGTGTGGTGGAAGGGGCCAAGCTGTCCGATGCGGCCGGTCGCGCACTGACCGAGATCGAACGCGTTACGCGTGAACTGGCTGTGCAGATTCAGTCGATTGCGCAAGAAACCGAAGGTCAGGCTACGTTGGCAGCCCGCGTGAACGCCTCCATGCGCGACATTCTCTCGGTGACGGAACAAACGTCCGCCGGTGTGAAACAGTCTGCTGTGGTGGTCGGTCAGCTGAACGGTCTGGCCGAAGGCCTGAAGAGTTCTGTTTCCGGCTTCAAACTGAGCTAATCGCCACGAACGGCGTAGTGGCAGGCCACGATGCGCTCCATATCGCGTGTCGTGGGCCCTGCCAGAACAGACGACCGTTCGCAGCGCCAAACAACAGGGATCCATGCCGCTGCACGTGGCATGGCAAACCCGAACGAATCTACTGCGGAGGGTTGACTACTCGCATGGACCGGATGTGCCTGCGCCAGGCGTTTTACCTGAGCGTCATTTGAGCCACCGCGTGCGCTGTCACCTTTCCGAACGAACCGGATCAACTTCATGAGCGTGCATACCGAATTTGACCAAGGCTCCCTGATCTGGGTGAAGGGAGAGCTTGAACAGACCCTGGGCCGCGCGGCCGAGGCGCTCAAGCAGTTTGGCACCACGCCCGATGCTGCCCTGCTCAAGCATGCGCAGACCCATTTGCACCAGGCCGTTGGCGCCCTGCAGATGGTTGAATTGCAAGGCCTCGCCCGTTATTGCGAAGAGGCCGAACACCTCGTAGCCAGCGTTGCCCGCGAAGAAACCGGTAATCATGCGCTCGATGCGGCGATTGCCGTGACCAAAGATGCCATCGCTTACCTGGAACGCATTGCGGCCGGCTCACCGAACGTGCCGCTGGTACTGCGTGACCCGCTGGTGAAAGTCGCCGCCTTGCGCGGTCAGACCATCAGTGGCGCTGAACTCTTTTTCCCTCAGTTGGGCCAGTTGGTGGTCCCGGCTGAACTGCCGACGCACACTGTCCCGGATGCCGACATGGCGCCGTGGGTGCGTCAGCAACGTACCCGTTTTGAATCCGGCCTGCTGCGCTGGCTGCGCTCGCGTGATGCAGGTGGTGCCGCCGCCATGGCCAAGAGCCTGACGGAACTGGCCAGTGCCCAGACCATCATGCTGCCGCGCGCCTTCTGGTGGAGCGCCGCGGCAGTCGTTGACGCACTGCCGACCAACAAGGCCCAGACCGATCTGGACCCGCGTCATTTGCTGATGCGCCTGAATCTGCAGCTGCGTCGACTGGCTGATGGCTCGACCCGTGTGGCAGAGCGTCTGTTCCGCGACCTCTTGTACATTCTGGCGCACGATCAAAGCCAGAGCACGCTGGCCCAAAAACTCAAGGCCGCGTTCGAACTGGAAGGCATGCTGGCTGATGCCGGTGCCCAAACGCTGTCACCGCAAGCCCAGGCCCGCGCCCAGACTGCACGCCAACTGCGTGAAGAACTGGCCGCTGCCAAAGATTTGTGGAGCCGCGTCGCAGCCGGCCAGCAAGATCGCCTGCCGCAACTGGCCGCTGAAATCACGCGTCTCTCACACCACTGTGAAGTGCTGGAAATTCCTGGCCTGAACACGTTGTGGGAAGGCGTTTCGGGCGTGTTCGAGCGCTGCGCGGGTCGTGGCATCAGCGAACCAGAGGCCCTGGAACTGGCCACCGCCATGTTGCTGGCTGACAATGCACTGGCCGTTTACCCGCAACAAGCCGATGACTTCCCTGCGCAAGTCCAAGCCATGCTACAACGCCTGGCCAACCCGGCCATGGCCGCAGAAATCGACTTGCCGCAACTGGACGCGGTCAGCCGCGAAGCCCAGGAAAAACTGCTGGTTGCGCAACTTGCGCAAGAAATGCGCAGCAATCTGCGCGGCATTGAAGACACGCTGGATGCGTTCTTCCGTGATCCGTCGCAACGCGCTGCACTGGGTGGTCTGGATCAAACCATCTACCAGGTGCAAGGCGCCTTGATGATGCTGGATAGTCAGGACGCCGTCGCCCTGCTGCTGGCCGCGCATGAACGCGTACGGCAACTGGCTGCCTCGGAAGCCGATCCTGAAGCGGCTGAACTGGAAGAACTGGCCGAAGCGTTCTCCACCATCGGTTTCTATGTAGATGGCCTGGAACAAGGCCGTGACGACAGTGCCGCATTGCGCCCGATGCTGACCCGCCTGACGGGTGAAGTCGCCCCGGTTGAAGTGGCTGAGCCCGACGTCATTGCCGCGCTGGAAGCCGAGCCGCCGATTGGCGAATCCCCGGTCATCGAGTCCGAGCATATCGAGATTGTCGAGCCCGAAACCAGCCGTCCGTTGCCGTCCTCTGAAGAAGCCGTCGACGCCGAACTGCTGGAAGTCTATCTGGAAGAAGCGGCCGAAGTGCTGGCGAACATTGCCGCACAACTCGAGGTATCGCGCCACGCGCCGCATGATCGTGAATCCATGACCGTGATCCGCCGTGGCTTCCACACCCTGAAGGGTAGCGGCCGCATGGTGGGTCTGTTCAACCTGGGCGAAGCTGCCTGGGTCGTGGAACAACTGCTGAACAAGTGGCTGCAAGCTGAGCACCCGGCAACGCCTGCGCTGTTGCAACTGATTGATGACGCTCACCATTCTTTCCGGGCCTGGGTGGCGCAACTGTCGGAAACGGGTGGTGCACAGGTCGACTCGTCTGACCTTGCGGCCCAAGCCGAGGTACTCAAACAGCAACTGGAACAAGGCAATGTGCTGACGACTCCGCCCGTGGCGGCGCCGGTGCCAGAGCCTGTTGCGTTCCAGCCTGCCGATGCGCCGGCCGAATTGCCGCCGCTGTTTGACGCCCCGCACGAACACGAAGACATTGCCGCCCCCTCCGTTGAGCTTGCGGAAGAAGCGCCATTTGATACGCCAGCCATTGAGCTGGCCGACGACCTGGCCGACACCGAACTGGTTGTCGATACCCCGGCGCCGTCGGATGAAATCCAGATTGGGCAGGTGGCGGTATCCACCACGCTGTTCGGCATTTTCTGCGACGAAGCCGGGCGTCACCTGCAAGCGCTGCTGCAAGGCCGCACCGCCCTGCAAAATAACGCCCCGCTGGCACCTTCTTTCCTGTTGTCTGCCCACACGCTGGGCGGCATTGGTGCGACAGCCGGCTTTGCGCCACTGGGCGATCTGGCCTACGCGCTGGAGCAATCGGTACAACGATCGGCCGAGCCGCCGGTTGAGCCGCTGATCCACGCGGTGGATCGTCTGGAACACATGTTGGGCGATATCTTCGCGCAGCGTGATCCAGGCCATGGCGTTGCAGAGATCGCCGCACTGGCAGAACGCAATGAACAGGCTTTGTCGATTGCACTGGATGAGATTGCCGCAGAGCCCGTCCCCGCTGCGCACGATGAACTGGTGCTGGACGATATCTCGCTCGATAGTATCGAGCTGGATGAAGAACCGCTGAGCGTCGCCGCCGCGCATGAACAGATCGCTGAAGTAGAAGAACACGTTGCCGCCACACCGGCAGGCGATGAAATCAATCTTGACGAGTTCGAACTGACCGAGCCGTCAGCGGACGAGCTGGCCGCACTGGCCCTGCTTGATGGCACCCATCTGGACGAACACGGCGAGCCGGTTGCACCCCATGAAACCGTTGCTGTAGCTCACGAAGATGATCTGGCGTTTGACCTGGGTGAATTGTCGGTCGATGGCCTGACACTGGACGAAGAACCGCCGCTGGCTGCCGAAGCCGCCTTGGACCCGGAACACGAGACCACCGCGCACGATCTGGAAGCACTCCTGGGTGAAGCCGATCTGTCGCTGGATCTGGATGTCCCGCCAGAAGCATTGCCGATTGAAGTCGATGCGCCGGCTGAAGAACAAGCCGCCATTGAACCGCACACCACAGTCGTCGAACTGGCACCCGCCGCAGCAGTAGAGCCGTTGGCCGATGCAAACGACACACACGATGCCCTGGTCACTGCACATGAAGCACTGGTCACCGTGCATGAAGCATTGCTGGCCACGCAGGCAGGCGGCGAGCACGATGTGGTCGCCGGCGATGAGCTGACCGCATTGGCGTTGCCGGAGGAAGAACATCAGGCCGAGCCGGCAGATGAACTGATTGATGCCACGCCGCTTGAAGCTGAACCGCTAGAGGCCATTGAAGCGCCGATCACCTTCGACGCAGAGCCTGCTGGGGCCGAGCCGATTGAACTGCCGCCCGAACTGGGCCACGTAGTCCAGCCGCTGGCCATGGCTGCCGAAGAGTCACTGCCTGCAGCGCTGGCTGCCGGCGTCAGTCTGACTGACCGCAAAACCGAGCTGGACCAGACGCTGAACGACGAAATCGACGATCAGTTGCTGCCGGTCTTCGTGGAAGAAGGCGACGAACTGCTGCCACAAGTGGGTGGCGCGCTACGTGCCCTGCGTGATGGCGACATGGCCGAAGCCGACCGCCTCAAACGCATTCTGCATACCCTGAAGGGTAGCGCACGGATGTCGGGTGCAATGCGTATGGGTGAAGCCACCCACCGCATGGAATCGCGCCTGCTGGCCGCAGGCACGACCGTGTCTGGTCCGCTGATCGATGAACTCGAATCCGACTATGACCTGATCAACCTCTTGTTCGATGAGTTGGCTGGCCGTACACCGAAAGCTGCCGATGTGGTGGGCCAGACTGCGCAAGCCGTCGCTGCCACTCAAGTGCGCGGCCCGGCCCAACCGCTGCTGGCCGCCGCGCCGGACGCCGAAGGCAAGACGACGATCCGGGTCCGTTCCGAACTGGTGGATGACCTGGTGAACCAGGCCGGTGAAGTGTCGATTGCCCGTTCCCGCATTGAATCTGAAATGCTGGCACTCAAGAGCTCTTTGCTGGATCTGACCGAAAACGTGACGCGTCTGCGTACGCAAATGCGCGAGCTGGAAATCCAGGCTGAATCGCAAATGCAAGCGCGTACGCGTGAATTCCAGGAAGCGGCACAAACGTTTGACCCGCTGGAGTTCGACCGCTTTACCCGTCTGCAGGAAGTCACCCGTTTCATTGCCGAAAGCGTGAACGACGTGGCCACCATTCAGCACAACTTGCTGAAAAACGTAGATGAATCCGCCGCTGCGCTGACCGCGCAGGCCCGCATGACCAAAGAGCTGCAACAGAGCCTGATGCGCGTGCGCATGGTGCCGTTTGCCAGTATCTCTGACCGTTTGTACCGCCTGACTCGCCAGACGGGTAAGGAAGTGGGCAAAAAGGTCAACCTGGAATTGCGCGGCGGCCGCGTGGAAATTGACCGCGGCGTGCTGGAAAAGATGATCTCGCCGTTCGAGCATATGTTGCGTAACGCGATCGACCATGGTCTGGAGACCCCGGCCGAGCGTGAAGCCACCGGCAAGAGCGAGTTCGGTGAAGTCCAGGTGGAAGTCCGCCAGGAAGGCAACGAACTGGTCGTCATGCTCAAGGACGACGGCAAGGGCCTGAATATGGACCGCATCCGCGCCAAGGCGCTGGAACGCGGGCTGATTGAGGCTGGCCAGGACGTGGCTGACCGCGATCTGATGCAGGTGATCTTCGAACCGGGCTTCTCGACCGCATCGGCTGTGACGCAGATTTCCGGTCGCGGGATCGGCATGGACGTGGTGAAGAACGAAATCGGTAACCTGGGCGGCCGCATTGATGTCGATAGCGTGCTGGGCCAGGGCACCAGCTTTACCATCCACCTGCCGCTGACCCTGGCGGTCACGCAAGTGCTGCTGGTGAAGTCCAGCGAGCGCCTGTATGCCATCCCGTCGGTGATGATCGAACAGGTACAGGAACTCAAACAGGATGCGCTGGCGCAACTGTACGAGAACCAGGCACAGGAATGGCTGGGTACGCGTTATCCGTTCTCCTACTTCCCGCGCTTGTTGGGCGATGCGGAAGTGATGCCGGAAACCAAGCGCTTCTCCACCGTGCTGTTGCTGCGCTCCGGTGCGAACCGCATGGCGTTGCACATTGACGAACTGGTCAAGAACCAGGAAGTGGTGGTGAAGGCCATTGGCCCGCAACTGGCACGGATTCCTGGCGTAGCCGGCTCTACGGTGCTGGGTAACGGCGAAATCGTGCTGATCATGAACCCGCTGGCGCTGTTGGCGCATGGTGAAGTGGCCACGGTGCAAAAAGAAGTGACCGTGCAATCGAGCGCACCGGCCCAACTGCAAACCACACCGGTGGTCATGGTGGTGGATGACTCACTGACCGTGCGCAAGATCACCAGCCGCTTGCTGGCCCGTGAAGGCTTCCAGGTGCAGACCGCCAAGGATGGCGTGGATGCCCTGCAGCAACTGGTGGATCTGAAACCGGCGGTGATGCTGGTCGACATTGAAATGCCACGTATGGATGGGTTCGAATTTACCCGGAACGTGCGCGCCAACGATGACACCCGCCATATCCCGATCATCATGATTACCTCCCGCACTGCGGAAAAGCATCGCAACTATGCGTTCGAACTGGGCGTCAACGTATTCCTGGGCAAGCCATTCCAGGAAGACGAACTGATGGGGCATATCCGTAGCTTCATCACCCAATAAGCGCCTCTGCGCTCAAAACAAAACCCCGCCAAGGCGGGGTTTTGTTTTCGGTGTTTACCTTGGACTGGCCTCAGGCCAGGTGCGGCTCGGGCCATGGCCCCACATACTGCGATGCCGGCCGCAACAGACGTCCGGTCTGTTGTTGTTCGCAGGCGTGCGCAATCCAGCCGGCCGTGCGGGCTGATGCGAACACCGGTGTGAATCCGGCACGTGGCACATCCAGCGCCTCCAGCAAGAGCGCGGTGTAAAACTCGGTATTGATGTCGAGTCGGCGACCTGGTTTATGGCGGGCCAGTGCTTTCAGTCCGGCCTGTTCCACGACTTCTGCCAACGCAATCCGGTTGCTGCGGCCACGGAGGACGTTCACGGCGGCTTTGAGTACGTCAGCACGCGGATCTCGTACCCGATAGATGCGATGACCGAAACCCATCAGGCGTTCGCCACGGGCAATGGCCGTCTCGACCCAGACATCGGCCCGGTCCGCGCTGCCAATGGCATCCAGCATATCGAGCACCGGTCCAGGTGCACCACCGTGCAACGGGCCTTTGAGCGCACCCAATGCCGCGATCACCGCAGAGGCCAGCCCTGCTTCCGTGGAAGCCACCACACGCGCGGTGAAGGTCGACGCATTGAGACCATGATCAACGGCGGCAACCAGATAGGTTTCGAACGCACGGATTTCCGCGATATCCCCCGCGCGGCCACGCAACATGCGCAACATGTCTGCGGCATGACCCAGGTGGATCTCTGGCGCGATGGCCATTTCTCCCGCAGCCCTGCGCATTGCAGTCGCCATTGCGACCCCCGCAGCGGCCAGCAGCAACGTCGCATCGACCGGCTCATCAGGCATGGCGGCGAGTAAAAAGCGCATCCCTTCCATGGCGCTCATGCCATCCAGACACGGCAACAACGGGCTAAACCGCTGCCATGCCTGTGTTCTTCCCGAGCCCAGCGCCTGGCGCAAATCGGCCGGATGCGGCACGAGGTCTTGCCACAGCAAAGCAACCACCTCTTCATAAGTCCAGTGCCCAGCCAGTTGTTCCAGTTCATATCCGCAAAGGATCAACCGCCCAGCTTCGCCATCGACATGGCTCAACCGCGTTTGGGCTGCAATCACACCATCCAGTCCGGTCGTCATCTTGTTTCTCCATGGGTTGGGACAGAGATGGACAGACTATCAATACATTGATTTAATAAAAATATTGAATCACTAAATCAATCTATTTAATGCCAGCAACGCCATCAGGGCACGTGGATGCCAACACCGCTGCACGCATGCTGGGCGTGAGCCTGACCACGCTTTACGCTTATGTCAGCCGGGGTTTGATCCGCAATGCGGGCCCGGCAGATGATCCGCGCGCACGCTGGTATGTAGAGGGAGACATCAAGGCTTATCTGGCCCGCAAACAGCGCCAGCGGCGCCCGCGTGAGGCCGCCCGGCATGTACTCGACTGGGGTTTGCCAGTGCTTCAAACCGCAATCACCCGCATCGAGCACCAGCACTTGCAGTATCGGGGCCAGGATGCGCTCACCCTGGCCACGCATGCCTCGCTGGAAGACACCGCTACCCTGCTCTGGGATACCCCTGCCCTGGACTGGTCCAGAACATCGCCATGCCCGCGCTTGCCTACAGGATTGCCAACACTGCAGCGCGCCATCGTGGCCTTGGCGCTGGCGCCGGTTTCTGCCACGCACAGTGCGCCACTTGTGCAGCAACACGCCGAAGCAATCCAATTGATGCACACACTCTGTCACGCCCTGAGCGGGTGTAGCGGTCTGCCTTTTCATGTCGCGCTGGCTCAAGGCTGGCGCAGACCCGCGCACGCTGAATTGCTGCGTCAGGCCCTGGTGTTGTGCGCTGATCATGAGTTGAATGCGTCGACCTTTGCAGTCCGTGTGGCGGCTTCCACAGGGGCCAGTCTGGCCGCCTGTTTACAAGCCGGGCTGGCGACCCTGAGCGGACCGCGACACGGCGGGTTGACACTGGCCGCAGGAGAGACCGTCACCACGATATTGAACATGCTCGGTGCTGATCCGCTTGGACAATACCTGGCGCAGGGGCATGTGCTCCCGGCCGGGCTCTTGGGGCATCCGCTTTACCCGGATGGTGACCCGCGCGCGCGATACTTGCTGGCCCGGATCACATCTGATCCACCTTTTGCGCAATTGGTTGATCAACTACAAGCGCAGCTGGATGATCTACCGTCTCTGGACCTCGCGCTGGTCAGCCTCGTCCGGAGCCTGGCATTGCCGCTGGATCACGCGCTACGGCTGTTTGCCATGGGCCGTTGCGCAGGCTGGATTGCACACGCGCTGGAACAACGCGCCACCGGCCAGTTGATCCGACCAAGAGCTGAATTCATTCGGGACGAATGAATCGAGGGGCGACCAGTTGCAAATAGTCGCAATGCTCAATACGATCAGCGTCAATTTATTGAAAGACAGGCATGCGTTTCGCTCCGGACCATGGTTCTTGCTCGCCCGCTGTCACCCTCCGTTCGTCGCAATCGTGCCACCGCTTTTTCAGCGGCGATCCTCATCAATATTTTGTGTTTATGGTTACTGCAATATGGCGTGCGTATGCCAGCCAGGCTGCGCATACCGGTACGGGAGACCCAGGTAGCACTGATTCCCTTACCGGCGCCGACCCAGGCAGCCGCGATGCCAACACCTGCGGCAGCGCCATCAACCGCACACCCAGCCAATACACGACTGGCCGCCGCGCCCGCATCGAAAACCGCGATCACCCTGGATACGCCCGTGAGCAGGCCAAACGCACCTGAACCTGCGGCCTCGGTGCCGATACAAAAACTGGACATGGAAGCATTGCGCAGCGGCGCGAGGCAGATTGGCAATCCGGACAACAATGATCCTGATGCGGCCATCAAACTCAGCCTCAAGCCAGTACAACAGGTCGCGTCCAGTGCCTTGAGTCAAGCCATGGGTAAGGCACAGCGTGGGTCATGTGGTAGCGCGCATGCGGACCTTGGCCTGCTGGCCCCGTTGGCACTGTTGCATGATGCGGTGACAGATACCGGTTGCAGCTGGCAGCAGTGATCAGAGTCAGCTTTCGACTGCGCAACCGCCGCTACGTTTGCACTGATACATGGCGCCGTCTGCATGCTTGAGTAGCTGACGTGCATCCAGCCCATGTTCGGGGTAAAGCGCCACACCAATGCTGACGCGTAGCGGGTGGACATGGCCTTCAATCATCACCGGCTGGCTCACTGCCGTCGCCAGCTTATGGACGGTCTCACTGATGTTGCGGGGCTCGAAATTCTCAAGCAAAACCACAAATTCATCGCCCGATAACCGGGCCACGGTGTCGGCCCGACGTACGCATTTTTGCAAACGGCGTGCGACTTCCTGCAACAGACCGTCCCCTGCAGCGTGCCCCCACAGGTCGTTCACCATCTTGAATTTGTCCAGATCAAGATAAAGCAATGCCAACGCGCGGCCATCCCGCTGGGCGCGGGCAATGGCCATGTCAAGGCGATCGCCCAGCAATGCCCGATTGGGCAGGCCGGTCAGGTCGTCGTACTGAGCTTGCCGCTGCAGCCGCACCTGCATTTCCTTGTGCTCAATCGCCATGCTGATCTGGGTCGAGATAAACTGGAGTGCTTCCTGTTCTTCGGTATCGAAGGTCTGGCCGTCGGTACGCATCAGTGCCAATACACCCAACAGACCCTTGCTACCATGCAGTGGCACGCCCAGCCAGGCCAGCGGTGTCTCTCCCATGTCCGCCGCCAGGGGCGCCGACCAGGACGGGTCATCCAGCCTCAGGGAAACACCCGTGCTGAACACATGGTTGAACGCCAATCCAAGCGACCGTGGTCGCGGCGCCATGACCCGCCGTGCGCCTTCCATGTACCAGGGGTAAACCAGCGAGCCCGTCTGTTCGTCGCGCAGCGCCAGCGCAAAGTTATCGGCGCTGATCAGCGGGCGCACCACCTGGTATATCATGCGGTAGAGCGCCTGGGCATCCTCTGCCACCTGGGCGGCTTCGGAGATCGCGTAGACGGCTGCCTGCATGGCTTCGGCCCGCTTGCGACGCGTCACGTCACGTGCCACGGCAATGCGCAATTGATCAGACTCTGACCAGCGGGCTGACCACATCACATGGACCAGCCGGCCATCTTTGCGCACGTAGCGGTTCTCAAAGCCAACGCGGTCTTTGCCGCTCATGACTTCGCCCGCTTCAGCGAGTGTGCGGGGGCGATCTTCAGGGGCGACCATGTCGATCATCACCCGCCCGACCATTTCTTCCGGCGTGTAGCCAAAGACGCGTTCACACGCGGCGCTGACGTAAACGAAACGTCCTGTGCGATCTACCGCGCACACAACGTCTAGCAAAAGGTCTGCAAAGCCGGCAGACAATGGCTGGTATTCCGTCTTCATAACTACAGAATACGTCAGCCGCTGCCTAACCTCTATAGTTGACCGGTCTGTCGCGTCTTTTGCTACACAGACCTCAGTTCAAAGCCATCGCTTGCTGGCGGGTCACAAAACGGTAGCCGTTGCCGCGTATCGTTTCGATCGACTCCGCACCCAGTTTTTTTCGCAGGCTGTGCACCAGCGTTTCAATGGTGCTTTCGGCGACCGGGTTGTCCTGACCGTACACAGCGGCGCGGATTTGCCGCCGCGTGCAGACTTCGGCAGGATCAGCCAGCAACAGGAACAACAACGCGGATTCACGTTGCGACAAGACCAGTTCCGTCCCATCCAGGAACACCCGGCGGTGGTCGTGATCAACGTCCAGCTTGCCCCCTTCGATATCCAGATGATGCTGCACCACCGCCCGCCGCAGTAACGCCCGGATGCGGGCCACCAGATCGGCCGGCACATAGGGTTTAACGACATAGGCATCTGCCCCTTGCGCCAGCGCGTTGATCACGGCTGGGGTCTCCCCCCGTTCTGACAACACCATCACGGGTGTACCCCACTGTTTTTCCCGCAGGGTTTTGACCATGGCCAGCATTTTGTGATCCGTGCGCAGGCCGAAATCCAGAATCACCAGCCGGTACGCAGCAGCGGCAAGGCGGTCGAACAACTCATGATTTTTGGCTGCGGGTTCTGCCGCCATACCCGCGTTATGCAGGTTGGCCATAACGGAATCACGCACGTCGATATCATTGGAAACAAGCAAGATGTTCATGGAAGCAATCCTCCAGGGTACCCGCCTGAACAAAAAAAGGCGGTGAGCGAGCAGTGGCTATTGCCAGTTAGCGAGGACATGTTGTCGGCAAGCCGATTTCATGGATGTGACGCGGCTAACAAAACGGGGGATGAATGGCAGAGACGTGACAAACGGCGGGCCGGTGTCAGACAACGCCTGTCATGGTTGCGGCGCAACATCCTACAAACCCTTGTTACCAAAAGGAAAAGCCCCGTATCACGGGGCTTTTTTCTGGATCAGACCTTACCTTAGAACGGGCGAATACGATACCCGTTGGCATCCTGGTTGGCGGCAAAGTCATAGTAAGCAGACAGGTGTACATGGCCAGCAATGTGGTCTGTAAAGGTCAGGCCGTCGTCGCCCCAAACCCGACCGATATGGCCAGCGGCATCTGCATTCACGGCCCAGGTGCGATCACTGCTTTGCATGTTGTTCATCGCCACCCAGGCCGAAGCCGTAGCCGACATGCCACTGACCGTGCCATTCACGTCATTCTGGCCATTGGTCACGGGCGAGATAAAAATTTTGGCGCTGGCACCCCGTGCCTCGGCGTACTCAGACAAACGCTGGTTCTCGGTGTGGTTGAGCACCAGGATGATCTTGCCAGCCAGCGCAGTGGCGGTCGGCCAGTTTTTGCCGGCAAGGTCAGTCTGCAAGGCGCCGCTGCTGCCGATGTAGTTTTTCAGATCAGCCGGCGTGAACAGCGCGCTGCCAAACGTGTTGCTGACCAGTTCATCCAGATCCGCCGGCGTGCGTTGCGAGCTGGCTTTGGACCAGCCCTGTTTTTTGTCCATCACAACAATGATGGGGAAATGCGCGGCGTTGGCATCGCTCCAGGCTTTGATGTCATTCAGGCAGGCTTGCAGGTCATTCTTGCCCGTCCCATCCCCGGTGCAATTGTTGTCATTGCCGGACTGGAACAACGTGCCAGCATCATGGCGCACAAACCAGTGCCTGGCCGAGCCGCCGCTCACCGCGTCTTGCTGATCCCAGAAGTCGACTTCCACCGTGCGCACACTGTTAAACACCGACGTAAACGTCGGGGCATATTGCTTTTGATAGCAGTTATGGCAAGCCACCTGTGCAATGCGGTTCAGCGGGGTATTCCAGACGGTTGGCGCAATGAAAGGCACGTTGAAATCACTGGCCATGGCGGGTACGGCCTGTAACAAGGCGCTCGCAGCCACTGTCAGCGCAGCGACAAAGGTTTTCAGCTTCATATCCGGTACTCCGTTTGTTTTTGAAAGACACACCCGTGCGGTTGAGGCATGGCGGATGGCAGGCGGAGCATGCAGCGGATTTATGAAGAAAATCCGTATCGGTTCATGAAGTTATTTTGCGATTCAGATGAACGTGCGGCCGCGTGTTGTCGCGTGAGGGCCACAGGTGGCGTCCGGTTCTTTGGCATTGGTCATACCTTGGTGCAATGCCGCCTGGAAGTCACCTAAATGTCATATCCTGGACTCGGTGCATACAAAGACTCTGCCCGCACCCACTCATAAAAACAGTTGAGGAGAAGGTCGATGTGGCAATTTCCCGCAGTCCCGATGACGTTGGTGTTTTCACTTTGCTGTGCCGTCACTGCGGCGCAGCCTTTACGGGCGTGGTCTGCCCACCCCGCCGACAGTGCATCGTCGCGCGCTTTGCAAGCTTTTGCCGATAGCGTCCGTGACGCCAGTAACGGGCGTATCGCCATCACCCCTTATAACAACAGCGAACTGGGCGATCAGCCAGAGGCCATTCAGAAACTGGCGCGTGGCGACATCGAATTTGCGGTGTTCAATCTGGGGCCGCTGTCTGGCGTGGTCCCCCAGGCGCGGCTATTGACGCTGCCGTTTGTGTTCCCCGATTCAGAACATATGTTCCGCAAGCTGGACGAAGGCCTGGGCGTGCGAATTGGCGGCAGTTTGCTGGACAAAGGCTTCAAAGTACTGGCCTGGTATGACGGTGGTTCGCGCTCGTTCTACTGCATGAATCACGCAGTGCGATACCCCTCAGACTTCGCCGGCTTGCGCGTGCGCGTACAAGACTCGGCGGTATACAACGACATGGTGCGCCAGCTCGGTGCCACGCCGGTAGTCGTGCCATTCAATGACATCAGCAAGGCATTTCAGGATGGCCGTATTGATTGCGCGGAGAACAACCTCCCCTCTTATGTCGAGACCGGCAATTACAAATACGCGCGCAATGTACTGCTCACCAACCACATCGTGACGCCCGAGGTGCTGGTGGTGTCGCGCAAGTATTGGCAAACGCTAAGCCCGACCGACCAGAGCACGTTGCAAAGTCTGGGCACGCAGTCCGGTACCGTAATGCGCACGCTCTGGAAACAACAATTGACCGGCGCAGAACAAACGTTGCACAAAGCTGGCATTCAGCCGGTACTGGTCAAAGACCCTGGTGTGTTTGTGGCACGGATGATCCCGGTGTATGCCAGCACACTGCAGGGGCAGGATGAGTTCAATCAGGTGCTACCGGCCATGATGAAATAAGCGGGCCAGATAAAAAAAGGGCCACCTCACGGTGGCCCTTGGCAATCACACTCTCGTGTTGCCCAAACGTGCGTCGATCAAGGCGCAGGTACCCAGCCTGTGTTGCCGTTCCAGGCCGAGAACACCTGAGTGCGGGTAGCAAGGCCGCTCAGATCCAGCGTGTTGCTGGCATCGGTGGTATCACGCCCCGCCATGCTCAGCGCGGCGCCTGTGCTATCCATGCTGCCGCTTTCACGCCAACCCGTCGTGGTGGTCGCGGTGGTCGGATCCGGCACCGGATTGGCCGGGCTGGTGCTCGGGCTGGACCAGCCGACGGTCGCGATATGACTGCCCATCTTCGTGTTGATGTAGGCAATGTTGTCGCAACCGTAGTTGGCATTGGCCAGACTGCCGGTGGTCAATTGGGTCTGGCAGTAGCCGCCAGCGACGGTCAAACCACCAGAGCGGCCAAGGAAAGTCACGCCAGCCGGGACAGCTGCATCTGCAGTCAGTGTGCTGTTCAGCACGACAAAGCCCGGGAATCCGTACGCAGCGCGTGCCTGGAAGAGGTAGCCACCCTGCGTGGGCGCGGTCGGGTCGGCCACGGTGTGCAGCTCGCTGTTTTCAAACAATGCGGCAAACGGCGAACCCCAGATGAAATCCACATCCCCGGCAATGTAGGTCTGGTAGTACCAGACCCAGCCCTTGGTCTGCACGGTATCCTGGGCAGAGATGAAGTTCATGTAGGTGGCCATCATGCGGCTGCCCGCTAGCGTGGCGCTGTTGTAATAGATGGTCTCGGCCTGGTTGTTGGCTGTGGTCGTTTTGATGTGCGGGTTCTGGAGCGTGAAGCTGGTCAACTTCAACATGTCGGCACCTTCAACCAGGAACACCGCGCGACCACCGCCAAGTGAGCGGCGCGTACCGGTCACTTCGTTCGTCAATGTGGTCTGCGCCGAGGTCTTGCTACCGCCTGTGCCCGGGTTCCAGGATTCATAGTTCTCTTGCGACACCACCACACCAGTACGGCTGGCACCCTGAATGGTCAGGTAGTTGGTATTACGCAGGAACAGTTGTTCGTTATAGGTACCGTTTTTGATGGTGATGGTCTTGGCATCCCCTGAATTGGTGCAACTGACACAACCATTGCCCATGATCCAGTTCAGCGCACCTTGCACCGTGGTGAAGTCACCGGTGCCTGCGGTATCTACCGTCACCGCCGTCGGCGACGATGGTGCGTTTTTGGTATGGAATGCCCATGCCGTCTGTGACGCAATGCCCTGGAAGGCCGAACCGTTGTAGGTGCCATTGATGACACCATTATCGACGGTGACGTAATAGCTGGTGTTGTAGCCCAGCACGCCATCATGGAGGCGGATGGTGGCAGTCTTGCCGGAGATCGTGATCGGCCGGTAGTACACATAGCGCCATTGGGTCAGCGCATTGACGTTGTTACCCAGCTTGTCGACTTCCGTGTTGACTGCCGGCATGTAGGTTTGGGTTTCACCGCCCGTAGTCACCGGTACGCCGCTGATATCGATGGTATCGACCAAACTGTTGTCTGAAGATTTGTACACCTTGATATAACCGGTTGTACCTACAGTCGGGGTGTTATCAAAGGTGATCTGCAAGCGCGAATCAGCAAACGCGGCCGTCGCCCCGTTGAGTGGAGACAACGCACTGGCCGATGGCGTAGGTGTCGGCGTGGGTGTTGCAGTCGGCGTGGGCGTGGGCGTGCTGGTTGGACTTGGGGTGGGCGTCGCGGTCGGGCTTGGCGTTGGTGTGGCCGTTGGCGCATCTGACATGGTGCTATTGCCGTCAGAACCGCCACCACATGCGCCCAGCGCAAGCGCCAGGGCAGAAGCCAGCACTAGTGGTACGGCCTGTCCGTTGAACTTGTACATGCAAAACCTCCATTTCGCTTTCGTTATTTTTCAGGTGCGGGCGGGGTAGTCCTGGGCCGCGCGCCCGTTGGCACAGCCACTGGCAGTGCATGAGCGCGGATCGGGCATGCCGGTGTGGTCAGGCCGGGGGTAGGCCACAGGCACCGGTAGCGCATGTTGTGCGCTGATATATCACTACACAGTGGCGCTCATGCTAGAGCGAAGATCGCGGGAAAATCCTGCTGAAAGCGGGGGTTGGCTGACAAAAATCAAGAAACACATGTACTTTTGAAAAACGTACTACATTTGGCAAAACATCTTGATTTAGCGCTAGCCAGCGCGAGAAAACGGTGGATTGTGAACGCTGATACCGGCAGCTACACCGGAACACATCTCAAGACAAAAAACCGCACAAAGTGGACTTTGTTGCGGGTGCAAACAGGCGAAGTAGCAGGTTGTCAGGACATTTCGTATAACAAGGTCATCTCAATCCTGTTCTGGAGGGCGTATGGCACTGCCGACCACGCAGCACGATGCGACCATCCTGATCGTGGATGACGCCCCGGAAAATCTGGTTTTGATGAGCAACCTGCTCAAAGACCTGTACCCATTGCGGGTAGCCAACGGCGGGGCCAAGGCGCTGGCCCTGATCAATAGCGGCACCCAGCTGCCGGATTTGATCCTGCTGGATATCATGATGCCAGGCCTCTCTGGCTACGATGTAGCCAGGGCACTGAAGTCGGACGAGCGCACTGCGGCCATTCCGATCATTTTTCTGACCGCCATGTCTTCGACCGATGACGAGACCCGTGGATTTGAACTTGGCGCGGTGGATTACATTACCAAGCCCATCAGCCCGCCCATTGTGCTGGCCCGCATTGATACGCACCTCAAGCTCAAGGCTGCGGCTGATTTTCTGCGCGACAAGAATGACTATCTAGAGCAAGAAGTTGCTCGGCGTACGCTGGAGGTCGCGGCCATTCAGGACGTCACCATCCATGCCATGGCCTCGCTGGCTGAAACCCGCGACAACGAAACCGGCAACCACATCCGCCGAACCCAGAACTACGTCAAATTGCTGGCGGAGCACTTGCGACATCACCCGCGTTTCTCCGACTTTTTGACCGACCAGACCATCCAGCTGTTGTACAAGTCAGCCCCGTTACATGACATCGGCAAGGTCGGGATCCCGGACCGGATTTTGCTCAAGCCCGGACGCCTGACGCCGGAAGAGTTTGAAATCATGAAGGCGCATACCACGCTGGGCCGGGATGCCATCCAGCATGCTGAAGACGAGCTGGGTACCGATGTCGAGTTCCTGCGGCACGCCAAAGATATCGCCTACGGTCACCAGGAAAAATGGGATGGCTCCGGCTACCCGCAAGGCCTTGTGGGAGAGGACATTCCGATTTCGGCCCGTTTGATGGCCGTCGCGGATGTCTACGACGCGCTGATCAGCCGTCGGGTCTACAAGGTGCCCATGTCACACGACGAAGCGGTGGCGAAAATCCAGCAAGGTCGCGGCAGCCACTTTGATCCGGACATATGCGATGCCTTCCTGGCATGCCAGGCCCGGTTCCAGACCATTGCAGCACAGTACGTTGATACGGATGCAGATCTGGCCAAAGAGGCCGCCGCCTTGCAATTCATCGCCGACGAACCCTGAGCGGCCACACACACACCCTATGCCCTCTCTATTGCGCTGGCTGGAGCGGCTGCCGCTTCGTCACAAATTGATTATCGGGTTTGCCGGACTACTGGTTCTGCCCCTGATTCTTGGCATACAGAGCCTGCGCACGCAGCAGTCGCTCATTGACGTCTTGCAGAGGCTCTATCAGCAAGAATTAACCGGCATTGCCCAAATCAAGGAAACGCAGCTTGAGTTGACGCGGGTCACGGCGGCGTATCGCAAAGCCATCCACACCCCGTATAGCGGGGAGCGGGACCAGGCCGTCAATGATCTGGATACGGCTAACGTGCGGCTTGATCGCGCCGTGGCGCTGGTCCGCCCGACCTTGTTTCGCCAGCAGAACATGAAACGGCTCGACCAGTTTGAAGTCTTGCGCGCCAGAATGTCCCGCGTTGGCGATCAATCTCTGGGCCTGGCGCGTAATGGCCGGGATGCTGAAGCACTCGCATTGATGGATAGCGGCTGGTTTGATGGCATGGCCTCACAGGCTGACCAGATACTCGAAGGCATTGCCGAAGCCAAAGCCGCCGGGTTGAGAGATACCTCCATCTCGATCAACCGGGTGGCAGAGCATAACCGGATGCAGACTTACGCCCTGTTGCTGGGGGGGGCCGCGCTGGCGCTCATGCTGGCCTGGCTGGTCAGCCGGTCGATCCGTCATCCCATCAGCCGGGTACGTGCTGCGGTGGATCAGCTGGCCGCAGGCAACCTGGACCAGGTGATTCCGCATACCGATTTTGAAAATGAAACCGGTGATCTGGCCCGCGCCATTCAGCAGTTGCAGCAGGAATCGCGCTTGCTGGAGATGCAGCGCTGGGTGAAGTCACAAGAAACGCTGCTTCAGGCCAGTCTGCAACAAGCGCGGTCCATGAACGAACTGGCGACGTGTTTTCTCGATCAGATCGGCCCGTTATTACATGTCGGCCAAGGCACCTTGTACCGGTTTGATGAGCAGGATCAATTGCTTCATCTGGCAGGCTGTTATGCGCAGCACGCTGAGCTTGCACCCGCAAAAACCGTCACGCCAGGTGTGGGTGTGTTGGGCCAGTGCGCCCAGTCCAGGCAAACCATCGTTTTTACCGATCTGCCCGCCGGCTTCTGGAATATCCAGTCTACGCTTGGCGAATTCACGCCCGCGTTGCTCATTGCCTACCCAGTGTTGCTGGGAGACCGATTGATGGGCGTGCTGGAACTGGCCTGGTTTGCGGCGCCCGACCAGGCGCCACAAGCACTGCTGGAAGAAGTCTTGCCGAAAATGGCCATGACCATGGAGATCATGGACAGAAACACAGCGCTCCAGAAACTGTTTGACCAGACCCGGTTGCAAGCCGATGCACTGGAAACGCAGGCGGCTCAGCTGGAACGGCAAGCGCTGGAACTGAATGCACAACATGCTTCACTCAAGGCCACGGAAGTCTGGTTCAGAAGCATTATCGAAGCCGCGCCCGATGGCATGCTGGTGATCGATGCACAGGGTTTGATCACCTTGACCAACCCCAAGCTCGATAGCCTGTTTGGCTATGCGCCCGGCGAGCTGACCGGCCAGTCCATCGACATCCTGGTCCCCCATGGCATCCGCCAGGCACACATTGACCTGCGAAACGATTTTATCGCCCACGGCACCACACGCCAGATGGGGGGCAACGACAACAGCAATTTGCGCGGCCTGCGCAAAGACAGCTCCGAATTCTTTATTGAAGTCGGACTGGCCCGTTTACCCATGCTCGAAGACCGCGGCGTATGCGTCTGTGCATCGGTACGGGATATCTCTGAACGACGCGCGATGCAAGCGGCACTGGAAGATCGCGAACAACAGATTCGTGCTGTGCTGGAAAACAGCCCGATTGCCGTCGCCATTGAAGATGACACGCGCCAGTTGTTGTATGGCAATCGCGAGCTTGAAGCCTTGTTCGGCGCGTCTCTGGCCGCATTGAGCAATCCGGAATCCCGTGCCACTTTCTGGTCTGACAACGCCGCATTCGAACGCTTCTTGCAAGCGGACAAACAGGGCGATGTCTTCAACTTTGAGATCGGTCTGCAACGCAGCGACGGCACACCTGTAGATGTGCTGTTGTCGTCCATTCACCTGGTGCTTGGCGACAAAGCACTGATCGTGAAATGGTTTTTCGATATCACCGATCGCAAACGAGCTGAAACCGTCGTCGAACAGGCAAGACAGCTGGCAGAAGAAGCCACGCGCGCCAAGAGCGATTTCCTGGCCAATATGAGCCATGAAATCCGCACGCCAATGAACGCCATCATCGGCATGAGTCACCTGGCCTTGCGCACGGAACTGGACAAAAAACAGCGCAATTACATCGAAAAAGTGCACCGCTCGGCCGAGAACCTCCTGGGGATCATCAACGATATTCTCGACTTCTCAAAAGTCGAGGCCGGCAAGATGACCATCGAGCATGTGCCCTTCCGGCTGGAAGATGTCCTGGAAAGTTTCGCCAATATGATCGGGCTGCGGGCAGAAGACAAAGGACTGGAGTTGTTGTTCCAGACCGAGCCAGACCTACCCACCGCGTTGATTGGTGACCCGCTCCGGCTGGGACAGGTGTTGATCAATCTGGGCAATAACGCGGTCAAATTTACGGAACACGGCGAGATCGTTGTTGGCATAGAGAAGATCACCGACGAACCCGAACAACTCGTACTGCACTTCTGGGTGCGCGACAGCGGCATTGGCATGACCGCCGAACAGTGCAGCCGCGTTTTTGAGTCATTCAGCCAGGCCGATAGTTCGATCACCCGCAAGTACGGAGGAACGGGTCTTGGCCTGGCGATTTCCAAACGCCTGGTCGAGTTGATGGCCGGAACAATCTGGGTCGAAAGCGTAGCAGGCCAGGGCTCCACTTTCCACTTTCACGCCTGCTTTGGCCGGCAGCAGAACGTACAGCCGCGCCGCATGGTGAAAGCAGATGAGTTGCTCGGGCTGCGGGCGTTGGTGGTCGACGATAACGCCAGCGCGCGACAGATTCTGTCTGGCATGGCACGCAGCTTCAATCTGGAAGTCGATGTGGCGGAGGGTGGCAAAGAGGCGCTGCGGTTAATCCATGAGGCCGAACAAAAAACGCTGCCCTATGACCTTGTCTTGATGGACTGGCGCATGCCCGGCATGGATGGCATCGAGACCGTACAGCAGCTTCAGCAACGGCATACCCAACAACCGCCTGCGGTCATCATGGTGACCGCCTTTGGTCGCGATGAGGCACTGGACGAGGCCGCCCGCCACGATATCCGTTTGCATTCTGTCTTAACCAAACCCGTTACGCCCTCCACACTGCTTGAAGCCATTGGAGAAGTACTGGGTAAGGGCAGCTTTACCGAAACACGCTGTATGGAACGCGGAGACATGACGGCCCACCATATGGCGATGCTGGCGGGCTCTCACTTGCTGCTGGCCGAAGACAATGAACTGAACCAGGAGCTGGCGCGCGAACTGCTCGAAAGCGCGGGGATCACGTTAACCGTGGTCGAAGATGGTCAGCAAGTGCTTGATCAACTGGACCATGGCGTGCTGTTTGATGGCGTGTTGATGGACTGCCAGATGCCGGTGATGGATGGCTACACTGCGACGGCACAAATCCGCCAGCGTCCCGGGTTTGTCGACTTGCCGATCATTGCCATAACCGCCAATGCCATGGCAGGTGATCGGGAAAAAGCGTTGGCTTCGGGGATGAACGACCACATCTCCAAGCCACTCAATGTCGAAGCGATGTTTGCCACGCTGGCCAAATGGATCCACCGGCACGCTGAAGCGGACCAGCCAGGCCCCGCCGAGCCTGATCCCGTCGTCACTGACCTCGCATCAGAGCTCGTCCTGCCGGGCATTGACTACCTTGCCGGCCTGAAAACCTGCATGGGCAAGCGCACGCTGTATCTACGTCTGCTGGGCAAATTCCAGCGGAGTTACAACGACTTTGCGACCGCGTTTGAGACTGCCTGTCAGAGCACGGACCCCACTGAGGCCAGACGTTATGCCCACACACTGCGCGGTACTGCCGGCAACATCGGAGCCCGCGCACTTGCTCAGGCTGCCGCTAAACTGGAAAGCGCCTGCGAGCACACGTCTTCAGGCAGTGACACGGTGGCATTGCGGGAACGTGTTCTGGACGAACTCAAAGTGGTGCTGGCCGGGATAAACCACTTGCCCGCGTCAGAAATGATCACCCACGCGCAGCCTGCCGTCATACCCGCTGATGATGCTCAAATGCAGATGCATCTGGAAGAACTCCGGCGCCTGCTGACCGAGGGCGACCCCAATGCGCAGGAAGCGGTCGATGCGCTACTCCCGCTCTTTGCCGGACACACCAATGCGCCCGTCTTGCGCCACGCCGCACGGGCCATTGAAGATTTCGATTTCGATAAAGCCCTGACGCTGCTCGATACCCTGCAGATTCGGGATCATCCCCCGTGACCTCTGCAGCCGCTAGAAACTGACCGCAAACCCCAGCGATGTTCCATGTGCGTTGCCGCCCCACATATAGCGCGCAACCAGCCGTACCCGGGTGATAAAGATGTCATATTTGCCGGTATCCAGTTCCAGCCCGGCACCGACAGAGTTGAGGAAATTAAAGCCCAGCGCACCACGCAACTGGCCAATGTATTGGGTCTGGGCGTATTCCAGCACGTAACGCACTGGCCGATCGAGCGCCTCCCACCCCGTGGGTGCACGCCAGCGGGCCCACAGGCCCAGCGTCTGTGGTCGCGCAGAGCCCTGAACCGCGTCGGACGTCCCACCAAAACTATGCAGGGTGATGTCCGTATAGCGCAGTTCGACGTCAATATCACGGGCAGGCTGGTAGTCCTCGTAGTCCAGCATCAGCGAGCCACCCAGCCCGTAGGCATTGAGGCTGCCGTTATCCAGGAAATCCAGTTGGCGGTCCGTTTTGTATTCAACAAACCACTTCGCGCCCACCAGATCACTGGCAACCGTGCCGAGCGCAAAATTGAAGATCGGGCGGAACACCAGATGCTCGGCCAGCGGAAAATCCCAACCAATGCCGGCCGTACCGGCAACGCTGTTCCACTTGAAGGGGATGGGACGCTCAATCACACCATCCGTGGCAACAAACGCCGGGTCATAACGGCTATAGGCCAGCGTGCCTTCGAGATAAACCGGGATATCTTTGCTCATGGTGGCGCCGCCACCGAGGTTGGACATCGTCAGGCCAGGGTCGCCTGACGAGGCATTGGTGATCGACAATGCGCTGGTGGTGACGTCCGGCACCAGCGAATACCCCATCAGACCCAGCACTGCGTTAGCCCGCTTCTGGACATTGCCGCCAGGCAAATCAAGCTCCCCCGCCGCCAACGCGTAAACCGGCAAGTTTGCCGCCAGGAATGCGAACACCCATCGGGCCAACCTCAGCCCCGGCGGGTTCTGGCCACGCCGCCACAACGCGTTTTCCATTAGCTCCCCAACCCTGGAAACGAGAATCTTCATTGGCCCTGCGCTCTTGCTCATTCGGCCATGGCACCAGAACAAAAGGCTAGACGCTGAGCCTCAGACTCGCCACGTCTGTTTTCTCTGCAAATGGATACGTAACCCGCCCTGTCCAGCCAGCTGATGGATTGAGCATGCCCCTGACTCTGAAGCGCAGTGATCTCTTCACGCTGCCCGATCTTTGCCCCGGCAGGGCGCGTGCATTCATCCTCATTTCTAGAAGCCTGCACACCAAATATCTGCTTCCAGCCGAACAATTTCTTTTGCAATGAAAAACACCCAGGCCAGCAGCCCGGGCGTTTTGCTGCTCATCAGCCAACGAATGCTTCCGGTTGGCGCCAACTGGCCGATCAAGCCCGGCGAAAATCCCGCAGGATCACGGACCAGCCCTGCGCCAGCGGCAAGTGCTGACCGCCATGGATTGCGCCGCGTTCGTCGGTTGCCGCCATGGCGATGATCAAGTTCAATCGCATCCGCCCTACAATCTTCTACACACTGCGCGGTATGGCTACTTCTGGCCGCGCCACACCGATTCCCTGGGGGGCGTTAGTGCTCGAAAATGACGTTGCACTGGTTGGCGAGATTGAAGTGATTCCAACCTTGCTGGATGTGGTCTGTCGCACGACAGGCATGGGTTTTGCGGCAATTGCCAGAGTGACGTCTGACCGCTGGATTGCCTGTCAGGTCAAAGACGACATCGGGTTTGGTCTCGCCGCAGGCGGCGAACTCGTGGTGGAAACCACGATTTGCCATGAAATCCGTCAGCACCAGGAATTGGTCGTGATCGATGACGTCGATGCCGACCCGCTCTACGCGACGCATCACACCCCCCAGCTATACGGGCTGAAAAGTTACATCTCCATCCCGATTTACCATCATGGCGAATTCTTCGGCACCTTATGCGCGATCGATCCCCACCCGCACAAGCTCAACACGCCTGCGGTGGTCGGCATGTTCAGGCTGTTTGCCGACCTCATCGGGTTTCATCTCGACTCCGGCAGCGCATTGCGTTCCACGCAGGTACAACTGGCACAAGAGCGGCACGACGCCCAGTTGCGCGAGCAGTTCATCGCTGTACTCGGTCATGATTTGCGTAATCCGCTGGCCGCGATCTCGGCAGGGGCACAGGCATTGCGCCGCAGCACGACTGACGAACGAACGATCCTTGTCACCGGCCGGATCGAGAAAAGCGTCCAGAGAATGAACAATCTGATTGAGGATATTCTGGACTTCGCGCGTGGGCGGCTTGGCGGCGGGATTCCCGTGGCTTCGACTTTTACCGAACTGAATGTGGACGACCTTGAACAGGCCGTCGCAGAACTGCGCCAGGCGTGGCCAGAGAGCCGCATTGATCTGCATCTGACCCTGAATGCGCCATTTATGTGTGACAGCAAGCGCATGGCACAACTGCTGTCGAACTTGCTTGCCAATGCCCTGGTACACGGCGCTGCCAGCGAACCCGTTACGGTCTGTGTACGCAGCGAAAGCGAACGGTTCACCCTTTCGGTGACCAACAAGGGAAGCCCGATTCCCGCAGCCCTCATGCCGACGCTCTTCAAACCATTCGTGAGAGCCAGTACCTGCCCGGACATGCAAGGATTGGGATTGGGGCTTTATATCGCCTCAGAGATCGCACGCGCACACGGCGGCAGTCTTTCCGTAAATTCAGACGATGAGGCAACACAGTTTTTATTGACCGTGAATAGCCCAGGTACGCTGCTGTAGGCGGGCAGCCCCTGTCACCACGCCCAATCCCCGGCCCTGCCAATGCCGCACAAGCCCAAGCGACGCGCTACGTATTCAGCGCTTCATCTCGTGCGTTCGCAAAACCAGGCGGCCCACCCGGTACAAAACAAGGCCAAAAGATGCTTTCCAATTAAAGCGCGTGGCGGGGAAAGACTCCGGTAGAGACATTCAAGATGATGTTGTCGACATCCAGTCTACACAGACGCCAGAAAGCAAAAAGGCCACCCCGAGGGGCAGCCTGAATGCTTGTATCTTTGGTGGGTCGTGCGGGATTCGAACCTGCGACCAACGGATTAAAAGTCCGCTGCTCTACCAGCTGAGCTAACGACCCAAAGAGCGGCGCATTTTGCCCAAAGGTTTGGGGTCCGTCAAGCCTTTTGCAGCAGATTTTTATAAAAGACTGATTTTTCACAGCCGACGGCCACCGGTTTTCAAGCGGGTTTATCGCTCAAGTATTCTAAAAAACAAGCCTTTAGATGCTCCCGCAGCGCGATCACGGTGGGTGAGAGCTGCAGACGGTCAGCGCAGATCAAATAGAACGGTGCGGCTTCTGTGGTGTATTGCGGCAGGAGTGCAATCAGCCGCCCTGCGCGAAGATCTGGCAGGACATCCAGCCTGGATTTGTAGGCAATCCCCGTAGCAGCAAGGGCCCAGCGGCGCACGACTTCGCCATCGTCGCTGACACGGTCACCGTGAATGGTCACGGTGTGGTCGGCATCCGCCAGCCGGAATTGCCAGCGCTCGTGCGTGCCTTCGTTCAGCACGAAGCGCAGGCAATTGTGCTGTCGCAACTGAGCCGGTGTGAGTGGTGTTCCATAACGCGCGAGGTAAGCGGGCGAGGCGACCGGTACGCGTCGGTTGTCGGGCACCAGGGGCAGCGCAACCAGGCTTGAGTCTTCCAGCAAGCCGTAGCGCAACGCAATATCGATGGGTTGCCTGTAGAGATCGGCCAAACGATCACTCATGTGAATCTGTACATTCACTGCCGGGTGTTGCTGCTGGAAGGCATCAAGCCAGACCATCAACTGGCTGCGGCCCAGATCAGAAGGCATAGACAAACTGAGCGTGCCCGAGATGCGTTGTTTGTCGCGGTGAATGGCCTCCTGACCCTCCGCGAGTGCGCTCAGTGCATGACGCGCATGAACAAGATAACGCTCGCCATCGCCCGTCAGGCGCAAGCTACGGGTGGAGCGGATAAACAAACGGGCTTGCAACTCCCCTTCCAGTCGCTTGAGGGCCGCACTGGCTACGGCCGGGGTAAGGTCGAGTTCTCTGGCTGCGGCAGAGAAACTGCCCGTTTCCGCAGCCCTGATAAACACTTGTAAATCTTCAATTCTGACCACTCACAAACTCCAGCCAACCTGTCTATTTTCAATAATAAATTGAAACTGATTCTGATGACGGGCTGTTTTTCCAGAGCGCCCGCAGGCGCAGTATGGTGGCTATGGCGGCACAGGCTGCGCCCCCCGATACCCACGGAGAAACATCATGAAGGCAGTTGGTTACTACAAGAACCAGGAGATCAACGCGGCACAGGCACTGGTCGATCTGACCTTGCCAGACCCGCAACCGGGCGATCATGACTTGCTGGTGGAAGTCAAAGCCGTCTCGGTCAACCCGGTAGATGTAAAAGTGCGCGCCGGCGTCAGCCCACAAAATGGAGAACCCAAGGTCATTGGCTGGGATGCCGCCGGCATAGTGCGCGCGGTAGGTAGCAGCGTGTCTTTGTTCAAACCGGGCGATCGTGTGTGGTACGCAGGGTCATTGACGCGCCCGGGCACCAATAGCGAGCTGCATCTGGTCGATGAGCGGATTGCCGGCCCGATGCCAGGTACGCTGGATTTCGCGCAAGCCGCCGCCTTACCGCTGACAGCCATCACTGCATGGGAGCTGTTGTTTGATCGTCTGCAGGTACTGGCGAACAACGCACCCTCTGGCAAAAAACTGTTGATTATCGGCGCCGCAGGGGGTGTGGGTTCGATCATGGTACAACTGGCCCGCCAGCTGACCGGCCTGACGGTGATCGGCACTGCGTCACGTCCTGAAACCCGGCAATGGGTGACTGAATTGGGCGCACATCATGTCATTGATCACCGCCAGCCATTGTCAGAAGAACTCAAGCGTATTGGTGTCGGTCAAGTGGACTATGTCGCCAGCCTTAATCAGACCGATGCTCACTTTAAAGAGATCGTGGAGTCTTTGGTACCACAGGGCAAACTGGCGTTGATTGATGATCCGGATGCCATTGATGTGCGTGAACTCAAGCGCAAAAGCCTGTCTTTGCATTGGGAGTTCATGTTCACTCGTTCCATGTTTGGCACCGATGACATGATCAAGCAGCATGACTTGCTGTCGCGTCTGGCCAGTTTGATCGACGCGGGCATACTGCGGACCACGCTGGCGGAGCACTTTGGCACGATCAACGCCGCCAATCTGAAAAAAGCGCACGCATTGCTTGAAAGCAATACGTCGCGCGGAAAGATTGTGTTGGCAGGCTTCTAATCCTGGCTGAGCAGCTGCGGCTGCCCTGCCAGCTCGTACTTCTATCTGGTTGTTAACAGGAGATGGGTTATGCGTATTGATCTGACAGGTAAAACCGCACTGGTCACTGGTTCATCATCCGGGATCGGGCAAGCAATCGCCCAAGGGCTGGCGGATGCAGGGGCCAATGTGATCCTGCACGGCCGCAGCAGTGCCAAGCTGGATAAAGTACAAACCCAACTGGCAGCAGCCCACCCGCTGGCGCAATTCCCCATCGTTGCCTCTGACCTTGGCACGGCCGAAGGCGCTGAGGCCATTATCAAGGCGCATCCGGATATCGACATCCTGATCAACAATGCCGGGATTTTCGAACCGCGTGAGTTTGCTGATATTGATGATGGCCGCTGGCAGCAAATCATGGATGTAAACGTCATGAGCGGTGTGCGTCTGTCACGCCATTATTTGCCGCGCATGATCAAGGCCAATTGGGGCCGTATTGTGTTTATCTCCAGCGAATCTGCACTGAATATCCCGGCAGAGATGATCCACTACGGGGTCAGCAAGACAGCACAGCTGGCGGTATCTCGCGGCCTGGCCCAGCTGACTGCGGGGAGCGGCGTTACTGTGAACTCGGTACTGCCAGGCCCAACCCGATCTGATGGCGTGGGCGATTTCTTCGGCAAGATTGCCGAGGAGCAAGGTGTCTCACAAGAACAGGTAGAGCAAGACTTCATCAAGACGCACCGCCCGACCTCGTTGATCAAGCGCCTGGCCCAAGTGGAAGAAGTCGCCAATATGGTGGTGTACGTGAGTTCGCCACAGGCATCGGCCACCAACGGTGCGGCGTTGCGCGTGGATGGGGGTGTGGTGAACTTTATCGCCTGACGGCGAGGTTCAGCGCTGCTTTTTTTCCTGCTCCAGGGGCAAAGGCAGCGTGTACAAATCTGGCATGGGAACCGGCTTGGGGCTGGTTCCTGCGCCTTCCGGCGTCTGTGCTTCGACGCGTTTTTTCTCTTGCAGCAAACGCCAGATACGCACGTGGGACGCGCGGTGGTGGGCAATACGAGCCAGGCTGGATTTGGTCACGATAGCTTTGTCACCGTTTAAAGAACGCAAGGGCATCATACCCGCGATTGGCCTATCGCTTGGTAACGGTGTTGCACGCTCGTGTTCAAGCAACACCTGCCCATGTTCACTGCAAGACGTCAGGCCGTTCAGCTTCCCCGGTGTTCGAGCAAATCAGCAATGAGTGTCGGGCCAGTGGGCCTCCAGTTCAGTGTCGCCTGAGTGAGGGCGCTGGATGCCGGCATGTCCAGGCTGACGAACATACCCATCCACCCGAAATGCTCGGCCGCAGCTTGCGCAGCAATGGAAGCCACCGGCAGATTCAGCCGCTGACCGAGCGCCCCGGCGATGTCTTTACTGGTTACGCCTTCTTCGCCGACCGCGTGATAACGTGCGCCGGGGCTGGCGGCCTCTACAGCCAGCCGGTACAAGCGGACTACATCCGACAAATGCCCTGCGGGCCAGCGGTTTTTCCCTTCCTCTACATAGGCGACAACCCCCTTCTGGCGGGCGATCTCGATCAACGGGGAAATCAACCCTTGCTTGTCGGGGTTATGCACTTGGGGCAGTCGCATCACTGAGAGGTTGATGCCGGCATCCAGTAATTGCTTCCCTGCTATTTCGGAGGCGACACGCGGGTTCGGGTGCGCGAAGTTGCAAATATCTTCCCGCGCTGGCTGACCATGTTCATCCATACCCAGCCCCGTTCCGGACGTAATGACCAACGGACGCGCACTCCCTGCCAGAGCGGCACCCAGTGCGGCGATCACCCGTTTGTCTTTCTCGCAGTTCTCTACGAACCGGGAGAAATCATGGTCAAACGCCGTATGAATGACGGCATCTGCTTCCGATGCACCACGGCGCATGCCTTCAGGGTCTTCCAGCGTTCCCCTAAAAGCGCGTGCGCCGGCCGCTTCCAGTGCCCGCGCACCGTCTTCAGAGCGGGTCATGCCGATGACTTCATGGCCTGCGCCAAGCAGTTCCGGGACAAGTGCAGAACCAATAAAGCCGGTTGCGCCAGTCAGAAAGATACGCATGCTGTAAACCTCCAGGAATGTGAGGCTCAACTATCCGGCGTGCGCAGGCTGTTTAAAAGTAGTGGCGTCTTCATAGTATGGTGACTAACAGGCTGAGGCGGTTCTGCTGCCCTGACTGTTTAGAGGTTGGTCATTCGCAGGTTGGCCTCCGGCAGCCGTGCGCCCTCAACCTGCAATTGCGCCATTTGAATCTGGATGGCGGCCAATTCTGCAGGAGTCAACGTCACCTCCACTGCGCCCAGATTTTCTTCAAGGCGATGCGACTTGGTGGTGCCCGGGATGGGGACAATCCATGGCTTTTGCGCAAGCAGCCAGGCCAGGGCAACTTGCGCCGGCGTGATGTGTTTTTGGGTCGCGACGGCCTTGATCACGTCGACCAGTGCCCTATTGGCTTTACGTGCCGCCGGTGAAAACCGCGGGACGTTGTTGCGGAAATCGGAGGGATCAAACTGCGTGGTCTCGTCGATTTTTCCGGTCAGAAACCCCGCCCCTAACGGGCTGAAGGGCACAAAGCCGATCCCCAGTTCTGCCAGGACCGGCAAGAGTTCTTCCTCTGGCCCGCGCCAGAACAAAGAGTACTCACTCTGCACTGCGGTCACCGCCTGGACGGCGTGCGCGCGGCGAATGGTTTGCACGCTGGCTTCAGACAACCCAAAGTGCTTCACCTTACCCTCCGCAATCAAATCCTTCACGGCACCGGCGACGTCTTCAATGGGAACAGCCGGGTCAACGCGGTGTTGGTAAAACAGGTCGATGCGGTCGGTGCCTAGCCGTTTCAGGGCCGCATTGGCCACCGCTTTGATATGTTCCGGCCGGCTGTTGGTACCGCCACTGCGACGTGCCCCCGTATCCAGATCAATATCAAAGCCGAACTTGGTCGCGATCACCACCTGATCGCGAATGGGTTGCAACGCTTCACCGACGAGCCGTTCGTTAGCGAATGGGCCATAGGCTTCGGCCGTATCAAAGTGCGTCACACCCAGATCATGCGCATGGCGAATCAGTTTGATCATCTCTGACTTGTCGGCCGGTGGCCCGTAGGCGGCGCTCATACTCATGCAGCCCAAACCCAGTGCCGAGACTTCCAGATTGCTGTTACCCAGTTTGCGTGTTTGCATGGTGTACTCCTGTTATTGGCCAACGGGAAAATCGGTCGAAGCTGCACGTGCCGTCTGGGCTTCAAAGTCCGCCAGACGCTTGCGCAATGTACTGATAGTGCTATCGAGCGCCTGGGATCCCAACACCATGCGCAATGGTGCCGGGTGTTGGTCGACGCTCTCGATCATGCGCGCCGCCATCCGTGCAGGATCGCCCGCGGCCAGGCCGTTGGCCGGGTCCAGCATGCGCAAGAAGGCATGTGCGGGGGTGTCGTCGTAAATACTCATCAGTTTGGCGACCTGGGCGCTGCCATAACGAAACTCCGTGCGCGCGCCCCCGGGTTCGACAATCGTCATGCCAATACCAAAACCGGCCACTTCTTGCGCGACGGACTCCACAAAGCCTTCAATACCCCATTTGGTGGCGTGGTACAGCGAGTTACCGGCAAACGCCACCTGCCCGCCGTATGACGATAGCTGAAGGATGCGACCGCCACCCTGGCTGCGCAGATGCGGAATCACGGCGCGGATCAACTGGATTGAGCCGACCAGGTTGGTGGCAATCATCTGCTCGATCTGTGCGTCAGAGAGTTCTTCTGCGGCGCCAAACAGGCCGTATCCTGCATTGCTGATCACCACATCAATGCGCTCGAAGCGATCAAAACAGTGCTCAACCAGACGGCCAATGGCGTCGGTATTGGTCACGTCCAGTAGTTCGGCATGAAAGGTCTCGGGATATTGCGCGATCAGATCGGCCACCTTGGTCAGATCCCGTACCGTGCCGATGACGCGATCTCCGCGTGCCAGCAATTGGGTGGTGAGGTGGCGGCCAAAGCCGCTGCTGATGCCGGTGATCAGCCATGTACGCTGCGTCATGAGGTTTCTCCTTGAAGATATCCGTGTTGTTAGCCGCGAGCCGGTTGGCCGGCCAGCGCCGGATGCACGCGGGGTAGTAGTGCGACAGTCAGACAACCCAACCCGCACAGCCCGACGATCAAACCCATAGGCCAGGGGGTGCCATCGGCCAGCCAACCGAGCATGGCGGCGGTCAGCACACCGCTGCCGTAATGCATGGCGCCGACCAGCGATGATGCGGCGCCAGCCTGCCGCGGGAAAAACGCCAACGCACTGGCGACTGAATTGGCGACGATGAACCCGCTTGGGGCCATAAAGAAAAAGACCGGAATCGCCAGACCGGCTACACCACCAAAACCGGTTCTGGCATTGATCATCAGCGCCAGGCCTGCCACCGCCACAATGACCGCGCCCATCCGGAACAAACGCTCGCTGCCCAGCCGGGGAATCAACCGTGTATTGAGGAAATTCATCACCATGAGGCCGACGATATTCACACTGAACAGCAAACCAAATGCGGTAGGTGACACGTGGTAGTAGTCCACGTATGCAAAGGGAGTCCCGGCAATAAAGGCATAGCAGCCACCGTAGTAAAACCCGCCCGCAAGGGCATAAGTCAGCAAGCGTGGGTCTTTGATCAGTTGCAGGTATTCAGCAAAGGTTCTGCGCAGAGGCGAGCGGCTCCGCTGCTGTGGAGGCAAGGTTTCTGGCAGCATTCTCAGCGCCAATAGCCCTGACACACCACATGCTGCCAGTACGCCGAAAATGGCACGCCAGGAGGCCACCTTGAGAATTTGCCCGCCCAGCAACGGGCCGGCCAGCGGGGCAACGGCCATCATCAAAATCAGGATCGACAACATCTGTGCCGAACGCTCCCGTGCGTAGAGATCGCGCACCATGGCCCGCGCCAGCACTGGCCCGGCACAAGCACCCAGCGCCTGCACCACACGCCACATGAGCAGTTGAGCGATATCCGCCGACAGTGCGCAACCCACCGAGCCCACAACAAACAGCATCAGGCCGATCAGAATGGGCAGGCGGCGCCCAGTTCGGTCACTGAGTGGCCCCCACAATAGTTGCCCGGCGCTAAATCCAACCAGGAAAGTTGAAATCGTTAATTCCACGCGGCCGATATCCGCATGCAGATCATTGACCAGGGAGGGCAGTGCCGGCAGATACATGTCAGTCGCGATCGATGAAAAAGACATCAGTGCGCTAAGGAGGATCAGTATGCGCAAGCCATGGTCCTGATCCTGTTTTGGCCAGGCGTCTGATGAGGTCATGGTGTTCTCCAGAAATCATGATGGGCATGGATATGCCCTTCATTTCGTTGGAGAAAGTGTATGGCGCAGTGTTATGCTGAACAATCCATCTCAGATTGCATCAGCTAGTGAGTAATTTTCATCAATGCAAAAAACCGGTGTGTCTGAACTCGCCGCATTCATGGCCGTTGCCGAACAGCGCAGTTTTCGCGCCGCTGCCCGATTGCTCGACGTATCTCCTTCCGCTTTGAGCCATGCCATGCGTGTGCTGGAGGAGCGGCTGGGAGCACGTCTGTTGAATCGTACGACCCGCTCTGTCGCCCTCACCCAGGCGGGTGAAAAGCTCCTGAACCGCATCCGCCCTGCTTTGACCGATATTGATGAAGCGTTGCAGGAAGTGGCCAACGCCCGCGAGCGGCCCTCAGGCTCGTTGCGGATCAGTTGCTCGGAATCTGCGGCGATGCCATTGATACAGCACGTGCTGCCAGACTTCCTGGCGCGCTACCGCGATATCCATATCGAGTTCGTGGTGGATTCCAGAATGGTCGACGTCGTTGCCGCGGGCTACGACGCGGGTATTCGTATTGAAGAAGCGGTGCCCAAGGACATGATTGCCGTGAAGTTCGGCCCAGACATTCGCTTTGTCGCCGTCGCGTCTCCGGCTTATCTGGCCAGGCACAGTGCACCACAAGTTCCCCTGGACTTATTGAACCACCGTTGCATCCGCTTTCGCTTCGAGAGCGGCGCGCTCTATAAATGGGACCTGCAATTTCGCGGCAGACCAATCAACCTGGACGTCAACGGGCCGATGACGGTCGGCAGTATGCGGCTGGCCGTTGAAGCGGCGCTACAAGGGATTGGCATTGCCTGGGTCAACGAGACGCACGTCGCAGAGTATCTGGCGACAGAGCGATTGGCGCAGGTGCTGCCGGCGTGGAGCCCATCGTTCCCGGGGTTGTGCCTCTACTACCCCGCCAACCGCCACCCACCCACCGCATTACAATTGTTTGCGCAAGCTCTGCGGGAGTGGGCTGCAAGTACCAGTGAACAATCTGGCGCTGCTGGAGGGTAATCAAACTATTGCTTTTGCAGGGCAACTTTGAGACCCAATGCCAGGAAGAGCGACCCTATCAGTTTGTTCTGCCAACGCTTGAGCCAACCCATATGCCGCACCACGCGTGCCAGCGGTTTGGTCGCCAGCACCAACAAACTGGTGTAGCTGATGGAAAGAATCACGAACACCAACCCCAACTGCAGAAACTGCGCCAGCACATGACCCCGTTCGGCATGAACAAACTGCGGCAGGAACGCCAGGAAGAATAAAGCGGTCTTGGGGTTCAGCACCTCTGCCGGTATGGCTTGCCAGAACGCCATCCAGGGTGTGATGACGATCGCTCGGCGGCCTCCTTGCTCGGGCGCGTACGGGGTGTCTTCCCCCACCGGCGCTCTGATGGCGCGCGCGCCCAGATAAACCAGATAAGCCGCACCCATGTATTTCACCACGCTAAAAGCCAGAGCAGAGGTCATCAAAATGGTCGACAACCCAGCCGCAGCAACCAGCGTATGGATGAAATCACCCAACGCAATACCAGCCCCCGTTGCCAGTCCCACACGGCTGCCACCTTGGGCTGTCCGTGTCAGCAGCAACAGCACAGCCGGACCGGGAACCAGCATCAGGGCGATTACAACTGCGATGTAGGTACTGAAGGTAAGCATGTCGAGCATGCGAGTGACTCCTGGCAGCAAGGGTTTCACATCGTGAGCACATAGAATGGGAGGTGCAACTCATTGGCACCCGTCACGCCAATGCCTGCCGGCGGGAGCATCCAGACTGGATGGCCAACGCAACCAGACTGCGAGGCCCGGTTACGCTTGCTGGAGAGTAGTAGAAACACAACCTGGAACCGGTTCGGCTGGCTATATATCTGTGTTTCGAAAAAACTGGTGGACCGAAGGAGGATCGAACTCCCGACCTCTGCATTGCGAACGCAGCGCTCTCCCAGCTGAGCTATCGGCCCGTAGCGGTCAATCTAGTCAGCCAGTTTTGTAGCGTCAAGCCAGGCGCCATTTACCTGCGGATAGTGCGCAACAAAAAGCCCGTCGAGTGACGGGCTTTTTGTGGGCGTGTCAGGTGATCAGTTGATCTGGCCGTGACAGTGTTTGAACTTCTTGCCAGAACCGCAAGGGCACGGGTCGTTGCGGCTGACACCGGCAAATGGGCTGGCTACGGCGCCCGCTGCAGCGGCGGTAGAAAGGGCTTCCTTGATCTTTTCTTCGTCGCCTGCGGCTACGGCGGCGGCCAGGTCGTCGTGATGGAACTGCAACGCGCGTTCCGGTACTGCCTGTGGCTGCACGGCATCGACATCGGCTTGCGAGCGCACTTGCACGCTCATGACGATCTGGACCACATCGCGCTTGATGCTGCTGAGCAGTTCGCTGAACAGTTCAAACGATTCGCGCTTGTATTCCTGTTTCGGATTCTTCTGCGCGTAACCGCGCAGATGGATACCCTGACGCAGGTGATCCAGCGACGAAAGATGTTCGCGCCAGTGTTGATCCAGATGCTGCAGCAGGACAGCGCGTTCAAACTGGCGGAAGGTATCAACACCGGCTTCGGTCGCTTTGGTTTCATACGCTTCGCGCGCCAGATCAACCACGCGTTCCTTGGCGACCTCATCGGACATGCCGGCGTTTTGCTTGAGCCAGTCAGCAACCGGAGCCGTCAGGCCATATTCAGCCAGTGCTTTTTCCAGACCAGCCAGATCCCATTGTTCTTCCATGGCCTGCGGCGGTACGTATTGCTCGAACAGGTCTGTGAAGAAGCCATCACGCATCGCGCTGATGGTCTCGGAAATATCAGTGCTTTCCAGCAGTTCGTTACGCTGGGTATAGATGGCCTTGCGCTGTTCGTTGGCAACGTCATCGTACTCAAGCAGTTGCTTGCGGATGTCGAAGTTGCGGCCTTCCACTTTGCGCTGGGCAGATTCGATGGCGCGGCTGACGATACCGGCTTCAATCGGCTCGCCTTCCGGCATCTTCAGTTTGTCCATGACGAACGCAACACGATCGCCAGCAAAAATACGCAGCAGCGGGTCTTCCAGGCTCAGGTAGAAGCGGCTGGAGCCCGGGTCACCCTGGCGGCCAGAGCGGCCACGCAACTGGTTATCGATACGACGGGATTCATGACGCTCGGTACCAATGATGTGCAGACCACCAGCGGCCACGACCTGGTCGTGCACCTTTTGCCATTCAGCCTTCAGCGCCGCAATCGCGCTTTCCTTGCCAGCGGCATCAAGGCTTTCATCGGCTTCGATCACGCGGATACGCGGCTCGACATTGCCACCCAGCACAATGTCAGTACCCCGACCGGCCATGTTGGTCGCGATCGTGACCTGGCCTGGGGCGCCGGCCTGCACCACGATCTCCGCTTCGCGGGCGTGTTGCTTGGCGTTCAGCACGTTGTGCGGGATTTTCACCTTGTCGAGCAAGTTGGAAAGGATTTCCGACTGTTCGATCGACGTAGTGCCCACCAGCACCGGCTGGCCACGGCTTACGCAGTCGCGGATGTCGGTGATGATGGCGTTGTATTTTTCATTGGCAGTCTTGAAGACCTGGTCTTGCTTGTCTTCCCGGACCATCGGACGGTTGGTCGGAATAATGACCGTTTCAAGGCCGTAGATTTGCTGGAATTCGTAGGCTTCCGTGTCGGCCGTACCGGTCATGCCGGAGAGCTTGCCATACATACGGAAGTAGTTTTGCAGCGTGATCGTGGCCAGGGTCTGGTTTTCCTGGTTGATCTCGACGCCTTCCTTGGCCTCGACCGCCTGGTGCAGGCCTTCAGACCAGCGACGACCTGCCATCAAACGGCCGGTAAATTCGTCAACGATGATGACTTCGCCATCCATCACCACGTAGTTCTGGTCGCGATGGAACAGCGAGTGCGCGCGCAGGGCGGCGTACATGTGATGCACCAGCGTGATGTGCTGGGCGGAGTACAGGCTGTCGCCTTCTGGCAAGAGGCCCATGCTGGTCAGGATTTGCTCAACCTTTTCATGACCCGCTTCAGACAACAGGACCGTGTTGGCTTTTTCATCTACCCAGTAGTCGCCCTCGCCTTCTTCTTCTTCCTGGCGGGTCAACTGGCCAGGTACTGCGTTCATGGCCAGGTACATTTCGGTGTTGTCGTCAGCCGGACCAGAGATGATCAGCGGCGTACGCGCTTCATCGATCAGGATGGAGTCCACCTCGTCGACAATGGCGTAATTGAGCTTGCGCTGAACGCGTTCGCCCGTGCTGAACACCATGTTGTCACGCAGATAGTCAAAGCCGAATTCGTTGTTGGTGCCGTAGGTGATGTCACAAGCGTAGGCAGCCTGTTTTTCATCATGCGGCATCTGACCCAGATTCACGCCGCAGGTCAGACCAAGAAAGTTGTACAGCTTGCTCATGATGCCGGCGTCGCGCTGCGCGAGGTAATCGTTCACCGTCACCACGTGCACACCATTGCCAGAGAGTGCGTTCAGATATGCGGGCAATGTGGCAACCAGCGTTTTGCCTTCACCGGTACGCATTTCGGAAATCTTGCCCTGATGCAGGGTAATACCGCCGATGAGCTGGACATCGAAGTGACGCATGCCCAGCGCGCGCTTGCCACCTTCACGACAGACGGCAAAAGCTTCGGGCAGGATGTTATCCAGCGCTTCGCCTTTGGCGACACGCTCGCGGAACTCCTCGGTCTTGGCCCGCAATTGCTCATCAGACAGTGCCTGCATGGCGGGTTCAAGCGCGTTGATTTTTGTTACAACGCCACTGTATTGCTTGAGCAGGCGGTCGTTACGGCTACCAAACACTTTCTTGAGCAGATTGGAGATCATTTCCTGTTACCGGATGTTTTGCCGCGTGCGGCTTAATCTTGTTGTGCCGGGGTCGATCATGGCCACCAGGCTGTTGAAACTTCAGTACCCGCCGTGCGCCAGGCCAACTGCGCCCGGACAAATTCGTCAGTGGTACTACGAGAACGGCGGGCAGGTTTCCCTGGCCGCCGTTGTGAAAACCGTGCGTGAGTATCGCACCGTTACGTCACGCGTGTGCACAAGATAAGGCCAAAAGGCACTTTTTCCAGTGCGGGACGCATTTCGTTACATCATTGCCACACCCTGTGGTAAACGCCCGACGAAGCGATCAATCGTGCGGACCTTCTGTGCTGGCAACGGTACCCACGTTGTTCTGCGTATTTTGCGCCAGGAACCGCAACGGGTTCTGCGCCACGCCACGATAGCGGATCTCGAAATGCAGGTGTGGGCCGGTCGATCTGCCTGTGCTGCCAATTTCAGAGATCACCTGACCTGCCTCAACATGGTCACCCACTTTCACCAAAAGCTTGCTGGCGTGCGCGTAACGGCTGGTCAGATTATTGCCGTGGTCAATCTCGACCATATTACCATATTGGGGGTGAAAGCCTGCATAGACGACCGTGCCCGCGCCAGCAGACTTGATGGGCGTACCCACTGCGCCGACAAAATCCAGCCCTTCATGAAAGGCCTGATGGCCATTAAAGGGGTCGATACGCCAACCGAAACTGGACGACTGCAGACCACTGGTCAATGGCGCCAGTGTCGGCAATGCAGTGCCAGACGGGCGCAAGAGAATGTTCTCCGCGAGACTGAACTGATCGTACATATTGCCGATACCGGCTTCAGTGGAGCCCAGTTGCTGCAAAAGCTCAGCAGCCGACATGGCGTGGCCATGGGCTTCCATGCCACCGCGCGGCACGGGGGCAGTCGCAGCAAAGGGCTTGACGTCTATGCCGGCCTTGGTGCCGACTTGTTGTGCCAGACCGTCAAGGCGGATCAGTCTGGCTTGCAACTCACCCAGACGCACGGCCATGGCGTCCAGCTCGGCTTGACGCACGGGCTTGATCAGTGGCCACAATTGCTTGGGCGAACTACCGGACAACGACATGCCGACTGCGAGCCCCATGCCGCCGGCCAACAGCGCCAGTGAAGCGGCCAGCGCCACCATCGGGCCGGTGCCCAGATGCAGCGCGCTGGAGTAGCGATTTGAAATGAGAATAATATTCAAGGCGAAGGCTCCCTGAATGACCTTGCAATCGAGAAAATGAAAAAAGGCCCTGTTTCCGGTTTTATCGGTCAGCACCGTGTACTGAAAGATGCCGCGGCCCGCGTGGGCGAATATAACCGGATGCTCAAAACCTTGCAGGCGGCATTGCCCCCTGAGGTAGCGCGAGCCTGCGTGGGCGCCGCGTGGGCTGACGGCGCATTGATACTGGGTGTGACCAGCGCGGCGGCGGCAACGCGCATACGTTATGCCGCGCCGGAGTTGCGCGATGTGCTGGCACGGGCTGGGTGGGAAGCTACCGCAATCCTGCCCAGGGTGCAAGCATCGTTGCGCGAGCAAAAACCCATACGCGCCAAAGACTTGAAGATGAACGGTGCGGCTTGCGACGCCTTTGAGGCATTGGCTGATACCGTCAAAGATGAAGAACTGGCAAAAGCCATCCTTTCTTTGGTGGATCATCAGCGCCGGTAAGACTGACCGCCGTGCGGACTCAACCAGATTACCGGCGGCAGAAAAAAAAGGGAAAAAAAAGGGGCACCAGTTGGTGCCCGCTAATCAGGGAGGAGATGAGCAAAAAATGCGCGAATTGCTCGCACATGCCCGATAAGACGTGGGGTCCCGGGCTTTGTTCCCAAGACCAGCCGTAAATATTCACTTTTCATACGAACGGCTGTTTCATCACGGTGCAACATGCACTTGGGCAGGGATCTTGCCGTTCGTCCGCGACATCTCTACTCAAGTATTCAGGGAAACATCTGATGCCCATTTATTGTGGCCCGGAACTGGCGCTTATCCTTGAGCACGCCGAGGCACATCATCTGACCCGCCAGGTGGCCGCCTGGCAAACTCTCAGCAAAGACGCCGACGCCCGCGTCATGCCACTGGGCGGGGGCATTGCCGCCTTCACTCGCCGCGATTTCGGCCGCAAGCTCAACCATGTCTGCGGGCTGGGGCTGGATGATGCCGTCGCTGGTGCAGACCTCTACCACGTTGAAACCAGTTATGCCGCGCTCGGACTCGGCACCGAAATCGATGTCTGCCCGCATGTTGACCCCGCGTTGCTGCCGCTCCTGGCGGACCGTGGTTATCACATCAACGCCTTTAGTAATACGTATGTGCGCACACTGGATGACCTGCCAGAGATGCCGTTTCACACGGGGCGCATTGATTGCAGCACCGATATCCCTGCACAGCGTTTCATTGAACACTCGGTAGAGGGGTTTTCTGTCCAGTTGAACACTCGCCCCGTGGCGTTGCTCGAAGCACTGGCAAAGATTGCAACGCTGCGCGACGACACGCGGCTGTTCGTTGCGCGCCTGGACGGCGAGATTGCCGGAACCGCCGGGATGGCCATCCTGCCTTCCGGCGCCGGGCCGGTCGCACATTTATATATTGCAAGTACCCTGCCCCATTGCCGTGGCCTGGGTGTGCAACAAGCATTGCTGCGAGCCCGCCTGGCCGCCGCACACGCGGCCGGCTGCCGTTATGCGTTTGTAACCGCCCGGCCTGCCAATGTCAGCGCCCGCAACGCCGAGCGCGCAGGTTTGCGATTGGCGTATACAAAATCCACCTTTGCCCGTCCCGCACCACTTCCGCTGGGATAAGCCATAATGCAGTGCAGCATGCTGCACCCGGAGCCCGGGCAAAAGACCTGGGCCTGATGTTGTATTTGCAGTCCAGAACATAACCAAACCGCACGGAACAACCACACATGGACATGATTTTGCTGGTCAAATCCCTGATCATGGGGATCGTCGAGGGTATTACCGAGTTTCTGCCTATCTCCAGTACTGGCCACCTGATCCTCACAGGCGACCTCATCAACTTCCTGCCGGACAGCAAGGAAAAGCGCGACGTCTACGAAATTTTTATCCAGCTGGGCGCCATCCTGGCGGTGGTGTGGGAATACCGCGCCAAGATCGGCGCGACCGTTGCGGGCGCACGCCGGCCCGGTAAAGAGCGCAATCTGCTGTGGGCCGTGTTGATTGGTTTTATTCCAGCGGCCATTCTGGGCAAGCTGTTCAATGAAATCATCAAGGCGCATCTGTTCAAACCGGTGCCCGTTGCACTGGCTTTCATCATTGGCGGTTTTTTGATCTTGTGGGCAGAAAAACGCCAGCATCGCGTACGGGTAGAAACGGTAGATGGCATTTCGTTGATGGATGCACTCAAGATCGGTTTCGCACAATGTCTGGCTTTGATTCCAGGCACCAGCCGTTCCGGCGCGACCATCATTGGCGGCCTGTTTTTTGGCTTGTCACGCAAGGCCGCGACCGAGTTCTCGTTCTTCCTGGGTATTCCAACGCTCACCGCCGCATCAATCTATAGCATGTGGAAGCTGCGTCACGCGCTGGATGCTGCGGATGCCGGCATCTTTGCTGTCGGCTTCATTGCTGCGGCCATCAGCGCTTTCTTTGCCGTGCGCGGGCTGTTGCGGTTTATCTCCAATCACACCTTTATTGCCTTTGCCTGGTACCGCATTGCCTTTGGTCTGATCGTTCTGGTGACCGCCTGGACCGGGCTGGTGCAGTGGACAGTCTGATGTACTGACCAGTGGCCGTGACGGTGCCGCATGTCATGACATGCGACTAGAATGGGTGATCGATCCATCCCAACCGACAGGTGAACCGTCATGGCCAGAACCTATTCCACAATGTTGCCACTGGGCACGTCGCTACCCGGCTTCACGCTTCCAGACGGCGACGGACGCCCGCATACACTGGCCGATCTGGCCGGCAATTGCGGGTTGCTGGTGGCGTTCATCTGCAACCATTGCCCCTACGTCAAACACATCAACCCCGTGCTGGCCCCGCTCGGCGCGCAGCTGGCTGAACTGGGTGTCGGTATGGTGGCCGTCTCGAGTAATGATGCAGAAAATTACCCGGACGACGCCCCCGCCTTGATGGCGCAAACCGCCGCCGACCAACGCTATACCTTCCCGTATCTGTACGACGAAACCCAGGACGCCGCCAAAGCTTTTGGCGCTGCCTGCACGCCGGATTTTTACTTGTTTGATGCCCAACTGAAGCTGGTTTATCGCGGGCAATTTGATACCTCCCGCCCCAATATGGGGGCACCCAGCGGCCAGGATATCCTGCGCGCCGTGAATGCCCTGGTAGGCGGCAAGCCGCCGCTCGCTGAACAAGTGCCCAGCATGGGCTGCAATATCAAATGGAAACCCGGCAACGAGCCGGATTATTTTCAGTCCTGAGCGGAATCCTTAGCGCTTGTCTGCCACTCTCAAAATCTGTGAACGTCTGGCCGAGATCCCCGCGCCCGCCTGGAATGCGCTGGCGGGCGCGCATCCGGCCTTGCAACATGCTTTTCTGGATGCACTGGAGCGCAGCGGGAGTGTCGATGCCGACAGCGGCTGGCAACCTTGCCATCTCACGCTGTGGCGTGACGAAGAACTGGCCGGTGCGCTGATGTTGTATCGCAAGTCTCATTCCTGGGGCGAATACGTGTTCGACTGGGCCTGGGCCCGCGCTTATGAGCAGCACGGACAGGCGTATTACCCCAAGCTTGTGAGCGCCGTCCCGTTCAGTCCGCTGCCCGGCCCGCGCTTGCTGGCCCGCACAGATGCAGACCGGCGCCTGCTGATTGAAAGCGCCATTGGCATCACGCGGGAGTTAGGGGATTCATCGCTGCACATTCTGTTCCCGCATGAAGACGACGCCCGTTTTGCCGCAGCCTGTGGCATGCAACTGCGCGAGCAGATCCAGTTTCATTGGCAACGCGACCCGGCCTGGCAGACGTTTGAAGATTTTCTGGGCAGCATGAACCATGACAAGCGCAAGAAAATCCGCCAGGAACGGCGCAAGTCTTTGTCTGGCCCGGCTGGCGAGATCACCGTAGAGCGCAAATTTGGTGCGGCCATCCAGGATGAAGACTGGGCGTTCTTTATTCGCTGCTACAACAATACGTACCTGGAACATCACTCCCACCCCTATCTGAATCTGGCTTTTTTCCAGCAACTGCATGCCGCCCTGCCTGAAACCTGCCTGTTGATCATTGCCAGCCGCAACGGTCAACCGATCGCAGCGGCGTTTGATCTGGTCGGGCCCGATGCGCTCTATGGCAGGTATTGGGGCGCACAGTGGGATGAAGCCGGTTTTGTGCCAGGGCTGCATTTTGAACTGTGTTACTACCAGGGTCTGGAGTTCGCGCTGGAACGCGGTTTGAATACGTTTGAAGGCGGAGCGCAGGGCGAGCACAAACTTGCACGAGGCTTTCTTCCAGTCACGACATGGTCGGTGCACTGGCTGGCCGATCGTCGGTTTTCTGATGCCGTTGGCCGTTTTCTGAAAAACGAGCGACAGGCCGTCGATGAATGGGCTGAAACGTTAACAGCACAAACGCCGTTCCGGCATGACCCATCCTGAGTTCTTGTCAGCACTTGCGACAGGGTTGCCTGCTTTTATATTTAATAAATAGCCTGTAGCCTTACAATTCCAATGTCATTTAAAACGCTGAGTGCCGGCGAACGAGGGGCCCACAATGAAGCTGCAAACCCGTGTATGGATCATCATCGGGGCGGCCCTGGCCGGCTTGCTGATTAGCGCCGCAGTCGGCCTCGTCAGCTTGCGCCACGCCATGATGGCTGATCGCGAAGGACAGATCAGAACCGCACTGGAGCAGGCCAGCAGCATGGTCACTTATTTCCAGCAGCAAGAAGCGTCCGGCAAACTCAGCCACGATGAAGCCCAGCAGCGCGCCAAAGATGCTTTGGGTCATATGCGTTTCAAAGATATCTATTTCTTTGTGCGCGGCACGGACAACCGCATGATCGTGCACCCCAACCCAGACCGCGTGGGCAAGATCGACAAGGGTTCGCGCATGCCAGATGGCCGCTATACCTCGGAGCTGTATGACGAAGCGCTGGCTAAAGACCGCATCGGGCTGATGAACATTCTCACCCCCAAGCCCGGCACGAAAACGGAACAGCCCAAGCTCAACGGCGTGGTGCGTTTCGAGCCCTGGCAATGGATTATCGGCATCGGCTTTTTTATTGATGATATTGATACCAGTTTCTGGAACCAGGCCGGCGTAATGCTGGTGGTGGTATGTGTGGTGCTCGCTATCGTCGCGGCGCTGCTGATCAGTATGTCTCGCCGCATTATTGGCCAGTTGGGCGGCGACCCGGGTTATGCGGCGGAAATGGCCACCGCCATTGCCGCGGGCGACCTCACCCGCCGGATCAAGGTGGAGGGCCGCAGCGACAGTCTGCTTGGTGCCATGAGCCGCATGCAGGATGGCCTCAGGGATATGGCGCAGCGTTTCAACGACGCCGCCAGCAGTCTGGCGCAAGCCGCCTCCTCGCTAACTCAGCAGATGAACCAGATCAGTGAAGGTTCGCGCGCGTCCTCCGAGTTCACCGCCAGCACGGCTGCAGCGGTCGAAGAAATGACCGTCAGTATCAACCATGTTTCTTCCAACGCTGGCGACAGCGCGGGTAGCTCGCAGCACTCGGTCAAACTGGCGACCGATGGCGAGCGACTGGTGCATGAAGCTGCGGGCGAAATCCGCCAGATTTCGCAAAAGGTGGGCGATGCCACCGGCCAGATTCATGGCCTGGTTGAGCGCTCACGAGAGATCGACGGCATTGCCCGCGTGATCCGTGAAATTGCCGACCAGACCAACCTGCTGGCTTTGAACGCCGCCATTGAAGCCGCCCGTGCCGGAGAACAAGGTCGTGGTTTCGCCGTAGTCGCCGACGAAGTACGCAAACTGGCCGAACGCACGACAGGCGCCACCCAGGACATCACCCGGACCATCGAAGCGGTGCAACGTGATACCGAACACGCTGTGACGGGCATGACGCAAGTGACCTCTCAGGTCGAACATGGCGTCGGTCTGGCAGAACGTGCGGCCGCGTCGTTGCAGGAAATCAGCCAGGCCGCCGAGAACACACTGGACAAAATCCGTGAAGTTGCCGGCGCCACGCGTGAGCAAAGCGAGGCCAGCAACAGTATTGCCGGCCATATCGAACGCATTGCCCAGATGGTGGAAGCGTCGGATCACTCGGTCCACAGTGCGCTCGAATCAGTGCGCAAACTGGAAAGCCTGGCCCAGGAACTGCGCAGCACCGCCGGACGTTTCCGCGTTTAAGGCCGGGAAGCCGCCCCCGCCATTCGCAAGCGCTGGCCGAGATCGCGCGCGCGAATGGCGGCGGCGGGGTCGCCTTGCAGGGCGGCGGCTTCATACCAGCGCCACGCTTCTGCCAGGTCCTGGGGCTGACCATCTCCTTTTTCGTACATGGTTGCCACGATGTACTGTGCGCCCACATCCCCGCCTTCTGCCGCTTTGAGGTACCAGCGGGCCGCTTGCACCATATCCTTGGGCGCACCCCGCCCGAGAAAATACTGCGTTGCGACGCTGGTTTGGGCATCCGTATGGCCTTGCTGCGCAGCCAGTAAAAACCAGTGGGTCGCATCGGGTTGAGAGCGCGGTACATGCGCTCCGTTTTCGTACAGCAAACCCAGAGCGTACTGCGCTTGAGCAAGATGGCCGTCGGCCGCCTTGCGCAACCAGAGCACCGCTTCGTCACGCTGGACCGAGGTGCCCTCGCCCCGCCAGAGCATCATGGCGTAGTTGTACTGCGCCAGTGGTTTACCCTTTTGCGCCGCCGCGCGATAAGCCGGAAGCGCCTTGACGTAATCCCCTTTCTGATAGGCCTGCCAGGCAGCGTCATGGCCCGCTGCAACGGCGTGACCAGCCAGCAAGACCGCAACAATGGGCAGAAAAGAGATACGCACGAGACGAGATCCAGCCGGAACGTGATGCTTGCAGCATAGTGCCCGGCTCGTCCCGGTGCGACCCGTCAGAAACCGATATCCAGCGTCACCAGGTCTGTGTAGCTGCCTGTGGCCGGCGTCGTCTGGGTCTTGATAATGCTGGCGCGATAGTTATAGCTCTGAGTGGTGACGGAGTCGTAAATGCCGGCATTGATATCCGCAGCCGCACTACTGCGCCGGTCTGTGCCCGTCGGTCCCCACCGAGTGCCATCGGGTTTGTAAATGTCATACTGCAAAAGACCACCCGCAGTACTCTTCATTTGCCGCACGGTGCCTGAATAATTGTTGCCGTTGGACATACCCACGGTATAGCTGGCGCCTTTGGTACACACGACTTGAACGGACTGGTTGATATCGGCAAAGCCACTGACCAGGGGCGCCGCGCCAAACTGCACATCCGGGGTCGTCAGCACACAATCGTTCGCGACGCCCAGGGTCACGGTCACCGTAGATGTGCCTGAACCTGAAACCACAAGGCACAATCCGGCTACGCCCAGATCACACAGTTGCCAGGTCCAGTTCAGCGTTAATGTATCTGTGTAGTTATTGGCGGCGACGCGCGCCCCGGTCAGCGAACGTATATAGAGCGGCAGGCTGCCGTCGCTGCTGTTGAACAGTCCCAGCAAACCCAGCAACGTGGTGCTGCTCCAGGTGATCGTGTTGCCCATGTTGTAGACAGAGCTGCACCCGGAATCTTTGCAAATGACGTAGGGCACGTAGTCCGTACCGCTGCGCATACGGGCCTGCGTGCCGGTCTGATTGGTAGAACTCTGGAGCGTCACCGTGACCACGTTGGTACCCAGCAAAGACACCAGTGACCCGGTACATTTGAAACCGCTGGTGGCCGTGGACGACAACTGTGTGTTGTATACCGTGAATGAGCTGACCGATGTGCCAAGCGAGGCAGTCCCGTTACTGGCCGCGCAACCGGCCGCAGCCATTGCATGGCCGGTACCGCAACACAACAGGATCAACACGCAGCGGGTCAGCCAGTCACTGAATTTCATCTTGTGCTCCTTGTTACGTATGCGGGCCCGCAGGCACGCATACCAGCGGTCCAACCACTGCGGCCTGGTTCAAACGAGAGTTCGCCTGGAATGAGAGTTCGCAGAAACGATCGTCCGGCAGTTCTACGCGGATGCGGTTGTCTGACTGCAAATCATCGAAATACGCTTTGCCATCCCACCCGACAAATGCCACGCGGTTCACGGCACCGTTTTCCATCAGCGTGACACGTGTCCCGATCGGCAAAGGGTGCCCCTGGCCATCGACCAGCGTGATGATTGCCGCAACGATGTGCCGTACTTCAAACTCCAGCAGATAACCGCTGCCGGCCTTGACCGCGACACGCTGTTCAACAGTGGGCGTGTCGTAATCCGGGGGCAGGTTAAGCGGGTCGATGTCGTAATGCGCGGGATACCAGGAGGTGGTCCACGGCACTAACAAGTGGCCATTGCGATCGGTACTGCCCACGTACTGGTTTTCATAGTGCACAGGCAGATTAGGCTGGCCCTCCGTACTGACCAGCACAAAGGATTCATTCACGCGGTTGGTCAGGAAGAAATCCGTATCCATCAGCACCAGTGCACCCGTCGCTTCGCCCCAGCGGGTGTAATTTCCTGAGCTACCATAGGCGCCACCTTGCAGTTGCGTATAGCGATTGCGCCAGGTGAGATCGGCCTGGTGATAGGCCGCCGCACTGGTGCTCCGGCTTTCATTCAGTGTCCAGCCCAGCCCGCCTTCTGCCGGCACGGCACGACTATAGTTCAGCTGCTCCTGGTTACCCGCGTTGGGTACATGTTGCATGCCGGCGGTCACCGTGCCCCAGGTGTCCAGCGGCACGACCAGTTGCGCTGCGCCAGACCAGGTTTTCTCGGTCAGGTCTCGATTGAGCGAAAAATAGATACTGCTGCTGCCCCACAAACCCAGACTCCAGGACAGATTCACCAGCCGCGTTCTAGAGCCATCTGATGATTTGACATCAAAATAACCGGCACCCGCGTTGCCAAACCGGTCTAGCGAGACATTGGCAGTGATTTGCGTACTGGCCCGCGAAAAACTACCCAGCTTGACGTCATACGCAGAGAGGTCGCCATATTGGGCACTACGTCCGATGTAGAGCGCGTTGAAACTGAAGCGCCGGTTGCTGAACTGATACCCCGCGCTCATCTGGTTCCCGGTCTGACCGTTGAGGTGACTACCCGAGGCCGAGATGTTGATCACGCCGGCCTGATCCAGTTTGAGCGCCATGCCGCCGCCGGCCATGCCAAAAGACGGCGCGCCTTCAGCGTGGGCTTCCAGGGTCAGATTGTTGGTCACGCCGGCACGAAAGGTGCCACTTGCCGCACCGTCACCATAAGAAAAACTCTTCAGTCCGTAATCCATCCGCAATTTGCCGGCGGCGACAGAAAAATCTGTCTCGCCCGGCCGCAGCAAGGTGGTGGCCACATAAAACGGGATGATGGTGGAGACCTGCCGGCCCAGTGCATCTGTCGTCACGACCACGGCTTCGCCCGCGCCATTGATATAGGGCACATTGGTCAGTGCAAACGGGCCCGGCTGTAGTTGGGCACTGCTGGATTTATAACCGTTGATGAAGAGGTCAACGGAGGTCGGCACGGCGGTTTCGCCCGCAAAGCGCGGCAACGGGTAGGTGATCACATCCGGGCGGATCGAGAAGTCACGCGCGACTTGCCCGCCGCCCAGCCGTACGGCACTGGTCCACGGCAGCGAGTTGGTCACGACGTCGCCCGCTTGCCAGGTCATCATTGTGTCTTCATCGGAATGCGTCAGCGTGGTGTCGTAGCGAGTGTAGCCATCTGCGCTTTGCGCCTGCCCGGCAAACGAGCGATGGTATGTGCCCGTGCTGGAAAACACGCCTTCGTCATCGAATGCCCGGAACTCATGCCAGGCCGAAACTCCGCCAGCGCCAATCTGCGGTTTGTTGGCATACACATCGTAGTTGAACAACAAACCCGGGCTGGCCTTGGCCGGCGCATGGACACTGGGTACCGCCGGCCCGACATTCTGTGCAGGCAGCCAGTCCGGTGGCACGTCAATCAGCAGTTGCTGGGTAGACTGGTGATAGGCCACTTTGACGCCAGGAATGGTATCGACCGCTGCCCGCCCCTCAATCACATCAAAGCGGATGCCACCGGGAAGATGCAGGCCGGACAGGTCACCCAGCGCGACATAAAAGTGACCGTCCCGATTCTCCACGGGCACCACCTTGCCTTCAGGTAATTTGTTGATGACCAGTTCCAGATAAAGCGCAGTGTCGGCGGGTGTCGACAGTGTTCTGGGTGGCGGTGGCAAACCGGTATTGGCGGACTGGGCATCAGGGCTGGCCATCGCCAGCATGCTGAGCATCAGCCAGCCAGTGCATCGCGCAAACCCTGTTTTGCAAACCGGTGCAGGACAAACATCTGAAGCGGTCCGCATGGATCAATTGGCAGAGGTAATAACACCTGGCTGGCCAACGCCATTAACCGTCGCGCGCATGACCGCCCGGGGTGCAACCGGCTGCGGCATTGGCCAGCGCATGATCCCGCCTGCCAGCACGTACCCCAGCAACCCGTCCACCATGTAGGGTTGCTGGCCCGGGACCCCAATCGAGACCTCGGTCAGCCGTGCATGCACAACACCCTGATTGCTGATCTCCAGCCAGTTTTTGCCAGCTTCATGAACTGCGCGCCAACTGAGTTTGGGCACGCCTTGTTCCGCTGCCACCCGCTTCTTGCGCGGGTCCTCCTTTTGCCAGAGATGGTCGCCATATACAAAGAGCGGCACCGAATACCGCATCTGGAAGGTGATACCGGCAGACTGCGCATCGCTGGCAGAGTCCGGCTGGGGCGTCGCGGGAATTTCATCAATCAGCAGCCGGTAGGCTTCTTCCGTCCCGGCCTTGGGGGGCTGGACGCGGGTTAGCCGTACCAGTTGCCGCTCACCCGGAGGAATAGAAGCAAAAGGCGGGCTTGCAATCACGGACGACTGCTCCGCGTAGGTATCCTCTTTGCCATTCTGGCCCCAGGCAAAAATGCGGATCTGCAGCGTCACGGCATCTGCACCGCGGTTTTCCAGCCACAGCGCCCCGGCATGGGCATCACTTTCAATCACGGGATCAATGGGCCAGATCAGGACAGAGCTGCCCGCGCAGGCAAGGCTGCAAAAGAGGGAGGTCATCAGCGCAATGGCCAGTCGCCACGCGTTCCGTACAACCATGAGGTGCTCCGCAAGATTTGTCAGGTTCAAATTGCTGTCCGGCTCACCACTGCAAGGTCACAATGACTTGATCCTGATACGTGCCGGGACGCAAATTTCCCGGCAATTGCACACGGCCATAAATCGGCACCTGGATGCTGGCCGAATTACTGTAGGTGATTCCCGTTGCCGTATTCACGGGGATCGCCGCACTCATGGCCGCGTTGCTGTACAACTGGTACGCCACCGTATCCGTATTGCTGACGCGCTTAAGCCGCCGACCCGATGCATAATTCTGGCCACTGTCCACTTGCATACTCAGCGCCACGCCCGGTGTACACGCCAGGGTGATGGATGCACTCTGGTTCAGGCTGCTGGTCACCGTCGCCGTCGACAACGCCGACTGCGTACCGAAATCCAGCGTACCCAGGGCACCCAGGCTGGCGGGTGCGACGGTGTTGTTCACCTGGCAACCCGCCTGCACCGTGGCATTCACCTGGAAAGTCGACGTAGTCCCCGCGCTGGCACAGGCTGCCAACCCTGTCCACAAGGCGAGCAACACCGCACCGCGCCGTAGCGGCGGCAAGCAGTCCATCGCGCATCTCCCGGCTGGCTTGTGGCGTGCAGGTCAAAGGTGCGAGGTGAATCTGGCGATCAGCCGGTCAGAAATTAAGCTGGACGGCAATCACGTCGGAATAGGTACCGGGAGTCAGCCCGGCCACACCGACAGCGCGTCCATAGATATTGACGGTCTGGGTTGTCCCGTCTTCCGTGATGTTGACTGATGAACCGGTGGCCAGCACATTGCTGTAACCGGCGTCAGAATAAATGTCGTAGGGGATGAATTTACCAGCACCGTTGGCCATGGCACGCGTACCGCCGGTGACTTGGGCATCATGCTGGCCAGCCTGGAAAGTGAGCGTGGCGCCGGAGCCTGGCGAGCATTGCACCGCAATGGCGCCGCTGCCCCCGTTAACCTGCGCCGACGCCGTGCTGAACAGCGTGGTCTGGCTACCGAAGTTCAATGAACCGAAGTTCACCCCGGTCGTCGTGGTGCTGCCATTCACCTGGCACGCGGCGGTCAGCGTCATGGTCGAGTTCACCTGGCCGGTCGTAGTACCGCCAAAAGCCATGCTGGAGACACCCAGCGCCAACACTGCACAGGCTCCAAGCATCATCTGGACAAGGTGTTTCATCACAACCCCCTGCGGTCGATATACGCACTGGCCCCAAGGGCCACCTACATGCTTTCGTTTTCCCTGCCGGTATGGCGGGCAAACGCCCGCTACCGTGAACAATCAAAAATTCAACGTCATCAACAATGTATCTGCATACGTCCCCGCCACTTTGGCGGTCGACGGGTTTGGCGTCACTGCGCCGTAAATCGGTACCGTAACGGCTGATCCGTCTTGCGGCACATTGAATGTCTTGGGCGTACCGATGGGGTAAGTCACGCTACGCGCCGGGTTCTGAAAAACTTCATACGCCACCGTGTTCTGCGCATAACCCAACGTGCGATTGCCACGCAGGCCACCGTCTACCGTTACCGTAAATGCTGTAATGCCCGGCGCGCAGGTCACCTGCAATTGCCCGGAGGTACCCTGACCGGAGAGATTGGCCGCCAGCGGGCTATTCCAGGTGGGAGAGACAGTCCCAAAATCCAGCGTGCCCAGATTACCAATGCTGTCGTTACCGCTAGCCCCGTTCGTGACCTGGCAACCACTGGATACCCGCAGCGCCACTGAAATCTGACCTGTGATGGAACCGGCCTGTGCAACCGTGCTCCACGCCCCGAGGCCGGCCGTGGCCAGCATCATCATGCTTGTCGTGGAACGCCACATGAGCAAACTCCCGTAGTCGTTGTGCCTGAGCTTTTCATGCGGTCGGGCACGCAGACTACTTTTAACAGTCTGATAACCGGTTTCTGGCACCAGCGTTGGCAATGTGCAAGCAAAAACCTGGCTAGTTCGTCTCATCCTGCAAGTTTTGACAGGTAAATACGCCGTTCCGAAGATGTTTATTCGGTATATTTGCAACGGAAAAACTTGTGAAAATCAAATAATTAGCCTGCAGTATGGATGCACTGGCTCATGCCTGCACGTCCCGCGTCATCGCGCTGATCTGATGCTTTCCTGCGTCAAAACCGACCTGCCAGCGGCCCATTTTTCATCGCGGCACTTCATCCCCAAAAAACCCAAGCCACTGAAAACAAAATAGTTTTCTCCCACATCCCGGGTTTTTTCTCACATATAGCAAAATATTATTTAATAAACGTTTGTTATTCCGTTTAGATTGTACTGGACGCTAGTACTACGGTTGAGCAGAACCATGACACTACTGGCGTAAACCGGTCTCCATGCTGTTTGCAACGCAGTCTGATTCATGAATAAACCGGGCCCGGCACAGTCGGGCCCGTCTCTTAATGACGTATCAGGAAGGAACCCATCATGAGCGAAATTACCCTTCACCCTGTTGCCGGGCGTATTGGCGCTGAAGTCCGTGGCGTGCAACTGTCTGGCGACCTTTCGGCCGACACGGTTGAATCCATCAAGGACGCATTGCGTCAGTACAAGGTGATCTTTTTCCGCGGGCAAACGCTGGATGACGCCGGCCAGCAAGCCTTTGGCCAATTGCTGGGCGATCCGGTTGCCCATCCGACAGTGCCCAGCGTGGAAGGCACCGATTACGTTCTGGAACTCGACTCAGCCCACGGCGGGCGCGCCAACAGCTGGCATACCGACGTGACGTTTGTCGACGCCTACCCCAAGGCCTCGATCCTGCGGGCCATCAAGGTGCCCGAAGCCGGTGGCGACACGGTCTGGGCCAATACCCACACGGCCTACACCGATCTGCCTGAACCACTGCGCCAACTGGCCGACAATCTGTGGGCCGTCCACAGTAACGAATATGACTACGCCGCTTACCGCACCGATGCCAGTGCCGAAGCTCTGGCGCGCTACCGCAAAGTGTTCACTTCCACCTTGTATGAAACCGAACACCCGGTGGTGCATGTCCACCCGGAAACCGGCGAGCGCCACCTTTTGCTGGGACACTTTGTCCAGAAGTTCAAAGGCCTGACCACGCATGACTACAACCACCTTTTCGCCGCGCTGCAAAGCCATGTCACCCGTCTGGAGAACACCATCCGCTGGCGCTGGCAAGCCGGCGATGTGGCGATCTGGGATAACCGCGCCACTCAGCACTACGCCATCAATGACTACGGCGACGCGCACCGCGTCATGCACCGCGTGACCGTGGCCGGCAACGTACCCGTGTCGCTCAATGGAGAAAAGAGCCGCACCTTGCACAAGACACCAAACCCGGCCGCCAACGCTGACGAGGCGCAGCAAGAACACGCAGCCTGAATCTGTCTGAATTGAGCAGGACGCCATCAGCACCTGGCCGGGCTTGTCCCGGCCTTTTTTCATGCACGCAAACGGCGGACTCAGAGGCGGTTGATGTCGGCGCTTTCCAGCACCTTGTGGGGGTAGCCCTGACGGGCCAGTTTGAGCATGACCTGGCCAATCTGTTCAGTCGTGCTGATCTGGTTGGGCAAGAGCTTGCGCAGCACCGGCAATACAGGCCGGGCCAGTGAATAGAACATGCGGTAAGACCTGGTTTTGGAGGTCGCACCATGCAATGGCTGGATCACGCCCGGCCGCAACATGTAGGCGCCCTTGAACGGCAGCGCCATCAGGGCATTTTCCGTCGCGCCTTTCACCCGCGCCCACATCACACGGCCAGACTCGGTACTGTCCGTCCCCGCGCCAGACACATAGATAATCGTCATTTGCGGGTTTAGCCTGGCCAGCAGCGTGGCCACGGCCAGCGTGTAGTCGTGGGTAATCTTGCGATAGTCCGCTTCGCTCATGCCGCTGGATGACACACCCAGGCAAAAGAAGCATGCGTCATAACCACTGAGCGAGGCTTCATGCAAAGCCAGTTTGCTGGCGTCCGGCACCTGCAATTCGCGCAATTTGGGGTGAGACTGGCCCAGCGGGCTGCGGCCCACACTCAGGATCTGCGTGACGTCTGCGGCATTGAAACACTCGCGCAGCACACCTTGCCCCAACATGCCGGTGCCGCCAAAAACCATGACTTTCATCCGCTTGATTCCCTGTGCAATGGTTGCCGACCTCATCTGGCTGATCGTCGTAGCCCATATGGCGACTGACCGGCCCTTTTAAAGTACGGTGGATCATCTACATTGGCATATTTGCAAGGCATAACAAGCAGGCGCAGTGGATGATCGCCATGCGCCAGGAGCATGCCTGCTATATCGATAACCCCATAGCCAAGGCCCATTGCGCTGATTAGCCTTGACGCAAACCTCATCGTAACCGGCTCTGTGCCGATCCCCATGGACACCGCATGCCCAGATTCGCTCTGACCCCGCTTGTATCCACCTTCTTTGCCGCCGCCCTGGCCGCTTCGGTCTGTTCCTCCGCGCTTGCCGCCAAAACCAAAGCGCCGAAAACCCATGGCCAGCCGGTCAAGGTCATGATCATTTCCATGTTCGGCCCCGAAGCACAGGTCTGGCACGATCACCTCAAGTTCGACCGCAAAGTGGCCATCCCCGGATTCTCTCCTGACTACCCGGCGGTCGGCTGCACCAGCGATGGCATTTGCCAGATGACCACCGGCATGGGCCATGCCAATGCGGCCGCTTCGGTGTCCGCGCTCATCTGGTCACGCCAGTTTGACCTTTCAAAAACATATTTCCTGATTGCCGGCATTGCCGGTATCGACCCGCAACAAGGCACAGTCGGTTCCGCCGCCTGGGCGCGGTATCTGGTGGACTTTGGCATCCAGTGGGAGCTCGACGCTCGCGAAGCGCCGGCCGACTGGCAAGGGGGTTATCTCGGCATCAATACCAAATCCCCTGTCGAAAAACCACCGCTGGATTACCGCACCGAGGTCTTCCAGTTGAACGAGACCCTGCTGCAACGCGCTGTCGCGTTGTCCAAGGGTGTGGAACTGGTCGACAGCAAAGAAGCCGCCGCCTTTCGTGCCAAATACACCTACGCCCCGGCTAACCAGCCGCCATCGGTGATCCAGTGCGACACCCTGGCTGGCGACACCTGGTTTTCTGGTACTCGGCTGGGGCAGCGTGCGCGTGATTTCACCAGGATCATGACGGATGGCAAAGGCACCTATTGCACCACCCAGCAAGAAGACAACGCGACGTATGAAGCACTTAAGCGCGGTGCGGCATCTGGCCTTGTTGATCTGAACCGGATTGCCGACCTGCGCACGGCCTCTGATTTTGATCGCCCGCCGGATGGGATGTCTGACGTCGACAATCTGTTGAAGTATCAGGAACAAGGCGGCTTTGTCCCCGCCGTGCAAAACTTGTACCGTGCCGGTTACCCCTTGGTGCACGCCATTGTTAGCGATTGGGCCCACTACAAAGACGGCGTGCCCGCGCAGTAAGTGGTATTGATCCATCACCCCGCGTGTTTGACCGCAACAAGCGGAGTGCCGCACTGGCGGCCGCGCGGGATGATGTCCGGTTTTCCATGATCCCCACAGGTTTGCCATGACCACCGCTCTACCCGAACTGACCCGTTGTGCATGGTGCATGGGTTCAGCCGACTATCAGCATTACCACGATCACGAATGGGGTTTTCCGGTTGATGATGACCGGCGCCTGTTTGAAAAGGTGTGTCTTGAAGGGTTTCAGTCCGGCTTGTCCTGGATCACCATTTTGCGCAAACGCGAGGCCTTCCGCGCTGCTTTTGCCAACTTCCAGGTTGAACAGGTCGCCCGCTTTGCGGAGACAGACATCCAGCGCCTGTTAGCCGACGCAGGCATTGTGCGGCACCGGGGCAAGATTGAAGCCACCATCAACAACGCCCGGCGCGCGCTGGAACTCCTGGAAAAAGAAAACTCGCTGGCCGCGTATTTCTGGCGCTTTGAGGCCGCACCCGGCAGCCGCCCCGCCGTGATCACGCCAGAGTGGCTTCGTCAACAGACGACGTCGCCTGAATCCATAGCCCTGTCACGCGATCTGAAAAAAAGGGGCTGGCGTTTTGTGGGTCCCACCACCATGTATGCCTTGATGCAGGCGATGGGCCTCGTTAACGATCATGCCGAGGATTGCATCACTCGCCGCAAAGCGCTGGATGCGCGCGCGGCATTTACCGTACCGCAGTAAAACGGCGCCTTCTGCACGCTGCCCGCTGGCTATTACGCAAGGCCCGTGTGAAACATGTCATTCAGTGTCGTCGTGCCAGACAAGCACTGACAGACGAATCAGATCATCTGCAGATACAGTCACTCGTCTCATTCAAAAACCAGAACAGGAAGCAGTCAGTCATGTCTATTTCGCTTTACGCGTCGTCAGTTCCCGTTATCAAACAAATGCTGGCCAGCCTGGATCACATTCTGGCCAAAGCCGAAGCCCACGTGACGGCCACCCAATCCAACCCCGCTGACCTGACTACTGCAAAACTTTTCGAAGACATGTTCCCGCTGACCCGCCAGGTGCAAATCGCCTGCGATTTCGCCAAAGCCATGGCCGGGCGTCTTTCCAGCAGCGAAGTCCCGCGTTTTGACGACAGCGAACAAACCCTCGCCGAACTGCGTGCCCTGGTCGACAAAACCCTGACCTACGTCAGCAGCATTGAGCCCAGCCGGTTTGAAGGCGGCGAGCAACGTGAAATCGTCATCCGTCCGGGCACCGAACACGAGCGCAAATTCAACGGCCAGACGTACCTGTTGTACTACGCCATGCCGCAGTTCTACTTCCACATCACCACCACCTACGACATCCTGCGCCACAAGGGCGTAACACTGGGCAAGAAGGATTTCCTGGCGGGTCAGTGACAGCCTGACAATCGGGATTGTCGACGAAAAAGCAGCGGGCAATATGCCCGCTGCTTTTATTTGTAACCGACCCCTTACATCCATACATTTCTGATTATTTAAATCAGCCAATGCCTGAATTTTATTTGTATTAATTAAATCCAAATCAAATTCTATTCGCCATCAAAATATTTGCGCGCAAAGCAGAAATCATTCCGTTCTCTGCCCCTGTGAGGCTCTTTAAAATCAGTAAAAACAAATGTTTCCTGATTTTACAAAGGAGTCTTGCAAATGAAATCAACCGCATTTAAAGCCGAGCCTTTTGCCCTGCCGTTCAACTCGGCCACGACGGCGCTTGTCATGATCGACATGCAGCGCGATTTTGTAGAGCCCGGTGGTTTTGGCGAAGCTTTGGGCAACGATGTGAACTTTGTCCGCTCGGCTATTGGGCCCTGTCAGCAAGTGCTGGCCGCCGCCCGTGCCGCAGGCATCATGGTGATTCACACCCGCGAAGGCCATCGCGCTGATCTGACAGACTGCCCGCCCGCCAAGCTGACCCGTGGCGGCAAAACCTTTATAGGTGAGCCTGGCCCCATGGGCCGCATTCTGGTCCGCGGCGAAAAAGGTCACGACATTATTCCGGAACTGTACCCAATCGCCGGTGAGCCAGTGATCGACAAGCCAGGTAAGGGCGCGTTCTATCAGACCGACCTGCAACTGGTGCTGCAAAACCGCAATATCAAGACCCTGATTGTCTGTGGTGTCACCACAGAAGTCTGCGTGACCACCACTGTGCGTGAAGCCAATGACCGTGGTTATGAATGCATTGTGCCGCAAGATTGCGTGGGCTCTTACTTCCCGGAATTCCAGAAATACGCGCTGGAAATGATCAAGGCTCAAGGCGCGATCTTTGGCTGGGTGAGCGACGCCAAGTCCATCGTTGAGTCCCTGGCTGCCTGATGCAATTGCGCCATGCCAGGTATCACGCTTTCCGTTTGCTCGGCTGGCTATCTGCTGCAGGCCGACCCGTCGCATAGGCAAGGCTGGCGGGTGCACAGCCGGTTTGCGCGTGTACTCAACCTGGTGGATGACCACGGCGCTTTATGCACGCTATTACCGCATGAAGCGCCCAACCAGCCCACCGCTATGCGCCTGACGTTGCCTGAGGGTTGGGACTGGCGCACGCAGTGTGATCTCGCCGCGCCGGTGCTATGGCAAGCGGGCTGGTTGCATAGCCCAGGCTGGCAGTGCCACCTGACCCCGGCGATGATCTGGCAACCGCAGCAGCTGCAAGCTAGCGCAGATACCCGGCGTTGCCGGCTGGAACAAGCCTTGCTCAAGGCAGTAGTACTGCAAGGCGTGTCCACCCGCATCGCGGCGGGGACTCCAGAATATCTGGGCCAGCTGATCACTCAAGCCGATGCCAGCGGGCATGCATTACTCACCGCCAGGAACGTCAACGCGCTAGTGGGTTATGGACAGGGGCTAACGCCGGATGGGGACGATTATCTGGTGGGTTATCTGGCCGCGCTGCAACGCATTGGCCCAGTGCTGGCTGCGCATACCGCAGCAATCGGGCAGCAAATAAAACAATGTCTGGGGAATACCAATCAGATCAGTGCCCATTATTTGCAATTGGCAATATCGGGCCACTTTTCAGAATCAATACATCAATTGCGCAGTGCATTGATCGAGCACGCCCCACCCGACGTACTGGTGCACCGCGCAGAACACCTTCTGCGTTATGGCGCGACCTCTGGTTTAAGCACGCTGGCCGGTTTTTTACATGGCCTGCGTGCCATTACGCCGTATTGCCTGGATTAACAGGAAATCAGAAATACAAGGAATTGCAATTTATGAATATTAGAAATCGGATATTCCCGAACATGTACCAGGACTCGGTCTCGCTGATGCAAATTTCAGCGCAGATTGCCGGGCTGGATGGCATTGAACAAGCTTCCGTCGTCATGGGTACGCCCGCCAACATCATCCAGCTGCAAGATGCTGGCTTGGGCCAGGACTTCAAAGCCGGCCCCAATGATCTGATCATTGCCGTGCGGGGCGCGGCCGCCGCGTGCGATACCGCATTGGAACTGGCACAAACCCGACTGACCGCCAAACCGGCCAGTGATGAAGGTGACATCCGCAAAGTGGCGCCGGCAAGCCTGGCGATGGGCGTGGAAACCATGCCGGAAGCCAGCCTTGCGCTGATTTCTGTCCCGGGTGATTACGCTGCGGCAGAAGCCATCAAGGCATTGCAACTGGGCTTGAACGTCATGATGTTCAGCGATAACGTGCCCATGGCGCAGGAAGTAGAGATCAAGCAACTGGCCAACCGGAAGAACCGCATTGTGATGGGGCCAGATTGCGGCACCGCCATCATCAACGGTATTCCGCTGGGTTTTGCCAACGTGGTCAAACGCGGCGCGATTGGCGTTGTTGCGGCCTCCGGCACCGGTCTGCAAGAAGTGACCTGCCGGATCGACCAGTTGGGCGAAGGCGTTTCTCAGGCGCTGGGTACGGGCGGGCATGACCTGCACGAAGAAGTCGGTGGCATTTCCATGCTATACGGCCTGCAAGCGCTGATTGAAGACGCCGCCACCAAGGTGATCGTGCTCGTCTCCAAACCGCCAGCACCAGCCGTCGCAGACAAAATCATGGCTCGCGCCAGCGCCGCCGGTAAACCGGTGGTGGTGCACTTCCTGGGTGCCCCGCGTGACGCCCTGGCACCGCAGGGCATCACTTTTGCCCACACGCTGGGCGATGCCGCCGAAGTCGCCGTTGCCAAACTGCACAATCAGCCCGCACCAGCCAGTATTGCCCGCCTGGCCGATGCCGACGCCGCAAAACTGACCGCTCTGTGCGCGGTACTCCCCGCCAGCCGCAAGGACATCCGTGGCGTATTTGCCGGGGGCACCTTCTGCTTTGAAGCCCAGTTGATCTGTCAGCAAGCCGGTTTTGTGGCTTCCTCCAATACGCCAGTCGCCGGTAACAAGACACTGGCCGATCTGTGGACCGGTCATGGTCACACCGTAGTGGATATGGGCGATGACGCCTACACCCGTGGTCGCCCGCATCCGATGATCGACCCCACCCTGCGCAACGCCCGCATTTTGTCCGACATGGCAGACCCGGCCACCGCCGTGGTGCTGTTTGATCTGGTGTTGGGTTATGGCGCTGCCGCCGCCCCGGCTGATGCCCTGTTGCAAGCCCTGCAAAGCGCCCCGCGCGGCCCCGTACTGGTGGCGCTTGTCTGCGGCACAGAGGCTGACCCGCAAGTACGTCAGCGTCAGGTCGATGCCCTGCGCGCCGCTGGCGTGCTGGTGGCTGGCAGCAATGCCGAAGCCGCCGTCTGGGCCAGTAAAATTGCTCGCCAACAGGCCAACCGGTAAGAGGAAAACACCATGAATACCCTGTTTAGCCAACCGCTGAACGTCATCAACGCTGGCCTGGCCGGCTTTGCCGACAACATCCGCCACGCTGGCGGCGAAGTCACCCATCTGAACTGGCAACCGCCTGCCCAGGGCGATATTACCGCCGGGCTGGCACTGGCCCGTTTGCTGAACCACCCGCTGGTGGAAGCCGCCAACAAACAAGCCATGGATCAATACCTGGCGGCCCAGCCCGTGCTGGTTGACGTGCTACCTGCCCGTGAAGCCATTCCGGCCATGGCCGAGCACAAACTGATCTTGCATGCTGGCCCACCTATTTCGTGGGACGATATGTGCGGCCCGGTGCGTGGCGCAATCATTGGCGCAATCCTGTTTGAAGGCTGGGCGAGCGATCATGCAGCGGCCGAGCAAATGGCACGCAGTGGCGGCGTGGCCCTGGAACCTTGCCACCATTACGGCGCCGTCGGCCCCATGGCCGGCATCATCAGCCCATCCATGCCGTTGTGGGTAATCCAGAACAAAACCAACGACCAGCGCACCTTCAGCAACTTCAACGAAGGCCTGGGCAAGGTACTGCGTTTTGGCGCCAACAACGACGAAGTGCTGCAACGCCTGCACTGGATGCGCAACGAGCTGGCCCCGGCCATGCAAGCTGCCGTGCGCCAACTGGGTGAGGTCGAACTCAAGCCCTTGATGGCGCAAGCCCTGCACATGGGCGATGAAGTCCACAACCGCAATGCCGCCGCGACCGGTCTGTTGATCAAGCGTTTGCTGCCTGCTTTGCTGCAAACCAGCATGCCGCTCTCCACCTTGCAAACCGTGGTCAATTTTATTGTCGGCAACGATCACTTCTTCCTGAACCTGTCCATGGCGGCCTCCAAGGCGATGATGGATGCCGCGGCCAACGTGCCGTTCAGCAGCATGGTGTCGGTTATGGCGCGCAACGGCGTCAATTTCGGCATCCGCGTATCCGGCACGGGTGATCAATGGTTCCAGGCGCCAGCCAACCCGGTCGAAGGCTTGTTCTTCCCCGGTTATGGCGTGGCCGATGCCGCTGCCGACCTGGGTGACAGCGCCATTACCGAAACCGCAGGCCTGGGCGGCTTTGCCATGGCCTCGTCCCCGGCCATCGTCAAGTTTGTCGGCGGCACCCCGGCCGATGCCACTGCCAACAGCCTGCGCATGCAGAGCATCACCATCGGCAGCAACCCGGCGTTTACCCTGCCAGCGCTGAACTTTGCCCCGACCGCAGCCGGCATTGATATCCGCAAAGTGGTTGACCGCAACATCCTGCCCATTATCAACACCGGCATTGCCCACAAAGAGCCTGGCGTTGGCCAGATTGGCGCCGGGATCACCACGGCCCCCATGCCCGGCTTTACCGAAGCGATCAAAGCACTGGCCGAACGCATTCAACAGTATGAGGAAGGCCAACAATGAGCCAGCAAGCCAACAAACCCCTGGCCGTGATTGCGGTTGGCGGCAACGCGCTGATCCGCGACGACGCGCACACCAGTATTCCCGACCAGGCTGCGGCAGTAACCGCGACGGTTGAACACATTGCCGACCTGATCGGCGCAGGCTGGCGTGTGGTCATCACCCACGGTAATGGCCCGCAAGTGGGCTTTATCCTGCGCCGGTCCGAGCTGGCCGCCAGTGAAGTCAACCCGGTGCCACTGGATTACGCCGTGGGCGATACCCAGGGCGCCATCGGCTACATGTTCCAGCGTGCGTTGGGCAACGCTCTGGCGCAGCGTGGCCTGTTGCAACCGGTGGTCAGCGTAGTCACACAAACCCGCGTCAGCCCGGCAGATCCGGCCTTCGCCAAGCCGGATAAACCGGTAGGCGCATTTATGGATGAAGCCACCGCCAAAGCCCGTGCCGCCGAACTGGGCTGGACCATCATGGCTGATTCAGGCCGTGGCTGGCGCCGCACTGTGGCCTCGCCCCAGCCGCAAGAAATTGTGGAAAGCGCGGTCATCAGCAAACTGCTCGATAGCGGTGCCGTGGTCATTGCCTGCGGCGGCGGCGGTATTCCGGTTGTGCGTGATGCGTCCGGTCAGTTGCAAGGGGTAGAAGCCGTGATCGACAAAGACCGCGCCTCTGCCTTGCTGGCTGGTCAACTGGGTGCAGACCTGTTGCTGATCCCCACCGGCGTAGCCCAAGTGGCGATCCGCTTTGGCAAGCCAGACCAGCAATGGCTGGACCGCCTCACCCTGGAACAAGCCGACACGCTGATTGCCAGCGGCGAACTGGGCGCAGGCAGCATGCAACCCAAAGTGGAAGCCATTGCCGGTTTTGTGGCGCAAGCCCGTGCCCATGGCAAAACCGCCCAGGGTCTGATCACCAGCCCGGAATGCATTCTCAACGCGCTGGAAGGCCGCACCGGCACCTGGATCAGCGCCTGATCATCCGATTTCCAGCCCGATACAAAGGTAAACCATGACCAAAAAAACAACCCTGCTCGCCGTGAACGGCACCCTGATGCGCGGCCTGGGGCTCAACCCCAATCTGACCAACGTCGGCGGCACCTTTGTGCGTGAAGACCGTACTGACGCGCACTACCGCGTGTGGAGTATCAACGATCGCCACCCAGGCATGATCCGCGTAACCGAAGGCGGTGCCCATGTGGCGCTGGAAGTCTGGTCGCTGCCGCTGGATGCCTTTGCCACGGTGCTTTCCAACGAGCCGGCCGGCCTCTCCATCGGCAAGGTCAAGCTGGAAAACGGCGAAGAAATGCTGGGTGTGCTGGCCGAACCGTGGCTGGTAGAAGGCCAGCGCGAAATCACTGCCACCGGCGGCTGGCGTGCTTACACAGGCCATCACCACATCGCCTGATCAGTTTGATCATCAAACCTTGAAGGAAGCGGAAAATGCGCAAGACCGATCCAGCTTTAAACACCGCCCCTGGCTACAAGATCGCCATGATCCTGCTGGGGATTGCCGTCACACCGGTGCTGTTGTCCTCCTCCAGTCTGGGCAGCCAGTTGGCCAGTTCAGACCTGATGACCGTGGTTGGCCTGGGGGGTCTGATCCTGACCATCCTCGCCGGCATGACTATCTGCGTGGGCGAGAAAGCCCGTCTGCCGACTTACGGGATTGTGAAATACCCGTTTGGCGAGCGCGGCGCCATTGCCATTAACGTCTTGATGGCGGTCAGCCTGTTTGGCTGGATTGCCGTCACCGCCAGTATGTTCGGGCACTCCGTCCATGATCTGTTAGCCGGTTACGGCATTAGCGTGCCGGTATCTGTGCTGGTTGCGATCGGCTGCGCCATATTCGTGGCTTCTACAGCCTTTGGCTTTGCCATTCTGGGGAAGGTCGCGCAGTTTGCCGTGCCGGTCATCGCGCTGATGGCCTGCTACGTTCTGTACGTGGCCAAAACCGGCAGCGTTGCCGCCCCCGCCGCCGTGCATGGCATGAACGTGGGCGTGGCCGTGTCGTCAGTGGTCGGAACCATCATAGTGCTGGTCGCCACCCTGCCGGACTTCGGCGCCTTTGTGCATAACCGCAAACACGCACTGATTGCCGCCGTGCTCACCTTCTTCGTGGCCTACCCGCTGCTGTACTGGATTGGCGCCACGCCTAGTTCGCTGACCGGCCAGGGCTCACTACTGGCCGCCATGGCCATGTTTGGCGCTGTCCTGCCCACCGCGCTATTGCTGATCTTCGCAACAGTCACCGGTAACGCAGGCAACATGTTCCAGGGCACGTTGGTGGTGTCTACCTTGCTGACGCGCTTTCCCAAGTGGCAGATTACCGTCGCGCTGGGTATCCTGGCCGTCATTGTGGGCAGCATGGACATCATGAACTGGTTCATTCCGTTCTTGCTGTTCCTCGGGGTGGCCACGCCGCCGGTTGCCGGCATTTATATTGCAGACTTTCTGTTCTGCCGCCGCAACGGTTACGACGAAGCCGCCCTCAAGCGTGATCCGGCCATCAAGCTGACCACGTTCGCGATCTGGCTGCTGGCCTCTGTCGTGGGCTTCATGACGGTCAAGGGCTTGTTCACCCTCACCAGCATTCCTTCAGTAGATTCAATCCTGGTGGCTTTTGCTGGCTATGCCCTTCTGGCCAGATTGACCACTCGTCCTGCTTTGGCCAATGTCTGATCGACGCTGCCCTGCAAAACCCGCACGCTGTGCGGGTTTTTTTATGCCCGGTCAGAACATTGATGTTTATCTCCAGCGAAACCCTGCGCATTGTGCGTCTTGTAGCCAAATATCAGAACATTACCGCCGCTGCGGACCGCATCAACAAGGTGCCCTCGGCCATCAGTTACACCGTCAAAAAGCTGGAAGAAGCCCTCGGTGCCACGCTGTTTGAACGGCGCGGCAGCCATATCTGCCTGACCGAAGCGGGCGAATATTTCATCCGCCACAGCAAAAACATCATCGACGACATGGACGCCCTGCAGCGCAATACGCTGCTGGTGTACGAAGGCATCGAGCGCGAGCTGCGAATCGCCGTGAACAACATCATTCCGCAAAATGTGCTTGTCACCCTGATCCAGTCTTTTGAAGAAGCCTTCCCCACCACCCAGCCAGTGCTCCAGCGTGAGGTCTACAACGGCTGCTGGGATGCGCTGTACAGCAAACGGGTCGATCTGGTCATCGGTGCGCCGCACGCCGTGCCTTACCCCGAAGGCATCGTCAGCGAGCCCCTGGGCAAGATGGAATGGGATTTCGTCCTCAGTCCGCGCCACCCACTCGCCTGCGTACCCACCCCCTTGCGCACGCATGAACTGCGCAAATATCCAGCCATCTGCATCCGCGATACTTCAATCAACTTCAGTCCACAGCAAGCGTGGCTCCTGGACGCCCAAAAACCTTTGTTTGTGCCCGGTTTTGGCGTTGCCATTGCACTGATCGAAGCAGGCTCAGGTATCGGCTATATCCCCCGCCACCTCGCTGCCGGCCCCGTTCATGCCGGGCGCCTTGTGGTCCGCACGGTAGAAGAGCAAAAACACGCCACTCACCTCTTCCTGGCCTGGCGCCCGGACGGCATGGGCCGCGTCCGGCAATGGTGCGTGGATTATTTGCTGCGCCCGGAACGACGGCGGCAATTGTGTGGTCAGGATTAAGCCAGCGGTATCACACCTGCACCGACGGAATACTCTTCATACACCGCAGCGCAAACATCGACCGGCTATGGCGGATGCCAGAGATCCGGTAGAGCTTCTCGCGCAGAAAGCGCTCGTATCCTGCCGTGCCGTCCACCGCCAGTTTCACCAGGTAGTCGTACTCGCCAGAGACCAGATGCGCTTCCAGCACTTCGGGCAGGGCAGCCAGTTCTTCGCCAAAGCGGATCAGCGTGTTTTCTTCGTGGCTATCCAGGGTGATTTCCACCAGCACGATGTCGGCGAAGCCCAGTTTCTTCTGATCGATGAGCGCGACGTAGCCGCTGATATAGCCGTCTGTTTCCAGTTGCCGGGTGCGGTTCCAGCAGGCGGTAGCACTCATGCCAACCTGTTCGGCCAGTTCTGCATTGGAAAGGCGCGCGTTCTGTTGCAGGGCGCGCAGTATCTTGCGGTCTTGCTGATCCAGCAGGCGATTGCGTGAGTTCATGGCTTTTCTGAAGAATGTTTCTATCAATGCATATTATCAGAAATATTCTTCTGCTTACGGTACCAAATCACCCCAAATCAGAAAGCCTTTTCAGCGTCCGCCCTGGTATATTTTCTGTACTGTCACGCCCCGCGCCAGCCACCGGATCATCACGTCTGCTGGCGCAACCGGCCCGCCACAAGCGGCCCCGGCGGCGAGCCCGGCGTTATGATCGCCGGCAGGATGAGCGCAGGCCAACCCACTGCCGCGCGTTGCATTCAACGGGGATGATGGATTGTGTCGGCCTGATTCTCTGGTCGGTGCGGTAAAAGCTATTTCGCAAAAGCGACAAGAACTTGCCAAAGCGGGAAGTCCGCCCTGTCTTGCCTTGATGGCTTTTCTGGCCACACCATCAACATAAGCATCTGAAATAAAAAGAAATTTGTAGATCACACTCCATGACATTGGCCTGAACCGCGCCACCACCCCGCCAAAACCCCGCATTGCCGCCCGCGTGCTTTACTGAAACCATCCGCACACCTTGCGCCTGCCACCCTGGTTGCGCGCCTGCTTGGGTTCAGACCTGGTCCGATGAATTTGCCCGCCCACATTGCCGTGTTGCTGGTTCCGCCGTGCACTTTGCTGCAGGTGGGCGCTGTGACGCGCGTGTTTGCCGAGGCCAATCGTCACGCGGCAGTACCGCTGTATGAGGTGCGCTTTGTGTCTGCCGATGGTGCGCCGGTTATGCTGGAAAACAACCTGCCGCTGGCCGTGACCGGGGCTATCCAGAGTATCCAGCCACATGAAGCACTACTGGTTCTGAGCGATGGCATTGGCAAGGCCGACGCGCTCTGCAACGCCTTGCAACAACGTGCGAACCAGCCGCTTCTGGGCGGGCTTGGGACTGGCGCCTGGTGGTTGGCGCAGGCCGGTTTGCTCAATGGCTACCGCGCCACGCTGCACTGGCCGCATCTGCCCGCGTTCAACGAGCGCTTTTTGAAGGTTATTGCCACGCAGCATGTATTTGAGCTGGATCGGGACCGTTTTACCTGTGGCGATGGCGTGGCCTTGATTGACGGCCTGCTGGCGCTGATTGGCCGGCAACAGGGTACGGTGCTGACCGAAGCCATTGCCAGTGCCCTGTCCATGGAACGCATCCGCAACGGCGAAGATCGCCAGCGCGTGCCTTTGTTGGCGCGGCTGGGCGAGAAACAGCCACGGATCACTGAAGCCGTGATGCTGATGGAAGCCAATCTTGAAGAACCGCTGACCACCGATGAACTGGCACGTCTGACCGGGCAATCGCGTCGCCAGCTAGAGCGCTTGTTCAAGCAGCATCTGGACATGGCGCCGACGCGCTATTACCTGCAATTGCGGCTGGAACACGCGCGCCATTTGCTGCGCACCACTGGTAAATCGGTGATCCAGATTGGCTTGTTGTGCGGGTTCTCTTCCGGCGCGCATTTCTCCACCGTGTACCGCGGGCATTTCGGCATGGCGCCACGGGAGGAGCGGTTCAAGACATTGGGCGATGCGCGTTCCACTCATATTTGATCTGTCTCAAACACGCAGATGCCTGTCGTTCCCACGCAATTGTCGTTTTTGACCCCGCCCTAGAATGAGCACTCCTTTATCCCGTTCGATCCGGAGTGTTTCCATGTCTGCCGTAACCCGTAAAACCTTTGATGAAGTGATGGTGCCCAATTACGCACCGGCCGCGTTCATTCCGGTATCCGGCCTGGGTTCGCGGTTGACCGATCAAGACGGCAAGGAATATATCGATTTCGCCTGCGGTATTGCGGTCACCAGCCTGGGTCACCGTCATCCGGAGTTGACCGCCGTGCTGCATGATCAGGTCGATCATCTGTGGCATTTGTCGAACACGCATACCAACGAACCCGCGCTGCGTTTGGCCCGCCGCCTGACCGAAACCACCTTTGCCGAACGGGTGTTTTTCTGCAATTCCGGCGCTGAAGCCAACGAAGCCGCGCTCAAGCTGGCGCGCAAATACGCGGTGGATCGCAACCCGGAAAAAACGCAGATTGTTTCCTGCAAGCAGTCTTTTCACGGTCGCACACTGTTTACCGTGTCGGTCGGCGGCCAGCCCAAGTACACCGAAGGTTTTGGCCCGCTGCCAGGTAACCTGGCGCATATCCAGTTCAACGACATTGCCGCTGCAGAAGCCACCATTCACTGGGGAACGGCGGCGGTCATTGTTGAGCCCGTACAGGGCGAAGGCGGCATTACGCCCGCCAGCAAAGCGTATCTGCAAAAGCTGCGTGAACTGTGTGACAAACACGGCGCACTGCTGATTTTTGATGAAGTGCAGATTGGCGTGGGCCGCTCAGGCTCGCTGTTCAGCTATATGGAATACGGCGTGACGCCGGATATCCTGACCAGCGCCAAAGCGCTGGGAAACGGCTTGCCGATTGGCGCCATGCTGACCACCAAAGAGATTGCCGCCACCTTCGTCGTCGGCACACACGGTTCTACCTACGGCGGCAACCCGCTGGTCTGCGCGGTGGCCGACAAGGTGATCGAGATCGTCAGCCGCCCGGAAACCCTGGCCGGTGTTAAGCAGCGCCATCACTGGCTGGTCGATGGTTTGAAAGCCATCAACCAGAAACATCACGTGTTTACCGACATTCGTGGCCAGGGCTTGTTGATTGGCGCAGAACTGATCCCCGCGCTGCACGGCAAAGCCAAAGATGTGCTGAACGCCGCGGCAAAACACGGTCTGGTGACGCTGGTGGCCGGGACCAACGTCGTGCGCTTTGCGCCGTCGCTGGTGATCCCGGTGGCAGACCTGAACGAAGGCCTGAAGCGTTTCGAACTGGCCGTCGCAGAGATTGCCGCGCAAGTGACGCAAACCGCCTGATCGACACCCATTGAGATGGCAAACCCGCTGCTACCCGCGCCGGGTTTCAACACCGCGCGACGCGACCACCGTCGCGCGGTTTGCCTGTGTAACACCGTCACAGAGAACGGTGCCAGGCAACTACAATCATAAAAAACCAACAACATCTACCCCCATTGGAGCCGCCATGCTGTTTGTCCGCCCCGGCAAACCGTCAGACCTGGAAGAACTGGAGCACATGGCGCGCGAAACCGGCCCGGTGCTGCATTCCTTGCCGCCTGATCACCAACGGCTGGCGCAGCATGTGCAGCACTCCATCGATTCGCTGGAAAGCGATATCGAATACCCCGGTGAAGAAACCTACTTGTTTGTGCTGGAAGACTCGGTCACTGGCCGCTTGCATGGCACCGCCAGCATTGTCGCCATGGCCGGGTTCTCTGAGCCCTTTTACGTATTCCGCAATGAAGTGGTCGTGCATGCCTCCCGTGCACTCAAGGTCAATCACCGCGTGCATGCACTGGTGCTCTCGCACGAAATGACCGGTCGTACACGGCTGACCGGTTTCTATGTCGATCACGCCACCCAGCAACACAGCGCGCTGGCGGCGCACTTGTTGTCGCGAGCGCGCATTTTGTTTGCCGCGCAGCACCGCGAACGCTTTACCCACGAAATCTTCGCCGTGCTGCCTGGCATCACCGACGCGCAAGGCCATTCTCCTTTCTGGGAAGGTGTCGGCTACAAGTTCTTCAAGCGTGATTTCAAGCAGATGGAGATCGAATCCGGCGGGCGTAGCCGCACCTTCATCGCCGAGATGATGCCGGTTGATCCGCTCTACGTACCGCTGTTGTCTGAAGATGCCCAGCGCGTCATGGGTGAGCCACATACCGATGCCCTGCCCAACTATGAATGCCACCTGGCAGAAGGGCTGGAGCCCGACAAGTTTGTCGATATTTTCGATGCCGGCCCGGTGCTGACCGGTGTGCTGGATGTCTGCCAGTCCGCACGGCTGGGCAGCGTACGCCATGCCACGCGTGGCAAGGTAGATGCCGGCAGCATGCCGTGGCTGGTGAGCAATCTGTACACCACCGACTTCAGATGCGTGATCGTGATGCTGCCAGAAACGCCGCCCGCGACACTCACTCTGCCGCCAGAGGTGTTTGATTTGCTGGACATCCAGGAGGGCGATCTGGTGCGCTGCGCCCCGGTGGGAGGGCTGCCCGCATGATCGTGATGCGACTTTGCACTCCGGCTGATCTGGACGCGTTGATTGATCTGGCCAACAAGGCCGGCCCCGGCATGACCACGCTCAAGCCCGACCGGGACGTCCAGGGTGCGCGGCTGGACCGCGTGCAGCGTACGGTAGAAGGCGTTGCCGCGCTGGCCGATCAGGGCTATCTCTTCATGATGGAAGACACCAGCACGGGCGCTGCCGTGGGTGTGTGCGGACTGGAAGTCGCCGTCGGCCTGGAACAACCCTTCTACACCTACCGCATGGACACGTTTGTGCATGCAAGCCGCGAGATGGGCCTGTATACGCGCATGGATAAACTCCACATGTCGCACGGCCTGACCGGGTATTCCGAGCTATGCACGCTATTCCTCAGCCCGGACTGGCGCGTGAATGGCAACGGCGCGTTGTTGTCCAAATCCCGCTTCATGTTTATTGCCCAGTTCCCGGCACGTTTCTCTGAACACTTGTGTGCCGAAATGCGCGGCCATTTTGATGAACACGGCGAATCCCCGTTCTGGCGAGCCCTGGGTGCCCATTTCTACCGCATTGGTTTCAACGAGGCCGATCAACTGGTGGCACAGGGCAAGAAGTCATTCCTCGCCGAATTGATGCCGCGCTACCCGGTGTATGTGGATTTTCTGCCCGAAGACGCCCGCGCCTGTATCGGTAAAACGCATATCGACACCGAGCCCGCCCGCCGCCTGCTGGAAAGCGAAGGCCTGCGCGCCGAGCAACATATCGATATCTTTGAAGGCGGCCCGGTGCTGGAAGCACGCATCGACAGCCTGCGCGTGATGCATGACAGCGCGCTTTATACCATTGAGATAACCGATTCCCCGGCGACCTCCGACACCCGCTGGATTGTCGCCAATAGTGAGCTGGCGGATTTCCGCGTCATGCTCACCCGCAGCGTGCCACACAACGGCGTGCTGCCCCTGACGCCCGAACAAGCCGCCGCGCTGCATGTCACAGCGGGTAGTTCTGTGCGGGCCATGACGCTGAACCCGGCGCCGCGCTGATTCTCATAAGGATTGCCCCATGACCGCATTCGACCCTCGCCACAGCCAGCTCTGGCAATTGCTGGAGGCCACCATTGGCGCCGACGCCACGCAAAAGCTGTTCGACATGATTGATGTCGACGACACCTTGCTGACCGCCCCGGTTGCCAGCGTGCCTCGCGTATTGATCGCGCAGGCCATGAACATGCAATTGTTCGCCAAAAACCTGGATGCCGTGCCGGAAGGCAAACGCTATGTGGATGCCAAACTGGCTGCGGGCGAGAAAGTTGTGTTCGATCATGGCGCCCTGCGTACCGTCACCGCCGCCAACACGGGCGCCTTGCCGCAAGGCGAAGCGGCCTTCAAACGTATCCTGGAGCCGCTGGGTTTCAGTGTCGCCGCCGTGTACCCGCTAGCCCGCCTGAAAATGACCGGCCGCGCGTATTGCCATGATGATGCGCCAGAGATCGTGGCCCAGTTTTTTGTCTCTGAACTGCATGTCGACCAGTTCTCCCCGACGTTTGGTGCAGCGGTCGATGCCGTGGTCAGCAGCAGCCATGACCCGCTGACCGACGAGCACAAAGCCCTGCTCGCCAAACTGGCCGCGCACCGCGCCCTGCCACTCAACGACGCCTTCAAACTGCTGCCAGCGCTGGTGGCTTGTTTTAACGTACAGCACGACACCCCGCCCCTGGCTGCCTACGAAACGCTGCTGACCGAATCAGCCGAAATGGCGTGGATTGCCACGGAAGGCAACAGCTTTAACCACGCGACCGACCGCGTGCCGGATGTGATAGCCCTGGCCGATCAGCTCCGCGCGCAGGGTGCGCCAATCAAAGACAAAGTGGAGATCTCTGGTGCCGGGTCTGTGCGTCAGACTGCCTTCAAGGCAGCGATGGTGGAGCGTGCATTCAAGACCGCTGACGGCGGTGTGGTAAAGAAAGTGGTGCCGGGGTCGTTTTATGAGTTTATTTCGCGTGATTTGCTGACGGGCGAGGCCGGGCAGACACATCTGGATTTGCGGTTTGATAGCGGGAATGCGCAGGGGATTTTCAAGATGACTGCGGCGCAGGCGCCAGGGTAAGGTTTTTTGCGGGAGTGGTTGGCGGCGTTTGGCTAGCTGGTGCCTGCAAAGCACTGAAAGCCCAAACCCCTGTTAGCGCCTTCGGCGCGAGTAAAAGCATTTGATACCGGGGGTGCCCGGAGCACGGTACTTTCTTTTGGGTCGCCAAAAGAAAGTACCCAAAGAAAAGGCGACCCCAGCCTGGCGGCCCTCCGGGCTGCCCTCAGTCGGTCGGGAGCCTAAGGTCTCCCTCCATCCTTCGGCGCTTGGCTTTAATGGGGGAACGTCAAAAGCAACGGCAACAGCCAAATCGTCTGGGCGCGGGTTTGTAGGGTGGATTCGGAGCGAAGCGACAATCCACCAAAGGCAGCCCGTTGGGCTGCGGACTGGATTCCCGCCTTAGCGGGGGCCCGCCGAGGGGAATGACGAAGTGGTGGAATCACCAGGCCATTCTTGCAAACAGACGGTTTGCGGGGTTGCAGTTGCTTTTGACTTGCCTCCCCTTGACTGCGCCGAGCATCGCAGTGAAGTCCGGGGTTTCGGCGTAAGGGTGTTTGAGGGCTTTAGCCCGAGTTCCCTGGAGCCAGCCGGACTTCGCGAGAAGCGCAGGGAACCCACGAAGTGGGCGCCGTCGCAGGGGTCGTTTTTCTTTGGTGCCTTTCTTTTGGCGCCCCAAAAGAAAGGCCCTTGCTGTCGGGCAACCCCCGACATGTAAACAACGCGCCGAAGGCGCTGAACAAAGAGGTTTAAAAGGTTTTCAACCCGCGAACCCCAACCTCCTGAACACATCCAACTATTTTTAGTGTTCAATCACCCTAACCCCACCCGCGCAGCAAAACATATGATCCCGCGCCTGGCCGAACGCCCCCTCTCCAATCCACTTTACCTGGATTTCATCACCGAACTCCGCACCCGTGGCTTCGAGGGTGAGCTCTCGGCCAGTTACGCTGACCGCACCGTTGCTGCCACAGACAACTCCATCTACCAGATCTGGCCCCAGGTCGTGGTCACGCCAAAACACGCCGACGACATCATCCGCGTTGTCAAAGTGCTGGCCGAGGAGCGGTTCCGGCATCTGGTGATCAGCCCGCGCGGCGGGGGTACGGGAACCAACGGACAATCGCTCACCCAGGGCGTGGTGGTTGATCTCTCCCGTAATATGAACCGCATTCTGGAAATCAATCCCCAAGAGCGCTGGGTACGGGTAGAAGCCGGTGTGGTGAAGGATCAATTGAACGCCGCACTCAAACCGCACGGGCTGTTTTTTGCGCCGGAACTCTCCACCTCCAACCGCGCCACGATTGGCGGCATGGTCAATACCGATGCCAGCGGCCAGGGTTCCTGCTTGTATGGCAAAACGCGGGATCACGTCCTGGCGCTGGATACCGTATTGCTGGACGGCACGCATTGGCATTCAGAACCGCTGCCAGCAGATGAACTCCTCAGTATTCAGCAACGGGGCGATCTGGTCGGAGAAGTCCATCGACTGCTGGACAGCATTGCACGCGATCAAGCCGATCTGATTGCGGAACGCTTCCCCAAACTGAATCGCTGCCTCACCGGTTATGACCTGGCGCATATCCGCAATGCCGATGGCTTGTTCGATCTGAACGCCATTCTGTGCGGCGCGGAGGGCACATTGGGCCTCGTGACCGAGGTCAAACTCAACGTACTGCCTATCCCCAAATTCAGCGCGCTGGTGAACGTACGCTACACGACATTTGATGCCGCCTTGCGTGACGCCCCGCGTCTGATGGCCTTGCAGGCTGCGTCGATTGAAACCGTCGATTCCAGAGTACTGGCGCTGGCGCGGCAGGACATCATCTGGCACGGCGTCGCGGAGTTCTTCCCGGATGACGATGGCCCGGAAGCGTTGGGTATCAATCTGGTCGAATTCATTGCCGATGACGAAGTCGCGCTTGAAGCCAGACTCACCGAAGTCACCGGCATTCTGGATGGTCAGGGCCAGGCGCATGGGCGCAATGGCTATACCCTGGCCCGAGGTGAAGCCGCAGTCGGCCGACTGTGGAATATGCGCAAAAAATCCGTTGGCCTGCTGGCCAATATGCAAGGCGAGCGGCGGCCGATTCCCTTTGTCGAAGACACCGCCGTGCCACCCGAACACCTGGCAGATTACATTGCCGAATTCCGCGCGCTACTCGATAGCCATGGCGTGGTTTACGGCATGTTCGGGCATGTCGATGCTGGCGTGCTGCACGTGCGCCCGGCACTGGATATGAAAAACCCGGAAGACGAACAACGCATCCGCACCATCAGCGATGGTGTAGTTGCACTGACGCAGAAGTACCACGGCCTGTTGTGGGGCGAGCATGGCAAGGGCGTGCGTTCTGAATATGCACCGCATTTCTTCGGGCCGCTCTACCCCACACTGCAACAGATCAAGGCGGTGTTTGATCCGCATAATCAGCTGAATCCGGGCAAGATTGCCGCCCCCACGCCCGATGGTTTACTGCGCATTGATGGCGTACCCACGCGCGGTCAACATGACCGGATCATTCCCATTGCGGTACGCGAACGCTACGCTGAAGCGATGCACTGCAATGGCAACGGCGCGTGCTACAACTTTGATCCGGATGACGCCATGTGCCCGTCCTGGAAGGGCACGCGTGAGCGGCGGCACTCGCCCAAAGGCCGCGCATCGCTCATCCGGGAATGGTTACGGCAAATGACGCTGGCCGGGGTCGATCCGGTATCTGAAAGCGCCAACCTGCGCAGCGGCAATGTCTGGTTGATGTTACCGGCGCGACTGGGCAACACGTTGGGTCGGCGGCGCGGCGAAGCAGATTTCAGCCACGAGGTCATGGAAGCCATGCAGGGGTGCCTGGCGTGTAAATCCTGTGTGGCGCAGTGCCCGGTGAAGGTGGATGTCCCGGAGTTCCGCAGCAAATTCATGGAGCTGTATTACGGCCGCTATCTTCGCCCGTTCAAGGATTATCTGGTTGGCAGCATGGAAAGCACCCTGCCGCTGTTCGCCCGCTGGCCAGCGTTATACAACGCGGTCATGGGTAGCAAGCTGGGCCAGAGCATGCTGGCAAAGCTGAACCTGGTGCACAGCCCGTTACTCTCGGGCACGCACCCGGTACAGGCCCTGCAGCAACGCAACTTCAAGCTGGCAACAACCGAAGTATTGCAAACGCTGGATGACACCGCCCGCGCCAATGCAGTGATCGTGGTGCAGGACGCCTTCACCAGTTATCTGGAAACCAGCTTGCTGCTGGATACCTTTGAACTGCTGCAGCAACTGGGCTTCACCCCACTGCTGGCCCCGTTTGCGCCCAATGGCAAACCACTGCATGTGCACGGTTTTCTGGGCCGGTTTGCCCGTGTTGCCGGCAAAAACGCCGATCACCTGCGTGCGCTGGCCGCATCGGGTATCGCACTGGTCGGCCTGGAGCCATCCATGACCCTGGCGTACCGCGCCGAGTACGTCAAAACGCTCGGCAAAGACGCAGCCCCAGCCGTACAGTTGATTCAGGAATGGCTGGCAGAGCAACTGTCCCGCTGGCCAGAGGTCCGCGCCAGTGGCGAAACATTGACGTTGTTATCTCACTGCACCGAGAAAACCAGCGTACCCACCGCACCTGGCGACTGGCAAAAGCTGTTCCATCACTTCGGTATCACACTCAATACCCAGGCGACCGGCTGCTGCGGCATGGCCGGGACATACGGGCATGAGGCATCCAACCGGGCGATGTCTGAACACATCTATAGCTTGAGCTGGGCACCCATTATTGCGGCGCATGGCGAGGCGCATGATGTGCTGGCGACCGGTTATTCTTGCCGCTGCCAGACGAGGCTCGTCGATGACGTGAGCTTGCGGCATCCGGTGCAGGCCTTGCTGCAGGCAGTGCGTTCAGCCCAATAAAAAACGGCCCGTCAGGGGCCGTTTTTTTAGTCTGGCACGCTTACTTGCTGGCGTTTTTGTTGCTAGCCCCGCCCGCCGCCAATTGTGTCGGTACAAAGCTTTCCAGTACCGCTTTGCGCATCAACTCTGGTGGCAGCAATCCTTGTGACACCACAAAATCATTGAACGCCTGCAGATTGAACTGCGGCCCCAGCAGCAAGCGGGTTTGGGTCAACAGCGAACGCAGTTGCGTGTAGCCGTAATAGTAAGCGGTCGCCTGTCCCGGGCTATTGAAGGCGTAGCGGTCGATCTCTGACTGCGCCAGGGGTTCGGACAGCACCAGGTCATCCATCAATACCTGCTTGGCGCGCGCCGGGGTAATGCGGCCGGTGTTGATCATCGGATCAAGGAAGGCTCGCGCCACCCGCATCAACCGGGCGTCGAGCGAGATCAACTGCCCATCCAGCGGCATATAGGGCTCAATCGTGGCTTCGCAGTACACCGCCCACCCTTCCACATTGGCGCTGTTCTCGGCAAAGATGGCACGGGCAATCGAAGTCCCGTTTTCCACCATGCTGGAGAACTGCAGTTCGTGGCCCGGTCGGGCTTCGTGGGCGGTGAGTGTCCAGGACGCGGCTTCAAAACTGTCGTCATCCATCTTGGCATCAGACTTGGCATGCGGGTTCTGCGCCACGATGACGAACTCGCCGTACTCCCCCGTGTTGCCGATCAGGCGCGGCGGGCTCATGAACGGCGAGCCAATACTGGCAGCTTCTGCGTCCGTCGCCATCCGGATGTTGGCTGCGCGGTTGGGCAAGGTCACCAGATGCTGTTCGCGGATGATGGCCTCAATCTGGCCAAGTCGCTGCCGATAATGCGGCAACATCTGATCCGGGGTGATCACCTGTTTTTTCAGCTCACGGATGACATCACGGTAATTGCTGGAAGAAAAATGTCGTTCTGCCGCGATCTTGTCCGCAACAGCCTGCATCTGGCCTTGAACTTCCAGAAAATCCGCACCAGCGCGCTGGATGAGCTCATCCGGACCAATCTCTACGCCGTACATGCGCAGGTTGTCGGCGTAAATGGCTTCAGGCGGGCGGGCTTCTTGCCGGGCGTGCGGCACCAGCGTGGTCCGGGCCCAGTTGCCGTAATCGCGCAGTTGCTGGCTGAACACCGCCAGCGGTTGTTCCCAGCCCTTGATGCCGGCACGCGTGAAGTCATCACGCATGCCGTCAATCATCGTGTCGATGTTGCTGAGCTGCGTTTTGATGTCTTCTACATACGGGCCGGTCAGCCCACTCCGCTTCAGGTCTTCTTCCGTGCGTTCCCGCGCCAGATCGGTCAGCGGACGGTAGCCCGGTTCCAGCCCGGCGTAGCGCTTCAGGCGCACCAGTGCGTGAGCCTGTCGTTCGGGCTTGTTACGTGGCTCAAGCAGCCCATCGAGGCCGTAATAGGCAATTTGCGGCACATTGATGTACTGCAGCAGGTACTGGTGATTGAGCTTGAGCGTGGTGGCCTGCGCCTGGACCGAGTGAATGAGGATGTCCAGATCCTCTTGCACTTTCGGGTCATGCTCAGCGGCGCGGCTGGCTTTCAGACGCTTTGTGAGCCGGGCGGCATCCGCTTGTTCGCGCTCATACAACCCCGGGCGCAAATCGGCGACCTGCGTATCGAATTCTTCATCGCCACTGCTGGAGGCAGATTCCGGATCAAACACGCCCTGGGCATGCAGGATGGGCTGGGCAAACTGGTTGCTGCGTGTCACCCAGGCGGGCGGTGAACCGGCGAAAACGACAGGCGCAGCAAATGCCAGCGCCAGCAAGAGCGCAGACGGGCGCTTGGGCATGGAGGTCTCCGGATAGAAGAAGTAGAAGGCCGGCACCTGATAGATGCCGGTCAATCAGCTACAAGGGGCTGACGTTATGGGCGGGGATGACGAGCGTCAACTTTGTATGAAACGAAGGTGACATATAGGTTGCACTGGGGCTCTACCCCTTGCCGGTGGGCATGGGTAACGGCAGCGATGCCGTGTGCTTCACCGGCGCCAGCGCCACGCTGGATTTCACGCTGCGCACGCCTGGCAGACTGGTGAGCTTGTGCATCACAAAGCGCGACAGCGCCGGCAAATCGGGCACGATCACCCGCAGCAGGTAGTCCGCATCCCCGGTAATGCCAAAGCCTTCCAGGACTTCTGGCATGGCTTGCACGGCAGCCGCAAATTCGCGAATCGCCGCTTCGCCGTGGCGCTCCAGAATCACGCTGACAAAGGCCTGCACCGATAAGCCCAATAGTTCCGGATCCAGCGTGACACGATAGCCACGGACTACGCCAGACTCTTCCATGCGCTGAATGCGCCGGCCGATCTGCGAAGGGGATAAGGGCACATGCTGGCTGAGTTGCTGGTGAGAGGCACGCGCGTCTTTCTGGAGTTGTTCCAGAATCTGGTAATCGAACTTATCAAGCATATTTTGCGTACTTCCTGCATGAGTAGATCAATCATTGCATGATTTACGCATTCCCTGAGAAAAACCAGGGCTATTTTGCGCAAGTTGCGCGCGTCATCGGCCGTAGACTGTATTCATGGCGCAAACAGGAACAACACCATGAACCAGGCTGAAGAATTTGTCGTGCCTGACATCACCGTCCGCAAAAACGCGGGGCTCAGTCACGATACCGACTACACCATGCCCCAGCCGCTGGACCGCTACACCGAGGCCGACCACGCCACCTGGGCGACGCTGTATGCGCGTCAGGTAGCGCTATTGCCGGGCCGCGCCTGCGATGAATACCTGGAAGGTATTGCCGCCCTGCAAGTCAGCCCGGATCGTATCCCTGATTTTGGCGAACTCAACCAGCATCTGATGGCCGCTACCGGCTGGCAACTGGTGGCGGTGCCCGGTCTGATCCCGGGAGACATTTTCTTTGAGCACCTGGCCAATCGCCGCTTTCCGGTCACCTGGTGGATTCGTGAGCCAGACAATCTGGACTACCTGCCAGAGCCCGACATCTTTCACGACTTGTTCGGTCACGTGCCACTGCTGATGAACCCGGTGTTTGCCGATTATGTGCAGGCCTACGGCAAGGGCGGTGTCAAAGCTGACAGCCTGGGCGGGCTGGACATGCTGGCACGGCTATACTGGTTTACCGTGGAGTTTGGCCTGATCAATACACCCAAAGGCCTGCGGATTTATGGCGCCGGGATTTTATCTTCCAGCTCGGAGTCCCACTATTGCCTGGACAGCGACAGCCCCAACCGGCTGGGGTTTGATCTGCAGCGGATCATGAAAACCCGTTATCGCTATGACTCGTTCCAGAAAACGTACTTTGTGATCGACAGTTTTGAACAACTGTTCAAGGCCACCGAACCCGATTTTGCGCCGCTGTACGCGGCCATTGCCCCCAAGCCTGAGATCCCCGCTGGCGCAATTTTGCCTGGCGATACAGTGCTGCATCAGGGCACGGGTGAAGGCTGGCCGGACACTGAAGATGCCTGAGGAGCCCGACATGACCACACACAAGCTACCCGACGCCGAACGCGTCAGCGCCCTGCACGGCCTGCCCGGCTGGCAAAACGTGAAGGATCGCGACGCGATCAGCCGCAATTTCAAGTTTCAGGATTTCAACACCGCGTTTGGCTTTATGGCGCGCGTGGCGCTCAAGGCCGAGCAGATGAACCATCACCCGGAATGGTTCAATGTCTACAACCGGGTAGAGGTTGTACTGACCACGCATGATGCCAAAGGCGTGTCGGCGCTGGATATTGAAATGGCACGATTTATGGATGAGCTGGCGGGGCAGTAGTCATACCCCCGCCTCTGCCGCAGGATTCAAAAAGGGGATCGCACCGCGATCCCCTTTTCAATTTCACTGCTGTCCCAACTGCAGTTCCACCCAATGCTCTGCGTGGTCATCTTTCAACGGCAGTACCGGGCTGTCCTGTTCCTCGCCATCCACCGTCAACCGCACGCCGGGCTGGTCGGCACGACGGATGTGGATACGGTAAGTACTCTGGCCAAAGTGGTAGGTTAGCTCGTACCCCGGCCAGTCTGGCGGTAGTAACGGCGTGAGGCGCAAGGTATCGGCTTCACGGTGAACACCCAGGAGTGACTCCACAATCAGCCGGTACATCCAGCCGGCCGAGCCCGTATACCATGTCCAGCCGCCGCGCCCGGTGTGCGGGGCAACGCCATAGACATCAGCCGCTGCCACGTAGGGCTCGACCTTGTATTGCGCCACTTCAGCCGCATCCCGCGCGTGGTTGATCGGGTTGATCAAGTTCATCAGTTCCCAGGCATTGCGCGTATCTCCCATATGCGCAAACGCCATGGTCGTCCAGACAGCGGCGTGGGTGTACTGACCCCCGTTTTCCCGCACGCCAGGCACATAACCCTTGATGTACCCGGGCTCCAGATGACCTTTGTCGAAAGGCGGATCCAGTAACTGGATCAGCTTGTCGGGCCGACGCACCAGGTTTTCATTGAGCGACTGCATGGCACGCTGTGCGCGAATCGGGTCACCGGCACCGGAAAGGACGGACCAGCTCTGTGCGATCGAGTCAATGCGGCATTCGGTGTTGGTGGCGGTGCCCAGCGGCGTGCCGTCATCAAACCAGGCGCGTTTGTACCATTCGCCATCCCAGGCATGGGTTTCGAGTGATTGCTGCAACTGGGCGGCTTCCTGGGCACAGCGTTCGGCAAACGCGGCATCCCCATACTGCCGGGCCAGTTTGCCGTACTGGCACAAGACTTCATACAAGAAGAAGCCCAGCCACACGCTCTCCCCCACGCCGTGTTCACCGACAAGGTTCATGCCGTCGTTCCAGTCCCCCGAGCCCATCAGCGGAATGCCGTGCGGACCATAACGCAAGCCATGCAGAATGGCCCGCATGCCGTGCTGGTAGACGGGCTCGCGGATATCGCTCACGCCCGGCAGGTCGTACCAGTTTTCTTCATCCGGGTTGAGGGGACGTCCGGTCAGATACGGTACGGTTTCATCCAGAATGGCCATATCGCCGGTGGTTTCTACATACCGGCACAAGGCCATGGGCAACCACAAGTAATCATCGGAGCACCGCGTACGCACGCCTGCCCCTGTCGGTGGGTGCCACCAGTGCTGCACATCGCCATCCATGAACTGGCGGCTGGCGCATAACAGCACGTGCTCACGCATGCGGACGGGCTCAGCGTGGACCAGCGCCATGGTGTCCTGAATCTGGTCACGGTATCCGAACGCGCCGCCAGACTGGTAATACCCGCTGCGGCCCCACAAACGGCACGCCAGCACTTGATAAACCAGCCAACCGTTTGCCATCAGGTTGATAGATGGGTCTGGTGTCTGTACCTGCACCGCACCGAGCACGCGTTGCCAGTATTGCTGCACATGATCAAGTACATCGGCAGCAGTGGTATTCCCGCGGAAACGCGGCACCAGCGAGTCCGCTTCAGTGACGTCCTGACCGGCGCCGAGGCGGAAGGTCATTTCACGTTCCTGCCCATCAACCAGCGCAAACGGCACCTGAATGGCACCGCACGGGTCGAGCGCAGCGCCAACCCGGCCGGAAAGCCGCGTTCGTTCCATCGCCGCCGGGCGCGCATGCGTCCCGGCGCGACCAATGAATTCACGGCGGTCAGCCGTGATTTCACGCAGTGGATCGTCCACATCAAAGAACGCGACCTGGGTGCCAGCGGCAGCCGTGTAGCTGTTGCGTGCGTAGAGCGCACCGGTCGCGGGCGAGATCTCTGTCACCACAAACGGCGCTGTTTTTGCACGCAAGTCGCCCAGCACCCATTCCACATAACCGGTCACCGTCAGCTTGCGGGTACGCCCAGAAACGTTACGGATTTTCAGGCGCGAAAACTTCACCGGCGCATCCAGCGCGACGTACACCCACAACTCCGTGCGGATGCCGTTCTCTTCATGCTCAAACACGCTATAGCCGAAGCCATGACGCGTGATGTATTCACCCGTACCGCGCGCCGGCAGCGGCGTCGGAGACCAGAACTTGCCGGTTTCTTCATCCCGCAGGTAAATCGCTTCGCCGCCGGTATCCTGAACCGGGTCGTTATACCAGGGTGAAAGACGGAACTCGTGGGCATTGCCACGCCAGGTATAGGCCATACCGCTTTCAGAAATCATGGTGCCAAAATCACTGTTGGCCAGCATGTTGGACCACGGCACAGGCGTGCGTTGCGTATCGCGGGTACTGATGATGTATTCACGACCATCTGCCGAAAAACCGCCCGTGCCGTTGTGATACTGCAAATCCAGCGTTTGCCGGCGTGGTGCTTCCGGTAGAGGCACGATGCTGCTGCTATTGACCGGCAATGGCGGCGGCGCAACGCTGAGGGCGCCACGGCGCGTCACCTGATCCTGCAAACTGCCGCGCGTATCGGTAATGATGATGCGTGCCACGGTTTGCAAGAGCGTGCGATCCTCCATCGACATCTGTTCGCCATTGCGCACGAAAACCCCGCCAGGTTTGTCGTTGGCGCTGGCTTCCACGCCCGCGCTGATCAAACCCATGATCTGGTCTTGCAGCGCCTGACGGTAACCTGCGTGGTCTTCATTCAGAATGACCAGATCAACCGCCAGCCCTTTCAGCCGCCAATAAGCGTGGGCCTGGACCAGTTGCCGGACCAGATCAATACGGCCCGGATCAGCAATACGCAACAGCACAATGGGCAGGTCACCAGAAATGGCATATCCCCACAGGCCAGACTGACCGCGCCGGTTGTTCATCAACACCGCCACTTCTGCCCGTTGTGCCGCGTTCGGATAAAGGATGGCGCCGGCCATGCGGCCATACAACTGGCCATCGGCCTCACTGGCGTTGATCTGCCGCAGCAGCACCAGATTGTGCGTCCAGGCCAGATCAAACACCCGGTCCGCCAGACGCCGGTCGCGGTATTTCTCAATCAATGCCAGCGCGCCGTCACGCGTATCAGACATACCCAGCACCAGATCAAGCGTGACCGTCGCCTCAGGCTCCAGAACAATGTGATGACGCACCGAGACCACCGGGTCCAGGACGGCCCCTTGAGTATTGGAGAGATGACCGGTCGCGGTCAGGGCCACCGGGGATGCCAGCGTATTGCCACGACCGATAAACCGCGCGCGATCGGTCTCGCAGCTGAAGTGATCGACATCTGCACCGTGCACCGCCATCAAGTGCAACAGATAAGGCTGTGGTTCTTTTTGTTCGCGCTTGCGGCGGTGACACAAAATGGCTTGTTGTTCCGGCAGGATTTCGCTTTCAACAAACAGCTTGCTGAATGCCGGATGAGCGTTATCGGCACTGACTGGTGCGATCACCACTTCGGCATAGCTGGTGACTTCCAGAATGCGCCGACGGCGGGCACGGTTGGTAATGCGGATGCGCCGCAATTCAATGTCATCTTCCGGTGAAACGACGATCTCGCTGCGGACGTCATAACGTTGATCCTGCCGATGGAACTCAGCATGCGCTTCGGAAAAGATGGCGCGGAAGTTCTCACCCGGCATACCGCAAGGGCGCGATGACGACGACCAGAACAAACCTGTTTCCAGGTCCCGCAGATAGCAATACACGCCCAGTTGATCCAGCGTTGAGTCTTCTTGCCATCGCGTCACCGCCATGTTCTTCCAGCGGCTGTACCCACTCCCGGCGTTGTTCACCATCACGTGATAACGGCTGTTGGACAGCAGTTGCACCTCGGGCGCCGGGGTATCGGGGCGGTCGAACTCCCGGATCGACGCCTCAAGGGTTTCGGCCTGCGCACTGCTATTGGCAAACTGGCCAGCCCGGGCGTACACCGCAATGGTCTTGGGCACGCGCTCCTGCAACAACAGCATGGTGGCCTGGCATTGCGGGTCAGCGCCAAAGCGCTTGAGCATGGGCTGACCCAACAAGGCATAAGACAGCGATAAAAACGCCATACCCTGATGGTGGGCCATGAACGAACGCACCATGGCATGCTTTTGGCCACGCGGTAAGCGGGCGAGGGTGTAGTCGATGGCCTCGTAATAGCCATACGCACCTTCCGCCCCCATGGCACTGAGCTTTTGCAGGTTCTGGCATGCGGCAGTCGGCGCGACCATCAATGCCATCACCGTGGCATATGGTGCAATGACCAGGTCATCGACAAGCCCGCGTTTCAGCCCCAGTCCGGGCACGCCAAAAGCGCGGTACTGGTAATTGAGGTGCGCGTCAGTCGTGTTGTAGCCCGATTCTGAAATCCCCCAGGGCACGTCAGCCTGTTTGCCGTAGGTAATCTGCGCACGCACGGCGGCACGGCACGTGGTATCGAGCAAGGTCTCGGGGTAGGTGGGCATGACCAGCATGGGCATGAGGTACTCGAACATCGAGCCACTCCAGGACACCATTACCGGTTCGTTATCAACCAGCGTCAACAAGCGGCCCAGGGCAAACCAGCTTTCCTGCGGTAGTTGACCCTGGGCAATCGCCACAAAATTACACAGGCGGTTTTCCGAGGTCAGCAAGTCATAACGGCCGCTGTCACGCCGGTTGTCGTCGCAGTTGTAGCCCACGGCCAGCAAATGCACAGAAGGGTCGTACAAAAAGCCGTAATCCATCTGCGCCAGTTCCAGCGCCTGCACCGCAAGCGCGTTCATCAGCGAGAGCCGGTCCCGCGCGTGACGGCTGGCGGCTCCGACTTGTTCGGCCAGGTCGGCCGGCAAGTGCCATTCATCTGTAGCAACACTGGCAAAGCCCGGCAGATCACGCAGCAAGGGAATGCGGTTTAACGACACCACCTGCGCACGTTGCTCCGCCGACCAGGTTGCCCACGGCATCAGGTGTTCGATTTCACCCAGGGTGGCATGACACTGGCGCTGCACCGAGGCCGCGGCGCGGCGCAGTTCATTTTGCTCGGCATCGTCCGGAATCAACGCACACAGCGTATCCACATCCTGGGTCAGATTCTTGAGCGTGCTGTATGCATCTGCCGGGCTGGCCGGCGGCACCAATAGCGCGCCGCTGATCTGCGATTGCAACTGGACCAGTGGCTGGGGCGCTTCTGCCAGCCACAGGCTTGTTATCAGCTTGATCCCGTCATCCAGACCATGCCACAGCATCGGGTGGATAAGCGGGTCTTCAGTCAGTGCCAGCAACCCCTGGCGCAGGGTGATCAAATGCCCGGCCAGGTTGCCGCTATCTACGGTCGACACATAACGCGGTGCCAGCGGTTGCAGGCTGCGGGTGTCGTACCAGTTGTAGAGATGGCCCCGATAACGCTCCAGGCTGAGCATGCCATTGAGCGTGTTGGTGGTGCGCTCCAGCATGGCGCCACCGCACAAGTAACCGAAATCATACGCGGTCATGTTGGCCAGCAAAGAGAGGCCGATATTGGTGGGCGAGGTGCGATGCGCGATGATGCCTTCGTCCGGCACCTCCTGGAAATTATCAGGTGGTAGCCAGTGTTCCTGCGCGGTGACAAAGGTCTCGAAGAAAAGCCAGGTTTTGCGTGCCGTCCGGCGCAGCAATGTGGTTTGCTCGGTGTCCAGTTCCGTCGCAAAGGCAGCGGGTGGCTGGCTGATCCACCAGGCCAGCACCGGCGACAATAGCCACAAACCGGCCAGGATCGCCGCAAAGACCAGCCAGGTGACATCAATCAGCGGTGCGCAGACCAGGATTGCCACTGCGGCCACCGGGCCGATCCACATGGCGCGGATAAAAGTCTTCAGGTCATAACGCGCCGTCGTGCGGGCCACTTCAGAGGTCGACCACTCCAGCAGATGCTTGTGGGTAAACCACTTGCGCCAAAGCGTGCGCAAAATGGCGCCCGTGGTGACCCAGGTTTCGTGCGGCAAGGTCGCGAGGCGCAAGCCCAGTTGTGTGGCCTGGACCCAGATCAGGTGGCTATTGGTAAACAGATGCTGGCGCCAGGTAATACCACGCGGCTTGCGTGCCAGATCCAGCAGCGCAGACAGAATGGTCGGCAACCACAACACCGTCAGCAATGTGCCCAGCCACAAGCGCGGCATGGGCAAGACGGTAGCACCCAGTACGGTCAGCACAACCAGCGACAGTGGCACCAGACTGCGGCGCAGATTGTCCTTGAGCTTCCAGCGCGACAGAATGCTCAACGGGTTGGGGATACGTTCGCCCTGCTCGTTCTTCACCTTGAAGAACAGCCAGTCAGACAACTGCCAGTCACCGCGCACCCAGCGCGTGCGGCGTTGTATGTCCGTCAGATAGTTGTCGGGTGAGGTCTCGTAAAGCGCGACGTCGCTCAGCAAACCAGAACGGGCGTAGCAGCCTTCCAGCAAGTCGTGGCTGAGCACGGTGTTCTCCGGGAAACGCCCGGCCAGCGCTTGTTCAAACGTGGCGACATCATAAATACCCTTGCCAATGAACGAGCCTTCACCAAACAAGTCCTGGTATACATCTGAAACCGTGCGTGTATAGGGGTCGATGCCCGGCTCGCTGCCAATCAGCCGCGCGTACATGCTGGGGCCACCCGGTGGCAGGCTCTCTGCCACGCGTGGTTGCAAGATGCCGTAACCTTCGACCACGCGGCCCAGTTGCTCGTCGTACCGTGGATGATTGAGCGGGTGCGCCATGGTGCCGACGAACTGGCGTGCAGCATCCCTGGGGAGTTGGGTGTCGGTATCGAGCGTGATCACATATTTGACGTTGGACAACACCGCCGTATGACCGATCACCGTTGAAAAGGGCTCCGTCACGCCATCACGCAACAGCATGTTCAACGCAGCCAGTTTGCCGCGTTTGCGCTCGTAGCCCATCCATTTGCCTTCGCGCGGGTTATAGCGGCGCGGCCGATGGAACAGAAAGAACGTATTACCCCGCGGTGACGGGTACTGGCTGTTGAGTGCATTGATGCGGGAGGTCACCAGCGCAACCAGCGCCTGATCGTCCGGCATGTGTTCTTCAGATGCGTCGGTGAAATCGGTCAGCAGGGCAAAATGCAAATGCGGATCACGATTACCCAGGAAACGCACTTCCAGATCATCGACCAGCCGCTCGACGCCCTCCACGCTGCTGAGCATGCCTGGGACAACGACCAGTGTGCGTAACTCAGGTGGAATGCCCCGGTTGTAATCCAGCCGAGGCAAGAAGCGCGGTACGGCCAGGTGTGTGGCAAACAAGTTGATCAACGCCACGCCCAACTGGCTAGCCGCCAGCAACAGGGAGACCGTCAGCACCACCCACAATACGGGATTGGTCAGACCGGCTTGCCACACCTTGTACAACATGGGCAGCGCCACACCCAGGGTGATTAGCGAAATCGCCCCCAGGTAGCAGGCAACCGGTGCACGGGCAAATCCGCGTTTGCACTTCAACCAAAACGGCAATTGCGCCTGGCAGGCTTGTTCCAGCCGTACCAATCCGTCACCAAACAGATAAAACCCGACGTGCGCTTTACGGTCAGTGTGGATCGGGGAGTCGATCAATGGCCCGCTGCTGGCCGCAGCAGCCGCCAGATCGATAGCCTGACGGGCCACTGCGCTTTCTGCCATGTGCGCGCGGCGAGCAGTGCGTTCGACCGTATGCCGGTACTGATCACGCGTGGAAAAATCCATGTGCGTGTACATGCCAGCCGGGTCGCTGATCAAAATCTGTTCAACCACGCTCAGGGTTTCAACAAACTCACGCCAGTTGGTCGCGCCCAAAAGGCGCAAGCTGGAAATACTGTTGCTGATCGATAACTGATTGGCCGACTGCTGGCGGTTTTCAGCCAGCACCATTTGCTCGATGGTCTGGCCTTGTTCGGCCAGCACTTGTTCGATCCACGTCAGCGGCAATGCCAGCTGCGCACCTTGCCCTTGCAACCGGCGAGCCAGCTCTGCCACAAAGGTGTGTCCCATCACCGGGCCACTGCGAGCCATATCCGCGACCAGCAAAATCAGGCTTTTGGGGTCTTCTTCAGACGCTTTGATCATGCGGCTGGCCCATTCAGCCGCCAGATTGCGATCCGCGCTATCCGTCGCAATACTGGCGCTGACGCGCCGCAGGTTCTCGATCAACGCCAGCCGCAACATGATCGGAATCGCCCACAACTCACCCAGGGTCAGTTCAGAGACCTGCTGATAGGCAGAGACATACCGGCTGAGGCTTTCCAGATCCCAGCGACCATCACCATGGGCAATGGCCTCCAGCGCGATTTCATACACGCGCGGCATGCCGGCAGATTCGCCCTCAGCCAATCTGGGCAGACCGCGCCCGTACCCCTTGGGAAAGTGACGCTTGGCGGTGCGGATCTGTTCTTCGATCAGGTAGAAGTTATCCAGCAACCACTCGCCAGCCGGGGTCAGCCTGGTGGCGTTGGTGGTATTGGTCAGCACGCGACAAGCATTCACCAGAATGGCTTCGTTTTCAGCCAGGCGGGCAAGCAGCTGATCTTGCTGATAACCGGCACCGATGCGGTGAGATGCCGCCAGGATGCGGCCATGCCGCTCCATCTGATCCGCGCTGAACAGCTCCGCCCTGAGCGGTGCCTCGGTTGCGGCAAATCCTCTCAGATCGTTTTCATCTTCTTCTAGCGTGGACTTGTTCCACAGGCGCCCGGCCTGCCGGGCGTAAGACTGGTCGATGCTGGCCAAGGTGCATGCCTCCCTGCTGGTGCGCCTGCAGGCAAGCCTGCTGGTGCGTGCCGGTGAACGACGAAGGGTGAACTTTCGCCCGAACGGCAGACCGCAAGGACTGACGCGTTGCGCCAGTCGTCAAACGTTCAGCCTGGCGCAAAGCACGCGCCTGGGCATGGCGGGACTGCATGCTCGTCCGCCAGCCGGTATCCGGGGTGCCGACGTGTGAACGCCGACACTGGCAATCAGTGTGAAGCGGTGATATCGCGACGTCTGTCAGCGAGTCAGGGCATGCATGTCAGCGCGTTCCTACCCTGCTAAACACGCAGGCAGACTGCTAATCGGTATTTATTGTCATGGGTGGGCACTTGTCTGATGCCAGGGTGGCCCCATCCTCATCTGGATAGTCCGTTTGATTTCAGGTTTTCCTGAGCGCAGCCGCGCGTTCACAGCCCATCCAAGGTGAGACTTCATGAGCAAAACTTCTCTGGAAAAAGACAAGATCCGCATCCTCCTGCTGGAGGGTGTTCACCAGAGCGCAATCGATGCATTCAAAGCTGCTGGTTACACCAATATTGAAGCCTTGCCCGGTGCACTCAGTGGCGATGAACTCAAACAGAAAATTGCCGATGCCCACTTTGTCGGCATTCGCTCTCGTACGCAGCTCACGGCCGACGTGCTGGAATCCGCGCAGAAACTGGTCGCAGTAGGTTGTTTCTGCATTGGCACCAATCAGGTAGATCTCATCGCTGCGCAAAAATTGGGGGTGGCCGTATTCAATGCGCCGTATTCCAATACGCGCTCGGTCGCAGAACTGGTACTGGCTGAGGCCATTTTGTTATTGCGGGGTATTCCGGAGAAAAACGCCAGTTGTCACCGTGGTGGCTGGATCAAATCGGCCAGTGCGTCATATGAAGTGCGCGGCAAACAGTTGGGGATCATCGGTTACGGGGCGATTGGCTCGCAGTTGTCAGTCCTGGCCGAAGCTCTGGGCATGCGCGTCGCGTTTTTTGATACGTCATCCAAACTGCCACTGGGCAATGCGCAACAGGTGGCTGATCTGCATACCTTGCTGGCGCACTCAGACATTGTGACGCTGCACGTACCCGAAACAGCCTCGACCAAAAACATGATGGGCGCAGCACAACTGGCTGCCATGAAACCGGGCGCCGTGCTGATCAACGCTGCCCGCGGTACGGTCGTGGACATTGATGCGCTCGCTGCGGCAATTGAAAGCAAACATCTGGCCGGCGCCGCGATCGATGTGTTCCCGGTCGAGCCCAAAGACAACAAGGAAGAGTTCGCCTCGCCGCTGCGCCAGTTCGATAATGTGATCCTGACCCCGCATATCGGGGGGTCAACCGTCGAGGCACAGGCCAATATCGGAGTGGAAGTCGCTGAAAAGCTGGTGAAGTACAGCGATAACGGCACGACCACGTCGTCGGTCAACTTCCCGGAAGTGGCTTTGCCACAGCAAGCCAGCAAGCGCCGTGTGCTGCACATTCACCGCAATATCCCGGGTGTGCTCTCCGCCATCAACAGCGTGCTGTCTGCCGACAAGATCAACATTGCCGCGCAGTATCTGCAAACCAATGCCGAGATCGGCTATGTGGTCATCGACGTAGACTCTGACTACAGCGATACCGCACTCAAGAAACTGGCGGGCGTGGAAGGGACGATCCGTTTCCGGGTACTGTTCTGAATCTTATCGTTGACCGGTGACGGCCAGCGATGCGCCGTTGCCGGGTGCGCCCCGATAGCGCATCCGCCGCGCAAACAGGTGGTCTGGCACCCCGGCCGCTGCAAAGGGACGGGTGCTGATCGTCACAAAACCCAGTTTGCGGTAAAGCGCCATGGCGCTGATGTTGCTGGCCAGTACATCCAGAATGATGTCCTGCCCCTTGCGTACCGGAATCAAGCCCCGCCCCAATGCATCCTGAAACAGCGCCCCGAACACCCCTTGCCGCCGCCATCTGGGGGCCGTGGCGCAATGGGCAATCAAGGTCTGGTCTGGTTGCGGCACCGGCACTTCGCGTTGCAGAACCAGTCCACGCCGCAAGATGCCCGCGGTTTGGCGCCAGCCAAAGTACTGCATCAGCTGCATGGCCAGATAAGGGCCATTCAATAATCCGCCGCGCCCATCCTGCACCCCCATGACGGCCACGGGCTGGTCCGCCAGGGTAGCCACTCGCAAGTGCTGCCAGGAGAAATGGCCCATCGGTTCAGCCAGTGCATGCTGCAGAAAGGCAACGGTTTCCGCGGCGGGTGCCTCAAACAACCAGGCAAATTCCGTCTGCGCCGCCTCGTGGATTAACGGTGCCAGCAACCCGGCATCTGCGGCAGAGGCCTGCCGAAAACGCAGCGCCGATAAATCCAGCACCGTCAGCGCGCTGGGATCGGGATAAGCAATCGATTCTTGCGCGGCGTTCACAGTGAAAGCTCCGGCCACGCAAAATGGATATCAACCGGTTGATTGCAACTCACCGCCCAATAGAGATTTTCAGGGAGCACGCCGCTGTGGTGGTCCGGCTGCGGTTCGGTGACATAACCATGCATTGGCGGTGCACCATAAACATGTTGGCGCAATCCACCTTTGTAGGCCGCCTCACGCAGTGTCCACAGTCGGTAGAAGCGATCACCGCGGGTATCGTCATCTGCCGCCGCAACCCAGGCCAGATCAGCCTCATCGCAGGCGTGCCGCGCCAGAGCCAGAATCTTGCGTGGGCGTGCTTGTTCCACATCCAGCCCCAACTGCAGTCCAGCCCCATGTGCAACGGCCACGCCCAGCCAGTTCGCGGTATGTGAAATGGATACGGCCAAGGTCGGCCAGCCCGCAAAACATGGACTGGCTTCGTCGCGCTCGACCAGATCAGCCAGGCCTAGCGTTGGGCCAGCCAGCTGGCGTGCGGTATCGAGCAGCAGTACACGCCCCAGCATGAGTTGTCGCTGTCGCGGAACATGACTGATCTCAGCCAGACGCGCGCGCGTCGCGGCTGACCATGGCAACGCCAACAAAGCGTCATGGGACAGGGTGTGGGAGTCCTGAAAAAGGGCGATGGTGACAACAGGCATGGCTGGCAGTTTACACGCAGCCCGACGCGCCTGGACTTCAGGCACCTGTTCAGCGTCGTTTCGCGTTTACCTGGGGCGCATAAAAAAAGAGGCCCACCCCAGATGGGGCGGGCTTACGTGGGTGCTGGGGGGGGGTAGCACCCATCGTCAGACCCACGCCAGCCACCATTGCGGTGGCCAGCGCAGGGTCAGTCGGTCACGGGAGATGAGCCTTAACGGGTCAGACTCTGTGGCGAGCTGGCCGGCGGATTATCCGCCCCGGTAGAGGTACCGGAAGTACCAGCAGCATAGGCACCTGCGCCCAGCAAAACGGTACCAGCGATCAGCGCGACATTCACGAGAGTTTTACGGATTTGCATCGTGTACTCCTTTCCAGTGGTTAAAACAAAAAACCTCAAAAATCTCTGGGAGGTGATGGAGTTAATGCAAGGGTCGTGCCAGCTTTGCAAAAGCCAGCAATATCAAGGATTTGCGAGGAAGAGGTTTGAAATCGGTGTCAATGGACACCGAAAATCAAGGTAAAACGTCGTGAAATCACGACGCCATCTGACTGTCAAACCCGGCAACGCCAGGTTTGACGGACGTTGCAGCGCAATATGGTTGTCGCTATCAAGCGACGCCCTCTCCGCCTTGCCTGAATAACCCGGGGTTCAGGCCATGTTTTTGCAACAGGCGATAGAACTCGGTACGGTTGCGACCCGCAATGCGTGCGGCATCCGTGACATTGCCATCGGCCACTTTCAAAAGCTGGGTGAGGTAATCACGTTCAAAACGGGACTTTGCATCGTTGTAGTTGAGAATCCCCTGCGCTGGCAGCCGCAAGGCGCGTTGAACCAGCGACAGCGGAATAATCGGCGCGGTAGCCAGCGCGCAAACCTGTTCGACCACGTTGTACAACTGGCGCACATTGCCTGGCCACGCCGCGGACACCAGCGCCTCCATGGCATCTGGCGCATAGCCAGTCACCGACTTGCTGTAGCGTGTGGCAATCTGGGTGAGGAAATGGTTGGCCAGTAGCGGGATATCCTCGCGCCGCGCCGACAGGGGCGGCAGCGTCAACGACACCACGTTGAGGCGATAGTAGAGGTCCTCGCGAAACTGACCCGCGGCAATGGCGGCATCCAGATCACGGTGCGTGGCAGAGATAATGCGCACGTCGACCGCCACGGCCTCGCTCGCACCGACCGGGCGTACGGCCTTTTCTTGCAGCACACGTAGCAGTTTCACCTGCAGCGGCAAAGGCATATCACCAATTTCATCCAGCAGGAGCGTGCCGCCGTTGGCTGCCTGAAACAGCCCGCGGTGATTGGCCAGCGCGCCGGTAAAGGCGCCCTTGATATGGCCGAAAAGTTCGGACTCCAGCAGTTGCTCTGGAATCGCCCCGCAGTTCACCGCCACAAACGGCCCACGACCGCGCGGGCTGGCCCGGTGCAGCGCGCGCGCCAGCACTTCCTTGCCGCTACCACTCTCCCCCTGGATCAGGACGCTGGCATCGCTGGCGGCCACAAGACGTGCCTCACCCAACAGTTCTTCCATGATCTGGCTACGGCTGATCAGGCCGCCCCGCCAGTCCTCGCCCGCCTGCTGCTGCGCACTGCCCGCCGAGGACGTCAGATTAAGTGCCTGGGCGATTTTCTCCAGCAGCACATGGGCGTCAAACGGTTTGGTCAGATAACAGAACACGCCGCGCTGCATGGCTTCTACGGCATCCGGAATCGTGCCGTGCGCGGTCAGCAGGATCACCGGCAAACCCGGATGGCGCTGACGGATTTCCTCAAACAGCGCCATGCCATCCTGACCGGGCAGGCGCACATCACTGATCACCAGTTGCGGGCATTCCACCGCAATCTGGGCCAGCGCTTGTTCGGCCGAAGCCACAGTCGTGGCGCGGTAACCGCCAGCCTGCAAACGCAATGCCATCAGCCGCAGCATGTCGGCGTCATCATCCACAAACAGAAGGTGTGGCTTTTCCATGGTTATTCCTTGCGGGCCGGCGCAGATGCTTTGTCGCCGGCCATGTCTTTCTCGATATTCTTGAGTGCGTCCAGTTGCGTCTTGATCTGGTCCGCCCGCCGCTGCGCTTCTTTGGTCGCTGCGGTTTGTTTATCCAGTTGATCTTCCAGCCGGCGCCGATCATTCCATTGCTGGCTCAGCATCTGCGCCGCGCCGCGTAAGGGGTTATCGGTGCGTGCAGTGTTGTCGGCCAGGCTGATGGCGCGGGCCAGATCCGGCGGGTTGCGGGTTTGCGAGAGCAAGATCGCCTGTTTGAGCATCGTTTCCGGCGTTTGCACGCCGTTGGCGAACTCCCCCGCACGCTTGGTCAATTCAGCGGCGGGCATGGCTCGGGTAAAGCTGTAAAAGTCGATCAGCAAGCGGACCGGATCAGGCGGCGGTGGTGGCGGCTCGGGAGTCGGTGTCGGGGTCGGCGTCACGACAGGCGGCGGCGCATGCCGAAGGCCCCAGCCCTGCGCGCACCCACCCAGCAGGCACACCGCAAACAGCAGCGCCAACGGAGCAAAAGAACGGGGATTAATGCGATTCATCGGGTAATGTAATCCTGAAGCGGGCACCCGGGCCCGCAGCGACAAGTTCAACGACGCCACCATGCGCTTCGACAAGCTCGCGCACAATGGATAATCCAATACCGTGTCCGGGTGATGCGACGGCTGGCTGGCCTCCGCCCCGGTAAAACGGCTCAAAGATGCGCGCGGCCTCAGAGGCCGGAATCCCCGGCCCATCGTCCGCGCATTCGATAATGGTGCTGCCATCGGCCTGCATGCAGGAGAGCGCCACGGTCCCACCTTCCGGACTGAAGCGAATGGCGTTGGAGAGCAAGTTACCCACCACCATGGCCAGTTTCTCGCCATCTGCGGTGATCACCGCGTTGGGGCCGGTGATGGTCACCTCGAGATTGCGCGCTTGCCATTGCAGTTTCTGGTCTGCCACCGTGTTTTCAAGCACTTCTCGCACATCGACCGCCACGCGGGTCAGCCGGCGGGCCTGCCAGGCAATGGTCTGATAGCGCAGCAAGTCTTCAATCCGCGCCTGCAAGGTCAGCACGTTTTGCTGCAGTATGCCGGTGATCTCGCGCTGGCGTGGTTCCAGTGGCCCGATAATGCCTTCGTCCAGCAGCGCCACACCTTCACGCAAGGCGGCCAGTGGCGTTTTGAGTTCATGCGACACATGGTGCAGCACCCTGGTTTTTTCTTCGTCTGACGACAACAGTCGCCGGCGCAACCAGTCCAGTTGCACACCGAGTTGGCGCAAGTCCCCTGGCCCTGCAATGACGACAGGATCGGCCAGGCGGTTCTCACCCAACTGATGAATGGCATCCACCACCCGGCGCAATGGCCGCGCAAAACCCAAGTGCCAAGCCACGATCAATACGACTGCAATGCCACCCACGGCGATCAATTGCCACATCAGCAAGGTGCGCTGACGGTCCAGTTCGTGCAGAAAGTTGTCATTACGATTGGCAATGCCAATGCGCACATCCTGGGCGATCTCGTCATTGAGTTCACGCAGATGCGCAAGTTGGGCAAACAGAAAGCGCTGCTGTTTCTCGGCTTCATCAAACGAGCGCGCCAGCACCGCGCCTGCGGTCTCGGAGGTATCCAGCCATTCGTTGAACACCGGCTGGTGCAAGCCTGAATTCGCCTTCACTGCCCGTAGCGCAGACTGGGCTTCTTTCCAGGCATCCATATAGCGATCACGGAAACTGGTGTCGTTCAGGATCAGAAACTGCCGGGCGCTGCGCTCCATGGTGAGCGTACGTTCTTGCAGACGCTGGGCCTGCTCGGTCAGCGTGGCCGCACTTTGCGCAGCGGTGCGGCTCTGGCGCCCCAGACTTTCCATCATCCACAGTGCGTTGACCGAGGTCGCACCCAAGAGGGCCACCGTGGTCAAAAACAAGGTGACGGACCAGAATCCCAGCGATTGCGGAAACAGTTTCAGCATGAACAAGGCTCCGCCAGGGATGCCCTGGCATACTGTTTTGCACCGGCGCATTCACCCGCCGTCAAGCTCCGCCCCGCCTGGCTTTGCGCCAGTTCTGCACTGTCCGCACGCGGCATCTGACGCAAAAACTGCGCGACACCGGCCCGTTTTTTGTTCTTTAATCGTAAAACTCCGGGCGCACCAAAAGCTGCCCGTCTACCTTGTCTGATCTCACGGCACTGCCTCATTGGCAATCCGTCTCTTTGTTCCTGCCGGCGTGGTAACTGCCCGGCATCCTGGAGCCCAACCCGGCCCGAATCCAACCGTGGAGCCTGGCATGCAAGATCTGGATTTTCTGCCATCCTTTCCCTTTGAATTCAATGTAGTCGCTCTTTTCGGCATTTTGCTGGTCGCCGCGTTTGTTGCTGGCGGTGCCGTGCATAAATCCGGCCTGTTGCCGCGCGTAACCGGTTTTACGCTGGTGGGCATGCTGCTGGGCAACAGTGGTCTGGATATCATCGACAGCGCCACCGTGCTCAAGTTGCGCCCATTGCTGGATATCGCATTGGGCGTCGTGTTGTTCGAGTTCGGCCAGCGGCTGGATTTTAAATGGTGGCGGCAAGATCGCTGGCTTGCAGTCAGTTGCATCACTGAAAGCATCCTCGGTTTTGCGCTTGCCTTCGGTGCGCTGCTTTATCTGGGCCAGCCCCCACTGCTGGCAGGCATGGCGGCAGCCATCGGTATTTCAACCTCACCTGCCGTGTTGTGGATGATCACCCGTGACACTCACGCCGAAGGCCAACTGACCGATCGCGCCATGAACCTGGTGGCTGCCAACGGCGTGATCGCGTTTATCACGGTGTCGATGCTGCTGGCGTTTTTGCATCTGGATCAGGGTGCGCCACTGCGGTTGGCCTTGTTGCATCCGTTGTGGGTAGTAGCGGGATCGATTGTGCTGGGTTTCATCGGTGCCCGCAGCACCTTGTGGCTTGCCGGTCTGACCAGCAAGACAAGCGACAGCCGGCTGGCGATTGTACTGGGCATGGTACTGACGGCCATTGGTTTTGCGTCCGTGCTGCATTTTTCAGTGCTGATCACGCTGCTGGTGTTTGGTGTGTTCATCAAGAATATGGATCACGAACACCGCGTCGCGGCGGTGGATGTCGGCCGCTACGCTTCGTTGTTCCTCGCTGTGTTGTTTGTGATTGCCGGCGCCAGCTTGTCCTGGCATACGCTGATGCTGGGCGGACTGGCCGCCCTGGTCTATACGCTGGCGCGTTTTGCCGGCAAGTTTCTTGGCGTGTTGCTGATCGCACCGTTCTCAGGCCTTGGGGTTCAGAAATCAGCGTGGCTGGGCCTTGTTTTGTTGCCCGTGTCGGGCACGGCGTTAGTCCTTGCTGAAGATGTGGCGCGGTTGTACCCCCAGTTTGGCGAAACACTGCGGGCCATCGTGCTGGGTTCCGTGGCTTTGCTGGAGCTGATCGGCCCAATCACCACACAACTGGCATTACGCATGGCGCGCGAAACCCGCCAGACCTGAGAAACGGCAACTGGCGGAACGAAACACACAGGTTAGCGATCCAACACAGCCAGCATGAAATGATGCGTGTGCCCGGTCAGGGTGCCTGGAGGAGCAAGATGGACGAGATGGACTTTCAATCCTCGCCCCATATGTCCATGGGGGTGGAACTGGAGCTTCAGGTACTCAACACCCGGGACTACAACCTGACCCGCGGCGCCCCTGATCTGCTGCGATTGCTCGGCAAAACACCGTATAAAGACTTGATCAAGCCCGAAATTGCGCAAAGCATGATCGAGCTTAATTCATCCATCCATCACCGCTATGACGAGTTGTTGCTGGAGCTCAAAGCCCTCAGAGATGAAGTCAGCCGGCAATGTGGCAAGCTGAATCTGGCCGTAGCCGGCGGTGGCACCCATGCGTTTCACCAGTGGAGCGAGCAACGTATTTTCGACATGCCGCGCTTTCACCAGCTGTCCGAGTTATATGGTTATCTCGCCAAACAATTCGTGGTGTTTGGCCAGCACGTGCATCTGGGCTGCCCCAATGGAGACGACGCCGTCTATCTGGTGCATATGCTGTCACGCCACATCCCGCATTTCATTGTGCTCTCCGGTTCATCGCCGTTCTCTCAGGCAGAAGACACCGCTTTTCACTCGGCGCGCCTGAACGCGATCAACGCTTTTCCGTTATCCGGCCACATGCCCTTCGTGCAGAGCTGGGCCGAGTTTCGGGCTTTTTTTGAGCGCATGAAGCAGTTCGGCGTGGTCGGCAGCATGAAGGACTTTTACTGGGATATCCGCCCCAAGCCAGGCTATGGCACGGTGGAACTGCGCATCTGCGACACGCCGCTGACGGTAGAAAAAGCCGCCGCCCTGGCGGCCTATGCACAGGCTCTGGGCCAGTACTACCTGACGGAACGCCCGCACCAACCTTCATCTGACGTGTATGAGCTCTACACCTACAATCGCTTTCAGGCCTGCCGTTTTGGCGCACAAGGCAATCTGATCGACCCGTACACCGGTCGTCACACAGATATTGGCAGCGATATTCTGGCCACCTTGCAGCGTGTGATGCCTTATGCCGAACAACTGCAAGGGCAAGCCGGGCTGAAAGTGCTGCAACGGGAAATCGAAGAAAACGGCTCTGACACACGCTGGTTACGCCACACGCTTGAGAAAGAGCAATCCATCAACGATGTGGTCCGGCTCCAGGCAAAACGCTGGATGACCCCGGCCAGCTAGGCCGCGCGGGCTATAGCAAAGACAAACTCATAGGCCCGGTCTGCGGGTTGTCGGCATAGCGCACGCCGATACCCAGCAAACGCACGGGCTTGCCGCCACGTGGCCAGGCTTGCGCCAGCAACTGGGCAAAAATCTCCGCACTGGGTTGATGACAAACGCACTCCATGGTGGTCTGTGTGAAGTCGTGATACTTGATCTTCACAAAACTTTTGTGCGGCGGTTCATCGCCCCCGCTGCGCGCAAAGCGGCGGCCAAAGTCTTCCAGCAAAGCAGGCAGTTTTTCCATGCAGGCCGCCAGGTCGGGCAAGTCCTGGTTGTAGGTGTACTCCACCGAGAGCGATTTGCGCCGGCCATCGCGCTGGACCGGGCGATCATCCAGCCCGCGGCACTGCTTGTGTAGCGAAGCACCAAACTTGCCAAAGGTGGCCACCAGTTTTTCCAGCGGCCACGTTTGCAAATCGGCGCAGGTGATCGCGCCCATGCTATTGATTCTGGCCGCCGTCACCTTGCCTACACCCCACAGTTTGGCTACCGGCAAATCACGGATGAACCCGGTCACTTGCTCCGGTCGCACTACAAACTGGCCGTTGGGTTTGTTCCAGTCACTGGCGATCTTGGCCAGCAGCTTGTTGGCCGCAATACCGGCACTGGCAGTAATGCCCACCTCGGCCTCGATGCGGCGCCGGATTTCCTGCGCGATCAGCGTCGCACTGCCCTGAAAGTGCGCAGAACCGGTGACATCCAGATAGGCCTCATCCAGCGAAAGGGGTTCGATACTGTCTGTAAAGTCGGCAAAGATACGATGCACCGCCCGCGAGGCTTCCCGATAGCGATCAAACCGCGGTGGAACCAACACGAGATCGGGGCAACGTTTGAGCGCCGTGGCGGTTGCCATGGCCGAATGAATACCAAACTTGCGCGCCGGATAGTTGCACGTCGCCACTACGCCACGCTGATCCGCGGCCCCACCTATGGCGAGGGGTACATCGCGCAGCGCCGGGTTATCACGCATTTCAACCGATGCGTAAAAACAATCGCAATCAATGTGGATGATCTTGCGCTGCATGGCGGCAAGGCTGAGTGGTCAGAATGGCGATATTGTACGATCGTTCTATATGGCACTCAAGAACCGGCTGGCGATTGGCGTTCCCGTGCCAATGTGCTTGAATAGCCACGTTTGCTGCAACGCAATATCCAGCCAGATAACGGATTCGCCATGAAAACAGCCCTGATCATCCAGCACGTTGCATTCGAAGATGCCGGCTCACTAGAGCCAGAACTGCAACGCGCGGGTTATGCCATTGAGCACTGTGATGCTGCAACCGCCACTTTGGGCTGGATCGACCCGCTCGCGTGGGATCTGATCGTGGTGCTGGGTGGGCCAATCGGGGTGTATGAGCAACATGACTTCCCCTTTCTCACGCAGGAAACCGCGCTATTGCGAACGCGCCTGGCTGCCCAGCGCCCGACACTGGGCATTTGCCTGGGTTCGCAACTGATGGCCGCGGCACTGGGTGCGCGGGTGTATCCCGGAACAGACGGCAAGGAGATCGGCTGGAAACCGCTACACGCAGCGGCACAGAGTGCAGATTGTCCGGCCATCGCGCATCTGTTGCAGCCTCCCGTGCCCGTGCTGCATTGGCACGGTGATACGTTTGATCTGCCAGTCGGTGCCAGTCACCTGGCGGCGACCGATCAGTACCCCAATCAGGCTTTTTCCTTGGGCAACTGGGCATTGGGCTTGCAGTTCCATCCGGAAGTCTCCGCCGCCGGGCTGGAACGCTGGTATGTCGGCCATGCCAGCGAACTGGCCCATGCCGGGATCAATGTCTCTGGCTTGCGACAAACCAGCCAGCTCCATGCACCGGTGTTGACGCAAGCTGCGGCGCAATTCTGGCGTGCGTGGCTCGCGGCGCTGTAACGCGGTTTCAGGCCACGGCAGAAAACGAAGACACCGAAGGCAGTTCTGGCTGGTAGGCACCCGCCACCTGAGCGCTCTGGGGTGAACGTTGCGCGATCTGCGCTTGCGCCTTGGCTTCCATGGCGCTCGCTTGCGCGGCGACCGACAAATCCTGCGCAGAGGGATCCACCGGCGCCAGGGCGGCGGCCTGGATAATACGCGCCTTGCGCACGGTTTCTTCTGGCGTGCGGCCTTCGCTCACGTCAATCTGGACATCGCCTCCGTTGGCGTACTGCTTGCCGTCCGGGCCGGTGGTTAGATTGTAGTTGGGGCCACCGACGGCTAATCCACCCGCAGCGGCAAGGTGAGCTTGCTCATGCGTACGCGTGTCTTTGTCGATTTTTACCAGCTTGTCGACTTGCTGCTGCTGCTGCAGCGTCAGTGGTTTGCCATCGGTACCACGGGGGGCACTGGCATTGCCGGGGTTGCTGCCATTGCTGGTGGACGTGCTGGTGGATGAACTGGCGTTCTGGCCGGTCTGGCGAGTGGTCTGATTGTCACTTTGTTGCTGGGTATTGTTGCCCGATTGCTGGACAGCCGTACCCGTTTGCGCGGCAGCGCGCACCAGCGTACTGGCAACTGAGCTGTTCACGGCAACCATGGCTGCGACAAGAAGATACAAGTGATTGTATTAAGGCCATTTTCTTACTGATGAGTTCAGCCCGGCAAGCGTTGGGCGATATGCGGCCGCGCGCCGCAGCATGGCTCGCGCTGGCCGAATTGCTCACGACCTTTCCTGATGCGTTCTGCGCGCTCCCACCGCGCCCTCCCGCCGAAATAAAACAAAACTTGTCAGCATTATCATAAATACAAGAAAGCACTTCTCAATAATTCATTCATAACCATCTACTAATATGCAGGCCTGTTTACCGCCTGTCCTCTGACAGGCTGGACCGAACACACTGCAGACCACGCTGATTTTTCCCGCATAAACAAACAGATTTTCTGATCAAACCGGCACCTAACCTAGCCGGACATCCGGATGAATGGCATGCAAGGCGCGCGTTTGCAGAACCTATCGTTTGTAAGCAAACACCAAAAAGGTGAGTAAGATGACCATCCGGCAACGCATTATCCTGCTTGTCATGCTGACTTTTGCGGCCATTGCCGCCATTGGCGGTTATGCAGTGCTGCAATCCCGCGCTAACGCGAAGGAGGTCCGCCTTGTCACCGAGGGCGTCGTGCCCAGCACGCTGGCCTCTGCCGATTTGATGGCGCGACTCAAGGATGTCCAGCAAACCACAATGTCTTTGGTGTTCGCGCCCGATGACAACACTGCCGCACAAGCCGCAGAGGTACTCAAACAACAGCAGTCTGCATTGAACCAAAGCTTGCAACAGCAGCAGCGCGAAGCCAGTTCGGAAACGCAGACAAAGCTGGTGCAACAAGCCCGGCAAAGTATGGCCAACTACTTCTCGGCCATTGAAGACACCCGGAATTTCAAGCAATCCGGCCAGCAAGAAATCGCTGCCGCGACCCTGTTCGCCAGCGTGGCGCAGTATCAAGGCGAACTGGAACAGATTGTGCAAACGCTGCGGGTTGAGAAAAACCGCAGCAAAGATGCCGCGATCAGCGCGTTGAACCATAACCTGGCGCGCACCGTCAGCACCATCAGTGGTGTGACATTGGCGATGGTCATCATCCTGACCGCGATCGGCATCTTGTTGTATCGCCAGATTGCCCGCCCCATCGGCCAGATGCAGACGATGATGTCGGATATTGCAGCCAGCCAGGATTTCAGCCAGCGACTGCCGGCAGATCGCAAGGATGAGATTGGCCACTCCATGGTGGCGTTCAACGTCATGATCGAGCAAATCCAGACCAGTTCTGTACTGCTGCGCCAAAAGACCGCCGACATCCAGTCCATGCTGCAACACATGCCTCAAGGCATTCTGACGGTGCAAAGTGGCAGCATCATCCACCCGGAATATTCGGCTTATCTGGCGACCATCCTTGAGACCGAACACATTGCCGGCCGCGATGTCATGGAGGTCGTTTTCAGTAATACCAACCTGTCGGCCGATGCGCTCGCCCAGGTCGACGCCGTGTGGGGCGCTTGTATCGACGAAGACGTGATGAACTTCGAGTTCAACCAGCACCTGATGGTGGGCGAAGTCGAAAAGACCATGGCTGATGGCCGGGTGAAGGTGCTGGATCTGAACTGGTCACCCATCACCGACGAACACGGCATGACCGCCCGCATGATGCTGTGCGTGCGCGACGTGACAGAACTGCGCAAGCTGGCACTGGAGGCCAGCGACCAGCGCCGCGAACTGGAAATGATTGGCGAAGTACTCGCCGTACGCCAGGACAAGTTCCACGACTTCATCATCGGCACGCTGCGTTTTGTCGACGATAACGAGATCCTGATCCGGGAAAGTGCAGAGCGCCAGATTGCGGTGGTTGATCAGTTGTTCCGCAATATGCACACCATTAAAGGTAACGCCCGTACTTATGGTTTGAACCACCTGACCAGCGTGGTGCACGAGGTCGAGCAAAGCTACGATGCCCTGCGCCAACCGCAACCAGCCATTGTGTGGGATCAACAACAACTGCTGGTGGAACTGGCTGCAGTGCGCACGGCGGTAACGCACTACGCCCGCATTAATGAAGTCAGCCTGGGCCGCAAGGGCTCCGGCCAGGCCGCGCCAGCGCAGGACCGCTACGTGATGGTCGACAAGACCCAGATTCAGGACACCCTGCACCGCCTGGAACACGTCAACACCAATAACCTGCATGAATTGATTGCCGCTCGCGACGCCGTGCGCAAGACCCTGCGTTTGCTGGGTACAGAAACGCTGCCGCACATGCTGTCGAGCGTGACCGACTCTCTCCCGGACCTGGCGCACGAACTGGAAAAAGCTGCACCGCTGGTGGTTTACGCCGACGAGGGCTACGTCATGCCAGCCCATGCGGGTTATCTGTTGAAGAATGTGTTCATGCACTTGATGCGCAATGCGCTCGACCATGGTCTGGAAGGCCCTGATACCCGCCTGGCGCTGGGCAAACCGGCGACCGGGACACTGGCGGTCGGCGTTACTGTGCAGGCTGGCAAGCTGCACATCACGCTGGAAGACGACGGTCGTGGCCTGGCACTGGGCAAGATCAAAGAGATCGCCGCCCGCAAGGGGTTGATCGCCCCCGATACCATGCTGAGCGATGAAGACACCGCCCGGTTGATCTTCCTGCCAGGTTTCTCGACTGCGCAAACCGTGACCGAAATTTCGGGTCGTGGCGTGGGCATGGATGCCGTGCGCGATTTCATCAAGCGCGAACACGGCGATATTGCCATTCGCTTTACCGACCAAAGCGAAGGCGCCCCATTCCGCCAGTTTGCCACCGTGGTGACCTTGCCTGAGAGCTTTGTGGTGCAGATCGACGCCCCGTTGTCACGCCCGCCCGAGCGCGAATCGGTCCCCGTCTGACCCGCGCCCTTACCCTTTTTTACTACTGATCATCTGGAGTTTTTACATGGCACAAGTATTGATCGTGGACGATTCGAGCACTGTCCGCACCGAAGTCAGCGAGTTTCTCAAAGCCAGCGGCATGACCGTCACCGTCGCCGTGGATGGTAAAGATGGCCTGGACAAGCTGCGCGCCGACAGCGGCATCAAACTGGTAGTCAGCGACGTCAACATGCCCAATATGGATGGCCTGACCATGGCCGAGAAAATCCGTGGTGAACTGAACAACAGCGCGGTGAACATCATCATGCTGACCACGGAAAACAGCCCGGTCATGAAAGAGCGCGGCAAGGCTGCCGGTATCAAGGGCTGGATCGTCAAGCCATTCAATGGCGCCTCTGTCGTCGCCACCTTCAAGAAGCTGGCAAGCTAAGCGCAGGGCCTGGGATACACATGGAAATCTGGTTTTACGCGGTCTTCTGGATAGTGGGCGCCATCATGGGCGCGGGCGTCATGGGTTGGCGCGCCCGCCAGCGCCAGCAAGACTTTGATCTGCTACAACGCGCACAGGATCGCCGGATTGCCGAACTGGCAAGCCGCCCCAGCGCCGACGATGTCGCCCGGCAGCAGCGCCACTGGCAACAACAAGTAGACGAGCTGCAACGGGCACTTGATGAGACTGCTGCCGAGCACAGCGCCAACCAGCGTGACTGGATGGATCGTGAAACCGCATCTCACCAGCGTGCCATTGACCAGCTGCACCAGCAGCAGACTGAGCGTGCTGCACAACTGAATGCGACGCTGGCCGAAGAACACGCACTACTGCGCCAGGACATTGAATCTTTGCTGGGCATTGTGCAGGTGGTGGAACGCTGGCACGACGAGTTACAGGTGATCCTGGTCAACAACCGCGAACTCAAAAGCCAGAACGAAGAATTCGCCCGCATCGTCAAAAACGTAGTCATGCTGGCCCTGAACGCGGCCATTGAAGCGGCCCGTGCGGGCGAGCACGGCCGCGGCTTTGCGGTCGTGGCCGATGGCGTGCGCAATCTGGCGCTGACCAGTGCTGATGTCGCTCGCCAATACCAGCAAAACCTGCACAAGAACGACCTGATCACGACCACCACCTTTCAGGACATGCAGGCCAGCGGCAATATGATTCGCAACGCCGTATTCGGGCTGCGCGCCGCCGCAGCGAAGATCGACGCGGCTATGGCAACGGCGGGTTAAGCACCATGTTCACTCCCGGTGCCATCGCGGCGATCAGCCAGCTCTTTGAAAACGCCCTTGTCGAGCACAGCCGCAGCCGGCCAGAGGACGATGTCCGCATTGAACGCGCCAATATCACGACTGCAGGTGCGGGCCACCTTGTTGTACTGAATATCTCGTCTTATCTGTTTCGAATTGTGGCAGTGTTTGATTTCGGTACTGATGACGCCAGTTGCGCGCATATGGCTCGTCTTGGCCGAAGTTCGTCTCTTCAACTGGATGGGCAAGCGTTGCACGATGCCTGCTCAGAACTGGTCAACATGATCTGTGGCGCGGTCAATCGCAACCTCTGTACCGGCTTTCGCCACGTGGGGATGTCGACGCCCTTTGTGCTGGAACGCAATTGCCGCGATTACCTCTCCGGTATCAAACCGGCAGAGGTCGTGTCTTTGGCGGTATCCGTCAACAATGACATGCAGTTCGGCCTCACGCTGTGCTTTTGCCCGGATCACTCCGCACAGGTGGATTTTGTCGCCCCGGTCACGGTGGAAGAAGATACCAGTGCGGGCGAACTGGAGTTGTTCTGAGTTGCACTCACGCCTTCACACGGCAAATTTACAATCGGCCACATCCTAATTTGTGTAATCCGACCGTGTGCGCAAGCAAAGCCAGGCGGCATGATTTGCGCACACTCTTTTGCCCTTGGGAAATCCGATCATGAACCCGTTACCCGAACAAGCTGACCTTCCTTTGTCCGGCGTCCCGGAGGCCAGCGACGACTACACCGCTTTTGAGGTTCGCAATCCGGACGCATTTGCCTGGCTGGTTTGCGCTACGCCTGACAATGACACCCCGCCAAAGCAGCCGTGAGTTGCAACCGCACTCAAAAGACCATACATATGACCCAGATCACCCCATTTTGCAGGCAAATCTTATAGTTGCACTTCGTTGATCCTTGCATCATCCGGCGTTTTCAACGTAACGCAGCAGGGATGAACAATGAAGAAAACCGCTTTCGCGCTGGCCGTTGCAGCCACGCTGGCCAGTGCACAAGGTTTTTGTGCCGATGATTTCACCGGTTTCTATGCAGGTGGCAAAGCCGGCGTGAATTTGTCCCGTCTGACTGGCAATACACTGGATACGACTCAGGAAGCCACAGCGACGGGTGGTCTGGAAGCCGGTTACAACGCCGAAATCGCCCGGGACATCATTCTGGGCGTGGATGCCTTCTACGACTACAACGGCAAAACCGACCACGATTTCAAACAATACCCGGATTACTACGCTCATTTCGGTAGCCAGGTTTACGGTGCCGACCTGAAACTGGGCATGCAGTTTGACAAACTGATGCCGTACGCCAAGGTGGGTTACGCCTGGACCGATCCCAGCGGTGATGTCGAGGGCCGGGTTGGCGGTCTGCATGCAGGCCTGGGTGTTGAATACAAGCTGACACCGAATCTGGGTTTGACCGGCGAGTGGACCATGGCCCGGGCCAAAGATGATTACGGCAGCAAACTGACCAATAACAATTTCACACTGGGCCTGAATTACTACTTCGGTGTCCGCGAGACAGCAATGGCCGCGCCAGTCGCCGTTGCAGCAGTGGCGCCAGCGGTGGTTCACACCGAGCCCGCAGTCAAGGTTGCTGAAACCAAAGCGGTTGCGCCGGTCTGTCACGATGTCTCCACCACCACGCCAGTGCGTATTGACGGCGCCAGCTTCACGACGGCCTCGGCCAAAATCAAGCCGGGCGCTTACGGCAAGCTCAATACGATTGTGGATGCCGCCAAAGCCAGGCCGGATGTCCGTTTTGAAGTTGCAGGCTTTACCGATAACCGTGGCAGCCTGAAGCTGAACCAGAAGCTTTCGCAAGCACGTGCTGTGGCCGTCAAACAATATCTGGTCAGCCACGGCGTGGATGCCAGCCGTATTACCGCTGCGGGCTACGGCCCTGAGCAACCGGTTGCCGACAATGCGACTGAAGCAGGCCGTGCACAAAACCGTCGTGTGGAAATTCGTTTCAACAAAAACGAAACCTCACAGCGCTGTAACTGAGCGCGCTTGCAAAGCGTTCCAGAAACCGGGCCTTCGTGCCCGGTTTTTTTATATGTATCAGTGCTGCCCGCTTTGCACCACCCCCTTTTTGATACAACGCCACGCCTTGCTGCTTTGCAATCTGACATCTAGTTTGTAAATGACGCGCGCGTGCTGTATTCGAGATGACGGCAGATTTTATGAAACAGTCAATTCGTCGCGCGCACCGCTCCTCTCTTCGCCTGCCAGGCCGGAATCGCCGCGCAATAGAACCGTCTACTAATACTCGAAAATGTACAGACAATAGTTGCCAGGTCAAATATCACCTATTTAACTAGGTTCACTGACGGATTAGCGGTTTCATATGGGCAGGTAATTTTTAGGAATATTCCTATGGGAACCTCCGCTCGAAACCTGCTGCTTATTTCCGGCACCCGACCCGAAATCATCAAGCTGGCCCCGCTCTACCACGCGCTCAAAGCACGCCCGGATACACGGGTGCAGTGGTTGCATACTGGTCAGCATGGCGATATGGCGGACCAGATCCTGGCCTGCTTTGATATCAAGCCGGATATCAGCCTCGCGCGGCGCGGCAGTACGCTGGCCGAGTTCTCCATCGGTTGTCGGGCCCAGCTTGAACAAGTCATGCAAGAGCCCTGGTCGCTGGCCGTGGTGCAGGGTGATACGGAAAGCGCCTTCCTGGGCGCATTGACCGCGTTTTATCACCACGTCCCGGTCGCTCACGTTGAAGCTGGCCTGCGCACCTATAACCCGGAGCGACCGTTCCCGGAGGAAATCCTGCGGCAAATGATCGGCCGCCTGGCACGGTTTCATTTCCCGCCAACCGAGCGCGCCCGTGAGGCATTACTCAAAGAGAATATTGCCGACAAACTCATCACGCTGACCGGCAACACCGTGGTCGATGCGCAGAACTGGGTCATCGCCAACCGGGGAATAGGCCGCAAGATTGAGGGCCGCGGGCATTTACTGGTCACCACGCACCGCCGTGAAAACTGGGGCCACGACATCAACGAGGTCTGCTATGCCATCGCGACCATTGCCCAACGCCACCCCGAGCTCCAGATCTTGTTTCCGGTTCACTTGAACCCGGTCGTGCAACAGCCCGTGCACGCTATCCTGGATCATGTCCCCAACGTCACGCTGGTCAACCCGCTCGATTACCTTGAGATGCAACAAGCGCTGGCCGACGCCTGGTTAGTGCTGACTGACTCAGGCGGTTTGCAAGAAGAAGCGCCCACCTTTGGCGTGCCACTTCTGGTGTTGCGCGAAGAAACCGAGCGCCCGGAAGCCCTGGAAGCCGGATGTGCACGGCTGGTGGGCACCCAACGCGACAAGGTGGTCGATACCGTCGAGGAGCTCTGGCAGAACCACGCCACCTGGCAAGCCATGGCCCGCGCAGGCAATCCGTTTGGTGATGGCAAGGCCTGCGAACGCATCATGAAGACTCTGGAACGCGACCTGATCTGAGCTTTGGGATAAACCATGTCATTGCTGGATATTTTTTCCACGTATCTGTATGGGCTCAAACTGATCGCCATTACCGTGGCCGTGATGATGCTGGTCAGCGGTATCGACGATTTGTTCATTGACGTTGTGTACTGGTGCCGCCGCTTCTGGCGCTGGGTCACCATTTACCAGGAACACCGGCGACTGGATTACACCGCGCTCTACGAGCCCGATGAAAAGCCGCTGGCAATCATGGTGCCGGCATGGCACGAGACAGGGGTGATCGGCCAGATGGCCGAACTGGCCGCGACCACGCTCGACTACGAGAACTACCACATCTTTGTCGGCACATATCCCAATGACCCGGATACCCAGCGCGATGTGGATGAGGTCTGCGCACGGTTCCCCAATGTGCATAAAGTGGTGTGCGCCCGCCCCGGCCCCACCAGCAAAGCTGACTGCCTGAATAACGTGCTTGATGCCATTTTGCAGTTTGAGCGGCGCGCCAGTTTCGAGTTTGCCGGGTTCATCTTGCACGATGCCGAAGATGTGATTTCCGACATGGAATTGCGCCTCTTCAACTACCTGGTCGGGCGCAAAGACCTGATCCAGATTCCGGTCTACCCGTTTGAGCGGCACTGGACCAATTTCACGAGTCTGTCTTATCTGGATGAATTTGCCGAACTGCATGGCAAGGACGTCCCGGTGCGTGAGGCAGTGGCTGGCCAGGTGCCCAGCGCCGGTGTTGGTACATGTTTCAGCCGCCGCGCGGTGATCGCCCTGCTGGCCGAAGGGGATGGTATTGCCTTTGATGTACAAAGCCTGACGGAAGACTATGACATCGGTTTTCGTCTCAAAGCCAAAGGGATGGAAGAAGTCTTCGTGCGCTTCCCGGTTTTGCGGGATGACAAAAAACCCGGCATCGCCCGCCGCTTGCTGGGTCAAACCGCGCGCGATTCCACGGTGATCTGCGTCCGCGAGTATTTTCCGGATACGCTCCAGACGGCGGTACGGCAAAAGTCGCGCTGGATCATCGGCATTGTCTACCAGGGGTTCAAGACCCATGGCTGGACACGCAACATGACGCTTAACTATTTTTTGTGGCGCGACCGCAAAGGCGCCATCAGCAACTTCGTGAGCTTTATCGCTTCGCTGATCCTGATCCAGCTTTCTGCATTATGGCTCTACCAGCATTGCTGGCCGGATGCCTATCGCTTCCTTTCTATCTTTGAGGGCGATCACTGGCTGGTGCTGCTGCTATGGATCAACTTTTTCCTGATGGCCAACCGCATGCTGCAGCGGATCATCTTTGTCACCGCCTATTACGGTATAGGCCAGGGTCTGATGGCGATCCCGCGGCTGTTCTGGGGCAACGTCATCAATTTTCTTGCCAACTGGCGTGCGCTCAGCCAGATCATTGCCCAAGGCGATCCGCGCCGGGTGGCCTGGGACAAAACCACGCATGATTTCCCTAGTGTGGGTGGCGAAAACCGAGCTCGCCGACCGCTGGGCAGCATCCTTATTGAACAAGGTGCAATCACCGAAACACAGCTGGCCACTGCGCTGGCTCACCACCGCGCCGAGGGTTTGAAACTGGGTAGTTGGCTGGTCCATAAAAGCTGGATCAGCGCGGAACAACTGGCCCACGCTGTGGCAACGCAAAGTCATGTGAAGGTCGAATCCGTCGACGCCTGGCAACTCAAACCCGCCTTGATCAAATTGATCCCGGCCAGTGTGGCTTTGCACTACGCCATTTTGCCGGTCCGGGAAGAAAACAAATTGCTGGTGGTCGCCAGTGAGTCAGACATTGACCCGGTCTCATTGGCCGCGCTGTCGCGCAAGCTGGCTCGCCCGGTGAACTACGTGATTGCGCTGCGGGGTGAAGTGACGGTCGGCCTGCGGCACTGGTACGTCCCCTACACCCAGGAAGATCCACGCGGTTTGCTGGATGCCACGTTGCGCGCCGGCTTGATGACGGCCGAACCCGCCAGCCAGCTTTGGCAGCGCTATGTGCACCAGCAAGTGCTGTTTGCGGAAATCCTGATGTCGTTGGGGCATATCGATGCAGCTGCACTAAAAGCCTTGCTGCTACGACATGAACGCACGTCCGAGAGTTTGGGCGAGTTTCTGGTCGGGCAGGGCGTGATCAGTGCCGAAATCCTGCAGCAGGCACTCCATTTGCAGCACGAATTGCAATCCACCATGCCAGCGCTGTTGCTTGAAGCCGGCGTGGAGGCATCCAGTCTCAAACAGATCCGTTCCACTGCCGCATGAAAACCAGACTCCGCGTGTTACCCGCCCTGCTCGCCCTTGCCCTCGCCACCCCGGTGCTGGCCGCTACTGATGCGGCACAACAGGTGGATCTGGGCAGCGAGGTCAGCAGTTATCGCCGTTTTATCATTTACCCGCACTTGCAAAAGGCATTCAGTCTGCAGCAACGCGGCGACGCCAACGGCGCCATCACCGAGTTTGCCGCAGCCCTCAAACTGGCACCGAACAACGCTACGCTCGCGCTTTATCTGGCCGAAGCCTATCAGCGTAACGGCCAGCCGGATCAAGCCATGCTCGTCCTGGACAAAGCTCAAAAAGCCAATCCGCGCGATGTGCGGATTGTGTCCGCACTGGCCGTTGTGCAAGGTACGCAAACCATGGCCGCGCCACCTGAAGACGCCGCATCGGCTCAGGCCACTGCCGACACCACCCCGCGCCAGTCCGAACCACAGCCTGCGGTGGTCAGCAACGCTGAATCCACCTCGCCCAACATGGTCCCGCCACCTGCAGGGGGCGATTGCCAGAGCGCCCCGACGCCGATCTGCAAGGCCATTGCCGGCCATGCAGCCCTGCGACTGGGCAAGCTTGCTGACGCGCAAAAAGAACTGGATGACGCCGATTTTGCAGCCACGCCCGAAGGCATTGCACTGCGACATGCGCTAGTACAACGGGCCATCTACCTGCGTGATACCGATCGCGCGCTCAATCAACTGGCCATCCTCAATACCAACAGCCAGTTGACCGTAAACGAGCGTAGCCAGTGGATCAACCTGCTGCTGGCCCAAGGTCGGTTAGGCGAGGCCGAAAAGCTGCTGAGTCAGGCCGGTACGACAAGCCCGCGCGATCAACTTGCCTATGCGCAGGCGCTGGCACAACGCGGTGATACCGCTACACTGGCGCGCTATCAACGCGATAAGCGCCCGAAGTTCCAGAGCCCCGAAGTGGAACGACAATGGATGAACCTGCTCCAGCAGGCATCTGCCGACAACAACCGGCTTTTTGCAGACTACACGCCGGTATTTTCCGTCAATCGGCAAGATCAAGCCAAAATCCTGGTGCCGCTCTTGCTGGCGCAGGGAGATGACAACGGCGCGCAACGTCTGCTGGAACAACTCCCGGCAACGGAGATGTTGCAAGAACGTTTTACGCTGAGCCTGAAAGCCAATCAGCTCGACACGGCCGGCAAACAAGCCACGGCGTTGATCGACCGCAGCGGCGGCGATTCCGCTTTGCTTGATTCGCTCAGTTACCAGTTGATTGCAGCAGGTGGCCAGCAGCAAGCACTGCATCTCTTGCTGCAGTTCTACCCGTTTGAAGAGGCCAAACCCACCCGCCGCCGCATTTTGCTGCAACGGCTGGCCGGCCTGGTCAACGATAACCCCGGCCTGCTGACCGACGCAGAGCGCGCCGTGCTGGCCAACCCGTTGTCCACACTGGGTCAGCGTGGCCACCAGGCGGCAGTGTTCGCCGGGCTGCAGGATTGCAGCAAGGTGCATGACTTGCTGGGCGATCTCTCACCGGGCTACAGCCACGACGACTGGATGCGTCTGGGCAATTGCTACATGCCTGATCAGCCCGGCCTGGCACAGTACAGCTATGAGCAAGCGTTGAAGCGGGAAGACGACGGCTACGCGCGCCGCGCACTGGCGTATGCCGCGTTCGCCAGCCAGGACTACCCGACTGCATTGCAGGCATGGCAAGCCATCAATATGGATGACCTGATGCCAGCTGAAATGATCTCCGCGGCGACCACCGCGCTGGCCGCAGGCGACAAACCAGCCGCCAGAACCTGGCTGGACAGCTACGAAGAGCGCGGTGCGGTCCGTGATGACGAATACTGGTGGTTGCGCGCACAGGATGCCACCACCCCGGCAGAGGAACGTGCCGCGCTGGAACGCGCGATCGCCTCCCGCGAAGACGCACGTTATTACGTCCGGCTCGCCACCCTGCAAAGTGCCGACAAGCAATACACCGAAGCAGTCGCCTCACTGAAAAAAGCCGAAGTCCTGACGCCGGATGACTCTGATCTGCAAGCCTCCCTGGGTTATGCCTACTGGTTTGCCGGCGACGCCCCTCATTCTCGCGCGGCACTGGAAAATGCCCGCGAGACCTATCCGGACGATATCGGCATTACCCAGCAGCTGGTCTATAGCAGTCAGCGCATGGCAGACAACCCGGCCGCCCGCGCCTATGCGCGTGATGTGATTGATTGGTATGAAACCGTTCCGTACGGCGAGCGCAGTGATCACGAACGGGACGAAGAATTTGGTTTCAAGCGCCTGCACGAAGACCTGGGCCGGCGCTGGAGCTTTTCTGCCGGCGCGTTTGCCGGCACCAACGCGGGCTCTATTGCCAATGCGCCCGAACCAGGCAATGCCTACCGCAGCTACTCTCAGGTCGAGGCCGATTACCGCCTGGGCGACCCGGCCATTCGCGATGGCAAAACACTGGAAGCTTACGCCCGCGTCTTTGCAGGCAGTGGCAATGACAACGACAGCTATCAGGCGCTGCCCATCTACTCCCCCATGCTGGGCACTGGCCTGCGCTGGAAACCCTTCCGCGACTGGACGTTTTTTCTGGCTGCCGAATACCAGACGCCGATTGATCGCAGCCGCGATACCGTTTCTGACTTCATGTTCCGCGCCAGCGCGTCACTCTTGAATGACGGCAAGTTCAGCGATGACTGGCATGAATCCGGAACCGGCTGGGTGGCGCAGAACCTGTATCTGGATGCCGCGTATTACCTGCATCAGGAACGTACCGCGGCCACCGCTGACTACCGCGTGAGTTACCACCAGAAACTCGAGCGCGGTCAGACCATCGAACCGTATACGCACTTCCAGTACAACCTGATCGATCAGCACGCCTACAGCCGCGACGTCCGCGCAGGCCTGGGCGTGCGCTGGAACTACTGGTACGGCGAAAAACGCTACGACGCCTACCCCAGCAAGATCAGCGTGGGGCTGGAATTCCAGCATGCGTTCAACACCTATCTGAACGAAGACAACACCGTGTTTCTGACCTTTGGAGGACTGTGGTAATGCGCGCCGCCCGACTCGCCCTGCTGGCTTTGCTCTGCCTGTCCGCCACGGCCAACGCCATGACCGCTTTGTTCTACCAGCCGCAAACACGCGACCAAGGCGTTCCGGACGCCTCCTGGCCTGGCATCTTCAGCAGTGTGCGCGGTGCGGGATTTGATACGCTGGTGATCCAGTGGACCCAAAATGGCGACGCTTTCGCCGCACCGCAAGACAAAGACTGGCTGGCCGCACGCATGGTCAACGCCCGTGCGGCAGGGTTGCACCTGGTAATTGGTCTCAACGGCGATCCAGACTTTTTCATCCGCCAGCAACAGCCGGTGCGCATTCTGGACACCTATTTTCGCAGCCACGCCTACGCCGATGCCGCGCTGGCGCAGTACTGGGTGAAGCGCCTGGGGACGGATGCGATCAGTGGCTGGTATTTACCCCTGGAAATTGACGATGTGCGTTGGCGTGACAACGAAGCGCGCACCAGCCTGAATGGCTGGCTGATCCGCGCCAGCAAACTGATCCGGCAGCAGGCCGACAAACCGGTGTACGCCAGCAGTTTCTTTGCCGGGCATATGGCGCCACAGCAATACGCCGAGATGGTCGGTCAGGTGACATTGCAAAGCGGTGTGAAACTGTGGATTCAGGATGGGGCGGGCACCGGCAAACTCAACGTCGCAGAGCGCGGCGCGTATCTGAACGCGCTGGCTGACTGCGCCAGGCCGTCGGCGCAGGGCGTGGTGTATGAGATTTTCCGCCAGACCGGCACCGATGAAGCCTTCCAGGCCGAACGCCGGCCCGCCGAAGAAGTACGCACGATGTTGCAACAACGCGCGGCGTGTCAGGGCGATAGCCTGTTTTTCTCTTTACGCTATCTGCCCTTTATTGATCCTGCCTTGCCGCATTAGGCCGGGTTCGGAGCACGATCAGGAGTCGGTCTGGGCCAGCCACTCGCGCAGGCGTGCCTGCACACTAGTGAGCTCATCGCCCGCCACAATGGCGATCTCCTGGGCCTGGGCGCGACTGGCTTCGCGCAGCGTGGGCAAGGACAAACTGGCCAGCATGGCTTCTGCCCGCATACCGCCCAGGCCAGACACGCTGTCGAGCTTGAACAGCGTGGTCAGCCCCACGCCCTTGTCGGCCATACCGGCATTGATGGTTTTGGCTTCAATCACATAGAGGTGGTTGTTGCACAAAATGACCACATCGAATTCATTGGACACCCCGTTGGGCAAGCTCACCCGCACACTGGCTGCGGCGTCCTGAATGGGTAAATCACCCACCAGCGTTTCGACCTGCCGCAACAACCACAACTCAAACCAGCCGCCTCCCAGAAACTGGCGCGCGTCAAACTGATCCAGCTTCAGACGTAAATCCGGCAGGATCTGGCACAGACCGGTAGCGCGCAATGCAGAGATCAGCGCTGGTTCATTGGGAATCGGCAGGCGGGTTTCGTGTTCACTGGTCAAAAGTGAACACACACCATTGAGCTTGTTGATCAACTCCGGGTGATCCACCGACAAATGCGCCAGCACATCGGCCGCGGCATCCATCTGTGCCTTGGGCCGATGCAAACGACGGCTACACGAAACAATACCGATGCCATACACCGCAAAGTAGCTTTCCAGTGTCAGCCGGTCTTCCACGTTGCCATCATCGCTGGGCAAATCATGCGGTGGATATGCCAGCCAGTGAATCTGGTCGCTGGACGGGTTCACCACAAACGCCGGCACCTGATGCCCCAGCGCTACTTCATGCGCAATAGCGCTGTGGATCGGATTGGCACCAGACAAGTTGAACACGTACGGCAACTCGCCACCGGCGATGATTTCCTTGAGGCGTACGCGGATCGGCTCCGGGTGCCAGCCATGCGGGATCGGCATCACTGACGTATGCAGATTGGCCTCCCGGCAAACACTGGCCATGTAGTTGGCACGCTCGATATGCGTGGCATCTGCCAGCAGCGTGACATTGCGGATCTTGAAACGCTGATCCAGCGCGGGGGTGATCAGATCAGGTTCAGGTGCGTCAGCAAATGCGATCAGATGGCGGTGCATCGGGCTGGGTATCCTTGGCAGGCTGCGGGGCTGCCAAAGCATATATCGCAAAATGCCCAATGTCGCTTACACGGTTGCTTGATGCGACAAACGATGTACAATCCGCTCCGTTGTCATTGGGGAGTAGCTATCTTCCTGCAGGCTGATGCCTGTCAGAGAAGAGGTCACGTCAACAAACTTGAAGCCCTGCTTCATGGCGTGATCAGTACCGGGTTCTCCACCCGGTTGCCCGGCGAGACCTTTGGCCACGATGCGCTTTGCCACGCCGGGCAAGCCGTATCGTTGCGCCATTGGTATATCTTGCTTGCCCGGCCGTGCGTGCTCTCATGCTCCTCACAATCATCTTGTTTTTTGCATCCGCGCTCGCCATTTACCTGGCCTGTGAATACTTCGTGAACGGCATTGAATGGTGCGGCCGCCACATGAAACTGGGCGCCACCGCCGTCGGTACCGTACTGGCCGCGTTTGGCACTGCCTTGCCTGAAAGCGCCGTCACCTTTACCGCCGTGGTTTTCGGTCAGACCGACAAAGCCAAAGATATTGGTGTCGGGGCGGCCATGGGTGGTCCGCTGGTGCTGGCGACCGTCGCCTACGCCGTGGTTGGCGGCGCTCTGTGGCTGAATCGCCGGCGCCTGGGCAGGCCTGATCGCACCGTGCAGGTTGATAGCCAACGGCTGGCCGGTGACCAGTTGTCGTTCTTGTCCATCTTCGTTTTCAAAGTGGCCCTTGGTCTTGTTGCCTTTGCCATCAAACCGTGGCTTGGCGTGTTGTTCCTGGCCGCCTATGCGCTTTATGTCTGGCGTGAAATCAACGCGGCCGACACCGCACCGGAAGAAGAAGAACTGGAACCGCTGAAGTTCCGCCCGAACGACGCCACCATGGGCTGGGCCGCGTTTCAGTCGCTGGTTGCGCTGGGTGTCATCGCCGTAGCTTCACACACCTTTGTGGCACAGCTGGAGACCATCGGCATTGCGTTCGGCATCGCCCCGCATATTGTTGCGTTGTTACTCAGCCCGGTAGCGACCGAGCTGCCGGAAATCATGAACACACTGATCTGGGTGCGCCAGGGTAAAGAGCGGCTGGCACTGGCCAATATCTCTGGCGCCATGATGATCCAGGCGACCATTCCCAGCGCGCTGGGTATCTTCTTCACACCGTGGATGTTTGATGCACCGCTGCTGGTGTCTGGCTTGATCACCGCTGCAGCGATTGTGTTTTTGTGGAACATCTTCCGCCGCGGGCAGGTGGATTGCAGCCGGCTCGTGATGGTGGGGGGGTTGTATCTGGCGTTTGCGGTTTATGTGGGGGTGCATTTTTATGGGTAAGCGGTATTGAAATGCGGGTGCTAGCGCCTGGCTGTGCGGGTTTTTTTAAGGGCATTTGATACCCGCGGTGGCGGGTATCAAAACCACCGCGCCGCCAGGCGCTGACACCTATTGCCACAGTGGTATCCCCCTTCCCCCTTTGCACTGCACCATCGAAACTTCTTGTATCCGGCAAGCATGCCTTCTAGAAATGTAATCGATTACATTCAACAGAAAAATCCATGCCGCAGCGTGCATCAGATACGCCTCAGACCGTTTCGATCTCTGCCGTAGCGGCGCATGCGGGTGTATCTGTCGCGACCGTATCGCGGGTGCTCAACGGCCAGTCCGTGGTCAAACCGGCCACGCGCGACAAGGTCATGGCGTCAGTGAATGCACTGGGTTATCGCATCAATGAACTGGCGCGCAATCTGCGTACCGCAGAAAGCCGCTTGCTACTCACCCTGGTGCCTGATGTCGGCAACCCGTTTTATGCGGAGATCGTACGCGGCATTGATGCGGTGGCGCGGGAGCACAACTATTTTGTGCTGTTGTGCGATACCGGCGCCGATAGCGGTCGGGAGCAAAGTTACTTCGAGTTGCTGCAGCGGCGGCGGGCGGACGGCGCAATCTGCCTTGATCCGGATACCGTGCAGCACGCATTGATAGAAGCCTCGCCAGGATTGCCCTGGGTGGCGTGCTGCGAATTTGATCCAGGCGTGGCGGTGCCCTACGTCGGCATTGATAACCGCCGCGCCGCGTATGACGCGGTCACGCATTTGCTGATGCAGGGTCATCGTCATGTCGCGTTGATCAACTCAGATGAAACCTGGCTGTATGCACGGCAGCGCAAGCAAGGCTGGATCGATGCACTCACTGGCCGGGGAATTACGCCGGAACCGGACTGGTGCGTAAACGTAGCCGGACTGGATTACGACACGGGCAACCGCGCGGCGCAGGCCCTCATGCAACGTGCCAAGCCGCCTACCGCCATTTTTGCGGTGTCAGACACGCTGGCCATTGGCGTACTGGCCGGTTTACGGACAGCCGGAAAAAGGGTGCCGCACGATGTGGCGGTGGTGGGGTTCGACAACATCGCGCTAGCGGCGCAGGTAGAACCGGCGCTGACCACCATCGCGCAACCCATGCGTGAACTGGGCATGACCGCAGCGCGCTTGTTGTTGCAACGGCTGGCGCAGCCGGAACAGAACGTGCCGGGTTTATTGCTGGCTCATCAGCTCGTAGTACGACAAAGCAGTCAGACGACGTAACAGACAGTCCGGATCAACCAGAACAGGCTCGATCATGAGTGTTTCAGTACGGTTTGATGAAATTTACAAGGATTTCGGCCCGGTGCGCGTGCTGCACGGGGTGAGCTTTGAGCTGCCGCCCGGTCGCATTTACGGTGTACTGGGCGAGAACGGCGCAGGCAAATCCACGCTGATGAAAATCCTCTCTGGCTATGAGCATGCCAGTGCCGGAGAAATCCATCTGGATGACCGTCTGGTCAGCTTCAAATCATCGCGCCAGGCGGAAAGCGAAGGCGTGGTGCTGATTCACCAGGAGTTCAACCTGGCAGAGCATCTGACCGTGGCACAGAACATTTTTCTGGGTCATGAAAAACGCAAAGGCTGGCTGCTGGATGACCGCACCATGCGTGAGGAATCCGCGCATTACCTCAAGCAAGTGGGGCTGGTGGTGAACCCGGATACGCCAGTACGCAATCTGATCGTGGCTGAAAAACAGCTGGTTGAAATTGCTCGCGCGCTCTCGCGCCACGCCCGCGTGCTGATCATGGATGAACCCACGGCCACACTCACGCCGACTGAAACCCAACGGTTGTTCGGGTTGATGCGGCAACTGAAAGCCGATGGCGTCACGCTGGTTTATATCTCGCACAAGCTCGACGAGATTGAAGCCATCACCGATGAAATCGTCGTGATGCGTGATGGCCGCTTTATCACGCGGGCGCCAACAGAGAGCCTGAGCCGTCAGCAAATGGCCAATCTGATGGTCGGGCGCGAATTGTCTGACATGTTCCCCGACAAAACGCCGCCAGCGCCGGATGCGCCTGTCGCGCTGGCTGTAAGTGATCTGAGCGTACCTGGCTGGTCCGAAGACATTTCGTTTGAGGTTCGCTCAGGAGAGATCCTTGGCTTTGCGGGGCTGGTCGGCGCGGGCCGTACCGAGACCTTCGAAGGTTTGCTGGGTCTGCGCAAACGCAGCAGTGGTGCGGTCAGCATGAATGGCCAACCCGTCAGCCTCAACACCCCTCAACAAGCAGTGAAACTGGGCGTGACCTACCTGAGCGAAGACCGCAAAGGCAAAGGCCTGCACGTGAGCATGGGCCTGGCGCAGAACCTGACCATGCTGATGCTGGATCACTACGCCCACCCGCTGCTGGACCTGAACGCCGAGCGCGCCGCCATGGCGCACGCCAAAGACGAGTTCGGCATCCGTACCGGCAACCTCGATGCACGGGCGCGGGCGCTGTCGGGCGGCAATCAGCAAAAACTGGCTTTGGCCAAATTTCTGCATCCGGACCCGCGGGTGATCATCCTGGATGAACCCACCCGCGGCGTCGATGTGGGCGCCAAGCGGGACATCTACTTCCAGATCCACGCTTTGGCGCAAGCCGGGCGCGCCGTGATTGTGATTTCCAGTGAACTGATCGAGCTGATCGGCCTGTGTCATCGCGTGGCGGTGATGCGTGGCGGCAAGCTGCAAACCACGCTGGGCATGCACCAGCTGACCGAAGAGGAACTGATCGCCCATGCAACCGGCACTCACTGACACTCCGCGCCGTTCCGCCCGCTGGCTGGCCCGCTTGCAGGCAGTCGGGCCGCTGATCGGGCTGATCATCCTGTGTGTGGCGGGTACGGCGCTTAACCGCGATTTCGCTACCATCGACAACATGATGAACGTGCTCACCCGCACGGCCTTCATCGGCATCATCGCGGTCGGCATGACGTTTGTGATCATCTCTGGCGGGATCGATCTCTCGGTGGGTTCGATGGCCGCACTGATTGCCGGCAGCATGATCGTGCTGATGAACAAGCTGGCGGGCAGTGGCATGGCGCCATTGCTGATTGTGCTGCTGGGCATCGTGCTGGCCCTGATTCTGGGCGCGCTGTTCGGCCTGATGCATGGCTTGCTGATCACCAAGGGACGGATCGAGCCCTTTATTGTCACGCTGGGCACCCTGGGCGTCTTTCGCGCTGTGCTCACCTGGCTGGCGGATGGCGGCGCGCTGACGCTGGATGATTCGCTCAACAATCTGTACGGGCCGGTGTACTACGCCAGTCTGCTGGGCGTGCCGGTGCCCATCTGGGTGTTTTTGATCATGGCTGCCGGCGGGGCGTTGATCCTCAACCGCACGGCCTTTGGCCGACATGTGCAGGCGATTGGCTCCAACGAACAAGTGGCGCGCTATGCCGCCATCCGGGTCGATGTGGTCAAGATCGTGACCTACATCTTTCTGGGCTTGTGCGTAGGCGTGGCCACCGTGTTGTACGTGCCGCGCCTGGGTTCTGCCACACCCACCACCGGTTTGTTGTGGGAGCTGGAAGCCATTGCCGCCGTGGTGGTTGGCGGCACCGCGCTCAAAGGGGGTGAAGGCCGTGTGATCGGCACCGTGATCGGGGCGATTCTGCTTTCTGTCATCAACAACATTCTTAACCTCACCAGCATCATCAGCGTGTACCTGAACGCGGCTGTTCAGGGCGCGGTGATTATCGTCGTGGCCTTCCTGCAAAGAGGACGCCGCAACGATTGATTGAGCCAGATAAGGCTCGCAAGCCAGCACCATCGGCGACTCTGCAAGACCACAAGGCGCATCGCGCGCCAGCCAAGAGGAGTAACTGCACCATGAAACGCTTTACCCTGGGATTGAGCGCCGGTGTCCTGGCGCTGGCCGCCCTGATGACGTCCCCGGCCCGTGCGGCCGATCCGGTCACATTGGGTGTTTCCATTCCAACGGCCGACCACGGCTTCACCGGCGGCATTGTGTGGTGGGCCAACGAGGCAAAAAAAGACCTTGAGAAAGCCCATCCGGGCTTGAAGATCATCGTCAAAACCGCCGCCAATGCGCCGGAACAGGCCAACCAGCTGCAAGACCTGGTGACCGTGAACAAGATCAACGCACTGGTGATCTTTCCGTATGAATCGGCCTCGCTCACGCAGCCGGTCGCGCAGGTGAAGAAAAAGGGCGTGTATGTGACGGTGGTGGATCGCGGCCTGACCGATACCAGCGCGCAAGATGCCTATGTGGCCGGGGATAACACGGCGTTTGGCAAACTACCCGCTGAGTACATCGCCAAAAAGCTCAACGGCAAAGGCAATGTCGTCGCCTTGCGCGGCATTCCGACCACGCTGGATAACGAGCGTTTTGATGCATTCTCTGGTGTACTGAAGGCCTATCCGGACATCAAGATTCTGGATGCCAAATATGCCAACTGGAATCGTGACGATGCCTTCAAGGTCACACAGGATTACCTGACACGCTTCAAGAATATCGATGCCATCTGGGCGGCGGACGACGATATGGCGGTCGGCGTACTGAAAGCCATTGATCAGGCCAAACGCACGGACATCAAGATCGTGTTTGGCGGTGCGGGCTCCAAGGGCATGGTCAAGACGATTCTGGATGACAGCAACAAACTGATCCAGGCCGATGTCTCGTACTCGCCCAAATTCATCTATGACGCCGTCAAACTCACTGCCGAAGCACGGCTGAAAGGCGAGGCGCTGCCTGCTACCACCATCATTCCGTCAGTCCTGATCACCAAAGAAAACGCCAAGCAATTTTACTTCCCCAACTCGCCATTCTGAGCGGGGCGATGCATGACGCGCGGGGCGGTCCTTACAGCCCCGCGCCTTCTTGAATTTTCAGGACAGCCCATCATGAAAACCATCAAAGGCCCGGCGATTTTTCTGGCGCAGTTCATGGGCGACAAACCACCTTTTGACACGCTGCCGCGTCTGGCGCATTGGGCAGCCAGCCTGGGTTACGAGGCCATCCAGGTCCCCGCTGACCCGCGCCTGATTGATCTTGCCACCGCCGCCACCAGCCAGACCTATTGTGATGAGCTGATCGGCATGCTGGCCGGTTACGGCATCCAGATTTCAGAACTCTCTACCCATCTGCAAGGGCAACTGGTTGCCGTACACCCTGCCTATGACACCTTGTTTGACGGCTTTGCCGCAGAGCACGTGCGTGGCAACCCGACGGCGCGTACCGCATGGGCTATCGAACAACTCAAGCTGGCGGCCAAGGCGTCTCAACGACTGGGTTTGAACGCCCATGTGACGTTCTCTGGCGCGCTGGCCTGGCCATATTTTTACCCGTGGCCGCAGCGGCCAGCGGGGCTGGTGGAAACCGCATTTGCAGAACTCGCCCGTCGCTGGCGGCCCATTCTGGATGCCTTTGCCGATGCAGGCGTCGATGTCTGCTATGAACTTCACCCCGGCGAAGACCTGCACGACGGCGTGACTTTTGAGCGTTTTCTGGATGCAACCGGCCAGCACCCGCGCGCCAACATCTTGTACGACCCCAGCCATATGGTGCTGCAACAACTCGATTACCTGGCGTTTGTGGATATCTATCACGCGCGTATCAAGGCGTTTCATGTGAAAGACGCCGAGTTCCGCCCCGATGGCCGTCAAGGTGTCTACGGCGGTTACAGCGGCTGGGTGGAACGCGCCGGGCGGTTCCGGTCTCTGGGTGACGGGCAGATCGACTTCATCGCGCTCTTTTCAAAAATGGCGCAATACGATTTTCCCGGCTGGGCCGTGCTGGAGTGGGAATGCTGCCTGAAACACCCGGAAGTGGGCGCGCGCGAAGGGGCGGCATTCATCCGGGAACACATGATCCGCGTCGCCGATCGTGCATTTGATGACTTCGCTGGCAGCGGCGTCGATCAAACCCAATTGAACACACTGATGGGTCTTTGACCCACATCCGAAGGACGCAAGCCATGACGCAAGCACGTTTGAAACTGGGCATGGTTGGGGGCGGCAATGGCGCCTTTATCGGCGCCGTACACCGCATGGCGGCACGACTGGATGATTGCTACACGCTCATCGCCGCGGCCTTGTCATCTGACCCTGACCGCGCCAATCAGAGTGCCACCAGTCTGGGGCTGGACCCGGCCCGCAGCTACACGGATTTCCAGCACATGGCCACGGCAGAAGCGGCCCGAGAGGATGGCATTGATGTGGTCGCCATCGTCACGCCCAATCACCTGCATGCGCCCGTCGCGACCGCCTTTCTGCAAGCGGGCATTCATGTGATCTGCGACAAACCGTTGTCCGTCTCGCTAGATGAAGCACTGGCACTGCAAGCGTTGTCCCGGCAGCAAAAACGCCTGTTTGCGCTGACACATACCTATTCGGGTTACCCCATGGTGCGGCACGCACGGCAACTGGTGGCCAGCGGCGCGCTGGGGGACATCCGGGTTATTCAGGTCGAATACGCGCAAGACTGGCTATCAGAACCACTGGAACTGACCGACAACAAACAGGCGCTATGGCGGGCCGATCCTTCCCGCGCCGGACCCGCAGGTTGCCTGGGGGATATTGGCACGCACGCGTATCACCTGGCTGCCTACGTCAGCGGCATGACACCCGACAGCCTGAGCGCCGAGGCTCATACTTTTGTACCAGGCCGGCGACTGGATGATCACGTCCAGGCCATGATGCGTTATGCCAATGGCGCACGCGGCATGCTGTGGGCCAGCCAGGTCGCAGCAGGCGAAGAAAACGCGCTGCGCCTGCGCATCTATGGCACCAAAGCCAGTTTGTCATTCGACCAGCAAAACCCCAATGTCTTGCAGCACACGCCCCTGGGTGGGGCCACCCAACAACTGACGCGGGGCCGGGTTGATAGCGAAGAAGCCCGTCACGCCACCCGCGTGCCGCCCGGCCATCCGGAAGGGTATCTGGAAGCCTTTGCCCAGCTTTATCTGGATGCCGCACTACAAATCAACGCGCTGGACAGCGGACAGCCCATCCCCAAAGTCAGCCAGTTGCTGACCACCGTGGATGATGGCGTTGCGGGGATGCAGTTTATTGCAGCGGTACTGGCCAGCAGCAAAGCCAACGGCCAGTGGACCGATATCGATCGCTAGCTGAGGGTTAGCGTGGTTTATTTGGTGACCGGCGCAGAGACCGGTGTGCCGCTGTGCGGAACAATGCGTTCGCTCTTGCGCCGCGCATAGCGCTGGGCGAGGACTGCGCACGTCATCAACTGAATCTGGTGAAACAACATCAGTGGCAGCACGATGGCACCCACGGCATGGCCGGCGAACAGCACGTTGGCAATCGGCACCCCGCTGGCCAGGCTCTTTTTAGAGCCGCAGAACACGATGGTGATTTCGTCTTCCTTGTTAAACCCCAGGGTACGGCTGCCCCACGTAGTCAGGAACAACACCACGGCCAGCAGCGCAATATTGATCACCACAATGGCAGCCAGCGCAGAGACAGGCGTGTTGTGCCACAAACCTTGCACCACCGCTTCACTGAAGGCCGAGTACACCACCAGCAAGATCGAACCCTGATCCACGTACTTGAGCACGGCCTTGTGCTTGTCCACCCAGCCACCAATCCACTTGCGGGCAATCTGGCCGGCCACAAACGGCACCAGCAACTGCTCCACAATGCTCAGTACCGAGTTAAACGAAAACCCCGCTTTGCCCGTGCCACTGATCATCAGTCCGACAATCACCGGCGTGAGGAAAATACCAAACAGATTGGATGCCGAGGCACTGCAAATGGCTGCCGGCACATTGCCGCGGGCCATGGAAGTGAACGCGATGGATGACTGCACGGTGGAAGGCAGTGCACACAGAAACAGAATGCCCAGATAAAGATCCGGTGTGACCAGCGGTGACAACAACGGTTTGAGCGCCACACCAATGAGCGGGAACATCACAAAGGTAGAGAGCATGACCACGCCATGCAGGCGCCAGTGGGTCGCGCCAGCGATGACTGCCTCTCGCGAAAGTTTGGCGCCATGCAAAAAGAACAGCAGTCCGATCGCAAAATTGGTCACCCAGCCAAACGCGACGGCCGTATGCCCCTGCACTGGCAAAAAGCTGGCCAGCGTCACGGTGGCAATCAGTGCCAGGGTGAAATTATCGGGCAGGAAGCGCGGGCGTTTCATGATGCAGTCCGGTTATGCACGTGGCATTGAAGAATCGATAAACCATTGAAACAAAAAGGCAGATAAACTACAAATTCATTTATCTGATCAATTCATGATTTGAACGTATGAATGTTTCTTTGCGCCAGTTGCGCGTCTTCCTCGCGGTGGCCGAGCATCGCAATTTCAGCCGGGCCGGTGATGTGATCGGCCTGACCCAGCCTGCCGTCAGCCGTTGTATTCGTGAGCTGGAAAACGAGATCGGTATCCGGCTGCTGGATCGCACCACGCGAGAGGTCCAACTGACCACAGAAGGCGCCAGCCTGGTGGGTGAAGTCGGCCGGTTGCTTGACGAGCTGGAAACCACCCTGCAAGCCGCCCGCAATGTCGGCGAACAACGCCGGGGCCGGGTCCGAGTGGCCAGTAGCCCCACTATTTCTGCCAACCTGATGCCGGCCTGTGTGGCGCAATCACTACAGCGCTACCCGCACATTTCGCTTGTACTGCATGACCAGGTACAGCGTGCCAACATCATCAGCGTCCTCAATGGTGATGTAGATTTCGGTGTCATCGTTGAGCCCCAGCAGGTGGAAGAGCTCTTTACCGAATCAATCATGGAAGACCCTTTTTGCCTGATCCTGCCCCAAAACCACCCGCTGACCGCCAAAACCAGCGTGCATTGGCAAGACCTGGACCGGCAGAAGCTGGTTTTACTGGATTACGCCTCCGGCAGCCGCCCGCTGATCGATCAGGCGCTGGCGCGGCAAGCGGTCACTTGTGATGTGGTTCAAGAACTGGGCCACCCGACCACGGTGTTTCACATGCTGCAAACCGGTATCGGCATCGCCGTAATGCCCCGCCTGGCGTTGCCGCTGCCGGCGGAATCCGGCCTGACGGTGCGAGCACTCACGCCCACCGTCACGCGCCATATCATGCTGGCACGGCGTCGTAACCGCTCGCTCTCCCCCGCTGCACAAGTGGTGTGGCAGTTGATCCGGCAAATGGCGGCGACGTTGTATCCGCCGCAAACCCCGGTCAGCGTGTCTTGAGCGCATGCCAATGTGCTCGGTATACTTGGCCACTCGGGAGATGGCATGCCTCCCTGAACCGCCCGGCCGTCGCTGCGGGGCTGATGATGCCTGTGGACGTTCCGGAACGGAGCTGATCGACAGGCACGCCTATCCATCCGGGACATATGCATAACAATATTTGCCCGGATCTCTGATGAAACACCATCCCTTTACCCATTTTGCCCTTGAGCTGCGCGGTCTCGTGTTTTACAGCGTGAGCTGGACTTGCATGGCCATGATCGTCGGCGCACTCAGCGGCAGCGCTTCCGCATTCTTTTTGTGGGCGCTGGATCAATGCACCAATACGCGTCTCGCCCACCCGTGGTTACTGGCGCTCTTGCCCCTGGCCGGTTTCGTAGTGGCCTGGATCTACCTCAAGTATGGTTCCAGCGTTGAAGCCGGCAACAATCTGCTGATTGATGAAATCCACGATCCGCGCAAGATGATCCCGCTGCGTATGGCACCGTTTGTGCTGGGCGGTACGCTGGTTTCGCATCTCGTCGGGGCCTCTGTTGGCCGTGAAGGTACGGCGGTTCAGATGGGTGGCGCCCTGGCCGATCAACTCACCCGTATCTTCAGACTCACCCCGGAAAACCGCCGCATTCTGTTGATGAGTGGTTTGTCTGCCGGTTTTGCATCCATTTTCGGCGTGCCACTGGCGGGTGCCTTGTTCGGACTGGAAGTCCTGGCTATTGGCCGTTTGCGTTATGAAGCGTTGTTCCCATGTCTGATCGCTGCCGTCGCCGCCGACCAGATCTGTCTGGCCTGGGGGGCGCATCACACACACTATGTGGCCGGCGTGATTCCGGCATTAACCGTCTGGAACATGGCCGCCACGCTGATCGCCGGGGCGCTGTTTGGCCTGGCCGGGATGGCTTTCGCCCGCAGTACTCACGCGCTGACTGCTGCCCTCAAGCAAGTCTTCCCGTATTCACCGCTGCGCGCGCTGGGTGGCGGCGCGGTGTTTGCGCTGGTCATGTGGATCACGCATGCCGAACGTTATATGGGTCTGGGTGTGCCGGTGATTGTGGAGGCCTTCCAGCACCCGGTGTTGCCGTGGGACTTTCTGGCCAAGGGTGCCGCGACCGTCTGGTCACTGGCCAGTGGCTTTAAAGGCGGCGAGGTCACACCGTTGTTCTATGTCGGCGCGACGTTAGGCAACGTGATTGCGCCGTTGCTGCATATGCCGATCGGCCTGTTTGCCGCGCTGGGCCTGGTGGCGGTGTTTGCCGGTGCGGCCAATACGCCCATCGCCTCGGCGGTCATGGCGGTCGAACTCTTTGGTGGCGAGATCGGCGTCTATGCAGCAGGTGCCTGCGTGATGGCCTGGCTGTTTTCCGGCAATACCGGCATCTACAAGGCGCAGCGGCCCGGCGAAGGCAAATGGCGGCGACATCACACTATTGCCGAAAGTAAATAACTACGGGAACACCGCGTGCTCCTGACGGACTTTCAAATCATCGCGCCAACATTTTGCGAACGGCGCCCACTTTTGACACCGTCAGGACACCATGAAAAAACAACTTGCGACCACCCTCTTCGCCAGCGTGGCGTTCAGCCCGCTGGCCATGGCAGATGACAGTTGTCTGGAACGCCAGCAACACATCAACCAGCAACTGCGCTATGCCCAAGCGCACCACAACACCCAGCAGGCGGCCGGCCTGCGTACCGCGCTTGATCAAGTGAACCGTTATTGCACGCCTGAGCGCATCGCGGCAGAGCGTGCCCAAAAACTGGACAAACTGCAGCGCAAAGTGGCTGAGAACCAGCGCGAACTCTCCGAAGAGCAACAAGAACTGGCACGGTATCAACGCGATCTGGACCAAGCCCGCGCTGCGGGTGATGAACGCCAGGTCCGCAAACTGCAAGGCAAGGTCATGGATGCGCAAGACGATGTTGCCGAAGCCCGCACGGACCTCAACCGTGCCCAACAGGAACTTGATGCCCTGAAGCATCAACCGGCTTGATTGATCAGCAGCGCCGCACACCGACGAGGGTTTGTGGCGCATGTTGATATAACCATACGTCATCTTATCTCTTTATAGAATAAAAAGAACATCCAAAAGTCTTTGTAGAAATAAGACTCGCACTTTAAATTCCCAATTCGACAGATCAAACCAACTTGATAGCTCGAAAAGGAATTTAAATGCCCGTAGTCGTGACTCTTTCCGGTAGTCCCAGTGCGCGCTCCCGTTCCCAGGGGCTGTTGAACCGCGCCGCTCAGGTGCTGGTACAACAAGGCATCACCATCCAGTCGTTTTCGTTGTCCGATTTCCCGCCGGACGCACTGCTCTACGCGCAGTTTGATCACCCCAGCATTGCCCGCCTGCAAGACGCGATTGCCGGTGCCGATGGCGTCCTGGTCAGCACGCCGGTTTACAAGGCAGCCTATAGCGGTGCGCTCAAAGTCGTCCTGGACGTTTTGCCAGAACGTGCCTTGGCACACCACGTGGTCTTGCCACTGGCCACGGGCGGTAGCCCGGCGCATATGCTGGCGGTGGATTACGCCCTCCAACCGGTACTGACCGCACTGAAAGCACGCCATGTGCTCGGTGGCATCTACGCCACCGACAAAGAACTGACCTGGGAAGGCGACATTCTGCAGCTCTCGCCCGAGATCGACGATCGCCTGCATGTGGCGCTAGCCCGCTTCATTGCCCATCTGCCCAACCCCGGCCACGTCCAGCTCGACCCGGACACCCTGCATGCGCAACTGCGCCTGGGCCGGGTCAGCCTGTAACACCCCCAATGATAAGAGTGGCTAACAAAACCCAGCGTAGCGGTGCCGACAAGGCGTGCGAAACGAAGACAGTACGAGTTAGTACGGCAAGTGAGCACAACGCAGTCGTGCAGGGTTTTGTTAGCCGCTCTTGAAAACCAACAACATCAACGCTCCGGAGAAACACATGCTACGCAAACTCTTTGCCGTCCTCGCACCACTGGTGCTGGGCCTGGCCCTCACCAGCCCCGCCCAGGCGGCCGACCAGACCTTGCGCATTGGTTATCAGAAATACGGTGTGTTCACGCTCTTGAAAGCGCGTGGCACGCTGGAGAAAAAACTGGAAAGCCAAGGCTGGAAAGTCACCTGGACGGAGTTCCCGGGCGGCCCACAATTGCTGGAAGCCTTGAACGTGGGCGCAGTGGATTTCGGCCTGACGGGCGAGGCCCCGCCGGTCTTTGCCCAGGCCGCTGGCGCGCAACTGGTCTACGTGGCCTATGAGCCGCCCGCACCGACGGCCGAAGCCATCCTGGTGCCCAAAGACTCCGCCATCAAATCAGTCAAGGATTTGAAGGGCAAAAAGGTGGCGCTGAACAAGGGTTCCAACGTGCATTACCTGCTGGTGCGCGCCCTGGAAGAAGCCGGCCTGAAACCGTCTGACATCCAGACCGTGTACCTGCCGCCCGCCGATGCGCGCGCTGCTTTTGCCAAAGGCGCAGTCGATGCCTGGGTAATCTGGGACCCCTATCTGGCTGCTGCAGAAGCCCAGTTGCCGGTGCGCACGCTGCGTGATGGCAAGGGTCTGGTGAACAACTATCAGTTCATCCTGGCGGCGCGCAAATTCATCACCGCCCAGCCTGGCATTACCAAAACGCTGCTGGCTGAACTGCAAACGACGGACCAATGGGCTAATGCCAACAACGCTGAAGCCGCCAAAGAACTGGCCGGACAGATTGGCTTGCCCGTCGAAGTGGTCAACGCCACCTTGCCGCGTAACACCATGGGTCTGCAACCCATCACCCCGCAAGTGGCTGGCCAGCAGCAAAAAATCGCCGACACCTTCCACGATCTGGGGTTGATCCCGGTGGCGGTGAAGGTACAAGACGCGCTGATCAAGTAAGAAGAACCGGCCCATGACCCTGTTGACCCAACCTGGCCGCTGGCTGGTGATCGCAACCCTCACGCTCGTGGCCGCTTTGCCGGCGCGGGCGGAGGAGCTACGCATCGGCTACCAGAAAAGTTCTTTCAACCTGATCGTGCTCAAAAGCCGTGGCGTGCTGGAACAAAAACCAGGCTTGACCGTGAAATGGGTGGAATTCCCCGCTGGCCCGCAGTTGCTGGAGGCGCTCAACGCCGGCTCGGTCGACTTTGGCATGACGGGCGACACGCCGCCGCTGTTCTCGCAAGCTGCCGGCAGCAAGCTGGTCTACGTGGGTTATGAGCCGGCCAAACCGCAAGCGGCAGCGATTCTGGTGCCCAGATCATCTGCAATCAAACAGCTGGCAGATCTCAAAGGCCGGCGCATCGCCCTGCAAAAGGGTTCCAGCTCTCACGCCTTGTTGCTACGGGCGCTGGATAAAGCCGGGCTGAAGTGGGATGACATCCAGCCCGCTTACCTCGCCCCGGCCGATGCCCGTGCAGCGTTTGAACGTGGTGCAGTCGATGCTTGGGCGATCTGGGACCCGTACTTTGCCGCCGCCGAGAAAACCGGCGCGGTGCGGGTGCTGGCCAGTGGTGAAGGCCTGACCAGCAATCAGACGTTCTATCTGGCCAGCCGTGATTTCGCGCAAAAGAACAAAGCACTGCTCGACGCCGTGTTCGACGCGCTGACTCACAACAACGATTTCATCGCACAGCACAACGCCGAAGCGGCCCATTTGCTGTCGGCATATGTCGGTCTGGATCAATCGACCTTTGAACAGGTGCTGGCCCGCCACCCGGATTACCGCGTGCGCTGGCTGGACGACAAAACTATTGCAGAACAACAAAAACTGGCCGACCGCTTTGCCACGGAAGGGTTGATTCCGCACCCCGTCAACGTGGCAGACATTGTGGTGCGCCACTGACCGCCCCCTGGATACCCACAAGGAACACATCATGAGTTTGAACGTCTTCTGGTTTCTGCCCACCCATGGCGATGGCCGCTACCTGGGCACCGGCCACGGCGCACGCAGCGTCAATCACCATTACCTCAAGCAAATTGCCCAGGCCGCCGACGAACTGGGCTATTACGGCGTGCTGATCCCGACCGGTCGCTCATGCGAGGATGCCTGGGTTGTCGCCAGCAGTCTGGCGCCGCTGACAGAGCGCCTGCGTTATCTGGTCGCGATTCGTCCCGGGATCATCTCTCCTACCGTATCGGCGCGCATGGCTGCCACGCTGGATCGCATCTCCAACGGCCGCGTGCTCATCAATGTGGTGACGGGCGGTGATCCAGACGAGCAGGCCGGCGATGGCATCTGGCTGGATCACAACGAACGCTATGAAGTCACCGACGAGTTTTTGAAGATCTGGCGCGGCGTGCTGGAAGGCGAATCCGTTGATTTCGACGGCAAGCACCTGAAAGTCCAGGGCGCCAAAACGCTCTACCCGCCGGTGCAAACGCCTTATCCACCGCTATATTTTGGTGGCTCGTCTGACGCCGCCGTAGACCTTGCCGCCGAGCAGGTCGATGTCTACCTGACCTGGGGCGAACCGCCCGCTGCCGTGGCCGAGAAGATCGCTGTGGTGCGTGAAAAGGCCCAAAAACTGGGCCGTACCGTGAAGTTCGGCATCCGGCTGCATGTGATCGTGCGGGAGACCTCTGAAGCCGCCTGGGCCGCTGCGGATGAATTGATCAGCCACGTCACCGACGACACGATCGCCGCAGCGCAAAAAGCGTTCTCACGGTTTGATTCGGTGGGCCAGCAACGCATGGCCGCCCTGCATGGGGGCCGCCGCGACAAGCTGGAAGTCTCGCCCAATTTGTGGGCAGGCGTTGGTCTGGTACGGGGCGGGGCGGGTACCGCACTGGTCGGCAGCCCGGAAGAAGTCGCCGCGCGGATCAAGGAATACGCGGATCTGGGCATTGAAAGCTTCATCTTCAGCGGCTACCCGCATCTGGAAGAAGCCTATCGCTTTGCAGAACTGGTCTTCCCGTTGTTACCCCTGTCCGAACAAACCCGTGCGCCCGTGAAGGCGAATTTGACTGGGCCGTTTGGCGAGATCGTGGCCAATGATCTGCCGCCGTCGGTGAAGGTGGCGGCCAGTTGACGTCATGGTAGCCGGGGCCCACATGGCCCCGGCCTCCATGTCTGGCACGCAGCAAGAATCAAATGAACACATCGACGGAGTGACCCCATGTCGAGCAAATCATCCAGTCGACACCTCACCAACACGCTCCTGCCCTGGCTGGTGCCCCTTTTGATCATCCTGGCCTGGCAAGCTGCCGCCAGCGCGGGCGAAATCGACAACCGCGTCATGCCATCGCCACTGGCCGTCCTCAAGGCAGGCAAGGATCTCGCCGCCTCCGGCCAACTCTGGCTGCATCTGAAAATCAGCTTTGTCCGCGCCATGATCGGCTTTGCCATCGGTGGGGGTATTGGCCTGGCGCTGGGCTTGATCACCGGTTTGTCTCGCCGCGGTGAGTTGCTGCTGGATAGCACCGTTCAGATGATCCGCACCATTCCGCCGCTGGCACTGATCCCGCTGGTCATCCTGTGGTTTGGCATTGATGAGAGCGCCAAGCTCTTTCTGGTGGCCTTTGGCACGCTTTTTCCGGTGTACATCAACACCTACCACGGTATTCGCTCGGTCGACACCGGCCTGGTGGAGATGGCCCGCAGCTACGGTCTCAAAGGCTGGCCGCTGTTTCGCGATGTCATCCTGCCAGGGGCATTGCCCTCCATTCTTGTCGGCGTACGTTTTGCACTCGGCTTCGCGTGGATTTTGCTGATCGTGGCCGAAACCATCTCAGCCAGTACCGGCATTGGCTACCTCGCCACCAACGCGCGGGAGTTTCTGCAGACCGATGTCGTTGTGCTGTCGATCTTGCTGTATGCCCTGCTGGGCAAAGCCAGTGATGCCGTTGCGCGCCTGCTGGAGCGCCGCTGGCTGCGCTGGCATCCGGCCTATCAATAAATGAACCGGAGCAACCCCATGAATGCCCCTTTTTCTGTGAATGGCGTGGCGCTGCAACTGACCGGTGTCGGCAAACGCTATGACAGCAAGATTGTGCTGCATGAACTGGACCTGACCTTGCATGCCGGCGAATTCGTCGCCCTGGTCGGCCGTTCCGGCTGCGGTAAATCCACATTGCTCCGGCTGATTGCCGGGCTCGATACAGCCAGTGCAGGCGCAATTGCGGCCGATGGCAAACCTCATATCAACCTGCAGCAAGATACCCGGCTGATGTTCCAGGACGCTCGGCTGTTGCCCTGGAAAACGGTCCTGCAAAACGTAGGCCTGGGTTTGTCAGGAGACTGGCAAAGCAGGGCGCAAGAAGCGCTGGCCGAAGTGGGCCTGACTGAACATGCTGACAAGTGGCCCGCCCAGCTTTCCGGCGGACAGCGCCAGCGTGTTGCGCTGGCACGTGCGCTGATCCACCGCCCACGCTTGCTGCTGCTGGATGAGCCACTAGGCGCACTGGATGCGCTAACCCGCATCGAAATGCATCAGCTCATTGAACGTCTATGGCAGCACCACGGCTTTACCGTGTTACTGGTCACGCATGACGTTCAAGAAGCGGCGGCACTGGCCGACCGGGTCATCCTGATTGAGGAAGGCCGCATTGGTCTTGATCAAGCCATTGATCTGCCCCGTCCGCGCGCTCGCGGCACAGCCGCCTTTGCGGCCCTGGAAGAACGCATTCTCAACCGTGTGCTGGCACTACCGGGCCATAGCGAAGAACCTGCCCCGCCCCTGGCCTTAGAACCCGTTGTGCCAGCGGCATTACGCTGGGCTCTTTAATTACACAATGGAATATAAAACAAATATCAAATTACTTTGATGTATAAAAAGCTGCTGATACGCTGAGTCTGTCATCACCTGAAAACACCCGGCCTCACCGGCACACGACAACATTTCATTGGAGCACTACACCATGGCCATCCAGCAAATCAACGTTCGTAACCAGTTCCGCGGCACCATCAAAGAAATTATTGAAGGCCCGGTACTGTCTGAAGTCGACGTCACCACCCCATCCGGCATCGTCACCTCCGTGATCACCACCCGTTCCGTCAAGGAACTGGGCCTCAAGCCAGGCAGCGAAGTGATCGCCTTCGTGAAGTCGACCGAGGTGTCGATTGCCACGTTGTAATTGCTTTTCCGGTTTGAGAAAACAAACAGGGCGCTATTAGCGCCCTGTTTGTTTTGCAAGCTGATCGCCACAAAAACCCCGAAACCCGCGCCATTGTTGGCTTTTCTGCAACCAGATATATACAAGTAGCAAATCAGCCTTTGTGGGAATATAAGAATCGGAGAGAATTCTTCTCAAATATCATACCCAGAGGTTTTTCATGTCCCGCCTTGTCACCCGCCTGATCGTTGCCGCCGTCGCCGTGGCCATTACCGTGCCGGCCTTTGCCGATGTCACCTTGCTGAACGTTTCTTATGACGTGATGCGTGACTTCTACAAGGATTACAACCCGGCGTTCCAGAAGCACTATCAGGACAAGTTCAAGGAAAAGGCGACGATCCAGATGTCGCATGGCGCATCCAGCAAGCAGGCGCGTTCGGTGATTGATGGCCTGGAAGCCGATGTGGTGACCATGAACCAGCACAACGACATCGACGCGATTGCCGACAAGGCCAAGCTGTTGCCACCGGACTGGGCCAAGCGCCTGCCGGATAACTCCGCGCCGTTTACCTCTTTGCAGGTGCTGATCGTCAAGAAGGGCAACCCCAAGGGCATCAAGGACTGGAACGATCTGGCCAAGCCGGGCGTGCAGGTGATTTTCCCCAACCCGAAAACATCCGGTAATGGCCGTTATACCTTCCTGGCCGCGTGGGGCTATGCACTGCGCCAGCCGGGCGGCAATGAGCAAAAGGCTGCTGATTTTGAGGCATCCATTCTGAAGAATGTGCCGGTGCTGGAAGCCGGTGGCCGGGGCGCGACCACCACCTTTATGCAACGCGGTATTGGCGATGTGCTGGTGACGTTTGAAAACGAAGCCGAAATGATCGCCCGCGAATTTGGTCGCGGTAACTTTGATGTGGTGTACCCGTCGGTGTCGATCGAAGCCGAGCCGCCGGTGGCCCTCGTAGACAAGGTGGTCGACAAGAAAGGCACCCGCAAAGCTGCACAAGAGTATCTGTCCTGGCTGTGGAGCCCGGAAGCCCAGGAAATCGCGGCAGACAATTATCTGCGTCCGCGCGACAAGGCCGTGTTTGCCAAGCATGCCAGCCAGTTCCCGAACGTGAAGCTGTTTGGTATCAACGACTTTGGCGGCTGGCAAGCGGCCCAGGCCAAGTATTTTGCGGATGGCGGTGTGTACGACAAGATCGCCGCATCGGTTGCCAAGAAGTAATACGTCACGCGTAGGGTGGATTCGGAGCGGTAGCGACAATCCACCGTTGCAATGGTGGATTGCTGCCCCACTGCCACTGTCACTAGTACCTGACAACGGCTTTGTGGGCCCCCCCCAAGGGGCACGAATCCACCCTACATAACACCTGCTCCTCTCAAGGAATCCACCTTGGCTTTCAAACAACACAGCGTGCTGCCGGGCTTTAACCTGGCGCTGGGCTACACGCTGCTCTACTTATCGGTGATCGTGCTGATCCCGCTGGCGGCGCTGATTTTAAAAAGCACGCAAATGCCGGTGGCGCAGTTCTGGCACACCATTAGCGACCCGCGCGTGGTGGCGTCGTACCAGCTGACGTTTGGCGCGTCGCTGATTGCCGCGCTGCTGAACCTGTTTGGCGGTTTGCTGATTGCCTGGGTGCTGGTGCGTTACCAGTTCTTCGGCAAGCGCTTTATCGATGCGATGGTCGATCTGCCGTTTGCGCTGCCCACCGCCGTGGCGGGTATCTCTCTGGCCACCATCTATGCCCCCAATGGCTGGGTCGGCCAGTTGTTTGCGCCGTTTGATATCAAGATCGCCTTTACCCGGATCGGTGTGGTGATTGCGCTGACGTTTGTGACGCTGCCCTTTGTGGTGCGCACGGTGCAGCCGGTGCTGGAAGACCTGGAAAAAGAACTGGAAGAAGCCGCCGCCAGCCTCGGCGCAACCCGCTGGCAGGTCTTCGGCAAGGTCATCCTGCCGACGCTGTTGCCGGCGCTATTGACCGGTTTTGCGCTGGCGTTTGCCCGCGCCATTGGCGAGTACGGTTCGGTGATCTTTATCGCCGGCAATATGCCGTTTGTATCCGAGATTACCCCGCTGATGATCATCTCCAAGCTGGAGCAATACGACTACGTCGGTGCAACAGCGATTGCCGTGGTGATGCTGGGCGTGTCGTTCACCTTGTTGCTGGTCATCAATGGCCTGCAATGGTGGGCGGCCAAACGACTTGGGCGGAGGAAATAAGCCATGGCGCAAAGTCCCCGTTCTATCGTCACCACCGAATCCAAACCAGTCCGCTGGTTGCTGACCACGCTGGCCCTGTTGTTCATTGCCCTGTTCCTGGCGTTGCCGCTGGTGTCGGTGTTTACCGAAGCGCTACGCAAGGGTTTTGATCTGTACTTTGAAGCGCTCAAAGAGCCGGATGCCTGGTCTGCGATCAAACTGACCCTCATCGCCGCCGCCATCTCGGTGCCATTGAATCTGACCTTTGGTGTCGCCGCTGCATGGGCCATTGCCAAGTTCGATTTCAAGGGCAAAAGCGTTCTCGTCACACTGATCGACTTGCCGTTCTCGGTATCGCCCGTGGTGGCTGGTCTGATCTACATGCTGATGTTTGGCGCGCAAGGCTGGCTGGGCCCGTGGTTGTCTGATCACAACCTGAAGATTGTGTTTGCCGTGCCAGGCATTGTGCTGGCGACGGTGTTTGTCACCTTCCCGTTTGTAGCCCGTGAACTCATCCCGCTGATGGAAGCGCAGGGCTCAGAAGAAGAACAAGCCGCGCTGAGCCTGGGCGCTTCGGGCTGGCAAACTTTCTGGCGCGTCACGCTGCCCAATATCAAATGGGGTTTGTTGTACGGCGTGATCCTGGCCAATGCCCGGGCGATGGGTGAATTTGGCGCGGTATCGGTGGTGTCTGGCCATATCCGTGGCGAGACCAACACCATCCCGCTGCATGTCGAGATTTTGTACAACGAATACAACTTTGTCGGCGCCTTTGCCTGCGCTTCCATCCTGGCCTTGCTGGCACTCGTCACCCTGGCGGTGAAGAGCTGGGTGGAATGGCGGACTGAACAACTCGCAGCACGTGATCGTGCCAACGCGGTAGACGGCTAAGGCCGCATCCTCACAGGTAACACACCATGAGTATCGAGATTCGTAATATCGCCAAGCGCTTTGGCAACTTCACGGCGCTGGACAACATCAACCTGGAAGTCAAAACCGGCGAACTGCTGGCCCTGCTGGGCCCATCCGGCTGCGGCAAGACCACACTCTTGCGAATCATTGCCGGTCTGGAAACGCCGGATGACGGCCAGATTCTGTTCCACGGTGAAGACACCACCGAGAAACACGTGCGCGAGCGCAATGTGGGTTTCGTGTTCCAGCATTACGCCCTGTTCCGCCACATGACCGTGTTCGAGAACGTGGCCTTTGGTCTGCGCGTACGCCCGCGCAACCAGCGTCCGTCTGAGGAAGAGATCAAAAAGAAGGTGCATGATCTCTTGAACCTGGTACAGCTGGACTGGCTGGCTGATCGCTACCCGGCACAGCTCTCCGGCGGGCAGCGCCAGCGGATTGCCCTGGCACGCGCGCTGGCGGTCGAACCCAAAGTGCTGCTGCTGGATGAACCATTCGGCGCGCTCGACACCAAGGTGCGCAAGGAACTGCGCCGCTGGCTGCGCCGCCTGCATGACGAAATGCATATCACCAGCGTGTTTGTGACGCACGATCAGGAAGAAGCCCTGGAAGTGGCTGACCGTGTCGTGGTCATGAACAAGGGCAAGATCGAACAACTGGGCTCGCCAACCGAGGTTTACGACAAACCGGCCACGCCGTTTGTGTATCAGTTCCTGGGTGACGTGAATCTGTTCCATTCCCGCGTGCATGAAGGCTGGGCGCAAGTGGGCGATACGCGCTTTGCCGCGCCAGAAAGCGTGGGCGACAAGGCCATGGTGTACGTGCGCCCGCATGAGATCGACCTCGTGCGCGAAGCCGGCCCCGGCGCACTGCAAGGCACCATCCAGCATATCCGCCTCTTGGGTGCGACGGTACGGCTGGAGCTGGATGTGGCCGATCAGGACGCCGTTGAAGTCGAACTCACGCGTGAACAGCAACAGATTGGTGCGTGGCAAGTGGGCGAGTCCGTCTACCTGCAACCGCGTGAAGCACGCGTGTATATCCCGGAGCACCGTGCTGCCACGCCGACCGCAGAATGGAGCGCGGGCGGCGGGATCTGATTGCCTCTGGTGCACGTTGAAAAGGCCACCTTGCGGTGGCCTTTTTCATGCGCGGTCGATCCGCGCTGCAAAGCAACCGTATTTGGCAAAATGCGCATGCAAGTACCACACATTGGGCATGGCCAGATAGCGCTGGATCAGTACGGTCAGATCATGGCCGGATGCAATATCCGCCGCCGCGATCAAGTCATCCCCATCAAACGCCCGCAATGAGATCAACCGTTTACTGAGGTACTCCGGCACCCGGTTATTCACAGTGACGGTTGTCTCTGCCCCTTCCGCAATGAAGACTGCATGACTGGACTGGTACGGACTATTGGCGGGCTGGTGAGTGAAATTCACCAGCAGCAAAGACTCGCCAACCGTCGCATCGCGCATTTGCGTGCGCTCCGGAAAACCCGATGGCCCAGTGGCAACACGGCGCAGGGCTTTGTGTTGTTTCAGGGCTTCATCGGGCAAACCATACAGATGAACAAACGGGCCGGGGTCAACGCCGGTGATGCAATAGGACATGGTGGGCTCCTCAGGATGAATGAGGAGATTGTTGCCTTACCAGCGTTGCCCTGATATCTGCTTGTTGCTTTTGAATTCAGCCCTGCACGTCAGGTCATCAGTGCGCCTGGCACCACCTGCACGGATTTCACCGCGGTGTTCGCTGGTCTGTGATAAGTGATCGAGACATTCACCATAAAGCTGAAGACCGCGCCAATAATAAGCGCGTGCACCCACTTTGCATCCATGACGATCACAATAGACAGTGTGAACACCAGCAGTTTGACAATGAAGCCCAACAAGCCGCCGCCCAGAACGCCACTGACCGCCAAGCCGTAAGCCACACAAATACCCAGAAAAACAGCCACGAAACATTGCCCGTAGCTTCGTTTTTCAATTCCGAGTACGGTGGCAGCCCCTTTCAATAACAGCGCTTCAATCAACGACAGCAATACGGCAAAAAACAACACGGACCTCTCCCTCGATGCAAAAACCTGTTCGCAAGATAGTGCGGTTGCAACGGCCCGTTTGCCGGGTCTGATAAGCAACTGGCGGGATGTTAGAGGCCCTGTCGGGCCAGCGCAATTTCAGCACTGACATCTGTTGCAAGCATGTTCAGAAAAAAAGCCCGCATCAAGCGGGCTTTTTCTTTTCCTGGCAACCATCCTCTACTCAACCGTAATTATCGGTACTCGGGCAGCTGCATACCAGGTTACGGTCGCCAAATACGTCGTCGATGCGCTTCACGGTCGGCCAGAACTTGTTGTCGGCCACATACGCCAGCGGGAACACCGCTTCCTGGCGGCTGTAGGGGTGGGACCACTCGCCGGTGACATCGGCCTGCGTGTGCGGGGCGTTACGCAGCGGGTTGTCTTCCTTCGGCCAGACGCCATTCTGTACTTTGTCAGCCTCAGCACGGATGCTGATCATGGCGTCGATGAACCGGTCCAGTTCGGCTTTGGATTCAGACTCGGTCGGCTCGATCATCAGCGTACCGGCTACCGGGAAGCTCATGGTCGGGGCGTGGAAACCATAGTCCATCAGGCGCTTGGCAATGTCGACTTCCGTTACGCCGCTGGCTGCCTTGAGCGGGCGCAGATCAATGATGCACTCATGGGCCACACGGCCGTGGCTACCGGTGTACAGCACCGGGTAATGGCCGGCCAGGCGGGTGGCGATGTAGTTGGCATTCAACAACGCCGCTTCCGTGGCCTGGCGCAAGCCATCTGCACCCATCATGGTCACGTACATCCAGGAAATCGGCAGGATGCTGGCACTGCCAAACGGTGCTGCGCTGACCGCACCCTGGCCGCTCTGCGCGCCCGGTACCGGGGTAACAACATGGCTGGCCATGAATGGGGCCAGATGCGCCTTCAGGCCGATCGGGCCCATGCCCGGGCCGCCGCCGCCGTGCGGAATGCAGAAGGTCTTGTGCAGGTTCATGTGGGAGACATCCGCGCCGATATCGGCCGGGCGGCACAGCCCCACTTGCGCGTTCAGGTTGGCGCCATCCATGTACACCTGGCCGCCATGCGCGTGGACCAGGTCGCACACTTCTTTCACGGCTTCTTCAAACACGCCGTGCGTCGACGGGTAGGTCAGCATCAGTGCGGCCAGATCGGCAGCGTGTTCTTCCGTCTTCTTTTTCAGGTCAGCAATATCGATATTGCCTTGCTCATCGCAATCAACCACCACCACTTCCATACCCATCATCTGCGCGGTGGCCGGGTTGGTACCGTGGGCGGAGCGCGGGATCAGGCACACCTTGCGCTGCGTGTCGCCACGGCTTTCGTGGTAGCGGCTAATCGCCAGCAGACCCGCGTATTCACCCTGCGCGCCGGAGTTCGGTTGCATGCTGATCGCGTCAAAACCGGTAATGGCTTTGAGTTGCTCCGCCAGACCATCAATCATTTCCAGATAACCACGGGTTTGATCGACCGGGGCGAACGGGTGCAGCTCGGCAAATTCCGGCCAGGTGATGGGGATCATCTCGCTGGTGGCGTTGAGCTTCATGGTGCAAGAGCCCAGCGAGATCATCGAGTGATTCAGTGCGAGGTCTTTGTTTTCCAGCTTTTTCAGATAGCGCAGCATCTCGTGCTCGCTATGGTGGGTGTTGAACACCGGGTGCGTCAGGATGGCGGACTGACGTGCGAGGCCCGCCGGGATGAAGTCCGTTGTCACGGCGGCATCCAGATCGGCCAGATCAAACACTTTGCCGGTGAACAGCCCCAGCAGCGTTTCCAGATCACGCTCGGTGGCTTTTTCATGGAAGGCCACGCCCAGTACGCCCTGGCCGGCACGGCGCAGGTTGATGCCGGCGCCCAGCGCCGCTTCATAAACGGCATCCGCCTTGTTGCCCAGATCAACCTGGACGGTATCGTAGAAGCTTTCAAATACCAGCTTGCCGCCGGTTTGCTTCACGCCCGCAGCAAACAGGGTGGCAAGACGATGGATACGCGCAGCAATGCGCTTCACGCCCACCGGGCCGTGGTACACGGCGTACATACCGGCAATATTGGCCAGCAGCACCTGGGACGTACAGATATTAGAGTTGGCTTTCTCGCGGCGGATATGTTGCTCACGCGTTTGCAGCGCCATGCGCAACGCCGGCTTGCCAGCGGCATCAATCGACACCCCAATGATGCGGCCCGGTGCCGAGCGCTTCATTTCATCCTTGAACGCAAAGTACGCAGCATGCGGACCACCAAAGCCCATTGGCACGCCAAAGCGCTGCGTATTGCCGACCGCCACATCCGCGCCCATTTCGGCCGGGGATTTGAGCATGACCATGGCCATCAGGTCGGCAGCGACGATCGCCACAGCACCCTTGGCCTTGGCGGCGGCGATATGCGGGGTCAGGTCGAGCAGTTGACCGTTTTCGCCCGGGTACTGGAATAACGCGCCGAAGTACTCTTCGGCACCGGCGCCTTCCGGGTGTCCGCTGACTAACTCAAAACCAAAGTAAGTGGCGCGGGTTTTCAGCACATCCAGCGTTTGCGGCAGGACGCGTTCATCGACAAAGAAGCGGTTGGATGCCGCTTTGGACACACGGCGGGCCATGGCCATGGCTTCAGCTGCGGCGGTGGCTTCATCCAGCAAACTGGCATTGGCCAGTTCCAGGCCAGTCAGGTCGATGATGACTTGCTGGTAGTTCAGCAGTGCTTCCAGACGGCCTTGCGCGATCTCAGCCTGGTAGGGCGTATACGCGGTGTACCAGCCGGGGTTTTCCAGCACGTTGCGCAGAATGACGTTCGGCAAGCGTGTCGGGTAATAACCCAGGCCAATGTACGATTTGTTGACGCGGTTCTTGCCGGCAATCTCTTTCAGGCGGATCAACGCCTCGGTTTCCGAGATGGCATCAGGCAGCGCCAGCTTCTGGTTGAAGCGGATGCCGGCAGGCACGGTCTGGTCGACCAGTTCGGCGCTGGATTTCAGGCCCAGTGTTGCCAGCATGGCGGCGGCATCAGTGGTGTCGATGCCAATGTGGCGATCGATAAAATCGCCATGGTGAAACAGTTCAGAGAGCGTCATCGTGCGTTCCATCGCCGCTCACCCAAACACACTGCGGCAACAGTGCGTTGGGGTGAGCGGCCATTTGAGTCAAGCTGTGAGTCGGGCAAGTGCGAGCGGTACTGCGGGTGAAGCTGGCGGCGGATCGGGTTGTTGATCCACCGCGTATAAACAATCTCATGGGCGTAGCGAGCGCTCGCAGATTGAGCACCGCCTGCGCACAGCGACCGGAACGTACAACTGGTACTGAGGATCGCGAGCACAGCCGGGGTTCAATCTGCGAACGCGCAGTAGCCCATTACGCGCCGAGTTCGCGCGCGTAGTCTTCTGCGCTCAACATGCCATCAAGGTCAGCAACGTTGGCAGGCTTCAGGCGGAAGAACCAGCCACCGGTGTACGGCTCGGTGTTAGCAATTTCCGGAGCGCTTTCCAGTTCACCGTTGATGGCAACGATTTCGCCCGCAATCGGGGCGTACACGTCAGAAGCCGCCTTGACCGACTCAACCACGCCGGCTTGTTCGTCCTTGGCCAGGGTCGCGCCCACCTTCGGCAGTTCGACAAACACCAGATCGCCCAGCAATTCCTGGGCGTGATGGGTAATGCCCACGGTCACGGTGCCGTCGGTTTCCAGACGCATCCACTCGTGGCTGGCGGCGTATTTCAGTTCTGCAGGGATATCCAGCATGTTGGTTCTCTCTTGATCAGATAGTTTGGTTCAATGCACCGCGATCAGCGGCCTGCTCTTGCCGGAGCGGGCCGCGCGATGCACCAGGATAGTTTCGAGCCGCTAACACAACCCAGTGAAACGGTGCTGGCCAGGCACGTGAAACGAAGACAGTACAAGTCGTACGGCGAGTGAACGTAACGACGCCAGCAGGGTTGTGTTAGTGGCTCTTATTCGAAAACTTGCTTGCCGTTGCGCACAAAGGGCAGCTTGACCACGCGCACAGGCGTGAGTGTGCCACGCAGATCGACCTCTGCGGAGCTGTCAGTGCTTGCCGGTACCCGGGCAATGGCAATGGAATGTTTCAAAGTCGGGGAGAACGTGCCGCTGGTAATGACGCCATCACCGTACGGCGTGGCGACGCGCATGCCTTCGCGCAGCACGCCACGCTCGGTCAGTACGAGGCCCACTTGCTTCATGGCGACGCCGGCGTTTTTCTCAGCTTCGATCACGCTGCGGCCAATGAAGTCTCGCTCGGCAGGTGCCCAGGCCACGGTCCAGCCCATGCCGGCCTGGAGTGGGCTGATGGTCTCGTCCATGTCATGACCATAGAGGTTCATGCCGGCCTCCAGACGCAAGGTATCGCGCGCGCCCAGGCCAATCGGGGCAACACCGCCCTTGATCAGTTCAGCAAAGAACACCGGGGCATCCGTGGCGGGCAGCATGATTTCCAGACCGTCTTCGCCGGTGTAACCGGTGCGGGCGACAAACCACTCGCCAAACGGCAGGCCCTGAAAAACCTTGAGGCCACGAATCGCATCAGCCCATTGCGGCATGATGGCGCAGACTTTATCAATGGCATTGGGGCCTTGAATGGCCAGCATGGCCAGATCGTCGCGCACGTTCAGTTGTACATCGCGCCCGGCACTGGTTTTGGTCAGCCAGGCCAGATCTTTCTCACGCGTGCCGGCATTGACCACCATGCGGTAGCCGGTTTCAGACAGGTAGACGATCAGATCGTCAATGACAGTGCCCTGTTCCGTCAGCATGCCCGAGTACAGCGCCTTGCCCACAAAACCCAACTTGGCAACGTCGTTGGCCAGAATGTGCTGCAGCCAGGCTTTGGCATCACCGCCCGTGATATCCAGCACCACCATGTGGGAGACATCAAACACACCGGCATCAGCGCGTACCGCTTCGTGTTCTTTGAGTTGGGAGCCGTAGTGAATCGGCATGGACCAGCCGGCGAAATCAACCATCTTCGCGCCAGCGTCAACGTGGGACTGGTACAGCGGGGTTTGCTTCTGCGTCATCGGACATTCCAGGTGCGTGGATTACAAGTACGGCGTACTTGTGGGTACCACACCCCTCTGTCCCGGCACCTGAGATTTTCAGGCTGGCATCGCCAGCCCTTAGCCCCTTCGGTGTGTGCCCTGTATGGCACAGCTCTCCAGAGTTTTTCGTGCGAAATGACCGGGTTGGAACCGACATTGGCACTCAAAGGTCACGCAGTCCTTTTGCCTGAGCGATTGCGGGTGCGCTTGCGCCTTCGGCGGCCTTCCCGTTGCGGGTAAGACGCTCTCCTGCATGACGGCGCGATTATGCGGATGGGGTGGGGAGTTGGCAACTGCCGTTCGTACGGGTTATGGGAAATACAACGGGTGGTATGCCTGCATGGTTAGCCACCTTGACTGGCCCTGGCTTGCAAGATCCCAACTGCAAATCCTTGAACGCTTGTTAGCGCCTTTGGCGCGGGTTTGAAATGCGTTTGATACCCGCGGTGGCGGGGGCACCCTACTTTCTTTGCTTCGCCACCTCGGCGGCCCCAAAGAAAGTAGGCAAAGAAAGGCGACCCCAGCCTGGCGGCCCTCCGGGCTTCCCTCGGTTGGTCGGGAGCCTGGGGTCTCCCTCCACGCCCTCGGCGCTTGGCTTTTACGGGGGAGGAAAATCAAAAACAACCTACCCCAACGGCAACGGCAACGGCAACGGCAACGGCAACGGCAACGGCAACGGCCAAATTGTCTGCGTGCGGTTTTTGTAGGGTGGATTCGGAACGTAGTGACAATCCACCACAGGCAGCCCGCTGGGCTGCGGACTGGATTCCCGCCTCCGCGGGAATGACGAAGTGGTGGGCAAGGTAAGTCATATCTATTCGGGCAGATGGTTTGCGGGGTTGGGGTTGGGGTTGGGGTTGGGGTTGGGGTTGCTTTTGATGTTGCTTTTGACTTGCCTCCCCTCCGGCAGCGCCGAGCATCGCAGGGAGGGCCGGGGTTTCGGCGTAAGGGTGTTTGAGGACTTTAGCCCGAGTTCCCTGGAGCCAGCCGGCACTCACGAGAAGCGCAGGGAACCCCGAAGGGGCGCTGTCGCAGGGTCGCCTTTCTTTTGGTTACTTTTCTTTGGCGAAGCAAAGAAAAGTAACGTGGGCCCGGCACCCCGGGTATCAAAACACCGCGCCGTCAGGTGCTAACACACCCTGCGACGCTGGAGCGTCGCTACCGCTCCAGCCCCCCACCCCGCGCAGCAAAATATTATTTGCTATAATCCGCCCACTTCCGGGGAGCGCTGCGAGGCAAAATCCCATCTGCCCCAGGCCCGGAGTCTCAACGGCGCTCACCTGATCAACCGTGCCGGACACGGGCTCTACCTGCCAATGATCGATCATCATGCGTGCAGGTTTTCAGGTGATGACTCACCCCGCCCCTCTTCCGGCCACATCGCAAAGGACGTATCGCTGTGGCTGATAACTTCACTGATTTTAAAGTTGCTGATCTCTCGCTGGCCGATTGGGGCCGCAAGGAAATCCGCATTGCTGAAACCGAAATGCCTGGCCTGATGGCCGTGCGTGAGGAAGGCCGCGCCAGCCAGCCGCTGAAGGGCGCTCGCATTGCCGGTTCGCTGCATATGACCATCCAGACCGCCGTGCTGATCGAAACCCTGCAAGAATTGGGTGCCGATGTACGCTGGGCGTCGTGCAACATCTTCTCGACGCAAGACCACGCTGCTGCCGGTATCGCCGCCAATGGTTTCAAGGGCAAGGGCACGCCGGTGTTCGCGTTCAAGGGCGAGTCGCTGGAAGAATACTGGCAGTTCACTCACCAGATCTTCGAATGGCCAAATGGCGAATTCGCCAACATGATTCTGGATGACGGCGGCGACGCCACCCTGCTGCTGCATCTGGGCGCACGTGCCGAGAAAGACATCAGCCTTGTTGGCAACCCGACCAACGAAGAAGAAACCGTGCTGTACGCCGCCATCAAGGCACAGATCGCCAAAGATGGCAGCTGGTACTCCACGCGTCTGGCCCACATCAAGGGCGTAACCGAAGAAACCACCACCGGTGTCCACCGCCTGTACCAGATGCACGAGCAAGGCCGCCTGGCTTTCCCGGCCATCAACGTGAACGATTCGGTCACCAAGTCCAAGTTCGACAACCTGTACGGCTGCCGTGAATCGCTGGTGGACGGCATCAAGCGTGCAACCGACGTGATGATCGCCGGTAAAGTGGCGGTAGTGCTGGGTTATGGCGATGTGGGCAAGGGTTGCGCGCAATCCCTGCGCGGTCTGGGCGCCACAGTCTGGGTTACCGAAATCGACCCGATCTGCGCCCTGCAAGCAGCCATGGAAGGCTACCGTGTCGTGCGTATGGATGACGTCGCTGGCCAGGCAGATATCTTCGTGACCACCACCGGTAACGTCGGCGTGATCGCGCATCGTCATCTGCAAGCCATGCGTAACAACGCCATTGTTTGCAACATTGGTCACTTTGACAGCGAAATTGAAGTGGCTTCGCTGCGCCAGTACCAGTGGGAAAACATCAAGCCGCAAGTCGACCACATCATTTTCCCGGACGGCAAGCGCATCATCTTGCTGGCGGAAGGTCGCCTGGTGAACCTGGGTTGCGCCACCGGCCACCCGTCGTTCGTGATGTCCAACTCGTTTGCCAACCAGGTGCTGGCCCAGATTGAACTCTTCGCCAAGCAGTCACAATACCCGGTAGGTGTTTACGTGCTGCCCAAGCATCTGGACGAGAAAGTCGCTCGCCTGCATCTGGCCAAAATCGGTGCCAATCTGACCGAACTGTCAGACGAGCAAGCCAGCTACATTGGCGTGCCCAAGAACGGCCCGTACAAGCCGGCGCATTATCGCTACTAAGCATTCGCGCATGTGCTTGCAACACAAAACCGGCCTTCATTGGCCGGTTTTTTTATGGTGGGTGTTCACGTGATAAGGTCTGCGCTTTGGGTTTACACCTGCCTCCTTACCATGAATGTCGTCGTGATCCGCCCCGCCACACTCGAAGACCTGCCGGCCATTTGCCGGCTTTCAGACGAAATCAATCATGAACATCATGCAGGGGCACCGGATGTGTTCGTGCCTGGCCAGTCGGGTGACCCTGCCACGCAAACGTGGTGGCGCAATACGATGGATGCTGCCGACAGCATTGTGCTGGTTGCACAAAGTGGTGAAGACGTTTGCGGTTTTATCTCTGCCAAAGTGACCGAGCCGCCCGTTCCGCCATTTATTCGTGCCCGGCGCGAAGCACGGATCGGCACCATCGTCGTTGCCAGTAGTCATCGGCGCTGCGGGATGGGTGAACAATTACTGCGTGCCGCACGTCACTGGGCGAAGGAACAGGGCGCAGTAACACTCTACCTGCAGGTATTCAGCTTTAATGAAAGCGCCATCCGCTTCTACGAGAAACACGGCCTCAGTGTGCAGTCCGTGTTCATGAATACACCATTGTGAGCATCCAATAAAAAAACCCCCTCACGTGAGGGGGTTGGCGGGTGCCTTGGCCTTCAGAAAACTTAGGCCTTCTTGGCAGCGTGCTTCTTGGCGTGATGCTTTTTGGCTTGTGCCTTTTGTGCAGCAGAGGCAGCGGATGCCTTCTTGTGCTTGGCTTGTGCCTTTTGAGCGGCAGAAGCAGCAGATGCCTTCTTGTGCTTGGCTTGCGCCTTCTGAGCGGCAGAAGCAGCGGATGCCTTCTTGTGCTTCTTGGCTTGCGCCTTTTGTGCGGTCGAAGCAGCAGATGCCTTCTTGTGCTTCTTGGCTTGGGCCTTTTGTGCGGTCGAAGCAGCGGATGCCTTCTTGTGCTTCTTGGCCTGGGCCTTTTGTGCGGTCGAAGCGGCGGATGCCTTCTTGTGCTTCTTGGCCTGCGCCTTTTGTGCGGTCGAAGCGGCGGATGCCTTCTTGTGCTTCTTGGCCTGCGCCTTTTGGGCTACGGTCGAAGCGGCGGAAGCCTTTTTGTGTTTCTTGGCTTGCGCTTTTTGTTCGGTGGTCGAAGCGGTTGCCTTCTTGGCGTGATGCTTCGTGCTCTTGTGATGAGTAGCCGTTGCAGCGGTCGCCGGTGCGCTAGCGTCAGCGGCAAAAACCGGGGTACCGAACAACAGGCCAGCAGCAGTAGCGATTGCGATCAGGGCTTTCATGGGTATTTCTCCTAAGGGTCAAACTTGTCTTTGGGCTCGGGCCGGGTTGTATCTGGCCCGTCCACGATCACAGAATTACACTGCGCGCCCGGCTTGTATGTGAGGGCGTGTTTTGCAGGCGAAACAATTGGTAATGATGTCAACCATTTCAGATTTACCCCGTTGTGCGTCTTCGTGTCCGTTGTTATCTGACAGCGGCCCTTGCTCTGCCAGGCAATAAAAAACCCGCCAATATGGCGGGTTTTCTGTTTCTGGCGGACTGCGATCAAGTCAGCGCACTGCGGGCGTTGGCCAGAATTTCTTGCACCAGCGGGGCGGATGTTTCAACGATGGCATATTCATCCTGCCCGGGCGCACCCATTTTGACGCGGTCATTGCGGTAACGCATGCCACTGGGGAAAGGCGCGCGACCCGAGGTGTGAAACTCGCGGCACCCCGTGGCACGAACCAGTTCAGCGATATTGTTCACACGTACACCTGCCCCCGGCATCACCACCAGTTTGTTGCCGGCTTGCTCACGTAATTGGCAGATCAGTTCGGCGCCTTCAGGGGCGGTCGGTGCCTGGCCCGAGGTCAGCAAACGGTTACACCCGGTGCTGATCACATCCTTCAATGCCTGCACTGGGTCACGAGCAACATCAAACGCACGGTGGAATGTCACCTGCATAGGCATGGCCAGTTCAACCAGTTGCTTGGTGCGCGCAACGTCGATATCCCCATCGGCGGTTAACAGGCCGATCACCACCCCATCCACGCCCAGTTTTTTGCAGGCCAGAATGTCACGCCGCATCACTTCGAACTCAACGTCGGAATACAGAAAGTCGCCACCGCGCGGCCGAATGATGACATTAAGGGTAATCCACAGACGATCACGCGCTGCGGCAATAGCGCCATAAGATGGCGTTGTACCACCTTCCAGCAGGTTGTCGCAGAACTCGACCCGGCTTGCCCCGCCTTCCTGTGCGGCAAGACAAGAGGTCACAGAGCCAGCGCAGATTTCCAGCAGGATGTCTTGATGGGCCATAGCGGTCGCTCAGTTGTGTTGTCGGGCAAGCGTAAACGAATCGGTCGCCGGGCTCAAATCAGCAACCTGCCAAAACAAAACGCCCGCGTTTCAGGCGGGCGTTTTTTTGGCTCACGGAGCGCTTACGCAGCTAAACGCGAAATCTCGCTGTTGAGCGCGGCCAGCACCTGACGGTGACATTGATCCAGGTCATCCATCTGGCTGGTCAGTTGCCGATCCATGTCTTCCAGTTCTTCAATCCGGCCTTCCAGCGTGTCGGTTGCCTTGTGGATGCGCTTGATGCTTTCCAGGCGACGACGCAGTTGCAGTTGATGCTCGCGCACCTGGGTTTCCATCGGTGCCATCACGGCCTTGAGCCAGTTTTCCACATCACGGTTGGCCACTTCAAACACGTACACCACACGGCTAGCGACGGTTTCGAAGAACTTGCGGGTGATGCGGCTCTGGCTGGTAGTCAGCAAACGGCCCACGGTATTGAAATGCTCACGGAAGGACTTCTCCAGACGGGCGATTTCCTTGTGATACTTGAGCGTGGAGAACGGCGGCGGTGTCACCTGCCCCAGGCCGTGTTCTTCGCTGAACTTCTTGTACATGGCCGCCATCATGGCCTGGATTTCCGCCACTTGTTCGGCAGAGCTGGCGATGTTGGCGTTGGTGTCCTTGAAGAAGCGCTCCATGGTGGCGCGCAGGCCGCCTTCACCAAACGAGAACCAGCTGCGTTCCATTTCGTCGCGAATACGGGCGATCTCTGCCTTGAGCGAATCCATGCCCAAGAGCGTGAGCAACTGATTCGTTTGCTGGCTGAAAATGCTGCGCAATGCCTGGAAGCGCACCAGACCTTGTTCGAAATGACGCTTGTCGGTCTGCACTTTGTCCATCATCTGCATGACCACGTCCTGGTTTTTGCCCCGCAAGCGGGCCAGTTCGTCCAGTTGTTCAAGCAGGCTGGTACGACGCGTGCCCAGCAGGCTGCGAGTCGCCATGACAATGTCTTCGACTTCGGTGATCGTGCTGTCGCGCACGATGTCTTGCTTGGCGGGCAACAGTTCGCCCGACAGCGCGGCTTCCAGATCCATCAGATGCGCGCGCTGCAGCAGCGCTTCGTCGTGTTGTACCTTGGCGACCAGCGCTTTTTGTGCGGAGACCGGGAACACATGGTTGGCGTTGACGCCCAACAGGCTGGCGGTCGTGACCACCTGGCGGTCGATCTCGGCTTCAATCTGTGCCGGCGTCTTGAGCTCATCCCACAGACCGTCGATCTTGTTCAGCACCACGAGACGGCCGCGCGAACCTGCTTGCGCCTTGCCAATATGGTTGCGCCAGACATCAATATCGCTCTTGGTCACGCCGGTATCAGCAGACAAGATGAACAAAATGGCATGCGCGTTAGGCAGAAGGTTCAGCGTCAGTTCCGGTTCGGTACCGATCGCGTTCAAACCCGGGGTATCCAGAATGACCAGGCCTTGTTCCAGCAACGGGTGCGGGAAGTTGATCACGGCATGACGCCAGGCCGGGATTTCTACCGTGCCATCTGCACCCACGGTGATTACCTGATCGGGATCATCCTCATCAAACAGGCCAAAGCTCTTGGCAACTTCCGTCGACACGCGCTTGGTATGCCCCACCTGGCCCAAAGCGGCCAGCATGGCGTCGGCGTTGTCGATCTCCAGTTCAGTGGTGGCCCATTCTTCGGTGTACCGACGGTACTCGCTGGTGGTCACGTTCTGCGCACGGGTTTCGATCGGCAGCAACTGGATCGACGGCGGACGCGTTGGGTCGAACAGGATTTCAGTCGGGCACATGGTGGTGCGACCAGCCGAAGACGGCAACACGCGCTTGCCATAATGCGCAAAGAAAATGGCATTGATCAGTTCAGATTTGCCGCGAGAAAACTCGGCCACAAACGCGATATTGAGTTTGTCGTCCTTGAGTTTTTCCAGCAGCGTCTGAATGCGCAGCTGGGTTTGGGCGTCGTCCAGGTCTTGCTCAGACAGCCAGCGCGACAATTGCGCCACGCGTTGCGACAACTGGCCGCGCCAGGCGCTATAGGCCTGGAAGTCGCCGGCAAGGCGGTCGTTGCTGTCTACATCGTTGGCGGCTATCTCGTCACGATGGAGGTAGTCGGTGCTCATCTCGGTCCTCACGCCCTTTTGGGCTCTCTTAAGCGCAGGCCATGCGCCTGGCGCCTGCATGTGTACGGACGGCGTTATCGCACGTTCCGGACACTAATGATAATGGAATCAATTATTTCTGGCAGTTCGGGCAGAAGAATGTTGCGCGTTGACCCTGGCGGATTTCCGCAATCGGCTTTGTGCAGACCCGACACGGGTCTCCGGCGCGATCGTAGGCGTAGGTCTGCAACTGGAAATACCCCGTGTTGCCGCTTGAATCAACATAGTCACGCAGTGTGGTGCCCCCTGCCCGGATCGCATCCGACAAAGTGGCTTTGATGGCGTCAACCAGGGCGTCGATTTCACGTTTCTTCAGTGTGGCCGCAGGCCGTTCCGGGTGTATCCGCGCGCGGAACAAGGCCTCGGAAGCATAGATATTGCCCACACCAACGACGACATGTTGATCCATGATGACGAGCTTGATCGCGGCCTGCCGACGGGCGAGCTGTTGCTTCAGATAGCTGGCGTCAAAGGTGTCAGACAACGGTTCCGGCCCCAGTGCTGCCAGCAAGGGGTGGGTTGCCGGGGAGGCCTCGTGCCAGAGCATGCAACCAAAACGACGGGGATCGCGGTAACGCAAAATGCGGCCGTCTTCCAGCATCAGATCAATATGATCATGTTTTTCAACCGCGCGAGCGGCAGTGACAACGCGCAAGGTGCCACTCATGCCCAAATGGACGATCAGCGTACCGTGCTCAAAGCCGATCAGCAGATATTTGGCGCGACGGTCCACCGAAAGAATGCGCTGCCCTTGCAGCAGCGTATGCAAGGTATCAGGCACCGGCCAGCGCAGACGCGGATCGCGGACAGTGACCTGAGCAACAATATTGCCGGTCAGAATATCGGCAATGCCGCGGCGCGTCGTTTCGACTTCGGGTAATTCAGGCATGATCCAACCAGTGGGTGAAAGGCAGATGGAACATAGATTGTCATTTGCACGTCATAACACAACGCGGTTAAAAGTTGCGCAAGGCCCATCACCTTGCGGCTTGGACTTCGCGACGGAATTTACCTTAATATGAAGTAGCACGGGCCTGTATGTCATCCCGTGCCAAAAATGCCGCGGCGTCTGTCATTGCTTGCGACACAACACTCCACCACCCGCCGGACTTTGCCATGCCTTTTCCGTTTTCCCGGAAACCTCTCCTGACTCTTGTATGCCTGAGCCTGACGGTTCTTGCCGGTTGCGCCACGGTCGGACAACCCACGGCAGCCAGCAAAGCGCCCACGGCCAGCGCGCCGGCGGCAGATGACAACGCGCAAGATCCCAACGCGGCCGACGGCCCGCTGCCCAACGAAGAGTTAACCGACGAGCTGGTGTTGCGTTTCCTGGTGGGTGATATCGCCTTGCAACGCGGACAAGCCACGCTGGGTGCACAAACCTGGAATGATCTGGCCAAACGCACGCATGATCCGCGGGTAGCCAAACGCGCTACCGAAGTCGCTATTGGTGCGGGTCAGTTGAACCTGGCCATGGATTCAGCCAAACAATGGATCGACGCCTCGCCCAATGCCGTCGGCCCACAACAAGTCATGCTGAGCCTCTTGTTGCGCGCCAACCGCCTGGACGAAGCCAAACCGCACCTTGAGGCGCTGCTCAAAGCCAAACCACAAGACGCGCCGTCGTTCTTCCTGCGCATGCACACGCTGTGGGATAAAAACACGGACCGCAATGCAGCGGCCAAGCTCACCGAAGATGTCACCGCACCGTACCTGAATCTGCCAGAAGCGCACTTTGCGCGTGCAGTGGCTTACGCCAACACCAACCGCGTTCCCGATGCCATCAAGGAAGTGGATGCCGCCGAAGCATTGCGTCCGGGCTGGGAACCGGCCGTGCTCTACCGCATTCAACTGATGTCCGATCGGCCTGGCCAGGAGCGTATTGATTATCTGCATTCCGCCCTGCGCAAAAATCCGGATTCGCTACCCATCCGTAACGCGCTGGCGCGTGAACTGGTCATCAACAAGCAGATGAAAGATGCGCTGGACGAATACAACGGCATTCTGAAGATTCAGCCGGATAATCTGGAGGCGCTGGTCGGCTCCGGTCTGGTCTCGATGGAATTGCGTGATTTCGATACCGCCCAACAACGCCTCAGTGCTGCCGTCCAGAGAAACCCGCGCAACACCAACAACCTGCGCCTGTACCTGGGCCAGATTGCCGAAGCACGCGGTCAGAACCAGGACGCCATCGCCTGGTATCAAAGCGTGGAAGGCGATATGCATGACGCCGCTGTCGAGCGCTTGATCCGTTTGTATGCCCGCACGGGACAGCCGCAAAAGGCCATTGACCTGATCCATGAAAACGTTGCGCTGACCACCGAACAGCAAACTCGTCAGACCTTGCTGGAATCGAGCGTCTGGCGCGAGGCCAAGAACTACGACAAAGCCTGGTTCGTACTGACGCTGGCCATCAGCAAGGATCCGAAAAACGCGGACCTTCTGTACGAACGCTCGCTGATTGCTGACTTGCAGCACAACGTACCGGCCGCCGAAGCGGATCTGCACAAGTATCTGGAACTGCAACCGGATAGCGCCCAGGGGCTGAATGCGTTGGGTTACACGCTAGCCAACCGCACCGATCGCTACGATGAAGCCAACGGTTATCTGGAAAAAGCCAACACGCTCGACCCGGACAACCCGGTCATCATGGATAGCCTGGGCTGGTTACGCTACAAGCAGAACCGCCTCGCCGAAGCGCGTGATTTGCTGACCCGCGCATATAAAGCCATGCCTGACCCGGAAGTCGGTGCTCACCTTGCGGCCACTCTGTTCAAGCTGGGCGAAAAGAGTGATGCCCACAAGGTCATGGCGCAAGCGCAAAAGCTGGACCCGGACAACGAATCCGTCATCGCCATCGGCCAGGAAATCGGCCAGCCGTGATGCGTCGGATCGCCGTTTTCTACTTGTGGCTGGCAACGTTCTGGCTAGCTGGTTGTGCCACGCCACCGGCGGCACCCTCACACACCGGTGAACTCGTTGCCACCGGGCGGGTCGCCGTGCGCCTGCCCAATGACTCGCAGATTGCCAACTTCACCTGGCGTGACGATGGTCAGGAAGCGGCGCTGGACCTGGGGACACCGCTGGGTCAGACCGTTGCGCGGCTGACCTTTGATACCCACGGCGCAAGATTGAAAGACACCAGCGGAACGGATACCGTTGCAACCAGCCCGGAAGTGCTGCTGCAAAAACGCACAGGCTGGCAGTTACCGGTGCAAGGCATGCGTTGGTGGCTACGGGGCAAGCCTGATCCCGCCACGCCTTCCGTGGTCACGCCGACGGCGGAGGGTATTCATATCTCGCAAAACGGCTGGGAAATCGACGCAACCGACCTGCGCGATGCAGGCCGGGAAGGTAAATTACCCTGGCGTATTCACGCCGCCCAGAATGGGCTTGATCTAAAAATTGTGGTGTCTGACTGGCAATGGCTTCCGTAACACATTCTGATTCCGGTTCATCCGCGCTTGATCGCTTCCCCGCCACATCTGAAGGCTGGCGCAGCTTTCCGGCCCCGGCCAAGCTCAATTTGTTTTTGCACGTGATCGGCCGCCGTGCAGACGGTTATCACCTGCTGCAATCTGTATTCCAGCTGGTTGATCTCCAGGACACCATTGAACTGCGTGTCCGCGGGGATAACCAGATTGAGCATTACAACCCGTTGCCCGGCGTCGATCCGGAAGATGATCTGACCGTGCGCGCGGCACGTTTGCTGCAATCACACGCAAACATCACCGCCGGAGTAGATATCCGCGTGACTAAACGCATCCCTATGGGCGGCGGCATGGGCGGCGGTAGCTCTGATGCGGCCACAGTCTTGCTGGCACTCAACCAGTTGTGGGGTGTCAACCTGTCACGCCAGGCGTTGATGACCCTGGGCCTGAAACTGGGCGCAGATGTGCCTTTCTTTATCTTTGGCCGCAATGCATTTGTTGAAGGCGTGGGCGAAATCATGACTGCGCACGACACGCCAGAAACCTGGTTTGCGGTGCTGCACCCACAAGTGCATGTATCAACGCCCGCAATTTTTAAAGATGAACGCTTGACAAGAGATACACCCTCCATCACAATGCGCGACCTCAACGTTGCTGCGACGCGAAATGATTTGCAGCCAGTAGCGCTGAGTCAGCAGCCGCGTATTGCTGAAAGTCTGAAATGGCTAAGCCAGTTTGGACCAGCGCGGATGACTGGATCAGGAAGCTGCGTGTTCACAATATGTGCTTCACAAAGCGAAGCGGATCGTGTAGTATCGCTGGTTCCTGAAGAGATGACCGGTTTTGTTGCAAGGTCACTCCAAAAGCACGAGTTAAGCGAATTTGCTGAGCAGTAATTTCAAGTTCCAGCAGTTTCGATAGGGGAGTCGCCAAGTTGGTTAAGGCATCGGATTTTGATTCCGACATGCGAAGGTTCGAATCCTTCTTCCCCTGCCACTTCTAAAGACAGAAAAGCGTGTACACCAGTTACACGCTTTTCGTTTTTCCAGGGCGCAGAAAATGGCTTACGACAGCCTCATGGTATTTACCGGCAATGCTAATCCCAAGCTTGCCGAAAGCGTCGTCAATCACCTCGACATTTCTCTGGGTCGCGCCACAGTGGGTCGCTTCTCGGACGGTGAGGTGACGGTTGAATTGCTCGAGAACGTTCGCGGTCGCGACGTTTTCGTCCTGCAATCGACTTGCGTTCCGACTAACGACAATATCATGGAAGTCATGCTGATGGTCGACGCGCTCAAACGCGCTTCGGCTGGTCGCATTACTGCGGCGATTCCGTATTTCGGTTACGCCCGCCAGGATCGTCGTCCACGCTCTGCCCGTGTGCCGATTTCGGCCAAGGTCATTGCCAACATGCTGCAGGTTGCAGGTGTTGACCGTGTCCTGACGGTAGATGTTCACGCCGACCAGATTCAGGGTTTCTTTGATATCCCGGTCGACAACATCTACTCCACACCGGTGCTGCTGGCTGATATCCGTGCCAAGAACCACGATCAGTTGATGGTGGTGAGCCCGGACGTTGGCGGTGTACTGCGAGCGCGTGCCATGGCCAAGCAATTGACCGTGGACATGGCCATTATCGACAAGCGTCGCCCGAAGGCGAACGTGGCTGAAGTCATGCATATCATCGGCGATGTATCCGGCCGTACCTGCGTGATCATCGATGACATGATCGATACCGCCAACACGCTGGTCAAAGCCGCCCAGGCCCTGAAAGCCCACGGTGCCGCCCGCGTGATTGCTTATGCAACCCACGCCGTGTTCTCCGGTGCAGCCGTTGAACGCATTGTCCAGTCTGAACTGGATGAAGTGGTAGTGACCGACACGATTCCGTTGTCGGAAGCTGCCCGTCAGTGCGAGCGTATCCGCATTGTCTCGATTGCCGGTTTGCTGGCTGAGACCATGCGCCGCATCAACAATGAAGAGTCGGTCTCTTCCTTGTTTGTGGACTGATTGCACGACGTAGCAACAAACAGATTTACAAGACGGTGAAGCGGGCCAGCCCCACTTCACCGTTTACGCTATTTGGGGGAATGGTCCCCCGGGTCCTTTGCCAGTCCTGGTCGCGGGTGGCGAAGTGTTTAACTGAGATGGAGTAACAACCATGACTTTCGAAATTCAAGCACAAGCCCGTGCTGCGCAAGGTACTGGTGCGAGCCGCCGCCTGCGTAACAGCGGCAAGCTGCCCGGCATCATTTACGGTGGCAGCAAGACCCCTATTGCGGTCGAATTCGACCACAACAGCATGTGGTACACCCTGAAGGATGAAGCCTTCCACACTGCTATCGTCAAGGTAGTGGTAGATGGCGCCACCGAGCAGGTTCTGCTGCGTTCGGTGCAATACCACCCGTTCAAGCAACTGATCCTGCACGTAGACTTCCAGCGTGTTGATGACAACACCAGCGTTGAACTGAAAGTGCCGCTGCACTTCAAGAACGCTGATGTTGCTCCGGGCGTGAAGATGGATGGTGGTTCCATTGGCTACATCCTGAACGAAGTGGTTGTGCGTTGCGCCGCCACCAAGCTGCCGGAATTCATTGAGGTTGACCTGGGCAACCTGGGCGCCGGCAATGCATCCGTTCACTTGTCCGACCTGAAGCTGCCGGAAGGCGTTGAGCTCAAGTCCCTGGTTCGCGGCGAAGATCTGGCCGTTGCAACCTACAACGCACCGAAGGGCGGCGACTGATTCGCCACGCTTCAAACGCGTTTTAAAAAAGCCGGCGGGGAAACCTGCCGGCTTTTTTGTATCTATCACGTCAGTTCCAGTCTGTTTTAGCTGGCATAGACCTTTTCTGCTGCTATTGTTTGTCTTACTTATAAGGCAAACAATGTACGTGGAGAGAGATCGATGTATCACAGCGAACAGGAATCCGATTCCACGGTTGACTATTATCGGCGCTACCGCAGCAGCCCACTCGACTGGCTCGCGAGTATGCCGATCACACCGCGCCGTTTTCGTCCCTGGTTGCGAGGCTTTTTTGCCCTTTGTGCATTGCTGCTGGTCTCATATTGGTTTGGTCCGCGCTGGGGCGTCTCACCTTTCCATACGCGCCAGGATCAGCTTGATTACCGCCCTTATTTCACTGACGCCGGCGGCACAGTCACCAACGCCCTGCCTCATGAAAAACTGCTCTCTGCCGTCACACTCAATCTGATTGGTAACTGGCCTGGCTGGCGGGTCGAACAACATGATGGCGGTGTCGCGTATTACGATATTTCCCTCAAAGACGCACAGGGCAATCTGGTATGGATGCAGCGCTTTGACCGCAACCCCTACGCGGGCGACTGGCGTTTCTCACAACAAGATAGTGGCTGGGCCTGGTGCGGCGGATGGCGCGTCACCGTCAATTCACCGCAAATCTACAGTGATAGCGCCCTGTACCTGACCCTGGGCGGCGAACCGCGCGTCATCCGTCATATCCCGTTTATGCCACCCCGCTAGTAGCGGGCGCGAGCCCCAGCCTTTATCATCGGCTTTTGTCTTCTCTTTGCCGGATGCGTAGCCCATGCATCCGGCCATGCATTTATGTCCACCATCAAATTGATTGTCGGTCTCGGTAATCCCGGGGCCGAATACGCTGCAACCCGCCACAATGCCGGCTTCTGGTTTATTGATGAACTGGCCCGTGAAAGCGGTACCACGTTGCGCCATGACAGCAAGTTTCATGGCCTTGCGGGCAAGGCCCGTCTGCATGGCGAAGAGGTTTGGTTGCTACAGCCGCAAACTTTCATGAACCGCAGCGGTCTGTCAGTCGTAGCCCTCGCACAGTTCTACAAAATCCTGCCAGACCAGATTCTGGTCGTGCATGATGAAATGGATATCCCGGCCGGCCAGGTCAAACTCAAACAAGGCGGTGGCAATGGCGGCCACAATGGCCTCAAGGATATTCAGTCTCATCTGTCGACTCCCAATTTCTGGCGCCTGCGTCTGGGTGTGGGCCACCCAGGAGATCGCAACGAAGTGGTGAGCTTTGTGCTCAAACCGCCGCGCCGCGAAGAACAAGAACTGATTGATGCCGCCATGCTGCGTGCGCAGAATTTGTTGCCGCGCATGCTTAAAGGCGAAATGAATATCGCCATGCAGCAATTGCATACTGACGAATCAAAACAAAGACCGCATAAACCCGCACCATGACGACACCGCTGTCCATCCTGATCGCCAACCCCAAAGGGGGAAGTGGCAAATCCACACTGGCCACCAACCTTGCCGGCTATTTTGCCTGGCAAGGCGACAAAGTGGCCTTGGGTGATCTGGACCGGCAGCAAAGTGCACGTTATTGGCTGACGCGTCGCCCGGAACAATATCCGCGCATCCATGACTGGGATGCGGCCGGCGAAGATGCACCCCACGCCCCCAAAAACGCGACCGTCGCCGTCCTGGATAGCCCAGCCGGCCTGCACGGCAAGAAACTGGAAGGCGCACTCAAGGCGGTCAGTCGGGTGTTAGTGCCAGTTGCGCCGTCGTCATTTGATATGTGGGCGCTCGAAGGTTTCTTTGCGCAGCTGGCCGAAGAAAAAGCCGTACGCAAAAAACAGGTGGATATCGGTATCGTCGGCATGCGGGTAGACCCGCGTACTCACGCCGCACAACAGCTTGAGCATTTCCTCGCCGGATACGGATTTCCGGTGCTCAGCTGGCTGCGCAACACGCAGCTGTATGTGCAACTTCAACCCAAAGGGCTCACGCTGTTCGACCTGCCTGGCCGGCGGTTCGAGCGTGACCTGGAACAATGGCAGGCAATCCTCAAGTGGCTTCGCAACCCCGCATCCCCGTCAATCTGATCACCGGTTTCCTGGGGGTCGGCAAAACTACGGCTATCTCTCACTTGCTGGCCAGCAAGCCAGCTAGCGAATTCTGGGCTGTTGTGGTCAATGAATTTGGCGAAGTCGGCATTGATGGCGCGACGCTGTCCTCAGCCGGCGAAGGTCTGCAAGTGGCCGAAGTACCGGGTGGCTGCATCTGCTGCACCACCAGCCCCATGCTGCGCGTAAACCTGAACAAGCTGGTGCAAGGCAAGCGGCCCGACCGCATTCTGATCGAACCTTCTGGTCTTGGGCACCCTGCCGGGATCATCGACCTGCTGCGCGATCCGTTCATGAGTGCCACCTTTGAAGTACGCGGTGTGGTCACCCTGATGGACGCTCGCCACCTGGAAGACGCCCGCTATACCCGTAACGAAACCTGGCGCGATCAGATCGAACTGGCCGACGTGCTGGTCATCAACAAAACCGACCTGGCTGACGCGGCTCAACTGGATGCGGCACTGGCTATGGCACGCGCGGCTTTCCCGCCCAAGCTGGCCATCATGCAAGTTCAAAACGGCCTGTTTGACGCTGATTTGCTGGACGCCCCACTGAACGCAGACCGGTGGCAAGAAGCCCCGCACGCCACAGGCACCCATAACCCGCTAGCGCCACGCCGCAAGCCAGAAGCTGCGCCAGCCATCGTCACCCCGCAAGGTAGCGAGCCTGTACGCAAAGCCCAATCGAGCCTGGGCTCACACGCCTGTGGCTGGATCTTCAGTCCTGAAACCTTGTTTGACAGCGGCGCAGTCGCCGATCTGTTTCAGGCATTCCAGCAACCGGAAACGCTGGGCGTGAAAGGTCTCTCACGTGCCAAGGGCGTCTTTCACACGGAACGGGATTGGTACCGCTTTGACTGGGTGGATTTTTACCCGAGCGCCAATATCTCGGCCTACCGGCGCGACAGCCGTTTTGAAATCATTGTGGAAGGGGATGCACCACCGGACTGGTCCGCGCTGGAAGCACGTTTGCTGGCCACCCGCATTGCGCCTGGCAGCCAGCAAAACTGAACATCTGGTATCAGCGCACGACCGTGCGGATCTGCGCCAGGTAGGTCTGCGCGGCACTCTCCATGCCGCGTGTCTTCATGACCTGCAGATAACGACCGATGCAGCGCTCAATATCGGCCACCGAGACGAGATGCTCCATCTCGCCGATCATGTCATCCAGCTCACCTGACAGATGATTCTGGTTGGTCATGTGCAAAATGGAGCGAATACGCGCTACTTGCCCTGCGCTGATCCGAACCACATTCAAACCCAGGGTGAACCCGCCTGGCGCTGCAACGGCAGCCGTCGCAGCCGCGGTGCTTGGTGCTGGTGCCGGCACTGCTGCATTTTTGGGTGGCAATGAGCCAGCGCGCTCAATCAAGCCATCCCATTCCAGTTCCAGCAGTTTGTGAACCAGATCTTTTTCCGGCATCGCCATGGGCAGAGCGTGTGCCGGGGTCTTGCCATCAATCATGATCAGCAATTGACGTTGCTTGAGCGAAAGACCGCTGGCGCGCGTCTGAATTTCAGTCAGCCCAGCCTGGGTCTTGCGATAAATGACATCGAGCATGGTTGCGCTCCCCCTGATTTATATGTCCACGCCATGCGAATCCGGCACTTCTTGGATGAGGCCGTAATTCATGAAACGCTGATGTAACAGCAATAGCAAACACGGTTTTTACTGCAATCAAGCTGTCACGGAAAGGCGCATGCGACATTTATGATTTGAATGAGACACGCAGCCGCTACACGGCAATCTTTCTGTTGCGGGCAGAATCCGTTAGCTGTACGCAAGCTGACCCCATAAAAAAAGGCGGATCAACTGACCCGCCCTTATGCTTTGATTTGCCTCAATTGCCCTGTTACAAGCCGCCGTAGGAGTGCAGACCAGAGAGAAACATGTTCACACCAAGAAACGCGAAGGTGGTCACGGCAAGGCCAATAACCGACCACCAGGCCAGCACTTCACCACGCCAGCCTTTGACCAGCCGCACATGCAACCAGGCCGCGTAATTCAGCCAGACGATGAGCGCCCAGGTTTCCTTCGGGTCCCAACTCCAGTACCCACCCCAGGCATCAGCAGCCCAGGCGGCCCCCAGAATGGTGGCAATGGTGAAGAACAAAAATCCGACAGACACAGCGCGGTAAGACACTTCCTCCAGGACCTGGGGTGACGGCAAGCTTTTGGCCATCACACCCGGCCAGGCCGCAATGACCAGCAGCACGGCACCGCACAGCACACCGCCCATGGTCAGTTGTGCCGCAGCGCCGGAGATGTCAAACCAGCTGGCACCATAAATACCGATAGCCAGTGCCAGTACGACGCTGGCGAGCGCCAATGCATGCAAGGTATTACGGGTTGCCGGTTTACGCTCTATGGGTGAAGCCAGCATCCAGGCCACACCCAGCATGGCAGACAGTGAAAACGCGCCATAACCAATGAAATTGGCCGGCACGTGAATCTTCATCCACCAGGATTGCAATGCTGGAATCAACGGCTGGATCTCATGCGCCTGGCGATCCAGCGAGTACCACAAGATAAAACCCACTGCCGCACTGATCACCAGCAACACAAAAGCGCCCATCGTGCGGGCCTTGAAGCGTGCCTCGTAATACAGGTACATCAGCGTGGTAATCAGGCAGAACAGAATGAACACTTCATACAGGTTGGATACCGGGATGTGCCCGACGTCCGGCCCGATCAGATAGCTTTCGTACCAGCGCACCAGCATAGCGGTCAGCGCCGCCAGCGCGGCTGTCCAGGTCAGACCAGAGGCGATCGACAATACCGTATTGGCCCGCCGCACCAGGCCCACCCAATACACCACGGTGGCAATGAAATACAGCACGCACATCCACATCACGGCGGACTGGCTGGCCAGAAAATACTTGAGGATGAACGAGTGCTGCGCAGTAGCCAGATCACCGTGGTAACTGCTGGTGCCCAACAGCGCCAGCACCGCCGCACCCGGCAAGAAGTAACGCATTGCGGGCCAGAACCAGCCAAACCAGACGAGTGCCAGTGTCGCACCCAGCAAGATACCGTGTTCGTAGTAATCCATGTACTGGCCGTAGCGGGCAAAAGCATAACCGCCGGCGGCCAGCATCAATACGGCGAAGACGAAGTCCAGCGGCGTGCGCCGGGCCAGGGGAAGCGTCATCATCATGTCGCGATCTCTTCTTTGGATGTGGCTGGCAACAATGCGGCGCGGTGCCGTTCAAATGCGGATTCCAGATCGGCGGAACGGCGGTTACCAGTCAACGCCAGCACGGTCTTGCCGTTTTCGCTACGAAGCCAGATGCGCTCTTCGCGCAGATAGAACATGCAGAATATGCCAATGACCAGCAGGATGGAACCCAGATAAACCACGCGTTTTCCCGGCGAACGGGTGAGCTGGAAGCCCGAAGACTTCACTTCGGTAAACCCACTTGGCTGAAGATACACGGGCGAACCATATTCAAAGAAACCACTCGTGGCCACGAGGCTGTCCATCAAGAAACGGTACTGTGTATCGCTCATGGCAACAGCTTGCAGACCGGCCCGTTGCTGCGCGATATCCATGGCATCAACCGTGGCTCCTTGCAGAATCTTCAGATACGTCTGCGCTACAGATGGTCGTTTGTCTTCGGGGACTTTCTCCCGGATGAAGGCATCAATCCGCGGGAAGCCGCCCTGCGCAAACTGCTTGAGGATCATCTCGGTGACAGCCGCAAACTCTGCACGTTTGGTCTCGGTAAAGCCGCCGCCCTGGAAGGCTTTGTCCGTGGTGCGTTTGGCGATCTCTGCCCAGGCCGACGAATCAAGCATGACATCGCGCAGCCGCATGAAAGTATCTACCTTCATGTCGTCATCCAGCGGAATGCGGACATACTGGAATGGCGCGTTGATCTCTTTGCGCACACCCGTCATCAAGTACAACGCGCCGTCATCCAGAAACGGCGACATATAGTTCTGGTATTCCACGGCCTGGCCAGAGGAATCACGCAGTTTGAACTGGATCATCGGGCCCAGATTGCGCATGGTGCTGGTCGATTTCACCGATTGCGACGATGCCAGCGCTTGCTCCAGCTTGTTTACTGCCACTGCAGAAGTTTGATCTGGCGTGTTTTTGCCCATGTTCTCGACGTTGGTCACGCGCAGGTCGCCGAACTCTAGCGTATACGCCTTGCCGTCCAGATCAATGCTTTGCGTGCTGCGTGAACGCGCTTCAAATTTTTGCGAAACCGGGCGATTCAGGTGCCAGCCCGTCAGTTGCAACGGCGAGCCGCCATCACCAAAGCTGGCCTGGTAAATGGCAATGCCGTCATACAGCAAAGGTTTATTGACCTCCACGACACCGCTCTTCACGACCTTGCCGGTTTGCGGATCAAGCACGTCAATGCTTGAGGCAAAGCGTTTGGGCATGCCCGTGCTGTAGTAGTCCACCTGAAACTGCTTGAGACGCAATGCGAAGGGTAAATCCTGAACGAAAAAGCCCTCTCCGGAGTTCAGAAACACCACATCTGCGACCGCGCCTTCTGGCAAGGTGACATTGCCACGGAACGAGAGGTTGTCCGGCGAAAGCCGGCTTTGCGCGGGGACTTTGCTTTGCGGCAGATCGCGGGTTTCAGGCACTTTATTGCCAACAAGCTCGCGCAGCTTGAGCGGCAAATTGCCATCCATCAAACCGCCAATACAGATCACTACAATGGCGGCATGCGCAAAGAAATAACCCAAGCGCTGGCCCACGCCTTTCTTGGCCGCCAGCGTCCACACGCCATCTTTATCAAGGATGCGCCAGCGGTAGCCCGCCTGGCGCAAATACGCTTGCGCTGCAGTGCGATCGACTTCACCGTCGGCTTCGGCGTTATGCGCCATCAAACGCAAAGAGTTGCGCGTGGCGTTTTCACGGTAACCCCGGATATCCCGCAGCATGCCTGGCGCGTGACGCCAGATGCACAACGTCGTGGAAAGGACCAGAAAACCCAGAATCAGCAAAAACCAGCTGGTGTGATAGACATCGAACAATCCAACGGGTTTGAAGATGGCAAACCAGAATTCTCCAAACTCGATCCGGTAATCGACATATTGCTCACCTTGCTTGAGCACGGTGCCGATGACGGAGGCAATGGCCAGTACCGTCAGCAGGCTGACGGCAAAGCGCATTGAGGAAAGAAGATCGTACAAAGCCCGAGTGAACGGGACGGCACGAGGCGGGCGGAGGGATATGTTCTGGTTCATAAAGCAAAAGAGGGGCGTATAGCCGCCCCCCTAGAATATGCTGCCAAGGTTAAGGTTGCATGGCACAGGCCATAAAACCGCAAAAAGCTCAGTGCAAGGACTGGATGTACTCGGCAACCGCTTTAATTTCCTGATCCGAGAGGCGGGCTGCGATGTCGTTCATCATCGGGCCATTGGCTCGTTCGCCAGAGCGGAACAGGTTCAGTTCGCCGATCACATATGCAGAATGCTGACCCGCCAAACGTGGGTACTGTACCGGAATGCCTGCGCCACTGGGGCCATGACAGGCCATACAGGCTGGCACGTTCTTGGCTGCAACGCCACCCCGGTAGATTTTCTCACCCGCTGCAATCAGCACTTTGTCTGATGCGCCGCCTTCCTTGGCCTTTTGCGAAGCGAAATAAGCCGCCACATTGTGCATATCCGCGTCTGACAAAGTCGCCGCCATGCCCAGCATCACCGGGTTTTTGCGCTTTTGCGACTTGAATTCAGTGAGCTGTTTGTAGATGTATTCGGAATGCTGGCCGGCAAGGCTGGGGTTGGCCGGAATGACGCTGTTACCGTCGGCACCATGACAGGCGGCACAGACTTTATCAACGATTTCCTTGCCTTTGGCTGGATCAGCTTTGGTGGTAGCGGCAAAGCCGCCGGTGCTCATCAACGTCAGTGCAGCAAGCAAGGCTGCGACAGGCGCTCTGCGCATAACTTGGCTCCCTTCCCTAATTGATATTTCGTTTTTGAGTATCGCCAGGCGTCAGGAACGGCTGACGTATCAAATCCTGATACTATATCAAGACTATATCTAGACCATATACCAGACCAGGCACCATGTCGCTGTTTCGCGGGCTCAAATTTCTAACCACCGTCAATGATTTGCGAACTCTTCCCCATGAAGGGCGAGAAGTCGCATTTGCCGGGCGGTCCAACGCGGGTAAATCCAGCGCGATCAATACCCTTGCCAACCACACTCGCCTGGCTTATGTCTCCAAGACGCCAGGCCGCACCCAGCATATCAATTATTTTACGTTTGGCAGCGATGAGCTCAAGCGACTGGTTGATTTGCCAGGCTATGGCTATGCCGAAGTCCCCGCTGCTGTCCGCGCGCATTGGGAAACCTTGCTGGGCCGCTATCTGAAAGAACGGGATAACCTGATTGGCCTCGTGCTGATCATGGATTCACGCCGGCCACTCACGGAGCTGGATCGTCGCATGCTTGACTGGTTTTTGCCCACCGGCAAGCCCGTGCATTGTCTGCTGACCAAGTCCGACAAACTCTCTAATCAAGAACGCACGCAAGCGCTCAGGGGCGTGCAAAAAGAGTTCGCCGATAACCCTCAAGTCACCGTTCAGTTGTTCTCCAGCCTTAAAAAACAAGGGGTTGAAGAGACAGAGAAAGTTGTCGGCGCCTGGTTTACCCAGACAGAGCCTGACGACGTCGAATTGACGAACGGCGAATAGTATTCCTTGAACTTTGCGCGAACCTTTCTACCCTGAAATCTGGGTGCGCCCCTGCACCTCCCGCTTTTCCTCCCTGAGCGGGTGCCTTGGCCAAATGCCAAGGCGTATTACACCCCGGTCATTCTCCCCTTGGGCCGGGGTTTCTTTTTTCCAGATTCCGGAGAGAGCCGGTTATGGCCCGTCTTCGCGCGATCCGCGCCGATATCACTCAGCTTGACGTCGACTGCATTGTGAATGCGGCCAACACCTCTTTGTTGGGTGGCGGCGGGGTGGATGGCGCGATCCATCGTGCCGCCGGCCCGGATTTGCTGGCAGAGTGCCGCACGTTGGGTGGATGCCATACGGGCGAGGCGCGTATCACGCAGGGTTATCGTCTACTTGCCCGATATGTGATCCATACCCCGGGCCCGGTCTGGCACGGCGGTCAGCAGAAAGAAGCCGAACTCCTGGCATCGTGCTATCGCGAGTCCATGCGCCTGGCTGCAAAACGCGGGCTACATTCGATTGCATTCCCCGCCATCAGCACGGGCGTCTATGGTTATCCGCTGGCAGAAGCAACGCGCATCGCAATCGACACTGTGCGCAAAGAAACACTGGCACACCCTGGCCCACTGCAAGAGGTGGTGTTTTGCTGTTTTTCTGAGCATGACCTCTCTGTATACGAGGCTGCACTGGCCAGTTAGTCCGGCACACCGTGCGCGGTGAGGATGTAGTCATAACGCGCTGGCAAAAGCTGTTCAGCCACATAGGGCTGCAGCCGCTCAGCGCGTGCGGCATCCAGCATGTAGGACAGCTTCATTTCAGGGTCTGGCCGATCTTGCTCATGGGCAAACAGTCCAAGCAAGAACGGCGTAGTCACGGTTGAGGCCACCGGCAAATGACCGACAAAGCGGCCATCCATGCCTTTCTCCCAAACTTCCAGTAATCGGATGATCTTCATAAGACGTTCAATCCGGCGAGCGCAGGGCCAGGCCGGGTAACCATTCAACAAGAATTAGACACATGGCAGCGGGCGTTTTTACACGGCGCCGACCGCCTTGCCGCCAGCAATGACCTGCAACTCTGGCCGGTTCTTGCGGTTACGGCTCGCTACCAGATCGGCATCGGCCGCCAGCATCAAGTCTTCAATGGTGTCGGCCTCGCTGCGCAATTGTGCCAGACCCCATTCCAGCGAGAAATTGATCACGTGGGCATCCGGTAACGTCACCATTTGTGCCGGCTTGCGGTTCACCAGCCGGTTCGCCACCACGTGCGCGCCAGGCAGGTCGATGTCCATGAGTACAAGTGCGACTTCGCTGGGAGAAAACCGTCCCACAATATCGAAGTCACGCACATTGGTGCGACACAGTGTTGCCAGTTGCCGCAACACCAGGTCCCGCGCCAGCGGGCCGTGACTTTGTTCGATGGTTTCCAGTTTCTCAACGCAGACCAGCAAAACACAGATCGAGGCGTGTGTACGTTGCGCGCGGTTGATGGACGCACCGGCTTCGGTGAGAAAGCGATCGCGGGAGCTCAGGCCGGTCTGCACATCCAGCCCCGCGCGGCGTGCCTGTTTAACAATGAGGGTCTTGTGGCGCAAGCGCTCCAGGTTCCAGGCAGCAATAGCCAGTACGGCCACCACCCAGCCTGAAGCGGCGAGAAACCAGACAAATGAAACGGGCACAGTTGGCATGGGCTGCTTCCCCAATATCCATTATGAATAACTCTAACCAGTGTAGCCTGCGCCCGGCCATACGCCAGTGCCGACAGCCTGCTAGAATGCCGCCCATGTCGAAAATTCTGCTTGTACGCCTGTCTTCCATGGGCGACATCATCAACGCCATGCCGGCTGTGACCGATATGGCGCAGGCCATGCCTGGCTTGAAGCTGGACTGGGTGGTGGAAGACAGCTTCCAGACCCTGCCACGGCTGCATCCGGCCGTAGACCGCATCATTCCGGTCGCATTGCGTCGCTGGCGCAAATCGCCTTTGTCGGGCACAAGCTGGCGAGAATTCGGCGCCGCTCGCAACGCACTGGCACAAGAACCCTATGACCTGATCCTGGATGTCCAGGGGCTGCTCAAAAGCGTGTTCTTTGCGCGGATGGCCCGTGGCCCCATTGCCGGGCCGGATCGCCACAGCGCACGCGAAGGTCTGGCCGCGCTGGCCTACCAGAAAAGCTACCCCATCGTCTGGCATCAACATGCGATCCAGCGTGTACGCAAACTGGCTGCACAAGCTTTTGATTACCCACTGCCGGTCAATATCAATTATGGTCTTGCCCGGCCAGATATCACCCTGTCATGGCTGCCAGCTTCGTCCTATGCTGTGCTGCTCACCGCGACCAGCCGTCCGGAAAAAGAATGGCCAGAAGCGCGCTGGATCAGTCTGGGTCAACACTTTGCCGCACAGGGTCTGGCGTGCGTGCTGCCTTGGGGCAACGCGCAGGAACAAGCGCGTGCCGAGCGGGTGGCCAAGGGTATTCCAAACGCAGTCGTTGCCCCGAAAATGGCGCTTGATGCCGCAGCCACCTTGTTGGCAGACGCTCGCATCGTGGTCGGCGTAGACACGGGTCTGGCGCATCTGGCGGCGGCCATGGCCACACCGGTTGTAGCTGTATTTCTCGCCTCTGACCCCGTCGAGAACGGGGTACTGGCCTCGACTTACGCCGTCAACGTGGGCCACAACGGGGCTTCACCGGAAGTCCACGAGGTCTGGCAAGCCGTTGTCGCGGGCATGCGCGCATGATCCGCGCTCTTTACTCCGTGCTGTTATGGTTAATGACGCCGCTGGTCATGCTCTATTTGTGGCGTCGTTCGCTCAAGCAACCGGACTATCGCAAACACTGGAACGAACGCTGGGGTTTCTACGGCAAGCGCACGCGCAGCGACCAACGCACGATCTGGCTCCACGCTGTATCGGTGGGTGAGGTCCGTGCTGCCGCACCACTGATCAAATCACTGAAAGACGCGTGGCCCGACCACCGCATCCTCTTGACCTGCATGACGCCAACAGGTCGTGCCACCGCGCAAGAGTTGCTGGGTGACGCGGTGATGATCGCCTATCTGCCTTATGACTATGCAGGTGCCACCCGCCGCTTTATCCGCCAGTTCAAGCCGGTGTTCGGCTTGCTGATGGAAACCGAAATCTGGCCAAACCTGGTCGCTGTGTGCCGTGCCCGCGGCGTACCACTGTTTCTGGTCAACGCCCGGCTGTCGGCCAAATCTGCTGCGGGTTACCAGCGCTGGCATTGGCTGGCCAACCCAGCTTTTGCCGGTTTAACCACGACGTTTGCCCAAAGCGATGCCGACGCCGCTCGCATTGCCGCGCTGGGTGCGCAATCCGTTCTGGTCACCGGCAACGTCAAATTCGATTTTGATCCGCCCACCGCCAAGGTGAGTCTGGGTAAAGAGTGGCGCAACGCACTCGGCCCGCGCCCCGTATTACTGTTTGCATCCAGTCGTGAAGGTGAAGAAACCCTGTTGCTGGATGCACTCTCGCACAACACCTTACCCGCCGATACCCTGCTGGTCATCGTGCCCCGTCACCCCCAGCGGTTTGACGAAGTCGCCGCACTGATCAGCGCTCGCGGTATGCGTTGTTTGCGTCGTAGCGAATGGAATGGCCAGGACGCAGGCGATGCGCAGGTGCTGCTGGGTGACAGTATGGGTGAACTGACGGCCTGGTACACATTGGCCGATGTTGCCATCATTGGCGGCTCGTTACTGCCTTTTGGTAGCCAGAATCTCATTGAGTCCTGCGCAGTCGGCACACCCGTGGTAATGGGCCCATCTACCTTCAATTTTGCGGAAGCCGCGCGCATGGCGGTTGAAGCCGGAGCCGCGCTACAGGGTGCGGATACTGCGCAAGTGGCACAACTTGCGATTGGGCTTTTGCAAAACGATGCGGCTCGCCACACAGCCAGTGTGGCCGCCCTGCACTTTGCCAGCGCACACCGCGGCGCAACCGAGCGGGTACTGAGTGAACTGGCGCAGCAACTGGCCCGTACCGCGCCACCGACAGGCAGCACACCACCAGCGCACTGAGCGGCGTACAATAGGCGCATTTCATATGCAAGTTATGGGTATGCGCATGCTCAATCGATTCTCTGACCGGCATGCCGGGTTTGACGACCCGGTGTCACTGCTGCTGGCTTGTCACGAACGGGTGCGCCACTATCTCAGCCTGCTGCAAAAGCTCACCACCCACCACGCCAGTCATGGCAGCGACGAACAAGCGCAAGACGCGGCACGCGCGGTGCTACGGTATTTCGACGTGGCCGCGCCATTGCACCATCAGGACGAAGACGATCATTTATTCGCCCTGTTAAAAACGCGTGCTGACGCCACCTTGAGTGCAGAAATCAACGCTCTGGCCGCAGAACATCCACATCTACACGCCCAATGGGCACAGTTGCGTGTAACGCTGATGGCCATCGGCCAGGGGGAGTCTGCGATATTGAACGAAGCAGAAGTCGACGGCTTTGTAGCGCTCTACACGCAACACGCAGCACGCGAAGAAAATGCGGTTTATCCCTATGCACAAACTTTACTAAGCGATGCTGAGCGTGAGGATATGGGCCGGCAGATGGCGGCCCGGCGCGGCGTGAGTGCCGGCACGCCTTAAGCCGGAAGATCAGCCCTGCCCGGTAGGAGCAAACTGCCACGGATGAGCGGCCAGAAATTCCCCGGCCAACCCGCTGGCGCCATCCCAGAGGATCTGGGCGCCCAGGCAGAGCAAAATAAATGCGGACAAGCGCAGGAACACTACCGTACCTGTCGAACCAATCAGCCTCAGCATGCGATCGCCATAGCGATAACACACATAGATGATGCCAGAGAGCGCTGCGGCACCGAAGGCGCTGCCCAGCGGGATCGCCAGTTGGTGGGCATCCTGGCCGTGAATACCCACACCCAGCGTAATGGCCACGGTAATCGAGCCGGGCCCAACGGTGAACGGGAATGCCAACGGGTAAAACGCCCGCTGCCGCAATTCCGCCGCACGCCGGGCGTGATCCGCCGCACTACCAATAGGTTCGCTGGCCCCACCCGTGTTCTCAGGGCTATTGAGCAGTTTCCAGCCCGCCGCTGCCACCAGCAAACCGCCACATACCCGCACAATCGGGATGGATACCCCGAAAAACGCCAACACGTAGGTGCCAATGAACATGCTGAATAACAGCAAACAAAAACTGTAGACCGACACGCGCCGCGCCAGCAGCGCACGCTCTTCCGAGCTATAGCTGGTCGTCAGCGACAAAAAGATCGGTGTGGCACCCAGCGGGTTCAGAATGGGGATCAGACCGGCAATCGCCACAAGGAACTTGCTGAAAAAGAGGGCGAAAAAATCCTGCATGACGTGAGAGTAAAGCACCTGAAATCAATGTCCGGATTGTAGTGGACAGATCGGCATTGCGCGTAGCTACCATGCGGCCCGACGGTGGGAATACGTCACGTTTTACCGGATTGGCCCAAAAAATAACGCGCCAAAGCTCTTGCATCGGCAAGTATCGGCACCAATTGCAAGGCGAAGGCTGCCGATATGCGGCTACAATCATCAGATAGCCACCCCGATCCGGTGGCTCTCACTTTTTATGGACCAGGAGTAACCAACATGGCGATCACCGTCAACGGCGTAGAAATTACCGACGCCATGATCCAGGCAGAACTGCCGCACCACGACGACGCACCGCACGCGGTCGATGGCGCTGTGCAAGAACTGATTCTGCGCGAACTCTTGCTGCAGGCCGCCAAGGCCAAGGGCCTGGATGCTTCCAAGCCGGAAGAAGCCATCGGCACCCTGCTGCAAAACGAAGTCCAGTCCGAAGACGCCACTGAAGAAGAATGCCAGGCTTTCTACGCTGAAAACCCGCAAGCCTTCGTGCGTGGCGAACAAGCTGAAGCTAGCCATATTCTGTTCACCGCAGACAACCCGACCGAAGCCGCGCTGGTTCGCGCCAAGGCCGAAGGCATCCTGAACGAGCTCAAAGAACAGCCGTTCAAGTTTGAAGCCCTGGCCCGTGAACACTCGGCATGCCCGTCGGGCAAGCAAGGCGGCGCGCTGGGCCAGTTTGGCCGCGGCCAGATGGTGCCGGAATTCGATCAAGCCGTGTTCAGCATGGGCGAAAACGAACTTCTGCCAACCCTGGTAGAAACCCAGTTTGGCCTGCATATCATCCGCACTGGCAAGAAGACCTCGGGCGACACCGTCTCTTATGACGAAGTCAAAGACCGCCTGGGCGAGTTCCTGACAGAGACCAAGTCTCGTCGTGCAATGCATGAATACCTGCAAACGCTGGTCCAAGCTGCCGACATTCAGGGCTACGAACTCAAGCCTGCGGCCTGATTCGCCGCGCAAGCCAGATCAAACGCCGCACCTTCGGGATGCGGCGTTTTTTATTGCCAGCGCCATCTATGACTGGCACAGGCTGGAATCGACAGCAATACCCACAATGGTTGCCTTTTTCCGGTCTGGCCGGGCGCGTATTATGGATGTTATCCAAACGACATGACCGAACACGCATGCTCTCTGTAGACCAGGCTCTCGACCAGTTACTGTCGCTGGCCCGCCCGCTGACTGAAACCCGCACTCTGCCCCTGACCGCAGCCCACGGCCACTACCTTGCCACTGATGTGATCTCGCCCGTGGCAGTTCCCGGGTTTGATAATAGCGCCATGGATGGCTACGCACTGAATGTGGCGGACTTTGCCAATGTGCCAGCCGCCTTCGCGCTCACCCAGCGCATCGCGGCTGGCGAAACCGGCGTGGCACTTGAAGCCGGGGAAGCGGCGCGTATCTTCACCGGTGCACCAGTCCCGCCGGGCGCCAATGCGGTTGCCATGCAGGAAGACTGCAGCGTGACCCCTGACGGGGTCAGCGTCACGAGCCAGATTAACGCAGGCCAGAACATCCGCCGGACTGGCGACGACATACAACTGAATGCCGTTGCCGTCACCCAGGGAACACGCCTGGGCGCGGCCCAATTGGGCCTGCTGGCCTCAATTGGTGTGGCGGAAGTTGATATCACCCGCCCGCTGCGTGTGGCATTGCTGAGCACTGGCAGCGAACTGGTCGAACCCGGCCAACCGCTCGGAGCCGGCCAGATTTACAACAGCAACCGCTATCTGCTGGCGGCCATGCTGAGAGAGGCGGGTTGCGAAGTCACAGACGCCGGCATCGTCGCCGACCGGCTCGATGCCACGCAATTGGCGCTGCAGAATGCCGCGAACGAACACGATATTGTCATCACCACGGGTGGCGTCTCGGTCGGCGAGGAAGACCATGTAAAAGCTGCGGTCGAATCGCTGGGTACGCTCAATCTTTGGAAGATGGCAATCAAGCCGGGCAAACCGTTTGCACAGGGCCGCATTACCCGCACAGATGGCACAGAAGCCGATTTCATCGGTCTTCCGGGCAACCCGGTTTCCAGCTTTGTCACTTTCTTTGTGCTGGTGCGACCGTTCCTTGCGCGCCGCCAAGGTCAGACCGACGCCCGCATGCCGCCACAAATCCTGATTCCGGCCGGGTTCACGCGTAATGCGGGCAACCGCCGCGAGTTCTTGCGTGTGCGCATTGTGGACGGCCAACTGGTGCCATTCGGCAATCAGGGCTCGGGTGTGCTGACTTCTGTCGCAGCTTCGGACGGACTAGCCGTCGTGCCAGAGAACCAACCCGTCCAGGTCGGCGACAAGCTGGTCTTCCTGCCTTACGAATTGCGTGGATGAACACCATGAAACAACTCGAACTCAGATATTTTGCGCGTCTGCGAGATGCGCTAGGGCTGGATGCCGAAACCGTGAGCGTGCCGGCGCAGGTCAATACCGTGCGCGATCTTGTCGCTTGGTTGCGCCAGCGTGGCGGTGAATGGGACGCACAATTTAGCGGTACACGGCCATTCCGTGCCGCCATCAATCAAGATATCGTCTCGCTGGATGAAACCCTCCCCGATCGCGCCGAAGTCGCGCTGTTCCCGCCTGTCACTGGCGGCTGAGCAATCACCATGAGCCAGCCGCATATCCATATCCGCGTGGGCGAAGCCGACTTCGACCTCGCTGCCGAGTACACCGCGGCGCAAAACGTGCCTGGTTCTGGTGCCATTGTCGCCTTTGTCGGCCTGGTGCGTGATTGGCATGGCGGTAAAGCCATGCGGCTGGAACACTACCCAGGCATGACGGAAAAAGCCTTGGCGCGCATTGCCGATCAGGCATGCCAGCGCTGGCCACTGAACGCGGTACGCGTCATCCACCGTGTTGGTACGCTGCACCCGGCCGACCAGATTGTGCTGGTGGTAACAGCCAGTGCACACCGGCTTGCAGCGTACGATGCAAATGCATTTATCATGGACTATCTGAAAACCGAGGCCCCTTTCTGGAAACAGGAAGTCAGTGAACAAGGGGCCCACTGGGTTGATGCGCGCGCCAGCGACGAAGCAGCCCGCCAACGTTGGGAGCAAACAGGTGACGATTGATGCAGTGATCCTTGCTGGGGGCGAGGGCCGGCGCATGGGCGGCCAGGACAAGGGCCTTGTGGTGCTGAACGGGCACGCGCTGGTCTCCTGGGTAGCCGAAGCACTCCGCCACCAGACCCGCCCCATCGGGCAGATTATGGTCTCTGCCAACCGCAACCTGGCCGACTATGCCCGCTTTGGTTTCCCGGTACTGCACGACGTCTACACCGGTTTTTCTGGCCCGCTGGCCGGCATCCACGCCGCCATGCTGGCGTCGCCCGCCAACACGCTGCTGGTTGTCCCGTGCGATGTGCCCGAATTGCCCCCCAACCTGCTGCGCGACCTCGCCACTGCACTGGATGATCACCCCAATGCCCAGGTTGCCGCCGTCAAAACCACGGACGGCCGCACCCATCCTGCGCTATGTCTACTTCGCCGCAGTGTGTTGGCATCGCTGGTTGATCATATCGAACACAAGCAATTCAAACTGGGTGACTGGCTGAATACACTCTCGCCGGTGTGGGTCAGCTTTGATACGGCGTTTGCCAACCTCAACTCCCCCGACGAACTCGCCGCCGCCGCGACTCGCCTGGGCGATGCCAACATGCTCGAGTCCGCCAACAACAGCGCCAGCCCCAACGGCGGCCTGACCCACTTTGACGCCGCCGGCCAGGCCCATATGGTCGGCGTCGGCGCCAAAGAAGAAACGCACCGCGTCGCCCGCGCCTGCGGTCAGATCAGCATGAAGCCAGAAACCCTGGCGCTCATCGCCGGGGGCAATCATAAAAAGGGCGATGTACTGGGCATTGCCCGCATTGCCGGCATCATGGCGGCCAAGAAAACGCCGGACCTGATCCCGCTCTGCCACGCCATTGCGCTGACCCGCGTGACGGTCGACTTCAGCATCGACCACGCCTCAAACCGCGTGCATTGCGAAGCCAGCGCCGAAACCGTCGGCCGTACCGGCGTGGAAATCGAGGCACTGACCGCCGTGCAGATTGCATTGTTGACCATCTACGACATGTGCAAAGCGGTGGATCGCGGGATGGTGATCGGGGATGTGAAATTGCTGGAGAAGAAGGGTGGCAAGTCGGGGCATTGGGTGGCTTGATTCTGACGGCCACTCCGCAATCAATATAGCGAGACTTGCGTTGCACTTGTCCCGCGTACTGCCGCTTGCCCGAGCTGCATTGCCAAAGCCGGAAACAAAACGATCCGGTGCAAGGGCTAAGCAGCTGGTTTTTGTCTGTTTTGAATGGTGTCCCAAGCAAACCCGATCAACATGGCCAATGACAGGGGGATGCCGCCGAAAATGAACCAGATGCCAAGGAACATTCCGTCCTCAACCAGACGGCTCACATCACTTCCCCACAAGATGCAGTCGTGAATGTCTTTCAGACCGCCCGCGCAATGATTGGCGACCAATGAAGCAAGCCCGTAACCCACACCGGTAAAGGTCACTGGAATGATAGCGATCAGAATCCGGCCAGCCGTTCTGATCCGGATACTGCTCTGAATAAAAAGGATGGGCGAGCCCAACATCACGAGCAGGAACAGGAATAGAAACACCGGGACATCCCCCGAAAAAAACTGGCCGCCATTTTAGCAGCGCAAATGGGCTACTACGTATTTAGCAAACAAATGCCAGCCTCAAACCAAGGTCTGTTCAAAGGCGTAACTGGCGCGAGAACACCTGAACCCAAGACGTTCGTAAAAGGCATGTGCTTGCACACGGTGCACTCCTGAACGCAGACGCAAGCGGGCAAAGCCCCGGCACTGCGCCCAGTCTTTTGCCGCATGAATCAGTGCAGTCCCGACCCCTTGCCCCTGACAATCTTCACGCACCGCCAGTTCCATGATTTCTGCATAGCCCGTGGTTGAGAGGTTCCGAACGCCGGCGATATGACACACACCAACCACGCCTTGCTCCGGCAACTCAACAACCAGAACGGCGGCCCCCTCCGTTTGCAACTGCGCCAGGCGCTGGGCCACGTCTTCGGCCAGAACGGTATACCGATCATGCCCCAGGGCCAGCAAGCATTGGGCAATCGCAGGCGCGTCCGCCATCAGGGCGAGGCGAATAGCAGGGGTCATGTGAGGGACAAAGAGAGGAGATGCCGCATTCTATCGTTCAACTGCAAACACCACCGCATCGACGGTGTGGGGTATCGGCGCAGAGGGACACAGGAATATTCGCATCGTCAATAACGCCAACCCCCACCACAGCGGGAAAGGGAGAAGACAATGCCCGAAAAACAATCATTCCACCCGGCCTTGAAGCGATTGCGAAGGGTCAGGACTCGCTGACGACCGAAGAAGCCGGGCCGGTTATCAACCGCCGCCCGAAGACATTGCGCAAATGGGCCAGCGAGGAACACGGCCCTATCCGCCCGGTCCGCATTCATGGCTGTCTGTCCTGGCGTGTCGCCGATCTGGCCGCGCTGCTGACGGGCAAGGCGGTGAAATAATGAAAAGCACCCGCCCCCAAACCACGAAGACGAGCGCCGACACTCACACTGGCATTGTCTCACAAGCTGCTACGTTGCTGGCTGACCTGCCATCCGCCCACATGTGCGTCGCCCCTACTCCGCGCATGAAACGCTTGCTAGCCACATTGGTCGCACACTCATCCCTGATGCGTGAACAGATTGATGCTCTGGTGGGGTGCTCAAACGCACCGGGGTTGGTATTTACACTACGCAATGCGGGGCTGGAACTGCCCTGTACGCCCAAATGCCACCATGACCGCGATGGTCTCCTGTGTCGCCCTGGTCGCTATTGCCTGACCGAAGGTGACCGGTTTTTAGCGCAGCAGTGGCTTGCTGAGCACACCGATGCACCTGACGTGTCGTGAGGTTGTCATGAGTGCTGGCGACCGAGTAGTGCGGCGCAAGAAAGCCCCACAATGAACGATGAGCGGCCCACGATACTGGATAGCGCTGCGTATTGCAGTCTGTCGTTCAGCGCGCGGGCATTACTGTTTGAACTGGTTTCGCAATTACGCACCAATGCGCATACGGGCGACATCCGTAACAATGGTGACCTGACAACCGCACCAGGCCGGGTTCAGCCGCGTGGCCTTGGCGACCGGGCAACCGTCAGAAAAGCAGCCAAAGAACTGGAGTGGGCTGGCTTGATACAGCAAACCCATATTGGCGGGATGCACCACGACCCCAACCTGTACGCCCTCACCTGGCGGCCTTTGAACGGGTCGCCCAAACTGGACTTTGGCCTGGCAGGTTTTCAGATGTATGCATACCGGAATGCAGGCATTACCAAGCCGCTGAAAAAACAAAAACAGCAGGTGAAATTGTCATCGCCGCACCCAGCCAATTAGGCGATATTTTCGCCCCCAGACCCATAAAACTGCGTTCTGGGGATGAAAAACTCTCCTAATGCGGCGGTTTTTAGCTTGCCGCTGGGAGTGAAAATATCCTCACCTTCTATTGTAGCCATACAGGTGGTTCAAAAGCAGGCTGTGCCAAGTATATGAAGAGCCGCAGCGTGTGGACCGACTTGTACCAAGAAGTCATGTAAAGCTCCGGCCAAGCCCAGGACAATACCATTAATGCGTGGACGCCGCTTTCATGTGTCAGGGATGGGCTGCTTCTACCCCCGATGCCTGAGCATTGGCTGGAGCCCCGATAAACTCAATGCTTTCCAACAACTGGACAGTTTGCGGCAAGACGCTTTCTTTCAGTTTTCGGAGATACGCAACGTGCCGGGCGACACCGCAAAGCGCAACGGTGCCATGGGGGATGCAGAAAGCAAAAACCCTGCGACGGTTTGCTTCATCACCGTTGATATCATCCTGGGTCACACCGCCCCCTTTCCACCCCTTGCCATTTAATGGCTGAAATGTGGTGTGCTGAGTTTTGGGGCCGATATTGTCAGGTGACCTGTCCAGCGCCCAGCCATGGCTGGTCATGATTATCCCCGCCCTGTCAGACAGGGCTTCAGGCGTGACAGGGTTCATGCAGCTAAACTGGATAGAAGTCTCAAAGGGACGCTTTGCCTTCGGGTGGAAGTTTGCAGAGTAGTTCGCCTGCGCAGGCGTGCTGTATTTGGTCGCCGACAGGTCGCCGCCGTAAGCATCTTTGAGTCTGAAGTGACAGGCATCAAACTGGACTTCGCGCATAACGGGCACTGATGCCAGGTTTTCTTTGGCGCATGCTATCGCTGATAGTGATGCGAGCATAATCAAAACAGGCAGGCATTTCATTTCTCTCTCCGGGGCGGTCATGGCGCAGCGGCGGTTGCCGAGGCCTTGTCAGTCACCGGAACGTCAATGAACTCAATGCTCTGGAGCAGCTTGATAACCTGGGGAATAACCCATTCGTGAGGGCGTTTGGCATACCCGACGACTTCACTATACCCACACAGCGTTTGTGGCCCATTGGTCAGGCAAAACGCAAAGCTACGGGTCCGGTCTTTGGGTTCTCCCCACGTCTGGTCTAACCCGTAGCCACCGCCATTCCAGCCTGTGCTTTGCAAGGTATAAAAAACCGCATGCTCCTCCGCAAGTGGCTTGTCGTCGCCATCTTTCAGTGCCCACTTGCCAGTAGTGCGCTGCATACCCATGTCAAAAAAAGCCTTGTCCATGCCTTTGTTGCTATCGCAATAAAACTGGATAGAAGTCTCAAAGGGGCGCTTTGCCTTCGGGTTGAGGTTGGCGATATAGCTAAATGTGTGCGTAGACCCTTCGGTGTTCAGGTCAATCCACCCATTAAAGGTATCGGTTACACGGTAATGGCAGGCATCAAACCGGACTTCGTGCACAACCGGTCCCAATACCGGCTTTCCTTTGGCACAAACAAATGCTGATGGCAACGCAAGCGTTATCAGAATAAGTAGGTATTTCATTTTTCTCTCCGGGGTGTAAAGCCTTCCGGGGTATCTTGCTTTTCGCCCTTGGCATCCGGAAAAACGACGCCTTCGGCCAGTACCGTGAGCGCGTGGGTATACGCTTGGTAACGAGCAACAAGCCCATTAACCCCATTGATCTGTTTGCCATCCGTGGTCGGCTGTCCAATATTGACTGTGGCGGCAACCTGACCAAATGGCAGGCTTTCATAAAAAAGCATGGATTTGTCTTTGACCAGGCAAGTGCGACGCTTCATGACGGGTTGCCTGTCGGCATACATTGCTGCGCCGCTCCAGGCCCAATAGGCCCCGGCGCTGTTTGCCGCATCAATATCCCGCGTTTCAATTTGATTGCGCCAGCCAATTATCTCCGCCGTCAGGCCTGGATGCTGGGCGTCCTGCATGCCAGCAGGGTTGGTCTTGGAGGCGTTCTGCGCAGCCTTGAGTTCAGCTTCCAGCTTTTCCGGTACCTGCCGCCCCCGGAAACGCCAGTATTTGATGTAGTTGAACGGCCAGGTCAGTTGCAAAAAGCCGCGTCCACCCCACGGGAAATAGCGCTGATTTGGATTATTTTCATGCAACTTGCTGAACCACTGCGTTTCCTGGGTGGCATTGCCAAAAAAAGCGGCCAGACGCAGCGGCGCACTGCTTATGCCGAACTTGCGTAAAGCCCTGTTTAGCTCTATTCGCTGGCCCTCTATTCGCAGTTTGACCCCATCAGGAAACTGGACGACTTCAGCCACCCATTCACCCTTTGAGGCCCGTATTGCCGACATGGGCAGAACCTGCTTAAGCTCGCCTTCACTCAGCCAGCCACATTTTCTGAAGTGCGCGATAAACTCCAGCGGGTGGAAGTGCCAGACCTTGCTGGACATGCCACCCAGCACTTGCCAGAACTGGAACTTGAGGATGAAGTCGTTCCGTTTCTTGAACCTGGCCGGGTCGTCCGCCATCGGTGCGCCTTGCTCCAACAAATAGTTGTACCGGCCATTGTTGGCGGTATCCCATTCGCTGGGCGCGCGGCATATCATCCGGCGCAGTTTCTTGCGGATATGGTCCTGGCGGGCCCATTGTTCCAGTTCTTCTGCCGTGGTGGTGCCGTCGTGATTGGTGTCGGCATCCTTGATCATCTGCGACAAGGCGGTGACATTGACTTGTGGGCCATCCATCGCGCCGTTGACCTTGGCCCACCCGGTTGCTCCCGCAAAGTCGGCATCAGACAGTTTGACGATGTTGCTGGCGCTGAAGTCCGCATAACCTCTCTGGCCGTGGGCAAACTCCACGGGCTGCCAGTTTTCCAGGGCAGTTGCAGGTGTGTTGAGCGGAAAGCGGTCCGGTCCAAGAATGCGGCCATAGCGCAGCAACTCGTAGCCGGCACTTGGGCAGGTGGGATAAAGCGCCACGGCCCGCGCATACAGCCCGTACTCGTAGCCTGGTTCTTTGTCGCCGTCTTCCGTACCGGAAATACGCTGCCCGGTCTCTGCATTCCAGACGGTCGTTTTTCGGTCGCCCCGGTCATACCTGACCTGTACCAGCAACTTGCAAGGGGTATGTTCGATACCAGCCAGCATCGGGAACAGATATCCGGCGACCTTATGGCCCGCATCCTGACGGGGATGGACCGCTCGCAACGGTACGCCCTTGGGTATCAGGTAATAACTGTTACCCCAATAATCGGTCTGCGCATCGGTGCGGGCGGCTGGCTCTGCCACACCAAGGCTGGTATGCGGCGCATCAAACCAGGCGCTGAAGTCTGCATCTTCCATGAATATTTCAAAATGCAGATAACCCTCGCCATACATGCCGCCGGGATAACCCAGGATGTCTTTACGGTAAACCTTGGTGTGGCCGTCGGCAATTGCGTCCGGGCCGGTCGGCGTGCGCAGGGGCGCGATGATAGCCTGTCTTTGGGGGAACGAAATATCCTGGTTGATGCAATGCAGATGCATGTACAGCGAGTAGAACGTAAGTGTGCGGCCCGCACCGGTTTCCGTGGTGTGCTTGAGTAACGCAAAACTGGTGTGGCACTTCTGCTTTTCGTCACCCCACAACACCATGTCAGGGGCAACGCGGTAGACAACCAGCACACCATCGGCAATGGCGCGAACAGGCTCTGTCGTATACGAACCCAGCAAATGGCAACCTCCATGCCAGCGCAGGTCATAGGAAACCGGGTACATGCCATGCGGGCGCTCGTAACTGTTGTTACGGGCTTCGGTCGTGTTTTCCGGGTCTTCGGGAGTGAACAGGAAAGGCCAGGAAATAATCATGACGCAACACCGCCCACGGTGGCCTGAAGGGGTCGCCATGTTGCGTCAAACTGGCGAGGAATGGGTGTGCCTCCGCACTCGACTCCCTCCGTATCTGCATGCTCAAGTGGACTGTTCTTGGCAATCACGTCTGGCGGGAGCGTATCGTTCATGGCGATATATCGAGCTGGGTTTAAAGCCACCAAGATAGCCAAGTGCTGCACACTTTGGACGTGGCATAGTCACACCACAAACAGTTGCCATATGCCGTTGGCAACAAGTAACCATTTTTGAGAAAGAAAATATATCCGAGCCGCTGGCGCTGCTGCCTGCCCTACGGTTTGCCATAATCAAACCAGGTAACCGTTGGGTGCAACCACATGGGGAGAAAAACCGGCACAAACCCGCCTGACGTTCCAGCACAGGCAGCTACAACACTGAACCCGACCGACAACGCACCTGAAACGTCACGTTCCGGGACGCTGCAGGTTGTCCGCCAGACAGGTGAAAACGATGCCACGGCAATGGTCCGAACGGCCACCAGCGCCCTTGTGCGCGGCACGGCGACAGGCCGCGAGTTCGGTAAAACCGTCTTTGGTACGGACATCGACCCGACCGCCTACATGGAAACGCTTCAGCACCAGGCCGACGCCATGAAAGCGGGCAACATGGCGGAGATTGAAACCATGCTGCTGACTCAGGCAAACACGCTGGACATGGCATTCAACCGGCTGGCCACGCAAGCCATCCAGAACCCTCTCATGCAACAAATGGACACGCTGCTGCGGCTGGCGCTCAAGGCGCAGGCACAATGCCGTGCCAGCCTGGAAGCCCTGGCCGACATCAAGAACCCGCGCCCGGTCGCCTTCGTGAAACAGGCCAACATCGCACACGGCCCGCAGCAGGTGAACAACGCACCACCCACCACGTATAAGCCAGCCCCTGCTGGCGACGATACGCTCGCGCACGGGAAAACCGGAAAAAGTCTCAAACGAACTATCAGGAGGCAGACGTGAGCTACCTCAGAACTCCGGAACATCGAGCCGCGGGCTACGCTAATACGTCAATGGAAGCCATGGCAGCACGCCACCGGGCCGCAAACCACGCGCGGCAAGATGGCCTGCGCCCGTAATGCGTGGAAACACGAGATGTATTCGAGGGCGATGCAGGATGAGTTACGCAGCTTGCGGGGCTTTTGCGAACGTGTGCCGACCGGATAGGGTGAAAACTACCCCGAAAGAAATGGCGAAACCGCAAGGCATCTTTCACGGTAGGCAGGGCCTGCGCTTTGTAGCCTCTGGAAAAGCCTATACAGTGCCTACACACGCGCTGAAAGCAAAAGGCCACTCTTTGCAGAGTGGCCTTTTGCTTGTATTCGCTGGTGGGCTGTGAGTGGCTCGAACACTCGACCTACGGATTAAGAGTCCGCTGCTCTACCAACTGAGCTAACAGCCCAACGAGCCCGCAATACTATATAGGCATTCCCGACCTGTCAAGCGCATTGACGCACTTTTTTACAGTTTGATGTTGGGCATGGCCTGTGTAGCAATAATGGCACCCCGGTGCTGGATCACCGTTCCGGCCAGTGTATTGCCCGTGGCTGCGGCTTCAGCGGGGTTGTGGCCGGTAAGGCGGGCAGCGAGGTAACCGGCGCCGAAAGAATCACCTGCAGCCGTGGTATCGACGACCTTGTCAACCCGAGTCGGTTTGACAGACTGGGGGGGCTGACCCGCCAGGCGTACGACCGTGTCACTACCGCCCTGTTTGACCACGACCTCTGCCACCGGTAGCGCCAGCGCGTTGATCAATGCTTGTTCAGCACTCACGGCCTGCGCCGCCATGGCGATATCGTCATCCAGCGTGATCAGGGCGATGTCGCAACAGGCGTAGGCACGCTCATACCATTGGCGCGCTTCAGCCGCATCGCGCCACAGTCGGGGGCGGTAGTTGTTGTCGAAGATGACTTTGCCGCCGCGCGTGCGCAGTGCGGCGGCGGCATGCAGTAGCCGCTCCCTGCCAGCGGCGGGCAGGATGGCCAGGCTGATGCCGCTGAAATACAGTACGTCGATCTCGGCAAGTGCGGCTTCCAGCGGCGTGACGTTCGTTTCGAAGTACGCTTTGGCAGCGCTGGTATCGCGCCAGTAGCTGAAATGGCGCTCCCCAGTGTCATCGACCTGAATCATGTACAGGCCTGGTACGCGCCCCTGGAGTTGCTGGACCAGATCGGTTTTGATGCCTTCAGCTTGCCAGGCAGCCAACATGGCGGCGCTGTGCGGATCATCGCCCAATGCGGTCACGTAATTGACGTCCACCGCGTGCCCTTGAAGCAGGCGGGAGAGATAAACCGCGGTATTGAGCGTGTCGCCCCCGAAGGTTCGGCGCAAAAGCCCGCCGCTTTCTTCTTGTAGTTCGATCATGCATTCGCCAATCAGCGCGACACGTTGCGGGGAACTCATGGAGATCTTCCTTGTTTATTGAATCGGCACCAGCCAGATTGTGATTGGTTATCAATTTACGTGGCCCGGTACGCGCTGGCCTGTTATCGTCCGGGCAAGCCCGTTTGGGCGGTTTATATACATTGATAGACACGGAGTTATTATCCATGCGTTTGCTGCACACCATGCTGCGCGTCGGCAACCTTGATCGTTCCATTGCCTTTTATACCGAAGTTCTGGGCATGCGCCTTTTGCGCAAGCATGACTACCCGGATGGCAAATTCACGCTGGCCTTTGTCGGCTATGGCGATGAAAGCGACACCAGCGTTATTGAATTGACCCACAACTGGGATACCGATCATTACGACCTGGGTACCGGTTACGGCCATATTGCACTGGAAACCGACGATATTTTTGCGACCTGTGAAGCAGTTCGTCAAAAGGGTGGCACTGTGACCCGCGAACCCGGCCCGATGAAGCATGGTACGACCGTGATCGCATTCGTGGCTGACCCGGATGGTTACAAAATCGAATTCATTCAGAAAAAGACCTGATCGGATTCACTTGTTATCCAGTCGAGCCGGGCACCCGCCCGGCCTTGCTATCTTCTAGATGGATTGAATCCAGACCCCCACTCATGCCGCTTCTTTATAAACGCCTTGTTCCGCTGTTGATGATGTTGCCTGCGCTGGCCTTTGGCGCAGAGCCTGCGGCTGCCAGTCTTTCACTGGCCTGGACCATTCCGTTTGCCGGCATGTTGTTGTCGATTGCGATCTTTCCGTTGGTCGCACCGCACCTGTGGCATGACCATTTCGGCAAGATCGCCGCATTTTGGGTGGCGTTGTTTCTGGTCCCCTTTGCCGGTGTGTTTGGTGTTGATGCCGCATTGCATAACGTCGTGCACGCGCTGGTAGGCGAGTACATTCCGTTCATGCTGCTGCTGTTTGCGCTGTACACCATCTCAGGCGGGATTCTGGTGTGGGGCACGCTACGCGGTTCACCTGCGCTCAACACCGGACTGTTAGCGCTGGGGACGCTCCTCGCTTCAATCATGGGTACTACAGGCGCAGCCATGCTGCTGATCCGCCCTTTACTTAAAGCCAATGCGCATCGGCAGCACAATGTGCACGTGGTGGTGTTCTTTATTTTCCTGGTTGCCAATATTGGTGGTGGGCTTACCCCGTTGGGCGATCCGCCGCTGTTCCTGGGTTTTTTGCATGGCGTATCGTTTATGTGGACGGTGCAGCATATGCTGCCCTCCGTTGCGTTTTGCGCCGCGGTTTTGCTTACCTTGTTCTATTTCCTCGACCGGCATTTCTGGCAACGCGATCCCGCCCCGGTCGCCACCGAAAAACCGCAGCCGCTCAAGCTCTATGGCACCTGGAACATCTTGCTGATTGCTGGCGTCGTCGGCGCGGTATTGTTGTCAGGGCTGTGGAACAGCGGTGTACAGGTTGATATCTATGGCACGACAGTGAGTCTGCAAAGCCTGGTGCGCGATGCTCTCTTGCTGGCGCTTGGTCTGGTTTCGCTGTGGCTGACACCCAAGCAGATCCGCGCTGGCAACGAATTCAACTGGTTTCCCATTCTGGAAGTGGCCAAGCTCTTTGCGGCCATCTTCATTACCATTGCACCCGCCATTGCCATTTTGCGCGCCGGGCCCGAGGGGCATCTGGCCGGGCTGGTGAATCTCGTCAGTAACGAGATGGGCGAGCCCATTGATGGTATGTATTTCTGGATGACCGGGTTGTTGTCGAGCTTTCTGGATAACGCACCGACCTACCTGGTGTTTTTCAATCTGGCGCATGGCGACGCGGCCCACATGATGGGCCCGATGGCCTCGACCCTGCTGGCCATTTCGATGGGCGCCGTGTTCATGGGTGCGAATACCTACATTGGCAATGCGCCCAACTTCATGGTCAAAGCCATTGCCGAACAAAGCAAAGTGAACATGCCAGGATTCTTTGGCTACATGCTTTGGTCGGGCGCGATTTTGCTGCCACTCTTCCTGCTGGTTACGCTGATCTTCTTTCACTTCTGATCTGGCGGATCGCGCCGCAATCTGCCCGCGATCCGGTCTACCGCTGCCTTCTGCCTGCCAGGCATATTTCTCAAAATATGCCATGATAATTTTCACGGCACTTTCTTTTGATCCGTGAATTTGGCCGTTGAACCTATCTGGTAACTTTCTCTCTATTTCTCAAAGTTTGTTCTAAGGTTACCCAGTAACTTTGTCACAGCGATCAAAAGCCAATCCTGACGTGTTGATCCAGGTCAGAAACCGTTCATGTAAACGGCATAAACTGACTACAACCCGGCAAAAGCTTTGCAGCGCAAAGAAAGTCCGCCAGACCAGTTTTGCAATCACAACCAGAACGAGGTGAACCGTGGCTCAAAAAGCTCTTCCCAAGGACCTCATCGACAAGATGCACGCCTACTGGCGCGCCGCTAACTACCTGTCAGTTGGCCAGATTTACTTGCTCGATAACCCCCTCCTGAAAAAACCACTCAAGCGCGAACATGTGAAGCCGCGCCTCCTGGGTCACTGGGGAACCACACCGGGCCTGAACTTTGTTTATGTACATTTGAACCGGGTCATCAAGGATCGCAGCCTGTCTGTAGCCTACATTGCCGGTCCTGGCCATGGCGGCCCGGGCCTCGTGGCCAATACCTGGCTGGAAGGCACGTACGGCGAGGTCTACCCGAGCATTGGCCAGACTGCCGATGGCATGCAGCGCCTGTTCAAACAGTTCTCGTTCCCGGGTGGCATTCCGTCCCACGTGGCGCCAGAAACCCCGGGCTCCATGCACGAAGGCGGTGAACTGGGGTATTCGGTTTCCCACGCGTTTGGCGCGGCATTCGATAACCCGAACCTGCTCGTTGCTTGCGTCGTGGGCGATGGTGAAGCCGAAACCGGCCCGCTAGCCACCAGCTGGCACTCAAACAAATACCTGCACCCGATCGACGACGGCTTTGTCCTGCCGATTCTGCATCTGAACGGCTACAAGATCGCCAACCCGACGCTGCTCTCGCGCATTCCGCATGATGAACTGCAAAAGTTGTTCGAAGGTTATGGCTACAAGCCGCACTTTGTAGAAGTGGGTAAAGATGTCCATGACTATGCCGACATGCACCAGCGCTTTGCCGCCACGCTCGACACCGTACTTGATGAGCTGGAGGCCATCCGCAAAAACGCGCTCAAGGAACAAAAAGCTGGCAAGCCGCTGACCCGTCCGAAATGGCCAATGATCATTTTGCGCAGCCCCAAAGGCTGGACGGGCCCGGAATCCATTGACGGCAAGAAAGTTGAAGATTACTGGCGCAGCCACCAGGTGCCGTTCTCCGATATGACACCGGAGCACGTGAAGAATCTGGAAGACTGGCTCAAGAGCTACAAGCCCAAAGAACTGTTTACTGATGACGGCGCGCTCAAGCCTGAACTGCAGGAACTGGCACCGAAGGGTGAACTGCGCATGGGCGCCAATCCGCACGTACATGGCCAGGTCTCGCGCGATCTGAAAATGCCGGACTTCCGTAAATACGCAGTTGACGTCAAAAAGCCAGGCACGACCAATGCCGAAGCCACCCGCGTGATGGGCAAGTTCCTGCGCGACGTGATGAAGGACAATCTGGACGCAAAGAATTTCCGTATCTTCGGCCCGGACGAAACCGCATCCAACCGCTGGCAAGATGTGTATGAAGTCACCGGCAAACAGTGGCAAGCCGATTACAAAGCCGAAGACGCTGATAACGACTTCCTGGCGCAGAACGGCCGCGTGATGGAAATCCTGTCAGAACATACTTGCCAGGGTTGGCTGGAAGGCTATCTGCTGACTGGCCGTCACGGCTTCTTCAGCTGCTACGAAGCCTTTATCCACGTCATTGACTCCATGTTCAACCAGCACGCCAAGTGGCTGAAAACCACGCGTGACATTCACTGGCGCAAGCAAGTACCGTCGCTGAACTACCTGTTGACCAGCCATGTCTGGCGTCAGGATCACAATGGCTTCTCGCACCAGGATCCGGGCTTCCTGGATCACGTGGTCAACAAGAAGTCCGAAGTAATCCGCGTTTATCTGCCAGCCGATGCCAACACGCTGTTGTCGGTGACCGACCACTGCCTGCGCTCACGTCACTATGTGAACGTGGTGGTCGCAGGTAAACAGCCCGCGCTGCAATACCTGACCATGGATCAGGCCATCAAGCACTGCACGAAGGGTGTGGGCATCTGGGATTGGGCATCGAACGATCAAGGCGCTGAACCGGATGTCGTCGTCGCTTGCGCGGGCGATGTGCCAACCATGGAAGCACTGGCCGCAACCGATCTCTTGCGCCAGCACTTCCCGGACCTGAAGATCCGCTTCGTGAACGTGGTTGACCTGATGACCCTGCAACCGAAGGTGGAGCATCCGCACGGGCTGGATGATCACGAGTTCGACTCGGTCTTCACCACTGACAAGCCGATCGTGTTCGCCTTCCATGGCTACCCGTGGCTGATCCACCGCATTACCTATCGCCGCAACGGTCACGACAACCTGCACGTACGCGGCTATGTGGAAAACGGCACGACGTCCACGCCGTTTGATATGGTGGTGATGAACCAGGTAGACCGTTACTCGCTGGCCATCGATGTGATCGACCGCGTGCCGGAATTGGCCGTTAAGGGTGCGCACGTGCGTCAGAAGTTTGAAGACAAACTCATTGAACACAAGCACTACATCAATGAGCACGGCGATGACATGCCGGAAGTGCGCGACTGGAAGTGGCCTTACTAAGCTGTTTCTCTTGTTTCACAACACAAACGACCCGCTCAGGCGGGTCGTTTTTTATTGGGTCTTGTCAGCATTTGCCATGACAAAACGCAGGCCGCCTGGAAAACCAGTATTGCGGTGCGGCAAATTCCGACAGTACATTCTCTGGAGCTCGCATACAATCGAGCACTGAGCCACCAAGCCGGAGTGCCCTGTGTCTGACCTGGAACTACTGACCCGAATCTGTGACCTTGCCCGCGACGTTGCCGCGCGCGAAGTCATGCCTCGTTTCCTGAAAGTAGCCGGCGGGCGCAAACACGATGGCAGCACGTTTACCGAAGCTGATCTGGCTAGCCAGGTTGCGTTGGTCAAAGGCCTGCCGGAGATCGTCAATTGCCCGGTCCTGGGCGAGGAAATGACCACGGCGGAGCAACTGGAACTGCTGGAAGAGAACCCGGATGGCCTGTGGATCGTCGACCCTATCGATGGCACCACCAACTTTATCCATGGGCTACCGTACTTCGCGATCTCCATTGCCTTGATGCGGCAAGGCCGCTCTGCGCTGGGGGTGGTGTATTTGCCAGTGCTTGACGAGTGTTATTACGCGGCGGCCGGCCAGGGTGCGTGGTGCAACGGTGAACCGCTGCCGCTGATTGCGCCGGACATCCAGACTGGTGACGGCGTGGCCATTGTCGAGACCAAACACCTCACCGGCCGCCTGCCCAACCGCGTGGTGACCGTCGCTCCGTTTGCCAGCCTGCGCAACTTTGGCGCTTCTACCATCGACTGGTGTTTTCTGGCGGCCGGTCGCGTCGACATCATGCTGCATGGCTCGCAAAAACTATGGGATTACGCCGCCGGCGCACTGATCGCCGAAGAAGCCGGCTGCCAGTTGGCAACGCTTAACCTGGATGATTACTGGGCCGACCGGGTGATGGCACGCTCAGCCATTGCCGCGCGCACCGCTGCCCTGTTCGGCCCTTGGCGGGACTGGGTCAGATTGAACCGATAAGCCCGCGTTCAAACGGGTAAACCACACCCAGATCCGCCCGCGCATGATCCAGTAAACGGATCATGGCGCGTGAGGTCTCATGCGACAAAATCGGGCTCTGCCGCTTGCCCTCACGCAGCAACTCGCAAAAGTGGGCAGCTTCGTAGTTCAGACCGCCACCTTCTGCCGGTTCATGCAGTTCTACCTTGCGACCATCGGCGTACACAATTGTGGCGCGTTCCGGATGCCACCATTTCTCGTGAATCACAATGTGGCCACCGGTTGCGCCGATCATGGCATCGCCTGACCCACCAACGCCCAACCCGCAATACACCTGTGAGAACCCGTTGCGATGACGGCTGTTGATGGCGGCAAAGGTGTCTACCCCACCTTCAACCTTGCCTTGCACCTGCACGTCATCTGCTGCGCCTAGCCAGTCCACAGCCAGAAACACGCCGTAAACGCCAATATCCAGCAAGCCCCCACCTGCCAGTTGCGGATCATACAAACGACCGCCTGACTGGGCTTCCGGAATTGCAAAACCGGCACGGGTGAACCGGATCTGGCCGATGGGGTCTTTTTGCAGTGTCTCGCGCAGTTTGCGATACAACGGGTAGAACGGCGGCTTCATGGCTTCCATGAAGAGTTTGCCGCTGACGGCGGCCTGCGCCAGCACGGCTTCCAGCTCACCCAGGCTGATTGCGGCCGGCTTTTCACACAACACGGCCTTGCCGGCACCGAGTGCCACCAGGCAATACTGGGCGTGGCTGTTGTGTGGCGTGGCAATGTAAACGGCGTCGATATCACTGGCCAGCAGTGATTCGAGCGAAGGCGCCGCCGTCGCACCAAAGTCTTTGGCAAAGGCTGCGGCCTTGTCGGCAGTGTGATTCCAGACCTGAGCCAGAGTGGCATCAGGCACGAGTTGCAGGCCGTCGGCAAAACGACGGGCAATCCCGCCGGTTCCGATCACGCCAAAGCGTATGGTTTGGGAGGACATGGCACATTCCGTTTACTGGATTTTGTCCGGCCATGATAACCCGCCCGGTGTGATGGGCGAACCGGGTAAACACTGGACAGCCGGCAAGGATCAAATCCTGTGCTCGGCAAACTTGCTTTGCGGACATGAAAAAGGGCTGCACCAGGCAGCCCTTATACATCCAGACACTAGCCAGATCAGGCTTTGTCGAAGCGGACCAGTGCCAGACTGCCACGCAAGTTAGGCAAGAACGATACCTTCTGGCCTTGGTGCATCACGACCTGACCAGTGGCCTTCATCCCCAGTTTCTTCAAGAGCAGACCAAAATCATAGATGGTGCAAAGGTGGATGTTGGGCGTGTTGTACCACTCGTAGGGGATGGTCTCTGAGACGGGCATACGGCCCAGCGCCAGTTGCCAGCGGTTTTCCCAATAGCCAAAGTTGGGGAAGGTAACGATGCCGGTACGGCCCACGCGCAGCATTTCCACCAGAATGTTCTCGATGTTATGCATGGCCTGAATCGTCAGCGACAACACCACATAGTCAAACGTATTGTCCTGGAACGTGCCCAGACCGCTTTCCAGGTCAGTCTGGATCACGTCGACATTCTTCTCGACACAAGCGGTCACGCCCTCAACGTCGATCTCGACCCCATAGCCCTGGACGCGTTTGTTGGCTGACAACCAGGCCAGCAGCGAGCCATCGCCACAACCCAAATCCAGCACGCTGCCGTTCGGAGTGATCCAGTCCGCCACATTACGCAAGTCGGGACGCAGGTTCAGGTTGTTCATGCGTTCACCTCCGCGGCAATGCGGTTCAGATACGCCCGCATGATGTTGAAATACGGCGCGTCCTCCATCAGGAAGGCATCGTGGCCGTGAGCCGACTCGATCTCGGCATAACTGACGTGTTTGCGTGCGTCCAGCAAGGCTTTGACGATCTCGCGTGAGCGCTCCGGCGCAAAGCGCCAGTCGCTGGTAAACGAAACCACCAGGAATTTGGCCAGCGCCTCTTTGAGTGCCGTCGCCAGGTCACCGCCGTAATGACGGGCCGGATCAAAATAATCCAGTGCCTTGGTCATCAAGAGATACGTATTGGCATCGAAGATGTCAGAGAATTTGTCGCCCTGATAGCGCAGGTAAGATTCGATCTCGAACTCGACATCGTAGCTGTAGCGGTACTCGCCGCTGCGCAAAAGACGGCCGAATTTCTCGCCCATGCCATCATCAGACAGATAGGTGATGTGGCCCAGCATGCGTGCCAGGCGCAAGCCGCGACGTGGCACGGTGTTATGGGCGTAGAAGTCGCCACCGTGGAAATCCGGGTCAGTCAGGATGGCCTGGCGGGCAACATCGTTAAAAGCAATGTTCTGCGCGGTAAGTCTGGGCGCAGAGGCGATCACCAGTGCATGTCGCACACGTTGCGGGTAGGTGATGGTCCAGCGCAGCGCCTGCATGCCACCAAGACTGCCGCCAATGATGGCCGCAAACTGGTGAATACCCAGCATGTCGGCAAGGCGCGCCTGGGTTTCAACCCAGTCACGCACCAGCACCAGCGGGAACCGCGAGCCATAGGGCGTACCAGTTTCCGGGTCAATGGACGACGGACCCGTCGAGCCATGACAACCACCCAGATTGTTAAGGCCAATGACAAAGAACCGGTTGGTATCGATAGGTTTGCCCGGCCCGACCATGTTGTCCCACCAACCTGGATTTTTGTCGGTTTCCTCATAGCGGCCGGCCACGTGATGATGGCCCGACAGCGCATGGCAAATCAGGATGGCATTGGTGCGGTTTTCGTTGAGCGTGCCGTAGGTTTCATACATCAGCTCGTAGCGCGGCAAGGTCACGCCGCTCGACAAGGCGATGGGCTGGTCGAACACAGCCTTCTGGGCTGAGACGATCCCTACGCTTGACGGGTTGGTCATGGTCGGTCCTGTTGGCTAAATGCAGGTTTGTTCTTGTGGTAATGCAGGCGTCGTCAGGCTTTAGCGGCTGATGACGAATCATCACCGGCAAATTGCGCCGCATGCATATGGGCGTATTGACCGCCCTTGGTGATCAGCTCGCTGTGGTGGCCAGATTCAATAATCTTGCCGTGCTGCATGACGATGATCCGATCCACGTTCTCAATGGTGGAAAGCCGGTGCGCGATCACAATGGTCGTGCGATTCTTCATCAGGTTTTCCAGCGCGGCCTGGACCTTGCGTTCAGACTCGGTATCCAGCGCACTGGTGGCTTCATCCAGAATCAGGATGGGCGCATCTTTGTAGATGGCGCGGGCAATGGCCAGCCGCTGACGCTGACCGCCAGATAGACGCACGCCGTTCTCACCCAGAATACTGTCAAACCCTTCCGGCATGGCCTCTACAAAATCACGCGCAAAGGCGGCTTGTGCTGCAGCCAGCACGCGCTCACGCGAGGGATTGGGGTCACCGTATGCGATGTTGGCAGCCACCGTGTCGTTGAACAGCACGACATCCTGACTCACCATGGCAAATTGCCGGCGCAGATCCAGCAGCTTGTAATCAGACAGCTTCACGCCATCCAGCTTGATACTGCCACCCGTAGGGTCATAAAAGCGGGGCAGCAGATTGGCCAGTGTGGTCTTGCCGCTGCCCGAGCTACCGACCAGCGCCACCGATTCACCCGGCGAAACGGTCAACGAGACATGATCCAGTGCGGCGCGGTCCTCGTCGTTGTAGCTGAACTGCAGATCTTCAACCTTGAGTTCACCCTGGGCACGCTCCAGCGTTTGCGTCCCCTGATCGTGTTCGGTTTCTTCATCAAGCACCGCAAACACAGACTCTGCCGCAGCCAGACCACGATGCAGACTTTCATTGATCTTGGTGATGTTCTTGATTGGTGTTTGCAATGCCATCATGGCCACCATGAACGACACAAACGAACCCGCGGTGAGTACACCGGCCTGCGCGCGCAAGCTGGCATAGTAGATGATGGCCGCCAGCGTGATCCCGATCAGGAACATGATCAAGCCTGAGTTGGTGCTGGATGTCGCGGCACGTTTCACGGCGAGCGAACGCACACGGTTGTTCACGGTGAAAAAACGTCTGGTCTCATATTGGCCACCGCCAAATACCTTGACGATGCGCTGGCCAGAGATCGACTCATCCAGAATGCTGGTCATTTCACCCATGGAAGACTGCGTCGCGCGCGAGAGTTTGCGCTGCCGCTTGCCTACAATGCGGATCGACAACGCAACGCCAGGCAACAACACCACGCACAGCAGTGTGAGCTTCCAGTCGGTGTAGATCATCACGCCCAGGAGGAATACGGCCAGCATGGAGTCGCGCACAAGTACCGTCAGCACCTGCACACCGGCGTCCATGATCTGGTTCACGTCATACGTGACCCGCGAGACCAGCACGCCAACGGAGGATTTGTCGAAGTACTTCACCGGCAGCTGCATGAAACGGCCGAACATCCGTTCACGCAGATCATGCATCACGCGGGAAGACAACCACGCGCTGGCGTAATCGCTGGAGAAATTGGACACCAGCCGCAGCACGGCCATGCCCAGAATCACGGCAGGCAAAATCCAGGCATCCTTGCGGGCGAGCGAATCGGCACGCAGGTTGTGATCAACCAGTGGCTGCAAAAGACGCGTCAGTGCGGCATCCACGCCGGCAGAAACGGCAAGGCCCACCATGGACATCACGACCATGCCCCAATAAGGCTTGATCTGTTGCAGGATGCGGAAATAGAGGTTACGGCTGGTGGTGCGGTTGCTCATGCAGGCGGCTTGTCTGGCGCAAAACGCTGATTATAAACGGCCTGGATGTTTAGCGGGCAGGATCGTTCTATCGATCACCCTTCTTGCCGTTTCAGATATATCGTCGCCATATCCGGTTCATCCAGCGTTCTGACCACGCTCGCCGGGTTGCCGGCCACCAGCGTGCAGCGCGGGACGTCTTGCGTGACCACCGCGCCAGCACCGATAACCGCATGATCGCCAATCGTGACGCCGGGGCAAATAATGGCACCGGCACCGATCCAGACGTTCTCGCCAATCGTCACGGGCTTGGCGGTGAACGCCACCTGCTGACGTTCCCACGGATCGACCGGGTGCGTGGTGCTGTGGATTTGAACCCAGGGCGCAATGAGGGTGTAGTCACCGATGATGACCGGCGCGCTGCCAGAAATGGTCAGGCCCAGATTGACGAACACCTTCTTGCCCAGCCGCACATTGTGACCACTGGCAAGGAACAACGGCGGCGTCACACTGGCGCCTTCGGCCTGACCAAATAATTGCGGCAGCAGCGCGGCGCGATCGGCATCAGACGTTGCCGGATTATTGAAGCGTTGCAGGTGCTCGCGCGCAGTTTGTCGGGCGTCCCGGTTTTGCCCGATGTCTGCAAACTCGTACTTCACCGATTCCCTGGCCATGGTCCCGCCCCGTGTTACGAATAAGCAAAGCTTAACTGCGCACACAACGGCGCTGTGCCAAATGCGGCAATCCTGGCTAACTGGCGCGACTGGCCAGTGCGTCGCGCATGCGGCGCAGGGCTTCTTGCAATGTGCTCAACGCACAACCAAAGTTCAGTCGCACAAAACCTTTGAGACCAAAATCTGCCCCGTTGGACAAACCCACACCCGCCGCTTCAAAGAACGCAGCCGGGTCTTCAATACCGGTGCTGCGGCAATCCACCCAGGCCAGATAAGTCGCTTCTGGCCGGGTCACCCGCAATCCCTCATAGCCATCCAGTTCTTGCATGACCAGATCGCGATTACGGCGCAGCACGTCCAGTAACTCGGCACGCCAGGCCACGCCATCACGGTAGGCCGCTTCGCAGGCCACATAACCAAAGATGTTCACGTGCGGCACGATCCCGCGCATGACATCGGCAAATTTCTTGCGAAGTACCGGGTTGGGAATGATGGCAAACGAACAGCCCAGCCCCGGCACGTTATATGTTTTGGACGGCGCCATCAGCGTGATGCTGCGCTGAGCGGCATCTTCAGAGATCGCGGCAAACGGTACGTGTTTGTGTTCGGCATCCAGAATCAGATCGCAGTGGATTTCATCGCTGACCACGATCATGTCGTGGCGCTGCGCCACCGCCGCCAGTTGCAGCAGTTCTTCTGTACGCCAGACGCGGCCCACCGGGTTGTGCGGGTGGCACAGCATCAGCGTGTTGTTGCCAGGTCCAAGGCTACCGGCAAGCTGGTCGATATCCCACGCCCAATGTGTGCCATCGCTGCCTTCTGCTTCGAGCATGGGGACGCGCACCAACCGGCGTTGCGACAAAATGGGCGCACTCATAAACGGCGGATAAACCGGCGTGGCGGTGAGCACCGGATCATCATGCCCACCCGTGGCGCGGCAAGCCACGTTCAAGCCAACGACAAGGCCCGGCAGCGGCACCAGCCAGTCTGGCTGGATGCGCCAGTTGTAATCGCGCTGCATGGCCAGGACCAGCGTTTGAACCAGTGAGGCTTGCGGGTCCGGATAGCCAAACACGCCGTGCGCGACGCGCTCTTGCAGCGCGGCGGTGATGGCAGGTGGCGAAGCAAAGTCCATATCCGCGACCCACAGCGGCAGGATGTCCTCGTCGTACTTGCGCCACTTGGTGCTGTCACTGTCACGACGGTTGATCACCGTATCAAAATCAAACATCCGCAATCCTTGTCATTTCTTGTGGCTGATGCGCCAGACCCCGGCCATAACAACCACAGTGCCCAGCCATTGTAACGGCGTGAGGTGCTCATTCAGTATCAGCACGCCAAGAAAGATGGTCAGAATCGGCCCCATGCTACCGATAATGGCCGTCCGTGGTGCCCCGATGCGGGCCATGGCGGCAGCGAGCGCGTAGATCGGGAAGACCGTCGCGACCAACGCAATGACCGCAGCATAGGCCCACACTGGCCATGGCAATACCAGCGCCGACAAGGGTCGGGTCAGCGCAAAGTGCGTGAGCATGGCCGCCGCTGAAACCGTAAGGGCATTTTCGGTAAAGCGCATGGCGCCTACGCGGGCAATGACGCGCGGGCTGAACGTCAGAAAAACGGCGTAGCACAAGGTGCTGAGAAACACCTGACCGATTCCCAGCCAGGTACCCTGGGCGGCCGAGAGTTCCGGCCACAACACCAGCAACATGCCAGTGTACGAAATCACCAACGCACCGGCCACGCGCCGGGTGATGGGATGGTGCGCAAAGACGGCCGATAACAACACGGTGAAGGTCGGGTACAAAAAGAGAATCAGCCGTTCCAGGCTGGCGCTGACGGTCACCAGCCCCAGAAAGTCGAACAAGCTGGAGAGGTAATAACCGGCCAGCCCCAGGCCGATCAGGTGCCAGCGGTCGGCACGCGTCATGGGCGGGCCATCTTCACGCCGCGTCAGTTTCACCAGCCAGAACAAGGGCAAGGCCAGCGCCAGCCGCAGCGTCAGCAAGGTGATGGCATCAACGTGATAACGGTACGCCAGCTTCACAAAAATGGCTTTGGAGGCAAAACCGGTCGCGGCGCATAGCGCCAGGATCACGCCAAAGCGAAAACCAGCGTCATGCGTGTCTTTTGTGATGGCGATAGTGCGGTCATTCATCGCGCAGGATCTGGCCCAAAGCGTTTACTGGTCGGTTGCCGCGTCGTTTTTCATGCGGGTTATGGTCGCTTCAATCAAGTGCCGCGCAATGCTGGCCCCCATGGGCAAATCGGGCAAGGCATCCAGCGTGAACCACTGTGCATCTTCGATCTCTTCCGGCTGGCAGACAATGTCTCCACCATCGTAATCGGCATTGAAAGCCAGCATCAAAGAATGCGGAAACGGCCAACTCTGGCTGTCGAACCACTGCAGATTTTTCACCCGCAAGCCAACTTCTTCCATCACCTCGCGGTGGATAGTGTCTTCGCATGATTCGCCGGCCTCAACAAAACCGGCCAGTGCGCTGTACATGCCGGGTTTGAAATGGGGCGATCGCGCCAGCAGCAAGCGGTCACCATCGCGGATCAACACCATGATCGCCGGCGATACACGCGGGTAATGGCGGTGACCACACGCCGGGCAAGCGCGCGCGGGTTCTCGTTCTGCAACTTCGGTTTTCGTGCCGCAAACCCCGCAGAAACGGTGTTCCCGATCCCATGTCGCCATTTGCTTGGCGCGGGTGGCGATCCAGAAATCGGCTTCATCCATGTGGCCGTAAATGGCACGCAGGTTGTGGTTCATCCAGCCGGCGGGTGCTTGTGTGGTTTGCGGCCAGAACAACAAGCGGCACGGTTGGCCGGCACGATGACCGATCAGATAGTCCAGCTCGGGTGGCCCCAGGTGTTCTATCAGGACAGACGCACGCGGCAGGCCACGGCGGTCATCAAGCAACAACTCGTCGCCGACAAAGGCGTAACAACGCGCTTCGTCATCGGCGCAGCGGGAGGCAAAGGCGGGAATAAAGCTGGAGAGCGGCATGGATTCATCATACGCGCTGTGATGGCAAAAGTTCATGACACAGTGTTTGCGTCCGGCAAACATATGCACTGTTTTGGGGCTCGGACCGTTCTATAGAGGTTTTTGAAGATTTTTTGCGAAATGTGTCAACCAGCCGGAAAAACACCCCGTTATTACCGTGCGGGCGGCGAGAGCTGCTCGTGTGCGGTTGACAACGCTCTGTCGCCTTAACTGGCACGAGCTTTAGGGCACCTGCTTGATGCAGGTGCCTTTTTTCTTTTCTGCGCCGCATGTTTGCCATGGCAAACATGCCTCTGACATCAGAGTTTTTTGCTGATGGCTTCCCACTCGGCGCGGCTCACCGGCGTAATCGACAACCGGTTTCCCCGCTGCAGCACTTGCATGTCGGCCAGCTCTGGCATCGCGCGCATTTCCGGCAAACCCATCAGCCGGGTTTTCTTCACAAACTTCACATCGACCTGCATCCAGCGCGGGTTTTCACGACTGGACTTCGGATCAAAGTATTTGGACTCTGACTCAAACTGGGTTGGGTCTGGATACGCGCTGCTACTCACTTCGGCAATGCCGGCGATACCCGGCTCCGGGCAACTGGAGTGATAAAACAGCACTACATCACCCACCTGCATTTGATCCCGCATGAAATTGCGCGCCTGATAATTGCGCACGCCAAACCAGCCCAGCTTGCCATCCCTTGCCAGATGGTCAATGCCCGCTTCATCGGGTTCGGATTTCATCAGCCAATAGTGAACAGGGCGAGTACTCATGCGTGCAAGGTATCCCAGATCAATTTGGCCAACAGCACAATAGCCAGGGTCAGAAACAGACGGCGTATCCACGTATTGCCGCCTTTGAGTGCCATGCGGCTACCCACCTGCGCGCCGGCCACATTGGCCGCGGCCATGGGTATGGCATAACCATAGATCACCGCGCCGACTGGGATAAAGGAAACCAGCGCAGCGAGATTCGTCGCCAGGTTCACCACCTTGGCGGATGCGGAGGCGCGCAGAAAATCAAAGTGAAAGAACCGCACAAACAAAAAGATCAGGAATGATCCGGTACCCGGCCCGAAGAAGCCATCGTAAAACCCGATGCACGCGCCAATCACCAGGCCCACGTACAGATCACGCCGGGTTAGCGGCCGGCCGGCGTCTTCGGTGCCAAACGTGGGTTTGATCCACGTGTAAACCAGCATGACCGCCAGCAAAACGATCACCAGCGGCCGCACCCAGTGCTTGTCCAGCAGCTGGATCATGCTGGCACCGCCATAAGAACCCAGAAAAGCTGCCACCGCACAGGGGAGCAGAATGTGCCAGTCCAGCTTCACCTGCCGCGCATAGCGCCATGTGGCTGACGCCGTGCCCATGATGCTGGCAAATTTGTTGGTGCCCATCAGCGTGGCCGGCGCAACATTAGGCAGGATGGCAAACAAGCCGGGCACTTGAATCAACCCGCCTCCGCCCACTGCAGCATCAATCATGCCGGCGACAAAAGACAAGGGGATCAGCAGGGCGATAGTACTGGGGTCGATCATGGCGAGTACTGGGGTGGGGATCAGGCTGACAGCTTGCCATTAGCTGTGTTGCGTGAATATTGTGCGCAACCCGAACGGGGCGTGAACGCGCTGAGACGCACATTGCAATGGTGAGTTGCCGCTACCGCTTCGAATCCACCCTGCGGCTGGCTGCCTCGCCAACCCTCATCCCATGTCTACATACCCCGGCTGGCTGGCCACGCGGTCTAACCAGGCTCGGATCGCCGGAAACGGCGCCAGATCAATCAGCCCCTCATGCGCTTTGTGCGTATAGGCATACAGCGCGATGTCTGCGATGGAATAACGCTCACCCACAAAGAAACGACGGGTTGATAGATGTTGCTCCATCACCGCCAGCACGTCGCCGCTTGCTTTGATCTTCTGTTGCAACTGGGCTTCACGCTCAGCCGGACGGCCCGCAAACAGCACAATGAAGCGGGCCACGGCGACATTGGGCTCGTGTTTGTATTGCTCAAAAAACAGCCATTGCATCACCTGCGCTTGTTCCAGCCGATCTTGCGGGAACAAGTCTGTGCCCTGGGCGAGGTAATACAGGATGGCATTGGATTCTGGCAGGAAAGTGCTGGCAGAAATCTGCAGGACCGGTACTTGCCCGGTGGGGTTCATGGCCAGGAATCCGGGGCTGTGCGTGGCGCCGCCCATCATGTCCACTTCGTTCCAGGTGAACGGTTTATCCAGCTGGCTAAGGGCGAGTTTGACCTTGTAACAGTTGCCGGACTGGGCAACGCCATGAACCGTGTACATGCAGTGCTCCTGCGATCAGAAAACCCCTATCCAACCAGACCGGACCAGCCTTGCGCAAGCCCGGTCTGGTACAGCAGGTCAGCCGAATTTGCGGCGGGCGTCGATCGCCAGACCCGCGCCAATGCTACCGAAGAGATCGCCTTCCACATGTTTTGCGGCCGGCAACAACGCGGCCACACGCTGACGCAACAAAGGCACGCCACTGGAACCACCCGTAAAGAACACGGTATCGACCTGATCGGCACGCAGGCCGGCACTGGTCAGGATCTGTTGTACGGTTTCTTCAATGCGGGTGATCTGACCGTCAATGGCGCCTTCAAAATCCTGGCGGCCGATATCGTGATACAGGCCGTCTTCAATGCGTTCCAGCGCAAGGCGGTGGGTGGGGCTATCGGACAGGGCAATCTTGGTTTCTTCAGCCCGCATGGCCAGCCAGTGACCAGTGCGACGCTGGATCAGGTTCAACAGACGATCCAGCACGGCGCGGGTTTCGGTGCCGGAATCACGGAAGACATCCTGCAATTCGGTCCAGATTTTGCGGGTATAGACAAAGTTGATGGTGTGCCAGGTCGCCAGGTTGAAGTAATAGCTGGATGGCACTTCCGAGTTGTTCATCAGGCGGCTGCGATAACCCAGCAGCGGCATGATGCTCGACAGGCTCAGCGCCTTGTCGAAGTCGGTCCCGCCGATGTGCACGCCGCCATTGGCCAGAATGTCATCCAGCCGCTCGGTCTTGCGCGCGCGCTCAGGCGAGAGGCGCAGCAAAGAAAAGTCAGACGTACCACCGCCGATATCAACAATCAGCGTCAGTTCTTCGCGCGACAGGGTACTTTCATAGTCAAACGCGGCGGCAATCGGCTCGTACTGGAATTCAACATGCTTGAGGCCGTGGGCGCGGGCGATCTCGGCCAGTACGTCTTGTGCCAATTGATCGGCGGCGGCGTTGTCATCGACAAAATGCACTGGCCGGCCCAGCACAGCGCAATCAAAACCACGTCCGGCAGAGGCTTCGGCGCGGCGTTTCAGTTCGGCAACAAAGTGGCCCAGAATATGTTTGAACGAGAGTGATCGACCCTGGACTTCGGTCTGCAAATCCATCAAACCCGTGCCCAGAATGCTCTTGAGCGAGCGCATCAAGCGCCCTTCATAGCCTTCCAGGTATTCACCCAGCGCAGCGCGGCCATAACTGACTGTGTCTTCTTCCATATTGAAAAACAGCATGGAAGGCAGCGTGTTCTTGCCATCTTCCAGCGCCAGCAGCAGCGGCGCACCGGGGCGGACCCAGCCGACAGTGGAGTTGGAAGTGCCAAAGTCGATACCGCAGGCGCGGGCGGCTTCAGTGGCGACGGGGTGGGCTAACTGCGAAACTGCGGGATGATTCAAAGCGTGTCCTGACTTGGTACAAGGTTGCAACGGGGGTGTAGCCCCGCCCGGACACCTCATCATGCCAGTGTTATGGCATTTTGCGAATATGTCCGGCCAATATGGGCCTGCAACCAGGGTTGAACCAGCAGCACGCGCATGGGGCGTGGCACCAGTAAACACGCTATTTTGCCTGAAGGATTTGGCATTTTCGTGGCAGTCCGTCGGGTGAAGTCACAAACAAGGGGTAAATGGCCACATCGCGTTAGTGCGGCTGGCCAATGACGTCCTGTTCACGACTCACCCTCTGGATCAATCAGGTCAGACGGGCGCGATCTGCGGGCGCGGAATCAAGCCACAACCGGCCGGGCCGGGTCGGCCAGCGCCAGAGCAGCAGCGCGGTCAGCTTCGGGCGGGTAAATCCAGACACTGTTGATCTGCTGTTTGAGGGTTTTAGCCTCAGCACCGCGCAAGACCACCTGACGATCCCAGCCTTCGGTGTAGACCGCGCCCCAAGGGCCCAGATCAAGGCAGGTCACATACTTGGGCTGACGATAGGCTGCAGGGGCTACGCTCAGCAGATCAGCTGCGGCGTTGTTCCCGGCCGAACGGCCCAGCGCCATGGCGTGCTGGCAGGACATCATGGCGTGATTGCCGATGTCGTCCGTTGCAGCGTGGGCGCAATCGCCCGTGGCGTAGACGTCGGCCACGCCTGGCACCTTGAGATTGTCATCGACGAACAAGCGACCAAATGGGTCACGTTGTGCCGGAATCTGTTCGGTCAGTGTGCTGGCGCGCGCACCGGCGGTCCAGATCACCGTTGCAGCTTCAATGCGTTCACCATTATCAAGCGTCACGCCGTGGCGATCGACGGCAGCCACTGCCGTACTGAGCCGCCAGGTCACGCCGAGCGAGCCCAGGGCTTCTTCAATCACCGGGCGGGGGCCGGGGCCCAGATCGGGGCCAATGTCCGCATTGCGCTCCACCATGATGACCCGAACCGGCGTCTCCTGGCCCAACGCCTCACGCAAGCGGGCCGGCATTTCTGCGGCCGTTTCGATCCCTGTAAATCCACCACCCGCAATCACAACGGTATTGCGTGCCAGCGAGGACGGCTGCTGCGCCAGCGCCTTGATATGGTCATCCAGGCGGACGGCCTCCGCCAGTTGGTCCACATTGAAGGCGTGTTCCGCCAGGCCTTCAATCTGCGGCCGGAACAAGCGGCTACCGGCAGCCAGTACCAGGCGGTCATAACCCAATGTTGATGCCTGGCCCGTGGCATCGGTCAATGTCACTTCGTGGCGATCGGTATCAATCTGGCCAACCATACCCTGGACAAATCTCACGCCGACGGCATCAAACAGTGCCTGCAGCGGTGCCTTCATGGCACCCGGATTTTGTTCATACAAACGCGGTCGCACATGCAGTTCAGCCTGCGGCGCAATCAGCGCGACTTCCACATTCTGGCGATCTTGTTGATCCAGCAGGCGCAAGGCAGACAGTGCAGCCCACATGCCGGCAAAGCCGGCGCCAATCACGAGAATCCGTTGTTTCATCTTGCAACTCCTTTGGTGCAGTAACGTCTGGTTTCACGAACTAGACGGGAACAACGCAGAAGTTGTGACAACGTGGATCAATAGAATTGAAAAAAGCAGCCCGCAGGCTGCCTTTTTTCAGGTTGAGGCACAACGAAAGCCGGTTTATTTGCCAATACAAAAACGGCTAAAGATCACACCCAGCAAGTCATCAGATGAAAACTCGCCGGTGATCTCGTTGAGGGTGACCTGTGCCAGGCGCAGTTCTTCAGCAAACAGTTCCAGCGCATGAAAAGCATGACCTGCGTTGATCAAGTGTTCCGCTGCACGGCGGATAGCATCCAGATGGCGTTCACGCGCAATGAACACGCCTTCGTTGGCACCGTGCCAGCCCGCCATGTGCAACAGGCGGGTACGCAGTTCATCCAGCCCGCTGCCAGACTGCGCGGAAACGTGGACTTCGGTCTCACCCACCACGCCGGCCGTTTCACCGGTCAGGTCGATCTTGTTGAACACGCGCAGCACCGGCAGGGCGGGCGGCAGGCGTTCCAGAATGGCTTCGTCATGCGGTGTGACACCCTCACGCGAGTCCAGCAGCAACAGCGCCAGATCGGCTTTATCCACCGCGCGCCAGGTGCGCTCAATGCCAATCTGCTCGACCGTATCGGTGGTCTCGCGCAGGCCGGCAGTGTCGATAATGTGCAGCGGCACGCCATCAAGCTGAATCAGCTCGCGCACGGTATCGCGCGTGGTGCCGGCTATGTCGGTCACGATGGCGATTTCTTCACCGGCCAGTGCATTCATCAAGCTGGATTTGCCCACGTTGGGTTGGCCAATCAGCACCACATGCATCCCTTCGCGCAGCAGACGGCCCTGACTGGCGGTGGCCAGCACGCGTGCGAGTTGCGCTTGCAGCTCATTCAAGCGGCCACGGGCGTTGGCGGCCTCCAGAAAGTCGATGTCTTCCTCGGGGAAATCGATGGTGGCTTCAACCAGCATGCGCAGGTTGATCAGTTCTTCCACCAGCGTGTTGATCTCACGGCTGAAAGCGCCATCAAGTGATTTAAGTGCCGAACGCGCGGCGGCTTCTGATTGGGCATCGATCAGATCCGCCACAGCCTCTGCTTGCGCCAGATCGAGCTTGCTGTTCAGAAACGCGCGCTTGGTGAATTCGCCGGGCTCGGCATGACGGGCACCCAAAGCGACACACCGCGCCAGCAACATGCGCATGACCACCGGGCCGCCATGGCCTTGCAGTTCCAGCACGTGCTCGCCGGTGAATGAGTTAGGGCCAGGGAAATACAGCGCCAGGCCTTCGTCGATCACCGAACCATCTTCATCTTTGAACTTGGCAAAGTGCGCATGGCGCGGGGTCAGTGCGCGGCCAATCAGCCCGGCCACGATGGCAGACAGATCCTGGCCGGAAACGCGGATCACACCCACGCCGCCGCGTCCGGGGGCGGTGGCAATGGCGGCGATGGTATCGGGGTGGTAGAGCAGGGTCACGGTGTGGCTCGGTCCAAAGTGGTTTCAGTGCATCGGACGGCGGAATTCTTCCCGCTCGCGCAGCGTTTGCATGGCGTTGCTGATGGCTTCAGTGCGGGCTGCCGCCACGCGCTGCGGGATCTGCGCTTTGTCTTCGGTTGCACCGGCAATGGCGCCGGCATCCACACCCCGCGCGGCGGCCAGCAACTCTCGCAGGTAATCCGCTTGCGGGTAGGCGCGGTCGGCAAAACCCAACCGGCCGCGTGCATCGGCAGCGCAAGCATCCAGCATGGCGGCAAAGCGATCTGGCTTGCGCAGGCCGTCACAGCGGCCAAACAACTCAAGCACGGTCGCGGCGCGAAGTTCCAGCGCGCGATGCACGTTGGTGTGGTCTCGGCAGACCATGATGGCCAGGTCGCGGCACTCAGCCGGAGCGCGAATGCGTTCGCAGAATTTCTCTACCAGCGGCACGCCCTTACCTTCGTGGCCGTGATGCGATGGGAGCAGTTCTGCCGGCGTGCGTGCTTTGCCCAGATCATGGCACAGCGCGGCAAAACGCGTGGGTAGCGGTAGCTGCTGGCTGGCGGCGTAATCAACCACCATCATCACGTGCACGCCCGTGTCGATTTCCGGGTGGTGCTTTTCCGGTTGAGGAACACCAAACAAAGCATCGATTTCTGGCATAACCCGCGCCAGGGCACCACATTCCCGCAAGATGTTGAACATCCGCGAGGGTGTGTCTTCCATCAGGCCCTTGGCGACTTCCTGCCACACGCGCTCTGGCACGAGGTGATCGACCTCGCCGGTGTTCACCATCTCTTGCATGAGCGCCATGGTTTCCGGCGCGACTTCAAAATTAAACCGCGCTGCAAAGCGCGCCAGCCGCAGTACGCGCACCGGGTCTTCGACAAACGCTTCAGACACATGCCGCAGCACGCGCGCCTTCACATCCGCAGCGCCGTTGAACGGGTCGACAATCTGGCCGTCCTCACCTTGCGCCATGGCGTTGATGGTCAGGTCACGGCGCAGCAAGTCTTCTTCAAGCGTGACATCTGGCGCAGCGTAAACCTGAAAGCCTTTGTAGCCATGGCCAGATTTGCGCTCGGTACGGGCCAGCGCGTATTCCTCATGTGTTTTGGGGTGCAGGAATACCGGGAAATCCTTGCCGACGGCTTTGTAACCCTGGGCGACCATATCATCCGGCGTCGCGCCAACGACGACCCAGTCCACATCCTTGACCGGCAGGCCCAGCATTTCATCGCGGACTGCGCCGCCAACCCGGTAAATCTTCATGACCTGACCCAAATGATTGCAACGTAGTGATGGGCCTGATTGTAGCTTCAGGCCAGCAGTAAATAAAAAAGCGAGGGTTTGCCCCTCGCTTTTTCGAGTGCGTGCGAAACCGGCTTAACCCAGGAAGAGCTGGTACGCCTTGTTGTCGGTTTCCAGCCAGTGCGGGTAGCCCAGCTTTTCCAGGAACTCGGCAAACGCGGCATCCTCCTCTGGGGGCACCTGAATGCCCACCAGCGTACGAGCATAGTCAGCACCATGGTTACGATAGTGGAACAACGAGATATTCCAGCTGCCCACCATGCTGTTCAAGAAGTTGAGCAACGCGCCCGGCCGCTCCGGGAACTCAAAGCGCAGCACGCGTTCGTTATCCACTTGCGGCGCATGGCCCCCCACCAGATGGCGGATGTGCAGCTTGGCCAGTTCGTTATCGGTCAGATCTACTGCCGCCAGTTTTTCAGCGGCCAGTTTCTCGATCAGATCCGTTACTTCAGCGCGGTTCTGAATCTGCAGGCCCACAAATACGTGGGCCTGATCCTTGTCCCCATAACGGTAGTTGAACTCAGTGATATTGCGGGCACCGATCGCACTGCAAAGTGCACGGAATGCGCCCGGGCGCTCCGGCAGCGTCACCGCAATGATGGCTTCGCGCTCTTCACCCAGCTCGGCTTGTTCGGCCACGTAACGCAGACGATCGAAGTTCATGTTGGCGCCAGAGGTGATCGCCACCAGGGTTTTGTCTTGCGCCTTTTCACGCGCCACCCAGGCTTTCATGCCGGCCAGGGCCAATGCACCGGACGGCTCCAGAATCGAACGCGTCTCTTCGAACATGTCTTTGATGGCCGCACACATGGCATCGGTATCGACCAGGATCACTTCATCCACCAGTTCCTGACACAGGCGGAAGGTCTCTTCGCCAACCTGTTTCACCGCCACGCCGTCGGCAAAGATACCCACTTGCGGCAGCACGACGCGCTCGCCCAGTTTGAGCGAAAGATACATGGCGTTGGCATCGGTCGGCTCGACCCCGATGATCTTGACCTCTGGCCGCAGGCGCTTGATATACGCCGCCACGCCAGCGATCAAACCACCGCCGCCCACCGGAATAAAGATGGCATCAAGCTTGCCCGAATGCTGGCGCAGCAACTCCATACCGATCGTGCCCTGCCCGGCAATCACATCCGGGTGGTCGTACGGGTGGATAAACGCAGCGCCGGTTTCCTGCGCCAGGTTCACCGCGCTTTGATAGCAATCACTGAACGAATCGCCCACCAGCACGGCCTCTGCACCGCGGCGGGTGACGGAATCCACCTTGATATTCGGCGTGGTGGTCGGCATGAAGATCGTGGCGCGGCACTTCAGAATTTGCGCCGAATACGCCACGCCCTGGGCATGATTACCGGCCGAAGCCGTCACCACGCCGCGTTCCAGCTCAGCCGAAGTCAGTTGCGCCATGCGGTTGTATGCGCCACGAATCTTGAACGAAAACACCGGTTGCATATCTTCGCGCTTGATGAACACGTGGTTGCCAATTCGGCGCGAAATATTCGGCGCGGCTTCCAGCGGTGTTTCAATCGCAGCGTCGTAAACGCGGGCGGTGAGGATTCGTTCCAGATAGTCGTTCGTGGCTTCAGACATGGTGTTATCCGGCAGTTGTAAATGGACCCGGCCAATAATGCACCGGGTCTTGCATTGTAGCCACAAGCTTGGGTTTGAGTCATGAAGCAATCTGACTACCAAGGAACCGCTGAACAAGTCCCTTCCGGCCGGAGCGTGTCCGCTTCAGGCGATCTGCGGCGTTATAAATCCTCGCTGTAGCCATGCTACGACTGCGGTTTATGCCTTGCAGCTCATCCTGAATCAGACCCACCCGGCTCCGGACAGGCTTGTTCAGAGGTTCCCTGATCCCCAGAACAGTCGCTATCTGGCGATCAACCCGCACGATCTGCCAGAATAGATGTTTTACCGCCCGCTGGACCCGCCGCAATGCCGCGCTTTTTTGTCGACCACACATTATCTGTAGACAACGCCTTCAACCTGCCCGAAGGCCCGGCCCGCCATGTCCAGGTCTTGCGCATGCAACCAGGCGAAACCATCACCTTGTTTAATGGCGAAGGCGGCGAATACGAAGCGCGCATTACCCTGATGGGCAAGCGCGACGTCGCGGTGATCGTCATTGGCTTTGCGCCGGAAAACCGCGAATCGGCGTTGCGGACCATCCTGATTCAGGCCGTCTCCGCGGCCGAGCGCATGGATTACACCATCCAGAAGGCCACCGAGTTGGGTGTGACGGAAATCTGGCCTGTACATGGTGCCTACAGCCAGCAGCGACTGTCTGGTGAGCGCGCACAAAAGCGCCTGGCCCACTGGCAAGGCGTGGCGCAATCTGCATGCGAGCAAAGCGGGCGGACGCGCATTCCGCAGATTTTGCCGGTGACATCGCTGGATGAAGCGCTGGCCAGGGCGCCCAAAGACGCCACCCGCTTGCTGCTGGCGCCCGGCGCAGCGACCAGGCTGGCGGCTTTACCCGCACCGCAGACCCAAGTGGTGCTGTTGGTCGGGCCAGAAGGTGGTTTGTCTGATGGCGAAGAGAGCGCAGCGCGGGCTAGCGGGTTTGAGGGTGTGGTGCTGGGGCCACGGATCTTGCGGACGGAAACTGCCGGGCCAGCCGTGTTGTCAGTGTTGCAAGCGTTGTTTGGAGATGGCTAACCCAGGCCAGAAGGCGGAAGAAGAAAGCGTTAGGCTCTGAATCCACCCACTCCTCAAACAATCACACGGACAACAGCTCCCTTACGCCGTCTGCATCCATCTCAGACCCCTTCCCCGCCCGGATAATCTCCCCCCGCTCCATCACCAGGTATTGATCCGCCAGCGAGCGGGCAAAATCGTAATACTGCTCCACCACCAGAATCGCCATCTCACCCGTCTCTGCCAATGCGCGGATCGCCCGTTCAATATCCTTGATGATGGAGGGCTGAATCCCTTCCGTCGGCTCATCCAGAATCAGCAACTTCGGCCCCATGGCCAACGCCCGGCCAATCGCCAGTTGTTGTTGCTGACCGCCAGATAAATCCCCACCACGCCGCCGCATCATCTGCTGCAGCACGGGGAACATTTCAAAAATCCGGGGGGGAATGGTTGAACTGGCCGGGCGCGTGGCCAGGCCCATCCGCAAGTTTTCTTCCACCGAGAGCCGGCTGAAAATCTCCCGCCCTTGCGGTACATAGCCAATGCCGGCTTTGACCCGGTCATAAGACGCCATTTTGGTGATATCTGCGCCACCAAACTGGATGCTCCCCGTTTTGGCCGGCACCAGGCCCATCAAGGTTTTGAGCAGCGTGGTCTTGCCGACGCCATTACGACCCAGCAGCGTGGTCACTTGCCCCGGTTGGGCAGTGAATGAGAGGCCGCGCAGAATATGGCTGCCGCCGTAATACTGGTTCAGGTTTTCAACTTGCAGCATGGTGGCTTGTCCTTGTTGTCTTAGCGGCCCAGATAGACTTCGATCACGCGCGGGTCGGCCTGCACAGTGGCCAGGTCTCCTTCGGCCAGCACGCTGCCTTCATGCAATACGGTGACCTTGCCACCCAGTTTTTCCACAAACGCCATGTCGTGCTCGACCACCACCAGCGAATGCTGGCCAGCCAGTGACAAGAACAGCTCGGCAGTACGCATGGTTTCGTCATCTGTCATGCCGGCGACGGGTTCATCCAGCAGCAGCAGCTTGGGTTCTTGCATTAGCAGCATGCCGATCTCCAGCCACTGCTTCTGGCCGTGCGACAACAACCCGGCGAGCCGGTTGGCGTGGGCGTCAAGGCGGATTTGCTTCATCACGGCCTCGATACGACCGTGCGCTTCGCTATCGAGTTTGAAGAACAGGCTTTTGAAAACGCGTTTGTCCGTCTTCATGGCCAGTTCCAGGTTTTCGAATACCGTGTGGTTCTCGAACACCGTGGGTTTCTGGAACTTGCGACCAATGCCAGCGTGGGCGATTTCCGGTTCTTTCAAACGCGTGAGATCCAGCGTCTGGCCAAAAAACGCCTTGCCGCTGTCAGGGCGGGTTTTACCCGTGATGACGTCCATCATGGTGGTTTTGCCCGCACCGTTGGGGCCGATGATGCAGCGCAGTTCGCCCACGTCGATATTCAAGCTCAAGTTGTTGAGCGCCTTGAAGCCATCAAAACTGACCGTGATGTCTTCCAGATACAGAATGACACCATGCGCGGTATCCAACTGGCCGGGCTGTACTGCACGTGCCTGGCCAGCGGTGGGGTCAGCCCATTGCGGGCGGGCTTCGTAATCGGTGCCACTGGCAACGGTGATCATGCGCTCTCTCCGGTCAGGTGACGTGGTGATGGGGCGACGCTGGCTTTGGCCGCGGCCGGGCTCACGGTTTCTGGATCAGGGGTGAAAGCGGGTTCAGACGCATCAACCTTGTTGCCACGCAGCTTGTGATAAAGCCCCACCAACCCTTCTGGCAAAAACAGTGTGACCAGAATGAACAGAAAGCCCAGGAAAAACAGCCAGTACTGCGGGAATGACACGGTGAACCAGCTCTTGGCCAGACTCACCGCCACCGCGCCAATCACGGCACCAATCAAGGTGCCGCGACCGCCCACTGCCACCCAGATGGCAATTTCAATGGAAGACGCTGGCGACATTTCTGACGGGTTAATGATGCCCACCTGCGGCACGTACAGTGCGCCAGCCACACCGCACAGCGCGGCAGAAAGCGTCCAGATAAACAGCTTGTACCAGAGCGGGTTGTAGCCGATGAACATGACACGGGATTCCGCATCACGCGTTGCGGCCAGCACGCGGCCAAAGCGGGAGGTCACCAGCCAGCGGCCCAGCACCAGCGTACCGGCCAGCGCCAGCGCGGTGAGCCCAAGCAGCACCACACGGGTTTCTGGGGCAGTCACCGAGTAACCCAGAATGCGTTTGAAGTCGGTGAAACCATTGTTGCCGCCAAAACCGGTCTCGTTCCGGAAGAACAACAGCATGGCGGCGTAGGTCAGCGCCTGCGTGATGATCGAGAAATACACGCCCTTGATCCGCGACTGGAAGGCGAAAAAACCGAAGATAAACGCAATCACCGTCGGCACGGCTATGGTCAGGATCGCCGCCCAGATGAAGTGATCAGTACCTTGCCAGTACCAGGGCAGGGTTTTCCAGTCCAGGAAGACCATGAAATCCGGCAAGGGGCTGTGGTAATTGCCATCCAGCCCGATCTGCCGCATCAGGTACATGCCAAAAGCGTAACCACCCAGCGCAAAAAACAGGCCATGACCCAGTGAGAGAATGCCGGCGTAGCCCCAGATCAGATCCATCGCCACCGCCACCAGCGCGTAGCAAAGAATCTTGCCCATCAGCGTGATGGCGTAATTGGACACATGCAACGGACTGCCTGGCGGCACCATGAGATGCAGCACCGGCATGGCGATCAGCATGATGGCCAGGAACACGCCTAGCGCGGTCCAGCCTTTGGGGCCAAGGAGCCTGGCAGTGCGTTCGGTGTAGGAAGTACGCATAGGGGTTGGTTCCTGTTGGGATTACATTGCAGCTTTAAATCAAACAATCATTGTTAGCGCCAGACGGCGCGGTGTTTTGATACCGGGGGTGCCCGGAGCACGGTACTTTCTTTTGGATCGCCAAAAGAAAGTACCCAAAGAAAAGGCGACCCCGGCGGAGCGCCCGCTTCGCGGGTCCCCTACGCTTCTCGTGAAGTCCGGCTGGCTCCCCCACTGCAACCGCCATCTGGTTCACTAATGGCTTTGTGGGGGCACCCACCAAGGGGCGCAGGAACTCGGGCTAAAGCCCTCAAACACCCTTACGCCGAAACCCCGGACTTCCCTGTGATGCTCGGCACTCCTTAAGGGGCCCAACTGCAACCCCAACCCCGCAAACCGTCTGTTTGCAGGTGCCCCAGACTTCTCCTGCTATTGCTGTTGCCGTTGTTTTTGACTTTCTCCCCCGTTAAAGCCAAGCGCCGAGGGCGTGGAGGGAGACCTTAGGCTCCCGACCAACCGAGGGAAGCCCGGAGGGCCGCCAGGCTAGGGTCGCCTTTCTTTGGTTACTTTCTTTGGGGCCGCCGAGGTGGCGAAGCAAAGAAAGTAACGTGCTCCGGCCACCGCCGGTGTGTAAACAAGCGCGCCGAAGGCGCTAACAGCAGTTCAAGGTTTTAGGCCAACAAAGGTGGATTGTCGCTACCGCTCCGAATCCACCCTACGAAATTTGGTCGCAGATCAATCAACAACCCGCCCCTTCAGCGCAAACAACCCCTGCGGCCGTCGCTGGATGAACACAATGATGATCGCCAGCACAATGATCTTGGCGATCACCGCCCCAGCCCAGCCTTCCAGCAGCTTGGTCACGATGCCCAGCCCCAGCGCAGCCCAGACAGCGCCGGCCAGTTGCCCGACACCACCCAGCACCACCACAAGGAACGAGTCAACAATGTAGCCCTGGCCCATATCCGGCCCGACGTTGGCGATCTGCGACAACGCCAGCCCGCCCAGTCCGGCAATACCGGCGCCAAGGCCAAATGCCAGGGTATCAATCCGCCGCGTCGGCACGCCCACGCAACCGGCCATGGCGCGGTTTTGCGTCACCGCACGCACAAACAATCCGAGGCGTGTTTTTTGCATGATGGCCCACATCAACGCCAGCACAGACAGCGCAAAGCCGATGATGATCACGCGGTTCCACGGCAAGGTCAGGCTGGGCAAGAGTTCAATACCGCCAGACATCCAGGACGGGTTGGAGACTTCCACGTTCTGCGCACCAAACAGCGCGCGGGCGGCCTGGATCAGGACGAGTGAGATCCCCCAGGTGGCCAGCAGGGTTTCCAGCGGGCGGCCGTACAGCCAGCGGATCACGGTGCGCTCCATGAGCATGCCGACCGCTGCGGCGGCGCAGAACGCGACCGGTACAGCAGCCACCAGATACCAGTCCTGCGCGCCGGGAAAATGCGCGCGGAACACACCCTGCACGACGTAGGCAGAGTACGCGCCCACCATCAAGAGTTCGCCGTGGGCCATGTTGATCACGCCCATCACGCCGTAGGTGATTGCCAGCCCCAGCGCCGCCAGCAGCAAGATGCTGCCAAGGCTTAGACCAGAGAACACGTTCGCCAGCGCGCTGATCCAGGCGAGGCGTGAATCAATGGCGGCAATAGAGGATTGCGCGGCGGCGCGCACTTTGGCGTCGGGTTCGTTAGCCGGGTCCAGCCGCGTCAGCAGCAAGCCACGCGCGTTGGGCGAGTTGCTATGGCTCAGGTCTTCCACCGCTGCCAGCCGGGCTTTCACGTCCGGGTTCTTCAGGTTAGCTTGCGCCAGCAGTTGTTCCAGGACCGGCTTGACCTTGCTGTCGGTCTCTTTCTTGAGTGCGGCAGTCAGGGCCGGGATCATGACCGCGCTGACGTCGCCCTGCAGCGATTGTGCCGCAGCCAGGCGCGCGGCCGGATCGGGGTCGGTCAGCTTGAAACCGCTCAGGGCAGAATCCAGAGCGCCGCGCACGCGGTTGTTGATCGATACGGTGTCGACGTCATCCGGCGCGGGGTTGATTTCGGCCCCGGTGGTGGCGTCATACACCTTGTCATCGGCCTTGAGCCAGACGCGCTGGTCCGTGGCGTACAGAGCGTCATTGCTCAGCGCCTGCAATACGCGCGCGGCTTCGGGCGTGCCGACCTGCACCAGCGCGGCAATGGCGGCCAGTTTCTGGTCAGAGTCATCATCCACCAACTGGCGGACGACCTTGGCATCCAGCGCGGCCTGGGCGGGCAATATGATCAGACAGCCCAGCAGCAGCGCCAGCAGATGACGCATCCATGTATTCATTGGGGTATCCCCGTGTTCGGTGTTGCGGTGACTGCAGTTGATTCAGGTAGCTGTAGGGTGGATTCGGAGCAGCGCGACAATCCACCCTACAAACTCACCTCACAGCCAGATCAATTCGCTTCCGGCTCGTCTTTCTTCTTGTCGTTACCGGCAATGAACGGGCTCCATGGCTGGGCCTTGACCGGTTCTTTGGTCTTCCACACCACATTGAACTGACCGTTAGCCTTCACTTCGCCAATCATCACCGGCTTGTGCAGGTGATGGTTTTTCGGGTCCATTTCCAGCGTAAAGCCGCTCGGGGCCTTGAAGGTCTGACCACCCATGGCGGCGATCACCTTGTCCACGTCGGTGGAGTGCGCCTTCTCGACCGCTTGCTTCCACATATGGATACCCACGTACGTGGCTTCCATCGGGTCGTTGGTCACGGCGGTATCGGCATTAGGCAGCTTTTGCTTCTTGGCCCAATCGCGATACATCTTGGTGAACTTGGTGTTTTCCGGGTTCTTCACAGACATGAAGTAGTTCCACGCGGCCAGTTCGCCCACCAGCGGTTTGGTATCCACACCGCGCAGTTCTTCTTCGCCCACGCTGAATGCCACCACCGGCACATCGGTTGCCTTCAGGCCAGCGTTACCCAGTTCCTTGTAGAACGGCACGTTAGAGTCGCCATTGATGGTGGAGACCACGGCCGTTTTCTTGCCCTGGGCAGAGAAGTCCTTGATCTTGGCGATGATGGTTTGATAGTCGGAGTAACCAAACGGGGTGTACTCCTCCATGATGTCGGCGTCCTGAATACCCTTGGAATGCAGGTAAGCGCGCAGGATCTTGTTGGTGGTACGCGGGTAAACGTAGTCGGTACCCAGCAGCACAAAGCGCTTGGCTTCACCGCCATCTTTGGACAACAGGTAGTCCACGGCCGGAATGGCCTGCTGGTTAGGCGCAGCACCGGTGTAGAACACGTTCTTTTCCAGCTCTTCGCCTTCGTACTGCACCGGGTAGAACAACAGGCCGTTCAGTTCACGGAACACCGGCAAGACCGACTTGCGGGAGACAGAAGTCCAGCAGCCAAACACCACAGCGACTTTGTCTTTAGAGAGCAACTGGCGGGCCTTTTCGGCAAACAACGGCCAGTTGGAGGCAGGATCAACCACCACCGGCTCCAGCTGCTTGCCCATCACGCCGCCCTGGGCGTTGATTTCGGCAATGGTCATCAGCGCGGTTTGTTCCAGCGCCGATTCAGAAATCGCCATCGTGCCCGACAGCGAATGCAGGATGCCGACCTTGATGGTATCGGCGGCAAACGCGCCACCAGACAAACCGCTGGCAGCAGCGAGAGTACAAACAGTGACAAGTTTCAGTGCGGTACGACGGTTCATGACTGCATCTCCTGATAACTGATAACGAAAGTGTGAGAACGGGTTGTTTCCTTCCTGCTTTTTGCTTTTCTTGCTTTCTGGTAATGCGGTGTTATCGAGTTGTCGTACAGGTGTTCTTTTTTGGTGGTGCTGTTTTTGTTAGCGCCTTCGGCGCGAGTAAAAGCTTTTACAAACCCGGGGTGCCGGGCCCACGTC
>NZ_BMLY01000002.1:0-427098 GCF_014645555.1 Silvimonas amylolytica | reverse complement strand
TTCTTTTGCTTCGCCAGCCTCGGCGGCCCCAAAGAAAGTAACCAAAGAAAAGGCGACCCTACGACAGCGCCCCTTCGGGGTTCCCTGCGCTTCTCGCAAGGCGCGGCTGGCTTCGGGAGTCCGGCCTGCGGCCTCCCCCTACCGCCGAAACCCCGCGCCTTACTGCGATGCTCGGCACTGCCGGAGGGCCTCACGTCAAACCCAACTGCAACCCCGCAAACCGTCTGTTTGCGAGACCCCCCAAGCCTCTCCTACTGTTGCTGTTGCTGTTGCTGTTGCCGTTGCTGTTGCCGTTGTTTTTGACTTTCTCCCCCGTTAAAGCCAAGCGCCGAGGAAGTGGAGGGAGACCCCAGGCTCCCGACCGACTGAGGGAAGCCCGGAGGGCCGCCAGGCTGGGGTCGCCTTTCTTTGCCTACTTTCTTTGGCGAAGCAAAGAAAGTAGGGTGCTCCCGCCACCGCGGGTATCAAATGCCTTTTAAAACCGCGCCGAAGGCGCTAACAGCGGTTAGTTAAAGAAGCACCGCGATCACAAGCCATCGCTGGCCCCCTTCCGCGCCGCATGCAACATATGCAACGTAATCTTCCTCACCTCAGACTTGCTCTCATCGATATGCGCCTTGAGCATCCGCTGCGCTTCATCCGCGCGACGCTGCAAGATCGCGCGCAGGATGGCGCCATGCTCGTGATAGGTCGTATCCACCCGGTACGGTTTGGTGAAATCCAGCCGGCGGATGGGGCGGATTTTTTCGGTCACGTCGCGGTGAATCCGCGCCATCTCCCGGTTACCCGTGGCCGCCACCAGCGTGGAGTGGAACAACTCATCAAAACCGGAGACGATCTTGCCGTCAGTCAAGCGCTCGCCCACTGGCACCAGCCACAGACTTTTCAGCTCGACCAGTTCGGCGTTGGTGTCCAGGTCCACGTGCTCACACAAACGGCGAGCGGCAGCGAGTTCCAGAATCACCCGCACGTCGTACAGGTCTTCGAAGTAGGCGAAATCAAACGGTCGCACCTGCCAGCCATTACGAAACTGCACCTCGACAAAGTGCTCGTTCTGCAAGCGGTACAGCGCCTCACGGACTGGCGTACGGCTGACATTCAGGCGTTCGGCCACTTCGCTTTCGGTGAAGCGATCACCGGGCAGCAGGCGGAATTCCATGATGTCCGCCTTGATGCTGGCGTAGATGCCATTGGCCAGATTGTCTTTGGAGCCACGCCGTTTGCCGGGCGCGGCATCCTCGTTAGCTAAAGACGCGACCGGTTCGGGTTTCATGCATGTGGCTCCAGCACCAGCAAGCGCTCACCCGGCGTAACCGCTTTGCCCGGCATGGCGCGGATCGAGCGCACGGTGCCGGATACCGGGGCGTTGACCGCCAGCTCCATCTTCATGGCTTCGACCACAATCAGCGGCGAGCCGGCGTCCACTTTCTGGCCCACTTCCACCAGCACTTTCCAGATGCTGCCGCACAGGTCAGCGCTGATGATGTGGTGTCCATCGTCCACGGCGTCTTCGGCCTCTTCCTCGACCACAACGGCGTGGTGATGCGCGCTGTCATCGGCGGCCCACAACGCCACTTCGGCATCGAACGCCACTTTCTGGCGGGCCTGGAAGTCGGCAATGCTGGCGCTGTTGTCCGCAAGGAATTGCTCGTAGGCGGCGAAGTCGAACACTTCTTCTTCGATCCGCACACCGGCGCGGCCATGACGGAAATCTTCGCGCAGCACGTCCAGTTCAGCTTCAGACACCGGGTAGAAACGCACCTGGTCAAAGAAGCGCAGCAGCCATGGCTCGCCCGGCGCAAACACGGCGTTCTTGAGGAACTTGTTCCAGATCGGCAGCGTGCGACCCACCAGTTGGTAGCCACCGGGCGAATCCATGCCGTAGATGCACATGTACACGCCGCCAATACCCACCGTGCCTTCAGCGGTGAACGTGCGGGCCGGGTTGTACTTACTGGTCATGAGCCGATGGCGTGGGTCGACCGGTACGGCGCACGGCGCGCCCAGATACACGTCCCCCAGCCCCATCACCATGTAGCTGGCGTCAAAAATGATGTCGCTGACTTGCTCGCGGCTTTCCAGGCCATTGATGCGCTGGATAAAGTCGACGTTGTTGGGCAACCACGGCGCCTGATGGCGTACGGTTTCCTGATAGCGTTGTACGGCGCCCAGCGTGGCGGAGTCTTCAAACGCCAGCGGCATGTAGACCACGCGCGTCGGCAGCTTGAGGGTCGAGACATCCGGCAGTTCAGCATCGGCCGCCAGCAAGGTGGCCAGCAGGCGTTGCTGGCTGATCTCGTAACCGTTGAAGCGGATTTGCAGCGAGCGCACGCCCGGCGAGAGTTCCAGAATGCCCGGCACGTTCAACTGCTTGAGCTTTTGCATCATCAGATAGATGCGCAGGCGCAGTTTCAGATCGAGCACATTGGGGCCGTACTCCATCAGGATGTACGTATCGCCAGCCTGGCGGTAAGTCACGGCCGGCCGCACGCCGTTTTCTGGCAGCTCGGCCAGGATGGCGGGTGACGAGGTGGCGGGCAGTTCCACATCGGCCACGTTGGCGACGGGCACCAAAGAGAGTGCCGCCAGTTGTGCGTCTTGTGCGCGCTCCAGCGCCACGGCCTCTTTGTAGCTGATGCACTTGAAGCGGATCTTGTCGCCCGGTTTCACCTGACCGACCTTCCACAACTCGGCTTTGGCGATGGTGGCCGGACAAACAAAGCCGCCCAGGCTGGGGCCGTCACGGGTCAGAATCACCGGTGAATCGCCCGTGAAATTGATGCTGCCAATGGCGTATTCGCAATCGTGGATGTTGGACGGATGCAGCCCGGCCTCACCACCATCGCTCCGGGCCCAGGTCGGTTTGGGGCCGATCAGCCGCACACCGAGGCGGTTGGAGTTGTAATGCACTTCCCAATCACTGGCGAAGAACGCCTCAATGGCTTCGGGCTGGAAGAAATCCGGTGCGCCGTGCGGGCCATAGAGCACGCCAATTTCCCAGTTCGTGCCGTATTCCGGCACCAATGCAACCGGTGCGGCGGCAGGTTCGGTGACTGGTGCAGGCGTGGTGCACGCAGGCAGATCAGGCTGGCTGACCGGCAGCATATCGGCTGCACGCAGGGTGCGGCCGGCGTGGCCGCCAAACTGGCCCAGCGCAAAGGCAGAGCGGCTACCCAGGTAAACCGGTACATCAATTCCGTTGCGGATAGCCACATAGGTGCGGCAACCGCTGGTAGCGCGGCCTACCGCCAGAACCTGACCCGCCTTGATAGACAGCGGCTGGTTCATGGCCACGCTTTGGCCATCGAGCGTCACCGGGCACACCGCGCCAGTCAGGGCGATGGTGGCATCGGTATGGAATTTGAGCGTCGGGCCTTGCAGCGTGCATTCCAGTGCAGCGGCAGACACGTCATTACCGACAATGCGATTGGCGAGGCGGAAGGCGTAATCATCCATCGGGCCGGATGGCGGCACGCCGATGTCCCAGTAGCCAACGCGACCTGGATAATCCTGCACGCTGGTGTAGGTGCCCGGTTCAAGAACCTCGACCACCGACGGTTGATAGACAAAGCTATCGAGAAAACGCGTCGAAACCTGGCCCGCCTCAAATGCGGCACTGGCAATGATCTGGCGCAGATAATCCAGGTTGGTGGCAATGCCATGCAGTGCGGTGTTATCCAGTGCGGTTTGCAGGTTGGCCAGCGCCTCGGCACGGTTTTCGCCGCGCACAATCAGCTTGGCCAGCAGCGGGTCGTAGAACGAGGGCACCTCGGTACCGGTGCTGACCCAACCATCCACCCGCAGCGGCACAATGGCGCTGTCCGGGTAGCTGACATTGGTCAGCACGCCCGGCGAAGGCTGGAACTGCTTGACCGGGTCTTCCGCGTACAAGCGCACTTCAATCGCCGCACCTTGCGGAGCGCGCACCATGGCGGCTTCGTCCAGCGCATCGCCAGCGGCCACGCGCAGCATGCATTCGACCAGATCCAGCCCGGTGACGGATTCAGTGACCGGGTGCTCGACTTGCAAGCGGGTGTTCACTTCCAGGAAGTAGAACTCATCACGCTTGCTGTCGTAGACATATTCCACCGTGCCGGCGGAGCGATAATTCACCGATTCGCCCAGGCGCTGGGCAGATGCCAACAGCGCGGCGCGGGTGGCGGCCGGCAGATTGGGCGCCGGGGTTTCTTCAATCACTTTCTGGTTACGGCGCTGGATGGAACAGTCGCGTTCCCCCAAAGCAAACACCTTGCCGTTGCCGTCACCAAAAATCTGCACTTCGATGTGACGAGCCTGGTCGACAAAGCGTTCGATAAACGAGCCACCATCGCGGAAAAACTGTTCGCCCAGCCGTTGCACACGCTCGAAAGCCGAGGCCAGTTGCTGCGCGTCGTCACAACGGGTCAGACCAATACCACCGCCACCTGCCGTGCTTTTGAGCATGACCGGGTAGCCGATCTTTTCGGCCTCTGCGAGCGCATGGTCGGCAGAATCCAGCAAGCCGCTGCCCGGTGTGGTCGGTACGCCAGCGGCGGCAGCCAGTTCACGCGCACGGTGTTTGAGGCCGAATTCTTCCATCTGCAAGGCAGTCGGGCCGACAAACACAATGTCATTGGCCGCGCAGGCCGCGCCAAATTCGGCGCTTTCTGACAAAAAGCCGTATCCGGGGAACACCGCCTCAGCGCCGGTTTCTTTACAGGCGTCGATGATCTTTTCAATGCACAGATAACTGTCTGCCGGCTTGTCACCGCCCAGCGCAATGGCCACATCAGCTTCAGTCACGTGCGCGCTGTTGCGGTCGGCGTCGGAATACACCGCAACGCTTTTCACACCCAGGCGCTTGAGGGTACGAATCGCTCTGCACGCGATCTCGCCGCGATTGGCAATCAAAACGGTCTTGAACATGGCGAATCCTCAAGCTTGAGCGGTTTGCAGGCTGGCGATATACGCGCGCCAGCCGCCGAAATGGGTGATGTCCGTGGCATCGCTAATGGCCCACGGTTCGCAGATAAAACCTTTCACGCTGCGGCCATCTGCGGTTTCCAGCGTGCCAATACCCAGCGGCGCGGGGATGAGCGCCACAAAGCTGCCGAAGGCGGCCATGGGCACATCCCACAGTTCGATCTCGATGGACGAACCGGCCTCGCCCTTCACGAGGCCCGGCTTGGGCGGCGTCGTGTTGGCCAGGGCATAGAGGTGGTATTTGGGTGCGGTGTGGGTGCGCTCGACCAGGATGGCATTGCGCTCTTGCAACTGCACGTTGAGCGGCATACCGGTGAGGTGTGCGCCAACCACCGCCACGCGCACGTGATGTGCAGCAGGGGCGGCCGGCGCGACGGCGGGTAGCGCCGGCAAGCTGCGGCCAGTCGCACCCATGGGCAGCGGGTGGCTTTGCTGCCAGGTGCGGCCAAAGGCAGCCAGTTTGTCGTCTTGCCAGGCCGGCGCCAGCAGGGTGATGCCAAAAGGCAGGCCATCGTTACGGAACCCGGCAGGCAGAGAGAGCGCGCACAGGTCAGAGAAATTGGCGAAGTTGGTGTACGTACCGAAGCGCGAGTTGAGCGTGATCGGGTCGTCCAGCATGTCGTCAATCGTGTAGATACTGGGGGAGGTCGGCACGACCAGCGCGTCGTAACCCGCCATGGTCTGATTGATGATGCGCGACAACTCAGCGCGACGATACTCGGCACGGAAGCTATCGACGGCGCTGTACTGCGCTGCGCCCTGCATGATCCCGCGCACGACCGGGTTGATCTCGTACGGCTTGCTGGTCAGGAGGTTCTGCGCGGCAAATACGCGCTCCGCCACGAATGCCCCTTGGTACAAGAGTTCAGCCAGTTCCAGGAAGGGCGCAAAATCCACCGGTTCGACTTCAACGCCCGCTTCTTTCAGTTGCGCCAATGCAGTGGTAAAGAGACGCGCCGACTCATGATCGCCGAACCATTGCAGTTGATCCGGCATGCAAAAACGCGGCTTGGCGTTCATGAGTGGCGAAGTGACTTGCGGCTCTCGCGAGTACGGATCAGCCGCATCGAAACCGCCAGCCAGATGCGCGACAGCCTGCGCGTCATCCACCGTGAGCGCAAACACCGAGACGCAATCGAGCGTGCGGCAAGCGGGCACGACGCCGGTATTGCTCAACCAGCCCTTGGTAGGCTTGAGCCCGACGATATTGTTGAACCCGGCCGGGATGCGCCCCGAACCGGCGGTATCCGTCCCGAAAGCGAACGGCACGAGGCCGCGCGCAACCACAGATGCCGAGCCCGAACTGGAACCGCCGCTGACATAGCGTTCATCAAAGGTATTGGATACCGGGCCGTAGGGAGAGCGCGTGCCGTTCAGACCGGTCGCGAATTGATCCAGGTTGGTTTTGCCGATCAGTACCGCGCCGGCATCAAGCATGCGCTGCACGACGGTGGCATTGGCCGCAGGCTCATAACCGAACGCCGGACATGCGGCGGTGGTTTCCCAGCCGGCAGCGTCGATATTGTCTTTGGCGGCAAACGGTATGCCAAACAACGGGAAGCGCGAAAGATCGCCACCTGCGGCATCGAGCCGCGCGTTCAGGGCAGCGAGCTGCTGCGCAATTTGCGAACGCGTGGCGCGGGAAATCCAGGCATTGTCATCTGCTGGCAATTGCGCCAGCACATGTTCAATCGCATCGGCTGGCTGCATGCCATTGATGTAAGCACTGCGCCACTCCGGTAAGGTCCAGCCCGCTTGCGGAACGATCTTTGCACCCATGTTTGTATCCCGTCTTGTATACATCGCATTGAGATGGGTACAGCAAGGGGTGTGCCAGACAATCTAAATGTTTGTTTTTATGTGGTTTGTTGGTTTTATTGCGGGGAGTTGTGCGGCGAAGACGAAGGTGAGCCGCACCAGATGTTTACAGTGGGGGCAGGTTTTGCACCGCAATAATGCAAGGTGCATAAAAGGGAATGACAGAGGGGCCAATCTGGCCTCGTGCTTTCACAAGGACCACCCCGATCCCACCTCAAGGCAACACGTTTGGCTCCGGCAACGTATGCCCGTTCTCCGCCAGCGCCTCATGCACCATCCGCAAAAAAGCCACGGCCGCTGGTGTCGGGTCCAGACTCCACACCGCCCACACCCGCCGCTGCGGGCCATCTGATACGGGCACCATCTTCAGCCGATCGCACGTGTAGCCTTCAAACCGGGGCACGAGGCCGATCGCCAGGCCGCGCCGGACAATGCGTTCCAGCAAATCAATATGGCTGACCTCAAAACTGACCCGGTGCTCAATCCCGGCGCGGGCAAAAGCCTGTTCGGTCTGCCGCCGCGCGCCGCTGTTGGCGTAAAAATCAACGAGGCGTGATCCCACCAGGTCCAGCAGCGAGATCTGGTCGCGCTGCGCCAGCGGGTGTGCCTGCGGAATGATGGCGATCAGTTCTTCATCTGCAATGGTTTGCTTGCTGACCCCCTCTACCGGCTCGCCCGGCCAAAGCCCGACCAGCGCCACATCGGTGCGTTCGGCGCGGACATCCACCAGCAGGTTCTCGCTCATGCCCTGATAAAAACGGATGTCCACATGCGGGTAGCGCTCATGAAACCGCGCCAGCACATCCACCAGATCAGCATGGTTGAAGGTGGAGATCGTCCCGACCGTGAGCGTGCCGCGCACAGTACCCGCAGCAGCCGCAACTTCATCGCGGATGCGTGACTCGGCCCCCAGCATCTGGCGCGCCACGGGCAAGAAAGCCTGGCCGGCGACGGTCAGTTTGACGTTGCGGCTACTGCGCTCAAACAGTTTGGCCCCCAGTTCGTCTTCGAGTTTGGCGATCTGATGACTCAGCGCGGACTGCACCGTGTGGCAACGCTCGGCAGCGCGGGTAAAGCTGTGTTCCTCCGCCACCGCAACGGCGAATTCAATCTGGCGCAGGTTCATGCTATGTATCTCGAAACAAGATTGATTTGATGAAAAGTATACATTTGTGTGATGCATGACGTCGTCAGATACTTCGCAGCACAAACGGATCACAAGGAGATACCCATGGACGGCTCTGCACATCGTCTCAGCCCCGCGCAAGTGGCGCTGATGTCGTTCTCCACCGGCCTCGTGGTGGCCAGCAACTACTACGCCCAACCCTTGCTGCACACGCTGGCCGGCGAATTTGGCCTGACCGCTGCGGGCGCGGGCATCATCATTACTGTGGCGCAACTGAGTTACGCAGTGGGCTTGCTGCTATTGGTGCCACTGGGCGACTTGCTCGAACGCCGGAGCATGATCGTCGGCATGACACTCTTGTGCGCAGTTGGCCTATTGATCACGGCCGCCGCGCCGAGCCTTGCACTGGTGTTGCTGGGTACGGCCATTGCCGCATTGTTCGCAGTGGTATCGCAAGTACTGGTGCCACTGGGTGCCACGCTGGCTGCGCCGGAACAGCGCGGCAAGGTCGTCGGTACCTTGATGAGCGGCTTGCTGCTGGGCATTTTGCTGGCGCGGACCGTCGCCGGTGGGTTATCCAGCCTGGGCGACTGGCGCACGGTGTACTGGGTGGCCGCCGGGGTGATGATTGTCACCGCCATCGCGCTGGCCCGCGTACTGCCACATCATCACGAACACGCTGGTCTGCCGTATCACAAGTTGCTGGCATCGGTATTCACCTTGTTTGCCCATGAACCCGTGTTGCGGCTGCGGGCAGTGCTGGGTGCGATCGCGTTTGCTATTTTCAGCGTGCTCTGGACGTCCATGGCGTTCTTGTTGGCCACCGATCCATATCATTTCAGTGATGGCACCATCGGCCTGTTTGGCCTCGTGGGGGCTGCCGGTGCGCTGGCTGCCAATATGGCCGGACGCATGGCGGACAAGGGCAAAACAGACACCACCACCTGGCTGGGCCTGATTCTGCTGCTCCTGTCCTGGGTGCCGATTGCCCTGGCCAAAGAATCGATCATCGCACTGTTGATCGGCATTCTGGTGCTGGACCTGGCCGTACAGGGGGTGCACGTCACCAATCAGAATGTGATCTACAAACTGTTCCCGCATGCCCGGAATCGCGTTACGGCCGGGTATATGACAAGCTACTTTATTGGCGGGTCTGCCGGTTCGATGTTATCCGCGACAGCGTATGCGCACTGGGGCTGGAATGGGGTGTCGGCGGTCGGGGCGCTGTTGAGCCTGGGTGGGTTGCTGGCGTGGGTGTTGTGGCGACAGGTTGGCCAGGTGCCGGCAGGGGCGGCTACAGCGCGCGGCTAAGCGATGCATGATGCGCAATCAAACAAAAAGGCAGGTCATCCCTGCCTTTTTGTTTTGGTACGTCGCCAGACTCAAACGCTGCGGCCATCAAACTCTTTCACCGGCACGGCAGCCAGATCAATCCCCTCAATACAGCGGATATTGACGACCGCCATCGGATTGCCCTGCTTGTCGTTCGCTTCGCCATACACATGGATTCCGCACTTTGGGCAGAACCGGTGCTTGATACGATGCGCGTTAAAGGTATACGTGCTGGCGTTCTCTTCGGGCGTAGTCAGTTTGAAACTGGCCTTCGGGACAAACCACATCAGGATGCCTTTGCGCTGACAGATCGAGCAATTGCACGATATGGCGCCTTCAATGGTCCCTTCGGCTTCAAACGCGACATGGCCACAGTGACAACTTCCACGGTATTGCATCACGCACCTCCCAAAGAAAAACGGGCGCTGTGATCAGCGCCCGTTTATTTGATTACGCAGCCTGGCCGCGTTTTTTCAACTCGTTTTCGGCGACGCCGACCAGCGTCGCGAGAGCAATACCCTCAGCGGCCAGTTTCACACCATCCAGTGCCGGGAACGTCGGGGCAATACGGATGTTGGTGTCTTTCGGGTCGTTACCGTTCGGGAAGGTGTTACCCGCCGGCACCATGGCAACACCGGCTTCTTCTGCCAGTTGCACCACGCGCTTGGCGCAGCCTTCACGCACGTCAAAGCTAATGAAGTAACCGCCGTCCGGGTTGGTCCAGGTGGCCACGCCACGACCGTTCAGTTCCTGCGCCAGCACGTCCAGCACCGCGTTCATTTTCGGGACGATCAGGGCGCGGTGTTTTTCCATCAGCGCTTGCAGGCCGGCGAAGTCTTTCAGGAACTTCACGTGGCGCAGCTGGTTGATCTTGTCCGGACCAATCGAGCGGAAGCCCATGTTTTTGGTCATCCAGGCCACGTTGGCCGGGGAGGCAGCAAACAGCGCCAGACCCGCACCCGCCAGGGTGATCTTGGAGGTGGATGCAAACACAAAGGCGCGATCCGCATTACCGGCAGCCGCGCAGGCTTCCAGAATGTTGGCGATCTCGTGCTTCTTGTCGGTCAGATGGTGAACGGCGTAGGCGTTGTCCCAGAAAATGCGGAAGTCGGCAGCGGCAGTTTTCATCTTCGCCAGGCGTTCTACCACTTCGTCGGAGTACACATCGCCAGTCGGGTTGGCGTACTTGGGCACGCACCACATGCCCTTGATCGACGCATCTTCGGCAACCAGCTTTTCCACCACATCCATATCCGGACCGGTCCCGGTCAGCGGCACGGCGATCATCTTGATGCCGTATTGGGCACAGATGGCAAAGTGACGGTCGTAACCGGGAGCCGGGCACAGGAATGTAACGGGTTCGGTCGACCAGCCAGCCTTGCTGCCCGGCACGCCCTTGAGCAGCGCGTACACGATGCTGTCGTGCATCAGCGCCAGCGAGGAGTTCTCTGCCACGACCACTTGTGCGGCCGGTGCGCCCAGCATGGGGGCGAACAGTTCACGCGCTTGCGGCAGGCCGTTCACGCCGCCACCGTAGTTACGCAGATCGCCACCACCACGGGCTTCGGCCTCATCGACAGCAGCCAGGAGGCCGTTGGAGAGATCCAGTTGATCTGCGGACGGTTTGCCGCGGGTAGAGTCGAGCTTGAGGCCACGAGCTTTGAACGCCTGATAGCGCTCATTCGCGGCGGTATAAAAGCGTTGCAGGTCGTCGTTGCTCAGGCTTGCCAGGTCGCCTGCCGGCAGGGCGCTGTTTACTTCTTGCATTGCATCCTCGCTAATCGGGTGTCTGTGTCGAACAGCCCGACATCTTGCGCCATCTGCGCCGAAGTGGCTAGGGCAGACTGTCGTTTGCAATGACTTTTTTAGCGGACAACACACACCGGCACGGTGACCCATGCCGGTCTTGCACCCGGATCAGCGCGCACCGCGGCGTTCGACCTGCAGGCACGCCGAAGCCGGTACGTCAGCCTTGCGCTGGCGGAAGGCAAACAGCGCCAGCAACGCAGCCAGACTGCCCATCAACCACACGGCCGGCCAGCCCGATACCGCATTCAATACCGGGATCACCATCGGTGTCACAAAGAAGGCCACGAACACCGCAGCGTTACCCATACCCAGCGCGGTACCAGCCCGGTGGGCGCCCGCTTGCGTCGCCAGTTCGGTATAGGCCACCCCATGCCAGGCCGAGACGCACAAACCCGCCAGGATCAGCGCTGGAATCATCGCCAGGCGCAAAGCCGGGGCCAGCGGCGCAATCAACATCTGCGCCAGCACCACAGCTGCCAATATGGCAAACGCCAGCACGCTCAGCGAAGCGCAAGCGGCAATGTAGCGCTGACGATTGCGGTGGCGATCGGTCCAGTAGCCGCTCCACACCCGCAACGCGCCGCCACCCAGCTGGATGCTGACGAGGCTCACCGCCGCCACGACGGCACCAAAGTGGCCAAAGTCATGCAAGAACACGGGGGTAAACGTCAGCACCGCCACCTGGGGCACGCACAACAAGCCAATGGCCAGCGTCATGCGTTGCAGCACCGGGTCTTGCACCGGCGGGATGCCCGATCCGGCCACCTGATTGACGATCTGACCGTGATGCGGCGGTTCATGCAGCCAGCGCCAGGCCAGCACGCCGTTCACCATGCAGAACAGCGCCAACGCACCATATACGGTGCCAAAACCACCCCAGCGGGCCAGTGGCGGCAGAACCAGGGCACCCAATGCGCCACCGACCGGGACGGCGGTCTGCCGGATGCTCATGGCCAGGCCGCGCTCTTTGTCGGTGAACCACGCCATGATGGCGCGGCCGCTGGAGCCATTGACACTGCCACCCAGCAAGCCGACCAGCAGCAGCCCTGGCATCAAGGCCGACATCGTCGGCACATAGCCACCGGATGGCGACACGCGCAGCATCATGAACAGCAACCAGGCGGCAATGCTGAAGAGGCCCAGCAACAAAACGCGGCGATCACCCCAGCGGTCGGTCAGCATGCCCCAGGGCAGTTCGCTGACCGCCACCCCAAGACCCATCATGCCCAGTACCAGCCCTAGCTGGTGGGTATCCAGATGGTAATCGGCGCGCAAGAGCACGGCAGTGGCCGGGATGCCGGCAAACGTGGCGGAGAACGCTGCATTGGCAGCAACGCCCAGACCAAGGATTTTCCAGCGGTGATTGGGAGGTAGCGAGTGAGGATCAAGGTGCGGCGTAGACATGACGCGCTCCATTCAATAGGAAGATAAGAAGACGGGCCCATCGTCGCACTGGCTTGCCATAACAAACAGATATGGTTCAATATTTCAGTGATGAGTATTTGAAATGGTATTACCGATGAATACACTGGATCTGGATGCCGTGCAGGCCTTTGTCCTGGTGGCAGACATGCAAAGCTTTACCCGCGCGGCTGAGGCGCTGGACACCACGCAGTCTGCCGTCAGCCTGAAACTGAAGCGGCTGGAGACCCATCTGGACCGCCGCCTGCTGGAGCGCACTCCGCGCCAGGTGCGGTTGTCGATGGAAGGTCAGGCCTTTCTCACCGCCGCGCGGGAACTGCTTGCCGCGCACGACCGCGCATGGTCGGTTCTACACGCGCCGCCGCGCCGCTTGCGGGTAGGCTTCAGCGGGCATATTGCTGGCGCCTCCCTGCCCGCCTTGCTGGCACGCGTCGCGGCACATGATCCGGCGCTGGTCATTGAAGTGCGGGTCGCAACCTCTGCTGAAGTACTGGCTTGTTACGACGCAGGCCAGCTTGATGCTGCCTACGTGCTGCATCACACCGATCGCCAGTTTGAACGGCAAGATGGCGAGGTGCTGTTTGAAGATGACATGGACTGGTTTGGCCTGCCCGAAACCAGCTGGGCGCCCGATGAGCCCTTGCGGCTGGCCATGCTGGCCCCGCCCTGCGGTCTGCGCACCAATGTGATTGAAGCGCTGGACCAGGCCGGCATCAGTTGGCTGGAAGTGTTCGTGGGTGACGGGGTCAGCGCGCTCTCTGCCGCAGTGACGGCCGGCCTGGCAGTGGGTGCAATGGGGCGTCGCGCTGCGCCCTCCGGCCTTGTTTGCGTGCGGGACAAACTGAACCTGCCCGCACTGCAGCCGACCAATGTGGTGCTTTACCGCAGCGTCCATGATGAGCGTTCACGCAGCGCTCTGCGGGTCATGAGTGCGACCTTGCGCGCGTTCTGATCGCTCTCCCGCATAAAAAAAGCCAACCTCCAAAAGGTTGGCTTTTTCACTGGTCCGGGACACTCGCGCTCAGTTCACCGTCACGCTGGCAAAGTCCTGGCGGCCAAACGGGCTGACTTTATAGCCAGAGACATTGGCACGGGTCAGCGCATAGGCGGTCGGGTAGGCCAGCGGTACCCACAGGGCCTGATCAAAAATCACCTTCTGTGCACTGCGATAGAGCTTGGTACGCTGAGCAACGTCACTCACCTTTTTGCCATCCGCAATCAGCTTGTCCAGTTGCGGGTCGCAATAACGGGCAAAGTTGGTACCCGACTGCACGGCCGCGCAACTAAATTGCGGCGTGAAGAAGTTGTCCGGATCACCATTGTCGCCAGCCCAACCCATGAACAAGAGATCGTGCTCACCAGCCTTGCCGCGCTTGATCAACTCGCCCCATTCAATGGTCTTGATGGTGGCCTTGATGCCCACCTTGGCCAGATCAGATTGCAGCAGTTCTGCACCCGCTTTCGGATTGGGGTTAAGCACGCTGCCGGTCGCGCGCGTCCAGATCGTGGTCTCGAAACCATTGGGAAACCCGGCCTTCTTCAACAGTTCTTTGGCCTTGGCCGGGTCGTAGTTGTAATCGCCCAGGTCTTTGTCAAAGCTCCAGGTGTTGGGCGGGAACGGCCGGCTGGCATCTTGCGCAGTGCCGTCAAATACGGTTTTCAAATACGTTTTGGCATCAAATGCGTAATTGATGGCCTGGCGCACCAGTGCGTTATCCAGTGGCTTGTGCTGGCTGTTGATGGCGACAAACGCGGTCATGAAGGCGGCGTTATCCACCACCTTGAGATTCTTGTCGGCCTTGGCCGATTGCACATCCAGCGGCTTGGGTGCCAAAGCAATCTGGCACTCGCCCGCCTTCAGCCGTTGCAAGCGCACCGTTGCATCCGGCGTGATGGCAAAGATCAGCTTTTCCGCCTTGGGCTTGCCGCCAAACCAGTTCGGGTTGGCGTCGTAACGGATCACGGCGTCCTTCTGGTAGCTCTTGAGCACAAACGGCCCGCTGCCGATGGGCCTGATGTTGAAATCCCCCGCCTTGGCCACGCCCAGTTTGTTGGCGTATTCCGCCGAATAAATCGAGGCCCAACCCATCGTCAATGTAGGCAAGAAAGTAGCGTCCGGGTAGTTGAGTTCAAACTGGACGGTGTGGTCATCGACCTTCTTGACCGCTTTGACCAGCTTGTTCAACTGCAGTGATTGCACGCTGGGGTAACCGCTGGGTGAGGTCTTGAACCAAGGATGCTGCGGGTTGAACACGCGCTCAAACGAGAACACCACGTCATCAGCATTGAGCGGCCGGGTCGGCTTGAACCAGTCTGCTGCGCCAAACTGGACATCGCTGCGCAGTTTGAATGTCCAGGTCAGACCATCTTCACTGGCCGTCCACGACTGCGCCACCGACGGCACCACCTTGCCGGCCTGAGCATCGTATTCGACCAGCCGGCTGAACAAGACATCTGCCGAGGCGTTGGTGGTGACCAGCGCGTTGTACTGCACCACATCAAACCCGTCCGGGTTGGCATCGGTACATACGGCAAGCGGTTTGGCCCATGCCAGCGCCGGCACGGCGGTCACAATGGCTGCGAGCATCCTCAGATTCATGTTTTTCTCCTGCGGGATATTCTGGTTTTTTACACGACGGCGCGGGGGGATTGCGCCGGTGGCAACGTTGTCAGCTTAACTGCTGACACGGCCCGATGCCAAAGAACGGTTGGTTTGGCGGTTAGGGGATTTTGGTGTGCGTGAGATGGACTGGAAGGCACTGCGCAGGTTTGACGACAATGTATTTGCCCGCCTCACTACGGGATACCGGCATTCGCCGGAATAACGAGGTCGTGGGACGCAATCACCAGCGAGTCTGCACCCCTCGCCGCATGCCGCAACACATCACGACCATGGCCAAACCCAAACTGTTATCCCATTTCCTTCACCACCACTTGCAAACTCCCCTTATCACTAGAGAGCCACATCTCGCCATCCTGAATCGTGCATTGCAACTGCATGGTCCGCTCAATCAACCCGGCCAGACCCGACATGATCTCCGGGCTTACCGACACCACATGCAGGTTATCAAACCGGCGAATCTCAGACTGGTTCTTGCCAAACCAGATGTCTGCCGCGCTGCCACCGTAGGCGTAAATCCACGCCTCATTGGCACGCTGGGCGGCGCGCTTGATGCGTTTTTCGTCTGGCAGACCCAGATCAATCCACAGTTCGATCTCTTCCGTGAGCGAGCGTTGCCACAGCGAGGGGTCTTCTTCATCGCTGATGCCGCGACCAAATTCCAGTGTCTCGCTGGCATGACGGGCAAAGGCAACAAGACGCAGCATCATGCGCTCGTCAGTTTCTGACGGATGCTGGGCGATGGTCAGCGCGTGCGTGGCGTAATAGCCGCGATCCATATCTGCAATGGAGAGTTCGGCTTTGAAAATGGTGGATTTGAGCGCCACGGCACAGGCCTGAATAAGTGAAAGACGCGGCAGTGTACCCAATCACCCGCCCGCGCTCCACCGGCCTGACCTGTACAATGATGGTTTGTGCCACCGCTTTGCCTGGAACCCTTATGCCCGCCCGCCGTATATCCCCTTCTGTTGCACCTGTTGTTGCCGTGATTGGCGGGGGGCCGGCTGGTTTGATGGCGGCAGAAGTACTGTCTGCTGGCGGTGCAAAGGTCACCGTGTTTGATGCCATGCCTTCTATCGGCCGCAAATTCTTGCTGGCTGGCGTGGGTGGCATGAACATCACCCACTCCGAGCCGATCGGTCCGTTTCTGGGGCGCTATGGCAATCGGGCAGAGACACTGACGCCACTGGTCAATGCGTTCACACCAGACCAGCTACGCAACTGGATTCACGATCTGGGCATCGAAACGTTTGTCGGAACCTCCGGCCGCGTTTTCCCCAAAGAGATGAAAGCAGCCCCGCTGCTGCGGGCCTGGTTGCACCGGCTGAAAAACGCAGGGGTCAGCGTGGAGGTCCGCCATCGCTGGCTGGGCTGGGGTGATGCGCCCGGTACATTGCGCCTGGCCACGCCCACGGGCGAGACGACCTTCAAGGCCGATGCAGTGGTCCTGGCACTGGGTGGTGGCAGCTGGTCGCGACTGGGTTCAGATGGCGCGTGGGTGCCGCTGCTGGCTGAAAAAGGCGTAGACATCGCCCCGCTGCAACCCAGCAACTGCGGCTTTGATCTGCCATGGACGGACTTCTTTGCCGAGAAACACGCTGGCGCGCCGCTCAAGTCGGTCGCGGTGTCGTATACCGATGCGCGCGGCGCCACCATTGTGAAACCGGGCGAGTTTGTCGTAACCCGCACTGGTGTGGAGGGCAGCCTGATCTATGCCTTCTCGGCAGCGATTCGTGATCGCATCACCGCCCAGGGCAGCGCGACCATCTATGTCGACCTGTTACCCGGCCGCAGCCTTGAACGCGTGCTGACCGAAGTCGCCATCCCGCGGGGTTCACGCTCTATGGCCAGCCATTTGCAAAGCAAACTGGGCCTGACGGGTGTCAAAGCCGGACTGCTAAGGGAGGTCCTCTCCAAAGAAGAAATGGCCGACCCGACCCGCCTGGCGCGCACCATCAAGGCATTGCCGCTCAAACTGATTAGACCGCGACCGCTGGATGAAGCCATCAGCAGCGCTGGTGGTGTGCGTTTTGATGCGCTGGACGCCAATTTAATGCTGCGCGCCCTACCCGGCGTGTTCTGCGCCGGTGAAATGCTGGACTGGGAAGCCCCCACTGGTGGTTATCTGTTGACCGCCTGCTTTGCCAGCGGCCGCGCGGCGGGTGAAGGGGTCTTGCATTGGCTGGAAGCTGGCCGCACCTGAGAGGCATCGTTTTTCTCTCGCCGGTGCCCCCATGTCTGATCACGCCCCTATTGAAGTCGACCTCGCCAAATCCTACCGGCTGCTGAACCACGGCCCTACCGTGCTGGTCAGCAGTGCGCACGGTGGTCGCCAGAACGTGATGGCTGCTGCCTGGTCCATGCCGCTGGACTTCGCCCCGCCCAAGATGCTGGTCATCATCGACAAATCCACGCTGACACGAGAACTGATTGAAGCATCGGGCGAGTTCGTCCTGAACGTGCCCAGTCGCGCACTGGCGCAGGCCACCCTGGCGGCCGGCTCCAGCTCTGGTCGTGATGGTGACAAATTCTCAACCACCGGGCTGAAGCATTTCCCCGCCACCAAAGTCGGTGCCCCTTTGGTAGAAGGCTGCCTGGCATGGCTTGAGTGCAAAGTGATCCCGGAGCCGCACAACCAGCAGACTTTCGACATGTTCATCGGCGAAGTCGTGGCCGCGCATGCCGACCCGCGTGTCTTCCAGGACGGTCACTGGCAGTTTGATGATGAGCCACTGAATCGCTCCATTCACTACATTGCGGGCGGAACGTTCTTTGCCACGGGTGAGGCGTTTGAGGTGCAAAAGAAGTAAGTGCAATGCGCACCCGGTTGCTGCATCGTTCAGGGTGACGGTGCAGCTACCAGCCCCTTCACCCCAGTCTCACTGATCTCGGCATCGGCAGCATCTGCCGTCAGCCACTCCGCCACAAAATCCACCAGCCTGAACGAGGCATCCTTGCGCGTGGCACGCACGGCGCATTCCCAGACCACCAGCACACGCCATCCCAGCGCTTTAAGCTCAGCATACTCTCGCCGGTCTCGCGCCCGGTTGCTGTTGATCTTGCCCATCCAGAACTCGGTCCGGGTCTGCGGGACCTTGAAATAACGACAGTCATGGCCATGCCAGAAACAGCCATGAACAAGAATCACCGCGTGATAACGCGGTAAGACCAGATCAGGCTTGCCCGGCAAACCCGGCACGTGGATGCGATAACGGAAACCCCGCGCAAACAGTGCCTTGCGCAGAGTGATTTCTGGCGACGTGTTCTTGCCACGAATGCCCGACATCATGCGGCTACGGGTGGCGGCATCGACGACGTCGGTCATGGCAGATCAGCCTTTTACCGGCTCCGGCACAATCCATGGCTTGATCATGCGGGCTACTTCGCGGAACACCGGGACGACGACCGAGTTGCCAAATTGTTTGTAGGCGCGGGTGTCGGAAACCGGAATACGGAAATCATCCGGATAGCCCATCAAGCGCGCACATTCCCGCGGGGTAAGCCGACGCGGGTTCAGGCCAGGACCGCGGTTGACCAGAATCTCCGAGCCATCCTTGTAATAGCGGGCCGATAGCGTCCGCGAAACGCTGTTGGCATCGACCAGCCCGAAGCCAAAGCCATTGCCCTTGGCGCGATGTTTCTCTGCGTAGTTCTGCAAATATGCCCACAGCTTGTCGGTCAGGATGTACTTGGGGTTGACCTCGCCTTTGGCGTGATCAAAGAACTTGTCACCATCGTGCTCCAGCACCGGTTCTTTGCCATCAGTGCGATGCAGCACCTGCGCCATGCGGGTGGGCAGCTTGTGGTCAGGCCGTTGCAGCAGATCCCAGCTGAAGTCGGTGGGCTCGCGGAAACCGACAATCACCACGCGTTCGCGGTGTTGCGGTACCCAATGCTGGCCATCAATGACCCGGTAATGGACCTCATAACCCAGTTCTTCTCGCAGGGTATGAAGAATCACGGCGAAGGTACGGCCCTGATCGTGCGAGTGCAGGTTCTTGACGTTTTCCAGTACAAACGCGCGTGGACGATGCGCCGCGATGATCCGGGCGACATCAAAGAACAACGTGCCCTGGGTGGCATCGGCAAAACCGTGGGCGCGACCCAGCGCATTCTTTTTGGAGACACCAGCAATGGAGAACGGCTGGCACGGAAAACCGGCCAGCAAGACATCATGCGCCGGAATATCAGCCTCAGCGACCTGGGTGATGTCCCCGGCAATGCGTTGCCCGTCCGGGTTGTTGGCGTGGTAAGTCTTTTGCGCGTAGGTATCCCACTCGCTGGTGAACACACATTGCCCACCTTCAGTTTCAAATGCCCGGCGAATACCACCGATGCCGGCAAAGAGGTCGATGAAGGTAAAGTCGGCCGGTTGGGTACGGGCGGGCACCGAGGGCTGCAGCAATTGTTGCAGCGCCTGGGCGACATAGGCGCGCGGTTCAGACTGGCCATTGATCCAGCGGGCAATGGTGGCCGGATTGACGTCCAGATACCGGGCGAGTTCGGCGCGGGAATAGCTGTTCAGGGTTGCTTCAAGCAAGGAGCGGACAAGGTCGGCCGGTGCATTCATAAAGTCAGGTGGGCGGTTTGAGGTGAGTCACTGGGAATTTTTGTTGCATTATGCGGGCTAACTGTCCCATTCACCACTCTACCCCACGCCCGGCTTAACGTTTGTGCGGTTTTTTACGGACGTAGACGGTTTTATCAACCGTCGCGACGAGCTTGTCGGCTTGATCCCGGATCTGGACCTTGAACTCGGCCAGATGCTTTTCGCCCTCTTCAGTCGCAGCCCGGATGGCCGTGATCTGGGCATCATCCAGCGTAAAAACAGCAGTGACGGTGCCGTAGCCGGGGCTGATAAAGTCGATTTCAGCGCGGCGATCCCAGACGTAGTAATCCGGCCCCAGAATCTGCATAAGCATGGCCATATACCAGGGGTCGGTCATGGCATACAGGCTGCCGCCAAAGTGCGAGCGCATGATGTTGAGGTTGATCTTGTACGAACGCAGCTGGATAACAATACGTTTGAAATCCGGCGCGACATGTTTGACGCGGATACCGGCAAACAACAAGGGAGGCCAGACATTGATCAACCAGCGCCAGAACATGATCTTCATGGCAGAACGACACCGTGGAAATAAAGCAGGCAAGACTGCCTGCGCAATCAACTTGCGGTCAATGCGCAAAGCCCTGCAGGGCGTGTTTGAAACATGAGCCTGCAAGGCTGCTGCCAGGTTTACAGAGTCTCTAGAAGCCCACGGCGTGCCGCACACTGTAGATCAGCACACCCACCGCGCCGCCCACCAGCGTGCCGTTGACCCGGATAAACTGCAGGTCCACGCCAACGTTGAGTTCCAGCCGGGCGACCAGCACGCGGTTATCCCAGGCTTTGAACTGGTCTGCGATGAAGCGCCCGATCTCGCTGCGATAACGAATGATGGAGCGCGCAGCAAAATCCCGTATTTGCTGGTTCAGCCACTCTGCAAACGCCTGGTCTTCATGCAGCCGCAGCCCCAGTTGTTTGATGGCGGCCCCCACACGGCTACGAATCTGCGAGTTCTCACTGGTCAGATCGCTCTGCAGGCCGTCGAGCACGGTACGCCAGAGTCCATCCAGTTTGTCGTGCAACAACGGCGAGGCGATCAGCATGTCGCGCCAGCTATCTACTTTGCTACGCAGCGCCGGATCCTTGCCCAGATCGGCAGCGAGTTGCCGCAACTGATCATCAAACGCGTGGCGCAACATGTGATCAGGCTGTACCAGCGCGTGATCCAGTTCCAGCATGGCCGCAGTGACAAGCTTGCGCGCCAGGTAACGGCCGCCCGCTTCATCCAGCGCCACCCAACGCAACACGTCGAATTCTTTGGCCAGTAACCCGGAGAGCCAGCTCTGGGTTTTGGGGTCTTCCAGTTTGGTCAGCAATACGCGCAGCACGCCATCCAGTACTTGCTGGTGACGGCCGTCTTCCCGCAGGACCTGAATCAGAGTGGCAGCGCTGCCGGCAAAGTCCGCGTTACTCATGGCCTTGAGCACCAGATCACGCGCGATATTGGCAAAGCGCGGGTCATCCAGCGTGCCCAGCACAAAGTTAAGGAAGTGCGCGGCCTGTTCGGTCAACTCTCGCTTGGCCCCTGGCCGAGCCAGCCAGATCGATAAACGCCGCGCCGGGTCGAACGCGTCAATACGGGCCAGGAGCTGCTCTGGCTGCAAGAAGTGCGTTTCGATGAAGGTACCCAGATTGTCTGCAATCCGGTTTTTGTTACGCGGGATAATGGCGGTATGCGGGATTGGCACGCCCATGGGGTAGCGGAACAATGCGACCACCGCAAACCAGTCCGCCAGAGCGCCGATCATGGCGGCTTCAGAAAACGCAGCTACGTAGCCAAATGCCGGGTGGATGTGCTCAAACCGCAAGGTGATGAGATACATCACCGTGACCAGGATGAGTAGCGAGGTCGCAAACGTGCGGGCGCGACGCAAGCGAGCTACCTTCGCGGGGTCAGCCTGAAGAATGGATTCGACGGAAGAGGGACCTGGAAGCATGCGTCTGTCGGGGCCGGCCTTCCCATTGGGCAAGCCAGGCAGATTTTGTTCTGTCCTGGCCACTATAGCTCGAAGCAGCGCGCTTTACCCGCCCAGGTGATCTGGTCCGGCTGGGGTTATGGTTTCCGGACTTCCTCGGAGAACGCCTGTATACGCACCGCTGCCAACCCGATCATCAGGCCCATCAGGCAGGAGTAGAACGCAATATTGGCCTGGTGCGCCATGGTGACCTGGCTAAACCCACAGATCAACGAGGCCATCACCGCGCCGCAGCCCGCCTTGCCCAGATAGGGCGCAATCTCATCGCGACCACAGGTTTTGCGCAATACACGCCAGAAGAAATAACCGGGCACCAGCAACAGGCTGAGAAATGCCGCCAGGCCAGGCCAGCCAGTGGTCGCGGCGGCATCCAGCAAGTCATTGTGTGCATGCTTGAGGGTGCAGATTTCCTTGTTGTCCGCAGGACAACCCGGCAGGGCGTCAGTCAGTGAACCAAACTCGCCAGAACCAACCCCTGTCCAGGGATGCTGCCGCACCGCATTGGTGGCCAACTGGAAAATCACCAGCCGCTCACCCAATGAGGTATCGGTATTGCCTTTGCGAAATTCCGCGATGTCGTGGCGCGCTTGTTCCAGACGCGCTTTGACCGGGCTACCCGGCAAGGTCCAGGCCGCAGTACCGATCAGTACCAACGAGCACACCGAGATGATGGCGACCTTGAGGTTGAATCTTTGATAACGGAAATAGATCGAACCCACCACAGTCAACACAAGCGCTAGCCAGGCTCCGCGTGAACCGTTGAGGATCAATATCAGCATGGCCAGCGCCGGGCACAGCCACGCCGCAACATGGTCACGATGCGTCTGGCCAGGGCGGAAAAACCCCACCACGCCCAATGTCGCCACCATATTGGCAAACGCAATGATGAAGGTCCAGGCACCCGGTCGGTTGTCCTTATCGACAAAAAACTGGTACGTCACGATCAATAGCGCCAGCAACAGCCCTGGTGGAATGCCTTTCCACAGCAAGACCGGATCAGGCCGGTAACGCAAAACCACCAGACAGGTGAGCGGAATGGCAAGGACGCGTGACGGGTTGTCGAGCACATCCCAGGGCAAGCCAAACGTGTATTTAGAGACCAGTTGCACTGCCAGCACGGCGCCAACACTGAGCCAGACCGGCAGCATGACCGAGCGATATTGCCGATGCAGCGTACCAAGATGACCGGCGTTCATGATCAGCAATATCAAGATACCGATCAGAAAAATGCCACTTCCGCGCGGCACAGCCAGCAACAAGAGCGGAAAAGCAAACAACAAAATGCTGGCCAGGCGTGAAGCAACAGGTCCAGGTGGAGACATTAACCGCTGCGGTTTCACGATTTCCTTGCGGGGCATGTCCGGCTCCTTGCCGACCTCTACGCTGTAAGCATCGGTCAAGACCGCTGTTTGTGCATAATCTTTCATGGATGCGCTTTAATAACGGTTTCTATGCAGCTGGCAAATGCTGCGGTGGTGGGACCAAAGCCCATTTGTTCGATATGTTGCGCGGCATAATTCAGCAGCGCAGCCCGGGTGGTTTCATCCTGCAAACCTTGTTTCATGGCGCGGGCTAACCCCTCAACGTCACCGACGGGCACCAACATGCCGGCTTTACCGTCGGCCAGAATTTCACGCGGGCCGACCGGGCAATCGGTACTGATCACCAACTGCCCCAGTGCCATGGCCTCGAGCAGCACATTCGGCAGCCCTTCCATTTTCGAGCTGAAAACCATCAGCCGGGCGTGCTGCATCCAGACATACGGGTTGGTCTGAAAACCGGCAAACACCACACGGTCTGCAATGCCCAGTGTCGCGGCCAGAGATTCCAGTTCAGCCCGGGATTTACCCTCACCCACGATGACGAGTTTCTCGGTGATGCCCTCTTTCACCAGGTGCGCGTAAGCGCGCAAGAGTGAGGTGAAATCTTTTTGTGTTTCCTGCAAACGCCCCACCGAAACCATGTAGGGTTCTGCCAGCGGTGCTGGCCCTGCCTGACCCTGCGCGCGGATACGCGCCAGATCGATGGAGTTATACAGGCGGACAAACTTGTCAGCTTCTTCAGGGATAAGAGCCCGGATATCGGCCAGCATGGTGTCGTTAAGCAGCACCACGCGGTCATAGTGCTCACGCGCCTGTTTACGCAGCTTGCGCAATTTGCGCGGGTTCTGGCTGGGTAGATGCGCGACGCTGAAATGCGAATAACCCAACATGGGAATAGCCAGGCGGCCGGTCAGACGCGACAGGGACATGTCGTAATCGACCACTGCATCATAGCCAGCGGCAATTTTGCGAAAACGCCGACTGACAATGGGCCGCCGTACCAGCGGCAACAGACCTTCTTCATAAATCTTGCCCAGAAGGCCCAATTTGCCCTGGGTTTTCTTCTGGCGGAAATACGACAGCCAACGCTCTGGTGCGAGCACATGCACGGCGACATCAGCAGGAATCTGCGCCCGGTAGAGGGTTTCGAGCGCCTCCGTCGGGTAAGTAATGGTCAGGCCGATTTCAAACTGTTGGCGATCCAGCGCCCGCAACAGCGAAATCAGCGAGGTTTCAATACCACCCCGCAAAAAGTGGGTCTGGTGAAAAAGAATGCGTCGTTTAACCATATATTTGTTTGTATGTTGAGCTTCAATGCGGCGCTTTACGACGCTGCACCAACCGCTCGAAAAGACGCAAATAACCGTTTGCCATCGCTTCTACGCTATGGACCCGCCCGACATATTCATACGCACGCTCGACCATGCCGACCACTTGGGATGACGCATCCAGCAAGGTATCGACATGTGCAGCCAGGCCAGCACTATCGCCCACCGGACTTAGCAAACCCCGGCCATCGGCCAGTAACTCTTTCAAACCACCGGCGTCGGTCGACGCCACCGGCACACGCGCACTGAAAGCATCCAGCACACTACTGCCCAAACCTTCTTCGCGCGAACTCATTACAAACACGTCGAACAGACCGAACAGGGCTTCGACGTTCTGTTGATATCCCGCGAACAGGAAAACGCGCTCAAGCCCCTGTTCGATGACGCGTTCCTTTACCACTTCGGCCATATTGCCTGCACCGAAATGTACGAATACAAAGTCGTTACGTCTTGCATGCAAAGCCGCCACCGCATCAACCAGCATGAGCGGGTCTTTGTCTGCAGTCAGTGCGGAGGTCGTTGCGACCACACGGCGGCCGGCAACCCCCAATTGCGCGGCCAGTGCGTCAGTACGCGCGGTGTCGGGTCGTACCGGCAAGACGGCCGAGGGAATGATCTCGATATCGGTCACACCCAGCGCACGTACGCTATCCGCGCAGGCCTGGCTAATGGCCACGACCTGGTCAACGTGATGGTACTTGTAGCGGGTAAATGTGCCACGCAGGGCAAACGCCACGCGTCGTGAATACACCACCGGGCGGCGGTGAAACATGCGGGTCAACACAGCCCAACTCAACATGTGCCCCGTTTGCGGGTGTAGGACGTCATACCCACTGCCGTGCAGCGCCAGAAAGGCCAGCACACCGGCGACGTTGGCATACGCATGTACGACAAAACCGTCGGCCCGTGCCCGCTCGGCCATCTTGCCGCCGCTCCGGCACAGGATATGAACCTCGTGCCCGGCCGCCCGAAATTGCTGCATGGATAAAAAGGTCTGGCGTTCGCCACCGCGCCAACCTGCTTCGAAATCCAGTTCGAGGATTTTCATGCGCGGGTTTGCCGATTCAGTTGTGCCAGTTTGGCGTAGCGATAAAAGTTGCCCACGCCCGCGGTTATCGCGAGCAAAAAGCCTTCCCGGCCATCCAGAAAGCCGCGTCGCAAGAGATAAATGCGCACAAACGTCCAGAATCCGCGTAAAAGCGCGCCGATCAGCGTGCTTTTTTTGCCGCGTGCGTGCATGGCTTGTGCGGCATCTGTGGAATAACGGTTCATCTTAACCAGGGCGCTATCCAGGTCTGGATAGGTGTAATGCTCAAACCATGCCTGCAAGCGCCCTTTCGGCCCGGCGAACTCGACACGCTCATGCACCGGGACATCGGTAAAGCGTGCAACGCCCCGCTTGAAAAGTCGCAGCACGGGATCAGGCCACCAGCCACTGTGGCGAATAAAACGCCCGCAATAACTGGAGAGGCGCGGAATCTCATACGCGTCAAACCGGGGTGCGTTGAGGGTTTGCTGGATTTCCGCAGCCAGTGCCGGCGTAACACGCTCATCGGCATCAATCGACAACACCCAGTCGCCGTCTGCCAGATCCAGCGCACGGTTTTTCTGGCGGCCAAAGCCAGGCCAGTCGGTTTCCAGCACGGTAGCACCCAGTTCATGGGCAAGCTCGACCGTACCATCTGTACTACCGGAGTCGACGACGACGATCTGATCCGCAAACGCGACAGATGCAACGCAGGCCCGCAAGTTGGCGGCCTCATTCTTGGTGATCAGGATGACCGAAAGACGCATGGATCAAAGCTCAGTGACAGTGATGATTGCCGGCACAGGAGAATGCACCTGCAGCGCCAATCAGAGAAAGTGGGTCACTTAACGCCTGCTTGGGCAAAAAGTCATACCGTTGTGAGCCCAACACGTCAGCAGTGTGAGGGCCATGACACGGTTGCACGGCGATCAGGCCGGCACAAGGCAAGCGGTTGTACATGGTTGAGCTTTCAATTCCTGAAAATACCAGGTTGCGGCAAATACTGGACGCCGATTCTAACAGGTCTGGCCTTGCCACCCATATTGACAGGCGCGGAATGTAAAAAGCCCCGTCCGGCGGGGCTTTTTGTGAGTCAGAGGTGTGTCATTTGCGTTTGAGTGCATCAAAGCAGTGCGTGACAACCGGATGGCTCAGGGCGTGACATCCGCCCTTGTCCAGCCTTCGCCCGGGTTAAAACTGCGGGTTGCCCGCGCGATGCGGTCCGTGCCCGGGCCCAGATTAGCCTGATACACCACGCCGTCCTGATTAACCATGAAGCTCATGACGCCGGTCTTGCCATAACTGGCGGGCCAGGCAATCAGCGCATAACCGCCATCCATGCGGCCATTCTTGAGATAGCTTTTGGCACCCCCTTGCGCGGCATCACCTTGTGCAGTGAGGATGCGGTACATGTAACCGTGATACGGCTCACCGGGACGGGCTTCGGCAAAACGGGCACCCAACGGGCTGGGATCGTCACCCGGTTGTGTAGACCAGAACAATCCGTCCTTCTTGCCCGGGGTCGATAACAGCCGTGCAGCATAGGCAGGTGTGCCCTGGCCTTGGGTCCATTGCCAGTATTCCTGCTGGGCATCGGTATAAGCCAGCACGGACTGGATCGCCGCCAGTTCATTGCGGCCAATATAACGGTGACGCATTTCCTCACCGCCGGCTTGTGTATCAAACGTCCAGCCTTCCTTGCGCGCCACAATGGGTACGGGCAGTGTCCAACCCGCTGTACCTGCTGATAACAAAGCGGTGTGATCGTCCACCTTCACGATTTCATGGGCTTTTGCCCACGCAGCCAGAAAGCGTGTGATGTCCTCAGGCGCAACACCCCCTGACGGGATGAAACTGCGGTAGTTGCTACCCAGAATGATTTTGAGTGTGTCGTCGTCATGGGTCGCAATACTGTCGACCAGCGCGTCTGCGGCGGCCTCCGGTGTCTCGAAGCTGCGCGGCCCGTTGGCCGCACCTGCAACAATGGATGCGCACAAGGTCACGAGCGCCAGCATCATTTTCATATATACGTTTGCCTGCATGATCAGCCCTCGTTAATCAGCGACCACGGCCGCCGCTGCGGGCTGGACGCTGGTGGGTGCTGCTGCGCGCTGCACCACCACCCCGGTTACCGCTTGCAGCACGATTGGCACCCTGGACATGTTGTGACGACATGCTCTCACGCCCGCGTGCGGACTCTCTGCCGGACTGGCGGTCGTTCACGCCGGTCAATGCATTGTCGCGTGCCGGTTGCTGGCGTGCACCGGTATCACCCCGAGCCCGATTGCTGTTATCAAAACCACCCTGAGTACCCCGGTTGCGATCCATCTGGCCAGCCTGAGTACCACCACCGCGGCGATCCGGGCTGCTGATGCCCCGGTTTTCCATCGCTTGCTCGGCCTGACGTCGACTGTTGTCCCGACTGCTGTTACCGCGGTTGCCGTTGTCCCGGATGCCGTTATCACCGCGATTATTGTTATCGCGAGTCCCTGCGGTATCACGCCCGCGAAATTGCTCGCGCTGATTGGTGTTGAAGTCTTGCTGGCGGCGGTTACGTTCGGTAGACCCACCCCGGTAGTCTGAAGTACGGTGGCCCGGATCATGTTTCCATGAACTGCGGTTGCCACTTCCTTGAATCTGGCGGTTCGTGTTGATGTTGTTGTACTTGTTCACATTGATATTGACGTCGTGCGAGCCCCAGTTACAACCACCCCAGAGTGCATTACCCACGGCAATCCCCACACCCCAGGCCACGCCGGTCATCACCGCAGTAGAGAACCAGTATCCAGGCGGCGGCGGATAGTAATACGGCGGGTAAGTCGGATAAGCCCAGGCGCCGTACACAACGGTCGGGTTATAGGTGGGGACGTACACCACGTCCGGCTTGGCTGGCTCAACGACGATCACTTGCTGGCTGCTGCTGGTCGTCGCCGGCTGGCTCGAGACAGTGACTTGTTCATTTGATTTGAGATTGCCCGCTTTTTGGGCCTGCGCCCGCAGGCGCTGGATCGCGTCCATCACGCCGGACGTCTGGCCAAGGAAAGCATCCCCCATGTCCTTGACCCACTTGGGCTGGCCACCCAGCGTGATCAACACTTCCGGGAAAGCCACCATAGAGGCCACTGACGGGTCCCAGTTCTGGGATTCCACCTGCTTCACCGCATCATCACCTTTGGCATCCGGATGTGCTTTGGACCATTCATAGGCCTTGGCGAACTCATCCGGATAGGTCGTGGCCATCAACAATTGTGACAACAGCGAATCCGGGTACAGCGCAATAGGCGCCACCAGTTGATCCAGTTGCGCATTGGACAATGACTGATCATCTGCGGCCTGACCCGACACGCTGGTCAGCATGAAAAATACCGGCAAGATCAGCAGTCGCGCCGTGTTCCTGCACAACGCCTTGAACATCGCCATCATTGCAGAGCCTCCCTGGCCGAATGTGGCAATTCATTCGTGCCGGCTGGAACTATGGGTCGAGTCCGCCACGGCATCGCCACCGACGAACGTTCTGAGTCAGATTAGTCCGACTATCGGCAAAGATCAGGCTTTTTTTACCATGGTGTTTTCCGACCAATAAAAAAGCCCCGGAATGCTATATCCGGGGCTTTTCTGGCAGCCGGCGCAAAGCCGGACATGTTTGAAACTCAGACGTTAAACAAGAAGTTCATCACATCGCCATCTTTAACGATGTATTCCTTGCCTTCGGCGCGCATCTTGCCGGCTTCCTTGGCGCCTTGCTCACCCTTGTAGCTGATGAAGTCGTCAAAGCCGATGGTCTGTGCGCGAATAAAACCACGTTCAAAGTCGGTATGGATTACGCCGGCCGCTTGCGGGGCGGTGTCGCCCTTGTGGATGGTCCAGGCACGCACTTCCTTCACACCGGCGGTGAAGTAGGTTTGCAGGCCCAGCAAATCAAAACCGGCGCGAATCAGGCGGTTCAGGCCCGGCTCTTGCAAGCCCAGCTCGGCCAGGAATTCAGCCTTGTCTTCATCCGGCAGTTCGGCAATTTCAGATTCGATGGCTGCGCAAACGGCCACAACCGGAGCACCTTCGGCCTTGGCGTATTCGCTTACCTTGTCCAGCAGCGGGTTGTTGGTGAAACCGTCCTCCGCCACGTTGGCTACATACATCGCTGGCTTGATGGTCAAAAGGCACAAAGGCTTGATCGCCAGCTTGTCTTCTTCAGACAAACCCGCCGCGCGCGCAGGGCGGCCTTCGTTCAGGATCGGAACCAGTTTTTCCAGCACAGCCACCAGCTTTTGTGCTTCCTTGTCGCCACTCTTGGCTTTCTTGCCATCACGCTGGATGGACTTTTCAACCGTCGCCAGGTCTGCCAGCGCCAGTTCGGTGCCAATGACGGCGATGTCATCGATCGGATCGACCTTGCCTGCAACGTGCACGATGTTGTCATCGTTGAAACAACGCACCACATTCACGATGGCATCGGTTTCGCGGATGTTGGCCAGGAACTGGTTACCCAGACCTTCGCCCTTGCTGGCGCCGGCCACGAGGCCTGCGATATCCACAAATTCGACAATCGCCGGGACAATCTTTTGCGGATTGATGATGTCAGCCAGTTGCTGCAGACGGGCGTCCGGGACTTCGACGATGCCGACATTGGGCTCGATGGTGCAGAACGGGTAATTGGCCGCTTCGATACCGGCTTTGGTCAGGGCGTTGAAAAGCGTGGACTTGCCCACATTGGGCAGGCCGACGATGCCGCATTTAAGACTCATTGGAGCTTTCCTTGTGTTCAAACTGGCACACGGCAAAACCACACTGGTTTTGCCGCGTCTTATTCATGGTCGGCAGGCATTTGTAACTGCTTGCCGGGGCCAGCGCGTCACGGTGGCCCCAATCAGGCGCGATTGTACCACTGACCACAGCAAATTCTCTTGGAACTCAAGGCTTTCCCGCTGGCCCATCGCCGTTTGTCCTGGTCAGTCCTGCAATAAAACCGGACAACACACGATGATTTGTTGGCAATTGGGTGCCAGGCTGAAAGGCACAAAGCAAGGAGACCTGGAGCGTGCGACACCAAATCACCGTGCTATGGCAACTGGCCCGACACGTCGTCAACAAAACCATCGCTGGTTTTTTTGATGATGAATTGATGACCCGCGCCGCTGCGCTGGCGTTTTATTCGGCGCTGTCTTTTGCACCCTTGCTGGTACTGCTGCTGTGGGTGGTCGCCTCACTCTCGCCCGATTACCAGACCCAACTGGTTGACGGCTTGAATCGCATGGTCGGGCCACGCGCTGCGGACGCGGTGGAGCTGGTTATCCGGAATGCTTCCAGCAAACCCAGCGTCGGCAATCTGGCCGGGATGATCGGGTTGGGTATTACGCTGGTCGGTGCCTCGGCCGTGTTTGCGCAATTGCAGGGGGCGATCAACCGCGTTTGGGGGCTGCGTTCTCGCCCCGGTCAGGCCGTCATGGGCTGGCTGCGTTCACGCATGAATGCACTGGGGTTGCTGCTGGCAGTTGCGTTCTTGCTGGTGATCTCGTTCTCGGCCAGCACCGTGATCGGCTTCTTTGTACCCGGCCATACCCTGGCCTGGCGCTGGGTGGAAGCAGGCGTCTCTACCGCGATCTTTGTGTTTGTGTTCGCCGCCATCTTCAAGGTATTGCCCGACGCCATCATTGCCTGGCGAGATGCGCTGGCGGGTGCGGTGCTGACCGATATCCTGTTCATTCTGGGGAAAGTGGGTATCAGCCTGTATATCCAGAACTCGAACGTCGGCGGCGCATATGGACCAGCGGGGAGTGTGGTGGTGCTACTGGTGTGGGTGTATTACTCGGCGCTGATTCTGCTATTGGGCGCAGAACTGACCGAAGCCGTGGCAGAAGCGCGCGGCGCGCCAATCCGTCCGACTGCGCACGCGGTCCGCATCCTCGTCACCACGCGCGAGGATGCGTCCGCCTGAGCCCGGTCGGCCCGATTACTTGCTGTGCTTGACCGGGCGTTTCCAGCCCGCAATGGTGACCTGGCGTGCCCGGCCAATGGTCAACTCACCCGCCGGCGCGTTCTTGCTGATCACAGAACCGGCACCCGTGGTTGCGCCATCACCAATCGTCACCGGTGCGACCAGGCAATTGTTGGAACCAATGAATACATTGTCGCCAATGGTGGTCAGCGCCTTGTTCACCCCATCGTAATTGCAGGTAATACTGCCCGCGCCAATGTTGGTGCCGCTGCCAATCTGGGCATCGCCAATATAGGAAAGATGGTTGATTTTGGTCCCCTTCCCGACGGTCGACTTTTTCACTTCAACAAAGTTGCCGATGTGCACGCCTTCTTCGAGCACTGCACCAGGGCGCAGTCGGGCATACGGACCAATCAAAGAACCAGCGCCGACCTCGGCGTTTTCCAGGTGGCTGAACGGGTGAACCACCGTACCGTCAGCTATCCAGACATTCTTGAGTACGCAGTTGGCGCCAATCTGGACACCTTCGCCCAGCGAAACATCACCTTCCAGCACGCAGTTCACATCAATGAATACGTCTTTGCCGTGCACAACACGGCCACGAATATCCAGACGGCCCGGGTCCGCCAGCGTCACGCCTGCGGTCAGCAAAGCTGTGGCGAGATTACGCTGATGAATACGTTCCAGTTGGGCCAGCTGAACCTTGTTGTTGATGCCTTCGGCTTCCCAGGCATCGGCGGGTTGCGTGGTCACAACCGCAACACCATCTCGTACAGCCAGTGCGATCAGATCGGTGGCGTAGTACTCGCCCTGCGCATTGTCGTTCTTCAGTTCAGACAACCATTGCGCCAGGCGCGCGGTCGGCAATGCCAGGATGCCGGTGTTGATTTCGCGGATGGCGGCTTGTTCAGGCGTAGCGTCCTTTTGTTCGACAATGGACTGCACCGCACCGGACTCATTACGCACAATGCGGCCGTAACCCGTTGGGTTGTCGAGCGTCACCGTCAGAATGCCCAGCTTGCCGCCTTCAACAGCGGCCAAGAGTGCTTTGAGCGTCTCAACCCGTGTCAGCGGCACGTCGCCGTATAACATCAGCGTCACATCACCCTTCAGGTATGGCAGGGCTTGGGCTAGTGCATGACCGGTGCCCAGTTGCTGCGCCTGCAGCGCCCAGTGCAAATCTTGATCGCCAGCAAACGCGGCTTGAACCTGATCGCCACCATGGCCATACACCACGACGGCCTGAGTGGGCGCAAGTGCGCGGGCGGTATCGATAACGTGGCCGACCAGAGGTTTACCGGCGATACGGTGCAGGACTTTGGGCAGGGAGGAGTACATGCGCTTGCCCTGACCTGCGGCAAGAATGACAACATCAAGAGAAGACATGAGAGCATCCGGTGCGTGATTTGCTGGTCATTCTAGCCGTTGCCGGCCTTTGCCGCACCGCCAAACCCTGCAGCAGCGCGCACAGCAAGCCAGATTGCAGGCAATAAAAAAGCAGCCACAAGGGCTGCTTTTTTTTGGGAGCATCCAATCAGAACGGCTTAGTGGCCGCGCTTCTTGAGCTTCTCGATCACGGCCAGCTTGGCCACCGCTTCCACCAGTTCGGCCTGCGCCATGGCGAAGTCCATCTGGGTCTTGCGGTTCTTCAATGCTTCTTCGGCCTTGGCCTTGGCTTCACGCGCCTTGGCTTCGTCGATATCCGTGCCGCGAATGGCAGTATCTGCCAACACGGTGATCGAATGCGGTTGCACTTCAAGCAAGCCACCAGACACGTACAGGATGACATCCGGTTCGTGAGTGTTAGCCAGCTTGATGCGCACCGCGCCCGGACGAATACGAGTCAGGAGAGGCGCATGGCGCGGGTAAATACCGACTTCACCGCCTTCTGCCGGTGCTGTGAAAAATTCAGCAACACCAGAGAAAATCAGCGATTCAGCACTTACCACATCAACATGAATGGTCATCGCCATCTGCCTACATCCTTATTGCAAGGTCTTGGCTTTTTCGATCGCTTCCTCGATGCCGCCAACCATGTAGAAGGCTTGCTCGGGGAGGTGGTCGTAATCACCGTTCAGAATGCCCTTGAAGCCCTTCAGGGTTTCCTTCAGCGGCACGTACTTGCCCGGCGAGCCGGTAAACACTTCAGCAACGTGGAACGGCTGCGACAGGAAACGCTGGATTTTACGGGCACGAGCCACGGCCAGCTTGTCGTCCGGAGACAATTCATCCATACCCAGAATTGCAATAATGTCTTGCAGTTCTTTGTACTTTTGCAGAGTCTGTTGAACGCCACGGGCCACGCTGTAGTGCTCGTCACCCACCACTTGCGGATCAAGCTGACGCGATGTGGAGTCAAGCGGATCAACTGCCGGGTAGATACCCAGCGAGGCGATGTCACGCGACAGAACAACGGTTGCATCCAAGTGAGCGAAGGTGGTCGCAGGCGACGGATCGGTCAAGTCATCGGCAGGCACGTAAACGGCCTGGATGGAAGTGATCGAGCCAGCCTTGGTCGAGGTAATCCGTTCTTGCAGGGCACCCATTTCTTCGGCCAGGGTCGGTTGATAACCCACAGCAGAAGGCATACGACCCAGCAGCGCGGACACTTCGGTACCGGCCAGGGTGTAGCGATAGATGTTGTCCACGAAGAACAGAATGTCACGACCTTCGTCGCGGAACTGTTCAGCGATCGTCAGACCGGTCAGCGCAACGCGCAGACGGTTGCCCGGAGGCTCGTTCATCTGACCGTAAACCATCGCCACTTTATCAAGGACGTTGGAGTCCTTCATTTCGTGGTAGAAGTCGTTACCTTCACGGGTACGCTCACCCACACCGGCAAACACGGACAAGCCGCTGTGTGCCTTGGCGATGTTGTTGATCAGTTCCATCATGTTGACGGTCTTGCCCACACCGGCGCCGCCGAACAGACCCACCTTACCGCCCTTGGCAAACGGACAAACAAGGTCAATCACCTTGATACCGGTTTCCAGCAGGTCGATAGACTGGTTCAGTTCGTCAAACTTCGGAGCAGCCTGGTGAATGGCGCGGCGGGCATCGGTTTCAACCGGACCAGCTTCGTCAATCGGGTTACCCAGCACGTCCATAATGCGGCCCAGTGTCGCCTTGCCCACCGGCACCGAGATCGGAGCGTGAGTGTTGGACACCAGAAGACCGCGCTTCAAACCATCGGTCGTACCCATGGCGATCGCGCGCACAACGCCGTCACCCAGCTGTTGCTGAACTTCCAGCGTCAGGTCGGGGTCGGCCAGTTTGAGCGCGTCATACACCTTGGGCAGGTTGTCACGCGGGAATTCCACGTCGACAACCGGACCAATGATTTGCACAATTTTGCCTTGGCTCATCGTAGGTTCCTAATATCTTGCATCAATCGGGTTAGCCGCCTGCATCAAACTGCTGCCGCGCCGGAGACGATTTCGGAGAGTTCCTTCGTAATCGCGGCCTGACGGGTCTTGTTGTACAGCAGTTGCAGGTTGCCGATCACCTTGTCGGCGTTATCGGTTGCAGCCTTCATGGCCACCATACGCGCGGCCATCTCGGATGCGATGTTCTCGGCTACAGCCTGATAAATCAGCGCTTCAACGTAGCGGTTCATCAACTCGTCAATGACGGTCTTTGCATCCGGCTCGTACAGGTATTCCCAGTTGTACTTGTGTTCAGGCTGGCCAAAGGCTTCGCCCGACAACGGCAACAACTGTTCTACCGTCGGCTCTTGCTTCATGGTGTTGACGAACTTGGTGTACACCAGATGAACTTCGTCCACTTCGCCAGCAACGAACGCATCCACCATCACCTTGATCGGACCGATCAAGGCTTCCAGGTGCGGCGTATCGCCCAGAGCGACTGCAGAAGAAATCACCTTGGCGCCGTTGCGGCTCATGAAAGCCATGCCCTTGTTACCGATTGCGGTAACAGCGGCTTCGGCGCCATTCTGGTGAAACTCTTTCATCTTGTTGACGGACAAGCGCAGTACGTTGGTATTCAAACCACCGCACAGGCCCTTGTCCGACGTAACCACGATCAGGCCAACCCGTTTAACGCTTTCGCGCTTCTGGAGGTACGGATGCGGGTAATCCACAAATGCTTGCGAAAGATTAGCCGCAACACTGCGGATCTTGTCGCCATAAGGACGGGCCGAACGCATGCGTTCTTGCGCCTTGCGCATTTTGGATGTCGCGACCATTTCCATAGCGCGGGTGATCTTCTGCGTGTTTTTCACGCTTTTGATCTTCGTACGGATTTCTTTACCGCCTGCCATGATCCAGTTCCTTTTTCAGTACTGAATCAGTACGCGCTGCTGGCTTTGAACGAAGCCACTGCCTTGAGCAGGGTTGCTTCGTCTTCGTCGGACAGCACGCCCTTGGCTTCAACGCGGCCCAGCAGATCAGCGTGGTTGGCCTTCAAGTCTGCCAGGAAGGCAGATTCGAATGCCAGAGCGCGATCAACCGGAACATCGTCGTAGCTGCCCTTGGCGATCAGTGCCAGGGTGACGCCGAGTTCTGCAACCTTCAGCGGGCTGTATTGAGCCTGCTTCATCAGTTCGGTCACCATCTTGCCGCGCTCGAGCTGCTTGCGGGTAGCTTCGTCCAGGTCGGAAGCAAACTGCGCGAACGCAGCCAGTTCACGGTACTGGGCCAGTGCCAGACGCACACCGCCGCCGAGCTTCTTGATCACCTTGGTCTGCGCTGCACCGCCAACGCGGGACACCGAGATACCGGCGTTCATCGCAGGACGGATACCGGCGTTGAACAAGTCGGTTTCCAGGAAGATCTGGCCGTCGGTGATCGAGATCACGTTGGTCGGCACGAAAGCAGACACGTCACCAGCCTGGGTTTCGATGATCGGCAAAGCGGTCAGCGAACCAGTTTTGCCCTTCACTTCGCCACCGGTCAGTTTTTCAACTTCTTCGGCGTTGATACGTGCGGCACGTTCCAGCAGACGGGAGTGCAGATAGAACACGTCACCCGGGTAGGCTTCGCGGCCCGGCGGGCGGCGCAGCAACAGGGAGATCTGACGGTAAGCTACGGCTTGCTTGGACAAGTCATCGTATACGATCAGGGCATCTTCGCCGCGATCGCGGAAGTACTCACCCATTGCGCAACCGGAGTAAGCAGCAATGTATTGCAGGGCAGCGGATTCAGAAGCAGCGGCAGCGACCACAATGGTGTGAGCCAGTGCGCCGTGTTCTTCCAGCTTGCGCACCACGTTGGCGATCGAAGAAGCCTTTTGGCCAATCGCAACATAGATACACGTAACGCCAGTGCCCTTCTGGTTGATGATCGCGTCCAGAGCGACGGCAGTCTTGCCGGTCTGACGGTCACCAATGATCAGCTCACGCTGGCCACGACCAATCGGCACCATGGTGTCGATGGCTTTCAGGCCAGTTTGCAGCGGCTGGTCAACCGATTGACGCGCAATCACGCCCGGCGCGATCTTTTCGATCGGGCTGGACAGCTTGGCGTTGATCGGGCCCTTGCCATCGATAGGCTGACCCAGCGAGTTGACCACGCGGCCAACCAGTTCCGGACCAACCGGTACTTCCAGAATACGACCGGTGCATTTGACTTCGTCGCCTTCGGAGATGTGGGTGTATTCACCCATCACCACGGCACCGACGGAATCACGCTCCAGGTTCAGTGCCAGACCAAAGGTATTACCCGGGAATTCCAGCATTTCGCCTTGCATCACATCGGACAAGCCGTGAACGCGGACGATACCGTCGGTAACCGACACAACCGTACCTACGGTGGCGGTCTGCGCACCTTCGGACAGGTTCTGGATCCGGGCCTTGATCAGTTCACTGATTTCAGACGGATTGAGTTGCATTAAAAAATCTCCTAACTCTTCAGGCTCGTCGCCAGTTCAGAGAGCTTGCCGGCTATGGATGCGTCGATCACAACATCACCTACCGTCACCTTCACGCCACCGATCAGATCGGCGTTGGTGGACGTCGTAGCGGCCACCTTGCGGTTGAAGTGCTGGGCAAGCGACGACTTGAGTGCATCGACCTGAGCTGCGTCAAGCGGGAATGCCGATTCGATTTGCGCTTCGACTTCACCTGCTTCAGCGGCCTTGTACGATTCGTACAGGTCACGGATGACAGGCAGTGCGGTGAAGCGGTCGTTCTCGAGAATCAGCGCGACAAAGTTTTTCACTTCATCGGTCACGCCTGCACCCAAAAGCTCGACCAAGAGTTGCTGAACCTGAGCAGCGGAATATCTTGGATTGGACGCGACCTGCCGGGCCGTCGCATCGTCAGCGATGAGACCCAGCTTTGCCAGCACTTCGGACCATTGGTCCAGCTTGCCGCTTTCCTTGCCAAGACGGAACACAGCCTCGGCGTACGGCCTTGCGACGGTGATGAGTTCTGCCATGACTGATTACAGTTCCGCTTTGATCGATTCCAACAGCACGGCATGTTTGCCGGCGTCGACTTCTTGCTTCAGGATTTTGGTTGCGCCTTCAAGGGCAAGTGTTGCCACTTGTTGACGCAAGACGCCCTTGGCCTGCTCGACTTGCTGCGTAATTTCGGCTTGAGCGCCCGCCAGCAGGCGTTCGCTTTCGACCTTGGCCTTGTCTTTCGCCTCGTCGATGATCTGATTGGCGCGCTTTTCAGCCTGGGCAATCAGCTCGGAAGCATGTTGCTTGGCTTCACGCAGCTTCTCGGCAGAGGCTTTTTCGGCATTGGCAAGATCTTGCTTGGCACGATCTGCAGCCGACAAACCTTCAGCGATACGCTGTGCGCGCTTTTCCATCATCCCGGTCAGCGGTGGCCACACGATTTTCATCGTGAACCACACCAGCAGGGCAAATGTAATTACCTGGCCAAAGAGGGAAGTATTGAATTCCACGTTGTAGCCCTCCAGTTGTTCGCGGTTGACGTGCTAATTAGCCTGCGAGCGCGGAGAGGAACGGGTTCGAGAAGGTGTACAGCAGAGCAACACCAACGCCGATCATGGAAATGGCGTCCAGCAGACCAGCAATAATGAACAGCTTGGTTTGCAGAACCGGGATCATTTCCGGTTGACGAGCGGAGGACTCCAGGAATTTGCCACCCAGGATAGCAAAACCGATAGCGGTGCCCAGAGCAGCCAGACCGATCATCAGTGCGGCAGCGATTGCAGTTGCGCTTTGTACGCTAGCGATAACTTCGGGTGCAGCCATTTTGTAATATCTCCTGAAAAGGAAGTTGCAAAAAGATAAGGGGGTAACTCGAACAGGACCGCGTGATGCGACCCCGTGCGATCAGGTACTACTGCGGCGGCTCATGCCGCCAACAGCTTAGTGGTCTTCCACCGCCATCGACAGATAAACGATGGTGAGAACCATGAATACGTATGCTTGCAGGGTCACAACCAGCACGTGGAAGATGGCCCACGGTGTGCCCAGAACCCAGTTGATCCACCACGGCAGCAGCGCGATCAGGATGAACAGCAATTCACCGGCGTACATGTTGCCGAACAACCGCAGTGCCAGGGAAATCGGCTTGGCGATCAGTTCGATCAACTGGAACAGGAAGTTGGGGATCAGCAGACAAATCTTGCCAACGGTGCCTTCAGCGTGGAACGGTGCGGTGAACAGTTCTTTGATCCAGCCACCCAGACCCTTGGCCTTGATGGAGAAACCAATGATGTACAACAGGACCGAGATCGACATCGCGAAGGTCTGGTTCACGTCAGCAGTCGGTACCACGCGCAGGTGGTTGATACCGAAGAGACTACCGATCCAGGGGAACAGGTCAACCGGGAAGAAGTCCATGGCGTTCATCAGGAACACCCAGCAGAAAATGGTCAGTGCCAGTGGGCCGATAACCTTGCTCTTGCCGTGGAAAGTATCCTTGATGTGGGTATCGACCATCTCAACGATGAGTTCGACAAAGTTCTGCAGCTTGCCTGGCACGCCATCGGTGGCTTTACGGGCAACGAGGCCGAAGATGCCAACGAAAATAAAGCCAAGAACCAGCGCGATCCAGAAGGTATCGAGGTGGAAATTGGCCATCGCGCCTTCAGTATGCAGACGGTTGTGCGTCAGATGGTGAAGGATATATTCGGTTGAGGTGTTTTCAGCCATGGTCTATTTCTTGTCTTTAAATTTGATCAAAAGCCCGAACCAGAAGGCGGAGGCTGCGGCGATATACCCAAAAAACAATGCCGGCCAGACCACCTTGCGGTGAAAGACGAATATTGCCGCGAACACGACCAGCGTAAACGCCATTTTCAAGGCCTCGCCCAGATAGTGCAGTTTCATCAGCACTTCTGGCGGGCCGTATGGCAACTGGTAAGCGGCTCTGACGTAGATCAGGGAACCCAGAATCGCCACAGTGCCACCCATGACACTTGCAAATCCCGCTTGCCATCCCCATACAATGGAAACAGGCACCGCTACCGCCAGGGTAATCCAGACTTTCAGCCGGATGATGCCCTGGATCTGTGCTTTGTTAACCATTTTGTTACGCCAGGCAAATATCCGGCGATTATACGGACGGCGCCTGCTGCGCGTCAATTTTACACATTGATGTTACGGGGTTTTTCGTTTCATTGGCATATTGGCCACACAATTTGCACCAATATGGTGCCTATCGGTGATTGCCGGTTGCGAACCCGCAACAATGGTTGATTTTGTGATTATTTCAAGAGCGCCAGAAGACGATCCAGATCGTCCAGGCTGGTGTACTGGATAGTCAGCTTGCCATTGCCCCGTTTGCCGTGACGAATGCCTACGGTTGAACCCAGACGGGATGACACCTCTTCCTCCAGACGTTTGATGTCCGGATCAGCTTTTTTCTCAGCCTTGGCTGGCGTGTCTTGCAACAGACGCTGCACCAGCGCTTCCGTTTCCCGAACCGACAACCCTTTCAATGCGACTGTACGCGCAGTATCAACCTGTTTGAGCGCCGGCAACGCCAGCAACGCGCGCGCGTGACCCATGTCAAACTGGCCGGCAGACAAAAGCTCTCGCACTGGTTCAGCCAGGTTCAGCAGACGCAAAAGGTTGGTCACAGTAGCGCGAGATTTACCCACCGCATGCGCAACGGCTTCATGGGTCATGCCAAATTCGTCAATCAGACGCGACAAGCCCTGCGCTTCTTCCAGCGCGTTGAGGTCCTCGCGCTGGATGTTCTCAATCAGCGACATCGCCGCAACAGCTTCGTCTGGCACTTCCCGCACCAGCGCTGCGATCTCGGTCAGGCCAGCGAGTTGGCAGGCACGCCAGCGGCGCTCACCGGCGATGATCTCATAGCGGTCTTCCAGGCCACCCGCGACGGGACGGACCAGCACCGGCTGCATCAGGCCCTGGGCACGGATGGATTCGGCCAGCTCTTGCAAAGCGGCTTCATCCATCTGGGTACGGGGCTGGTACTTGCCGGGTTGCAGGCTGGTGATGGGCAGTTGCTGCAGCGTTTCGCTGGCCGCAGCATCGCCCATCAGGGCATCCAGACCACGACCCAGGCCTTTGAATTTTTTGTTCATGTCCGATTTATTCCGGGGAGCATTGGGTGGCGCAGCGGTCAAACCGGCTGCGCTGCATCGACCGGATTATGCCGCGCCAGCAACTCTTCGGCGAGTTGCAAATACGCTTGCGCCCCTTTGGACGTTTTGTCGTAGGCCAGAATCGGGCGGCCATAACTAGGGGCCTCGGCCAGACGCACATTGCGCGGGATGACGGTGTGGTAAAGCTTGGAAGTGAAGTGCTTGACCAGTTGGTCCGACACTTGCTGCGCCAGCGTGGAGCGCGGATCAAACATGGTCCGCAACAGGCCTTCGATCTCAATGCGGCGATTGAGGTTTTGCTTGACCCGGCGCAGCGTGTTGACGAGGTCCGACAAACCTTCCAGCGCGTAGTACTCACACTGCATGGGGATCATGACCGCATCCGCCGCCACAAGGCCATTGAGCGTCAGCAAGTTCAGCGCTGGCGGGCAATCCAGAATCACGAAATCATAATTACCGGAGATCTCACCCAGCGCCGTTTTCAGACGGGATTCGCGGGCGTCGGCTTCGACGAGTTCGACCTCGGCACCCGCCAGATCGCGGTTGGCTGGCAACAAATCAAAGCCACCGTTTTCCGACTTCACGACGACATCGGCAATCGGAGCCTGACCAATCAACAGGCTGTAAACGGTGGCATCGACTTTACTTTTATCCACGCCCGCGCCCATGGTGGCATTGGCTTGGGGATCAAGATCGACCAGGAGGACGCGTTTGCCCAGGTGCACCAGGCTGGCAGCCAGATTGACCGCAGTCGTGGTTTTGCCCACACCGCCTTTCTGGTTTGCAATCGCTAGCACACGCGTCATGAAACTCACACCTCTTTGATCAATACCAGGCAGCGCTCGGCTTCAAGGCCGGGCACTTGCAATTGTTTCACGTCCGTCGCAGCCACATTCTTGGGCAGCAACGCAATTTCCTCATAAGGATACACGCCTTTGAGTGCCGCCCAGGTGCCGCCCTTCGCCAGCAGATGGCGGGTGAGCTTTACAAACTCGCTGAGTTCGGCAAATGCACGCGAGGTAATCACGTTGAATGGCGCCTCCGGATGGTAGGCCTCAACGCGTTCACTCACGACCGTGACGTTGGGCAGTTGCAGTTCCAGCAAGGCCTGACGCAGAAAGGTGGTTTTCTTGTGGTTCGAGTCCAGCAAGGTGAGTTGCCAGTCCGGGCGGGCAATCGCCAGCGGAATACCCGGTGTGCCGAAGCCGGAACCGACGTCAAGGATACGGGCGTTGGCCTCAGCCGGGAACACAGATAGCGGAGCCAGAGAATCAAGCAGATGATGTGGCACCATCCGCTCTGGTTCACGGATCGCGGTCAGGCTGTAGGTCTTGTTCCATTTCCCCAGCAAGCCTACATATTCAAGCAGCTTTTGTTTCTGTGCCTCTTGCAACTGGATACCCAGCGTGGCAAGACCGGCGTTGAGCGCATCGTTCATGAGCGGAAATCTTTTATATATTCTGTTTTGTTATCTGACTGACGGGGTACCGTTCAGGCCACTTTGTCGGTGTCGTCCCCGAGCCACTGTTTTTTCTTGAGGTGCACCAGCAGAAGGGCAATGGCCGCCGGGGTAACGCCGGATATGCGCCCTGCCTGGCCCACAGTTTCGGGCCGGTGCTTGTTGAGCTTTTGCTGCACCTCAATCGACAAGCCGACCACGTCACGGTAGTCCAGGCTGTCTGGTAAACGGAAGTCTTCCAGTGTATCGCGCTTGGCGACTTCCGATTGTTGCCGTTCGATATAGCCCTGATATTTAACCTGGATTTCGACCTGCTCCGCCACCAGCGGATCGGTCACGGCGGCTTCGCCCTCTTTGGGCTGAGCCGCAGCCATACTCAATAGGTCAGCATAGGTAACTTGTGGGCGGCGCAGCAGTTCAGCCAGCGTGTATTCGCGTTCAATCGCTTTGCCCAGCACGCGTTCGGCGTCATGCGCATCCAGCACGCGCGGATTTACCCACGTGCTATTCAAACGGCTCAGTTCGACCTCGATCGCATCGCGCTTACGGCTAAACAGCGCCCATTGTTCGTCGCCAACGAGGCCCATTTTGCGGCCAGCTTCGGTCAAACGCAGATCAGCATTGTCTTCGCGCAGTTGCAGCCGGTATTCAGCCCGGCTGGTAAACATGCGATACGGCTCGGTCACACCACGGGTGACGAGGTCATCAACCAGCACACCCAGGTAAGCGGTATCTCGACCCGGCAGCCACGGCGCTTCGTCACGGACAAACAAGGCGGCGTTCAGGCCGGCAAACAAACCCTGTGCAGCAGCTTCTTCGTAGCCAGTGGTGCCGTTAATCTGGCCAGCAAAGAAGAGGCCGGTGATCGCTTTGCTTTCGAAGCTGGACTTCAAGCCGCGCGGATCAAAGTAGTCATATTCAATGGCGTAACCCGGACGCAAAATGCGCGCGTTTTCCAAACCCTTGATCGATTGCACAGCGGCAATCTGAATATCAAACGGCAAGCTGGTCGAGATACCGTTCGGATAGTACTCGTTGGTATCCAGGCCTTCCGGCTCCAGGAAAACCTGGTGACTGTCTTTGTCTGCAAAACGATTGATCTTGTCTTCAATCGACGGACAATAACGCGGACCGACACCTTCAATCTTGCCGGTGAACATCGGGCTGCGATCAAAACCGGACCGGATGATCTCATGCGTTTGCAGGTTGGTATGGGCAATCCAGCATGGCAGCTGCTTCGGGTGCATGCCTACATTGCCACGTACGGAGAACACGGGTTCCGGGGTATCACCCGGTTGTGCTTCCAGCACCGAAAAATTGATAGTGCGGCCGTCAATCCGTGGCGGCGTGCCGGTTTTCAGACGACCAACCGGCAGGTTCAATTCACGCAGTTTGTGCGACAGCGTCACCGATGCCGGATCGCCCGCGCGGCCACCGGTATGGTTTTCCAGGCCAACGTGGATCTTGCCGTTCAGGAACGTGCCCGCAGTCAGTACGACTGCGCTAGCCTCAAAACGAATGCCGATCTGCGTGATCACGCCGGTGACGCGCTCACCATCCAGGGTCAGGTCATCCACGGCTTGCTGGAACAAATCCAGATTGGGCTGGTTTTCCAGCATGTCGCGGATCGCCGCTTTGTAGCGGATGCGGTCGGCCTGGGCGCGGGTAGCCCGTACGGCCGGGCCTTTGGATGAGTTCAGTGTGCGGAACTGAATCCCGCCCATATCCGTCGCCAGTGCCATGGCACCGCCCAGTGCATCAACCTCACGCACAAGGTGGCCTTTGCCAATACCGCCAATCGACGGGTTGCAGCTCATCTGGCCCAGTGTCTCGATATTGTGAGAGAGCAGCAGTGTCTTGCGCCCCATGCGCGCAGCCGCCAGCGCAGCCTCCGTTCCGGCATGGCCGCCGCCGACAACGATAACGTCATAACGAGTTGGGTAAAGCATGGGGGGTTCTCTGCTGCTGGTTTATTCCACAAGGGCCATTATTCTACGGCAAAACAGGGACTTGTGCGAAGACACCTTCTCATGACAGGAGGCGCAGTTCAATTGCGGGGGCCCATAAAAACAAAAACCTGCGCCATGAGTAGCACAGGTTTTTGTATGAAGCCGACCCAAAAGTCGGCGCAAACAGACTTACAGCACGCCGTAGGTGTAGGCGGCTTCCAGCGCAGCACCCACAATACCGGCGTCGTTTTGCAGGGTCGCGGCGACCACTTCAAAGCGGATGCCGGTCATTTCCGGAATAAACTTCTCATGCTTTTTGCTGATGCCGCCGCCGATAATGACCAGATCCGGCGAGAGCAACAGATCCAGGTGCTTCAGGTAGCCATTCAGGCGCGGGTTGAAGTCTTTCCACTTCAGATCCTCGTCATCCTTCACTTTGCCGGAGCAATACTTCTCGGCAATGTTGTCTTTCGGGTAGATCAGGTGACCAAATTCGGTGTTGGTGATCAGCTTGCCATCCACGATCAGCGCCGTACCGATACCGGTACCCAGCGTGACCACCAAAACTTTGCCCTGACGACCCTTGGCAGCACCAAATACTTGCTCGGCCAGGCCAGCTGCATCGGCGTCGTTCAAAAGCTTGAGCGGTTGACCCACGCCATCAGTCAGGATTTGTTCTGCTGGCGCATTGAGCCAGGATTTGTCGACGTTAGCCGCAGACAGCGTTACCCCATTGCGCACGATTGCCGGGAAGGTACAGCCGATCGGGCCTTTCCAGTTGAAATGTTCGACCATCTGGCGCACGACGGCAGCCACGTTTTCCGGAGTGGACGGCTGCGGTGTGTCATAACGGGCGCGTTCTGCGACCAGTTCACCCGTCTCAACATTGACCGGTGCACCTTTGATGCCGGTACCGCCGATATCAATCCCCAAAACAATTTTGGGCCCGTTTGCTGCATTGGCCATGTTGACTCCGTTGTGTTGCCAAACCAGTAAAAATAATCAAAAACGTGCGCGACATCATATCGCCAGTTGGCACCATCAGGCACCACTGCCAGCCCCTCCAGCCGGGCGCGCAAGCAACACGGAATTTAACGTCTGGGCGATCAAAGTCAAGCCGGGTAAACACCCTGGCTTGGTAAATACAACGCTTTGAAAGGGCAGGCTTAGTGCGCCAGCAGTTCAGTCAGCCGCTTTTTATCCTCGTCCGCGCGCTGGCGGATTGCCTGGATGACGGCCTGTTTGGACTGGGTATCTGCGTTGATGTCGGCGATCTCTTTTTGCGCGCCAGCCACATCGCCGTACAAGTCGGCCGGGGCCTCCTTGTTGCGCCGTTTGAACGAATCAATTTGCCGGTTCAGGCGATCCAGCCGCGCCTCGGCAGACTGCCGACGCAAATTGTTGGTCTGAATACCGGCCTGGACAGATTCGATCTGTCGGTCACGCAATAGATCAATTTCGTGGGTATTCGAGAAAGACTGCAACAGCGCTTTGTCTCTGCGCTCACGGTCGATGGCCTGAGTACGATCGGCATCCTGCTTTGCTTTTTCTTCAGGCGACAGTGGCTGCACCGGCGTTTTGCGCACGATGCCTTGCGAATCAAGTTCAGATACGCCCTTCCTGGGGCCCGTCACAGGCGGTTTGTCGCTGTATTGCACCTGACCGTTATCGTCTACCCAGCGGTAAAGCTGGGCCTGCGCCGATACGGCCACCAGCAAGAACGCCAGCGCGACCGGCAAACCGGAATACTTCATTGTTTTCCTCAAAATATCCGGGTTGCCGGCCGGCGGACTTCACGCCGTATCAGTGCCGGTCAATCCCGTACTGTGCCCGGTAGGCTGCTGCCTTGTTCAGGTTTTCAGCCATACCTGGCGTGTTTTCCAGATAACCCATCAAATCATCCAGCGTGGCAATCGGTACAACCGGAATGCCATATTGCTGTTCCACTTCTTGTACCGCTGACAAGGCGCCTGTACCGCGTTCCATGCGATCAAGTGCAATCAACACGCCTGCCGGCTCAGCGCCATGTGCCCGAATCATGGAGACCGACTCACGCACGGATGTACCTGCGGAGATCACGTCGTCGATGATCAGTACGCGACCTTTCAGTGGTGCGCCAACCAGAACACCGCCTTCACCGTGATCCTTGGCTTCCTTGCGATTGTAAGCAAACGGGGTGTCTCGGCCAGCCTGAGCGAGTGCGACCGCTGTTCCGGCAGCCAGCACAATACCCTTGTAGGCTGGTCCAAACAGCACATCAAATTCAATCCCTGCAGCGATAGCCGCTTTGGCATAAAAGCCGGCCAGTTTGCCCAGCGAAGCACCGTTATTGAACAGCCCGGCATTAAAAAAGTACGGCGAGGCACGCCCGGCTTTGGTGATAAACTCGCCAAAACCCAGCACATTCTGTGCCACAGCAAATTCGATGAATTCCCGGCGGAAATCGGACATATTAAAACTGCCTCCTTATAACGATAGAAAGCGCTCCCGGACTGGTAAAAGAGAACTTTCATCTATTTCTGGCGGTACGGCGGTGTACGGGCACTTTTATGCCGATGTACTGCCGCTTTTCGTAACCCCCGGTGACAAAAAACAGCATATTATGCCCGGCCAGTACCGGGTGACGCGACCCCGTATCATTCCGAACCCGACGAGGAAACGATCTTGCGCATCATCTCTGCCAACCTCAATGGTATCCGCTCCGCCGCCAACAAAGGCTTTTTCGATTGGCTGCCCGGCCAGAACGCCGACGTCATCGGACTACAGGAACTCAAAGCACAGGACGGTGACCTGACCGATACCATGCGCGCTCCGGATGGCATGTACGGCTATTTTCATTGCGCCGAGAAAAAGGGCTACAGCGGCGTCGGCTTGTATTGCCGCAAAAAGCCGGACAACGTCGTCATCGGTCTGGGTATTGAGGATATCGACGCTGAGGGCCGTTATATTCAGGCTGATTTCGGCAATCTGTCAGTGATATCGGTCTACCTGCCCTCCGGCTCCAGCGGTGAAGAACGCCAGACAGTGAAATTCGCGTTCATGGAACGTTTCTGGCACCACCTTGCGGCGCTGGCCAGGAACGGTCGCGATATCGTGCTGGTTGGCGACTGGAACATTGCCCACCGCGAACTGGATCTGAAAAACTGGAAGGGCAATCTGAAGAACTCTGGTTTTCTGCCTGAAGAGCGCGCCTGGATTGGCAAGCTGTTCGAAGAACAAGGCTGGGTAGATGCCTGGCGCATGCTGTATCCGGAAGCACCGGGCTATACCTGGTGGTCCAACCGTGGCCAGGCCTATGCCAAGGATGTCGGTTGGCGTATTGATTACCACATCGTGTCGGCTTCGCTGTCCGGCAAACTCCAGTCTGCGAGCATCTTCAAGGACATCAAGTTCTCTGACCATGCGCCGCTGCTGGTCGATTATGACTACACGATCTGAATCCGGACCTGAGCATGAGTGATGAGCTGACTCCGCGCGCCAAAGCGGTTCCCGCATTCGTGGTCGGTGCCGGTTTTGCAGGTGTCGCCATGTGGGACTGGCTCAACCGCCACAGTTGCACGGACACCAGCAACGGGGCCTGCGCGTACTTCACCCGGCTGGGGAACGCCTGGATGGGTGAAGGTTATGCCTGGCAACTCTGGGCCATGGGTGAGGCGCTGATCGGGCTGCTCTGTGTTGCGTATGGCTTGGCGCAATGGCGTAAACAGCCCTGACTGTCGGGTTTTCTTTTGGTCAGAAAGAAAAAGCCACCCCAAGGGTGGCTTTTTTCATGCCGGTTTCGCGGGTTGGCTCGATTCAGGCATCGGCGCATTCCAGGGCGCCACCTTGAACAACAGCAACATACCCGGGATGGCCAGCAAGGCGCAGGCGCAGAAAAACGTTTGCCAGCCCAGGTGTTCGACCATCACCCCGGTGAAAGCATTGAACACCGTACGCGGCACCGCAGCCAGACTGGTAAACAGGGCATATTGCGTGGCGGTATAACGCGGATGAGTAGTACGGGCAATAAACGCAGTAAACGCCGCAGTGCCCAAGCCCACACCCAGCGCCTCAAAACTGATCACCAGTGCGAGAGCCAATGGATCCGCGCCCCGGCCAGCTAACCACGCAAAACCCAGGATCGACGCGAGCTGGACCACGCCGAACAACCACAGTGCCCGGTTAATACCCAGTTTGATCATCCAGATCCCGCCCAGCAACGCACCAATGACACTCGGCCACAAGCCCGCATTTTTGGCAATCAAGCCAATCTGGCTCTTGGTAAACCCGAGGTCCAGATAAAACGGCGTGGCCAGCGCGGTGGCCATGCTGTCTCCCAGCTTGTACAAGAAGATGAATGCCAGGATCAGCAAAGCCGCTTGCCAGCCGTGGCGCGTCATGAATTCATGGAATGGCTCAACTACAGCCTCACGCAGCGTCGCGGGGGGGCGCGACAAATGGGGTTCCTTAACCAGTAACGTCAGGATCAGCCCTGGCAACATGAACAGCGCTGTACAGGCAAACACCTGGGACCACGCCATATGGTCAGCGAGGATTAAAGAAAGCGCACCAGGAACAAGACCCGCAATGCGGTAAGCGTTGACGAAGACTGAATTGCCAAGGCCCAGCTCGGCTTCACTCAGGATTTCGCGCCGATATGCATCCAGCACAATGTCCTGGCTGGCACTGAAAAACGCCAACGCAAATGCCATAGGCGCAATGAGGGTCATTTCCAGCGTCGGGTTGAACCAGCCTATACCGGCGATCACAGCCAGCAGCACGCACTGCGTGAAGAGCATCCAGCCCCGGCGCCGACCCAGGCCAGGCAGGGCAAAGCGGTCCATCAGCGGAGACCAGACAAACTTCCAGGTATATGGAAACTGAATCAGCGCAAAGAAGCCGATCAGCTTGAGATCAATATGCTCGCTCTTGAGCCAGGCCGGCACCAGGTTGATCAGGATGTAGAGCGGTAGACCCGAACTGAAGCCGGAAACAAGGCAGATCGCCATGCGGCGGGTGAACAACAGTTGTTTCCAGTCGGGGGGCGTACTCATGAGATGCGCGGGCGTCGGATGAAAGGGTGCGATACCTTACCGCAACACGCCAGCCCGCGCATCAGCAAGGCTCAGGCCCGCGCCGCCAACACGCCACCCTTACTCCGGATAAACGCGCGTAGATTTTCCGCATAACCGGGTTTGACGGCGTTGATCACTGAAGGGTGCGTCAACAATGCTTTGCTCCAGGCGGCAATGCGCGGTGTCGCGGCAAACCAGCCTTGCTCGGCCAAGGCTTCCAGTACAGGAAAATACCGGAATACCGGGCCAAATGCGGCATCGACCAGAGAGAACCTGTCCCCGGCAAAATACGGTCCGCTTTCACTGACCGCAGACTCTAGCCAGGCCAGGCGATTTTCAATATCGGCACGGGCTTTATCCAGAGACTCGTTATCCGCCGCCGTATAAAACTGCCACAAAGCACCCAGCATGCCGGAAGCGTATTCGATCCACGCCCGGTGACGTGCCCGGGTCAAAGGGTCTGCCGGCTGCAATTGCGGCGGATAGACTTCATCCAGATATTCTGCAATCACCGCCGATTCAAACAACACGTCGTCATCGACTTGCAGAACGGGCACTTTGCCGGTGGGAGAGAGTTTGAGGAACCACTCTGGCTTGTTGGCCAGATCAATATACGTGCGCTCGAACGGCACACCTTTTTCCAGCAAAGTAATGATGGCCCGCTGCACAAACGGGCACAGGTCAAAGCTGATCAAATGTAGATGGGGTTGAGACATGGCCGGCTCCTTTCAGACGTATCTGTCTATCGGGGAGTTGGCGACGCCATGTCTCTTGTGCAAGGGCTGACTGCAAAAACGATTTACTCTTCGGTCGGCATCAGGAACCACAAGATCAGGTACAGGATCAGGCCTGGAAAACCAGCCACGCAGATCGAGAGCAAAATAAAGACGATCCGCAGTTTGTCGGCGCTGATGTTCAGGTAATCACCCATGCCACCAATGACGCCGGCAACCCACTTGTTATGGCGGCTTCGCCGCATGCGTTTTTCTTCCATCGGGTCTCCACAAAAATAAAAACGGGCGTGGATCACACGCCCGTTCCGGTTTGTCTGGATTACGTGCGACTAGCGCACTTTACCCGATTTGTTGCCGCCAGCAAGAATCAGCGGCCACCCTTCTTCAAGTATTCATCCATGTCTGTCTTGAAGTTGTCGGATTTGGTGCCGAACACAGCCTGTACACCATTCCCGACCATCATCACGCCTGCAGCGCCCAGCGTCTTCAGGCTGGCTTGATCCACCTTGGCCGGATCATCCACCGCGATACGCAGACGGGTGATACATGCATCCAGACCCTTGATGTTTTCCGGGCCGCCAAATGCGGTAACAAGCTTCGAAGCAAAGGCAAAACGCGGTTCCGCTGCGATCAGTTTTTCGCTGGTCGCATCAACCGTGGCGGCAGCAGCAGCAACGGCAACGCCTGCCGGTACTGCACCAGCAACCGGCGCAGCTTGAGCGGTGGCAACAGCAGCAACCGGTTCGTCATCTTCACGACCTGGGGTCTTCAGGTTCAGCTTCACGATGGCAAAACGGAACACCACGTAGTAGATCGCGGCATAGATCGGGCCCAGGATCAACACGTAGGCCCAGTGTTGGGCAGCCGGGTTGTTCGCGAACACGTTGAACAGCAAGAAGTCGATGCCACCTTGCGAGAAGGTGAAGCCCATGTGCATGCCCAGAGTGTTAGCTACAAACTGGGTCGAAGCAGCCAGCACGGCATGGATACCGTACAACACCGGTGCGACGAACAGGAACGAGAACTCGATCGGTTCCGTAATACCGGTCAGGAACGAGGTCAGGGCGGCGGAGATCATGATACCGCCCACCATGGCACGCTTTTCCGGCTTGGCAGTGTGCCAGATCGCAAATGCAGCGGCCGGCAGACCGAACATCTTGAACAGGAAAGCACCCGACAGAATACCGGCGGTGGTATCGCCCGCGAAGAAGCGGTTGATATCGCCGTGAACAGCCTGACCAGCGGAGTTGGTGAAGTTACCGATTTCGAAGAAGAACGGCACGTTCCAGATGTGATGCAGACCAAACGGAATCAGCAGACGTTCTACAAAACCATACACGGTGGCTGCCGTGCGCGGATCGCTGGCTGCGGCCCAGTGGGAGAACACGTCAATACCGTGCTGGATCGGAGGCCAGATGATGGACAGGATCACGCCCACAAAAATGGCAGCAATACCGGTCACGATCGGCACGAAACGCTTACCGGCAAAGAAGCCCAGGTATTGCGGCAACTGGATGCGGTAGTACTTGTTGAACAGCGTCGCGGCCACGGCACCGATGATGATACCGCCGAACACACCGGTTTCCATCGACTTCATACCCAGCACGGTAGCCGGTTCGATGCCGAAGAACTGGGCCATGACGCCCATGGTGGCAACCATGACGACAAAACCGACCACAGCGGCAATGGCGGCTACGCCGTCATTTTCCGCCAGACCCAACGCAACGCCGACAGCAAAGATGATCGGCAAGTTGCCGAAGATCGCGCCGCCGCCCTGGGCCATAACGTGGTTAACCACGTCCGGGATGAACGAGAAGTTTGAACTGCCAATACCAAGCAGCAAACCTGCAACCGGCAGCACAGCAACCGGCAACATCAATGCCTTGCCGATCTTTTGCAGAACGGCGAATGCTTGTTTGAACATGATGACTTTCCTTGCCCTAGGACGACACCCGCACAGCACCAAAAAGTACGGTGCAAACGGCACTCGTCACTGTTTATGAAAATGCTTTATTTTTTCCAGCGGGCGCATTCTGCTCTTGGCGGCAGGCTGTACCAAATACAGCGTCCCCCCTATCAACAGGGTAAGGGGACAGCTTTGTGACTTATTCACACCAGAAAGCAACCAAGACTGGTTGTTTCCCTGTTTTCTGATGTGCGCTTTTATCAACTACTCCACAACGAACGAACCTGCCCGAAGGCAGGTTCGCAAATACATCAATCGACCAGGCTGGACAAACGGGCGCGAACTTCGGCCACTGTACCCATTTGCAAAACCTCGGTTGCCAGCTTTTGACAATCGGCCTTGTTCAGTTTGCGCACCATGGCCTTGATCGCAGGGATAGCCGGCACGCTGACCGACAGTTCATCCACCCCGATCCCCAACAGCACCGGTACAGCCAGCGGGTCAGAAGCAATACCGCCACACACGCCCACCCATTTACCATGCGCATGTGCACCCTTCACCGTCATGGCGATCAGGCGCAGCACGCCTGGGTGCAACGCGTCGGCCTGCTTGGCCAGTTTCGGGTGACCCCGGTCCATGGCCAGCGTGTACTGGGTCAGATCGTTGGTGCCGATCGAGAAGAAATCCACTTCACGGGCAAAGATTTCAGACATCACTGCGGTGGAGGGTACCTCGACCATGATGCCGACCTTCACATCGGCGGTAACGCCCAGTGCAGCCTTTTCTTCAGCCACAATTTTCCTGGCATCACGCACTTCTTCCAGCGAGGCGATCATCGGGAACATGATATGCAGCTTGCTGAACGGTGCTGCACGCAAAATGCCACGCACCTGGGTACGCAGGATTTCCGGTGCGGCAAGGCACAGACGGATACCGCGCACACCCAGGAACGGGTTTTCTTCTGCCGGCATTGGCAGATACGGCAGCGGCTTGTCACCACCGACGTCCAGGGTACGGATCACCAGAGTGCGCTCCGTGCCCAGTGCTTTGGCGATATCGCCGTAAATTTTGGTTTGTTCTTCTTCGGTCGGTGCGTCAGTGCGTTCCAGATAAAGGAATTCCGAACGCAGCAGACCAACACCCTCACCACCGAGGGCTACGGATTGTTGCGCATCTTCCAGGCCGCCGATATTGGCAACGACTTCGATATGCACGCCATCTTTGGTCACCGCAGGCTGACCGGCTGCAGCGAGTTCTTCTTCGCGCTTTTTGGCCAGCATGGCCTGGCGGGTACGGATGTCCAGGATTTCAGCCTCAGAAGGATTCTTGCGCAGGCTACCCTTGGTGCCATCCAGAATCACGTTGGTCCCGTTGGCCAGTTCCAGCACGGCTTCTTCAATACCGCAAATCGCCGGAATGTTGAGCGAACGAGCCAGAATGGCAACGTGGCTGGTCGCGCCACCGCCCGTCGTCGCAAAACCCAGGACTTTGTTGCGATCAAGGCTAGCGGTGTCGGACGGGGTCAGTTCTTCGGCGATCAGGATCGCGTTGTCCGGTACTTCCAGCGCAGCTTCTTTTACGCCCGTCAGCAAGCGCAACACACGGCGGCCCACGTCGCGGATATCGTTGGCACGGCCAGCCAGCAGTTCGTTCTTCAGTTTGGAGAGTTTGTCAGCGTATGCAGTGAACGCTTGCTTCCAGGCAAATGGCGCACTCTTGCCCGCAGAGATCGCCGACAGAGCCAGATCCAGCAACTCCGGATCAGCCAGTAACTCCTGGTGAGCCGAGAAAATTTCAGCCTTGGAGGCGTCGCTGATTTCAGACTTCAAGCCTTCCAGTTGCTGACGCGCTTCCTTGAGGGCCTCTTCCAGGCGGCGGCGTTCCAGTTGCGGGTTATCGCCGGCTTCACGGACTTCAATGACTTCCTGGCGTACCTGGAAAATCTGGCCAACCGCCAGACCCGGCGAGGCTGAGACACCCAGCAATGTGTTTGGATCATCCGAATGGGCTTTGGGCGCCGGGCGCGGGACCGCGACGGGCTTGGGTGCCGTGGCCGGCGCAGCGGCAGCGCCACAGTCTTCGCCAGAACCGGAACGAATCAGATCAACCAGCGCTTTGATAGCCCCAGCGGCATCAACACCAGTGGCTTTGACGCGAATTTCATCGTTGTTCTGGACTTCCAGACCCATGATGCCAACCACGGATTTGGCATTGGCTTCTTCCGAACCACGAACCAGCTTCACATCTGAATTGAAGGTCTTGGCCAGATTGGCTACAACGGCAGCCGGGCGGGCATGCAAACCAGTCGGGTTCGGTACGCGAATCGGGTCAGACAGATTGCCCGATGGTGCGGCGGCGGGTTCAGCAGCAGCGCTGGCAACAGCCAGCGTGACAGTCAGCGCAACGGTCTTGCCCGCATGAGCAAAACCACGCGCGGCTTGCAGGTTGGTAACGATGTCGCCATTGGCGATCACAATTTCCGTCATCGAACTCTTGCCGGCGGCAGTGATGACGGCTTCATCAAATTCAATCAGAGGCTGACCCAGCGCGACCGTATCGCCTTCCTTGACCAGCGGACGGAAACCTTGGCCCTTGAGCATGACGGTATCAAGGCCGATGTGCAGTAGCACTTGCAAGCCATCGGCGGTGGTCAGGGTCAAAGCGTGGAATGTCGAGGCCAGCTGGGTGATCTTGCCTGCGGCGGGCGCCAGCAGCACGTTGGACGTCGGATCGATTGATACGCCGTCGCCCACCATTTTTTGCGAGAACACAGGATCTGGCACGGCTTCAATAGGTACAAACAAGCCGGACAAGGGAGCAATCAATTCCACGGTTTTATTCGACATCTTGGCAACCTCTGGTTTTTTCTGACTTTTTTCGACAATCCGGATGCAGTAAAGCCGGCAAGGCAGAAGCCAGGCCGGCGTGTTTTCCCATGTTCCGGAGTTCGACACTGCTGGTAGTGTAGAGCTTCGCGCGCGCCGTATCAGTGAAATTTTTCCCATTGTCATGTTGTGAATAATTCACGACAACGTCATGAATTGTCAGGCATGACAACGCGAACAATGCCTCAAATAACCTGGCTAACGCGCAAGTGGCGGGTTTCTGTCACGATTTCGTCGAGCTGTAAATCCCACGGTGCCACCGGTAATTGCGTTACCTGCTGGCAATCATAGGCAAGCCCGATCAGACGTGGTTTTCTCCATTTCTGGCGCAAGCGACGGAAGCGAAACGTCGTGTCGTAATAACCGCCGCCCTGGCCCAAACGGGCCAGTCTTCCATCGAAACCCAAAAGGGGGACGAAGGCTACATCCAGATCCTGCGGCCGGCAAGTCTCTTCGTGCACCGGAAAGGGAATGCCGTAGTGGTCGCGTGCCCAGCGACTGGTGTGATCGTAGCGGACAAAATGCATTCCACGTCCGCGGCGAGGCACAACCGGCAAAAAAACCTGGCAGCCTGCCTGCAATGCTTTGAGGATCAATGGCCACGTGGAGATTTCACTTGCCATCGAGACATAAACCGCCACGCGCTGCCCACGACGCAGCAGCTTGCCCAGGCAGGCACGTTGCATAATCGACAAGCTGGCTTCACGCCGGTATGAAATGGTCAGCGCAGAACGGCGCTGACGCAGTGTTTGCCGCAGCGCGGCTTTTTCTTGATCCATGATGGATAGAGATGCGCTGGGCAAGAGAAGGGGGCTTCCCGCGAGTGCCGGTCGGTTCGTATCCTGAACCCGGAGGTTCAAGTGGCCACCGGCCTTGCGCCATCAGGTGCGTTCGACTAAGGAACGCTCACAACAGGCGCGTCGTGGCTGGCGACCGAGGTTTAAGCTAGGTTCAAGGAAATTAGAACCGTAGTCGAACACCGCAGGAAAGCAATCGTAGCAGGTGGCGCGGCATGCGCCCGGTTAGCTAGAACAGCTCTGACTGTCCCTTGAGCACCACATCCACCGTTGCATTCATGTTGGTGATTCTACGCCGATATGCGCCAATGTCAAAACCGCCTGCCTTCACATGCAGATATTCGTGGGCGATATTGAGCGCGGCCATGATCGCGATTTTTTCCAGGCCAATGACTTTACCGCCTTCGCGGATCTCGTTCATTTTCCCGTTCAACACGTCCACAGCCTGGAGCAGGGTTTCTTCCTCGTCATCCGGACAGGCGATGCGAAAATCACGGCCCATGATCGATACGTCGAGCTGCTTGATCTGGCTCATGCTTCTTCCTCAGGCAAACGCTCGATCAGCGCGGCAACGCGCGTTTTGGTCTCATCAAGCTTGCTAACGAGCTGCTGGTTTTCACGACCAGAGGCCAGAATTTCCTGGCGCAACTGGTGATTTTCACTGCGCAGCGCAGCAACGATGCGCACCAGCATGTTGATTTTTTCTTCGAGTGTGGCGAGTTCGGCGTCCATGTCGACCCAACGCAGTTTTTGTTCTACCGGATTTTATGATAACTCGGGCCTGCTTGCTGCCCGGATTGCGTGTCTGACCCGCGCAAGTGTGCAATTTGGCACATTGTTGGTCGGTATTCCTTTGGCATGAATCGTACCACGGCGATATTTCAGTGCCGGATAACATCGACTTGTTCGCACACTTTTTGCATGCCGTCGATCAGCCGCGGCCCAGGCCTGACAAACTGGTCCCCCGTGAGCGCCACCAACCGGTTGTTCTTGACTGCAGGGATCTGCGGCCAGGCTTTCCAGATATCCAGCGTACTTTTCAGGCCGGTGGTCAACATTAATTCCGGCGCAAAAGCCAGTACCGCTTCGGTACTGACCTGCGGCGCTTCCCCCCGCGCATTGGCATACGGGCTGGTTGCCCCGCAATCTGCGAGCATTTGCCCCAGAAAACTGCGCCGCGACAAGCTCAACAACGGGTTTTCGCTCACCTGCAAATAAACCCGCACCGGCCTTGCACGTTGATATTGGCTAAGCAGCTGTTGGTATCGCAGCGCCTGGGCATTCGCTAGTTCATCCGCTTTCGCATCCCGTCCAAGCAAACTTCCGAGACGCCGCAAACTGGATCCAACATCAGCAGGCGTCTGGGGCCGGCTCACAAACACCGGAATGTGCTGGCGTTGCAGTTGCGCGATGGACTGGTTGACCGCCTGACTATCCCACACGATGACCAGATCTGGCCGCGCGGCCAGAATGGCTTCCACATTCAGACTTTGAAAGTCTGCCACCTTGGGTAGTTTTTTTACCAGGTCCGGGTAATCACTGGCGGTGTCCACCGCGACGATGGTTTCTGGCGCCAGCGCCGCAACCAGTTCCGTAGCGTGCGGCGCGAGCGTGATGACCCGGTGTGCCGGTTGCGGCAACTCTATGACGGTGCCATTGTCGTCTTTAGCCCGAACTGCCGACCAGGCAAGAGTCGGCAGCAGATAAGCCAGCAACACAACATGACGCATCACGCTTCGACGTCCTCGTCATCAGCGTCTTTTTTGCCACCGGTGTAATCCGTCTGGCGCACAGCTTTGGGCGCCTCAATGAAATCGGCCGGCGTTTCAAGCGTGATCCGGCCAATATTGCCACTGCGATATTCAGTCAAGATCAGCTCAGCCGTTTTCTGCTCATCGAGCGCGCCACCAGGCAGGATCGCGCCACGTTTACGGCCAATTTTTTCAAATATCTGCTCAAAACCGCCGTCCAGATCAGACAGCTTGAAACGCGCCTTCAGCAATTCCGGGTAACGCTCGATAAAAGTCTGGATGCCAAACCAGGCGACTTCCGTCTCATGGTAGGCGTTGCGACCCACAGAACCTGCCAGCGCCAGGCGCAAACCGGATTCTTCACGCTCAATACGCGGCCACAACAAGCCCGGCGTGTCGTAGAGGATCACGCCATCTGGCGTCTCCACTCGCTGTTGATGCTTGGTCACACCCGGAGTGTCCGCCACTTTGGCAACCTTGCGGTTCATCAGCGTGTTGATCATGGTGGATTTACCCACATTGGGAATCCCCACGATCAGCGCCCGCAACGGTTTTTCCATGCCAGTGCGATTGGGCACCAGTTTGCGACACAGTTGGCCGATCTTTTTCACGCCTGCCGCACGCGTGTCCTCACCCAACAACAAAGAGGCTGTCTGCGGCTGCTGGCTGAACCACTCCAGCCAGACCTTGTTCTGGGCCGGGTCAGCCAGATCCGCCTTGTTCAAAATCTTGAGTGCAGCGCGCTGCCGACTTTTGCGCAGCAGTTCGAGCATCGGATTGCTGCTGGACAAAGGTAAACGGGCGTCGACGATCTCGATCACCATGTCGACCTTGGCGATGGTCTCTTCAACCGCTTTACGGGCCGCGTTCATGTGCCCGGGGTACCACTGGATCGCCATCGTCTGTCCTTTATTCCAAAGCAAAAAGTGCCGGATTATACATTTGTTCACAAAGGCCCAATGAAATCAGCAACATGGCCTGTGGAAAACCTGGACGAACCAGGGGATAAGCTTGACTCTGCGGTGAGCGGCCTGGTTCACCCCCAAATTATCCACAGTAGAAACGCAACTTGAATACAGACTTGAAAGCGTAATAACATGATGATCAATAAGGGAAAAACCAGTTATCCACAGAAAACCTTGACCCTTATTATCTATTTTTATATTTTCTTATCCAACATTGTTACTTAAGTGGAAACCCTGCACGGAAGGTTTCACTCAACACACCGGATCTGCAAAAAAGCCCATGAAACGCGTTTACTGGATACTTCCATTCATCGCTGTAGCACTGATCACCTTGTTTCTGATGACCAGTAACAGTAGAAAACCCGCACCCCAAGTCTCTTACACCACGCTACAGGGACAAACGGGCTCAACTGCATCGCTCAAGGGCAACGTCGTGCTAGTCAACTTCTGGGCTACCACCTGTCCAGGTTGTGTCGAAGAAATGGGTAATCTGGCAAAGCTGCAAGACCAGTATGGCAAACAAGGCTACAAAACGCTGTCCGTTGCCATGGACTACGATCCTGCCGTGTACATCAATAATTTCGTCAAACAACAACGCATGCCCTTCATTATTGTTCACGATATCTCTGGTTCTGTTGCCAGGTCTTTCGACAATGTTGAATTGACACCTACAAGTTTTCTGATTGACAAAAATGGTAATATTGTCAAAAAATATGTGGGGTCTATCAATGAACAAGATGTCGAAAAAGAAATCAGGAAACTGATGTAATCTTTTAAAGATATATACACAAAGGGCTGTAAAAGCCCTTTTATTTTTTATGTAATCTGAAATGGCAAAATTCCCTGAAGTATGAATAAACCAAACCCGGTATCCAGAAAAACAAAACCCTGGAACAGGCTGGTATTCCCTTTTGTTTTTTCTTTTTCTATCCATTTGATTTTATTGTGTTTTTTCAAGATATCCAGTCATGGTAACCACCATCAGATACACTTGGGTAGCGATGCGCTACGCGTCCAGCTGGTTATCGGAAAACAAAAATTGCAACAGCATATTGCGTCCTCGGACAAGGTACTGACAAATACTGGAAAATTGGTTGATAAGAAAAAATCAATTGTGCCAAGCAATAAAGTTTTACACGATTTACGCGCCTCTCAACCAGTAATAAAAGAAATAACCAGCCAGCCAGAAGTTAATCCTTCGGTAATGGATACACCGGTTTTTTTCACTTATGACCAGGTGATGGTACCTGCCGTTATTCTGGATTATCCAGATATGAATATTCCTGGCCAGGCGCTGGCCAATACAGATTCGTCACAAGAATTAATCGCGGATCTGTATATCAATGATCAGGGAGTGATTACGCGCGTTGAACTGGTTTCCAGTAGCTTTGACACGACAGCGAGTGATTACCTGCTCAGGCAGTTACAGCAGATACACCTGCGTGCGGCACAGAAGGACGGTGCTGCTGTGGATTACCGGATGCGGGTGAGCTACGGAGCAGGCGTACTGGGAGAAGTGCCCCTGCGCGCGCCGGAGAAGCCACAGGATCCGCTATCAGACTAGTCGCTCAGGAAGAGTGCGCTGAGGCTCAAGGCGCATTGCAGCGTTGCTGTGTGGTTGTGACCCACCCCATGAGTTGCCTGTTCAAAGCGCTAACGGGTAGCAAGGCATAAAAAAAGGCTTTCCCGCAGAGGAAAGCCTTTTTTGTATCACGCGATGCGCTTATCGCGTGATTTCACGCCACAGTACTTGCTTGAGTGAGCCACTACCCGTGATGTTCAGGATGTTGTTCTGAGTCGAGCCGTCCGAACCCTTGGTCGTCAATCGCAGTGTCCCGTTTGGCATAACGGTGAGGGAAACCGTAGAAGACAGGTTCGCACCCAAAACAATACCGCTCCACGGCGTTGTGCCTGACGGGAAGGCACTGGCCGGCAACTGGCCACCATCCGTAGCACTCACCGCATACTCATAGCTTCTGGACGAACACGCGACACTGGATGGCTGGTTGGTGGTGAAGATCAATGCGCCAAACGCCAATTGTGGATCTGTCGAAACACGTTCTCCAGTACCTGGCAAATCAAAGAACCAACCCTTCTTGGTGGTGTAATCCACAGCGTCCGAATTAATGGTACGGGTGCCGGTGCTGGTGTTTACCGTCACGGTTTTCTTCGTCAGCGATGTTCTCGGTGTAGTAATAGTCGGGTTTGTCGACAAATCATCAACCAGTGCATACATGCTCTGAGATGTAGTGGTGCTGAGGTCCGACGTTTCCAGTAGCTTGCCGGTACCGACATACACAATGTGTTTGCCGTTAGCGAGTACGGAGGTCACCGGCGCACTGGTAACAGGTTGCGCATTGCCGGACGCATCAACCAGGGCTGCCAGTTTCTTCACTGTCCAGCTGGTGTCTGCAGTGGTGCTCAAGTCAAAACGCCAGACATTGCCCAGCAAGTCCCCACCATAAACGTAATCGATCGTTGCATCGGTTTGCGCATTGGCGGCAAAAGCAGAAATTTGAGCCAGACCAGACGGTGAACTGGCGCTACCCGCACCCGTGGCAATGTCCTTGATCACGGCACCGGTGGTTGCATTGAGTACAAACAGGTGGCCCTGACCGTCGCCCGCTGTGTTGTTATAACCAGATGTGACCAGGACGACCCAGCCATCAGCGCGTGTCTTGACCAGCAGCGGCTGACCATAGCTCAGGCCAATATTGTTTTTCTGGGCCGCGGTTGTGTTGGTACCAGGGAACTCCCAGAGTACTTTGCTGACAACGTCAGCATCACTGGTTGCTGCCGGCGCTGTGATGTCCAGTGCGTAAAAGCCCTTGCCACCTGCCCGCAAACCGCCAACCAGCATGGTTTTCCATGCGCTGCCGTTATAAAAATCGCCTGTGGTGGGCGTACCATCAACAAAGAACTGGTGCGTGTAGGTGGTACTGGTCAGAGAATGCAAGTTCGCCAGTACCTGGCCCGGCACATAAGCCCATACCTCCGCGCCTGTCGTAGCATTAAATGCGTGCACCATCCCGTCGTTAGCGGCTTGATACACCATCGCAGTACGGTTCAACGAAGACATATCCGAGTAGCCTGCGTCAGTGTACGCAGCGTACGGACCAAGTACATACACAGGTTCGGCCGTTACGATGTCGCCCAGCAGACCCGCGCGAACCCGATAACCAGTGGCTGATTCCAGGCTGCGGTCGCCACGGATGTAATTCACCACGTTGGCGCCGTCGTTGGCATTGGTATTGGCCATGCCGGCCAAAGTGGTCGAGGAAATACCGGCCGATGTAAACGCGACTGCTGTGTTGTTACCCGGATCCCATGTCGCGATATGACGTGTGCTGGGGGTCAACGCGGTCAATTGCGACTGGGCTGTCCACAACGGCGTTGTGTTGGTTGCGCCGGTAGTGAGGTTGATCGAGTACGCCGCCAGTTCACCTGTCCAGTTTTGCGCGTTGTAGGTCGAGCTGAACTGGGTATTGTTGCTGGAAGTAATATTGGGCGAAGTGGTTGTTACAGCCGCATCGGAACCCACCGTAGCCAGCAGACTCTGGATCACCTGCTTGAAGTATGAGGTTGCCTCGCTTACGTTTGTGGCTCTGAACATCTGGCCACGGCCAACAATGGTGGCATGCCACAAGTCGTCCACACCGGTCGGGTTACGGTTTTGTGTGGGGATAGGCCAGGTCCACGTCGTGCCGGACGGCGGGTGGAAAGGATCGACGAAGTTGGCTGCGGTTGGGTCGTAGACCGTACCTTTGGCACCCAGTGTCATCCCGAATGTAGTGACGTGCAGGTTGGTATTGTTATCCGGATTTTCGGCATTGGTGGTGTCTGCTTTCAACAACCCTGTTGGCAGATCCGAGCGCGGATTATTGGTGTAGTAGGACGCTGCCAGGTCAGCGAGGGTGTTCGTTGTAATAACGGTGTACGGCGAGCCGGTCACATAGGTGTTGGCGTAGCTCGGCGCCGTTACTGCAGTGGCATTGGCAAAACCGTCAGTCAAAATAAACGCAGTGTTGCGCTGGCAACCGTTCTGGATCGGCGCTGAAGAATCCGTCCGTGCGAATTGGCCACCGATATATTTCAGCGTTTCGCGGGTGGGTGTACCGCCGCTGGCCGCGTTGGTGTAAATGGCACCCAGCAACGGCTTCACGTTGGCAGAATCGCTGGTTGCCGCAAAATCGTACATGGTGACGGTAGTCTGATTGTTGAACGCAACCGTGCCCCCGCGCAGGCCAGATACGCTGCTCAGCACCGAACCCATGGCCGCGCCCAGCATCAGCTTTCTTTTACGGTAGTACTGAAACCAGTTGGCGAAATTCTGCATCTCATCGGCATAGCTACGACCCGATGGGAAAGTTTTTCCAGACTTGATTTCGTATTTGCGCAGATAAGTACCATCGGGCGCTTTAGCGCACGCTGAATCTGCCCAGAGTATGGACGTAGTACTTACGTCACTGGCTTTGCAAGTCGAGTCCGTAACGAAGAAGGTGGCCGGGTAATAAGCGATGTCAGCTTCATAGTAATCAGTACCGGATACGGTGACATTACTGGTCTGCTGTGTATATGCGGCACCCTTTTTCGATGTGTAGGCACCATTGGGTATGACCATGCCGGGCAGCATGTGGAAAGTCCAGTTGGACTTGGTGCCAGTGTAGGCAGAACCCACTTTGGTGGTACCTGCCGTGACTACATTGGTCAGATCCAGCGTAACCGGCGTAGCGCCACCCAACTGCGGATGGCTGCGGGCTGCAGTTGCGGTTGCGTTGGAATAGTTGACCGTGCCGTTGTTGATGTACGCCGGATACCAGGCCGTATAGGTGGTATTGGTGTTGTAGTAGAGCGTGTTCCAGTCCGAACTGCGCAAGAACGCGTAATCTTGCGTAGGCGGGATGGCAAAGTGATCGTATGTGGCGTCTGTGTTTTTGCGGGCATCGGTGGTGCTGCCATCCGGGAACAGATAGGCGTATTTATACCAGGTGTTGCTATTGACGCCATCGTCTGTTTTTTGACTGGCTGCCGCATTACCTACAGAGTTGTACCAGGGTTGGCCAACCGGCACAGACACGTTAGTCAAACCGGAAACGGTGACGGACGTGCTCGTGTTATTGGTAAAACTCTTATTGTATGAGTCCCACCACAAGGCGCCGTCGTTGGTGGTCAGCATGACTTCGAAGTCCATCGAACCCGAATCGTCGATGCCCATGATCAGGTTGGGCGAAGACTGGGTTTGCGAAGTCAACGGTGTTTGCGATGGCGAAATGGTTGCGGCATAGCTCACCGGAATGGCTTGCGTGGCCGTCAACAGCAGGAAAATGATTTTGTTCAGGATGGAGCGTCTGGTTGTCATGGCATCCTCGCTTCACTTCAGAAACATGGCCTGAATGAAACTTTCACTTGAATGAGGGCCGGTTACATGAACCGTGACCCGATAGAAAACGGCGGTTGAAACCTGATAATTACCCGCATTGCTGTTGTTGTTGATTGGCAAACCAGCTTGGGATTGCTGTGAGACAGAGCAATAAGTCACGAAGTCAGACACCGGTGTCGTACCGGTACACATACGCTCGATCACGTACTGATACTGGTAGAGCCCCTTGGTGACCGTAGACATATTCGACCACGTGATACTTGGCAGCCCTGCCGAATCAGTCGACTGCTGCAGGGCGTAATACGCGTAGGTAGCACTGGATGATGGCGCAACGTTGGTATCCGGTGCGGTCATGCTGCCCAGGATACCTTTTGCATCGCTCACGCCCAGTTCAGCCAGTTGTGTGGCAGCTTGTTTGAACGCAACGTTACCCGCGATCAAATTTGCGGTATCCGAAGACCGCATCAACGCCACTGTAGCGATCAGCAGTACGACCAGGACGATCAGACCCAGTAATAACGAAGCGCCGGTTTGCTTGGGGAGCCGGATCATGTCGACGTTCCACTGAAAATGAAGTTTTTAAGCGGGATGGTCAGCGTCAACGTGCGATATTTGTAGCACTGCCAGTTGGTCAGGCCGCTGATATCCATGGTCTGAGTACCACTCCAGACCTTGGGTGAGGTGGTTGTGGCGTCGCATGAACCGCCTGAGACCGATGGTTTGAGTTTGGCCGGAATACGCACGACCATCGCGATCCGGACAGCACGAATCTGGCTGATCTGTGTTGCATTCAGGGGGGCTGCCCAGGAGCCGCTACCTGCAACCCAGGAACTGACAGTGCTGGTGCTGCCTGTGCCAACGCCATACTGGGCTTTCATAAGCACCACGTTGTCGGCCAGCAAAGTGGTGGTCTGGGCAATCTTGTCGACCATGTTCAAGGACTGGTTACTCACCTGATAGCTAACCCAGTTCAGCCCGCCGATCTTGCTGATAGAGCTCTTGGCACCATAAGCCGGTGAATTGGTATACGTGCCGCCATTCCATGTGCTACCGGTACCACTCGTGCTATGGGTGATAGTGGCACCCAGCGAGTTGGTGGTAAGCGCGGTGATGCTGCCAACCGTACATGGTGAACCTGTGCCTGACGACAACATGTAAACGTCGCCGACACTCCAGTCTTTGGACGAGTAAATGTTGATACTCGCAGTGGCGGAGGACATTGCATCACGGGTGAGCCCGGGTGAGGCAGCCAGGAAAGAAGCCGCTGACAACGTGGTGACGGTGTCCGAGGTATTGTTGGCGCCGCTGCCCGTGATGACCACGGGTGCAACAGAGGCACCATCAGCCAGCGTGGTCGTACCGTTGGCCGCATTCAGCGAGGTACATGTCACGTTGTTACTACCGGCGAAGCCTGCGCCGGAGTTTTTCACATCGCGCTGAAAATCCATCAGCGCAAACATGGCATTTTCCTGGACCGAGTTTTCCCCGGTGATGCCGCGGCGGTTGTTGTCAAAGAAGGTAGCGCTACTCATGATGGCCAGAGAAGCGAGTAACCATATGACAATGGCAACCATTAATTCGACGATATTCATTCTGTCACCTGCCGACGCTCAGAGAGACGCTGGGTTCTGATTCGCGTTTAGGGTTTGATCACGGTCGTTGAGACGTACTGATGCCAGTCCTGCTCATCCGTTCTTTTCCAGTTCAGGGTCACCACAAACTGGCCGGTACTCGAGTCATATGTCACAGAGGGGTTGCGCCCCGTCATGCTGGCATTCGGCAATTGAGCCGTTGCACGTGTGTTCCAGTCACTGGCATCGGATTGCGCGGTGGTGTTGGAACACGAACTTGCAGACCCCGTCACATAGCAGCCGGCGTTATTGGGATCGACCGTGGCAAGCCCAATGATTTCCTCAGCAAAGTAGCTGGCCTGGGCACGCATGCCACTTTGCTGGTTTGCCTTCATGATCGCGCCTTGCATGCTGACGAGGCCGATAATGCCGATGGAAAAAATGAGCACGGTGATCAAACCCTCAAGCAGGGCAAAACCACCTTGTTGTCGCATATGCATGTTCAGCACCCCGCCGGCGTGGAACTGGACAACGCCGGATCACAGATTTTTGCGTTACCCAATGTGGTGACGACGACGTTCAGGCACCGGTTGCCGGTACCTGGATTGGTTTGCGTCGCACATGTACCCGAGTTCACCGTAACCGTGTAATTGGTGATGCCATTGGCAAAGCGACCGTTACCGCTGAATGCCGGTTGCAAACTGGAAGGGGTTGTCGAACCCGATGCAGTCAGCGCGGCTTCTCCGCTTTCGGCAGGTCTGGTGTAAATTGCCGACGACGCGCCTGGCAGCCCAATAGACCAACCAGTGCCTGCGCTGCCGAGATTGCCACTGTTATCGGTCTGGCTGAAATTCACCGGGGTATTGCGCCGGATCGCTTCAAGTCGGGCTTTCTGGATCCCGTCGCGCATTTGTTCGGCAACGCTGCGGATGCGGTTATTGATCATGTATTGCTGCAAGGCTGGCGCGCTCAATGCGATCAGGATCGCAGTAATGGCCAGCACAATGATCAACTCGATCAGCGTGACGCCCTGTTGGCGAAAAGATCGGGTCAGAGCAAACGCGTTCAGCACGATGATCCTGCCTTGGACAACCAGCAAGACAGTGGCAAATTGGAAGCACCAGGAAAAGCAGTGGTCTTGTGATTGCCCGAACTATCCAGGGTGAATATATAACCCGACATGCCGCTCTTGCCGGTTGCGGTTGCGGTATAGGTGTCGCCCGTCGAACTTGAGGTACAACTGAAGTCAAAGTTCGAAGTGCTCGTAGGTACGCTTACCGTGCATGTTGACGACCCATAGTTACCATTGTCGTTGTAACTGGATTCAAGCCGGGTGCCATAAGCGCTCAGATTGTCGAATGCTTCGGGCAGCTTCCCGCGTTTGAGGTAATTGCTATAAGCAGGCAGGGCAATCGCGGCAAGAATGCCAATGATTGCAACGGTGATCATCACTTCGATCAGCGTAAAGCCTTGCATGCGGCGTATTTTTTTCAACGACATTTGCATTTGCTCATTCCTCGCGCAAAACGGCCAAGCGGTAGTGGATCAGGTCTTCTCTGGCACACGCCGGTTTATTGATTGTGACCTGTGTGCCAGGACGCGCAAAATCCGGCATGGGGTTTACAAAACACCTCAAACCGGATCTTGTGGTTGCCTGATATATACCGACTATTTTCTATCGTTAAGAAAACACATGTCATAAGCAAATACTACTATTTTCAGACTCAAGTCGAAGTCCAGCTTACAGCCGGTTGGTTTTGTTTTTTCTTTGCGACACCAAGTCAAAAAAAAAGCCTGTTTCCGTAAGTTTCAAACGAAACGAACGCGATGGTCTTTGATTGTGACCAGACAAAATGACATGGGAAAAACCCTTGAATCAGGGCTGTTTTCTCTTTCTTGACACTAAAAAATTACTAGTATTGTCAACTAGTAAGATATCAAGAATGTTACCAGTTATCCCCTGACCAATTTCCTTTCCTTGCAGCGTTGTTGTAAAAAAAGCAGGTTTGTAAGCAAAAAAAAGCCCCTGGGCAGTGCCAGAGGCCTTGATGCTGAAATTGAACGGGTTTAACGCAGTTTCTCGAACGCACGCGCGGCCGCTGCTGCTGTCTGATGCAGATCATCCTCATCATGGGCGGCAGAGACAAAACCAGCTTCAAATGCAGACGGAGCCAGGTAGACGCCTTCATCGAGCAATGCATGGAAGAAGGCGTTGAAACGCGCTTTGTCGGATGCCATGACTTCGCTGAAGGACTGTGGCGCGCTTTTGCTGAAATACACACCAAACATGCCGCCCACGCTTTGGGCACTGAAGGTTTCGCCGGCGGCGTTGGCTGCTGCTTGCAAACCATTGACCAGCTGAGTGGTTTTGGCGGTGAGTTGCTCAAAAAATCCGGGCTGGCGGATTAGTTGCAAGGTGGCGAGACCGGCAGCAACGGCAACCGGATTACCAGAGAGCGTGCCGGCCTGGTAGACCGGCCCCAGCGGCGCCAGCTTGGCCATGATGTCGGCGCGGCCACCGAAAGCCGCCAGGGGCATGCCACCGCCGACCACTTTACCCAGGGTGACCAGGTCAGGCGTAATGCCGTGAAGGCCTTGGGCGCAATGCAAGCCAACGCGGAATCCGGTCATGACTTCGTCGTAAATCAGGATTGCGCCATCGTTCTCTGTCAGCGTACGCATGGCTTTGACGAAGGCCGTGGACGGCTTCACCAGATTCATGTTTCCCGCAATGGGTTCAACGATGATGGCCGCAATCTTGCCCGGGTTTTCTGCGAATGCCGCTTCCAGAGCAGGGACATCGTTATAAGGCAGCACAATGGTGTCTGCTGCAACCGCCGCAGGCACGCCAGCGGAAGAGGGGTTGCCAAAGGTCAGCAAACCGGAGCCCGCTTTGACCAGCAAGCTGTCTGCATGACCGTGATAACAGCCTTCAAATTTGATCAGTTTGTCGCGTCCGGTGAAACCCCGGGCGAGGCGAATAGCAGTCATGGTGGCTTCGGTACCGCTGGAAACCAGACGTACCTGATCCAGCGCTGGCAGCATGTCACACAGTAAATCGGCCAGATCGATTTCCGCAGCGGTTGGTGCACCAAAGCTCAGCCCGTTGGCGGCAGCACGTTGCACGGCTTCAATCACTTGCGGATGTGCGTGCCCCAGAATCAGCGGTCCCCAGGAACCTACGTAATCGATATAGCGCTTGTCATCGGCATCCCAGACATACGCGCCTGCACCGCGCTGGATGAAGGGCGGGGTGCCACCCACCGAGCCAAACGCGCGGACAGGAGAATTAACGCCACCGGGGATATGTTTGCAGGCGGCTTCAAACAGGGTTTGATTGCGGGACATGTCTTGGTCTCCGGTTCATCGTGGCCAGCGGGTGTAGGGGTGAGTGGAGAGGGCGCTGTTGTAATAGCGCGCATCGCCAGAAACCTCGTCGCCTAGCCAGTCGGGTTTGGTAAATTCGGTATCCACGGCGGGGAGTTCAATTTCAGCGACAATCAGCCCGGCGTTGTCGCCGGCGAATTCGTCGATCTCCCACACAAACCCGTCACGGTGGATTTCATGACGGGTTTTATCCAGTACCGCCGGGCACAATTTGAGCAGTTCTGCTGCATCAGCCAGTGGAATTTCGTATTCAAATTCGGCACGGGCAATGCCTTCGTTTTTGCCTTTGATGGTCAAAAAGCCTTTCTCACCCTTGATGCGAACGCGCACGGTCCGGGCGGGTTCGTCATTCAGATAACCCTGCGCAATACGGACAGAGCGGGTTATTTCATTGCGCCAATGCGTAGCCGCAAGCAGATATTTACGTTCAATTTCCTGAGCCATGGCGATCATCCTGGGGGTTGCTGTGTTATCGCTTCAGAATGGTTTCACGGTCACAAGAATGACTACGCCGGCGAGTAATAAAACCGGGATTTCGTTAAACCAGCGATACCAGACGTGACTGCGTGTATTGCGATGCGCGCTAAAGCGGGCATATAAGTGAATGCACACGCCGTGATACACAATCAGCAGGAATACCAGCAGCAGCTTGGCGTGCATCCAGCGCCAGCCGGGGCCGGCAAAAAAATTGTAGTAAGACCAGGTCCACAACCCAAACGCGACGGCCAATACAGCAATTGGCGTCATGAAGCGCAGCAATTTGCCTGTCATGAGCATGAGCCGATCGCGGGCAGGGCCGTCTTCAACCATGGCCAGATTCACAAATAAGCGGGGAAGATAAAACAGACCTGCAAACCAGCTGACAACGAAAATGATGTGGAATGCCTTGACCCAAAGCATGTGTGTCTTCCTTGATGGCACAAATGAAAACGGCGCGGACAGGGCCGCGCCGTCTGCGTACGCCTGAATCAGATTTCGATCATTTCGAAATCTTCTTTGCGCGCGCCACAATCAGGGCAAGTCCAGTTGATGGGCACGTCTTCCCACTTCGTCCCCGGGGCAATACCGTCGTTGGGACAGCCCTCGGCTTCGTCGTAAATGAATCCACAAATCAGGCACATATATTTTTTCATGCGGTCCACTTGATGGCTTGGTTTAGAATCAGGATTCTACCCGATAAATCATACCTGCCCGCCCATGATTGCTACTCCTCCGCTGGTTCTCGTCTTTGGTGCAAACGATCCCTCTGGCGGCGCCGGGCTGACAGCCGATATTTTGACATTGGCCTCGCTGGGTTGCCATCCCTTGCCCGTTGTAACGGCCCTGACGGTGCAAGACACCGCCGGGGTGCAAGAGTTTCAAGCTGTTGAGTCTGACTGGCTGCAGGATCAGGCCCGTTACATTCTTGAAGACATGCAGATCGATGCCATCAAGGTGGGTATGGTCGGCAGTGTAGAAAATCTGGCGGTGATTGCAGAGATTGCTGCTGATTATCCTGATATTCCACTCGTGTTTGATCCGGTGCTGGGCCCGCTGCATAGCGATGAGATTTCAGCTGAAGAGATGCAAAACGCCATGCGTGAATTGCTGATGCCGCATGCCTTGCTGATCACGCCCAACAGTATTGAAGCACGACGTCTGGCATCTGATGATCCGGACGAGCAGGAAGAACTCGCGTTGGATGCGGCCGCTAGCCGGTTGCTGGATTGTGGCTGCGAATATGTGTTGATCACCGGGACACACGAACATACCCCCAAGGTGACCAACACGTTGTTTTCGCGCGCGGGCCGCACCCGTAGTGATGCATGGGAACGTTTGCCCGGTAGTTACCACGGTGCCGGCTGTACATTGGCTTCCGCCATTGCTGGCGCGTTAGCCAGTGGCGCTGAGTTGGCAACAGCAGTGCGGGATGCACAAGAATATACCTGGCAGACGTTGAGTCGAGCTTTCCGGCCTGGCATGGGCCAGTTCATTCCTGATCGTCTGTTCTGGGCCCGCCCCGGCGAAGACGAAGAAGCAGCCAAGGGCGAGACACCTGCCGCGTGATCCCTGACCGGGTTGTTCCACGTGGAACAATCCGTTCAGAGTCGCTGGAATGGTTGACCGGCAAACACGTAAGGCATTGGCGCTGATAAAATAGCTGCAGTTGGTATTGTCTAGCCGGGGACGAATACAGGATGTCTACGCCTTGCCTGAGATTGGAACGCGCAATCAATAAAATGGTGCGCGATCTTGCTACGCCGTTGACGCTCGCTGATCTAGCGGAAGCGGCGCATTATTCTCCCTGGTATCTGGTCCGCCGGTTCCATTCCCGTTACGCAACGACACCGCAAGCGTTTTTGTGGCGCCTTCGGCTCGAAACAGCGGCGTCTATTTTGCAGTGGCAACCCGGCATGCCCATCGGCCGTGTTGCTTTGATGGTCGGTTTTTCCTCCGCCGCGACGTTCAGCCGCGCATTTCACCGTGAGTTCGGTTTTACACCTAGCGAATGGCGCAAGGGTGCTCCGGCTGCGGATGCCTGGCGTGATCGTAATCTGGGTGAACATTCCTATAAGCCCGGTGCAGCTATCGTTGGTACGCCCGCTGATTACCATTGGAGTTTTGCTGAAGTTGATGCGCGCATCACTTATGAGCAGTGGGATACCGAACGCGTTGTGTTTATCCGCGAAGTAGGGGAGTACGGCTGTAATCTGGATTTGCTGTGGAAGCGTTTCCGCAAGACCTGCACCATGTATGGCATTGCGCCAACGCGGCGTTACGGTTTGATCTGGAGCGATCCTGCCACGACACCTTCTGGTCGGCGCCGCTATGATGCGGCACAGCTGATTTCCCCAAATGTGCGTATCCCGCGTGGGCTGGGTGAATACAAACTGCAGGGCGGACGCTGGGCGGTGTTCCGACATCACGGGCCGACAGATGATATTGGCCCGCGGTGGCGCGATTTGATGTTGACCTGGGTTGCTGGGGCAAAAGTAGTGCTTGATCCTTCGCGCCCGCGCGTAGAGCGTTATGCGGAGGACCAATATCTTGTTGGTCATTACGAACTTTGCCTGCCGTTGCTGCCGGAGTAACCGTGTCGCAACTTGAGGGGCTGCCGCAAGTGATTGTGCTTAACGGCACCAGTTCGTCAGGCAAAACCAGCATCGCTCGCGCATTGCAGGACATGCTGCCGCTGCAGTACGTTAATTTCTCGATCGACTCCGTACTTGATGCCTTACCACCCACAGATCTGGCACGACTGCAGCGTGGCGATATCATTACTCGTAACGGTCATGACTGGCAGAAACTGGTGCGAGGTTATCACTTTGCCTTGCCAGGTTTGTTGCAAGCCGGGCTGCGGCTGATTGTGGATAACGCCTGGTGTCATGCGGACGAGACACGTGAGTTACTTACCGAACTGGCTGGTTATCGGGTAATTCTGGTTGGCGTTCAATGTGACCTCGAGCAGGTTGAGCAACGTGAACATGCAAGAGGCGATCGTCCCGCCGGATTGGCACGCTGGGAGTTCGAACGCGTACATCAGCATATGCAATATGACGTGTTGCTGGATACCTCGCAGACCAGTGCGCAAGCCAGTGCCGAAATTCTGGCTGGACGTTTGCAGGCCGTTCCCGGCGCGTATTGGGCCGGCGCGAGCAGTACGCTGGAGACACTCAGCGTGTTTGGCTAAACAGGTTTAACCGTTGTAGCGTCAAAAAAAAGCCCGTAGTGCGGGCTTTTTTTATTGCGGGCGATAACACCAATGCCAAGGCTCGTAGGTGAAGCCATGGGGGTTATCCCGGGGGAACGACAACACAAAACCAAACCTGCCCGCATGCAACTGCAGCCACGCGTATGCCTGGGTCTCGGCAAAGGAGGCATCAAGCGTCACCGTGCCCGGCGTGGCAATGTCGATCGCCCGACCCGTATGGTGCTCACTGCAGCCGGGTGGTGCCAACCGTTCCAGTACAGTTGCGATGACATCGCCTTCAGCCAACCGCGCTCGTATCAGCTCAACCTGCCGATCAATGCTGCGCCATGCTGAAATCATCAACAGCGCAATACCATCGGCTGACGCCGCGCTGGCCATTGCAATCCAGGCCTTTGCAGCGTCAGGCCTGAGCTGGAAAACACGCTGCGTGGGGTATCCTGGCGCGACAACGACCAGGTCGTCTGCATCGTCAAACAGGGGCAAACCCCGCTGGGTGATCCAGTCAGGATTGATCCCCAGACTGGACCACAGCGCCAACAATTCGGGCGAGGGTAGTACATGACCCATTTTCAGAAACCGGGGAATTTCAGTCCAGCGTTGATAGGCTTGCCTTTGCGTGCGCGCTTGCCGATATACGGTGCCATCTCATTCTGATCCAGAACCAGTTCAACCTGCTTACCACCGCGACCAGTACCGGTGAGCTTCAGAGTGATGCCGTCTGAGACCGTGATAGCGGCAAGTGTGTCCTTGTCATCAAGCGCCATGGTGATCACGCCACGGCCGCCACCAGTAAGCTGTTTGAACTCGGCGAGCGGGAACAGGTGCAGTTTTCCGCCCTTGGAAAGACAAGCCACCAGCGATGTTTCACGTGGAACAAACGTGGACACGCGCAGCACGGTTTCGCCTTTTTCCAGCGAGAGGAACGCTTTGCCTGCCTTTTGGCGCGACAACAGATTCTCAAACTGGCAGGTGAAACCATAACCACCGGAATTAGCGATCACGAGCCAGTCTTGCGGTTTGGCGACGACCATCTGCGTGACCTTGGTTTGCGCTGTCAACTCAACCAATGTGGTCACCGGCACGCCATCACCGCGACCACCCGGAACGGTCGAAGCGGCGATGGTGTAGATCCGGCCATCGGTTCCAAACAATGCAACCTGGTCGACGGTGCGGCATTCAATCGCTGCGAGCAGCGAATCGCCATCCTTGAAGGTGAGGTTTTGCGTATCAATGCCGTGGCCCTGGCGTGCGCGCAACCAGCCTTTTTCAGAGAGGATGAGCGTAGTAGGCTCATCAACGACGGTCGCTTCCAGCGAGGCGCGTTCGGCTTCCTGGATCAAGGTACGGCGGGCGTCGCCAAATTTCTTGCGATCGGCTTCGATTTCCTTGATAACCAGCTTCTGAAGTGCGCCGCTGTTGGCCAGCAAGTGTTCCAGCTCATCTTTTTCTGCGCGCAGCGCGGCAAGCTCCTGCTCAATCTTGATGCCTTCCAGTCGGGCCAATTGGCGCAAACGGATTTCAAGAATGTCTTCGGCTTGGCGGTCAGACAGATTGAACGCCTCGATGAGCGCCGGTTTGGGCTCATCGCTGTGACGGATGATCCGGATTACTTCGTCGATATTGAGGAAGACAATCAAACGGCCTTCCAGAATATGGATTCGGTCACTCACCTGGCCCAGCCGATGATTCAAACGGCGGGTCACGGTTTCAAAACGGTAGTCGATCCACTCTTCCAGCAGCGCTTTGAGGGACTTCTGGCCCGGCCGGCCATCACGGCCAATACTGACAATGTTGAGCGATAGCGACATCTCCAGCGATGTATGCGCCAGCAGAACATTCATCAATTCGTCCGGGTTTTGGCGGGATGATTTGGGCTCCAGCACCAGTCGTACCGGGTGATCCCGGCCAGATTCATCCCGCACGCGATCAAGCAACGAGAGGATCAGTTGCTTGGTTTGTATTTGCTCTTGCGTGAGTGCTTTCTTGCCTTTCTTGACCTTGGGATTGGTCAACTCTTCGATTTCTTCAGCGACGCGCTTTGAAGAAGTACCCTGAGGCAGCTCGGTCACCACCATCTGCCACTGGCCACGGGCCATGTCTTCTTTTTCCCAACGGGCGCGAATCTTGAGCGAGCCTCGGCCCATTTCGTAGGCCGAAAGGACATCACGCTGGCTGGAAATAATCTGGCCACCGCCTGGCAAATCAGGGCCCTGCACGTACTGCATCAGCTCGGCAACATTGAGTTGGCGGTTACGGATCAGTGCAATTGCAGCGTCTGCAACTTCGCCCAGATTGTGAGACGGGATTTCAGTCGCCATGCCCACCGCAATCCCCGATGCACCATTGAGCAACAGCATGGGCAAACGGGCGGGCAACAGAACAGGCTCGTCAAAAGCGCCGTCGTAGTTGGGAATGAAATCTGTGGTGCCTTGATTGAGTTCGCTCAGCAGCAATTCTGCAATAGGGGTGAGGCGGGCTTCGGTGTAACGCATCGCGGCGGCGTCATCGCCGTCCCGCGAGCCAAAGTTGCCCTGGCCGTCAATCAACGGGTACCGCAGTGAGAAATCCTGAGCGATACGCACCAGTGCATCGTAAGCGGACTGATCGCCGTGAGGGTGATACTTACCCAGCACTTCACCGACAATACGGGCCGATTTGACCGGTTTGGTCGTGGCAGTAAGACCCATCTCATGCATGGCGTACAGGACGCGGCGCTGCACCGGTTTCTGGCCGTCTTCTACCTGGGGCAGGGCGCGGCTCTTGACCACGCTCATTGCGTATTCAAGATAGCTGCGTTCAGCATACAGGCCCAGTTGTACGGACTCGCCATCATCCGGCATGGCGGTCGATACTTGTGCCGCAACAAAACGGCGATTGCCGCCGCCTTGGCCGGTGTCAGCCTCTAGTTCCAACTCGGCGGGGGTTTCGGTGGTTTCGGCCAGAATCTCGTTCTGTTCGTCGATTTCAGACATGGCGCACAATCCAGAAAACAGGTCAGACGGCATTGTAGCCGCGAGCCGCACTCTGTGGGCAGGGCGTACGCAGATTGTCTGTAACACGTGTGTTCCACGTGGAACATCTGTATGCAGACGGCGTTGTAGCGGCTGTATAAGCCGGTGCTAATTCTGGCTTGGAGGGGCGAGGATAGTAGCCGTGTTATCGCAATAACGGTAATCGCGCACGTCGCACCAGTTGGGCAACCGCATCTTCAGGCGTAGTTTCACAGATGATGCCGGCAGCCGCTTGCCACAGCATCAGATTAAGGGGCACGCCAAAGTCTTCAATCGCCTGGCCGGTTTTATCTACCCATCGATCCTGCGGTTTTGCGGCACCGGACACGCGGGTATACATGGGCGTATCGGCATTGGCATCGGGGACCCAAACCCAGACGGGCTTGCCTAGCGCGTAGGCAAAACCAACTTCAAAGGCGGTGCCTGAATCAGGTTCGCTCGTGCTGCGAAAGGCGCGTAAATCAGCCAACACCAGATTACAGCGGCTGATCAACGTACAGTTTTGCTGGAAAATCCATTGGCGTTTAGCCGTGCGGTCCGGCAAGGGGGGCAGGCTGGCATCGAGAGGAAACAATCCCTGCAGGCCGTACATTTCGCAGGCCGACTTCAGCCGGGCGCCCCAGACCGCCGCGTCGGGCCGGAAAACGCCCGGGCCAGCAAGATAAACAGAGATTTGGGAAGCCATAACACCGCAATTGCAAGGATTGTGCCAAAGCTGGCAAATACTGAAAGCTTGTCATTATGACCGTTTGAATAGCAAAAGGGGCGCTATTGCGCCCCTTGTGTCGCCCACAGACGTCAGTTGCGGGCAAATGAAATGATTACCAATGCAGCTTAGATATCGGCTTCCACTTCATTACCGCGTGCTTCCAGCCACGCCCGGCGGCTAGAGGCCTCACTTTTGCCCATCAGCATATGCATCATGTCACGCGTATTCTCGCTGACATCTTCCGGGATGCCGACGCGCAATACACGGCGCGTATCGGGGTTCATGGTCGTTTCGAACAATTGTTCGGCGTTCATTTCACCCAGACCCTTGAAGCGCGAAATATCCCATGCACCTTCGCGGACTTTTTCTGCGCGCAGTTTATCCAGAATGGCGTTGAGCTCGCCTTCGTCCAGGGCGTAGAACTTGCGCGGCGGTTTGTTCTTGCCCGCGCCAGCCACATCCACCCGGTACAGCGGCGGTTGGGCCACGCAGACATGACCACGGGCCATCAGCGCCGGGAAATGGCGGTAGAACAACGTCAACAGCAATACCTGGATGTGCGAGCCATCCACATCGGCATCAGACATGATGATGATCTTGCCGTAACGCAAGCCAGATAGATCCGGGGTGTCGTTAAGCGTATGGGCATCAACGCCAATGGCCACGGCGATATCGTGCACTTCGTTATTGGCGAAGATCTGGTCACGATCGACTTCCCAGGTGTTGAGCACCTTGCCACGCAGCGGCAGGATCGCCTGGAAGTCTTTGTCGCGCCCCTGTTTGGCGGAGCCGCCGGCAGAGTCACCCTCAACCAGGAATAACTCACAACGTTCGGTTTCTTCGCTGGCGCAATCGGTCAGTTTGCCCGGCAACACTGCCACGCCGCTGGACTTCTTTTTCTCGACCTTCTGCGCATTTTTCTGGCGGGCCTGAGCCGCACGAATACACAATTCCGCCAGCTTTTTGCCCAGTTCAACATGCTCGTTCAGCCACAATTCGAACGGCGATTTGACCATGGTCGATACCAGCTTCAAGCCATCGCGGCTGGTGAGCTTGTCTTTGGTCTGCCCCTGGAATTGCGGGTCCAGAATCTTGGCCGAGAGGACGAAAGAAGCGCGGCTGAACAAGTCTTCTGGCAACAGCTTGACGCCCTTGGGCGTGAGAGAGTGGAACTCCATAAACGTTTTGACGGCCTGGAAAACGCCATCACGCAGGCCGGACTCATGTGTACCCCCAATCAAGGTCGGGATCAGGTTCACATACGACTCACGCGAAGTCGGGCCATCCTCAGTCCAGGTCAGCGCCCAGCCGCAGCCTTCGCCGGGGGCAAAGGTTTCGTCCACGCCTTCGATGAACTTCTCGCCGCGGAAAATGGGGATCACCAGGTCATAACCAGCCAGCTGCTCGGCCAGATACCCCGGCAAGCCATCCGGGTAGTTCCAGGATTTTTCTACAAACTCACCGTTGGCTTGTTCCAGCTTCAATGTCACCACAAGGCCTGGAAGCAACACGGCCTTGGACTTCAACAAATGCTCCAGCTCGCCTTGAGGAATGGTGGCGGAATCAAAATACTTCGGGTCCGGCGCGACAAACACGGTGGTGCCGGTATCTTTTTTGGCGCAAGAACCCGTCACCACAAGCGGTTCAATGACGTTACCGTCGGCAAAAGCCAGCTTGTTGATCTGTCCATCCCGTTTGACTTCGACTTCCAGACGCGTAGCCAGTGCATTGGTGACTGACACGCCCACACCGTGCAGACCACCAGAGAACGCATAGGCGCCACCGTCTTTCTTGTCGAACTTGCCGCCGGCATGCAGCTGCGTGAAGACCACCTGTACCGTCGGGACGCCTTCTTCCGGGTGAATACCCACCGGAATACCCCGGCCGTTGTCGCTGACGCGCATGGTCTGGTTACGGAACAAAGTGACGTCGATACGCGTGGCAAACCCGCCCAGCGCCTCGTCGGCCGCGTTGTCGATCACTTCCTGGCAAATGTGCAGCGGATTATCCGTGCGCGTATACATGCCGGGGCGGTGGCGGACCGGATCGAGCCCTTTCAGGACTTTGACGGCTGATTCATCGTAGCGGGGTGTGGACATATTCTTTAACGCGTCGGGCTCTGGATGCGGCGAAGTCTAACAAACCCGGCCCTGGCGGCAAACCTCCGTACACCGGGATCAGAGAGATGTGTGATATGTACATTACGGTTTTGTTTAAACTGAACGTTTGCCGATGTAACCAGTCTGTGAATGACAGCAATTAAATAGAAGCAGACTGAATACCATGAACGCGCTCGCATCCATGATCGGCATCCCCGCCATCAAGGCGGTAGTGGACGATTTTCTCTCCCTGTTACGGCAACATCCGCGTTTTAGCGCCAGCTTTAACCAGATTGCCGACGAGGGTCGTCTTAAAACCCGCCTGGTGCACTTCTGGCACGCCGTACTGGATGGCGAAACCTGGCGCTTGTCGTTGACTCGCGGCACCGGTGGTGCGCACATGCCGGCCATTTTCGCGGACAGCCACGGTCTTGTTTTCCAGCTATTTCGTACGGCCATCAGCCATTGCATTCATAGCGAACTGGCTGATGCCTGGCTGCGCAGGGTCGATATACTTGAACAATCATTCCCGCAACTACGGGCGCCTGCGATTCTCGCAGAACCCGTTCCCATCCTCACCGTAACGCGCTGCCGCCAACTCAACTGAACATCGCGAAACACGCTAGCCCAACCCGCGCCGGTATTGAATGGCTTCCGCTACGTGTGGCGCGCTGATTGTCTCGCAGGCCGCCAGATCCGCAATGGTGCGAGCCAGTTTAAGAACCCGGTGATAGCTACGGGCCGACAGGTTGAGCTTTTGTAGCGCGGTATGCAGCATGGCGCGCGCTGCTTCATCAGGCGTACACCACGCATCAATCTCTGCGGTGGTCAGCACGCCATTCGCCTTGTTCTGCCGTGCGTGCGCACACTCCCAGGCCCTTAGAACCCGTTGGCGTACCTTTGCTGTTTCTTCACCGTCCGGGGCAGCCAACAGCGTTTGCTCGCTGACGGCGGGTACCTCAATCGCGATATCAACACGATCCAGAAACGGCCCGGACAATTTGCTCCGGTATCGGGTGATCTGGTCAGGCGTACAGCGACAGGCGCGCGTCGGGTGGCCCAGATAACCGCAGGGGCAAGGGTTCATGGCAGCAATGAACTGGAAGCGCGCGGGATAGGTTACCGCGTGATTCGCACGGCTGATGTGGACTTCACCGGTTTCAAGGGGCTCGCGTAGCACCTCAAGGACTTTGCGGTCGAACTCGGGTAATTCGTCCAGGAACAAAATACCGTGATGTGCCAGCGAGACCTCACCGGGTTGCGGCGGATTACCGCCACCGGCCAGTGCGGCGGCTGATGCAGTGTGATGCGGCGAGCGATAAGGCCGCACTCCGAATTTGCCTGGGTCCATGCCGGCCCGAGTGAGTGAACGCACCGCAGCAGCTTCCAGTGCGTCGTCCACCGATAAGGGCGGTAGCAGGCCGGGTAGACGCTGTGCCAGCATCGACTTGCCCGTTCCGGGTGGCCCGCTCATCAGCAGGCTGTGCCGGCCTGCAGCAGCGATTTCCAGCGCGCGTTTCACTTGTTGTTGCCCACGCACCTCACGCAGGTCGGGGTAGCTGATATCGGCACTGGTCGTGGGCGGCGTAGCCAGATCAAGGGGCTGGTTCTGGCTAAAGTGCCGACTGATGGCCAGCAAGTGTGGCGCGGATAAGACGCTGGCGCCTGGATACAACGCTCCCTCGGCCGCGCTCGCGGTGGGCAGAATCAGCTGTCGCTGTGCCAGTGTGGCTGCCTGGGCCAGCGCGATAGCGCCGCGCACCGGCCGTAACTCTGCAGAAAGCCCCAGTTCACCGGCGAACTCATACTTCGCTAGCGCATCGCGAGGGAGCTGACCGCTTGCCGCCAAAATCCCGACGGCAATCGGCAAATCGAAGTGACTGGAGGATTTGGGGAGGTCTGCAGGTGCTAAATTAACGGTTATACGCCGTGCCGGGAACTCGAAACCGGCGACAGTCAGCGCCGCGCGCACTCGCTCGCGGCTTTCTTTGACCTCCGCTTCGGGTAAACCAACCAGATTAAAAGCGGGTAGTCCGTTCGCAAGATGAACCTCTACCGTAACCGGTCTGGCGGCAAGCCCATCCAGTGCCCGGGTGAAAATCAGTGCCAGTGACATGACTATTGATCGCATCTGCATTGGGGTCCGTTATAGTACGGACTGTTTTTTGCCCCAACCTTGATCCGTCGTGAATCCAAACGCTTCCATCGACTCTGATTTGTTGCCCGATTTCCGCAATATGGGCGTGCTACTGCGCATTCTGGTGTTTGTACACCTGGCGCTGTTCGTCTATACATTGATCGGACTGGGGCAGTGGCAGACCTGGCCGGAAAACCTGGCGGCATCCGTACTGTGGCTGGAGTTCTCATTGTTGCCAGCGGTACTGGCGCTCGGTCTGGCCAGCCCTTTGCTGGCCCGTCTGGACTACTCACGCGGGGTGCTGGTCACTTGCGGGCTGGCGGCGCTGGCCGGTACGGTTGGCCATTGGGTATTGATGCCTGGCCCGACCAACTGGAATGCACTGGTGGCCAGCGCGGCGGTGATTGTGGCCAGCGTACTGACCTTGCTGAAATATTTTCACCTGCGCCAGCGCGCACTTTCGCCTCGTTTGTCTGAGGCCAGGCTCGCTGCACTGCAGGCGCGGATTCGTCCGCACTTTTTGTTTAACAGTCTGAACGCAGTACTGTCATTGATCCGTTATGAGCCGGCCAAAGCCGAGCAAGTGCTGGAAGATCTGGCAGATTTGTTTCGCGTGGTGATGAAAGACAATCGCCAGTTGTCCCGGCTGGACCGTGAAGTGGAACTGGCCAAGCGCTATCTGAATATTGAAATGGTTCGGCTGGGCTCGCGCCTCAAAGTACAATGGAATACAGAAAACATGCCCGGGGACGCGGCAGTGCCGCCCCTGATGTTGCAGCCACTTGTCGAAAACGCGGTCTATCATGGTGTTGAGCCCGCGCTGAATCCTGCACCAATTGAAGTACACGTTTTCCGCTTTCGCGACCAGCTACACCTGGACGTGAAAAACCCGCTGCCGCCGCCCGATGCGGTGCGTGAGCACGTAGGGAACGGCATGGCGCTCGAAAATATCCGCGAGCGCCTTTTGCTGCATTTTGATGCTGAAGCTACGCTGACAACCCAGGCAGCGAGCGACTATTATCAAGTTCATATTGTGGTGCCATACAGAGAGATCGCCCATGACGACGCCGCTTCGCCTTTTTTTGGTGGATGATGAGATGCCTGCGCTGCGCAGGCTTGAAGATGTACTGAACGACGTATCAACCGAGTGCCCGGTAGAGATTGTCGGTTCTGCCACCAACGGCGTATCGGCGTTGACCCAGCTGGCGGAAGCGGACGCAGATGCCGCCATCATTGATATCCAGATGCCGCAAATGAGCGGGATTGAACTGGCACGTGAGCTACAAGGTTTGTCGCAACCGCCAGCCATCATTTTTGCTACGGCATTTGAAGAGTATGGTGTAGCCGCGTTTGAAGTCCGCGCGATTGATTACCTGCTCAAGCCGATCCGCCGCGAGCGGTTGCTGGATGCGCTCAATCGCGTACTGGAACTGCGCCAGGCACGCAGCCAGGCCGAACCGGCATCGCATGCTCGTAGCCATTTCAGCGTGACTGAACGTGGCCGCTTGCATCTGATTCCGGTGGCTGAAGCCCGCTATCTGAAGGCAGAGCAAAAATACATCACGTTACGTACCCGTGAACGCGAGTATTTGCTGGAAGACTCGCTGACCCGCCTGGAAGAAGAATTCGGTAGCCGCTTTGTGCGTATCCACCGTAACTGTCTGGTGGCCCGTGATTCGCTGGTCGGTTTCGAAAAGATGCCTTCCAATGGTGGCGAAACGCATTGGGTAGCCGTGCTGAAAGACGTGCCTGAGCGCCTGGCCGTGAGCCGTCGTCAGCAGCACGTGATCAAGGAATTCAAACGCAACGGCTAAGCCTTGCCGCTTGTTTTGAACTGGTTTGACCCCCACAAAAAACCCCGCCATTTGATGCGGGGTTTTTTTGTGGGTCATGAACCAGAAGTCAGGCGCCGAAAATCCCCAACAGCCACATGGCTGCCAGGTTGATCAGGCAAATCAGCTGTGCCGCGCTGCCCAGATCCTTGGCCCGCTTGGCTAATACATGGCGTTCGAGCGAGGTGTGATCCACCGCAGCTTCCACGGCAGAGTTCAAAAGCTCCACAATCACCGTGAGTAGATGGCTGGCAATGACCACGGCACGCGCCCACGCGTGCAACGGTGCGATAAAGGCAATGATGATGCCGACCACGGCCAGCATCGAGACCTGGCGAAATGCCGCTTCGTTCTTCCAGCCAGCACCCAGACCATCAAGTGAATAGCCAAGTGCATTGAGTACGCGCTGGGCGCCGGTTTTGCCTTTGAACGGGCTTTCTTCAGCAGACACGATGTTTCCTTTTAGTGTTGCGGATGGTCGCCGAATACGTCGGCATAGCAGGTGTAGTTGAACAAGATCGTGACGGGCAGCAACAGAATCAAACCCAGCATCATGGGCAAACTGGCCACGATGGCCATCAACAGCAGAATGATCCCGGCCACCGTCAATGGCAGCCAATTGCGCCAGAACGCCAGATAGCTGATACGCATCGCTTCGACAGCCTTTAGATTGCGAAGAATGACGAGTTGCGGAGCAAAGAAATAAATACTGTTCATGAACAGCATGCCCACCACGAACAACGCCACAAACACAATCCCGCTGGTATCCAGTTCGGGCACCGGGCCTTTACCTGTCTGCGCAGCGTGGATCGCCTGGATTTCCTCTGGCGATACCATCAGCCGACCCAGCAAAGCCAGTACGGCCATCACAACAAATGAACCCAGCATATACAGCAGGCCCACGCTGATGAGGGTACGTGTCTTCTCTTTCAAGCCAATAAAGAGATCGGGCAAGGCTGGTGCCCGTTCCTGGCTGCGGCTTTCATGCGCGGCCCAGGCAATGCCGGCGATCAGCATGGGCGCAACAATGGGGGTCAGCATTCCTACGAAGGGAATCAACAACAAGCCGAACAAGATGACGAGCATGACGGCGCACAACAGCAGCCATTGCCACCAATGCTTGAAAAACATCCTGAAGGCGTCGGCAATCCACGTCCAGCCATGTCCGGCTGGAACGCGGCGTGGCTCCACGCTGTTGTCGATGATGATCCCGCTGTTATCCATCTGTGCTGATTCCTTGTTGTCGTGTATCACGCAGCATCGTATTGACTATGACGGGATTCTGACAAGTTCAGCAGTATCGGTAACTGCTGTGAACCCTGTGTGACGGCGGGTTGACCTGCACGGTGCCGGCTGGTTCCCGGCCCGAAAAAACAAAAAAAGGCGCAGTCTGCACTGCGCCTTTCGTCTGGTCAGCAGTGATTCAATCAGGCGCCAATGCAACGCAGGGCGTGTCGGGCGATCATCAATTCCTCATTGGTCGGGATCACATAGACCGCAACAGTACTTTGCGCGTTGGAAATGCGCCGTGGCTCCCCGCTGCGGACCTTGTTGGCGGGTTCATCCAGATGCACCCCAAGCCATTGCAACGGTGCGCAGACGAGGCGGCGCAGTTCATCGTCGTTCTCGCCGATACCCGCGGTGAATACCAGCGCATCGATACCCTGCAGCGAAGCCGCCAGTGAGCCGACTTGCTGCACGATGCGACTGGCAAAGTATTCAATGGCCAGACGTGCACGAGGCTCACTGCTGGCGTGCAGTTCACGCATGTCGCTGGACACGCCCGACAATCCCAGCAGCCCAGACTCTTTGTACAGCAGCGATTCGATCTCTGCGGCATTCATTTTCAGATGCGTCATCAAGTGCAGCACGATGGCCGGATCGATGGTGCCGGTGCGCGTGCCCATTGGCAGGCCTTCCAGCGCCGTGAAGCCCATGGTGGTCAGTACGCACAGGCCCTTGTGCAGCGCGGCCATGGAGGCGCCATTGCCCAGGTGACACACCACGGCACGGCCTGATGCGGCACGGGCATCGATATCAGGCAGCACGCTGGAGATATATTCGTACGAAAGCCCGTGGAAACCCCAGCGGCGGATGCCTTCGCGCTCGGCCAGTTCTACCGGCAATGCATAGAGCTGATTGATCTCGGGCTGGGTGCGATGGAAGGCGGTGTCAAAACACGCTACCTGTGGCACGTCCGGCAAGAGGCCGGCCAGCGTCTTCATCGGGCCGATATTGTGTGGCGCGTGCAGCGGGGCCAACGGGATGGTGGTATCGAGTTCTGCGAGCACACTTGCATCCACTTTCACCGGTTTGGTGAAGGCGGTGCCGCCGTGCACCACACGGTGACCGATCACCGCCAGTTTGCGGCCTTCGGTATGGGCCTGGACCCAGTTGAGCAGATAACGCAGTGCGTAATCATGATTGCGGGGTGCATCGGCCGGCAATTTTTCATCGGCCAGTTTATCCCCTGCAGCGTTTTTGGCAGAGAATTGCGGGTCGACGTAAATCCCCTCAACCTGACCTTTGTATAGCAATGCAGGGTCTGCGGCAGTCTGGATGAACAAGGAAAACTTGATGCTGGACGAGCCGGCATTGATGATCAGGATCAGGTCGTTCATGTGGGGCTTCTCCTTGGATCGCGCTCAGGGCGCGACCCACAACGGGCTGGTTCCACCAGGGTGGCTTGCGGGTGGGCAAGCCAGCTGGCAGCCTGAAAATAACCCAGGGGCCAATCCGGGCTGGATTACAGCGCCGATTTTCGGTCATGGGCAGGCAAACGGATATACTGCGGTACGGGCAGGCACACGATGCACCTGCAAGTACGTAGTAAAACTACGAATGCATATTTTATGACGCCATCAAAAGCAAATATTGGTACATATCAATACGCTTTGCGTAGATATTTACCAGGTTGCGCGCCGGAAAGGTTGGCAAAACCAGCTTGAAGATAATGACAAAAGAATATACGACCCACCTTATCTGTGCCCCGGAATTTGCCGGCCATGCCATCGTGACCCAGCTTCATCGGGCCGAGGGCGAAGCGGTGCTGGCCGACGCCGTGCTGGTCACTTTGCGCGCCGGTGAAACGGACATCGTTGTGCACGCACCTGCGGCAGGGTTCGTGGATCGCTTTATGGTGGAACAGGGCGATCAGGTGGAAGCCACTGGTCTGCTGCTGATGATGGAAGTCGAAGACGAAGACGGCGATATGCTGGAGATCCTGCCGCCGCCCGTGCAGGATGGCGACGATGAACCGCCACTGCTGGCGCCGGCTAACATAACCCCGCGCCGCGATTATCTGGTGGTGAGCCTGAAAGCCGCACAACTGGCTGCGCGGCTGGGCGTTGATCTGGCCGAAGTGGCGCCAGGTGGTACACATGGCGAGATCGAAGAGGCCGATGTGGAACGGCACGTTCGGGGCCTGTTGCGCCGCTGACCGGCTCAGGGTTTCCGGCGGCCACCCAACCATGCGGGTGAGTAATCGCGCACTTGTTGCACAAAATAGCCCCGGGCCTGGCGGTTGAAGGTGACCATGCCCAACAGGGCGATCACCGAACCCAGCAATACGCCATGCAGGCGAATACCAAGTATTTCGATCCCCGCCAGATGATTCCCGCTGGGGTAGAACATCAAATCGAACAACAGCAAGATCATGGCGGTCATTAAGGCGTAGTGAGCCCAGAAATTGCGGGCGAGTGCCAAAGGCCGCAGGAAGGCAAACAACACCGCCCAGCCATAGAGTGCCCAGGCTTGCGGCGTCAGGTGGCTGACCAACCAGGCCAGCGCGACGCCAATAATCGCGCCAAAAACGCTGCGAAATAACCGTGTCAGGCTATCAAGCCCATCGGGGCGGGTGACAAATAACACCACGGTTGCCACCCATGCAGGGCGTGGATAGTGCGTGTGCTGGGCAATCCATAGCGCTGCGCATGTTGTCACACTTAAGCCCAAGGCGTGCCAGATACCCGCACTGTGCCCGGCTCGTATACGCCGGAAACTGTTGCGCAGGCCGGGATGCTGCCGCGGCAACGCACGGGGCCACAAACGGTCATCCACCAGAACTGATACGACACCCACGCCAATACCCAGCGCCAGGTAAATAAAAGCCGCGGCGGGTGGCGCGGTCAGATAGGCGTAGAGCACCAGCGCGAGGGCGGCAAAGCGAAAGATGTTATCCAGCGCCACACCAAGGCCGTCATTCCAGCCGATCACAAAGGTCAGGACGGCCAGTGAGACAAACATCATGATGTGGTGCGGTCCTAACCACAGGCCGATCGCGCCGCTACCGAGAATGACAATGAGGCCGAATGCCTGTGTCATCAGGCGATGACGCGCTGTACCGCCATAATCAAGCAAAGTGGCATAGAGGCCACCAATGGCACCCAGCAAGGCACCGATGACATCGCCAGCCAGCAGTCCAACCAATGCCGGTATACCCACTGCGATACCTGAAGACACCGCTTGCCGCCAGGGCAGGGATGCATCGGCATTCAGGGCCAGCAAATGAAGGGGTACCAAGGGTTCGCGCATGACTTTAATCATGCCAGTTCAGCGCAACTTGTCCAGACCAGACTGACCTGGTTCGCGTCATGCAAAACGCCCCGTTTAACCGGGGCGTTTCTATTTGCGGCGTCTTGCAGGCAAGACTTATCGGCCAAGCTTGCTCAACGCCCGGCGTTGCGCAACGGCGTTCGCCAGTTCGGTCAGGGCTTTTTCGGTGTCATTCCAGCCAATGCAGGCATCCGTAATCGACTGGCCGTAGCAAAGTTCCTTGCCTTCAACCTGGTCCTGACGGCCCTCCACCAGATGGCTTTCAATCATCACACCAAACAACGCCTTGTTGCCTTCGGCGATCTGCGCAGAGACGTCGGTACAGACTTCCATCTGGCGACGGTAGTCCTTGCGGCTGTTGGCATGGCTGAAATCCACCATCAGTTTTTCAGGCAGACCGGCGCCCGCCAGATCAGCCATGGCAGAGCGCACGTGGTTGGCGTCGTAGTTCGGTTCTTTGCCGCCGCGCAGAATCACATGGCAGTCCGGGTTACCGGCGGTCGCGACAATGGCCGAATGACCCATCTTGGTGACAGACAGGAAATGGTGCGGGGCCGAAGCTGAACGGATGGCGTCCATGGCAATCCGCAGATTGCCATCAGTACCGTTCTTGAAACCGACCGGGCACGAAATACCCGAAGCCAGTTCGCGGTGTACTTGCGACTCGGTGGTCCGGGCGCCGATCGCGCCCCAGCTCATCAAATCAGCCATGTACTGCGGCGTGATCATATCGAGGAACTCACCGGCCGTTGGCAGGCCAGAATCGTTCAGATCAAGCAGCAGCTTGCGAGCGATGCGCAGGCCTTCGTTGATATTGAAACTGCCATCCAGGAATGGATCGTTGATCAGCCCTTTCCAGCCCACCGTGGTACGCGGCTTCTCGAAATACACGCGCATCACCACTTCCAGATGGTCTTTCAGCTCTTCACGCAGCACCTTGAGCTTGCGACCGTATTCCAGCGCGGCTTTGGGGTCGTGGATCGAACAGGGGCCGACAATGACCAGCAAACGATCATCGCGGTCATGCAGGATATCCTGAATGGCCTGGCGCGCCTGGAAAGTGGTGGCAGATGCGGTCTCGGTGACCGGATACTTTTCCAGAACGGCAACCGGAGGCAGTAACTCCTTGATTTCACGAATACGTACGTCGTCGGTCTGGTATTGCATAAACGGTCCTGGAGGTCGGCCGGTGCCCGTATGTGTTGCACCGCAAGATTTAAGGGGGAAACGCTAGAGTAGCCTGCCCGTCATTTGCGAACAAGAGCAAAGACGCCTTCTGGGGCGATCTGCCGTGAACTTGCACTAAACAGGTGCCGCAAACCCGTTAAATGTCAGGTGCGGGCCCATCATGCCAAACAGAAGTGTGCGGGAAAGTCCCGAGGGGCATAAAACAACACCGCACCTGGCCAAAACGGCGACAGGTGCGGTGTAAACGGCGCGCCGGAGCGCGTCGTCGGCCAGCCGTAGCAACGGGCTGGCATCGCTAACGGGCGGATCAGTCTGCGAACTGCTTCTTCAGACGCTCGCGGCGTTCTTGCGCCTCAAGCGACAGCGATGCAGTCGGACGGGCTACCAGACGAGCAAGGCCGATCGGCTCGCCCGTGTCTTCGCAGTAACCATAAGAGCCGTCATCGAGCTTGCGCAACGTGGAGTCGATCTTCAGCAAAAGCTTGCGTTCGCGATCACGGGTGCGCAGTTCGAGTGCGTATTCTTCTTCCAGCGTGGCGCGATCAGCCGGATCAGGCGTGGCTTCCTGCTCTTGCAGGTGCTGGCTGGTCTGGTTCGCGTTGGCGAGCAGTTCTTGCTTCATCTTCAGCAACAGCTCACGGAAGAACTGCAGATGATCTGCGTTCATGTACTCGTCTTCCGGACCATTCCAGCTGAGGATGTCTTGTTCGGTGAGTTTGGCCATTGTGATACTCGCTTTTCAGAACCGGGCGGGGCCGGCAGTTTTAATAATGGCAGCTTACAAAACCCGGTCCGCCAAATGGGCATGGAGCTTAATCAACTCGTGCGCCCAATGCAATATCAGCCGGATGACATCTTCCGTTGCCTTGCGGCCACGCGCGACAAACGGCATACAACTGGCTGAGTCCGCTCAACAAATTACGGTTTGATGGCAACACTGACCATCAAGCGTAATCCTATTTCTGTGACAGAACCCACTTGATGATGACTTTCAGATCGTCATCACCGATCTGTTGCGCAGGCATGGCAATGGTGCCCCATGTGCCGCCGCCCCCTTCTTTCACTTTCTTCATCAGCCTGGCTTCAACGCCGGGCTGGCCACGATATTTGTTTGCCACGTCGTGGTAAGAGGGCCCCACGATTTTGTGATCGACCGCATGGCAAGCCAGGCAGTTGTATTTAGCGGCAACCTTGGCACCGTCATCGGCATGGGCCGAGGCTGCAGCCAGCAAGACACAGGAAACCAGTAGCGTACTCAAGCGCATTTTCTGATCACATCCATATAAGGGCGAGTGGGCATATTAACAATGCCGGTCAGGCTTGCAAACGATGCGCCGGGCGGCTCGGGTTGGCGGCCTTGACTGCTATGCTACACTCGCGCGATGACTTCAATCACAGGCGATTTTGCAATGTTGCGCAACGGCCGTTCCATGACGACCGGGTTCGCGGTGTCCGCACTGGCACACGCAGCGGTTATCCTCGGGATCGGCATCACACATCCGGAGATCCTGCCCGCTTCCGCACAGGAATTCATGCAGGTAGAGCTGGTCAACAAAGCCACAGATACCGCGCCTTCCAAGGCCAAGGTGCGGGCGCAGGTGAACCAGGATGCCGGGGGCAATACGGATGCCGACAAGCAGGTGTCCAGCCCCTTGCCGGCCCAGACCGACAAATTCAATACCGAACTGCAACAAGTGTTGCGTCAGGAACAACAACTCGAGCAAGACTCGGCCAGGTTGATGACGCAGCTGAAGGCGCAGGTTCCGGCCACGATCAAACAATTGCAGGATAACCAGGGCAAAAACCAGCAAAGCCAGTCCAATGGTTCTGACGACCAGAAGCGTGAGCAGCAGGTCAAGGAATTGTCTGGTGCCATGGGCAAGATCGATCAAAATTACAACGAATACCAACAGCGTCCACGCAAGGTGCGCATTGGTCTGGCAGCCAACAAGAGCCTGACGGCATTGTGGGAGTCAGACTGGAAAGAAAAAATCGAGCGCATGGGGGCCAATATTTACCCCAAGGACGCCACCGGCAAGCAACTGTACGGGCAATTGACGCTGACGGCCGAGATCAACCAGGACGGCTCATTGCGTTCTGCGGTGGTGGATCGCAGTTCGGGCGACGCCCGTCTGGATAAAGCCGCGCTGGGCATTTTGCAGCGCTCGGCCCCGTTCAGCCGCCTGCCCAAGGGCCTGGTGGATGACAATGGTAATCACGCCTCCGTGCTGGTGGTGACCCGGCGCTGGTCGTTCACGCAAGAACATCTGCAAACCCTGGGTACCCAGTAATGCGCGTACTGGGCATCGACCCCGGTTCCCGTGTCACCGGGTTTGGTGTGCTGGATATCTCGGGGCAACAACGCGTATATGTGGCGTCTGGGTGTATCCGCACACCGCAGGGCGCTACGTTGCCGGCGCGGGTGGCCAGTTTGCTGGAGGGTATTGCTGAAGTCTGCAAGCACTACCAGCCTGATGTGGCCGCGGTCGAACTGGTGTTTGTGAACGTCAATCCACAATCGACCTTGATGCTGGGCCAGGCACGTGGCGCGGTGCTGGCCGGGCTTGTGATTGCTGGTCTGCCTATTTCTGAATACACCGCGCTCCAGGTCAAACAGGCCGTGGTGGGTAATGGCCATGCCGACAAAACCCAGGTGCAGCATATGGTGCAACGCCTGTTGCGGCTTGATGGCCTGCCACAGGCCGATGCGGCCGACGCCCTGGCCGTGGCCCTCACTCACGCTCAGAACGCGGGCAGTGTGCTCAAGCAATTGGGCAGCGGCCTGAAAATGCGGCGTGGCCGGCTGACCTGAACCACGCTTGCCTTCTTTTTCGCGGTTTTAACGCCCTCGCCCGATATACTGGCGCATCTTTCGTTCAAATCCCCCGCATTCAGGAAACCAGCATGATAGGAAGGCTGAGCGGTACGCTCATTGAAAAACAACCGCCGCAATTGATCATCGACGTGGGTGGCGTGGGTTATGAAGTTGATGTGCCCATGAGCACCATCTACGTGCTGCCGCATCTGGGTGAGAAAGTCTCGCTGTTCACCCACATGGTGGTGCGGGAAGACGCACAGCTTTTATACGCATTTGCCACGCGTGATGAGCGCGACCTCTTCCGCGCGCTGATCAAGATCACCGGTATCGGGGCGAAAATCGCGCTGGCTATCTTGTCAGGCTTGTCGGCTGATGAACTGGCGCTGGCGATTGCGACCGAGAATACGGTCCGGCTTTCCAAAGTGCCTGGCATCGGCAAGAAAACAGCCGAGCGACTGGTGCTGGAACTCAAAGGCAAACTGGGCAGCGTGGCGGCCTCGACCGTCATGCCAGGCAGCGCCGCGGCAGCCCCGCAAGAACAAGGCGGCCGCGCCGACATTCTGCATGCCTTGCTGGCGCTGGGTTACAACGATCGCGAAGCAACCCAGGCCATGAAGGAACTGCCAGCAGATGTCGATGTTGCTCAGGGCATCAAGCTGGCTCTGCGACAGCTGGTACGCGGTTAAGCGGCATCTGCACTGCCAGGTAGCGTGCCAGCGCGGCAATGGTCAGCACTGGCATGCTGTGCTTGCGCGCGAATCCGGTGATCTGTTGGCCAACCGCCATGGTGCCATCCGGGTTCATCAACTCACATAACACTGCCGCTGGTTTGAACCCTGCGAGACGCGCCAGATCAACCGATCCTTCGGTATGGCCGCGCCGCGCCAGTACGCCACCATTGCGGGCACGTAGCGGGAAAACATGGCCAGGCCGGGTCAGATGTTCTGGCCTGGCGCCATCGCTCACCGCGGCCAGAATAGTGGTGACCCGATCTGCCGCAGATACACCGGTGGTGGTACCTGCCGCCGCTTCAATCGTTACCGTGAACGCGGTCTGATAGCGGCTCTGGTTGGCCGGTACCATGGGCGGTAAATCCAGCGCATCGGCCATCTCCTCTGACAGGCACAGGCAGACGATGCCGCTGCACTCGCGAATCATCAATGCCATATCGGGGATGGTAACGGTCTCGGCCGCCATGACGATATCAGCCTCGTTTTCACGATCATCATCGTCCAGCAGCAAAACGGGTTTGCCGGCGGCAATGGCAGTGACGGCGGCCTCAACGGCGGAGGTATCGGCGGGGCTGAGGGAAACTGGGGAAAACTGCATGGGAAACGTCCTCGCAAAAGCTGGTACAACCGCGAAAAACGTTTCAGGGCGAACAACATAAAGTTTGACGGATACACACCCATAACCCGTCGGACATGCGAAAAAGCGCAAGCCGCGTGCGGGTTACGGGTGAGCACGTGCTTCTTTCATCCGGACTGTGACCGTCGGCTCCGGCATTGGACCGGATCTGCTGACCTTCCCCATCACCGTTGATCTGGCTGCTGAAGAAGCGCTCGCGGGCTTGACGAATGGTGAGCCGCTGACACACGGTCCTTCCATCGCCCTACCGCCGGTGGGGAATTTCGCCCCGCCCTGAAGACGTACCTATCCGGCTACAATAGCCGGATTACCAGTCTAGCATGGGGCTCAAGGTGCCTCCTTGGTGCTTTCCCCATGCCGGCTGTTTGCCTTGCCTGTGGAAAAACACACCGATGATCGAAACCGATTCGCTCTCTGCCGCACCCCCAGAACGGCTGATTACCGCCAAAACCATATCCCAGCAGGAGGAACAGCTGGAACGTGCCCTGCGCCCGAAAATGCTGGACGAATATGTCGGGCAGAAAAAGGCACGCGGTCAGCTGGAGATCTTTATCGAAGCCGCCAAAAAGCGCGGCGAAGCGCTCGATCATGTTTTGTTGTTTGGTCCGCCAGGACTGGGCAAAACCACGCTCGCGCACATTATCTCGCGCGAACTGGGTGTGAACCTGCGCCAGACCAGCGGCCCGGTGCTGGAGCGCGCGGGCGATCTGGCGGCGCTCTTGACCAACCTTGAACCGCACGACGTGCTGTTCATTGATGAAATTCACCGGCTCAGCCCGGTAGTGGAGGAAATCCTCTATCCGGCGCTGGAAGACTTCCAGCTGGACATCATGATTGGTGAGGGGCCCGCTGCGCGCTCGGTCAAACTTGATCTACCGCCATTCACGCTTGTCGGCGCCACGACCCGCGCCGGCATGCTGACTAACCCGTTGCGTGATCGTTTCGGCATTGTGGCGCGGCTGGAGTTTTACAGCGCAGAAGAACTGACGCGGATTGTCGAACGCTCGGCTAGCCTGATGGATGTCAACATGGAAGACGGTGGCGCGTTTGAAGTAGCGCGCCGCTCTCGGGGCACGCCGCGGATTGCCAACCGGCTGCTACGCCGTGTGCGTGATTACGCCGAGGTCAAAGCCGATGGCGTGGTCACGCGTGAAGTCGCCGACGCTGCGCTCTTGATGCTGGATGTCGATCATGCCGGGCTGGATGTGATGGACCGCAAGCTGCTTGACGCAGTCATCAACAAGTTCGGTGGCGGCCCGGTAGGCCTGGATAATGTGGCGGCGGCTATAGGAGAAGCCTCAGACACCATCGAAGATGTGCTGGAACCTTATCTGATTCAGCAAGGTCTGTTGCAGCGCACGCCGCGTGGCCGAGTGGCGACTTTACTGGCTTACCAGCATTTTGGTGTGAACCCGCCCAATGCAGATGCGGGGTTTTGACTAGAGAAACGTGAATATTCACGCGGCATAATTTCATACGAAGAAAGGTGCTTCGGCGCCTAAAATGTTGCATTCAGGCCGCACTACGGCCACCAAGGGAGATAAAAAAACGTGGAAGTCGGTACCCAGGACATGTCGATTCTGTCGCTGATCACAGAGGCCAGCACGGTCGTTCAGGTGGTTATGGCGATTTTGGTACTGGTGTCGCTGCTGAGTTGGTGGCGCATTTTCAGCAAGCACTTCACGATCTCCAAAGCCAAAAAGCGCACGGAAGAGTTTGAAGACCGCTTCTGGAGTGGCTCTGATCTGAATGCGCTGTACGAACAGGTACGTCGGGGTACGCCCAACGGTATTGAGCGCATTTTTATTGCCGGGTTCTCAGAATTCCTGAAATTGCGCCAGAAAGGCGGTATGGAATTGTCTGACACCATGGAAGGCACTCGCCGCGCCATGCGTGCTGCTTACCAGCGTGAACTGGATTACCTGGACAAACACACCTCTTTCCTTGCCTCTGCCGGTTCGGTCAGCCCGTACGTAGGTTTGTTCGGCACCGTGTGGGGCATCATGCACGCCTTCCGTGGTCTGGCGAATGTGGGCCAGGCGACACTGGCTAACGTCGCACCGGGTATTGCCGAAGCGCTGGTAGCAACCGCAATTGGTTTGTTCGCCGCGATTCCGGCCGTGGTGGCATACAACAGCTTTGCGCATGACGTGGACCAGCTGGCCAGCCGTTTTGACAGCTTTATCGAAGAATTCTCCAACATCCTGCAACGTCAGGCTGCACGTTAAGGGGCCGGCGCAATGGCACGTACCCGACGCCCTCGCCGCGCGATGAACCAGATCAACGTCGTGCCTTATATCGACGTGATGCTGGTGCTGCTGGTGATCTTTATGGTGACCACGCCGATGATGCAAAGTGGTGTGGTCAATCTGCCCTCCGTGGGCAAGGCCGACAAACAGATGGATGTCGCCCCGGTGTTTGTCGAAATCAACGCCGATGGCAGCATCAAGGTTAATGACAAGGGCAATACCGAGACCACGCCGGACGTCAAAGGTCTGGCCGATATGGTCAAGGCACATCTTGGCGCCAATGCGGATCGTCCGGTGGTGATCGCCGCGGACAAATCGGTGCGCTATGAAGCAGTGATGAATGCCATGGATGCGCTCAAGCAAGCCGGCATTGCCCGTGTTGGCCTGAAGGTGAACACCCGCTGATGAACGCAGTGATGGAACAACGTCCTGAACGGCATCCGGAAGAAAAAAACACGCTCTCGCTGATCCTCGCGATTGTCGTGCACGCCTTGCTCGTGCTGTTTCTGGTGTTCTCGGTGCATTGGCAAACCCACAAGGCCCAGACGGTAGAAGTCGAGTTGTGGGGTGGTCCACCACCGGCACCTGAAAAAATTGTTGAACCTGTCCAGGAAAAACCGGTCAAGCAACAGATTGTGACCCCGGAGCCCGTGGTTACGCCTGAGCCCAAGCCGGATATTCAGGAAGAAAAGGTCAAGGTTGCGCCGACGCCCAAGCCCACGCCAAAGCCGACGCCTACCCCGACTCCGAAGCCAACGCCGACGCCGACGCCTAAACCGACTCCTGCGCCTACGCCGGAGCCGACCAAAGCGCCCAAGCCAACGCCGGCTCCGAAGAAAAAGCCTGATCCGAATTCCATGGATGCGTTGCTGTCAGCCAATACGCTGACCAACACTGCTGAGGCCAAGCCCAATGGCAAGGCAGGCGGTAAGGGCAACAACCCGGATGCGACCAGCAATACGGGTCCGGCAGGAGGTAAAGGCACCGGTGCGGGGGGCAGCGGGGGTTACCTCGCAGGTCTAAGCAGCTTGCTTAAGTCGCGGATTCATTACTCGCCGAACGGGGATGAAAACCCGTCGGTGAATATGCGGATCAACGTGCTGCCGGACGGTACGGTGCAAGACGTACAAGTCATCAAATCGAGCGGAAATGGTGCCTATGATGATGCGGTCAAGCGCGCCATTCTTGATCTGGGCCGGCTGCCGCCACGACCCGGAAGTACGCCGTTTACCGGCGAGTGGCGCTCATTGACGCCGAGCTTCCGGCTCAAGGATTAACCCGGAAACAGACGTATCTGCTGCGTGAACTGAACAAGGAGAACAAACCCGTGCTGTTACGCTTTGCCCGTTTTGTTGTAGCCATGAGCCTTCTGGCTAGCGCTGCTGCCCACGCCGACATCTCGTTTGATGTGGTGGGCGTGGGTGCCAACCAGTACCCGATTGCCATCGCGCCATTCCAGAACGAAGTTCAGCAGCAACAGCCGGTGACGCCGGTGGTGAGTGATGACCTCACCCGCAGCGGCCTGTTCAAAGTGATCGGCGCGGGTGACCTCTCGCCCGTGCCTTATGAACAGCCGCAGATCAATTTCCCGGCAGTGACCGCCAAGGGCGCACAGACCATCCTGATCGGTAGTGTCACGCCGCAGGGCGCGCAGGTTTCCATCAAGTTCCGCCTGGTCGATGTGGCGAGCAAACAGCAACTGGTCGGTTATGAGCTGATCGTACCGCCGGCCAAGATGCGCTACGCCGCGCACAAGATCGCCGACATGGTGTACGAGAAGGTCACCGGCTTTGGGCCGATGTTCAACTCGCGGATTGCCTACGTGGTCAAGCAAGGCAAGCGCTTTGAATTGCAAGTGGCCGATGCGGATGGTTTCGCCTCGCAAGCCATTCTGGCCTCCAACCAGCCCATCATGTCGCCCAAGTGGTCGCCTGATGGCACGCGTCTGGCCTATGTCTCGTTTGAAGACCAGAAGCCTATTGTTTACGTTCAGGATTTGATGACTGGCAAGCGCTGGAAAGCGGCCAATTTCTGGGGCAGCAACTCAGCCCCGGCCTGGTCGCCGGATGGCAGCAAACTGGCGGTTGTGCTGACCAAGCAAGGTGGCTCGCAGATTTATGTGATCGACGCCAACGGCACCAACAGCAATCCGCGCCGCCTGACCAATACGGGGGATATCAACACTGAACCCTCCTTCACGCCAGATGGCCAGATTGTGTTCACGTCTGACCGGGGTGGCGCACCACAGATTTATCGCATGTCCGCCAGTGGCGGCAATGCCGAACGCCTGACCTTCCAGGGTGGGTATAACGCATCGGGCAAAGTCAGCCCCGATGGTAAAACACTGGTATTCGTCACCCAGCAAGGGGGCGGGTACAAGACGGCTGTCATGGATATGTCCACCCGCCAGGTGCAGGTGTTGACCGAGACCAGCCGTGACGATTCACCCACGTTTGCGCCTAATGGCCGCATGGTCTTGTACGAAACACAGCTTGGCGGCAAAGGCGTGCTGGCTGCGGTATCCAGCGATGGCCGCGTCAAGGCGCGTTTGCGGGCGCAAGCGGGTGATGTAAGGCAGCCGGCATGGGGGCCCATGCTGAAATAAAACCAGTTAATCAGTCGGGACGCATACGCAGCTGTGCCATGTTGAGCGGGCTGCGGTAACCCATCGCTGCCGATGGGCTGCAAATGCACACTTTTGGAGATTCTTTGAAATGAAAAAAATCCTGATGAGCGCTCTGCTCACTGCCCTGCTTGCCGCATGCGCTTCTTCGCCCAAGCCGGCCCCTGTGGCCACACCGACCCCTGCACCGGTTGCTGAGAACAAGCCAGCCACTGTGGATCTGACTCAAGGTCAGAACCTGCCGGCCAACAATCCGCTGACCGACCCGAACAACATTCTGTCGCAGCGTAATGTTTACTTTGGCTTTGACTCTTACGCTGTCGATGCCAAGTACAACGACCTGATCCAGGCCCACGCCAAGTATTTGCTGGAACACAAGGACGCCAAGGTGATTCTGCAAGGCAATACCGATAACCGCGGTACTGCCGAGTACAACATGGCCCTGGGCCAAAAGCGTGCTGATGCAGTGAAGAAACAACTGCAAGCGCTGGGCGTGGCGGATAGCCAGATCGAAAGCGTTTCCTTTGGTAAGGAAAAGCCAATCGAACAAGGCGACACCGAAGAAGCCTGGGCACGTAACCGTCGTACGCAGATCGTTTATCAAGGCGAATCCGCCCAGTAAGGCTTGATTGCTGAACTGAATCTGCTTATCGTGCAGCGTTGGGCTGGCAGGGGCTGGTTCAACGCTGTTTTCACATGGTGATCTGGAAACGATGAAACGAATTGCAGCTATCGTGGTGCTGGCGTTCGCCGCCGCGCATGCCAACGCCGGTCTGTTCAGTGATGATGATGCCCGCAAGCAGATTCAGGATCTGCAAACCCAGGTGAGCGCGCAGGAACAGCGCATCCAGCTTCTGGAAGCGGGTAACAAACGCATGCTGGATCTGGTTAACCAGATTGAGCAACTCAAGCAGGACCTGGCCACCTTGCGCGGCCAGAACGAAACCCTGCAATACAATCTGGATGAAGCCACCAAGCGCCAGAAAGACTTGTACGTTGATCTGGACACCCGTGTGCGTAACATCGAGCAAGCCAAAGCGCAGGCTGCCCAGCAGCAGCAAGCCAGCGTGCAGCAAACGCTCGATGCCGCGGTCTCGCTGGCTAAAAACGGCAAGAACAAGGAAGCGGTCAGTGCGCTGACGCAGTTTATCCAGGCTAATCCGGATAGCGACCAGACCCCCGTTGCCAATTACTGGCTGGGTGTCAGTCAAACCAATCTGAAGAATTACAAGGCGGCACAAAGCGCGTACGCCGCTGTGCTTGAAGATGCGCCGGACAGCCAGATTGCGCCTGATGCACTCTATGGCCGCGCAGTGGCTGCCAATGCATCGGGTGACAAGAAAAGTGCCCGCGCATACCTGTTACAATTGCTGGAGAAATACCCCAGTTCGGACAAAGCAGCCATTGCCAAGAAGGCACTGCTGACCACCAACTAAGGGTTGTATCTGTACACATGGCGGCGTCGGTCTCGGCCGACGCCGTTTTGTTTTCCGCCGGACTTTTATCCGGTTGGAAAATTCCCGGTTTGTCGCAACTGCTGCATACCATTTGATTGTCCGCTGGACTGTGTTTCCAGCATGGAGTAACTGTTTTATGGCTGAACAAGCACCCTCTTTACGCATTACCGAAATCTTCTTCTCGCTGCAGGGCGAGACCAGCCGCATGGGCGTGCCCACCGTCTTTGTGCGGCTTACCGGCTGTCCCTTGCGCTGTGGCTATTGCGACAGCGCGTACGCATTTCACGGCGGCGAGACCCAGAGCTTTGATGCCATTGTCGAGAAAGTGCGCTCTTTTGGCGCCAAAACGGTCTGTGTGACCGGTGGTGAGCCGCTGGCGCAAAAACATAGCCTCGCATTCCTCAAGCGTATGTGCGACGAAGGCTTTGATGTCAGCCTGGAAACCAGCGGGGCGCTGCAGATTGAGAACGTCGACGCGCGCGTATCGCGTATTGTCGACATCAAAACCCCCGGCTCGGGCGAGCTTGCCAAAATGCGCTGGGAAAACCTGGATGCGGTAAACAAGGGTGACGAGATCAAATTCGTACTTTGCGATCGCGCAGACTACGAATGGGCGCGGGATTTGCTGCGTGACAAACAGCTCGCCGATCGCGCGCCAGTGTTGTTCTCACCGGTTTGGGAAACCCTCAAACCCGCCGATCTGGCCGCCTGGGTGCTGGAAGACCATCTGCCGGTACGCATGCAGGTGCAGTTGCACAAGATCCTGTGGGGCGATCGCCCGGGGGTTTGAACCGGCGCCCGCCAATGGCCGATAGCGACACCGTGTTTTTGCTGGACATCCCGCACTGGGCTTTGTCCGGCGCGGTAAGCCATACTGCAAAGACTTTTTCCATTTCACCTGGTTGAGTGATGAAGCTGCCCATCCTGGCGTCACGTATCCTCGTTCACCTGAAAGAACTCCCCTATCGCAGCCGGGCGACGCTGGTATTCTGGTTTGGCGCCGCGCTGGTTGGTCTGGTCGCAGTCCTGCTGGCCAAAGCCGCGGAATGGGCGTTTCTGGGCTTCCAGCACCTCTTTTCAATGTGGCACTGGTGGCCGTTGGTGGTGCTGCCACTGGGCGGGATGGCGATCCGCTGGTTGATGAGCAAACTGGGCGAAGGCGCAGAAGGAAGTGGTATTCCGCAAGCCATGGCGGCGATTGATCTGGCGGAAAACCCGCCTGAGGCCGAAAGACTGCTTTCATTGCGCATTGCCGGTATCAAGTTTCTTGGCATCGTGCTGGGCGCGGGCAGTGGTTTTGTGCTGGGGCGGGAAGGCCCGACCGTGCAGATCGGGGCCAGTATCATGTATGCCTGTCGCCGCTTTTTGCCGCTGGCCGATCCGGTTTTCCAGCGCCAGTTGATCCTGGCGGGGGGCGCTGCCGGTATTTCTGCCGCGTTCAATACACCGCTGGCGGGGATTGTCTTTGCATTTGAAGAACTGGCTCGCTCCGTAGAGACCGAAACCAGCGGCAAGTTAATCGGATCAGTGATCCTGGCCGGTATCGTGTCACTCGCGCTCATTGGCGATTACACCTACTTTGGCCGCATCCGCGTGCCGGATTTCGAATACACCATCTTGCCGCCGCTATTTCTGGTTGCAATCACCGCCGGGTTGATTGGTGGCCTCTTTTCATGGCTGTGCGTACATCAGGCGCGCTGGCTGCCACCGGGGGTATTGCGCTGGCGCAGTGCGCATCCGTACTGGTTCATCGCCCTGTGCGGCCTGGCAATCGCCCTGTGTGGTTTGATCTTGCCTATTTACGGCAGCGGGGCGGATGAAACCAGCCGCGCGATCGGTGGTCAGGGCCCGCTGGTGTGGTACTACCTGCCACTGAAGTTTGTGAGTCTGCTGGCCACATTCCTGACGGGTTTGCCTGGCGGGATTTTTGCGCCCTCGCTCGCACTGGGCGCGGGCGTGGGGAGCTGGTTTACCCCGTTATTTTCTCAAGCGATTGAGATCAAACTCATGGCGATTGGCATGGTGGCGATGCTGGCCGCAGTCACGCGTGCACCGATTACCTCAGCCATTATCATGATCGAAATGACCGATGGCCATGCCATGGTGATCTCTACCCTGGCTGCAGCCATGGTGGCTTCCAGCGTGGCCCGTATTTATAGAACCAATCTTTATCATGATCTGGCTGCCGGCATTCTCAAGCAAATGGCGGTCAGCTCCGGGAGCAAACATTAATGAGTACCTCCAACCCGCGTCCTGCCGTCATTCTGCTGTCTGGCGGGCTTGATTCTGCGACTTGCCTTGCGATTGCCAAAAGCCAGGGTTTCGCGCCGTATTGTTTATCGTTTGATTATGGCCAGCGTCATAACGCAGAACTGCAAGCCGCCGCGCGCGTAGCGAAGAGCCTTGGCGCGGTCGAACACCGTGTGATCAAGATTGATCTGGCGGTATTTGGTGGTTCTGCACTGACCGATGCCAGTATTGAGGTCCCGACTGACGGTGCAACCGGTGAGAACGTTATTCCGGTCACCTACGTGCCTGCGCGCAACACCATTTTGTTGTCGTATGCACTGGCCTGGGCTGAGGTCTTGAAGGGCGACGACATCTTCATTGGCGTCAATGCCGTGGACTACTCGGGCTATCCGGATTGCCGCCCGGATTACATTGCGGCTTATCAGCACATGGCACGTCTTGCTACGCGTACCGGCGTTGAAGGGTCACCGCTGACCATTCACACGCCGCTGATCTCGCTGTCCAAGGCACAGATTGTGGAAACCGGCCTGAAGCTCGGTGTGGATTACAGCCAGACCGTGACCTGCTACAAGGCTGATGATGACGGCCGTGCTTGCGGCGTGTGTGATGCTTGCCGTTTGCGTGCTGCCGGTTTTGCTGATGCTGGCGTGGCAGACCCGACGCGTTATCAGACGCGGTAAGCGCGCCCGAGCGACGCGCATGAAAAAACCGGACCCTTGAGTCCGGTTTTTTGTTGTGCGGGTATGTGCCCCGATTGATCGATCAGGCCTTGCCCGAAATGATCAGATACTTTTGCATCAGTTCTTCCTTGGACTCTTTGACGTCCGGATTGAACGGAATGCAATCGACCGGACAGACTTGCTGACATTGTGGCTCGTCGTAATGACCAACGCACTCAGTACACAAGTTAGGGTCGATTTCATAGATTTCAGCGCCTTGCGAAATGGCGCTATTGGGGCATTCGGGTTCGCAGACATCACAATTGATGCACTCATCAGTGATCATCAGCGCCATGGCAATATTCCTTCAAAAACAGCTACGTTTGAAACGGCGGCGATTGTCCCACGTTCCTTACAGAGCGACAACCGCATAACAGTTGGACGGCAGTGCACTTCTATGGTTTTGTCATTATTGACACTATAAAAGGTCGCAAATGCCGTAACCGGCATCGCCGGACAACATGATTGTGTTGCGTCCATATTGCCGATTTGTGATAAGTCGCTGACTAGACCGTTCGCTGCAACAAACCGCAATGCACCGCACCAGCCTTCAGCTCACGCGTCAGTTCCCAACCCGCCAGATCCGGCCATGCCGCGCATTCGGCATAAACCATCGCGTCGGCTGGCAGTGCATCGGCCAGAATGGCCAATACCCTGGGCAGCAGATCAGAGGCATAGGGCGGGTCCAGAAAGACCACATCAAAATCGAGCGCCTTGCCAGAGAGCCAGGTCAGCGCATCGGCCCAGACAATATCGACATTCGTCATACCCAGTGTCTTGCGGTTATCAGACAGCGCGGCGTAAACGGGTTTGGACTTTTCAACCATGACCACCTGTCTGGCGTTGCGTGAGGCGGCCTCAAAACCCAAGGCGCCGCTGCCGGCGAAAAGGTCGAGACAACGCAGTCCGGTGAGGTCTTGTCCCAGCCAGTTAAAGAGCGTTTCGCGCACGCGATCAGGCGTCGGCCGCAGGCCATCACCATCCGGAAAATGCACCAGCCGGCGCTTGTAGTCGCCGCCGATAATGCGAACCTGGTTTTTATGCTGTGCTGCCATGCCTCACCCGCGCTAAAATCGCGCCAAATCAGATATTTTCCGCCATTGGCGACGTGACGCAAACCCTATGTTCGATTTTTTCCGCAAGAAACCCAAAACTGAAACCACCGAGACTGAATCAGCACCGGTGACAGAGACGCCTGTCGCGCAAGAACCCGCGCCGCAGCCGGAACCTGAGCCTGCCATTGCAACACCTGCGCCGGTACCCATGCCGATGCAGGAGGTCGCTCAGCCGCAAGAGAAGCCCAAATTGTCCTGGACGGATCGTCTGAAAGCCGGTCTGGCCAAAACCCGAGACTCGCTGGGCAAGAATCTGGCTGGCCTGTTTGGCGGCGGCCAGATTGACGAAGACTTGTACGATGAACTGGAAACCGTCCTGCTGACCGCAGATATGGGCGTGGAAGCCACAACCACGTTGCTCAAGAACGTGCGTGATCGTGTCTCGTTGCGCGGTCTCAAGGATGCATCCGAACTCAAACTGGCGCTCAAGGAAGCCTTGCTGGAATTGATCCAGCCGCTGGAACAACCACTGGTGGTAACCCCGCAAAAGCCTTTTATCCTGATGGTGGCTGGCGTGAACGGCGCAGGCAAAACCACCAGCATTGGCAAGCTGGCCAAGTATTTTCAGGAGCAAGGCCACAATGTATTGCTGGCCGCGGGTGATACGTTCCGTGCCGCCGCGCGTGAGCAACTGGTGGTCTGGGGTCAGCGCAACGGTGTGCAAGTGATCGCGCAAGAATCGGGCGATGCCGCTGCAGTGGCGTTCGACGCGGTGAACGCCGCCAAAGCGCGTGGTTGCGATGTCATCATTGTCGATACTGCTGGTCGGCTGCCGACGCAATTGCACCTGATGGAAGAAATCAAAAAGGTCAAACGCGTGGTGCAAAAGGCTGATCCGACTGGCCCGCATGAGGTGATGTTGGTGATCGATGCCAATACCGGCCAGAATGCGGTGAGCCAGGTCAAGGCCTTTGATGATGCGCTGGGTCTGACGGGCCTTGTGCTGACCAAGCTCGATGGCACGGCCAAGGGTGGCGTGATCGCCGCCATCGCCAAGCAGCGGCCAGTGCCGGTACGCTTCATTGGCGTGGGCGAGACCATTGATGATCTGCGCCCCTTTGTGGCAAAAGACTATATTGACGCGTTATTTGATTGATTTTCTTGATTGATTTTCTGACAACGGACGGCGAATGATCCAGTTCCAGCAAGTCACCAAGCGTTATCCGGGCGGCTTTGATGCCGTCAAGCAACTCAGTTTTGATATTGAAGACGGCGAGCTGGTCTTTCTGGCCGGCCATTCCGGGGCAGGCAAGTCCACGCTGCTCAAGCTTATTGCCGGCATCGAACGCCCCACGGCAGGGGCGGTTCTGGTCAACGGGCAAAACCTGGCACGCATGCGCCGGGCGTCCATGCCGTATACACGTCGCCACATCGGGCTGATTTTCCAGGATCACAAAATCCTGTACGACCGCAGCGTTTACGACAACGTGCGCTTGCCGCTGGATATCATCGGCTTTGATCACCGCGAAGCACGCCGCCGCGTGCAGGCTGCGCTGGACAAAGTAGGCCTTGCAGGCAAGGAGAAGCTCAATCCGGTCAGTTTGTCTGGTGGCGAGCAACAGCGCCTGTGTATTGCCCGCGCGGTAGTACATCGGCCATCCATCCTGTTGGCGGATGAACCGACAGCCAACCTGGATCGTGATTACGCCAACGACATCCTGGAACTGTTCAAGTCATTCCATCAGGTCGGCGTGACCCTGGTGATCTCCGCACACGATGAAACCCTGATGGCCGACTATGGTCGTCGTATCCTGCGCCTGAAAAACGGCCAGTTCTCCGCATAAGGGCGCCATGAAACACTGGATACGTCTGAACTGGATAGCTTTTACCCGTACCTTGGGCAGCATGCTGCGTGCGCCACTTTCTTCGGTGCTTAACCTGTTGGTCATCGGCATTGCGGCGGCGTTCCCGCTGGGCTTTTATCTGCTGATTGCCAGTGCACAAGGCGTGATTGGCCAGTTACCGGTCGAGCCGCAGCTGTCGGTGTATATGCGCACGACGGCCGGGGCGGATGCCATCAACCAGCTCAAGCAACATCTGGCTGGCGACAAGCGTCTGACCAAGGTGCAATTCGTGGGTAAAGACGATGCGCTCAAGCAGATGCAGGCGAGCGTGGGCGGTGGCGATCTGCTGGCCGGCCTGACGGATAACCCCCTGCCAGATACCTTCATCCTGACTGCCAGTACGGATGCGTCGGCGGATTCTCTCGAAGCCTTGCAAAAAGAGCTGATAGCGTCCAATGGCGTAGAACAGGTACAACTGGATTCAGCGTGGGCACGGCGTCTGCAACAGTTGATCATCGTTGGCAAAGCACTGCTGGAAATCGTCCTTGTGTTGTTGGCCGTTGCGCTGGTGTTGATCACCGGCAATGCCATTCGCCTGCAGATTCTGACCCGCAAGGATGAGATTGAGGTCGCCAAGCTGATTGGTGCCACGGATGCCTTCATCCGTCGCCCGTTTGTTTACTTTGCGGCGGTGCAGGGCGTGTTGGGTGGCTTGCTGGCATGTGCCATCGTCTGGACGGCACGCACCTGGCTCAACCCTGCGGTAGAGGCGCTGGCCAAAAGTTATGGGCAACAATTCAGTCTGGCGCTGGCCGATTGGCGCGTTGTCCTGGTGACGCTGGCAGTCACCACGCTCTTGTGCTTGCTGGGGGCGTCGCTGGCTGTCGGACGTCATTTGCGCCAGTTCCGCTAGGTTTTGGGCTGAGGTTTTGTGCCGTTCGTCGGAAATAGACCGATTGGTCTATTCTATCGGAAGCATTGAAAATATTGCCGTGCAACAACATCGCGTCTGTGCTTGAATTCATAAGAACTTTTTGTTCGGTTAGCACTCTGAGGTATGGAGTGCTAATATCTAGCGTCGTCGTTTGAAACGACGCAGAGCAACACAGGAGAACATTCATGGTAGACAGCGTTGCATTGCCGGTGATCACGGGTGGCGACAGCATTGAGAGCTATATCCAGCGAGTCAATGCCATGCCCATGCTCACGCACGAGCAAGAGATCGATCTGGCAAATCGCTACCGCCATGACAACGACTTGGAAGCCGCTGGCCAGCTGGTGATGTCCCATCTGCGCGTTGTGGTGTCCATTGCGCGTGGTTATGCCGGTTACGGTTTGCCGCAAGCAGACCTGATTCAGGAAGGCAATATCGGCCTCATGAAGGCCGTGAAGCGGTTCGAACCGACCCGCGGTGTGCGCCTGTTCTCGTTTGCTGTGCACTGGATCAAGGCAGAAATTCACGAGTACATCCTGCGCAACTGGCGTCTGGTCCGTATTGCGACTACCAAGGCCCAGCGCAAGCTGTTCTTCAACCTGCGTTCCAAGAAAACGGGTTTCTCTGCACTGACCCAGGCGCAAGCCGAAGTCATTGCGCGTGATCTGGGTGTCAAACCGGAAGAAGTCTTCGAAATGGAGACTCGCATGACCGGTCAGGACATTGCGCTGATGGCTGAAGATGGCGATGACGACGGCTATGCGCCGATCGACTGGCTGGCTGACAGCGAAAACGAGCCAGTGCGCCAGATGGAGCGTCAGTCTTATGACCGTCTGCAGTCCGAAGGCCTGCAGCAAGCCCTGGGTACGCTGGACCCGCGCAGCCGTCGCATTATTGAAGCGCGCTGGCTGGGTGACGAAGGGAGCACTACGCTGCACGAACTGGCTGCTGAGTTCAGCGTGTCGGCTGAGCGTATTCGCCAGATCGAGGCCAAGGCCCTGCAAAAAATGAAAGATGCGCTGGAACCGGCTCTGGCTTGATGCGGGCGCAGTTCCTGCGAAAAAAAGGCACGCTCTGGCGTGCCTTTTTTTATGGCCAGGCGCTCACCGGGCGTTGGCTAGCGCGTGATCAAAATACCTGAACTTGCGCATAAACCAGTCTTCATCAAACCAATTGGTATGTTCGACATGCTTGAGGTCATCGAACAGGCTGAACAGCCAGCGACGTGCCGTAAAGCCCGGCGCAACGGCGTGTTTGTCCAGATAGGTTTCCAGCAACCGGAGTTCCGGCCGGGCATCGTTCAAGTGAAAGAGGTCGAATTCCCGGTGCGCAAAACGCGCGTGATTGGGGTCAATCACGGCGGTCAATGACTGTGTCACCGGATCTGCCAGGAAGTTACTGGCGTGACAGTCATCGTGGATCAGCGATGAGGCATCCTCTGCCAGGGGCGCTACCAATGCATCTGCGTTGCGCCAAATGCGCTCAAACCCCCGGCGCATGGGTAGAGTGGTGCGTGCTTCCCCGGACGCGCTAAATAACCATGCCAGGCGATCCTGCCCGAAACGTTGCCAGCTCTCTTTGAAATTGGGCCGGTAGCTGCCATCCAGGTCCTGGAAACCCCGCGCCGAACTGATGCTGTGCCAATGCAGCAGGATATCCGTAACTTGATCTGCAAAGCGGGCGATCGCGGAGGGTGATTGAATAGCCGCGCAGGCGTCAATGCCCTCAAGATACTCCAGTACCAGAATCTCGCGTCGCACCTCGTCCAGTTCTTGCCCAAGTACGCGGGGCAAGACGGCATGACCCGCAGCGCGCAGCGTATTGAGCGCGGATGTTTCACGTGAAGCATTATCGGGTTGGCGGAAGTGCTTCAACACCAGACGTTGACCATTGTCGCCCGCGACTAACCAGACTTCCGCGTAGAAACCGTCAATTTTTTTTGCCTGGACGGGTGCACCGCCCAGATAGCGCAGGGCCACTGGCAACAACGCATCGGGCAGGTTCATGATGTCTCCGGGTGGCGCCATCAGTGCAGGCAAGGGCCGGCATGGGGCGCGCCACGCATGTCGGGGCGTGGTGTTGTAAAAGGCACCCCCGGCAAAAAACAACCCGGCACGGGGCCGGGTTGCGGGAACTGTGAGCGTGGATCAGCGTAGCCGGTCAATGACGCCATTGAGCGCTGTCAGCATGGATGCGCCCAATTGCAATGAACGTTCGCCATTCCAGCCCACATCGGGTTCCGGATGGTTGGCAGTGTCCTTGAACGGCATTTCCAGCGTGAACGCAAGGCAGCCAAAGCGGTCGCCTACCCAGTTGGTGGCCAGCGTCAGTGTTTCGGGTCCGAACTGGCTGGGGCCGTAGCCGTATTCGGTCTGGAAATCAGGCGAAACGGCCACCCAGAGCCGCTTGAAAGCCTCTTCCAGTTCACGCTGATGTTCAGAGAACGAGGGGTTGTCATCGCAACCAGCCACAAAATTGTGCGGGATACTCTCGTCCCCGTGCATATCAAAGAACGCGTCAACGCCGGTTTCTTCCATGGCCTGACGCACCAGGAATACCTCCGGGCTGGTTTCCATGCTGGGTGTCTGCCATGCGCGGTTCAGGTTGGTGCCGGCAGCGTTGGTGCGCAGGTTGCCACGCACGGCGCCATCGGGGTTCATATTGGGCACGACGTAGAACACTGCTTTGTTGAGCAACGCGCGGCCGACTGCGTGTTGGGGGTCCAGCAGGCTACCGATCACGCCTTCTGCGCACCATTCGGCCATGGTTTCGCCCGGGTGTTGACGCGCAATGATCCAGACTTTGCGCTTGCCGGTTTCAGGCGTGCCAATGCGCAACATGTCCAGGGGGCGGCCATCAACGGTCTGGCCTAGTTCGCGGACCACACAATCCGGCGAATACTGGGCGTGGCCCAGCATTTGCAAGTGACGCTCCCACGAATAAGGCTCGAAGTAGGCGTAGTAGATCACATCCCGTTGCGGCTGGTGGCGGATGGTCAGCACGCCGTTTTCATATTCTGTCGGAACGCAGAACCACTCCACACCGTCGTAAGATGCCCGCGCGCTGTAGCCATCCCAGCCGCCCGGGTAGGCAGACTGCCCGGCGTTTTCAATGTGGACCACGCATTCACGAAATGCCGTGCCCGCCAGGCGAAAGTGAAACCATTGCTTGAAGGCAGAGGCGTTGTCTGCTCGCAGGTTGAGGCGAATGTTGGCGTGATCGGACAGATCAATCACCTCGATTGCACCGGAATCAAAAGCAGTAGAAAGGGTCAGCATTGCGGGCACCAAAGGGTCAATGGAGGGCGCTATTGGCCGGTATGATCCGGATGGGATCAATCAGCCAGTAGCTTGCCTGGATTCATCAGGTTATCGGGGTCGAGCGTTTGCTTGATCTGATGCATGAGCGACATTTCTACGTCGCTGCGGTAATGCGGCAACAGATTGCGCTTGAGCTGGCCGATGCCATGTTCGGCTGAAATTGTACCGCTGTGGCGCTGCACAATCTCGTAAACGATGTCATTGATACGCGCCTCGTGCGCGTATACGCCGTTGCTCACATCAGATAAAAACACGTTGTAGTGCAGGTTGCCATCGCCCAAGTGGCCGAAGGCGATAATATCTGCCTCGCCAAAACCGGCTCTGAGCGCGGCCTGGGCTTCGGTAAGGAACTGCGGAAACGCCGACGTCGGCACGCCGATGTCTTGTTTGATGCTCACCCCTTTGCGCTTTTGCGCCTCCGGGATGGCTTCACGGAGCGCCCAGAAATCCGCTGCATCGGACCGGCTTTGGGCCACCAGTGCGTTGTCGGCATAGCTCAAGGCGACGAGCGCTTCGGCAAATTTGTCGAGCAACAACTCGTCTGAACCACCGTCAGAGACTTCTGCCAGCACAGTCCAGGCCGGTAATTCAGCAAACGGTTTAGGTAGCTCCGGACAATATTGGGCCAGCAATTCCCAGCAACGGCGGGAAATCAGCTCGAAGGAGGTGACCCGATCGCCCAGTTCATGCTGCAAACCGCGTAACAGATTAACCGCGCCTTGCGGATCAGCGACAGGGATCAGTGCGGTCGACTGCGCTGTCGGCAACGGGAACAGCTTGAACGTGGCGCGGGTAATGATGCCCAGCGTGCCTTCAGAGGCAATGAACAGCTGTTTGAGATCGTAGCCGGTATTGTCCTTGCGCAGACCTCTCAGGCCGTTCCAGACACGACCGTCAGCCAGTACCACCTCCAGACCCAGCGTCAGTTCACGCATGTTGCCGTAGCGCAGTACATTCAGGCCGCCGGCATTGGTGCCCAGTGCGCCGCCCACGCGGGCCGAACCTTTGGCCCCCCAATCAGCCGGAAACAGGCGTTTGGCGTTCAACGCGGCGGCTTGCAGGTCGGCAATGATGGCGCCCGCTTCGGCGGTGATGGTGTTGTTGCCCTCGTCTACACTCAGCACGCGGTTCATGCGTTCCATGCTGATCACCACGCTATGGCCGCTCTCGTCGGGCGTAGCGGCACCGCACAGGCTGGTATTCCCACCCTGCGGCACCATCGACACCTTGTGCCGGGCGCAGGCTTTGACTACTGCGGCGGTCTCTTCAGTGCTGCGCGGTCGGATCACTGCCAGGTTGTGGCCGTGGTAACGGCGACGGCCGTCGATCATATAGCCTTCAGTGGCCTGGCCGGTGAGGATGCCGGCGGGGTCAAGCATGGCAGCAAGCTCGGCCAGCAATGGATGAGAATCAGACATGGGAGCCTCGGGTAGAACGGTCAGACGGTCAGGCGCAATACAGGGCAACCTGTCAGGAATCAGATTGGGCCTGTTTCTCGCCCTGTCGGGCAAAGTGGCGTAACTGGTCCAGTTGCCGGGAAAACTCGCGGCATTTGTCGCACAGCGCCAGGTGATAGCGCAGCTTCAGGCGCTCACCAAAGGTCAGTGGCATATCTTGAGACTTGGACAGCAAGCGGCTGGCTTGCCGACAGGCGCCAAACATTATGGGTATTCCTTCTGGATAGCACGGTTCACCCGGCTACCTCGTCATCAAACCAGTTTTTTTGCAGACACAAGCGTAAAGCCATGCGCGCGCGATACAAGAGTACTGAACAGTTAGTCGTGGTGATCTCCAATTGCTGACAGATCGCCTCGATTTCCAGCCCGGTGATCTCTCTCAGGCAGAACACCAGTGCGGTGCGCGCAGGCATGGTCTTGCGGCAGACTTCAAAGGTATGCCAGAACTGTTTGTCTTGCAGGCTGGCATCCGGGTGGTTCCAGTGGCGCGGACCTTCGCTGCCCCAGTGACCGGTTTTGTCGAATAACGTGTCGAAATCCGAGAGGTCGTTTTCTTCGTCCAGTTCAGGGTGGATATGCAGCGGGTCTTTGTACCGCCGACGCTGCGCGTCAATAACCTTGAACTTGAGAATGGCCGTGACCCACGTACGCAGGCTGGACTGCCCGCTGAACGATTCGGGTTTTTCCAGCGCAGCCAGCAGGGTTTCCTGCACCACATCTTCCGCGCTGGTTTCATCGCCCAATTGATAGCGCGCGTACCGTATGAGGTCCGGGCGCAGCGCATGGAGCGAATCAGCAAAGGACATGGTGTTCAGCTCAGCCAGAAATCCTGGCGGCGGGTGTGGTGCTCAATCACGCGCTGGAAGTGGGTGGGGTCTTTGGCAAAGGTCATTTCGCCGCTGGCAGGTTTGTAGTAGTCGAGCAAACGCGACGTCCAGAAGCGCAATGCCGCGCCACGCAACATGGTCGGCCAGGCCGCTATTTCTGCGGAGTCCAGTTCTCGCACGCCGGTATAACCGCTGAGTAAAGCACGGGCGCGTTCGTCGTCAATGTTGCCGTCTTCGGTGGAGCACCAGTCATTCAAGGCAATGGCGACGTCGTAAAGCCAGGCGTCGTTACATGCGTAGTAGAAATCGATAAAACCACCCACCCGATCGCCATCCATCAACACGTTATCGCGGAAGAGGTCGGCGTGCACCATGCCAGAGGGCAGCGCGCGATAATCGGTAGATTGCTGGAGGGTGACTTCCGCCAGCAACATCTGCGCATCTGCCGGGGACATCAACGGTGCAACCTCGGCAGCGGTATCTGCCCACCATTGCACGCCCCGCGGGTTTTTCATGTAGCCGCCGTAGCTGCGCGATGCCAGGTGCATTTGCGCCAGCATCTCGCCCACTTCGGCACATTGCGTCGTGTTGGGGTGTTCTGCCACTTTGCCGGGCAGGCAGGTGACTAACAGCGTGGGTTTGCCGTTGAGCGTATCGACGTATTGGTCATCCAGATTGGCAATGGGTGCTGCCGAAGCAATGCCATGGTGTGCCAGATGAGCCAGCAGGTTCACGTAGTACGGCAGTTCTTCGGCCTGCAAGGTCTCGAACAGCGTCAGCACGTAACGACCATGCGTCGTGGTCACAAAGAAATTGGTGTTGGTCACGCCCGCAGCAATGCCTTTGAGCTCGACCAACTGGCCAATACAGTAGCGCTTCAGAAAAGGCGCCAGATCATCCGGCGTGACGGTGGTGAATACAGACATGGTTCGTATATCAACGAGTACGCCGGGGTCGGCCAACGCCGGGCATTGTTTCAAAGGCGCGATCAGAATTCAAGCAAGACCCAGCGTGGTGGTGCCAGATTGTCACCACCGATGTCGGACATCTGGTTAAAACGGCCGTTGCCTTCCTTGTCGACGAGGTAATACGGCTTGCCCACTTTAGGCACGACTCGCATCATGTACAGTTTGCCTTTCATGCGGTATTCGGTGACCGTGGCGTCCTGTTTTTGCACCACGGTGACTTCGGGCTCTGGCGCTGCAGGGCTGTCTGCTGCCGGCATCGGAGGGGGGGGCGGCGCTTCGGGTTCTTTCTTGCCGGTATCTGTGGCGGCTTGCGCCATGCCAGCCAGCAACACGAGGCAGGCAATCAGGGATGTTGTACGCAAGAGCAGGTCTCCTTTATAGCTTTGCTTGTATGTTTTCTTGATTGGACGCCCGCCTGGCACGGCGGGTTCATCCTGGTTACAAACTGAACTGCATTTCGCGTTCAGCCGGCGACATTTCGAAGCCGCGTGTTTCGTAATACTTGAAGATCGCGTTGACGATCTCCTGGGGATCGTCAATCAACTGTACAAGGTCCATATCGGCCGGGCCGATCATTTTTTCGGTCACCAGCACGTTGCGGAACCAATCCACCATACCGCCCCAGAACGCACTGCCCACCAGAATGATGGGAATGCGACGCGACTTGCCAGTCTGAATGAGTGTGAGTGCTTCGGTGAGTTCGTCCAGCGTGCCAAACCCACCGGGCATCACCACGTAGGCAGTCGCGTGTTTGACGAACATGACCTTGCGCGCAAAAAAGTGGCGAAAACTCTGGCTGACGTCCTGATAGGGATTGCCACTTTGTTCATGCGGCAACTGGATATTGAGGCCTACCGACGGGCTCTGGCCAAAAAAGGCGCCCTTGTTGGCGGCCTCCATAATGCCAGGACCACCACCGGAGATCACCGAAAAACCCGCATCAGACAACAGTCTGGCAACCTGTTCGGTGAGCTTATAATACGGGTGCTCCTGGGGTGTGCGCGCTGAGCCAAAGATCGACACCGCAGGCTGAATCGGTTGCAGCCGCTCTGCCGCTTCGACAAACTCTGCCATGATCTCGAACACGCGCCAGGATTCGCGCGCGCGCCAGGCGTGAATGTCCGCCTGCGCGGCGGTATCAACCAGTGTGGGCACTTTGTCTTTGAGGCTCATGGTGGTATCCCCGTTGATTTTATTGATGTGCGCCTGTGCCGCGCGCCGCCGCATTTTTCCAGTATAGAGGGTTTCCCCTGATGCCTAAGCTTTTGCTCATTGATGGTTCGTCTTACCTGTACCGCGCGTTTCACGCCATTCGTGAACTGTCCGCGCCGGATGGCACGCCCACCAATGCGCTCTACGGCTTTGTGAACATGCTGCGCAAATTGCGCCAGACCACACCTGCCGATTACATCGCCTGTGTATTCGACGCCAAAGGCAAGACATTCCGCGACGATATCTACGGCGACTACAAAGCCAACCGCCCGCCCATGCCGGATGAACTGCGTGTGCAGATCGAACCAATCCACGCTGCCGTACGCGCTTTTGGCGTACCTATCTTGTGCGTCGAAGGCGTTGAGGCCGATGACGTCATCGGCACGCTGGCCATGATGGCTTGCGAGCATGGCATTGAGACCATCATGTCTACGGGCGATAAAGACATGGCGCAACTGGTGAACGAGTGCGTGCGCATTGAAAACTCGATGACCGAAGAAGTGCTGGACATTGAAGGCGTCTTTGCCAAGTTCAATGTGCGTCCTGACCAGATCGTCGATTACCTCTCGCTGATTGGTGACACGGTCGACAATGTGCCCGGCGTACCCAAGGTGGGCCCGAAAACGGCCGCCAAATGGCTGGCGGAGTACGACAGCCTGGATAATATCGTCGCCAATGCCGACAAGATTGGTGGCGTGGTCGGCGAGAACCTGCGCAATTCGCTGGGCTGGCTGCCCACAGCCAAGGCACTGGTGACCATCAAGTGCGATGTAGATCTTTCCAAAGAACTGCCCGGCGCGCTGCCCGACCTGGCGCCGCGTGCGTCGAACTGGGTGGAACTGGAAGCGCTGTTCCGCCGTTACAACTTCCGCACCTGGCTACGAGAGGCCGAAGAAAAACTGGCTTCTGGCGTCGTGGGCGAAGTCGACCCCGCAGTCGTGAGCGACAAACCCGCAGGCAAGCTGGAACGCCATTACGAGGCCATTCAGACCCCGGAACAACTGCAGGCCTGGATAGAGAAACTCAAAGGCGCTGCGGTGACGGCGGTCGATACCGAAACGACCAGCCTTGATCCGCTGCAGGCGCGTATTGTCGGGATGTCGTTCTCCGTCAAAGGCGGCGAAGCGGCCTACCTGCCGCTGGCACATCGTGGCCCGGATAGCCCGGTGCAACTGCCGTTTGATGAAACGCTGGCAGCCCTCAAGTCGTGGCTGGAATCTGAAGAACACAAAAAGCTGGGCCAGAACCTCAAGTATGACCAGCACGTATTCGCTAACCATGGCATTACGCTGCGTGGCATTAGTGATGACACATTGTTGATGTCCTACGTGCTGGCCAGTCATGAACGCCACAACATGGACGATCAGGCCGAGCGCGAGCTGGGCGAAACCACGATCAAATATGAAGACGTTTGCGGCAAGGGCGCCAAGCAGATCGGCTTTGATGAAGTGGGCTTAGAAGCCGCCACTGCCTACGCCGCCGAAGATGCGGATATCACGTTGCGTCTGGCGGGTGCGTTGCATGAGCGACTGGCGCAAGTGCCATCGCTGGACAAACTCTACAAAACCATCGAACTGCCGGTGCGGGAAGTCTTGTTCAAGATGGAACGCAACGGCATCTTGCTGGATGCACAAAAGCTCACCAAACAAAGCCACGAGATCGGCCTCAGGCTGCTTGAACTGGAACAAGAAGCCTACAAGCTGGCCGGCCAGCCTTTCAATCTGGGTAGCCCCAAGCAGATTGGCGAGATCTTCTTCGAGCAACTCAAGTTGCCCGTGATCAAGAAAACCCCCAAGGGCGCACCATCTACCGATGAAGACGTGTTGCAGGAGCTGGCCAAGGATTTCCCGCTGCCCAAAGTGCTGCTGGAACATCGCAGCCTGTCCAAACTCAAGTCTACCTACACCGACAAACTGCCGCTGATGGTGAATCAGGCCACCGGCCGTGTGCATACCAGCTTCAACCAGACCGTGGCCGTGACCGGGCGTTTGAGCTCCACCGATCCCAACTTGCAGAATATCCCGGTGCGCACCGCCGAAGGCCGCAAGATTCGTGAGGCGTTTGTGGCGCCGCCCGGGCACAAGATTGTGTCGGCTGATTACTCGCAGATTGAATTGCGGATCATGGCGCATTTGTCGAGTGATGCCGCTTTGCTCAAGGCATTTGCCGAAGGCGAAGATATTCACCGTGCCACAGCCGCTGAGGTGTTTGGTGTCACACCGCTGGAAGTGACCAGCGAGCAACGCCGCTACGCCAAGACCATCAATTTTGGCCTGATCTACGGCATGAGCGCGTTTGGTCTGGCGCAATCGCTGGAAATTGAACGCAGCGCAGCGCAAAACTATATCGATCGTTATTTTGGTCGTTTCCCGGGCGTCGCTGCTTATATGGAACGCACGCGTGCCGAGGCACGTCGCGTGGGGTTTGTGGAAACGGTATTTGGCCGACGTCTCTGGTTGCCTGAGATCAAAGCCGCTAACCCGATGCGCCGCGCTGGCGCCGAGCGTGCCGCCATTAATGCGCCCATGCAGGGTACGGCGGCAGATCTGATCAAACTGGCCATGCTCGCCGTGCAAGGCTGGATTGAGCGTGATCAACTTGCCAGCAAGCTGGTGCTGCAAGTGCACGATGAACTACTGCTGGAAGTGCCCGACGCTGAACTGGAACTTGTCCGCACCCAACTGCCACGCATCATGGCAGAGGTGGCAAAGCTCAAGGTGCCGCTGGTGGCGGATACAGGTGTAGGCATCAGTTGGGAGGAGGCACACTGACGCGGTACTGCGGCACGCATGAGCAATAAATCGGGCCGATCTGATAGCCGCGTTATTTTCGCAAAAATAAGCTCTTGTTTTTGCAGATGGCATTGAATGTGATCTGCTGGAGCAAGTGATATGTCATCCTCTCTTGATGGCCGCCTCGCGCGGCCATTTTTGCTGGCAATAACCATTTGGCTGGTGTTGCTGGCGCATCCTGCGCAGGCTGATTGCGCTAGCAGCACCACTGCACAGTCCCACTGCGAGGGCCTCGGCGACGTGGCCGTACCGCTGGCGCTGGACGGCAGGTTGTCTGACCTTGCTGCGTTACCACCGCCAGTTTCCTCCCCCGTACTGGATGCCACGCTGGCGCAATTGCGCAGTGAGCAAACAGCGATCGCCATGCGTATGCGTTTGCTGGAGCTGCAAGCGCTCCCGCCGGCCAGCGCTTATGCGCGCCCACACGGGGTGCCACGAGGGCAAACCGCAGCGCAGCGCCTGATGCCTCGTTCTCCTGATGCGCCGGCCCCGCTGTCTCTGCCGGATCGCGCGCGGGGGTGGATAGCAGCCTTGCTGAGCATGGTGGTGGCCTGCGGGTTTGGGTTGTTTTTGAAAAAGTGCCGGCGTGGTACCGCGGTCCGCGAACCTTCAGAATCTGAAAAAAAACCGGTCAGACCGATGCCAAGCCCAGCCTTGCCAGAACCCACGCGACGCTCAACCTCCACCAGCGCGCCGATTCCGATCAGGGTAACTGGGTGGCGCTAAAATGAGCAGATTCGCGATTGCCGCAGTGGTGAACACGTCATCCCGCGCTAGAATGGCGGTTTGATCCAGAACGCAGAACTACCCATGACTACTGCCGCGCCCCATCGCCTTGTCATCGCCACCCGGGAAAGCCCGCTGGCTCTGTGGCAGGCCAATCACGTTCGTGACCGTCTGCTGGCGCTGTATCCGGGTATGACCGTGGAACTGCTCGGCATGACGACCAAGGGCGACCAGATTCTGGATCGCACGCTCAACAAAATTGGTGGCAAGGGCCTGTTTGTCAAAGAACTGGAAACCGCGCTCAGCGAAGGTCGCGCCGATCTGGCCGTTCACTCCATGAAAGACGTGCCGATGGTGCTGCCAGAAGGCTTTGCCATTGGCGCGATCAGCGAACGTGAAGATCCGTTTGATGCCTTTGTTTCGAACCGCTATGCACGTCTGGCTGACCTGCCAGAGGGTGCGGTAGTTGGCACTTCCAGCTTGCGCCGTGAAAGCCAGTTGCGCGCGCGCTTTCCTCATCTGACCGTCAAGCCCCTGCGCGGCAATCTGGGCACGCGCCTTGGCAAGCTTGATGCAGGTGAGTTTGATGCCATCATCCTGGCTGCGGCAGGCCTCAAGCGGCTTGGCTTTGCCGACCGCATCCGTGAAACGCTGAGCGCCGAAGACAGTCTGCCCGCACCGGGCCAGGGCGCTTTGGGGATTGAAATCCTGGCCTCGCGTGATGACCTCAAAACGTTGCTGGCACCGTTGAACGATGCTGCTACCGCCGCTTGTGTCATCGCGGAGCGTTCGCTGTCGCGCCGCCTGGGCGGTTCGTGTCAGGTACCACTGGGTGCGTTCGCACAAGATGATGAAGGTTTCCTGCGTCTGCGCGGGTTTGTGGCAAATCCGGATGGCACAGACATTGTTTACGCCGAAGCCAATGGTTCGCGCGCGGCGGCCCATGGGCTGGGTTTGCAAGTGGCTGATTTGTTGCTGACCGAAGGCGCGGCAGAAGTCCTCAAGCGTCTTGCGGAAAACGCGGCAGACTGAGGCAAGTCATGCTCAGCGGCCAGCGCGTGTGGGTTACCCGTCCGACTGCTCAGGCCGAGGGCTTGATGGCCTGCCTGCGTGAAGCGGGTGCGCAACCTGTGGCCTTGCCGTTACTGGAAATCGCGCCAACCGCTGATCCTGCTGCGCTGGATATCGCACTGGCGGAACTGGATCACGCTGATCTGGTCATCTTTGTCAGCCCGTCTGCCATGGATGCCGTGATGATGCGCCGGGGCAACGCGTGGCCCGCGCGGGTTCCGGTTGCCGTCGTCGGGCCGGGCAGCGTGCGTCGGGCCCAAGCGTTGGGCATGGTTGATATCATCAGCCCGGCCGCCCGGTTTGATAGTGAAGGATTGCTGGCTGAGCCGCGCATGCAGGCATTGGCCGGGCGCAAGGTGCTGTTGTTTCGGGGCGATGGTGGCCGTGACGTGTTGCCAAAGGCGCTATCTGATCGGGGCGCTCGTCTGCATGTGGTGAGCGCTTATCGCCGCTTGCCACCGGCTTTTGACAGCGCGCGATTGGGCGCAGAACTGGACGCTGGCTGTGATGGCGTGATCGTTTCCAGTTCGGAAGCGGCGCATTACCTTTTTACTCAATTTGAAGCCAGCTACTGCAAGCGGCTACAATCGGTTTTATATTTCACGCCGCACCCGCGGATTGCTGCCGCACTGGCAGAACACGGCGCGACCCGTATCGTCGCTACAGACGCGGGTGATGCTGGCATCGTGACTTCGCTGTGCCGCTATTTCAACAGGACGCCATGACCCAGGACCAGAACTCTCTGTCGGCCGCGCTGACAACCCATCCCAAACCGCCGCGCCGCTTTGGCTTGAACCAGCCAGGTGTATGGCTCGCCGTGGTGGCTATCGTCGCCGCAGGCGCGGTCTGGGTGCACCAGCAGCATGAAGTGGATCAGCTGCGCACCCGTCTTGCCGAGCAATCTGCCCAGGCCGCCAAGCGTGAGCAAGACGCCAATGTGGCCAATGCCGCTGCACAACTGCAACTGCGCACCGTGCAGCAGCAGATTGCGCTGGTATCGGCCAAAGAGGCTGAAGCACAGAGCCAGCAATCCTCGCTGGCCAGCATGTACGACACCCTCACCCGGAGCGATACGCAGCGCTCGCTGGCCGAGATCGAACAAAACCTGACCTATGCCAGCCAGCAATTACAACTGACCGGCAACGTCACGGCTGCGCTCACCGTGCTTGATGCTGCGGATCGCAAGCTGCAAGAGCTGAACAAGCCGGAGTTGATCTCGCTGCGTCAGGCGGTTGCGCATGACATGGATAAACTCAAGTCGCTGCCGGTGCTTGATACCGTGGGCATCACCTCGCGCCTCAACAGCCTGATTGATGAGCTGGATCAATTGCCGCTGGCCGTGGATGTAAACCGCTTGCCGGCGACTGTAAACGCCAACGCGACTGAACGTTCCTGGGCCAGCAACTTTGGTGCGGAGTTGTGGACCGACATCAAAGGCTTGATCCAGATTCGCCGCATGGACAAACCCGATGCTGCGCTACTGACACCTGACCAGGCGCTGTTCTTGCGTGAAAACATGAAGCTACGCCTGTTGAACGCCCGTACCGAGTTGTACTCGCACGATGAAAAGGGCTTCAAGGCTGATCTGGCAGCGGTTATCCGTTATCTGGGCCTGTATTTTGACGGGAGTGCCAAACCGGTGCTGACCACCCAGGCTGCGCTGAATGATCTGTCGCACATTTCTTTTGCCCAGAACCTGCCATCCCTCGATAGCAGCCTGGCCGCAGTCCGCTCCGCCCGTACCACGGCGGAAAGGGCCAAACCGTGAGAATTCTGGTCTGGTTGATTGCCCTGTTTGCGCTGGCGGTCGGCGTTACCCTGTTTGCGCAGGTCAACACCGGTTATGCCTTGTTGTTTGTGCCGCCCTGGCGTGTCGAAATTTCGCTGAATGTCTTCATCTTGCTGGTGCTGATCACGGTGGCTGTGCTGTACGCCTTGACGCGGCTGGTGCGTGAGCTGGGCGGCCTGCCAACGCGGGTGAAGCGTTATCGTGAACGGCAGGCGCAAGAAGCATCGATGAAACTGGAGCGGGAATCGCGCATTGCGTTTCACGAGGGCCGCTATCAGCGCGCTGAGCGTCTGGCGAGCGAAGCCTACGCCGCGAGCCGTACTGCTGAAGCCATTGCCGTGAACGGTCTTCTGGCGGCGCGTTCTGCCCATGCCATGCGCGACTACGCCAAGCGTGATCGTTATTTCAATGAGCTCAAGCAAAAACTGACGCCGCAGCACCTGGCGCTGGCCATGACCATGGCCGAGCTGTATCTGGATGAGCGTCGTTATGCCGATGCCGATGTGGCCATTGCTGAGGCCCGTGCGGTATCGCCCAAGCTGACCGCTGCCATGCGTCTGGAACTGCGTCTACGCCAGCGCGAAGACAATCCGCAAGCCGTTCTGCGCCTGTGCGAGCAACTGGCGCGGACTGATGCGCTGGATGCCGCTCAGGCTGCACGTATACGCGCGCAGGCGTTGTTGTCTCTGCTGGCCAGCCATGCGCTGGCCGGGCGTGAACTGAAAAACTGGTGGACCAAACTCCCGGCCGACGACAAAGCGCTGCCGCAAGTCACAGTCGCCGTGGTCGATCAGTTCAGTGAGCAAGGTGCAACGCAAGATGCCCGTGCGATCATTGAAGATACGCTCGCCAAACAATGGTCCAGCGATCTGGTGGAACGGTATGGCCGGCTTGATCTGCCGGCAGAAGAACGTGTTGGCCAATTGCAGCAGGCTGAAACCTGGCTGGTTTCACATCCGGAAGACAGCCAGCTGCTATTGACGTTGGGTCGCCTGTGCTGCGCTCGCAGTTTGTGGGGTAAAGCGCTCAATTATCTGGAAGCATGCCTGGCGGTAGAGAAAACCGCGGTCGCCCATGCTGAACTGGCTGAACTGCTGGAGCGGCTGGATCGGCATGACGATGCGGCCAAGCACTACCGCGCCGCGCTGAATCTGGCGCTGTCGCGTTAAGCTCTCTTGCAGCAGGCAACAAAAAACCGCCTTTCGGGGCGGTTTTTTTATGCTTGAAATCACTACGTGAACGTTCAGCTGTTCTGCAGCAAATCTGGCGAGATCGACGCACGCAGGCAGTACTGCACAGCGCCGCCGCGCAAGCGGCGCTGAATCCACCAGATCGCCCCTTTTTTGGTGGACAGATCCTGATCCAGACCTGTCAGCAGCAAACCGGCCAGCCGGCCAATGGTGGGCTGGTGGGCAACCAGAATGGTGATGTCACCATCATTGCCAGCAGGCCAACCGGTCACATCCAGATAATCTGCCGGACCGCGTACGTCCGGATTCAGACGCTCATCAATCAGAAACTCGGTGGACAACGCGCTGGCGGTTTGCTGCGCGCGCAAGGCTTCGCTTGCCACAATCCTGACGGTGTTCTGAGCCAGGCGGGGCGCTAGCCATTGCGCCATCAGCCGCGCCTGGGCGTGGCCGTGACGAGTCAGCGCCCGTTTCAGGTCGGGCGAGCCGTCTTCTGCTTCGGCGTGACGCCACAGAATCAGATCCATGGACGCCCTTAGTTACGCTGCTTGGCGGCCAGATCGCTCAACAGGCCGATCTGCGCATTACGTTTCTTGGCCGTGCGGGCCGTCTTGCGACGGTAGCGGCCATCGGACTGCATTTCCCAGGCCTGGGCGTTGTCGACCAGATACGGACGCAGACCTTCACGGATCACGCGACGTTTCACGCGCGGGTCGAGGATCGGGAAAGCGATCTCGATGCGGCGGAACAGGTTGCGGCCCATCCAGTCGGCCGAAGACAGATACAGATCTTCGGTTCCATCGTTGTAGAAGTAGAACACGCGGTGGTGTTCCAGGAAGCGGCCGACGATGGAACGCACGCGGATGTTCTCAGAGATACCCTGAATACCCGGCCGCAGCGCGCAGACACCGCGCACGATCAGATGGATCGTCACGCCCGCTTGCGAGGCTTCGTACAGCTTTTCAATAATGGTCGGTTCCAGCAGCGCGTTCATCTTGGCGATGATGACCGCCTTGCGGCCCAGGCGCGCATGGGCGATTTCGCGGTCGATGGCCTTGACCATATTCGGCTGCAAGGTGAACGGCGATTGCCACAATTGGTAGTGATCGCCAGCCAGCCCCAGGCCAGTGAGCTGCATGAACACATCGTTCACATCGCTGGTGATTTCATCGTTGGCCGTCATCAGGCCAAAGTCGGTGTACAGCTTGGCCGTGCGCGGGTGATAGTTGCCCGTACCCACATGGGCGTAACGGCGCAGCTTGCCTTCTTCCCGGCGCACAATCAGCAACATCTTGGCATGCGTTTTGTAGCCATAAACCCCATACACCACGTGGGCGCCCGCGCGTTCCAGCTTGGCGGCCCAGTTGATGTTGGCTTCTTCGTCAAAGCGCGCCATCAGTTCCACCACGGCCGTTACTTCCTTGCCACGGCGGGCCGCTTCCAGCAGTGCTTCCATCAGCGCGGAATCAGAGCCCGTGCGGTATACGGTCATCTTGATGGCCACGACCGAAGGGTCCAGCGCAGCTTGTTGCAGCAGGTCGATTACCGGGGTAAAGCTTTGATACGGATGATGCAGCAGCACATCGCCATGGCGGATGGCGGCAAACAGGTCAGACTGTTTGCGCAGTTCTACCGGCGTGCCCGGCATGAATGGTTCAAATTTCAGATCCGGGCGATCAACCTGGTCAGGCACCTGCATCAGGCGCACCAGATTCACCGGGCCATTGACGCGGTACACATCCACATCTTCCAGGCGGAATTGTTCTTTGAGGAAATCCTGCAGATGCAGCGGGCAGTTGTCGGCGACTTCCAGGCGAACGGCACTGCCGAACGGACGTTGCGACAACTCGCCTTCCAGCGCGGCGCGCAAATCTTTTACGTCTTCGTCGTTGTCGACCGAGACATCAGAGTCACGTGTCACGCGGAACTGGTAGCAACCCTTGGCGCGCATGCCGGCAAACAACTCATCCACGTGAGCGTGCAGGATGGACGACAGGAAAACGAAGCCATGTTCAACGCCACTGACCTCAGCCGGCAGTTTCACAAAACGCGGCAGGATACGCGGGGCTTGCACGATGGCGATGCCAGAATTGCGGCCAAACGCATCGCGGCCTTCCAGCTCAACAATGAAGTTGAGCGACTTGTTCAGTACCCGCGGAAACGGATGGGACGGATCCAGCCCGATCGGGGTGAGCACCGGCATCAGTTCGCGAAAGAAGTAGTCGCGCACCCATTCACGCTGCGTGTCGGTCCACAACGTGCGGCGGAAAAAATGGATGCCTTCAGCGGCCAGCGCCGGCAGCATCACTTCGCCAAACACGCGGTACTGACGCTCGACCAGATCATGACACTCACGCGTAATCCACTCGAAGGCCTGCAGTGGCGTGACGCCTTCAGGCAGCAGGCGCGTCGCAGAGAGCTTGATGTTCTCTTTGAGCCACGCCATGCGCACTTCGAAGAATTCATCTAGGTTCGATGAGACGATACACAGGAACTTGAGTCGTTCCAGCAGTGGATTGGCCTGGTCTTCCGCCTGGGCCAGCACGCGGCGGTTGAATTCCAGGAGACCCAGTTCGCGGTTCAGCATCAACTGGTTTTCTGCGGGCTTGTAGATCATGTTCATGGTGTCGGCATATGCGTGGCGGTTGATCGGTCTTGAAACCCGGCGTGGGCCGGGCGCGCAAACAAGGTAGTGCCGGTTGCTGCAGCAGCGGTCGCCAACGGGCGACCGCAATGCCGATACTTAATTTGCGGGCGGTACGTAACCCTGAACAGCGTCTGCGCCACCGCCAAAGAAATAGTTTTCCATCTGCTGTTGCAGATACTTGCGGGCGCTCGGGTCAGCCAGGTTCAGCCGGTTTTCGTTGATCAGCATGGTCTGGTGACGTACCCATGCCTGCCATGCCTCTTTGGAAACGTTTTCCCACAGACGCTTGCCCAGATCACCCGGGACTGGCGGAAAATCCAGACCTTCAGCCTCGCGGCCCAGTTTGACGCAGTTGACGGTTCTGCTCATGTTGCTCTCGCTCATACTCTGTATTGAATGACACCGATATTGCCGCAGCGTGACAAAACCTTGCTATCAGGCAAAAACAATAGCCTGTATGCCACGATGTAGAAGTTTCGGGTAAGCCTGCCAGTATACACCGCATGCCGGCTGGCTTCGCCTCTTAGTCTGACCAGCCGGCCCGCGTGGCCTGACATGCCGCTGGAACAATCGGTGCTGCATAATCGTCTGAGGACTTGTCTCCCCGTTTTTTCATGCAGGTATGTAACCATGAGCGACTGGCCCTATCCCTTTTTGTTTGCCCACCGCGGCGGCGGCCGGCTGGCACCGGAAAACACCCTGGCCGGCATGATGAAAGCCACGGAATGCGGGTACCAGGCCGTGGAGTTTGACGTCAAACTCACCGCCGACAACGTCTGCGTGCTGTTGCATGACGACACACTGGACCGGACCAGCGACGGTCACGGCCCTATGGCGCAAAAGCGCTTTGCCGACTTGCTGGATGTGGATGCCGGCAGCTGGAAAGGCGAAGAATTTGCCGGCGAACCCATTCCCGCGTTCAGTGATGTGGGCCTGTATTGCGTACGCAGTCGCCTGATGGCGAATGTGGAAATCAAACCTTGCCCTGGCCGCGACGTAGAAACCGGCCAACTCGTTGCACGCGATGCGGCCCTGTTCTGGCAGGGCGAAAGCGTGCCGCCGCTGTTGTCCTCGTTTTCTTATGAGGCGCTTCAGGCTGCGGTGGCTGCGGCACCCTGGTTGCCGGTGGGTTGGTTGATCGATCACTGGCAGGAAGACTGGCAATCCCGGTTGCAGGCGCTGGAAGCGGTGTCACTACACTGTAATCACAAGATACTCACGGCGGAGCGTGTGAAGGCAGTACGTGAGGCGGGGTATCACGTGCTGGCGTATACGGTGAATGATATTGCCCGGGCACGGGCGCTCAAGGCGTGGGGGGTGAGCGGGGTGTTTACGGATGAGCTTGATCTGATGCGGCAAGATGAAACGTTGGTCGTTGCGGGGTGAGATCGAACCAACCCCAAACCCGTTGACAGCGCCTGATGGTGGCACGTTGTTTACAACCGGCGGCCACCGAGGTGTAAACAACGCGCCGAACGCACGCTCAGGGGCGAGGTTTTCCGGCAAGAACCACTAACGGCAAACGCCTCATCAATATACAAACCGATAGCGCATCTCACCCAGATTCAGTTCATCCAGAATCGCCTCGGCCCGTTCACGCGCATTACGGGGCCGCTGACCGGATTTGCTGGCGATAATCAACTCGTTTTTCATCGAGTGCTCCCAGCCTACCAGCTCGGTCACCGTCACTTGATAGCCGTGTGCCTCCAGCAAGAGGCAACGCAGCACGTTGGTGATCTGGCTACCGAACTCGCGGGTGTGGATGGGGTGGCGCCAGATTTCAGACAGCGGCGTTTTGCCGAAGGACTGGTTTTTCAGCTTGCGCAGGTGGCCGGCAACTTCGGCCTGGCAACACGGCACCAGTACGATGTGGTTGGCGTCTTTTTCCAGCGCGAACTTGATCGCATCATCCGTTGCGGTATCACAAGCGTGTAACGCGGTAACTACGTCGATCTGTTCTGGCAAGGCGCTCGAGGTAATGGACTGTTCTACGGTCTCATGCAGGAATGACATGCGCCCGAAACCCAACCGGTCTGCCAGTTCGCGTGAGCCGTCGACCAATGCCTGGCGGGTTTCAATACCGTAGATATGCCCCTCGCTGCGTTCCTTGAAAAACAGATCGTACAGAATGAACCCAAGGTAAGACTTGCCCGCACCGTGGTCGACCAGGGATACCGCCGGGTGTTTTTCCAGGACGTCTTTGAGTAGCGGCTCAATGAAGTTATACAGGTGGTAAATCTGCTTGAGCTTGCGGCGGCTGTCCTGATTCAGCTTGCCGTCCCGAGTCAGGATGTGCAGTTGCTTGAGTAATTCGACCGACTGGCCGGGGCGGATTTCTGGGGCGTTATTCACGGGCAATCTCTTCAAACAGAAAAACCGGCACCTGGCCGGTTTGTCCGGGTTGACCGGCCTTGAGGCCGCTGGACAAGGCTGAATTATAAAGGAATTTTGCTTGATCCCGCAGTCAGGAAAGCGCGTCTGATAACCGCCCGTCGATTCGTAAGTAAATTAGCGTTTTTTGATATCAATCAACAAATTGTGGGTGTATAAACTTACAAACTGAATGGCGATGTCATGCCATCCGGTTTCGGAGCCCCACCCATGAATGCACAATCCACCTTGTTTATGTCTGCCGCCGCTGCGGTCAATCCAGGGTCCAGACTCAAACTGGCTGACCTGATGGCCTCGTTAAGCTACGCGCTGGACATTACCGAAGGCCAGCCGGAAGGTCATTGTGTGCGTTGCTGCTGGATTGGCCTCAACATTGCACGTGAGTTGGGTGTCAGCGAACGCGATCAGTGGGACCTCTACTACACCTTGCTGCTCAAGGATCTAGGCTGCAGCAGCAACGCCGCGCGCATTTGCGAGCTTTATCTCACCGACGATCTCGGGTTCAAACAAAGCTTCAAGCTGGTCGGCACAGGCCTGCCGCAGATTCTGGGTTTTGTGTTCAGCCATACCGGCCGCAACGCGCGCTGGAGTTCTCGCCTGCAAGCCATCATGAATGTGCTCAAGAATGGTGGCGATATGGCGCAAGAACTGATCCAGACACGCTGTGATCGCGGTGCCGAGATCGCCCGCCGGCTGCGCTTTAACGAGGCTGTGGCCGGTGGTATTCGCGCGCTGGATGAACATTGGGATGGCTCTGGTCGGCCAGATCGTCTGGCAGGTAAGGAAATTCCGCTGGCGTCGCGGATTGCATTGCTGGCGCAAGTGATCGACGTGTTTCATTTTTCCGCTGGCCGCGGTGCAGCGCTCAATGAAGTGCGGGCCCGTGCCGGCAAGTGGTTTGATCCAGAACTGTGCCGTGCTTTCGAGGCGGTCGCCAAAGATTCGCTCTTTTGGCAAATGCTTGAATCTGACCAGATTGCCAAGGCCGTGATGGCGCTTGAACCCGCACAATTTGCGGTGCCGGTCGATGAAGACTACCTGGACGATATCGCCGAAGCATTTGGCGAAGTCGTGGACTCCAAAAGCCCGTTTACGGCCGGTCATAGCCAGCGCGTCGGACTGTACACCGACGCGATTGCTGCGGCGCTGGAGATCCCGGAAGCACGTCGTCGCTGGTTACGGCGTGCGGCCTTGTTGCATGATGTTGGTAAGTTAGGAGTCAGCAATTCCATCCTGGATAAACCAGGCAAGCTTGATGAGGAGGAGTGGGAAGCCATCAAGCTGCACGCCAGCTACACCGAGGCCATCCTCTCGCGCATCGGGTCTTTCCGTGAACTGGCCAGAATGGCGGCAGCACATCATGAACGCCTTGATGGCACCGGTTACCCGCGTGGTCTGAAGGCGGATGCGATCAGTCTGGAAACGCGTATTGTCACGACGGCCGATATTTTTGATGCCATCAGTGCCGAGCGCCCCTATCACCCGGCCACGTCGATCGATGAAACCTTGGCCATCATGAAAAAGAGCGTCGGGACAGCCATCGACCCACGCTGTTTTGAGGCACTCTGCCGCGTGGCAGAAGTCTCCGTCCCGGCTTGATCGATCATTCTGGCTTTGTAACCAGTTGCGCCAGCAACGCCGGATCAGGCAGGTGTGCGGCACAGAGCGTTCGCTTGGCCTTGGGTGTCATTTGCTTGATGGCGTACTCCTGGCGTGAAGCCTCGGCGCGATCTGCGCATACCAGCACAGCCATCAGCCGTACCGGCGGGTTGGCACGGGTATAGCGCGCACCTTTGCCGCTGGCATGGGCCAGGTACCGCGCCGCCACATCATTGCTGATGCCGGTGTACAGACTGCCGTTGCGGCACTCAATCAGATAAACAAACCAGGGTGCGGTAGCGCCATCGGTAAGAGGCTGCATAAAAAGGGTTTGCGTGCGGGCGCAAACGGGCCAATATTCGGGACTCTGATCATCACACAAAGCTGGGATTGCCGCATGTCCAGATCCCGTATGAACCTCACCACCGGCCCGGTCGGGCGCACGCTGTTTATGTTCTCGCTGCCGGTGTTGGGCAGCAATGTGCTGCAATCGCTCAATGCGTCGATCAATTCGATGTGGGTGGGGCATTACCTGGGCGAGGCGGCGCTGACGGCGACATCCAACGCCAACATTGTGTTGTTCTTCTTGCTGGGCGTGGTGTTTGGCTTGTCGATGGCCAATACCATCCTGGTCGGCCAGGCGGTGGGCGCTCGCAATATGGATCAGGCCCGGCGTGTGGTTGGCACAAGTGCCACATTTTTCATCATTGTCTCTGTACTGCTGGCGCTGGCCGGCGTGATCCTCACCCCGCATATCCTGGATGCCATGGGCACGCCGGCTGATGCGCGCCCCTATGCCGTGGCTTACTTGCGCGTGATCTTTATCGCGGTGCCGTTCATGTATCTGTACAACGTCATGATGATGACGCTGCGGGGCACGGGGGATTCGCGTACGCCATTCTGGTTCATGCTGTTCTCGGTGATCACCGATATCGTGCTTAATCCGGTGCTGATTTTTGGCTGGGGTCCGTTCCCAAAGCTGGGGATTGCGGGTTCGGCGGCGGCCACGCTGATCGCCCAAAGCACCAGCCTGATCGCCATGATGTGGTTTCTGAAACGGCGCAAATACTTCCTGCTGCTAGGGCGGCATGAACTGCATTACCTCAAACCTGATCCAGTCATACTGCGTTCGCTCATCTTCAAAGGTTTGCCGATGGGTCTGCAGATGCTGGTGATTTCATCGTCTGCCATTGTCATGATCAGTCTGGTGAATGCGCATGGTTCGACCGTCACGGCGGCATACGGTGTGGCCTCGCAACTGTGGAACTACATCCAGATGCCCGCGCTGGCCCTGGGGGCTGGTGTGTCATCCATGGTGGCGCAGAACGTGGGTGCAGGGTTGTGGGATCGGGTCTCACGCATTACCCGCGTCGGCGTACTGTTCAATTTTCTCATGACAGGTACGCTGGTGGCGGTATTGCTGGTGCTTGATCGACTGGTCCTGGGCTTGTTCTTGCCGGATGACGCCAATGCCATCAGCATTGCCCGGCATATCGACTGGACCGTGGCCTGGTCGTTCATTCTTTTCGGCGTCACCATTGTGCTGTTTGCGACAGTGCGCGCGACCGGTGCGGTGATGCCCCCGCTGGTCATCCTCGTGATCTCGATGTGGCTGACACGGTTGCCGTTTGCCTCGCACATGGAGCGCTACATGGGTCAGGAAGCCATCTGGTGGAGTTTTCCGGTTGGATCCGTGGTATCGATCACGCTGGCCTTGCTGTACTACCGTTTTGGCGGCTGGCGTAAGGCCCGCATGGTGACGCCGACGGCGCAGGTCGTGGCGGCCAAATGAGCAAGATGCGGTTTCTGACGGGCTATCCGCCCGAACTGGTTGAACGCGTTGAACGTTTGCTGGATAACGGCGAACTGGCGCCCTGGCTGGCCAAACGGTACCCGGAGCGCAATGACATCCAGACGGACAAAGCGTTGTACGACTATGTCATTGAGATCAAACAGCGCTACCTGAAAAACGCACCGCAACCGGCTCGCGTACAGTATGACAACCAGCTTGATCTGATTGGCGGCACACTGGGCACCAACACCTTCGCCTCACGCGTGCAAGGGAGCAAACTCAAGCGCAAGAATGAAATCCGCATTGCTACGCTGTTCCGTGAGACGCCGCCGGAATTTTTGAACATGATCGTCGTACATGAACTGGCGCATCTGAAAGAGAAGGATCACAACAAGTCGTTCTATCAGATGTGCTGCCATATGCAGCCCGATTACCACCAGCTCGAGTTCGACTTGAGGGTCTGGCTGACGCTGCGTGAATACAGTTGATGTGGCATGGCGACATGCAAGCAAAAAGCCCGGTTAATCACCGGGCTTTTTGCTGCAACAACCACCGTCGGACGAATTAGTCTTTCGGGTTGATGTTGTTGATAACGTACTTCACGCCCGGCACCTTTTCGGCGATCTGGCCGGCTTGGGCCATTTGTTCGCCATGATCAACGGTACCGTCGATGGTCACTTCAGCTTTCTTGGAGGTCACAGCCAGGTTGAACGCCTTCAGAGTTGCGTCGGCATCCAGTGCAGCCTTGACGGAAGCAGCCAGTTGCTCGTCGGTCGGCGCAGCGGCAGCAGCAGCGTCAGCGGCCATGGCGGCGGTAGCGGTGAAGGAGGTGCCAACAACCAGGGCGGCGGCGATCAGCGTACGTGCGAGCAGTTTGTTCATTTCTTTTCCCTTGTCACAAGACCGGATAATGAGAGCAGTTGAAAACGGATCGGCGTGCGCGAGACCCGCGCAGGGATTTCCGACTCAGGCGGAAATGTATGAATCAATCATTGCGGTTTCATGACAACTGCCCGAAATGCGAGAATAAATTGATAAACGCCATCAGACGAGGGAGGCTGGAAAACAGGCTGCAAGCCTTGCCAGGCAAGCGTTTGAGGCTGACGGACATAAAAAAACAGCGGCCAGGGCCGCTGTTTTTTGTCTACCACGCTGATGCGTGTGATTAATGTGGGTGAGCCACATTGATCAGGTTCTTCACCGAGGTCACGCCGCTGACACCCTTGGCGATAGTTTCGGCTTTTTCAGAGTCTTCCTGTTCTTGCACAGAGCCGAACAAGGTCACTTCGCCATTGTTTTCTTTCACGCCCAGATTAAAGGCGTGCAAGGTGGCGTCCTTGTTCAGGGCTGCCTTGACCTGGCCAGTCAGCGAGTCAGCGGTGATGATGTGGTTCACAACGCTCTTCACACCATCAACTTTGCCGACGGCATCAGCAATCGCAGCAGACTGATCCTTGGTGGCGGCAGAACCGGTCAGGGTGATCACACCCTTCTTGTTCTTGACCTTGACCTTGGAGGCGCCCAGGGACGGGTCTTTCAGCGCCTTTTTGACCTGAGTGGTCACAGACGGCTTGGCGGTACTCGCTGCAGTAGCTGCCTCGCCATTCTCGCCGTTCGCGCCATCAGCCCATGCCGAAGAAGCGGTCATGCCAAAACCCAGACCAATTGCCAGTGCCAGTGTGGTGCGCAAAAGAAGCTGCTTCATTCTTATTCCCTCTCATTGGATCAATTCATTGTGGTGGTAACCGGGCGTGACTTTTCAGTTTGGCGGGGCAAACGTTTCATCAAGCCCAGACTTATGCATAGGACATGTTACTGACACGTCAATCTCAATTATTGCGCCAGAGGGGAGGGGCGGCAGTCATCCTTTTGACAGCCTGGGAAAAGATAACAAAAAAGGCTGCCCGGATCGGGACAGCCTTTTTCTCCATATCAACCGCGGTTAGCGGCTTAGCTTCGCGTGGTTTTCAGCTTGTAGCGATAACCCAGCCACATCACGAACAACCACGCTGGCACCAGATACGCTGAGACATCCAGCCCCGGTGTGAACAGCAAAATCCCCAGGATCATGACCATGAAAGCCAGGCAGATCCAGTTGCTGAGCGGAAACCAGAACGAGCGAAACACAATGTGCTCACCCTTGGCATCCATGGCTTTGCGAAATTTCAGATGGGTCAGGCTGATCAGCGCCCAGTTGATCACCAGTGCAGCGACCACCAGTGCCATCAACACATCCAGCGCGCGGGCCGGGATCACGTAATTGATGATGACGCAGGTAAATGTTGCTAGCGCGGACAGCAAAATCGCTGCCACCGGCACACCACGACGGTTCACCTTCAGAAGCGCGCGCGGCGCATTGCCTTGTTCTGCCAGGCCGTACAGCATGCGGCTATTGGCATAGACACTGCTGTTGTACACAGACAGCGCCGCCGTCAGCACCACGACGTTGAGAATATTGGCGGTCAGCCCTTCACCAATCTGCGAGAAGATCATCACGAACGGACTACCCCCTGCCGCCACCTTGCTCCATGGGTAGAGCGACAACAGCACAGTCAGCGCGCCAATGTAGAAGATCAGAATCCGGTAGATGACCTGGTTGACCGCCTTGGGGATGCTTTTGCGTGGATCGTCAGCTTCTGCAGCGGTGATCCCGATCAGCTCCAGTCCGCCAAACGAGAACATGATCACAGCCAGCATCATGAACAACCCGCTGAACCCATGCGGGAAGAAACCGCCGTCGTTCCACAGATTGGCAATGGAGGCTTGCGGGCCGCCGTGACCACTGACCAGCAGGTAACCACCGAACACGATCATGGCGATCACCGCCACCACCTTGATGATGGCAAACCAGAATTCCATCTCGCCAAAGAGTTTGACGTTTGCCAGGTTCACCGCATTGATGGCCACAAAGAACACCAGCGCCGAGACCCAGGTGGGAATATCCGGGCGCCAGAACTCCACATACTTACCCACGGCCGTGAGCTCTGCCATGCTGACCAGCACATACAGAACCCAATAGTTCCAGCCCGACAAAAAGCCGGCGAAATCGCCCCAGTATTTGTAGGCAAAATGGCTGAAGGTGCCAGCCACCGGTTCCTGCGCGACCATTTCGCCCAACTGGCGCATGATCAGAAAGGCAATAAAGCCGCCAATGGCGTAACCCAGAATCATGGAAGGGCCGGCGGCTTTGAGCACGCCAGCGGAACCCAGAAACAGGCCGGTACCAATAGCGCCACCCAGCGCAATCAACTGGATATGTCGGTTTTTCAAGCCACGCTTGAGACCGTCTTGTGAGGTGGAAGTATCCAAAACAGGTTTCCTGCAAATCCGGTGAGCACACCGGGGTCTATCAAATCAGAACTAAGGTCAATCTGGCTAAAGCGACAAATAAACACGGCCAGGCGAAAACCTGGCCGGTTTTGACTTTGGCACGCGTCAGGACATGCCTCAAGTCGGGATTTCGACTACCTGTGGGCCAGCTTGAGCTTATTCAGCTGCCGCCGTGACCTTGATCAATACCTGACCATCGACATCCACGGCCATGCCCGGACGAATCTTGTTGGTCTTGCGCAGTTCCTGCACGCCATCGACCGAGACCACGCCACTGGCCACCAGCGCTTTACCCGCGCCGCCGCTATCCACCACACCGGCAATCTTCAGCAAATCATTCAGCGGGATATATTCAGTGTTGATTTCAACTTCAAGCGTTTGCATGGATGCGGGCCGAAAAAAGGGTTGATGGTAACAGCATAGTGCTGGACGCACGGAGCCATGGCAGCCGTGTGTCCGGGGGATAAATCACGACTGGCCGACGATCGACAAGGCCACGGCTTCTGCCACCTTGATGCCATCCACACCGGCCGACATGATCCCACCCGCATAACCCGCCCCTTCACCCGCCGGATACAGGCCGCGTGTGTTCAGGCTTTGCAGCGATTCATTGTCGCGCTTGATCCGCACCGGGGACGAGGTGCGCGTTTCTACGCCAGTCAGCACGGCATCGTGCATATCAAAACCACGGATCTGACGGCCAAAAGCCGGCAGTGCTTCACGGATCGCCTCAATGGCGAAGTGTGGCAGGGCGGTATCAAGGTTGGTGAGATGCACACCCGGCGTGTAAGACGGCTGCACGCTGCCAAAGTCTTTGGAAGCCTTGTTGGCAATGAAGTCGCCTACCAGTTGCCCCGGTGCGCTGTAGTTGCTGCCACCCAGTACATACGCGGCAGATTCGAGCTTGCGCTGGAATTCCACACCAGCCAGCACATGGCCTGGGTAGTCGCGTTCCGGGCTGATGTCGACCACGATCCCGGCGTTGGCGTTGCGCTCGTTACGGGAGTACTGACTCATGCCATTGGTGACCACACGGCCTGGCTCAGACGTTGCCGCCACCACCGTGCCGCCCGGACACATACAGAAGCTGTACACCGCCCGGCCATTGCTGGCGTGGTGCACCAGTTTGTAATCGGCGGCACCCAGGATCGGGTGTCCGGCATTGGGGCCAAAGCGGGCGTTGTCGATGAGTGACTGTGGGTGTTCGATGCGGAAGCCCACGCTGAACGGTTTGGCTTCCATATACACATTGCGATCAAACAGCACCTGGAAGGTGTCGCGGGCAGAGTGGCCCAGGGCCAGCACCACGTGGTCGGTCTCGATGATCTCGCCGGTCTGGGTTTTCACGCCACGTACTTGCTGGTTGCCATCGGCGGTTTTTTCAACGATCAGATCATCCATCCGCGTCTGAAACCGGATTTCACCACCCAGTTCAATGATCTTCTCGCGCATGGTCTCGACCATGCCCACCAGCCGGAACGTACCAATATGCGGCTTGGAGACGTAGAGGATTTCTTCCGGCGCGCCGGCCACTACAAACTCATGCAGCACCTTGTCGCCATGATGGCGGTGATCCTTGATGCGGCTGTAGAGCTTGCCGTCAGAGAACGTCCCCGCGCCGCCTTCGCCAAACTGCACGTTGGATTCCGGGTTCAGCTCGCGCTTGCGCCACAGGCCCCAGGTGTCTTTGGTGCGCTCACGCACGGCCTTGCCGCGCTCGAGCACAATGGGCTTGAAGCCGGTCTGCGCCAGGATTAGCGCAGCAAACAAGCCACAGGGGCCAAGGCCGACTACGACCGGACGCTTTTGCAGATTGTCTGGCGCAAAGGCCACGGGCTTGTAGCTGGTATCGGGGGTGACGCTGACCTTGGTATCGGTCTTGAAGCGCTTGAGTAACGCTGCTTCGTTGCGTACTTCCACGTCAACCGTATAGATCAGCAGGATGTTGGCTTTTTTGCGCGCGTCGTAGCTGCGCAGATAAATGCTGTGGCTGATCAAGTCTTCTGCCTTGATCCCCAGTTTGGCCACAATCGCGGCAGGCAGTTCTTCCGGGGTGTGGTCCAGCGGAAGTTTGATTTCGTTCAGTCGCAGCATTGGGTTCTATCCAGACAAAGTGGCGGCCAGCGCAGCCGCAAACCGCGCATTGTACCGGATGCCGCATCCGCGCCGGGTTTGGGGCGACATGCGCGACTCGCCTGGTATTTGTCACGCTCGTCACACTGACGCACAACTGAACTTTGACCCAACCGCGTGGCCCATTATGATCTTTTGTGTCAGCGGCGCTGACGCCGGCATTTCTTCTAAAAAAGGAAAAAACAATGCTGCGGTTCATCGGCAATATTCTGTGGTTTGTACTGGGCGGTGTGTGGATGGCCATTGGCTGGTGGCTGGCGGGTTTGGTCATGTTGATCACCATTGTCGGTATTCCCTGGGCCAAAGCCTGCTTTGTCATTGGCGGTTTCGCCCTGTGGCCATTCGGGCGGGAAGCCGTGAACCGGCGTAATCTGAACGGCAAACATGATATTGGTACCGGCGCGCTGGGCTTTCTGGGCAACGTGATCTGGTTTGTGTTTGGCGGCTGGTGGTTGGCCATTGGCCACGTGTTGTGCGCGGCGGCCAACTTCATCACCATCATTGGCATTCCGTTCGGCATACAACATCTGAAACTGGCGCTGATTGCGCTGGCACCTATCGGCCAGACCATCGTAGAGAAAGACCGCATGTTCTCCTTGCGCGGCTAGCACTGCCTCTGCCGCCAGGCGGTGTCAGAAACGGGCGCGTTGCGCGACTCTAACGGTATCGACGACCCCAAGAGATTTGCCATGCGCCCGTTGCCATTTCCGCTCACCCACCTGCTCGCCAGCCTTGCGCTGGCGCTGCTGCCTGCTACCCAATCTTTAGCGGCGGCCTGTCAGGCGCAAAGCGGTACCCACCGCGCCGCGCTGGTGCAGTTGTTTACCTCTGAAGGCTGTTCGGATTGCCCACCCGCCGACACGCGCCTGAACGCACTGAACACGACCACCGATGCCCGCATGGGCCCCATCGTGCCGCTGGCTTTTCATGTGAACTACTGGGATGACCAGGGCTGGCGCGATCTGTTTGCGGATCCGGCCTACGGCGAAATGCAGGAGTGGATGGTCCACGCCACCGGCGGCCGCGTGGTCTACACCCCGCACTTCTTCATCAATGGCACGCCCCTGCTGGACTGGCGCAGCCGGCTGGACGCGCTGATGAGCCAGAACACCAGCCAGAACGCGCCAGCCGGTTTGTACGTGAGCGCCACGCCGCAGCCGGGCAACCTGCTGGCCGTGTCGGTCAAAGCCGCTGGCCTGAAACCGGATGCCGGCCTGCAGCTGCGCGTGGCGGTGGCCGAAAGCGGCCTTGTGTCCCACGTGATCGCCGGGGAAAACAGCGGCGCCACGCTGACCCACGCCCACGTCGTCCGCGCCATGAGCCCCGCGCTACCGATTCATGTCGATGGCGCAGTGCAAACCACGCTGGCCGTGCCGGCATCCACCGGCAAGCAGGTGCGCGTGGTGGCATGGTTGCAGAACCCGCAAACGGCAGAGGTGATCCAGGCGGTCAGTACGGCAGACTGCCCACGCTGAATGCCAACCGGGTCAGGCCGTGGGCTGCTGCTTGCTGAGTTTTTCCAGCAGCAAGGCATATTCCACCGCCTTGCCCCGGAACAATGACTCATGCACGTTGCCAGCCAGGTTCATCCGGGTGAGCGGCTGCAGGGCGGATATTTGCACTGCTGGCACCGTGCCTGTCACCAGTTGCTCATGCAGGGCCGCCATCTGCAACATCACCTCACGGAGCGCGGCCGTGAATTCGGGCGACGCACCGGCGTACTCTGCGGCGAAGGTCTTCATCAACTTGCCAAAATCCACCAGAAAATCCAGCACCTGTTGATGGGTTTTCAAGATGGCCAGATCAGGCCGGTAACGCTCCAGATGCCATGGCATGAGCGAGTTCAGATCCACCGTCAGCATCTGCACCGAGCCCCGATAGGCATTCGCGGATTTTTCCAGCTGCGGCAACGCTTCCTGATGGCCAGCCAGACTGGCCCGCACGCACGCCGTGGCGGCGTCTGTGGCTTGCACCAGCAACTTGCGCGCTTCATGCCCGTGATCTGGCGGCAAGATCAACTTGTGGATGGCAAAGCCCAGAAACATACCCACAATCACACTGAACAACCGCTGTTCAATCAATTCCATATACGTGCCGGAATACAGAATCAGCGTCATCGCCACCGTCAGGCTGGTGAGTCGGAAAAACTGCGGCCGCAGCTTTACCAGACCCAGAATCACAATCGGCACCAACACCACGCCCAGCACGAAATGCGGATGCGTCAGCCACAGCACCAGACACCCCACCGGCACCGCAATCACATTGGTCAGCACGCGCTGATAAAAATAACTCTGCGCTGCATTCACAGAATTACCGAGCGCGAGCGTCAGCATGGCTGACGTCGCCATGCCAATCGCCACCTCGTTATTGCCGTACCAGTACGCCGGGAAATACCCCAACCACATCGCCAGCGCGAACTTGAGATAACGCGCGTTATCAGTCAGGGAAAAGTCTGCCAGCCGGGATTTGAACGTGCGGGGTGCGGAGGCAATAGAACGGGTCATGATCAGGCCGGATGTGTGGGGCGGTGATCATGAAATATACAACGGGCGCTGAGAAGGCGATGCGGGTGGAAAGAGAATCCACCCCGCACGATCATTACTTGTCCTTGGGCTTGTTCAACGCGGCCGCGGCCTGAAACAAGGCCTTCAACCCCGCCTCATCCATCACTGCATCTTTCTTGAAATCAATCGCCCGCCGCGCGTTGCCTTCCAGGCTGGAGTTAAACAACTGCTTGGGGTCATCCACCGTCGCGCCTTTGGGGAAAGTCAGCTTTATCGCCGCCTTGTACGACTCACCCGTGCAGATGATGCCGTTGTGCTCCCACACTGGCACGCCCCACTTCCAGGTCTCCACCACATCTGGAATGGCTTCATGCATCAACGCGCGCAGCCTGGCCAAAGTTTCGCCGCGCCAGTCATTCAGTTCCGCAATGCGTTCGTCGATGAGGATGGGGGCCGGGCGGTTCGGGTCGCCGCTGGTTTTGTGCATGGGGTTTGCCTCTGAAGAGTGATGTAGGGTGGATTCGCGAAGCAATCCACCATTGCACAGGTGGATTGTCGCTGCGCTCCGAATCCACTCTACGGTTATTCACCAAACATACCATCGATCTCCCCGCCTTCGCCTGCCCAATCCTCTGGCAACAGCCCGGATGCCACATACCGGTGAAACGTCGAATACGGCCAATTTACCACCCGCCGCACATACCCATGCTTGACCGGGTTGAAATGGATATAGGCCACATGCCGGGCAAAGTCTTCTTCATCCCTGATCGTATGTTCCCAATACCGACGCTGCCAGATACCCTGCTCCCCACGTGCCTGTGCGGTTGAGGTGACAAACTCGGTATACGGCAACGCGCGCGAAAACAGCAGCTTGATCAAGCGCCAGCGGAACGGGTAATCCGCATTGCCTTCAGGCAACGTCCAGATGCAATGCATGTGCTCAGGCAAAACCACCCATGCATCAATCAGGAATGGATGCGTGCGCCTCACGGTTTGAATGGCTGAGCGCAGCTGGTCAATATGCCAAATCAGTAAGTTTTCCTTGCGATTTGTCAAAGCGACCGTGAAGAAATAACTGCCTCCATCAACGAAACTGCGGCGATAGCGCGACATTGATTAGCGTCTGCTTACGTAGAAGCAAGCACCGTAGTATGTTTGGAGAGTTGGTGCCTTGTTTTGGTGCGAAGATAGGGGGCTGATGTGGCTTGCGTAGGAGGCGTCGAAGCGGAGCAATATTTCATCTTTACGTGTGGATTAGCAGACCCAGAAAGCTGGATTGGCTCTATCGAATCCGTCTTGAGCTTGCTTGGGTAGAGGAGATAAGAGCTGAAAGAAAGTTCATCTCTTATTCATTAACAATTAAGAAAACGAGGATAAGTGTTAGATGGATTTAATCATATATCTAGATAATTACAGAGGGTTTTCTAATGCCTTTATTCCCCTTTCTGATGTTAATTTTCTTGTTGGAGAAAACAGTACTGGGAAAAGTTCTTTTTTAGAAATAATTAATCACTTTTTTGATAGTAATACGTGGTTCTATAATCTTGGTTTTGGTAGAAAATCTGATAAAAGAAGAAGCTTTTATGATTTAGTAAGCGCTGAATCAAAAGACAAGAAAAATTTTTCTTTAGGTATGATTTTTCGAAGCGGAAAATCATGGAACGCGAAAATAACAACATATGTGGAGAATGAGGGAGGAGCAGTAGTAAAGAAAGTTTCTGTGGGTGACTCAGAATATCTCCGATCCATAGAAAGGAGGTTGATAAAGGAAAAGGGGAATTCCACAGACTACTTTAAGAACAAAAAAATTTCCTTCGCCGATGAATTTGACCCCATGGATATAGCTAAGAGCTATGTAGAATCACATAAAGAAACAATAGGCTATAAAAAAATTATTGTTGATGAAGATCAACGAAACATTCCAAAAATTTTTCGGCTTCAATCGCTGCTTTATTCAGCAGAAAAGGAAGATGGAGATGGGATTTCTTTTAATGCGGTTGTGCCAACGTTTTTTGCAAAGCCTTACGTTGAATTGGCACCAATACGTGCGATTCCAAGACGTACATACGACGAACATAGCACTGCGTATAGTCCAGAAGGAGCACACACTCCTTATGTGATTCGGAAGACGCTTGGGAATAAAGCCAATGCAGAGAAATTCAAATCTTTTCTGGAAAAATTAGGTGCAGCTAGTGGGTTGTTTAAAACAATTGAGATCAAGTCATACGGCCGGGCGATAAATGCACCATTTGAACTTGACTTTATTTTAAATAAAAAGCCGTTGAGTGCGGGAAACGTCGGGTATGGAGTTTCACAGGCATTGCCAGTAATAGTGGAAATGTTTGTTAGAGATAGAGAAACTGTATTTTCTATTCAGCAGCCGGAAGTGCATTTACACCCTAGAGCGCAGGCTGCTGTGGGCGATTTTATTGCGGAAGAAGCGCGCAACGAAAGTAAGAGTTTTTTAGTAGAAACTCATAGTGACTTTACCATTGATAGATTCAGAATAAATTTGAAGAGAAATCCGGTGGAATTTTCTAGTCAAATATTATTTTTTGAGCGGGAAGGCGGAATAAATAAGGTTAGCAAGATTAACATCTCAGAGAACGGAGAGATGTCAGATGAGCAACCAGAAAATTATAGAAATTTCTTTTTCAATGAACAATTAGAGTTGATTTCGTGAGGTTACTATGTCCGTCGTAATAGATCCTCCCTTGTTTGTTCCTGTTTTCAAGGTTACTGACCAAGCGCACGCAAATTTGTCCGATTTACTCTCATGGCTTAAATCAAAAAATGGAAAAATCGTTTTTGGTGGAAAGCTCTATGCGCAACAACTGCAGGCAGTTAAGTCCGTGCTGCCACATCTGGCAGAGTTAGGGCGAGCCGGGAAAATAACTAGACTTAACGATGATCAAGTAGATGCCGCCCAATTATATGCGGAGCAAAATGCTAATTGCGCAGATTTTGACGATGCCCATTTGGTGGCAATTGCTGCCATTTCTAGAGCCAAAGTTGTATGCGTAAATGATCCCCGTTGCCATAGATTTTTGAAGCGTCGAGATCTCTATTACGGAGACGTTGTACCCCCCAAAATATTTACAGGCAATCGGAATCGTAGATTACTTAGAAACGTCTAGTGACGCATAAATCGAACCAAGATCGCAACCGCGACCTTGGTTCGATTTCAATAGATTAACCGCCGTACCCCAAATTCGGCGCCAAATCCCGCTCAGCCTGCTCCACAGAAACCCCACGCCGTGCCGCATAGTCCTCAACCTGGTCCTTCGCAATCTTCCCCACCGCAAAGTACTGCGCTTGCGGGTGGCTGAAGTAGAAGCCGCTGACGGCGGCCGTCGGTAGCATGGCGTAGCCTTCGGTCAGGGTCATGCCGATGCTGTTGGCGTCCAGAACGCGGAACAGGTCGGTTTTGGTGGTGTGGTCCGGGCAGGCGGGGTAGCCGGGGGCGGGGCGGATGCCGGTGTATTTCTCGTCCGTCAGTTCGTCCACGCTCAGGGTTTCGTCCGGTACGTAGCCCCAGATTTCCTTGCGCACCTTGCGGTGCATGTATTCGGCAAAGCCTTCGGCAAAGCGGTCGGCCAGGGCTTTTACCATGATGGCGCTGTAATCGTCGTTGGCGTCTTCAAAGCGCTTCACGTGCGGGTCGATGTTCAGGCCGCCGGTGACGGCAAAGGCGCCAATGTAGTCGGTCTTGCCACTGTCTTTGGGGGCGATGAAGTCGGCCAGCGCCCAGTTGGGTTTGCCTTCGGCTTTGGCGTTTTGCTGGCGCAGGGTGTGCCAGGCCATGATCTTCTCGCCGGTTTGCGGGTCGTAGACTTCAATGTCGTCGCCAACGCGGTTGGCGGGCCACAGGCCGATCACACCGGATGCGGTCACCCATTCTTCCGCAATCATCTTTTGCAGCATGGCTTGCGCGTCGGCAAAGAGCGCGCGGGCGGATTCGCCGACGACTTCGTCTTCCAGAATGCGCGGGTATTTGCCAAACAATTCCCAGGCGTTGAAGAACGGGCTCCAGTCGATGATCGGGGCGATCTCGGACAGCGGCACGTTTTCAAACTTCATCACGCCCAGTTGTTTGGGTTTGGGCGGGTTGTAGTGTTGCCAGTCGATGATGGGTTTGAAGGCGTTGGCGCGCGCGGTGGCCAGCGGCAGCAGTTTGCTGGCGCCCTTGTTGGCGTGAATGGTGCGGATATTCAGATACTCATCGCGCACCTTGCCGACGTAATCGGGCTTGAGCACGTCACTCAACAAGCTGGAACACACGCCCACGGCGCGTGAGGCATCCGGCACGTAGATCACGTTGCCGCTGGGGTAGTTGGGTTCGATCTTGACTGCTGTGTGTACTTTGGAGGTCGTCGCGCCGCCGATCAGCAACGGTACGTTGAATTCCTGGCGCTCCATTTCTTTGGCCACGTGCGCCATTTCTTCCAGGCTAGGCGTGATCAGGCCAGACAGGCCAATGATGTCCGCGCCAATCTCTTTGGCGGTATCCAGGATTTTCTGGGCTGGCACCATCACGCCCAGGTCGGTCACCTGATAGTTGTTACAACGCAGCACCACGCCGACGATGTTCTTGCCAATGTCGTGCACGTCGCCCTTGACGGTCGCCATCACAATCTTGCCCTTGGCCGGCGCGTCGGCCAGGCCCATGGCGATCTTTTCTTCTTCGATAAACGGTTCCAGGTGGGCCACGGCGGCTTTCATCACACGGGCGGATTTCACCACCTGCGGCAGGAACATTTTACCGGCGCCAAACAAGTCGCCGACGTGGTTCATGCCGTTCATGAGCGGGCCTTCGATCACGTGGATCGGGCGCTCGGCGGCCTGGCGGGCTTCTTCGGTGTCTTCCACAATGAATGTGGTAATGCCTTTCACCAGCGCGTGGGTAATGCGCTCTTGCAGTGGCAACTGGCGCCAGGCCAGGTCTTCGCCCTTGGCGGCGTTGGCATCGCCCTTGAACGATTCGGCCAGTGCAATCAGCGCTTCAGTAGCAGCCAGCGGGTCCGGGTTGCCGGTATCGCGCATCAACACCACGTCTTCAATGCGGTCACGCAGGTCTTTGGGCACTTCTTCGTACACTTCCAGCGCGCCGGCGTTAACGATACCCATCGTCATGCCCTGGCTGATGGCGTGGTACAGGAACACAGCGTGAATGGCCTCGCGCACCTTGTTGTTGCCGCGGAAGCTGAAGCTCACATTTGAGACGCCGCCAGAAATCTTGGCGTATGGCAGGTTTTGCTTGATCCAGCCAGTGGCCTCGATGAAGTCCAGACCGTAACGGGCGTGTTCTTCAATGCCGGTGGCGATGGCGAAAATGTTGGGGTCGAAGATGATGTCTTCGGCCGGGTAGCCCACTTCATCGACCAGAATGCGGTAGCTCTTTTCGCAAATTTCAATCTTGCGGGCAAAGGTGTCGGCCTGGCCGACTTCGTCAAACGCCATGACGATCACCGCTGCGCCATAACGACGCAGCAGGCGGGCTTGTTCGACAAACTTCTCGCGGCCTTCCTTCATGCTGATCGAGTTGACGATCGGCTTGCCCTGAATGCATTTGAGGCCGGCTTCGATCACGTCCCACTTGGAGCTATCCACCATGATGGGCACGCGGCTGATGTCGGGCTCGGCGGCGACCAGGTTCAGGAACGTGACCATGGCTTTGTGGGCGTCCAGCATGCCCTCGTCCATGTTGATGTCGATGACTTGCGCGCCGGCTTCCACCTGCTGGCGGGCCACTTCCAGCGCGGCGGGGTAGTCGCCGTTCAGGATCAAGCGGGCAAAGGCTTTGGAGCCGGTGACGTTGGTGCGCTCGCCCACGTTCACAAACAGGTCTTTGTCGCCAATGTTGAAGGGCTCAAGGCCGGAGAGGCGGCATTTCTTTTCGATGTCTGGCAGCGCGCGCGGAGGCAGGTCTTTCACCGCCTGATAGATCGCGGCAATGTGGTCTGGCGTGGTGCCGCAGCAACCGCCAATGACGTTCACGAGGCCATGTTCAGCCCATTCCTTGACCTGATCGGCCATGGTGTCCGGGTCCAGATCGTAGCCGCCAAAGGCATTGGGCAGACCGGCGTTGGGGTGGACCGAGACAAAGGTCTCAGAGATCCGTGCCATTTCTTCCACATACTGGCGCAGCAAATCCGGGCCCAGTGCGCAATTCAGGCCGAAGGTCAGCGGCTCGGCATGGCGCAAGCTGTTGTAGAAGGCCTCAGTCGTCTGGCCGGTCAGTGTGCGGCCAGACTGATCGGTAATCGTGCCGGAGATCATCACCGGCAGGCGTTCGGCTTCGGGGTGTTCGTCAAAGTATTTGTGAATGGCGAAGACGGCCGCCTTGGCGTTCAAGGTGTCGAATACGGTTTCGACCAGCAACAGGTCTGCGCCACCCTTCACGAGGCCATCAATGGCTTCGGTGTAGCTTTCGACCAGCGCATCAAAGGTGACGTTGCGATAGCCTGGGTCGTTCACATCCGGGCTGATGGTGGCGGTGCGGTTGGTGGGGCCGAGAACACCAGCGCAATAACGCGGTTTGTTCGGCGTTTTGGCGGTTTGCGCCACACACAGTTCTTTAACCAGCTTCGCGGCGGCGTGGTTCATTTCCCACACCAGTTCTTCCATGTCGTAGTCCGCCATGGCAATGCGCGTGCCGTTAAAGCTGTTGGTCTCGATGATGTCGGCACCGGCATCCAGGTACGCCTGGTGGATTTCACGGATGACCTGTGGCTTGCTGAGCACCAGCAAGTCGTTATTGCCTTTGAGATCGCTCGGCCAGTCTGCAAAGCGCTCGCCGCGGTAATCAGCCTCTTGCAACTCGTAGCGCTGAATCATCGTGCCCATACCGCCATCCAGGATCAGGATGCGTTGATTGAGCTGGTGTTGCAGGTCGGCGCGACGAGTCATTGGCTTGATTCTCAAGGATTTAGCAGGGCGAATCTGCAATTTTAACATGAGGGCGTCAGGGAAAACCCAAAGCCTGGTGGCCGCTCATTCCATTTGAGGATCGCTTCGGCAAAAGATTTTGGCTTGCGGCAAGCGCCAGCGCGGCGCATAACAGAAAATTACCCATGCAATTGTCGTTTGGCGGGGTGTGGTTTGCCGGGTTTGCCAGATTTGGGGCGCCACGGGGTTCAGCGCTTGTAAAACAGGGATGAAAAACCCACTTTGACAGCAGCCTTGCATTGATCGGGAACGGGTGTCACCGCTGGAACATAATCAGCCGATACGGGGTCTTGCACACAGAAGCCCGGGCGTCTTGTCCGGGCGTAGCCGTACAAAAAGAATATGCGAAACATCGCACAGGAGAAGCGGAACCATGAAAGTACAAGCCATTCGTTTTGATCAGACCGGCGATGCGTCGGTGTTGCGTTACGTGGAAGCCCAGATTCCGGATCAACCTGGCCCGGGTGAAGTGCGCTTGCGCCATGTTGCAGTGGGTGTCAATTTCATTGATACCTATCACCGCAGCGGCTTGTACGCGGTGCCCTTGCCCTCTGGTATTGGCCAGGAAGCCGCCGGTGTCGTGGAAGCACTGGGCGAGGGGGTCACCGAATTCAAAGTGGGCGATCGCGTGGCGTATGCCGGCGGCCCCATCGGCTCGTACTCGTCTCACCGCAATATCCCGGCTGCCCGCCTTGTGCCGGTGCCGGATGCGGTCCCGGATGAAATTGCGGCCGGTACGTTATTGCGTGGCATGACGGCGCAATACCTGCTCAAGCGAACCTTCAAGGTAGAGCAGGGCATGACTGTGCTGATCCACGCGGCCGCTGGAGGCGTGGGCCAGATCGCCACGCAGTGGGCGCGCGCACTGGGCGCAACCGTGATCGGCACGGTGGGTTCGGCGGCCAAAGCCAGACTGGTGGCGCCGTTCTGCGATCATGTCATCGACTACACCCAAGGCAATTTTGCCGAACAAGTCCGGGCACTGACTGACGGTAAAGGTGTGCCGGTGGTCTATGACGGCGTCGGCAAGGCGACGTTTGAGGGCTCGCTCGATAGCCTTGCACCGCGTGGCATGCTGGTCAGCTTTGGCAATGCCTCTGGCGCGGTCCCTCCGTTTTCTCCGGGCGTTTTGTCGCAAAAGGGTTCGCTGTTTCTCACCCGCCCAACGTTGGGGTATTACACCGCAACGCGTGAGGAATTACTGGCAACCGCAGCGGATTATTTCTCGGTTGTTGCCAATGGCACGGTGAAAGCGGAAGTCCACCAGCGTTACGCCCTGGCCGATGCAGCCAAGGCTCACCGGGATCTGGAAGGCCGTCAGACGACGGGCTCCATTGTACTGCTGCCGTAAATCCCTATAACCCGTACTGCGAGCGCCGCCATGGTCCATCTCATGTATTTGCACGGGTTTTTATCGAGTCCGTTTTCACATAAAGCCAACGAGACTGCGGTCTGGATGGCTGAACACGGTTATTCGGATTTTTTCCACTGCCCACAGTTGCCGATGGAGCCTTATGAGGCGGCTACGGAAATCCGCCTGGCGATCGACAAACTGCACGGCGAGCCAGTGTGCTTCATTGGCAGCTCGCTGGGTGGCTACTTTGCCACCTGGGCGGTTGAGGAGTCCGGTGGCAAGGCGGTGCTGGTGAATCCGGCCGTTCACCCTTATGTGCTGATCAACCAGTACGTGGGTGCGCAACGAAATTACCAGACCGGTGAGATTCATCAAATTGACGCAGTGTTCGGCGAGCACCTGAAACACTTCGAGCGTAACATCAGCGACCCTGCGCGCTACTGGCTCATGGTGCAAACCGGCGATGAAACGCTGGATTACCGTGAGGCCGTCACCAAATACGCAGGCAGCGCGCAAACCGTCATTGAAGGCGGTGATCATTCGTTCCAGCGGTATGGCGATTACCTGCCGCAAATCTGGAACTTCGCTCAAGGAGAAAGCTAGTCATGCCTACGCCACAGCGCGGCATTTTGCCTGTTGCGTCTACCCACGCAATTTTCCTGACCTTGCGGCGTCGTCTGGGGCGCCGGGGCGATCCAGCCTTGCGCAGCTTGTTGGGGCAAATCCCGGAGCGGGCTGAGGCGCTGGCCGCAGGCCATAAAGAAGCCGCCATCAGCGCCGTGCTGGCCATTGGCAGTGATTGCTGGACTGAAATTTTTGAAACTGGCCGTCCTGCTTTGCTACGGCCGTTCCCGCGGATTGCGGGCGCCATTCACCCGGCGCCGGCTACCGACGGCGATTTGTTGTTGCATATCCGTGGTGAGCGCTACGACCTGATTTTTGAATTTGCCGATCATCTGGCCGTGCAACTGGGGGACTGGTTTGAGGTGGTCGAGTCTGTGAACGGGTTCCGGTACCGCGACAAACGCGATCTGACCGGTTTTGTGGATGGCACAGAAAACCCCGAGGGCGATGAAGCGCGCACCGAGGCCGCTGTGGTCGGAGACGAAGACGCTGATTGGGCGGGCGGTAGCTATCTTCATGTGCAGCGTTATGTGCACCGGCTGGAGCAATGGACCAAGCTACCGGTCAAGCAACAAGAGGCCATCATGGGCCGCACCAAAGCGCACAACGAGGAAATGGACGACGAGCATAAACCGCGCACATCCCACATCGCCCGTGTGGTGATTGAGGAAAACGGTGAAGAGCTGGAAATGCTGCGCCATTCGCTGCCGTATGGTTCGCCAGCGGGGGATCGTGGCCTGTACTTTGCCTCTTATGCGCGCACGCCAGATGTCTTTGAGAAGATGCTGACCCGTATGGTGGCCCCGACATTTGATGGTCGGGTCGACCACATGCTGAACTACACCCGTGCGGTGACCGGTGCGGCATTCTTTGCGCCCAGCCGGGAGAAGCTGGCAAGTTTGACTGCCAAGTGACCAGATGGCGGCGGGGTGGGTCGGTATGTTGTGCCGATCGCCACGTTGCTTGCTGCGCAACGCGTGGCGAGCTGGCAAACCCAACAAAAAAGCCCGGCATCGCCCGGGCTTTTTTACATCAGCGCTAAAGCACAATCAGCTACGCAGCATTTGCAACAGCACGTTGTACTGGTGCGAGAGCTCGTTATCGCTGCTGCGCTGGGTCTCAATCGTGCGGCAGGCGTGCAGCACGGTGGTGTGATCGCGCCCGCCGAAGGCATCACCAATCGCTGGCAGGGACATTGGCGTCAGCTCCTTGGTCAGCGACATGGCAATCTGGCGTGGACGGGCGATGTCGCGGGTGCGCTTTTTGGAGTGCATGTCCGCGACTTTGATCTTGTAGAAGTCCGCCACGGTCTTCTGGATGTTCTCAACCGTGATCTGGCGGTTGCCGGAAGCCAGAATGTCGCGCAGCGCTTCTTTGGCAGCCTCTAGCGTCAGCGCCTGATTGGTAAAGCGCGCATAGGCCAGTACGCGCTTGAGGGCGCCTTCGAGTTCACGCACGTTGGAGCGAATGTGCTTGGCAATGAAGAACGCCACAGTCGAGTCGAGTTTGAAGTTCTCCCGCTCGGCTTTCATCATCAGAATCGCCACACGCATTTCCAGTTCAGGTGGCTCGATGGCCACCGTCAGGCCCCAGGAGAAACGCGACACCAGCCGGTCTTGCAGGCCGTCGATCTCTTTGGGATAGCGGTCAGAGGTGATGATGATCTGCTTGTGGCCTTCTACCAGCGCATTGAAGGCGTAGAAGAACTCTTCCTGGGTTTTGTCTTTACCGACAAAAAACTGGATGTCGTCGATCAGCAAGAGATCAAGCGAGTGGTAATAGCGTTTGAACTCATCAAACGACTTGTGCTGGTACGCACGCACCACGTCCGCCACATATTTCTCGGCGTGGATATAACGAATCTTGGCCGCCGGGTTGCGCTGATGCACGGCGTTACCAATGGCCTGGATCAAGTGAGTTTTACCCAGGCCGACGCCCCCATACACGAACAAGGGGTTGTAGCTCACGCCCGGGTTTTCTGCCACCTGCTGGGCTGCGGCCCGTGCCAGCTGGTTGGCCTTACCGGTGACCAGTGTTTCAAAGGTAAATGCGGGGTTCAGGCGTGTGGTTTCGTGGTGGGTAGACCCACCCTGGATGGGCGGTACTGGCCGCACGCTGGGCGCCGGAGCCGGAATCGTCGCGAAACTGGCGGGCTGGTTGCTTGCCACAGGCGAGGCCGCCGGGCGCGGTGGTGTCGCAGAAGGCGCAGGTATCTTGCGTGCGGCAGAACCCACCTTGAGCGAGATCGCGGGCACGCCACCCTCAAAGAAAGAACTGGCGGATTCTTCAATCACACCCAGATAACGGTCACGAATGAACTGCAGGAAAATCTGGTTGGGGACAATCAGGTTGATGCTGTCGCCGTCGACCTCGGCCACCAGCGGCTTGATCCAGATACGGAACTGGTCTGCCCCAAGGCGGGACTCCAGTTCGGTAAGACAGTGGGACCAGCAGTTTTCCAGTGCAGACATGACGACCTGTTTTGATATGCCCTAATGTCTGGTTTACCCGATCCGGCGAGCGCGCAGGGCACGGCCGGCAGGACCGGCGGATAAGCCGGTCCGGGTAAAGCCTGGTTCGGACTGATTTTTGTGGATCGACCGGATTCTACGCTCAACAAGCGGACTTATCCACAGGCGCAGTGGATAGCGTTTGTCTATTTGTGTTGACAATTTAAGAGCTTAACTGTGTAATTGATGGTTTACTCCAGTTTTTTTGCAGAGACACCATCATGAAGCGTACTTTCCAGCCTTCCGTTATCAAGCGCAAACGCAACCACGGCTTTCGCGCACGCATGGCAACCCGCGGTGGCCGCGCAGTTCTGCGCGCTCGTCGCGCTCAAGGCCGCGCCAAGCTGTCCGCCTGATTTTAAGCGGGTGCGTCCGGCATGTCGGGCGCTGCACGATACCGCTTTACGCGGGCACAGCGTTTACTAAAAACGGATGAATTTTCATCCGTTTTTAGTTTGCGTAACGCGGTCAGCAATGTCCATTTCCAGGTTCTAGCCCGTCCTAACGCGCTGCCAATGGCCAGACTCGGCCTCGTGGTAGGCAAACGGACCGACAACCGGGCCGTGGTGCGCAATTACATCAAGCGCACAATTCGGGAAACTTTCCGCCTCAACGCCCAGTCTCTGGCAGGGCTTGATCTGGTGGTGCGTTCGCGCCAGGCTTTTGGCCGCAAGGAACGCGTTGCCGTGCGGGAAGAATTGCAAGATCTGTTCGCACGGATCCGCCGCAGATGTCCCGTCTGATCATTCTATTGCTGCAAATCTACCGCTACACGCTCAGCCCCTTGCTAGGCGCGCGCTGTCGTTTCACCCCCAGTTGCTCACAATATGCGATCGAAGCCGTGACCAGATATGGCGCGGTGAAAGGTGGGTGGCTTACAATGCGCCGTCTTGTCCGCTGCCATCCGTGGGGTGGGCATGGGCACGACCCCGTTCCCTGAACGGGTTTGCAGCAAAAACGCAGTCATTCCAGACATTTAGCCATGGCTGGCCTGACTACACCGAAACAGGCACCAGGTGCCGGATCAGCAAGCAAAAAAGCTGCGCCGGACCGTGATTCGAGTAAACGATGGATACCCGCAGACTGATTCTGTTCATCGCGATTTCGTTTGGCATTCTCTTCTTCTGGCAGAAGTGGATGGACAAACGTTATCCGCACGCCCAGACCGCCGAGCAAACCGCGACTGCCTCCGGCACCGCTGCGGCCCCTGCAACTGCTGGCGCTGCACCGCAAGATGGCGCCGCACTGGCCAAGGGTCAGCGCATCAAGGTCACCACAGACCTGTTTGCTGCCGAAATCGACACCGATGGTGCCGATCTGCGTCAGCTGCAACTGCTCAAGCATGGTGCCCAGGGCGATGCCACCCAGCCGTTCACACTGCTGCAAGACAGTGGTGCGCACACCTATGTGGCGCAAACTGGCCTGATTGGCACCGGCATGCCGAACCACAAGAGCATCTTTACCGCCGGCCAGAATGCCTACGCCCTGGCCGATGGCCAGAACAAGGTCGATGTGCGACTGGAAAGCACCGGTCCGGATGGCGTGAAGGTTGCCAAGATCTACACGTTCACGCGCGGCAGCTACATCATCAACGTCAGCTACGAGATCACCAATGGCGGTGCCAGGCCCGTGACCACGTCGGCGTACTTCCGCCTGCTGCGTGACGGCAAGCCTGCCGACCAGAGCACCGGTCCGAGCATGTTTGGTGGTGCACATACCTTCACTGGCCCGGCCGTGTACACGGAAGAAGGCAAGTTCCAGAAGGTGGATTTCTCCAAGATCGACAAGGGCGAAGCCAACTACGTGCAAAGTGCCAAGGAAGGCTGGATTGCCATGATCCAGCATTACTTCGCCAGTGCCTGGATTCTGTCGCCGTTTGATCAGCCGTCGGCATGTGGTGCAACCGCCTGCCGTTATGAACTGAAGAAGCTGCCGGACGGTTTGTATTCCGCGGGTGCCATTGTTGATCTGCCGGCGATTCCGGCGGGTGGCAAGAAAGACCTGACCGTGCAGCTTTACGCAGGTCCGCAAGAAACCGCCATTATTGATCATGTGGCTCCGGGTTTTGACCTGATCAAGGACTACGGCATTTTCACCGTGTTCTCCAAGCCCATCTTCTGGCTGCTGGATCATATCCACAAAATCGTCGGCAACTGGGGCTGGTCCATCATCATCCTGACCATGCTGATCAAGGCGCTGTTCTACCCCCTGGCTTCCAAGAGCTATCGCTCGATGGCCAAGATGCGCAAGCTGGCACCGCGCCTGGAGAAGTTGAAAGCGCAGCATGGCGATGACCGCATGAAGTTCCAGCAAGCCACCATGGAGCTGTACAAGAACGAGAAGGTCAACCCGTTGGGTGGTTGTCTGCCGATGCTGGTGCAGATCCCGATCTTCATCTCGTTGTACTGGGCGCTGCTGGCTGCGGTTGAATTGCGTCAGGCCCCGTGGATTCTGTGGATTCACGATCTGTCGGTGAAAGACCCGTACTATGTGCTGCCAGTGCTGATGACGGTCTCGATGTACGTGCAGACGCTGTTGTCGCCGCCGCCGCCGGACCCGATGCAGGCCAAAATGATGAAGATCATGCCGCTGATTTTCAGTGTGTTCTTCTTCTTCTTCCCGGCCGGTCTGGTGATTTACTGGGTTGTGAACAACTGCCTGTCGATTGCCCAGCAGTGGTACATCACCCGGTCGATCAACAAGCAAGACACCGTTCAGACTGCCTGATTGCTAGCCTGAAACAAAAAACAGCCACCCTTTGCGGTGGCTGTTTTGTTTTGTGCGCCCGATACGTGCAGCGGCGGGATTACTCGCGTACAGCGGCGCGGTAAGTGGTGATCTGCTGATAAGTCTGGCCCGGGCGCAGGATGACTTCTTCGGCTGATGGCATGTTGACTTGATCGGGGAAGGCCTGGGTTTCCAGGCAAACCCCATCGTGCGCATGATAGGTGCGGCGGCCAACGGTGCCTTCCAGAAAATTGCCGGTGTAGATCTGGATACCACGCTCGGTCGTGGCCGTAATCAGTTCACGCCCACTGGCTGGATCAAACAAGGTAGCGACCTCTCGCAGCTTGCCGGGCTCACCATCTGGCACATAGCAATGATCCAGCCCGCGTGCGATGGCCAGTTGCGGGTGCGTCTGGGCAAGTACCTCGCCCAGACTGGCCGGCCGGCGCAGATCAAACGGCGTGCCTTCAACGGCCGCCACGCCGACCGGGATGGATTCCTGATCAATGGCCAGATAGTTGCTGGCGTTCACTTGCAGTTGTTGATCGCGAATATCGGCGCTTTCACCGGCCAGATTGAAGTACACGTGATTGGTCAGATTAACCGGCGTGGCTGCATCGGTGCGGGCCGCGTAGGTCAGGATCAGCGTGCCGTCGTCGCTCAGTTCGTAATCTATCCACACCTGCAGCGTGCCCGGAAAACCCGCTGCGCCATCAGGCGAGGTCAAGGTCAGCTGCAGCTTGTTACCCAGGATACGTCCTTGCCAGCGCTGGGTATGAAACCCGGCATCGCCGCCATGCAGGAGGTTGGCTCCTTCATTGGCAGTGAAGGTGTGTTGCTGGCCATCAATATGGCAACGCGCCCCTTTGATCCGGTTGGCCCAGCGCCCGGCAATAGAACCGAAGAAACCCGCTCCGGACAGATACCCTGCTGCGTCTTTGTGGCCCAGCACGATGTCCGCGACGTTGCCATCGCGGTCTGGTGCAAACCAGGACACCAGCGACGCGCCAATATCGGTAATCAGCACGCGCATGCCGTGCGCGTTTTCCAGGGTGTACAGCGTTGCGTCGTGATCCCACGGCGCAGATTGAATCGACATGAAGGCTCCAGCCAGAAACGGTAGCAAAAGTCCGGCGGATAGCCGGAAAAGCGCAAATTATGCTGGAACCATTTAGCCGGGCAAAGGCGTCGATATGGAGCCGCTTGCCCGATTGCTGGATAGATCGGCCAATCTGGCCGCTTTATGCCCGTGCACCAGAGGTTGCCGCTGCCACAGCGCGTTGCCGCCGTACCACGCGCCAGGCCAGCAAGATGCCCAATAGCACGGCAAAGATCAGCGGCTGGGTGATGTCACGTTTGACCAGCCACCAGTAATGCAACACGCCTAGCGGGGCGATCACGTAGATCAGTTTGTGCAAGCGGCCCCAGTTGCGCTTGAGGCGCCGCATCATTTTGTCGGTAGAGGTCACGGCCAGCGGGATCAGCAACACAAAGGCCAGGAAGCCCACGGTGATGAACGGGCGTTTGATGATGTCCTTGATGATGGCGTGAAAATCAAAAAAGTGATCCAGCACCAGCCAGGTCAGAAAGTGCAGGCACACATAAAAAAACGCATACAGGCCCAACATGCGACGAAAACGAATCAACTCGTTGCGGCCGGTGAGTTGTCGCAGCGGCGTGATGGTGAGGGTCAGTAGCAAAAAAATCAGCGTCCAGGTACCGGTCTGGTGGGTGATGAATTCGATCGGGTTGACCGCGCTGAGCGCCAGCCAGGCTGTGCGGGCGAGCGGAATCAGGCAAACCAGAAACAAAACGATTTTCAGACGTTTGATAGCAAGGGCAGACATGGTTGATTCCGTAAAAAATCCGGCTAATAAGTGTTGGTCGTGCAACCGCTTCGTCTATGACAGGGCCAGACCGGTATAATTACGCGTTTTCAAATCTTCCGGATGAACAACATGCCTGTCAGTGCCCTCTTGCCTGCACACCGCATCGTGGTGAAGGTGGGTTCGAGCCTTGTCACCAATGAAGGTCGCGGCCTTGATCACACTGCGTTAGCCCGTTGGGCGGCAGAGATCGCTCAACTTGCAGCCATGGGCAAACAGGTCGTGCTGGTGTCATCCGGTGCGGTGGCCGAAGGTGTGGCGCGTTTGGGCTGGAAAGAAAAACCCACGGCCATCCACGAAAAACAGGCTGCCGCAGCCGTCGGCCAGATGGGACTGTGCCAGGCCTATGAAAGTGCCTTTCGCGCGCATGGCCTCAAAACCGCACAAGTCTTGCTCACGCACGAAGACATGGCAGACCGCACGCGCTACCTCAATGCCCGCACCACGTTGCTGACCTTGTTGTCGTTGGGTGTGATTCCCATCATCAATGAGAACGACACTGTGGTCACCGCTGAAATCAAATTCGGCGACAACGATACGCTGGGCGCACTGGTGACCAATCTGGTGGAAGGCGAAGCCCTGGTTATTCTGACCGACCAGCAAGGCTTGTACACTGCCGATCCGCGTAAAGATCCCTCCGCCAAGCTGATTCAGGAAGCACGTGCGGGCGATGTGGCGCTGGAAGCCATGGCCGGCGGTGCCGGTTCCAGCGTAGGGACTGGAGGCATGTACACCAAGGTGATCGCGGCCAAACGCGCCGCGCGCAGCGGCGCTGCGACCATCATTGCCAGCGGTCGCGAGCCGGATGTGCTGACCCGGCTTGCGGGGGGTGAGGCGATCGGTACACAACTGATCGCAGAAACGTCGCCGCTGGCAGCGCGCAAGCAATGGATTGCCGCTCACTTGCAGGTCAAAGGCCGGTTGGTACTGGATGAAGGGGCCCGGCGTGCGCTGGCGGAAAAGGGTTCCAGCCTGTTGCCGATTGGCGTGGTCGCGGTGGAAGGCGAGTTCTCGCGCGGCGACATGGTGAGCTGCGTGAATGCCGAAGGCGTGGAGCTGGCGCGGGGCCTCGTCAATTACCCGGCAGGTGATGCGCGCCGTATCATGCGCCAGCCGACCAGCCAGATCGAATCCTTGCTGGGTTATCTGGAAGAACCCGAACTGATCCACCGCGATAACCTGGTGCTACTGTAATCATCACGTTGGGCCGGGCATGAAAAAAGGGGCTGTTTGACAGCCCCTTTTTTTCATCAGGTCATCCGGCCGGATTACTTGCCGGAAGACGCGCCTTCACCGCCAGTGTGGCAGGCCGGGCATTTGGCGGAGTTTTGCGAGGTAGAGCTCGAACCCAGCGCAGACTTCATGTCCTTGATCGACATCGGATCCCGCATGCTGCACAACGCATCGTAGAGCGGTGCCTGGTAGGTGTTGTAACCTTTTTCCTGGATGCGTTCCCAAGGACGGTTCAACGGTGCCCAGACCGGGTTGTCACTATTGCCGTAGTAATACGCACGGGACTGTCCGGTATCGCAATCCATGCCTTCATACACGTAGTTGTACTTGCCGTTGCGCAGCGGAATACCTACAGCGTAGCGAACCAGTTTGTCTTTATCGCCGACGGAAAGGCTGTCTTTGGAAACGATGAAATGAACATTGCCCCAAGCATAATTATTGCGGATCGGCGCCCAGTCACCCAAAGTGGCCAGGTCAGGCGCGGTGAAGCTTTGTTCGGCTGGTGCGGGCAGCTTGTCTTTGAAGAAGTTGGTGATGCTGTACTCGTGCTTTGCATCGCCATCATCCAGTGACTTGTTGGCAGCGTTGCGTGCATCGGTGTTTTCCCCGCTTTCAGCGGCGTACACATGGCTAGCCACGCACAACAACAGGCACGCGGCAGGGATCAGGCATTTCAAGTTCTTGCTCCTCAAGCGGGGTGGCGCAACGCTCGGGCTGGCCGGCCACAACCTTCTAATGATACGCCGTTCCAGCCGCATTCGCGGCGCGCTTGTGTAAATTCTCTGAAGCGAGCGGGATACATCTTGATCGGCAAAGCGTGCATTTGAAGCGTAAAATCCGGGGTTTGCCTTGTATCAAGCATTTCAACAAGAGAACCGCTGCCCATGGATGCCGATCTCGTTATCGACTTGTCTGGCCTGAATTGCCCTTTGCCGATCCTGCGTACCAAAAAAGCGCTGGCCAACCTGCAAAGCGGACAAACCGTCCACGTGACCTGCACTGATCCGGCAACGCCGAAAGACTTTGAAGCCTTCTGCAAGCAGACCGGCAACCCGCTGCTCGATAGCGCCGCGACGGAAGGCAAGTTTGTTTTTGTGATCCAGAAGCGCTGAACCCGCGCGAGAGACCGACCCCAACATGACCCAGACCATTACCCTGACCCGCCCGGACGACTGGCACCTGCACCTGCGCGATGGCGCATTGATGGCTGCGGTGTTGCCTCATACTGCGCGTGAATTCGCCCGCGCCATCGTCATGCCCAACCTCAAGCCCCCCGTCACGACTACGGAGCTGGCTGCCGCGTACCGCGACCGCATTCTGGCGGCACTGCCGGCCGGTATGGCGTTTGAGCCCTTGATGACGCTGTATCTGACTGACCGCACCGATCCGGCTGAAGTCGTGCGCGCCAAGGCTTCCGGCTTTGTGCATGGCATCAAGCTTTATCCGGCGGGTGCCACCACCAACTCTGACAGTGGTGTGACTAGCCTGGACAAGGTCATGCCTGCGCTGGAGAAAATGGCAGAGATTGGCTTGCCGCTGCTGGTGCACGGCGAAGTCACTGATCATGAGATCGATGTGTTCGATCGCGAAGCCACGTTCATTGATACCATTCTGGCGCCGCTGCTGCAGCGCCTGCCAACCTTGCGTGTCGTGCTGGAACACATCACCACGCGCCAGGCCGCTGCGTTTGTGGCTGCTGCGCCGGATAACGTCGCCGCGACCGTTACCGCGCATCACCTGCTGATGAACCGCAATGCCATGTTCACGGGTGGTATCCGCCCGCATCACTATTGCCTGCCTGTGCTCAAGCGCGAGCAACATCGTCAGGCGCTGGTGCAAGCGGTGACGAGTGGCTCTGCCAAGTTCTTCCTTGGCACCGACAGCGCACCTCATGCCCGCCATACCAAAGAAGCCTCGTGTGGCTGTGCAGGCATGTATACCGCTCATGCCGCCTTGCCGCTGTATGCAGAGGTGTTCGACCGTGCGGGCGCGCTGGACAAACTGGAAGCCTTCGCCAGCTTCAATGGCCCTGACTTCTACCGTCTGCCGCGTAATACCGCCAGGGTCACACTGAATCGTACGGCCTGGACTGTACCGGCTGAATATCCGTTTGGCGAACACACCGTGGTGCCACTGCGCGCCGGTGAAGAAGTGCAATGGACGCTGGCAGACTGATGCTGACACATCGCAACGCCAGCAAGCCGGCGTGGCTGGTATTCGGCGTGGTGTTGATCGCAGCAGCCGGCTGGGGTTGGCCGCTGATTGATTCGCCGCGCTTTGAAAACCACTTCTTCGGCCTGTTCTGGTACTCCATGCTGCTGCTGGCTGCCGGGTTTTGGGCTTTTCCGGCCGAGCAACGCGTCTATGGTGGCGTGCTGGAACGGCGCATCTGCTTTCTGGGCCTCATTCCGGTGCGTACGCGGCACATCGCCCTGACGGCGTTTACCCGCGTGGTACTGGATCAGGAACCCAATATCATCGGTCCGGACAGTGTCTGGGTGTGCCTGGCTGACAACGGAGAGGCGCGGTTTGTGTTTTCGCACTACCGGGCAACCCGTAGTGGCGTGGCCAAAGCGGTGCAAGAAGCGCACCGCCTGGCCGCACTGGCCGGGCTGCCATTTACGGAGCAAGCCCCAGAGACCATGCCAGCGGCAGAGGGTTGACCAGCGCGCGCCGGCCCAGCAAACCGACCCATGGAAAAGGGCCTGCGATGAATGTGTGTATAATCGGGGCCGCGAAGCAAGCCAGACAGTCGCTGCCCGTTGCAAAACGGGGGGAGGAAAGTCCGGGCTCCGCAGGGCAGGATGCCGGCTAACGGCCGGGCGCCGTGAGGCGACGGAAAGTGCAACAGAGAGTAGACCGCCGATGGCCAGGTCAAACTGGCACAGGTAAGGGTGAAACGGTGCGGTAAGAGCGCACCAGCGTCCCGGGCAACCGGGCGGCTCGGTAAACCCCATCCGGAGCAAGACCAAGCAGCAGGCGTTGAAACGGCCCGTCGAGCCTGCGGGTAGGTTGCATGAGTCCATCAGTAATGATGGGCCTAGAGGAATGGCTGTCAGGATGCGCGAGCATCTGTACAAAACCCGGCTTACCGGCTGGCTTCGCAACCCATTCAGACAAAAAGCCCCATGGCATGCCATGGGGCTTTTTTCTTTTATCCGGCGGTTAGCAGGACGTTAAATGCTGTCTTGCGGATTGGCACCGTGCAGACGTTGTTCCAGGTCCAGTACGCGTGCTTCCAGTTCGGCCAGCTTTTCACGGCTGCGCGCCAGCACTTCTTGCTGGATCTCGAATTCTTCACGGGTAACCAGATCAAGCTTGGTAAACGCGGTGCTCATCATCGCGCGCACGTTCTTTTCCATATCCTTGGCCGGGCTGTTGGCAATGGCGTCGGAAATCTTGTTGGCGATTTCGTCGAACAGCTTTTCCTTGATCATGATGCTTCTCCTGATTTTGTTGCGTACCCGGTCAGTTTAGCAGAGCAAGCATAAAAGCCTACTCCTGCAGGTGGTTGCTTACGCGAATATTTCCTGAAAATCCATGCACTTGCACGGTGCATGCACTATTTTCAACTTGGGTCATGCGCTCGCAAATGGTGCGATACCAGGTGCAAAGCGGCGCATTTACCGTTTGTCCGTCACGGTCTGACGTCATTTTCAGACCTGGCACGGTTTCTGCTGAGAGGGAAACGTCGTTACCGGGACATGAGGAGCAAACCCATGAAATTTGTTACCGCCATCATCAAGCCGTTCAAGCTCGATGAGGTTCGTGAAGCTTTGTCGGCCATTGGCGTGGCTGGCTTGACCGTGACCGAAGTCAAAGGCTTTGGCCGTCAGAAGGGCCACACCGAACTCTATCGCGGCGCCGAATACGTTGTTGATTTTCTGCCCAAGGTCAAACTGGAAGTCGCCATTGCGGACGACCTGCTGGATCAAACCCTTGAAGCCATCGAGAAAGCCGCGAACACCGGCAAGATCGGCGACGGCAAGATTTTTGTCTTCCAGCTCGAGCACGTTGTTCGCATCCGCACCGGCGAAACCGGTGAATCTGCGATTTAAGCAATCCAAGAACAATACGGGAAGGAGATGACCCGATGAAGAAATTACTTGCGATGTTCGCAATGCTGGGCGCGATGTGTATGGCCGCCCCCAGCTTTGCAGACGATGCTTCCGCTGCGGCGCCAGCATCTGACGCCGCCGCTGTAGTGGCATCTGACGCTTCTGCTGCCGCACCGGCCCCGGCTGCTGCAGTGAGTTCTGATGCTTCTGCTGCAGGTGCCGCTTCTGCACCGGCTGCAGCCCCGGCACCGACTGCGCCGTTCAGCGTTGACTCTTCCAAGATCAGCAGTGGCGACACCGCCTGGATGCTGACTTCCACCGCGCTGGTGCTGTTCATGACCATCCCGGGCCTGGCACTGTTCTACGCCGGCATGGTACGCAAGAAGAACGTGTTGGCGACCGTGATGCAAAGCTTTGCCATCACTTGCCTGGTCACGATTATCTGGGTGGTGATTGGTTACTCGCTGGCCTTCACGCCGGGTAACAGTTTCATCGGCGGTTTCTCTCGTGTTCTGTTGTCTGGCATGAACTACATCAAGGGTGCCAATGCAACGACCCTGACCGTCAGCCACCTGGCATCGACGATCCCGGAATCGGTGTACATGGTCTACCAAATGACCTTCGCCATTATCACTCCGGCCCTGATCACTGGTGCGTTTGCTGATCGCATGAAGTTCTCTGCCATGCTGGTGTTCATGGCGCTGTGGTCCATCATTGTCTACGCCCCGATCGCTCACATGGTGTGGGAACCGACCGGCTGGCTGGCTGGCGCAGGCATCCTGGACTTTGCTGGCGGTACCGTTGTGCACATCAACGCCGGTGTGGCCGGTCTGGTTTGCGCTCTGGTCCTGGGCAAGCGCGTAGGTTACGGCAAAGAAGCCATGGCCCCGCACAACCTGGTGCTGTCGTTGATCGGTGCTTCGATGCTGTGGGTGGGCTGGTTCGGCTTCAACGCCGGTTCCGCTGTGGCTGCTGATGGCCGTGCCGGTTTCGCCATGATGACCACACAAGTTGCTACCGCCATGGCTGCGCTGGGCTGGTTGTTTGCTGAGTGGGTTGCCAAGGGCAAGCCGTCCGTACTGGGCATCATCTCTGGTGCAGTGGCAGGTCTGGTTGCCATTACCCCGGCCTCTGGCTTCGTGGGTGTAGGCGGCGCGCTGATCATTGGTCTGCTGGCGGGCGTGGTTTGCTTCTGGTCCGCTACATGGCTCAAGCACAAGCTCGGTTACGACGACTCTCTGGATGCCTTTGGCGTGCACGGTGTGGGCGGTATCCTGGGTGCGGTGCTGACGGGTGTGTTCGCAGTGAAGGATATCGGTGGTGCTGACGGTAACGTGGTTCTGCAGATCAAGGGCGTGTTGACCACGCTGATCTACAGCGGCGTACTGACCTTCGTTCTGCTGAAGATTATTGATGTTGTGATCGGCCTGCGCGTGACGGAAGAAGAAGAACGCGAAGGTCTGGATGTGGTACTGCACGGCGAACGTGTGGAGTAAAACCAGAACAAGACAAAACCCATCCTCTTGATCGTAAAGAGCAGAGTCGTACCTTCAACCCGCCGCAAGGCGGGTTCTTTTTTTGTGGGGTGGGTTTTACCAGTTGAGTGCATAAAAAACCGGGCTGCAGGGCCCGGTTTTGTTGTATGACCTGCGCCGCGGTTTGCTAGAGCAGATGTCGGGCTGCCTCGATCACAATCGCGACGGAATCATTCTCGGTTTTCTTCATGGTCTCTGCGTTGGGGGTTTCCTGCTGCGTGCGGTTGACGATCACGCCTGCGATCATGCCTGCCCGCAAACCCATTGCAGCACACATGGTTAACAACGTGGCAGATTCCATCTCGTAGTTCATCACGTGCAATGCCTGCCATTGCTTCATGCTGCCTTCCCATTCTTTGTTCACGCGGCCGGAATACGTGTCATAGCGTTCCTGGCCTGGGTAGAAGGTGTCAGACGATGCCGTAATGCCCACGTGAGCCGTTGCACGTTTGGACTTGGCGGCGGCGACCAGCGCAGTGGTGCAGTCGAAGTCCGCAACGGCCGGGTATGGCGCAGGTGCAAAGTGATAGCTGGCACCGTCCAGCCGCACAGAGCCGGTGGTGATCAGTACGTCGCCCACGTTGATATGTGGCTGGATCGCCCCCGTTGTGCCCACGCGCAAAAACGTCCGCACGCCGAGTTGCGCCAGTTCTTCCACGGCAATGGAGGTCGATGGCCCGCCAATCCCGGTGGAGCACACCACCACCGCCTTGCCGTCCAGTTCGCCAAGCCAGGAATTGAACTCGCGGTGACTGGCGAGGGGTTGCGGGTTGTGCATCAGCTCGGCAATACGCTGGCTGCGGCCGGGGTCGCCAGGCACAATGGCTACAGTGGCGCCCTTGAGCATGGCTTTGGTTAATCCCAGGTGAAAGACCTCGGATTTGATATCGGTTTGCGACATGAGCTTGTCCTTGTCAGAACGGTAGATCAGGCGTTGGGATCCAGGTAAAACGCACCGGGCAAGAGGGCGCTGGCGCTGGTGACTTCAACGTCACCCTTGAGGTTGGTCAGTATCACCTCGAGCGTAGGTGAACCCAGTTCGATGATGACCTGACGGCAGGCGCCGCACGGGGCAATCGGGCCATCGGTGTCTCCCACTACCGCCAGGGTAGCAAAGTCACCCGGTTTATACCCGGCCGCAACGGCAGCGAACAACGCAGTACGTTCCGCACAGTTGCACAAGCCGTAAGAGGCATTCTCTACATTGCAGCCGTGAAATACCTTGCCATCGCGGGTTAACAGCGCGGCACCCACCTGAAATCGCGAATAGGGTGCGTACGCTTTCTGGCGTGCGGCTTTTGCTTCCTGCATGAGTTGTTGTTGGTCCATGGCGATTCCTTCTCAAAACCGGTATCAATGAATTTGCTCGTGAATCACGGCGGGCAGGCGCGGGGGCGCGTCCGTAATGGCATAGGCAGCGGTGATTTCGGCCATGGCATTACGGGCGCTGTTTTCGTTGTGGGCATGCACCATAGCCAGGGTTTGGCCGGGTTCAACGGGCGTGCCCAGCTCTGCCAGTTCGGTCAAACCCACTGCAAAGTCGATCCGGTCTGCCGGCAAACGTCGCCCGCCCCCAAGGTTGACGACCGCCAGCCCCAGTGCGCGACAATCAATGGCACTGACATAACCCGACTGCGTGGCGATGACCGGCACCTGAGTGCGTGATTGCACCAGATAGTTATCGGGTGCCTCCAGCAAATCAACGGGGCCGCCCTGCGCGGCGACCATTTTCGCAAAGCGCTCCGCCGCCGCGCCGGTCTGCAGGCTTCGTTCAAGCTTCACACGGGCCTCGGTATCGTTGCTGGCCAGGCCGCCTAACACCAGCATTTGTACAGCGAGCGCCATGGTGACCTCGTGCAGGCGCTTTGGTCTGCTTTTGCCGGTCAGATAATCAATGGCACAGCGGATTTCAACCGCGTTACCGGCTGCAGGCGCCAGCGACTGGCTCATGTCAGTGATCAGTGCAGAAGTCTTAAGCCCGGCTCCGTTGCCAACATCAACAATGCTGCGCGCCAACGTCCGGGCTTTTTCCTGCGTCGCCATGAATGCCCCGCTTCCGGTTTTGACATCCATCACCAGCGCCTGCAAGCCGGCGCACAGCTTTTTGGAAAGAATGGACGCAGTGATCATGGCCACGGATTCGACAGTCGCAGTGACATCGCGCACTGCATAAATGCGCTTGTCGGCGGGGGCAAGGTCAGAGGTCTGACCGACAATAGCCAGCCCGGTCTCACTGACAATGCGCTGCAAGCGTGGCAAATCGGGAGAGACATCGTAACCAGGGATGGCTTCCAGCTTGTCCAGGGTGCCACCGGTATGGCCAAGACCACGCCCGGAAATCATGGGCACAAAACCGCCGCAGGCCGCCACCATGGGTGCCAGCAGCAGGGAGGTCACATCGCCCACGCCACCGGTGGAATGCTTGTCCAGCACCGGCCCAGGCAGGTGCCAGTTGCCCCATTCCATAATGCGGCCTGAGTCACGCATGGCCAGCGTGAGCGCTACGCGCTCATCGGTGCTCATGCCGTTGAAGTAGATCGCCATGGCCAGTGCGGCCACCTGGCTATCAGACACGGAGCGATCAACTACGCCCCGGACAAAAAAGCTGATTTCCTCGGTGCTTAGAGTGAGTTGGTCGCGTTTTTTTCGAATGATTTCCTGGGGAAGAAACATGATCGGCCTCGGCAAACAGAACGGGCGCATTCAGCGCCCGTCTTTAAGATCAATACGCAGTATTGCGCGTGGCGCCAGCGTCTTGCCCCAGCGTGGTCAACAAGTTGCCCAGAAGGCTGGACGCACCAAAACGGAATGTCTCTGGTCTGGCCCAGTCAGGCCCCATGATCCGGTCGGCCAGGGCCAGATATGCTGCGGCTTCCGTGGCTGTACGCACACCGCCTGCCGCCTTGAAGCCAACCGGCTTGCCAGATTTACGGATGACTTCCAGCATGATTTCCGCAGCTTGCAAGGTGGCGTTGACGGGCACTTTGCCGGTGGAGGTCTTGATGAAATGTGCACCAGCCTGGATGGAGATCTCGCTGGCGCGCTTGATCAATTGCGGTGCGGTCAGTTCACCAGACTCGATAATCACCTTCAGGATCTTGTCGCCGACGGCGGTACGACACATCGAGACCAGCTTGTGACCCACTTCCTCATCTCCCGCCATCAGTGCCCGATAGGGGAAGACCACATCGACTTCGTCGGCTCCAAGTAGTACCGCTTCTGCTGTTTCGCCTGCAGCGGCTTGTGGATTGGCTTCGCCAGCCGGGAAGTTGGTGACGGTCGCCACCGGGATATTCAGTCCTTGCCCGGCGAGGGCTTCTTTGGCAGTGCGTACAAACTGCGCATAGACACACAATGCTGCGGGCGTCCCCAACGGGGTGTTGGCGGTGATGGCCAACTCGCGGATGGTGTCGTGCGTATCGGTATCGTTGAGCGCGGTCAGATCCATCAAATGCAGCGCACGCAGTGCTGCTTCGGTCAGATGATTGCGGTTCAGGTCGGTCATGATTGCCTCCGGCTGAAATAAGAAATCCGGACAAAGCCGTGATTACAAAGACAAGAAAATACCGGCAATGGTTGCACTCATCAGATTGGAGAGTGTCCCGGCGACCACGACGCGCAAACCATAGCGCGCCACTTCAGAGCGGCGTTCCGGCGCGACCGCCGAAAACCCGCCAGCCAGAATGGCAATCGATGAGAAGTTGGCAAAGCCACACAAGGCAAACGACACAATCGCCAGGGTTTTCGGGTCGAGCACCGTCAAGCCCGCAGCGGCCACGCTGGCGGCGTCTTTCAAATAGGGTGCAAGGCCCACATAGGCCACGAACTCATTCAGGATCATCTTCTGACCCAGGAAGTTGCCGGCAATCTGCGCATGGTTCCAGGGGACACCAATCAGCCAGGCCAGCGGTGAGAAGACGTAGCCCAGAATGGCTTCCAGGGTGAGTTCCGGGTGGCCAAACCAGCCGAAGAACCCGCCGACGATGCCATCCAGTAGCGCGATCAAACCAATAAAAGCAATCAGCATGGCGCCGACGTTGAAGGCAATCTGTAACCCCACTTGCACGCCAGAGGCAGCGGCTTCGATCACGTTGGCAGGACGGTGTTCGTCAAAACCCACGTTGTCGAACTCAACCGTACTGGGGCCGGTTGAAGGGCAGATAATCTTGGCAAACAGCAAGCCGCCCGGGATGGCCATGAAGGAGGCGGCCAGCAGGTATTCCATTTTCACGCCCAGCCCGGCATAACCAGCCAGCACCGAGCCCGCCACGGCGGCCATGCCGCTGGACATCACCGCAAATAATTCGGGACCATTCATTTGTTTGACGAAGGGTTTGACCACCGCCGGCATCTCGCTCTGGCCCAGGAAGATGGTGGTTGCCGCAGAGAATGATTCGATCTTCGAGACGCCAATGAGCTTTTGGAACACCGTCCCCAACCCGAGCACAATCCAGCGCATGACGCCGATGTAATACAGCACAGAGATCAGCGCGGTGACAAAGATGATCGCAGGCAGTACGCGGAAGGCAAACACAAAGCCGCCATCACCAAAAAGCTCAAACATCTTTTTGTCGACCAGGCCGCCAAACATGAAGGCGATGCCGTGATTGCCAAATTCAAGCACGTGGTTCACGGCGTTAGCCGCACCGGCAAGAATGTCTTTGCCCACGGGCACAAAGAGGATGAACGCGCCAATTGCAATCTGGGTCAACAAGGCGGCGATGACGACGCGCGGCTTGATCAGCCGGCGGTTGTTGGAAACGGCAAAAGCGATCAACAGCAAGACGAGCATGCCAATAAGGCTGCGGATGATATCCATCGTGAAAGGTACCCCCGAAACGGCGTATCGAGATTGTTCTTTTGCACCCGGCCTGTCTGCTTGTGGCATTGGGCCGGGTTATCCAGGAAACAGCAGACCGATCAATTTGAGTGCGCGGGCGCGTGCCAGCATTGATGCGTATCCTGTTTTTGGCAGATAAAAGCAAAATAAGCGAATTGGTTTGGGGCACGACAGAAAGGCCAAAACAAACAACCGCGCATAAGCGCGGTTGCCGGGTGCGACAGGGATGTGCCAAAAAATGGCCACAAGCCCTTGTAATGGCTCAGTAATACTTTTTGAGATCCATACCTTTGTACAGACCGGCGACGTAATCGCCGTAGCCATTGAACATCAGCGTCTTGCGACGAAAGAACTCGCCAATACGACGCTCGGTGGCCTGGCTCCAGCGTGGGTGATCCACCTCCGGGTTCACATTGGAATAAAACCCGTATTCGCTGGGCACCGACTTGTTCCAGGCTGTGCCCGGCTGGCTGCTGACAAGGCGGATCTTCACGATCGACTTGGCGCTCTTGAAGCCGTATTTCCACGGCACCACCACACGCACCGGCGCGCCATTCTGGTTGGGCAGCGCTTTGCCATACAGGCCAAACGTCAAGAGCGTGAGTGGATTCATCGCTTCATCCATCCGCAAACCTTCGGAATACGGCCAATCGAGCACGCGTTCAGCCAGCCCGGGCATCTGGTGTGGATCGGCCAGCGAGGTGAACTCGACATATTTGGCGTTGGCAGTGGGCTGAACATGCTTGATCAACTCTGAAAGTGGGAAACCTTCCCACGGAATGACCATGGACCACGCTTCCACGCAACGCAGGCGGTAGATCCGTTCTTCCATGGGGGCCAGTTTGATCAGACTATCTATATCAAATGTCTGCGGCTTCAGGCATTCGCCTTCCACACGCACTGACCACGGCCGCGTTTTTAGTGAGCCGGCGTTTTCACCCGGGTCGGTCTTGTCCGTGCCAAATTCATAGTAATTGTTGTAATGCGTGATCTGATCGAAGGTGTTTTCGGTTTCTGTCGTGTTGTATCTGGATGCTTTACCGGCAAACACATTGGCGGGTGCGGCGGCAGCCAGCGCCAGATCAGGAATCAGGCTGGCGCCCATCAGCGTTCCGGCCGCGGCCATAAAGCGGCGGCGATCGCGATAAATATCTTCCGGCGTGATCTCGCTAGGCGTAATGCCTGCGTCAAACGTGAAACGAGACATGAAGGTTCTCCCACAGTGGCACAAGCTATGAGTCGTGTTATGTCCGGATTTCTTACGCGGTTGAATTCTTTTCGGATGCACGGCGCCCGGTTCGCCGTGATGTGAGGCGTGTGACCGTCAGTGTGGCAAAAAGTGCGCAGCGAACACCACAAAAGCAGCCACGACGAGCACGCAGGCCGCGACATTCATGGTGCGATCAACTTCTTTGCGGGCTTTGGGGAAGAGCCGGCTCCACAGCCACCATGCGGCCAACAGGAGCGCCAGAACACGGATGGCCTGTACGAATGCTGAGAGCATGATTTTTTGTCTGGGCCAGTAAGGGACGATTATCGCCGCCGAAAGTGTAGGCCTTATCCGACCACACTTAATGTTCTACTTTAAGTACCGTGTTTTATATGCTGATACTTAATGGATTTATTTGACGGGAATTTTTGTGTGATCTCCATTATAAGTGATTGTATAGAAACGGAAAAATCGCTCAGCGCCCCTTGTGGCGCGTTTTTTTTTGCTCTATAGTGGGGCGAAGTGGGAGAAAGTGGGTGAAAGTGTCCTTTTTACCCAGAATTCACCAGGAAAAACCAGGCAATGTTCGGCGGCGTAGCAACTCTTAATCTCGACAGCAAAGGGCGTTTGGCGATTCCAGCCAGGCATCGCGAACTGCTGTCCGCCCATTGCGCCGGCAAACTGGTCATCACCGTTGAACCGGCAGGCTGTTTGCTGGTTTATCCCGAACCCGACTGGATTCCCGTGCGTGACAAGCTCAACCAGCTGTCTGGCGCGCAGGTGGCGATTCGCCGCGTGATTGTCGGGCACGCTGAAGAAATCGAAATGGATGGCGCCGGTCGCGTGCTGATCCCTCCACGCCTGCGTCAGATCGCTGGCCTGGACAAGGAAGTCGCACTGGTGGGCATGGGCAACAAGTTCGAACTGTGGGATGACGTCAAGTGGGCCGCACAAACTGCGTCCGTACTGGCCATCGACCCGACCGAACTGGCCCAGCAAATGCAGGGTATCGTGCTGTGAGTTTTATCCATCGCACGGTTCTGCTCGACGAAGCGGTCCACGGTCTCAACCTCCAGCCCGACGGTGTCTACGTCGATGGGACCTTTGGCCGCGGCGGCCACAGCCGCCACATTCTGGCACAACTGGGTCCCCAGGGTCGCTTGATCGCATTTGACAAGGATCCGCAAGCAATCGCCGAGGCCGGCACCATCACCGATCCCCGTTTCACCATTGTTCACGACGGTTTTGCGCAACTGGCGCAGGCGCTGGACAAGCTGGGTGTTTCGACGGTCGATGGCGTACTGCTGGATCTGGGTGTTTCTTCCCCCCAACTGGACGATGGCAGTCGCGGCTTCAGTTTCCGCTTCGACGCGCCATTGGATATGCGCATGGACACCACGCGCGGCATGACTGCTGCCGAGTGGTTGAACACTGCTGATGTAAAAGACATTGCCGAGGTGATACGTGACTATGGCGAAGAGCGGTTTGCTAAACAGGTTGCAGCAGCGATTGTTGCGGGTCGGGGCGACCAACCCCTCACGAGTACACGGCAACTTGCCGCGCTCGTGGCAAAAGCCGTCCGTACCCGTGAGCCGGGCCAGGACCCGGCGACGCGTACCTTCCAGGCTGTACGGATTTTCATTAATCGGGAGCTTGAAGAGCTCTCGCTGATATTGCCGCAGGCGCTCGCCCGCCTGAAACCTGGTGGGCGTTTGTCGATCATTGCCTTTCATTCGCTGGAAGACCGGATCGTCAAACAATTCATGCAGCATGCGTCAAAATCACACATGCCGGACAGACTGCCGCTCAGGGCGTCAGAGATGCCGGTGCCACCACTCAGAATCATTGGCAAACCGGTCCGCGCCAGTGAGACAGAGGTGGCGGAGAACCCCAGGGCCAGAAGTGCGATCCTGCGGGTGGCGGAAAGAACGGAGGCGGCGCTGTGATCCGCCTCAATCTGTTTTTATTGGCCCTCGCCATTGTGTGTGCTTTGTCCGTCGTCACCAGCCAGCACCGCGCGCGTAAAGCGTACGGAGAACTGCAGAAAGAACAAGAGGTTGCGCGTCAGCTCGACGTGGAGTGGGGCCAATTGCAGCTGGAAGAAAGCACTTGGGCCATGCACTCGCGGATTGAGTCTGAGGCGACTCAGCGTCTTGGCATGCAGATGCCAGGCGCGACCCGCACGCAGGTCATTGGCCCGGATGGCACCGCCGTCGGCCGCGTGGCCACCAAAGCGGATCTGAAAGAATGAACGCGCGCATTTCTTCAGTGCGTCCGCACCAGCGCTACGTCCACGTGCTCAAGCTTGAGCGGTGGCGGGTCTGGGCTATTGTCACCGTTTTGATGTTGTTGTTCGTCGTGTTGCTGGCGCGTGGCCTGTGGCTGCAGGCGTTCAATGAGTCCTTCCTGCAAAGCCAGGGTGACGCGCGCTATACCCGCACACTCAAGCTGGAAGCCAATCGCGGCATGATCACCGATCGCAACGGTGATCCACTGGCTATCTCGACCCCGGTGCAATCAATCTGGTGCAGCCCGCGCGGCATGACGCTTCTGCCGCCAGGCCAGAAGCGCGATGACGACTGGGAGCCAGCCAACGAAAAAGATCCGGTGCCGGTATCGCGTGATGAAGTGGCATCGCTTGGCAAAGTGCTGGGTATGAGCCCCGCCGACATCATCAGCAAGATTACCGCCGCCAGCAAAAAAGGCCCGAACGGCGAAGATATTCGCCCTGACTTTGTCTGGCTCAAGCGTGGCATGGCGCCCGCTGACGCTAAAACCGTGCTGGCACTGAATGTCCCGGGCGTTTACGCCCAAACCGAATACCGCCGTTACTACCCCGCCGGGGAAGTCATGGCGCACATCATTGGTTTTACCAATATCGACGGGAAAGGTCAGGAAGGCTTTGAGCTGACCCGCGACGGCATGCTGGCTGGCAAGCCAGGGAGTCGCACCGTGATTCGCGATCGCCGTGGTTATATTGTGGAAGACATCTCCACCATCGTGCCGCCGCGTGATGGCGAAACGCTGACCCTGTCCATCGACAAACGCATCCAGTATCTGGCCTACCGCGAATTGAAAGCTGCGGTGGAATCCAACAAGGCGGTCGGCGGCGGCATTGTGGTGCTTGATGCCCACACCGGCGAAGTGCTGGCGCTGGCCAATGCCCCGTCATACAACCCCAATAGCCGGGCTCGCATTGACCCGGCTGCCCGTCGTAACCGCGCGCTGACTGATATTTATGAACCCGGTTCGGTGATGAAGCCCATCACCATCTCCGCTGTGATGGACTCGGGCAAGATCACTCCGAATAGCCGTGTGGATACGTTTAACGGGACCATGGCCATTGGGCCTGCCACCATTCACGACACCCACCACGGTGGCGTGCTATCGATTGCGCAGGTGATCCAGCAATCGTCCAACGTTGGCGCAGCGCGCATTTCGTTGATGATGCCACGTGAATATATGTGGAACGCCTATCACAACGCCGGTTTCGGCGAAGTGCCCCACAGCGGTTTCCCGGGTGAGGCGGGCGGTATTCTGCGCAACTGGAAGAACTGGCGTCCCATCGAACAAGCCACCATGGCGTTTGGTAACGGCATCTCGGTCAGCCTGATGCAGATGGCGCGTGCGTACCAGATGTTTGCTGACAATGGCCAGATTCACCCGATCACCTTTACCAAGCTGGTAGCTCCCATGCCAGGCAAGCAGGTGATCAGCCCGCAAAGCGCCCAGCAAATGCGCGACATGATGGAAAGCGTGGTTCAGCCAGGCGGTACCGGTGTCGCCGCGCGTGTCGTGGGTTATCGCGTGGCGGGCAAGACCGGGACATCTCACAAACTGGAAAACGGCCAGTATGTGAACAAGTACGTTGCGTCATTTATTGGTATGGCCCCAGCATCTGACCCCCGTTTGATTATTGCCGTGATGATTGATGATCCGCAGGGCGGCAAACACTTTGGTGGCTCCGTTGCGGGCCCGGTGTTCAGCAATGTCATGGCTGGCAGTCTGCGCTTGCTGGGCGTTCCACCCGATGCGCCGACCGACAACATCCTTCTGCCCGCGCCCGATGAGTCGGACGCAAGGGAATAACATGAAGCCACAAACCTGGACTCTTGAGCCGCTCGACCTGACTGCCATTGATGCAATCGCTGCCGGCCGTCCCGTGCGCGCAGACAGCCGCCTTGTCGGCGCGGGTGACGTGTTCCTGGCATTCCAGGGCGAATACGCCGATGGTCGCACTTATATAGATAAGGCCATTGCTGCCGGTGCTGGCGCAGTCTTGTGGGAAAGCGACAACTTTACCTGGCAGCCAGAATGGACTGTCCCGAATCTGGCCGTCCCGCAATTGCGTGCGCAGGCCGGTATTGTGGCTTCCCACTTGCTGGGTGACCCATCGCAAACGCTGTTTGTTGCAGGCGTGACCGGCACCAACGGCAAGACTTCGATCGCACACTGGCTTGGTCAGGCATTCAGCCTCCTGGGCAACAAGACCGGCGTACTGGGTACGATGGGCAATGGTGTGTGGGGCGCACTGGAACCGTCCACCCACACCACACTGGACCCGATCGCCGTGCAGCAGTGGCTTCACCAATTCCGTGAACAGGGTGTTAGTCACGTTGCGATGGAAGTCTCCTCTCACGGTCTGGCACAAGCACGTGTACATGGTGTGGCATTCGATACCGCTGTCTTCACCAACCTGACCCGTGACCATCTGGATTACCACGGTTCCATGGAAGCGTATGGCGCCGAAAAGGCTCGGCTCTTCGCGTGGGAAGGCCTCAAGAATGCTGTCATCAACGTGGATGACGAATTCGGCCGCAAACTGGCTGAAGAAACAACAGCGAAAAACGTCATCACCTACGGGATCGATCAGGGTGACATTCGGGCGGTGGCGGTACATGCCTCACTGGCCGGTCTGGCGCTGGAGATCGACACCCCGCAAGGCCGCTGCAGCGTCGTTAGCGAATTGATTGGCCGTTTTAACGTGTACAACCTGTTGGCGACCCTGGGCGTGCTGTTGTCCGCCGGGGTTTCACTGACGGATGCGGCCCGCGCGCTGGGTCAGATCAAAGCCGCCGGTGGCCGTATGCAACGCCTGGGTGGTGGTAAACAGCCGCTGGTGGTGGTCGATTACGCCCATACGCCGGATGCGCTCGAAAAAGCGCTTTCCACCCTGCGCGATGCCATGCCGGAAGGCAAGCGCCTGTACTGCGTATTTGGCTGTGGCGGCGACCGGGATCCGGGCAAACGTCCCATCATGGGCAAGATTGCGTGTGATCTGGCGGACAACGTTATCGTCACCAGCGACAACCCGCGCTCCGAAAGCCCGCAAAAAATCATTGAAGACATCGTCAAAGGCGTGGAAGGCGTCTATGGCCTGGGCGATCACAACTACGCCATCAGCGTGGACCGTCGCCACGCCATTGAAGACACCATTGATCTGGCCGGTCCAGACGACGTGGTGTTGATTGCCGGTAAAGGCCACGAGACGTATCAGGAAATCAACGGCGTGCGCCATCACTTCGACGATGTCGAAGAGGCGCGCGCTGCACTGGAAAGGAAGTCGCAATAATGCTCACCCTGCGCGAAACTGCGCTGGCCCTGAACGGCGCGCTCACTGGCGATGCAGACCTGGTCTTTGGCCGGGTCAGCACGGATAGCCGTGACATCAAGCCGGGCGATTTGTATGTGGCGCTCAAGGGCGAACGGTTCGACGGTCACGACTACGCCGCTGCCGCCCTGGCGCAAGGCGCAGTCGCGGTGCTGGTTGAGCGTGAAGTGCCAGGCACCAGCATTGTCGTACCGGATGCGCTGGCCGCACTGGGGCAGTTGGGGGCGTTCTGGCGCAACCGCATGACCGATCTGAAAGTGATCGCCGTGACCGGTAGCAATGGCAAAACCACAGTCAAAGAAATGATCGCCACCGTACTGGCGCATTACGCCGGTGCCGATGCTGTGCTGGCCACACGCGGCAATCTGAACAACCACATTGGCGTGCCGCTGACACTCTTGAGTTTGAAGCCGGAGCATCGTTATGCCGTGGTCGAAATGGGCATGAACCATTTTGGCGAGATCGACTACCTGACCCATCTGGCCAGCCCGGATGTGGCCTTGGTGAACAACGCCCTGCGCGCTCACCTGGAAGCACTGGGTTCGGTAGAAGGTGTGGCGCGGGCCAAGGGTGAGATTTTTGGCGGTTTGAAGGATCGCGGCACCGCCGTGATCAACGCGGATGACCCGCACGCAGAGCTGTGGAGCCAGCTTGCCATGGGCAAGCGCCAGATCAGCTTTGGTCTGAAATCGGCTGAAGTCCACGCCCGTGAAGTGCATGAAACCGATGAAGGCAGCCAGTTTATTCTGGGCGCCGGCATTGACGAGACTCACATGGTGTTGCCGGTGCCAGGTCTGCACAACGTGCGTAATGCGCTGGCCGCCGCCGCTGCCACTTCTGCGATTGGTCTGACGGTGGAAGAGATCGCCGCAGGCCTGGCCAGTTACAAGGGCGTCAAGGGCCGGCTGGAACGCAAAACCGCAGCCAATGGCGCGGTGCTGATCGACGACACCTACAACGCCAACCCCGATTCCATGCGCGCCGCCATCGACGTCCTGACCGGCATGTCCGCAGCCAGCGGCAAACCGTCGATCCTGGTCCTGGGCGATATGGGCGAACTGGGTGGCGACAATATTGTTGATCGTCATACCGAAGTGGGCCAGTACGCCAAAGACAAGGGCGTGCAACAGCTGTTCACGCTCGGCACGGCCATGGTTAACGCTGCCAACACGTTTGGCAGCGCGCATTACGCCAGCCTGGAAGACTTGCTGGCGGCGCTGAACAAAGCCGTGACACCAGAGCGCATTGTGCTGGTGAAGGGCTCGCGCTTCATGCAGATGGAGCGCGTGGTCAAAGCGCTGCAAGGCGAAAACAACAATAAAAAGGATGCCTGACCCATGTTGCTGCTGCTGACTCAATGGCTGGGCGAATCGATCCGCGCGTTCAACGTGTTTAACTACATCACGTTGCGCGCAGTGCTGGCCATGATTACCTCGCTGGGCATTTCCTGGATGCTGGGCCCATGGGTGATCCGCAAGCTGACCGAGATGAAGGTCGGTCAGGCTGTGCGTAACGATGGTCCGCAGACCCACCTGGTCAAAGCCGGGACGCCGACCATGGGCGGCACGCTGATTTTGCTGTCGATTGGCATCACTACCTTGCTATGGGGCGAACTCAACAACAAATACGTGTGGCTGACGCTGATCGTGACGCTAGCCACCGGCGTCATCGGTTTCATTGATGACTACAAGAAAGTGGCGTTGAAGAACCCCAAAGGTTTGTCGGCGCGCGCCAAGATGATTGGCCAGTCGGTCATCGCCATTGGTGCCGGTCTGTTCCTTGTGAACGCCGGGCAGTTGCCGTCGCATACCGGTTTCATCATTCCGTTCTACAAGGAAATCCTCTACCCGTTCGGGGCAGTGGGTTTCTGCATTCTCACGTACTTCGTGATCGTGGGTACGTCCAACGCCGTGAACCTGACTGATGGCCTGGATGGCCTGGCAATCATGCCGACGGTGTTTGTCTCTGGCGCGTTCTGCATTTTTGCCTACGTGGCCGGCAACGCCGTGTTCTCTAAATATCTGGGCATTCCGCATGTACCGGGCGCGGGCGAACTGGTGATTTTCTGTGCTGCCATGGCGGGCGCGGGTCTGGGTTTCCTGTGGTTTAACGCCTACCCGGCAGAAGTGTTTATGGGCGATGTGGGCGCGCTGGCACTGGGTGCGGGTCTCGGTACCGTGGCCGTGATCGTGCGCCAGGAAATCGTCCTGCTGATCATGGGCGGTGTGTTCGTGGTCGAGGCGCTCTCGGTGATGATCCAGGTCGCCAGCTTCAAACTCACCGGCAAGCGTGTGTTCCGTATGGCACCACTGCATCACCACTATGAACTCAAGGGCTGGAAAGAAACGCAGGTGGTTGTGCGCTTCTGGATCATCACCATGCTGTTGGTGATGGCGGGCCTGGCCACACTGAAATTGCGGTAAGAGGACAGGACAAGATCATGGCCTGGCAAGGAAAACACTGCATCGTCACAGGGCTCGGAGACTCCGGGCTGGCGGCCGCGAAATGGTTGAAAGACCAGGGCGCGCGCGTCAGCGTGGCCGATACCAGCGACGCCCCACGCAATCTGGCCGCGCTCAAAGCCGCGCTGCCGGATGCAGACGTGCGCCTTGGCAAGTTCACCGATGCCACCTTTGCCGATGCCGATGCACTGATCATGAGCCCGGGCGTTGCCCTGGCCACGCCTGCGGTGGCCGCTGCGGTCGCCCGTGGCGTGCCGGCCTTGGGTGATGTCGAACTGTTTGCGCAAGCCGTGGCGGGCAGCAAGTCCAAAGTCATTGCCATTACCGGCTCTAATGGCAAGTCCACCGTGACGACCATGGTCGGCAAAATGTGTGAAGCCGCCGGGCTCTCTACCGTCGTGGCTGGCAATATCGGCCTGCCGGTGCTTGATGCCCTGTCTGAGTGGCAAGCCAAGGGCGCGCTGCCGGACGTATTTGTACTGGAACTCTCCAGCTTTCAGCTTGAAACGACGTACTCGCTGCAAGCCGATGCCGCCACCGTGCTCAACGTGACCGAAGATCACCTTGATCGCTACACCGGCATGAGCGACTACGCGGCCACCAAAGCGCGCGTGTTCAATGGTATGGGCGTCATGGTGCTCAACCGCGAAGATGGTTGGTGCCGTGGTATGACCCAGGCCGGGCGAGATCTGGTGTGGTTCGGCGCAGATGCCCCGCGTAATGGCGCCGAGTATGGTCTGGTCGAACAAGACGAAGACTTCGGTTTGCGCTTGGGCGACTTTGAATTCATGAAGGCCAGCGAACTGCCACTGGCGGGTTTGCACAATGCAGTGAATGCCTTGGCAGCAATCGCCTTGTGTAAAGCCATCGGCATTGCTACCGGACCGCTGATCACCGCGCTCAAAGCCTTCAAAGGCCTGGCGCATCGGGTCGAGTTTGTCGCTGAAATTGATGGCGTGCGCTACTACGACGACTCCAAAGGCACTAACGTTGGTGCCACCGAAGCTGCCCTTAAAGGAATGACCCAGCCGGTGGTTTTGATTGCCGGTGGCGATGGCAAGGGCCAGGACTTCCGTCCGCTGGTGCCTGCGTGCGAACGCATCTGCCGTGCGGTGATCCTGATTGGTCGCGACGGCCCACAGATTGCAGAAGTACTGAACGACGCGACCTCCAACTTCATTGCCGCGGGTGATGATGAGGATGACGACGACGAATCGTTCCTGCCGGTGCTGCAAGTGCCGACACTGGAAATGGCCGTGAACATTGCTGCCAACATGGCACAACCTGGCGATGCCGTGCTGTTGTCGCCGGCGTGTGCCAGCCTGGATATGTTCCGCAACTACCACCATCGCGCCGACGTGTTTATCGCGGCGGTGAACGCGCTGGCCGGAGGTGCGGCGTGAAACAGTTGTTCTACCAGGCCCTCAAACGCGTCCGGCCCACGATGGCCGCCTACGATCAGATCCTCCTCTGGACGATCCTGATCCTGCTCGCGTTCGGCCTGGTGATGGTGTACTCGGCCTCGATCGCCCAGGCTGAAGTCGACAAAGATGTCGGTTTCCGCGCCAATTACTACCTGATCCGGCATTCAATTTTCCTGGTGGTCGGGCTGGTGGCGGGATTTGTGGCATTTAACATCTCGACCAAAACCTGGCAGCAGTACGCGCCGATCCTGTTCATTCTGGGTACCTTGCTGTTGCTGGTCGTGCTGGTACCGGGGATTGGTCGCGAAGTGAACGGTAGCCGTCGCTGGCTCTCGCTGGTCGTGATTAACCTGCAGCCCTCTGAAATCATGAAGTTTGTCGTGCCGCTCTACGCCGCCGACTACACCGTGCGCAAAGCGGCATTCATGGGCGGCAACCTGGTTGAAAGCATCACCAAGGGTCTCTTGCCCATGATGATCGTGATGCTGGTGGTCGGCGGTCTGTTGCTGCTGGAGCCGGACTTCGGTGCCTTTGCCGTGATTACCGCCATTGCCATGGGACTGTTGTTCCTGGGTGGTTTTAACTGGCGCCTGTTTGCCGGGCTGATTGTGATGCTGGCCGTAGGTTTTGTCGGCCTGGTGGTTAGCTCACCGTACCGGATGCAGCGGGTACTGGGTTTTCTTGATCCCTGGAAAGATCCGTTCGGCAAAGGTTATCAGTTGAGCCACTCGCTGATCGCCTTTGGCCGGGGCGAATGGACCGGCGTGGGTTTGGGTGCCAGCGTCGAGAAACTCTCTTACTTGCCAGAAGCACATACCGACTTCTTGATGGCGATCATCGCGGAAGAACTGGGTTTTGTGGGCGTCGCTTTTGTGGTGGCGCTGTTTGCGTTCCTGGTCTTGCGTGCCTTCCTGATCGGGGTACAAGCCGCCAAGCTGGATCGCGCCTATCAAGCGCTGGTCGCTCAGGGCATTGGTATCTGGTTTGGTGTGCAATCCGTGATCAATATCGGCGTAAATATGGGCTTGATGCCGACCAAGGGCCTGACCCTGCCGCTGCTGTCGTTTGGCGGTTCCGGCATTGTGGCCAACTTGCTGGCGCTGGGCGTGTTGATGCGCATCGACTTTGAAAACCGCCAGATGATTCGCGGGGTGCGTCATGAGTAAGCGCACCTTGATGGTCATGGCAGGCGGTACCGGCGGGCATATTTTCCCGGCGCTGGCGGTGGCCGACGCCGTACGCCAGAAGGGCTGGGAGGTGGTGTGGCTGGGTGCAGCTGGCGCCATGGAAACCCGCATCGTGCCGCAGTACGACATTCAACTGGAAACGCTGCCGATTACCGGCGTGCGCGGCAAGGGCCTTGTCAAGAAGCTGGTACAGCCATGGGTACAACTGCGGGCGCTGGCCAAGTCGGTAAGCGTGATTTTCCGCTACCGACCGGACGTGGCCATTGGCTTTGGCGGCTTTACCGGCTTTCCGGGTGGTCTGGCCACGCGTTTGCTGTGGCTGCCACTGGTGATTCACGAACAGAACTCGGTTGCAGGTCTGACCAACAAAACCCTGGCGCATATCGCCAATCGCGTTCTGTTTGCGTTCCCCGGGGCATTCAAGGCGGGTCATAACCGCGCGTGCATTGGCAACCCGGTGCGCGGCGCGATTCTGGACGCCGCGATCCCGGCGGAGCGCTTCGCTGGCCGTGCCGGTCCGCTCAAGCTGCTGGTCGTCGGCGGTAGCCTGGGCGCCAGGGTGTTTAACGAAGAAGTACCCAAAGCGCTGGCACAGCTGCCGGTGGACCAACGGCCACAGGTGATTCACCAGGCCGGCGAAAAGAATATTGAGGCCCTTCGCGCCAACTACGACACCGCAGGAGTCACGGCCGATTGTGTCGCCTTTATCAGCGATATGGCCAACGCCTATGCCGAGGCCGACCTGGTCCTGTGCCGCGCCGGTGCGCTGACGGTATCTGAACTGGCGTGTGTAGGCGCGGCCAGTGTGCTGGTGCCCTATCCGCACGCGGTAGACGATCACCAGACTGGCAATGCGCGCTACTTGTCTGAGGCAGGTGCGGGTGTGCTGGTGCAGCAAACCGAATTCACTGCAGCGTGGTTGCTCACGCTGCTGCAACAAACACATCGCGAGCAGTGTCTGGCCATGGCGACCAAGGCCAGAGCGCTCGCCCACCCTGAGGCCACGGCAGAAGTGGTCAAGGTGCTGGAGGAACTGGCAGCATGAAACACAAAGTCAAACGCATTCATTTTGTAGGGATCGGCGGTGTCGGCATGAGCGGCATCGCAGAGGTACTGGTCAACCTGGGCTTTGAGGTCAGCGGTTCCGACCTGGGCAGCAATGCCACCACGCAACGGCTGATCAAAGCGGGTGCTACCGTGCACCAGGGGCATTCGGCTGAATACGCCAAAGGGGTGGACGTGGTGGTCACGTCGACGGCCGTTGGTAATGAGAATCCGGAAGTGCAAGCCGCGCGGGAGGCCAAGACGCCGGTGATTCCGCGCGCCATGATGCTGGCCGAATTGATGCGCCTCAAGCAAGGCATTGCCATTGCCGGTACCCACGGCAAGACCACCACCACCAGTCTGACTGCCAGCGTGCTCGAAGCCGCAGGTCTGGATCCGACATTTGTGATTGGCGGCAAACTGCAGGCCGCAGGTACCAATGCCCGCCTGGGGCGGGGTGACTTTCTGGTGGCTGAGGCCGACGAGTCTGACGCCTCGTTCCTGTACCTGAACCCGGTGATCTCGGTCGTGACCAACATCGACCAGGACCACATGGATACCTACGACCACGATTTCAACAAGGTCAAGGGCGCGTTTGTGGACTTCCTGCGCCATCTGCCGTTCTACGGGCGTGCGGTCTTGTGCATTGATGATCCGCATGTGCGCTCCATCTTGCCGCAAGTCGCCAGCCCGGTAACCACGTATGGCTTCAGCGAAGATGCCCTCTTGCGCGCTGAGAATGTCGAGGCTGTCGGCGGCCAGATGAAGTTCGACGCCGTGTGGGAAAACGGTGAAACCCGCCGTATCCCCATCACGGTAAACATGCCCGGCAACCACAACGTGCTCAATGCGCTGGCCGCGATCGCGATCGGTCTGGAAGTCGGTGCGAGCGAAGCGGCGATCCAGAAAGCCCTGGCCGAATTCACCGGTGTGGGCCGACGTTTCCAGCGCTATGGCGAAGTGACTCTGCCGGCGGCTGCAGATGGCAGTGCGCGGGGCAGCTTTACCCTCGTGGATGATTACGGTCACCACCCGGTAGAAATGGCCGCCACGCTGGCGGCTGCCCGTGGTGCTTTCCCGGGGCGTCGTTTGTTGCTGGCTTTCCAGCCGCATCGCTACACCCGCACGCGTGACTGTTTTGAAGATTTCGTCAAGGTGCTGTCCACCGTGGATGGCCTGTTGCTGGCTGATGTATACGCCGCTGGCGAAGCCCCGATTGTCGCCGCCGATGGCCGTAGCCTGGCGCGCGCGATTCGCGTCTCCGGCAAGGTGGAGCCCGTTTTTGTTGAGCAGATTGGCGACATGCCCGAAGCCATTCTGGCTGCTGCGCAAGATGGCGATGTCGTCATCACCATGGGCGCTGGCACGGTCGGTGCCGTGCCTGGCAAGCTCACACAGATTTGAGAACGACGAACATGAAGCGATACGGAAAAGTGGCGGTGTTGATGGGCGGTACCTCCAGCGAGCGTGAAGTCTCGTTGATGAGTGGTGCCGGCGTGCTGGCGGCCCTGCAAAGCCGCGGCATCGACGCGCACAAGTTTGATCCGGCCGAAAAACCGCTGATGACCCTCAAGGATGAAGGTTTTGATCGCGTTTTTATCATCCTGCATGGCCCGTTTGGTGAAGACGGCACGGTGCAGGGTGCGCTGGAAGTATTGGGTATTCCGTACACCGGTTGTGGCGTGATGGCCTCGGCCATCGGCATGGACAAGCTGCGTACGAAGTTGGTGTGGCAAGCACTGGGTTTGCCGATCCCGGCCTTTGAACTGGTGAATGCCAACAGCGACTTTGACGCAATCGAGAAAAAACTGGGGCTGCCGCTCTTTGTGAAACCAGCGACCGAGGGCTCCAGTGTGGGTGTGGTCAAGGTCAAGGAAGCCGGCGGCCTGAAGGCTGCATTTGAAGAGGCAGTGAAGTACGACCCGCTGGTGCTGGCTGAAACATTTATGGGCGGCGGCGAATACACCACGGCCGTGCTGGATGGTGAAACGCTGCCCGCTGTGAAGATTGAACCGGCCACCGAGTTCTACGACTACGACGCCAAGTATTTCCGCGATGACACCAAATACCTGTGTCCGTGCGGTTTGTCGGCCGAGAAAGAAGCGCAGATTGCCGCTGATGTGAAAAAGGCGTTCTGGAGTATTGGTGGCAAAAGCTGGGCACGGGTGGATTTTTTGATGGATGACGCTGGAAATCACTACCTGCTGGAAGTGAATACAGCACCGGGCATGACCAGTCATAGCCTCTTCCCCATGGCTGCACGTGCCAGGGGCATGAGCTACGAGGATCTGGTTGTGCGGATTCTGGATACCACAATGACGGGCCAGGAATAACACGGCGATGTGGGACAAGCCCCAACTTTTGATGTGGTTTGCCAATTTGCTCACGGCAATGGCCGTGCTGCTGCTGTTTTATTCATTGTTGTTTCTGGCCGTGCATTCGCCCCTGTTCCCCGTACGCAAGATTTCGGTGGACGGGGATCTGGCCCACGTGACGCGTGAACAGTTGCAGTACGTGATCAAGAACGACCTGAAAGGCACGTTCTTCACGCTGGATCTGGACCGTACCCGCTCGGCGTTCGAGAAACTGCCGTGGGTGCGCCAGGTCAGTGTGCGGCGCCGCTGGCCGGATCGGCTGGAAGTGACCATTGAAGAACACCACGCCATTGCGCGCTGGGGTTCGATTGCTTTGCTCAATAACTATGGCGAGCGTTTCGATGCCGCCTCAAATGATCCGTTGCCGATCCTGGAAGGTCCGGACGGCACGGAAAAACTACTGGTAGATGGTCTGACTGATCTCAAAACGGCTTTGGGGCCGATGGGCAAGCAGCCAACACACATCTGGTTGTCGGATCGTCGGGCCTGGCGCTTTGAGCTGGACCGGCAAGTGATTGTGGAAGCGGGACGCAATGATGTCCTGGAACGGGTGCGGCGTTTTGCCGCAGCCTGGGGCGGTTCCCTGGCGAAGCTTTCGGGCGACAGCCAGGCGTTTTCGTACGTGGATTTGCGTTATCCAAACGGTTTTGCCGTGCGCTTGCCGGGCTTTAAGCCTGCGGTGCCGGCCAAGGGTGCCAAAGCAGCCCCGGCCTGATGGCAGAACCGTTGGCAAAACAGGCCCGGCCTCGATCCCCGCAGGGGTGATCGGCCGGAAACGATTAAAAGTAATCAGGAAATTGAGTAGAGGTTGTCTGTGACACGGGATACCAAAAACCTCATCGTGGGTCTGGATATCGGCACCAGCAAGGTGGTAGCGGTTGTGGCCGAAGTACAGGAAGACGGGTCGCTCAACGTGGTGGGCCTGGGCTCTGCGGCATCGCGCGGGCTCAAGCGCGGCGTGGTGGTGGACATCGAGAAAACCGTCAGCGCTATCCAGTCTGCGCTGGGCGAGGCCGAGTTGATGGCGGACTGCAAAATCCGCGAGGTCTACACCGGCATCGCTGGCAGCCATATCCGTGGGCTGAACTCCCACGGCATGGTCGCCATCAAGGATAAGGAAGTCACGCAGGCTGATATGGATCGTGTGATTGAAACCGCCAGCGCGGTGAACATCCCGACCGATCACCAGGTGCTGCACATCCTGGCCCAGGAATACATCATCGACGGCCAGGAAGACGTGAAAGAGCCCCTGGGCATGAGTGGCGTGCGCATGGAAGTGCGCGTGCACATCGTGTCGGGTGCGGTCTCTGCCGTCCAGAACATCACCAAGTGTGTGCGCCGCTGCGGTCTGGAGATCGCCGAAGTCATCCTGCAGCCGCTGGCTTCGGCCCACGCGGTGCTGACTGAAGACGAGAAAGAACTGGGTGTGTGTCTGGTCGATATCGGCGGCGGCACCACAGACCTCTCGGTGTTTGTAAATGGTGCGATTCGCCACACGGCGGTGATTCCGATTGCCGGGGATCAGGTTACCAACGACATCGCCATGGCTCTGCGTACCCCAACGGGTGAAGCCGAGACCATCAAGCTGCAATACGGCGTGGCCCTGCGTCACATGACCGATCCGCAACAGATGATCGAAGTCCCGGGTGTGGGCGAACGTGGTTTGCGCCAGATGAGCCGCCATACCCTGGCCGAAGTCATTGAGCCGCGCGTGGAAGAACTTTACAGCCTCGTGCAGGCAGAACTGCGCCGTGCCGGGTTTGAAGACCGTCTTTCCAGCGGCATCGTGATCACCGGCGGCGCCGCGTTGATGCCGGGCATGGTGGAACTGGGTGAAGAAATCTTCCATATGCCGGTGCGTCTGGGCACTCCGAAGTATGTCGGTGGCCTCGCTGAAGTGGTCAAGAACCCGCGTTTCTCTACCGCCGTGGGTTTGTTGTTGATCGCCCGCGAGCAATACATGCGTAACCCGGTGAGCCGTGTGAAAGACGGCTCGTTTGGCGATATCCTGGGCCGGATGAAGTCCTGGTTCCAGAACAATTTCTAACGTTTTTACGAAAACTGGCGCCGGGCGGTGATCCTGGCTGGTGCCATGCAGTACAAGCAGTTAATCAAGCAAGAACAAGTCAGCAGCAGTCGGTTTTTTAGCGAAACAACGGGCGTTTCATTTATCAATTTTTCGGGTCAAGCAGTTAGTTAGGGTCAGAGGAGATACACATGGCACTTACTTTTGAGTTTCAGGAAGTAGCGCACCTTGTGAATATCAAGGTGATCGGTGTGGGTGGCGCAGGTTGCAACGCCATCAACAACATGATTGAAAACGCCATGCAAGGCGTTGAGTTCATTGCCGCCAATACGGATGCGCAAGTCCTCAAGCTGGCACGCGCCAGCAATGTGGTGCAACTGGGCGCCAACCTCACCCGTGGTTTCGGTGCAGGTTGCAATCCGGACATCGGCCGCGAAGCTGCGGAAGAAGACCGCGAGCACCTGGCGGATCTGATTTCCGGTTCGGACCTCTTGTTTATTACCGCCGGTATGGGTGGTGGTACTGGCACGGGTGCTGCACCGGTGATCGCGCAAGTGGCACGCGAGCAAGGCATTTTGACCGTAGGCGTGGTAACCAAGCCGGGTATCGATGAAGGCAGCCGCCAGAAAGTGGCCCAGGCCGGTATCGATGAACTGGCCAAGTACGTGGACTCGTTGATTGTTGTCTCCAACCAGAAGCTGGAAGAAGTGCTGGGTGAAGACGTGACCATCGATGAGGCCTTCCGTGCCGCCGATGACGTACTGCGTAACGCGGTCGGTTCGATTGTTGAAATCATCAACTACCCGGGCCTGATCAACGTCGACTTTGCCGACGTGAAAACCGTGATGCGTGAAATGGGCATGGCCATGATGGGTACGGCCGTTGCCGAAGGCGCAGACCGTGCCGTGCTGGCGACTGAAGAGGCGATCCGTTGCCCGTTGCTGGACAACATCAGCTTCAAGGGTGCCCGCGGCGTGCTGGTGAACTTCTCGGCCAGCCGTTCGACCCTCAAGAAGAGCGAAATCCGCCAGTCGCTGGAAATCATCAACGCGCACGTGTCGGAAGATGCTCAAGTCAAGCATGGTGTGGTGTACGACGAATCGCTGGGCGACCAGATCCGCATTACGCTGATCGCTACTGGCCTGGGTGCCAAGGAAACGTCGAAGCCGCAGCTGTCCGTTGTACAAGGCCAGGCACAACAGGCTCGTACCGGTACCGATAATCTGGGCTTTAATGCCGAAGATTACGAAAAACCAGCGATCTGGCGTACCCGTCGCGGCGGCAGCTCGGGTGTGGGTGAAGCTTCGCAATCGGCGTCGCGTCCAACGATGAACAACATCGACATGGACATCCCTGCATTTTTGCGTCGCCAGGCTGACTAAGCAGTCCGTGCAGCCTTGACAGGCTGTATTGACTGTTTGTGCTGCGCCTCTCTGACCCGATCGCGTAGCGTGCGGCATGCCTTGTGGTATGCCGCACCGCCTGCCTGTCGGTGATTGATCCGTGTCTGCGTTGATGCCATGACGCAGCGGATGCTTGTCGGCGCTGCACTGGATTCGGTATCAGATTGATTCCGGCTATCATTTTTATTGTGACGATCAATCCAGCCCATGACCCGGGGCTGGTAAAATGGCGTCTTGTGTTGATAGGCCGGGATAACCGGAACAGGCGGAGTAACCATTCATGTTTCAGCAACGCACCTTGAAATCCACGGTTCGTGCCGTTGGCGTCGGTCTGCATTCTGGTGAGCGTGTCACGCTCGTCATGAAGCCCGCGCCGGTGGATCACGGCATCGTGTTCAAGCGTTCCGATATGCCCGATTCGGACGCTTTCAAGGTGGGGCCGGACCTCGTCAACGATACGCGACTCTCCTCCACGCTGATTAAAGATGGCGTGCGCGTAGGTACGATCGAGCATCTGATGTCGGCATTTGCCGGCTTTGGTATCGATAACGTGCTGGTTGAAGTGGACGCACCGGAAATGCCGATCATGGATGGCTCCTCCGCCCCGTTCATTTACCTGCTGCAGTCTGCAGGTGTTGTCATGCAAAGCGCGCCCAAACGCTTTGTGCGCGTCAGAAAGCCGGTTGAAGTGGTGGAAGGCGACAAGTGGGTGAAGCTGGAGCCATACGACGGCTACAAGACCACGTTGACCATCGACTTCAAACATCCGGCATTCAAGAAGTCCCAGCAGTCCATCTCGATTGATTTTGCCAACACCAACTACATCAGCGAGATCGCGCGCGCGCGTACCTTTGGCTTCATTCACGAAGTCGAATACATGCGCATGAACGGTCTGGCCCGTGGCGGCAGCATGGATAACGCCGTGGTGATCGACGAATACCGCGTGCTCAACGACGGCGGTTTGCGCTTCGATGATGAGTTTGTGCGCCATAAATTGCTGGATGCCATTGGCGACCTGTATATCCTTGGTCACCCGCTGATCGCGGCGTTCTCTGGCTACAAGTCTGGCCATGCCATGAACAACAAGCTGTTGCGTGCGCTGCTGGGTGATCCGGAAAACTTCGAGATCGTCACCTTTGAGAACGACACAGACGTTCCGTCGTCGTTCCATGCATTGCCGCCACTCACGATCTGATCTGGTCACCCATGTTCGGCATCTTGCGCATCTTGTTTGTGCTGGCCGTGCTGTTGACTGGCTTTGGCGCGTTCAAGTACCTGCGCACGCGTGATCGTTTCTGGCTGCGCATGATCACCTGGGTGCTGTTTGCTGTCCTCGGTTTACTGCTGGTCTTCTTCTTTGGCCTGGCGTTTGAGCGCCTCTCGGTCGGCTAACTTTCTGATCTAGCGACATCCGTCGCCGAGGCCATTGCCCTGGAACCAGGCTCGGCTTATCTTGCCCGTGTCATGCGCCTGAACGGGGAAATATCGTGTTGAAATGGCTGAGTTTGCTGTGCTTGTTTTGTGCATCGCGCCTCATGGCCGCGCCATGTACCAATGAAGATTATCTGCATGCGGTGACGGGCAACGACCAATGCGTGGTGATTGCCAGTTTCGGCGCCACGGATGCCCCGCAAGTCATGCTGGTGTGGCTGCATGGTGATGTCTCCAGCGGCGGCCCGGCGGTCTATCATTTTGCGCAGGCTGAAGCGGCCGCGACCCGGTTTGCACCGCAGAAAGTGCTCAGCGTGGCGATGATCCGGCCTGGCTATGCCGATGACAAAGGCAACCAATCGGGTGGTAGCAACAATGGCCGTATGGATCACTACACCAAGGTGAACATGCAGATCGTGGGTGGCGCGATTGACCGGCTCAAGCAGCATTATCACCCGCAGCGTGTGATTCTCATCGGTCACTCTGGCGGTGCTGCCACTGCGGCCAACCTGGCGGGCATGATGCCAGGCCTGGCTGACGCGGATGTGCTGGTGTCTTGCCCCTGTGATCTCGTTGCCTGGCGTCTTGGTCGTCATCAATGGAGCGCCAGTGAGAACCCCATCCGCTGGGCGGACCAGGTCAAGCCATCTGTAAAGATTGTGGCGTTGACGGGCTCGGCTGACGACAACACGGGGCAAGGGCTGGCGCGCGATTACGTCGCAACGCTCAAACAGCACGGCGTCGACGCGCAATTTCTGAGCGTGGATAACGCCAACCATAACGGCGCGTTTCGCTCGCCCATGGTGCTCGATACGGTCGCAACATTATTGGGTACACCCTGATACTGGCCTGGCGCACGGGTGGCCTTTATGATGATGCATCCTTTCTGATCGAGATGAACCATGTCCAACGCCGATATCCAGCGCCTGCGCCCCACTGTCCAATGGTCTGACGCCACTGCCTTCAACGGCATCGTTCACTTTGTGGAAGTCCCGGAAAGCGGCAAGACCTTTGCCGAGCAGACCGAGGCCCTGCTGGCGCAGGCGGAACGGACACTGGCTGCGATGAACTCGGACAAAAGCCGCTTGCTGATGGCCATGATTTATTTGCCGGATTTAACCAACCGCGCTGAGTTCAACAAGATCTGGCAAGCCTGGTTGCCAGAAGGTAGCGCACCTTCACGCGCATGTGTGAAGGCTGAGCTGGCTTCGCCGGATGATTTGCTGGAGATCGTGTTTACGGCGGCGGCACGGCCCGCAAAGTAAGGGCGAAGCAGTGCGGGATGAGGGGCCCACGTGTCAGGCGTTCGCCAGCGATTGACTCTTCCCGTCGCCAGGCCGGCTTCCGGCCTGCATCACCCCTTCACCCGCGCATGTAGTTCGCCAATCGCGTAGCGGTGCGCCATCTTTTCCAGGCTCAGGGGTTTGATCTTTTGGGCTTGCCCGGCAGCGCCAAACGCTTCATAGCGCGCGATGCATACATTGCGCATGGCATCGACAGACTGTTTGAGGTACTTGCGCGGGTCGATCTCAGCGGGGTTCTGGCCGAAGGCGCGGCGGATGGCCCCGGTCGCAGCGAGGCGCAGGTCGGTGTCGATGTTGACCTTGCGTACCCCATGGCGGATGCCCTCGACAATCTCGGCCACCGGTACACCCCAGGTTTCGGGGAGTTCGCCGCCATACTCGTTGATCAGCTTGAGCCATTCTTGCGGCACCGATGAACTGCCGTGCATCACGAGGTGGGTATTGGGTAGCCGGGCGTGGATTTGCCGGATACGCTCGATCGCCAGCGTGTCACCTGTGGGCGGGTGAGAAAACTTGTATGCCCCATGACTGGTCCCAATGGCAATCGCCAGGGCATCGACTTCCGTGGCTTGCACAAAAGCGGCGGCTTCTTCCGGGTCGGTCAGCATCTGGCTGTGATCCAGTTTACCTACCGCGCCGATACCGTCTTCTTCGCCGGCCATACCGGTTTCCAGGCTGCCCAGAACGCCGAGTTCACCTTCGACCGACACGCCGCACGAGTGCGCGAAGGCGACGACGTTGCGGGTGATGCCGACGTTGTATTCGTACGTTGCCGGGGTCTTGCCGTCTTCAGCCAGCGAGCCATCCATCATGACTGATGAAAACCCCAGCTGGATGGCACGTAAACACACGCCGGAACTGGTGCCGTGATCCTGATGCATGACCAGCGGCAAATGGGGAAACTCTTCCAGCGCGGCCAACATCAGGTGACGCAGAAATGGCGCTCCAGCATACGCCCGCGCACCAGCAGAGGCCTGCACAATGACGGGGCTGCCGGTACGATCAGCGGCTTCCATGATCGCGCGTATCTGTTCCATGTTGTTGATGTTGAACGCGGGCACGCCGTAACCCTGTTCAGCGGCGTGATCCAGTAGCTGGCGTAACGAAACCAGAGCCATGTGACCTCCACGTCAAGGTGCGGGTGCGGCAGGTGTTTCCAGGTGGTACTGCACCAGCCGGGCCACTTCGTTGCGTGACCCGAGGATGACTGCCACGCGTTGATGCAGTGCTTGCGGTTGCACTTGCAGGATGGGTTCACGCCCGGTACTGGCTGCGCCACCGGCTTGTTCGACAATGAACGACATCGGATTGGCTTCATACATCAGCCGCAACTTGCCTGGGCGCGTCGGGTCCCGGTTGTCTTTAGGGTAAAGGAACACGCCGCCCCGGATCAGGATGCGGTGAATCTCGGCCACCATCGAGGCCACCCAGCGCATATTGAAGGCCTCTCCGCGCGGGCCAGTTACGCCAGCCAGGCATTCGTCGATATACCGGATGACCGGCGCCTCCCACATGCGGGCATTGGATGCATTGATGGCAAATTCACGGGTGTCAGGGCTGATCGTCAGACCGGGGTGCGTCAAAATGAACTCGCCGGTTTCTTCATCCAGCGTAAAACCGTTGACCCCATGACCGGTGGTGACCACCAGCATGGTGGCCGGTCCATAGAGTGCGTAACCGGCGGCCACTTGCATGACGCCAGGCTGGAGGAAATCCGCATCCTCGACCTCACCCTCGGTCTGCGGGCGTTCGAGAATCGAGAAAATACTGCCGACCGAGACATTCACATCCAGATTGGATGACCCATCAAGCGGATCGAACACCAGCAAATAGCGCCCCTGGCGGTACTGAGTGGGAATCCTGTAGATATCCGCCATTTCCTCCGAAGCCATGGCGGCCACCTGACCACCCCATTCAGTCCAGCGAATCATTAGTTCATTGGCGATCAGATCAAGTTTTTGCTGGTTTTCGCCCTGGATATTGTCGGTGCCGGTATAGCCCAGCGTGTCCGACAAAGGACCACGGGCCACCGCCGCGCTGATGACCTTGCAGGCGGTTGCCACCTGGCCGAGCAAGACGCCCAGGTCTGTTTGAGGGGAGTCCGCGAACTCGCCGGTGTTGAACTCGGAAAAACTGGTGCCCATATGCGCTTTACCGGGCGGGTTACCGGTGCTGGAGCCGGTGGGGGCAGGGGCTTGTTCGGCTAGTACGGTACGGTGTGCCATGCGTTTACTCCGTTGCCTGATCGCCGCGCGCACGATGTGCCGCGCCCGGGGTTGCCGCAGATGCGCCATGGCGCAGGGCGGCGGTGTAAATCTGCATTAGCGCATCACTTTGCAGCGAAGCACTGCCAACCAGCGCGCCATCCACATCTGGTAGCGCAAACAACTGCATGGCGTTCTCAGCGTTGACGCTGCCGCCATACAACACGGTCATGCTGTTGCCTGCTATTGGGTCCCGGGTGGCAAAACGCCCCCGGATATACCGGTGGGCCGCTTCGACGGTATCCGGCTGCGCCGCGACACCGGTGCCGATTGCCCAGACGGGCTCATACGCAATGATCAACCGGCGCCAGTCCGGCAACGCCAGGAGTGTGCCCAACTGGTGTTGCAAAACAACTTCGGTCTGCCCGGTTTGATGTTGTACCCAGCTTTCGCCCACACACACGATCGGCGTTATACCCGCTTCCAGGCAAGCTTGTGCTTTGGCGGCGATCATGTGATCGGTTTCATGATAGTGCCGCCGCCGCTCAGAGTGCCCCACAATGGCGTAACGGCAACCCAGATCTGCCAGCATGCCGGCCGACCACTCACCTGTCAGTGCGCCGCTGTGGGCATCGGCCACGTTCTGCGCGCAGCATTGCACATCGGTGTTGGCGGCCAGGCGGGCTACTTCTCCCAGATAGGGCGCCGGCGGGCACAGTACCAGCGCGGTGTCTGGCTGGGCGATGCTGGCCATGGCGGGTACCATCTCGCGACACAGTGCCAGGCTGCCGTGCATTTTCCAGTTGCCTACGACCATCCTGACCCGCGTGGGCACACGCGCCTGGTCAGGCGCGGTCAGCGGGGTGGTGTGCACGGCGCGGGCAAACAGGCTCATGGCGCGGGCTCTTGTACCGCCCGCCGCGTGGCGGGCGTTTGTTTTGCTTTGGCGTGGTACGCGGTTAACCAGCGCTCCAGTGCGGTTTCTTCGCCGGGTTTGAGATGCAGCCGGAGCTTGCTGCGCCGCCAGACGATATCCTCTGCGGTCTGTGCCCACTCGACTTCAACCAGATAGCGGGCTTCACGTTCATACAAGCCCGGCACGATGCATTCCCCCAGATCGCCCAGCGAACGCGCTTGATCCAGTAAAACATGAATGCGCGTGCCATAGGCACGGGCATAACGCTGCAATAACGGCGCTGGCAACCAGGGGTATTGCCGCGCCAGCCCGCTGGCAAATGCATGAAAATCTGCCTTCGGGATATCACCACCGGGTAAAGGTGCGCTGGCGGTCCAGGTTGGACGATGATTGTCCAGTCGAGGACCAATCAGATCGACCACTTGTTCAGAGAGCTTGCGGTAGGTGGTGATCTTGCCGCCGAAGATGGATACCAGCGGAGGGCCTTTTTCATCCAGTTCCAGCGTGTAATCGCGGGTGACGGCGGAGGCATTGGTGGCCTGGTCTTTGACCAGTGGGCGCACGCCAGACATGGTTGCGACGACATCCGCCGGGGTGATTTCTTTGGCGAAGTACCGGTTCACCATGCGACACAGGTAATCCGTCTCTGCAGTATCGATCTTCACCTTGCCAGGGTCGCCCCGGAAATCCACATCGGTGGTGCCAATCAATGTGAAATCATCCTCAAACGGAATGGCAAAGATGATGCGGTTGTCCGGGTTCTGGAAAAGATACGCATAAGGGTGATTGAACAGCCTGGGCACGATGATGTGACTGCCCTTGACCAACCGCACTGAATGACGCGGTGTCACTTCCAGCACATCGCCCAACAATCGGTTCACCCACGGTCCGGCCGCGTTGATCACGCCACGCGCAAACACCAGCTGATGCTGGTTGTCCGGAGTACGCAGGGTCACCCGCCAGGAACAGTTTTCCCGCGCGGCGGCGACTACGGCGGTGCGCGTCAGGATCGTGGCGCCACGTTCGGCGGCATCCAGTGCATTGAGCACCACGAGGCGCGCATCCTGAACCCAGCCATCCGAATACACAAACCCACGCTGAAAACCAGGCCGTAACACGGCACCACAGATATGTGTAGTCAGGTCTATGGCTTCTGCGCTTTGCAAGACCTGGCGACGGGCCAGATGGTCATACAGAAAGAGTCCGAGGCGGATCATCCACACCGGGCGCAGTTCTGGCGCATGTGGCATCACAAAACGCAGCGGGGAAATGATGTGTGGCGCAGAGCGCAGTAGCACTTCGCGCTCTTGCAAGGCTTTGCGCACAAGGCCGAACTGGTGGTGCTCCAGATAGCGCAGCCCGCCATGAATGAGTTTGGTGCTGGCCGACGAGGTATGCGCAGCCAGATCGTCCTGCTCACACAAAAGCACGGACAGGCCACGCCCGGCGGCATCTCGCGCTATACCGGCGCCATTAATGCCGCCGCCAATCACCAGCAAGTCATAAATCAGCTTGTCCAAGGTCGCACCTTGTTTGCGGGTTCATGAAACCTGGGCGGCTGCGCGTCAGATGCCTTGCCGGTGCTACTGTGCGCGATCTGGCCAGCCGCTCACGTTCTTTGTTCTATGAATTCAGGCTAGGCGTAAAAGCGGCCTTGAACAATATTTGATGGTGCGAGTGGCGGAGCAGGTGTGGGGTAGCTGCAACGGGTTGAATACACAGGGCTTTGCGCTGGGGGTCCTGACAGGTTTTGCAATTGGTTCTGGACCGGACGGCGCTTTGGGATTGCACGCTTGACCCTGTCATACTTGAGCCCGGCGGCCCGCCTGGGCGGGATTCCCGCAGCACCGCCCGGTACCTTCACCCATGCTTATCGATCATTGGCCCATGCAATGCTCGCCCGCACGGCCCGCTGCCACCCTGCGACACGGCTCGCCACGTCATTGCCCGCCATGGCTGGCGTAAAGCGGTGGTCCAGTTGCCATTGACCAGCCACGTCGGCGAGGTCGTGCCAATATCCCACTGCCAGACCGGCCAGGTAGGCCGCACCCAGGGCGGTGGTCTCGGTGATGCGTGGCCGAACAACGTCGATGCCCAGGATATCTGATTGGAATTGCAGCAACAGGTTGTTCACCGTGGCGCCACCGTCGACGCGCAGCTCGGGCATGGGCACGCCGGCATCGGCTTCCATGGCGCGAACGACATCCATGGTTTGCCAGGCAATGCTTTCCAGTGCGGCGCGGGCAATATGGCCAGCGCTGGTGCCCAGGGTGGCACCAAAGAGGGCGCCGCGGGCATCCTGATTCCAGTGTGGCGCGCCCAGTCCGGCAAAGGCGGGCACCAGATACAGGCCATCGGTATCGGGCACGCTGCGCGCCAGGGTGTCTATTTCAGCAGAATTGCGGATCAACTGCAGGCCATCGCGCAGCCACTTCACGACGGCACCGCCGCTGAAAATGCTGCCTTCCAGGGCGTATTGCACCTTGCCATTGACCTGCCATGCCACGGTGCTGAGCAGATTGTTGCGGGAGGCGATGGGGGCGTCGCCGGTATTCATCATCAGAAAACAGCCGGTGCCATAGGTATTCTTGACCATGCCCGGTTGCGTGCATTGCTGGCCAAACAGCGCAGATTGCTGATCCCCGGCAATGCCGGCCACGGGGATTGCGCCACCCAACAGGTTGTCGACCGTGTGGCCGTAGATTTCGCTGGATGAACCCACGCGCGGCAGCATGCTGGCCGGGATATCAAACAACCGCAGCAGGTCGTCATCCCATGCCAGGGTATTGATGTTGAACAGCATGGTGCGCGAGGCATTGGAGACATCGGTGACATGCACGGCACCCTGGGTGAAATGCCACACCAGCCAGCTATCAACGGTGCCAAAGGCCAGCTTGCCGGCCTGGGCTTTCTCTCGGGTACCCGGGACGTTTTGCAGAATCCAGCGGATTTTGCTGGCAGAAAAATACGCATCAATGGGCAAGCCGGTTTTTTCCCGGATCAACGCCTCATGACCGCTGTGCTTGAGTTCATCGCAAAAGCCGGCAGTGCGCCGGTCTTGCCAGACAATGGCGTGGTACACCGGCTGACCGGTTTCACGATCCCACACAATGGTGGTTTCGCGTTGATTGGTGATGCCAATGGCGGCGATATCTTTGCCACTCAGACCAGCAGAGGCCACCGCCTCGGCGGCCACACCCGCTTGCGTGCCCCAGATTTCACGCGGGTCGTGCTCCACCCAGCCCGGTTGTGGGTAGAACTGGCGGAATTCTTTCTGCGCCAGCGAGACGATATTGCCGGTGCGATCAAACACAATCGCGCGCGAACTCGTCGTACCTTGATCCAGCGCGAGGATATATCGGGATGACATGAAACTCTCCATGGACCGCGTTACCGGGTGGCGCGCGGGTTTGGAGCACTATAGAGGCTTGTGGGCGCCTCCTGCCAGTCGCAGCGCTTTTAGCGCCGGAATCCCTTTTTGCCAGCGGGCTGTCGGCGACCTGCCGGCTTTTGACCTTTACGGCCCCCGTGCCCGTGGCGATGCTTCATGTTCTGGCTTTGCAGCATCTGGTCAATCTTCTCAGAGGTCGATTGCATCAGCGACTGGGCCATGTCTTCATGCGGGAAGGTATCGGGCATGCGATAACCCAACCAGGCGTAGGCGGCGTAGAGCTTGCAGGTGTCTTCCAGGTATTGCAGTTCGTTGCGGCCCATCATGCCTTCCATACGCAGCAGGGGCGCGGGTTTCTTCTGGCTGCGCAGGCCGGCCCAGTCTTTCAGCGCACGTTCCAGCATGGGAATCCGCGTGGAGATCGGGCACAGACTGAACATGTAGCGGTCTTCCAGCGACAAGGGCAAGACGTCCAGCCATTTGGCTTTTTCCATCTGGTCAGTCAGGTTGGCGGGCAGGAAGAATTCATCATGCACATTGATGTGCTGGGTGAAGAGTTCCAGCAGGGTAAACAGTTTGAGTTGCCCGCTGGCGGCAGAGATTTGCTGCAGATAGTCCAGGTTGGGGGCGACAAAGAAGCCGGTGGCCGGCAGGGGTTCGACCTTCTGGCGCAGCAAGGTGGCAATAATCTTGTGGGTGGCGGCATCCAGCCCGGCGACAAAACCGGTTTCGTGCGCGCCAAAGCGTCCTGCCCGACCGGCGATTTGCTTGGCGAGTGCGGCGCTGATGGTGCCTTCGGAGACTCCGTCGAACTTGTTGGCGGTGGTGAAGATGACCCGACGCGCCGGGGTATTCAGACCCATGCCGATCGCATCAGTGCCCACGACGATTTTGGTTTCACCCTCAACAAAACGCTCGGCCTGCGCCGCACGTACTTCCGGAGAGAGGTTGCCGTAAATGGCAGAAACGGGGAAACCCCGTTCAATGACCTGATCGCGCCAGCTCAAGACATCGCGCCGTGAAAATGCGATCAACACATCGCCTGCTTGCAGGTTATGCAATGAACCCAGTGGCTGGCGTTCCATTTCCAGTGGTGATTTGCGTTCGAGCTTGCGTACTTCCAGCGTACCGCCAACCCGCGTGACCAGTGCCTCAATGGCCTCTTCAGCTTCCAGCGCGCCGAGCAGATAAACCGTCATGGCGGGTACGCCACAGACAGCGGCCGTCCAGGCTGCGCCGCGATCCGGGTCTTCCAGTAACTGGATTTCATCGATCACTGCGACATCGACGGCGCGATTCGGGTTGAGCATTTCTACCGTACTGGCGACGTGGGTCGCATCCGGATGCAGCTTGCGTTGCTCGCCGGTGACAAGGCTGACCGCCACGCCCGCCTCCAGCAGGCGGTTGTAGTTTTCCAGCGCCAACAAACGCAGTGGCGCCAGATACACGCCGCTGTGCGCACGGGTCAGGTGTTCCATGGCGGTGTGGGTTTTGCCAGAGTTGGTCGGGCCCAGAATGGCAATGAAATGGCGCGGCATTTTCTGCGCCAGAGTGAAGGATTCCGGGTAGAGCGAGAGGTTGACCGCATCGCGCGTCTTGCTGGCTTGATGTTCTTGCGTGCGGTTGTCACGCAGCGCTTCAATCCGTTCCAGCGCCACTTTGCAGCGCAGGCGTGCGAGCTCGTAGCGGGCCTGGAAGGCGTTGAAGGCGCTACCTGGATCAAGTTCGTGTTCGGTGGCAATACGCGCAATTTTCAGCGCACATTGCCGCAATTCGCTTTCCAGCTCAGCGCGGCTGGCAGCGTTCCAGCGTTCTTGCAGCAGCGAAAGACGCGCTTCGGGGCTTAACTTGCGCCATTTGGCGACCTTTCCGAGAAAACCGGCGTCAGGTACCAGGTGATAGGGCACCACGCGCTTGTTGATGACGATCTCGCCGTGGACCGATACCGCATAGCTGCCTTCCACTGTAATCAGGCTGGCCTGGCTGGCGCTCAGATAATCATCAAGGGCGGATGTGTCATTGGTATCAAGCAAGGTGTCGGTCATGTGTGGCGCGCAAGAAGAGTATGGACATGATTGTAAAGCCTTGCTGCTGCGGTGCGGCAACCATGACTAGCCCTGGGCGATACGCGTGTCGTCTGGCGACGTGGTACGGGCAGGGCTCATAGCATGCCGATGGCAAATTTACCCTCGCATTCAGAAGTTTCCGATATTTATGTCTCTGATGCATATAGAGAATGTGGCGCTTATCGATTCTTCTGCATGATTGTGAGAACGGCCATGAGCAACAACTGCTTCCATTGTTTGAACAAACCCGGCGTCAACGTAATGGACTGTGACCAAACCCGGACACTGACTCCGGTAGGTGATGGACGCTGGGTGATTGCCGGTAGCTGCAACGGGGGCGTCGAGTTGTATCGGGAAGAAGTGATGGGTGAAGACGTCGCGGTAATCGGTTACGCCGTCGAATAAAGCCGGCTGGAGCCGCGGGCGCCCGCCATTGCCGACGCTGGCTAGTGATGGACTAGCCAATTGACCCGGTCCGCCGACAACAGATAGTGCACCAGTACCGCTGCAGCAAGCAGCAGTGCCAGTACCGGCATGTCCGCCAGCGCCAGTGCGATCACCGCTGCCGCGAATATCGCTAGCTCCAGGATCAATCGGATGGCTCCAGGCACTGGCACGGGTGCGTCGCCATGCCGGCTGCGATCTCCCGGCACTGCAAACATGCCCCAAATGGTGGCAACGAGGGCGGGGGTCAGTACGCAGAACGCCAGTCGGTCCATGCCGGTATGCGTTTGCCATCCCCACCACGCCAGTCCGGCCAGTGCGGCCACTTCCAGTATAAAGCGCACAAACAGGTTGATTGGATGAAAGCCCATATGCCTCCCGCGATGACAGGCCTTGTGAGGTGGACCTGGCGACTGACGCGCCGCCCCTTGCTCTTATATTGGCTCTGCCTTTGCCTCAGGGCAAACTGGCCGTGGGCTCTGACTTCTGGCCGAGGCCCGGTCTACCCGGCGGGGTAAAAACAGTACGGCGTGATTGCGGCCGATAGTCGCAACGGTTATACATTTTGCATAAAACCCGCCAGGATCAAATCACACCGTGACACGCGATCATTTGCCCGGACTACTCAGCGCCCTTGGGGGCTATGTCGATACAGCCGGTTTCCTGGCTTTGCAGGGGTTGTTTACTGCTCATGTCACCGGCAACTTTGTGACACTGGGTGCCGCGTTGGCATTTGGATCATCGGGCGTGATCACCAAATTGCTGGCGCTGCCGGTGTTTTGCATTGTGGTGGCGCTGGTGCGGTTGGCTGCAGCGGCCTTGAACACCAGACCCGACGGCGGCGTGACTGTGCTGTTATTTACCCAGACCCTGCTGCTGGCGCTAGGTGGGCTGTTTGCCATGGTGCTGGGGCCATTCACCAACGGGGATCACTGGACCGCCATGCTGACCGGGTTGACGCTGGTCGCCGCGATGGCCATCCAGAATGGCGTGCATCGCATTCATTTGCCCACCGCCCCACCGACCACGCTGATGACGGGCAGTACCACGCAGATTGTCATTGATGCGGTCGATTTGTGGCGTGGCCTGCCAGAAGATCTGGCCAACCAGGCGCGTACCCGTTTGAAGAAAATGGGCACGGCGGTGCTGGCTTTTGCCCTGGGTTGCGCTGCCGCCGCGCTGTTGTTTCATTGGTGGGGGCGCGTCTGCCTGTTGCTGCCGCCCTTCTTGTCGCTGGCGGGTGTCTGGCTGGCACGCCGGCCGGCTGACGGCTAGCGGATGAATTGTTTGTGACAGGCCTCACAGCGCCGTCAACGCCGACGGCGCGGCTGGCGTTCTGGCAGGTAGGAATACTTGCCGGTATGTCCGGCCTACCTATCAGCGGAGCGCAATCATGCGGTCGGTTGTTGCAGGGCTTACTGTCTGGGGATTATCCGTGCTGCTGTACGCTGCCAGCGATGGTTCTGGCCTGGTACAGGCATGCAGTGCTGACTATCAGTCATTTTGCCAGGACGTCAAACCGGGTGGTGGTCGCGTCGTGGCTTGTTTGCGCAAGCATCTGGCGGAGTTGACCAACAGTTGCCGCGATACCTTGCGCGATATAGGGCCGATCACGGGCGACACGCCGCGCCAGTCACTCCCTGCACCCGTGTCGGCCGCGCCTGGTTCGGTTTTGCGTGACGTGAGCTACGGTGCAGATCCAGCCCAGAAACTTGATGTTTATATTCCGGATCACCCCGACCATGCCGCCATTATGTTCATGGCGCACGGTGGCGGGTGGGAGTTCGGGGACAAGGGTGCGCAAAACGTAGTAGAGCCCAAAGCCAGCTATTGGCGCGCCCGCCAGGTCATCTTTATCTCTGCCAATTACCGGATGTTGCCCCAGGCTGCACCGGTGGATCAGGCTGCAGATCTTGCTCGGGCCATTGCTTATGTACAGGCCCATGCCCAAGCCTGGGGCGGTGATCCGGCGCGCGTGGTGCTGATGGGGCATTCGGCAGGTGCCCATCTTGTATCGCTGATTACAGTGGATGAGGGCATTGCCAGGTCCGCCGGTGTCCAGCCATGGCTGGGTACGGTTGCGCTGGATAGCGCCGCCATGGATGTCCCCGCGCTGATGCAGTCACGCCACTTGCCCTTGTACGACCGCGCTTTTGGCAAAGACCCGGCTGGCTGGGCTGCGGTGTCGCCCTATCAGCAACTCAAAGCCAGACCGGTACCCATGTTGTTGATTTGCTCCACAGAGCGCGCGACATCCTGCGACAGCGCTGAACGCATGGCGGCGAAAATTGCCCAGTTGGGCGGCAAGGTGACGATCAAACCGCTGGCACGCTCGCATATGCAGATCAATGCTGAAGTCGGGGCCGACAACGAGGAAACCACGACGATTGACACCTTTCTGCACACGCTGGGCGTAGGGTGAAAGCCCTTACACGGGGTAATCCAGGACCAGGATATCGGCCAGTGCCGGCTTCAGTTTGGCAACAAATGCCTGATGCACCGGGTGCGGGAGATAGGCATCGCGGGCCGCAGCGTCTACAAACGTAAAATTGAAAATGTGGGTCAATCCTTTGGCCAGAGGCTCCGGACTTTCATCCAGCCCCCACTCAAATGCACTGATACCGCCAATTTTTGTGGCCAGCGCCGCAAATTCCTGCTCAAGCGCGTTGCGCGCGTCAGCGGTGATTTCGTCTTTGAAGCGCAATAAAACCAGGTGACGCAGTGCCATGGAGTCCTTCCTTGATCGGGGAGTAATGTGATCGGCAATTGCCGGGCGTGATTGTCAAATCGGCCCGCATTGGCACAAATCAACCCGCAGGCTGCCGGGATGAGCAAGGTGCTGTTTATTTGTAGTTGTGATCAATAGCGCCGTCCCGTCGCAGAACAAATCTGGCACAAGACCCCCGGCATGGACCCACCTTCTGCCAGGACACCGCCCAGGTGTCCCGCTGCGCGTAAGCGTTGAATACATTCGCTGGGCCGACCTGATTTTTGTGATGAAAGCCAGACACCAGGTCCGTCTCCAGGCTGACTACGCTGCGGTACTCGCGCGCTAACGTCCTGGCGATCATCGGCCCGGTTGCCGTCAACAACAAAGCCACCATTGCGGCGGCTTTGTTGTTGTGTGGCACAACTTAACTGCACGCGCCCAGGTCTTGCCAAGGCCCGTATTGGCCGCTTTGGCCAGGGTTGTCCCCCTGAGTCCACCATTTGTTTTGATAGTTGTGGCCCTGATAGCTCACCGTCTGGCCTGCATTGGCGTAGACGGTGCTGCTATTCCACGGCGTGCCGCAGGCGCTGGCTGCTGCTGGCGCCGTGGCGGGTGTCGCCGCAGGCGCGGGCGTGGCCACCGGGGACGGTGCTGGCGTCGGGGCAGGGGTTGGTGACGGCGCAGGCGTAGGGGTGGCCACGATGGCGGTGAACGGCTGCTCGGTGGTACCGACCGCGCCTTCGATGTGCCCTGCAAATTCCCGTGCAAACAAAGTATCGCCGCTCAATGTCACCAGGTAGTCGTACCAGTCGGCGTGGGTGGGGAAACTCTGACCCGTGCTCTGACCTGCTGGCACGGTCACCGTCCACACCTGGCCACCCGCGCCACCGGCCGGGGCATTGCGACGGGTCACGGTGAAGGTCGCGGAAATATTGGCGGTATTGCTGAAGGTCAGTGCAATCGGGGTACCGGCAGTGCTGATCGTGATGGTGACTTCCGGCTCGGGCTGATTCTGCCAGGCCGTGGCAGAGATATTGCCAGCGAAGCGGCGGTAGAAACGGTTAGGGCCATACACGCTGAGATCGTACTTGCCGCCGCCGTAGGTGTTGACGCTGAAATAGTCAGACGATTGCACGCCCGTACCCGTAACCTGATAACGCCATGGCCCGTCGGTGCGGTAAGCGTTGACGTAGGCCGACATCATCACGTCCTGCGGGCCTTGATTGGTCATGTAGATCCAGTAGCGGCCGGCGCTGCGGTCTGCGCCACCCCAGGCATTCAGCTGATACGGTTGGACTCGCGCCAGGCGTGGGCCAGTTTCCTGGGTGGGCGGTGTGGTCGTTGCGATCGGGGTCGCTGCTGGCAAATTCTTGCATTCATTGGCGGCATTCGCGGCCTGCGCGGCGGTGTCTGGGAGCGTCGGGAAGGCGTAATCGCTTGCAGTGAAGTTGAACGTGCTGGTCAGATCACCGCAGATTTTGCGGCGCCAGGCACTGATATTGGGCTCCTGCACGCCCGTCCAGGCTTCAAGGAAACGCAGGGTGGAGGTGTGATCGAACACTTCACTGGCCACATAACCGCCTTTTGACCAGGGCGAAATCACCAACGCCGGAATCCGTCCGCCAAGGCCAATCGGCACACCGGAGACAAATTCGTCGGTTGTGCCGGTGGGGGCGACCGGCGCAATGGCATGGTCAAAGAATCCGCCGTTTTCGTCGTACACCAGAAAAAACACGGTCTTTTGCCATACCGCCGGGTTGCTCACGAGGGCGGTGAGGTACTGGTTCACATAGTTGGCGCCGGGGTTGGGGCCGTAATCCGGGTGTTCAGACAGAGAGGCTGGGGCGATGACCCAAGAGACTGCTGGCAACTGGTCGTTCGCGACATCCGCCGCAAACTGGGCGGGTGTGCGGCGCTGCATGCCGTTGGTATAGAGCGGCGAGGAGGTGCCGGCATTCTTGAAGTTATTGAACCAGGCCAGCGCGTTATCGTCGAAATTGTCTTGTTCCTGATAGACGCGCCAGCTGATGCCCGCGGCTTGCAAGCGCTCTGCGTAGGTCGTCCAGGTGTAGCCTTTCTCGCTATTGTCAGTGACCGGGCCGCCATTCTTGCCTTGTGGGTCGATCGTGCCCGACATCAAATACAGCCGGTTGGGGTTGGTTGGGCCCATCACCGAGTGAAAATAGTGATCGCACACGGTGAAATTATCGGCCAGCGCGTAATGCCACGGGATGTCCTGGCGGTTGAAGTAGCCCATGGAAAGGCCGCCTTTGGCTGCGTACCACTTATCCAGTTTGCCGTTATCCCAACCTGTATGGCCGGTGGACCAGTCGTGTGCTACATCAGCCGCGCATTCGGCCGCAGTGGTTTTCAGATTGTGGTGAAACGGACATTGGATGACGCTGCCGTTTTTCTGATAGAACACATTGGCAACGCCATTGGCGGCGTTTTGCAATAACGGGTGGTTATCGCCAAAACCGGAGACCCCGTTGAGCGACCCAAAGTAATGGTCAAACGAGCGGTTTTCCTGGGAGAAAATCACCACGTGGGCGATGGAGCCCAGTGTCCCCGTGGCCGCAGGCGCCGCCAGTACCCGCTGCAGACCGCCAGGTAACACTGTGCCGGCCAGCGCAGCGGCTGCGCCTTTCATGAAACGCCGGCGATTAAAACCATCAAACTGCTGATCCATTGTCTCGTCTCCATGCTGTTATTTGAGCTGCCGGTATGCGGCGTGCCGCAACGGTAGGGAGACAGATTTGCAGTTTTGTGACCGAAAAAACCCTTAAAAACCGACACATAGAGGGTATTTCGGGTATGGATCACTTATCGCGGGCAAGCGTGATAGCGCTGTTTTTTGCTAGACGTATAGATGAATGACACGCAAATTGATTGCGCCGATTGTCGTCGACCGGTGGCGGCGAGGAGCGCTGAAAGGCAAGGACACGGAGCACGCACGCCACACGCAGAAACGGTGGGCACCCCACCGTTTCCAGTCGATGTGGGGCATGATCAAACTGTCAGTACATCCAGGGCAGGCTCACATACTGGCTACCCATATTGGTCAGTTGCCCTGGCCCGGCTAGCAGATTGATATAAACCGGATTGCCAGTGACGCGATCGGTATACCAGGCGTAGCGGAACACGTCGCTGCGCGTTTCCAGCGTCTTGACCATGTCGGCCTGCTGCGTCAGCGCCTTGGCTTCGGTATCGATCTGCAACCCGTCATTGGCTGTGTGGAAGTTGTCGAACTCAGTCACCCAGATTTGCTTGCCGTATTTATCCAGTCGGTCGAGCGCGTCGGCCAGGCCGTAGTCGTACCAGTGGAAAGCCAGGAAATCCATTTGCGGGTTGCGGTGATATAGCGCGTAGTAGTCGGCGATGAAACTATCCAGCCAATCCACCGGATCGCTGTAATGCAGCATATTACCCATGGTCATGGCCGGCCCGACCAGCTTGACGCCAGTCTGCCTGGCAATGGCCTCAAACCGCGGCCAGACCACCACCGCTTGCCACGGGCTCATATTGGCTTGCTTGGTTTTATTGGGTTCGTTGATCACCAGTAGATATTTCACGGTGGGGTTGGCCAGCAGCCAGTTGATGACATCCTGATCGACGAAATCTCCCGTCTTGATCATCGGGATGAATTCCATGTTGTACGCCGCGATGTAATCGGCGGGCACATTGGCGTTGGGTTTCAGGCTCCAGTTGTACCACCAGCTAATGCCGTTGGAGACCACGGGCAGATCGGCCGGGTAGGCGCCCAGATCGCCTGCAATACCGCGTTTGGTGCTTTTGCTGGTGCCAGAGGGAACCGGGGTGACGCTGGAAGGGGTCAGGCTGTTGGTGCTGCGGGCCATGCTGGAGGAGTCGGAGCTGCTGTCATCGCCACCACCGCACGCATAGAGTCCGGCTGTAGCGACAAAAAGAATGAGCCAGCGTAATCGGTGGGGGTCTTCGTGCTGAGAGAGGCCGTGCATGATGTGTTCTCCTGTATTGCACTGACCCGGCGGACAGGGTGCGGCGGAACACGGGGCAAACCTGGCGGACCAGTACAGAGTGGGCGGCGCCTTGACGAAGGCTCCACTAAAATAGACCAAGGCGCAGGAACTCGCGTTCGGCGGGTTCCTGCCGCAGGTCCATTCTTGCGGACAGACGTCAGCCTTGTGCCGGGGTGCTGCCAGACCGGCTTTTTGCGCCTGTCAGAGCTACCAGGGCTGGATCAGGTATTTGCTCCCCAGATCGGAGAGCACGCCCGTGCCGGTCAGCAGGCTGTCAAAGTGCGGGTCCGGACTGATGCGCCCGGTGAACCAGGCATAGCGAAATACGTCCGGGCGCGTTTCGCAGGTGTTGACCATATCGGCCATCTGGGCTTCTTGCTTGGCCAGGGTGTCAATCTGGGCACCATCGGTTTGCGAATGCCAATTGGCAAACTCGGTCACCCAGAACGGTTTGCCGTACTTGGTCAACCGGTCCAGCTGACCAGACAAACCATAGTCATACCAATGGAAGGCCAGGTAGTCGATCTGCGGATCACGGTTGTTGTTGGCAGCGTGATACGCGGCATAGAAGGCATCCAGCCAGACTACCGGGTCGCTGTAACCCGAGAGCGTGCCCCAGTTCATGGCCGGCCCGACCAGTTTCACGCCAGTTGCCGCAGAGATGGCTTCATACCGCGGCCATAACGTGGCCGCCGCTGCAGGCGTCATATTGGCCTGATCGACGAGGTTGGGTTCGTTGAGTACCAGCAGATATTTGATGGCGGGGTTGGCTTTCAGATAGGTAATGACGTCGGCGTCGACGAAATTATCGTTCCAGAGCATGGGGACGAAATCCATACCCGCCGACGTCTGCGCATTCGCTGGCAGCCCGCTGTTGGGCTTCAGCCCCCAGTTGTACCACCAACTGACGCCGGGCGAGAGCGCGGCCAGGTCCTGACTGTTGGCCACATCGTAGGCGATGCCGCGTTTGAAGCTTTTGGTTGCAGCGGCCGGCGTTGGCGTCGGCGTGGCCGTGGCGGGCGCGCTGACCTGGCTACTACTGTCACCGCCGCCGCCGCCGCAGGCAGCTAGCGTGAGCGCGGCGCAAAGTACTGCAAGCCCCAGGAGAGATCGGGTCGGGTGGTCAGGCACCAGCTTCATGAATAAATCCCCGCGCATTCAAGCGTTTCCGCCGTATCTGGCGTTGTTGAAAACGATTGCAAATTCGCGGCGATGCTAAAGCTGCCGTGGGTCTGTAGCAATCATTAGCCAATGTGTTGTCGGTGTGGCATGACAGGCGGTTGATCGCGGCGGGATAGACACAAAAACATACAAACCGGTATGTCTTACCGATAGCAGGTAATCGTGACCATAGCGTGTTCAAGGTTATTGGCAATGACCGTTTGCTCGACCGGCTGGTTCGCTTCGGCGATCAGCGGTTCGACGCTGTTTGCCTTCAGAAACTGGGTGATCTCTGAACCCTTGATGGCCGGGCTGCTCTGCGCATTGGGCGTCACCTCGATCACATGCGAGGCGGTATCCGTATTGGTATTGAACGAAACCAGCCCGATCAGGTGACCGGCCTGATCCAGAATGGGCCCGCCTTTGGCACCAGCCATTATGTTTCCGGTGACGCCAAATACATGCGGATCCGCACCGCTGCTTTTTACTTGTACTTTCGCCGTGTGGAGTACCGCGCGGTCACCTGTTTCTGCGGGCGAAAGAAACCCGCCGACAAAGACGCTCTCGCCGGCATGTGCTTCATCTTTGCGAAATTTGACCATGGAACCACTGCTGCCATAGTCCCGAATCAATGCCAGATCGCTTTCTCCGCTCAACGCCACCTGCATGGCCATGCGGTTGTTGTCGATCATGACCCGGCTGCAGTCGTGAACCAGATGCTTGCTGGTGACAATCATGTTTGTGGCAACCCGGAAACCACTGCCAGCGGCAGAGGCCGGCGCACGAGTCTGAACCGTCACCGTGCTGGTCTGTAAAGTTCGCCAGCTGCCATAGCGGCTGAATGTCGTAACCTGGCGTGTAGACCTTACTGTGGAACTTTGCGCGCCTTTGTTTTCAGATACCTGATTGGGTGCGTTCGGGTCTACGTCGGTAAACGTGATATTTCCGTTGGCGTCCCTGGTTTTATAGATCTCAGCCTGCGCGGGAAGCGCAAGACAGAGCAGCAAGGCAAAGCTGGAAGCGCGCAGAATCATTTCTTTGAGTTTGGCAATTAAAGGCTGCGCCATCCTCGCAAATGGTAAGTTTTGCGTCAATTTCAGAGATACACGGCGTTGTTTTCCATACACGCGGATACATTAACTCTGCAGGCCTCTTGCCGCTCTGATCGTAGCGACCAGCGCCTGAGGTTGCGCAGGTGTGATGACGAGCGTGCGCTGCGGCAGTTCGAGGATCACAGCGCATTGCAGATCGGTGGCGTAAAGCCGGTATTGACCCAGCATCTTGTTGCGATACAGACCCGAAAACGAATACAGCCCGCTATTCCCGCGCAGCCGTATTGAGCCCTCGCAAGCCGCTGGGTCCAGCCGGGCCGATCGCAAACCGGAAAGGCGGATGCGGGTGGAAAAGCAGGGTCGCTCTATCACCAGGGCGTCGCCTTCGATGCGGTAGGCACGAATGATGTATGCCGCGCTGGTCAGCAAGACCAGCAGTGGCAGTCCAGCCAGCCCGGCGAGTGCCGGATTGATGCGAGGTGTATTGCCGAGCACGTGATACAACACGCAGGCGCCAGCGCCGAGCGCGATGGTACAAGCTGCGGACGTGAGCTTGAGCGTGGTTGGCCACGGTGCAGCAGCAAAGCGCATTGCGGGCTCCGGTGGGATGACATGGTCAGCATACGCTGCTGACTTGCACGGTTCTCAGGGTGGATTGGCCGAATGTCTCGTTTAACAAACGTCCAGCGGGCAAAGGCTACCCACGCCAGGGAGCAGCAAGTACGCTTGAATGTGTCATGACAACATCGCCCAAGCGCTTGAAGCGACGGGTAAAACCGGCAATGACCGGACAAGGAGGATGGATGGATACTCAGAATCAGGCCGCAGCGACGGTCGTCGTCGACAATGAATGGCGGCGCTGGATAGCCGAGAACTTGCTGTTGGGCAGCAACCCGAATGATCTTTTGCAAGTCATGGTCGCGGGCGGTATTGCGCCGGACATGGCGGTCACGGAGCTTCAGGCGGCTCAGCAGAGCCCCTATCTGGCCGGTGCACAGCGTTTAAAGAACCGCCTGGCCAAGCGCGACTGGGTACTGGACAACCTGCGCCGCCTGGAGCACCTGCGTGCGGCGGAAATCCCGCGGCGGCATCGGTTGGGTACGCGCGAATTCTTTGATGAGTTCTATACCGCCGGGCGGCCGGTCATTATCACCGGCATGATGGATCGCTGGCCGGCCATGAATAAATGGAGCCTTGATTACTTTGCCAGCCGTTGTGGCAATGCCGAGGTCCAGGTGCAGTTTGGCCGGAATAGTAACCAGCACTATGAGCTCGATAAAAAGCGCCATGAAAAAACCATGCGCTTCGCCGAGTACGTGAACCTGGTGCGCGCCCAAAGCCCGACCAACGATTTCTACATGACGGCCTACAACGACTCGCGCAATCGCGCTGCGCTGGCTGAACTGTGGAACGACGTCCTGCCGCTACCCGAATACCTGGACCCGTCCTCCCAGGATAGCGGATTTTTGTGGTTTGGCCCGGCGGGTACCATCACGCCGTTCCATCATGATCTGACCAACAATTTCATGGCGCAGATCATTGGCCGTAAACGCATTGTGCTGGTTCCAGCGACGGAAATCGCCAGCATGTACAACCACGAGCACTGCTTTACCTATGTCGATGCGCGCAATATTGATCTGCAGCGGTTCCCGGAAATGCGCCGTGTCCGCCCACTGGAATGCACGCTCAACCCGGGTGAAATCCTGTTCCTGCCGGTGGGGTGCTGGCACTTCGTAGAAGGGCTGGAAGTCTCCGTCACGATGTCGTTTATCAATTTCCGCTGGCAAAACGACTTCACGAGTTCATACCCGGCCGATCGCGCGTTCTGACGTGTTGCTTTGGGTGGCCGTTACGCCGTGATGGTGACGGCTACCCGCGCATAAAATCTGCATCATGATTGATACGGATCGCCGATACTGATGACAACGGCTTGAATTTTCGGTGGATCGTCGCCACCGTTAGCAGACCCATCCAGGAGTGACGCTGTCATGGCTGTATCGATGTATCGCCTTTCCATCCCGGTGTTCCAGCGTGGTCTGCAGGTCCTGGCAGGTTATCTGGACAAAGCCGATGCCCATGCCAAAGCCGCCGGAGTGCCCCCTGAAGTGCTCGTCCATGCACGCATCGCAACAGACATGTTGCCGTTGGCCGGGCAGATTCAGCGCGCCTCTGACACGTCCAAAAATGCCATTGGCCGTCTGGTTGGCATTGAAGTGCCCCGTTTCCCGGATTGCGAGACCACGTTTGGCGAGTTGAAAAACCGCATCCTGAAAACGCAGGCATTTTTTGACACCATCACGCCGCAACAGCTTGATGGCACGCATACGCGGGAAGTAACGCTGGATTTTTCAACCATCAAAACCACGTTTACCGGCGACGAATACCTGATGACGTTTGTGCTCCCGAATTTCTATTTCCACATCGCCACTGCACACGCAATCTTGCGGCAGCATGGGCTGGATGTCGGGAAGCTGGATTATCTGGGGCCTTACGGGGAGTAATCCCCACAGTGGGGCGTCATTTGCCAGCCTTCTCGGTCGCAAAATAAACCAGTGCCAGCACCGGCAAGGCAAGCCCCAGCGCACTGGCCCAAACCCAACCTCCGTGTGCATAGGCCCAGCCTCCCAATGCGGAGGTAACCGCACCCGCTGCGAAAAACGTCGCCATGTATAAACCATTGAGACGGCTGCGCGCGTGCGCGCCCAGAGCGAAGATGGCACGTTGGCCGAGCACGACATTCGCTTGCACGCCAAAGTCGATCATGATTGCCGCGACGACCAGCAAACCCAGTGCCAGCAAGGAGCCTTCCGGCGCCAGGTGAGTGAGCAGCCACGCCACAACGGCAACGATCATGGCGATGGCCGTGGCGGGGCGGCTCCAGCCTTTGTCGGCGACGCGGCCCGCGATCGGGGCAGCGATGGCACCAGCGACACCGGCCAGCGCAAACAAGGCAATGCCGCGCTGGGTCAGGTGATAGGTGCCTGCCAACAGCAGTGGCGAGGTGGTCCAGAACACGCTAAAAGTGCCAAACATGCAGGCTTGATACAAAGCACGGCGGCGCAGAATGGGTGTATTCAGGGCCAGATGCGCCATGGAAGACAATAACTCGCGGTACGAGAGGGCGTGAGTTGGCTGGCGTTGCGGCAGTTTGCTGCGCAATACAAACCCCAACGCCACCATGGCAACGGCCGAGAGGATAAACACCACATGCCAGGAACTCAGCGCTGTAATAAAGCTGGAGACCGGCCTGGCTAACATCACGCCCAGCATCAAGCCGCTCATGACATTCCCGACCACACGCCCCCGGCGGGCTTCTGGCGCCAGATGGGCCGCGTAAGGCACCAGAATCTGCACCGCCACCGAGCCAAGCCCGATGAATAATGCGGCGGTCAGAAAAGGGAGCGGGGCGGGCGCAAAGGCAGCCGCCAGCAAAGACACCGCCGCCAGCCCCACCATCATCAGCACCAGCCGCTGGTTTTCAAAGAGATCACCCAGTGGCACGACCAGAATCAACCCTGCACCGTAGCCAATCTGCGTCATGGTCACGATCAAACCGGCCGCGCTGACAGGCAGACCCAGCGCTGCGCTGATCGGGCCAATCAGGGGTTGCGCGTAATAGATGTTGGCCACGATCAAGCCGCAGGATACGGCCAGCAAGGTGATCAGCCCGCCGGAGATGCCGGCATGGTCAGAGACTTGTGCGACCGGGTTTTGGGGTTGGTTCATGGATTATCCGGAGAACAGGCGCAGTTGGAGATCAATGGCGTGATAATAGGGAATGATCATTTCCTATTCCAATGTCATTGGATGAATGGCCGCATCAATCCAGCGAAAGCGCATGAAAAAACCACCCGTCGTGAATCGCTCGGGTGGTTTGATGAAGTGGTGAGACTCAGAGGTGATTCAGCACCATCGTCCAGATCCGGTCCAGTATCAGTGCCCCAAATACCCAGGCCAGATAGCGGATGGAATACAGAAACAATCCGCGTGCCACTGCCTCATCGGCCGTGCGGTAGAGCTTGATTGATCGCCACAGAAACCCGCTGTTGAACCACACGGCAATGGCCAGATACACCCAGCCACTCATGCCGATCACAAAGGGCAGAAGTGCCACGGCGTAGAGCATCACGGCATAGAGGACGATGGTCTGGCGGGTGTACGCCGGGCCGTGGGTGACAGGCAGCATGGGCAGCCCGGCTTTTTGGTAGTCCAGTTGCCGGTATAGGGCCAGGGCCCAGAAATGGGGCGGTGTCCAGGTGTAGATCAGCAGGAATAACACGGTGGCTTCGGCCGGAACACTGCCGGTGACGGCCGCCCAGCCCAGCACGGGCGGCATGGCGCCCGCTGCACCGCCAATCACAATGTTTTGCGGTGTCGCGGGTTTCAGCCAGCGCGTGTAGATGACCGCATAGCCAAAGAAGGTGCCCAGGGTCAGCCACATGGCCAGCGCGTTGGCAAAAGTTTGCAGCAGCGCCAGACCACCCAGCGTCATGATCGTGGCGTAAAGGCCAGCTTCCAGGGGCGTGAGCGTGCCTTTGACCAGCGGCCTGCGTTCGGTCCGGCGCATGACGGCATCACGATCCCGTTCCACAAGGCAATTGACCGCCGCTGCGCCCATGGCGACCAATGCAATCCCCAGCAAAGAGAAGATGACATTGGGTAACGCCGACCACTGCGGTGTCGCCATCAAGGCGCCCGCCGCTGCGCAGAAAACAATCAGGCTGACGACCTTGGGCTTGCCCAGCCGCCAGAGCTCAACGGCCCGTGAAGACGTGGTGAGTGTTTGTGTAGACATGGAAGATTCTCGGTGCGCGGCTACGGGCTAGCACGGACGTCAGACAAAACAGCAGGAAAGCCGCGCCACCGTTGTGCAACACGGCCAGCGGCAGGGGCAAAGAGAGCAACACATTGGCGATGCCCAGGCCCACCTGCACGACCAGCGCAGCCAGTAACAACAGCGCGGTATTGCGGTTGGTCAGCCACAAACGCAGGGCCAGCCAGATCGTCGTGAGGGTCACTACCAGCGCACCTGCGCGATGCAGCCAGTGAATGGCGGCCAGATGACTGATCGGCAGAGGCATGCCATCGCTGGTCAGGCCCAGCTGGCGGTCAACCCGCAACATGTCCATCAGGCCATCAGGTGGCGCAAAGCTGCCGCGGCAGGCCGGGAAGCCTGCACAGGCCAGACCTGCGTAATTGCTGGAAACCAGCCCGCCCAGGATCAACTGGCATAACACCGCTACCAGCGCTATCCATGCCAAAGTACGGTTGGCATGATCGATATGCAGTTTGGGCAAGGTGCCGCGCAGGGCAATCGCCGAGAGCAGTGCCAGCATGGTCATGCCGCCCAGCAAATGCGCGGTGACCACGGCGGGCATGAGCTTGAGGGTGACGGTCCACATGCCCAGCAGCGCCTGCAGCACAATGACCAGCAACGGGGCGAAAACCAGCGGCGTGGGCAGATCAAACCGCTGGCGCTGGCGGTAGAGCGCGGTGGTAAGCGCCACCACAATCAGTACCAGGCCCCCAGCCGCATAACGGTGGATCATCTCCTTCCAGCCTTTGTCGGGCTCGACGGTGGTACCAAAGGTGGCAGCCGCATGGGCGATCTCATGCGCGGCCTGGGGTACGGTCAGGTGGCCATAACAACCGGGCCAGTCCGGGCAGCCCAGCCCGGCATCAGACAAACGAACAAACGAACCCAGCATGACCAGACCAAAGGTCCAGATCACGGCCAGCCAGGCAAGGTAACGCAAACGGGATTGCCGCACTCTATTTCTCCCCTCGCATCAGATCCGCGGACTGAACCAGTTCTGTCCGTGGCACGTCGTCAAACGTCCTGCACAGCCACCTCTCACCCGCGCCGGATCACCCCAGCGCTTCGTTGTTCTTCAGAATCTTGCCGATCTCCGCCATGGCTTTCTTGCGGCCTTCGTTGTCGCCAATCTGTTCTGGCCGATAGCGCATCACCAGGTTGCCGTGCGGATCGATCAAATACAGCCCGCCGGCAGAAAGACCGTTGGCGTTGCCAAGCACTGCGACGTCGTGATCCAGCGCCGGGCAGACAACGGTAGAACCACGCTGGATACGGTGGCTTTCCTGGCCTTGCGCGAGCCGCATCTGGCGGGTCGCGAATAGCAGCGCTTTCTGGTTATCGGTGCAACCTTGTGGATCAGCGGCCACCAGACGCCAATACCCGTTGGCCGGTGCGGCATCAGGTGTGGCGATTAGCTCGCCATAGCTTTTGACCATCGCTGGGCGCCAGAAATGAAAAAACGCCTGGGCAGCCAGGATGGGGGCGAGCGTGATACCAAACATCAACAGCAAGGTTTTTTGCCCGCGATTCAGACTCATGCGTTGTCTCCTTCAGGTGCGGTGGTTTCTTGTTTTGGGGTGATACGGGCTTCGGTGACCAGGCCGGCTTGTGGCGCACGCGTGCTGCGCCGGAAATGCCGCCACAAAAACAGCCCGGCAATGCTCATGCCCCACCAGGTCAACATGTAGCCGATATGGCGGGAGGGGTTGAAATCCGGCACGGCGCTGTCATGCTGCAGGCCATCGTTGGTGTCTGAACGCAGTCGTCCGTACCACAAGGGCTGCGGCAGATGAGACCACTCGGCGAACCGTGCGGCGGTGATGTTCTGGAACAGTTTGCCTTGCGGCGGGGTATGGGCCAGTTCAAAAAAACGGGGCCAGTTAAGCACTTCCACCTGTGGCATCGCGGGGATGGCGGCGCTTTCTACAGTTTGCGTAGCACGCCAGCCACGGTTGATCAGCACGATGCTCCCATCGGCAAGCCGAAATGGCGTAATCACCTCGACACCCACTTCGCCGTTGTAATCACGATGATCCAGGTAGAGTGTCTGGCCAGATAACCAGTAGCCCTGCAACGACAAACGCCGGAACAGGGGCGGTATGTCACCGTTGCGCCACGTCAGTGGTGGCAGGGCAATGCTGGCGGCGTAATGATCGGCCAGCCGTTGTTTGTACACAGCACGCGCCGCTTGCCAGATACCCAGCGCCACAGTCAGCAATACCAGCGCGGCCAGGCCCACCAGCGCACCACGGCGCTGGTGCGCTGCCGGCAGCTTCATGACAGTTGTGCTACCGTTTCCGGTATCTGGAGGAGACGCCATGAGAGTTGTCATCGTACTGTTCTTGCTGGTCATTCTGTTTGCCCTGGGGCGCGCCTTGCTGCAACTGGTGCGCGGGCCATCCCGCTCTGAAAAACTGGCCCGTTCACTCACGCTGCGCATTGCGGTATCAGTCGCGTTGTTTATCTTGTTGCTACTGGCCTGGTATTTTGGCTTGCTGCAACCCCATGGGCCGACGCCCTGAACCTGTTGTTTTCAATCCCTGACCCGGGCGTATCGGGGAAAGGCGTAACCGCCTTTCCCCTGCCCTTGCCGGTGGCCCCTGCACTTCCCGCCTTTCGACAACTATCCAGCGCCGGTTAAAACCGCTTGATGCCATGCCTGCGGCGGTTTTAACAGGCGCTACGTCCATGCATGCACTGAAGGAGTGGATTCGCCTGGCAATCCACCTTTGGCCCTGTGCTTACAGGCAGTACACAAACACAAACAGTCCCAGCCAGACCACGTCTACAAAGTGCCAGTACCAGGCGGCGGCTTCAAAGCCGAAGTGGTGTTCCGGCGTGAAATGGCCCTTGAGCACGCGTCCCAGCATCACCGAGAGCATGATCGCGCCGACCAGCACATGCATGCCGTGAAAGCCGGTCAGCATGAAAAAGGTCATCCCATACGCGCCAGAGGCCAGCGTCAGGTGCATGGCGGTATAGGCATGGTGGTATTCGAGGGCTTGCAGCACCAGGAAGATCGCACCCAGCCCGATCGTGAGTGCCAGGCCCAGCGCCATTTGTGTCCGGTTGTTCTTCACAAAGCCCCAATGCGCCCAGGTGACGGTGATGCCGGAACTCAGCAACAAGGCGGTATTGATGGCCGGAATACCAAAGGCTTCCATGGGCGCGTAGGGCGCAACCTTGGGGCCGCTCACACCCGGCCAGGTTGCTTTGAACGTCGGCCAGAGCACGTCGTGGGTGTCAGAGAACCAACCCAGTTCCGGGACCGAGATCGTGCGCGTATAAAACAGCGCGCCGAAAAACGCCGCAAAGAACATGACTTCTGAAAAGATGAACCAGCTCATGCCCCAGCGGAACGAATGATCCACTTGCTGCCCGTAATCACCGTGCTGGGATTCAGTGATGACGTCCCCGAACCAGCCAATCAGCATATGGATCAGGATGACAAACCCCACCAGCAGCAGCCATTTGCCCGCCTGCATGTTGTTGATCCACAGCGCGGTGCCGCAGGTCATGCAAAACAGGGCGATCGAGCCAGTGATCGGCCAGCGCGAGGGCTGCGGCACAAAGTAGTGCGCGTCGTGAATGCCGTTCTCTACGTTCATGCTTCTCTCCAGTCGGCCACCGTGTGGCCTGCAGGTCGTTCATGTGGCGGTGGTTCCGCCCTTGTCCTTGTTGGCTTGAGATATTCCTTTGGTATTTCCTCGTTACCGCACCAGCATTTAGTGTTCCGCCACCAGCAAACGCACTAGACCAAATACCAGGAGCGCCAGAATCAGCGCCAGCACAACGGCCGTGATGACAATTTGCTGGGGTTTAATCTTTTGCGAGGCCTCTGCCCCCTTGCGTCCGCGTACCCCAAAAAACGCCGCCAGCACGGTTTTGATGGCGTCGATCATGTGCCACCCTTCGAGTCTGTTGCGTTGAACAGCGTGTACGAAAGCGTGATCGGGCCCAGGTCTTGCGGCAGTTCTTTCTTGAGTACGATCACCACGGTGGCATCGCGTGTTTCATGCGGGGCCAGGGTGATCTCGTTAAAACAAAAGCACTGCAATTTCTCGACAAACCGTACGGCGTTGCCGGGCGCATAACTGGGGATCGCCCGCAGTTGCAGCGCGTGATCGGTCGGGTTGGCAAGGCGGAACCTCGCTTTCACCAGTTGCCCTGCCTTGCCGCTCACGGTGTGATCAAGCGCCGTCAGCGTGCCCGCTACGCCTGGCGCGGTGTTGGCATCCAGATCCAGCCTTTGCGACCAGGCCGGCACCACGTCGCTTTCATTCACGACACGATCCTGCTGGATACCCACTGCGCGGCAAAACACGCCGTACATGGGCACCATGGCAAAGCAAAAGCCAAACATCACCAGCACGGCCAGCAAAAGCTTGCGGGCCGTGTTGCGGTTTTGATGATGGATGACACTGCTGTTCACAAAGCTTCCTTTTCCACCGCCCAGTTCGCAAGGTGGATTCGCGTAGCAATCTACCCTGCCGTTATCTCAACTCCCGAACAGCCAGTGCCGCGCCATGATGCCCACAAAGAACACGAGGGCGACTGCGGCCAGTATCAAGGCGGTACGCAGATTGCGGCGACGGTCGCGTTGATCACCAGGCATGATGTTTTCCATTTCAGTGCTCCAGCCCTTGTGCAACCAGACCACGACGTACCAGTGCTTCATCCGGTGGCGTTTCCCAGGTGTGGTGCGGGGCGGGTGAGTCGACTTCCCATTCCAGCGTATGCGCGCCATCCCATGGTTTGGCGGGCGCCGGGCCGACGCCACCACGGATGGTGTGGATCACGTTGTAGAGGAAGAAAATCTGCGCAAAGCCAAACAGGAAAGCACCGACCGAAGCGATTTCGTTAAAGGTCGTGAACTGCAGCGCGTAATCCGGAATACGCCGGGGCATACCGGCCAGACCCAGGAAATGCATCGGAAAGAAGGTGATGTTGAAAGAGATCATCGACCACCAGAAATGGATCTTGCCCATGCGCTCGTTGTACATGTAGCCAGTCCACTTGGGCAGCCAGTAATACGCCGCACCAAACAGACTGAACAGGGCACCCGCTACCAGCACGTAGTGAAAGTGCGCGACCACGTAATACGTCCCATGCAGGGCGATATCAACCGGGGCGAGCGACAGGACGAGGCCAGAGAAACCACCGATGGTGAACAGACACAAAAAGCCGATCGCAAACAGCATCGGGGTCTCAAACGTCATCGAGCCTTGCCACATCGTGGCGATCCAGTTGAACACTTTCACGCCCGTCGGCACGGCAATCAGCATGGTCATGAACATGTAGAACAACTGCGCCGTGGCCGGGAAGCCCACCGCAAACATGTGGTGACCCCACACCATGAAGCTCAGAATGGCAATCGCACACACGGCGTAGACCATCGACACGTAACCAAACAGCGGTTTGCGGCTGAAGGTCGGCAGAATCTGGCTGACCACGCCAAACGCCGGCAGCGCCATGATGTAGACCTCGGGGTGGCCGAAGAACCAGAACACGTGCTGGAACAGGATCGGGTCGCCGCCACCTGCGGCGTTGAAGAAGTGCGTGCCGAAGTGGCGATCGGTCAGCAACATGGTCACGGCACCAGCCAGCACCGGGGCGACGGCAATCAACAGGTAAGCGGTCACCAGGCTAGTCCAGGCAAACAGCGGCATTTTCAAGAGCGTCATGCCGGGCGCGCGCATGTTCAGGATGGTCGTCACGATGTTGATTGAACCCATGATGGAAGACAGACCCATCAAGTGGATGGCGAAAATCCCGAAGTCCATGCCCGGTCCAAGCTGCACAGACAGCGGCGGGTAGAACGTCCAGCCCGCCCCAGGGCCACCACCTGGCATGAACAGGCTGATGATCAGTAACAGCGCGGCGGGCGGCAGCAGCCAGAAGCTCCAGTTGTTCATGCGCGCAAAGGCCATATCCGGCGCACCGATCATGAGCGGTAGTTGCCAGTTCATCAGCCCGGTAAACGCCGGCATGATCGCGCCGAACACCATGATCACGCCGTGCAGTGTGGTCAGCTGGTTGAAGAACTCCGGTTGCCAGAATTGCAGGCCCGGCTGAAACAATTCGGCGCGAATGCACAGTGCAAACGTACCCCCCAGCAAGAACATGGAGAACGCGAACCACAGATACATCGTGCCGATGTCTTTGTGATTGGTGGCATACACCCAGCGCCGCCAGCCCGAGTGCGTGGCGCCGTGGTGGCCGCCGCCGTGGCTGGCGTGTTCGTCATGAGCCGCGTCATGCGGATGCAGTGTTTCTGTGGCAGTGGTCATGGTGTCTATATGTCCCTGATATGCCGTTTACTTGCGGGCCGCTTTGACTTCAGCCGGCAGGACAAAGTCGCCGTCATGATTGCCAAAGCTGTTGCGTTCGTAGCTGATGACAGCGGCGATCTCGGTGTCGGACAAGCCCGCCCACGAAGGCATCGCATTCTTGCCAGTCAGCACGATGTGGATGTGGCCATCCTTGGGACCGGTGGCGATCTTGCTGCCTGCCAGTGCCGGGAATGGTCCACCGCCCTTGCCGTCGCTCTTGTGGCATGCCGCGCAGTTGGCTTCAAACACCGTCTTGCCGCGGGCGATCAATTCGTCTTTGGTCCACTTTTTGTTCGGGTCGTCCTGCGCGGCCTTGGCCTTCTTCTGCTGCTCGGCCACCCAGGTCTTGAAGTCGGCATCGGACACGACCTTCACCACAATGGGCATATACCCATGATCGCGCCCGCACAGCTCCGTGCACTGGCCGCGATAGGTTCCGATATGATCAGCGGTAAACCAGGTGTCCCGGATAAAACCAGGAATGGCGTCTTGCTTGACGCCAAGGGCGGGGATGTACCAACTGTGAATGACGTCGTTGGCTGTCGTCATGACCCGCACGCGCTTGCCCATGGGCACCACCACGGGCTCATCGACTTCCAGCAAATACTCGGCGTTCTTGGCGACATCGCCCTTGTAGTTCTCGATCTGGGCACGCGGCGTCGCCAGATGGCTGCGGTAACCAAAGCCATAATCCAGATATTCGTAGCCCCATTGCCACTGGTAACCGGTGGCCTTGATGGTGACGTCCGGCTCACGCGTGTCTTTTTGATCGAGGACGAGCCGTGCCGCAGGCCAGGCCATGACGGCCAGGATGAGCGCGGGAATGATGGTCCAGGCGACTTCCACGACCGTGTTTTCGTGGAAATTCCGGGAGACGTGACCCTGGGATTTTCTGTGCTTGAAGATCGAGTAGAACATCAAGCCGAACACCACCACAAAGATCACCACGATGATCAGCATGATCCACGTATGCAGATCGTTGATTCGGTTGGCGATGGAAGATTGCGGGGTCTGGAACGTATACAAACTATCGGCAAAAGCAAACGCTGGCATACAGGACAGCGCGGCGCAAAGTCGCCTGAGCAGCATCGATAACCTCCAGTGGCGTGTTACTCACCTGATAGACAGATGAATGGCAAAGCACTTGGAGATGGCGAGTGTCTCAGTACAGCAACAGCCCAAATTGCGCTGTTACCAGACTGTAAAACGAGCACTACTACCAGTTTCGTGCTTGCTTTTCACTGCGGACAGGCTCTTGTAGGTACTGGCTTTGTTTTCAGCCAGCTTTCCCGGGTTTTGTTTACAAAAGGTAGCAAACTTTTAATGTGACGCAAACCATTGATGCAAAACGCACCTTTTTGCTGCACCGCTCATCAGGCCGGTGTCTCTTTTTGTGCGGGGTTGACGTATTGATTGCAATAAGGGTGGGATGAACTGCCCGCAAAGAGGAGACATAAAATCATGGACTTGCACCTGCACGGCCTCGATGACCACTTCTCCATGCCAGAAACCGGCAAGGTGAGTGCGCTGCGGCCGTTTTACTGGCTGAAAATGGGTTGGGCCGACTTCACACGGCACCCGTTGCCCAGTCTTTGCTATGGCGTCATTACTGCTTTGTTGGGTTTTGCGGTGCTGAAGATTGCCTCCAGCTACACGTATCTCTCATCGACGGCCATCACTGGATTCCTGTTGCTGGCGCCGCTTGGGGCGTCCGGTATCTACGAATTGACCCATGAGCGCGAAGAAGGGAGGGAGACCTCGTTCATGCAGTCATTGCGTGATGTGGTGCATAACCTGGGACAAATCGCCTTCATGGGCGTCATCCTTGGTTTCATCGCCATGAGCTGGGAGCGTATCTCGGCCATCCTGTTTGCGCTGTTCTATGGCGGCGAAGCAGTGGGCATGCAGTTCTTCACCCACGCGCTGACCTCTGAATATATTGGCTTTACCATTGCCTGGTCGCTGGCTGGGCTGGTGCTCGCCTGTGTAGTGTTCGCAATCTCGGCGGTGTCGATTCCCATGCTGGCGCATCGGGATGTGGACACCATCACGGCACTCGTGACCAGTGTGCGTGTGGTGGCAGAGAACATTCCTGCCATGCTGGTCTGGGCGACCATCATCGTGGTGCTCACCGCCGTGGGCTTTGCAACTTATCTTGTCGGTCTCGTCATCATTTTCCCGCTTTTGGGGCACGCCACCTGGTGTGCTTACCGCGATCTGGTGCACTGATCTGGTGCAATAAATGCTGCTGGCGACGGCCCTCGGGCTGCTCGCCTCAGGGGCATCACAACCAAACCGTGACATGCTTGCGCAGCTGTCACGGTTTTTGCTTTTTATCGGCTATTTTGAATTGGTTTTGTCCGGCATCAATCCATGGCCATCATGTACGGGTTATTCCGAATGGTCTGAACAAGCAGCGCCCTTAGCATTCGCAGCAATGATCTCGCCTGGGCGAGGCTTTCTTTTTATAAAAGGAAACGGAGCAACCATGAAGCAGATGAAGGCAGGACTTGCACTTGCATCAGTTCTCGCACTGGCCACTGGCGCCAGCCTGGCTGCGGGAAAAACCCTGATTTATTGTTCTGAAGGCAGTCCGGCCGGTTTCGATCCGGCACGTTATACCGCCGGCACCGATTTTGATGCCTCTGCTGAAACGGTCTACAACCGCCTGGTTGAGTTTGTTCCCGGTTCTACCCAGATCCGCCCGGGGCTGGCAGACAAGTGGGAGGTCAGCGCGGATGGCCGCACTTATACCTTCTCTTTGCACAAGGGCGTGAAGTTTCATACCACGCCGTATTTCAAACCCACGCGCGACTTCAATGCTGACGACGTGGTGTTTACCTTTGCGCGTCTCACCGACAAGAACCTGCCGTTCAACAAGGCCAGCAACGCGACCTATCCCTATGCTTCTGACATGGGCATGGACAGCAATATCGCCAAGGTAGAAAAGGTTGATCCGTATACCGTCAAGGTCACCCTGAACAAGGTTGATGCGGCATTCCTGCAGAACATTGCCATGTCGTTTGCGTCGGTGATGTCGGCTGAATATGCCGACCAATTGCTGAAAGCCGGCAAGGCTGAACAGATCAACACGCAACCGATCGGCACCGGCCCGTTCATTTTCCAGGCTTACCAGAAAGACAGCGTCATCCGTTACAACGGCAACCCGGACTACTGGCGCAAGGGCGAAGTGAAGCTGGATAAACTGATCTTTGCGATCACGACGGACCCCTCTGTGCGCTACCAGAAGCTGCAAAAGGGCGAGTGCCAGATCATGTCCTACCCGCGCCCGGCTGACCTGAAAGCCATGCAATCCAACCCGGCGCTCAAGGTGCCGAGCCAGGCGGGTTTCAACCTGGGTTATGTCAGCTACAACGTGACCCACAAGCCGCTGGACAAGGTAGAAGTACGCCAGGCGCTGGATATGGCGATCAACAAGAAAGCGATTATCGACGCCGTTTACCAGGGCGCTGGTCAACTGGCCACCAACCCGATGCCGCCGACGCAATGGTCTTACAACAAGACGCTGAAAGACGCACCGCTGGACGTTGCCAAAGCCAAGGCGCTGCTGGCCAAGGCCGGTCTGCCCAATGGCTTTGAAATCACGCTGTGGGCCATGCCGGTACAGCGCCCGTACAACCCCAATGCCAAACTGATGGCCGAAATGATCCAGAACGACTGGGCCAAGATCGGCGTGAAGGCCAAGATCGTCACCTATGAGTGGGGCGAGTACCTCAAGCGCGCCCGCGCCGGTGAGGACGACGCCATGCTGATTGGCTGGAATGGCGACAATGGGGATCCGGACAACTGGCTGGGTACACTACTGGGCTGCGAAGCTGTAGACGGTAACAACTACGCCAAGTGGTGCCAGAAAGACTTCAACGATCTGATCGTGAAGGCGCGCAGCCTGCCCAACCAGGCCGAACGTACCAAGCTGTATGAACAAGCTCAGGTGATCTTCAAGCGTGAGGTGCCGTTCACGCCGGTGGCGCACTCCACCGTCTATCAGCCGATGCGCAAAGAAGTCGATGGCTTCAAGATCAGCCCGTTTGGTCTGAATTCGTTCTACGGCGTCGGCCTGAAATAAACCCGTGTGAGAACATCACAACAAGCCGGCCGCACTGCGGGCCGGCTTTGTTGTCCCTGGGTGTAACGAAAAAGCACCAGCTATAACCGGGAATAGGCCGGTGTTACATCACCGCCAGCCACTTCTGGCACGATGCACCTGCCGCAAGATCCGGCCCAGCGCGCCATTGCCGGCGTGTTCTTTACCCTGACGCGAGTACGCATACATGATCCGTTTTTTGCTGCGTCGCATCGGCGTGGTGATTCCGACTTTTCTGGGCATCACGCTGCTGGCGTTTTCGCTGATTCATCTGATCCCGGGCGACCCGATCCTGGTGATGATGGGCGAGCGCCATATCGACCCCGAATTCTACAAGCTCTCCATGCAGAAACTGGGGCTGGACCAGCCGCTTTACCTGCAGTACTGGCACTACCTCACGCACGCATTGCACGGTGATCTGGGCGTGTCGGTCCGTTCGCAAGTGCCGGTCATGCAAGAGTTTCTGACCCTGTTCCCGGCGACTGTCGAACTCTCGATCTGCGCCATGATTTTTGCCACGATCGTGGGCCTGGGTGCTGGCATCATTGCTGCCGTTAAGCGTGGCTCGGTGGCCGATCACGGTGTCATGGGGGTGGCGCTGGCCGGTTACTCCATGCCGATTTTCTGGTGGGGGCTGATCCTCATCATGGTGTTCTCGGTGCAGTTGGGCCTCACGCCGGTTTCTGGCCGCATTGATCTCTTGTATGACGTCACGCCGGTCACAGGTCTCATGCTGGTGGATACGTTGCTGGCGCATGACATGGATGCGTTCAAGTCTGCGCTGGAACACCTGATTTTGCCGTCCATTGTGCTGGGTACGATCCCCATGGCCGTGATCGCCCGGATGACGCGTTCATCCATGCTGGAAGTGCTGCGCGAAGATTACATCCGCACGGCGCGCGCCAAGGGCTTGTCGACCACCCGCATCGTGCTGGTTCACGGTCTGCGCAATGCCTTGATGCCCGTGGTGACGGTGATTGGTCTGCAAGTGGGCACGTTGCTGGCTGGGGCAGTGCTCACCGAAACCATCTTCTCCTGGCCCGGAGTGGGTTCCTGGCTGATCAACGCCATTGGCGCGCGAGATTACCCGGTCGTGCAGGGCGGCATTCTGTTGATCGCGACGCTGATCATTTTCGTTAATCTGCTGGTTGATGTGCTCTACGGCATCATCAACCCGCGTATCCGCCACGCGAGGTAAGCCGGCATGGCACAAACCGTACAAACTACTGCGCCAGTCTCGACCGAGGTGTTATCGCATCCGACACCACTGCACGAGTTCTGGCTGGCTTACCGCGCCAACAAGGGTGCGCTGATTGCGCTGGCGTATCTGGTGATTCTGGTGTTGGCTGCACTGCTGGCGCCGCTGATCGCGCCACACAGCCCATCCGAACAATTCCGCGACTTCATGCTGACGCCGCCGTCCTGGATGCATGAGGGGCACGCCCGTTTCTTGCTGGGTACCGATGAACTGGGCCGTGACATCCTCAGCCGCCTGATGCATGGCGCACGCCTCTCGTTGATGATTGGTCTGGTATCGGTGATTGTCTCGCTGATCCCCGGCATTGCGCTGGGCTTGCTGGCGGCGTTTTATCCCGGCTGGCTGGGCACCGCCATCATGCGGCTAATGGATATCATGCTGGCGCTGCCTTCCCTGCTGCTGGCGATTGCCATCGTGGCCGTGCTGGGCCCCGGCCTTGTGAATACCATGCTGGCGCTGTCGATCGTCACGTTGCCCTCCTACGTGCGCCTGACCCGTGCGTCAGCCATGGCAGAGCTTTCCAAAGACTACGTGATCGCAGCCAAACTCTCCGGCGCAGGCAAGGTTCGGTTGATGTTCAACACGGTGCTACCAAACTGCATGGCACCGCTGATTGTGCAGGCCACGCTGGGTTTTTCCTCGGCCATTCTGGATACCGCCGCACTGGGCTTTCTGGGTTTGGGCGTACAACCGCCGCTGCCGGAGTGGGGCACCATGCTGGCTGCCGCGCGTGACTATATCGAGCGTGCCTGGTGGGTGGTGACCATGCCGGGGGTCACTATCCTGATCACTGTGCTGGCGCTCAATCTGATGGGCGATGGCCTGCGCGACGCGCTGGACCCGAAACTGAAGAGGCTCGCGTAATGGCCCTTTTGGATATCAAGAACCTCTCCGTCGAGTTTGGCAGCAGCGCGCATCCATTCCGGGCGGTCTCCGATGTGAGTCTGAGCGTAGATGCCGGCGAGATCGTCGGCATCGTGGGGGAATCTGGCTCGGGCAAAAGCGTGACCATGCTGGCACTGATGGGCCTGATCGACGCCCCGGGGCGCGTCACGGCTGATGCGCTGACCTTTGATGGCAAAGATCTGCTGGGCATGAAAGCGCGCGACAAGCGCAAGATTGTGGGCCGTGACATCAGCATGATCTTCCAGGACGCGCTGACCAGCCTGAACCCTGCCTATACCGTTGGTTTTCAGCTTGCAGAAACACTCCGGCAACATACTGGCCTGCGCGGCGATGCGCTGAAAAAACGGGCGCTTGAACTGCTGGAACTGGTCGAGATTCCGGATGCGAAATCCCGGCTCTCCGCCTACCCGCACCAACTGTCTGGCGGGATGAGTCAGCGGGTCATGATCGCCATGGCCATCGCCTGTAACCCGCGTTTTTTGATTGCCGACGAACCGACGACCGCGCTGGATGTCACCGTCCAGGCGCAAATCATGGAATTGCTGGTCAGCCTGCAAAAAAGCCAGGGCATGGGCCTCATTCTGATCACGCACGATCTGGCCGTGGTTTCTGAGGTCGCGCAGCGTGTGGTCGTGATGTACGCCGGTGAAGTCGTCGAGCAAAGCCCGATCCCGACCATCTTTGACACGCCACGTCACCCGTACACCCAGGCGCTTTTGTCGTCCATTCCCGAACACAGCAAAGGCGCGGCGCGGCTCAATACCTTGCCTGGCGTGGTGCCCGGCCAGTTTGATCGCCCGACGGGTTGCCTGTTATCGCCCCGTTGCCCCTACGTGCAGGACCGCTGCCGCGCGGAACATCCGCCTCTTGCACCGGCGCACAACGCGCTGGCCCGTTGTTTCTTTGCGCTCGATGACGCAGGAAAACCCGTTTATGGTTAATCAGAATGCTAACCCTCACCAGACGGCAGAAACGACTGCACCTGTGTTGATCGCCCGTGAGTTGTCTCGCCACTATCATGTCTCGCGCGGTTTCTTGCGTGGCCAGGCCACCGTGAAGGCCCTGAATAGCGTGAGTTTCGAACTCGCGCCGCACCGCACCCTGGCTGTGGTGGGTGAGTCTGGCTGTGGCAAATCCACATTGGCTCGCCAACTCACTATGGTTGAAACACCGACATCTGGCTCGCTCAACATTGCCGGTATCGAAGTCGCCACTGCCAGCAAGGCTGCGCTGCGTGAACTGCGCCCGCGCGTGCAGATGGTGTTCCAGAACCCGTATGCCTCGCTCAACCCACGCAAGAAAGTCGGTACCCAACTGGCTGAACCGTTGCTGCTGAATACGCATCTGAGCCCGGCCGAGCGTGAAGCCAAAGTGCGGGACATGATGCAACGCGTCGGCCTGCGGCCCGAGCACTACCACCGTTACCCGCACATGTTCTCTGGCGGCCAGCGTCAGCGCATCGCCGTCGCCCGTGCCATGATGTTGAACCCGCAGATTCTGGTCGCCGATGAACCGACCTCAGCGCTGGATGTTTCGATCCAGGCGCAGATTCTCAATCTGTTCATGGATCTGCAAGCCGAGTTCGGCACCGCGTATGTGTTCGTCAGCCACAACCTCTCGGTGGTGGAGCACATGGCCGACGATGTGATGGTGATGTACTTTGGCTCGACCGTGGAATACGGCCCCAACGATGCCATCATGAACAACCCGCTACACCCATATACCCGCGCGTTGATGCAAGCCACGCCGGTGATTCGGGCTGCAGACCGCAAGGCGCGGGTTAAATTGCAGGGCGAGTTGCCTTCGCCCATGAATCCACCTTCCGGGTGCAGTTTTCATACCCGCTGCCCCTATGCTCAGGCGCAGTGCAAGGCCGAAGTACCCGCATTGCGGCCCTTTGCCGGACGCATGATTGCTTGCCACCGGGTGGAGGAAGTGGCGGCCGGAACCGCCGTGCCCAACGCATAAACGCAGATTGTTTCAAGAAAATGGCAAAAGGGTTTGACAGGACCTGCAGTGCATGGCATACTCTTCTTCTCTGTCGCGGGATGGAGCAGTTGGCAGCTCGTCGGGCTCATAACCCGAAGGTCACAGGTTCGAGTCCTGTTCCCGCAACCAGTATTTCAAAGGGTCTAGCTTCGGCTAGGCCCTTTTCGTTTTTGCCCGGGGTAATGCAGCCGTGACCCCGGCGCCTCCCGTCCGTCTGATCAAAACTCACGTGCGACACCATGACCCAACCAGTCCATGAGCTGGACCGGCCATGACTAAAGCGTCACCGATATGACCCGATCTGCTTGCCTGATCTTGATGGCATTCTCAATGAAGTCTGGACGCGAAATCTGGCCGGTTGTATCGCCAGGACATCAGCATTTACGTTCATTTCAAGACTGTGAGATCATGGTTGGCAGTCCTGCCAACTGGTTGGCTCTTTCGTGTGTTTACCTGGATATATTCGGGAGCGGACGTGAACTTGTATATTAATCAGCTGCAAACCAAAGCTGACTTCAGACGCGCTATTTATTCTGGCGATATTTTTCTCAACACTCAGCTGCAAACCGCTAGGGACTTGTGCACCTTCGCGCAAGAAAGTATTACCGCAGCATTTGATGGTGAGAAAAATCATCAGGCATTGCACAGCATGATGCCGGTGGAAGTCTTTGTTGCCAAAGTAGAAAAACTGAAACGCCAATTCACCAATAGCCTGCGTTCCAAAGAGCTGATTCGTAGCTTTACCGAAGAAATTGGTGCAGATCCCCGCGAATATATTTTTGATGTACCGCGAATCCGGGTTGTGCCGCATTACGACTATCTTCACGCGGGCGTGAGTTACGCTTATCGGCCTCATCGTGATACCTGGTATGGCGGGGTCGATTGTCAGATTAATACCTGGATGCCGGTTTATACCATTGAACCTGGCCAGACCATGATGATTAATCCGGGGTATTTCGACAAGCCTGTGCAAAACACGTCCAGGGACTGGAGCCTGTCTAACTGGATGAGCGTCCAGCGTGACAAGGCCAGAGAGAACATCAGGGAAGAAGTACGGGTGCACCCGGTGCCGCTTGAAGAAATCGATACCTCATCGGAAATCCGAATGGCTGGCAACACCGGGGAGATGATTATCTTCTCTGGGTCGCATCTGCACGGTACTGTCCCCAATTACTCGGATCAAACCCGCTTCAGCATTGATTTCCGGCTGATACATCTTGATGATTTGAAGAACAAACGCGGTGCAACCAATGTGGATGGCCATTGCGCAGACGTAACCGCTGGCTATAAAGATTATTTTCACGTTCACGACTTTTCTGGTTTTCTTGGAGTCCAGCAATGACCAAGCGTCGTCTCACACCGGCAGAGATTGAGTACAATGAAACACGTACAAATGTCTTGAAGCGCGTCGACTCCTCATACGTGGCAGATGCGCCTTTTGTGTTCTCCAACCGGATTGCCGTCACCGCTGCATTGTCGCGGATGGAGTTATTCAAGAAGGTGCTTGATGTCCCGGGCGCAATTGTGGAATGTGGTGTGTATAAAGGTAATTCGCTGATGCTGTATATGCATTTGTCGATGATCCTGGAGCCCTACGCAATTAATCGCTCAATTATCGGTTTTGATACCTTTGAGGGATTTACCAGTATCGACAAGAATGAAGATCCTTCTGATATCAATGAGAACATGTTCTCGGATACAGATGAATCCTTGATTCAGGACATGATTAATGCCAATGATCTGGTCCGTCCGGTTAACCGGATTCCACGGTGTGAACTCGTGAAGGGTGATATCGTCAAAACCGTCCCGGAGTTTGTCAAAACCCGGCCGGACCTCGTTGTAGCAATGCTGATTCTCGACACCGACTTGTACGCTCCGACCAAGGTCGCGCTGGAGACTTTCCTGCCTTATATGCCTAAAGGGGCCATTGTGGTGCTCGATGAAGTGGCTTACCGCAATTTCCCCGGTGAAACCAGCGCGTTGCGTGAAGTGTTTGACTTGAACAAGATCGAATTGAAGCGCTTGCCGTTTGATTCTTCAGTCGGCTATTTTCATATTTGAGGGCATGTTCGTTGCCAGTAAACAAAAAAGCCGGCTTATGCCGGCTTTTTTGTTTATCCACCGCGACAACCTCACCAGGCCATCAGCGCCGCGCCCGTGCTTTGATCAAGCGGGCTTTTTCTTCCAGTAGCTCATCGAGCCGTTCGTACATACCCAAGGGCACATAATCAACCGGCTTTCCGCTCTGGAAGGCTTGCTGGTTCTTGTCCAGCATCACATGCAGTTTTTCGACGTGGAAATTCCTGGTTTCAGGACTGTATTGCAAGACGTACAGACTCTCGTTCATGACCGACCATTAGCATCCTCAATGCGCCGCAAAGCGCCATAAACACAGGCCGGGAACAAGACACAGAACAAACAGGACGCGTCTACCCGGCAACCATATGGATCTGGAGAAAGTCCTGGCATGGTTTACCAAGGAGACGGCAGGGAGGGGCGATAACCCGTGGGCATATGCTCTGCTGCAGAGCAAAATTTGTCAATAGTCAAACCACAGGCGGATGAGTGGTATATCAGCCGCGCCAGGCGGCGCTTTTATGGTGCACCACGCCGAATGCTCTGACTGACCACGCGCGTTGGACGCAAACTGTGTTGCAGTGCGGCAAGGGCGCGCTTGGGCTGGGCGTGGCCACACATGAAGATATCAATCACCGCCAGACCGGTTTCAGGCCAGGTATGAATGCTCATGTGGGACTCACGCAACAGCAGTACGCCGGTTACGCCCATCTGCGGGCCAAAGTGGTGGAAGTGCGAGGCAATCACAAAAGCATCGGCTGCGGTGGCTGCGTCTTTCAGCGCAGTTTGCAGGGGAATGGCATCGCTGAGCAATGCCGGGTCAACCCCATGAAAATCAGCAAGCACGTGCATGCCGGGTGTATAGGCGTCATTCATTTATGGTGTCCCCCTGAAACCCAGCCGCCAGCGCCCGGAGAGCCGCCGTAATAACCTCCACCGCTGCGGCTGCTGGCGCGGCCGACGTTGTAGTCCAGCAGAGTGCCACCGCCGACAATGGCGATGGCGTAGAGAAAGTAGAAAAGGTGTTTGGGCATTGTGGCGTGTTTGATCGGTCAGGTTTCGCGCGCGGCCCAGATGGGGACCCAGAGGAATAACAGGGCAAAAGCGCAAATCACGATGGGCATGATGGAGTCGTCATCGCTGAACAGCAGGGGCAGATTAATGATCACCATCAGCCAGGAGAAGATTTTGGCGATGGTCTCCAGATCTTTGGTTGCGGTACGGGCTGCCGCTGTACCGCTTTTTGCTGCCACTTTGTTATTGGGAAACCATTTGGCCAACTGGTCCGCAGTGACGGTCTGGCTGCGCGACCAGGTCATTTCCTGCGATGTGGCTTCGCTGGTCAGGGTGACACTGGCTCGGCGGTAGTCGTTGATGACCGTGCGATCACCGACCTTCACACGCCAGTTGAAAGAGCCCGCTGCCCAGACGACTTCTCCGGTGTACTGGTAAAGATGATCAAAACTGGCTGATTCAAAGCTGATTTTATCGCCTGCGGGGACCGGCCAGATGTCCATGACATTCACGCGCTGCCAGCCATCACTGGTTTCCACCAGCCACAAAAAACCCTTCATGACATTAAAGAGCAGATATTCCGTCCACTTGTCGTTCTCACCCACTTCACGGCGCACCATGACCCCGAGCACGTCCCACAACAGACCATCAATGTTGCCGCTGTCGCCTGGTTTGAGTGTGGTCTGCACGGATTCCGCCCGCTGCTGGGTGGCGAGCACCTCCTGGCGTTCCGGCGTATTGGCGCTCTCGGTGTGACAGGCAGGGCAGATCATGAAGCCCGTCAGTCCGGGCGCATAGCTGATCGGCGAACCGCAGTGTGGGCAGTTGATCGTGCTGATCTTGCCGCGTAGACGGCCTGCGGTATCAGCAATGGCGCTACCTTCGCGCAACAATTGGCATTTCATGCCATCCAGCGTGACAGCCTTGCCCGCGTAACAACGTAACTGTGGTTCGGACCAATCCAGCGTCAGGAAGCGATCACGGCTTCTGAAGTCGGCGGCTTTAACTTCGTAACCGGCACCGACTGCAAATGGCAATTCGCCCTGGCCGGCCACACAGCGCGCAATGCGGGCGTCGGCCATGTTCCACAACGCATCAAGATGGGCCAGACCGGTGCCCGGGCGCAGGCTCTCGAACTGGGGGGCGTTGACGGGTGGGGGTGCGTCCATGGTGAAGACATACTGGCCAGAGGCATCGGCCAGCCAGCCTGCATGCTGGTCATCAAAGGCGCAGTACCACTCATTCCAGTAACCATCTTCGTACTGCAGCTGGATACGGCCGACCACGGTGAAGGTCTTGCCCTCATACAGACCGGACGTCCCGATCTGGATGGGGGAGTAGTCGGCCAGTACGTCTGACATCTTGCCGATATTGCGCACGCTGTCGGCATCGCGCAGCAGCGTGCTCTGGCAATAGCTGCACACGGCCATGACCGATGCGCTTGACCGGAAACTGACCGGTGCGCCGCATGCCGGGCAGGCTGTTTTGTAGATGGGTTCCGCCATGAGCCTGTCGAGCGCCTTAGCCGATCAGCTTTTTGAGGATTTCCGCCTTGGCCGTGTCATAGTCCGCGGCCGAGATCAGCCCTTTATCCAGCAAGCCCTTGAGTTGGCCCAGGCGGGCTTCCGGGCTGTCGGGCGCAGGCGCTGCCACGGCGGCCGCTACTGCAGGTGCCGCCACGCCAGGCTGGCCAGTGCCGGTTACTGCCGCGCCCATGCTGTTCGCCATGACCTGACCAAATGCCACGCCCGCAGCCAGGCTCGCTCCCGTGCCCGCCAGGCCACCTTCGTTTTGTGCCGCCAGCGGGATGGCCTGCGCGGTCTGATACTGCGTATAGCGGTTCATGTCGCCAACCATGCCCATGCTGATCCGCGTGTCGATGGCTTTTTGCAGGTCTTCCGGCAACGAGATGCTTTCCACCGCGAAGGTATCAAGCGACAGACCGTATCGTTCAAACAGTGGCGTCAGGCCTTCGCGCAGCTTGTCACCCATCAGGCTCTGATTGGCCGCCATATCCAGGAACGGTACGCCGGCATTACCCAGTGCCGGTGCCATCCCCGCGACGATCAGGTTTCTGAGCTGCTGCTCCATGTCCTCAACGGTGTAGCGTTCACGCGTGCCACTGATTTCGGTGAAGAAGGTTTTCGGGTCGGCCACCTTGTACGCGTACACGCCAAAGGCCCGCAGCCGCACCATGTCAAAGTCTTTGTCGCGCAGCGTTACGGGCTGCGGGGTGCCCCATTTGCGACCCAGCTGCAGGCGGGTACTGAAGAAGTACACATCAGACTTGAAAGGGGACTCAAACAGTTTGTCCCAGTTCTTCAGGTAGGTCAGTACCGGCAGTGTTTGCGTGGTGAGCTTGTGCATGCCGGGGCCGAATACATCGGCAATCTTGCCTTCGTTCACAAACACGGCCATTTGCGACTCGCGTACGGTCAGGCTGCCACCGTACTGGATTTCAAAATCCTGCATGGGATAGCGCCACGCCAGCGTGCCGTCGCCTTCCTCGTTCCATTGCAGGATGTCGATGAACTGTTTCTTGATAAAAGAACCGAGGCTCATGGTCTGTACTCCGGTAAAGATTCCTGGATGCGGAATGTGCCCGGTCGGGGCACTGGCACGTAAAGCCGTATAAACGATCCGGCCTAACTCAGGCAGGCGGCGTTGAGGATCCCCACGGTCAGCGAGGTCGACCCCATCAGCGCGCCCATGGCGACGTTGTTGTTTTGCAACGCTTCATTCATTTGCGGCAGCAAGCGGGTCACCACCGCGTAAGTCAGCAACTGGATCACCATGGCACTGATCGCCCAGGCAAACACCACGGTGTACTGATCGTAGCGTGTAATCGCCGATGCCAGCGTCAGCCCGAAGCCGACCAGCGCCCCACCCAGCGATAACGCCGCCGCCACGACACCGCGGCGAATCAGCGCAAATTCATCAATCGGCGTGATCTTCACGTACACAAACGTGAACACCAGCAACAGCACAAAAGCGGTCAACAGATGAAGCAGGTAGGCGTAAAGCTGTACCATTGCGCGGCGCTCCTTTCACGAGAGTGCAATTGTAGCCACTCTTTGTCGGTATGTAGCGACAATCAGTCTTAAGGAATCACTGTTAATGCGTTCAGCTTCGGCTGCAGTTTTGCCCGATCGCGCGCTGGTCCTGTCGGTTTTTGTGGTGGCCTCCTGCGGCCTGGCGTACGAATTGATCGCTGGTGCGCTGTCCAGCTACCTGCTGGGAGACTCCATCCTCCAGTTCTCTTCCATTATTGGCTGCTATCTGTTCGCCATGGGGATCGGCTCGCATTTGTCACGCTATGTACGTGATGAAGACACCCTGACGCGCTTTGTCGATATCGAAATGCTGGTGGGCGTGATTGGCGGTATTTCCGCTGCCGGGCTGTTTCTGGTGTTTGCCTGGCTCTCTGCGCCCTTCAGAACAGTTCTTTATGCCCTGGTGTTGGTGCTGGGCATCCTTGTGGGCATGGAAATTCCGCTGGTCATGCGCATCTTCAACGCGCGCCAGACCGAGTTCAAAGAACTGGTCAGCCGCGTGTTGACGTTTGACTACCTGGGCGCGCTGGTGGTGTCGCTGCTGTTCCCGCTGGTGCTGGCGCCCAAACTGGGCCTCTCCCGGACTGGCTTTCTGTTTGGGATGTCCAATCTGGCGGTGGCGATCTGGACCACCTGGATTTTCCGCCATGAAGTCAAAAATGCCCGCCAGCGTGTGCTGGGCGCGGCCATGCTGCTGTGCCTGTTGGCGGGTGGTTTTGCGGTGGGTGAAAAACTGACCTACATCGCCGAAAAAGGCCTGTATGGCGATGAGATCATCTACGCCAAAACCACACCGTATCAGCGCCTTGTGGTCACGCGCTGGAAGGATGATCTGCGGCTGTACATCAACGGCAATCTGCAGTTTTCTTCGCGCGACGAATACCGTTATCACGAAGGGCTGGTGCACCCGCTGATGGCGTCCTCGCCGTGGGCACAATCCATCTTGATCCTGGGCGGTGGCGACGGTCTGGCGCTGCGCGAGGTGCTGCGTTACCCCAACATCAAACGTGTCACGCTGGTCGACCTGGATCACGCGATGACAGACCTGTTCTCGACCTCCGACACGCTGCGCACGCTCAATCACAACGCATTCCATGACCCGCGCGTGACCATCATCAACGTGGATGCTGGCCGCTGGCTGGAACAATCGACCGGCGTATTCGATGCCGTGATCGTCGATTTTCCTGACCCCTCCAGTTTTGGTCTGGGCAAGCTCTACAGCGTGCCGGTGTACCGTCTGCTGGCGCATCACCTGAGTGACAACGGCTATGCGGTGATCCAGTCGACCTCACCGTATTTCGCGCCCCATGCGTACTGGTGTATCGATGCCACCCTGCGTGAGGCAGGCTTCAATACCTGGCCTTATCACCTTTACGTGCCGTCTTTTGGTGAGTGGGGTTTTGTGCTGGCCAGCAAGCGTAAAGACTTCACCCCGCCCACCAGTTACCAGCTACCTATGCGGTATCTGAACGCGGCGACCACGCAAGAAATGTTCACCTTCCCGCCTGACATGAAGCGTATTCCGGTTGAGTCCAATCATCTGAACAACCAGTCGCTCGTCCGCTATTTTGAACAAGATTGGGATCAGGTGATCCGGTGAGTGGATTATCCCGCCGCCAGTTCTTGCTGGGCAGCGCCGCATTGGGCCTGGCGGGCTGTTCACGCCTTGGCTGGCGCGAAGTCACACCCGTCGTCAACACGCCAGGCATGAGCATGGGGCACGCCTTGCGTGACCACCGTAATCTGCCTGCGCCCTCTGCCAGCTATAAAACCGGCACGATCATTCTGGGGAGCGGTGTGGCGGGTTTGTCGGCCGGTTGGCGGCTGGCCCGTGGTGGTTACAAAGACTTCATGCTGCTGGCCGGGCCAGAGCACTACGGCAACGCCGCCGGTGGCGCGTTTGGCGAGCTGGCCTATCCCAAGGGCGCGCATTATCTGCCCCTGCCATCCATGGAGTCGCGCCATGTGCGCGATATGTTGTTCGACGCGGGTGTGATCGAAGCCGAGCCATACGCCCCCAAGCCCCGATTTGATGAAAGGGTCCTGGTGCATGCACCGGATGAACGCCTGTTTGTAAACGGCCACTGGGAAGACGGCCTGTTGCCACAGCAAGGCCAAAGCCAGGCAGAGCGGGAACAGCAAGCCCGCTTTTTCAAATACACGGATCAGCTTAAGCAAGCCGTGGGCGCAGATGGCAAGCGCGTGTTTTGTATTCCTGTGGAAATGTCCTCAGCCGATCCGCACTGGCTGGCGCTAGACCAGCAAACTTTTGCGCACTGGCTCGACCAGGCCGGCTATACCGCGCCTGGTTTGCGCACCTACCTGGATTACTGCTGCCGTGATGACTTCGGCGCGTTGGCCAATCAGATCTCCGCCTGGGCCGGCTTGCATTACTTTGCCGCGCGCGCGGGGCAGGCCGCCAATGCCAGCGAGGGCGCGGTACTCACCTGGCCGGGCGGCTTGAACCCCCTGGCGCGGCATCTGGCGCAATCGAGCCAGGCGCAATGGCACGAAGGTATGGCGGTACGGGTTGATGAGACACCCGCCGGAGTGCGCGTCTTGTGCGCAGAACAGTCAGGTCACGGTTTCCGCACATTTACCGTGGATGCAGACCGGGTGATTTGCGCCATGCCACTACACGTCGCGCAGTATGTTGTCCCGCAGATCGCGCACTATGGTTTTGACGCTACCCGCCATATGCCGCCCCACGCTGCGTGGGTGATTTCCAGTTTCTTGCTGGATGGTTTCCCGGCCGAAGAACCTGGCGCCGTACTGGCGTGGGACAACGTCATCCATGGTGGGCGCGGGCTGGGTTATGTCGTCTCAACCCATCAGAACATCACTTGGGCACCGCCATCCAAAACCGTATTCACCGCCTATCAGGTGTATAGCGATCGCACCCCGCAGCAAGCCAGACAATGGCTGGAACACGCTACGCCGGCCGCCCTGTACGACGAAGCCGCATGTGATCTCAAAGTGGTTTACGGCCGCCGTTTGCAGCAATGCGCGATCGGGCTTGATATCACGGTACGCGGCCACGCCATGGCCAGCCCCGCGCCGGGTTTTTTACACAATGCCGGTCTGCAAGCATTGCGTGAACACGACGGCAAGATCCTGTTCGCACATAGCGACCTGTCCGGGTTCTCCGTTTTCGAAGAAGCCTCCTGGTGGGGTGTACGGGCGGCGGAAAAGATTCTCGGTTGATCGGTTTACCGGTTGGTTCGCCTGCAGAAAAACAGCAACGTTTGCGTATCAAGCACCATCGTTTCCGTGGTCAGTGTGTTCACACCGCCTCATGCCACGTCAGTCCGAGGGGTAGCGTGGGTGGCCCGTACACAAAGTGCAGCACGCGCCGGCGGCTGGTGCCGGTATTGCGGGATGACGAGTGCAATGCCAGCGGCCGCATGATGAGTACATCTCCGGCATGGGCTACGCAGACGGTTTCCCCCAGTGATCTGCGTAATTCAACCGCAGTAGCCTGATCAATGCGCCCGCGCTGGTGCGTCCCGGGTACCAACCGCAGTGGCCCGTCGGCCTCCAGGCAGTCATCCAGATGCAGCCGCACCGCGACCATTTGTGCCAGTACTCTGGATGGTGGCTGCACAAAGATCGTGCCTTCCTTTTCAGACCAGCCGCCAAGCCAGGGGTGATCTATCCGGCGGGCGACGGGAATACTCAGGTCTTGATGCACGGCAACGAGCCAGTTTTTCTGTGCAGTTTTTTCAAACAACGTGCACTGCACGGCAACGTGATCAGCGGGAATGAAGTCGGGTAAGTGTTCCCGCAGCAAACGGGCTACGTCGGCACACCAGGGGGCTTTGAGCAGGCTGCGCTCGCCCGCCCCGGATAGCGGCCCGGCAAGCTCGGCCAGCCCGTCGCATTGCGCGGGAGTCAGTACGTTTTTAATGCAGGCAAAGCCATCTGCATTGAATTGCGCAGCCTGGATGGCAGCGAGCAAGAGGTGGTCGGTCAAGCAGTACAGTCCCTGGAGCGATAAAACCGACCACATCCTGCTGTAATGCAGCATAACTGGCAATGCCGCTGACCAACCTACCTGCCTACGTGCATCACCAGCCATAGCCCCGCGCCCAGCAGCAGCACGCCAATCCCGCGCACTGACCAGGCATGCACGCTCCAGCGCTCCATCAGGATTGCCCCTGTCACGCCTGACATTACCGTCCAGTCCATCATGCCGCAGACCAGTAGTACCAGCGTCAGGTTGGCACAGCACAGATTGCAAGACCACCCATGCCGGATGCCCTGCCACCAGGCAATGCGCGTGTTTCTTGCGCACGGTGTGTGACATGAACTGTGGTGGCAACGCACTAACAGCTTCATTTTGTGGGGGCTGAACTGGGCCAGACCAGCAACCAGGATCATGCTGCCTGCCAGCAGCGGTACGTGGCGTGCCAGCGGCGGGTGTTGCATGGCCAGATCAGCCAGTTCCCGCCCGATTATCCAGATCAGCAACCCGGCGATTGCCCAGACCAGAAAATACCCGCTGCCCGTCACCAGATTTAGCCACACCTTGCGCAGGCCGTTGCTGCCGGCCAGTGTGCGGTGTTGTTGCCACAGTGCCGGTGCCAGTACCGGCAGCATCATGCCTGCCATCATTGCCAGCCACATGGCCATGAAGGCTGTGACGGCACCAGCCCACGTCTGGCCGGGCATGCGCATCCACATCATCGACATGCTCCAGCCACCGGCCATGGGCATGCCGCTCATGGCCGCCATGGGCGTTTCGAGCCGGGCCGTGATGCCCCAGGCGAGCGCGCAGAGCAGGGCGATCGTGCCAAAGAAGGCGATGCGTGTTGTCAGGCTGGCGGAGGGCCGGGTGTGGTGCTCTCCGTCAGCCTGCATCACGGTGCGCTCAGGCTGCAGCGTACTCGTCATGACGGCGCCACCACACACTGTTTTCGTTGCGGCCCAGCGGTGCGCGATCCAGCCACTGGTACATGCCCCACAGGCCATCCAGACCACGGGCGTAGGCAGAATAGGTGTGATAGATCACGCCGTTTTCCTTGATGAACGTACTCACCCCAGGGCGCTCACGCGTGAAGGTGGGGACATCCGTACCCACGCCTGCGGCAATCTGTGCAACCGGGCTCATGCCGTCGGGCTGATCCCACGCCGGCATGGATTTTGACAGCCGCGGCTGGCCGGTGGGTTCTTCACGCTGGTAGTTGTACTCAATGCCCTTTTGTTGCTGCTGTTCTTCGGTGAACGCGGCGTTGTAGTCATAGTTGAATTCGCCGCCATGGGCAGAGGCCCAGGGGAAAGTCCAACCCATGCGCTTGCGATACGCCAGCAGCTTGAGCAACGGCGCGCGGGAGATCGCTGTCAGGGTGATGTCGTGATTGGCCAGGTGCACGGCAATACCGTTAAAGCCATCGGCAATCGAAGAGCACGACGGACAACCGGCCGTGTAGTCCGGCCCGTACATAAAGTGGTACACCATCAGTTGCGTGCGGCCGTCGAACAGGTCAGACAAGGTGGCTTCGCCTTTTTCTGTGGCAAAGCGGTAGTCTTTGTCGACGCGCACCCAGGGCAGCGCCCGGCGTTGTTGCGCCAGTTCGTCGCTGCGGTGGGTGTGTTCTTTCTCTGCCGCTAGCAGCTTCAAGCGTGCTGCCAGCCATTCTTCCCGGGTACCGGTTTGATGCGTGGTCATGATCGTTTCTCCGTGGATGTACGTTGCGGCGGGCTTGCCGCAATCGCTGTCTTGCTGTTTGCTAGACTAGGCGTCAGGGCTTGGGAGGCGAGAGTGACAAGTGTGGCGGGATTCGGATTGAGCGCATGGATTCGCTGATCACAGCGGCGGCGCGTGCGCTGGCCACGGGCGATGCACTGGGCGCACTCAACCGCGTTGCGCTCCGTGAAGATCCGCCCGCACTGGCATTGCGCGGCATTGCCATGGCCCAATTGGGCGATCTGCCGCGTGCCCGCCAGTTATTGCGCCGCGCCGCGCAGGGTTTCGGCCCGAAAGAGGCGGTTTCCCGTGCGCGTTGCGTTGTGGCAGAGGCCGAGATCGCTCTGGCCGTGCGTGATCTGACCTGGCCGACCAAAGCGCTGGAGTCGGCGCAGCTTGCGCTGGGCGCGCAGGGTGATCGCTTCAATGCGGCCCACGCTCAGTTTGTGATGTTGCGCCGATTACTATTGCTGGGCCGATTGCCGGAAGCCGAGCGCATCCTGATGACCGTGGATGCCAACACGTTGCCACCCTCGCTACGTGCGGTGCATGGACTGATTGAATCCGGCATTGCCATGCGCCGCCTGCAAAGCAGCGCGGCACGGATAGCGCTGGCCAACGCCGCCCAGGCAGCAGCCCAGGCGCGCATTGGTGCGCTGATGACAGAAATCGCCGCGGCTGCCCGTTTGCTGGATGCACCGGCTGCACGGCTGATTACGCAGGGCCAGTCGCAAACCCTCAGGCTGGACGAGATTGAAACGTTGCAAAAAACACCAGTTCTTATCGTGGATGCCTGCCGCAACACGGTGCGGGATGCCACCCACGCCATCAGTCTGGCCACGCGCCCCATCTTGTTTGTACTGATGCGTACGCTGGGTGAAGCCTGGCCGGCGGATGCCGCGCGGGATGAACTGATTGCCCGCGCATTCCGCATTCGCCACCCAGACGACACCCATCGCGCACGGCTAAGGGTGGAAATGGGCCGGCTGCGCAAATTGCTGCATCCGGCAGCGGACATCCAGGCCACCCGTCGTGGTTTTGTGCTGGTGCCGCGCTATACCCAGGAGGTGGCGGTGCTGGCACCGATCGTGGAAGACGCCAATGCCGCAGTGCTGGCGCTGCTGGCGGATGGCGAGTCGTGGTCCAGTTCAGCCCTGGCGCTGGCGCTGGGCACTAGTCAGCGTACCGTTCAACGGGCGCTGGATACACTGAATGAAACGGGCAAAGTGCAGTATTTCGGGCAGGGCAGGGCGCGCCGCTGGCTCAATCCGCCCATGCCCGGATTCGCGACGACCTTGTTACTCCCGGCCCCGTTTGCCGATGGCTAACATAAAGGCGTCAATCCATGACACGGAGCAGCGCGGATGAAACACGCCAAAGCAGAAATCATTCAGGAATACGGCCCCTTTGAGGGCAATCCCGCCATTCACGGTGTCACTTGGGATGGCCAGCAAGTCTGGTTTGCCAGCGGTAATCAGGTGAACGCACTGGATATCTCAACGGGCAAAACCATACGCGCGGTGCCAACTCCGGCCGATGCTGGCACGGCGTTTGATGGGCATCATCTTTACCAGATTGCCGAAAAACACATCAAGAAGATCGACCCGCAAACGGGCCAGGTGATCAAAAGTATTCCGGCACCGGGCGATGGCGGGGACTCGGGCATGGCCTGGGCCGAGGGCTCCCTGTGGGTGGGCGTGTACCGCGATCGCAAAATCCATCAGATTGATCCTGAGACCGGCAAGGTACTAAAGACGCTGGAAACCAATCGCTTTGTTACGGGCGTGACCTGGGTCGATGGCGAGTTGTGGCATGGTACCTGGGAAGGCGAGGAAAGCGGCCTGAATCACATTGATGCGCAAACCGGCAAAGTACTGGAAACCCTGGAAATGCCCATGGGCACGGGGGTATCCGGGTTGGAATCCAACGGGTCCGATCGCTTTTTTTGCGGTGGCGGTACCAGTGGCAAGATCCGTGTGGTGAAGCGGCCGGGCGGCAAGGCAAATGCCTGATCCGGGCAGCGTGAACAAAAAAAGGGCACCTCCAAAGGTGCCCTTTTCATTGCTTCATGACTGATCCAGACGGTGATCAGAACCCGCCAAAGATGTTGGAGAAACTCCACAGGCTTTGCGAGATACCGCTGCATTGCCAGTTGGCGGTCGTACTGCCCGCGCAATTACCGTTGTCACGACCTAGCGACCAGAATGCCAGTCGGCCCATGCCATTTTGTCTGGCAAAGTTCAGCATGGTTTGTGCATCAGCCAGCGTGAACACTTCGGTCGAATCATCGTTCTGCCCGATCATCGCCGTGCCGCCGATCATGGCCCAGTACTGTGCCGTGGTCTTGCCGGGCAACAGGGCCTTGATCTGGTTGAACGCCAGTTGCAGCGCCGCGTTGGATCGCGCGCCCATCTGACCGGACGATGCACCGCCATCGTAGTAATCCATGGTCATCAGGTTGACCAGATCGATGCGTGCACCCGCATTCACCGCCGATTGCAGCGCGTAGAAGCTGTCGGACGGAATGCCATTGACCGGGTTCACCGCCAGGGTGAACGACACGGTCAGCGTCTGGCCGCGCGCGGCGTAGGTGTCTTGCAGAATCTTCACCGCAGCGCTGCGACGATCCACCACGGTCGGGTCCAGGTTGTTCTGTTGGTCGCCGGCTTCTGAATCCAGATCCAGGTGCGTGGTGCCAAGGCGATCCAGTTCGGCCTGATACACCGCTGCCACAGCCGCCGGCGTGGAACACTGACGGGCGATATCCAGCGCATTCCAGCCACCGGAAGACAGGATCACATTGCCGCCCAAAGCTTGCAGGCCCTGCGTTTTGGAGAGGATCGTGGCGCTGTCGATCGGCCACTGGCCAGCACAACCGCCACTACTGTTGAAGAATGCCAGCGTGAGGTATTTCTGGCCGGTGGCTTGTGACCAACCAATCGGATCAAAGCTGCCACTGACATCGACATACGGCGCAAAGCGATAACCGCCCGATGACGGGGTAGGTGCCGGCGTTGGCGTTGGCGTGGGTGTTGGAGTCGGGGTGGGCGTTGGCGTTGGTGTGCTGCCGCCGCAGTTGCCAATCACTGTCCATGGTTGACCACTACCTGCCGCACCACTAGAAGTAGAAGGATTATTACCCTGCGTCCAGTAGGCGGCCTGATAGTTGACACCGTTGTAGCTAACCTGCGCACCAGTCGTGTAGGCCGTGCTGCTGTTCCATGCTGCATAGCAGCCTGAAGAGGGCGTCGGCGCTGGTGTTGGTGCCGGAGTGGGTACCGGCGTCGGCGCGGGCGTTGGTGCCGGGGTGGGAGTTGGAGTGGGAACTGGCGTGGGTGCAGGCGTTGGCGTACCGCCCGTATCTGCGCCCAGATCAGTCCACAACGCGGCCACGGTCGGGTTCCAGCCGGTACCGCTGTAGTCGGTCTGGCTGACCACCGCTTTGTAATCGTGGCCGTTGTAGACCACGATCGTGCCCGCGGCATAGTACGTATCGGCTTGCCAGGCCGGGTAGGCGGCAAAGGCCGCAACAGGCAAAAGCGCTAGCGCCGCGCTGACGGCAAGCCGGCGCGGGAACAGGGTGTTTCTCATGACAAGTCTCCATCCTTGGAAGAATATTTAACCCGTCTGCGCAACAACCCCCCCGCGCGAAACCCGCTCTGCCCGTGACCCGTTACGGACCGCGTTGTCCCGCATTTGCCTGGCTCTGTTTTGTTTAATACCAGGCAAAAATCAGTGGGTATTGCTGCTGATCCAGGCCTGCTCAAACAGACGCAGGGCCTTGATCATGCAAACGTTTTCATATCCTGAGGGTGGACTATGCCGATGTCAACGCGTGGCTGGCGGGTCATCCGGCCCGCTCGCGCGTTGGTGTTGCGCTGGTTACAGCTGGGCGGCTTCGATCCGGTTGCGGCCATTTTGCTTGGCGGTGTACAGCAATTTGTCTACCGCCTGCACAAAATCGGTCGCTGTCTGGCCATCAGCCGGGGTGATGGTGCCTACACCCATGCTGACGGTCACAAAGCCGCTGCCGCCAGATTTCTCATGCGTGATCTTCAGTTTTTCAATCAAGCGCTCGCAACGCTCGGCCACTTCACGCGCACCGTTGGCGTCGGTTTCTGGCAGCAGGATTACAAACTCCTCGCCCCCAAACCGGGCGGCGATGTCACGCGGGCCCGCAATGGCCAGAGCCAGTGTCTGCGCCACATTGGTCAGACATTTATCGCCAACAATGTGACCGTACACATCGTTGAACTGCTTGAAGAAGTCTATATCGAGCACGATCAGGCTCAGTGGCTGGCCGCTGCGTTGGGCATTACCCCATTCCACTTCCAGGCTGGCATCAAAACGTCGACGGTTGGCAATGCCGGTCAGGCCATCTTTGAAGGAGAGCGCTTCAAGTTCACGTTGCAGGCTGATCAGCTTTTCTTCGGTTTTTTTGCGTTCGCTAATGTCGAACATAAAACCAATCAGTGACTCAGCTTCCCCGTTCTCGCCCCGTACCACGTGTACCACGTCGCGAATCCACACATAACCATTGTCTTTGGTCAGCGCGCGATAGTCGGCTTCATGGTCCACACCCAGTTTGGATTGCGAAATACAAAAGTTGACCACGTAGTCGCGGTCATCCGGGTGGATACGCATAGCCCAGTCTTCGGCGGATACCCAGCTTTCCTGGCTCCAGCCCAGCAAAGGCTCAATCTGCGGGCCGATGTAGGCAAACTTCATGCTCGCCCAGTCGATTTTCCAGGGGATGGCCTGGGTGGATTCCAGCAAGGTCTTGTAAACCGCGCTGTCGCTTTGAAGATCCTGAAGGTCTGACATAGTGTGTTTTCCCTGAGCAATAAGCGGCTTGGGCCGTTCTATTGATGAGTTATCGATGGCAAGTAGCGCGATTAACGATGAACCAGGTGGCTATGGACCGTCGGTTTGGCGTTCCAGTACCAGTAGAAAAAGCCATTCTGGTTTTGCAACAGCGTGTGGGTGCTGACGGTGCTTTGATGAATATCGCCCCAGCAAGCACGGGCGGAGTTGCGGTTGTTGTGCAGATCAATGCACTCGGCGCCCAATAGCGCTGGCATGGGAGGGATATACAGCGCACTACCCTGTGGCACCCACAAGTCGGCCACGCGGATTTTGTTCTGTTTGGGCCAGTATCGGCCCACGGAAATGACCAAAGGGAACTGCGGGTCTGTGCTGGCAAACACATGCGGGAAGTCATGGTGTTCCAGATCAGTACACACCACGCTCAAGAGGTTCATGCCGGTGTTCTGATAGGGCGACCAGTGCCCGGCAAACACGCCATAGTCGTATTGGATCTGCTGCAGGATTTTTACCGGGCTGGTAATTTCTACCGCCTCGCCAGGTTCGACCAGCGTAATGCCAAACGCCGCTGCCGCCTCCCGCGTGGCCCACATCGGCGGGTACACAATTTCCTGCCCCGTTAACCCCAGTTGCGTCTCTACGCCCCACGGTGGCGTCTGCTTCACCCCGATCACTTCTGGTACCGCGTATTCATTCCCCAATGCCAGCGCGGGGTTCGACCTGGCCGCAGTCAGGATTTGAGCGTCCGCCGGCAATTGGTCTTGCCGCATATAAGCCGGTTGCCCACCATCGTTATAAAAGAACGGCGCATCCACAATATCCACACTGATTTCATTGATCTCTTGAATGAACACGGGCGTATTGAAGACAGGCTCGGACATGGCTTGTGCAGACCGTAAGTATTTGATAATGGACTGATATTCTAGCCGCAGCGTATGCCGTGATCATTACGAATGCAGCAAAAGCGGGCGGCCTGTGGGTAGAAAGCGACAGGGTGTGTCATGCGGGATGCCACAAACGTTAAAGCCCTCGTTGTCTACCGACAATGAGGGCTTTAGCAGGCCTTGCCCGGGACGGCGGGGCCAAGGCCGCGCAGTGGCCAGCGCCGCGCGGCGACCGAAATCAGTTTTCGTTCGGTTCCAGCGGCGTGGCCAGTATCTTCTGGTAAAACGCCAGATCAAGCCAGCGCCCGAACTTGTAACCGGCTTGCTTGATCACGCCGGATGCTTCAAATCCCAGTTTTTCATGCAGGGCAATGCTGCCGGTGTTGCTCAGGTCGATGCCTCCTACCAGGATATGCACATCGCGCGCCGTGGCTTCCTCAATCAGCTTTGTCAGCAGTAACTCGCCCAGACCTTTGCCACGATGTTCATGGTGGATATAGATGGAATGCTCCACGCTGTACTTGAAAGCAGCCCAGGCGCGGAAAGTGCCATAGCTGGCAAAACCCAGCAGCGTGCCCTCGTCATCCTCAACACCAATCACCGGAAACCCATTGCTGCGCTTGGTTTCAAACCAGCTCACCATCGACGATAACGCGCGCGGCTTATAGTCATACAGCGCGGTTGAATGGATGATGGCGTGGTTAAAAATATCCAGAATCGCGCCCGAATGCCGCTCTTCCGTGCAATGTACTATCCGCATGACTTTCCCCGTTCGTTCAATATGGGATACGATAAGTCTAATATAGTGGATATTGCAAGAGCGACCTGTCATGAGCATTGATCGCCTTATCGCCGAACGCATCGCTTTTCTACGCAACGCCCAGCAACTCAGCCTGGCCCAACTGGCAGAGCGCTCTGACGTCAGCAAGGCCATGATTTCCAAAATAGAGCGTATGGAAAGCAGCCCCACGGCGGCTGTGCTGGGCCGGCTTGCCGCAGGCTTGGGTGTGCCGCTGACCCGCCTGCTGGCAGAGGACGAGCCAGACAACCGCTCGCCACTACGGCGCTTTGGCATTCAGGAAACCTGGCAGGACCCTTCCACTGGCTACCTGCGCCGACAGGTGGCTGCGCTGGATGAACCCAGCGGCACCGAACTCGTAGAAATCGAACTGCCCGCCGGCGCCCGGATTGACTACCCGCCCTGGCATACCAGACCACACCGGCAACGCCTGTGGGTGTTGGAAGGCAGCCTCGAAGTACATTACGGTGAAGAATGCTATCAATTGGCTGCCGGTGACCAACTCGACTTCGCGCTGGATAAACCGGTCAGCTATGTCGCCAACTCAACGACCCAATGCCGCTACCTGCTTAACGTGCTGCACACGCAAAAGCCCTGATGCGATTCGCCCTGCAAGCCCATTTGTCGGCGGCGGGGCTGCAAGGCGCTGGCTTGGGCATGAGTGTGGGGTTTCTTCCAAATGCATCGGCTCTGGTGCTTTTGACAGCGGCAGGAGCACAATCGGGCACCAGAAAAAAGGGCACCCTTCCTTAGCGGAGTGGTGCCCTTTTTCTGGTAAGCGGCTAAGCAACTCGTGTCACAAATTGCTTTTCGCTTCAAACATCAAATATCAATATTCCGTGCTACCAGCGCGTTCTGCTCAATGAAGTGGCGGCGTGGTTCTACCTGGTCGCCCATCAATGTAGTGAACACTTCATCGGCCGCAATGGCGTCTTCCACGCTGACTTTCAGCAGGCGGCGGACAGTGATGTCCATGGTGGTTTCCCACAGCTGTTCCGGGTTCATTTCGCCCAGGCCTTTGTAGCGCTGGATGGTGACGTTGCGGCGTACGTCGTTCAGCATCCAGTCCAGGCCTTCCTTGAAGTTGCTGATGGCCATTTCGTTATCGCCACGGCGCACTTTGGCACCCGTTGTGATCAGCCCGGAGAGCATATCGCCGGTCTTCTTCAGTTGGGCGTAATCACCAGACAGGACGAAGTCTTCGTCGATGTACTGGATGGTCACAACGCCGTGCATATGCCGTTCGATCTTCAGGACACTGCCCGCGTCTTCCATCGGCGTTGCTTTGATGGTGAACGCTGCGCTGTTCAGTTGCTGGATCAGGCGCGTGGCCGAGTCTTCTGCAGCAGCGTGGCTAGAGAGGTCCATCGGGCCACAGTACAGCAGCGCGTTCAGGATCATCGGGTCGACGAAGCGGCTGCAACGCTGCATGACGGCAGACGTCACCAGGTACTGGCGGGCCAGGCTTTCCAGTTGTTCCTGGGCAATGGCTGGCAGGTCGGTGCCTGGTATGACTTCGGCGCCATTCACGGCCAGTTTCAAGAGGTACTGATCCAGTTCCTGATCGTCCTTCAGGTACGCTTCGCTCTTGCCACGCGCGGCACGGTACAGCGGCGGCTGGGCAATGTAGATGTAGCCGCGCTCGACCAGTTCTGGCAGTTGACGGTAGAAGAAGGTCAGCAGCAGGGTGCGGATGTGCGAGCCGTCCACGTCGGCATCGGTCATGATGATGATGCGGTGGTAGCGCAGTTTCTCGATGTTGAAATCGTCTTTACCAATACCGCAACCCAGTGCGGTGATCAGTGTGCCGACTTCCTGGCTGGAGAGCATTTTGTCAAAGCGTGCACGTTCCACGTTCAGGATCTTGCCCTTCAGCGGCAAGATGGCCTGGAATTTGCGGTCACGGCCTTGCTTGGCAGAGCCGCCGGCGGAATCACCCTCGACGAGGTAGATTTCAGACAGCGCCGGGTCACGTTCCTGGCAGTCGGCCAGTTTTCCGGGCAGGCCAATGCCATCAAGCACGCCTTTGCGGCGGGTCAGGTCGCGTGCTTTGCGGGCGGCTTCACGGGCGCGGGCCGCTTCAACGATCTTGCCCGAGATGATCTTGGCATCGTTCGGGTTTTCCAGCAAAAAGTCAGCCAGCATCTGGCCGATGACTTCTTGCACAACCGGGCTGATTTCGCTGGAAACCAGCTTGTCTTTGGTCTGGCTGCTGAACTTCGGGTCTGGCAGCTTCACGCTCAGCACGCAGGTCAGACCTTCACGCATATCGTCGCCACTGGTTTCAATCTTGGCTTTCTTGGCGATCTCGTTCTGGTCAATGTAGCTGTTCAGCGTACGGGTCAGCGCGGCACGCAGGGCCGACAAGTGCGTACCACCATCCCGCTGTGGGATGTTGTTGGTAAAGCACTGAACAGTCTCTTGATAGGAGTCGTTCCACTGCATGGAAACTTCCACCGACATGCCATCACGCTCGCCCGAGGCATGGAAAATATGCGGGTGCAGAACTGTCTTGTTGCGGTTCATGAACTCCACAAAGCCGCGCACGCCACCGGCGTAGGCAAAGTTTTCTTCTTTGCCGGTGCGGCGGTCGATCAGCGTAATGCCGACGCCGTTGTTCAGGAACGAGAGTTCACGAATCCGCTTGGCGAGGATTTCGTAATGAAATTCGATCAGGCCAAAGGTTTCAACCGACGCAAAGAAGTGCACTTCCGTGCCACGTTTGTCGGTATCGCCAACAACCTTGAGCGGTTCTACAGCAACGCCTTGCCGGAACTCCATGCTGTGCACATGGCCGTCACGGCGAATAGTCAGACGCAGCCAGTCAGACAGCGCGTTGACCACAGAAACACCCACGCCGTGCAGACCGCCAGAAACCTTGTAGCTGTTCTGGTCAAACTTGCCGCCAGCGTGCAGTTCGGTCATGACGATTTCAGCGGCGGAGCGCTTGAATTCGTCATCTTCCTTGATGGCGGTGGGGATGCCACGACCGTTGTCTTCAATGCTGATGGAGTTATCAGCATGGATGATGACGCGAATGGTGTCGCAATGGCCGGCCAGCGCCTCGTCAATTGCGTTGTCCAGAACTTCAAACACCATGTGGTGCAGGCCGGTACCGTCGCCGGTGTCGCCGATATACATGCCCGGACGTTTGCGTACCGCTTCCAGACCCTTGAGGATCTTGATGCTGTCGGCGCCATATTCCTGGCTGCCGGCGGGGTTTTGCGGGTGTTGCGGGTCGATGTTTTCACTCATGAGAATGCTTGTTCCTGGACTGCAAGAAAAGACGAAAGGCCGGGAAGCCCCAGCCTGACGGTGATTTCAATGGACTGAACTTAAATGCGCATTGGCATCACGATGTACTTGAAGTGTTCGTTGTCAGGGATGTTCACCAGCACGCTGGAGGTCACATCGCCAAACACGAAGTCGAGGGTTTCTACCTGGAGGTTGGTCAGGACATCCAGCAGATACTGGATGTTAAAACCGATATCCAGCGGCGCGCCGGTATAGTCGATTTCGACTTCTTCCTGCGCTTCTTCCTGTTCGTTGTTGTTGCACAGGATGCGGATGGTGTTATCGGTCAGCACCAGACGCACGCCACGGAATTTCTCGTTAGAGAGAATGGCCGCGCGTTGCAGGGCAGACAGCAGGGTCTGGCGTTCAATTTTCAGGAATTTGTCGTTATTTTGCGGGATAACGCGCTGATAGTCCGGGAACTTGCCGTCAACTACCTTGGTGTGGATCACGATGTTGCCAAAGGCAAAACGGACCTGATTACTGGCGATGTCGATGGTGACTTCGTCATCCGATTCAGCCAGCAGTTTGTACAGTTCAAGGATGGTCTTGCGCGGCAGAATCACTTCGTTCTTGTCGAAGCTGGCATCCAGTTCCGCAGAAGCAAATGACAGGCGATGACCATCGGTGGCGACCAGCTTGAGGAGGTTGCCATCCGTTACAAAGAACAAACCGTTGAGATAGTAACGGATGTCTTGATGCGCCATTGCAAACTGCACGCGGCCCAGCAAGGCCTTCAACTGGCCTTGCGGCATGCGGATGGTGGCACGCAGGTTGTTGTCTACCGCCAGGGTCGGGAAATCGCCCGCCGGCAGGGTTTGCAACTGAAAACGGCTCTTGCCGGCTTTCAGCGTCAGGCGGCCTTCGTTGTCTTCAAATGTGACCACGGCGCGGTCCGGAATGGCGCGCAGGATGTCAGAGAGTTTTTTGGCCGACACAGTAATGGCGAAGTCTTCGCCGGAGAACCCTTCGCTTTGCTCACTGGAGATCTGGATTTCCAGATCCGTGCCGGTAAATGCCAGGGAATCGCCCTGTTTGCGGATCAACACATTAGAGAGGATCGGCAGCGTATGGCGGCGCTCGACGATACCGGTCACGGTGGCGAGCGGCTTCAGCAGGGCATCACGTTCGGCTTGCAACAAGGGCATGGCTACAGGTCCGCAAAAGTGGGTTCAAATAGAGAAAGATTTTACCCGAAAACGGGCCTCAAGACACGCATTAGCTACCTTTGCCGGGCTGGCATCTTTGCCAGCGGCCAAGGAGAGGGCGCAAGCGGCGGGTTAGCGTGCTGAAAGTGGCTGCAAGCGCTGGCCAGACAGTTGCCGGCCGGCGCTTCAAACACGCCATTGCGGGTTTGCCCCCATCGTCTGACGCAGTGCAGCACGTTAATTTCGATTCTGACCGGTTGCCGCTCTACACTGGATTGAACGCTGCGTTGGAGGATGTATGGGACATCAGGAACAAGCTGTCAGCACGGCCTATGGCAACGGTGAAGCCTTGAGCCTGGCGCGCGCCATTCTGGATGGTTTTGATTGCCATTACCGCTTGTTCCGGGAATGTAGCCAAAGCGCCAAAGGCTATTTTGAGGCGGGCGACACCCACGCGCAGCGCGAAACCGTAAAACGGCGAATTGCTTTTTACGATATGCGCGTAGATGAAGCGGTCGAGCGCATCCTCAAGGAATTCAATCCAGATAGTCTGCCCGACGAAGTCTGGGCGCGGGCCAAGACGCAATACATCAGCTTGCTGGTGAATCATAAACAGCCGGAACTGGCCGAGACGTTTTTCAACTCGGTGTGCTGTCGCATCTTGCATCGCACGTATTTTCACAACGATTTCATTTTCTATCGACCGGCTGTTTCTACCGAATACATCGAGGCGTGGGAACCGCAGGTTTATCGCACCTATTACCCCACGCGCACCTGGCTGGAAGACACCGTCGAGCGCATTTTGACGGACTTTGATTTCACCCTGCCGTTTGAAGATCTCAAGCGCGATGTGCGCTACATCCTGCGTGCTGCCCATGCGCACATGGGGCAGTGGCCAAAACTGTCTTTCAATGCGCAGATTCAAGTCATGGCATCCCCGTTTTACCGTGGCAAGACGGCCTACATCATCGGCCGGGTCATCAACGGTGACCTGGATCTGCCTTTTGCACTGCCGCTGTTTCGTAACGAGTCTGGCGAGTTGTACGTGGATGCCGCGCTGTTCAACCACTATCACATCCGCCACCTGTTCAGTCTGTCCCGTGCGTATTTCCTCGTGGATATGGAAGTGCCCTCGGCGACGGTCCACTTCTTGCATCAGGTTCTGCCGGATTGTTCGCGCGCCGAGTTGTACACCATGCTGGGTCTGGGCAAGCAAGGTAAAACCATGTTTTACCGCGAGTTGTTCCACCATCTTCGCCATTCCAGCGACCGTTTTACCATCGCGCCGGGTATCAAAGGCATGGTGATGATCGTGTTTACGCTGCCCTCGTTCCCATTTGTGTTCAAGGTGATCAAGGACATCATCCCGCCGCCCAAAGAGGTAGACCGCAAACTGGTGCGCGCCAAGTACCAGATGGTGAAACAGCATGACCGTGTGGGCCGTATGGCTGACTCCTGGGAGTTCTCCAACGTCGCCCTGCCGCGGGACCGCTGTGATCCGGAATTATTGAGTGAACTGGCGACGCTGGCGCCATCCATGTATGAGGAAGACGGTGATACGGTGGTCATCCGCCATTTGTACATTGAGCGCCGCATGATGCCGCTGAACATCTTGCTGGACCAAAGCCAGGGCCAGATCGTGGAAGACGTGATCCGCGATTACGGCAATGCGCTGCGCGAACTGGCCATTGCCAACATCTTCCCCGGTGACATGCTGTTCAAGAACTTCGGCATCACCCGCGCCGGCCGCGTGGTGTTCTACGACTACGACGAAATCGAATACATGACCGACTGCGATTTCCGTCGTATTCCGCCACCGCTGGCGCCGGAATACGAACTCTCGGGCGAGGCCTGGTACACCGGCCACAAGAACGAGGTCTACCCGGAAGAGTTCGGCACGTTCCTGCTCACCCGCCCGGACATGCGCGCGGCGTTCATGAAATACCACGCTGACTTGTTAAGCCCGGAATTCTGGCAGCAAACCAAAGCGCGGATCGGGCGCGGGATTGTGGAGGACTTCTTCCCGTATCCGCAGGACACGCGGTTCAAAGTGCGGTTTGGCGGCGCCTAGTCTGGCGCAGAGGCCATGCGCAACAGGGTATCCGTGGTGCCATAGCGGTTGGTCACACGCTGGACCTCGATTGCGGCCGCCCCTGGCCTGTAAATACCTTCCTGGAGGCTGCAAGCGTCAACGGTCTGCCCGGTGACCGGGTCGTTGACGGTCAGCAAAACTGGACAATGTTTGGCCGAACTGATCGATGGGTGAGCCAGCCAGACTGTGGTCACGCCAGGTGTTTCCAGGGCCGCCTGACGCTGACCAAAATAAGTCAGCACAAAAGTGGCTACGAAGGCCAGAAACACGAATGTAACGCTGATCCAGACAACCGTACCGGGCTCTGCTAACAGGTCTGCGTCTTTGCCTGGAACAACCAGCATCCACCAGGCCAGTACAAGGCCGCTCCACGCCAGTAACAAGAACCGGGTCGTTAGCGGTGCAAGTGGTCCATGTACATCCGGCAGGGTATCGCGGATGCCGGGACTCACCCATAGCACGACCCCGAAGCAACCAACAGCCACAGCGGCGGTCAGCACGCCGGCAAGTAAACCGCGCTCCAGTCGCGGCGGGCTTTGATATGGCTGGGTTGCCGGGAAATGTGCTTGCAGCCACTGCTTGAGTCTCCCCTGATGTTCATCACGCCATCCTCTGTTTGGGAAGGCTGGCAGATGCAGGGTGAAGTGACGAAAACACAGCTTCAAGCTGAAAAACGGGCCGCTTTTGGTTTCTCCGTTGACCGCCAGCACCGAAGGGGCGAGACGAAAACGCCATGTGCACAAACCTAGCACCAGGGTTCCGTCGGAACATATGCGCAGGTGACGCGCTGAAGCGCCGCGCCAGATCCAGTAGCTGAGGGACGCGCCTGTCACTGCAAACATGATGGCTGGCATGATGTATTGCGTCCATTGGGAGGTGCCGTGAGCGAAAAGCAGCTCGCGTAGCATCAGGCCTGGGCCGAACAGGGTAAGACACGCCAGTATGACGCCGATCACCCAGGGTTGGTCACTGGATGACTGCCAGCTTAGTGTGAGGGAATCACTGGTCGTGATGAGTTTGGGATAGGCACTGCCAGATTCAGGGGTACTGTCTGCTTGCAAAGACGTGGACATGTCTATGACAGGGGCACGCGCACAACGCGGAGAGAAGACAATGTCATGCTGCGCTTCTCTCGATCGCATTGCAGCAAATCAGCCAGCGTTGTTGCTTTTGTGGCATGGCCGATCGCCTCTTCGGCCCATCAACAAAAAAGGGATGCATCAAGCATCCCTTTTTTCGCCACGGGTATATCACCGGGGGCAGGCCCCTCAAAACAACCGCTCTGCATACAGCGCCGTGGGGAAGGTCGCGTCCCAGCCATGTTCGCCGTAGGGATAACCCTTCATGTCATCGCAAACGCGTGCCAGGGTGCCGAAGAACCGCCCCTGGTTGTCGGTGGTTTGCGCCAGTTGGGCTGACATGCACAGGAGCGGTTTGCCGGCCATGTTGCTGGCGACATCAGATGCCAGCGTTTTTTGCTTGCCGGTGTATTTGACCAGAACCGGAATGCTGCCGCGTTCGCCCATTTGTTCCGGGCTCATGCGCGGTACGAAGCGGAAGTCTTCGTTGCGGGCACCGACGGTGGAGAACTGGTGGTTATCCAGTACGCCATCGTGGTTGAACACGGCGGTCAGGCCGGGTTTGTGGTCACCAAAGACCACGACCATCACCGGGCGTTTACGCTTGGCGGCGGCTTTTTGCAGGGCGACGACGAAGCGCTGCATGTCGGCGATGGATTTATCCAGGCGCGCGCGGTAATCGGCTTCGCCGTTGTCATCATTGGCGCCGACGTACTTGCCATGGGTCATGACGGTGGCCATGAACATCATGGTTTTTTGTTTTTTCGGGCTCTGGTTGTAGAGCGTCAGTACCTTGTCGAACAACAGGGTGTCGTCTGGCCAGCCTTCTTCGTCCCAGTTCATTTCATCGACAAAGTGCGTCTCGTCAAAACCGAACTTCGGGTAAATGATGTTGCGCTTCCAGAAGGTCGAGTAGTAATCGTGCAGCCCGTAAGTGTGATAACCCTCTTTGCGGAAGTGGCTGACGATGGTGTGGGCGTCGTTGCGATACTGGTTGGCGAAGGTCTGGTAATCGACACCCGGAAAGACCTTGCTCGACAAGCCCGTCAGCACTTCAAATTCGGCTTCGGCCGTGCCGCCACCGTACACGGGGCTGACCATGTGGGTGAGCGCAAATCCGTTATCGTCCCTGAGGCGCAATACCGCAGTGGGGAAACGGTTGTCTTCGGTAGTGAAGCAGGACTCACACAAGATGACAAAGACGTCCGGATCGGTCGCGTCAAACTGGCGCAGCGGTGCGGTGGCATAGAAATTGTGCGGGCCATGTTTCGGTGGCGGCACTGTTTCGCCGTTCAGGTACAAGTGACCCAGTACGCCATTGGTGCGGGCGTTTTCGCGGAAATTGTATGAGAGATATTCGGTATGCAGTGCGTTGGTCAGCGGCAGCGTCAAGTAATCATCCAGCCGCGCGGGGTTATCCATGCGCACATAGAACATGCCCGGCAGGATCAGCGCAGGCAACAAGCGCCAGGACAGTAAGCGTGGATGACGATAAAGGCCATAACCGATCGCCAGGACGGTCATGGTGATATACGCGACCAGGTGCCAGTCGGCATAACCGGTGAGCGCAGCACCTTGTGAGACTTCAAACAGATCACGCGTCAGTAGCGGCTCGCCCGTCGCGTCTTCTTTGATCCAGCTGCCGTTCAGCAACGCCCCTTCCAGGCCGATGGTGGCGGCGACAGCAGACCAGCGCTCCAGAAAGGCGAAGAAAAACAAGAACAACAAGACCTGAAACAGCACGCGTGGCGCGTCCCACACGGTGTCGACCAGCAAGCGCCCGACGATTAGCAGCACAAACGGCGCGACGGGGCTGAATTTCTTCCAGGCAGGCGCAACCCACGCCGGCAAAGACGGCTGCAGTTTGCGGAATCCAATGTCCGCAAGGGCGGCGGGGGTAAGCAATTTCATGATTCAGTCGTTCAGCACGGCAGGATGAACGGCAAGGTAAAACGAGCGACCATAGCCGTGATCCCGATGTAAGCAAACGTGAATTTTGACAATTTTATGACCGGCTTGCCGAAAGACTGACCAGTGGCAATACAGGTTCCCCGCCTTGCAGGTTTTTTTTACGGTCCTTATCATCGGTTGCAGCTTATCCAGCCGCAAACGCAATCCGGTTCGAGACCGGGCCCGTTGCCCATCCGCAGCCCGCCTGAGTCATCTGCGCTCATCGCCGCCATGTCGTCCGCCCGTTTGCCCTTCATACATACCGCCAGGCATGGGGAAGGAATGCGGCCGTCACAAGCATCGGGCATTTCCTCGTCATGGTTCTGGTTAAAAAATACAGAGAGCAATCCATGACGACTCATGCAGCCCAGCCGCCGGCCAATTCGACGGCGCGCGTTGCGGTAGCCAGTTTTATTGGCACCGCCATCGAATTTTTTGATTTCTATATCTTTGCCACGGCCGCCGCGCTGATCATTGGCCCGACGTTTTTCCCCAAAGAATCTGCCACAGCACAATCGCTCAATGCATTTGTCACCTTCGGCATCGCGTTTCTGGCGCGTCCGGTGGGCTCGGCCTTGTTTGGTCACTTTGGCGACCGCATCGGGCGTAAATCCACGTTGGTGGCGTCGTTGCTAGTGATGGGGGTCTCGACCACGCTGATTGGTTTCTTGCCCAGTTATGACAGCATTGGCGTTGCCGCGCCGATCATCCTGTGCGTGCTGCGTTTTGGTCAGGGGATCGGCCTTGGGGGCGAATGGGGCGGTGCGGCGTTGCTGGCGACTGAAAACGCGCCGGCGGGCAAACGCGCCTGGTTTGGCATGTTTCCGCAAATGGGGCCGTCGATTGGCTTTTTGTTTGCCAACGGTTTGTTCTTTGGCCTGGCTGTCTTGTTAACAGACGACCAGTTCAAAAGCTGGGGCTGGCGCGTCCCGTTCATTTTCAGCGCTGCGCTGGTGATGGTGGGCTTGTATGTGCGCCTGAAACTGCACGAGACACCCATCTTTGCCCAGGCGCTGCAACGCAACGAGCGTGCGCGCGTGCCGTTGTTCGAGACCCTCTCCAATCACCTTGTTCCCGTACTGCAAGGCGCGTTCTCGATGGTGGTGTGTTATGCGCTGTTTTATATCTCGACCGTGTTTTCGCTCTCGTACGGTGTGAGCAAGCTGCATTTCACCAAGCCCGAATTCCTGGCCATGCTGTGTTTTGCCGTGTTGTTCATGGCGCTGGGGACACCGCTATCGGCTTGGGCGAGCGATAAATGGGGGCGCCGCCCGGTACTGCTGCTGGGTACCGCGCTGGCCATGCTGTCCGGCTTCACCATGGCACCGTTGCTGGGTGGTGGCACGACAGTCAGCGTGGGGTTGTTCCTCGTGATCGAACTGTTCCTGATGGGTTTCACCTTCGGGCCCATGGGGGCGCTGCTGCCAGAGATCTTCCCCACCCGCGTACGCTATACCGGCGCCTCGATCGCTTATAACGTGGGTGGCATTATTGGTGCCTCGATTGCGCCGTTCATTGCGCAGATTCTGGTCGAAAAGGGCGGTCTGGCCTGGGTGGGCGGTTATGTCTCGGTGGCCGCGCTGTTGAGCTTTCTGGCTGTCTTGTCGATGCGTGAAACGCGGTCTGCGGATCTGGTCAGCGCCGGTCAAAGTGCCGCGAATGATGACTCGGCTGCGCCGGTGGCCCAACGCATCTGATCTCAGAGGCTAAGGCAAAAAAAGCGGCATGGTGATCCATGCCGCTTTTTGTCTGGAGACGGGCCGACTAACCTGCCAGCTCCGTCTTGATGTCGAATTGCCCGCTCAGGGTTTTGTGGACCGGGCATTTCTCCGCTACACGCAACAAATCGGCGCGGGCGGCGTCATCTAGCGCGCCACCCAGTGTGATATGGCGCTTCATGTGATACACGCCGCCTTCCTCTTCGTGAGTGATTTCCACCCGGATGCTGTCCAGCGGGTAATTGCGGCGCTTGGCATACAACTGCAAGGTCAGCGAGGTGCATGCGCCCAGCGCGGAATCCAGCAACTCATGTGGATCTGGTGCGCCCGGTGCGCCGCCGCTGGCTGCGCCCATATCCGCAGTCCATTGCGCAGTGCCGTTGCTGAGTTGGGTGATGGTGGCCTGGCTGGCCGCTTGCCATGTCACGTGGATGGTCATGTTGGCTCCTTGAACCGGTCAAAAGGGCAATGTGCTCAGTGTAGAACAGCCGGAGAGACCACTGGCCCGGTCTGCGGCCAGAATCAGCGCTACCTCGATCACGGAAGCACGCATGCTTGAACGGCAAGTCTGGCGCAACTTTGTGGCGGTGACATTTAGCGTCGCGGTGGTTGGCATTGGGGCCACTTTGCCGCTGACAGCCCTGCGCTGACAGGCATGGCCATGCAGCATTGGGGGGATCAGGCCATGGTGGGGGTGTTGTTGCTGGTCGCCCTGGGTTTTGTGATGGTCGCGCTGATCGGGCGCTCGCCCCGGCAGCCTTTTGCGAGGATGAGCGCACGGGAACACTGAACGCTTGAAGCAAAACAGCCGGAGCGCGTCGCCCCGGCTGCATGGTTTGCTGGCGGCGTATCAACCCGCCGTAGCCAGCACACCTTCCAGCTTGGTGAGGAAAGACTGCCAGCCCCAGTTGGCACCTTGCAGGTTGCGGTCTTCGTGTGGCTTGAAGCCGCTTTGTTCCATGCGCAGCAGGACACCCCCCTCTGTGGGCGTCAGGGTGAAGGTCACGATGGTGCTGATGCCGGTAGCCGCTTCTTCGCCAGAGGCACACCACGTGTAGGCCAGTTTCCTGGGCGCTTCTACCGTCAGTACTTCGCAATCGGTTACGCCGTTCCAGCCCGGCATCGCGGGCATACGGAACGTAAAGCGGTGGCCGACCACGGGTTCAAAGTCGTTGCTCATCAACCATTCTTCGATCAGCGGGCCTTGAGTGAGCGCGCGCCAGACTTTATCAGGCGAATGCGCGAAGGCGCGCTCCACCACCACAGAACGCAAGGCCAGATCGGTATTGGGCATGTTCATTGGTCCATCCTCTTCAAAAGGTCATCAAGACGATCAAAACGGTCTGGCCAGAAGGCGTTGTAAAAGCGCATCCAGTCGACCAAAGGGTTGAGCGCCGCAGGCTGGGCGCTGTAATGCGTCTGGCGACCGTCGCGCCGCTCACTGACCAGCCCGGCTTCCTTGAGAATGGCCAGATGTTTGGAAACCGCCGGTTGTGAAACGCCCGCCTGATCAGTCAGTGTGCGGACGTTTTGCTCGCCATCGCGGCACAGGCGTTCGTACACGGCGCGCCGGGTCGGGTCGGCCAAAGCGCGAAAGAGGGTGTCGGTGGTGGTATCCATACGCAAATCATAACCATTTGGTTATCAATTGCAAGGTGTGTGTGTGGTGACTTCATATATCCAACCGAATAACGGCATTTTACCCGGATGATATTGACTAGATAATTTTATCCGGGTAAATTTGTTTCATTCCATCCGATCAGATTGAGAACCACCATGACTCATCCCATTCATTGCACGGCCTTTGTCGGGCATCGGCGGATTGCTTCTGGTTTATTGCGTGACGTTGCGATCGCGATCAAAGAAAGCGGCGCTGAAGCAGCGACAGAGCCTTTGCTGGTATTTGACGACATCACCGCGCGTCCGGTTGAACTGGATTTGCGTGGTACGGCTGCAGAGATCGCCGCCCGTATCGTTGAAGGCACCGCCATGCCGGAAAGCACCGAAGAGACAGATGCGCCGCGTGGCCGTGGCCGTCCCAAACTCGGTGTGGTTGCGCGTGAGGTCACCTTGTTGCCGCGACATTGGGAGTGGCTGAACAGCCAGCCAGGCGGTGCCTCGGTTGTGCTGCGCAAACTGGTAGATGCCGCACGTCACGCCAGTGCCGCACCAGATCGCCGTCGTCATGCGCAAGAAGTGTGCTACCGGTTTATCTCTGCCCTGGCGGGTAACCTGGCGGGGTTTGAAGAAGTGTCTCGCGCTTTGTTCGCACCAGATCAGGCCCGCTTTGAAACGTTGATCGCCGCCTGGCCGCAAGATGTGCGTGAATACGCCACAAAACTGGCTGAGGGCGTCTGGGCCTGAAACGGTCTACGCTGATGAGGTCAGCCTTTGAGAATCGCCGTGCCCCGCCATGCTGCAGATCGACCGTGAGAACCTGCATCACCATGTAGACCGCGCCAATTTTGTCGTCCGCTGTGCCGCGTCGGCAACGCTGGCGTGGTATGCGGCTGTATTGTTGCAGTCGCCGCATCCGGTTTGGGCTTCCATGTCGGCGCTGATTGTCTCGCAGGAAAACATCCGCGCGACGCGGACCTCTATCCAGGGCCGCATTCTGGGCACCGTGCTGGGGGCGCTGGTCGCCCTGGCTGCCAACCTGGCTGGCAGTACATGGCAGATCGCCGTACCGGTACAACTGGCCGTGGCGGTGGGTATTTGCGCTGTGATTGCCATGGGCAGACCGGCGATCCGTGTCTGCTTGTGGACTTGTCCGCTCGTGTTGCTGACCACAACCAGCGCCGAGTCACCGTTCCTCACGGCGGTTTACCGGACGGCTGAAGTGCTGATTGGCGTGATCATCGGCGGCGTATTGCACCTGGCCGAAGCCAGTGTAATGACCTGGCTACGTTTAGGCCGATATCGGCAGGTGGAGGAGCAGCCAGAGTTTCCTGGCCGCTTGCTGCACGCCCATCAGCAGGGCGTGCAACAGCATCGGCAAGATGTGGCGCGCATGCTCAGCCAGTCTGACGACTAGCCGGGCGCCTGTTGATCAAGCATGTCCGCGTTTTTCGCTGTCCATGTGCGCCATTTGTGCTGGCTGATAGCGTTCGCCTGCCGCAGCATCGGGTGGAATGGCTTGCTCGATCCGGGCCAGATCAGCCGCACTCAACGTGACATTCAGCGCGCCCAGCGCCTCCGTCAGCCGGGTACGGGAACGAGCGCCGATCAGCGGCACAACGTCGTCGCCGCGTGACATCACCCAGGCAATGGCCAGTTGTGCCACCGTTACGCCCTGAGTGTCGGCGATGCTGCGCAGCGTGTCGACCAGGGCCAGATTGTGGGTGAGGTTGTCTCCACTGAAGCGCGGCGCTGTGCTGCGAAAATCCCCTTTGCCCAATGCGCGTTCTTGCGTCCAGTGACCGCTGATCAAACCACGAGACAGCACACCATATGCCGTGATGCCGATGCCCAGTTCGCGGCAAGTGGGCAAAATGTCGGCTTCCAGCGAGCGCGAGATCAGCGAGTACTCAATCTGCAAGTCACTGATGGGGGCAATGGCGGCAGCCCGGCGAATGGTATCGGCACCGACCTCAGACAAACCGACGTGGCGCACATACCCTTCTTCGATCAGCCGGCTGATGGCGCCGACCGTGTCTTCGATCGGTACGTTCGGGTCCAGTCGGGCCGGACGATAGATGTCGATGTAATCCACGCCAAGTCGCTTGAGGGTGTATGCCACAAAGTTGCGGACGGCGGCGGGTCGGGCGTCGTAGCCGCTCCAGCCATTTGCTGGATCACGCAGCGCACCGAATTTCACGCTGATCTGCACTTGATCCCGGTTTTTTCCCTTGAGCGCTCGGCCGATCAGCATCTCGTTATGGCCCATGCCGTAAAAGTCGCCGGTATCAAGCAGCACCATGCCGGCATCCATTGCCGCATGAATGGTGGCGATACCTTCCTCTTCATCTGCCGGGCCATACATTCCCGACATGCCCATGCAGCCCAGACCCAGGGCAGACGTGGCGGGGCCGGTTTTTCCAAGTTGTCGCTGTTGCATCTTCAGACTCCAGTAGTGAGATGAATGGCCATGCCTGGTATGGCTGGTGGATGCACAGCATTGTGATTGACCGTATGCCCCGGATAAAGCTGGCCCATATGGATTTATTATACGAAGCAGACTAACAATCAAATCGTGATACCCGGAGCCGGAAATGGATCGCATCGAAGCCATGCAAGTCTTTCTCAAAGTGGCCGAGTTCAGCAGTTTCAGCAAGGCCGCAGACGTACTGCACCTGCCGCGCGCGACGGTCAGTAACGCCATCCAGCAACTGGAAAAACGTCTCGGTGCGCAGTTATTCCAGCGCACCACACGGCGGGTCAGCCTGACCCAGGAGGGGCTGCTGTACCAGGAGCGCTGTACCCGCCTTGTGGCCGAACTGGAAGAAACCGATAACCTGTTTACCGGGGCCGCGCGCAGCCCGAGTGGCGTCGTGCAAGTCGACTTGCCCGAACGGATGGCCCGGCTGGAGATCATTCCACGGTTACCCGCGTTTTTTGCGCGTTATCCAGACATTCAACTGCGCTTTGGTGCGAATGACCGCTTTGTTGACCTGGTGGGTGAGGGCGTGGATTGCGCCGTGCGGGTGGGTGCGTTGCCTGATTCAACACTGATGGCGCGGCGGGTGGGCGCCATGGAACAAATCAACTGCGCCTCGCCGGATTACCTGGCGCGGTACGGCGTGCCGCAGACGCTGGGGGATCTGGAACATCATCTGGCGGTGAACTTTCATTCCAGCCGGTTGGGACGTGATCTGGACTGGGAGTACACCCACAAAGATGAAACCCGGCTGATCCGCATGAAAAGCCAGATCTCCGTGACCAGTTCAGAGGCGTATATGGCTTGCTGCCTTGCCGGGCTGGGCCTCGTGCAGGTGCCACGTAATGGCGCGGAAGCACTGCTGGCCAGTGGCCAGTTGCAAGAGGTGTTACCGCAATACCGCGCCGCGCCGCTACCGGTTTCTGTGGTCTATGCTCAAAACCGGAGGCTTTCAGCAAGGGTGCGCGTGTTTGTCGACTGGGTGGTTGAAGTGCTTCAGGGCAACCCCGGTCCAAGTTCACCGTTGGTCGGAGTGATGAATGGTGCTGACACGTAATCAGCATTCATTTGGCATAATTCGGCCCGAACAGAATATGCTGATATAACAAGGAAAATTGTCATGCTGCACACCTTGCAGGGGCGCGTTGCGGCGGCGATCGCCGTCATCCTGCTGCCCGTCATTCTTGGCGGAGCCATGTTGTTTGCCCTCAACGAGAGCAATCGCGTCCACGACGAGACAGATCAACTGGCTCAACAAGCGCTGGATAACTCGGTAGATCAGCTCAAGCTGACCAACGACCAGATGAAAGCGCGGGTTGATGCCGCCATGAAACTCTTGAAGGCGCGCGGTCTGGCGCTGGGCCAGCCGGCCAGCGGTGCAGCTGTGGCGGTCAAAGACAAAAACCCGCCCGACTTGCTGCTGGGCAGCGCGTCACAAGCCAATCACTTCGAACTGGTCGATGGCGTGCTCGACATCATGGGTGGGACCGCCACCTTGTTCTCGCGCGCGGGTGATGACTTTGTACGTGTCTCTACCAACGTCAAGAAAGAGGGCAACCGTGCCATTGGCACAGTGCTTGATCCCAAGGGCCGCGCCATTGCGGCCATTCGCCAGGGGCAGCCGTTCTACGGTCAGGTGGATATTCTGGGCAACCCCTATATCACCGGTTATGAACCCATCCGCGATGCTGCCAACAATGTGATCGGCATCTGGTACGTCGGCTACAAAGTGGACCTCTCGCCGCTGCAGGCCACGGTGGGCCGTATTCATCTGCTGCAAAGTGGTTTTGTCGCGGTTGTGGATGACAAGGGCAAGGTACGCTTTCATTCCGGTAGTGTGGATGACAGTACTGCACAAAGCCTGATCGACAATGCGCCTGCGGGTTGGGCGCATGTTGAGCAACCCTTTGAAGACTGGAAGTTCAAAGCGGTCGCCATGTGGCCGGAATCTGAAGTCAACCAGATTGCCCGTCAGCGCGCGCTGGTGATCGGTATCAGTGCGGTGGTGGTGGCCGTATTGCTGCTGATTGTGCTGCTGGCGCTGTTGCGACATCTGGTGCTCAAGCCACTGGGGGGCGAGCCCGCGGACGCTGTACGCGCGGCACAAGCCATTGCCGATGGGGATCTGGCGTTTCCGCTGCATCTGGGTGGTGCCTCCCGGGACAGCATGATGGTGGCGATCGGCCGTATGCGTGATGCCCTGCGAGCCATGATCGAGGAAATCCAGGCGGAAGCGCGCGGCGTGAATGAAATCGCCGGGCGTTTTAACGTCACTTCAAAGCAGATTGCCGAAGGCTCTGCCCGCCAGTCTGATGCCACAACGACCATGGCCGCTGCGCTGGAAGAATTGACCGTCAGCGTGAGCCATATTTCATCCAGCGCGCAGACTTCGCTGGATCACACGGCCGAAAGCGCCAACCTGAGCCGTCAGGGCGAGCAAGTGATTGCCCGTACCGTCACGGAAATCCAGGGGATTGCGGAACAGGTCGATGAAACCGCGCGCGTGATCGCGGCGACCGTGGAGAAAACCGTGGCAATCGCCAGTGTGGTGCAGGTGATTCGTGAAGTGGCGGACCAGACCAACCTGCTGGCACTGAATGCGGCCATTGAAGCCGCGCGCGCGGGTGAGCAAGGACGCGGTTTTGCTGTCGTGGCTGATGAAGTACGCAAGTTGGCAGAACGTACCGCCCAATCGACGACTGAAATCAGCCAGACCATTTCTGCCGTGCAGGAAAGTGCGGCAGAGACCACGCGGAATATCGGGGCGACGCAAACGCGTGTGGCCCAGGGTGTAGAGCTGGCAAATCAGGCGGGTGATGCGATTCGCCGCATTGAAGAAGCATCAGGTGAAGTCCTGCGGGTGAGTCAGGAAATCACCGTGGCCCTGCGCGAGCAAAGCCAGGCCAGCAACGATATTGCGGCCAATGTGGAGCGTGTGACGCAGATGATCGTGCAGAACGAGTCGGCCTCTCGCGATGCGGCCGCTGAGGCGCAAGAAATGCACCAGGTGGCCAGCAATCTTAACAGCACGTTATCGCGCTTCAGGCTTTGATTTAAAGGCTGCAACAGAACAAGGGGCTGCCAGAACGGCGCCCCCGAAAGTCAAAAGACCGGCACAGGCCGGTCTTTTGTTTTGCTCATCTCACACCGCGGACCAGCTTTTGCCCAGCGGGTTGAAGGTCGGCTTCTGGCCGCCCCACAGTTGTTCGAGATCGTAATAGTCACGCACGGCCGGCAGCATCACATGCACGACCAGCGAGCCGGCGTCGACCAACACCCATTCGCCGGAGTCTTCGCCTTCGGTGCTGACAATCTCAAAACCTTTGGCCTTGAGTTCAACACTGACGTTGTTAGCCAGAGCGCGAACCTGGCGGTTGGATTCGCCGGTAGCGACGATCATGCAATCAAAAAGATCGGTGAGCTGCGTGGTATCAAGAACCAGAATTTCCTTGCCCTTGATGTCTTCCAGTGCCGCTACGGCGACATCGCGCATCTGCTGTATGTGTTCGTTCATGCATCCATATCCTGCGGTGGCCGACGGTGCGTTGGAGCTGGCATTTCCAGCATCGCGTGCGGCGGCACGAGCCGCTTCAAGTTAGGTAAAGCCCGGATCGCCCAATGGCTTGTGCGACCGGAGTCAGGCCGCTAACGTCTTCCCCGTGCGCGAGTTTGTCGCGCAGTTCAGTTGACGAGAACGGCATGAGCGGAGTGGGCAGGATGCTGATCCTGCCCTTGCCCAGCGCAGCAGGCTGCGCCGGGACTGCGCGGTGGTTGAGTTCCCGCGCGAGTTCTTCAGAAAGTGTAGTCCAATCGTAGCCGGGTCGCGCCGCGATCACCATGTGACCGCACTCCAGCAAATCGCGCCAGCGCTGCCAGGTGGCCAGGTGATGGAACGAATCGCCACCCACCAGCCACACCAGCAACGCATCAGGCTGTTCCTGCTGTAACTCGGCCAATGTATCTACCGTATAACAGTAGCCGTCGCGGCGCACCTCCCGGTCGTCGGCTGTCAGGCCGGGCTCGCCTGCAATGGCCGCGCGTACCCAGTCAAACCGCTGCTGCGGTGATACCGGTGGCACGGCTCGGTGCGGTGGCAGACCGGTGGGAATCAGCCGGACTTCAGGCAGCGCAAACGTATCGCGCAGCGCCCGGGCCAGAATCAGGTGCCCGTTGTGGACTGGATCAAAGGTGCCGCCGAAAACGCCGAGCGTTTGCGACGGCACAGCTAGATCTGCATTGCTCAAGCCCGGACTTCCCCGTTGCCGAGCACAATCCACTTTTCACTGGTCAGACCTTCCAGGCCAACCGGACCACGCGCGTGGATCTTGTCGGTGGAAATACCGATTTCGGCGCCCAGCCCATACTCGAAACCATCCGCAAAGCGGGTCGAGGCGTTGACCATGACTGAACTTGAATCTACTTCGCGCAAAAAGCGGCGCGCTTTGGTGTAGTTCTCGGTCACGATGGCATCGGTATGGTGCGAGCCCCATGTGTTGATGTGATCGATGGCCATGTCCAGATCCGCAACGATACGGATCGAGAGGATCGGGGCCAGGTATTCGGTACGCCAGTCTTCTTCGGTCGCCGGTATGGCATCAGGCAGGAGGTCGCGCGTGGCCGCACAGCCGCGTAACTCGACACCTTTGCTGCGATAAATGTCGGCCAGCGGCAACAGCGTACGTTGGGCGGCATTGGCGTGCACCAGCAGCGTTTCCATGGTGTTGCAGGGCGCGTAACGATGCGTTTTGGCGTTATCGGCAATGCGGATTGCTTTGTCGGTATCGGCTTCATCATCGATATAGACGTGACAGATGCCATCCAGATGCTTGATGACCGGCACACGCGCATCTTTGGAAATACGCTCGATCAGACCCTTGCCACCGCGCGGCACAATGACGTCGACAAACTCGGTCATGGTGATGAGTTCGCCCACGGCGGCGCGGTCGGGGGTTTCGATAATCTGTACAGCGGCTTCGGGCAAACCGGCTTCGGCCAGACCGGCTTTCACCAGTTGGGCAATCGCCTGGTTGCAGTGGAATGCCTCGCGGCCGCCACGCAAAATGGTGGCATTGCCAGACTTGATGCACAGGCCCGCGGCATCGGCCGTCACGTTGGGACGGGCTTCATAAATAATGCCAACGACGCCCAGGGGCACACGCATTTTGCCAACCTGAATGCCGCTGGGGCGGAACTTGAAATCGCCCATCTCGCCAATCGGATCACGCAATGAAGCGATCTGACGCAGGCCTTCGGCCATGCTGGCAATGGTTTTCTCAGTCAGTTGCAGACGATCCAGCAGCGCTGGTTCAAGGCCGTCGGCACGGGCTTGTTCCATATCGCGCGCATTGGCGGCCAGCAGGTCTTTCGCGTTGAGTTCGATCCCTGCGGCAATGGCCAGTAATGCGGCATCTTTGGCGCGAGTCTCGGCTTTGGCCATCGCCCGACTGGCGAGGCGTGCCTTGCGACCCACTTCCTGCATATATGCCTGAATGTCCATCTTCTGCCTGAAAATCAAAGAAATAGCATGTCATTGTAGCGAATTGGCATGCGGCTGTCGTGTTCCGGCGTCTTAACGCGCGGGCAACTCCGGCAGCTGCAATGTGGTTACGCCAATATTGTCGACGTCGTCACGTGCCTCATAAGGCGGAGCTGAGCTTTGTACGGCAATCAGCAACGGACCTTGTGGGGTGTCGACCCAAAGCGGAGAGCCAGAGTCGCCTTCCAGCGTGTCGCAGCGGTGGAAAACAGTATTGTCGGCGCTCAGCGCAGTGATTTTGCAGCGTAAATGGGCGGCCATGATGTCATCCTGGTCTTCCGGATAACCGGCCTGACTAACCACGTTGCGTGCTTTGGCCAGAATCTGCTGCAACTGGCTGCGGTTACCGGTAAACATATTCATGGGCTTGGGCGCATCGCCTTCGACCAGCTTCACGCGGATGATAGCGATGTCGTACTGACGCGCTTTTTTGGTGATGTACACACCGTCTTTGCGGCGATCCAGCCCGGCTTTGAATTGCGGATTGAAGATCTGGCTCAGTACGCGATATTTGGCGGTGTATTGGCCGTTGTCGTAGGCCGTCATGAACCACTCACCCTGGTCCATGCTTTTGCCTGCCATCCAGAAGCAATGGGCTGCGGTGACTGCGGTATCGGGGCTGATGAGCGTGGCCGTGCAGTCATACTGATGTTGCGTACGCATCACGCCAATCGCCGAGAAAGTGGGTGCAAATGGCGTATGAATCATGACGCGATCGTCATGACCGAAGAACATGATCTTGTGTTGTGCGGCTTCGCTGGGTTCAGCGTGAGCTACTTGCAAACAGGCCAGCAGCAATGCCAGCGCGGAGAAAAACCGTTTCATGTGCGGTATCAGCAAAGTCGGGAAGAGACGTGGACGCAGCCGTCGGGAGGTTGGTTCCCGTTTGCCTGCAAGATTGACACGATAAAACAAAAACGGGGACCGAAGTCCCCGTTTTTGTTGGCAGTGCTTTGCTGTTGATTAGGCAGCGGAAGCAGCGGATGCCTTCTTGTGCTTCTTGGACTGAGCCTTTTGAGCAGCAGAGGCAGCGGATGCCTTGTGCTTCTTGGCTTGAGCCTTTTGAGCAGCGGAAGCAGCAGAAGCCTTAGCCTTCTTGGCTTGAGCCTTCTGAGCAGCAGAAGCAGCGGAAGCCTTGTGCTTCTTGGCTTGAGCCTTTTGAGCAGCGGAAGCAGCAGAAGCCTTAGCCTTCTTGGTTTGAGCCTTCTGAGCAGCAGAAGCAGCGGAAGCCTTGTGCTTCTTGGCTTGAGCCTTTTGAGCAGCGGAAGCAGCAGAAGCCTTAGCCTTCTTGGCTTGAGCCTTCTGTGCAGCGGAAGCAGCGGAAGCCTTCACTTTCTTGGCTTGGGCCTTTTGAGCTGCGGAAGCGGCGGATGCCTTGTGCTTCTTGGCTTGAGCCTTTTGTGCAGCGGAAGCAGCGGAAGCCTTAGCCTTCTTGGCTTGAGCCTTCTGAGCAGCGGAAGCAGCGGAAGCCTTCACTTTCTTGGCTTGGGCCTTTTGAGCGGCGGAAGCGGCGGATGCCTTGTGCTTCTTGGCTTGGGCCTTTTGAGCTGCGGAAGCGGCGGATGCCTTGTGCTTCTTGGCTTGAGCTTTTTGTGCGGTGGAAGCAGCGGAAGCCTTGTGCTTCTTCGCTTGAGCCTTCTGCGCTGCGGAAGCGGCAGAAGCCTTCTTGTGAGCGTGCTTCTCAACCTTCACCGACTTCACGGTGGAAGCCGGGGCGTCAGCAGCAACGCCGAAAGCGGCGGCGCCGGCGAACATCGCTGCAACGAGCGTAGCGACCAACTTGTTCATGGTAATTCTCCAACGTTTTTAAGAGATGCGGGACACGTTCTTGTCGTGTTGGAGTGGATTATTAGGAATTGCCTGAGGCGGGTCAGTGCGGGGATGGTTGCGTGTTGTAACTGAATGTACTTCGGTGGTGCGTTAACCGCTCTTTTTGTTATTTACCGCACCGCATCAGGGCATGCTGATGCACTGTAAGCCCTTGGAATTAAAGGGTTAGCGGGCCGTCTGCCATGAGTGATGGCTGGCCCGCTGTTTTACAGCCTGTTGGCATCCTTCAAGGTGGTCGGCCAGTACAACAATGCGCGTGCGCCGCCCATCGGTGAGGTTTCAATCCGCAAATTGCCGCCATGGCCATGCATCACCATGGCCACAATGGCCAACCCAAGGCCATAACCACCGGTGCTACGGTTGCGGCTGCTTTCCAGTCGTTCGAACGGTTGCATCAGCCGTTCGCGCTCGGATTCCGGAATCCCCGGGCCGTTGTCGTCGACCATCAACCGTGCCACACCATCGGACCAGGACAACACGACCTGGATCTTGCCACCGCCATAACGTTTGGCGTTGCTGATCAAATTGGAAAGCACGCGCGAAAGATAATAGCTGTCTGCGTTCATGAGCGGCGCCTTGAGGCCGGTTGTGTTTTCCAGCGGAATGACTGTGCCGCCCACGGACAACTCGGACAGTTGTCGCTCCAGCCACGGCATGATTTCCAGTGGCTGGATTTCCAACTGCATTTGGGAGCGTTCCAGCTTGCGCAAAGTGAGCCATTCTTCAACCAGCTGGTCGATCTGTTCCAGATCACGCTCCATCCCACTGGTCTGGGCGTCGGCTGGTGCACCTGCTTTGAGCGCTTCCAGCCGATATCTGAGCCGCGCCAGCGGCGTGCGCAAGTCGTGAGAGATGGCGTCAATCATTTGCTGGCGGCTGGCAGTCAGTTCCTGCACGTCGTGCGCCATCCGGTTGAAGGTGGAACCCAAAGAAGATAGTGGCGAGTTTTCTGATAACTCGGCGCGGACCTGGAAATCCCCGCTTCCCATTTTGCGACTCTGGCGAACCATGGTGCGCAAGTCCCGGTAGAACGGGCGCATCCAGAGCCAGGTGGGAATACCCAGCGCCGCGCACATTAACAACAAACCCAGGATATCTGGCCAGGAGATGTTGTCCAGCCGGTTCAGATACGGCACCGGCCCCAGTACCACAATCAGCTGCGTATCCGGAATACGGTGCAGATAGATGTCTTCATCTTCCAGCAAGATGATGTCGCCATCAGCCAGTGCCTTGCGGTTTGGGGGGCTGAGCGTGTAGGCATCCAGTTGCTCGATCTCTACCGGGACGGGCAGTTTGCCGCGCATGCGGCTGATTTCGCTGTGCCAGATTGACTGTGGCAGATCACCCAGTTCGTCTTCCACAATGCTGATGGTGGTCTGGAAAATGTCAGTCAGGTAATGCTGGTTGATGCGTTCGATCATGTGCTTGTACAAGCTGCCAATGATGAGCGCGGATGCCAGGAAACACAGCACAACCGTCAGGTAGAACCGCAGGAACAGTTGCCGCATGGCAAAGCCATCGGGCAGGGCCCGCCGGGAGCGGCGCACCACCACCACAGCACGGCGGTAAAGGGTGCGGAAAATTCGTGATGGCTTGCGCATCCCTTGTTCCAGTTCCTGTTGCGGTCAGATTCCCACCCTGATTGGGCAGGCGTTAAAGCTGCGGGTTATTTATTCCTGCCACCAGATATCGGTCGCGAACAGATAGCCCTTGTGGCGGATGGTTTTGATCTTGCGCGGTTCGATCGGGTCGTCGGCCAGTTTTTTGCGCAAGCGGCTGATCGCCACATCGACACTGCGATCCAGCCCGTCGTATTCAATACCGCGCAAACGCTTGAGCAAGTGATCGCGGGAGAGGATTTCGCCGGCGTGGCTGGCCAGTTCCCACAGCAAATCAAAGTCACCGGTCGACAAATGCAGCGGCTCATTGCGATAGGTGGCCGTGCGATTGCGGCTGTCGATGACCAGATGCCCAAAGTTGGTCGTGGTCCGTTGATCCTTGGCGGCACTGATCGTGGGGGTGACCGCGCCGGTTGATTGGCGCAGATGAGCTTTGATCCGGGCAACGAGTACGGACGGGGGCGTGGTTTTGACCACGTAGTCAGACGCGCCGATCTCAAAGCCCAGAATCTGGTTCATGTCGCTATTGAGCGAGGTCAGAATCACGATCGGACCGGTATAGAACTCGCGTAGTTCACGGCACAGGGTCATGCCGTCTTTGCCGGGCAGCATCAAGTCAAGCAGGATCAACGCGGGCGGGTTGGCGCGCACGTTCTCGATGACGTTGTTGCCATCAGCCAGGTGTTCGACTTCAAATTCGAAGCTTCTCAGGAAACCGCCGATCAGATCGGCCAGTTCCAGATCATCCTCAACGAACAGAATGCGTTGGGTCATTGATTACTCCGCAGCTACTTTCCGGTTTGTTTGTGTGTTCGGTCTATATGGTGCTGATATACCGGCCCTGACGGTCTGTCAGGCTTGCCCGGGTGATAACGCGCTCAGCGCCCGGGTCACCGCTGCACGCAGGGCATCGGTGCCCAAAGGTTGTGTATCGAAGCCATAACGGATGAGCTTGCCATTCCGGAGGACATCCACGCCATCAAAATCAATTCCGATGAGGCGGATATCACTGGGCGCGTTGATCTGATCCAGCCATTGGGCTTCTTGTTCCAGGGACAGTTGGGCAGTGTCGGCCCATTGTCGGGCATCGCTCCAGCCCATCCGGCCAAAGCCCGCAATGTAACGCAAGGCGCTCACTTCGAGCCGCCATACTGCAAAATCACCAAGCGCCAGAAACTGCACTGCCTGAGGCTGATACCGTTTGATCCGGGCTGCAAGCAAGGGCGAAGGGGTGATCGGCTCAGCCGTGCCGATCAACGTAACGCGCTCTGCCGCGTTAGCCGGATCGCTACTGTCGAAGACGACAAAACTGCATTGTCGGTCAACCTGCAGGTTTTGGGTGTGCTCGGCCAGTGTGCTGATAACGAACAACGGGCTGCCGGTCTCATCGCAAACGCAGGGCAGGTAAGACGCATAGGGAAAGCCCGCCCATTGCTGTGACTGTGTGGCCAGCACCCCTTCACGGCAGCGCCGTACCAGCATGTGAGCAGGTGGCACCCATTGTTCTGCGTAATGGACGGACTGGGGCATGACAGTGAGCTATTGTTTTGGGAATATGTTGATTGTAGCGGGCGCGCACTTTTGCATACACCCTCAGCCTTTATTCAATGATTGATACGGCCGCCAGGCCAGGACCAACTTATGACTGTACGCACGGTATTGAAAATGGGAACCCCGAGCCTGCTGGAAAGATCGGCCCTTGTCACCGCATTTGATACGCCTGAACTCAAGACGCTGATCGAAGACCTGTTCGATACCATGCACGCATATAACGGCGTGGGCATCGCCGCGCCCCAAATTGGCGTGAACCTGCAAGTCGTCATTTTCGGGTTTGAATCCAGCCCGCGCTACCCGGATGCCCAGCCTGTTCCCCAGACCATTCTGATCAATCCGGTGATTACGCCGCTGGGCGATGAGGAGGTGGCAGGTTGGGAAGGGTGTCTGTCCGTCCCCGGCCTGCGTGGAGAAGTGCCCCGCTATACCCGGATTCGCTATCAGGGTTTTGATCAGCATGGCAAAGAGATTGATCGTGTGGCAGAGGGCTTTCATGCCCGCGTTGTGCAACACGAATGCGATCACCTGTGGGGCATCCTCTACCCGCAACGGATCCGCGATATGACAAAATTTGGCTTTCTGGAAGTCTTGTTCCCTGATCTGACCGATGCGCCAGATGATTGATCAGTCTGTCAGGCTGACTGGATCACGGCCAAAGAAAAAGCCCCGCAATGCGGGGCTTTTTATATTCTGGGTTGCCTTGTTGGCTTATTCAACGATCAGGGTCAGGTCGCGAACCGATTCAACAGTCTGGTTGCCCGGGCCCCAGCACACCTTGGCCTTGCCGCCCTTCTGGAACATCACGATGCCGTCGACGGCTTCGGGCTTGCTTACGGTAGCGGCGCGGTTAACGCGTGCGTTGCGTTGCAGTTCAACGGTCTTGCCAAAGAAAGGAATGCTGATAGCCATGATGTGTACTCCGTGTTCGATTGAATTTTGATGACGTCAGTATACACGGTTCGTAGTTATACTACGTAGGAAATATTTACGGAATGTACACGGCTAAACTACATGTTTTTATCGCAAGTACCCTTGTTTTATCACGTAAAAACTGGGTTTAAAGGGGGTGAAAGGTGAAATATACCCGATGAGTGTTACACGTGTTGAGACGTATTTTAATAAATTTGTAGTTTTACTTCTTGTTTTTGGCGCGATGACTACGCCCGGCGGGCGCAAAATGTGGTCACTGCCTCGTGCTCTGTCACAAAATGAAGTGCTGATCCGTCTGGGCTATATACAGTGACCAACTCGTTGCCCCATCCATGAATGCTCCTGCTACCTCTTTCACTGCGCTGCGGCCGCGCCTGTTTGCCGTTGCTTACCGCATGACCGGCATGCGCGCCGACGCCGAAGATATCCTGCAAGATGCCTGGTTGCGCTGGCATGAGGCGGACCGCAGCCAGATCCAGATTCCGGAGGCATGGCTAACCACGGTGGTGACGCGCCTTGCCATTGATCGCCTGCGTGAGGCACGGCGAGAGCGAATGGATTACATCGGGCAATGGTTGCCTGAACCGCTGGTGGAGGCCGCGCCAGATCCATTACAGCAGCTTGAACAGGTGGGAGAGTTGTCGCTGGCGTTTCTGGCTTTGCTGGAAAAACTCACGCCGTGGGAGCGAGCGGCCTTCTTGCTGCGTGAAAGTTTCGATCTGGATTACGCCGATATCGCTGGCATGCTGGGTAAAACACAGGCTGCCGTGCGACAACTGGTGCATCGGGCCAAGGCGCGTTTACAAGATCAATCGCCCCGGTTTGAGGTCACGCCGCAAGCGCATCTGGATTTGCTGCAGCGATTTGCACACGCATCAGCCAAAGGGGACGAAGCCGCCTTGATGGCCTTACTGGATGAAAACGCTATCTATAGCAGTGACGGGGGCGGCAAGGTCATGGCTACACTGAGGCCGTTGCAGGGCTCGGGGCGTCTGGGGCTGTTCTATAAATGCCTGGCCCGTTTGTATGACGGCCAGTCCGTGCATTACGCGCTGGCCTGGGTCAACGGGCAGTTGGGGCTGCTGCGTTACAACGAAGGCAAACTCGATTGCGTGATGGAAATTACACACGACGGTGAACGCATACGTACTATCCACGTGATCCGCAATCCAGACAAACTGGCCTTGATTGATCCAGCCGTGTCACAGATGAGCCCGGATACGCGTCTTGTATTGTGAAGCCGTCGAGCGGTGTGCTGGCGGCATCCCTTTACTGACAAGGAGCACATGATGACCTCGCCACGCCTGCCCTCGCGCGATCTTGCCCCCAAGGCCTACGCTGCCCTGGCCCAGGTCAACGCAGTTCTGGAGAACTCGTCGCTGGATCGCGCATTCATCGAGCTGATGTTTTTACGCGTGTCGCAAATCAATGGCTGCGCTTATTGCGTTGATCTGCACTGGAAAAGCCTGATTGAAAGTGGTGAAGACCCGCGTCGCTTGAATAGTCTGATTACCTGGCGCGAAAACACCTTTTACACCCCGCAGGAGCGAGTTGCGCTGGCATGGGCGGAGTCGCTGACGCGGTTGGAGCAAACGGGCGCGCCGGATGCGGACTTTGAACCGTTGAGTGCGCACTTTGCCGAGCAGCAGATTGTTGAACTGACGTTTGTAGTGGCGCTGATGAATGCATGGAACCGTTTGGGGGTTGGCATGCGCTTGCCGGTGGGGATGCCCAAACTGAAACGTTGATTGGCCGCAGATGTCGAGCATAAAAAAACCGCAGCCTCAGCTGCGGTTTTTTTTATCTGACTCAGTGCGCGTTAAGCGCAGCGTGAATTAGATAGCGCGGATGGCGCTGGCTTGCAGACCCTTCGGGCCTTGCTTTACTTCAAACTCAACGCGCTGATTTTCCTTCAGGGTCTTGAAGCCTTGACCGGTGATTTCGGAAAAGTGAGCGAACAGATCGGCGCCGCCGTTGTCCGGAGTGATGAAGCCGAAGCCCTTGGTGTCGTTAAACCATTTTACGGTACCGGTAGTAGTAGACATGCTACGTTCCTTTGAAACAGATTTTGAAAGTGGAGCGATCCGCTCCGGTGGTGCATACGATCAGGAAACGTACCGGGAAACTCTGGCAAAACGCCTACGAGGGCACAGCAGGGTAAACCGTGGTCATGCTGAATCGAAAACTGCAGAGCGCACCATACACATGTTTTAACACACTGTCGATAGTAAAAAAGGGTTTTCGACCAAAGGTAAAAGCCTTGTTTGATGCGGTTTGCAGCCTGCTTTTTAAAAAAGCCATGCCGGATTACCTGTCTGGATTGGCGTTTTCCGGCAGCACGTTCTGCCCCTGGAAGTCGGCAAAAGCCTGATTGAGCAATGCCGCAATATGCACGCCACCTACAGCCAGTTGCTGGCGCAGAATCGGCGCGGTCTCATCGGCATAAGCCAATGGAATGTCGATCTGAATCCCTGCCGTCGTGGCTGGACACACCAGCCCGCCAGGCAGATCGCCATAAGTCATTGCGCGCGCGATGGCGTTGGCTTCATGTGCCCATTGGTCCGGCGTACCCTGGTGCCATTCATCAAAATGCGGGGCGAAATCTGTCAGCAGTCGTTCGGCAAATGTAGCTTCACTTTGGCCCCGCACAGCCCGTTTGACGAGCGTGGTATCCCATAGAGCGTGCAGAGTGGTTTGCTGGCCGGCAAACGTCACGTGGATGTCATTGCCGCCTTTGTCGTGGTTGTCAGCTGCGTGCAGGGGTTGCGAGAGGTCGCCGGCAACATGGATGACCACGCGAACCGCCAGGCGTTTGTCTTCCTGGCTGGCGTCGGGGTCGTGCAGTACCGCCATGAATCGTTCGAGCGCCGATGTGGCGCAGCGCCCATCCGGACAATAGCCGTCATGCGTAGCGGCGGTGCACAGCGGAATATTGTCGTAATGCCACTGGGGTGAGCCAGGCATGCGGGAGGCCAGCAGGGCCCGGTTTTGGTCCAGCCAGTTGGCTTCATCCGCCACGTTATCTGTGCCCAGGAGCTGTCTTAATGCGGCGCGGCTCTGTGGCGTGAGCAGTGCATTGGCCACCAGGCCGGTGATCCGGTGCCCTTGCGCGCCCCAGGCGAGCGCGGGCGCGCTATATACACTGAAGACACTGAAGGTCAGCGCGAGGCCCAACAGACTGATTTTGAGCGTGCAAGGCATGGCGGTGGCTCCTCTATACGGGTTTGGCGACGAGTGCAAACTTGTAATTAGACGACTGTTCACTACGTGATTATTTTGTTTTCAAACAAGGTGTTTGGCAGGCATTCTGCGGTTATCCGGGTCGAGTTGCGTCCAGTCATGGCACTGCGATGTATTCGCACCAAAACAGATTCAGGCGATTGATAAAACAAAACATTTGATATCCACGGGGTAACCATGAAGAACAGCACTGCACCACAAGGGGTGCATCAAATCGTTATTGTCGGCGGGGGTGCCGGCGGGTTGGAGTTGGCCGCGCGACTGGGGCATAACCTTGGACGTACTGGTCAGGCGCGGGTGATTCTGGTTGATGGCTCGCCGACGCATATCTGGAAACCGCTGCTGCATGAAGTGGCCACTGGCGCACTCAATACGGGTGAGGACGAGGTGAATTACTTTGCGCATGCCCACCGCCATGGTTACGAATTTGAATTCGGCTTCATGAATGGTCTGGATCGTGAGGCCCGAACGATCAGCCTGGATGCCGTATTTGACGAAGACGGCAGCGAACTGTGCGGCCCGCGTGCCATTCATTACGACACGCTGGTCCTGGCTGTCGGTGCCGTCTGTAATGATTTCGGCACGCCTGGCGTGCAGGAAAACGCCATGCAATTGAACACACCGGTTGAGGCTGATCGCCTGCGCAAGCGTTTGCTGGCTCAGTCGTTCATTGTAGGAACTACCAACGACCCGCTGCGTGAATTGCGTATTTCAATCATTGGCGCGGGCCCGACTGGCGTTGAACTGGCGGCGGAAATCCATCACGCGATCACCGAAGCCCACAACTACGGCTCTCGCTTGTCGCCGGACCAATTGCGTATCAGCATTATTGAAGCCGCACCCCGCATTTTGTCTGGTGCGCCAGAATCGCTCTCTGTCTACGCCACCGAAGAACTGAAAGCCCGCAATATTGCTGTGTTGACCAGTAGCAAGGTCCAGGAAGTCCAGCCAACGCAAGTGGTTCTGGCTGATGGCCGCAATATTGAATCGGACATCATTGTCTGGGCTGCCGGCGTAAAAGCTGCGCCGTGGTTGTCCACGCTGGGCCTGCAAACCAACCGTAACGGCCAGATCGAAGTCACTTCTGTGCTGCAGACCGTCAGCGACAAACATATCTTTGCCATGGGTGATTGCGCCTTCTCGACTGATGGTGAAGGTGGTCCGCCGTTGGCGGCCACCGCACAGGTAGCGCACCAACAGGCACGCTGGCTGGCAGAAATGCTGGAAAACTACTTTGCCGGCCGCGAAGTGGCCTCGTTCCGTTTCAAGCCGCAAGGGATCATGGTTTCTCTGGGCAAGCACACGGCCGTGGGTTCACTGGCAGCGGTGGTCGGCCCCAAGCGCGATTATTACGTAGAAGGGATGAGCGCGAAGCTGATCTATTCCTCTCTCTACCGGATGCATCAGGCGGCGTTGCACGGTTGGGTGATGGCGGGGCTTTTGTATGTCGGCGATAAGCTGCGACGCATCGCGCAGCCACCGCTCAAACTGCACTGAAGGCCGCACTACAGAGGGCTTTGGCGCGATGATATTTGCGCGGCAGGCCGGGGCAGGATAGAAACCGCAGGCAAAAAAAACGCCGACCTCATTGGGCGGCGTTATAAACAGAGGATGGAAACGAAACCGCGCGACGTGGTAACACGCCGCGCAACTCGAATCCTCGGCTACACCCCACCGCCGGTCAATTATCATGATCTAATTATTGACAGGCACAACAAAATCGGCATGAGCCCATTTTGTCTTTTTTTCTGCTTTTTTCGGTATCACTGAATCGCACACTGACCAATGGCAATTGGCAGTGTCCCCCCTTTCTTCGGTAAGATTTGGTGTTTTTCCCGAGAGTGAATCCGCATGGCGCAAGTAGGAGTAGTCATGGGCAGTAACAGCGACTGGGACGTAATGCGCCTGGCCGTTGAACAGCTCAAAGCATTTGGCGTTGATTTTGAATGCAAAGTGGTCTCGGCGCACCGCACGCCGGATCTCATGTTCGAATATGCCCAGACCGCCCGTGAACGCGGCCTGCAATGCATCATTGCCGGGGCAGGCGGTGCCGCACACCTGCCAGGCATGATTGCTGCCAAGACCACCGTGCCCGTGTTGGGTGTGCCTGTGCCATCCAAGTATTTGCGCGGTGAAGACTCGCTCTTGTCGATTGTGCAAATGCCCAAGGGTGTGCCGGTCGCGACCTTCGCCATTGGTGAAGCGGGCGCTGCCAACGCAGGTCTGTTTGCCGTGGCCATGCTGGCTGCGCAAAGCCCGGAACTGGCCGAAAAACTGGCAGCCTTCCGTGCAAAGCAAGAGCAAACCGTACTGGATATGACGCTGCCTGAGGTATGAGCCAGAACGGCAACCAGGACGAGCTAGACCGCTACCAGCACATCATCGATGGTGGCTGGTGGTGGTGCGTGCTTTGGCGCGGCGTGGTCTGCCTGGGTGTGCCGGGTAGTTTGCTGTTGTATTTGGTGCGTGCGCTAAATGGTATTAGCGGCGACCCTGTTTCAGGGTTATTACACACGTTTCCATTGGGTTTGACGGCCGGTTTTATCTACGGACTGGCCTTATGGGGGTTTGCGCAGTTGCAAATTCTCAAAGCAAAACGAGAAAAGGACTGAAAAAGATGGCCAACAAGCCGATTCTTCCACCCGCCATGTTGGGCATTCTGGGTGGTGGCCAGCTTGGTCGTATGTTTGCCACGGCCGCCAAAACCATGGGTTACCGCGTGACGGTGCTCGACCCCGATCCGCAATCGCCTGCGGCTGACTTTGCCGACGTCCACATTGCCAAACCGTATACCGACCCGCAAGCGCTGGCGCAACTGGCCGCCACTTGCGCGGCGGTCACGACTGAATTCGAAAACGTGAATGCTGACAGTATGCGCTGGCTGGCCCAGCAAGGGCTAACAGTCAGCCCGTCTGGCGATGCCGTGGCCATTGCCCAGGATCGTATTGCCGAAAAAACCTTTATCCGTAACGCAGGCCTTGATACTGCGCCATTTCTTGCCGTGCGTAACTCCGGCGATCTGGCTGGTGACCTCAGCCCATACCTGCCGGGCATTTTGAAAACGGCCCGTATGGGTTACGACGGTAAAGGTCAGGTCCGGGTGAGTACGGCCGAAGAAGCGCGTCTGGCACTCTCCAACATGAAGCATCAGGCCTGTGTGCTGGAAAAAATGTTGCCGCTGGTCGCTGAGGTCTCCGCCATCGTGACACGGACCCGCGCTGGTGAGGCCGTGTGCTTCCCGGTGGCAGAAAACCAGCATGTGAACGGTATTCTGGATGTCTCCATCATCCCGGCCCGCATCAGTGAAACGCTGCTGGAGCGCGCGCGCAGTATGGCGCTGCAACTGGTTGAAAAGCTCGATTACGTGGGTGTACTCGCGGTTGAATTTTTTGTGCTGGAAGGTGATCAACTGGTCATCAACGAAATGGCGCCGCGCCCGCATAACTCTGGTCACTACACGCTCGATGCCACGCTCACCAGCCAGTTCGAACAGCAAGTGCGTGCCATGTGTGGCTTGTATCCGGGTCGCCCGGATCTGCTGCGTCCGGCCGTCATGGTGAACCTGTTGGGTGATAGCTGGGGCGAGAACAACGCCGAGCCGCAATGGGAAGTCTTGATGACCGCACCCAACACCAAACTGCATCTGTACGGGAAGAAAGAAGCCCGCATTGGCCGCAAGATGGGTCACTTCAACGTGCTGGCTGACAACGCCGACTCCGCGCTGGAGCAGGCCATGGCCATCAAGGACACGCTGTGAATGATCCTGCGGGGTGGCTGGCGCAATATGAAGCTGCGCTGACCCCGGCTGCGGACCCTGTCCGCGCTGACAAAATGGCCGCCTATATGCGCGGCCATTTTGTTTATCTGGGCATTGCTACGCCGCAGCGCCGCTTGCTGACCCGGCCGCTGGAAAAAGCAGCCAGGGACAAACTGACCGAGCCCGAACTACTGACCCTGGCCGATGCCCTGTGGCAGAAAACCGAACGTGAATACCAGTACGCCGCTTGTGACTTGCTTGAGCGCGTTGAGCGCCTGCTCACACCCACCGCGTTACCCGTTTTGCTGGCGTTGGTCACACAAAAATCCTGGTGGGATAGTGTGGACACATTGGCCAGCCACGGTGTTGGCCGGCTGGTAGCACGCCATCCGCACCTTGTGCCGCAGATTGATGCACTGGTCGAAGAGGACAATCTCTGGCTGCGCCGCACGGCCATCATCTACCAGTTGGGCTGGAAAGAACGGACCGATGTACCCCGTCTGTTCGATGCCTGCCTGCGTAATGCCAGTCATCCGGACTTCTTCATCCGCAAAGGCATCGGCTGGGCGCTGCGCGAATACGCCTGGACTGCGCCGGACATCGTCCGTGATTTTCTGGCGGAACACGGTCACCGGTTTTCGCCGCTGTCAGTGCGTGAAGCCAGCAAACATCTGATGAACTGACCTGCCTCCCTTTAGTGGGGACTGTTCCTGTGCGCCAATGCCGGCTGCATGCCAGGATAACGTTTTGCTGAACATCAGGCCGCGTTATGTACACCCCGGATCATTTTGGCGTCACCGATACACCAACGCTGCATGAGTTTGTGCGCGCCAACAGTTTTGCCACGCTGATCAGCATGATCGATGGAGCGCCTTTTGCCAGCCACGTTCCACTCATCCTCAAATCGGATGAAACCGGTGATCATCTCTGTGGCCACGTCGCTCGTGCCAATCCGCATTGGCAGCACTGGGCAAACGGGGCGCCCGTACTGGCGGTTTTTCATGGCGCGCATGGCTATATCTCACCGACCTGGTATGCCAAAGGCCCGGCGGTGCCGACCTGGAACTATCAAGCCGTGCACGCCACAGGCACGATCAGATTGGTCGATGATCCCGCGACAACACTGGCGGCGCTGGTGGGCTTTTACGAGCCAGCCGGCATTGCCGAACCAGTGATGCCGGCCGAGTATGTGAGCAAACTGTCCGACTACATCGTGGCCTTTGAGCTGGATGTAGCGCAGTGGGAAGGCAAGTTCAAGCTTTCTCAAAACCGGCCGCAGGCGGATCAGCGTGGCGTAGTACAAGCCTTGCACGCACGGGGTGAGTCCGCGCTGGCCGATGCCATGCAACCGCCCGCCGGGCTACAGGTCAACGGCTTCAATCACCTCACGCTGGCCGTGACTGACGTGGCGCGCGCAGTGCGCTTTTATGTAGATGGCCTGGGCGCACGCCTGCATGCGCAATGGGATGGGGGGGCTTACCTCACGGTGGGCGGACAGTGGTTATGCCTGTCGCTCGATACAAGTCGGGATGCAACGCAAAACAGGGATTACACCCATATTGCGTTCAGTGTGGCGGTGGAAGACCTTGGCTTGATCCGCGAACGGTTAGTACAGCAAGGGGCAGTGAGCTGGAAGGACAATCGCAGCGAGGGCGACTCATTCTACTTTCTTGATCCGGATGGCCACCGACTTGAGCTGCACGTGGGCGATCTGGCCAGCAGGCTAGCGGCCTGTCGCACCCAACCTTATGCAGGCATGCAGTTTTACTGAGCGTCGCCCAAAAAAAACCGGCCTCCAACAAGGAGACCGGAAGATGGGCGCGTACAGCGGTTGCTACTGCAGGAACACTTGCGGGGGCGTGCAAGATCCTGCGGTGTGAGCCAGGAAACGTGTCTCAACAGGCATCATATTAGCGTTTAACCTTATCTCTGCTGACGCCGCTGACCCGTTGGCTGAAGCCGATCAGCGGAAAATCTGACTTTATGCTGACTTTGCAGGTGTGTCGCGCACGGTTGGCCAGGGCAAATCCCATGGGGCGAGCAGGTCTGGCATGGCTTGATCTGGCCAGGGCGAAGGCCATTGCGCACCACCTTGCGGTAGCAACCGGAATACCCAGTCATGGCCATCCCAGGAAAATCGCAATGCATACGCATGCAAATAGCCACGATCAGCCGTTTCACCGCCATAGCGGGTGTCACCCAGGATCGGTGCGCCGACGCTCTTGAGTGCCACCCGCAATTGATGCGTGCGCCCGGTACGCGGACGCAGCAGAAAACCGCGCAACCCGTTGCCAAGGCCGTAACTGAAAAACTGGGTGACGGCGTAGTTTTCTGCCTCACGCGTGAGCAACCAGTTACCGCCGCGGCCACTTTGCATGCCGCCGGCAATTGTCCCCTGCTTTTTTGCCGGTTTGCGGGCAGACAACGCCAGATAGAATTTCTCCAGTGCCCGCGTCGCAAACATCTCGCCAAAGTCTCTTGCCGCTTCGCTGCTACGTGCGACCAGCAACAAGCCAGAAGTAATGCGGTCTAACCGGTGCAGCGGGAAAAGCGTGCCGTCATGCTGCTCGCGCAGAACATCCAGGACGCCTGCTTCATCGCCCTCGCGGTGAAACCCCAACCCTGCCGGTTTGTAAACCAACAGAAAATCAGCGTGTGTGTACAGGACAGACAGCGCGTTGAAGTCAGCACAGAGGAGGGTGGGGGCGACAGCGGGCATTTCGGGTTTCGATGCATGCGGGTAAAGTTCGACCCAACGTTTATACCTTGAAACACCATGAAACTCATCATCATTGCTGTCGGGCACAAAATGCCCGGCTGGATCGAAGACGGCTTTGGCGAATACGTTAAACGCATGCCGCGTGAATTCGCCATCAGTCTGGTCGAACTCAAACCAGACAAACGCTCAGGCGGGCGCACGCCACAACAAGTGATGGCGGAGGAAGCTGAGCGTATCCTGGCCGCCATTCCACAAGGCGCACGCGTGTTTGCGCTGGATGAACGCGGTGCCAACTGGACCACCATGAAGCTGGCCGAGAACATGAAGAACTGGCACACCGACGGGCGCGATGCGGTCTTCATCATCGGCGGAACAGATGGACTGGATCCCTCCGTCAAACAGCGCGCAGACCAGCTATTGCAGTTATCTGCCATGACCCTGCCGCACGGGATGGTGCGCGTGTTGCTGGCTGAGCAGCTCTATCGTGCGTATTCCATCCTGCACAATCACCCCTATCACCGTGAATGAGTTTGTCCCGATGACTAACACCCAGATTGACCTTTACCTGGCCTCCGGCAGTCCGCGCCGCAAAGAATTGCTGGCCCAAACCGGTGTCACTTTCGAGCGCATAGCCGCGCCAGTCGATGAAACCCCGTTGCCGGGCGAGAAGGCGCGCGATTACGTGCTGCGTCTGGCGCACGCCAAGGCGGAAAGCGGCTGGCAGGCGATGATTGCGCAAGGCATGCCCGTGCGACCGGTGCTGGCGGCGGATACGACGGTCGTGCTGGGCGATGCCATCCTTGGCAAACCAGATAACGCGGTTGATGCCACACGCATGCTCAAAATGCTGTCTGGTTCCAGTCATGAAGTGCTGACCAGTCTGGGACTACGCCATGCCGGTGGTGTTGAAGTGGTGCTCTCGACCAGTGTGGTGCACTTTGCAGCGCTGAGCGATGCGCAGATTGCCGACTATGTGGCCAGCGGTGAGCCGATGGATAAAGCCGGCTCTTACGGCATTCAAGGCCGGGGCGGGTTGTTTGTTGCGCGGCTAGAGGGCAGTTTTACAGGGGTGATGGGGTTGCCCCTGCACGAGACGGCTGCCTTGCTGGCTAGATACGGGATGGGGTTTCTGGCCTGAAACCAGTTTTTCCGGGGCCAGTGCCGGGTGGGATGAACCGCTGTCTCTTAGCGGGAAACCCGCAAAAAAAGCCGCCCAATCAGGCGGCTTTTTCTTGTCTGGGCGTGAACAATCCTCACCCGACATATCCAAAAATACTGATGAACTGGCACAGACTCCCCGCCAGTACAAACAAATGCCAGATGCCGTGGAAGTGTTTCACCTTCTCATCAAACAAAAAGAAGATGATCCCCACGGTGTAGATGATCCCACCCGCGGCCAGCCAGTAGAAACCTACCGTCGGCAGCGCCGCCATCAGCGGTTTGAGCGCGAAAACGACCATCCAGCCCATCGCCACGTAGATCAGCATGGAAAACAAACGGGTTCGCTTGCCGATCAGCATTTCCTGGATGATGCCAATGATCGCCAGCGCCCAGTTCGCGCCAAATAGCGTCCAGCCCCACGGGCCGCGCAAAGTGACGAGCGCAAAGGGCGTGTAGCTACCGGCGATCAACAGGTAAATCGCGCAGTAATCCAGTTTCTGGAACACCGCCTTGGCCTTGCCGCGCAGGCTGTGATACAGCGTGGAAATGGTGTACAGCAACACCAGCGTGCTGCCGTAAATGGCAGTGCTGACCACCTTCCAGGCATCGCTGTGCATGCTGGAGTACACAATGAGCAGCACCAGGCCGATGGTGGACAAAATAGCGCCAGCGAGGTGGCTGTATCCGTTGAACCGTTCTCCGCGATACATGGCTAAACCTTGTCTTCTCGTTTCTTGTTGGCGCTAAGTTACCCCTTCCCTTTCCGGGCGGGTTGGTATTTATGCGGAGCGCATGCCGCAGTACAGCATTGTGGTAAAAGTTACCCTGGAACTGGCATCTTTTTACAGTGATTTATCTGGATTAAATATAAGCGAACACTGCATTTGATCTAGCGCATTTTCATCCAACCGGGCGATTGCGCAAAAACAAAGGGCCCATCTGGGCCCTTTGTTCGTTAGCTGTCGCGGTTTATTCGCCGGTCAATTTGTCGAGTGCTTCGCGGTACTTGGCGGCGGTGCGATCTGCCACGTCTTGCGGCAGCGTCGGGGCCGGCGGGGTCTTGTTCCAGCCCACGGATTCAAGCCAGTCGCGCACAAACTGCTTGTCATAGCTGGGCGGGTTGCTGCCTGGCGCGTACTGATCGGCCGGCCAGAAACGGCTGGAATCCGGGGTCAGCGCTTCATCCATCAGGGTCAGCGTGCCGTGTTCGTCCAGGCCGAACTCGAACTTGGTATCTGCAATGATGATGCCGCGCGTCGCAGCAAATTCGGAAGCCGCCTTGTAAAGCTTGATCGCCGTGTCACGCACTTGCGCAGCCAGATCGGCACCGATCAGCTTTTCTACTTCTTCGAACGAGATCGGCTCGTCATGATCACCCACCGCAGCCTTGGTGGATGGGGTAAAGATGGGTTCCGGCAGCTGGTCGGCCTCGACCAGACCCGCGGGCAGGGCAATGCCGCTGACCTTGCCGGTGGCTTTGTAGTCTTTCCAGCCACCACCAACAATATAACCACGCACCACGGCTTCTACTGGCACGGGTTTCAGACGCTTGCACACCACGGCGCGGCCTTCTACCTGGGGAAGGTCTGCCGCGCTGACCACGTCTTCCGGTTGATCGCCGGTGAAGTGGTTGGGCACCAGACCATCAAATTTGGCGAACCAGAAGTTGGAGATCGCGGTCAGGATCTTGCCTTTCTCAGGGATTGGCTCGTTCAGGATCACATCAAACGCAGAGAGACGGTCTGTGGCGATCATCAACATGCGTTGGTCATCAATCTCATACAGATCACGCACTTTGCCCGAGTAAATCTTCTTCAGGCTGGTAAGGTTGGTGCTCGTCAGTCCGGTCATGAAAGGCATCCCTGCGCTGGCAAAAATGCGAATTATGCCTGTATCTGTGGGCTACGGGCAGCGCAGATGCATATCCCGCCTGACAAGAGGGTGTGCGTGCGCAAGGTTTGGCGTTGGCAAAACAGCCACGTAAAATGCAGCGCAGATTTCCCACCCGACACTGAGGCCCGCCATGTGGCTTGAACCGCAACAATTTCTCGGCTTTCTGGCCGCCGCCATGCTCATTACGGTTTCGCCGGGGCCAGACAACCTGATGGTGCTGGGGATTGGCATTTCTCGCGGCCGCAAGAACGGCATGGCGTTTGGATTGGGGTGCGCACTGGGCTGCATCAGTCATACCATTCTGGCGACCTTGGGCATCAGCGCGCTGATTGCGGCCAGCCCGATCGCGTTTACCGCACTTAAAGTGGCCGGCGGTTTGTATCTGATCTGGCTGGGGATTCAGGCGTTGAGAAGCCGGGGCGGGGCGAAAGTTGCGCAAGAGAACGCCCTCAAGGACTCTGCCTGGCGCTTGTTCGGCAAAGGCTTGTTTGCCAATGCTATCAACCCGAAAGTAGTGCTGTTTTTCCTGGCGTTCCTGCCGCAGTTTGTGATGGCCAGTCATGGCGGTGTGGCGCTCCAGACGTTGCAACTGGGGTTGGTCTTTACCGCGCAAGCAGCGATATTGTTTGGTTTTCTGGGATATTTTTCTGGCGCCGTGGGGCAGTGGTTGAACCGCCGCCCGCGCGCAGGGTTGTGGCTGGATCGCATCGCCGGGACCATTTTTGTTGCCCTTGGCCTGAAGCTGCTGGTGTCTCGCTAATCAAAAAGGCGCCATAAAGGCGCCTTTTTGATGGCAGGTGAGCGACCAGTCAGAGCATGTAGCGCGACAGGTTCTCGTCTCCCACCAGCTTGCCCAGCTTGGTGTTCACCGCTTCGGCATCAATCTGCACCGCGCCGGATTTCGCCTCAAACGAGAGATCCTCCAGCAGTTTTTCCATGACTGTCGACAAGCGTCTTGCGCCGATATTCTCGGTGCGCTCGTTCACGCTCCAGGCAATCTCCGCAATGCGGTGCAATGCTTCGTCATTGAATGACAGCTGCACGTCTTCCGTCGCCAACAACGCTTCGTACTGCTTCATCAGACACGCATCGGTCTCGGTCAGGATGCGTTTGAAGTCGTCGACCGAGAGCGACGACAGTTCGACCCGAATCGGAAAACGTCCTTGCAGTTCCGGAATCAGGTCAGACGGCTTGGCCAGATGGAACGCACCAGATGCAATAAACAGGATGTGATCGGTCTTGATCATGCCGTACTTGGTGGTCACTGTCGTGCCTTCCACCAGCGGCAGCAAATCACGCTGCACCCCCTGGCGGCTGACTTCACCGGCAGCGCCTTCGGCCCGGCTGGTCACTTTGTCGATCTCATCGATAAACACAATGCCGTTTTGTTCTACGGCCTTGAGCGCTTCCGCGCGGGCTTCTTCTTCGTTCACAAGCTTGGCGGATTCTTCTTCCACCAGGAACTTCATGGCCTCGGTGATCTTCAGCTTCTTGGTACTGGTCTTGCCGGCCATGGCGCCTTTGAACATGTCCTGCAACTGGCTGGTGAAGTCTTCCATCCCCGGCGGGCCCATGACATCCATGGTTGGCGCGGCGGTGGCGATCTCGATCTCGATTTCCTTATCGTTCAACTGACCTTCACGCAGCATCTTGCGGAATTTCTGGCGGGTTTCCTTGCCGGCATCGTCCAGTTCCGGATTCGGTGCAAACGGGCCTTTGGGCGGGCGTGGCACCAGAACATCCAGAATGCGGTCTTCGGCGGCGTCTTCAGCACGCACGCGGTTGCGGGCCATGGCGCGGTCACGCGCACCCTTGACGGCGATCTCGGTCAGATCACGAATGATGCTGTCGACATCCTTGCCCACGTAGCCGACTTCGGTGAACTTGGTGGCTTCTACCTTGATAAATGGCGCATCGGCCAGTTTGGCCAGGCGACGTGCAATTTCGGTCTTGCCCACGCCTGTCGGGCCAATCATGAGAATATTTTTGGGGGTGATTTCATGGCGCAGCGGCTCGGCCACCTGCTGGCGGCGCCAGCGGTTACGCAGCGCAATGGCGACAGCCTTCTTGGCCTCTTTCTGGCCGACGATGTGTTTGTCCAGCTCATGCACGATTTCGTGCGGGGTCATGGTCGTCATAATGAGTATCCGTATCCTTGATGCTTCTAACAGGTCTGGATTCAAGGTTCAGGCTGTAGTGGCGTTTTTCAAGGCCGGCTGTACCCTGCGGGAAATGGCAATAAAGCGCATGATGGCGGGCCCGCTGTGGCGATCCAGCCGCCGGGTTCTCCGGTTTATCCTCATGTCGCAAGCTCGCTCCTCCGCTCTGATCTTCTGTCTCTTTATCGTTTACGTGGTCTGGGGCTCGACCTATCTGGCCATTCGTATTGGCCTGACTGGTTTTCCACCACTGATTCTGGCCGCCATTCGCATGACCACTGCCGGGGTACTGTTGCTGAGCTGGTTCCGGCTGCGTGGTGTAGCGTGGCCGGGCCTGCGGCAGTGGCGCAATGGCGTAATCATTGGCGCGATGATGATGAGCGTCGGCAATGGCTTTGTGTGTCTGGCGGAACAAAGCGTGCCCTCCGGTCTGGCCGCGCTGCTTGTTGCCAGCGGGCCAGTGTTTGCGATCCTGTTCGGCTGGTTGTTTGGCACGCGTCCCAAAGTGCTCGAATGGCTTGGCGTGGGTCTGGGGCTGACCGGGGTGGCACTGCTGAACCTGGACGCGACAGCTGCCGCCAGCCCCGGTGGCGTGATCCTGGTGATCATCGCCGCCGCGACCTGGTCGTTCGCTACCATTTTGCAACGCCGGCTGGACATGCCCAAAGGCGGGATGTCTGCAGCCGTACAAATGCTGGGTGGCGGTGTGGTGTTGTCCATCATGAGTCATGCGTTGGGCGAACACCTGCCCGCGCATGTGCCGGCGGCCAGCCTTGGCGCATTGCTGTACTTGATCACCTTTGGCTCCATCGTGGCGTACAGCGCGTTTGTGTACGTCATCAACAACTCTCGCCCCGCGCTGGCGACCAGCTACGCCTACGTCAACCCGGTGGTTGCTGTGTTGCTGGGCGCAGCGTTTGCCGGTGAATCCATCAGCTTGCCGCTGCTGGGCGGGATGGCGGTGATTCTGGGTGGGGTGGCGTTGATTGTGTGGGCACATGCCCGCAAGTAATGTTCATACAGGGTGCACCACCGACATACGGAGACCATCCTGAAACGACTCAACCCAGTACTGGCGCGCCCTGCAGCGGCATTTCCATATCGTTATAACGATTGAATCTTTCTTGATGCCAGTCGTTCCGGTACATTCAGCCGCTTCACTAGCACGATCGTGGGCTTCATGCGCCCGCTTCGTGCCCAGAACAGCGCCCCGGTGCGCATCCACTCAGGTATAGCAAAGCAGCAATGACAGGCATTAGCGAAGCGAGGCTGACTCACCTCAAGCAACTGGAAGCCGAGTCGATCCACATCATCCGTGAAGTGGCCGCCGAATTCGAAAACCCGGTGATGCTTTATTCCATCGGTAAAGACTCCGCCGTCATGCTGCATCTGGCCCGGAAGGCGTTTTTCCCCGGCAAGCCGCCGTTCCCGCTGATGCACGTGGACACCACCTGGAAATTCCAGGAAATGTACAAACTGCGTGAAAAACAGCGTGAAGAAGGCTGGAACCTGATTACCTACGTGAACGAGGAAGGCGTCAAAGCCGGCATCAACCCGTTCACCGCCGGTAGCGCCAAGCACACGGACGTGATGAAAACCCAGGGCCTGAAGCAGGCGCTGGATAAATACGGTTTCGATGCCGCCTTTGGCGGCGCTCGCCGCGATGAAGAAAAGTCCCGCGCCAAAGAACGCGTGTACTCCTTCCGTGACAAAAACCACCGCTGGGATCCGAAGAACCAGCGTCCGGAACTGTGGAACATCTATAACTCGCGCATCGACAAAGGCGAGTCGATTCGGGTGTTTCCGCTCTCCAACTGGACTGAGCTGGACATCTGGCAATACATTTTCCTGGAAAACATCGAGATCGTGCCGCTGTACTTTGCGGCCGAGCGTCCGGTGGTGGACCTGAATGGCACGCTGGTGATGATCGATGACGATCGCATCCTGCGGTACCTGACACCGGAACAGAAAGCCAGCATCGAAACCAAGTGGGTACGGTTCAGAACGCTGGGCTGCTACCCGCTGACCGGTGCAGTGGAATCGCACGCGCAGAACCTGACCGAGATCATCCAGGAAATGCTGCTGACGAAGACCAGCGAGCGCCAGGGCCGGGTGATTGACCATGATTCGTCAGGGTCGATGGAAAAAAAGAAGATGGAAGGCTACTTCTGAGCGAGCGCTCAACAGAATTTAACGGGACCATTCATGGCTACCTTCGTCTTGCTGCTCGAATACGTGGGCTCGATGGAAGAAATCGATGCATTGATTCCGGCCCACATTGCCTTTCTGGAAAAGCACTACGCCAGCGGCGTATTTCTGCTTTCCGGGCGGCAAGAGCCGCGAACCGGCGGTGTGATCCTGGCGCGGGCCAGTTCACGCGATGCCATCGAAGCCATTGCCATGGATGATCCCTTTGCCATTGCCGGCGCGGCCCGTTACCGCGTGGTGGAATTTTTGCCGACGCGCGCCGCGCAGTCGCTCTCGTTTTTGACCGCCTGACGCGCAGGCGCAGCGTAAATACTGGATAACGTATCGTATGTCTCACCAATCTGACCTGATCGCCAGCGACATCCTCGGCTACCTGAAACAGCACGAGAACAAGGATCTGCTGCGCTTTATCACCTGTGGCAACGTCGATGACGGCAAGTCCACGCTGATCGGCCGTCTGTTGCATGACTCCAAGCTGATCTTTGAAGACCAGTTGGCCGCTATCGCCAAAGACAGCAAGAAGTACAACACTACCGATGAAGAAATCGATCTGGCCCTGCTGGTCGATGGCCTGCAAGCCGAGCGAGAGCAAGGCATTACCATCGACGTGGCCTACCGCTACTTCAGTACTGACAAGCGCAAATTCATCATTGCCGACTGCCCGGGCCACGAGCAATACACTCGCAATATGGCGACGGGCGCATCGACTTGCGACCTTGCGATCATCCTGATTGATGCCCGCTACGGCGTGCAGACCCAGACTCGCCGCCACAGCTACATTGTGTCGCTGCTGGGCATCAAGCACGTGCTGGTCGCGGTCAACAAGATGGACCTCGTGGACTTCTCTGAAGCGCGCTTCAATGAAATCCGCAACGAATACCTGGCCTTTGCCAACCAGCTGGACATCGCCGACATCCGCTTCGTGCCGATCTCTGCCCTGCGTGGCGATAACGTGGTCAGCGCCAGCGAGCGCACGCCGTGGTACGAAGGCGGCACGCTGATGAGCTTGCTGGAATCGGTCGAGATTACTCGTGACGCGCGGCTGGATGCGTTCCGCCTGCCAGTGCAGTACGTCAATCGCCCTAACCTGGATTTCCGCGGCTTCTGCGGCACCATCGCCGCTGGCCAGATCAAGCCGGGTGAGGAAGTGCTGGCGCTGCCGTCCGGCAAGCGCAGCAAAGTCAAAGCCATCGTGACCTTTGAGGGCGACCAGCCCGTTGCCTATGCCGGTCAGGCCATTACGCTGACGCTGGAAGACGAAATCGACGTCAGTCGTGGCGACATGCTGATCCGCTCGGGCGATGTGCAGCCGCAAGTCAGCCAGTCGTTCGACGCCCACGTGGTGTGGATGAATGAATCCCCACTGCAAGCCGGCAAGGAATACCAGTTCAAGCTGGCTGGCAAGAGTGTCTACGGCCGCGTGCGTGATATCCGCCATCGTATTGATGTGAACACGCTGGCACACAGCCCGGCAGAAAAACTGGCCCTGAACGAAATCGCCCTCGTCACCATCGACACGACCGCACCGGTGGCGTTTGATGCTTACACCCTGTGTCGCGGCACCGGTAGCTTCATCATTATTGACCGCCTGACCAACGCCACTGCAGCGGCGGGGATGGTGGTGGGCGTGGCGACATCAACACTGGCGCTGACTGATGAAGAACGCGTTGCTGCTTTGACTGTGGAGATCCAGGCTGCTGCTGAGCGTTATTTCCCCGGAGAGTCCTTGCAAAGCGTGTTGGCCCGGATCACCTCCTGACCGGCAAGCCAGACCTGTCTTCCGCTGTGCATTGTGAACAAGCCCGTTTCAAGCGATGATGCGGGCTTGTTTTTTTATATCCACCGGTTGTATATCGCGGAGAAAGCATGCTCGGGCGTTCGGTTTCGATCCAGTTTTTGTCGAACGTGCTGGCCGGCGGCATTTCTTTTCTGTTTACGATGTGGGTTGCCCGCGTTAGTGGTCCTGGCGCGTTTGCTGACTACAGCTTCTACTTCTCCATTGGGTCTATTGCTGCAGTCTTGATGGATGGCGGCTATCACAAGGTTCTGCTGCGCGACAGCGGACAGCCCCGGCAAGCCATCCTCTCTGCTCAACAACTGGCGGCCGCCGCATCGGGTCATGCCTCTCTGGTCTTGGTGATTGCGCTGGGTTTGGCCGCGCTGCTGGGCAAACAGAGCGCCGCAGGTATTGGCATCGCGCTGGTTTATTTCTTTCTGTTTATTCAGGGACAGTTTGTTTCGTCCATGTTGCGCGGGCAAAGCCGGTTTAGCCTGGAGTCGGGCTGGAGCGCGTTATTACGTGTTTCGGCTGTGGTTGTTCCGGTGCTGGCATGGTACAAGCTGCGCATTGGCACCCCGGAATTTTTGCTGGGCTGGTCTGCCGCAGGCTTTCTATTTGCCTTATTGCTGATGGTAAGACCGCTGGATGCCACAGGTTTGCTGCGCCCGCGTTTGATGCTGGGTCTGGCACTCACTGCCTTGCCTTACTTGCTGATGGATCTGGCCGCGATGGCCAATTTCCGTACAGACGTGATGGTATTGAAGTTGCTGCATGCAGATCCCCAGCAGGCCGGACATTACCTTGCCGCTGCCAGAGTGTACGAAGCGCTGGTTTATCTACCCGCCGGGCCGCTGTTTGTGCTGACCGTCCGGCTACGTGAACGCTCAGATCTGGAAAGCACCGCTTTTCTCAAGGTGATTACGATCGGTGTCGCGTTGGCTGCGATCATCGCCTGTGTCATCGGGTTGATCGCGCCCGTATTAGTCCCGTTATTGTCGGGGGCGGAGTATCAGGCCAGTAGCGATTACCTGCGAGTTTTGCTTTTAGGGCTGTTGTTCCAGTACCCGGCGTTGTTAATGCTGGCGATTGGCGTCGCCGGGGAGCGTACCTGGCGCTACGTGTTGATACTGTATGCATCAGTGTTGATCAACGGACTGGCGGGCGTGGCGCTGGTAGGCCATATCGGGGTGATGGGTGTTGCCTGGGCAAACGTGATTGCCCAGGCCGTGCTGGCTATCGGTTTTTTTGCCGCTTTCCTCATCCAGGCCAGGTCTGGCCAGCACGCGTAATTAGTCCCTCATGAACGCGCGATGATCTGATGGTTTTCATCCGTTTTTTATCAATTCTGGATTTTTTATTGTGCGTGTGTTTATCAACGGCCGCTTTCTGACTCAGACCATCACTGGCGTGCAGCGTTATGCCTGGGAGTTGACGCGTGCTTTGGCGCCGCTGGCCAAAGAACGGGGCATCGAGCTAACCATCTTGATGCCCGATACCGGGCGACCGATATCCGTTGATCTGCCCGTTGAAGTTATTCAGAAGGGTCGCTGGGGTGGGTATTTCTGGGAACAACTGATCCTGCCATGGATCTCCCGGAAGGGGTTGCTGGTCAATCTGGGCAACGTCGCGCCGGCCGCGCGCACTAACCAGATCGTGCTGGTATACGACGCTGCGGTCTGGTGTATTCCGCGCACCTACAAATGGCATTTCCGGACTTTGTACAAACTGCTTATTCCATTTGTGGGCAAGCGTGCACGTGGCGTGGCTTCCATTTCGCACAGCGCAGCAGCGGATATCAGCCGGTATGCCGGGGTGCCGCTGGACCGCATTACCGTATTGCACGCAGGTGCTGAGCATATCCGGCGGACGCAAGCCTCGACCACGTATGTCCGGGAACAGGGGCTGACGAGACCTTTTGTACTGGCCGTTGGCAGTATGAGTCCGAACAAGAATTTTGATGCAATCATCCGGGCTTTCAGCCTGATTGATGCCTCGGGATTTGACCTGGTGATTGCGGGTGGGGTTGATCCATTGGTGTTTGCCGGCAAGCTGGGATCATTTCCTGACCATGTCCGGTTTGTTGGTCGCGTAACCGACGCCGAACTCAAAGCGCTTTATGAACATGCAGCGCTTTTTGTGTTCCCATCATTCTATGAGGGGCTGGGCTTTCCGCCGATGGAAGCCATGCACTGCGGTTGTCCGGTACTGTTATCCAATATCCCTGTTCTGCTTGAAGTCTATGAAGGCGCAGCAGCGTTCTGTGATCCCTCGAATGATGAGGATATTGCCCGTCAGATTGCCCGATTGATGGATGAGCCGGAAACCCGCGCCGTGCTTGCGCAAAAAGGCGCGGCGCTCGCACAGACCCGCAGTTGGGAGACGGCGGCCCGCGAGCTATTGACTCTGATAGAGCGCATCACGCCGCAGCGCTGAAACCGTGCGGCGCGCTGGTTTCAGTCTGGCTGGCGTTGAAATAACGGGATCGAAAGGTAAAACAGGCGCTTGGTATCGTGTCGGGCCTTGCGGGTCAGGTCGAGAATCAGACCGCAGGTGAGCGAGAAAATCGAGATCACGCCAATCAGCCCTGCCAGAATCGCGGACGGAAAGCGCGGGACCAGACCCGTTTCAAGGAAGTTGACGATGATGGGGACGCCGATCGCCATGCTCAACATCACCAGCAAGCCGGTGATGATGCCAAAGAAAAACAGAGGTCGTTCATCCTTGAATAGCTTGAGGATGGTCCAGAGGATGCGCCAGCCATCGCGGTAAGTATTGAGTTTGCTGGTTGAGCCGGAGGGCCGTTCTTTGTAGTGGGTTTTCACCTCGCCAATGGGCATGGCCAGTTCCAGCGCATGCACCATCAGTTCGGTTTCCAGCTCGAACCCCACGGAGAGTAAAGGAAAGCTTTTGACAAAGCGGCGCGAAAGCACCTTGTAGCCAGACAACATGTCGGTGGTCTGGCGGCCGAACAAAATACCAACGGTGTTTGTCAGTACTTTGTTACCCAGCGTATGACCGGGCCGATACGCTTCTTTATTCTGATGAACCCGGGCGCCATTGACGTAATCCAGGCGCTCATCGACCAGTTTGTCCACCATGGTCCGCGCCGCCATTGCATCGTACGTATCGTCGCCGTCGACGAGCAGATAGATATCGGCTTCAATATCGGCAAAGGCACGTCGCACTGCATGTCCTTTGCCCTGGCGGGTTTCCGTGCGTACCAGAGCACCGGCTTCCTGCGCATATTGGGCGGTGAGATCCCTCGAATTATTGTCGTAAACGTAAATCTGCGCGCCGGGCAGCGTATTGGCAAAACCACGAACGACATTGCGGATCGTTAATTCTTCGTTATATGCGGGAATAATGACCGCGATCCTGGGGTGATTCACCGACTGCTCCAGAGTTGATCTTGCCGGGCTATCAAATCGCCGGACTTTTGTTTGCGGGTTTGCCAGCAACGCGCCAAATGCCTGACCCATTATCGAAAGCCAGGCGGGCAGCGGGGCTAAGATATAACGCGCAAAATACCTGGCGCAATAAAAAAACGCATGTACGGATGTGGATGGATTCCGGATGGCTCATCAAGTGGTTTTTGGCACCGCTTTGCGCCTGGTCACTGATTACCGGTGGCACGGCAATAAAACAGACCACGTATACTTGCGGTTCAATTTGAAAGCTGGTTCTCGGGGGTAGGGTTTTGGTGGAACAAAACAAAGCGGCCAATATTTCTGAGTGGCAAAACAAGAAAATTGCCGTCGTATGTGATTGGCTTTTTGAATACGGTGGCTCGGAGCGCGTGGTCGAGCAGATTCTCTTGTGCTGCCCTGATGCCGACCTGTTCGCGTTGACCGATTTTGTGCCTGAAGACCAGCGAGGTTTTTTGCAGGGGCGCAAGGTCCACACTTCCTTTTTGCAAAAGCTGCCGGGTGCACGAACTCGTTTCTGGTATTACCTGTGGTTGATGCCATTGGCAATCGAACAAATTGATCTCTCGCACTACGATATTGTGATTTCGATATCGCATGCCGTCGCCAAAGGCGTGTTGGTCGGGCCTGATCAATTACATATCAGTTATGTACAGTCTCCGTTGCGTTACGCATGGGACATGCAACATACCTACCTGGCGCAGTCGGGGATGGAGCGCGGTATATTGAGCATGGCTGCGCGCTGGATGTTGCACAAATTGCGTAATTGGGATGTCCGTTCAGCCAATGGCGTGGATTACCTGATCGCCAATTCGGGGTTTATTCGTCGCCGGATGGCCAAAACTTATCGGCGAGAATCGACCGTGATGTACCCCCCGGTAGACATTGCCCGATTTGTGCCCGCCGAACGCAAGCAGGATTACTACGTCACGGTATCCCGACTGGTGTATTACAAGCACATGCAAACGATTGTCAAAGCGTTTGCCCTCATGCCTGACAAGAAGCTGATCGTCATTGGCGACGGTCCTGAACGGGCACAAATTGAAGCCCTGTTGACGCCAAATATCGAGATGAAGGGGTTTCTACCTACCGATGAAGTTGTAGCCAGCATCCAGGGGGCCAGCGCATTTTTGTTTGCCGCACTGGAAGACTTTGGCATTGCACCGATCGAAGCTCAGGCTTGCGGCACGCCCGTGATCGCTTATGGCAAGGGGGGCGCGACAGAAACTGTGCGGGGTCTGGACATGACAGAGCCGACTGGGGTTTTCTTTACGGAGCAGACCCCTGAGTCGATTTGCGCTGCTGTCAGACAATTTGAAGCGTTGTCGCAGAAGATCGAACCAATTGACTGTCGCAAGAATGCAGAACGCTTCTCCAACGCACGATTTTGCGATGAGTTCACGGCATTTGTCTCAGATTGCTGGCGCAATTTCCGTTTGGGCTTTACTGACCGTAGTGGTCCATTGCGCTAACGACCGACCCGTAATGAGCCGGGTATCCAGATGGATACCCGGGTTGATTCAAGGGACTTGCCAGAGCGTCGCGCCAGGGGTCTTGCCGATAAGATGGCTGCCAGGGAAGAGTGACTGGATCAATCGTGCATCCTGGTCATCACCATACGAAAGCATGATTACGTGGTTGTTGAGCACGAATGGGTCGTTCTGAATCAAGTCCTGCGGGTAAAAGCCCCGGTCAGTGCGCAAAAACGTGATCGACTTCTGCACTTGCTGCGGTATGGCCGGCAACTGGGCGGTATCGTAGGCGATTACGCCGTGCACCTGCCACAAGCGTAGTGGCAGCATCATCAGCACCGAACCGAGTACCAGCGCACCTGCCAGACGCTGGAGCTGCCGTCGGGCTTCAGTCTCACCCGGCCCATGCAGCGCAATCGCAGCCAGCATGGGCAGGGCTACAAACGCATAGTGAACGTAGCGGTAGCCCCAGCCATGGCCCTGGTCATATGGAACCAGCAGATAGCCAAGGAAAGTGACCCCAAATGCCCACGCCATCAGCCGATAGCCTTGGTTGCCCTGGCGATATCCCCAGACAGCGAGCACCATTAAACCGGGTACGCCCCAGCCCCATAACTTGATGGTTGCAGCCAGGCGTGACTGCAACGAGATAACGCTTGGCAAAGACAAAATACTGCTCAGGCTCTGCAGATAATGGCTAAAGCTTGAGTTTGAGGCTGCAGATTGCCCAGCGCTTACCTCGTGAAACATCGACAACCGGTATAGCGGCCAGCCCAGGCACAACAGCAAGGAGAGTGGCAAATAGGCCAGAATGACGGCGCCAATCAATTTGGGCGAGCGTGTGCTTGCGGCAAACCAGGCTAGCCAGCAGATCGCGAACAGAATGTGGGGTACCGGATTGGCCATGCTGAGCGCAATGGACCCTGCCACTCCTGCTAGCAGGGCACCACGCAATGTGCGGGTCCACAAACCCCAGGCAAACAGCATATTGAACAAGAGTATCGCTGGCATCGCATACAGCGAAATATTATCTGCCCAGAAAACCGGGGACGCGAGTAACAGCAAGACCGCGGTCCCGGCCACTTGCTCGGAACTACCTAATGCCTGGGCAAAGCGGGCGCAGGTCCAGACTGTGAAGGACCCGATCACCGCATTGATCAGCCAGGGCATACCTACAAACGTGAACGGTGTCATCAGCAACGCCAATCCAGGCCAATACGCCGATGCAACGGCGCCGGTCTGGTGGTTGGTCATGATGAAGTAGTTCTGCAGTTGAGGATGGATCAGCCGGTCAATCAGCGTGGGTGGAAAAGATCCGCTGAGATGGCCTTTCGCAAAAATCTGCGACTGGAACAACACCGCGTACTCATCCATTGAAAACGGATGCTGCTGATAAACCGTATGCGAGCCAATGGCCAGCAACATGCCGGTCAATACTGAAACCGCGATCAGGTTCCGCATCAGCCAGAGCGGGACCTCAGTGATGACTTTATCGAGTGGATATCGGATGCCGACAATCGCTAGCACGGACACGGCAGCCATGAGTTGCAGTGCCTGCCAGTCTTCGACAAAAAACAAGCGGGCAAAGATCGGGACTACAAACGGCCGCGCAGTGTAAATCTGGAACAGCAAAATGGTCAGGACCAGTCCCAACGCGGTGAAGAGGCACGTCAACAACCACAAGCTGATACCGGGCCGTCGCCAGATGGACGTGCGAGACGACGCGGCAATGACCGGTTCTTGCGCAGCATTAGATAGCTCAGTCTGGCTCATTTCTCTTCGTGATACTCATCATCGACATTCACGGCCCAGATGGCGGCTTTGTCGTTATTCGCAGTCAGAATGCCTTCTACCGCCAACTTGGCGGTCAGCATGGAGTGATCCTGATTGTTATAGCGGTGCATACCATTGCGACCGACCAGAAACAGATTACCAATGCGGTCGATCTGTTCGCGCAGGGTGTCGAACTCGTCGTAGCTGCCAAAGTACGCCGGGTAGGCTTTCTCGACCTTCACCACGGTGCCATCCAGGACTTCAGACTTGTCGATCAGGCCGATTTTCACCAGTTCATCCTGGGCGAATGCAAAGAACTGTTCTTTGGGCATTTCCCACAGTTCGTCACCTTCCGAGCAGAAATACTCCAGACCCAGCCAGACCGTATTGGGTTCGTCCTTGACCAGGTACGGGCTCCAGTTATTGAAGATCTGCAGGCGGCCCAGTTTGACGTCGCGTTCCTGAATGTAAATCCAGTTATCCGGCAGCAGGTTGTTGGCGGTGTCCGGCAGCGAGTGCTTGCTCTGGCGCAGTTTGCGGACCAACACACCCACGGTAATGAAATCGCGATACTGCAGGCCAGCGGCGACACGTTGCGCCTCCCCACCCAATGCCGGCGAAATACCGGCAACCAGTTCACGCACCGGCATGGTTGAAATCACATGATCAGCAAGGAACTGTGCGGTTTCGCCGGTCTGGGTATTGAGTGCGCTGACGCTGACGATGCGGTCGCCCTCTCGCTGCAAACCTACTGCTTTGTGGTGGAAGTGAATCTCACCACCCAACTCCTGCACTTTTTCGGCAACGACTTCCCACATCTGGCCGGGGCCCAGACGCGGGTAGAGGAATTGCTCAATCAGGCTGGTTTTGACTTCTGTTTGCTCACCGCCAGCCACATTCTTGTAGATCTGACGGGCAGCGTGCTTGAGCGCTTCGGTAATCGACAAACCCTTGATGCGTTGTGCACCCCATTCCGGGCTGATTTCCTGGCAGGGCACGCCCCAGACTTTCTCGGTGTAATCCTTGAAGAAAGTCAGATAAAGCTCGCGTCCAAACCGGTTGACGATGAAGTCTTCCAGGCTTTTCTCAGGGGTGATCGGGTTCAGGCGTGCTTTGGTGTAGCTGGCCATGATGCGCGCGATGCGCACCGGTCCTAGATTGCGCACCGTGTTCAGGTTCATTTTGACCGGGTAGTCAAAGAAGCTGCGCAGGAAGTAGATACGTGACAAACGCGGCCGCAACAGCATATGGCGGTCATCGTCAGTGGCGTCTTGCGTATCAATGTTGCGCTGTTTGTTCTGGTACGAGATCACGGCATCGCCGCCATCGCCGCGTGCGGGCAGAATGTTCTGCCACCAGTTCATGACCCAGTCAGATTTGGAGAAGAAACGGTGACCGCCAATGTCCATGCGGTTGCCGTTGTAATTGATGGTTTTCGAGATGCCACCAATATCACCGGAGGCTTCAAGAATAATGGGTTTGAAGCCCTGGTTGGCGCGGAGCAACTCCAGCGCAGCAGTCAGGCCGGCAGGACCGGCACCGATAATGAGTACGGGTTTCATGGTCATCTGTAAAAGGTCAGAACTCAGGGAAGCTGTTGCAACGGTGCCGCGACTTCAACCTGGACCGCGCTGTCGGAACGACGATTGTTGAACAGGATGAGCTTGCGGAAGGTGAAATTGAAGATCAGCACGACAGCCGCTGCAATAAACTTGCCTGCGCGGTAGTCCAGCGCTGGCAGCCAGCTGTGGCAGGCATAAATGATCGTGTCGTTGATGCCAAGGCCGATCACGCCAATCAGGACGAAAATCCAGAATTCGACCATGCGATGCTGTCTGAGCGTCCGGGCGGAAAATACAAAATACAGACACAACAGGTAATTGACCGTTGCACCAACCAGGAAGCCTGCCGTTGCGCCAGTCAGTACGGACGCATGCAGGTGGCTGACCACCAGGGTGAGCGTCGCAAAATCCAGCACGAATGACACCCCGCCAATTCCGACGTAACGGATGAACTGCTGTAGCGTGGATTGAGGTTTGTCGGTCATTTCTTTTCCTGGCCGGTTTGCGGTTGTTGCTCAGGTGAGAGCTTGCGCAACGCCACACAGTCATACAAGTACATATGACCCGGCACGTTCTCCACAGTGAAGTTCCAGGTCGCCGTGACCGGTACAGCCGGGTTTTTGAATTCGGACACAATCCAGCGCAGACGGTCATCGAACGCACACAAATCAGGTGTGAGGTTGGTCGGGCCGTCCTCACACTGCCCCGTACCAAACAAGTAAGGGGTACATTTCTTGTCGAGATATTTACTTTCGACCAGGTTAAAGCGCATCGCGTATTCGTGTGCAAAGTTTTCGTTGAACAGGATCGCCGATGCTTGCATGCCATTTACGTAAGAGGAGCGGTTGAACACCATCCATGGCATGGGACGGAAGGTGTTCCAATAGATAGACTCATCCGGGCGGACGATCTTCTCAAACGGGTTCTGGCCCTGGGTATTTTCAAAGAAGGTCTCAGAGTCTGAGCGACGATCCCACGTCACCACAGCGCACAGCAGGCACACCAGCGCCATGACGATGACCGAATTGGCCGACCGCAGGCGCAGACCAACGGCGACGACCAAGGTGGCAATGCCCACTGAAACCAGGTGTGGGTACAGCAAGTGATAGGAGGTGCTGTAGAAGTGGTTCAGCACAAAACTGGACATCTTGAGGGCTTCATTGAGCAGTGCCAGCAGGATAGCCAGGCACAGCCCGACGGCCAGATAGGGCTGCAGCGCCGGACGGATTTTCAGTGGTTTGCTGAAAATCAGCAGCGTGCCACTGATCAGCAATAGCACGCTGTACATATGGTCTTGCATCAGCAATGCCAGCAGGGCTAGCACAATGGCCGCCTGCAAGTTGCCCGCAATGTGCTCGCGGCGGCTGATCAGCAAGCCAACCAGCAACCCAGGCATCAAGGCTTGAACCGGGGACAAAATCCGCCAGATCTGTATCGACAGAATGAAAATGTTATGTAGCCAGTCACCGAGAATCAGCGACACAGCCAAAGACAAAACGGTGACGCCCATCAGGCAGGCCAATAACCGACGAGCACCTTGATCGGTCACGATTCTCGTCGATGCAAGGTACAGGGCCATCAAGCTGCCGAGCCGGACGAGGTCACCCTGGGTCCAGAGTGAAATCAAGACCTGGCCGTTGAAGTTGCTGACGAAAAGCCACCACGTGGGGTTATAGGTCAGTAACAGCGAGTCAAACGGTTTGACATGGGCAAAGGCCAGCCCCAAGGCTGCAGCGAGCCCGATAACAGCCAGTGCCAGCACAATCCAGCGGATCCGGCGAGTCTGGGGGAATGCGACAACATGTGCAAACCACACGGTGAGACCGGAGAAAGCAACCAGTGGATGCAAAGGAAGCGCGGCAACCAATGCAACGAGTGCTGGTAGCTGGCGGCCTTGCACCAGCAGCGCCAGTGCGAGCAGCACCAAAGGTTCAGCGGCACTTCGGGCGGTCAGGAAGGGTTCGGCGTAGCTGAAGATCCCGATGCCGCCGTAAAACGGCGGCAAAGCCACGGCAGTCAGGCAAGCAGCCATGGTGGCGAGGTAGCTGCGGGTAGCAACCCGGCAAAACATATAAAACGCGCTGAACCAGGCGACGTGGGCCAGTAGCATCAGGTAACGGCCTGCCGATGCAAGGCCAATGACCTTGATCAACTGCGCATAAAAACCGGTAAAGAGCGTGTAGTTATCTTGTGATCCATACATGAAAAACGGATCGCCGGCGAAGTGCGAGGGGTTCGCCCGGTGCAGTGCTTGCCCAAGATAAAGCATGCCGTCGTGCCAGAAACCAAACCAGGGATGGCAACACAACCAGACTGCCAGCAACAACACAAAAACCGCTTTGGCGTTGGACTGGAGAAAGTGCTCGGGATCCTGTGGCAGGCTCGCGTGAGTACCGGAAAGAGTCGGTACTTCAACGGTCATATTCATGGGGGGCGCTAAACTAAAATGAGAGGATCGACAGAGGGCGCGTACTATCGCCCCCGCGAATGGAGCAGATTATCGGCACTGCGCCGGGACGTACTTCGAAGCCAGTGTCGTTCCGGCGGAGCTGTCACACTTCCAGGTCAGTACGCCAGAGGGGACGACACCAGAGGTCAGGCCGGAACCAGTACCACTGTCGATGGGCTTGAACGCTACCAGACTACCGCCACCGTTCAAACCGGCGCCAGCGACAGGGCGATAAGACAGGAAAATGGTGCCGTTGGTGTTGTCGATCCAGGCACTGGATACGTTCTGCGTGCCAGAGCCATAGGCAAAACCCAGGCTGAAAGAGGCACCGTTGGCGGCGTTTTCACCGACCAGAGTCTTGGCATAGTCTGCGGTCAGCAGACCTTCGCTGACGCGAGCGCGGACGGTGTAGTCCTGATAAGCAGGAATAGCGACTGCGGCAAGAATACCGATGATCGCAACCACGATCATCAATTCAATAAGGGTAAAGCCTGTTTGAGACTGGCGCATGGCATGACCTTCAGAGCAGATGAATGAGAGCCATAACACGCCCATTAAGATAACAAGCGTATCGGGAGGGAGTTGGCCGGCCACCGACTGGGTGACCGACCATCGCTTTTTGCTAGCTAATTAAAGCCAGGCAATTAGCTGCGGCATTGAGCCGGACGATACTTGACTGCCAGGGTGCTGCTTGTGGTGCAATCCCAGGTGATCACGCCTGCCGGAACAGTACCGGAAGAAATGTTGCCGTTGTTGCTGGAATCTTTCGGGATGAACACCAGGTTGGAACCGCCGCCGCTCAGGCCGCCACCAGCCTTAGGCTGGTAGATCACAGTGATCTGACCGTTTGTGGAGTTGATGCCAACGGACGATACGTTGGTGGTCGAAGCAGACCAGCTATAGCCAGCGGCCAAGTCCGAAGCGCCGTTAGCGGCGTTTTCAGCAACAGTGATCTTGGCAGCGTCAGCCATGCCCAGACCTTCAGAAACGCGGGCGCGGACGGTGTAGTCCTGGTAAGCCGGGATGGCCACAGCGGCCAGAATACCGATGATCGCGACAACGATCATCAGTTCGATCAGGGTGAAACCCTTTTGCATGCGTTGCATGTTCAGTCTCCGAAAATTGTTTGTTGGTGTGCGGGGTCCCCGCGCCAGCAAAGTTAGAGCAAAAGCTATGCCAGCGGGATTAACCCTGCCGGCGCATTGTGCCCGGCTTGGTATCTATTGCAAAGTTGCTTATAATGCTGGCTCCGCCGTTGTAGCTCAGTCGGTAGAGCAACTGATTCGTAATCAGTAGGTCGAGTGTTCGATTCACTTCAACGGCACCAAAGACAGTAAGGGTCAGGCTTTCAGCCTGGCCCTTCTTCGTTTCCGGGGCCGTTTTGGGATGGCTGCACGTGGCTGAATCGTTGCAGCAGCATGTCGGGCCGTCCACGCCAGGCGGCGACGAATGGCGGCGGGTGTCGCACAAAAACAAAGGCCGACGTGGACACCCACACCGGCCTTTGTACTTAAAAGTGACGAATTTCGTCACTGCTAATTTCTGTAATTCGTCAGATTTCTCTTATATTCGAGGTGAGCCCCTTCACATCAGGCCTGGCCGCTCGCAAGGCCCGCCGGGCGCTGACCCGTGAGCAGGTAATCAATCAGCTCGCGCACCGGGCGGATCGCGCTGCCAAATGGCAGGCTGTCCGCGCCACGGAAGAAGAGACCGCGGTTCACTTCGCCACGCATGGCCGCCGCCAGTTTCAGATCAATGCAGAACTGACCAACCTTGGCGAGACCATCTCGCAGGCCGCATACCGACAGGCAATTCAGCCCCTGGGTGCAACGCGCCGGATCTGCCTTGGCATTGGATTGCAGACGTGCCTCGCGGTTAATGTAATTCTTCAGCCACGGGGTCAATACGGCACGGGCGGGCAAGCCGGCGACGCTCATGAATTCGACAATATCTTCGTCGCGCGCGTTGGCCAGGACTTCTTTGAAGTTGGGATGCGCATCGCCTTCTTCCGACACTGCGAATGCAGTCCCCAGTTGTACGCCGCTGGCACCATTTTGCAGATAGTGGCTTACCTTTTCATGGCTGTTGATGCCGCCGGCGACAATCAATGGAATACGCAGACTTTCCAGCTGCAAGTCTTTGAAGAGTTGCAGGGTTTCGGCCAGGACCCGATCAAAACCAAATTTCTCGTTGTGAACGTCATCCAGACGGGTTGCACCCAAATGGCCACCCGCATGGCCAGGGTGTTCGATGACGATGGCGTCGGGGAGGCGGTTTTTCTTGAGCCATTTTTTCAGCACGACACCAATGCCACGGCTGTCTGACAAAATGGGTACCAGGGCAACGTTCGGGTGGTCTGCCGTGACGTCGGGCAGATCCAGTGGCAGGCCGGCGCCCATCACGATGGCGTCTGTGCCGGCTTCGCAGGCGTAGCGTACATAGTCGGTATTGGCGGACACGGCCTTCATGACATTGACGGCGATCAGGCCATTGCCGCCAGCCGTAGCTTTAGCCAGGTGGACTTCGCGGGTGAGCGCTTCGTAGTTGAGCGCATCCAGCCCGGCTTGATCTTTGATGGTTTTACTTTGTTCCATCAAGTCAGCATGGTGATGGCGCAAATCTACGCTGGCGATGGTGCCCACAGCGCCTTCATGCGCAACGGCGCCAGCCAGTTTGTGCGCGGAGATGCCCACGCCCATGCCGCCCTGCACGACAGGGAGCAAGGCTTTGCCTTTAATCAGCAGTGGTTTGAAAGCATGTTGCAACATGGGTACGTCTCCCGCCTCAATGGCGATTCCTGGTTAAGAGCGGGGAGTCTGCGGGTTTGGCACTGGTTTGATTTTGATCCAAATCAAAGCGTCATTGCAGAGATGATGCCGTGTATACAAATCACTAAAACTGATGTGACTAATGCGTACGTATAGAGGTGTGCGGCAGGACACTTCGCAAGCGGGTCAGCGTTACAGCGTCTGGCCAGTCAGGCGGAATCGCCTTTTGTAGCAACATCGGACTGGCGCAGCCAGAGGCCCGAAAGGGTTGCAAAACGAAGTTCTCTACGCCCTGCACAGCCAGGGTGCCCGCCAGTTGTAGCAGGGAGGCCGTGTCATGCAAGGCGGGATGGACGGTGGTGCGGCACTCAAACGGGACGCCGCTCTCAATCAGCAGATGAAGTGACTCGCGTGCTGCCCGACCACTGTTGCGAACCTGGGTGACAGATTCATAACTCGCAAACGGTGCTTTCACATCGAACCCGACCCAGTCGAGCAAAGGTAGACATTGCCTGAGCCGCGCTGGATACGCGCCGCCGGTATGCAATGCCACCTGGAAACCCAGTTGGCGAACTTGCGTCATCATGTGTGGTAGCCAGTGCTCTGCCAAGGGCTCTCCACCGCAGAATACCACTGCATCCAGTAGCCCGCGCCGGCTATGCAACCAAGCCAGAGTGTCATTCCAGGTCGGGCTGGTGGGTTGTTTGTGCCGCTCTTGCAGGTGTGGGTTGTGGCAGTAGTGACAGCGCCATGGGCAGCCAGAAATAAACACGACGCAAGCCAGATGCCCTGGATAGTCGCAACTGGAAAACGGCACCACGCCCCCCAGTTTGGGCGGCGTACGCAAATCTGTCTGATCAGTCATGGCCGTTCCTGGAAGAACTGACGTTCTTTGAATTCACCTTGCTTGCCAATGTTGAAGGCCGATACCGGGCGGTGATAGCCCATAACCCGGGTCCAGACTTCGCAGCGTGTGCGCTCCTCTTGCCTGAGCGTCGGTGGGGTGTCCTGGGTGGTGTGGATGACGGTTTGGGGGGCGCGATCGTTCATGTGTGTTCTCCGGGCGGTTGCGAGGCAAGAGGTAGAAAAAGAACGCGGCCGGCATTCCGTGGCAATCACCGGCCGCGCCGCTGCTAGTTGCAGCAAACCGGCTTGGCGGCCAGCAATTCCTGGTCGCACTTGGGGCAGAATTCGTGATGGCCGCTCAGATAACCGTGTTTGGGGCAAATTGAGAACGTCGGGGACACGGTGATATAAGGCAGCCTGAAGCGTGTGAGTGCGCGGCGGACCAGGGTACGGCAGGCATCTGCGGAAGAGATGGCCTCGTTCATATATAAATGCAGCACCGTACCGCCGGTGTATTTGCGCTGAAGAGCATCCTGGCGTTCGAGTGCTTCGAACGGGTCATCAGTAAAGCCGACAGGCAGTTGGGTGGAGTTGGTGTAATACGGCTGTTCCGGCGAGCCGGCTTGCAGGATATCGGGATAGTGCCGCTTGTCTTCCTTGGCAAAGCGGTAGGTGGTGCCTTCGGCGGGGGTGGCCTCAAGGTTGTACAGATGGCCGGTTTCTTCCTGGAAACGCGTCATGGTGTCACGGATGTGATCCATCAAGCGTGTGGCAAGGTCATAACCATAAGCCGTGGTGATGTCATCGGTGTCATGGGTGAAATTGCGGATCATCTCGTTGACGCCATTCACGCCCAGCGTACTGAAGTGATTGCGCAGCGTACCCAGATACCGTTTGGTGTACGGGTATAAACCGCCATCAATCAATCGCTGGATCAGCTTGCGTTTGATTTCCAGGCTTTGCTTGCCCAGTTCCATCAGTTCATCAACACGGGCGAACAGACCGGGTTCATCACCACGGAACTCATAGCCGATCCGTGCGCAGTTGAGCGTGACTACGCCCAGACTGCCGGTTTGCTCGGCGGAGCCAAACAAGCCATTGCCGCGCTTGAGCAGTTCACGCAGATCGAGCTGCAGGCGGCAGCACATGGAGCGCACCATGTGCGGTTCCAGATCGCTATTGAGGAAGTTCTGGAAATACGGCAGACCGTATTTTGCGGTCATTTCAAACAAGAGCGCTGTATTGGCGTGGTCCCAGTCAAAATCGGGCGTGATGTTGTAGGTTGGAATGGGGAACGTGAACACCCGACCCAACGCATCGCCTTCCATCATGACCTCGATGTAGGCGCGGTTGATCATGTCCATCTCGACTTGTAGATCGCCATAGGTGAACGGCATTTCCACACCGCCGACATACGGAATCTGTTCGCGCAGATCAGCCGGGCAGGTCCAGTCGAAAGTCAGATTGGTGAACGGTGTCTGGGTACCCCAACGGCTGGGAACATTGAGGTTGTAGATCAGTTCCTGGATGTACTGTTTGACTTGTTTGTAACTCAGTTCATCCACGCGCACGAACGGCGCCATATAGGTATCGAACGAGGAAAACGCCTGTGCGCCGGCCCATTCGTTTTGCAAGGTGCCCAGAAAATTGACGATCTGGCCAATGGCCGACGACATGTGTTTGGGTGCCCTGGCTTCTACCTTGCCGGGCACACCGTTAAACCCTTCATGCAGCAAACGGCGCAGTGACCAGCCTGCGCAATAGCCCGATAGCATGTCCAGATCATGAATATGTATTGCGCCAGAACGATGCGCGGCACCGATTTCTGGCGGGTAAACATGATTGAGCCAGTAGTTGGCAATGACTTTGCCGCTGGTATTGAGGATCAACCCGCCCAGGCTCCAGCCCTGATTGGCATTGGCGTTGATGCGCCAGTCAGACTGATTGAGGTATTCATTGATGCTGGCCTCAACATCCACCACCGTGCGCGTGTCAGAGCGTAAGCGCGCATGCTGGCTGCGCCAGGTGATATAGGCCCGCGCGGTTTTGAGATAGCGCTGTTCGAGCAAGGCCTCTTCAACATGATCCTGAATGACCTCAATGCCCGGGCTGCTCAAGCCGGTTTGCGCCAGGCGCCGAGAGACCCGTTCACTCAAGGTCTGCGCTGTGGTGATATCGAACTCGCCGCTGTACTGGGCTGCGGCCAGCAGCGCGCGGGTGATGCGTTCAGCATCGAAAGGGACAATCCGGCCGTCGCGCTTGCGGACGTGGGTGGGCTGGCTATGCACGGCTTACCTCAATATCTTGTTGTCTGATCGATTGTTCAGTACTAGATATTGGGGTTTTTTGCTTTGATGGGTGTTGACCGGGGTCAATTCTCAGAATGGTGAGGATTGCCCCGAGGTGGACTTAAGGGTGTGGGGCCGACAGGCGATTGATCAGCCAGTACTCCAGCATGTCGCGCATCTCATCAAGTGCTGGACGCCGCGTAGGCAAGTCTTCCTCGCCATTGAGCGCTACGGCTGCTTTCATGATCTGCAAAACCACCACGGCTACCGGCATCAAGGCTTCATCGGAAAACCCGGGCGCTTTCAGGCGCAGAATGTGAAGCACGTGCTCACGCATTTTCTGGCGCACGCCCATGGCTTTGACAGGTGGGGCGCCACGGGCTTCAACCAATACCGCAAATGCCGGGTGTGCGGCGCGAAACTGGATGAGTGCGGAGAACAGATTGTGTGCGGTTTCTGCCACGGACCAATGTATGGCCTGCTGGGTCAGCGCGGTCATACGTTGGTACAAGTCGGCCGCATGGTCAGTTAGCACGGCATCTGCTACATGTTCTTTGGTCGGGAAAAACTGGTACAACGAACCGATGGACGAGCCCGCTTGTGCGGCAATTTCAGTCATCGTTGTCGCTTCGTACCCTTTGCTGGCAAACAGTTGATCTGCCGCTTCCAGCAATGCGGCGACGCGTAGACGGCCGCGTTCGCGTTGCGGCTTTCGGGCGGTGATGCTTGCGTTTTGTGAGTCCATCCTCATATACTCTTTTTTTGTGAGGCGTTCCTCACATATTGACGGAGCGAAACAATATGGTAAAGCTTGATCCAAAAACGACCGCACTGGTACTGATCGACCTGCAACAGGGTATTTTGCCCTTCGCCGGTGGCCCACACACCGCGCAGACCGTGGTCGACCACGGTGCGCAACTGGCCAAGCGCTTTCGCCAATTGAACGCCCCGGTGGTGCTGGTGCGCGTTGGTTGGTCGGATGACTTTGGCGATGCGCTGAAGCAACCGGTTGATCAGGCAGCTCCAGCCAAAGCCTTGCCAGAAAACTGGATGACCTTTGCACCTGAACTGGATGTAACCGAACAGGATATCAAGATCGTCAAGCGCCAGTGGGGCGCGTTTTACGGTACGGAACTGGACCTGCAACTGCGCCGCCGCGGTATCAAGAACATTGTACTGGCTGGTATCTCGACCAACATTGGCGTGGAATCAACGCTGCGCGCGGCCTGGGAGCATGGATACGCAGCCGTTGTGGCCGAAGACGCATGTAGCGGTGCCAACGCGGAGCATCACAACTTTGCCATGCAGGTGATCTTTCCGCGATTGTCGCATGTTCGCAGCACTGCAGACGTACTGGCTGCATTGTCAGACTGAACTGGCTGCAAGAGTAAATGACAAAACGGGCGCTGAGGCGCCCGTTTTTTGGCGGGTCAGACGCGTTCCAGCTTGCGATGCGGCAGTGGTGGCAGAACGACATGGATGGCATCGCCCGGCCTGATGCCCCCTCCGCAGATGACAATGCCCATCACCCCGGCTTTGCGCATCAGGTTACCTTCTTTATCACGGCCCAGCACCGCCGCGGTCAGGCCTTGTTTGTGGTGATCAAGCTGACCGCAGGGGTTGCGTAAACCGGTGACTTCAATCATGACCTCTGGGCCAATCCGCAAACGGGTGCCTTGCGGCAGCGATAACAGATCAATGCCGCGCGTGGTGATGTTTTCACCCATCTCGCCCGGTTGCAAGTTAAACCCGGCGCTGGCCAGTTCATCATGCAACTCGCCATGGATCAGGTGAACCTGGCGCAGATTTGGCTGCGTCGGGTCTGCCGCCACGCGGGAACGATGTTTCACGGTCACACCCATGTGCGCGTCACCTTCCACGCCCAGGCCAGTCAGCAGGTGAATGCTTGCAACATTCGGTTTGCTGAAAGTATGGGCCGGGCTCAGGCTGACGTGGCTGACCGTGGCGCTCGTCATTCTGCCAGACCCGCAGCCCTGCAGATTGCGACGTATTGGCGCACGACGCTGGCATAACCCTGCTCCAGCGCTTCTACCGTCAAAGCATGGCCAATCGAGACTTCTTCCACGCCGCGCACTGCAGCCAGGAAATCTGCGAGATTCAGCAAGTTCAGATCATGTCCGGCATTCAGGCCCAAGCCTGCATTGATCGCGGCTTCTGCTGCTTTGACATACTGGTCGATCACGCTGACGTGCTTGCCTTCACTGTGTTTGAGCGCGTAATCCTCGGTGTATAACTCAACACGATCCGCGCCGGTTTGCGGGGCCAGAGCGACTTGTTCCGGATCCGGGTCGACAAACAGGCTGACGCGGACACCCGCTGCTTGCAGTTCAGCCACCACGCCTTTCAGAAGGTCCATCCGCTCGCGAATGTTCCAGCCATGGTCAGAGGTGATCTGGCCTGGTTCATCCGGCACCAGCGTGCACTGCGCCGGGCGCGACTGCAGCACCACATCCAGAAACTCACGCGATGGATAACCCTCAATATTCAACTCGGCACCGGGGTATTGCTTGACCAGTGCAGACAGGGCTAGCGCATCGGCATTGCGGGCATGGCGTTGATCCGGGCGCGGATGGATGGTGACACCACGAGCGCCGTTATCCAGAGCCACGCGGGCGAAATGTTCGACTGAGGGGTAGTCCCGCCCGCGTGAGTTGCGGATCAGGGCGATCTTGTTCAAGTTGACGCTAAGCAGGGTGGGCATGTCGGAACGCAGGTTTCGCCAAAGCTCCATTTTTGCCTGATTGACGTAGCCTGTCCATGGCTGGCGCGGCGTTCAGCGCGATCTAGTCGAATTCGACCTGCCCGTTTCTGTGCAGCGCAAACAACCGGGCAATTTGTTCGGGCAAGATGCGTCCCACCGACAGCGGCGGCAAGGCGTCTTCTGCAAAGAACGCTACGCCGTCGGTTTCGATGCCGTCCGGTGTGGCCTCGGCGGTGATTTCGCCTTCGAAAATCAGCTTCCAGATGTGAAAAGGCATCACGGGATGCGGGTGCAGATTCATGTCGACGAGCTTGAGGAAACGCGTAATGCGAACCACATAGCCGGCTTCTTCCAACACTTCGCGCGCGGCACATTGGGCTGGCGAGGCGCCAATATCTGCCCAGCCACCTGGCAAAGTCCAAAGGCCATCGCTCATTTCGCGCACAAGCAATATCTTGTCGTCACGGAATACGGCGGTGCGCACATCCAGTTTGGGATTGGCGTAACCCGCTTCTGGCATGAAGATGCGGGCCACTTCTTCAGCGGTAGTGTTGCCGATCAACTCGGCCATTTGCGCCTGGGCAATGGCGGCGACTTCTTCAAAACGCTGGACGTCGAACTTGTCTTTGCCATAGGCGAGGCCGGTCTGGGCAATGGCAAGCAGGCGGCGGGCATGTTCAAGGCGGGTGGCAGTCATGGAGGAACAATCGGTTCGGTAACTATTTCATGGTCGAGCCCGAACCACTGCCTGTCAAGAGATGCTGCACGATGCGATAACCCCGGGCCGGAGAGATATGCATCGAAATCCATATGCTCAGACCAGACAGGAGGCGCACAAACCTCATGCATTTGCATGACGCCAGGCCTTTTCATAAAACCAATAATTACAGCGGCTGGCTGCGATCAAACCAGATCAGCATGGTTTTATTCTGGATTAAATCACCGGACCTGCTTTCATGAAAAATGTGATTCAGCGCGTTACTTTTCTTTTTTTCATGGTGCTTCCTGTTTACTGCCGGGCATCTTCTTTTCAGGATATCAATGAGGGAATGGTATACGAAAAGGAAATGACCATTGAAGCAATTGGAATTCCGCTTCCGGCTGGGAAATGGATTTTGGCGAAAAAAGATAGTGGAGAGTCAAAAATACAGCTTCGTGGCGAACTGAAAGATAATGGTCCCTGGTATAACTTTTATCTGGTCAGGACAGAAGGGGAAAAACTCACCGGGGTTGTCTTGCTATACGCCATACCCGCCCTGCGTGGACAGATCGAGCGATGGTCTTACAACGGCTGCGTAGATGAACAGGGAAACTATACAGTCATAAAGAAAGACGATTTTTCCTCTGCCCAACCCAAATGCGCGTTTGTCAGGGTGTGGAATAATCCTGCAGCGAGTACCCAGAAAAACGAGATTGCGTTGATTAATTTTGTCAAACAGGCTGGGGCAGAAATACCGTCATCTTTGGTGATGATGGGTTATGTTTTTTACCAGAGAACGGGATGCCTTGTTGCCAGGTATTACGTCAATCCGGAATTGTCAGGTTTTGCCAGAGGTGAAACCTGGAATGTGGCCAATCCAACAGAAAAACAAAAGCATTATCTTGATGGTGCTGCGGCCTGGGCAAAAAACACCAAGTCTTATCTTGATGACTATATGGTCAAAGGCGCTGCAGAGGGCAATTTTGAGTTGCCGACCGGATTTTGATGCCTGGTACGAGCCTCATGCGTGAAGGTCAAGGCTCGTGACCCATGTCCGGGTTTGCAAGTACAACCCGTTAACCCCGCCAGAGCATGTCCACGTGCGGAATGCCGTCTTCGTCGTATTCCGGGCTGACGGTTTCAAAGCCCAGCGCACTGTACATCTTTTGTAAATGAGCTTGTGCGCCAATGCGGTTGCCTTGGCCGGGCCAGCGTTGCGCCGACTGACGCAAACCCTCTGCCACCAGCAATTTGCCCATGCCACCCTGGCGCGCCTGGGCGGCGATTACAACCCGGCCAATGGAGGGCTCGTCGTATTTCAGGCCGGGCGGGACGATGCGCAATGCGGCTACAACCTGACCGTCGCGTTTGCCGACAAGGTGCAATGAGGCGCGATCCAGGCCATCCAGATCCGGGTAAATGCAGGTTTGCTCGATGATGAATACATCCTGCCGCAGCTTCAGATAATCAAACAAGGTGGCCGCATCGAACTCGGCAAACTGGAACCAGAACCACTGGATATTGGCATTGGCAGGGGCAGTCATGGTCATCACTTCATCAGCTTGAAAAGAAACAGGCCGCAAGAGCGGCCTGTGATACGAGCGTGCAATCAGGCCGGGGTCAAACGCCCAGGCGCTGACGCCACTTGCCAATCTGCAAGCGCACCTGGTTGGGCGCGGTGCCACCAACGTGATCACGTGCGGCAATGCTGCCATCGGCGGTCAGTACTTCGGCGATGTCGGCTTCAATCAGCGACGAGAAGCTTTGCAGCTCCACCAGTTGCAGTTCAGACAGATCTTTGCGCTTTTCCTCGGCGTAACGCACGGCCAAAGCTACGGCTTCATGCGCGTCGCGGAACGGCAGGCCCTTCTTCACCAGGTAGTCGGCCAGATCGGTCGCGGTGGCGTAGCCTTGCTTGACGGCGGCGGCCATACAGTCCGGACGCACTGTAATGCCGCGCATCATGTCGGCGTAGATACGCAGGGTGTCAGAGAGCGTGTCGACGGTGTCGAACAGCGGCTCTTTGTCTTCCTGATTATCTTTGTTGTACGCCAGCGGCTGGCCCTTCATCAGCGTGAGCAGCGACACCAGATTGCCGTTCACGCGGCCGGTCTTGCCCCGCACGAGTTCTGGCACATCCGGGTTCTTCTTTTGCGGCATGATCGACGAGCCGGTACAGAAACGGTCGGCAATATCAATAAAGCCAAAGCGCGGGCTCATCCACAGGATCAGTTCTTCAGACAGACGCGAGAGGTGCGTCATGGTCAGCGCGGCTGCGGCAGAGAACTCGATAGCGAAGTCGCGATCAGACACGGCGTCGAGAGAGTTCTCACAGACGGCTTCAAAGTTGAGCAACTCTGCGGTGTAGTGACGGTCCACCGGGAAAGTGGTGCCAGCCAGCGCGGCGGCGCCCAGCGGCAGGCGGTTCACGCGACGACGAGTGTCGGCAAAGCGTTCAGCATCACGGCCCAGCATTTCTACATAGGCCAGCATGTGGTGACCAAACGTCACCGGCTGAGCTACTTGTAAATGGGTAAAGCCAGGCATGACCGTGGCGGCGTGTTTCTCGGCCAGATCCAGCAGCGACAGTTGCAGATCGTGCACCAGGCCAATCAGCATATCGATCGCGCCGCGCAGGTAAAGGCGGATGTCGGTGGCAACCTGGTCATTACGGCTGCGGCCCGTGTGCAAACGCTTGCCGGCATCGCCGATTTTCTCGGTCAGGCGACGTTCGATATTCATATGCACGTCTTCCAGGTCAAGAGACCATTCGAACGTGCCGCGACGGATCTCATCCAGAATGTCTGCCATGCCGGACTGAATGGCGCGCAAATCATCAGCAGAGAGCACACCGGCGCGTTGCAGCATGGTGGCGTGGGCCAGCGAGCCCTGAATGTCCACCTCGGCCATGCGCTTGTCGAAATCGACCGACGCGGTGTAGCGCTTGACCAGATCGGACACCGGTTCGGTGAAGCGGCCAGACCAGGCTTTCTTGGAATCCTGCATGGGACAAACCCTGGAAACACGAAAAGAGGGGAGTGATTATATGACGGTCGGGCTTCTGTTGCACTGCACCGTCCCTTCCAGGGAAGCAAAATTCCCCTTTATTATCTGCGGCAAGCTCGAAACAGGGTGCTAGAATTCGGCCATTTGCCGCTACTGGCGCCACTTTGGGCGGCATTAACCGTCTGGCGACTGAAAAACGCCTTTCGGTACTGGATGCAAATCGGTACGCTGCGGATTACGGTAAAAACCCGGCCAGGCTGGCGGAATTGTCAGCATGGCTGGCGGGACAGGCGTTGAAGACAAACGCCGGAGAAGGAATACATGAGTAGAGACATGAAACGCACCCGTTCAAGTGGGAACGCCTCACGCGGGGGCGGTGGGGGAGGCGGCGGTTCTTTGTTGACGGGCCTTGTGCTGGGTGCACTGGTCGGCGTCGCAGTGGCCGTCGGCGTTGCTTTTTACATCAATCGCGGCACTAACCCGTTTGCCAACAAGGTTTCGGCACCGCCGCCTGATGCCGTGTCGAGTGCGCCTGTCACGGTGGCTAATCAGCCCGAAGTCTTACGCCCGCAAGGTGAAGGTAAGGATGTGGCGCAACCGCTGCCGCAAACGGTCACCCCTGTCGCCTCAGCGCCTGCAGCCAAAAACGCCAGCGATGGCGAACGTTTTGATTTTTACAAAATGTTGCCGGCGATGTCAGATAAAAGCGACAACAAAGCTGCGCCTGGCAAGAAGCCAGCCCAGCCGGATGCCACGCCGCCTGCCACTGTCGAAGCCCCCAAGGGTGCCTATCTGCAAGTTGGCGCATTCCAGGATGAACAGGAAGCGGACAACCTGAAGGCCAAACTGGCGCTGATCGGTATCGAGGCGCGCATCCAGACGGTAGAAACCCAGGATAAAGGGGTGTGGCACCGTGTACGCGTGGGCCCGTTTACCAGTGTGTCTGATATGGATAAAGCCCGGGCTGACCTGAAAGCCAATGGCATTGTCAGTGCCCAGGTGAAGGCCCAGTAAACGCCTGGCGCGGGCTCACCGTTGAAGTCAGGTCGAAAATATTTTTGCCGGTATTGAATCTGAACGGGTGACGGTGGTCAGAGCCGTCGTTGCCACCTCAAATACAAAGGAATGTTAGCAATGACTCGCTGGATCAAATCCCTGTTGCTGGCCGTGGGCCTGGTTGCCGCTACCGTTGCGCAGGCCGATATCAAAGAAGGCACGGAATACAAACTGATGGCCCAGCCGGTGCCGGTACAAGTGCCTGGCAAGATCGAAGTGATCGAGTTTTTCTGGTACGGCTGCCCGCATTGCTTCCATGTTGAGCCCTATGTTGAGCAATGGGCTGCCAAATTGCCGTCTGATGTGAATTTCATTCGTTACCACGTGGTATGGCAAGGCCGTAGCGATATTGAAGCGCATGCCAAGATTTTCATTGCACTGAACCAGATGGGTATTGCCGGCAAATACCAGCAAGCCGTGTTTAACGCCATTCAGCGTGACGGCGTCGAGCTGCGTCGCGAAGATACCCTGTACGACTGGGTGAAGAAGCAAGGCATTGACGTGAACAAGTTCAAGGCTGCTTATACCTCGTTCTCTGCTTCGGCCGAAGTGGGCAAGCTGGGGCAGCTGGTTGATACCTACCATATTGATGGCGTGCCGACCTTCATCGTTGATGGCAAGTTTGTGACCGCGCCTTCTATGGTGGGCAAGGAAGACGGTACCGTGCTGACCGTGATTGACCAGTTGATTGCCAAAGAGCGTGCTGCCAAGAAGCCGGCTGCGGCAGCGGCCACGGGTGAGACCAAAAAGAAGAAGTAAGTCTGGCTGCATCTCACATGCGGGGTTGTCTGGCATGTGATTGCAAACAAAAACGCCTGGTCAATGCCAGGCGTTTTTGTTTTTGGCGTGCCCGGGCTCAGGCCGGCCCCAGCCATTGGGCCAACGGGCCGGGCAAGACTGCGCGTAACTGATCCCAGTCTGTCGCATCCAGCCGGTTTTTCAGATGTAAACCCAGTTCGGTGTCGCCATCAATCTGCAGGCGGCGCTGAAAGAACAAGGTGTCGGGGTCCGACTCTTGCCGCATCATGGCCAGGAAGTCCTGCCAGCCAGCGCGCAGCGTGACATCGCCTTCCCGGCGTAACGCCACAAAGCCCCGGCCATTGTGACCCAGCGTGATGCCGATGGCGGGCTCGGTCAGTGCAATGCGTATGGCGCGGCCAGAGAGCCAGGCAAAGTCCTCTTCTTGCCACAGGCGCGGCGCTAGCCGGTTAAGTACAAAGGCAGCGACCATTGCGGGTGGCGCTTCGGGCAAGTGTGGAAGCGCCTGGGCGGGGAGTGTGCTGAAAAAGCGGATCATGTCGTGCTTCCGGTGATGTGCGCCAGGCCGGCCTGGCCGTGCCAGTAACCATTGGAAACGCCTTCGGGTTGCCAGGTGGCAAAGTCTGGCGTTGTGGTGGTGCCGGCCAGCGCAGCGGACCAGGCGGCAATCCACTCTGCGGTGTATTGCGCTTGCGGGCTGATGCGTACCGCATCCACGCCACTGCTATTGAGATCTGGCAGATCGTGCCACAGACTTTGGCAGGTGGCAGACTGGGTCTGAATCCCGTTGATGCGCAAAAAAGGCTGGCCATCCCGCGTATGTACTGGCAGCCCGTCCGGGTGCTCGATACAACGGAACTCACAGGCGTCTTTGTTCAGATCAAAGTGTCTGGCTGTAAAGCAGCGTGCGCTAAACGCCAGTGGTGCGTGGCCGTGGGCAAATACTTCGGTCTGAATGGTGCAAGTCCGATCAGCCAGCAACTGGCGCAATGCAGGGCCGGACATTTCTAGCGCCGGCACCCAACCTGCCGCACCCATACTGGCGTACCAGTCCAGTGTCGCGCCGTTGTAGATGTTCAGGTGCGGGCCAGCAATGATGGGGGCGCCGGCTTCGCGGGCGATGCGCACTGCACCCATGTCGTTGGCTTCCAGTGCAAAACCGGCTTCGGCCAGTTTGCGCAGGCTGATCAGATCGCCCGCGGACTCCAGGAGCGCTTGCGAGGACAGCACCACATTTTTGCCGGCCGCCTTCAAGTCTTGCGCCAGCGCGATCCAGTCTGCGGTGCGCAGTTCGTGGCGCCGGGCGCAGACCACTTCTCCAAGGTAAATGGTATCAACCGGCCAATGGGCGGCTGCGGCATAGAAGTCCAGTACTTGCTGGCGTGGCCAGTAGTAGAGCAGCGGGCCAAGAGTGAGTTTCATGGTTGCCTCCTTGTATGCGGCTCAGCGCCACGGACGGTGATAGGCGCCCAGCGTCTGCTGATGGCCTTCGGAAATCGCGGTCAGTTCTCTTTGCCACTCCGGGCGCACGCTATAGCGCTCCTGGGTTGCGGCATCCAGGGCAGCGCGCAACACGCGGGTGACCTGGGCTGTGTAGGTGGGGCTGCGCTGGCGGCCCTCGACCTTGATCGCTGCGATGCCCATGCGGATCAGTTCAGGCAGGATCGAGAGTGTGTTGAGGCTGGTCGGTTCTTCCAGCGCGTAATACGTGTCGCCCGCGACATCGAAGCGCCCTTTGCACAGCGTCGGGTAACCGGCGGGTTCATCTTTGTCGAAACGGTCGATCAACATGCCGTTCAGCCGCGCGTGCAAGGTGTCGCCGTGCTGATCCCAGCGCACATGTGCGGCGGGCGAACACACACCGTGGGTGTTGGGCGATTCACCGGTGACCCAGGAAGACAACGCGCAGCGGCCTTCGGCCATGACGCACAAACTGCCAAAGCCAAACACTTCGATCTCAACGGGGGTATGCGCTGCGACGTATTCCACTTGCGGCAAGGTCAATACGCGGGGCAACACCACGCGGGAGATACCAAAGCATTCGTACGCGAGGTTGATGGCATCGGCATTGGTGGCCGAGCCCTGCACTGACAAATGACGCCGCAGCGCAGGCCAGGTACGGGCGGCGTAATCCAGCAAGCCGGGGTCGGCCATGATCACGGCATCTGCGCCTAGTTCTGCAGCGCGGTCCACCGCGCGATGCCAGTGCGCTGTTTTGCCGGCCAGGGGGTAGGTATTGATGGCGACCAACACCTCGCGCCCATGGCGATGGGCATAGGCCACGCCTTCGGCCAGTTGGGTGTCGGTGAAATTCAGCCCGGCAAAATTGCGGGCATTGGTGGGGTCTTTGAAACCGACATAAACCGCGTCGGCGCCGTGATCGACGGCTTTTTTCAGCGCCGGCAAACTGCCAGCCGGGCAAACGAGATGAGGAACACGCATGATGCGCTCCGCCGAAGGTGGCAAAGCGCAGGAGCTTAGGCGCGTTAGCGCTGGGGGCTTTTAATCCAGGTCAAACCGTATTCTTGTAATTCAGCGTTGGTTTGATGAGAAACAGCCCGACGATCCGCGCCGGGCTGTATTTACGCGTGTACTCAAGCAGGCCAGGACTGACCGAATTCACGCTCGAAACGCGCTTTGACATCAGCCAGAACCACGTCGTGGTTTTGTGCGCCGCGTCGGGCAATTTTCAGTGCACCCAGCAGTGACGCCAGACGGCCTGTGCTGGGCCAGTCCCAACCATGGCTGATGCCATACAACAGGCCGGCGCGGAATGCATCACCGCAACCGGTCGGATCAACCACCGCTTCAGCCTGAACCACCGGAATACGATGGACTTCGCCGTCTGCGTAGATTTCCGAACCTTCGCTGCCGTAGGTCACGATCAGCGCTTTCACTTTTTTGGCCAGATCCGGAATCGACACACCGCAACGGCGGGACATAACCTCGGCTTCATAGTCGTTCAGCGTCAGGTAGTCGGCCTGTTCAGTCATTTCCAGCAGTTCTTCACCTGAGAACAGCGGCATGCCCTGGCCCGGATCGAAGATGAACGGCACGCCACCGGCGGCCAACTGACGGCAGCGGGCTTGCATGCCCAGTTTGCCGTCCGGGCCCACAATACCCAGTTCGACCGGGACACCGATGTCTTTGCTGTCGATAAAATGCGAAAAATTCATCGCGCCTGGGTGAAAGGCCGCGATCTGGTTGTCATCGAGGTCCGTTGTCACAAAGCACTGCGCGGTGAAGTGTTCCGGCAATTCTTTGATCCCGGCGCGAGAGATACCTTGTTGGTCCAGACGTGCCGCATACGGGCCGAAGTCACTACCGACGGTGCCGACCATCAGCGGGTCGCCACCCAGGCCTTTGAGCGAGTAGGCGATATTGCCCGCGCAGCCGCCCAGTTCGCGGCGCATTTCCGGCACCAGGAAAGAAATGGAAATGATATGCAGCTGGTCAGGCAGCAGGTGGTTCTTGAACTGGTCCTGGAACACCATGATGGTGTCGTAGGCAATGGAACCGCTGATCAGAATGGCCATGGCGCGCTCAAATAGAAAATAGATGTAAACGATGGCGGCATTATGCCACCGCCGTATCTGCAACAGGCTGAGCGTTACTGCAGGTGTGTATGAAAATCGCGAATCTGGCTGCAGGCGGCGTCAGGCCGTCATGGGTCGTACAAACTGCAGTGGCTCGTTGCTGTGCATGAAGGTTGCAAAGTCATCGGCCAGATGTTGACCAAGATCGATGGCTTTTTTCCAGTCACGTTCGCGTTCGGCATCGCGGCCGGCATAACGACCGAAGTCTTTGCGGCTGGGCACCCGCCCGTTGGGCAACAATTGCAGGAATTCGGCGGTGGGCGTCATCAGCAAGGTGCGTTGCAGATAACGCGGTTTGCGCCAGGGCAAGAATTGATCGAGCCAGCCCGTCGTTACCCGGTGCGAGAAATGCGGTAACAGCAGCAAACCTTCGGGCTGGTTCAGTGCCAGATCCATGTGATAGTCGATCAATCCGCCATCCAGATAAGCGCCCGCCGGCGCGCCGGGGATGTCGCGGACGGTTTCCAGTACGCCAGGAATGGTGCCGCTGGCCAGCAAGGCCGGGGTAAAGTTGGCTTGATCGAGTGCGATGGCGGTGTCACCAAAGCCGTCATCCATAAACCGTGCGGGCGACTGTCCGGTGTGAAAGACCACGCGCTGGAAATACCCGGCCATATTGCGCCGACCACGGGCATTGGCCAGTACAGCACGGCCCAATGCCAGTTTGTCACGGCCACTGCCAGTGCCATCTATGCCATTCATGCCGCGTGCGGTCAGGATGGAGAGATGGATGCGCGGATTGGCCAGAATCTGGGCGACGCCCTCGGCACCGAGCATGGCGTCCATGATTTCTCTGGCCACCTGGGTGACCTCGGCTGGAGTGGGTTTGAGGCTGTAGCGCTGTGCCAGGTAAGCCGCTTCAAAGCGATCCAGCCCGGCCAGCGGATCTTGCACGGCAGCCGCCGCTAACCGCCACGCACCAATGGATGCGCCCACTGCCTGCAGCGGACGCGTGCGCTGCGGCAACCAGTCGCCAAACAGCACGCGATCCAGTCGGGCCAGCACCTGCCACTTGGGGCCACCCGCAGCCGCACCCAAATGGGAGAACAGATCAGCCTTGAAACCGTCGGCCTGAAGTTGGCGATAGGCCTCCGGGCCGGCGGTGATCTCCAGATATTTCATGTTTTATGCGCCGGTATCCGGTTCGCTGTTCAGGGCCACGATCTGGGCTTCTGTGAGGTAACACCACTCACCTTCGGCCAGGTTAAGTGAAGAGAGCGTCAAACCGCCAATGGCTACGCGAGTCAGTGCGGCGCAGTGATTCCCGGCTGCGGCCAGCATGCGTTTGACCTGATGATATTTACCCTGATCGAGCACGATTTCGATATGCGTCGGGTCTAACAGTTTCGCCGACAACGCAGCGATCGGCGCGGGTTCGTCATGCAGTTGCACGCCGCTTTCCAGTTCCTGCGCCAGTGCTTCTGTCGCAGGTTCAGCCAGCGTTGCCATATACGTCTTGGGCTGGTGATGACGCGGGTGCGACTGCGCATGAATGAACGCACCGTCATCTGACAGCAAGATCAAGCCGGTGGTGTCGTGATCCAGGCGGCCTACGGGCTGTACATCCCGCCAGCGCAGCGGCTCTGGCAGCAGGGTCAGAATGCCCGGGTGATGGCTGGGTTTGCGTGAGCACTCGTAGTTGGGCGGCTTGTTCAATGCCGCGTAGACGTGCTCCCGGTAGGGCCAGTCTTCCTCGCCAAACAGGGTGATAACAAGGCCGTCCGTTTCTACCACGGCACGCCAGTCATCCATGACCTCGCCGTTAATAGAGACGTCGCCGTCGGTAACCAGCTCGCGGCAGCCTTTGCGGGTGCCGAAGCCTTGGGATTGGAGAATGCGATCGATTGCCAGTTTCATATCCGCAACTTTAACGCGCCCACGCGCGGATCGAAAGCGCCGTTACACTACGCTTTGTGCGTCGCCCGAATGGTTACCGCCATGATTTCCCTGCAAAACCTGCTCACTGACATCCGCGCCTGCCGTGAATGCACTGATTTGCCGCTTGGCCCGCGCCCGGTACTGGTGGCCGATGCGCGAGCCCGCATTCTGGTGATCGGGCAGGCCCCGGGGACCAAAGTCCACGCCAGTGGTGTGCCCTGGTCTGATGCTTCTGGCCTGCGACTGCGGCAATGGTTGGGCGTGGACGACGCCACTTTTTACGATCCCGCGCAGTTTGCCATCGTCCCCATGGGGTTTTGTTATCCAGGCAAGGGCAAGTCAGGCGACTTGCCCCCTCGTGCAGCGTGTAGCGCCTTGTGGCACCCACAGTTGCTACCGCTACTACCCAATATCGAGTTAGTCCTTGCGATTGGTCAGTACGCCCAAGCGTTTTATCTGGGCAATGCCCGTCAAGCTGACCTGACTACCACAGTGCGCGCCTGGCGCGACTATGCGCCGCGCACGTTTGTCCTGCCGCACCCGAGCCCGCGGAACCAGTTGTGGTTAAAGAGAAATCCATGGTTTGAGGAGGAAGTTGTTCCTGCCTTGCAAGGGCGGGTTGCGCACGTGCTGACCAATGGATGCTTGGTGGGTTCAAATATTTCTTGCCAAAAATAGTACAACTATTTACTATTTATTCATGAATGAAATCCATGATCAGACCGAAATCCCGAGTTTCGCGGATATCGAGAACCGAATTGACCGTGTGTGCTCCCGTGTTCCCGGCAGCAACCGTCAGGCGGTATTGCTCAAAATGCTGCTGCAGCATGTGGCGGGTGGTTTTAACTCGCGCATGAATCAGGTGCTGCGTGAATACGGCCTGAACCGCATCAGCTTTCTGGCGCTGATCATGCTGGTGAGTTCGCAAGGCAAGCCGCTCAATCCTTCTGATCTGGCCGAGGCCACCGGGGAGTCCCGTGCCAACGTCACGCGGATTTGTGATGAGCTGGTAGCCAAGGAATTACTGTCGCGCGAGCCCAACCCCGAAGACCGCCGTCGCATTGACCTCTACCTGGCCCCGCACGGAGATGAACTGGTCAAGGAACTCCTGCCCAAGATTCAGGATTACGCTTTTGTCGCCTTCCAGGTGCTGAGCGAGGGCGAACGTGACCAGCTTGAGTCCATCCTCAAAAAACTACTGGCTGTCTTCGCCTGATCCATTGTTTGTAAACAGAATCCATAAAAGTGGTTGGTTGATTTCGGCCACTTTTTTTTGCTCAAATAATTTAACTTTTGATTATAACGCCATGAAACAAAAGCTTGCATTTGGCATATTGGTCTTGCTGGCGGGTTGTGCCAGCATCCCTGATGACCACCCCACGGTACAGATGCGCGATGCGGCTGCTGCGCAACTTTCTACCCAGCTCAAGCTGGCTCAGGAAGGCTGGCCTGCGGCCCGGTGGTGGACCCGCTATCACGATGATCAATTGAACGCCCTGGTCGATGCAGCCTTGAAAGGCTCGCCGTCGCTGGCGGTGGCGCAAAGCCGCGTGGCACTGGCGCAAACCACCGTCAGTCAGGCCCGCGCTGCTGATGGCGTGAACATTGATGCCAGCATCCGTTCCACGCGTGAGTTGACCTCCAAGTACGGGATCTACCCGCCACCACTGGCCGGTACATGGATTACCGACACCGAGCCCATGATCAACGCGTCGTACGACTTTGACTGGTGGGGCAAACACAAGGCAGAGATCTCTGCCGCGTTGGGCGAAACCGCAGCCGCTCAGGCTGACTATGCCGCCGCAGAACAACAACTGACCGCAGCCGTGGCCCAAGCCTATTTTGACTGGCAAGCCGACCAGGCTCGCATTCAAGTGGTAGAGCAACAGCGTGACGTGCAGGATCGCCTGCATCAGATTGCTGCCCGCCGCGTGCAAAGCGGCCTGGATACAGATGCCGTGCAGCGCAGTGCGCGTGGTGATGTCGCCAATCAGGACAGCGTGATTGCGCAACTGCGCACCAGCGAGCGCAAAGACCGTGAAGCCTTGCGCGCACTGGTCGGCGCCACCGGTGATGTGACCAGCATCGATCAACTGAAAGCTGTGCCGCTGCCGATGACCGCTGGTGGCGTGCCGACCGATCTGGGCCTGAATCTGTTGTCCCGTCGCCCGGACCTGCAAGCGGCTCGCTGGCGCGTTGAAGCCAGCGTGAAGCGTACGGAAGCCGACAAGGCCGCGTTCTATCCGGACATCAACATTTCGGCATTCATCGGTTTCTCGAGTATCAGTCTGGATGACTTCCTCAAGCGCGGTACCCGCACTATGGGCATCACGCCAGGGATCAGTTTCCCGATCTTTGATAACGGTCGGTTGTCAGCCGGTTTGCAAGGCGATCGCGCCCAACGTGACGTGATCATCGCCCAGTACAACCAGGCACTGGTGAACGCGGTGCAGGATGTGGCCAATCAGGGTATCGCCCTGCAAGGTCTGGCTGATCAGGAAAAAGCCATGACGGCTTACCTGCGGGCGACTGAAGCCGTACGCGACAACCAGCAACGCCGCATGCAGAACGGCCTGACCGATCAGGGTTCGGTGCTGCGCGCGCAATTGCCGGTGCTGTTGATCCAGGAACAATTGTTGATCCTGAAAAACCGTCAACTCGCCGCTGAAGTCAGCCTGACCCACGCGTTGGGTGGTGGCTATGAAGCGCCTGCTGACACGGTAGCCCAAGCCAAATGATGACAGGGCCGGCCTGAGCGCCGGCCTGGTAAACCGAAAAGAATTCGAATCCGGAGATATTTGCAAATGACCACCGAAACCAACGCAGCCCAACCGGCAGAGCAGCAAAAACGCCGCAAGCCGGTGATGGCGATCCTGACTACCGTATTTGTGCTGGCAGGCATTGGCTATGGCATCTATTACGCGACCGTGCTGTCGCAACGTGAAGAAACCGACAACGCCTACGTCGGCGGCAATCTGGTCACGCTGACCAGCCAGGTCACGGGCACTGTGACTGAAATCCGCGCCGACGAAACCCAGTTTGTGAAAGCGGGTGAAGAACTGGTGAAGCTGGACCCGGTTGACGCCAAGGTGGCGCTGGCCCAGGCCGAAGCGGCCCTGGGCGACTCTGTGCGCCAGTTGCGCCAGCAATATGCCAACGCCGCGCAATATGACGCAGCGCTGGCCCAACGCAAGATTGACCTTGCCCGGGCGCAAGATGACCTGAATCGCCGTGCACCGCTGGCGGCAGATCATACGGTGTCGAGCGAAGAAGTCTCTCACGCCAAAGACTCGGTCGAGAACGCCAAGGCCGCGCTGGATGTGGCCGAGAAACAAGCTGCCGCCGCACATGCAGCTATTGATGGCGTAGATATCCCCAACAACCCGACCGTGCTGCGCGCCCGTGCCAACTTTGAACAGGCCTGGCTCTCTGTACAACGCAATGCGATCGTCGCGCCGGCTTCCGGTTATGTGGCCAAGCGTGGCGTGCAAGTCGGCGCTCGCATCACCCCGGGGCAATCGCTGTTGTCCATCGTGCCGCTGGATCAAGTGTGGGTCGATGCCAACTTCAAGGAATCCGAACTGCGCAATATCCGCATTGGTCAGCCGGCTAAACTGACTGCCGATATCTACGGCGGCAAGGTGGAATACAGCGGCAAGGTAGTCGGTCTGGGCGCTGGTACGGGTAGTGCATTCAGCCTGCTGCCGGCACAAAACGCCACCGGTAACTGGATCAAAGTGGTCCAGCGCGTACCGGTACGTATTGAACTGGACAAGAAAGACCTGGCAGAACACCCACTGCGCGTCGGTTTGTCGATGGTGGTAGATGTGGATACCCACAACCGTGACGGTGCCGTGCTGTCTGCTGCGCCGGAAAACAAGCCATTGTTCAGCACAGAAGCCTTTACCCAACCGATGCAGGAAGCCGACAAGCTGGCTGACAGCATTGTGCACAAGAACCTGGGCAAGTGATTTGCAACGCTGACCACCACGCGGCCACTTCCCTGAACGGGAAGCAGGTCGGATCGTGGACCGGGCTGGCAGTGCTGATGGCACTGTGCGCGCTTGTGCCCGAGCCACTGCGCTGGCCATTTGTGCGCCGTGTTGTCAGCCGCGAAAACAGGTGGATTCTCACCGTTATCCAATAGCACATCATGGCCGCCGTGTGTGCGGCCATGAGGGGCAAACTCCGTCTGGAGGGTAATCATGACTGCCAGTACTCAGGCGGTTGCACCCAGCCCGGCGCCCTTGCACGGCGGCAAACTGGGCATGATGACCGTGGCGTTGTCTTTCGCCACGTTCATGGAAATTCTGGACACGACCATTGTGAACGTGTCCGTGCCGCACATTGCCGGTGATCTGGCGGTGGCGGCTAACCAGGGGACCTGGGCGATCAGCTCTTACGGTCTGGCAGCGGCGATTGCCGTGCCACTGACCGGCTGGCTGGCCGGGCGCTTTGGGCAGGTCAAATGCTTTTCGATGTCGGTGTTGCTGTTCACGCTGATGTCCATCATGTGTGGTCTGGCCAACAGCCTGCCCATGCTGGTGGCGTTCCGCTTTCTGCAAGGTCTGGTCTCCGGTCCGATGGTGCCGCTGTCGCAAACGCTGTTGCTGAACAACTACCCGCCTGAGAAAAAAGGCGTTGCGCTGGCGCTGTGGTCCATGACCGTGATTGTGGCGCCGATCTTTGGCCCGCTACTGGGTGGTTTCATCACTGACCAGTACAGCTGGCCGTGGATTTTCTACATCAACGTACCGATCGGCATTGTTGCTGGCATTGCGTCCTGGCAGTTGCTCAAGCATCGCGAAACCCCGACCGTCAAAAAGCCGATCGACGTGGTCGGCCTGATCTTGCTGGTGCTGGGTGTAGGTAGCCTGCAAATGATGCTGGATAACGGTAACGATCTGGACTGGTTCAACTCCACGTTCATCGTCACCTTGGCCGTGATTGCCACGCTGGCAATCAGCTACTTTGTGGCGTGGGAGCTGACGGATGAGCACCCCATTGTGGATCTGACGCTCTTGAAGCGGCACAACTTCCGTATCGGTGTGATTGTGTTGTCGCTGGGCATGTTCTGCTTCTTTGGCTCGACCGTGTTGTTCCCGCTGTGGTTGCAAACCGTGATGGGTTACAACGCCACGTGGGCCGGTATTGCCACTGCGCCGGGTGGGGTGCTGGCGCTGTTCTTGTCGCCAATCATTGGCAAGAACATCACCAAACTGAACCTGCGGATGGTGTCGTCGGTCGCCTTTGCGACGTTTGCTGCGACCATGTTCTGGTACTCGGGCTTCACGCTGGAAACCAACTTTGGCTATATCGCGCTGGCGCGGTTTGCCCAGGGTATCGCCATTGCGTGTTTCTTTATCCCGATCAACCAGATCATTCTGGCTGGCCTCACGGGTGGGCAGATGGCGTCCGCATCCGGGTTGTCGAATTTCTTCCGGACCATTTCCGGTAGCTTCGCGACGGCGATTGCCGTGTTCTTGTGGGACCGTCGGCAGACCTTTAGCCACGCCCGTCTCACTGAGAACATCACCAGCGCCAGCCCGGCGACGACGGATTACCTGAACAAGCTGCAAGACCTGGGTATTGCTGGTCAGACAGCCTATGCGCAGATTGATCAAGTGATCAGCCAGCAGGCGTTCATGATCGCGACCAAAGAAGTGTTCTGGTTGTTGGGGGTGATTTTCCTGTCGCTGGTCGTCGTGGTGTGGTTCGCCAAGCCGCCGTTTACCAACAGTGCCGGTTCAGGCGGTGGTGGCCACTGATTGCGCCTGGCGCCGTGGCAATGTTGGTTTGCACGAGATATAAGCCGACTCAGGGCAGACCCCGGTCTGCCCCATTCGCACCATGTGCTGTGCCAAGCCTTGGCGTGATGATGAAAACCCTTGCCGCTCAACCGGCAGGATTTTTCTTTGGAAAATAAATCGTGGTATATTTTCAGTAGAAAAAGGAGATCCGCCATGACCGCTCTGCAAAAACCGACACCGCAAGAAGAAGCCGTGGTGACGCGGGCCGTGGTGCGCACGGCTGAGAAGCTGGATTTCCGCCAATCTGACCTGGGCCGTTTGCTGGGTTTGTCGGGCGCCAGTGTCAGCCGTATGGTGCACGGCCAGTACGAACTCAACATTCACCGCCCGGAATGGGATGTCGCGCTGGCGCTGATCCGCGTGTATCGCTCGCTGTCGAGCATTCTGGGCGGACAGGAAGACCTGATTCGTCGCTGGATGCATTCGCCCAACACCGATCTGGGCGGTGTGCCGTCCGACATCTTGCGCCGTGGCGCGGCGGGTCTGTTCCAGGTAGGGATTTATCTTGATTCCATGCGCGGCCGCATTTAACGCAGAAGTCACCCTCAAGCCCTGGCGTTCGGTCGAAACCCAACGGGAAGTCGCCACGCTGGCGCTAGTCGATAACGACCCGGACGAGCAAGCGTTGCTGGAGTCCATTCTGGACGACAACAAGCCACCGTTACCGGCCGAGGCCAGCAAGTTGCATTATTTGCTGGCAACGCCATTCCGTTATCCGGCGCATCCGCCCAATGGCAGCCGCTTTGTGCGGCCAGGTGCGCTAGGCATGTTGTACGCAGCCAATAACAAGGTGACGGCCATGGCTGAATCCGGCTACTGGCAACACCGCTTCAACCGCGCCTCCGAAGGCTTGCGCGATACCCACGTCACGCTGGCCCGCACGCTATTTCAGATCAGCGTGGCCGGTAAAGCCATTGACCTGCTTAAGCCGCCGTTCAGTGATCACGCCGAATTGTGGAACCAACCCGACAACTACGCTCCCACGCATGAACTGGGTAGCGCTGCGCGTGAAGCGGGCAATGTCGATCTGATCTTGTATGAATCCGTGCGCGACCCGGACCATGGCATCAACGTGGCGGTGGTGAATGTGCGCGCCTTTAAACGGCGCAAACCGCTGGCCAGCGAGGAATGGCATTTGACGCTGCAGGGCCCTAATGTCCTGTTCCGGCGTGGTGAAGAGACCATCGCGTTTCGGTTCGACTAAGTATTGTTCAGTCCTCTTCCCACGCCGATTCATTGGGCGGCGTGTCCGCCAGTGCCAGATAGGCCAGCACGGCGCCGGTGGTTTCATCACGACGGCTGATTCGCACCAGCCGTGCTGACAATTCCGGGTGCATCACGTGGCGATAAGTGATGCCGGGCATGGCAATGTCTGCCAATGAGGCCGGCACCAAAGCCACGCCCAATCCGGCCGCAGCCAGCGCCACCACGCTGAGCGTGTTGCTGGCGCGATGGGCGATAACGGGTTCGCGTCCGAACTCCGCCCGCAGTACGTTGAGCATGTCGTTGCTTTCATCTGCGCTGTAGACAATGAGCGGTTCGGCGGCAATGTCAGACAAACCGATATGTACGCGACTGGTCAGGGGGTGATCTGTCGCCATGGCCGCCAGCAAGGGCCACTCGCCAATCTGCGCGACATTCAGCGCCGGCGAGATCAGTCCGCCGCCGTGATCCGGGCAATAGGCGACATCAATACGCCCGGCCAGCAAGGACTCGACCTGTGCTTGCGGGGGTACTTCCACGACCTCAAGTTGTGCCGTGGGGTGTGCGCGATGAAACCGGTGCAGATCAGCGGTGAGTTGCCCGCTGAACACAGCATTGCCGGCAAAGCCAATGCGTACCGAGCCCAGATCGCCCCGAAGTGATTTCGTCACCGTCGCACGTGCCCGTTCGGCCTGTTCCAGAGTGCGGCGCGCTTCAATCAACAATGCCGATCCGGCCGCTGTGAGCGTAACCATCCGGCTGGTGCGCACGAACAAGGGTCCGCCCAGTTCTTCTTCCAGTGCCTTGATCTGCATGCTGAGTGCCGGTTGCACAATATGCAGCCGCTCTGCCGCGCGACCGAAATGGCCTTCTTCTGCCACTGCTACAAAGTAACGCAGGTGCCGTAGTTCCATGAAGAGCGTCGATCAGAAAATATGATTGATGGATCATATCAATCTATTTTTATTTCGTGCAAACCTGGTCCATGCTAAGTGCATGAAGTGATGCCAGAAAGGCGTTGCAAAGCACACAAGGAGTTCACCATGGATACAGCACGTTTGGCCGACCGGCAGGCCATCGCAGACTTGATGACCGGCTGGATGTTCCGCGACCTGGGTCAGTGGGACAAACTGCGCGGCTTGTTTCACGCCGATGGCCGCATTGAAATCACCTGGTTTGATGGCCTGGCCAGCGACTTTGTCGACGCTTCAGCCCGCATGGGCAAGTCTGATCTGCGCACCAAACACGTGGTCGCCGCGCCCACGGTCACCTTTCATGGCAACCGGGCCATCGTTGAAACCAATGCACTGATCTTGGGTGAAAACGTCAAACTGGGGCTGGGTTGCACCTGCTATTCACGCTTTTACGATCAGGTAGAGCAGCGCGACGGCGTGTGGGGGATTGTCCAGCGCCATGCCATTTATGACCTGGGGACATTCAACTTTCCGCGCGGCGTGGTTGAGATTGACCTGGCCACGCTGGACCGTTACCCACGGGAGTACGCGGCGCTGGCGTATTTGCTGGACAAGAGCGGGTTTCCGGTCGAGAACATCATGGCGACGCATGGCAGCGACAAGGAAAAAGAACTCAAAGACAAAGCCGGGGCATGGTTACGCGGCTAAGTGCTTCAGTTGAGGTCAAGGCCAGCCCGGTGCTGGCCTTTTTCATTCGGCGTTTACCTGATTACCGGGTCATGGCATGTCACGCACAATCGCATTTTGAAATCGTTCTCAAAAAGCGCCCAGGCGGCTTTCACCAAAACACTGCCGCCTGAACTAGAATCTGCTGACACGCCAACCCAGACCCGCTCATGAACCTTAGAGAACTTGCTGCTCACCTCCAGTTATCGCCCACCACAGTCAGCCGCGCGCTGAACGGGTTCCCGGAGGTCAATGCTGAAACGCGTGAACGTGTGGTTGAAGCGGCAGCACGGTTGGGGTATCGCGCCAACACTGTCGCCCGCCGGCTGGCCACGGGCAAGACAGACAGCATTGGCATCATCTACCCGTTTGAGCCCTCTGATCTGGGTGATCCGGTATTTCTGGACATCATCGCCGGGATTACCGAACGCCTGGGTGAAGCGGCCATGGATCTGGTGATTGTCTCTGCCGCGCAGGAAAACGAGCTGGAAACCTATCAGCGCGTGGTGTCTGGCGGGCGGGTGGATGGTTTGATTGTCGCGCGTACGCAGGTGGATGATCCGCGTCTGAAGTACCTGCAAGAACGTAACTTCCCTTTTGTCGCGCACGGGCGCAGTGAACTCGCCAAGCCATATGCCTGGTTCGATTACGACAACGAATATGGCATGCGCCTGGCGGTAGACCGGTTAACAGAACTGGGCCATCAGCACATTGCGCTGATCAGCGCGCCGCTCTCGCTCAACTTCGCCGCGCAACGACGCATGGGTTATCTCGTTGGTTTGAACGCAGGTGGTGTCGCGGTCGAACCGGAATTCATGATTTCTTGCGGGCTTTCACCCGCCGAAGGCGCTGCAGCCATGAATCGCCTGCTGGCCATGCCGCAGCGGCCCACCGCCGTCGTTGTGGATAACAACGTCTCTGCGGTTGGGGTGATGAGCGCGCTGCGTCAGAGCGGCTTGCATCCGGGCGAAGACATCTCCGTGATTGTCTTTGGTGGCTTGCCCACCTTGCTGGCCGACAGCATGACAGTCAGCGCGGTGATGCAACCGCGTGCCCGCCAGGCTGGCCGTACGCTGGCGGATCTGATGCTGGGCAGTCTGGCTGGCCATGATCCGCAGGCGCTCACGGCGTTGTGGAAGCCGGAACTGGTCAGCGGTAACACTGACCTGCCGCCACGCAGTTGATGCATTTCAGCGACATCCACACCACCGTTTGACGCTTTTTTCAGCAATAACCAGGTAGTGCCGATCGTCGTCACTACGGCTTGATTGTTGGGTTTGTCGTTTCAAACCGGTTTGAATTTTGACTATAGTAAGTGATTTACCGGAGTTTCGATCCACCCGCGTGCGGGATTAAGATGCGTTCCAATGGTTTTCAAACCGGTTTGAATGGGGTTGCAAAACGGGGTCAGGCTCAGCAAACGGGCAGGGCGGGGTTTATAACATAGCCAGCAATCCGGGTGATCCACGCTGTAGTGGATTCAATCAACGCAACACAAGTGCCATTGACCCAAACATCTGGCAGGACGTTTTGGTCAGTGACCCTGCAAGAAGATCGAAAAATGAGCACTCAACCCATCGCACAAGCCCAACAATCCGCGTCCTGGTGGCGTGGCGCTGTCATTTATCAGGTTTATCCGCGCAGCTTTGCCGATAGCAACGGCGACGGCGTGGGCGACCTGAATGGCATTACCGCTCACCTGGACTACATCGCCAGTCTGGGCGTTGATGCGGTCTGGATCAGCCCGTTCTTCAAGTCCCCGATGAAGGACTTTGGCTATGACGTGTCTGATTACCGCGATGTGGACCCGCTGTTCGGCAATCTGGAGGACTTTGACCGCCTGCTGGCCAAAGCGCATTCGCTGGGTCTGAAGATCATCATCGATCAGGTTTTGTCGCATACCTCTGACCAGCACGCCTGGTTCAAGGCCAGCCGCCAGGATCGCACCAACGACCATGCCGACTGGTACATCTGGGCTGACCCTCAAGCTGATGGCACCCCGCCGAACAACTGGTTGTCGATCTTCGGTGGCCCGTCCTGGCGCTGGGATACCCGCCGCCTGCAGTATTACATGCACAATTTCCTGTCCAGCCAGCCGGATCTGAATTTCCATAACCCCAAGGTGCAAGACGCCATCCTGGGCGAGATCGAGTTCTGGCTGAAGCGCGGCGTAGATGGTTTCCGTTTCGACGCGTGCAACTACCACTTTCACGACCAGCAGTTGCGCAGCAACCCGCCGGCCACCGTGCGCGATACCGCGTCGGTCAGCGTAGAGAACCCGTACGGTTATCAGGCGCATTTGCACGACAAGACCCAGCCGGAAAACGTTGCCTTCCTGCAGCGCATCCGCAAGTTGCTGGATCAATATGGTGCAATGAGCGTTGGCGAAGTCGGTGACGATAACAGCATCGATATCATGGCGCAGTACACCAACGGCGGCGACAAGCTGAATATGGCCTACAGCTTCAATCTGTTGACCGCCGATTTCAGTGCCGCGCATATCCGCAAGCAGGTCGAAGATCTGGAAGCGCAGATCAAGGATGGCTGGGGCTGCTGGACGACTGGCAACCATGACTCTGTACGCGTGGTCACGCGCTGGGGCAAAGACACATCGCATCCGCGCTTTGCGCCGATGATCGTCGCCATGGAAACCGCATTGCGTGGTTCGTCCTGCCTGTATCAGGGTGAAGAACTGGGCCTGCCGGAAGCGCAACTGACGTTTGAACAATTGCAAGACCCGTACGGCATCACCATGTGGCCAGAGTTCAAGGGCCGCGACGGTTGCCGTACTCCGATGCCATGGCAACACAATGCGCCGCACGCGGGTTTCAGCAAGGCTGAGACCTGGTTGCCGGTCGTGGCGCCGCATGTGCCGTTGGCCGTAGATACGCAAGAGCCGAACAGTGATTCCACGCTCAATGCCTACCGCCGTATCCTGCACTGGCGTAAAACCCAACCCGCGCTGATCACGGGCGACATCACGTTCCTGAAAAGTGCAGAACCGATACTCGCCTTCACGCGTAGCCAGGACGGCCAGACCATCGTCGCCGTATTCAACCTGAGCGCTACCGATACCACGTTTGAACTGCCGAAGGCCGCGACAGAACTGGCCGGCCACGGCCTGACCGGCGCGACCCTGAACGGCAACACGCTGACCTTGGGCGCCTGGGGCGGCTGGTTCGGTTCGGTCAAGGTTTGATGGATTGCGATCAAGCAACAAACAGCTAGAAGAAGCCTCAGCGGCCGGGCGCCGATGGGGCTTCGAATAACAGAGAGACAGCATGGCAACAGTCAGTCTGAAAAACATCGTAAAGCGTTTCGGTGATGTCACCACGCTGCATGGCATTGACCTGGAAATCCGCGATGGCGAGTTCATCGTGTTTGTCGGCCCGTCGGGCTGCGGCAAGACTACCTTGCTGCGTACGATTTCCGGTCTGGAAGACATCTCTGAGGGCGAGCTGCAAATTGGCGGCGTGCGCATGAACGAGTTGCCACCGGTGAAGCGCGGCATTGCCATGGTGTTCCAGAGCTACGCGCTGTATCCGCATATGAGCGTGTTCGAGAACATGGCGTTTGGTTTGCGTCTGGCGAACATGAAAAAGGCCGAGTACACGCCGATCGTGCAAGACGTGGCCAAGGTGCTGCAGCTGGATCACCTGCTGGAGCGCAAACCCAAAGAACTCTCAGGCGGTCAGCGCCAACGTGTGGCCATTGGCCGCGCCATTGTGCAAAAGCCGGAAGTCTTCCTGTTCGACGAGCCGCTCTCCAACCTGGATGCCGCGTTGCGTGTGCAGATGCGCATCTACATTGCCCAACTGCACCGCAAGCTGGGCGCCACCATGATCTACGTGACACACGATCAGGTGGAAGCCATGACTCTGGCTGACCGCATTGTCGTGTTCCAGGCAGGCCGCCTGGAACAAGTGGGCACGCCGACTGAGCTTTACTACGAACCCGCCAACCTTTTCGTGGCGGGCTTCCTGGGCTCGCCGGGCATGAATTTCATGACCGGCAGCATCAGCCAGATCACGCCAGACGAAATTACCGTGGCACTGGCTGATGGCCAGAACGTACGCGTCGCCGTGGATGGTTCGACCGCCAAGGCAGGCGACGCGGTGACCGTGGGCGTGCGCCCGGAACACCTCACGGCGGGCACGCAAGACAACTGCGTCAGCGGCAAGGTGGTGGTGCTGGAGCGGCTGGGTGATTCATCGGTGCTGTATGTCGAGCATCCGGGCAGTGCGCAACCGCTGGCGGTACGTATTCCGGCGCTCAAGCACGTCGCCGTGGGCGAAACCGTGAACCTGGGTTTCAAGCCCAAGCATGGGTATCTGTTTAATGCGCAGGGCATTGCCTTGCGCCGGCTGGACCCCCTGGCAGAATAAATGCCCGGGGCTGGGGCAACTTTAAACCCGCCTGGTATGACTCTGTAATCCGGGGCGGATTTACGGTTTTCTCACTCTCAAAACTCTGAAAATACATTGATGGAGAGTCACATGGATATGTCGAGCAGTCGTTTGGGTCGGGTTGTCGTATCGTCGGTTGCCGCCGCTGTAATGGGCTTGGGCGCCATGTCTGCATTTGCCGGCGAGCCGGGCAAGCTGCTGATCTGGACCAACGGCGACAAGTCGTACAAAGGCCTGATGGCCATTGGTGCTGAATTTACCAAGGCCACGGGCGTGCAAGTCGTGGTGGAGCGTCCGGAAGACGCCCCCAACAAGTTCCAGCAAGCTGCTGCTGCTGGCAAAGGCCCGGATATTTTCATTTGGCCGCATGACCGTATGGGCGAATGGGCGACCGCTGGTTTGCTGAGCCCGATCAATCCGTCCGCCAAGGTCAAGGGCGAGATCGACCAACTGGGCTGGAAGGCCTGGACGTCCGGTGGCAAGACCTGGGGTTACCCGATCGCCATCGAAGCCGTGGCCCTTGTGTACAACAAGGATCTGGTACCGACCCCGCCCAAGTCGTTTGATGACGTGATCGCACTGGACAAGAAACTGTCCGGCCAGGGCAAGAAGGCCATTCTGTGGGACTACACCAACACCTACTTCACCTGGCCGCTGCTGGCTGCCGGTGGTGGCTACCCGTTCAAGCTCAAGGCTGACGGCACTTACGATGCAAACGACGTCGGCGTGAACAATGCCGGTGCTGTGGCCGGCATGAACACCCTGATGAAGCTGATCAGCACCGGTGCCATGCCCAAGAGCGCTTCCTACGCTGAAATGGAAGCCGGCGTGAACCAGGGCAAGATCGGCATGATGATCACCGGCCCGTGGGCATGGGAAAACCTGAAGAAGAGCAAGATCAACTTCGGCGTAGCCCCGATCCCGACCGTGAACGGCAAGGCTTCGGCACCGTTCGTTGGCGTGCTGGGTGCCATGGTTGTGCAATCGAGCCCGAACAAGGATCTGGCTGTTGAGTTCCTGGAAAACTACATGCTGTCCGTCAAGGGCCTGAAGACCATGAACGACGACGTGCCGCTGGGTGTACCGGCCAACAAGGCGTTCTACAACGAGCTGAAGTCTGATCCGAACATTGCCGCCACCATGAAGAGCGCGCAAGCCGGCAACCCGATGCCGAACAACCCGGAAATGGGCAAGTTCTGGTCGACCATGGCCACCACGCTGCAAAACATCACTCAAGGTCGTCAAGGCGTGAAGGATGGTCTGGATGCAGCGGCTGCCAAGATCAAGGCCAAATAATCAGGTCTGGGTCTGATTTGTAATACCCGCGCCGGATCTAGCGTCTGGCGCGGATTACCGCAGGGATTTGCGGCGCTGCCACGCCATCAATGCATGCGGTAAATCATCAAACTGACGGCGCCGGTGGGGCTTGCTCCACTGGTACTGGCAGACGTAGTTCTGCGCTGACACCGACCGGTGCGGCGTTCTGTTCATCTCTGGGAAGTTCCGGGACTAGCCAGGCGGCTACCGGCAAGGATTACGGGAATGCAAAGCAAACTGGCCCGCTGGGCCGGCTCCGTGCTGGGGCTAGTGCTGATTCTGGCATCAATCTGGTTGATCACAGCGGTGTTCCGCTCGGGTCACACCTGGGTTGCGCTCACTTTTACTGTCATTCTGGCGGGCTCGATCTGGCTGCTGGCTTCGCCACGCTTGTATCCGTGGCGCTATCTGTATCCGGGTGTTTTTGCCGCGCTGGTGTTTGTAGTATTCCCCGCGCTCTATACCGTGAGCATTGGTTTTACCAATTACAGCTCTACCAATTTGCTGACGTTTGATCGCGCCACGCAGTATTTCCTCGATCAAACCTACTCTGCCGGCGGCGATGCGCTGGACATGGCCATCTACCCGGCTGGCAATGATGCGCGCGTGTTCCTGACCGCGGCCGATGGCCATAGCTGGGTCTCGGATACCCTCAATCTGGATAAGCCCACGGGCAAGCCGGTTGATCTGAAGGTGATACCGGCCACGGCCGCCCCCGCAGGTGAAAAGATTGCCCTGCGTGGTGTGATTGCCCTGCAACCGGCGCTGAAAGAATTGCGCATCAGCGTGCCTGATCATGTTTCGAAGTACCAGATTTCCGGGTTCTCCAAAGTCTCGCCCTCTGCGCCGCTGTTCCAGCAGAACGCCGATGGCTCGCTGAAGAACCTGCAAACGGGCGATGTCCTCAAACCCAATATCAAAACCGGTTTCTATGAAACGGCCGCGGGTGAGAAAGTCGCGCCAGGCTTCACCGTGAAAGTGGGTCTGGCCAACTTCACGCAACTCTTCACCAGCGCCCAGTTCCGTGGCCCGCTGCTGAAAATCTTTGTGTGGACGGTCTGCTTTGCGGCCGGCACCGTGTTGTTGACCTTTGTGGTGGGCTTCTTGCTGGCCGTCGCGCTGTCCTGGGAGTCCCTCAAGTTCCGCGGCATTTACCGCGTGGCGCTGTTCTTGCCCTACGCCGTGCCTGGGTTTATCTCCATCCTGATCTTCCGTGGTCTCTTTAACGAGAACTTTGGTGAGATCAATTACGTGCTGCACACACTGTTCGGGATCAAACCAGAGTGGTTCTCCAACCCATGGCTGGCGCGCACCATGCTGCTGATTGTGAATACCTGGCTGGGCTATCCGTACATCATGTTGCTGGTGATGGGCCTGATCAAATCGATCCCGTCTGACTTGTACGAAGCCTCGGCCATTCATGGTGGCGGTGCGTGGACCAACCTGACCCGCATTACCCTGCCGCTGATTGCCAAGCCGATCATGCCGCTGTTGCTGGCCAGCTTTGCTTTCAACTTCAACAACTTCGTGCTGATTTCGTTGTTGACCGCCGGCGGCCCGGACTTCGCCGACAGCCTGACCCCGGCTGGTTCTACCGACATTCTGGTTAGCTACACCTACCGCATCGCCTTCCAGGATTCCGGCCAGAACTTCGGTCTTGCCGCAGCGATCTCGACCGTAATTTTTGTGCTGGTTGGCGCGCTGTCGCTGTTGAACCTGAAGCTGACCCGCGTGAATGCGCCGGATCGCAAGTAAGCAGTAAGAGATTTAAAGGAAAACCATCATGGCCATGGTGCTGGATAAAAGTCATACAGGGCGGGTGTTTGCCACCCACCTGGCGCTGATCGTGTTCATTGCGCTTTCGTTGTTCCCGTTTTTGATGATCATCTCGATCTCGCTGCGGGCGGGTAACTTTGCAGCGGGCGGTATCATTCCCGACCATATCAGCCTGGAACACTGGAAGCTCGCGCTGGGCTTTTCATACATTGACCAGTTCGGCCATCAGGTGGACCCGCCGTTCCCGGTGCTGCACTGGCTGTGGAACTCCTGCAAGGTGGCGTTGATGACCGCCGTGGTCGTGCTGACGCTGTCTACCACGTGTGCGTACGCCTTTGCCCGGCTTAAGTTTGTTGGACGCAAGTTTGGCCTCAATGCGCTGTTTCTGATGCAGATGTTCCCGTCGGTGCTGTCGCTGATCGCCATCTACGCCATTTTTGACCAGATCGGCAACTACGCACCCTGGCTGGGCATTGATAGTCACGGCAGTCTGGTACTGGCCTACGCCGGTGGCGTGGCATTGCATATCTGGACCATCAAGGGGTATTTCGAGACCATTCCGGTCGAAATCGAAGAAGCTGCGCTGGTGGATGGGGCCAGCCATTTCCAGACGTTCCGTCTTGTTTTGCTGCCCATGGCGGTGCCGATTTTGATTGTTGTTTTCCTTCTGTCGTTCATTGGCGCGATCATCGAGTATCCGGTGGCATCAGTTTTGCTTCACCAAGAACAAAACCTCACGCTCGCCGTGGGATCGAAGTTATATCTATACACGCAGAATTATCTGTGGGGGGACTTCGCCGCCGCTGCAATCTTGTCAGGGCTGCCAATCACCGTGCTGTTTTTGCTTTCGCAAAAATGGATGGTCAACGGCCTGACTTCGGGCGGGGTGAAGGGTTAAGCGGGCGCTGCTGTGGCAAGGGGCCGCGCGGTAGCCAGCGCAAGGGGAAGGAAAAGAAATACATTGCAGTAGCTTTATCTTTGCACGCGCCTTCGACCGGCTCCTCCATGGGTGGGAGCCGGTTTTTTTATGTCTGGTGCGCAAAGACTGCTTACCGCTGTAGTAGTTTCAGAACTGCCTGATTGCGTCACTATCAACAATCTGCGTCAGTAAAGTGACGCAGATTGTCACGTCTCATGCCACCTGCTTGATTTTCTTACATTAATTGCCAGCGATAAACGCCTTCGAAACCCTGCCGTCTGGCGGTTTATCAGCATTTGCGCATGCAGCCAATGCCGCTGGTTCAGGGGGCTTTCTGTCAGCTTCTCAAGAGTGCACGCCTGATTTGCCCCGCCTGCTTTCCCGCCATCGACTCATAAAGTACTGGTCAGGCATCGCCGCTTTTCTTATGCTGCAGCCCGTCGTTGCCAGGCACCGGCTGTAATCCATTCATGTGATGGCAATGGCGGCATGCCTATGCTGGCAAAAAAGGAGCCTTGCCCATGAAAACTGCTTGCCTGTCTCTTGCTGTGTTGCTGGCCGGTTTGGTCCATGCCGAAGAAATCGGCTCGGTCGACACGGCGTTTCAGTTGATTGGTCCGGACCACAAGATTGTGGTGGAGGCGTTTGATGATCCAGCGGTCAACGGCGTAGCCTGTTATGTGTCCAGAGCCAAAACCGGCGGGCTGAGTGGCGCAGTGGGGCTTGCCAAAGACCCGTCACGGTTTTCTGTTGCCTGTCGGCAGATTGGCCCGATCAAATTCGTCAAACCCCTGCCTAAACAGGAAGAAGTCTTCAAGGAAGGGGCGTCATTTGTCTTCAAGCACGTCCGCGTAGTGCGTATTGTCGACGTCAAACGCAATGCGCTCACGTATCTGGGCTACTCAGACAAACTGGTGGATGGCAGCCCGGATAATGCCATCACCGCCGTGCCGGTTTCCGGCCAGACTATTCCGCTTAAACCCTGACCGGCACCGGATGGAGGTACCTATGGAATCCCGCATTACTGAACTGGAAATCAAGGTTGCGCTGCAGGACGACCTGCTCGATACCTTGAACCGCGTTGTGGCCGAGCAATCACAGCAGATCTCACGCTTGCAGCAAGAGTTAATGGTCCTGGCGGGCAATGTGCGCGTGCTGGAAGCCGACAGCGGCCGCACGACCTCGCTGCGTGACGATATCCCGCCCCATTATTGATCCGCCGGCGCTGCTTTTTGACCTCTGAAATGGCTGCCGGTGACGCCCATGCCAATACGCACGGTGCGCGGCACCCCTTGTGCCTGCTATCCTTGATAGTCTTCTGATAATTGCAGCCCCTTGGACAGGAAATCCGGGCTGTCACACCTGATAACGGAGAAATTCATGGCCAAACTGGTACTCGTGCGCCACGGCGAATCGCAATGGAATCTGGAAAACCGCTTCACCGGTTGGGTGGATGTGGATATTACTGAGAAGGGCGCTGCCGAAGCCCGTAGCGCTGGTGAACGCCTGAAGGCGGCCGGTTACACATTTGATGTCGCCTATACCTCGGTGCTCAAGCGCGCCATCCGTACCCTGTGGCACGTCCAGGACGCCATGGATCTGATGTGGATTCCGGTGAAGATCAACTGGCGCCTGAACGAACGCCACTACGGCGCGCTGTCTGGTTTGAACAAGGCTGAAACCGCCGCCCAGCATGGCGACGAGCAAGTGCGCATCTGGCGTCGCAGCTACGATGTGCGCCCGCCGGCCCTGGACGCAGGCGACGCCCGTGATGTTTTCGGCAACCCGCGTTACGCCGGCGCCAGCCGCGCCGAAGTGCCGCTGACTGAATGTCTGAAAGACACCGTTGAGCGCGTGCTGCCGTACTGGGAGTCTGACATTGCCCCGTCGCTGCGCGAAGGCAAGAACGTCCTGATCGCTGCACACGGCAACTCGCTGCGCGCACTGGTGAAGTACCTGGAAAATGTCTCTGACGCCGACATCATGGGCGTTGAGATTCCCAATGGTGCACCGTTGATCTATGACTTTGACGAGAACATGAAGCCGACCCGCATCGGCTACCTCGCTTAAGTCGTGACCCATAGCCGGGCGGTGCAAACCGCCCGGTTTTGTTTTTGTAGCACTCCATCGTCTTTATGCGTCTGTCTCTACTGGTCTTCCTGTTGTTGGGTCTGTTTGCACCGTGGTCGGTGAATGCGGCTGAACTGCCGGTGGCCAACCGCACGGTCGAGGTCGAAATCCTCGCGCTCAATGATTTTCACGGCAACCTGCTGCCGACGCCGTTTTATGCGCCACAAGCCGATGGTGGCTGGCGCATGCAACCTGCTGGCGGGATCGAAGCGTTGGCCAGCCTTGTGCGCCAGGAGCGCGCACGTAATCCACAGCTGATCTTCGTCGGTGGGGGTGACCTGATCGGTGCCAGCCCGTTGAACTCTGCATTGCTGCGTGACGAGCCCACCATTGCGGCGCTCAACCAGTTAGGACTGGAGTTCTCCGCGCTGGGTAACCATGAGCTTGATCGGGGCCGCGATGAACTGTTGCGCATGCAAAAAGGCGGGTGTGAGTCCCAGGACCCGCAACGCGCCTGCAAATACGCGCCGACGTACGACGGTGCCCGATTCAGCTGGATTGCCGCCAATGTGCTCGATACCACGACGCACCAGACGTTCCTGCCGTCCTATGCCGTGCGGGAGGTCAACGGCGTACGGGTGGCGTTTATTGGCGCCGTGCTCAAATCCACACCGCTGATTGTCGATGCTGATGGTGTCGCCGGGTTGAGCTTTGAAGATGAAGCGACATCAATCAACCGTGTGGTTTATCAACTGCGCAAACAAGGTATCCGCGTGTTTGTCGCGCTGATCCATCAAGGGGGGGACAGCCGCCAGCACTATGACGTACAAGACTGCGACACCCTGACGGGTGAGATCGTTGGCATCGTCAAACGGCTGGACCCGGATGTACATACCGTAATTTCTGGCCACACGCATCGTGGCTATCAGTGCCGGGTGGATCACAAGCTGGTGACCCAGGCCGATGACTACGGCCACCTGCTGACCCGCATCACGCTCACCGTCGATGCCACCACCGGACGCGAGTTGCGCCAGCGCTCGGTTAACTTGCTGGTAGACCCCGCGAAACTGCCGCCAGATCCGACCATGCACGCTATCGTTGCGCGCGCCCAATCGTTAACCGACCCAACTGCCGCACATGTGGTTGGCAAGCTGGCGGTTACCCAACTGGTCCGCGCCGGCAAAATGCACCCGGATACAGGCGAGGCACCGTTGGGTGATCTTGTGGCCGATGCGTTTCTCTCCGCTACGCGGCAATGGAATACCCAGATCGCTTTCGTAAACCGCAGTAGTTTGCGGGCGGATCTGCCTGCAACACCCGCCATGACGCAGAGCATTACCTGGGGGGATGCGTTTGCCACGCTGCCGTTTAACAACAAACTGGTCGTGATGACACTCACCGGTGCGCAGATCAAGACGGCGCTGGAGCAACAATGGGTGTTGACCGCATCGACAGCGCACGTCATGCAGATTTCAACCGGATTTGCCTATGCGTGGGACGGTGCTGCGCCGATCAAGGAGCGCATTGAGGCCGCGTCCATGGTACTCAATGGTCATCCACTGGAGCCTGAGCAGACCTACCGGGTGGTGATGAGTGATTTTCTGGCAGAAGGCGGCGATGGCGTGTCGGTGTTCCGCGAAGGGACCGACCGCGTGGTCACCTCCCTGACCGACTTGCAGGCGCTGACCACGCATGTACAACGGCGAACTGCTGCCAACAATCCGCCCGGCCATTCGCTGGCCGGGGACCGCATCGTACGGCGTAACTAAGGTGGTAGCGTGCCGCAGAGGCACGCCAGGTACCTTAGTCCAGCGTGGCTTCCCGCGGCGAAGCAAAAGCCACAGAGACCCCGCCAGTCCCGATATTCACACCCGCGGTCAGGCTCATCTCTGACACGATCACCGCAACGCCATGTTGTTGCGCTGCCTTTTGCAGGCGATCAAAGCCGGGCAGGGCCGCGACACGCGCCGGGTCGCCACCGTAACTGACCGTCACGATCGGGGCATCCAGACCGGTTTCGATGTGGGATACCGCGACATCAAACAGTTTTTGTACGCCGGTTTCAAAACCACGGATGCGTGCAACGGGCTCGGTATCGCCCTGAAAGCCGCGGATCACGGGTTTGATGTCGAGTGCAGAACCCATCATGTACGACATCAACCCCACGCTCTTGTCGCCCTTGCGACGGGCTTGTGTGCGTAACTGGCCCAGGTTCTCCGGGATCAGGAAGGCTTGCGTGGTTTTTTGCAGACGCTCGATCTGGCGAATGATTTCCAGCGTCGACTTGCCCGCTGCAGCCATGCGTGCCACTTCACCCACAATCAGCCCTTGGCCGGTAAACAGGTTGTTGGTATCGAACACGCGCAGAGAGAACGGCCCGGTGACATTGGCGTTTTCGCGAATCGGTTTGTAACTGTTAAGAATGCCGAGCGCCGCCTGGCTGGCGTTTTCGTGGATTTTGCTGCGGCTGGACATCACCGTCAGGCAGAACACGTAATCGAACTCCACCACCAGCTTGTCCAGGAACAGCTTGCGGATTTCCTCGATCGTGTAGGGCGCAGATTCATAACCCGCGTTACCGCTCTCCAGCCGCTCTTTGTAGAACTTGAGCGTGGCTGCGGTATCACGGTTGTCGATAAACGTCTGGCCTTCGGAATCCTGAATGGTGATGGGCAGGATGACGATGCCATGCTCATCCAGATATGAGCGCGGCAGATCGCAGCAGGAATCGGTGACGATGCCGATACGCATGCGCATTTCCTCCAGAGTGGTACCACGTGGCGGGTTGTTTTGTTTTGTTTGATACGGCGTTTAGTCTGACGCCATGCATGCCACCGGCATGACAGACAATGATGCCAGTTACATTACAGATAGCAAAACGATGGGCGGTAGCACAACAGGGGTAACCGGCAGGGCGCGTGTTTCAAACCATACTTGTGTTGCACAAGTGTGGCAATGTCGGGGCAAAGCGGGTGGTGGCGTGCAAGGAAGGGAAGTGCAAAGTCGCGAATTTAAAGGCTTTACTGCTTGTCTGGCATGGTGCTTACCGGCGATTGGAACACCATCCGTCTGTCTGGCTTGCCATGACATGAATACAACAAACCCGGCGTGCAGCCGGGTTTGTTGATGGTGCTAGCTAGCGGATTCGGGATCAGCCTGCGGGGTTCAACTGGCGCAGAACTTCATCGGCGATCTCTTCAGGCGGCGGGGCAATATCGACCACGATGGCGTGGTCTGGCATTTCCAGAATATCAATCTGGCTTTGCAGCAGATGCGGGTCAAAGAAGTGCCCTTTGCGTTGTGCCAGGCGCTGCTGCAGTAAGTCTGCCGTGCCGTTCAACAGCACGAAATGGATGTCACCCTCGCCTGGGTAGGCCAGCTTCTCGCGGTAGATTTCCTTGAGAGCGGAGCAGGTGAACACGTGGGTAACTCCACGCTGGCGGTAGTCTTCAATCGCCGCGCGGATGGATGCCAGCCATGGCCAGCGATCGTCGTCGGTCAACGGAATGCCGTTGTGCATTTTTTCGATATTGGACTTGCTATGAAACACGTCCGCATCTGAAAAACCACAGCCCAGTTTTTTGGCCAGCAACTGCCCCACCGTGGTTTTGCCGCTGCCCGATACACCCATCAAAATCAGAATCATGCCACGTACTCCGCGAAAATACGCGACCCGCCAGCATGGGCGGCGGGCCGTTTACTGCAAAAAATAACCGTCAGGCTACCACTGTGGAAAGCGCCAGCGTCAGCAACAGCGCCACGACCGAGATAATCGTTTCACAGACCGACCAGGTCTTGAGCGTTTGGGGCACGGTCATGTTGAAGTATTCCTTCACCAGCCAGAAGCCACCGTCGTTGACGTGAGAGAAAATCAGCGAGCCCGCACCTGTCGTCAGCACCATCAGTTCGGCATGTGCTCCGGCCGCCGCGGCAATCGGTGCCACGATCCCGCAGGCCGTCGTCATGGCGACGGTGGCAGAGCCCGTGGCAAGGCGGATCAGCACCGCGACCATCCAGCCCAGCAGCAGCGGGCTGATATGCGCGCTGGTGGCCATATCCACCACCACCTTTGACACGCCGCTATCCATCAGGATGCGACCAAAACCACCACCGGCACCCACCACCAGGGTAATGGTCGCGGTTGGCGCCAGACATTCGTTGCTGAACTTCAGGATGGTCTCGCGATTGAAGCCACGTGCCAGGCCTAGCGTCCAGAAACTGACCAGGGTGGCAATCAACAAGGCCATCACCGAGTTACCGATCAGCTTGAGGACGTTGTTACCGAGGCTGCCGCTGGCAAAGAACACATCCGCCCAGCTACCCAGCAGCATCAATACGACCGGCAGCAAAATGGTGCCCAGCGTCACGGCGAAGCTTGGCAGATCACGCTCTTTTTCTTGCGCGAACTGCTTCATCATCGGGTTTTCACCATCCAGTTTGACGAACTTGCTGATCTGTTTGGCAAACACCGGGCCAGCCAGCAGAGCAGTCGGGATGCCAACGATCAGCGCGTAGAGGATGGTCTTGCCAATGTCGGCGTGATACGCCGTCACCGCCAGCAATGCTGCCGGGTGGGGCGGGATCAGGCCATGGACGACCGACAAACCGGCCACCATCGAAATCCCCACCAGCACCATCGAGGTATTGGTGCGCTTGGCCACGTTGAACGCGATCGGGATCAACAATACAAAGCCGACTTCAAAGAACACGGGCAGGCCGACAATCAAACCAATGGTGACCATGGCCCAATGCACGTTTTTCTCGCCAAACCAGTCAATCAGCGTGCGTGCAATGCGTTCGGCCCCGCCTGATTCGGCCATCATTTTGCCGAGCATGGTACCCAGCGCAATTACAAGGGCAATGTGCCCTAGCGTGTTACCCACGCCGGTTTCAAACGATTTGACGATGGTCGTCATCGGCATGCCTGCCGAGACTGCCAATACAAATGACACCACCAGCAGCGTGATGAACGGGTTCATCTTGAAGCGCGCAATCAATACGATCAGCGCCACAATCGCCACCAGGGCGTAGATCAGCAGCATGCTACCCTGCACCATTTTCGAGTCGACTCCTGTTTCGCCTTATGGGGCGGCTGCCACTCCACTGGCGATAATGCCTGTGGTGGTGAGCCGCATTTAAAAGCTTTGTAGTTAGGTCCAGGCCGTTTTACCGGTGAATTTGTAGCGCACTCCAATGCGCTTTCACCGTCGGGCCTGTCGCCGCCCCGAAAAAGCGGGTGGGCGACTTGCTTATAACATCATGATTTACGACTTATGTTAACGTTAACATCGACAGTTTTTGTCGTGTATCAGGGAAGAACCGTAGTCGCCCTGATGAACGCTACATTCATCATCAGGGCAAGCGCCGGGTGATGACATGGGTCATCTGGCTGACAAGAAAATCAGAAAAAGGTCTGCACCACGTCGATGACGTTGAATTCGGCATCCAGTACCGGGATATGCCGCCACTTGTCGAAGGTCAGGCATGGGTGAGAGATATCAAACGCCACAAGGTCACCCACCTGGACATCATCGCCGGGCTGAATCTGTAGATAAGCGTGTTGATCCATCATGCCGGTCAATTGCCAGTGTGCGGGTACAGCAGCGGGCGCCTTGCTGCTGCCAGGGCGGAACAGTTGCGCAGGCGTGGGTAAGCCAGCATCAAATGCCGCGTCCCGTTTCCCCAGGGCAATGATGGCTTTGTCTGGTTCTGGAATGGACTGCACGCAGGCCCACAGTTGCAGTGCCGGTTTAAGGCTGGAGCGCAGCTTGCGGGCGATGGGATTGCGGGTCTGGATTTGCGCTTGCGCCGCTTTATAGATGCCGACATCGTGCGTGAGATAGCAGCCTGGGCGCAGCACCACATCCAAAGGCATGCCAATCTGCGCCTTGCTGAATTCTTCGGCGACCACGTCGTACCAGGCAGAGCCCGCGCCGGTGAGTACGGCGGGTGTGCGGCGGATCAAACCCGCTTGCGCCAGTTCATGCGTCACCGTCACCGCGCGCTGCAAAAAGCTGCGGATGTCGGTCTCTTCCTTGAGCACGCCTTCATACACCTCAACCCCGGCCAGCTTGATGGCATCAGGCCAGCGGGCAATGGCGGTGAGGACTTCCGCCTGCTGGGCAGCGTCACGCACGCCAGTGCGGCCGCCGTTCACGCCCAGTTCCAGCAAAACTTGCAGTGTCTGGCCGCGGCTGGCAAAGAACTCGCCCAGCAGATTGACGCCAGCAGCTGAATCGACCAGACAGAAATACTCGAATGCCGGATCACGCAGCAAATCGGCGATGATTTCCATATTGCGCCGGCCTACCAGCTGATTGGCCATCAGCACGCGGCGAATACCGTGTTCATACGCCACCCGGGTCTGGTGTGCGGTCGCAAGCGTTATGCCCCATGCCCCCGCTTCGATCTGCCGGGCAAACAGTTTGGGGGCCATGGTGGTTTTGCCATGCGGTGCCAGCCTGGCGCCGTACTCCGTCACAAATTGCTGCATCCACGTCAGGTTGTGCTGAATCAAGTCTTCGTACAGCACGGCTGCGGGTAGGCTGAGTTCTTCATCCAGCAAGTTCCAGCCCAATGTACCGGCTGCCATCGGGGCGACGGGTTCTGTCAGTGCGCCAATCCCTTTGTTCAGCGGGTCAACCATACCGGTCTGGTATTTTGTATCAGCCATTTAAATCACCATTTGTCTGGAGTTGTGGCGCCTGTTTGAGGCAAATCGTGTTACTTCTGAATTTGATCTGTTATAAAGTAACAGTCAAGCGCAAACTACAACGCACTGGATCAGCGGCAAACATGGAACCCTCGTTCGACATCGTCACGCGTATTGCAGAGCGTATCGACCAGCTGAGCTTGTCTGAGCAAAAAGTCGCGCGCTGGATCCTGGCGGATTTATCAGTGGCCGGCGCTGCCAGCATTGATACGCTGGCACAAGAGGCCGGTGTTTCCAAGGCCAGCGTGACCCGGTTTGCCAAAGCACTGGGTTGTACGGATGTGCGTGAACTGAAGCGCCGGCTGACTCAGGCCGCGGCGATCGGCTCGCGCTTTTTGCAGCCGCGACCGGATGCGCCGGCCGATAGTGCTGATGTGGTGTACCAGGACATCGTTGCCATGCTGCAGGCCAATCGGGCCCTGGTGAACCTGGACGTGGTCAAGCGCGCCGCGCTGGCCGTACGGCAGGCCGGCATGGTCTATGCCTTTGGTATGGGTGGCGGCTCGACGGTGGCGGCGGATGAAGCCCGCTTCCGCCTGGTGCGCTTTGGCATTCCAGTCAGCACGTATCAAGACGCAGTCTTGCAGCGCGTCGTAGCCGCGACCATGGATCAGCGCGCAGTGGTGCTGGCGTTTTCAGTGACCGGCCAGGTACCGGAGATGCTGACCAGCGTGCGGATTGCCCGCGAGTACGGCGCGCAGATCATTGCCATCACCGCGTTGGGCTCGCCCCTGGCCAAGTTGGCTGACCACTTGCTGCCCATCCAGATCATGGAAACCGACTTCGTCTTTAAACCGTCCAGCTCACGCTACGCCATGCTGATGATGCTGGACATCCTGGCCACGGAAGTGGCGATGCTCGAACACACGCAAGCGCAAGAGTTACTGCGCCGGATTAAATATGTGCTGGATACCGGCCGGGGCGGCGGCGATCGCCAACCGCTTGGCGACTGAACCGTATCAGCAGCACAAATGGATAGAGGAGCAACCTCATGTCGCAATGTGATCTGTTAATCCGTAATGCCCGCATCATTGATGGCAGTGGTGCACCCGCCCACAGTGGCGATGTCGCCGTCACGCGTGGCCGCATTGCCGCGATAGGTGATTTGCAAGCCTGGACGGCTGTTGAAGTCATCGACGCCAATGGCAAAGTGCTCAGCCCAGGCTTTATCGATGTCCACACCCACGACGACACCAATGTCATTCGTCAGCCGCAAATGTGGCCCAAGCTCTCTCAGGGCATTACGACCGTGATTGTGGGTAATTGCGGCATCAGCGCCTCGCCGGTCACGCTCAAGGGTGATCCCCCTGACCCCATGAACCTGCTGGGTACGGCAGAGGCATTCCAGTACCCCACCTTTGGTGCGTATGCCGATGCCGTGAATACCGCCAGCCCGTCTGTCAATGTTGCTGCGTTGATTGGCCACACCGCATTGCGACAGAACCAGATGGATACGCTGGACCGCGCTGCCACAGCCAAAGAAATTGCCGCCATGCGCGCGCAACTGGCTGAAGCGCTGGACTACGGTGCGCTGGGCCTTTCCACCGGGCTGGCGTATGCCAATGCTTTTTCTGCCAGCACACAAGAAGTGCTGGCGCTGGCTGAGCCCCTCGCTGAGGCCGGCGGTATTTACACCACGCACCTGCGCAGTGAATTCGCCGGCATTCTGGATGCCATGGACGAAGCCTTTCAGACTGGCAAACACGCTCGTGTGCCGGTGGTGATCTCTCACCTGAAATGTGCTGGCGTCGAGAACTGGGGCCGTACGGTGGATGTACTCAAAGCACTGGATGCCGCCCGCAAAGAACAAGTTGTCGGTTGCGATTGCTACCCCTACACCGCCAGCTCATCCACGCTGGATCTCAAACAAGTGACGGAAGAGATCGACATTCTGGTCACCTGGTCCGAACCGCATCCGGCCATGGGTGGCAAGCTCCTGGCAGAGATCGCCGCTGAATGGCGTGTGCCGCAGCTTGAGGCCGCAAAACGTCTGCAGCCGGCGGGTGCGGTTTACCACTGCATGAGCGAAGCCGACGTGCGCAATGTCCTCAAACACCCGGCGACTGCCGTGGGTTCTGACGGTTTGCCCAACGACCCCATGCCGCACCCGCGCCTGTGGGGCGCGTTTCCGCGCGTGCTGGGCTATTACTGCCGCGAACAACAGTTGTTTGAGCTGCCCGAAGCCGTGCACAAAATGACGGGCCTGTCTGCCGAGCGGTTTGGCTTGGCTGAGCGCGGTTTTATCCGTGAAGGTTACTGGGCCGACCTCGTCCTGTTTGACCCGGAAACCGTGCGTGACCTGGCGACCTTTACTGACCCGCAACAAGCTGCAGAAGGCATTGCGGCAGTGTGGGTCAACGGCGTGCTGTCCGCGACCGACAAACAACCCACCGGCCGCCGCGCCGGTCGTTTTCTGCGTCGTGGCCGCGTCGGCAACAAACTACCTGCGGCCGCGTCTGCAGTTTGAACTGATCCCAACTGACAAGGAGTATTTTTCATGAGCGACATCACCCGTTACGGCGTGGGCGGTGGCACCGGTACCGGCGGTCAGCACCTGCCTTTTGCCCGTGCAGCCGGTGCGGATGGCTGGTTGTTTGTATCTGGCCAGACGCCGATGGAAAACGGTGAAGTGATTGAAGGCGGCATCGTCGCGCAATCGCACAAGACGATCCAGAACTTGATCGCCATCTTGCACGAAGCCGGTTACGGCACGGAACACGTGGTGCGCTGTGGTGTGTGGCTGGACGACCCGCGTGACTTTCAGTCTTTCAACAAGGTCTTCAAAGAATACTTTGGCGAGAACCCGCCAGCGCGCGCATGTGTCGTGTCGAGCATGGTGATCGACTGCAAGGTGGAAGTCGATTGCGTGGCGTACAAAAAGCCTGCGGCCTGAGGTTGCGAGGCTTGCACCGGTGCCCGACATGCCCAGCGTGACGTTTGTCTCTGAAAAACTGGCTAACCCGCTCACCGTGCAAGGGGAGCCAGGCCAGCGGTTGATTGATGTCGTGCGGGATCAGGTCAGCGCTGGCAAGCTGCCGATGAACTGGCGCTGCGGGCAGGGTACCTGCGGCGCCTGCCTGGTGCGTTTGCTGCATGAGGGCCAGCCGCGCCCGGTGCAGTTATCGGGTATGGAGCGCAATGTCTTGATCCGTATTGGGCTGATGGCGCCATCGGCGGCAAAAGAGCAGCCAGATAGCCCCGAACTGCCCCGGTTGGCGTGTCATGTGATGCTGGAGCGGGAGCTTTTCGTATATTTCTGAAAGGTATTAGAAATTAGTTTAATAGTCTTTGATGTTAAATAGCTAAATGGCATGATCTGGCTTGTTCTGATAAATAACAAGCCTAAGGGATCCGCCGCCATGCGCTTCAAGCCGTTGTTGACCTCGCTCGTATTTGCCTTCGCCGCTACTTCTTCGCTGGCCGCCAGCTTTGAATTGCTCAACGTGTCCTATGACCCGACGCGTGAGCTCTACCAGGATTACAACAAGGCGTTTGCCAAGTACTACAAAGCCAAGACCGGTGACGACGTCACCATCCGCCAATCGCACGGCGGCTCTGGCGCACAGTCCCGTTCGGTGCTGGATGGCTTGCAGGCTGACGTCGTGACGCTGGCGCTGGCTTATGACATTGATGTGCTGGCCGACAAGGGCAAGCTCTTGAACGCAGACTGGCAAAAGAAACTGCCGGACAACGCGACCCCGTATACCTCCACCATCGTATTTCTGGTCCGCAAGGGTAACCCCAAGCACATCAAGGACTGGACTGATCTGGTCCGTTCTGACGTGAAGGTGATTACCGCCAACCCGAAAACCAGCGGCGGCGCGCGTTGGGCTTATCTCGCAGCCTACGGTTGGGCCAAGAAGACCTACGGTTCGGATGACAAAGCCAGGGATTACATCCAGAAGGTTTACAAGAACGTACCGGTGCTGGATACCGGCGCACGTGGCTCGACCATCTCTTTCACCCAGCGCGGTCTGGGTGATGTCCTCCTGGCTTGGGAAAACGAAGCCGTGCTCTCGCAAAAAGAGTTTGGTGCCGACAAGTTTGACATCGTGACGCCGTCGATCTCGATCAAGGCAGAACCGCCGGTGGCCGTGGTGGACAAGGTGGTCGACAAGAAGGGCACCCGCAAGGTGGCTGAGGAATACCTCAAGTACCTGTACAGCAAGGAAGGTCAGGAAATTGCAGCCCGCAATTTCTACCGCCCGATCGACAAAGAGGTGTACGCCAAGTACGCCGGTCAGTTCCCTAAAGTGCAACTGTTTGATATTGACGACGTGTTTGGTGGCTGGACCAAGGCCCAGCAAACGCACTTCGCTGATGGCGGCGTGTTCGACCAGATTTATAACGCACGCTGAACCGGAAGAGGCTATAAGCAGGGTACGGATGCCGTTCGCATGACCGGCATTCGTACAGGCGGGCTGCCATGCCGGGGCCCTGTCACCCACACTGATGCTGAACAGATTTGAAGCAGGAGTAACACGATGACGTTGCGCCTGGGCGATGTAGCCCCCGATTTCACCCAAGACTCTTCCGAAGGTCAGATCCATTTTCATGAATGGGCCGGCGACAAATGGATTGTCCTGTTCTCTCACCCCGCTGATTTCACCCCGGTTTGCACCACCGAACTGGGTTACACGGCCAAGCTGGCAGACGAGTTCAAGAAACGAAGCGTCAAACCGCTGGCAGTGAGTGTCGACCCGGTGGACTCCCACGCAAAGTGGATTGAAGACATCAACGAAACCCAGAACACGCGGGTAAATTTCCCCATCATTGCTGATGCGGATAAAAAGGTCGCCACGCTGTACGACATGATTCACCCCAACTCGCTGGCCAATGCCACCGTGCGGACGGTGTTCATCATTGATCCGGCCAAGAAGATCCGGACCACGTTGACCTATCCGGCCAGCACGGGTCGCAATTTCAACGAAATTTTGCGCGTGATTGATTCGCTGCAACTCACCGACAACTACAAGGTGGCCACGCCGGCCAACTGGCAGGACGGTGATGACGTCGTGATTGTGCCTTCCTTGCAGGATGAGGCCGAGATCAAACAACGCTTCCCCAAAGGTTATCGCGCTGTGCGCCCGTATTTGCGCCTGACACCGCAACCGAACAAGTAATCACGGATCACGGTTTTACACCACGGTCTGACCGCCAGGTCCCAGGGCCTGGCATTTTTTTTGCCGCAAACTGCGTAAACCGGCCTTTTGCCACGGTTTGCGGACCTGACAGCCAGAGCCATGACGCACCCGGAAACCCATCCTCCCGTTTTGCCGCTGCCGGACTTTATCCGGCAAGACTGGCCCGAAGCCGGCTTTTCGATTGACGGCTCCCGGGGCATGGGCGTGCGGGCACTGGGGCTGGCGCTGACCAGCGTGTTCCAGCCGCTGTTTGATGCGGCGGGTGCCGTCCATGGTCACGAAGCATTGCTGCGGGCCTCCGCTCGCGGCAAGCCGCTTTCACCCGCTGGCGCATTTCAGGCCGCTGCCGCGCACGGGCGTCTGATCAGCTTTGACCGGCTGGCCCGCACGCTGCACTTGTATAACTACGCCACCTTTCATAGCGACCAGAAATGCCTGTTTTTGAATGTGCATCCTGGCTTGCTGACCGGTGTGGAGCGGCACGGCGTGGTGTTTGAACGCGTGCTGCAAAGCGTGAACTGGCAGCCTGCGCAGATTGTGCTGGAAATCGTGGAAGACGAAATCGCACCCGGCGAGTTGAACCGCGTGCGTGATGCGGTGAACAACTATCGCAAGCTGGGCTACCGCATTGCCATTGATGACTTTGGTAGTCGCCACGCCAATCTGGACCGCCTGTGGCAGCTCGAACCTCATGTGGTCAAGCTGGACCGGGTGTTGATTGCCGAGGCTGCCTCCTCACAACGCCTGCAACGGGCCCTGCCGCGCCTTGTCGCGCTACTGCATGAACTGGACGCCACCGTCGTGGTGGAAGGTATTGAAACTGAAACCCAGCACAGTATTGCGCGTGATGCCGGCGCTGATCTGCTGCAAGGGTTTTACCTGGGTGAACCACGGGGATAAACACAATGATGATCGACCCGATTGAGCGCTGGCTGGATGCCGGCAACAGCATTGTGGTGGCGCCAGGCTGGCGTGGCTCTGGTGACGAGCACTGGCAGACGCGCTGGTGCGAGCAATATCCAGAGCTGATCCGCGTTGAACAACGTGATTGGGACAACCCGCGCGCGGCCGAATGGGTAGCCGGCCTTGAAAAAACACTGGACCACGCGCCAGGGCGCACCGTGCTGGTCGCCCATAGCCTGGGGTGCGTGACAGTAGGCCATTGGTCGGCGTTGACGCGCCGGGCGCATCAGATCAGTGGTGCATTACTGGTGGCGCCCGCCGATGTCACGCGTGATGAAGCGCCGGACAGCTTTCAGGGTTTCATGCCGCTACCGGCAAGGCCGCTGCCGTTTCCCAGCGTCGTGGTTGCCAGTGATAACGACCCAACATGCACGCTGGACCGGGCCACCGCGTTGGCGGCGACCTGGGGCAGTGAATTGGTACCGCTCTCTGGCGTGGGGCATATCAACGTGGATTCAGGACATGGCGACTGGCCGGTGGGCGTGAAGTTGTTGCGGCAACTGGTGCGCAAACTGGGGCGAATGAATTGATTGCCGTGGGGCGAGGCGCAAACCGGGGCACTGCATCAAATCAACCGCAACCCGCGAAGCGGGAGAGTGGTTCTGGCCGTCGCTGAACCCCGCACACTGCGGGCTCTCATCTTGCCCGTCCGGGTTTCGCCCTAACCCGTTCAGCATAGGCTGGCGTTTGAAACAGGTTAATATACGACCGGTCGGGTCAACGGCAAACGACATTGATCGTTACATATGAAACCATAAATCGGTATCATGGCCCGCCGCCGCACGCATGCAAGGTTCAAGCCGGTAGAGCAACGCAGCGCTTTATCGTCACCGAGATAACCAGGAGACACAATGGAATACCGCAAGCTTGGTCGTACCGATCTGGAAGTCAGCCTGATCGGCCTTGGCACCATGACCTGGGGCGAGCAGAACACAGAGCAAGAAGCGCACGAGCAAATTGATTACGCGCTCTCCGAAGGCGTGAATTTCCTGGACGTGGCGGAGATGTACCCCGTCCCGCCCAAACCAGAAACACAGGGTCGTACCGAAGAATATATTGGTACCTGGCTGGCAAAGACGGGTCGTCGCAAAGAGGTTGTGATCGCCACCAAGGCCGCGGGCCCGGTGCGTCAGCCACATCAACCCAACCATATTCGTGGCGGTGAAACCAACCACAACCGCGCCAGCCTGTTTGCGGCAGTGGATGGCAGCCTCAAACGCCTGCAGACGGATTACATCGATCTGTACCAGCTGCACTGGCCAGATCGCAGCACCAACACGTTTGGTCGCCTGGCTTACCCGTGGATCGACGGTGAAGAAACCGTGGCCATCGACGAAACCCTCTCGGCGCTGGCTGAGCTGGTGAAGAGCGGCAAGATTCGCCACATCGGCGTTTCCAACGAAACCCCCTGGGGCGTGGCGCAGTTTCTGGCCGCGGCTGAAAAGCACAACCTGCCGCGCATTGTGTCGATCCAGAACCCGTACTCACTGGTGAACCGCACCTTCGAGATTGGTTTGTCTGAGTTCAGCCACCGCGAGCACGTGGGTTTGCTGGCTTATTCGCCGATGGCCTTCGGTACGTTGTCGGGCAAGTATCTGAATGGTCAGCGCCCGGCGGATGGCCGCATCACGCTGTACCAGCGTTTTACCCGTTATACCAAGCCAGAAGTGGAAACCGCCGTGACTGGCTATGTCGAGATCGCCCGCAAGCACGGTTTGTCGCCGGCGCAGATGTCACTGGCGTTTGTGAACAGCCGCCCGTTTGTGACCAGCAACCTGATTGGCGCCACCACCCTGGCGCAGTTGAAAGAGAACATCGAAAGCGTGAACGTGACACTCGGTGCAGAGATCCTCGCCGAGATTGAAGCCGTGCACGTACGGCAGCCGAACCCGGCGCCTTGATTGCGCGGAGCCCAGCGCCTCATTCGCTGCGTTACGCTCGCGTGCCTTGCTACTGAGGCGCTGAACATCTGCGCTTGATGTTGGCCGCAGTCATGAAAATGGCTGCGGCACACACAAAGTTTGTACTAACGGAACAGCCAACTCGCCTGTTCCGTTTTCTATTCCCGGGAACCGCCTGTATGGCCTCATCGCTTCTGTCACTGAAAACCTACCGACATTTTCTGGCGAGCCGCCTGGGCTCGTTTCTGGCCTACCAGATGCTGGCTGTGGCCGTGGGCTGGCAGATGTATGACCTCACCCACAGTGCGCTCAACCTTGGGTTTATCGGCATCGCCCAGTTTCTGCCGCAGTTGTTGCTGACACTGGTCGTGGGCCATGTTGCAGACCGTTATGATCGCCGCCGTATCGTGACGTTGTGCCAGGGGCTGGAAGGGAGCGTGGCGCTGCTGCTGGCGCTGGGTAGTTTCTTTCATTTACTGACGCCCACGCTGCTGTATGTGGGTGCGTTCTGTATTGGCGCAGGCCGGGCGTTTGAATCACCGAGCTTGCAAGCATTGGTCCCCAGTCTGGTCCCTGAAGAGGACTTGCCGCGCGCGCTGGCGTTGAACTCCAGCGTGATGCAGATCGGGATTATCTCTGGTCCGGCACTGGGCGGTTTCATTTACGCGGTGGGCCCGGATGCGGTGTACGCCACTTGCGCCGTGGCGTGGCTGGTGGCGACTGTTGCCATCGGGACCATGCCACTCTTGCGCAAGGTCGAGAACAAACAGCCGCCGGCTTCACTGGAGTTTCTGTTTGCCGGTATCCGGTATATCCGCGAGAAACGTGTGATCCTGGGGGCGATCTCTCTGGACTTGTTTGCGGTGCTGCTGGGGGGCGCGACTGCGCTGTTGCCGATTTACGCCAAAGACATCCTGCATACCGGCCCGTGGGGCATGGGCATGCTGCGATCTGCACCCGCAGTGGGGGCGTTGTTGATGTCGGTTTATCTGGCGCACAACCCGCTGCAGCGGCGGGTAGGCAAGATCATGTTTGGTGCGGTTGCGCTGTTCGGGTTGGCGACGATTGTGTTCGGGATCTCCAGCAACTTTTTTGTGTCGCTGGGCGCGCTCGCCGTGCTGGGCGCATCGGACATGATCAGCGTCGTGGTGCGCTCGTCACTGGTGCAGCTTGAAACGCCTGATGCCATGCGCGGTCGGGTCAGCGCGGTGAGTTCGATCTTCATTGGCGCGTCCAACCAGTTGGGCGAGTTTGAATCAGGCGTTACCGCCGCTTTGCTGGGGCCGATTCCGGCAGTGGTGATTGGTGGCGTGGGTACGCTGGTCGTGGTGGGGTTGTGGATGCGCTGGTTCCCGCAACTGACGCAGCGGGAATCCCTCGTGAACAAACCGGCCTGACAGGGGCGGGCGGCGGGTTTATTCCGCCGCGACGGCCTCGATCTTGGGGTAAATGCGCACCAGCACAATCCGCGGGCCGCGCATTTTCTTGATCACCACATTAAAGCGCTCGAACTCGATGCGCTCGCCTTCTTCCGGTACGCGGCCGGTCTTCAGTTGTACGAGGCCGCCTACCGTATCTGCGCCATCCACATCAATATCGATGCCCAGGGCACGTTCCAGCGTTACCACCGGCAGGGTGCCCTTGCCGATCAATGAGCCATCGTCCATCTGCGTCCAGTCATCCTGATTCTGGCGGAATTCATCGCGAATTTCGCCGACCATGGCGCTCAAGAGGTTATCCATGGTGATAAAGCCAACCGGATCACCCTCGCCATCTGCCCAGGCCACGACGGCAAAGTGCGGCGAACCGCTCCGCATGCGTTCCAGCAGCGTACGGGCGGGCAGGGTCGGTAGAACGATTTCGGCATTGCGTACCAGACTGTCGAGCGAGTCTTCCAGGCGGCCATGACGGTTGGCGAGGAAAATATCCTTCAGGTGAATCACGCCGATGACGTTGCCTTCTTCATCCAGATACGGATACCGGCTGAAGCGGTTACGGGTGATGATTTCCAGGTTTTCTTCCAGGCTGTTGCGCGCATCCAGCACCACGGCATCGGTGAATGGATGCATCAGGTCGGCCACATCGAGTGAGGGGAAATCCAGTGATTGCGCCAGCGTGCGCCATGCTTTGCGGGAGAAACCGGCCTCCGGCTTGCTACTACGCATGATCAGTTTGATTTCGTCGGCGGAGTAATCGCCTTCGTGATCGTGTGCCACAGAGAGGCCCACCCACTTCAACACCAGCGACGCGCTGGCGTTGAGCATCCAGATGGCCGGGTACATCAACCAGTAGAACGCGTACAGCGGCGGCGCAGTCCACAGGCCAATCGTGGCGGATTTACGGATCGCCATGGATTTAGGCGCGAGTTCACCCACCACAATGTGCAGAAAAGAAATGGTGAAAAAGGCCACGGCGAATGAGACGCCGCTGATGACTTCCGCATTGGTCACGCCCACCCAACCCATCAGGGGCTCGATCAAATGGGCGAAAGCGGGTTCGCCGACCCAGCCCAGGCCCAGTGAAGCCAGCGTAATACCCAACTGGCAGGCCGAGAGATATGCATCCAGATCGGCGTGGGTTTTTTCCAGAATGCGCCCGCGCAGGCCGTACATGCGGGCCATGGCCTTGACCTGAGTTTGCCGCAGTTTGACCAGACCAAACTCGGCGGCCACAAAAAAGCCGTTCAACAAAACCAGTGCCACGGCCAGCACAACCAGCATCAAGCTGCTACTCATTGAGTGGGATAACAAATACAAGTGATGTTCACCACTTTAACTGACGCAGCGCGTTTGTGCCGCCCCTTTATTTGCAAGGGCTGGCGGCGCCCGGTGATTATTTACAGGCAATGAACCGGACTGGGCGGCAAAGAATCTGATGTAGATCAGTTCTGTGCAGAAGAAGGAAAAGCATGAAAGCCGCCCATTTTGTCGTATTGCTCGTCCTGTGCGGCAGTGCCATCGCATGGTCAACCTTTTCAGATCGTATCCCGGAGCGGGTTTATCGCGTCGCCGGGAACCCCTAACAAAAAACCCGCTGGCAAGCGGGTTTTTTATCAGAGGTTCAGCCGGATGAATCAGACTTGGCCTTTGAGCCAGCGTGCTGCATCCAGCGCGTAGTAAGTCAGGATCGCATCTGCGCCTGCGCGCTTGAACGCGAGCAAAGACTCCAGCACCACTTTCTTTTCATCCAGCCAGCCGTTGCGAATGGCCGCCTGCAACATGGCGTATTCGCCGGATACCTGGTAGACGAACGTCGGTACGCCAAACTCTTCTTTAACCCGGCGGACGATATCCAGATACGGCATGCCTGGCTTGACCATGACCATGTCGGCGCCCTCGGTGAGATCCATGGCGACTTCATGCAGTGCTTCGTCCGAATTGGCCGGATCCATCTGGTACTGAAACTTGTTGCCCTTGCCCAGGGTGGCGGAAGAGCCGACTGCATCACGGAACGGGCCATAGAAGGCGGAAGCATACTTGGCCGAATACGCCAGAATGCGGGTCATTTCATGGCCTTTTTCATCCAGCGCGTCACGCACTGAGCCAATGCGGCCATCCATCATGTCGCTGGGGGCGACCATATCCACGCCTGCTGCGGCATGACACAGCGCTTGTTTGATCAGCGCTTCAACGGTTTCTTCGTTGAGCACATAACCCTCGCTATCAATCAGGCCATCCTGGCCGTGGCTGGTGTAGGGGTCGAGTGCAATATCCGTGATCACGCCCAGTTCTGGAAACGCCTGCTTGAGGGCATGCACGGTGCGCGGGATCAACCCGGCCGGGTTCCAGGCTTCTTCCGCACCTTCGGTCTTGAGCGACGGGTCAATGGACGGGAACAACGCCAGTGCCGGCACGCCCAGTTCCACCGCCTCTTTGGCCGTCTTGAGCAAAAGGTCGATGGACTGACGTTTCACGCCAGGCATGGACGCGACGATTTCCTCCCGGTTTTCGCCCTCATGCACAAAGACCGGCAAAATCAGGTCGCTGGGCATGAGTACGTTTTCACGCATCAGGCGGCGGGAGAAATCGTCACGACGCATGCGGCGCATGCGTGTTGCAGGAAACTGGCGGAGATAACTCATGGCAGGTTGGATCGCAGGTTGATTGATGAAGATCAATCAGCCCATTTTATCTGACCCTGCGCACCATTGCCGCTGTGAATACGGGCATTGCGTTTGTCATAACGTGCCATGCCCAGTTCACGCGCGTCGATCTCTGATCTGCGGCCCAGTACGGCATCTGCAATCACGCGCGCGCTACCGCAAGACATGGTCCAGCCCAGCGTACCATGGCCCGTGTTGGTGAACAGGTTCTCATACGGTGTTGCACCCACAATCGGCGTGCCATCCGGAGTCATCGGGCGCAGCCCGGTCCATTGCGAAGCCTGGCGCACATCACCGGCATGCGGGAACAAGTCATTGGTGACCATATTGAGGGTTGCAACGCGGGTCGGGTCGATGCGTTTGTCGAAACCGGCTACTTCTGCCATGCCGCCCACACGCAGGCGGTTATCAAAACGGGTCAGGGCGATCTTGTAGGTTTCATCCAGCACGGTAGAGCGTGGCGCGCCATCCGGGTTGGTCAGTGGCACGGTAATTGAGTAACCCTTGACCGGATATACCGGCAAATCCAGCCCCAGTGGCAACGCCAGCGCGCGGGAGGCGCAACCGGCAGCCAGGACTACGGCATCGGCGACAACGGATTCGCCGCCGGCCAATTCCACGGCGTCGATCCGGCCCTTGTTGGCCACCAGCGCATCGACAGTGACGCCAAAGCGGAACTTCACGCCCATTTCCAGGCAAATGGCCGTCAGACGCTCGGTAAAGAGTTTGCAGTCGCCAGTTTCATCATTGGGCAGTTGCAGCGCGCCGGTCAGCTTGTGAGCGACTGCTTTGAGGGCGGGTTCGACCTCCAGCAAGCTGGCTTGATCCAGCACGCGGTTGGCAACGTTCATCTGATCCAGCAGACCGGCATCACGCTTGCCGGCGGCCAGTTGTTTGTCATTACGGAAGATTTGCAGGGTCCCCAGCGAGCGCTCTTCATAGTGCAGCCCCAGGTCTTTGCGCAGACCACGCAGGCAATCGCGGCTGTATTCAGCCAGCGGCACCATGCGGTTCTTGTTACGGGCATAGGCGGCTTCAGTACAGTTGGCCACCATGCGGGCCATCCAGGCCAACTGGAAGAACGAACCATCCGGGCGGATGCGCAGCGGTGCGTGTTCCGGGTGCAGCAGCCATTTCACAGCCTTCCACGGAATACCGGGCGCTGCCCACGGCGCGGCATAGCCAGGCGACACCTGGCCTGCGTTACCGAAACTGGTTTCATCTGCCGGGCCGGACAGCCGTTCCAGCACCGTTACGTCGCAACCCGCTGCCTTGAGGTAGTAGGCGGTGGTGACACCGACTACACCCGCACCAATCACAATTGCTTTCATCGCTCGACCCAGTGGTTTTTTGACACACTGTTGTATGTCATATAGTTGGAGAATAAGCCGAGTATATGAAGCCTTATGGAGTGATATTCTCCATATTTGAAGCTAAAAACAGGGACTACATTGGTATGCGCACGCGTTATCAGGCTGGGCGGTCTCTGGACCGTGTCGATTACAAGATTTTGCGGTTATTACAGGCCAATGCCCGCATACCGATTACCGAGCTGGCCGAGCGCGTCGGCCTGACCGCGACGCCCTGCGCGGAGCGTGTGAAACGGCTGGAAGAAACCAACGTCATCACCGGCTACCACGCCCGGTTGAACCCGCAATTGCTGGAGGCACCGCTGCTGGTGTTTGTGGAGCTGAAGCTGGGCCGCAAATCCGGCGAGGTGTTTGATGACTTTCGCCGCTCTGTCGCCAGCATTCCCGAAGTCCTGGAATGCCATTTGATCTCGGGTGACTTTGACTACCTGCTCAAAGCCCGCCTGCCCGACATGAGCCACTACCGGCGTTTGCTGGGCGATATCCTCTTGCGCCTGCCCAGCGCGGCGGAGTCACGCAGTTATGTGGTGATGGAAGAGGTGAAAGAGACGCTGGCGCTGCCTTTGCCGGATTGATCGAACCGTACAGTGCGGTTACTTGCAAGTGCCCAGTTCTTGATGCGTGGCAATTTCAACCATATGGCATGCCCTGTCCTGGTATGCCTGCCCATCATATTGCCATGTCGAGAGCCAGCAACGGCCGCCCATACAATCCTGTTCTTCGATATCAGGCAGTCCGTGAGAATGCCCGGCTAGTACGCGGATCGCATCGTCACTGCGAGATAACACAATCTTGTTTTGCCATATCAGCCAGTGCATGAACGCGTGCGCGCCGTAAAAGTCGCGGGCATCAGGATTCAAAACCGGACGAACAAAATACACTGGCGGCTGGCCGTGCCCGACCGGCAGCGCATGCCAAACCAGGGATCGGCGTAATTGACCTTCGATATCGGCGTCACCGGTCCACTCTGAACGATTCTCCCCCTGCCACTGCTGCGCCAGCACTGTCGCCATGTTGGGTGAGATATGTGGCCAGCCATGGGTGGAGTCTTCTGTGCGATTGGCGAATCCCGTCTCGTTTGCAGTCGCAAACGCGGTGGTGCTTGCCAGCATGATCATGGGCAAAAGACGTAACAAGGCGGCGAAGCGGGACAAAAGTAGATTCTCTCTGCGTGCAAAAGGCCGGTAACCGGGCTTGAGGTGCCATTATGCCCGGGCGCCACCCGCCGTGGCGGCTTGCTCATGGCATCTCTGCTGAGTACGCCCTGCGGGCCTTTTCCGTCTGGATTTGTCAGATGCCACCATCAGCCCGGCGGCATCAGCCCAAAAAAGGTGGTGTACCCGTTGCCACACTGAGGTTTGCCAAAAAAAAACGCCGTCTTGGGCTGACGGCGCTTCCTTTGGCGTGCTTGCGGGTCAAACCGTGACCTGCAGCGTGGGTGTATTAATCCACCTGGGTCACAAACGCCTCGCGGGCGCGGCGCACTTTGGGCAGGTTGACCAGCCAGTCGCCTGTTGTATCGCGGTAACCCAGCGGCAGCAGCGCGACACTGCGCAGACCACGGGCTTTCAGACCCAGAATCTCATCAAGCGCGGCCGGGTCGAAGCCTTCCATCGGAGTGCTGTCGACTTCTTCTTGCGCGGCGGCAATCAGCGCGACAGACAAACCAATGTAGGCCTGGCGTGCGGCGTGCTGGAAATTGACCTCGGCACTACGCTGCGGGTAGGTATTGAGCAGCATCTGACGGTAGTTCTCCCAACCTTCATTGGTAAAGCCACGTACGTCGTTCACCAGATCAAACATCGTATTGATGCGTTCGGTGGTGTAGTTATCCCAGGCCGCAAAAACCAGCAACGTACTGGCATCGGTCACCTGGCCCTGATTCCAGGCAATCGCCTTGATCTTCTCCCGGATTTCCTTGTTGTTGATTACCAGTACTTCGTAGGGCTGCAAACCGCTGGAGGTCGGCGCCAGGCGTGTGGCTTCAAGGATGCGTTCCAGCTTGTCAGCGGGTAGCGCACGGGTAGGGTCCATCTTTTTGGTGGCGTAGCGCCATTGCAGGTGCGAAATGAGGTCTTTGGCGTTCTGGGTATTTGTCGGGGTGTTGGACACAGCGGTGTTCCTGGAAATTGGAAATCAACAGATGCAGTCGATTGCCAATATTTCAAATGAAATAATAGGTGAATTGATGCTACCCAAAACAGAAAAGGAGCCCTGAGGCTCCTTTTCTGTTGGCAACATGCGTTCGCCGTTTACCAGTGACTTTCTCTTTCCGGTGTCGCCGAGATGTAGTGAATGGAGAGGTCGGCGCCGTTGTATTCCTCTTCCTCAGTCAGCCGCAAGCCCACCAGCTTTTTCAACACGCCGTACACCGCAAAACCACCAGCAAAAGCGATGACGATACCCATCAATGTGCCCAGTACCTGGCTGACAAAACTCACACCACCCGCGCCACCTAGCCAGGTCTGACCGAAAATGCCTGCAGCGATGCCACCCCACGTGCCGCACAGGCCGTGCAAGGGCCATACACCCAGCACGTCGTCGATCTTCCAGCGGTTTTGCGTCACGGTGAACAGGTAAACAAACATACCCCCCGCGATCGCGCCGACAATCAGGCTACCCAGCGGGTGCATGACATCACTGCCCGCACAGACCGCAACAAGGCCAGCCAATGGGCCGTTGTGGATAAAGCCGGGGTCGTTCTTGCCGACAAACATCGCGGCCAGCGTACCGCCTACCATGGCCATGAGCGAGTTCAACGCCACAAGGCCGGAAATGCCGCCGATGCGCTGTGCGCTCATGACGTTAAAACCAAACCAGCCGATGATCAGAATCCATGCGCCCAGCGCCAGGAAGGGGATGGAAGAAGGCGGGTGCGCGCTGACGCCGCCATCTTTGCGATAACGCCCTTTTCGTGCACCCAGCAAGAGCACTGCCGGCAGGGCGATCCAGCCGCCGACAGCGTGGACGACCACAGAGCCGGCAAAATCATGGAACTGTGCACCAAAATGGGATTGCAGCCAGTTCTGCACCCCGTAATTGCCGTTCCACATCATCCCTTCAAAAAACGGGTAGACAAACCCGACCAACAGGAATGTGGCGGCCGATTGCGGGTGAAACCGTGCGCGTTCGGCAATGCCACCAGAGATGATGGCCGGAATTGCGGCGGCAAAGGTCAACAGAAAGAAGAAGCGTACCAGGCCGTAGCCTTGACCAACGTTGAGATCGTGCACCGGCACCATAAAATGCACGCCATAGGCAATACCGTAGCCGATGAAGAAATACGCAATGGCAGAGACCGCAAAATCGGTCAGGATTTTCACCAGGGCATTGACCTGGTTTTTTTGGCGCACAGTGCCGAGTTCCAGAAAAGCGAAGCCGGCATGCATGGCCAGAATCATGATGGCGCCGAGCAGAATGAACAGCACGTCGCTACTGGCAGGAAGTTGGTTCACAAAAAGCTCCCCAGAGTCGGGCAAGTGTGCGCCTCAATGTGGCGCACTTTTGTTGGTGTGCACCAAAAGCAATCTGTGTGCCAGTTATTCAATGCTTTGATTTATATGTGTTTAATCCGTGTATTGATGGGTTGCGGTGCGTTTTTTGAACCAAAATGGTTCATTTTGTGTTTGCCTCAGGCAAATAACGCACCGATTTAATGCGCATTGAATAAATCATGTCCGGTTTGCGGGCATTTGTATCTCACCTGCAATTGTATCGCCCTGATTTTGTGCGATATCCTGGCGCGGTTCATTGGCTACACCGGCCATGACCTGGCCTGTCGGCACGGCCAGGGCGCCAGATACACAATGACCCGTTTGGTCATCAAAGAAAAAGTCCGGTTCAAATTCCCGCAGAAACGGGCCTTTTTCCAGGCCACCCAGGAACATGGCCTCATCGACCTCGATCTGCCAGTCCATCAAGGTCCGAATGGCACGTTCGTGTGCGGGCGCACTGCGTGCTGTGACCAGCGCTGTGCGTAAACGCACGGGGGCCTCGGCGCGTTGTAAACGGTGGAGGGCCTCCAGCAGCGGCTTGAACGGGCCGGGGGGCAGCGGGCGGGTGACATGATCGCGCTCGTGTCGGTAAAAGGCAGACAAGCCACCTTGCTGGTAGATGCGTTCGGCTTCATCTGAAAACAGGACCGCATCGCCATCAAAGGCAATGCGGATTTCATCCGGGTGGCGGCCCGCTGCGTGGACCGATTGCGGATAAACGCGCGCAGCGGGAAAGCCGGCTGCCAGCGCATCGCGGACGTCGGCTTCGTTCATCGATAAAAACAGATTGGCGTGCAGTGCGTTCAGATATTTGAAGGGTGGCCGGCCTTGGGTGAATACGCCGCGCTCCAGCGTAAGGCCGTGGTATTCGGCAGACCGAAAGGCCCGCAAGCCGCTGACCGGATCATTGCGGGAGAGAATCACTACTTCTACGCGATGCGTGTCACCCTCGTTGAGGGCCAGCAGTTTTTGCACCAGTGCATAGGCCACGCCAGGTGCCGCGGGCTTATCCAGCAACTTTAGCTGAAGTGCCTTGTAGGCCGTGGCATCGCCTGATTCGAACAGCGTGTTTTCTGATTCAAAATCGAACAGTGCACGTGACGAAATGGCGACGACGAGTTGATTGGCCAGAGAGTAAGGCATGCGGACCCCGAAAGTGGCTAGCGATGGTGTTTGCATCATAACCGGTAGGGCAGTTTTGTATCTGCCGGTTTTCGTTTGTAAAGAATGCGAAAAACCCTGAACCGGACATCATGTTTATTGCTCCAAGTGTTTGTAAACAGCGTAGATTCGGGGTGTGAGCTACGCCCTGGTGCGTTTCGCGCGCCGGGCACAAAATAGACATACCGGCGCCAGGGGCGCACGGGAACAACACGCAGCCCGGTGCTGCAAGTGAGTGGGAAAATGAAAAAAGTCGTTCTGCTGATGAGTCTTGCCGGGGTTGCCGGTCTGGCACAAGCCGCAGAGTACGGTCGCGTGATCAATACCGTGCCGGTGGTGCAGCAGGTGTCGGTACCGCAACAGTCATGCTGGGATGAACAAGTCCAGGTGCAACAGCCGCATACCTATGGCGGCGCACTGCTGGGCGGTATTTTCGGCGGTTTGCTGGGCAATACCGTGGGTCATGGCAACGGCAATGTCGCCGCGACGGCGGCGGGTGCCGTGGTCGGGGCGCTGGCGGGCGACAATATCGCTAACCAGAATGCGGGTGTATCCACGCAGACTGTGCGCCGTTGTTCCACAACACAGACCCAGCAGCAGCGCACCGTCGGTTACGACGTGACTTACGAATATGCGGGTCAGCGCTACACCACGCGTATGGCCTACGATCCTGGCCGCCAGGTCCCCGTGTCGATTGGTGTGGATGGTGGGTCCCCGCCGCCGGCTCAGGCTGCACCAGCAACGACGACGACCTACGTGGATCAGCCGCAAACTGTGGTGGTGCAACAGCCGCAGGTGGTTTACCAGACTGCGCCCGACGTGGTGGCTGCGCCCTTGATTTACCCGGCGGTATCGATTAACTACGGTTACTACCGCGGTTGGGGCGGTGGCTGGGGCTGGCATGGTGGCTACTGGCACCACTAAGCATGGGCCTGCCAGGCAATAAAAAACCCCGCGTTTGCGGGGTTTTTTATTCATTGCATGCTATGGCCAATCAGCCCTGTTGCAACATTTGTTGCAACTCGCCGGAGCTGAACAGTTCACGCATGATGTCCGAACCACCGACAAACTCACCCTTGACATAGAGTTGCGGAATGGTCGGCCAGTTAGAGTATTCCTTGATGCCCTGGCGCACGTCGTTATCGGCCAGCACGTTGACGGCGACAAAATCAGCGCCACAGGACTTCAGAATGCTCACCGCCGCAGACGAAAAACCGCACTGCGGGAAGGTAGGCGTGCCTTTCATGAAGAGCACAACCTGGTTTTCGGTGACGGTCTGACGGATGGATTCCTGAATGCTCATAGGGTAACTCGCTGTATGTTGCGGCACCGCGATGATGGCAGCGCCCTTAACTGATTAATTTACTCGGGTATTTTACGCTTTCCGGTCAAGCCGGGGCAAGCCCACCACTCACCCGATCCATACCGGCGATATCCTGCCAGGTTTGGACTGCGCCAAAACCCGCCGCATCCAGAAGGTCGCGAGAAGCCAGCCCTTGATCGAAGCCGTGTTCAAACAACAGCCAGCCGCCGGGCAACAAGCGTGTACGGGCGCCATCAATGATCGTGCGGATATGGGCCAGCCCATCGGCTTCATCGGTCAGGGCTGAGCGAGGCTCAAAACGCAAGTCGCCCTTCTCCAGATGGGGATCATCCTGCTCGATATAAGGGGGGTTAGAAACAATGACCGCAAATTGCCCGTCGCCCAGCGCGGCATACCAGTCGCTTTGCAAAACACGTACCTGCGGTGCCAACCGGGCGGCATTACCACGCGCGATATCCAGCGCTGCGTCTGAAATATCCAGCGCCGTCACCACGGCGTCCGGGCGTTCATGAGCAATGGTGATGGCGATAATGCCGCTGCCTGTACCCAGGTCGACGAGGGCGCCCCCTTGCGGCAGGCGCTCGAGCGCCAGATCCACCAGTAGTTCTGTGTCCGGACGCGGGATCAGCACGCCAGGACCGACATTGAAGGTCAGGCTGTAAAACTCTTTTTCGCCCAGCAAATAGGCGACCGGCTCGCCGGCACGGCGGCGGGCGGCGAGACGGGTGAAGTGTTCGGCAAAGGCCGGCTCGGCCATTTCATCACCGTGGGTGATCAGAAATGCGCGGTTGTATCCACCCAAATGATGAAACAAGGCATGGATATCGGGGCGCTCAAGGCCGCTATCGCGGGCCAGTTCTTGATACGTAGGCATGTAGGGAGTGTAGAGCATTTAGACGGGAGCCAGCCAGGCGCACTGCGCAGGCTTCTCTTATAATGCGCGCGGTAACCTTGCAGGACGATCCCATGCTGACCGCTTATGGTTTTGTAGACAAACGGCTGCGGCCGGTGCCCGTTGAGTCGGCCGAAGACCTGATCCGCCCGGATGTGGTGTGGGTTGATTCGGTCGAGCCGAACGAGCATGAACGCGCGCTGCTTCGCGAAGTATTCCGCCTCAAGCTTGATGACGAGGAAATAGAGGACATTGAGGATTCTGCACGGTGTTTTGTCGATGAGGCGGGTATCCATCTCAATTCATTCTTCCTGCATCATCATCACGATGGTGCAGAGGTAGTTACCGTGTCGTTCTTGCTCAATGAAGGGCGCTTGCTGTCGATCCGCACTGAAGAACTGGCCGCATTTCGCCTTTTTCGCATGCGGGCCCGCATGCAGGTCGATTTTGTGCGAACGGCCGAAGACGTTCTCTTGTCTATTTACGATGTGGCCGTGGAATATGCCGCTGATGTGCTGGAGGGCGTATACGCTGATCTGGATAAAGTCAGCCGCCGTGTCCTGAACCGCAACACGGACATGACCGATTCGGCCATGGCCGATACCGTAGCCGATATCGCTGCCCAGGAAGACTTGAACGGCAAAGTGCGGCTGGACCTGATGGATACCCGCCGTTCGCTTTCTTTCTTGCTGCGTTGCCGGGTGTTACAACAAACCCAGGAAGAAGATCTGCGTGAGGTACTGCGTGATCTGGAGTCACTCAATAGCCACACGGCGTTCTTGTTCGACAAGATCAACTTCCTGATGGATGCAGTGATGGGCTTGATCAACCTGCAGCAGAACAAGATCATCAAGATCTTTTCAATTGCTGCAGTGGTGTTCCTGCCGCCCACCGTGATCGCCAGTATATACGGCATGAATTTTGGCGAGATGCCAGAACTCCAGTGGCATCTGGGCTATCCGTTTGCATTGGTGTTAATGGTGCTCTCGGGCATTGCACCTTATTGGTTCTTCAAGAGAAAAGGCTGGTTATGATCCGGTGACTGCCTGTCACCTCTTGACGTGATGAACGTGAAACATGCTCATGCGGGTTGTATTATCTGGGTGCCGCCCGCATTTTTGGCTGACGCTGTTTTTGATGAGTGTTCCCCATGACCGTTCCGCATCTCACCACCGCGCTGTCTGGCCCTTTGCTGGATCTGGAGCGCCGCATTCTCTCGGCCCAGCCGGAAATTGAACACTGGTTCCGTAATCAGTGGCAGGAATCGACGCCGCCATTTTATGGCTCGGTGGATCTGCGTAATGCTGGCTACAAGCTGGCCCCGGTGGATATGAACCTGTTTCCGGGCGGTTTCAACAACCTCAATCCAGAATTCCACCCGCTGGGCGTCCAGGCGGTGATGACGGCGCTGGAAAACATGTGTCCGGATGCACGTCGTGTGTTGTTGATTCCGGAAAATCACACCCGCAATACCTTCTACTTGCAAAACGTCGCTGCGCTGACCCGCATCATGAAAATGGCCGGTCTTGTCGTGCGCCTGGGTACGTTCAACCCGGAAATCACCGAGCCGACCACGTTTGACCTGCCGGATGGCCAGAAGCTGACGCTGGAACCGCTGGTACGCAACGGCAACCGTGTGGGTCTGACCGGGTTCGATCCGTGTGCAGTGCTGCTGAACAACGATCTTTCCGCCGGCATTCCTGACATTCTGGATGGCGTAGAGCAGATCGTCGTACCGCCTCCGCACGCTGGCTGGGCGGTACGCCGCAAGACCACGCATTTTGCCGCCTATGACAACGTTGCAGCGGATTTCGCCAAACTGATTGGCATTGATCCGTGGACCATCAACCCTTACTTTGCCCACGTCGATGGCCTGGACTTCCATGCCCGCGCTGGTGAAGAGCAACTGGCCGATGCCGTGAACAGCACGCTGGCCAAAATTCGCGTCAAGTACAAGGAACACGGCATCGATCACGAACCATTCGTGATCGTTAAAGCCAACGCCGGTACGTACGGCATGGGCATCATGAGTGTGAAGTCTGCGGATGAAGTGATTGGCCTCAATCGCAAGCAGCGCAACAAGATGTCCGTGATCAAGGAAGGCCTGGAAGTGCACGACGTGATCGTGCAAGAAGGCGTGCCGACCTTTGAAAGCATCAATGACGCCGTGGCCGAACCCGTCGTATACATGATTGATCGCTTTGTCGTCGGCGGCTTCTACCGCGTGCATACCGGTCGTGGCCCGGAAGAAAACCTGAACGCCCCTGGCATGCATTTCGAACCGCTGGCGTTTGCTTCGCCGTGTACGACGCCGGATTGCGATGGCGCACCGGATAGCGCACCCAACCGGTTCTACTCGTATGGTGTGGTTGCACGGCTGGCGTTGCTGGCCGCCTCGCACGAAATCGAAGCTACCGCGCCAGAGCCTCTGCTCTCGTTCGCAGCCTGATTGAAGATGTGACGATGAGGCGGGCGACCGCCTCATTGCGTATCTGACCGTCGCTGGTTATCACTCACTGTTCTGTTTGTCTGGAATGCCGGATATGTCTACACGCCTGCTTGTCATTGCCGATCCCGTTGCCGGTTTCAAAATCCACAAGGACTCCACCTACGCCATGCTGCGCGAAGCCAACAAGCGCGGCTGGGAATTGTGGGTCACGCTGGCCGATGACATGCGTGTACAAAACGGCACGGTACAAACCGCCGCACAACGACTGACCTTCACAACGACCCAGGAATACAAACACTGGTTTGAACTCTCGGCGCCACAACACGAAGCGCTCAAGGACTTTGATGTCGTACTGATGCGCAAAGACCCGCCGTTTGATCAACAGTATCTGTATGCCACTCACTTGCTGACGCTGGCCGAAGCACAAGGTGCCCGCGTATTCAATCCAGGCCAGACGTTGCGCGACTACAACGAAAAGCTGGCCATCCTCAAGCACCCGCAATTCACCGCGCCGACACTGGTCACGCAACGTGCCGCCGATATTCGTGCCTTCCTGGATGAACACGGTGACGTGATTCTCAAACCGCTGGATGGCATGGGTGGCATGGGTATTTTCCGCATCCGGCCTGACGACGCCAATATTGGTTCGATCATCGAAATGCTGACCGCCAACGAAACCGCCACCATCATGGCGCAGCGCTATTTGCCGGCGATCAAGGATGGCGACAAGCGCGTGCTGATCATTGACGGTACGCCCGTGGACTGGTGCCTGGCCCGTATCCCGAAAGCGGGTGAAACCCGTGGCAATCTGGCGGCAGGCGGTACCGGTGTCGCCCGCCCACTCACGGCCAAAGACCGAGAGATTGCCGAAACCCTCGGCCCGGAGCTGGCCGCCAAGGGGTTGTTCCTGGTCGGTCTGGATGTGATTGGCGAAAACGTCACTGAAATCAATGTGACCAGCCCGACGTGCTTTCAGGAGATCACCGATCAATCCGGCATCGATGTCGCTGCGCTGTTTATTGATGCGCTTGAGCGCAAACTGTCTTGATGCGTCCGGATTCGTGGCGCGCACTGCGCCTGCTGGTGTTGCTGTGTTCATGCCTGCTGGCGGCATGTAGTAAACCGCCGGTCTACCAGCAAGAAAGCTTTGTCTTTGGCACCAGTGTCCAGATCACCATTTATGGCACGCCTGAAGATCAGGCCAAAGCGGCTACCGCCAGCATTCTGGCCGATCTGGACCGTCTGCATGCGCGCCTGCATGCATGGCATCCTTCCGACATTACCCGGCTGAATCAGGCATTTGCCGCTGGCCAGAGCGCCGAAGCAGATCCAGAAATGATCAGCATCCTGCAGCAGGCTAAAGGCTATGCCGAGCGCGCTGACCAATTGTTCGATCCAGCAATTGGTGACCTGGTTGCGGCCTGGGGATTCCATAACGACACCTTTGCACCGGTGCTACCTGACCCGGACAAGATCAAGGCGCTGGTGGCCGCGCACCCCACACTGGATGACCTGCACTTTGACGGACCCAATGTATCCAGCAGCAATCCGGACGTGAACATTGACCTGGGCGGCTTCAAGGGTTTCGCGCTGGATCGTGCCGCCGCGTATCTGCGCAAGCATCACATTTACAACGCACTGATCAATATTGGCGGCAATGTGCTGGCCCTGGGCAAAAAGGGGGATACCCCCTGGAAAGTGGGCCTGCAACACCCACGCAAACCGGGCGCGATGGCGGCGATTACGCTGGCGGATGGCGAGTCCATTGGGACTTCCGGGGATTACGAACGCTACTTTGAAGTCAACGGCAAACGTTATTGCCACCTGATCGATCCGCGCACCGGCTGGCCAGCGCAAACCATGCAAGCGGCGACGGTGATTGCCCCGGCATCGCGTGAAGCCGGTGCGATTTCAGATGCGTTGACCAAGCCGGTATTCATTGGCGGGGTTGATCATGCCGTGGGCTACGCCACCCGGTTCGGCGTCAAGGATGTACTGATTGTTGCCAATGATGGCAGCGTGTACCTGACACCGTCCATGCAAGCTCGGGTAGAGTGGTTGATTAACCCGCCGCATGTTTACCGTTTGCGCTGAAAAGCCTGCGCTGCAATCGGGGGGCGCTGTAATGCCCGGGGGAATTCGGTTAAATTTGCTTATAAAGTCAAAAAAAAGAACGGCAGACCTGATTCGGTGCCTGCATCACAGGTGAACGATGGCTGACGTTTGAATGCGCCCCGGAACCGGCCGGTACAGGCAGCCAGGTTCGTTGTGGCCATGCACAAGGAATGCTCCGAATGGTTGGGATTATCATCGTCACGCACGTGTCGCTTGGGGAAGCGTTGATCTCGTGTGCCGAGCACATCATGGGTCGGCCGCTGACCAATGTTGGCCAGTTGTCAGTCAGCAAGACAGAAGACCCGGATGACGTCGTGCTCAAGGCGCACGACTTGATCGACATGCTGGATGATGGCTCAGGGATTTTGCTGCTCACCGATATTTACGGGGGCACGCCGTCCAATGTCTCTAACCGGTTGATCCAGCCGGGGCGGGTAGAGGCCGTTGCAGGGGTGAATCTGCCTATGCTGGTTCGTGCCTTGACATACTGTCAGCAGCCGCTGGAAGTGGTGGTCAGCAAGGCCATTACCGGCGGACTCGAAGGTGTTTTGTATATGTTGCCCAATACGGCGCAGGGTTGAAATCAGGGGATCTGTGGTCATGCCGGTAAAAGAGCTCGAAATCGTAAACAAGCTGGGTCTGCATGCGCGGGCATCCAGCAAGCTGACCCAACTGGCCAGTCAGTTTCAAAGTGAAGTATGGATTAGCCGTAACCAGAAGCGTGTCAACGCAAAGTCCATCATGGGCGTCATGATGTTGGCGGCGGGCAAGGGTAGCCTCGTGACCATTGAAACCAGTGGCCCGGATGACCAGATGGCGCTGGATGCACTGGAAGCGCTGATTGCCGATTACTTTGGCGAAGGCGAATAAACGTAACCATATCACTCTGCCGGCATTGGCCGGCACCGCTTCGCTGAGTTTCGTCAGCCGCGTCTGTGCCCATGGGGTTCGGAATGGGCGGTGACACAGGAGTCCGAATGAGTCTTGCCTTGCACGGGATCGGGGTTGGCGGTGGCGTAGCCATCGGGCATGCCCACCTCATATCGCATACCGACATCGAAATTGCGCACTACACCGTGCGCCCGGAAGACATTGCCGGCGAAGTGGCGCGCTATGACTCTGCGGTCAAAACAGCGCGGCAAGAGCTGGAAATGCTTTGGGGCAGCATTCCGGAAAACGCACCGACGGAGCTGGGTGCTTTTCTGAGTTTGCATATCATGCTGCTCAACGATCAGACACTGTCTGTCGAACCCAAAGAGATCATCGAAAAGCGCAAATGCAACGCAGAATGGGCGCTCAAACTGCAGCTGGATGCCTTGCTGGCCCAGTTCGATGAGATTGAAGAAGAGTATCTGCGTGAACGCCGTACCGACGTGATCCAGGTGACGGAGCGCATTTTCAAGACGCTGGCAGGCCATGATATGGCCATGCACACGCCCGCGCCGACAGACCGGGATTCCATCCTTGTCGCGCATGATCTGTCTCCGGCTGACATGGTGCTGTTCAAAGACAGCGAATACCTGGCATTCATCACGGATGTGGGCGGACCAACCAGTCACACCGCCATTCTGGCGCGGAGTCTGGATTTGCCTTCCGTGCTGGCGCTGCGCCACGCCCGCTCGCTGATCCACGAAGACGAGCTGATCATCGTCGATGGCGTCAACGGCGTGGTCATCGTGGACCCCGACGAGCGCACGCTCACTGAATACCGTGCACGGCAGGATGAATGGACGGAGCGCCAGGCGCGCCTGCAGGATATCCGCACCAGCACCCCGGTGACGCAAGACGGTGTTGAGATTGAACTCTTCGGTAACATCGAATTGCCGGAAGACACCGACCAGGTCATCGAAAACAACGCAACGGGCATTGGATTGTTCCGTTCCGAGTTTTTGTTCCTGTCAGAAGACGATCTGCCGACCGAGCAAGAGCAATACGAAGCCTACCGCGCCGTGGCCGAACAAATGAATGGCCAGCCCGTCATCATCCGTACCATTGATCTGGGTAAAGACAAGATTCCCAAATGGCAGGAAGAAACGGATGCGCCCAACCCTGCACTTGGGTTAACGGGGATCCGCCTGTGCCTGGCTGAAGCGCAACTGTTCCGTACACAATTGCGCGCGCTGCTGCGGGCCTCGGCGCACGGCAAGATCAAGTTGCTGGTCCCGATGCTTTCGCACGTCGGGGAGGTGCGCCAGACGCGGCGGCATCTGGAAGAAGTCAAGGCACAGCTGCGTGTGGAAGGCATCCCGTTTGACGAACATATCGAGTTGGGCGGGATGATCGAAGTCCCCGCTGCCGCGTTCACCGTGGAGCATTTCCTGCACCACCTGGATTTCGCCTCGATCGGAACCAATGACCTGATTCAGTACACGCTGGCGGTCGATCGCAATGATGATGCGGTTTCGCACCTTTACGATCCGGTCCACCCGGCGGTGATCCGCTTGTTGCATCATGTAATCAGCACCTGCAATCGTGTCGGTAAACCCATCTCGATGTGCGGTGAAATGGCGGGGGACCCAGCCCTGACGCGTTTGCTGCTGGGCTTGGGGTTGCGGCGTTTCTCGATGTTGCCAGCGCGTTTGCTGAAGGTAAAAGAACAGGTCCTGTCGACAGACCTTGAACGCATCAAACCGTTGATTGCGCGTTTGCTGGACGCCGATGAAATCGAGACGCTCTGGCAGGTGATGGAAGAACTGCAGGCTTGATCTGTCCTTGGTGTTGGCTCGCACATGAAAAAGCCCGGCCTGACCGGGCTTTTTCATGGCCGTTTCGCAGAAATTCTTTTGAAAATCTGCACCTTGTTGCAAATACTGCAAAAAGCCGTGCGCTGTGCGCAGCACGGCCTCAGGTCAACCGGGAACAAGGAGCGGTCATGTCGGGCAAATTCCATCTGAAAACGGCCAAGGATGGCCAGTTCATGTTTAACCTGCACGCCGTCAATGGTCAGATCATTCTGACCAGCGAGTTGTATACCGCCAAGGCGTCGGCGTTGAACGGGATTGAATCAGTGCGCAAGAATGCGCCGGATGATGCGCATTTCGAGCGTAAAGAAAGCAAGGACGGCCACCCGTACTTTGTGCTCAAGGCAGCCAATCATCAGGTGATAGGCAAGAGCGAGATGTACAACAGCAAAGCTTCGATGGAAAACGGCATCGAATCCGTCAAAAAGAACGGGCCAGATGCCACGCTGGTGGAAGACTGACGCCAATTGCGGCATGCATAAAAAAGCCCCGGATCATGCCGGGGCTTTTTTAACGATGGGCGCTTGATCAGGCAGTCCGGGCCTCGGGCATCGTGGCAAAACTGTCTAGTAGCTGCAGGATTTCCGCGGTGCGGGCCTGCATCAGTGCCGGGTTCCCACGGGACTCCACGTTCAGGCGGATCACCGGTTCCGTATTGGAAGAACGCAGATTCATGCGCCAGTCGGCAAACGCCAGACTGATGCCATCTGTTTCATCCACACTGAGGGCATCGCCCTCATAGCGACGGCGAACCTCTGCGATGGCGCCTGGTGCATCGGCCAGCTTGCGGTTGATTTCACCTGAGGATGGAAAGCGCGCAATCCGGTCGGCAACGAGCGCTGACAAAGGTTGGCCTGTATGACTGAGAAGCTGGCAGACCAGCAGCCAGGGGATCATGCCGCTATCGCAATAGGCAAAGTCGCGGAAATAATGGTGGGCGCTCATTTCGCCGCCATAAATGGCGTCTTCTTGCCGCATGCGCTCTTTGATAAAGGCGTGACCGGTTTTACTTTGGACCGGGATGCCGCCCGCTTGCTGGACTACATCGACCGTATTCCACGTCAGACGCGGATCATGAATGATGCGTGAACCCGGCTGGCGCGCCAGGAAGGCCGCCGCGAGCAAACCGACGATGTAATACCCTTCGATGAATTCACCGCTTTCGTCAAACAAAAAGCAGCGGTCAAAGTCACCGTCCCAGGCAATACCCATGTCGGCGCCGTGTTCGCGCACTGCATTGGCGGTATCCGCCCGACATTCTGGCAAGAGCGGGTTAGGGATGCCATGCGGGAACGTGCCATCCGGTTCATTATGGATTTTGATGAAGGTGACCGGCACCTTCATGCGCTGGAACACTGCCTCCAGCGCGTTGACCACATGACCAGCCGCGCCGTTCCCCGCATTGACGACCAGTTTCAGCGGTCGCAGGGCAGAGAGATCAACATACCCCAGCAGATGCTGCACATACGCATCCAGAATGCTCTGGCGTGCCAGGCCTCCGCGCTGCACAGCTGGCGCAAAGTTACGCGATTCAGCCAGGGCCTGGATTTCCCGCAATCCGGTATCTCCACTGATCGGACGCGCACCGCGTCGTACCAGCTTCATGCCGTTGTAGTCGATCGGGTTGTGACTGGCCGTTACTTCAATGCCGCCATCCACATCCAGATGAAAAGCCGCAAAGTAGACCTCTTCAGTGCCGGTCATGCCAATGTCGATGACATCGGCGCCCGCATCCATCAGCCCATTGGCCAGCGCAGTTTTCAGGCCGGCTGTGGACGTGCGCACATCGCCGCCAATGACAACCCGGCGTGCCTGCAAAAACTGCGCATAAGCGCGCCCAATGGCGTAGGCGATGTCTTCATTGAGTTCATCACCCAGCCGGCCGCGGATGTCATACGCCTTGAAGCAACGCAAAGTGCTCATTTGACGACCTCAGGTTTGTCTACGCGGCCATAGGTGTCTTCAAAGCGCACGATGTCGTCTTCACCCAGATAGGCGCCCGATTGCACTTCAATCAATTCGAGTGGAATCTTCCCCGGGTTTTTCAGTCGGTGCGTGGTGCCCAGCGGGATGTAGGTAGACTGGTTTTCAGTCAGCAAGATGTGCTGATCACCATTGTCCACAAGCGCCGTACCTTTGACGACAATCCAGTGTTCGGCGCGGTGATGGTGCATTTGCAAACTCAACTGCGAACCGGGGCTCACGATGATGCGTTTGACCTGGAAGCGATCACCATGATCAATCCCCTCGTAGGAGCCCCAAGGGCGGTAGACCTTGCGGTGCGTGACGGACTCTGAACGGCCAGAGGCATTGAGCCGCTCGACCATTTTCTTTACATCCTGCACCTTGTCTTTGTGCGCCACGAGAATGGCATCTGCGGTTTCAACAATGACGATGTTATCCACGCCAATTGCAGCAACCATGCGGTGCTCTGCGCGGATATACGAACTGCTCACCCGGTCAGTCAGGACGTCGCCGACCAGCGTATTGCCGGCCGCATCTTTGCTACCGATGTCTGCCAGTGCATCCCAGGAGCCGATGTCGCTCCAGCCAAGGTCGGCGGCTTCGATAACTGCCGCTTCGGTGGTTTTTTCCATCACAGCGTAGTCAATCGAGTCTGCAGGGCATGCCAGGAACGCGTCCTTGTTCAGTCGCGTGAAATCACCATCGCGCATGCTGCGTTCCAGCGACAGTTCGGCCTTGAGCAACATGTCCGGGTTCAAGCGGCGCAGCTCAGACAAGTAAACAGAGGCCTTGAGCATGAACATGCCGCTGTTCCAGTAATAGCGACCATCACCCAGAAAACGCTCGGCAGTCGCCAGATCCGGTTTCTCGACAAAAGATTGCACTTTATAGGCGTTGGCCGGGCCCAGTGCATCTCCACGCAAAATGTAGCCGTAGCCAGTTTGTGGTGACGTGGGCTTGATGCCAAAGGTGACCAGTTTGCCCAGACTTGCCACTTCGGCGGCTTCATCGACCAGTCGGGCAAAGATATCGTCTTTGCGAATGACATGGTCCGAAGGCATCACCAGCATCAGGCCATCGGGGTCTTTGGCGGTAACGATCAATGCTGCAATCGCGACTGCCGGTGCGGTATTGCGGCCAGCAGGCTCCAGCACGATGGTATCGGGCACGATACCAATCTTGCGCACCTGTTCCGCAACCAGGAAACGCTGTTCTTCATGCGAGATCAGAATCGGTGCCGCAGCCTGATTCAGGTTTTTGAGCCGCAATGCGGTCTGTTGCAGCAGGCTGGTCTCGCCGGTCAGCTTCAGATATTGCTTCGGGTAACCACCACGAGACATAGGCCACAAGCGCGAACCACTGCCACCACACAAAACCACGGGATAAATAGACATGATGTTGTTCCTGCTCAAGACGGATTTGGCACAACCGGGTGCCCGGCACATGATTACTATAGATGAAATATTAAATCGAATGAACAGTAATTTTGTGATGCGCCTAACTGTGCCGTGGCTGATGGAGATTGATGCGCAACGTGGAAAAATCTTGTAAAAGCAAGCAGCGGGAGGGCTTGGCGCTTTGGGCGTTTCAATCAAAGAATGGATTGAGAAAGCTTTCAGCTTACAACCGTTTATCTAAAAAGGTAACGGTAAGTCTTTGTTGTAAAAGCCTTTTTGTTGCACCGCGTCAAAAGAAGTAAAAAAAACGGACGTCAGCTGACGTCCGTTGCGTTTGGGGTACGCCCTGTGCGCGGGTTATTCCTTGTGATAAACCTGAGCGCCGCGTTTCACGAACTCAATCGACTTGGCCTCCATGCCTTTGTTCAGCGCTTCGGCTTCGGCAATGCCTTGCTGGGCGGCAAAGTCGCGGACATCCTGGGTGATCTTCATGGAACAGAAGTGCGGGCCACACATGGAGCAAAAGTGAGCCAGCTTGGCGCCTTCCTGTGGCAGGGTTTCATCATGGAAGGCACGCGCCTTGTCTGGATCCAGGCCCAGATTGAACTGATCTTCCCAACGGAATTCGAAACGGGCTTTTGAGAGCGCGTTGTCACGGATCTGAGCGCCCGGATGACCCTTGGCCAGGTCCGCTGCATGCGCGGCCAGCTTGTAGGTAATGATGCCTTCCTTCACGTCATCCTTGTTTGGCAAACCCAGGTGTTCCTTGGGCGTGACATAACAAAGCATGGCGGTGCCATACCAGCCAATCTGCGCCGCGCCGATCGCGGAGGTGATGTGGTCATAACCCGGGGCGATGTCCGTGGTCAGCGGCCCGAGGGTATAAAACGGTGCTTCGTGGCAATCTTGCAGTTCAAGGTCCATGTTCTCCTTGATCAGCTGCATCGGCACGTGGCCGGGGCCTTCAATCATGACCTGAACGTCATGTTCCCATGCAATTTTCGTCAGTTCGCCCAGCGTGCGCAGTTCACCCAGTTGGGCTTCGTCATTGGCATCCCACACCGAACCCGGGCGCAGGCCATCCCCCAGGCTGAAACTGACGTCGTACGCCTTCATGATTTCGCAAATCTCAGCGAAATGCGTATAGAGGAAGTTCTCTTTGTGATGCGCCAGACACCACTTGGCCATGATTGAACCGCCACGGCTCACAATGCCCGTCATGCGGTTGGCGGTCAGCGGCACATAACGCAGCAGCACGCCGGCGTGAATGGTGAAGTAATCCACGCCTTGTTCGGCTTGTTCGATCAGCGTGTCGCGGAATAACTCCCAGGTCAGGTCTTCGGCTTTGCCATTGACCTTTTCCAGTGCCTGGTAGATGGGCACCGTGCCAATCGGCACCGGGCTGTTGCGCAGAATCCATTCGCGCGTTTCATGAATATTCTTGCCGGTAGACAGATCCATGATGGTGTCTGCGCCCCAGCGAATGCCCCAGGTCATCTTGTCCACTTCTTCATTGATAGAAGAGGTGACGGCCGAGTTGCCGATATTGCCATTGATCTTCACCAGGAAATTGCGGCCGATGATCATCGGCTCCAGTTCCGGGTGGTTGATGTTGGCGGGGATGATGGCGCGACCACGGGCGATTTCGTCGCGAACGAACTCGGGCGTGATCTTTTCCGGAATGGCGGCACCAAAGCTCTGGCCTGGATGCTGACGCAGCATCAGTTCGGCCATGCGTTTGCTCTTGTCGCCCAGTGCTTGCAGGCTGGCAATGTATTCGTCGCGGCGCAGATTTTCGCGGATGGCCACGTATTCCATTTCTGGCGTCACGATGCCTTTGCGGGCGTAATGCATCTGCGAGACATTCCCACCGGCCTTGGCCCGACGTGGTTGACGATGCAGCTCAAAGCGCAGTTCATCCAGCGATTTGTCACCAGCACGCAGGCGGCCGAACTCGCTGGTCAGATCCGTCAGCAGTTCGGTATCGGCGCGTTCTTCAATCCATGCGCCGCGCACACTCGGCAAACCTTTGCGTACGTCGATCTTTGCGGTCGGGTCGGTGTACAAGCCGGAGGTGTCGTAGACCGTGATCGGCGGGTTTTTCTCGCCACCAAATGCGGTCGGGGTGTCATGCTGGCTGATTTCACGCATGGGCACGCGCAGATCGGGCCGGCTGCCTTCAACGTAGACCTTGCGGGAGTTAGGCAGTGGCTGGATGGCAGCTTCGTCCACATGGGCACTGGCTGCACTGAAATCTGCACGGGTATTCATGGCGTCTTCCTTCTTGAGAAAAGGGCGCAGGGGTGCGCGATAGACGCCAGACCGCGGACGCGGCAAAGGCGGCTTCGCTTCCCTACGCCGGTGTGAACCGGATCAGGTGCAAAGGGACTCTCTCATCCGCGCAAAAGCACGGAACCCCTAGCGAAACTCTGCTGTGACGTTACGCAGTTTATGCGATAATCGCAAGTTAATTTACAAGACAGTCCGGTCAACGGTAGCGCGTCAGCGCGGTATCTGGCGGGGCTGGAACGTCGGTTGGATCGCTCAGAAGACGCCGTCTGGCGCCTGTTTTTTCAAGGTGAAAAGCATGGATTGGGAACACGCCCGTTATCTGCTGGTAGAGCAGCAAATTCGCCCGTGGGATGTGCTGGATCAGAAAGTGCTGGATCGCGTATTGACGGTCAAGCGCGAAGATTTCGTCCCCGCAGACAAAAAAGCGCTGGCTTTTGTGGATTCTGAACTGCCGATCGGCCACGAAGCCACCATGCTGGCCCCCAAGGTCGAAGCGCGGTTCCTGCAAGATGTTGAAGTACAGCCTTCTGACAAGGTGTTGATTGCCGGCGCGGGTACGGGCTACCTGATGGCACTGGCAGCGGGTCTGGCGTCGCAAGTGTATGGCGTGGAAATTGAACCAGAACTGGCTAGCCAGGCTGAAGCCAATCTGGCGCGTGCCGGAGTGCGTAACGCCCGCGTTGTTGTCGGTGATGCCGTGCGTGGCTTTGCTGAGCAGGCTCCGTTTGATGCGATCATCGTAACCGGGTCGTTCTCCAGCGTGCCCGCTGCGCTGAAAGAGCAACTGGCTGTTGGCGGCCGTTTGATTGCCATCGTGGGCGAGTTGCCGATCATGAGCGCCACGCTGGTTCGCCGCGTTGACCACAACGCCTACAGCGAAGAAAAACTGTTCGAATACAACTTGCCACGGATGAAGAATGCGCCGGCGGTATCGGCCTTCACCTTCTGACGGGAACGCAAGACGGTCAGAGCAAAAGGCGTGGCCGTGTGCCACGCTTTTTTTATAACGGTATATGTATCAGGACGCATTACACATGCAGCAACTCACCGCGCAAGAACTGGCAGCCTGGCTGCAGGATGAAACCCGCACCAACCCGGTTTTGCTGGATGTACGTGAAGGTTGGGAATTCGCAATGTGCCATCTGGATGGCAGCACGCACTTACCCATGAATGAAATTCCGCAGCGTTTTGCAGAACTGGACGAAGACGCTGAAATTGTCGTGATCTGCCATCACGGCATGCGTAGCTACCAGGTTGGCGTATTCCTTGAGCGTCAGGGGTTTGGTCATATCAGTAATTTGAGTGGCGGCGTGGACGCCTGGGCTGGTGCAGTCGATCCGGCCATGGCGCGGTATTGATCGTCATCGCAGCTTAATAACGACAATTTCGCGCTGGATGTCAGGGATTCATTGAGAATGCTGGCGTTTCTCGTCAAACTGATCGCTTGATATATGACAATGAATAAGTAGATGGCCGGGCTGCGGCCGCTATCTCTTCGATGGATGTAAAGCAATGATTCTGGTGACCGGTGGCGCCGGGTTTATTGGCGGCAACTTCGTGCTGGACTGGCTGGCGACCAGCGACGAGCCGGTGTTGAACCTGGACAAACTGACCTATGCAGGCAATCTGCAGACGCTGGCAGCGCTTGAGCACGATGCGCGTCATGTGTTTGTCCGTGGTGATATCGGCGACACCACTCTGGTGCCCGCATTGCTGGCCCGCCATCGGCCGCGCGCAGTAATCAATTTTGCCGCAGAATCTCACGTCGACCGCTCGATTCACGGCCCCTCCGAATTTATCCAGACCAATATTGTGGGTACGTTCAACCTGCTGGAGTCGGTGCGCGGCTATTGGTCCGCTCTGCCCGAATCCGAGCGTATCAGCTTTCGTTTTCTGCACGTTTCTACTGACGAGGTTTACGGCTCACTCGCTCCGGACGACTCGCCCTTTCGTGAGACCAATCCGCATGCACCGAACAGCCCTTACTCGGCCTCCAAGGCGGCATCTGACCACCTTGTGCGTGCGTGGCACCACACTTATGGCCTGCCGGTCCTGACGACCAATTGTTCCAACAATTATGGTCCGTATCATTTCCCGGAAAAATTGATCCCGCTGGTGATTTTGAATGCGCTGGCCGGGAAGCCGCTGCCTGTCTATGGGGATGGACAGCAGGTTCGTGACTGGTTGTACGTCAAAGACCACTGCGCTGCCATTCGCTGTGTGCTCGAGGCCGGGCAGTCAGGCCAGACCTACAATGTGGGCGGCTGGAATGAAAAGCCCAACCTTGAGGTGGTGCATACCATCTGCCGCATTCTGGACGAGTTGCGCCCACGCGCAGACAGTCAATCGTATGCGAGCCAGATCACCTTCGTGGCCGACCGGCCGGGCCATGATCGCCGGTACGCGATTGACGCAAGCCGACTGGCGGATGAGCTGGGGTGGAAGCCGGCCGAGACCTTTGATAGCGGCATCCGCAAAACAGTGGCCTGGTATCTGGATAACGACGCCTGGATCAGCAATGTGACCTCCGGCAGCTATCGCGACTGGATCGCGCGTCAGTATGAGGGCTGAGATGCGCCGCATTCTGATCACCGGCAAAAACGGGCAGGTCGGCTTTGAGCTCCAGCGCAGCTTGTCAGTGCTGGGGGAAGTGATCGCGGTCGGACGCGAGGACTGCGATCTGGCTGATCCCGCCGCTATCGATGCGTTGGTGAATCGTATTGCACCTGATGTCATCGTCAATCCGGCTGCATATACCGCTGTGGATCGGGCAGAGACGGATGTTTCTGCTGCCCGCGCAATCAACGAAATGGCACCGGCAACCCTGGCCGCAGCCGCGCTCCGCCATGGCGCATTGCTGGTGCATTACTCCACCGATTATGTATTCGACGGCGCGCAAACCACGCCATACCAGGAAGCCGATGTTGCGGCCCCACGCTCAGTCTATGGCCAGACCAAACGGGCGGGTGAGGTAGCGATCGAACTCAGCGGTTGCAGGCACGTCACCTTGCGGACCAGCTGGGTGTATGGCGTCTGGGGCAACAATTTTGCCAAGACCATCCTGCGATTGGCCCACGAACGTGACGCACTCAAGGTCGTTGCCGACCAATTTGGCGCACCGACTCCTGCAGCATTGATTGCGGATGTCACCGCGCATCTCGTCGCGCGCTATCTGGCCGGCGCGGATGCTGCCGCGTTCCCGTTCGGGACGTATCACCTCACAACGCGTGGGGAGACCAGCTGGCATGGCTATGCAAAGACACTGATCATGGCGGCCCGCGCGTTGGGTGCGCAGATCCGGCTTGATCCCTCTGCGATTACGCCGGTGAGTACGGCCGAATACCCGTTGCCCGCACCACGCCCGGCCAACTCCCGGTTGTCAACTGAAAAACTGCAGAACACTTTCGGTCTTGATCTGCCTCACTGGGAGCAGGCGCTGGCCCACGTTTTACGGCAGCTGATCCCTACGGAGAAGTCATGAGCACCCGTTCCAGAAAAGGCATCATTCTTGCCGGTGGCTCCGGCACCCGCCTTTACCCGGCGACGCTGGCTGTCTCTAAACAGCTATTGCCTATCTACGACAAACCGATGATTTACTACCCGCTTAGCACCCTGATGCTGGCGGGAATTCGCGAGATTCTGGTAATCTCCACGCCGCAAGACACCCCTCGCTTTCAGCAGTTGTTAGGTGACGGCAGTCAATGGGGACTGCATTTGCAATACGCCGTGCAGCCTTCCCCGGACGGTCTGGCGCAGGCCTTTGTGATCGGCCGCGACTTTGTCGGACAAGACAATTGCGCGCTGGTGCTGGGCGACAACGTGTTTTATGGTGCCGATTTTGCCAACCTGCTGGCGGGCGCAACCACCAAACCGGCGGGCGCCACGGTCTTTGCCTACCGCGTCAACGACCCGGAACGCTACGGCGTGGTGGAGTTTGACAGCACCGGCAAGGCCATCAGCATTGAAGAAAAACCGGCGCAGCCCAAATCGCCTTTTGCGGTGACCGGGCTCTATTTCTACGACAACGACGTGCTCGACATCGCCCGCGACATCAAGCCCTCCGCACGGGGTGAGCTTGAGATCACGGATGTCAATTCGTACTATCTGGCCGCTGGGACGCTCGACGTTAAAACCATGGGGCGGGGCTATGCATGGCTGGACATGGGGACGCATGACTCGATGCTGGAAGCCAGCCAGTTCATCCAGACCATTGAGTCGCGGCAAGGGCTGAAGATTTGTTGCCCGGAAGAGATTGCATGGCGCGCCGGCTGGATCGACGCCGCGCTGGTCGAGAAAATGGCCAGACCCATGAGCAAGAACAACTACGGCAAGTATTTGCTGAAAATGCTGGCTGAGGGTTAAGCATGCAAGTTATTGATACCGAGCTTGCCGATGTGAAAATCCTTGAGCCCAAGGTGTTCAAGGACGAACGCGGTTTCTTTTTTGAGAGTTTTAACCAGCTCAAGTTTGCGCAGGCGATAGGCCGCGATGTGGTGTTTGTGCAGGATAACCACTCCCGGTCAAGCAAGGGCGTATTGCGTGGCTTGCACTACCAGACTGCGCGGCCGCAGGACAAACTGGTCCGGGTGCTGCGCGGAGAAGTCTTCGACGTGGTCGTGGATTTGCGCCACGGATCACCCACTTGGGGTCGCTGGGAAGGGCATCTGCTCAGTGAGCAGAACAAAAGGCAGTTATGGATTCCTGGCGGTTTTGCCCACGGGTTTCTGGCAATGTCAGAGGATGCCGAGGTCGCGTACAAAGTGACCGAATACTGGTATCCGGAACATGAGCGTACCTTGCTCTGGCGCGATCCCGATCTGGCGATAGTCTGGCCGCTGACCGGGCAGGTTTTGTGTTCGCCCAAAGATGAATTGGGTGGTCTGTTTGCAGATTTTGATGTATCAAATTTTAGTTATTAACGAAATACAGAGCGATATACCGTTTGTGTCAGATATATCTCACGGGGGCGTCACATTGTGGATGTCCAGTATGAATCCAGACAGGTCTTTGCATGTTTGATAGCCGGTTGAAAGTGCTGGCCAGCTTCTTTGTGAATTCGCTGGCCGGGGTCATCCTCGACGTGTTGCTGTTCCAGTTGCTTTCCCAGGCAGGTGTTGCACCGTTGTACTGCAACCTCGTCAGCGCCGGCGTTGCGCTGACGACGACCTATTTCCTTGTCAGCAAACACACGTTTGGCGCACAGAGAAACCTGTTTGACATGACGGTTTTTGTTGCCTGGTATTCGTTTTCCATTTTCATGTTTTCCTTGGGGATCGATTATTGCTCGCGTCGATTTGGCCTGATGCCAATTCTTTGCAAAATCGGTTCCCTGCCGTTTTCTTTTGCCGTTAATTTTGTATTCAGCCGGTTATTCCTGGGGAGGGCTGTGCAGTGCCAGAAAAAATAATGATCTTTATCCCTGCATACAATTGCGAAAAACAGATTCCGCGAGTTCTGGGAAAAATTAATGACGAAGTCCAGCAATTCGTGCAGGAAGTGGTCGTTATTGACAATGGCAGCGCCGACAAAACGCTGGCTTCCGCTACAGAAGCTATCCAGCCGCTGAAGATCAAGGCAACGATCCTCAAAAACACCCAGAACTACAGCCTGGGCGGTTCGATCAAGCGTGCGTTACTGTACGCGATTGAACAGGGCTACGACTACATGATTGTCCTGCATGGTGACGATCAGGCGGATATCCGCGATTTGTTACCGGTGTTGCGCAAGGGCGAACACCGCGAGAACGATTTGCTGATCGGTGCGCGCTTCCACCCTGATTCGGTGCTGCAGGGTTATTCCGCCACCCGTATTTACGGTAACAAGGTACTGAACTTTGTTTGTTCGCTGATCAATCATCGCCGTGTGGACGATTTGATTGCCGGCATCAACTGCTTCAATGTGTCTTTCTTCAAAAGCCGCTTTTTCATGCAGTTCCCGGACAATCTCACCTTTGACGCGCACGTGCTGCTCTATGCATTCAATAAAAAAGCACGCGTCAAATATGTGCCAATTACCTGGCGTGAAGAAGACCAGATCAGCAATGCCAAGGTGTTCAAGCAGGCCTGGATTATCCTGAAGCTGTTCATGTCCTATGTATTCAAGGGCGACAAAGTCTTTGCCGGCAACAAAAGCGGGCGTCCGGACGGGTTCCAGTACACTTCTGAAGTCATCGCACAGAAATGATTTTCACTGAAAAGAATGCTCGCTGGTTCGCATGGGCTGTCCTGCTGATCACGGTGCCGTTACTGTACGCAAGAATCCGGCTGCATAGCGACTCGCTCTTTCTGGAGTCATTTGCGCGCGACATTCTTGCGGGGCCTGGCAGCCTGCGCGATTGGAAGTTCACGCCTGCACCTGCCTATGTGCCGGACGTGCTGTTGTATTTGCTGGCCTTCAAGTTGTTCAACGGCGCAGAGGCGCACATTTTCTTCGTATCGGCATGTCAGGTGGTCTTGCTGGCGATGTGCGTGGTTTGGGCCGCAAAAAAAATAGATCCGGGACTGTCGTCATTTGCCAGGTCATTGCTGATCATGCTCGTGGCCTTGGTGACGCTGGTGTCCGGCCGTTCGGGCATGTGGCTGTATTTTTACAGCACGAATAACCACTTTGCCGCGCTGCTGGCTTCATTGCTGTTGACCGGGCTATGCCTTGATTTTGTGGCGCGGCCGTCCGCGCGCAATGCCTTGCTGATTGTGCTGGTTGCTGCCATCGCCAAGTCTTCCACCGCAGTATTTCTGATCAGCTTTCTGGCACCGGCACTGTGTTTCATGCTGGTGCTGATCTTCGTTGTCCGTCAGAACGCACTGGTCCCGGCGCAATGGCGTAAATACCTCCTGGCTGCGGTGCTGCTATTGCTGGCGTCGGTACTGGTGTCCAAGGGGATTGATCATTTGCTGACATTCCATGATCCGCTCAAAGGACGCGTCCCTTACTCGATCGAGAGTGCAGCAAGATCTGTTTATCATGTGATTGCCGGGGGGCTTGAAGCGTTTTCTCCGGATAACCCGACGACCATGTTCTACAGCCTGTACGCGCTGATGGGTATCGTGGCTTTGCTGGTCGTTATCCTCAGGCAATTGCGTGCGGACCGGCATGTTCTTGTTATCGAAACGCCCAGGGACACGGACGGAGAGTCAGTGCAGTGGCGCCTCACCGTGACTACGGTGTTCTGGATGGTTGTATGGGCCATCAACGTTGCGGGTGCGATTCTCTCGGGCGGCTTGGTGGATAACGCCGGGTTCCGCTATTTCTCGTTCCCGCTCGCCCTCACACAAATTCTGCTGGTAATTTTCCTCGCCAGAACGGTGCGCTTTGATCGGATGCTCAAAGCGGCTGTTTTTGCGCTGGGCGCAGTCCTTGTGCTGGGCACGGTGTCGACCCTGACCCGTGGCAGTTATTACCATGACTACTACACCTCTGCACGCCGCGCATTGATTGTCAGGCACGAAAATGTCAAACACGACGAAGGCGCTGTGATTGCTTGTCTGGATCAGCTCCGGGACAAGGGGGTGCCCTTGCAGGCGGGTGTCGCAGATTACTGGAATGCGCGGGTCGTGACGGTGCTGTCCGAGCATCACTTTCCGGTCACGGCGTATCTGAGCAATATGAGGCCGTATTTCTGGATGAGCCATATTGGGCAGTTAATACATCCTGAGCGTTATCCGGGGTATTACTACAACTTTGTTCTTCTCCGGCAGGACGAACCCGGTGCCGAGATGGGATTCACCGATGGCGCCATCCGGCCCCAACTGCCAGCAGGTGGGGAAACCTATACTTGCCCGCAAACTGGCACACATATCCTCTTTTTCAAAGATGACACGTTGAACGTCTTTATCCAGAAAACCCAGCAGCTGTTCCTGTTCGAGGAAGGCTTGGGTGGTGCGCTGGAGATGCCGGCATCTACATTGAACGGCAATGTCGGGACGGTCGTCGGCCAGACTCGCCACGCAGATAGTCAGCATGCTGACCCCGGGTACATGATGTTCGGTCCATACATTGATTTGCTGCCGGGTAAGTACCGGATTGCAGTGGATTACGACAATAAATCGCCAGCCGGTGTTTCCCCCGGGTATTTCGAAATTGGCGTATTTTCTGACCCGCAGGATCAGCAACAAATGTATTCAAGCCCCTTCAAGCAAGGCCGAGGCCGTATTGAAACTCAGCTTCAGGTGGGGCCGGCAGGGTTGTCCCGCTTTGAAACGCGCGTCTGGTATAGCGGCAAGGGAGAGATATCCATTGACCGTGTCGAAGTTCGCGAGTTGAACTGACAGAAACTTTGCTGGAAGAAATATTCATGCTTAACATCGTTGTTCCTATGGCCGGTGCGGGCAGCCGGTTCGCCAAAGCCGGTTACACCGACCCCAAGCCACTAATCCCGGTGCACGGCGTGCCCATGATCCAGCTGGTGATCAATAATCTTCGCCCGGCGACTGAACACCGGTTCATTTTTGTGGTGCAACGTGAGCACGCAACGCGTTATGGGCTCAAGGCCTTGTTCAGCCAGTGGGCGCCGGGTTCGGAGCTGATTGAGATTGACGGAGTGACCCAAGGTGCCGCGTGTACGTGTCTGCTGGCTGCAGACCTGATCAACAACGATGACCCATTGATGATTGCCAACAGCGATCAGTATGTGGATGCCTCCATGGAGGCATACCTGGATGAGATGGCGCGTCATCAGGCCGACGGGTTGATCATGACCATGACCGCGAATGACCCGAAGTGGTCATTTGTGGGATATGACGCCCACGGCGTTGTAAACCGGGTGGTCGAGAAAGAAGTGATCTCGGATGAGGCCACTGTGGGTATCTATAACTTTGGCAAAGGTTCGGATTTTGTCCGGTTGGCAAGGCAAATGGTGGAGGAGGAGCGGCGTATGAACGGGGAGTTCTACGTGGCGCCTGTCTATAACGAGCTGATTGAAGAAGGCGGTAAAGTCGTGACCTTCAATATTGGTTCGGAGGCGGTCGGGATGTACGGTCTGGGTATTCCTTCTGATCTTGACCTTTTCTTGTCGCTGGATGTATCACACAAGGCGGTCGGAGCTGTGCGATGAAAATCCTCAGCCATCGTGGCTACTGGAAGTCAGTCGAAGAGAAGAACACTGTGACGGCATTTGAGCGTTCGTTCTCTCTGGGTTTCGGCACGGAAACCGATGTGCGCGATTGTGCCGGCACTCTAGTGATTTCGCATGACATGCCGACCGGAAACGAGCAGACATTTGCATCGTTCCTTGATAGCGTGCCTGATGGGCGTCTGACGCTTGCACTCAACGTCAAGGCTGATGGTATGGCGGCGACTATCCATCGTATGATGAAAGATTATCCGGACCAGGACTGGTTCGTATTTGATATGTCAATTCCGGACATGAAGGCTTATCTGGATCTGGGTATGCCGGTCTTTGCACGGATCAGTGAAGTCGAGCGGGAAATCCCTTGGGTTGAACGCGTCAAAGGCATTTGGCTGGACGCGTTTCATGGGGACTGGTTTGACGCTGATTGCGTTGAGCAGTTTCTGGTGCAAGGCAAGGAGGTGTGTATTGTCTCGCCAGATTTGCATCGGCGGGATCATTTGCCCATGTGGGCCATGCTGCGGCGGGTTGCCCACCATGATCGTTTGACGCTCTGTACTGATTTTCCGGAAGATGCACAGCGCTTTTTCGGAGAAGCTTCGTGATCAAAGCCGTTGTTTTCGATATGGATGGTGTGCTGATCGAAGCCAAGGATTGGCACTATGAAGCACTTAACCGTGCTTTGAAGCTTTTTGGCTTTGAAATCAGCCGGTATGAACATCTGACGGTGTACGACGGGCTGCCCACCGGGAAAAAACTGGAAATGCTCTCGATTGAGCGCGGTTTGCCCGAAGGCCTGCACGCATTCATCAACGAGATGAAGCAGTCTTACACCATGGAAATCGTGCATACGCAGTGCAAGCCACGCTTTGTGCACGAATACGCGCTGAGCACGCTACGGGCTCGCGGATATAAATTGGCAGTTGCTTCCAATTCCATCAGAAAAACCGTCGAGGTCATGATGGAGAAGGCACGCCTTACACCTTATCTGGATGCCATGCTGTCGACTTCGGATATCACCCGTGCCAAGCCGGATCCGGAGATCTATCTCAAGGCGATGTCGATGCTGGGTATTGAGCCCCATGAATGTCTGGTGGTTGAAGACAATGAGAACGGCATTCGCGCGGCTCGGGCGGCTGGCGCACATCTGCTCGTGGTGCATGACGTAGAAGAAGTCAATTTGCAGAACATCACCAAGCGTATCGCCGACATCGAAAAAGGGGCATCGGCATGAATGTGTTGATCCTGGCCGCTGGCAACAGTGGCGTCGACATGCATGATGGGGCTTACCCGTTGTGCCTCACCGAACTTGAAGGTGTGCCATTGATCGAGCGCCTGATCCTGGGGTGTTCGGCCATCAGCAATGCACAGTTCATTGTTGCCCTGCGTGGGCAGGATATTCGTCGTTACCACCTCGACAATATTGTTACGTTGCTTTCGCCTGAGGCCACTATCCTTCGGGTTGCGGAAGACACGCGCGGCGCCGCTTGCACTGCGCTGCTGGCGGCTAGCGAGATCGACAATGATGAAGAACTGTTGATTCTCAACGGCAATGAACTGATTGATATCAATCCTCTTGAAGTCATTGCCGGGTTCCGTGAGGCGCACTACGGTGCCGGAACCATCACATTCCAGTCTGTTCATCCGCGTTATTCTTATGTGCGACTGGATGAAACGGGTCTTGTCGTTGAAGCTGCAGAGAAGAACCCGATCAGTCGGCATGCCACTGCCGGGTTCTACTGGTTTGCCAAAGGCAATGATTTTGTCCGGGCAGTACAGAACATGATCCGCAAGGATGCCTCGGTTAACGGGTTGTTCTACATTTGTCCGGCGCTCAATGAACTGATTCTTGAGCAAGTGGCCATCGGCGTGAAGCACATCGAAGCCAAACAGTATCACCCGCTTAAAACAGAACGGCAGTTGCAGCAGTTTGAAGCTGCAATTGACCACCGGAGAGTTTGATGCAGTCAGCAAGACTGGAAGATATGTTCAAAGGGTGGTTTGTGGGAGCTTTCAAGCCGACCGCGTTCCATACCGATCAATGTGAAGTTGCAGTGAAAAGCTATGTGGCTGGTGAAAAAGAAGCATTGCATTACCACAAGGTAGCCACAGAAATCACGCTGGTACTCTCGGGCACAGTAAGAATGCTCGATAAAGAATGGCACGCCGGCGACATTATTGTTTTGCAACCTGGTGAAGCAACTGATTTTGAAGCACTCACCGACGCGGTAAATGTGGTCGTGAAGACACCGGGTGCACTCAATGACAAGTTCCTGGTAGATAGCGCCGCCTGATCGTGATTCGCCCCGCTCAAGTCGGGGACGCGTTTCAACAGTTTTCTGGAATTTACGAAGATGATTACTCCGGTTATTTTGTGCGGGGGCAGTGGCACCCGTATGTGGCCACTTTCGCGTGGCGGTTATCCCAAGCAGTATCTCGCCCTGTATGGCGATCAGACTCTGGTGCAGCAAACTGCTCAGCGTCTTGACGGGCTTTCCGGGACACAGGCGCCCATGTTCATTACTAACCAGGAACAGCGTTTCCTTGTTGCCGAGCAAATGCGCGCCATTGGTATCGAACCGTCTGCCGTGATCCTGGAGCCGGTTGGCCGCAACACCGCGCCGGCTGTGGCTGCTGCCGCACTGGTGGCGGTGAAGAATGACCCGGATGCCATGATCCTGGTGCTGCCGTCGGATCACGTGATCCAGAACGACAAGACCTTCTGTGACCTGGTCGCGCGTGCGGCCAAAGCAGCGGCCGCGGGCAAGCTGGTGACCTTTGGCATTCAGCCGACTTCCCCGAATACCGGTTACGGCTATATCCGTCGTGGCGCCGCGCTGGCTGAGTTGGATGGCGGTTACGCAGTTGATGCGTTCGTTGAGAAGCCTGATCACGCCAAGGCTGAGGGCTTTTTGGCTGCGGGTGGGTACTACTGGAACAGCGGCATGTTCCTGTTCAAAGCCAGCGTGTACCTGGAAGAGCTGGGCCTGATCCGTCCAGATATCCTCAAACAAGTGACGTTCTCGGTTGAACACGCAGAAACGGACAAGGATTTTCTGCGCCTCGATCACGAAAGCTTCTCGGCCTGCCCGGAGGATTCCATTGACTACGCCGTCATGGAACACACCAAACACGCCGTCGTGGTTGAAGCGGCGGGCCTGGGCTGGAGCGACATCGGTTCCTGGTCGGCGCTGGCTGAGGTGGCGCAAGCTGATGCCAATGGCAACAATCTGCTGGGTGATGTGATGGCAGATCGCGTGACCAATAGCTATATCCGTGCCGAAAACCGCATGATCGCGGCTATTGGCGTGGACAACCTGGTCATTGTTGAAACAGCCGATGCCATTCTCGTGGCTACGAAAGAGCATGCGCAGGACGTTAAAAAGATTGTTCAGCGCCTGAGCGAGTCTGGCCGCAGTGAGTCCGTAACTCATCGCAAGGTATTCCGTCCTTGGGGTAGTTATGAAGGCCTGGACCAGGAAGATCGCTTCCAGGTCAAGCGCATCATTGTCAATCCGGATTGCTCGCTGAGCCTGCAGATGCATCACCACCGCGCCGAGCACTGGATCGTCGTGAAGGGCACGGCAGTTGTCACCAATGGTGAGCAGGAACTCTTGCTGACTGAAAACCAGTCCACTTACATTCCGCTGGGCGTGACGCACCGTCTGCGCAACCCAGGCAAGATCCCGCTCGAAATCATCGAAGTGCAGTCCGGCCCGTATCTGGGCGAGGACGATATCGTGCGTTTTGAAGATACCTACGGCCGTGTTCCACAGAAATAAAAAGCAATGACCAAACTGACCTGTTTCAAGGCCTACGACATCCGTGGCCGTCTGGGCGATGAACTCAACGAAGACATCGCTTACCGTATCGGCCGCGCCTATGGCGAGTTGCTCAAGCCGCGCAGCATGGCGGTGGGGGGCGATGTCCGGCTGACGTCGGAATCGCTCAAGCTGGCACTGGCCAATGGCTTGATGGACGCCGGTGCAGACGTGATTGACATCGGCATGACCGGCACCGAAGAAATCTACTTTGCCGCGTTCCATCTGGACGTGGATGGCGGCGTTGAAGTGACCGCCAGTCACAACCCGATGGATTACAACGGGATGAAACTGGTCAAGCGCGGCGCTCAGCCTATCAGCGGCGACTCCGGCCTGCGTGATATCCAGCGCCTCGCGGAAGAGAATAACTTCGGCCCGGCAGGCAAGCGCGGCACGCTGACGCAGATGTCGATTCTCGACGCCTATGTGGATCACCTGCTGACCTACATTGATGCCGCTGCGCTCAAGCCGGTCAAGCTGGTCGTCAACGCGGGCAACGGCGCGGCCGGTCACGTGATTGATGCGCTGGAAGCACGCTTCAAGGCCTCTGACGTGAAGGTCGAATTCATCAAGGTGCACAACAACCCGGACGGCACGTTTCCCAACGGCATTCCCAACCCGCTGCTGCCCGAGTGCCGGGCTGATACCGCCAACGCGGTCAAGGCGCACGGCGCGGACATGGGTATCGCCTGGGATGGCGACTTCGACCGCTGTTTTCTGTTTGATGAACACGGTGAATTCATCGAGGGCTACTACATCGTTGGTTTGCTGGCTGATGCATTCCTTGCGCGCCACCCGGGCGAGAAAATCATCCACGATCCGCGTCTGACCTGGAACACGGTCGACGTTGTAGAAAAGGCGGGCGGTGTGCCGGTGCAAAGCAAAACCGGCCATGCTTTCATCAAGGAACGCATGCGCGCCGAGAACGCCATTTACGGCGGCGAGATGAGTGCGCATCACTACTTCCGTGATTTCGCTTATTGCGACAGCGGGATGATCCCGTGGCTGCTGGTGACGGAACTCGTTAGCCGCAAACAGCAGTCGCTCTCATCGCTCGTGGCTGATCGCATGCAGGCTTACCCCTGCAGCGGCGAGATCAATTACCGCGTGGAAGATGTCCCGGCGGTGCTGGCACGGATTGAAGCGGTGTACGGCGACAAAGCCGAACTGATCGAACGGGTGGACGGCGTCAGCATGTCGTTTGCCGACTGGCGTTTCAATGTGCGGGCATCGAACACAGAGCCGCTGTTGCGCCTGAATGTGGAGTCGCGCGCTAGCGCGGAACGCGTCAACCAGTGTGTCGCGGCCCTTGAAGCATTGATCCTCGAAGGGAAGTGAGAAATCTGATGTTGATTGCCTTGTCCAGATCAATCTGGTCTTACCGCGGGTTCGTGCTTGGCAGCGTCAAGCGCGAATTCCAGTCGCGCTATCGCAACTCCTTGCTTGGTGCTGCGTGGAACGTTCTTAATCCATTGGCCATGATCATCGTTTATACCGTGATCTTTTCCCAATTGATGAAGGCCCGCTTGCCTGGTGCATCGAGCACCTTTTCGTACAGTATCTACCTGTGTGCCGGTTCGCTGACTTGGGGTTTGTTCTCAGAAATTGTGACTAGGGCCCAGGGCGTGTTCATTGAGAATGCTAATTTACTCAAGAAAATCAGTTTTCCGCGTCTGTGCCTGCCGGTGATCATCATTTGCAGCGCATGCCTGAATTTCTGTATTGTTTTTGGCCTGTTTTCGGTATTCCTGATCTTGAGTGGAAACTTTCCGGGCTTGCCGTTCTTGGCGTTGATACCGGTCTTGGCGGTGATGATTCTGTTTGCAATCGGCCTGGGAATTACGCTTGGGGTATTAAACGTATTTTTTCGGGATGTCGGTCAGTTCTTTGGTATTTTCCTGCAGTTCTGGTTCTGGTTTACACCCATCGTGTATGTCACGAGCATTTTGCCTGAGCGAATCCGAATTTTGCTGTTGTTAAACCCGATGGCGGGCGTCGTGGAGGCATGTCAGGCAATTTTGGTGCAAGGGCAATGGCCGCAATGGTTTACGCTGCTGCCGGTTACCCTGATAGGCATACTGCTATGTATCTTTGGATTGAACCTGTTCCGCAAGCATGCGGCAGAGATGGTGGATGAGCTGTAATGGGGACAATCAACGTTAAGAACCTGGGCAAGGCATACAAGCAATACCCCACCCGCTGGTCACGCCTTGCAGAGTGGCTGCTTCCCGGCAGCAAATCGCACCATACCCTTAAGTGGGTGATGCAGGACGTCAGTTTTAATATTGCTCCGGGGGAAGCGGTTGGGATTATCGGTGTCAATGGCGCGGGCAAGAGCACGCTGCTAAAAATGGTTACCGGGACCACCGCGCCGACTATTGGCTCGGTATCGATCTCAGGTCGTGTTGCCGCCATGCTCGAGCTAGGAATGGGCTTTCACCCCGACTTTACTGGAAGGCAGAACGTATACATGTCTGCCCAGCTCTTGGGCCTCAAAGCAGATCAGATTGATGGTCTGATGCCACAAATTGAAGCCTTTGCTGAAATTGGTGATTACCTTGACCATCCAGTGCGAGTGTATTCCAGCGGCATGCAAATGCGTCTGGCATTCAGTGTCGCAACGGCAGTACGCCCTGACGTCTTGATTGTTGATGAAGCTTTGTCGGTCGGTGATGCTTATTTTCAGCACAAAAGTTTTGATCGCATTCGCGAATTCAGTAAACAGGGCACTACTCTGCTGATTGTTTCTCATGACAAGCAGGCTATCCAAAGTATCTGCGATCGAGCCATTTTGCTGAGCGGCGGCAAGGTCGCCATGGAAGGCGAGCCAGAAGCGGTAATGGATTATTACAACGCGTTGCTGGCCGATAAGCAGGACCAGCAAATTCGCCAGATCAAGACAGAAGACGGTAAAACACAGACAATTTCCGGGACTGGCGAGGCGCTCGTTACTGATATTGCCTTGATCAATCAGGATGGTCGGCGAGTTGAATATGTCAATGTAGGCGAGCGCGTGATTTTGCAGATTGAAGTACAAGTTAATGCAGACATTCCTCGTCTTGTGCTGGGCTATAGCATCAAGGACCGTCTGGGACAGGTGGTTTACGGAACAAATACAGACTTGAAAAACCAGCCACTCGGGCACGTTACGGCAGGAAGCAAGGTGATGTTCCGGTGCGAATTTGACGCCAACATTGGGCCAGGGAGTTATTCAGTGCAAACGGCGCTCGTCAGCACTAATACTCATTTGGAAAACAATTATGAGTGGCGTGATCTGGCGTTCCTGTTCAATGTTGTAAATATGGATAAAACGGATTTTGCTGGCGTGGCATGGCTGGATCCGCAGATTGGAATCTCTCAACAATGAATTTTGTTTCTTACGCCCAGAATCTGGAAGATGTCATTCTCTGGCGTGCTCTCAAGCAGATTCAGAACGGCTTTTATATTGACGTCGGTGCTGCATGGCCCGTTGCTGACTCAGTAACGAAAGCCTTCTATGACCGGGGCTGGCATGGCATCAATGTTGAACCCAACCCACAACTGAACCAGTTGTTGGTCCTGGATCGTCGGCGCGATACCACGCTTCGGGTCGCTGTTTCTGATCAGCCAGGCGTCATGGCCATGACGTTCGTGCCCGACACAGGGCTCTCCACGCTGGATGACAATATTGGTCAACAGCATCAGCAAGCCGGATTCATTGCTAGAACCGAAGAGGTTACGGTCACGACGCTGGCTGCACTGTGGCAGACACATGTCCCGGCTGGTCAAGAAGTACATTTCCTGAAAGTGGATGTGGAAGGGTTTGAAACCCAAGTGCTCAGTGGCAATGATTGGGTCGCCCATCGACCATGGGTCATCGTGGTCGAGGCAACCCTTCCGATGAGCCAGATTGAGTCTTACCAAGGCTGGGAGCCTTTGCTGCTGGAAGTAGGGTATCAACTTGTCTATGTTGATGGCCTTAATCGGTATTACGTGGCTGCGGAACATCAGGAGTTGGCGGTTTCTTTCAAATACCCGCCCAATGTGTTTGATCGTTATGTCATGGCCGCGCAGGCGCAGGCCGAGGAGCAGCTTTCTTCTGCGTTACAGCGCGCCACCAATGCCGAAGCCCGTGTAGCAGGCGCGGAAAAGCGAGCGCACGAGGCAGAACTTGATGCCAGAAAAGCGCGACAAGAGGCCCATTACTGGTGGACTGTCTATGGCGGTGTCATCCATAGCAAATCCTGGCGACTCACTGCGCCGTTCCGTGTTTTGTTGCGAGAGGCCAAGGTCGGTGTGCGCTTTGCCCGAGCATTTGTAAAACTGGCTCCAGGCAGCCTTTCGCGTCGAATGCTGGGCAAGCTACTGATCCTGCTGGGCCACTGTCCGCCGGGCTTGAAACGGCCAATACTCGCTCTGATCGGGCGTTTCCCTGGTGTGCGCATGAAATTGCAGGCACTCTATTTTTCTACCTTGCACGGGCTTGATGGTAACAAAAGTGCTGTACGTATTGGCATCGACGACCTTTCCCCATATGCCCAGCGTGTTTATACACAGATCACCGGTGGTGTTGACCACAAAGAACGGGATGTAGCTTGATGCGGTTAGTTATTGATCTCCAGGGGGCGCAAGCATCCAGCCGGGCCCGCGGTATCGGGCGTTACGCGCTGTTGCTGACCCAAGCGCTCTTGCGCCAGCGAGGCGAGCACGAGGTACTGATAGCGCTCAATGGGTGCTTTGCCGACACCGTCGCTCCAGTCAAGTCAGCCCTTGCAGGTCTCATCCCTGCCGAAAATATCAAGGTGTGGGATACCCCCGCCGCTGTGTTCTCTGCAGATCCGGACAACGCTGAACGTCGGGTTGCTGCGGAGCTGATCCGGGAAAGCTTCCTTGCGAACTTGCGGCCTGACTGGATACTGATTGCCTCCACGGTCGAAGGTTTATCCGATGATGTTGTGGTGAGCATCGGACAAATGACCAGTGATGTTCCTACCGCTGCGATTCTGTATGACTTGATCCCCCTGATTCATAAAGAGATCTATCTGACCAACCCGGTGAGTGAACGCTGGTATCTGAGCAAGATGGATCAATTGAAGAAGGCTGATCTGCTGCTGGCAATTTCCACTTCATCGGGGGCAGAGGCGGTCGCTCATCTTGGTTTTGATCCACTTCACGTCGTGAACATTTCCGCTGCTGTGGATGAACGGTTTACACCCGGCGTGGTGTCTGCCGAGGACATGTCTCGATTGCAGAAGCAATACGGGCTGGTACGTCCGTTTATCATGTATACCGGCGGGATTGACCATCGCAAGAATATCGAAGGCTTGATCGCGGCCTATGCGAAATTGCCGGTATCCTTGCGCCGGGCACATCAGTTAGCAGTGGTCTGCTCCGTTCAAGCGGTTGATCGCGCCAGATTGCAGAAATTGGCGGCTGAGGCAGGGCTTGGTAGCGACGAGCTGGTATTGACCGGCTTCGTCTCGGATGATGATCTGCTGACATGCTACCGGGCCTGCAAGTTTTTCGTGTTCCCATCCTGGCATGAAGGTTTTGGCTTGCCCGCGCTGGAGGCCATGCAATGCGGCAAAGCCGTTATCGCTACAGACTGCTCCAGCTTGCCCGAGGTGGTTGGCCGGAGCGATGCGCTCTTCAAGGCGCACAATGTCCAGGCAATAACCGACAAGATGTTTGAGGTCCTTGAGAACGATGCTTATCGGGTCGAACTCGAACAACATGGTTTGACACAGGCTACGAAATTCTCGTGGGATGCCAGTGCTCGTATTACGTGGGAAGCCTTGGAAGTCCGACATGGAATGCGGGCTGTCCCGAAAAACGTGGTGAAGCCACGGCCGCGGTTGGCCTATATTTCGCCACTGCCTCCCGAGTCGAGTGGCATCAGTGATTACAGCGCAGAGTTGCTTCCTGCGCTTGCTGTTCACTATGACATTGAAGTGGTTGTGAGTCAGCCTGAGGTCACGTCTGAATGGGTTCGGAACAACCATCCGATTCGCAGTGTGCAATGGTTCCAGGAAAACGCGACCAATTTTGACCGCATCTTGTACCACTTTGGTAACTCTCATTTTCACAGTCATATGTTCGGGCTGTTGCAAGCCTACCCAGGCGCGGTGGTGCTACATGATTTCTATCTATCCGGCATTGTTGCGCATCGTGAATTGACGGGAGAACTACCCCACGGTTGGGCGCGCTCGCTGGTCGAATGCCATGGTTGGGCGGCAGTTGCCGAGCGCTTTCAGGCTAAGGATATTGCTGAGGTGATTTATCGGTACCCTTGCAATCTGCCGGTTCTACAGGATGCCCTGGGTATTATCGTCCATGCGGATTATTCCCGACAGTTGGCGATGCATTGGTATGGACCGGATGCAGCGGACCGTTGGGAGCAGATTCCTCATCTGCGTCAGCTACCCTCTGGTGAAACTAAAGCGCAAGCACGTGCCACTCTGGAGATTAATGAGGGTGATTTCGTTGTTTGTAGTTTAGGCTTTGTTGCGCCTACCAAATTAAATCATCGCCTTCTGAACGCTTGGTTGACATCGCCATTGGCCCTGGATCCGAAATGCAGATTGGTCTTTGTTGGCAGGAACCATGAGGGGGATTATGGGAAGGAGTTCCTGTCCACGATCAAATCTTCCGAGGCGCGTAACCGAATTACTATCACGGGTTGGGCGGACGGCGATATCTACAGACGCTGGCTGGCTGCATCAGACCTCGGTGTACAACTAAGGACAATGTCTCGAGGCGAAACCTCGGGTACTGTGCTTGACTGCATGAATTATGGCCTCGCAACGATCATCAATGCCAACGGCTCCATGGCTGAGATGCCTGAAAATGCGGTTTGGATGCTGCCCGACTCGTTTGAGGATGAGGAGCTGATGGAAGCCTTGGTGACGCTTTGGCAGGACAAGGTACGTCGCGAACAGTTAGGCGCGCAAGCTCAAATGCTGATTGCTACAAAACACTCCCCGGCGGGTTGTGCTGCCCAATATGCAGCCGCAATTGAACGTTTTTACGCGGATCCAGATCAGCAACGTTACCATCTGGCTCAAGCGCTCAAGGCGCGAAGCCCGATTTTGGCTGACGCTGATTGGGCGCAGATTGCGCGAGCTGTTGCGCGTAACATACCGGCCCATCCAGCTTGTCGGCAACTTCTTGTCGATATTTCCGATCTCCATGGTAACGGGCTGCATGGCTCTGTGGACACCGGGCTCGCGACACTGTTACGTGGGTGGCTCACCGCAGAACATAAGGGTTGGCATGTTGAACCGGTCTATTTCTGCGAAGAATCTTCCAGTTATAGATACGCGCGATTCTTTGTTTGCCGGCTCTTGGGTCTATATGACGGTTGGGTTCAGGAAACCTTGGCCGAAGCCTGGGATGGAGATGTTATGGTTCGTCTCGTCCAGCAGCCTGAAGTTTCCCAAGTAGAAATGGCAGCAATTCAGGAATGGTTCGCTCGTGGAGTGGCGGTTCAATTTCTGCTTGACCACGACCTGGGCGAGCTTGGTGAGGAACCTGCAGCAGCAGAAATACAGGCATGGCAGTCTTGGCTGCAGGATACGCTTGCATTTGATGGTGTCATCTGTCTATCAAGCAAAACGGCGCATACATTGGAAGATTGGTTACGAGAGGCTGACCGCAAACGGACAAAAGGGTTTGTGATAAACTCTGTGCCAACCAATGACAATTCAGCAAAGGGCAGTTCTAGGCAATTGTCGCCCGACCAGGCATCTCAGTTGCTACAGATGCTCGCTGCGGTGCGACAAATGCCTCAGGCAGGCGCTCCCCACTAAGTGGGTATTAAACGCAAATGTTCATAAGGGAGCTTGGCTTGATAGCGAGGCTTAATGCGATTGCGTCGAATTTGTGATTTGCCTATCAAAGATTAATTATTTAACGAATTAGAGAAAGCTCATGAAAAAGGCAATTATCACCGGGATTTCCGGTCAGGATGGCGCGTATCTGGCCCAGCTTCTGCTGGAAAAAGGCTACGTTGTGTACGGCACCTACCGCCGCACCAGTTCTGTTAATTTCTGGCGTATCGAAGAGCTGGGCATTGCCCAACACCCCAATCTCCATCTCGTTGAATACGATCTGACCGATCTGGCCTCCAGCATCCGCCTGGTGCAAAACTGTCAGCCGGACGAAATCTATAACCTGGCTGCGCAAAGCTTCGTGGGCGTGTCGTTCGACCAACCGGTCACGACAGCCGAAATCACCGGTATCGGTCCGCTGAACCTGCTTGAAGCCATCCGCATCGTCAACCCGAAGATCCGCTTCTATCAGGCCTCGACCTCCGAGATGTTCGGCAAGGTTCAGGCCGTGCCGCAGATCGAATCAACCCCGTTCTACCCGCGTAGCCCGTACGGTGTGGCCAAGCTCTATGCGCACTGGATCACCGTGAACTATCGCGAGTCGTACGATATCTTCGGTTCCAGCGGCATCCTGTTCAATCACGAGTCCCCGCTGCGTGGCCGTGAGTTCGTGACACGCAAGATCACCGACAGCGTCGCCAAGATCAAGCTGGGCAAGCTTGATGTACTGGAACTGGGCAATATGGATGCCAAGCGCGACTGGGGCTTTGCCAGGGAATACGTGGAAGGCATGTGGCGCATGCTGCAGGCGGACAAGCCCGACACTTATGTGCTGGCGACGAACCGTACCGAAACCGTTCGTGATTTCGTCACCATGGCCTTCAAGGCCGCGGGTATCGCAATCGAATGGTCGGGTACGGCAGAGTCTGAAAAGGCTGTGGATGTGTCGAGTGGCAAGACTGTTGTACGAGTGAACCCCAAGTTCTACCGCCCGGCTGAAGTGGAGCTCTTGATCGGTAACCCGGAAAAAGCCCGCAAGGAACTGGGCTGGGAACCGGCGACGACGCTGGAACAACTGTGCCAGTTGATGGTTGACGCTGACCTGCGTCGCAATCAGCAAGGCTTCTCGTTCTGACAGGGGCGGCCATGCCGGCAAAAACGGTTTTGCTCACCGGAAGCCACGGCTTCACGGGGCGCTATGTCAAAGAGGCGCTGCAACAGGCTGGCTATCACGTCGCCGGTCTGGTGCAGCACGCGCCGGCTGAAAATGAGGTTGCGGCAGATCTGGCTGATCTGCCGGCTTTGTGTGACGCGGTCAACAAGATCAAGCCGGATTACGTGATTCATCTGGCGGCCATTGCCTTTGTGGCACATGCTGACCAGATGGCACTGTACCGGACCAATGTGTTCGGTACGCTGAACTTGCTGGAAGCACTTCATCGTAGTGGCTCTCCACTGCAGAAGGTGATTCTGGCCAGCAGCGCCAACATCTACGGTAACCCGCCGGTTTCACCGGTGGCCGAAGAAACCGCGCCCGCACCCGTCAATCACTACGCGATGAGCAAACTCGCCATGGAACACATGGCGCGGACCTGGGTTGATCGCCTGCCTATCCTGTTTACGCGGCCGTTCAATTACACTGGCGCGGGTCAGGATGACAAATTCCTCATCCCCAAGATCATCGGGCATTTCCTGCGCAAGGCTGACCATATCAAACTGGGCAACCTGGATGTTGTGCGCGAGTTCAACGACGTGCGCATGGTCGCACAGGCGTATGTTCGCCTGCTGACTGAAGGCCGGCCGGGTGATACCGTGAACCTGTGTACCGGGCGTGGTCACGCATTGCTGGATGTGGTGGAAACCGTGAGCAGGCTCAGCGGGCATACCTTGCGCGTTGAAGTAGACCCGCAACTGGTGCGTGCCAATGAGCTCAAAGTACTGATTGGTTCTCCAGACAAATTGCAAGCCGCACTACCTGATTTGCCGGATTACTCCCTGCAGGATACGTTGGGCTGGATGCTGGAGGCCTGATGCGAGTCGGAATTGGCACGACAGTGCTGGAACGGGCACTGGCCACGTCTGGTCATGTCGATGGGATTGGTACCTACACCGAAGAATTGCTGCGCTATTTGCCGGCGGACGGCGTTGAAACCCGTCCGCTGGCGTTTCTGGATGCACCGGCTGCGGCAGGGTCCAGCGCGTTGCAGGGCAGCTTCAAGACCAATGTGCTGCGCAGCGCGGTTACGCCGCTCTCATTCGCGGGCACGGCCGAGTTGTCGCGCAAGATCGACATTTTTCACGCGACGGATCACTACATCCCCAAACTCTCCGGCATTCCGCTGGTAGCGACACTGATGGACCCGGTCCCGTTAATGCGTTCGGATTGGGTCACCGTGAAGCGTCGCTGGCTTAAAAACTGGTTGTTCAAGCGTTCTGCCAGCTGGGCGGATCATTACATCACCATTTCTGACTATGTGGTGGGTGATTTGGTCGAGCACTTCAGGATTCCTCGAGAACGAATTACCCCAATCCACCTGGGCGTGGATGAGCGTTACTTCGGGCGGATTGATGAAGCCCGCAAACAGGAAGTGCTGACCAGACTGGGTCTGCGTCCAGGTTTCTTGCTGTTTGTCGGGACCTTGCAGCCGCGCAAGAACGTCGGCCGTGTCATTGACGCCTTTGAAAGCCTGCCAGCGGAACTACAAAAAGTGGCGCCGCTGGTAGTTGCTGGCAGACACGGCTGGTCTGCTGAAGCCGAGGTTGAGCGGCTGAAGAGCATTCAGGCACGGGGTGCGGGCCATTGGCTGGATTACGTCACCGACGAAGAAAAGCAGGTGCTGCTTCAGTCTGCGTCTGCCCTTGTGTTCCCTTCTTTGTATGAAGGATTTGGCTTGCCAGTACTAGAGGCATTTGCGTCCGGTTTGCCAGTCATTACATCCACGGTTACTTCGCTACCAGAAGTGGCTGGTGATGCAGCATTGTTGGTTGACCCGGAGCGCCCGGATGCCATCGCCGATGCCATTTCCAGAGTGCTCCAGGACCCTGCATTGGCCAGTTCACTGAGCGAGCGCGGGTTAGCCCGTGCACAGACTTTTACATGGGCGGAAACCGCACGGCGTACCGCTGCGGTTTATCGTCAACTGGTGAGCTGACGCGTGAAGGTTCTGCACGTCTATAAGACGTACTACCCGGATACGGTGGGTGGTATCGAGCAAGTGATCCGTGGTTTGGCCATGGGCGGACGGGGTCACGGGGTGACTGCTGAGGTCCTGGTGTTGTCCGCAGCGGTAAAACAACCCGAGACGCTGGTCATTGACGAGGTCACCGTGCACCGGTATCCCACGACGATTGATCTGGCGTCTACGCCTTTCAGCATCCAGGAGGCGCGCGACTTTGGTCGTTTTATCGCGCCTTATGATCTATTGCATTATCACTTCCCATGGCCGTTTGGCGACGTCCTGCATGCCTTGGCGGGACATCGCAAGCCCTCGGTGGTTACCTACCACAGTGACATCGTCAAGCAGAAATGGCTTAAGAAAGCCTATTCTCCGTTGATGACCTGGTTTCTTGGTCATGTTGACGCCATTGCGCCAACCAGTCCGGGCTATCTGGCTAGCAGCGCTGATCTGGAGCCATTCCGTGAGAAGTGCACGGTCATTCCACTTGGCCTTGACCCGGCGTCCCACCCGGCTCCGGACGCGCATGCAATTGCAGCGTATCGTGACCGTTTTGGGGCGCGTTATTTCGCTTTTGTTGGCGTGTTCCGCTATTACAAGGGTCTTCAGTATCTGATTGAAGCCGCCGCCAACGTGGCTGAAAATATCGTGCTGATGGGGGATGGACCACTACGCAAGGAATATGAAGCCGAGGCTGCGCGGCGGGGCTTGACCAATCTGCATTTCATGGGACTGGTCGATGAGCAGGTCAAGATGGACATCATGGCGGGGGCGCACGCGTTTGTATTCCCATCGCATTTACGTTCTGAGGCGTTCGGGCTGGGGCTGGCGGAAGCAGCCATGATGGGTAAGCCCATGATTTCTTGCGACATTAATACGGGTACTAGCTTTATTAATCTGCATGGTGAAACGGGCCTGGTTATTCCGCCGGCAGACCCGGTGGCACTGGCGCAAGCCATGAACGCGCTAGCTGGGGATGTCGAACTGGCCCGCCAGCAAGGTGAAGCGGCGCGCGTCCGGTTCATGCAAATGTTCAGCCTGGAGCAAATGGTCACCGCCTATGCAGCGCTTTATCGCCATGTACTGGATCGGCGGAAGGGCTAGTTCCGCCTCTAACATGCCGGATTGTGCCAATTCAATCGGTATGATTATGGCGTGCTGCCTTTGATTGCGGCGGGAGGTGTGTGCGGCGCACCCGCAGGAGCTTGCCGATTTCATTACTCCCCTGCGATCACGATCGGCATTCCAGATGAGCGCAGTTATTCCATGAAAGGGTCGCAGGCATGCTTCGCATGGTCAGGGGGGCGCAAGCGACTTTTTACTAAAAGCTGTCTCCAATCTGTTTGGTTTTGGGGGTTGCCGGAGGCGCTTACAAAGGTGCATCAGCGGGTAACGTCAATATCCGTCATAATAGGTGAGCTTTTTTACCCTTAGTTGCCCGGTACAACGTGCTCCCTATTGTTCTCGCTTTTGCAATCTCTTTTCTCGTGTCCATGTGGCTCGTCCGCAGTGGTCATATCCATGGTCGTTTCAGTGCAGACTCTGATCTGCATGGCATACAGAAATTTCATGTTAATCCGGTGCCTAGAATTGGTGGCCTTGCCATCATTATTGCGTTGGCGGCCAGCTGGGCGGTGCAGCTCTATTTAGGCCGGCCAATTGGCGATTATTTTCTGCATCTGTTGATCGTGGTTTTTCCGGCCTTTGCCAGTGGCTTGTTTGAGGACATCAGCAAGCGCGGCGGGGTGGTCCTGCGCATGGCCTGTATTATCATCTCGGCCGCACTTGCCTGGGCCTGGTTAGGGATCCGCGTAACTCGGCTTGATCTGCCTGGCATAGATATGCTGCTCGCGTTTCCGGCGGTATCTTTGCTGTTCACGATCATTGCACTGGCTGGTGTGACCAATGCCATGAATTTCATCGATGGCTATAACGGCCTCGCTGCTGCCGTGGCCGCGATCATGTTGACCGGCATTGCGTATGTCGCCATTTTACAGGCCGACTATGTGGTGTGGTCGCTGGCGATTGCAGGGATTGGCGCCTGCCTGGGGTTTCTGTTCTGGAACTGGCCCCGCGGATTGATTTTCCTGGGGGATGGCGGGGCGTATCTGCTCGGGTTCTGGATCGCATCGCTCGTCATCATGCTGGTAGCGCGCAATCCGCAAGTTTCACCCTGGTTTGCGTTCTTGTTGGTGAGTTACCCGGTGGTGGAGACGGTCTTTACCGTGTTGCGCAGGCTTTCGCGTCAAAGTAACCCCGGCATGCCAGATGCGGCGCATTTACACCAGTTGGTCTACAAACGCTTGATGCGTTGGGCGGTGGGTAGTCCTGATCCGCGCCACAAGGTCTTCCGTAATTCAATGACTTCGCCGTACCTCTGGTTGTTGTCATCGTTAGGGGTGGTGCCCGCCGTGTTGTTCTGGAATAACACACTGGCGCTGCAACTCTGGGCTTTGCTGTTTGTGTTTGGCTACGTCTGGTTGTACCGCTGTATTGCCCGCTTCCGGGCGCCGCGCTGGCTGGTGGTTCGTCGCGCGCATCGTGGTGCACGTCGCCACAAACGAGATCAATAACGTTATTCGGGTTGGCGTCTGAACATAAAAAAGGAGGGAAATCATCCCTCCTTTTTTATATTGCAGTTGCGGTGATTTACATGAGCACGACGTCGAACTGCTCTTGCGTATACGCGGTTTCTACCTGCAAATAGATCGGCTTGCCGATAAAGTCCACCAGCTGTGCAAGGCTGGCGGACTCTTCGTCCAGAAACATGTCGATCACATTCTGCGAGGCCAGGATGCGGTACTCGCGAGCCTTGAACTGGCGTTCTTCCCGCAGGATTTCCCGCAGGATTTCATGGCAAACCGTTTCTGCAGTGCGGATTTGCCCGCGGCCCTGGCAGGTGGGGCAGGGTTCGCACAGGACGTGAGCCAGGCTTTCGCGCGTGCGCTTGCGCGTGATTTCAACGAGGCCCAGGCTGGTGAAGTTTGAGACGGTCACCTTGGTGCGGTCGCGTGACAGCGCCTTTTGCAGTTCTTCCAGTACAGCGTGCTTGTGAGCTTCGTTATCCATGTCGATAAAGTCGACGATGATAATGCCGCCCAGGTTGCGTAACCGTAGTTGCCGCGCGATGACGTGCGTGGCTTCCAGGTTGGTTTTGAAAATGGTGTCGTCAAATGAGCGGTGGCCAACAAACCCGCCGGTATTGACGTCGATGGTGGCCATTGCTTCGGTCTGATCGATGATCAGATACCCCCCAAACTTCAGATTCACGCGGCGGGCAAGGGCACGTTCGATCTCCGCTTCAACACCGTATAGTTCGAACAGCGGGCGTTCCCCACTGTAGTGCTGCACGCGCGGGAAGACATCTGCAACAAAAGACTGAGCGAAGTCGCGCATTTTGGCGACGTTCTCGCGCGAATCAACCAGCACTTCTTGCGTCTCGGTATTGACCATGTCGCGCAGTGTGCGCAGCTGCAACGAGAGATCCTGAAACAGAAGTGATTTGGGCGGTAGCGTTTGAGATTTCTGGCGGATGTCTGCCCAGATCAGATTCAGGTAGTCGATATCAGCCAGGAGTTCTTGATCTGTGGCATGGTCGGCCGAGGTACGAATGATATAGCCCAGGTGATCTTGTGCCAGCAGGCTTTCCAGGCGCGAACGCAGGCGATCACGTTCTTCGTTGTTTTCAATGCGCTGGCTGATGCCAATGTGGGTTTCCTGTGGCAGAAACACAAGGAAACGGCCGGCAATACTGATCTGCGTTGAAAGCCGGGCACCTTTGGTGCCGATCGGGTCTTTAATGACCTGGACCAGGATGGGCTGGCCTTCGTGGACCAGGCGTTCAATCCGCAGTTCATCGTTCGGGTGCTGGCGTTGTTCGATGACGTCAGCGATATGCAGAAAGGCTGCGCGCTCCAGACCAATTTCGATAAAGGCGCTTTGCATGCCTGGCAGCACGCGTTTGACCACGCCCAGATAGATGTTGCCGACGAGACCGCGTTGCGACGCGCGCTCGATATGGATGTCCTGCACCACGCCGTCCTCAACGGTCGCTACGCGGGTTTCTTGCGGGGTGATGTTGACCAGAATCTGTTCTTTCATCGTCGGCTTGCTCGCGTATCTTGTGGGCGGTATGTGATTGTTGTGCGCCGAGGGCAGCGTCGTGATTCAAGTGTAACGACTCTGGCGTTCAGCGTCCCGGGCGTGTTGCAGTCGGCTTGAGTAATGGCAGGCACATCGAGAGAAGTTCATCCCACGCGTCGCCTTGCCCGACCCCTTTGTTGATCTGGTCAATTCGCGCGGCCATGGACAACGCCTGGCGTAATTGTGGCCCGCTGACCCGGTCCAGGGCTTTATCAACCAATCCTTGCTTGGCGCCCCAGACACGGTTTTCTTTGTAGAGCTGCCCCATATTGGCGCCATTGGCGCGCCCTTGGGCCAGTCGCCACAAGGCACGGACTTCTTCCGATAGCGCCCACAACACCAGATGTGGTGCTTCGCCTTCGGCGCGCAAGCCGTCGAGCATGCGCACAAAACGGGTTGCATCCCCAGCCAGCAAGGCTTCACCCATCTGGAATACGTCATAACGAGCCACGTTGGCGACGGCTTCGCGGACCTGTTCCAGCGTCAGGGTACCTGGGGCATGCAACAAACCGAGCTTGAGAACTTCCTGGTGTGCGGCGAAGAGGTTGCCTTCCACACGATCGACCAGAAACCGCATTGCATCGGCATCAAGTTGCTGTTGCTGGGCTGTGAGGCGCAGCGCAATCCAGTTGGGTAGGGCGCTGCGCTCAATCGGCCTGGCTTCGATGACCTCCCCGTGTTGCGAGAGCGCTTGAAACCATTTGGCGTTTTGTGTGGTGCGATCCAGTTTGGGCATCTGCACTACGGTGACGGTGTCCTCCGGCAAGCGGCTCGCGTAGGCTTCGAGCACCTTCGCTCCTTCTACGCCGGGCTTGCCAGTAGGGACACGTAATTCGACCAGCTTTTTTTCGGCAAACAGACTGAACGAATTGCCGCTGGCCGTGAGCTGGCTCCAGGAAAAACCACTTTCCACGGTGAGCACTTCACGCTCGCCAAATCCGTGGCGCAACGCGGCTTCACGAATGGCCTGCGCTGACTCCAGCGTCAGAAAGCCTTCTTCGCCATGCAAAACATAAAGAGGGGCCAGCCCGCCTTTGAGATGGCGGACCAGGTCTTCAGCGCGCATCCTGGCCGTGTGTAGCGACAGCGTTGATCCGGCGCAGGATCAGCTGGGAAGCGTCCTGCTGCATGTCCTTGACCAGGCGATTGGATTCACCGGTCATGGCGATCGGGTTGTTCGGGTCGTACGAATAGCTGCGCGACAGAGTGACTTGCTGGCCTTCCATGATGGCTGAGCCATCCGGGCGCCAGGCGCTGAAGGTCACGACCAGCGAGGTCAGATATTCTGTAGCCTGACCAGAGCTGTTGATGGTCAGCACGGTATTGTTGGAGATCTCGCTGGCGATGCTGATCTTGGCCACATCCTTGATGGTTGGGTCTTTGACCAGCTTCACGTTGGGCAGCAGCGGCAGATACAGGCGCAACTGCTGTGCGACGCCGCCATTACCGTCAACATAGGCCTCAGGGTAGGCAAAGCCCGAATTCGGACCTTGCCCGCGCAAATGAAAGCCGCAGGCTGCCAGCAGGCTGATCAGGATAAGTGCCGTCAGGCGGCGCAGCAGTGCAGTCATTGCAGAACCCTTGGTGTTGATCATGTTCAGGCGACGATGTTAACGAGGCGACCCGGCACCACGATGACTTTCTTCGGTGTGCCTTCGACAAAACGTTGCACGTTTTCGTCGGCCAGCGCGATGGCTTCGATGGCGTCCTTGCTGGCGTCCTTGCTCACGCGAATGGTCGCACGCAATTTGCCGTTCACCTGAACCACCATGTCGATTTCGTCTTGCACCAAAGCAGTTTCATCGACTTTCGGCCAGGCTTGTTCGGCCAGACGTGTGCCCGGTTGCAGTTCGGACCACAGCGCGTTAGCGGCGTGCGGCACGATCGGTGACAAGAGCAACGTAGCAGCTTGCAGCACTTCTTGCGCTACGGCGCGACCTGGTGCATCGGTAATTTGTGCTTTGCCCAGCGCGTTCAGAAGCTCCATCACTGCGGCAATGGCAGTGTTGAATTGCTTGCGGCGACCATAATCGTCGGCCACTTTCTGGATCGTGCTGTGCAGGGCAAAACGCAAACCCTTCAGTTCGGCAGACAGATCACCACCGGCATACGCGGCGACCGGGCCACCTTGCGATACATGCTCATGCACCAGCTTCCAGAGGCGACGCAGGAAACGGTAAGCACCTTCTACACCAGCATCAGACCATTCCAGGCTTTGATCGGGCGGTGCGGCAAACATCATGAAGAGGCGCGCGGTGTCTGCACCGTACTTCTCAATCAGCGCTTGCGGATCAACCCCGTTGTTCTTGGACTTGGACATCTTTTCGATGCCGCCCACGCTCACCGGCTGGCTATCACTCTTGAGGATGGCCTTGATGATCTTGCCCTTGCCGTCGCGCTCGATGTCGATGTCGGCCGGTGCGTACCAGTCTTTCTTGCCGTCAGCGTGTTCACGGAAGAAGGTCTCGCACACGACCATGCCTTGCGTCAGCAGGTTGCGGAACGGCTCGTCGGTGTGGATCAGACCTTCGTCGCGCATCAGTTTGTGGAAGAAGCGCGCGTACAACAGATGAAGAATGGCGTGTTCAATCCCGCCGATATATTGGTCAACGTCCAGCCAGTATTTGGCGCGGTCATCGACCATGCCGGTTTGTGCATCAGGCGAGGTGTAACGAGCGTAGTACCAGGATGACTCGACAAAGGTATCCATGGTGTCGGTTTCACGACGGGCCGGCTTGCCGCAACACGGGCATGTGGTTTCGTAGAACTCCGGCATTTTGGCCAGCGGGTTGCCACGACCATCCGGTACGACATTTTCCGGCAGCACCACCGGCAGTTGATCTTCCGGGACCGGTACGTCGCCGCAATCCGGGCAATGGATCACCGGAATCGGACAGCCCCAGTAGCGCTGGCGGCTGATACCCCAGTCGCGCAGGCGGTATTGGGTGCGCTTGGCGCCGTGCGTGTTGCCTTCCAGATCACCGACGATACCATCGAAGGCGCCCTGGAAATGCTGGCCGTTGTACTTGCCGCTGTTGATGGTGCGCACGGATTCATCCTTGGCACCGTACCATTCTTGCCAGGTCTTGCTGTCAAACTGCGCGTCGCCAGCAACCGGTTCATAGACCTGCACGATGGGCAGGTTGTACTTGTTGGCAAATTCAAAGTCGCGTTCGTCGTGACCCGGCACGGCCATCACGGCGCCTTCGCCATAACCCCACAGTACATAGTTGGCGATCCACACCGGCAGTTTGTCGCCGGTGAGGGGGTGGATGACGAACTGGCCGGTCGGCATGCCTTTCTTTTCCATGGTGGCGACATCCGCCTCGGCCACGGAACCGGATTTGCACTCGGCAATAAAAGACTGCAGTTCAGGCTTGCTGGCGGCGGCCATTGTGGCCAGCGGGTGTTCGGCAGCAATGGCGACGTAGGTCGCGCCCATCAGCGTATCAGGGCGGGTGGTGTACACCTTTAGTTCACCGGCCTGGCCAATGGAGTCAACGTCATAGTCAAACGCGACTTCAGCACCAAAGCTCTTGCCGATCCAGTTGCGCTGCATGGTTTTGACCTGTTCCGGCCAGCCATCCAGTTGGTCCAGATCTTGCAGCAGTTGTTCTGCGTAATCGGTGATGCGGAAGTAGTACATCGGGATTTCGCGCTTCTCAACCAGCGCACCAGAGCGCCAGCCGCGGCCATCAATCACTTGCTCGTTGGCCAGCACGGTGTTGTCGACCGGGTCCCAGTTGACCATGCCGCTCTTTTTGTAGATCACGCCTTTTTTATACAGCTTGGTGAACAACCACTGTTCCCAACGGTAGTAATCAGGCTTGCACGTCGCGACTTCACGTTCCCAGTCGATCGCCAGACCCAGCGATTTCAACTGTTTTTTCATGTAGTCGATGTTCTCGTACGTCCACTTGGCCGGGGCGACGCCGTTTTTGATGGCGGCGTTTTCTGCCGGCATGCCAAATGCATCCCAACCCATCGGTTGCAAGACGTTGAAACCATTCATGCGCATAAAACGGGTCAGCACATCACCGATGGTGTAGTTGCGCACATGCCCCATATGCAGTTTCCCGGACGGGTAGGGGAACATGGATAGGCAGTAATACTTGGGTTTGCTGGCATCTTCCAGCGCGCGGTCGGTCTGGTGTTGTTCCCACTCGCTTTGCGCGGCGGCTTCGACGGTCGCTGGGGTGTATTGCTCTTGCATGGCCTGGTCCGGGAAATGAATCGGTCAAAAGGGGCTAATTATACGGGGAGAGGGGCGGGGGCGTCACGGCATGCACGATGCGCTGCAGTATCAGGCACGCAAATCATGCCGGATGGGGGCTGCTGCTGTGGTAATCGGCGCAATGCATATCAATGTTACGTTTTTACGCTTGAGGCTTTTTTGCCGGTCAGGCATCATGCGCTATAAATGAGAACGTTTCTCAATTCTCAAATTAATACCACCAACCGCACCTGCGCTGATACTCAACTTCTGACGAGGTAACTACATAATGCGTGTTTCGATTCTGGCTGGCGCCGTTGCCGCGCTGACTTTGACTGCTTCGGCCTGGGCGGCTGAATACCCGATCGGCAAGCCGCTGCTCAAGGGTGGCATGGAAATCGGCGCGGTCTACCTGCAGCCGATCAAAATGGATCCGGAAGGCATGATGCGCAAGGCCGAAGAATCGGACATTCACCTTGAGGCGGATATCCACGCCTTGAAGAACAACCCCAATGGCTTTGCCGAAGGGGAGTGGATGCCGGCCTTGTTGGTCAAGTACGAAGTGACCAAGGTAGGCACCAATCAGAAGGTGTCCGGCGACATGATGGCGATGGTGGCCAATGATGGCCCGCACTACGGCGATAACGTCAAACTGTTTGGCCCGGGCAAATACAAGCTCAAGCTGACCATTTTGCCGCCGTCCAAGAACCCGATGGGGCACTTTGGTCGTCACGTGGACAAGGAAACCGGCGTAGGCCCATGGTTTGACACCATCACCAATGATTACGAGTTCACCTTCGCCGGTACTGGCAAGAAGGGTGGTTACTGATCGGCGTGTGCTGACCAGGCAATACAAATGGGCGTGCAGCGAGGCTGTGCGCCTTTTTGTGCTTGAGTCGGCCGTTTGATGCCACCGTCATGTCGCTTGCAGCGTCTTGATGTGGAAGCTGTTAAAGGAATGAGATCAATGCGCAAGACCCTGTTTGCACTGGTTCTGGCCCTCGCGTCCCTGTCTGGCGTCGCACTGGCTGATGACACGCATGAAGTCAAAATCGAATTCAAGGATGGCAAAGCCAACCCGACGGTACTGAATGTGCCAGCAGGCAAGAAAATCCGCGTGGTATTGACCAACACCGGTACGCAGGCTGCAGAGTTTGAAAGTACGCAACTGCGCAAGGAAAAGGTACTGGGTCCTGGCGTGACCTCGTTTGTGATTCTGGCGCCGCTCTCACCGGGTGAATACACGTGGTTTGATGATTTCCATCAAGCGACCGCCAAAGGCAAGATCATCGCGAAATAATGATCTGGCGCGGATGAGCCAACAGGTGCATTCGCGACATTGAATCATGCTAGACCTGGTTGTTTCTGGAGAATGCTAAGCATTCTCACCAGATAAGCCGTTATGATGTGCGCTCACGGCGCATGACGGTTGGAAGGAAGGCGGCAGCAATGCAGCAAAGTTGTAGTATCCCGGCAAAGAAAACGGTGCTCGCCAGCGCAGCTGACTGGCTCGCGCGGCACCGTGGCGCCATCATTACTGCACAGTGGGTAGTGGTGGTGTTTTATGTGTCTTTGCTGGTTTTCCCGGTGTTGCGTCCACTGCCCGATTCAGACGCACGCATTCTCAATAACCTGACCGTATTCGCCCAGTTTCTGTTCTGGGGCATCTGGTGGCCGTTTGTATTGCTTTCCATGGTGCTGTTTGGTCGGCTGTGGTGTGGCGTGCTGTGTCCGGAAGGCGCGCTGTCCGAGTGGAGTAGCCGTTTTGGCCTGAACCTGCCGTTACCGCGCTGGATGCGGTGGTCTGGCTGGCCCTTTGTGGCGTTTGCGGGGACGACCATCTACGGCCAGATGGTCAGCGTTTATCAATACCCCAAGGCCGTGATTGTGGTGCTCGGCGGTTCGACCGTGGCGGCCATGATCATCGGTTTTCTATACGCACGTGACCGGCGTGCCTGGTGCAAATATCTGTGCCCCGTGAACGGCGTGTTCAATATGCTGTCGCGCCTGGCGCCCATCCACTTCAAGGTCAACAAAGAAGCCTGGAAGCAGTCCTACCACAGTCACAAAGTCATTCCGATTGTCTGTGCGCCGATGGTGCCAATGCGGGATATGCAAGGCAACGCGGATTGCCATATGTGCGGCCGCTGCAGTAGCCATCGCGATGCGATTACCTTGTCGGTGCGCTCGCCCAACGAAGAAGTGGTGCGTGTTGGTCCGCCCAAAGACGCGCGCTGGCAATCCGTGCTGGTGTTGTTCGGCATGCTGGGTCTGGCGATCGGTGCTTTCCAGTGGACCGTGAGCCCGTGGATGATTGCCATCAAACAGACGCTGGCGGAATGGTTGATCAACCACAACATCATGTGGCCGCTGGAAAAATCGTTGCCCTGGTTCATCTTTACCAACTACCCGCAGCAAAATGATGTCTTCACGCTGCTGGATGGCACGCTGGTCGTTGGCTGGATTGTGACCGTAGGCCTGGTGATGGGCTCCGCATTGACCGCAATTCTGGCTGTCGCCAACAGCCTGTTGGGATCGTGGCAAATGCGGCGTTTCCATCATCTGGTGTTGGGGCTGATCCCGCTGGCTGGCTGTGGGTTGTTTCTGGGCTTGTCGGCGACCTCCATTACCATTCTCAAGCCAGAGGGGGTCTCGCTGGTATGGGTGAGCCCGGTGCGGATTAGCATGCTGGTGCTGGCCAATCTGTGGAGCCTTGGGCTTGCTGCAGGCATCGTGCGCCAGTATGCCGCACCGTTGTGGCGCCAGTTCTCTGCCTGGTTGGTGTTTATCGCCGCATTGGTGCTGATCGACCTGACCTGGTGGCTTATGTTCTGGGGCTGGTGACCGGATCACCGCCAAATAAAAAGCCCGTCCATGCGACGGGCTTTTTGCTGAAGACTGCTTGCGCTCAGAGGGTCTGGTTGGCCTGGCCAACGATGCCTCGGCCAGAACTGCGTAACTGATTGCGATACCACCACGTCCACGCGCCCAGAGCGGCGTAGATGCCATAACTGATCCACGGTGCGACCAGCAGAAACTGCGCAACCGGAATGATCTTGATCAGCCAAAGGCGCAGTAGCGTCTCGGCCAGCAAGCCGCCACCCCAAACCAGTGTCATCACGGTCATCCAGCCAGCGACCCGTCCGTTGGCGTCGATAAACAACTGTTCAAAGCGCGCTTTGCTAAAGCCGGATTCGCGCGCCAGTGCGGCTCTGGCGAGGTAGTACGTCAAGGGTCGACGCAGCAAGGCAGACACCAGAAAGGCCATGCCGATAGCCCCGGTGATCAACGACTCACGCATCAGTAACAGGGCCGGGCTGCCCCCCAGCATGACAGCGCCCAGTGACAACAAGATGCCGACCACGACCAATGCGCTCATGGCATCCAGCCGACGATGCCGAACCAGCCCGACGGCGCTCCAGATAATCGGGGGCAGGGCGGAGGCCAGCAAGGCATTATGCTCACCCCAGTGCGGTTGCATTTGCCGGTATACCAGCCACGGCAGGACGAAGTTGACCAGGATTTCAAGCACAAAGCCGGGTTTGATTCGCTGCAAGAAAGAGGTAGTCATGATGACGCCTGAGTAGTTGGGGTGATGGCAGTGAGTATGCGGCTTCGTGCGATGCCTGTCGGGATGTGCGACGAACTGCGCTAAACAGCGGATCAAACGCCCCAGGGGTCGATGTAACGTATTTTGCGATACGGGCTATTGGGCCACGCGGTATACCGGTTGTACGCAACCGGGCGGCCGGACATGGCAATCGCCCAATGGGCAATGGCGTTTTGCGTGGGCGCTCGTTCGCCATGCAAGCTGCACATCACCATGATCACGATCGCGCTGGCCAGTACGAAGTGGTGGGTCGGACGAGAATCAAGTGCAGAGAGCCAGGTCCAGGTCAGGCTGACCATGGTACCCAGGGCAACGCCCGCAACCACCTCGGAAACAGAATGTTTATGCAAAACCAGGCGCGAAATACCAACGACCAACGCAAACAACCAGCCCAAGAGGTAGGCGGCCGCATGATTGCGTGGCTGCATGCGTTGCACGATCCATACCGCAAGGGTTGGGTAGATGGCCATGGAGAGGGTTGTGTGGCCACTGGGCCCGGTGAAGTCCAGTTGTTCGATGCCGATGCCCCATCCCAGAAACGCCAGCTTGGCCCCGAGCACCACGGCGAGCGCCGGGACAAAAAGCAATAACCAGATAGTGGCGCAACGCCAGGCTTTTTCATAAAGCATCCAGCCAACCAGAATGGCTGCCACCGGCAAAAGCAGGGCCGAATCGCCAAAATTGGTCACAATCTGCCAGATTTGCCAGGCTTTCATGAAGGTCCTGTCTGAGAGTGCGGGAATGATACTGACTGTCGTTCTTTGTAATTGTTGCAGTGCAACTGAAAGAAATGCCAGAAAATCGCCAACTATTTGCCGTTATTGTGAACCATCTCGCAAACCATTGGCGTTTTGACGAAGCGTAGCGCAAACGAAAAAGCCGGATCAGCGTTTGCTGAATCCGGCTTTTCGTGAAATCTGGTCGGGGTGAGAGGATTCGAACCTCCGGCCTCTACGTCCCGAACGTAGCGCTCTACCAGGCTAAGCTACACCCCGATTTCTGGTGCTCCGCAAACTATGCCGCTCGCGAAGAACCGGGATTATGTCTGCGGCCCCCAGGGCTGTCAACTGTTTCGAAATTGTTTCTAGCTATTTCTGTGGATGGCCAGATCAGCCAGGGCCAGGAGTGCGCGTTTGGCCTGGCTATCAGGCACGCCTTCCAGTTCTGCCTTGGCGCGATCGGCCTCTGCAGTCGCAATATTACGGGCGTAATCCAGTGCGCCGGTGGCGTGGATGGCGCGACTGACGTCATCAAAACGATCACGGCTGGCGTGAGTCAAGGCTTCACGCACGGCGTTGGCGTGTTCCGGCGCGCCATTGCGCATGACGTAAATCAGCGGCAATGTTGGCTTGCCTTCGGCCAGATCGTCACCCAGGTTTTTGCCAATTTCTTCTGTATGACCGGAGTAGTCCAGCACGTCGTCGATAATCTGGAAGGCCGTACCCAGGTGCATGCCATAACGGGCAAAGGCAGATTCGGTCGCAGTATCGGCACCAGCCAGAATTGCACCAAGGCGCGAGGCAGCTTCAAACAGTTTGGCGGTCTTGTACTGGATGACTTGCAGGTAACCGGCTTCGTCAATGTCGACATTACCAATGTTCATCAGTTGCAGCACTTCGCCTTCCGCAATGATGTTGGTGGCCTCGGCCAGTACTTCCATGACGCGCATGGAACCCACCGACACCATCATCTGGAAAGAACGCGTGTAGACGAAGTCACCTACCAGCACACTGGCGGCGTTGCCAAACATGGCATTGGCTGTTTCGCGGCCACGGCGCAGTTCTGATTCATCGACCACGTCGTCATGCAACAAGGTGGCGGTATGGATGAACTCGATCACTGCCGCGAGGGTCAGGTGATGTTCGCCCTGATAGCCCAATGCCTTGGCGGTCAGCAGCACCATGATGGGCCGCAAACGCTTGCCGCCGGAAGAAACAATGTACTCACCGACCTGGCGCACCAGCACGACATCTGAATAGAGCTGTTTGCGAATCAGGGCGTCAACCGCCGTCATGTCCTGGTCGACGACCGATTTGACCAACTCCATTGCCACGAGCGCCTCGCTTGAACTGGTATTGAATAAACACGCAATTTTAGCATGGAACGGCCATATTCTTCGATCGCGTTGAAGTTCTGCCCGTCAATGCGGCGAACTGTCAGGCGACCCAAGGGTTTTTTGGGGGCGCTGGCCTGCCGTTTGAAATGCGTTAAGTGTTTGACGTGTAAAGAAGATCGGGGTATAGTCGCCGATTCTTTCCGCACGGGCGGGAAGGCTGCGTCTGCAAAGACGCGGTTTTTTGGGTGCAAACTCTTTGGAGCTTGTTAAATGTATGCAGTCGTAAAAACCGGTGGCAAGCAGTACAAAGTTGTCGTCGGCGAAAAACTTAAAGTAGAACAGATTGCTGCAGACATCGACAGCCAGATCGTACTGAATGAAGTATTGATGGTGGCAAACGGTGATGCAGTGACGATCGGTACCCCTGTGGTTGCCGGCGCCGCCATCAAGGCAACTGTCGTGTCGCATGGTCGTGGTGATAAGGTTCGCATTTTCAAGATGCGTCGCCGTAAGCACTATCAGAAGCACGCTGGTCATCGCCAGAATTACACTGAAATCCGCATCGATTCCATCGACGCGTAATTAATCAGGAGCTAACTAACCATGGCACACAAAAAAGCTGGCGGTAGTTCCCGTAACGGCCGCGACTCACATGCCAAACGTCTGGGCGTTAAAGCCTACGGTGGCGAGCTGATCAACGCTGGTTCGATCATCGTGCGTCAACGCGGTACCGAATTCCATCCTGGTACCAACGTTGGCATGGGCAAGGATCACACCTTGTTCGCGCTGGTTGATGGTTACGTGAAGTTCATGATCAAGGGCGCCGCAAAGCGTCGCACCGTGTTCATCGAACCGTACGAAGGTGAAGTGATCGAAGTTGCTTAAGCAACCTTGATGACTGAACACAAAAGCCCTGTCCTGTGATGGGGCTTTTTGTTTATGGACGGGGTTTGTCGTCCATATGCCAGTGAACCGGACAGTGTATCCGGCCAACTGGACTGAATTGTTTGATGTTTGCCGTTGTTGCCGTCAAAAGCGGCACTATTTATATAATGTTTTAGCATCCGCATACCCGTAGCCTGGGTCGCCGCGGTTTTTTGGGGCGCTGGCCGCATACAAGGCGGGCAGTTTTGTGAATACCGTTCACGCCTAACCCCTCACTGGAAAGCAGAATTCACCATGAAATTCATTGACGAAGCCAGAATTGAAGTCATCGCCGGTAAAGGCGGTAAAGGGTCGGCCAGTATGCGCCGCGAAAAATTCATCCCGCGCGGCGGCCCTGACGGCGGCGACGGCGGCCGTGGTGGCAGCTTGTGGGCCGTGGCGGATGAAGACATCAATACCCTCGTGGATTACCGCTTCGTCAAGAAATACAAAGCCCAGGATGGCGAGTCCGGCCGTGGTGCTGACTGTTATGGCGCAGCGGGTGATGACATCGAACTGCGCATGCCAGTCGGCACGGTGATCGTTGATGCAGAAACCGAAGAGATCATTGCCGATCTGACCCACAACGGTCAGCGCGTGGTGGTGGCCAAGGGCGGCAAGGGCGGTTGGGGCAATATCCACTTCAAATCATCGGTGAACCGTGCGCCGCGTCAGACGACGCCAGGCGAAGCGGGTGAACGCCGTGAACTGAAGCTGGAACTGAAAGTCCTGGCCGACGTGGGTCTGCTGGGGATGCCCAACGCGGGCAAGTCCACGTTCATTCGTGCCGTATCCGCCGCCAAGCCCAAAGTGGCCGATTATCCTTTCACTACCTTGCACCCCAACCTGGGCGTCGTGCGTATTGATGACAATCGCAGCTTTGTTGTGGCCGACATTCCAGGTCTGATCGAAGGCGCGGCGGAAGGCGCAGGTCTGGGGCATCGCTTCCTCAAGCATTTGACCCGCACTGGCGTGCTGCTGCATATCGTCGACCTGGCTCCCTTTGATGAAGGCGTGAATCCGGTCGCGGAAGCCAAGGCTATTGTCGAAGAACTGCGCAAGTATGACGAAGAGTTGCACGACAAGCCGCGCTGGCTGGTGCTGAACAAGCTGGATATGGTGCCGGAAGAAGAACGCGCTGAACGCGTGGCGAACTTCCTCAAAGAGTACGGTTGGGACGGTGGTGAGCCGGATCCATACAAACCGTTTGATCCGATGCAACGCCGCATGTTTACCATTTCCGGTCTGACGGGTGATGGTTGTAAAGAGCTGACCTGGGCGATCATGGATTACCTTGATGCCGTGCGCGCCTTGCGCAAGGAAGAGGCCGCTCATGCCGCAGATCACGCCCCGACGCCGACGCCCAACGTTTGCGAAGGATTGACGCCGGAAGAATGTGCCGCCGCGCTGCGTCACGTGGACGGCGACGAGGCTTGAGCCTTTCGATTGCGTATCTGATTCTGGCGCATGGCCAGCCAGCCCAGTTGGGCCGGCTGGTCGCACGCTTGTCTGCGCCCGGCGTGCGCTGCTATCTGCATATCGACGCCAACACCGATCAAGCCACGTTTGATGCCATCAAAGCCGCGATGCCTGCGAGTGCCGCGGTGACCTTTATTGCGCGTCGCTCCTGTCGCTGGGGCGGTTTTTCTTTGGTTGATGCGACGCTGGATCTGGTGCGCGCAGCACTCAAAGATGGTTTTGACTGGGCCCAGCTACTGTCTGGTGCCGATTACCCAATCAAATCTTCTGCGCAGATCAGCACGTTTCTGGCACAAGCCTCGGCAGCTGGTTTTATTGATCTGCGTTCGCAAAATCAGTTTGACGTGCGTTACCGCTGGCAGGCGTTTTTCCTCGAACAACTCCATGGCACGCGCGCTGGCAAGGCATTGCAAAAATTGCAGCGCGGCCTGAATCGCGTTGGTCTTCGTCGCAGCCTGCCTGCTCCGTTGACGGCGGTCTGGGCTGGATCGCAATGGTGGTGCTTGTCGAGCGAGGCTTGCAACGCACTCATTCTGTTCGTCGACGAGCATCCACGCGTGTCGGCATTCTTCCGCAGTACGCTGGTGCCTGATGAGATGTTCGTTCAGACCGTGCTGATGGCGACGTCGATTGGCCCGCAACTGGCCACGCATAACCTGCATCAACTGCGCTGGCAGGAAAACGCCTGGTCGCCGGCGGAGTTCATCCAGGCCGATGTGCCGCAACTTCTGGCCAGTCCAGCTCTGTTTGCCCGCAAGTTCTCTCCAGACGGCGTGACCACCGGCATGATCGACGCGGCGCTGGACATCACACACTCCGTCTAGTTACTGCCATGAAACGCGTGCAAGCGCGTAAAATGCGCCCTTTCCAGAAACACAGCCTTCGCCTGCATGCAACCTACAGAATCTCCGCTTGCCGAGTTTTTCCAGCCCGGGTTTAACCCGGCTGATCTGGCGCCGCTGGCGAGCCTGTTGCGCGCGCGTGAATCGGTCGGCGCGTTGATTACCTTGTTCCGGGGTGGCGAAGACGAAGTCATGGTGCGGTTATTGATGCTGCGCGTGATTGGTTCGCGCGCGGATGCGCCGCGCTGGAGCCCGCAAGAACTCGAAACGCATTTCTCTTATATCAACCCGGTCAAACGCGACACGGTACTCAAGCGCCTGCGCGAAAACGGCTTGCTGGTGTGGGATAGCGATGAGGGCCTGTACAGCCTGTCGGAATCGGCCCGGATTGCACTGGCCGCCATCGCTACGCTGACCCAGTTTGCCGACGGGGATGCCGAACTGGGTTATCTGACTGCGCAGGTCGCGGCCGGGCAGGCAGTGGGGAATGTGTCTCCGGAGTCGCTTCAACATTTGCATGCGCGCCTGAACGAATTGCATGCCGATTTTGAAGAAGCGCTGGAGTCTCAATCCGAATTCCAGATCCGCAAGGCCCGCGCGAAACTGCAAAGCGTTTGGAACTGGGTGGAAAAAGGGACCGAGGTCGTCCGCTCTGTGCTTGAAGATGAATCAGGCGAACGGCACGTTCAGCAAGTTGCGCAGGCGATTGCGTTGGCTCAGGGCCGCATGTTGCGCATGACTAGCGTGTTCCAGCGCCGTCTTGCTGAACTGGGCGCGCAGCGTGTGCATCTGGGGCAGTCCGGTCTGACCTCGACCAACGTGGCTGACTGGTTGCGTGAGCGCTCGCAAGAAGAACTGGCCGGGTTGGGGCGTGATCTGCTCACATTTCATCCGGAACCGGGTTTTGTGGTGTCCGATATCTTGCTGGATGTCACCGAGTTCGAACTGCTGGAGCGTGAACGCGACCAGATTACAGACGCTGCTCTGCCCTCATCCGAGTTCTCTCCCTCGGTGACAGCGCTGGAAGCCGAGCGGCTAGTTCATGCCGAAGAGCTGTACGCGCTCCTGCAGGGTATTGATCTGGAAACCCCGCTGGCCAATGCTGTGTTGGCCGATACTTACCCGGAAACGGCATATCGCCTCTCGCTGCTGTCCCTTTTGGGTGACCAGGAAGCTGCGCTGGAGCAGAGCGTGGTGGCGGATGTGGTGAAGCTGCCGTTGTCGCTGGTGACGGAAGATGCCATCGACGAAGTCGATCACCCCGAAGTGGCCACGCTGACACGTGGCCGCCTGGTGCCGCACAAATGATCTTGCTGCCTGCCAGACCAAACGGACAAGACTGAACTATGGATCAAGCTTTGAACATTCTGGTGGCGCGATTGCTGGCCCACCGTTTTATCCCCCGCAAAGACCCGTTGGCCCGCCGTGCGCTGGTCGACGAAGTTTTCCGTGAAAGCCTGGAGCACCGCCTGGAAGAATGCGGCCTGCAGTTGCTGGAAAACCCCTACGCAGAACACATTGCCGTGGGCCTTAAGCCTGAAATGGAAGACTGGGTTTTTGGCGAGGGCGAGAACTGGTTGTCCAACAATATGGGTCTGCCGCGTGACGCCATCGCATTGTTGGTCGTGGTCTGGGCGCTGATCATTTTGCCCAAGCGGGAGCGCCAGATTGCGCGCGCCTCGGCTGCTGGCGATACGCAGACAGATATGTTTGGCACAGAAAAACCCATCACACGGGGCGAGGAAGTTGCTCCAGGGGTGCCAGAGGATGCGATCTACGCCGACTTCGGCAAAAAACTGGGCGGCAAGTCACGGTTTTCGATGAATCTGGGCCAATTGGCCAAGCTGGGTTTTGTGATCCGTCGCAACAAAATGATCCATGAAGGCCCCTTGCTTGATCTGATGATCGACTACACCAAACTCGCGCCACGCATTATCGAAGGCGCGCTGGCCGAAGTGCTCAAACTGACCGGTACGCGTATTGCCGTTGAAGACGATGCCGGTCATGAAGATGCCCCCGAAGACACCGCCGAGACCACATCGGGGGAAGAAGTTTAAATGTTCCAGATCCGCGAACTTGAAATGATCCACTGGGATTTCTGGCGCGCCATTCGCGTGCCGCTAGATGCCCAGATTGTCACCATCGTCGGCCCTAACGGCTCTGGCAAAACCACCTTGCTTGATGCCTTGCGTACGTTGCTGGCACTGAAATGTTCTGGGCGTCGCGACTACAAACGCTATGTGCGGAACAACCGCGAAAACTATGCCTGGTTGCGAGGCGTTGTCTCCAACCCGCGCCGGGAAGCCGGTGGCTTGTTCCCGACACTGTTTTTCCCGGCCACGAGTGAAGTGGTGACGTTGTTTTGTCGTATCCGCAAACAGGGTGGCGACTGGATGCGTCAGTACGCCATTGCTGAGGGCGATGTCACGCTGGATGCGCAAACCGAAAGCACATTGCAATGGCTGGGCGTGAATGAATACAAACGCCGGCTGGAGCAAGCCGGACTGACGCCGGCGATTGCCGAAGTGCTGGCGCTTGAGCAAGGCGATACCGACAAGTTGTGTGAGTACTCGCCCAAGGCATTGCTCGAACTGGTGTTCCAGGTATTTGGTGACAAGCAGGTGCTGGATCACTATGCCGAGGCCAAGCTGCGCCTGAAAGAGGCTGAAGCCGAACTCAACAAGATGGAACAGCAGCTCGCGCAAGTCGGGCTGGACGTCGAGCGCCTGAAGCTGCGCGCCAACAACTATCTGGAATGGCGTTCGCTGCAGGACGACATTGAAAAACTGGAGCAGCAGGCGGTGCCTGCGCTCAAGTATGTTGAACAATGGGAAAGCCTGCGCGGCTACATCAACCAGTTCCGCGGTGCCAGAAAGAGTCTGCGGCAGAAACAAGACGAACTTGACACGCTCGACGTGCAGTATCGTGCTATTGCTACGGGCCAGGAGTCGGCCCAATCGCAGGAAGAGGCCGCACGCAAAGAGCATGACGATGCGTATATCGCTTTCCAGACGGCACGTGATGCCGCACGCGACAGCGAAAAAACAATGAAAGAAGCGGAACGTCTGCGCCAGTTGGCGGAGGCTGAACATGGCGCAGATAGCGTCGCGCTCAATGACAGACTGGCGCAGCAGCGTGATACGGCGGGCAAGCTCAAGCAAGCCATCAAATTAATGAAGGATGAGCGCCAGGAACTGGCGCAGGCTCAGTTTGCTCTGCAACAAGGTCGTCAACCGCATCCGGACTTCGTGAACCGCATGCGTGCTGCATTGGATGAGGCCGGTATTGCGCACCAACTGCTGACCGAGATCGTGGAAGTGCGCGATCACAGTTGGCAGGACGCGGTCGAGGCGCTGCTGGCGCCATATCGGCACATCATCTTGCTTAACCGTACCAGCGATCGCAAAGAAGCCTTTGGTATTGGTCAGCAGCTGAAGTATCGCCATTTCATCGTCCCGGACCGTGAGCCGGTGGAGCGCGCAAACCGCAACTCGATTCTGGAAGTGGTCGACTTTAAAGCAGATGCGCCAGGATGGCTGGTTGGCTTGTTGAATCGCACGCAGCGTGCCAAATCCGTGGCAGATGGCGAGCATCTGGACGGTGACTGGATTACCCGCGACGGTTATCACAAAGAACGCCGGGGTGCGCGCGATATCTCGGCCCGACCAGGCGATTACGCCTTTGGTGAGGCCGCGCGGCAATCCCGCCTGAATGAAGCAACTCGCCGGCTGCGTGACCTGAATGAACAACTGCTGGATGACGAAGGCAAGCTGGTTGAGCTGGAGCGGGATATCTCAGCGCTGCAGCAATCCCTGATGGGTATGCAGGCTGTTGTGCAACTGGCTGCGCGTCAGGACGAGTTCGATGCAGTTGCTGAGCGCTGGCCCGAAGAACAGCGCCGCGTGCAGGAGGCTGGTGCGGCCATGGCCATGGCGCAAGCCAGTTGGGATGAAGCGCGCAAGTTGCGTGAAGAAGGTCGTCTGGGTTACGAAAAACTCAAGGATCGTCGCGAGCAACTTGACCGCGCAGTTAACGCAGAACTGGAGCAGCTAGCCCGCCAGCGTGATGAACAAACCCGCCGCGTTAATGATCTGCGCAAATCCCGCGCGGGCATGCCCGATGAAGTGCGCAACGCCGAGCGCCTGCGCGTATTGCGTGACAAATATGGTTCTGCGCGCGAAGTACAGCACATGGTCGAGCGTGAACGTGAACGCCTGGCGCAGATGGAGTGGGAAACCGACGCGACCATCCTGGCGCGCCGCGATAAGGTGGCCGATGACTACCGCGCACTGGAACGTGATACCCATGCGCACCGCAACGAAGTCCAGCGTACAGAACAACTGACAGATGAAGCGCGCGGCGCTTATATCAACAAACTCAAGGCGACAGTGCGTGAGTATGGCCGGAACCTGAAACGGTTGGGCGAGTTGTCTGGCATTGATGTTGAAACCGATCTGCCGCATCTGGAAAACGACGATCTGGTGCTGTCGCAAGCGGGGTTGACGGTCCGTTTCAACTTCGACCAGAAGGGCATGATGGGTCTGAACGATGGCGAAGCTTCAGGCGGGCAGCAGGTCATGAAGTCACTGATCATGCTGATTGGCCTGATGATGGACGATGCTAATCCGTCTGGCTTCGTGTTCATTGACGAGCCGTTCGCCCACCTGGATATCTTTAACATCGACCGTGTCGGCGGCTTTTTGAAAGCGACGCAGGCGCAGTATCTGATTACGACACCGCTGACTCATAACACTAACGTGTACGGTCCGAGTGAATTGACGCTGACCACGCGCAAAAAACAACCTGGTGAAACCTGGGCACCCGTGATTGCGCAGACCCGCCGGCGAACCCGTGCTGTAGCGATGGAATAAACCACATGGTCGAAGACTGGCGCGCGCATGAGTCGCTGCCCGGCGCGCTGACTTTGCGCCTTGGTGACCCTGCTCGTGCCAGCTTGTCTGATCGGCGCCGTGTCAGGGGTGAGGTCGATACGCCGCAGTCTTTGGCCGATTGGCCCCAGGAACGGCGCGCATTATTGATCGAGTGGCTGAAGCAAACCCGTTCCGAACATCCCAAGTGGGTCGCGCTGTTGGATCAGGCCGGATCGCAGCGTCATCACCTTGCTGTGGACGCGCTGCTGGGGTTGTTGTTGAGGGGCTGGATCGAATACGAGGAGGTGACCAGCCGTGCCTTGCGCGGTAGCTGGCAACCCCGCTCGTTGACCTGGCTTGATTTGAATGCATTACGAGAGCATCTCGGATTGAAAGACCCCGCCGCAGAAAGAGCGCGACGGGAAAACCAGCGCTGGCTGGCCGTTGGAGATGAACGCTTGTTAGCGCTGGCAATGGCCTTGGCAGGCAGCCCCGCGCGCTCTATCTCTGCACGGCGCCAATTGTGTGATGCTTTGGTTCGCTGGTTGCAGCAGGGTAAACGAGGTACCCGTCGTCACTTTGCACAGTTTGCACGTGATCGCACCAAGGCCATTCACACCGCAGAGTGGCAATGGCTGGCGCAGCATGTCGATCTGCCCGCGTGCGGCATTTCAGAGCATGCGCCAATGATGACGCTGGGTGGTCGCTGCACGCTGATTGCCAAAGGATATGTACTGATTGACCTGGCTGTCATGCCACAACACATGGCACTGACACCTGTGAGTCTGGCTCACTGTGACCAACTGGCTGGCGTATTGCAGATCAGTATTGTTGAGAATCTGACCAGCTTTACTCAGGCCTGCGAGCAAGCCCGCGCGGGTGAGTTGGTGCTGTGGCAGCCCGGGTACGTCGCCTCTTGGTGGCTTCAAGGCCTGCAACATCTCGTCAAACTGGCACAGTGCCCGGTGCGTATTGCGTGTGACTGCGATCCGTGGGGCATTGATCTGGCTATGCGTGCGGGTGCTGCCGTCAGTCAGGCTGGTGGACATTGGCAACCGTGGCGCATGGATGCCGCTACACTGAATGCATGCCGGCACCGGATCGAACTTACCGATGCAGATCGGCGCAAGCTGGAACAAATACTATTGCAGGATTTACCGCCTGAACTGGCGGCGCTGGCGCAAGAGATGGATCGCTTGAGCCAGAAAGCCGAACAGGAACAATACCTATGAATCTGGACCAATTCCGGGCAAAGTGCGCAGCTTTGCCGGGCGTGACCTGTGACATCAAGTGGCAAACGCGAGAGGTTTATTCTATCGCTGACAAGATGTTTGCCGTGGTCAGCCCCGATACCGGTCAGGTCTCACTCAAAGTAGAGAAAATGCGCTTTCTGGAACTGACCGACCACGCCGGCGTGATACCCGCGCCCTACCTGGCGCGTCACGGCTGGATTGCCATCACCAACACCCGCGTCTTGCCGGCTTCACAGCTGGCTGACCTGATCAACACTTCATGGCGCCTTGTGCGGGACAAATTGCCCGCACGGGTGCGTCACACCTTGCCTTTTCCGGATTAATCCCATGAGCGACAAAAAAACCCTGAAACTGCCTCCCAAAGAGGCGGCTCAATCTGCCGGCAATACGCGCCGACCCTCCAGACCGGCTGGCCGTGCTGCAGCCTTTTCTGGCGGTCAGGCGCAAAAACCTTATCAACAGGATCCCGCCTGGCAGGGTAAGAGTGAAGGTGAAGGTCGCGGCGGTGCGCGGCGTGATGGCGACAAGCCCCGTTATCAGGGGGATCGCGACAATCGCGGTGAGCGAGCGCAAGGTGATCGTCCGTCCTTCCGGCGCGATGATCGCGATGCACCGCGTGGCGGCCAGGGATATGCCGGCGATAAACCGCGTTATCAGGGCGACCGGGACAACCGGGGCGAGCGAGCGCAAGGTGATCGTCCGTCCTTCCGGCGCGATGATCGCGATGCACCGCGTGGCGGCCAGGGATATGCCGGCGATAAACCGCGTTATCAGGGCGACCGGGACAACCGCGGCGAGCGCCCACAAGGTGATCGCCCGTCCTTCCGGCGAGACGACCGTGATGCGCCGCGCGGCGGGGGATATGCCGGTGATAAACCACGTTATCAGGGTGACCGGGACAACCGGGGCGAGCGCCCGCAAGGTGATCGCCCGGCTTTCCGGCGTGATGACCGTGATGCGCCGCGGGGTGACCGTGCTTACGCCGGCGACAAACCGCGTTATCAAGGCGATCGCGATAATCGGGGTGATCGCCCGCAAGGTGATCGTCCCGCATTCCGCCGGGATGACCGCGACGCCCCACGTCGTAATCCGGATGACCGCAGCTTTAGTGGCCAGGCACCCCGCGCGCGCCGGGATGATGATCGCCCGGACTTCGAGCGCCCGCGCGGTGAATGGCAGGACCGGCCGCAGCGCGAGGGCCGTGATGCCGGCCCGCGTGAGCGCGGGGATTCATTCGGTGATCGGCCACGGCGCGATAGCAATCAAGGTGGTTATCAATCTCGCGGTAATGGCTACCCGGCCCCGGGTGGCGGCGCGGCGCGGCAGGCTGAAGCCATTGCCCGGCCTCGTGCATTTGACTGGCAAGCGGTACTGCATTTTTATGCGCCTTGCCCGCGGGGCCTGGAGCGCTTGCTCGCGGATGAACTGGAGCGCCTTGGTGCACAGGCCGTTCTGGCCGGCGAGGGTGGGGTTGCCTTTGAGGGGCATGTTGATCTGATGTACGCGGTGAACCTGCACTCGCGTTATGCCAGCCGTATTCTGCTACAGCTCGATGAACGCGCTTACCGCAACGAAGCCGATCTGTACCGCCTTGCCACCCGTATCGACTGGCCTTCGCTATTTGATGTTTCGCGCACCATCAAGGTCAATGTGACAGCCCAACATAGTTCGCTGCGCAGTATTGATTTTGTCGCACTCAAAATCAAAGACGCGATTTGTGATGTGTTCCGCACGATCAATGATGAGCGGCCCAGTGTGGATACCCATAATCCGGACATCCGTATTCAGGTGTTCCTGACTGATCGCCTGGCCACGCTATATATAGATACCTCCGGTGAACCATTGTTCAAGCGCGGCTACCGTCAAGAAAGCGTGGAAGCGCCGCTACGCGAGAATCTGGCTGCTGGCCTGTTGGGGCTGGCTGGCTGGAAGGGTGACCGTCCGCTCTTTGATCCCATGTGCGGTAGTGGCACATTCCTGATCGAGGCGGCCCAGATTGCGCTCAACCTGGCTCCTGGCCGCCTGCGCAATTTCGGCTTCGAAAAACTGTTCGCCTTTGACGCGCAAGCCTGGGCTGACTGCAAGGCGCGTAGTGAGGCGGCAATCAAGACTGATTTGCCTTTCCCGATCGTAGGGAGTGATCGTGATCTGCACGCCGTTGATACCGCTTTGCACAACATCGAAGCTGCAGGGCTCACGGGAAAGATCAAAGTGCAGGTTGGCGATGTATTGTTGGCCCAGGCGCCCGCGACTGAAGGCGTGCTGATCACCAACCCGCCATATGGTGTGCGTCTGGAAGAGCAGGAACAGTTGAGCGAGTTCTATCCCCAATTGGGTGACGCACTCAAACAGCGCTTTACCGGCTGGAATTCGTACGTGCTGACCGCAGACCTGCGCCTGCCAAAACTGATCCGGCTGAATGCCACCAAGCGCATCCCTGTTTATAACGGTGCGCTCGATTGCCGGCTGTACGAGTTCAAGGTGGTGGCAGGCTCCAATCGCCCGAGCTGATGGCGCAGCGCGTGCATATATATATCTATATGTGTTGTACGCCAGCAAACAAAAAGGCCGCCCACAAGGGCGGCCTTTTTGTTTATTTGTCTGGTTTGCCGAGTTTTGATTGCTACGGCGGGCCCGTCATACGCCTGTTTCAAACGGAAAATCTGCTCTGAAATATCATTGCGTAACAAATGTGAAATGAAATGATTTCGGAATTTCCTTACGGATCAGTCTCTTGTGGAGAAGACGGGAAATTTGTTGCAGGAAGGTGTTGACGGGTGTGGGGATGGTCCGTATAGTTCGGTTTCTCCGCTGCAG
>NZ_BMLY01000001.1:1181426-1410906 GCF_014645555.1 Silvimonas amylolytica | reverse complement strand
AGTTCCGTCAAGGCCAGTACTGTCGGACTGCTTTACTGGGTTTCCCGCCACATATGCATACGTCGAAGCCTGCCCACTCGCCAGCCCGATCGGGTCACTCTCAATATACCGCCCGTGGAACGGGTTGTAATCCCGGGCGCCGTTATAGGACCGATAGAACTCCGCGTCCCAGTACTGGCCGGGGAAGCGCAGGTTGTAGACAAACGTGTTGCCAGTGCCTTGTGGGTCCTGGTTGGGCACGAGATCGCCAAACGCTTCACTATCCCAGCGCCAGAGGACTTGTTTGCTGGTGGCATCGGTCACCTGGCGGGGGGTGCCCAGGTGATCAGGCCAGACGTAGTAGGCCGTGGAGACGCCACTAACCGGGCGGACGGTGGCAATGGGCCAGTCGCCCAGATAAACCGTTTCCTGCACCGGGGTACCGGTAGCGGTGTACTCACCCAGCAGGTGTCCGGCTTCGTCGTACATGAAGCGCAGACTGAGTGCGGGCGTGTTCTTGCTGACTCGCTGGCCGAAAGCGTTGTAGCGGAAGGAATTGTCCCCGGCCGATGAGTGGGTGTAGTACAGGCGCCCGGCATTGTCGAACAGGTTGTGGATGCCAAAGGCGTGAGCCTGCAGACCGGCCGCATCGTAGTCGAAGGCATCAATGGCGCCGATGCTCTTGAGCTTGTTACTGGCGGTGTCATACACGTAGGGGTAATTGGTGCTGCCATTGCTGCGGCTCAGGCGGTTGCCGTTGGCATCGTACGTGTACTTGTAGACCACGCCAGCAGCATTGTTCTGGGTAATGCGATCCAGCTCGTCGTACTGGAAGATCTGTTCCAGCGTCGGGTGGGTGCTGTCGGCAATGTCGGTGATATTACCCCGTCCCTCATACTGGTAGGTGCGCACCGCATCACCGGTGGTCTGGGCTGTGGTGTAGCCAGCGGCATCGCCACTGCGCCCCCACAACTGGCCGTTACCCCAGGTCCAGGCGAGCGGGGCACCCCACGCCTGGTAGACGATGTTGCTGGCCAGCGGGTTACCATTGATGGTAACGCCTGTGATGACGCCATTGCTCCAGGTGTAGGCGACCTGAAGTCCGGACGGATAAGTGATAGCGGTCAATCGGTTGCCGGCACTCCAGCCATACCCCACGGTCTGGGAGAGCGTACCTGCGACGCGGCGGGAGGAGGTCACACGACCCTGGGTATCGTACGTGTAGGTGGTCGTACCATCCTGGTCGCTGAAACTACCCAGTCGACCCACACCATTCGTAGCCGTATCCCAGTTGAAGGTCCAGGTCTGGTCACCCCAGGCGACTGATTTCACCCGGTTCAGCGCGTCATAGGTATAGGTGCCGGTTTTGCCGCGCGAGTCGGTCTTGGTCTTGACGTTACCAGCGGCATCCTGGGTATAGGTCGTTGTACCGGTATCCGGGCTGACCTGGCTGAGCAGGTTGTCGAGACCGTCATAGTTGTATGTGGTGACGAAGCCTTTGGGGTCGGTCACTGTGACCAGGTGGTCATTGGCGTCATACGCCATTTTGGTGATGCCGTTCTTGGGGTCGGTGATCTGGGTGAGGCGGTTCAGCGCATCGTACTGGTAGCTGGTGAGGTAACCCTGCGCATCCTTACTCGTTAGACGGTTGCCGTTGGCGTCGTAGGTGTAGGTGGTCTGGAAGCCCTTGCCATCCATGGCGGTGACAAGGCGACCCAATGCGTCATAAGTGTTGATGGTACTGACCGTGGATACATGCGCCGGCAGGCCGGAGGCGACCGTCGCCGCTGGCGTGGCCGTGGCAACTGCGCGCTCTGCGGCGAGTGACTGAATCTGTACGCTGCCGCTGGTGGCCAATGGCGAGGTCGTCGCAGCCGAGGTGAATGAAGTGCTACCGCCGGTGGCAGACCACGGTGCCGTCGAACCGCTGTAGCTGGCCGGGTTATCGCCAGTATTGGCGTAGTTAGCGGTGTACTGCTTCCCGTTATAAGCCACGCAGTCTCCTGCGACATAACTGGTGCTGTTGCTCCAGTCCGCGCAAGCGCTGGTGTCTGCATGGACCGGGGAGAACAACGCGATCCCTCCGATCACGCTGGCTGCGGTCAGTGCCAGCAAGTTCCACTTCCCCGCCGTACGTGCGGTTGGGTGCATCTCAAGGTCCCTGGTTGATTTATTGGTGTTGTGATTGCGAGCGGGTGGCGTCATTGCATCACCCCGGTGGTCTGCTGGCTGGTCATGACCTGGGTCTGGGCGGCGGCGAGCTGGCCGGCCGGGTCGGTCACATCCTCACGTGTGTGATTGCCCATGGCATCGAGCGTGTAGGTGATGCTGTTGCCGCGACTGTCGCTGACGCCGGTCAGGCGGTGGGCCGGGTCGTAGCTGTAGGTGACGGTGCTGCTATCGGGCAGGGTCACCTGGATCAACTGACCTACCGGGTCATAGACGTACGTGGTCAGGTCACTGCCATCCTGACGGGTCTTGAGGCGGTTGCGGGCATCCCAGGTGAAGGCGCTGACCTTGCCGTTGGGATCCGTCATCGACAGCAGATTGCCGTTGGCGTCGTAGCTGGTGTACTGCGTGACGTGACTCGCGGCATCGGTCAGGCTGGTCAGGTTGCCGCTGGCGTCGTAGGTATAGGTAGTCTTGTTGTTATCCGGATCGGTGGCCGTGAGCACCTGCCCAAAGCCGTTCCAGGTATAGGCCCAGGTGCGGGTCTTGCCGCCGGCCGCAACTGATTTGGTCAGCAGGTTGCCACTGGCATCGTAGGTGAAACTGGTGACACGGTTAGGCTCAGTGATCTGCGTGGGTAGCCGGAAGGTTGAATGCCATGTCGTGGTGATCGTACGCGCCTGAGACGTGCCGGAGGCTTCGGTGCGGCTGGTTTCCAGATTACGCGTCAGATCGTAAGTGTAAGTGGTTACGACACCATTCCCATCCTGAAGGCTAAGTAGATTAGCGGCTGTATCGTAATTTGCTTTTAGCGTCGCACCGGTGCAACTTGCCCCGCAATTGATTAATTGTTGCTGCCAGCGTGGCACGTCGGCAATGGTAGTGAAGGAATAGGTCGTTACACTTCCAAGCCCATCCGTTGCAACCACGGTTGAGCCACTGCCAGTGATTTCCAAAGCGTCGGCACCCCCCGCACGCTGGGAGTGCGCAGAACTGCCGTGGTCATAGATCAGTGATACATAGGCAATACCATTCGGGTCGGTGATGCTGATCAGTTGGTATGGCATGTTGGTTTCGTCGTAGCTGTACCAAATGGTGCCGCCATCCGGGTACGTGACCGACTCGAGTGAACCCGCAGGCGAATAGCTATAATTAGTGGTACCGCCAGCCACATCGGTGATGCTACGGATTTGCAGAGTCAGGTCTTTATAGCCGAATCTCAGACTACGGTTGAATGGGTCTGTAACAAATATGAGGCGCCCCTGACCGTCGTAGCTCAGCCATACAGAAAGCCCGGCTGCATTGGTGATCCGTTGCAATCGACCATTAATATCAAACGTCTCGACCGTCCGATTTGGGTGCCGAAGGATCCATACTGCAAATTGAGTGAAGGGATCTGTCGTTTTGACAAGGGTATCGTTGACATCCGGATTTGAGGAGTATGTTTGATCCCCATTAGCGCCACCACTGTTTGTGGGATCAAATTGCACGTACTGGCCGTTGCTCCGCACAAGCATAACAGGCCCGTTCCCGGTCGAATCCGGGTAGAAAAACAGACGGGCAGAGTAGTTGTGGCGCCAGCCATACCCCAAGGCCGGATCTCCACCTGCGAGACTAGAATAGGTCCGCCTGAATGTCAGTGGGGCAGGGCCTAAGTTGGCTATGTCCAGAACTGATTCGACCTGTTCACGAGTACCGATGCTGACGGGATCATTGCGGGTCACCGATCCGGAATTGCCCGGACCATCATTGTCACAGCCACACCCACCACCTGGCGTAGATTTTGGCGGGACCGAATCGGCTACTGCATATACGTCGACACAGCCCGGGTCTGTCACCCCGGTGTTGGTAAGGGTATTTTTGCCAGCCGTGCAAACAGCCATACCCGCTGGCGTAGTACTGCAAATTGAGCTGCTGGCACCGGATACGACACAACGATTGATGCAAGAAATGTGACTGGCAGCCAGGGTGCTGCCGCCCCCGCCCTCGAACATCCAGGTAAACCCAGGCTGGATGGCATAGGTCTGCCCCTTCAATGTATCGCAGGGGTCAGTGGGGACCTGCTCAGAAAAGCAATTATGGAACGCGGCTGAATAATACGGATAAGCTTCATTGCAGATCAGCGCGTCGTACCCCTGCATGCCTGTCTGCACATGCAGATTACCTTGGCCATCGTAAAAGTACTGATGCATCAGGTTGTTGTACGTGTCGTGCCACCACCAGTTACCGTTGTTCGGCTGAAATGGTCCATCATGAATGGTGTACTCATACCACCCCCCATTGAAAGGGACGATATAGTCCGACAAGGGGGCAGCTGTGCTTCCTACATAACCGTAATTGATCCAGCAGGCTGGACAAGCCTCGGCTGCCGCTCGCGGGGAAGCAAAGAAACAGGCTAAAGCTACCATCGCCAAGACGCATGTTTGGTGTATTACACCCCAATTCACATACTGAGTCTTGGCGGGGTTGATCATCGACAGAAATGCCTGGCGAAGCAAAATGCCTTGTTTTCGGTACATAGCAAGTATCACTGCATCACTCCACCGGTTTGCTGGCTGGTGGCAACCTGCGATTGCGCCGCTGCGAGCTGCCCGGCCGGATCGCTCACGTCTTCCCGAGTGTGGTTGCCCATGGCATCCAGCGTGTAGGTGATGCTGTTCCCGCGACTGTCGCTGATGCCGGTGAGTCGGTGAGCCGGATCGTAACTGTAGGTCACCGTGCTGCTATCGGGCAGGGTCACCTGGATCAACTGACCTACCGGGTCATAGACGTACGTGGTCAGGTCACTGCCATCCTGACGGGTCTTGAGGCGGTTGCGGGCATCCCAGGTGAAGGCGCTGACCTTGCCGTTGGGATCCGTCATCGACAGCAGATTGCCGTTGGCGTCGTAGCTGGTGTACTGCGTGACGTGACTCGCGGCATCGGTCAGGCTGGTCGGGTTGCCGCTGGCGTCGTAGGTGTAGGTGGTCTTGTTGCTGTCGGGGTCTGTTGCCGTGAGCACTTGGCCGAAACCGTTGTAGGTATAACTCCAGGTTCGTGTCTTGCCGCCGGCCGTGACGGACTTGGTCAACAGGTTGCCGTTGGTGTCGTACGTGAAGTTGCTGACGCGGTTGGGTTCGGTGATCTGGGTTGGTAAACGGAATGTGGGATGCCAAACTGTACTGATCGTACGTGCCTGAGACGTGCCGGAGGCTTCGGTGCGGCTGGTTTCCAGATTGCGCGCAGTGTCGTAAGTATAGGTGGTCGTGCGGGAACCAAAATCCGTGTGGCTGGTAATGTTGCCGTTGGCATCATAGGTAAATGCCTCATTACTTGCGGGACTGCCAGTTCCAGCAGGCTGTGTCCGTGCCGTTAGTACAGAATGGGATGCAACGTAGCTGAAACTCGAAGTTCTGGATGCCCCAAGCGGGTCTGTTTCGCTGGTACTGCGCGATGACATATCCGCAGTTCCCGTATATGCAAGCTGCACCAGATCCGCCCCACCGGCATGGGATGAAGTGATGGCGCGATCCTGATTGTCGTAAGTCCAAGCGGCATATTGCACCCCATTTTCGTCAATGATCCCGGTCAATAGCTTGCCATTCCGGTTGTCGGTATATAGGTACTGACGCGTGGACGCATCTGGATAGTTCACGGCTTTAAGCCGCCCCATCGCGTCAAAGCTGTACGTGATTGAGGTGCTACCGGTGGACACAGAATTTACATGATAGGCATCCAAAGACTGAAAACTGAGCTTGTGCCCAAGATTATCGCTGACTTGGGTCAGGGCGAGAGTCAATGGGTCATAAGTAAAAGTCAGAACTCGACCGTTCCTGGCCCGAATCTGTTTCAGTGCACCGGTACTGTCGTATGTCTCCGTGTTGTCCCCATCCGTGACGGCAAACCCATTGTTGTTGACCGTCATCCTGAATGGGTTCTGGACGTTGGCTACCAGCGGGGAGCCGTCCAGGTTAAACGCATAACTGCGCCCGTCAGCTCGTTCCAGGACGTAGTGCTGTATCGTGTCCGGTGAGGACATGAAAAAAGATGTGTCGGACGAAATCCAGTCAGGGTCCACATCTGCAAATGGGGGGAGTCGGTAGCTGGTCGAATAGACCGGCGTGATGCGTCCAGAATAGTTGTGGCGCCAGCCGCCACCCAAACCAAAGTCGGCATACCCGGAAAATCCAGATCCATTGTAGTAACGTCTGAACACGAGACCAGGCCCCCAAACCAAGTCGGCCTCTTCCTGGAATTTGCCTCCGGTCGCAGTATTGACCGGATTGCCCGAGCAGTAACACGGCTCGCCACCATCCGGATCTGCATCGGAAGGCCGCTGGCACAGAGAGCCGCTGCAAGGGGGTAGCGATACGCAGGTACCGCTTACTGAAAGGTATGAATTGCTATCACATTGTTGTTTGCAGGTGTTGGTCGAGCGCCCAAAAAATTGTCCTGGAGGGCAAGGTGGCTTGTAACAGCGATGAATCTGATAGTTGTAGGCGATATATGGATCGCGGCAGACAACGGCGAACCCTAAGGTATCGACAATCTGTTTCGGATTTAGGGAGCCGCAACCATCGACATTGGAGTAACACCAAGTGATTACCCGGTCATACACTACAGCCTCCGCGCAACCGAGTCCGCAAGGATGACCATAGCTCCTTAATGTATAGACCTGTGTCCCGTCCGGAGACATCGGAAGTGTCGCCGAGTCTGGTGGGTATGCTGCCCGCTCACGGCTTGGCGTATCCCAGCAATCAGGACAAAATTTACCTACGTTGTCATCGGCGATCACCTGCTGGCAAAGCAAAAAGAAAACCAGGATGAGTAGTTTTTTGAGCAAGATAGCGTCACCAAGATTAGAGATGCGGAACTGACTGTTTTGTATCGGCCGGGCACGCCTCTGCTACTCGGGCACGGGCCGGATTTCGTTATCGTTGCGGAGGAATCGGAGCCAGGTGTTCATGGCGTCGCCCTGCCAGTTTGCTGGTTCGTGGTGACCATGGCCTGTGCGGCTGCAAGTTGCCCGGCCGGATCGTAGACACATGTGCTTAGGTCACTGTCTTCCTGACGGGTCTTGAACCGGTTGCGGGCATCGCAGGTGAAGATGCTGGCCTTGCCGGTGAGGTCGGTCATTGATTGCAAATCGCCGTTGGCGTCATAGCTGGTGTATTGCATGACGTGACTGGCAGCGTCGGTCAGCGAAGGCTTTCCGGTGACCTCATTGCCGTTTGTGTAAACCGGCCAGTAGATGCTCCAGCCTCTGGGGTAAGTTGCGCCACCGTACCTCAACTGACTGCTGTTATTGGTACCGTCACTTGTCGGGCATGGCGAAGCAATCGAGCGCACCCACGGAAATGGGGAATACCAATTCACGCCATTATCGTAATAAAGCCGGCAAGCACGCTTTACATACCAGGGTGAATTTACGGCCGCCAGAACAGCACTTGCAGCGGCGACAGCAGTGGGCTCCGGCCCCGTTGTATCGCCAACCCATGATGTAAAGTCGATAACAGCCGTGGAACAAGCAGCACTTTCTCCTTGTTGCGAGCACGGCGAATTGCCTGCCCAGGCCATTCTGCTGCAAGCGAATGTGAAAAGGCTAAACAATCCAATTGCTGCCATCATGGAAAGGAAACAACTTATTCCATTTCGTACTCTTCGGTCGTTGCTTTTATTAACTTGGAATACAACCGGATTCATGATGAGTTGCATCCTTTAAAGTGGTCCGGATTTCGGGAGCGCTGGACCTGCTGGCTTAAGAGGACTGCTACTACGCTGATGTGAAGTGATCAATCGGCCCTGCCAAACTCTTACACTATTACCCTTGGCATCAAGCAAACAAGCAGCCTACGCTGCCTTAGGGCTCAACATCGAATGCGGGCTGCACGTCAGCTTGTACTTACACTTAACAAGTGCATGCCAACATACATGTCATTTTATTTGCTTCCAATTATTGTCAGTTTAATGATGGAAAAATGATACATCTGTTAGAAATGCCAGTTGCGTGTTCTATTTGGAAACGCTTTCTCAGGGGAGGGACACTGGGATAAAAGAGAATGCCGCGCTTGATCAACTCACCCGAAAGCGTCAAAGGGGGGGCTTATTGAGAATAATCGGGCCTAAGTAATGCGAATGAGGGCACTGAAAACAATCCTGTCCAGTGGTGCACAATTACCTTTCAATGCACGATGTATAATTTCCCGTAGGTCTTGCGCTGACTTGAATGCACCAAAAAGGCATTGCGGCCCGGCAGGCCTGTCACCCCACAGCGAGAAATGCACGTAGAGCAACGTCCTAATTTCATTTGGACTCACAAATTCTTGTCTCGCTAGCAGCCAAGGGCAAAAGTAGATATGTGTGACCAGTCCCGCAGGCTACTCTGACCGATTATCCATCGGATAACCCGACACAAAGAATCCAGTAGCGTGCGCACCCGACCTTGCTTCCCGCACCGCAGGAAGGGCTGCTGGATTTCGGAATCGCCATTTCTCTGAACGTTATTTTTTTAGAGCGAAGCTGGATTGATCGGCCACGATGATTTGCTCACCATGGCCATGAAGCACCATTAACAGCGATACGATAGTGTGGGGCTAAATGTGGGGCTGCTTGCTAGGGGTAAAGAAAAAGCCCTGAAGAATCAGGGCTTTATTCTTTCAATCTGGCGGAGGCCGTGAGATTCGAACTCACGGAGGACTCACATCCTCGGCAGTTTTCAAGACTGCTGGTTTAAACCACTCACCCAGACCTCCGGTTTGAGGGGCGTATTCTAGCGGGTATCGCGCCGCTGGGGTAGGGGGGAATGTGGATTGTGTTAAACGGCCACTTTTTCCAGTACGTTAAAGCGCGTCAGCACGGCGTTGTTGCTGAGTTCAATGGCCGGTGTGAGCTTGATTCGCCAGGCCTTGCCTTGCGCCGCCAGCTGGAACTCGCGCTCGTCTGCAAAGTACGCTTCCGGCACGATGATAAAGCGGCCGTGATTGGGGTTCAGGCTGTCGGGCGCATAGATTGCGGTGATCGTCCGTTGGCCAGGCAGCGGGGTGAGCTCGACGGCGACCGGGGTTTGCGTCAGGGCTTCTACCCCAACGTGTACCTGGCCATCGCGGGTTTTGTTCAGGCGCCGCACCACGCCGATCGTGAAGGGCTTGTTGCCGAAGCCGGCCATGCACAGCACTTCGCCGACTTGTAGTTTGTCATCGTCTACCGCGCGGTAGACCAGCGCCATGCCACCATCGCTTTCGTTTTCTACAGACCAGCGTACCAGTGGCAGGCCGTCTTCCGGGCGTTGGCCACGCAGGAACGCGGCAATATGATCCAGTCCGCGCACCACGCTGATTTTTTTCTCTGCCACGCGTCGTTCTTGTTTGCGTATCGGCTGTGGTACATCGTGCGACCACAAATTGATCATTTGCTGCAACAAAGCAACGTTACCAGGGGTGCCGGCGTCTGCGGGGAGGCTGAGCGCTAACGGGTTGGCGCCGCGCTTGAGTTCATCCCGTATTTCTTCCATGTGGCGTGACAGCGCTTCGGTGCCCCAGTAACGCCAGTTGTCTCCCACCATGTCGCGGCGCAGGCGTTTCGGTGGCGTAGAGCCGGCCAGATTGACCGCAAACAGTTGATGGTGCGGGCGGATGTGTTTTTCAATCTGGACAAGGCCACTCCAGCGGGCCAGCCAGTGCGCGACGGTTTCAATCTGACGCGGTTGCAGTTTGTCCGGCGTGGCCAGGGACAACATGAGTGTTTGCAGGTATTCGCCGCGCACGTCCGTCATGGGGCTGCCATCCCAGGCCGCCAGCGGCGCGTCGGTATAACCGCCTTCTTCGGCGTACAGATATAACTTATGCAGATTGCGCCAGGCGTTGGCTTCGACATCGAGGTAGCGCAGCCAGCACCATTTGGCGTGCGCGCCATGATAGGTGATCGCACGCAAGGTGAACTGGTGCAGGGTTTTTTCAAGGCCACGCGTTGTGCCCTGGAGCGCCTGCTTGATACAGATGCGATAGGCATCGCCCATTTCGCGCCAGAAAGCCAGCATGGTCGGCAATACCTGCTGCGGGCTGGCTTTGTCGTCCAGGATGCTGCCTTCACAGATATTCACGAGGTGCCGTTGCAGCACGCGTGCTTTTTCATCCAGATAGGGCACGGCCCGGCTGCGTTCCTTGAACGAGACATCCGGGTTGGTGTTGAGCTGTCGCAGCGCTTTAACGATCTCGATCTGCGCCTGAAGGATATCGCTCTCCGGCAGTTCGGCCATCATCAGCGTGGCTGACTTGAAGTCGTGAACCCCTTCGGCAGCGCGATTGATAAACAGGGCGCCTACCAGTCCTTTGAAATCGAACATTGCTTGGCCTATCGAATCCAGGGGTTCGCTGCACCTGAGCCATGTCAGCGAACCATGTTTTTGTAGGAATAAACCGGTGCGGGTTTCCTTGTGATTTCTCTAAGATTAAGTCAAAAGCTTACGACAATCAACCCGATATCAAGTAGTTATGAATTCGATTGCAGGCTTCCTCCAGTATGTGGGTTGGCTGCGTGTATGCAAAACGTAAGAAATTGATCTGGGAACCGAAGTCATCACCCGGTGTGACTGCGACGGCTTGTGCGGCCAGCAGGTCTTCGCAGAAATGAGCGGCAGGGCGTCCCAGATGTCCTGCATCCGCCCACAGATAAAAGGCCCCTTGCGGTGTTGCGGGAATACCAAAACCAAGTTGTGCCAGCGCCCCTTGCAAGCACTGCCGGCGGTTGTCCAGTTCTTGTCGCCGTGCCTCAATAATGGCAAGCGTCGCAGGCTCAAACGCCGCCAGTGCCGCCCATTGCGCCGCTGTGGGCGGTGCAAGAAAGAGGTTTTGCGCCAGTTTTTCAAGCGCGGCTACATGTTCTGGTGGGCTGACCAGCCAGCCAAGGCGCCAGCCCGTCATCTGGAAATACTTGGAGAAACTGTTAACGACAAACAGGTCTTCACCCAAGGCCAGGGCTGTCTCATGGGGACGCCCATACACCAGCCCCTGATAAATCTCGTCGACAATCAGGGCGCCACCTCGTGCATTGCATGCCTGTGCCAGGGCTTTGATCTCGGTTGGCTCCAGCACGGTGCCAGTTGGGTTGGCCGGGCTGGCGACCAGTGCGGCCACGGTTTTGTCATGCCAGTGTTGTTCAATATGCGGGGCCAGCAACTGAAAGCGCGTATCGGCACCCACGGGCACATTCACTGACGTGCCGCCCAGCAGGCTCACCAGATGCCGGTTGCACGGGTAGCCAGGGTCAGTCAGCAGCACTTCGCTATCTTGATCGACCAGCAGCGCAAGAATGAGTTGCAAGGCGCCTGAGGCACCGGGGGTAACGATGATTCGCGCCGGATCAACGATGACGTTAAAACGTGTTTGATAAAACCGGGCAATGGCCTCACGTAATTGCGGGATGCCGCATGCGCCGGTGTAAAGAGTTTTGCCCTCTGCCAGTGCTTTCAGCCCGGCCTCGACGATGGGTTGGGGTGTCGGGAAATCCGGCTCGCCCACTTCAAGGTGAATGACATTGAGGCCCGCAGCCTGCATTTGCTGAGCCGCTTCAAGGATGCGCATGACATGAAAGGGCTCGATATGAGAGAGACGCTGGGCGTAACGCATGAGATTAGTCCGGTTATGCTAAAATGCCGGGTTTGGCAAAATATTGAATTTTAATCGCTTTCCGGCCGCGTACGCCGGACGACGAGGAAAACGCGACAGATGATCAGTACTTCCAACATCACGATGCAGTTTGGCGCGAAGCCGCTGTTCGAGAAAGTGAGTGTTAAATTCGGTGACGGCAACCGTTATGGTTTGATCGGCGCCAACGGCTGCGGCAAATCCACCTTCATGAAGATTCTGGGTGGTGATCTGGAGCCTTCCGCCGGCAACGTTAGCCTTGATCCGGGCGTACGTCTGGGTAAGCTGCGTCAGGACCAGTTTGCCTACGAAGACCAGCGTGTGCTGGACGTCGTCATGCAAGGCCACGTTGAACTGTGGGCGGCTATCCAGGAACGGGATGCCATCTACGCCAACCTGGAGGCCACTGAAGACGATTACATGCGCGCCGCCGAGCTGGAAGGCGTGGTGTCTGAATTTGACGGTTATACCGCTGAAGCGCGCGCTGGCGCCTTGCTGCTGGGTGCGGGTATTCCCACCGAACAGCACAATGGCCCGATGAGCGAAGTTGCCCCGGGCTGGAAGCTGCGGGTGCTGCTGGCCCAGGCGCTGTTCAGCAATCCTGATGTGTTGCTGCTGGACGAACCCACCAACAACCTGGACATCAACACGATCCGCTGGCTGGAAGAAGCGCTCAATGAGCGTGAATCCACCATGATCATCATCTCGCACGATCGTCACTTCTTGAACCAGGTGTGTACGCACGTGGCAGACGTGGACTACGGCGAGATCCGCATTTATCCGGGTAACTACGACGACTACATGCTGGCCGCCACCCAGGCGCGTGCCCGCCTGTTGACGGACAACGCCAAGGCGAAAGAACGCGTGGCAGAACTGCAGGCATTTGCCCAGCGTTTTGCCGCCAACAAGTCCAAGAGCCGTCAGGCCACCAGCCGTTTGAAGCTGGCCGACAAGATCAAGGACAACATGGTTGAGGTGAAGCCGTCGTCGCGGCAGAACCCGTACATTCGCTTTGAAATGGAAGACAAGCAAAAGCTGCATCGTCAGGCTTTTGAAGCGAACAACCTGTCCAAGTCCTTTGACAAGCCGCTGATCCAGAGCCTCTCCATGATCATGGAAGCCGGTGCCAAGCTGGCCGTGATTGGTGGTAACGGTGTGGGTAAATCGACGCTGATGAAGCTGTTGGTCAGCGAACTGGGCCCGGATGCCGGTAGCGTGAAGTGGGCCGAAAAAGCCCAACTGGGTTACTTTGCTCAGGATCACGAAGCCGACTTTGCCGAAGACATCACCCTGTTTGACTGGCTCAAGCAATGGACCCAGCCGGGTACCGATGACCAGGTGGTGCGTGGCGTACTGGGCAAGCTTTTGTTCAGCGGCGACGACGTGCACAAGTCGGTCAAGGTGCTGTCCGGGGGTGAAAAGGGCCGCATGCTGTACGGCAAGCTGATCCTTGAAAACCCGAACGTGCTGGTGATGGATGAACCGACCAACCATATGGATATGGAGTCGATTGAATCTTTGAACCTGGCGCTGGAACTGTACAAGGGCACGCTGGTGTTTGTGTCGCATGACCGTCAGTTTGTGACGTCCCTGGCGACGCAGATTCTGGAGCTGAACGGCGACGGTACTTATACCTACTACGTCGGCGGGTATGAAGACTATCTGCATAGCCGTGGGGTGGAAGTCTGATCGTTTCGGCGGTCTGACCAACAAAAAAGCGCAGCCTCGGCTGCGCTTTTTTGTTTCTGGCCCGGGACGCGTTACACCTGGAGTGCCCCGGTCAAATCCCCTGGTGGTTGCGTGCCGCGGGACTTGAATGCCGCGTCCCGCTCCGCAATCCCTTCCAGCTTGGGCAAACCATGCACGCGACTGATAAAGCGCAAGATGGACGTCGTGTCATAGAAGGTGTGATCCACATGCCCGCGCCTGGCAAACGGCGACACGACCAGCGCCGGAATACGTGAACCTGGGCCCCAGCGATCGCCTTGCGGCGGGGCGACATGATCCCACCAGCCGCCGTTTTCATCATGGGTGATAACCACCACCATGTTCTTCCACTGTGGCGAGCTCATCAGGTGCATCAGGATGTTGGCGACGTGGCGGTCGCCTGATTCCACATCCGAATACCCGGCGTGCATGTTCAGGTTGCCCTGTGGCTTGTAGAACGTCACTGCGGGTAATTTGCCGGCGACGGCGTCTGCCAGGAAACGGTTGGACATCGGGCTGTCACCCATGCCGCCATCACGCAGGTGTTCCGCGCGTGCGGCCGTGCCAGGGCCGAATTGCTTGAAATAGTTGAACGGCTGGTGGTGAAACTGGAAGTTCGGCTGGTCCGGGCCGCCTTTGCCATCCAGCGCAGCTTGCCAGCCGCCCGCGTACCACGCCCAACTCACACCCTTGCGGGTCAATAGATCGCCGATAGTGTCGTAGCTTTGCGGGGGCAAGGTTGCCGGGTCATTCGGGTCGGCCAGGGTTTTGTCGCCATCGGCGGCGGGCTTGATAAAGCTGGGTTGGTAGGGTGGGGCCATGGTGTTCACGGCAAAACCATCTGGCGTCATGGCACCATCGTTGGCGAATTTGGGTTTCCCATCCAGGGCAGAGGCCGGGTTTTCGGCGTGCAGGGTCAGGCGCGTGCCCTGTGGGCCACCATCGACCTTGGCGATCTTTTTGGCCGCAACGCTGTTGGCGACATCCGGATAAACATTCGCGCGCGCCGCCGCCAGGAATTGGTGGTTCATGTAAGAGCCGCCAAACGCCGCCATAAAGAAGCGGTCACACAGTGTGAACTGGCGGGCGATCTGGTACATGTTCAGGTTCCTGGCCGTCTGGTCGTAATAACCCATGACAAGGCCGCCCGAATCCGCCCACGCCGCAAACTGGTCGTTCTTGCCGCCGTTGATCTGCATCTGGTTCTGATAGAACAGGTGCCACAGATCGCGCGTGATTACGGCCTCTGGCAGCGGCTGGCCTTCGGTGTCTTTCAGCGGGAAGGGCGCATTAGGCAATTTGTCGATCTGTTCTTCTTTGATCATGTAGTACTTGCCGCCGACCGTCTGGCCACGCTGCACAAGTCCGCCCCAGATTTTGGGCAGTGTCGGCAGTGGCTGGCCGTTACGGTCGGTCTGCGTGTATTGCGCGGCAGTTAACGATGACAAGGGATCAAGCACGCCCGGGAAGTCGCCATACAGATTGTTGAAGCTGCGGTTTTCCAGGTAGATCACCACAATGTTCTTCACGTGTGCGCTCAAGCGCGCATCCAGCGGGCCGCCGGTGTGTTGCGGCCTGGCTTTGGCCGCGTCGGCGTCTTCGGCCACCAGCGGTAGCACGCCAGCCACGCTGACGGCGGCAAGGCCTTCCAGTACACGGCGGCGGGTCGGGTCGGTGGGCAGGTCACTGGCATCAATCTGTTGTGGATCTACGGGCTGGGTCATTTGCGCATCTTCTTGGCGGATTGGCGGGATGGCTGGCGGGGGCAGGCCCTGCGGACTGGTGCTGTTATAGCACTCATGGGCGGTTTGCCTGGCGCGGACAGCAGCGTAACATCCGGCCAGTGTCATTTTTTTTACCAATTGCTGTCATGTTGCTTCCTCAATTGAATGTGATCGGCCCCGGCAGGCTGGGGCAAACGCTGGCGCGGCTCTGGCATGAACGCGCCAGCGTACGTGTGGCTGACCTGCTGGCCCGCGATTGCGCCCACGCCCGCGCCGCGGCTGACTTCATTGGCACCGGCCGTGTAGCCGGTTGGGATGATCTGGCACCGGCCGCCATCACGCTGATTGCCACGCCGGATGACGCGATTGCTGGCGCTGCAGGCCGGTTGCGGGCGCACGTTCGGCCTGGTGATGTGGTGTTCCATTGCAGCGGTGCATTATCGAGCGACCTGCTTGCGCCGCTGCGCGCCGGTGGTGCCGTCGTCGCCAGCGTACACCCACTGTTTTCATTCGCTGATCCGGTGACGGCCGTCACCGGTTTTACGGGTACATGGTGCGCGGCCGAAGGCGATGCAGCGGCGCTGGATATCCTCTTGCCGCTGTTTGATGGTATAGGCGCACAGCGTTTTACGATGCCGGCATCCGGCAAGTTGCTGTATCACGCCGGTGCCGTATTGGCGTGCAACCATCTGGTCGCGCTGATGGAAACCGCACTGCGCAGCATGGAAGGCGCGGGCGTGCCACGAGAAGCGGCGTGGTCTGCGCTCAAACCGCTGATTGATGGCACACTGGCGAACCTGGATCGGGTTGGCCCTGCGCAAGCGCTGACCGGCCCGGCTGCCCGTAATGATCTGGGTATCATCGCGCAGGAAATCGCCGCCACGACTCAACTTGATTCCGCTACGGGCGCAACCTACAAGGTGCTGACGGACGTGGCGTTGCAATTGGCGGCCCAGCGCCGCAAATCATGAATGACTGCCCTGGCTGGTGGCCGGGGTATTGAACCCATTTATCACCCTGTTACCCTGGTTTTTAACGGAGACACGCATGGCTCACTGGTTTGAGAACAACGCGCTGGCCATCGGCAACACGCCGCTGGTGAAACTTAACCGTATTACAGACGGCGCACCGGCCACCATTCTGGCCAAGGTGGAAGGTCGTAACCCGGCGTATTCGGTCAAGTGCCGGATCGGCGCGGCGATGATTGCAGATGCCGAGCAACGTGGTCTGTTGGGTGCGGGCAAAGAACTGGTAGAGCCCACCAGCGGCAATACCGGGATCGCGCTGGCGTTTGTGGCTGCTGCCAAAGGCATTCCGCTGACCCTGACCATGCCGGAAACCATGAGCCTCGAACGCCGCAAATTGCTGGCCGCATTCGGCGCAAAACTGGTGCTGACCGAAGGTGCCAAGGGCATGAATGGCGCCATTGCCAAGGCCGAAGAGATCGTCGCGTCTGATCCGGGCAAGTACGTCTTGCTGCAACAGTTCAAGAACCCGGCCAACCCGGCAGTGCACGTGGCCACCACCGGCCCGGAAATCTGGAATGCCACAGACGGCAAGGTCGATATCCTGGTCTCTGGCGTAGGTACGGGTGGCACCATTACCGGTGTATCGCGCTACTTTGAACAAGAGCGCAAACAACCGCTGCATTCGGTCGCTGTCGAGCCGACCAACAGCCCGGTGCTGACGCAAAAGCGCACTGGTCAGCCGCTGCAACCCGGCCCGCACAAAATCCAGGGGATCGGTGCAGGCTTCGTACCAGACGTGCTGGATCTGTCGCTGATTGATGATGTACAGCAAGTCACCAATGAAGAGTCTGTTGAGTACGCCCGCCGCCTGGCGCGTGAAGAAGGGTTGCTCTCGGGTATTTCGTCCGGCGCTGCGGTGGCTGTGGCTGTGCGTCTGGCCAAACTGCCAGCGAATGCAGGCAAAACCATCGTTGTGATCTTGCCGGACTCGGGGGAGCGTTACCTCAGCTCCATCCTCTTTGAAGGCATGTTCGACGATAAGGGCATTGCCATCTGATGTATCGACCCGGGCCCGGCCTGCTGCCTCCTGGCGTGCGGGTCGGGGCTGGCCTTGAACCTGCTTCTGCCTTGTCCTAGCCTTCGTCCATGTCCCGCCGTCTTTCTGTGCCTGAGTTTATCGAATACCGCGCGCCGTCCTGGCTGCCTGGCGGTCACCTGCAAACCTTGTATCCCGCTTTGGCACTCGGTCACCGTGGCCCACAGTTTCGCCGCGAAACCTGGGATACACCCGACGACGACCAGATCGCCATTGACTGGCTGGATGGTGCCGCAAACCAACCCCTGCTAGTGTTGTTTCACGGGCTGGAGGGCAGTTCGCGCAGCCATTATTCGCTGTCTTTGTTTACGGCTGCCCAGGTGGCCGGGTATCGGGGGGCAGTCCCGCATTTCCGCTCCTGTGGGGACTTTGACAACCGCTTGCCGCGCGCCTATCACGCAGGGGATTCAGTCGAAATTGACTGGGTCTTGCGCCGTATCCGGCAACAAAATCCGGGCGTACCGGTCTTTGCGGCCGGTGTATCGCTGGGGGGCAACGCGCTACTGAAGTGGTTGGGCGAGCAGGGCGATGAAGCTTGCAAGGTGGTCGATGGCGCCGCAGCCGTTTGTGCGCCGCTTGATCTGACCGAATGCGGTGCAGTACTGGACAAAGGGCTGAACCGCCAGATTTACACGCGTGAGTTCTTGCGCACGCTGAAAAAGAAAATGAGTGTGAAGCTGCGGCTCCACGCCGATGTCCACATCGACCAGAACGCGATCCGCCGCGCGGTGACGCTGCGCGAGTTCGATGACCTTGTCACCGCACCACTCCATGGTTTTCGGGATGTCGACCATTACTGGAGTGCAGCGAGCAGCAAACCGCATCTGAAAGGCATTGCCGTGCCAACTTTGATACTTAACGCAAAGAATGATCCCTTCGTTCCGGCGCATATTCTGCCCGTGCAGAGCGAGGTCTCCGGTGCAGTGACCCTGCTGCAGCCCGCCACAGGGGGTCATGTCGGGTTTGCTGACGGCATGCCGCCGGGGCAATTGACCTGGTTGCCACGCACATTGCTCACATTTTTTGATGCTCATCTGCGGGCTCACAAGGCCACGCAGAATCCCTGATCAAGGAGTTCCAGTATGTCCCGCATCGATCGCAGCTTATTCAAAGCCTACGACGTCCGCTCTACCGTAGACAAACTCACGCCAGAGGCCGCGTATTTGATCGGCCGTGCTGCGGGGACCATGGTGGCGCGGGCGGGGCACACTTTGTTTTCAGTGGCACGAGATGGTCGCCTGTCGAGTCCGGACCTGGCTGCCGCGTTGACACGTGGCTTGATTGATTGTGGCCTCACCGTACTGGATCTTGGTCTGGCGGCGACACCGGAGATGTATTACTCAGCGCTCTACAAGTCCGAAGGCTGCGGTGCCGTGGTGACTGGCAGTCACAACCCACCTGACTACAACGGTATCAAGATCATGGAAGGCGGCGTGACGGTTGGTGATGGCCGTCTTGCCGGGCTGGCTGACCTGATTGAAGCCGATGATTTTGTGAACGGCCAGGGGAGCGTGAAGTCGCTGGATATAGCGCCTGAATATATTCGGGATCTATGCGAACAGAACCGGCTGGCAAAGCCGCTTTCGATCGTGATTGATTGCGGTAACGGGGTTACCGGTGCCAGTGCGCCACGGCTTTATGAGCAATTGGGTTGCACCGTGCATGGCCTGTTTACTGAGGTCGATGGCCATTTCCCCAATCACCACCCTGACCCGCAAGTGGTGGCCAACCTGGTTGATCTGCAAAAGGCGGTCATCAGTACTGGTGCGGCTGTCGGGTTGGCGTTTGACGGCGATGGCGACCGACTTGGCGTGGTGACCCGGAGTGGGCGCATTGTGCCGGGCGACCGGATACTGATGCTGTTTGCCAAAGCTGTGCTGGATGCCCATCCGGGCGGCCATGTGCTGTATGACGTCAAATCAACCCGCGCGGTCTCGGTGTGGGTCGAGCAGCTGGGCGGGACCAGCGAAGTCATCGCCGTGGGTCATACCCACATGAAAAAGCGATTGAAAGAAACGGGTGCACTGGTAGCCGGTGAGTTATCGGGCCACCTGGCGTTTGGACAATGGAAGTTTGACGACGGCATGTATGCGGGCGCGCGCATTGTGCAGATGATCGCCGCCGGGGTTGACCTCGATGCGCTGCTCGACAGCATGCCGCAGTTCATTTCGTCACCGGAAATTCAGGTACCAGTGCAAGAAGGCGGCCATGCCGTCGTTGCGCGTATTGCCAGGCAGGCAACGTTCCCGACGTCTACCAGCCTGATCACCGTAGACGGCTTGCGGATTGAGTACCCGGACGGTTTTGGATTGATTCGCGCCTCCAACACCACCCCCGTATTGACCCTAAGGCTTGAAGCCGAAAACGCGGCCGCGCTGGCCCGGATTGAACAGGAAATAAAAACGGCCATCGCACCGCTGCCCTGGCCGGTACAATAAGCACTTTTGCAACCAGGAAAGTGCCGCATGACCGCTCCTTTGTACCCGGCTTTGCCCGCCCGCCACGTGATTGCTGCCAATGTGGCTGCCGCGCTGGCAGAAGACATCGGCCAATGCGACTGGACCGCGCAATTGATCCCCGCCGGGCGCCCAGGTGTGGCGACGGTGATCGCACGCGAAGACGCCGTGATCTGCGGGCAGGACTGGTTTGAAGAAGTCTATCGCCAGGTTGACTCCGCCAGCCGGGTGATCTGGCAAGTGGCCGAAGGTGATCTGGTCGCCGCCAATACAGTGCTTTGCCGGATTGAAGGCGAGGCCCGCAGTTTGCTGACCAGCGAGCGCTCGGCGCTCAATTTCCTGCAGTTGCTCTCAGGTGTCGCGACTGAAACGCGGTGTTATGTCGATGCTATTGCCGGTACGCAAGCCAAAGTGTATGACACCCGCAAGTCGGTGCCGGGTTTGCGTCTGGCGCAGAAATACGCGGTGAAAGTGGGGGGCGGCGAAAACCAGCGGATTGGCTTGTACGATGGCATCTTGATCAAGGAAAACCACATCATGGCTGCGGGCAGTATCGGCGCTGCGCTCAAGGCGGCACGAGAACTGGCACCATCGCACGTCACCATCCAGATCGAGGTAGAAAACCTGGATGAGTTGAATGAAGCTTTGCATGCCGGCGCAACGTCAGTCCTGCTGGATAACATGACTCTGGCCGATATGCGTATTGCCGTTCAGTCTTCGCGTGACAAGGCGGTGCTGGAGGCATCGGGTGGTGTTGATCTGCAGCACATTCGCGCCGTTGCAGAAACGGGAGTGGACCGCATTTCCGTCGGCAAGCTCACCAAGGATGTCCGCGCGATTGATTTGTCGATGCGTTTTGCGCTGTAAATGCCATTGATCCGCGTCAAGGTGTTTTGAGAAAAACGGAGCCCGTGCGGCTCCGTTTGGCATTGTGTGCGCAAAAATGCTCACAAGTAGCTGATTCTTTTGTGAGAAACGGTTTCGTCAATTTTACACAAGTATCCGTTTGCGTTCTCTTATCGGATATATCCTATGCGCTCTTTGCACGTGGACGAACTCATGGAAACAGAAGACGCAAACTGGCTGGATTACTACGTAGACTGGCTGGAATGGGCTGAGGACAACCTCGCGGCCGGCAGCCAGCCACAAGACGTCATGCAGATCATGCTGCAGGGCGGCGTACCGGCGGGTGTTGCGCAACGGTTGATGGAGTCCACCGGCATCGCGCCGGCAGGCTTGATCAACGACGATTGGGCACAGGAAGAAATCCGCGTTCTGCATTGACCGCAGAACGCTGCATCAGAAGCGGAACCCGGTCAGCTGTTGTTCCATGCCATCGGCCACGCCGGCCAGCGCGCGCATCTGGCCCAGCATATTCTGGGTGCGTGTAATGCTTTGACCCGCGCTTGCCCCGATGCCTGACAGCCGTTGGTTGATAGCCTCCGTCGCGCTTCCTTGCTCTTCTGTGGCAGAGGCAATGCCTTCCATCATGCGGCTCACCTGTTCGGCGGCCTGACTGATTCGTTCCAGCGCCGTCGCGACAATGGCGCCATCATCCCGACACTGTGCCACGCGTTCATTGGCTGCCGCCATGGCGGTCAATGTCGCCTGAGTGCGGGAATCCGTGTCGCTGAGTATCGTGCGGATGTTCTGGGTGGCGTTGGTGGTATCCAGCGACAATTTACGTACTTCATCAGCCACCACGGCAAAACCACGGCCACTCTCACCCGCGCGGGCTGCTTCGATGGCTGCATTCAAAGCCAGGAGATTGGTTTGCTGTGCAATTTTTTCGATCACGCTGGCAACCCGGATGATGTCCTGTACTGAACCTGCCAACGCATGCATGGCCTGATCCGTAATCGCAAATTCTTCGCCCAGCGTTTGCAGGCGGAGCAGTGAAGCTTCGCCGGCCTGATGGGCATCATCGACGGCTTGTTGCGTGGCGTGGGCAATCTCACCCGCTTGCGCGGCTTGCGTACCCATTTGCAGGGCCGCTTCGCGCAGGGTGCTGCTGCTATCAACAATGTCCCGCAAATGGTGGGTTTGTTCACTGGCATCGCCATGAATGGCCTGGGCCAGTTGGGTTACCGCTGCTGCGTCAGTGCGTGTGGACTGAGCCGCGCTACGTGCTTCGCGCAGCGTACCGGCCAGTTGATCCAGAAAGTGGTTGAGTGCCGTGCCCAGTTCGCCAATTTCGTCTTTGCCTGCAGGCATCCGGTGCGTCAGATCGCCCGTCTGCAATTGCTGGCTGACACTGTTCATACTGCGCATGCGCTGGCTCAATGTGCGGGAGAAATACAACTGGCTGGCGACGATCAGCAAGCCCGTCAGTATCAGCGGGGCCAGTGTGGCGGCCAGCAATTGCCGGACATGGCTGTCAATGGTGCCGGTCGCCTCCTGACCCGCTTTGCTGGCCCTGTCGCGCAGGGTTTCAACTGTGGCGAGCAGGGGTTCCAGTTCGTTATGCCAGGCCTGGTCCGGTATGTTGAGTGCATCCTGGGGGCTGGTGGCGGCAATCTTGATGGCACTTTGGTACTGCTGCACAAAGGCGGACCAATGACCTTTCAGGCCGCCTTGCAGGGCATCGGCCTGGTCATGCACCAACGCACTGGTGACGTGTTGTGCATTTTGCATAACCTCGGTATTGGCGGCATCCAGCTGTGCCTGGGCATGTTCGCTCAGTGGGTCCAGTCGGGAGATCGTCAGCATGGTTGCGCGCATATCACCGAGCTCTGCCACGGTGTCCTGGGCGCTGCGATAACGGGCAAAGTCCCGTGAGAGGCCGGATGTCTTGAAAGCTAACCAGCCGGCAAGGCAGATCAGCACCAGAACGGTAAATACGCTGACCAGTTTGAGCTGCGCGGCAATTTTCATGGCTTGCTTTCCACAACGGTAAAAATCGCAGGCAGCTTATTGCTTTTTTGTTACAGCGGTGTGACTTGGTAAGTCCGCGTATTTAATTGTTTTTTCAGGATTCAGGTGTTATGACGCGTGAATTTTTAATTGCCAATTCTGTAAGAAATGTTGCAAAGCAACAAAAAACGAGCTAGATCAATGAGTAACAACATCTAGTTGATGTGCTTTGCCCGGGAAGTCCAGATAGACCTGCTGCATGATCAGGGCAATGCGCTTGCCCAAGGCAACAGTCATCTGCCTGTCATTGACGCCAAACCCGCCAATACGCTATGTTCGCTGGATTTTCCGCCGAGTTTTGCACCATGCCCAAAACAGTCAAACAGCCGGAGAATTTTGAAGCCGGCTTTGCCGAGCTGGAAGCACTGATTGCCCAGCTGGAATCTGGCAACCTGGCACTGGAAGCCTCGCTCGCGGCCTGGCAACGCGGTCAGGAGCTTTTGCAATATTGCGAAAGCAAACTGGCCGACGCCGAACGCCAGCTCAAGGTCCTGGAAGGGGACCGCCTGCAGACCCTCAAAGTGGATGGGGATCAAGCTTGACCGACTTCAAGGATTGGATGCGCGACGTTCAGACGCGCATGGAAAATACGCTCGATCAGTTTCTGCCGCCGCTCTCGCACGCGCCTTCGCGCCTGCATGACGCCATGCGCTACGCTGTCCTGGATGGCGGCAAGCGCGTGCGGCCTTTGCTGGTCTATGCCGCCGGAGACCTGGTCAAAGCCAGTGAGCCCTGTATGGCCGCGGCTGCGGCCGCTGTGGAAATGATCCACGCCTACTCGTTGGTGCATGATGACATGCCGGCGATGGACAACGATGTGCTGCGCCGTGGCAAACCCACCGTTCATGTCCATTTTGATGAGGCCACTGCGCTCTTGGCGGGAGACGCACTGCAAGCGCAAGCATTTGATGTTCTGGCGCACGCACCATTTGCCCGCGCCGCAGACCAGGTCGCCGCGATAGCCAGCCTGGCGCGTGCCTCGGGCAGCCTGGGGATGTGTGGCGGACAAGGCATTGATCTGTACAGTGTCGGCCAGACACTGACTCTGCCAGAGCTTGAATTGATGCATATTCTCAAGACGGGCGCGCTGATCCGTGCCAGCGTCATCATGGGCACGCATTGCGGCGAGCCCATGAATAGCGATGAACGCGCGCGGCTGGATCATTTTGCCAAATGCATCGGTCTTGCCTTCCAGGTGATTGATGACGTACTGGATGAAGAATCCGACACGGCCACGCTGGGCAAAACGGTCGGCAAGGATGCCGCCAATCACAAGCCGACGTATGTGTCCTTGCTGGGCCTGAAGGGCGCAAAGGACAAGGCCGCAGAACTGTTGAACGAAGCCCGTGCCGCGTTAAAGCCATTTGGCGAACGAGCCGCCCGTTTGCAGGCACTGGCGGACTTCATCGTCGAACGCCGCAGCTAAAAGAACATAGTCATGACAACATTGCTCGATCAAATCAATCTGCCGGCCGATCTGCGCGCCCTGAACAAGGATGACTTGCCGCAAGTGGCGGGCGAGTTGCGCCAGTTTCTGCTGGACTCTATCAGTACCACCGGTGGCCACTTTGCCTCCAATCTGGGCGCGGTTGAGCTGACCATCGCGTTGCATTACGTCTTTAACACGCCGTATGACCGGATCGTGTGGGATGTAGGCCACCAGAGCTACCCGCATAAAGTGCTGACCGGCCGTCGTGACCGGATGGGCACCATGCGCCAGCAAAACGGTCTGGCGGGCTTTCCCAAGCGTGAAGAAAGCGAGTACGACACGTTTGGCGTAGGCCACTCCAGTACCTCAATCGGTGCTGCGTTGGGTTTTGCAGAGGCTTCAAAACTGCAAGGTGAAAACCGCAAAGCGATTGCCATTATCGGCGACGGCTCCATGACTGCTGGCATGGCGTTTGAGGCCCTGAACAATGCGGGCGACCGGGATGTCGATCTGCTGGTGATCCTCAACGACAACGAGATGTCGATTTCACCCAACGTAGGTGCGTTGAACAACTACCTGGCCAAGATGCTGTCGGGCAAGTTCTACAACGGTTTTCGCAATGTGTCTGGCCGCATGCTGGACAAGGTGCCACCACTGCGTGAATTGGCCAAGCGTAGCGAAGAACAACTCAAGGGGCTGTTCACGCCCGGTTTGCTGTTTGAAGAGTTTGGTTTCAATTACATCGGCCCGATTGATGGCCATGACATCGACACGCTGGTCACCACGCTGTCGAACATCAAGAAGCTGTCGGGCCCGCAGTTTTTGCATGTGGTGACCAAGAAAGGGCAGGGCTACAAGCTGGCTGTGGCTGACCCGGTCAAGTATCACGCGGTCACCCCGTTTACGCCGGAAAACGGCATGACTGGCAAATCTGGCAGCAGCAAGCCCAGCTTTACCCAGGTGTTTGGTGAGTGGCTGTGCGATATGGCTGCCAAAGACGAGCGCCTGGTCGGCATTACACCCGCCATGCGTGAGGGTTCGGGTCTCGTGAAGTTTGCCGAGCAATTCCCGGACCGTTATTTTGATGTGGGCATTGCCGAACAACATGCTGTGACGTTTGCGGGCGGCATGGCCTGTGAGGGTGTCAAGCCGGTGGTGGCGATTTACTCGACCTTCCTGCAGCGTGCCTATGACCAGTTGGTCCACGATGTCGCCCTGCAGAACCTGCCGGTCGTGTTTGCCATTGACCGCGCCGGTTTGGTCGGTGCGGATGGCCCGACACATGCGGGTTCGTTTGATTACTCGTTCCTGCGGTGTATCCCCAATATGGCCATTCTGGCCCCGGGTGATGAAAACGAGTGTCGTCAAATGCTCTACACCGCCTTCTTGCACGATGGCCCGACGGCCGTGCGTTACCCGCGCGGTAGCGGTATTGGCGCGACAGTCGAACCAGAGATGACCGCTTTGCCTTGGGGCAAGGGCGAAGTTCGCCGCAAGGGCAGCAAGGTCGCGATTCTGTCCTTTGGTACCCGTCTGGGCGCTGCGCTGCATGCAGGTGACGCACTGGATGCCACTGTGGCCAATATGCGCTTCGTGAAGCCGCTGGACGACGCGCTGTTGGCAGAACTGGCTGCCAGCCACGATCTGATCGTGACGGTAGAAGACAACGCCATCATGGGGGGGGCGGGCAGTGCGGTGCTGGAATCACTCAGCGCACAGGGTATCCAGGTTGACACGCTGTTGCTGGGCCTGCCGGATAGTTACGTTGAACACGGCGAGCAGAACAAACTGCTGGCTGATTGCGGGCTGGACGGCGCGGGCGTGGAAGCGGCAATCCGCAAGAAGCTGGGTTGATTCAGCGGGATGTACGCAAACAAAAAACCGGGACATGTCCCGGTTTTTTGTTGTCATGCCCGGCAATCACTTGCCTGCGAGCACTTTGGTCCGGGCCATGCAGGCGCTGACGGCCTCTATCAGCGTGCTGCGCAGTCCACCCGCTTCCAGCGCAGCAATAGCAGCAATCGTCGTGCCGCCTGGTGAGCACACCTGATCTTTCAGCTCTGCCGGATGCCGGTTGCTATCACGCACCAGCTGCGCCGACCCCATGACCGCCTGGCTGATTACCCCATAAGCCTGCTGGCGCGGCATGCCGTGCTGCACGGCGGCATCCGCCAGGGCTTCGATGATTACACAGACATAAGCGGGTAGTGAGCCTGCTACGGCGGAGAACACATCAAACTGGGACTCCTCAATGAACATTGCCCGGCCGAAGCTTTCAAAGATGCTTTGTGCGGCGGTGCGTTCATCTGCGGATACGTGGGTCGATGCACACAGCGCGCTCATTCCCTGGCCAATCTGCGCCGGGGTGTTGGGCATGCTGCGTACCACTTTGGCTTGCTCGCCAGCATGGCGCTGTACGCGTTCAATGCTGTAGCCGACAGCTACGGTCACAAGCACGTGACGCGGCTGCAGTAGCGGGCGTAGCTGCGCCAGCATGGCGTCATAACCTTGTGGCTTGACGCCCACGACCAGGAAATCTGCCAGGGCCGCAATCTCAGCCAGCGAATCAGACGGGACCACGCCCCATTTGTTCTGCAGGTCGATCAGCTTGCCATGGCTGCGGTTGTAACCATGGATTTCCCATTCCGGGTGCATATGCTTGATGCCGGCGATCATGGCGCCTGCCATGTTGCCAGTACCGATAAATCCGATCTTCATGGTGGAGAAAACCTCGTTACGGTTGCTGGGCAAATGACTATGTTAACCGCCTGCCATGGCGATGGCATGTGTGATTGCGTACAGGGGGTTGTGCACAACCTGGGTTTATCCACTGCGGGCCATGAACAAGTTTGTGCGCGCGGTGTGGGTAAGTGCCTTATCAAGCTGATTTGAAAGATATAAACCCCGCTGCCTGCAAAATGGTCAGCCGCCTTGCTGCCAGCATCTGGGGGTTATCCCCGTTTTGTGTGGTTTGCTATGTGAGGCGCTTGTGGATAAACCACCCAGCATGCTGAGTCATAAGGTTTTTTAAGCGCTGATCAAAAAACAGGCAAACGCCATAAGGAGGGGGTCGGATGGGTAAAACCGGTGCTTCGGGTGTTTTGCCGCGGAGTAGAAAAAGCGCCCTAAGGCAGGCCTGGCGCGCTTTTCCACGGATTTACCGGAACAACCATGTTGGTGATCTGTGGACAAGCGACTCAAGTCTTTGACACAGAACGCGCTTTTCTTGCTGACTGAAAAAGAGGCAACGATCGGGGGTTTTACACAAGTTGCGGGCACAAGATTGTGTATGCCCTGTGGACAACCCTGCCAAGTCCTTGTCTGCCATGGTATTTACTGTGGCTGTCTGTTTTTTAAGCAACCTGGCTGGATATTTCTGCGCTGTGCGTAGCCGACATCATGGGGTGTGGACAGGCATGAGTTTTCCACGCAAATACCAGAACAAGCTTGTGTGCGTGTTGTGGATAGTCAATATAACCGATTGTTTTTAAGGAATTTTTACCCGCTGATTAAAAGAAAGGCAGTGCGGCTGCAGTTTATAATTGCGGGTTCCCTTTCGTCCTGACCGGACCCCGTCATGCGCCATGCCCCTGAGTTGTTATTGCCTGCCGGCAATCTTGCCAAACTGGACACCGCGTTCGATTTCGGCGCGGATGCCGTCTACGCCGGTCTGCCCCGGTACAGCCTGCGTGCGCGCAACAATGACTTCCGGCTGGAGCACCTGGCGCAGGGCATCGAACGGGCCCACTCACGTGGCAAGCAATTGTTCGTGGCGGCCAATGTGTTGCCCCACAACGCCAAGGTCAAAACCTTCCTTGCTGATATGGCACCAGTGCTTGCCATGAAGCCAGATGCGCTGATCATGGCGGATCCTGGCCTGATCATGCTGGTTCGTGAAGCCTGGCCCGATATGCCTGTGCATTTGTCAGTGCAGGCCAATACCGTGAATTACGCGGGAGTGAAGTTCTGGCAATCATTGGGGCTGACCCGCGTCATTCTTTCGCGCGAGCTGGGGCTGGAAGAAATTGCGGAAATCCGCCAGCAATGCCCGGATATGGAGCTGGAAGTCTTTGTGCATGGCGCGCTATGCATCGCGTATTCGGGCCGCTGTTTGCTGTCAGGCTATTTCAACCACCGTGACCCCAATCAGGGCACTTGTACCAACGCGTGCCGGTGGGACTACAAGATCCACGCCGCAGGCGAGAGCGCTTGTGGGGGCGTGCCGCGTCATGATGCTGCTGAAACGGAGTATCTGCTCGAGGAGCCCGGCCGTCCTGGCGAATTGATGCCGATCATCGAGGATGAACACGGCACCTACATCATGAATTCCAAAGACCTGCGCGCGGTAGAGCATGTGGCGCGGTTGGTGGACATTGGCGTGGATTCACTCAAGGTCGAAGGGCGTACCAAGAGCGCGTACTACGTGGCACGCACCGCACAAGTGTACCGCCGGGCGATTGATGATGCGGTCGCCGGCCGGGCGTTTGATCCGGCCCTCCTGGCTGATCTGGAGGGTTTGGCGAATCGTGGCTATACCGATGGATTTTTGCAGCGTCATCACAGCCAGGACACGCAAAACTACTTGCACGGACATTCGCAATCACGACAAAGCCAGTATGTCGGTGAGGTCCTGAATGTGGTGGATGGCTGGGCGCAGATTGATGTTAAAAACCGCTTTGCAGTGGGCGACCAGCTGGAAATCATTCACCCCTCCGGCAATCAGGTCATTGAACTGAGGGCGATGCGGGATGGTGACGGTCTGCCGGTGAGCGTTGCGCCTGGCAATGGCGTGGCTATTTCCATCGAACTACCCGCTACGCTCAACAAGGCGCTGATCGCTCGCTTGTTCTGACTGCCTGAGCGCTAACGGACCGCAGCAGGGGCTGGCTGGCTTGCAATGATCTCAAGCGGGCCGCACTGGGCTGGTCCCAGTTTTCGGCATTCGTCATTGGCCTGGACAAGGGCGCCAGGGTTGGCCTCACCCAGCCATGGTTGCAGGGCAGCGACCGCGGTGGGTGAACTGCGCGTGCCAAAGTCCATGTAGAGATCAAGACGCTGGCACCAGAATGATTTGATGCTTTGCGCCGGGTTGCCCATGCGTTTTAGCTGCTCGCGAGTGGGCGGGGCCGAAGGCGCGCGCTCGCCCCGGAAATCTGCGACCACCTCTGGCTGCGCCATATGCCAGCGTTGCCAGTTGGCCTCAATGGCACTCGTCGCTTCCGGATAGGTTTGCTCGCAGTCGGCCTTGATCGCGCGTCCCATAACGTAGGTATAAAGCGCCATGTTCTGTGCGGAAAGCGGGGCAGGTGCCGCAGCACCGGCAAAGCTGGCTGTGCTCAACAACCAGAGGGCAATCAGACTGCGCATCATGGTGAGATCCGGGCGGTTTGGCGAATGAGCGGGGAGTGTAGAACGCAAATGTGACTGCTGGATTGAGGGCTTTTTGCCGCGCCGCTGACTGGTTCACTTCGGCTGGACGAGCGGTTTGGTTATCATGGTTGTCTGACAGACAAGGAGACAACCATGACTCATCGCGCCACAGACCCGAACGGGCACGGAATCCAGAGCGCGGAATGGTTCCGGCAAACCTATGGCGAGAACGCTACGGGGCGCTGCGAAATCTGCGAAGCTGAACTCGTGTTGCGCGTCGCACACCCACCGCACACGATGACGCACTTTGCCCACAAGGCGGGTAGCCGCTGCAGCTCGCTGGAGCAATATCGTCACGCCGTATTCAATCTCAAGCCGTCCGCGCTGGATCTGGAGAACGGCAAGCGCCTGCGTGCATGGGCGCTCAAAGAGTTATATCCCATTTATCTGAAAGCGTACTCACTGTCTGGCCGCAAGCTGGCCTGGGGCGATTTTCAGCGTGCACTGATTGATGCCAATACCCGCGGCATCTTTGATTACGCCGGGCTGCAGGCCCATTACTTGCCTTACCTGTTGCTGTGTCTTTATCCAGAGCGCTTTCACGACAAAACCACCTACGACGCCATTGATGCTTACTTCGTGCTACCCGCCGGCATGAAGCATCTGGATGATTTGTGGAACAAGCCTGGCGAGGTCAAACAAACCATCTGGAAGGTCTCGCACATCACCCGCCAGTCGCGTCGTGGCGCACCCAAAGCGGTGGAGATGTTTACGGAGGTTGAAGCCATCGCCATGGACGACGCGCCGTTTTACATTCCCGCCTGGGTTGCCTCGGCCCAAGCCAAGCTGGAACCCTTGCTGGCCTTCTGATTCATCGATTGCGGCAGGGGCGTTTGACCTGCCGCAATTCTTTGTGCAGCCCGGGTCAGGTGTTGTACTTACGTCTTAACCCTTATACGTCTTTTGCTTCCTGTCGGTGGGCCGCGTAACGTAACGCAAAACTCTTATTACATACCCGACTCGCAGGAAGAAAATCCATGTCTCACCCCGTCAAGCTGGGGCTGATCGGTTGCGGCGTTGCGGCGCGCGAACTGCATTGGCCGGCCCTGCAGGCTGCTGCCGAGGAAGTCGAACTGGTGGCTGTGTGCAATCGCACCGCGCAGAAGGCCCAGCATTTCTCTGCCATGGCCGGTGGCGTGGACTGGTATGTTGGCTGGGAAGAATTGCTGGCGCGACCAGATATTGAAGCGGTCGATATTGTCTTGCCGGCAACTGAAAACCTGCTGGCTACACGGGCAGCGCTCAAAGCCGGCAAACATGTGCTCGTCGAAAAACCCCTGGCCCCCACCGCCGAGCAAGCGCAAGCCATGCTGGATCTGGCGCAAGCGTGGCCCGATCGCGTGACCATGGTGGCAGAAAACTTCCGCTATGCCGCGGTGTTCGAGCGTATGCGCAACTGGCTGGATTCTGGCGAAGCCGGACGCCCGTACGCGCTGAACTGGAATGCCATGATGCTGATGCGCGAAGACAACCGGTATATTTCAAGCGGCTGGCGGGCTTCAGAGGCATTTCCTGGTGGGCTGGTGCTTGATGCTGGCGTGCACTACATGGCGGTGGTTCGTGATTTGCTGGGCGACATCACCCGGGCCACGGCCAGCCCCAGCCAGATCAACCCGCATCTGGGCCGGTATGACGGTGCTGCGTTTGCTTTGCAAACGGCTTCGGGTGCGACGGCCAATATCAATCTGTATTTCTCCGTTGCTGCGCATAGCGAGTGGCGTCTTGTGCTGTTGGCCGAAAAAGGCAGCGCGACCTACGACGGCCGCACATTGATCATCACTGACGCCAGTGGCAAAGCGCGCGAATGGCGCCGTGATGATGATGATGGCTATGCAAGCGAGTTGCGCGCCTTTACCCGTGCCATTCGCAGCGGCAAGCCGGTCTCCAGCAGTTTCGCGGCCGGCTGGCGCGATATGCTGCCGATCGTGCGCACAATGGCTGCGCCAGGCGAATGGGTGGATCTGCGCTGAAAGCCTGGCAGAGCCTGTGGACATGACTGTGGATAAGCTGTCGACAAGCCGGTATGGATTGTGGACCAATGCGTGAGGATGACGGCCTGCCATACCGGTCAGGAGAGGATGTCTTCGCACGACCTGGCCGCAGCGCTGCATGTTTTCTATGATGAACAGGTCGATGGCCCCTGGCCTGGCGGCTGGCAACAGGTAGCGCATACCATTGCGACCCCTTGGCGCTGATCGGCCGGGACGTCAAGTCTTGCAAGAAAAGCGCGACACTCTGCCCGGTCGGGATTGCCAAACCGGTGATCCCCCGTGAAGATGCACTTATCTGTCAGTCAAAGCTCACACCTGGTATCCGCGCATGAGTAGCAAACCTGCCTGGGCAGACACATTGCCGGGCGTCCCCGAGGAAGCTGCCTCGATCTGCCGGTCGCTGTTGCAACAGCGCACGCTGGCCGGGATAGCGGCTTGCCTTGAAGCTGATAAAACCGTCTGGTTACAAGGGGACTGGGCCTGGTTTGTACACCGTGACGACGTCTGGCAGCAGATTGCCGGGGTGGATGATTTTCGCGTTTTTGTAGACGCGCTGCATTACAAGTACCCGCACAAAGCCATCAAGGATCTCGACGGCCAGGCGTTCTTCACTGGCGATCCACTGCGCCCGGATGGCTGCCTGATTGTGCGCGGCCAGGTCGACCATTTTGTGGCGATGTGCGCGGCCGAGGTCTTTGGTCGCTCCATTCTCAGTCGCCACGCAGATCATCTGCAAAAAATCACCGAAGCCGTGATCCGCCTGGCTGATCTGGCGGCCAGTGAAACCCAGCTTGATGTGTTCCTGCCGCAAGTCCATGAAGTGATTGGCACGCTGATTGATGCCGAGAATTTCTTCGTTGCCCTGTATGACCCGGTGCGCCAGACGCTGCGTTATCCTTATTTCGTCGATACGCTAGATGAAGACCTGCCTGATCCCAACGAGGACCTGCCGTTTACGCCAGATGAAATCACGCTCACGGGATGGGTGATCCGCAACGCCGAACCGTTGTTGATTGACCGTGACGGTATTTTGTACCGCCAGCGCACGGGTAGTCTCGGGGGCGAAGGCCCGGTCGCAGAGTCCTGGATTGGTGCGCCGTTGCGCTCAGCCAATGGTGAAGTGATCGGCATGATTGCCGTACAGACTTACCGCCCCGGCTACCGTTACGATGCCGACGATCAGCGTTTGTTCCTGTTGACCGCCCAACACGTGGGTCTGGCGCTGGAGCGCTTCCTGCGCAAGGCGTGGCTGGAAACCGAAGTCTCTCGTCGCACCGAAGAATTGCAGCAACTGAACACGCGGCTGGTCTCCGAAGTCCAGGAGCGCGAGCGTGGCGAAGCGTTGCAACACGCTTTGTTCCAGATTGCCGAACTCTCGTCGCGCCCGATCGAAATGGCCGATTTTTATGGTCAGATCCACGCCATCATCAGCACGCTGGTCTATGCCAAAAACTGCTTCATTGCGTTGCATGATGAAGAAACCGACATCGTCAGTTTCCCGTATTTTGTCGATAGTCTGGAAGATACGCCCGCTCCACGCAAAGCCCAGCGTGGCCTGACTGAATATGTGATTCGTCAGCGCAAGCCCGTACTGGTGAACCGGACATGGGCCTCTGATCTGGCTCGGGCCGAAGAGATTGACCCGCGGTTTTTGAACCGTGACGACAACTTCACCTGGTGGCTGGGCGCCCCGCTGTTTGAGAACGACAACGTCTGCGGCGTGATCGTGATCCAGATTTACGAGGGTGAGATCGAGTTTGGTGATACCGAAGTGGCGCTGATGACCTTTGTCTCGCATCACATTGGTACGGCACTGGCGCGCAAACGTGGCACCGACCGTTTGCATGCGGCCTATCTGGAACTGGAAAAACGGGTGACGGAGCGCACCAAAGATCTGGACTCCGCCAACCTGCGCCTGCAATACGAAAACCGGCATGACACGCTCACCGGCATCGCCAACCGCAATTACTTCATGCATGAACTGGACGCAGCCTGGCGTGGCTTTGGCGTGTCAGAAGAACCCTTCGCGGTGATTTTTGCCGATATGGATCGCTTCAAGCACATCAACGATACCTTCGGGCACATCGAAGGCGACGCACTGCTGATTGAAGCCACGCGGCGTATCCAGTCCTGCCTGCGCGAGAATGACCTGCTGGCGCGCCTGGGTGGCGACGAGTTTGCAATTTTGCTGCCGGGTGTGCGTGATCCTGCCGCGGCAACGACGGTATCGCAACGCATTCTGGATGCCTTTGATCATCCGATTCTGCTGGCGCGACAATCCATCTTTGCCAGTTGTTCGCTTGGCATAGTCATGGCCGAGCCGCAGTTACACCAGACCCCGCAAGATTTGCTGCGTGATGCCGATGCGGCCATGTATATGGCCAAAGCCCGTGGTCGCGACGGCTATGTCCTGTTCACCGGAGACCTGCGTGAACAGGCCGGTGACTTGCTTGAGCAAGAAACCCGTTTTCGCAACGCGCTCAAGGGGCAGGATGCCATCGTGCCGTTCTTGCAACCCATTGTGGATTGCAAAAAAGGGGAGGTCGTGGCCTTCGAGGCACTCATGCGCTGGCGTTGGCGTGACGGCAGCTGGACCATGCCAGCGCAACTGCTGGCCGTGGCCGAGAACACCAAGCTGATCACCCGGCTGGATTACTACATGCTGGACTGGCTGTGCCGCTGGCTGGCCTCTGTGCCAGACTCCTGGCCACCGATTCACCTGAATTGGTCGGGTCTTTCGCTGGTACAGCCAAACTGCGCGCAGACTATTCTGGACCGCATGCGCTCGTTCGGTATTCGCCCGGAGCGGCTGCAAATTGAAGTCACCGAAGGGGCGCTGGTCGCTGATCCCGTCCAGGCCAACTACACCATGCAGGCGTTGCAAAGTGCCGGTGTGAAGGTGGTGCTGGATGATTTCGGCACGGGCTATGCCTCATTGTCTTATCTGCATCACTACCAGTTTGACGCCATCAAGATCGACAAGAGCTTTATGCTTTCGCTGGACAGCGATCCCAAGAGTGCCGCCATTGTGCGTTGCGTGATTCAGCTGGCGCAGGCCATGAATCTGGAAGTGGTGGCAGAAGGTGTAGAAACACTGGGTACTGCCGATCAACTCCGCGCCATGGGTGCGACCAAGCTGCAGGGCTTTTTGTTTGCCCGCCCGATGCCCATTGGCGACATTGACCTGGACAAACTGGCGCAGGATATCCAGGGCACTTGCGCCAAAACCTGGGCGCTGGATCTGGTGGAAGTGCGTTAGCGCGGACTTCCGTCCCGCACCAACAAAAAAAGCCCGACGCGCAAGCCGGGCTTTTTTGTTGGTGCCAGAGAGTGCCAGAGAATCAAACGCGGTAACGTTCAACCTCGCGCTGCATATCGCCAGCCAGTTGATGCAACTGCTGGGCAGCCCCGGCAGTTTGTTTGGCAGAAGCACTATTGCCTTCCGACATTTGCGCAATGCGCTCGACCAGTTGTGCGATGTTACTGCTGGCAGCACTTTGCTCCTGAATGGCCGTGCTGATGTCGTCCACCCGCTCGACCACGTCGTTGGCACCGCGGCGGATTTCCACAATCGCCTGACCTGCTTCACGGGCGTGACCCACGCCATCTTCCATGCGCGACACGACTTCCTGCATCGACGATACCGCACGCAGCGCGCCATCCTGGATCGAGCCGACCGTGGCAGAGATTTCCTGAGTCGAAGCCGAGGTGCGCTCTGCCAGCTTGCGCACTTCATCGGCGACCACCGCAAAACCACGGCCTTGTTCACCGGCACGGGCGGCTTCAATCGCGGCGTTCAGGGCGAGCAGATTGGTTTGATCGGCGATTTCCTTGATCACCTTCACCACGGCGTTGATTTCAGCCGACAGGGTTTGCAGGCTGGTAATTTCATCCGCCGCAGTGCGCACCGTACCGGCAATGCCCTCAATACGGCTCACCGTTGATTCGATCACCTGAGAACCTGTTTTGGCCAGCTTGCCGGATTCACGCGACAGTTCATTGGCTTCACCAGCCCGGTCCGCCACATGGTTGATACTGACCGTCACCTGTTGGACGGTCGCGGCCATGTTGCTGGCGGCTTCGCTGGTGCTGCTGGCATTGCCGGACATCTCGACGGCATTGCGCGACATATCCGTTGCGGCGCCCGCCACCTGGCGAATCTGCTGGCTAATGCCTTGCAGGCTGCCTTGCAGGCCATCAAGCAACTGGTTGAACGCACGCACGGCTGCGCCGATTTCATCATTGCGGCCAACCGGCACGCGCTGGGTGAAGTCCAGATTGCGCTGTACGTTCACAAACGCTTGCTTCATGGCGGCCAGCGGACGGCGGATGGCGCTGTACATCACCACGCCGCCCACAATCAGAATCAGCGTGGCCAGCACGATCACCGCAATAAACTGGATTTGCGCATTCCGGTGGCGACGGTCGATCTCGGCCTGTTCTTTCTGCGCGCGATCAATATTGAACGCAGAGACTTTATCGAGCTTCTTTTCGACTTCAATCGACAGGTCACGTCCTTGTGAGCCAGCCACAGTCACTGCTGTGGCATTGTCACCCGCCTCAGAGGCTTTCATGACCTGATCAAATACGGTATGCAAATTGGCCAGCGCCGTTTTGAACTCTTCAAAACTGGCTTTTTCACTGTCGTCGAGCACGTGGCTCTTTTCGTAGGCGCTGGCTTGGGTTTGCAGCTTGTTGCGTGTATCCAGGATGCCCTTGTTGATCGCGGCGCGCGCATCCGGGGCTTGCTCCAGGATCAACCGGCCCACCTGGATCTGTTCCACCTTGTACTGGTTGTTCAGATCGTTGGCGATCAACAGGCTGTCGATGTCATCGTTCATCAGCCGGGTTACCCCGGACTGGATTTGCGCAAACTGATACAAACCGGTGGCGCCGATCGCCAGCACAGCTGCAAGCGCAATGGCAATCATTGCAATTAAACGATGGCCAATACTCATATTCAACTCTCCATTTTCTTTTTGGCTTACATATTGCCGCCAGTCTCTTGCTGGACTGTGTGCAGTAAGTCGTACCCGATGTGATCTAGTGCGCCTGCAAGCTCCTGCCGCAGGGTCATCGGTGTGATGACCCTTGTTTTACAGGGTTCTGCCTGCGCGAGACCCCAAAAGCTAAAGCAGCTCGGCCATCCGGGCAAGTGGCTTGCAATCGTGTGCAACACCATCCGGACAGGCGGACAGTTTCGCTACTGTGCTGCGATCTTTTCTGAATAAGCAAGTCAGGTGTTTTGTGGATCAACAGCAAACACTGATCCGGTTTGCGGAAGAAATCATCAGACATGCATGTCATTTGCATCTCTCAAAGAACAGACGCTCCAGTGCTAAGATAGGACACGTTTACCCTTCTGTTTTGGCCTTTTGGAGCAATCTTGGACGAAGCGCGTAGCAAACAAGCCCGTCACTTTTCCATGATCCGGGGCTTTCACCTGGCGGACTGGATTACCCTTGCCAATGCCCTGTGCGGCACCGGTGCCCTGTTTTCTGTCATGACGTATCTGCAACAGCAAAGCCCGGAGCACCTCTTGATTGCCTGCGGCTTGATTCCGCTGGCGCTGTTTTTCGACATTCTGGATGGCCAGGTCGCACGCTGGCGGCATGCCCAGTCGGCACTAGGCCGTGAGCTGGATTCGCTGGCCGATGTGATCTCTTTTGGCGTTGCGCCTGCTGCCATTGCATATGGCGCGGGCATGCAGGGCATGTGGGATCGCATTGTGCTGGGCTACTTTGTGGCTTGCGGCGTGAGTCGATTGGCGCGCTACAACGTCACTGCAGAGCAATTGAAGGGCGAGTCAGGCAAGGTGCGTTATTACGAAGGAACGCCCATTCCCACTTCGCTCTTGCTGGTGCTGGTGCTGGCTGTTGCCGCATGGACAGGGGCACTGGGTGATGCGTTGTGGTTTGGGGTGGTGCATCTTGGCCCCTGGAAACTGCATCCGCTGGTGCTGATGTTTGCGTTGTCGGGTTCGCTGATGATCAGCCGCACCCTGCGTATTCCCAAGCCCTGAAAGCGCGGCCGCCGTACGGTGTACAGGCTTGATTTTGCTGGTAATGCCCCGAACATGACTAACACGGTATAATCAGTCTCTTTTGGGGGTACGCACATGCCAATTTATGCTTATCGTTGCAGCGCCTGCGGGTATCAGAACGATCACATGCAAAAGATGTCAGACCCGCTCCTGACCGAGTGCCCGTCCTGCCACGCCGCTGCGTATGAAAAGCAGGTGACTGCTGCCGGTTTCCAGCTCAAGGGAACGGGCTGGTATGCCACGGATTTCAAGGGCGGTAGTGGTGGTACATCGGTGACGGCGCCGGCATCTACAGCGGCTGAGAAACCTGCTGCAGAACCCGCAGCAGCGGCGTGTAGTCCAGGTTGTGCGTGCCACTAAGCCCGTTTGGGTTGGCAAAGATGAATGAATTGGGCGCCCTCCGGCGCAAGGCTTGATCCTGAATGGCGCATTTCAAGAAATACCTGTTGACTGGCCTGCTGGTGTGGGTGCCGCTGGGCATCACGTTGTGGGTGTTGAACCTCATCATTGGTACGCTGGATCAACTGGGCACGTTGCTGCCACAAGTGGTACGGCCCGATTTCTGGCTGCTCAAGCTGATTGCGCCTTATGCGCCGTTCCTTGGCGGTGCACACCATATCCCGGGTTTCGGTGTGGTGCTGACCGTATTGGTGGTGCTGGTCACCGGCATTATCGCCACCAACGTGCTGGGCCGTCGTTTGCTGCAGATTGGTGAGTTGCTGTTGAATCGCATTCCGATCGTGCGTTCGATCTACTCCAGCGTGAAACAAGTTTCAGACACCGTTTTTTCGGATTCGGGTCAGGCGTTTCGCAAGGCTTTGCTGGTACAGTTTCCGCATCAAGGCACATGGACGGTCGGGTTCATGACCGGCGCGCCGGGTGGCGAAATTGCAGATCATCTGGGTGACGATCTGGTTTCTGTGTTTGTGCCGACCACACCAAACCCGACTTCCGGCTTTTTGTTCATGGCGCGCCGTGGTGACGTACGTGAACTGAACATGAGCGTGGATGAAGCGCTCAAGTACGTGATTTCCATGGGTGTGGTGCAGCCCTCTGGCCGTACCGTCGCCGCACCGCCCAACGCGACAGTGGCCGCACCCGTTTAAGTTGTGCAGTTGTTTGCCGTATCTGCCCGGCCAGTTTGATGACTGGCCGGCTTTTGTATTTTGAAGTGACTGGTTTTTTTGATTTACGATTTACAGACAGACTCATTGACCCGGTATTTACCGAATAACAGGTTCAGAAAATTATGCGTACCGATTACTGTGGCTTGATCGACAAGCGATTCCTCGGCCAGACCGTAACCGTGAAAGGCTGGGCGCACCGTCGCCGTGACCATGGCGGCGTGATCTTCATCGACCTTCGTGACCGCGAAGGCCTGGTGCAGGTCGTGTTTGATCCGGATACCCCGGAAGCCTTCAAGACCGCCGATGCTACCCGCTCTGAATACGTGCTGGAAATCACCGGCATCGTGCGCGATCGTCCGGCGGGTACCACCAACAAGAACCTCATCTCTGGCGAGATCGAAATCCTTGCCAAGGACATCAAGGTCCTGAACTCGGCCAACACCCCACCGTTCCAGATCGACGACGAAAACCTGTCGGAAACCGTGCGTTTGCAAAACCGCGTGATCGACCTGCGTCGTCCGGCCATGCAAAAGAATCTGCGTCTGCGCTACAAGGTGGCGTTGCTGGTGCGCAACTTCCTGGATAGCCGCGGCTTCATTGATGTTGAAACCCCGATGCTGACCCGTTCCACGCCGGAAGGTGCCCGTGATTACCTCGTGCCCAGCCGTGTGCACGACGGGATGTTCTTTGCGCTGCCGCAATCTCCCCAGTTGTTCAAGCAGCTGTTGATGGTGGCCGGTTTTGATCGTTACTACCAGATCACCAAGTGCTTCCGTGACGAAGACTTGCGCGCTGATCGTCAGCCTGAATTCACCCAGATCGATATCGAAACTTCGTTCCTGAACGAAGACGAAATCATGGACATCACCGAAGACATGGCTCGCCATGTATTCCAGGAAGCCATCGGCGTGGATCTGGGCAAGTTCCCGCGCATGAAGTACGACGACGCCATGTTCTACTACGGCTCTGACAAGCCGGATATGCGCATTTCGCTCAAGTTCACTGAACTGACGGATGTCATGAAAGACGTGCCGTTCAAGGTCTTTGCCGGTGCGGCCAATTCGGACAATGGCCGCGTGGTTGGCCTGCGCGTACCGGGTGGTGCCTCCTTCAGCCGTTCCGAGATCGACGCCTACACCCAGTTCGTTGGCATCTATGGCGCCAAGGGTCTGGCCTACATCAAGGTCAACGACCCGACCAAGCTGAACGAAGAAGGCCTGCAATCGCCGATCGTCAAGAATCTGACGCCAGAATCACTGAAGGCCATCGTCGAACGCACCGAAGCCCAGGCTGGCGACATCATCTTCTTTGGTGCTGACAAGACCAAAGTGGTGAACGAAGCCATTGGCGCGCTGCGCTTGAAGATTGGTCTGGAGAAGGGCGAAGCCGGCGGCTTCTTTGTGCGTGAATGGCGTCCGCTGTGGGTGGTCGACTTCCCGATGTTTGAATACGACGAAGATGACAAGCGCTGGAACGCTTGCCACCACCCGTTCACCAGCCCCAAGGCCGATCACCTTGAACTGTTGACGACCAATCCAGGTGCTTGCCGTGCCCGCGCTTATGACATGGTGCTCAATGGTTGGGAAATTGGTGGCGGCTCCATTCGTATCCACCGTGCCGATGTGCAATCGACTGTGTTCGATGCTCTGGGTATTGGCGCAGAAGAAGCCCAGAACAAGTTCGGCTTCTTGCTGGACAACCTGCAATACGGCGCGCCTCCTCACGGTGGTCTGGCCTTCGGTCTGGACCGCCTGGTTACGCTGATGGCGGGTGCAGAGTCGATTCGTGACGTGATTGCGTTCCCGAAGACCCAGCGTGCTCAGTGTCTGCTGACCAACGCCCCGAACGCCGTGGATGAGAAACAACTGCGCGAACTGCATATTCGTCTGCGCAATCCGACGCCGACCGCTTGAACCTGACCAAAGGCTAAAACGGCCATTTAAAACGGTTTGAGTCAAAAGCTGACAGCAAACTTGTTGCGAAAACGCCAGAGATGCTTACACATCTCTGGCGTTTTATTTTGTTTAACACATAATTGCGTCATTCCAGTTAATGATTGTTGTCAGACCACTGAATGGATCGACTGCTTTTCAACATGATTCACCGTTGCGGGCACAGACAGCTGCCAGGGCCGTCTGCTTTCGATCGTCACGAAGCGCGCTTTATTCGCGCGGCTTTTTCTTGTCCACATTGCCTTGCCGAACTGGCGCGCCGCTCAATGCTCGATACCCGTGTATTCGTCAACCTGAGACAACAGGCTTCTGGTGGACTTGCTTTTGTGATTGAGGTGGCGGATGCCTCGGACGAGTTGGGCGAACTGCTCGCCAGCACGGGCTACCGCAGCAATCGCAAGACGCTGGATGAAATGTCTCCGGGCGTGCGTGGTCTGCTGAATGACGACCGCTTCTGGAGCAAGGAAATGTGCTTTGCCAATGACGCTGATCCGCGGCAGGTTGTCGAAATCATTGATCGTGTGAAGCTGGAAATGACCTGGCTGGAGCCTTATCTGCCACTTGGGGCAGAAGCCATCGAGTACTGTACGTTCCCGCTCTGAGATTCCTGATCAGGGCATTTGCGCAAACTGTCAGTCTCGATGGCTTGCGTATCAGATTTCCTGCTTGAGCAAAATCCGCCAGATCTTGTGTACAGCCGCCAGCGGCGCGGCCAGACCCATGAATTCTTCCTCCGTGGGTTTGTGGCCATTCAGCCGGCTCTTGTGTTGCAGCCTGCGCAATTCGCGGTAGCAGTAACGTGCGGCCTGCGCATCTTCGGCGTCGATCAATCCGTGGCTGGCTGCCGTAGCCAGTAGCGCAATATTGCCGCGGTTGGCCGTCAGGTCAGCGTATTGCGATGCAAACCCCAGCACCAGGAATTGCACGATGAACTCGATATCGACAATGCCGCCACGACAGTGTTTGACGTCTTCGGCCCGGGCGGGGTGCGTTTCCAGCATGCGTTCACGCATGGTGACCACTTCACCCGCCAGGCTTGCGATATCCCGCTGGCGGCGCAGAATTTCAATCCGGATGTCTTCAAATCGCTGACCCAGTGCAACATTGCCGGCAGCGTAACGCGCCCTGGTGAGCGCCTGGTGCTCCCACATCCATGCTGATTCGTTCTGGTACTGCAAGAACGCCTCAATACTGGAGACCAGAAAGCCGGATGAGCCATTGGGACGGAGTCGCAGGTCGACCTCATACAACTGGCCGGCGGAGGTCAGGGCACTGAGCCAGCTCACGATGCGCTTGGCGTAGCGGGCGTAGATGTCTGCCGCATCCGGGTGTGGGTCGTCATACAGGAACACAAGATCCAGATCAGACCCGTAACCCAGTTCTTTGCCACCGAGTTTGCCATAACCAATGATGGTGAAAACTGGCGTCTCGATATGGCGCGTGGTCATGTCGCGCCATGCTTCTTCCAGTGTGACGGACAGACACAGGTCCGCCAGGTCTGAAAGATGATCAGACAGGCTTTCCAGCGGCAGATTACCGGCAATGTCCTGTGCAACCAGGCGGAATACCTGGGTGTGCTGGAAGTGTCGCAACACGTCCATACGCGCTTCCGTATCGTCCAGATGGTCTTTCATCTGCGTACGCAATTGCTTGCCGGCTTCCACCCAGTCTGGTGACTGATAGAGCAACCGTACATCCAGCAGTTCATCCAGCAAGATGGGATGGCGGGTCAGGTATTCAGCGACCCACGGGCTGGCACTATACAAGCTGGCCAACCGGTTCAGCGTTTGTGGGTGTTCTGCCAGCAAGGCCAGATAAGATTCACGCCGGCCAATGCTTTCCAGCAGGTCCAGAATCCGCAAGAAAGTTGTGTCCGGATTAGGGTATCCGGCAGCGACCTCCAGCAGTGCAGGCAAAATGGCATCCATGCGCTGGCGACTGCGTTCAGATAACTGCTGATAGCGGCTGCTGGCTTGCATGCCGGCAAGGCGGCGATGGATCTCCGCTGCATTCTGATAGCCCAGGTTGGCCAGGCCTTCATCGACCCCTTCGCCATCGTCTTGCACGCTTTGCCATAGTTCAGATTGCGGATGGCTCTCGTCCTCCGCCTGCGGTGAGACAAAGACTTGTTCGAAATGCCGCGTCACTGCGTTGCGGATTTGCCCTAACCGTGCACCGAAAGCGGACCAGTCTGGATAACCCATGCTGGTGGCAATGCGGGCACGATCTTGATCATTGGTCGGGAGCATCTGGGTTTGCGCATCATCGATATACATGATGCGGTGTTCAAGATTCCGCAAGAACTCATACGCGGTCGTGAGTTCTTCGACCGCCTCTTGCGGAAGCAAACCTTCACGGGCCAATTGCGCCAGAATGGTCCGGGTAGGGCGCTCTTGCAAAAACCGGTCGCGCCCGCCACGAATCAGCTGGAAAACCTGGCCGATGAACTCGATCTCACGAATACCGCCTGGCCCCAGTTTGATATTGTCCAGCCGGTCCTTGCGCGTGACTTCATGGCGAATCTGGCTATGAAGTTCACGCATGGAGCGATACGCGCCGAAATCCAGATATTTGCGATAGACAAACGGGCGCACCAGTTGCATCAGCGCGTCACCGTCGCCAGACAACGGGCGGCCCTTGATCCAGGCATAACGCTCCCACTCGCGGCCCTGCGTTAACAGATAGTTTTCGAGCGCCGCAAAGCTGGATGCCAACGGGCCCGCATCCCCGAACGGGCGCAGCCGCATATCTACCCTGAATACGAAGCCTTCATCTGTCTGCTGGCCGATCCACTGGATGAACGCTTTGCCCAACATGGCAAAGTACTCGTGATTGCTGATTTTGCGAGCGCCATTGGTTTCGCCGTCTTCCGGGTAGACGAAGATCAGGTCGATATCGCTGGAAACATTGAGTTCACGCCCACCCAGCTTGCCCATGCCAACCACGATCAGTTGTTGAACCTGACCAGTGTCTTCGCCAATCGGGTCTCCGTAACGCGCATGCAATGGCTTGCTGGCAGCGGCCAGTACGGTTTCGATGGCGACTTCGGCCAGGTCACTGACCACAGTGACGGCTTCATCCAGATCAGACAAACCGGCCAGTTCACGCCCGATCAAGCGGGCCATGACGTGTGTACGCAACAGTCGGAGTGTGCGTTTGGCGGTCTCTTCATCCTGATTCACGCAGTCGGCTACAAAGGATTGCATCTGCAGACGACTGAAGGGTTGTTGCAGCGCGGCAGCCGTTTCAGCCTCCAGCCCGCTATAGCGGGTGAACAGGCGTTGCAAGAAACGGCTATGTTCAATGGCGGGGCCCAGCGTGGTATGTGTCACAGCGTACATGTTCAATCTCTTGAGGCCTGGCTTGATCGGTTAGAATGCCCGGAGCGGCTACCGTAGCATATTCCAGCCTGGTTCCTGGGCGGTTTGCGGATGACGTGTCGCCGTTGCGACCTGGTAAAAGGCGCGTTGCGCCTGTTTTTGATCAATGTCTGATCGTGCTTTTTGACGAACCGGGTCACCGGGCTGTGCATGACCTTATTGCGCTCTTCCTCTTTTAAAACCTTGCCGGGTCTGCTCTGGTCGCGCCTCAAGGGATTTCTTCACTGGCACTACCGCTTGTTGCTGCGCCTCTTGCTGGCCTGTGCACTGGTGTTTGTCGGCATCGCGCTGGTCTGGCAGTTCTATCTGCTTCCCCGCCTGGACGAGTTCCGCCCATGGTTGCAAGATCGTTTTGCCCAGGCCACGGGTAGCCAGATCCGGCTTGGCCGGATCGAGGGCGGCTGGCGTGCATTCCGTCCGGGTTTCCGGATCGAAGGGCTGACCATCCTGAATCATGATGGTTCGCCAGCGCTGCACCTGGATACGCTGGATGCCGAAGTGGCATGGTGGTCGCTCGCGGCAGGGCAAATCAGGTTTCGGCACCTGACGGTGTCCGCTCCGAATGTTGAGGTCATGCGCGATGCCGGCGGTATCTGGCACGTCGCAGGTTTTGCGTTGGGTACCGGCCCTGAAAAGGGTGACAACCAGCTCGTGAACTGGTTTCTGAATCAGGATGAACTGGATGTCCGCGGCGGCACCCTGCGTTACGCGGATGCCTTGACGCAGACTGCCCCGGTTGAAGCGCGCAATATGCTGCTGCATGTGCGTCGCCTGTTTAGTCGACACAGTTTTGAATTTGCTGCCACGCCGCCGCAAGAGATCGCCCAGCCATTTACGGTGGGTGGTGTCTGGTATGGCAGCGATGTCGGCAATTGGCGCAACTGGACAGGGCATGGGCGTATCGTCGCCCCGCAAGTCTCGCTGGATGCGTTGTGGCAACGTATTCCACCGAATGTATTGCCGGTTGCGGTGTCCTCAGGCACCGCGGGTGGCAAGGTCGATTTCAGCATCGGCCATGGTGTGGTTACCCAGGCTGATGTGGATATCGACGCACGTTCCTTGCTGGCCACCTATGGGACCCGGACGCTTGAACTTCCCCGGTTTACGGGTCATGTGCGCTGGAACGGTCCGGGGGCAGGGCAGTCGTTCAATTTTGAGGGCCAGCAGATCGCAACCCGCGACGGCGTGGTCTGTAATGATTGCCGCCTTGGCTGGACGCGTGATAAATCCGGCAAGCAGGCGCTGTCGCTTTCCAATTGGCAGCTCGACCATCTGGCCGGATTGCGTGAAGCGCTGCCGACCTCTCTGTTGCAGCAGATTCCAGATGGCCAGTTGGCCGGTCTGGTTCATGCCGTCCAGTACAACTGGCAGGGTGACTGGGATAAACCGGCGCATTTCAGTGGCAAAGCCGGCATAGATGGATTCGCGGTGAAATGGCCGGGTACCTTGCCGCAATGGGGGCCGGCCAATATCCAGGCGGATTTCTCAGACACAGGTGGCTCACTGCATGTTGATTCAAACAAATTTGTGCTCGATTACCCCGACCACTTTGTCGAGCCCATCAAGTTGGATCAACTGGCTGTTATCGCTTCATGGCAACGCAAAGCGCCAGGTTGGCATGTGAATCTGGATGTCGCGCGGCTGACCAACAAAGACATGAATGTCAGCGTGGCCGGGCAGTACAACTGGCCGGGGTCTGGCATAGGCAAACTGGATCTGGATGGCGTGATCAAGGGGCTGGAGGCATCACGCGCCTATGCTTATCTGCCGCGTGCGGTGGGTGACGATACACTGGCCTGGCTAAAAGATTCGCTGCCGCGTGGGCGTGCCTATGACGGCAAAATCCAGGTGCACGGTAACTTGCAGGATTTCCCTTTTACGGGCGACAAAACCGGCCTGTTCCGTATTACTGCCACTGCACAGGATGTCTCGCTGCGTTTTGCCAACGACTGGCCAGAGATCTCCGGCATTAATGGCACGCTGGATTTTCACGGCAGCAGCATGTTGATCCATGCCCAGCATGCGCAGACCCGCAATGCCCAGCTCAGCAATGTTGAGGCGTCTATACCCGATCTGGATCATGCCCGCGTGCTGGTCAGCGGCAAGGCGCAAGACAGTACCAACGGTTTTATGGAGTACCTCAAGGCGACGCCATTGCATGGCATGCTGGCCAGTTACATTGACCCGCTCAAGGCTGAAGGGAATGGAGATCTGACGCTCAAACTGGACATTCCCATCGACAAGCCAGATGACACCAAGGTTGCGGGTACTTACCGTTTTAGCGGCAATAAACTCGACTTTGACCATGGTGCACCCGCTCTGACCGCGGCTTCAGGCCAGATTGGCTTTACCGAGACCGGGATGTCATTCAAGGAGGTTTCCGGCCAGGCGCTGGGTGGCCCGGTGCAGATCAGTGGCAACACCGATAAAGATGGTGCCTTGCGTCTGCAACTGTCGGGCAAGGGCCAGTTGAGCGATGCCATCAGCCGTTTCGATGCACCGCTGGCAAGTCGCTTGCGCGGCCAGATTGCCTGGCAAGGCCAGTTGTTGGCGGGCCATGAGAAACTTGACCTTTTACTCAATTCTTCCATGGTCGGCGCAGCGGTGGATTTACCCGCCCCGGTCGGTAAAGCTGCCACGACACCAAGGCCACTTCGTTTGCACGTCAGTGGCGACAAAACGGGTTATGACCTTGATCTGGCGTGGGAACGCACTGTGCAGGCAACGGTGCATCAGCCGGTTAGCGGTGCGCCATCGGGCAATCTTGTGCTCGGTACCGGACCGGCGGTCATCAGCAAGAGCGGCCTGGTGGTCAGCGGCGGCTGGCCAGAGGTGGATGTTGAGGACTGGTATCACTTTGTTGATCAAGAGTGGCGTGCACCGGATAACGCCGCCAGTGCTGGTTTGCCCGCGATCGCCTCGGTTGATCTGGCCTTTGACCGCTTGAGTGGCTGGGGACGTGTGCTTAATGACGTCAAGCTCAAGGCGAGCCAAACCGCCGTACAAAACTGGCAAGGTGAAGTCGCTAGCCGTGAGATGACAGGTCGTTTTGGCTGGAACGGCCAGGGTAAGGGCAAGGTTGTTGCACATCTGGCCAAGGTTTATCTGCCGCTGACCTCCAGCGGTGGCGAGCCAGCGGAGTCCTCGCCGCTACGCAGTTTGCCGGCGATGGACATGACGGTGGATGACTTCCGGTACAAGAGCCTGCAACTGGGCAAGCTGGAAATGCAGGGTGTGCAGCAGGGGGACGCCTGGTCGCTCAACAAGGTGACGCTGGATAACCCGGATGGCCATTTCGATATGAGTGGCCTGTGGCGCCAAACCAATGGCAAATCTCATGTTTCGGGCCAGTTTGGCCTGGCCAGTGATGACTTTGGCAAGTTGTTGGCCCGATTGGGTTATCCGGATACCTTGCGTCGTGCACCTGGCAAAGTGAGTGGCAAGGTCGAGTGGGATGGCGAGCCTTTCCCTCCGGATTTCCAGTCCATGCAGGGCAATATCAATGTCGATGTCAAAGCCGGCCAGTTCGCCCGCATTGATCCGGGGGCCGGGCGGTTGTTATCCATCCTGAGTTTGCAGTCGCTCACGCGGCGCGTGCAGCTGGATTTTCGCGATGTGTTCTCACAAGGCTTCGAGTTTGACGCCATTCATGGTGACTCGATCATTGAAAAAGGGGTTGCCCGCACAGATAACCTTGTTATCACGGGTTCTTCTGCCCAGGTGTTGTTCCGCGGTGCGGCCAATTTTGAAGCGGGTACGCAGGACTTGCGTGTACGTATCGTGCCGGTGATTGGTGACTCCGTTGCGGTGGCCACCACCATCGTCAACCCGATTGCAGGTGTCGCCGCTTTTCTGCTGCAACGGGCGCTGAAAGACCCGCTGGGACAGCTGATCGCCTATGAATACGATATTACCGGCAGTATGAGTGACCCGAAAATCCGCCGGGTGCAAGAGGCGGCGTTACTGGAAAAGAATGTGCTGCACCGTGGTATCCCCACGCAATCACCTTGAGTTAACAGGACCTTCGCATGCAAACCGTTGTCGCCGCCGCCGTCCAGATGATCTCCACGCCAGACGTCAGTGAAAATCTGGTGCTTGCAGGCAAGTTGATTGCGCAGGCGGCAGACGAGGGCGCGCAACTGGTGGCTGTGCCCGAGTACTTCGCCATCATGGGCCATGACCCGCGTGACAAGATTGCAGTGCGCGAGCAACCTGGCAACGGCCCGATTCAGGATTTTCTGGCCGCCACAGCAGCAAAGCATGGTGTCTGGCTGATTGGCGGCACCGCGCCATTGGTGGCGTCTGTGCCCGACAAGGTGCGTAACAGCACCCTGGTCTATGACCCCAATGGCAAGCTGGCCGCCCGTTACGACAAAATCCACCTCTTTGGTTTTATCAATGGCGACGAGCACTTTGCCGAGGCCGAAACCATTGAGCCGGGCGACAAGGTCACGACCTTTGTCACGCCATTTGGCCGGGTTGGGTTGTCGATTTGCTATGACCTGCGCTTCCCGGAACTCTTCCGGGCGCCAGGCGAGGTCGATTTCTGGTTCCTGCCTTCGGCGTTCACCGCGACGACGGGCAAGGCGCACTGGGAGCCACTGATCCGTGCCCGCGCCATTGAAAACCAGTGTTATTTCATCGCACCAGGTCAGGGCGGTATGCACCCGACCGGCCGCGAAACCCACGGTCACAGCATGATCGTTGATCCATGGGGCCAGATTCTGGCTCAGCGTGAGAACGGCAATGGCGTTGTGATCGCCGAGCTCAAAGCCAGCCAGCAAGAACGTGTGCGCAAGATTCTGCCGGCACTGAAGCATCGGGTGCTATAGCGGTTCCCCGATGTCGCCGGGGCTTGTCAAACCCCATCCCCGATGGCATGTTCCATCCATTCCCCGCCATTTTCCCGAGCGATACCGGCATGAGCCTTCTGCAAACCGCACAGTCCACCCTGCTTGCACCGTACAGTCTTGATGAACAACAGCTTGATCGCGTGTTCTCTGAGCTGATGCAGCACGACCTTGATTACGCTGATCTGTATTTCCAGAGCACTCGCTCCGAGGGCTGGAGTCTGGACGAGGGCATCGTCAAGTCGGGGAGTTTTTCGATCGACCAGGGTGTGGGCGTGCGCGTGGTCTCGGGCGAGAAAACCGCCTTTGCGTATTCAGATGAAATTGGTTTTGCGCCGCTGATAGAGGCTGCGCGCGCCACGCGGGCTATTGGCCGCCAGGGCGGCACTGGTACGGCGGCGCTCGTCAAGAACGGTGCCGGACATGCGTTGTACCGGCCGGTTGATCCGTTGGCCAGCCTGGATGAAGGCGCAAAAGTGGCATTGCTGGAAAAACTGGAGCGCGCCGCCCGTGCCGTCGACAAGCGCGTTGTACAGGTCATGGCAAGCCTGGCGTCTGAATATGATGTGATCTACATCGCCCGGCATGATGGCCACCGTGCTGCGGACGTGCGCCCCCTGGTGCGTTTGTCGCTCAATGTGATCGTCGAGGAAAACGGCCGTCGCGAACAAGGTAGCGCGGGTGGCGGTGGTCGTTTCGATTACAGTTATTTCACCGACTCGGTCGTCGAACAATATGCGCAGATTGCAGTTGCGCAGGCGGTGCTTAATCTCTCGGCCCGCCCGGCACCCGCTGGTGAGATGACGGTGGTGTTGGGTAATGGCTGGCCTGGCATTTTGCTGCACGAAGCCATTGGCCATGGTCTGGAAGGTGACTTCAACCGCAAGGGAAGCTCGGCGTTTTCTGGTCGTCTGGGTGAACGCGTTGCGGCACCGGGGGTGACGGTGATTGACGATGGCACCATTGCCGATCGTCGCGGCTCGCTCAATGTCGATGATGAAGGCAACCCGACCAGTCGCACCGTATTGATTGAGGACGGCATCCTCAAGGGTTATATCCAGGACAGCCTGAATGCACGCCTGATGAACATGCCGCTGACCGGTAATGGTCGCCGCGAATCCTATGCCCACTTGCCGATGCCGCGCATGACCAACACGCTGATGCTGGGCGGTGATAAAGATCCGCAAGAAATCCTCGCATCGGTCAAGCGGGGTCTGTATGCCGTGAACTTCGGCGGTGGTCAGGTCGACATCACCAGCGGCAAGTTCGTGTTTTCGGCTTCTGAAGCGTGGTGGGTGGAAGATGGCAAGCTGCAATACCCGGTCAAGGGTGCCACGCTGATTGGTAACGGTCCGGATGTCCTGACACGGGTATCGATGATTGGCAACGACATGTCGCTGGACCCAGGCGTGGGCACCTGCGGCAAGGAAGGTCAGAGCGTGCCGGTGGGTGTCGGCCAGCCGACCATGCGCATCGACGGTGGCCTCACGGTGGGTGGAACTGGTGGCTAACGGCCCGGGAGCTGACCGGCGGTCAGTGAATTATGACGTGAATCCATTGTATTAACAGGTATTTACACGGCACGAAGGGCTGGATTTTGTTAGAATCCGGCCCTTCGTTTTTTCATATGTAATCATTTCTGGCATGAATAACAGGGTAGACACCCCGGCCGCAGCGCCGACTCAAACTCCAGTACTGGCGCGCAAGCTCAAAGCTCGCCATCTGACCATGATCGCGATCGGTGGCTCGATCGGCACGGGGCTCTTTGTCGCCTCGGGCGCCACCATTTCTCAGGCGGGTCCTGGCGGTGCTTTGCTCGCCTATGCCTTGATTGGTCTCATGGTTTACTTCCTGATGACCAGCCTGGGCGAGCTGGCCGCGTACATGCCGGTATCCGGTTCGTTCGCCACCTACGGCGCCAATTATGTGGAAGAAGGCTTCGGCTTCGCGCTGGGCTGGAACTACTGGTACAACTGGGCGGTAACCATTGCAGTAGACCTTGTGGCGTCCCAGCTGGTGATGGCGTACTGGTTTCCCGGGACGCCTGGCTGGATCTGGAGCGCGCTGTTCCTTGGCATCATGTTCTTGCTCAATTACATCTCCGTCAAAGGTTTTGGCGAGGCCGAATACTGGTTTTCGTTGATCAAGGTTGTCACGATTGTCATCTTCATCGCGCTGGGTCTGGCGATGATCTTCGGCATCATGAAGGGGGGCGAAACCGCCGGTTTCCATAATTTCACCATTGGTGATGGACCGTTTGCGGGTGGCTTCTCTGCGTTGATTGGCGTGGCGATGGTCGTGGGGTTCTCGTTCCAGGGAACTGAACTGATCGGGGTGGCGGCGGGTGAGTCGCAAGACCCGGCCAGGAACATTCCACGCGCGGTCCGTCAGGTGTTCTGGCGGATTCTGTTGTTCTACATTTTTGCCATCTTCGTGATCAGTTTGCTTATTCCATATACTGATCCGCGCTTGTTGAAGAACGACGTGGGCGATATCGCGGTCAGCCCGTTTACCCTGGTATTCCAGCACGCTGGCCTCGCATTTGCCGCCGCCGCCATGAATGCGGTGATTCTGACCGCTGTGCTTTCGGCCGGTAACTCGGGCATGTATGCCTCGACGCGCATGCTGTTCACGCTGGCTTCGGAGGGCAAGGCCCCGAAGGTATTCGCCAAACTTTCTGCCAACGGTGTGCCGCGCAACGCGCTGTATGCCACGACCATTGTCGGTGCACTGTGTTTCCTGACCTCCATGTTCGGCAAGCAAGAGGTCTATCTGTGGCTGCTTAATACGTCCGGGATGACGGGTTTCATCGCCTGGCTGGGTATCGCCATCAGCCACTACCGCTTCCGCAAGGGTTACCAGGCACAAGGTCGGGATCTGAACGTATTGCCGTATCGCTCGGGCTTTTTCCCCTGGGGGCCGATCTTCGCTTTTGTGCTATGTCTGATCATCACGCTCGGTCAGAATTACCAGGCTTTCCTCAAAGATCAGATTGACTGGATTGGTGTGGCGGCGACCTATATCGGTCTGCCTGTGTTCCTGGTGATCTGGTTGGGTTATCGCTTCACACGTAAATCGAAATTTGTTTCCTATGCCGAGATGAAATTCCCGGATCGCGATCAATAGACCGTGTTTCTAACGGTGAAACCCAGAAAAACGGCGCTTTGAGCGCCGTTTTTTGTTGTTTTCGCCCGTTAATGAAACGCGACGCTGAGTGACAACCCGGATGCGTTCACGCCCTCGAAAACGGTAAGCTCAAGGCTTCCGATCACGGCTTGGTGTTTGAGAATCCGCATGGTTCGTTTCCAGTATCTGCCCACCCGTCACGGCGCACGTATCGCCGAAATTCTGCTTGATACGCCAGGGACACTGAATGCCCAGAATCTCTCGATGGTGCGAGAGATCCATACGCAACTGGATCTCTGGCGTGATGATCCAGGGGTCGTGGCCGTACTGATGCGCGGAGTAGGGGAGAAAGCCTTTTGCGCTGGTGGCGACATCAAGGCGTTGTATTACGCTATGACCGAACCTGGCCGGATCACCGAGGCGGACGACTTCTTTGCTGAGGAATATGCCTTGTGCCGCGAACTGCATCGTTACCCCAAACCGGTGCTGGCCTGGGGTAATGGCGTGGTCATGGGCGGTGGTTGGGGTTTACTGGCGGGCGCCAGTCACCGGGTAGTGACGGAATCCAGCATGCTGGCCATGCCCGAAATCGGTATTGGCTTGTTCCCGGATGTGGGGGCCAGCGACTGGCTGGGCCGGCTCAATCAGAACGTGGGGCGATTTTTGTTTTTGACGGCTTCACGCTTGAACGCCGCCGATGCCCTTGCTGCTGGCGCTGCAGACTGGGCTTTGCCGGCCGCAGGGTTCGAAGTACTGCTGCAGGGGCTGGATGAACTCCCCTGGACCGGTCAGGGCCAAGCTGATGCGGCCATGCTCTCGCAACTGCTTGAGGCGCTTTCCAGTGCATTATCGTGCCCGTTGCCTGCAGCACAGTGGGAGCCGGTACAGGATTGGGTCGCAGAACTGGTCGCGGGTGATGATCTACTGCAGATCACACGCCGTATTGCCGCCTGCCAGACCGACAATACCTGGATTCAGCAGGCGCAACGACAGATGGCGACCGGGTCGCCCAATTCGATCGTACTCAGCTGGACGTTGGCACAGCGGGCCCAAGGCATGGATTACGATGCAGTGGTGGCCATGGAAACGCTGGCGGCTCGCCATAGCGTGCGACATGGTGATTTCCGTGAAGGCGTACGAGCCCGGTTGATTGATCGCGACAATCAACCGGGTTGGGAAGATACTACGGTGGAAGCCGCGTTGGCACGGGGCGTGACACGCTGGTTTGATGCGGTATGAATGTTGTCAGGGATATCTGACAAATAACCGACGCAAGCCTGATATAGTTGCCTGATGCAAAAAGTCACACGGCGACTTGAAACTTTTGCCGTATCCCGTCATCTTAATCACTGCGAGTCAACCGCTCGTATTGAATAGAACATGGAGAAGAAAACTATGGATTACACCACCGCCCAATACGGCGGCGCGGCTCTCGCCGTCGAACGCAACCGGGTATTGCGTAACACCTATTTCCTGCTGGCCCTGAGCATGCTGCCCACCGCCGCCGGTGCGTTGCTGGGTATTTCCATGCATTTCGCCATGAGCCCGCTGTTTGGCGCGGTTGTTTTCCTTGGCGTGAGCTTCGGTATGTTCTTCGCCATTGAAAAAACCAAGAACAGTGCCATGGGTGTTGTGCTGCTGCTGGCCTATACCGGCTTCATGGGCCTGTGGCTGTCGCAGATCCTGCAAATTGCCCTGCGTTTTGCCAACGGCCCGGCCATGATCGGTACGGCAGCCATTGGTACAGCCGCGATCTTCTTTACCCTGGCGGGTATTGCAACCGTAACGAAAAAAGATTTTTCGTTTATGGGCAAGTTCCTGTTTGTGGGTCTGGTCGTCTTGATTCTGGCGTCGCTGGCTAATCTGTTCTTCCAGATTCCGGCTATTTCGCTGGCAGTGTCTGCCATTGCCATCATGATTTTCTCGGCTTATATCCTGATGGATGTCAGCCGGATCGTGAACGGCGGTGAAACCAACTACGTGACGGCAACGCTGCAGTTGTACCTGAACGTGTACAACATCTTCATCAGCCTGCTGAACATCCTCATGGCGCTCTCTGGCAACAACCGCAACTAACGCGGTCCAGCCTGAAACAAAACGCCACCGCAAGGTGGCGTTTTGTTTTGTCCGCGTCGCAAAGGGGAAGACTGTATAAGGCAAAGCTGAGAATACCGGGTATCCTTCACCCATGCGTTTACCCCGATTTCTCCTTCCCTGGCATGCCATGCTGCCGTGGCTGGTGGCCCACGTTGCCATTGGCCTCGTTCTCGTCGCACTGGCAGGTTATACCTGGCTGGATCAACGCCAGACTGAAGCCGCCCGCGACATGACCATGGCGCAGGATTTGCTCTGGCAAGAGCAGGGTTTGCGGCTGCATTTGCAAACCAACCAGAATGTGATGGAAAACCTGGCTTATAGCCTGGCCGCCAACGCCATCGACGATACCGACTTTAACGCGCGTGCCGACGCGTTGATGAAAGACAACCCGGAAATGCAGTCGCTGGAATTTCTGGACGCGACCGGGCACCGTATGGGCGGCTTGCCGGTATACAGCTCGCGCCCCAGCAGTCTGGTGCCGCTGGATGACCCGCAAGTCGAAGAAGCCATTGATGGTGCCGCTACGCTCGGCTATGCCGTTTACAGCAATGTGATCATCCGCGATGCGCCAGTGATTGTGCTCGCTGTCCCGTACTACCATGCCTCAGTGTATGGCGGGATTGTGCTGGCTGCGTATTCCTTGCCCGAACTGCTGCGTTTGCGTATTCCCTGGTGGATGATCCAGCGCTACGACCTGGCATTGCTGGATGATCAAGGCCATGTGGTGGCACCGCTTGATGCGACGGTCATGCCTGGTTCGCAACTGACGCGGACCGTCGGCGTTGACCCGCTGGGGCATGAACTCAAGCTGCGCGCCAGCGTGCGTGATAATCCCAAGGCGAGTAGCCAGACGTGGCTGTTGGGCGCCGTGTTCCTGCTATTGACCTTGTTGTGGTGGATGCTGGCCATGCTGCGTCGGCGCATGCTGGAACGGCAGGCCGCGGAAGTCGCGCTGCGTGACGAAATGGGTTTCCGGTCCGCGATGGAAGACTCATTGACCACCGGTTTGCGGGCTATGGATCGCGACGGACGCATTATTTACGTTAACCCGGCGTTCTGTCAGATGGTGGGCTGGAGTGCTTCCGAGCTGCTTGGGCATATCCCGCCCATGCCCTACTGGCCGCCAGAAGAACTGGAAAACTGCGCTGCGGCTTACCGCGCCATTCTGGAAGGGCAAACGCCGCAGAATGGCTATCAGTTGCGCTTTATGCGCCGCAATGGTGAGCGCTTTGATGTGCGTTTGTACTCATCACGGCTGGTAGATGGTCGCGGCGAATATCGCGGCTGGATGGCCTCACTGTACGACGTGACAGAGATCCGCAAAGAACGCGAAGCGCTGGCCGCGTCCCGCAAGCAACTGCTGACCGTGCTGGAGGGGTTGGAGGCCGCTGTGTCGGTCACTGACGAGCAAAGTGGTCAGTTGTTGTATCGCAACCGTCACCACGATGATCTCTTCCCGTTGCGCGATGAAGCGCCGTGTTGCCTTGTGCCGTTGATCGAAGATCACACGTTGGCAGTGGAAACGCGTGATCCGGTGTCCGGGCGCTGGTTTCATGTGCAGCGCCGTCGTATTGAATGGGTGGATCGGCGCCTGGTCTGGCTCGATATCGTGGCGGACGTCACCGAAGTGCGGCAGTACGCTGAAGACATGCGACTGCAAAGCGAAAAACTCCAGCACACGGCGCGTCTGATCAGTATGGGCGAGCTGGCTTCCAGCCTGGCGCACGAACTCAATCAGCCGCTGGCAGCGATCAGCAGCTACTCGGCAGCCGCCGAAGACATGCTGAATGCGCCCGTCCCCATGGTCGAAAAAGCGGGGGATGTGCTGGCCCGCATTGGTGGACAGGCGCGCCGCGCCGGGCAGATTATCCGGGGTATCCGCGACTTTGCTGCCAAACGGGCGCCGCGCCGGGAAAATTGCGATCTGGCTGAGTTGTTGTCCGTGCCGATCCAGCTGCTGGAACCTGTGGTGCGCAAGACGCAATCCAGGGTGATTGTAGAGCTGCCGGACAACCTGCCCATCTTTCAAGGCGACAGCGTGATGCTGGAGCAGGTATTGTTCAACCTGTTGAAGAACGGCATTGAGGCAATGGCCGCCGCAGAGCTGGATGCGCCCCATGAGATTACGGTTTCGGCCAGTGCCACCGATCGCGAACTGGAGATTGTCGTCGCTGATCGTGGGCCGGGTCTTGCCGCGCCAGAATCGCTGTTCCAGCCGTTTTACAGCACAAAACCGGACGGTATGGGTATTGGTTTGAATATCTGCCGTTCCGTGATCGAACAACATCGCGGCCAGTTGCTGGCCGAAGCCAACCCGGGCGGTGGCACCCGCTTTATCTGCCGGCTGCCGCTCACCATCAGTACCGCAGTGACCGAGGAAACCGAATAATGCGACCGATTGCCATCATCGACGACGATATCGCCGTAAGAGATGCGTTGACCCTGCTGTTTGAAACCCGCAGCTGGCCTGCTATTGCATTTGATTCCGCAGAAAGCTTTCTGGCTGAAGCCGGTCCTGCCGATTTCAGCTGTATGGTGCTGGATGTGCGCATGACCGGCATGAGTGGTCTGGAACTCTTTAACAAGATCAAAACCGCCGAATACTTGCCTCCGGTGATCTTTCTGACCGGTCATGGCGATGTGGCGATGGCCGTCGCCGCGGTCAAGGAAGGTGCAACGGACTTCCTGGAAAAACCCTGCGACAACCGGGTGCTGGTCGGGAAAATCCAGACTTATCTGGAACAGGACGAAGCGTTGCGCGGTGAATGGGAAGCGCGTCAGTCTTTGTCTGATCAGCTTGATGCATTGACGCCGCGTGAACGTGAAGTGCTTCGTGAGCTGTTGGCGGGCAAGTTGAACAAGCAAATTGCGGATGCACTGGCCATCAGTATCAAAACGGTGGAAGTCCATCGCGCCCGCATTTACACCAAGTTGCACGTGCGCTCCGCTGTCGAACTGGCCGCTTTGCTCAAAGATGTGCCGCTGACCGCAATCAGCGGCAAAGAGCCTTCCGCGCACTGATCAAGCGTTGCGCTCTTTGCGACGCCAAAAAAAAGACCTGCAATGCAGGTCTTTTTTGTAAGCCGGAAGCGTAGTCAGGATCAGGACGAGGCCTTGGTCTTGGCCGGCTTGGGCGGTTTGGTTGGCTTCGGTGCCGGTGTCGGCGGAGCCTTGGCACCAGCAGGCGCCTGGGCTGCGACCGGGGTTGTAGCCGGAACCGTGGTGGCACCGCTCACCGAGATATCACCCTTGATCTTGTTGTAGGTGCCTTCCTTGATCCCGGAGACTTTCATGATATCTTCCGGAGTCTTGTAAGGGCCGTTCTTGGTGCGGTAATCAATGATGGCTTGAGCTTTGGATGGGCCAATGCCCTTGATGGTCTCGAGTTGCTCGAGGGTAGCCGTGTTGATGTTCACGGCCGCCAGGGCAGAGCCCATGATCAGAAACAAGCCAATCAGCGCGACAAACCACTTTTTCATTGAAATACTCCTTGCGGTATGGGTAGGAGAAAAGAATCAGGTTACCGTCCAAGTATTAGCACATGGCGGCATTGGATGCCGGGCATATGCTGCATGAACTGTTAGTCACTTGTCAGTCTGAAGCAGGTTTATGTTTGATTTAACTCCAAACCAATCGGTCGAGCACTACGAAAATTTTCCGGTCGGCTCGATCTTGCTGCCCAAGCGCTACCGCAAACCGGTAGCCAGCATTTATCACTTTGCGCGACACGCCGATGATCTAGCGGATGAAGGCGATGCTACGCCAGCCGAGCGCCTCGCCGGCCTTGCTGCGTGCCGTGAAGAATTGGCGCGTATCGAGCAAGGCCAGACGCCACTGACCGCGCGTTATCAGGCCCTGGCAGTGACAGTGCGTGAATATGGCGTTCCACTATCGCTGTGTGGGGATTTGCTGACCGCGTTTGAACAGGATGTGGTCAAGACGCGCTACGCCGACTTTGGTGAGGTCGTACAGTACTGCCGTCATTCGGCCAACCCGGTGGGGCGAATTTTGCTGTACATCTTTGGCGCGGCCACGCCGACCAATCTGGCGCAGTCAGACGGAATTTGCACGGCATTGCAACTGATCAATTTCTGGCAAGACGTCGCGGTGGACTGGCAGAAAGACCGGGTTTACATCCCGCAGGCTGATCTGGTGCGCTTTGGTGTTGCAGAGTCACAGATCGCCGCTGGCAACGCCAATGCCAACTGGCAGCAGTTGTTGGCGTTCCAGGTGGACCGCACGCAACGCATGCTCAAGGGCGGTGCGCCGCTTGCGGTGACCCTGCCAGGGCGTGTCGGGCTGGAGTTGCGCCTGACGGTGCTGGGTGGCGATGCCATCCTGGAAAAGCTCAAACAAGTCCGTTACGACATGTTTGCGCATCGCCCGACACTGGGGGCGGCTGATTGGCCGCGCCTGATGTGGCGCGCATTGCGCAAGAAATAGGCTGCTTATTCGTCGATCAGATTGTCGAGCGTGACGGGGTCGCTGGCATCGTCCGCGCGTGGCGCGCTGGCGGTTGCACTGGCATTGGCAGGTTTGCTGGCGGTGGCCGGGCGTGGCGTGCTTTGTGGCTTTTTGGCCGGGGGCAGGTAGAGCGGACCCTTGAAGCCGCAGGCGGCCAGGGAAACCAGCGCAAGACATGCTAACAGTGCGCGCATGAGAGGGAGCTTTGGTGGCAAAATCGCGATATTACCACGCGCGAAGAATGCCATGACTGAAACCGAATTCCTGAATGTGTCTGATGCGATCCTGGAGCGCATTGAAGCCGCATGTGACGATGCTGCTGCCGATATTGATCCGCACCGCCAGGGTAACGTGCTGGAGCTGGAGTTTGAAGACGGCAGCAAGATTATCGTGAACCGGCATGCGGCCAATCAGGAGCTCTGGATTGCTGCAAAACACGGCGGGTTTCATTACCGTCTGCAAGAAGGGCAATGGCGCAGTACGCGTGAGGAGGGCGAGTTTTTTGCCGATCTGGCCCACGCTATTACGCTACACGGCGGCGAGCCATTCTCCTTTGACGAATAAACCGTAAAAAGCGGCTTTTTCCTGATCGCATGCCCTGCTAGCCTTGTCTGCATGACCATAAAGCCCACCCTGTGTCCGTCACTTCGCAAGCACATGCTGGCGCTATGTCTGGGTGTCGCGCTGGCGTTGCCGGCTCATGCAGATAACACTGATTTGCCCAATCTGGGGGAGGACTCCCGTCAAGGCATGACGCCGACGCAGGAGCACCAGGTGGGCGAATCGGCCATGCTGGAAATCCGTCGCAGTGGCGATATGCTGCTTGACCCGGAGCTGGTCGCGTATATCAACCAACTTGGTGGGCGTTTGGTGCAGGCCAATGGCACGGCCATTCCGTTTACCTTTTTTGTGATCCGTGATGGCGAAGTCAATGCATTTGCGTTGCCTGGCGGGTTTGTCGGTGTATACAGCGGACTGATTGCCACTACCCAGCACGAGTCAGAACTAGCGGCGGTGATGGCGCATGAAATCTCTCACGTTACCCAGCATCATCTGGCACGGATGATTGATGCCCAGCGCATGGCCCCATGGCTGACGCTGGCCGCCATGGGGCTGGCGATTCTGGCTGCACATGGCGGAAACGGGGATATCGGCATGGCGGCGGCAGCGGCCACATCAGGTTACGTGATCCAGCGACAACTGGATTTCACCTACGCCTACGAGCAAGAGGCTGATCGCGTTGGCATGCAGACTTTGATTGCATCGGGTTTCGACCCGTATGCCATGCCCATCTTCTTTGGGCGGTTGCAAAAAGCCAACCGTTTAATGGAAGGCAACGCCCCGGAATTCCTGCGTACGCACCCGGTGACGTACAAACGAATTGCGGATGCCCAAGAGCGTTTGAACAATGTGCAATTCAAGCAGATTCCGGATTCGGCGGACTACCTGTTTATGCGCGAGCGCGCCATTGTGCTGCAGTCAACGGATGTCAAAACACTGGTGCAGCGTTACCGCTCGACCCTGGCGGATAAACGTTATGGCAATCTGACGGCGCAACTTTATGGCCTGGCGCTGGCGCAATACAGTGCACGGGATCTGACTGGCGCATGGCAGAGTTTACAGAAAGCGAAACAAGCATTCGGGGATGACGACTCTCATCCTTCGCTAGAGTATCTAGCGGGTTCGATCAGATTGGCAGAAGGGCGTTTTGACGACGCACTCAAGCTGTTTCGTGATGGCGAGGCTCGTTTTCCGTCCAGTCGGGCGCTGGTCTACGGAGAAATCGACACATTGATTGCAGCAAGACGCGATGACGAGGCGCTGAAAGTGGCGCAGCAATCAGCGGCAACCTATCCGTCTGATGCGACGTTCTACCAGCGCCAGTCGCAAGTCTATGCCGCACTGGGCAAGTTACAATTGCAGCATGTGGCGCAAGGTGAGTACTACGCGCGGCTGCACGAGTACACTGCGGCCATTCAGCAACTGGAAATTGCCCAGCGACAACCGGGGGATGATTTCTATCAACTTTCCGGCATTGATGCACGGCTGAAGGAACTTCAGCGGCTGATGAGCGATCAGAAAGACGCCAAAACGCAGTGAGCGTGATCAACCGCCTTGTTTCGGCAGCTTATTGCGCAATATATCCAGGTAGATGGCAGGATCAGGCGGCAGGCCGTAGCGTTGTGCCTGCCACAGCATTTCTCCCAGACCCTCCATCATCAGATGCTGGGCATCGTGCTCATTGCCTGCCACCTTGCACAATTCGCCAAACAACGCCCGAATGCCAAAAGGCTGGTCGATGGAGATCTGCTCTTCGATGGCCAGGTGCATGCTCACATGCAAGAACGGATTGGTTTCGCCGTATTCCACTGGCCAGTCACGGTCCAGATAATCCGGAGTGAGAAACTGGTGGTATTCCGGGTGGCGCATGAGCACCGCAGCCGTCATCTTCTCCAGATCGGTCATGGGCTCTTTGCCGTGGCTGCCATGTTTGCGCCAGGACTCGATCAGGAAGTGGCGCGCTTCATCGCGTGAGGGATTAAACAGCATCAGGATTCAGGCTTTTGCAGTTTCAGGTTTTCAACAACAAGTGACTGACCAAACAGTTGCAGCAATCACTGCAATGTTTTTTCAGTCGCGACAGACCGGATTGTCGCCTGGCAGGGCGCAGGCGCAAAGCAAATTCCGGCAAACAGTACGGAGTAACCAGCATGACCCGCAATCTTTATGAAATTCACGTCACCGACATACTGGGCAACGATATCGCCATGGAGCGTTACCGCGGCAAGGTGTTGCTGGTTGTCAACGTGGCCAGCCGTTGCGGGTTTACTCCCCAATATGAGGGCTTGCAGGCGCTTTACCAGCGCTACGCTGCACGCGGACTGGAAGTTCTGGGCTTTCCGTGCAACCAGTTTGGTGCACAAGAACCGGGCTCGGAGGCGGAAATCCAGAGCTTTTGCAGTACCAGTTTCGGGGTGCAGTTCCCGCTATTTGCGAAGATCGACGTCAATGGTTCTGCCGCGCATCCGCTGTATCAGTTCCTCAAGTCCGAACAATCCGGGCTCCTCGGGATTGAGGCCATCAAGTGGAACTTCACCAAGTTTCTCATCGACCGCGACGGCAATGTGGTGGGCCGCTATGCGCCAACGACGACACCTGAAGCCTTGACGCGCGATATTGAAAAACTGTTGTAACACAACCGGTTTATGGCGGATGTCTTTGATCGGAAAGGTTTTAGCGCCCTCGCCGGTGCCCCGGGTGGTGGGGTGAGTTAACAGGCCTAACGCATTGATCTGTTGAAGCAAAAAGCAAACCAGGGTAGAATCCGTCAAATTTTGTACAGAAAACGGGCCAGGGCAACCTGTCCCGTTTTTCTACGTCCGGGGAGCCTGAAAAGAGCCCGTGAACCCCGCCCCTGACTGGCCGGGTGCGGCGGCTTTTTTCAACCCCGCACCGATTCCCCTCAATTGCGGGCGCAACGCCCAGGAGCCGCCAGTGTCCAAACCAGCTTTACTTGCGCTTGCCGACGGCACCCTGTTTCACGGTACTTCCATCGGCGCTGATGGTGAAACCATTGGCGAGGTGGTATTCAATACCGCGATCACCGGTTATCAGGAAATCCTGACCGATCCGTCTTACTGCCGCCAGATCGTTACCCTGACTTATCCGCACATCGGCAACTACGGTGTGAACCCGGAAGATGCTGAAAGCCGTGGTGTCTTCGCCGCTGGCCTGATCATCCGCGATCTGCCACTCCTGCATTCCAATTTCCGCGCATCGATGAGCCTGGGCGAGTATCTCGTCAAGCACAAAGTCGTGGCTATTGCCGACATCGATACCCGCAAGCTGACCCGTATCCTGCGTGAAAAGGGTGCTCAGCCTGGCTGTATCGTCTCGGGCGACAACATCGATGCTGCTGCTGCGGTCGAGAAGGCCAAGTCCTTCGGCTCGATGGCGGGTCAGGATCTGGCCAAGGTTGTCAGTGCCACGGAACGTTACGAATGGACCACCGCCGAGTGGAAGCTGGGCGTGGGTTACACCGTGCAGTCCAACCCCAAATTCAAGGTTGTGGCCTACGATTTCGGTGTGAAGCACAACATCTTGCGCATGCTGGCTGAGCGCGGCTGTGAGTTGACGGTTGTCCCGGCGCAGACTCCGGCCGCTGATGTGCTGGCACTCAATCCGGATGGCGTGTTTCTCTCCAACGGCCCTGGTGATCCGGAGCCGTGTGATTACGCCATCGAGGCCATTCAGGTTTTCCTGGAAAAACGCATTCCGACCTTTGGTATCTGTCTGGGTCACCAACTGTTGGGTCTGGCTTCCGGTGGTAAAACCAGCAAGATGAAGTTTGGTCACCATGGCGCCAACCACCCGGTACAGGATCTGGATACCGGTCACGTGATGATCACCAGCCAGAACCATGGTTTCCAGGTGGATGAAACCAGTCTGCCAGGTAACGTGCGCATTACGCATCGCTCGCTGTTTGATGGCACCGTGCAAGGTATCGCGCTGACGGATCGCCCGGCATTCAGCTTCCAGGGTCACCCGGAAGCGAGCCCCGGCCCGCACGATGTGGCGTACCTGTTTGATCGCTTTATTGCGCTGATGAGTGAAAAGTGAGGTACCCCGAGGGAGGTCTGACGCCTCTCTCGCGTGTCCGTGTCTTCTCACCCAATAAAATTTGAATGAGTGATGTGCGAGTGATTACTGCCTCGCCCTCACGCCTCACAGGCAAAGCCCATGCCCAAACGTACAGACATTAAAAGCATTCTTATCATCGGCGCCGGCCCGATCGTCATCGGTCAGGCGTGCGAGTTCGACTACTCCGGCGCACAGGCCTGCAAGGCGCTGCGTGAAGAGGGTTACAAGGTCATTCTGGTCAATAGCAATCCGGCCACGATCATGACCGACCCGAACATGGCCGATGTGACCTACATCGAGCCGATCACCTGGCAGATGGTCGAGAAGATCATCGACAAGGAGCGCCCCGACGCGATCCTGCCGACCATGGGTGGCCAGACCGCGCTGAACTGCGCGCTGGATCTCTGGCGCAACGGCGTGCTGGACAAATACAAGGTTGAGCTGATTGGCGCGACGCCAGAAGCCATCGACAAAGCCGAAGACCGTCAGAAGTTCAAGGCCGCGATGGACAAAATCGGCCTGGGTTCGGCCCGTTCCGCCATCGCGCACAGCATGGAAGAAGCGCTGGCTGCGCAAGCCAATCTGGGCTTCCCGGCAATTATCCGCCCGTCGTTCACCATGGGTGGCTCGGGTGGCGGCATTGCCTACAACATTCAGGAATTCATCGAAATCTGTACGCGTGGTCTGGACTTGTCCCCGACCAAAGAGCTGCTGATCGAAGAGTCTCTGCTGGGCTGGAAAGAATACGAAATGGAAGTCGTGCGCGATCGCGCCGACAACTGCATTATCGTGTGTTCCATCGAAAACCTGGACCCGATGGGCGTGCACACCGGTGACTCGATCACGGTAGCGCCGGCCCAGACCCTCACCGACAAGGAATACCAGATCATGCGTAACGCATCGATCGCGGTATTGCGTGAAATCGGTGTGGATACCGGTGGTTCCAACGTCCAGTTTTCGGTGAACCCGCAAGATGGTCGCCTGATTGTCATTGAAATGAATCCGCGTGTGTCGCGCTCGTCCGCGCTGGCCTCCAAGGCAACCGGCTTCCCGATCGCCAAGATCGCGGCCAAGCTGGCCGTGGGTTACACGCTGGATGAACTCAAGAACGAAATTACCGGTGGCAAGACACCGGCGTCGTTCGAGCCGTCGATTGACTACGTCGTCACCAAGATTCCGCGCTTTGCGTTCGAGAAATTCCCGCAGGCCAACGACCGCCTGACGACGCAAATGAAGTCGGTAGGTGAAGTGATGGCCATCGGCCGCACGCAACAAGAATCGCTGCAAAAAGCACTGCGTGGCCTTGAAACCGGCATGTCCGGCTTTGACGAGATCACGACTGACCGCGCGAAGATCGAGTCTGAAATTGCATCGCCAGGTCCGGAACGCCTGTGGTACGTAGCCGACGCCTTCCGCATCGGCATGAGCCTGGATGAAGTCCACAACCTGTCGAAGATCGACCCGTGGTTCCTGGTGCAGATTGAAGACTTGCTGAAAGACGAAGCCGCGCTCAAGACCCGGACGCTGGAAAGCCTGACCGCTGCTGATCTGCGCAAGCTCAAGCGCAAGGGTTTCTCCGATCGTCGCATCGGTGCGCTGCTGGGCACTGACCAGAACGCCGTGCGCCGTGCCCGTCACGCTGCGGGTGTGCGCCCGATCTACAAGCGCGTGGACACTTGCGCGGCCGAGTTTGCGACCAACACCGCTTACATGTATTCCAGCTATGACGAGGAATGCGAAGCCGCACCGACCAACAACAAGAAGGTCATGGTGCTGGGTGGCGGCCCGAACCGTATCGGTCAGGGTATCGAGTTTGACTACTGCTGTGTGCACGCCGCGCTGGCGCTGCGTGAAGATGGTTATGAAACCATCATGGTCAACTGCAATCCGGAAACCGTGTCGACTGACTACGATACGTCCGATCGCTTGTACTTCGAGCCGCTGACGCTGGAAGACGTGCTGGAAATCGTTGCGGTTGAAAAACCGTACGGCGTGATCGTGCAATACGGCGGTCAGACGCCGCTGAAGCTGGCCCGTGCACTGGAAGCCAATGGCGTGCCGATTGTCGGTACCAGTCCGGACATGATTGACGCTGCTGAAGATCGCGAGCGTTTCCAGAAGTTGCTGCAGGATCTGGGTCTGCGTCAGCCGCCGAATGCCACAGCGCGCAATGAAAAGGATGCGCTCGTACTGGCAGCCAAACTCGGCTACCCACTGGTTGTACGCCCGTCCTACGTGCTGGGCGGCCGCGCTATGCAGATCGTTCATTCGGAAGACGATCTGACTCGCTATATGCGTGAGGCGGTCAAGGTCTCCAATGACAGCCCGGTGTTGCTCGATCGCTTCCTGAATGACGCTATCGAAGTGGACGTGGATGCGCTGTCCGACGGCGAAGACGTACTGATCGGCGGCATCATGGAACACATTGAACAAGCGGGTGTGCACTCCGGTGACTCTGCTTGCTCGCTGCCCCCGTACTCGCTTTCCAAAGAACTGCAGGACGAACTGCGTCGCCAGACTGTGGCCATGGCCCGCGCACTGAACGTAATCGGCCTGATGAACGTGCAGTTTGCCATTCAGGGCAAGGGCGACGAAGCCAAGGTGTTCGTGCTTGAAGTGAACCCGCGTGCTTCGCGTACTGTGCCATACGTGTCCAAGGCCACCAGCCTGCCGCTGGCCAAGATCGCCGCGCGTTGCATGGTCGGCCAGACACTCAAGAGCCAGGGTGTGACGGAAGAAGTGATTCCGCCGTACTACTCGGTGAAAGAGGCTGTGTTCCCGTTCGTGAAGTTCCCGGGTGTGGATACCATTCTTGGGCCGGAAATGAAGTCGACCGGTGAAGTCATGGGTGTGGGTGAAACCTTCGCCGAGGCGTTCGTGAAGTCGCAACTGGCTGCCAGCATTGTGTTGCCGCAGTCCGGCAGCGTGTTTATTTCGGTTAAAGATGGCGACAAGGCCGTTGCGATCGAATGTGCCCGCGTGCTGGTCGATCTGGGCTTCAAGATTGTCGCGACCAAAGGCACAGCCACTGCGCTGGAAGAAGCCGGCGTGGCGGTAACTCATGTGAACAAGGTCACCGAAGGTCGTCCGCACATTGTCGACATGATTGTGAACGGCGATATCGCCATGGTGGTCAATACCGTGGAAGAGCGTCGCCAGGCCATTCAGGATAGCTACTCGATCCGCCACGAATCACTCAAGGCCAAGTTGCCAGTATTCACTACGGTTGCAGGCGCTCGCGCTGCCTGCATTGGCATGCGCGATCTTGGAGAGGTCAAGGTTTACGATGTGCAGGGCTTGCATCGTCGACTTAAAGCCTGATACCTTAACGGCTGAAACGACAACAACCGCCGCCCTTTATTGGGGCGGCGGTTGTGCTTTTATAGTCTGACCGCAACATCCGAAAAGACGGTTTGCATGCGGTGATGCACCGGGAAACCGGTTTGTAACGCTGGTCTTGTAAGGCCGCAGGAGAACAAGAAATGATCAAGATCCCGCTGACCGTTGTCGGTGCGGAAAAGCTCAAGGCGGAACTGCAACAACTGAAGAGTGTTGCCCGTCCTGAAGTGATTGCAGCCATTGCCGAAGCCCGTTCGCACGGTGACTTGTCTGAAAACGCAGAATACGATGCCGCCAAGGAAAAACAATCCTTTGTGGAAGGCCGTATCGCAGAACTGGAAGGCAAGCTGTCCAATTCGCAAGTGATTGACCCCGCCTCGCTCGCCGTGACGGCAGAAGGCCGCGTGGTGTTTGGCGCAACGGTAGAACTGGAAGACCTGGAAGCCGGTAGCCAGGTGACTTACCAGATCGTGGGCGACGACGAAGCGAATCTGAAAGATGGCAAAATTTCTGTTTCCAGCCCGATCGCCCGCGCGCTAATCGGCAAGTACGCTGGTGACGTGGCAGAAGTCGTCGCACCGGGTGGCATTCGCGAATACGAAGTACTGGATGTGCGTTACGTCTAAGGCTGTCGGGCACGCAGCACCACACGCAGATTTCACTTTATTCCCTGCAACCTCACACGCACAAAATAAATGGGCAACGGACTCAAGAACGTTCTGACGGTTTTGTGGATTGGCGGTCTGTGGATTGTTGGCATGCTGGTTTTGCCAGTGCTGTTTTTGTCGCTGGACAACAATCACGGTCTTGCTGCGGTCTTGTCGGCTAAAATCCTGCATGCCATGGGTTGGCTGGGGATCGTGGCGGGCTTGTATTTGCTGGTGTATCGCGTCTGGTTTGATGGCCTGCGTGCTTTTCAGACTGGCCCGTTCTGGCTGTTGATCGGCATGCTGGTCTGTACGCTGGTTAACCAGTTTGCGATCTTCCCGATTCTGGCAGGCGTAAAGTCGACACTGTCCGAAAGTGCAGTGGGTGTATTCGGTGGCGGCTTTGCCAACTGGCATACCATTTCCACTGCCATTTATGCCTTGCAGGCTCTGTTTGGTCTCCTGTACGTTTGGCATATGGATGGCAAGTAAGACTCTGCGCTGCAGTGCGCGGCAAAACAAAAGGCCCGCTGATAGCGGGCCTTTGCGCTGGCGGGGCCAGCAGGGCATCAACAAGCTTCAGGACTTGCCGGCCTTTTTGGCCTTGGGCAACTCGATGCGTGAGCGCTCGGCATCGCCCTGGCGGTAGATGATCAGCAACTTGCCCAGATGCTGGACAGGCTGTGCGCCCAGTTCGGCGCAGATTTTCTCCAGATACTGGATGCGTGCTTCGCGGTCGTCGCCCAGAACACGAATCTTGATGAGCTCATGCGCATCGAGGTTCACGGCGATTTCACGGATCACGGCATCGGTCAGGCCGTTGTTGCCGATCATCACGACCGGATTAAGATGATGGGCAAGGCCACGCAGGTGGCGGCGCTGATCCGCAGTAAGTTCCATATTTTTGACTTTAATACCTTGAATAAACAGGCGATTGTACCGGATGGCACGCTCTAAAACCAGCAACGCGTGGTTGCAGGAACATGTGAACGATCACTACGTTCATATGGCACAAAAGGATGGATACCGCGCGCGCGCAGCATATAAGTTGCTGGAAATAAACGAAAAAGATCATCTCATCAGGCCCGGCATGTGGGTGGCCGATCTGGGCGCAGCGCCAGGTAGCTGGTCGCAGGTGGCCGCAAAACTGGTCGGCGAGAAGGGCCGCGTGTTTGCTCTGGATATCCTGGAAATGCCATTTATTCCGGGTGTGGATTTCATCCAGGGCGACTTTCGGGAAGAATCTGTGCTCAAAACCTTCACGGATTTGCTCGAAGACCGCGAAGTAGACCTTGTGATTTGCGATATGGCCCCAAATATCACTGGGAATGCTGTGACTGATCAAGCCCGATCAATGTACTTGTGTGAGCTGGCATTAGAGTTTGCGCAAAATCATTTGAAACCTGGCGGGCATTTTCTGGTCAAGGTATTCCAGGGTTATGGCTATAACGAATATATGACAGCCATGCGTGACACTTTTGCCACAGTGACAACACGTAAACCGAAAGCTTCGCGCGACCGTAGCGCGGAAATGTACCTGCTTGGCAAGCAAAAAAAGGTTTGAGCAGTTAGAATTGACGCTGTGCATCAAGCATTTATGCAGCTGGAGCAAGGATGCGCACTTGCGTTTATCCCGCTGTACTACCCGGTTAAAGGGCTTGGGAAATGAATAATCTCGGTAAGAATATCGCCATCTGGCTGATTATCGGTCTGGTTCTGATGACGGTTTTCAATCAGTTCACCAAACGCCAGGACACGGTCGGCCAGGTGCCGTACTCGCAATTCATGGCGAATGTTGAAGCGGACCGCGTTGCCTCGGTGGAGATCGAAGGCAATATGCTGCGAGGCCAGTGGTTGCGCGGCAAGCTCAATGACGGTTCGGCCTTCTCTACCTACGCGCCATTTGATTTCCGCCTGGTCGACACCCTGATCAAGCACAACGTCAAATTCTCGGCCAAGGCAGAAGAAGAGCAAGGTTTCCTGACCCAGCTGTTCATTTCGTGGTTCCCCATGCTGTTGTTGATCGGCGTGTGGGTCTTCTTCATGCGACAGATGCAGGGCGGTGGCAAAGGCGGCGCATTCAGCTTTGGCAAGTCCCGCGCCCGCATGCTGGATGAATCCAATAACTCGGTGACGTTTGCTGATGTCGCCGGTTGTGATGAAGCCAAAGAAGAAGTCGCCGAAATCGTCGACTACCTGCGTGACCCGACCAAATACCAGAGCCTTGGTGGTCGTATGCCGCGCGGTATCTTGATGGTGGGCTCGCCGGGTACGGGTAAGACACTGCTTGCCAAGGCCATTGCCGGCGAAGCCAAGGTGCCATTCTTCTCGATCTCGGGTTCTGACTTCGTCGAGATGTTCGTCGGTGTGGGCGCTGCCCGCGTGCGCGACATGTTCGAGAACGCCAAGAAAAACGCCCCGTGTATCATCTTTATCGATGAAATCGACGCCGTCGGCCGCCAGCGTGGCGCTGGCATGGGCGGCGGTAATGATGAGCGCGAACAGACTCTCAACCAGATGCTGGTTGAAATGGATGGTTTTGAAGGCAACTCTGGCGTGATCGTGATTGCTGCGACCAACCGTCCTGACGTGCTGGACCCCGCGCTGCTGCGTCCGGGCCGGTTCGATCGCCAGGTTGTGGTGTCGCTGCCGGATATCCGCGGCCGCGAGCAGATTCTGGGCGTGCACATGCGCAAGGTCCCGATCTCCAACGACGTCGAACCCAATGTGCTGGCCCGTGGTACACCGGGTTTTTCAGGTGCTGACCTCGCCAATCTTGTGAACGAAGCTGCTCTGTTTGCCGCACGCCGCAACAAGCGTCTGGTGGATATGGAAGACTTCGAGTCCGCCAAAGACAAGATCATGATGGGTGCAGAACGCCGCACCATGGTGATGTCCGAAGACGAGAAGAGGAACACTGCGTATCACGAATCCGGCCACGCTGTAGTTGCCAAGCTGTTGCCCAAGTCGGATCCGGTGCACAAGGTCACGATCATTCCGCGCGGTCGTGCGCTGGGTGTGACCATGCAATTGCCGGAAGAAGACCGTTATGCTTATGACCGCCAATACCTGCTGAACCGTATCGCCATTTTGTTTGGTGGCCGGATTGCAGAAGAAGTGTTCATGAACCAGATGACGACGGGTGCTTCCAACGACTTTGAGCGTGCCACGCAAATGGCGCGTGACATGGTGACGCGCTACGGCATGAGCGACAAGCTCGGCCCGATGGTCTATGGCGAGAACGAAGGCGAAGTCTTCCTCGGCCGTTCGGTGACCACGCACAAGAGCGTGTCGGAAAGCACGATGCAGCAAGTTGATGCCGAAATCCGTCGTATCATTGACGAACAATACGCACTGGCTCGTAACCTGCTGGAAACCAACCGCGACAAGGTCGAAGCCATGACCAAGGCGCTGCTGGACTGGGAAACCATCGACATCGACCAGATCAACGACATCATGGATGGCCGTGATCCGCGTCCGCCGAAGACCCCGCCGAGCAAGCCGGCTTCGCCTTCCGGTGATCGCCCTAGTGGTGATGCACCGGCGGCGACAACCACCCCGGCAACCGAAGCCTGATCAACGTTACGCCATGAAAAGGCGGCCATGTGAGTGGCCGCCTTTTTCTTTCTGTCTTTTGCGCAGCAATGCGCCCAAGTTCTACCGGAGTACCCATGGATACCTTGCAATGCGGCCGTTTTGAACTCAGCCTTACCCGGCCTCTTGTGATGGGGATTCTTAATGTCACCCCTGACTCATTTTCTGACGGCGGAAATTTTGATACGGCCTCCAAGGCGGTCGCCCATGCAGAACTGATGGTGAAGGAAGGGGCTGACATCATCGATATCGGTGGTGAATCCACTCGCCCCGGTGCTGGCGACATCAGTGTTGAGGATGAAATTGCCCGCGTTGTGCCCGTGATTGCTGCGCTCAAGTCGCTGAATGTGCCGCTATCCATTGATACCCGTCGTCCGGCGGTGATGCTGGCGGCGCTGGAAGCCGGCGTTGATCTCATCAACGATATTGCCGCACTGGAGGGCGAAGGTGCATTGCAAGTAGCCACGCGCAACAATGTGGCAATCTGTCTGATGCACATGAAAGGTGAGCCCCGCACCATGCAGACTGCGCCGCATTACGATGATGTAGTGGCAGAGGTCACTCAGTATCTGGCTGCGCGGCGCGACGAAGCCCTGGGAGCAGGTATTGCGCGCGAACGGATTTTGCTGGACCCCGGTTTTGGCTTTGGCAAAAATCTGGAGCACAACGCCGCCCTGTTCAGGGCTATGCCGCAGATGATTGCGGCGCTGGCTTGCCCGTTTTTGATTGGCGTATCGCGCAAATCCATGCTGGGTCAGGTGACGGGGAGGCCGGTCACTGAGCGTGCTGTCGCCAGTGCCGCAGCCGCCATGCTCGCGGTGCAGAAGGGGGCCGCGATCGTGCGCGTGCATGATGTCAGGGAAACTGTGGATGCGTTGAAAATCCTTGGCGCCCTACACTGAACCAAATTTTTTGAATCGCGTTGGTTGACTTTCAGGATTGATAAATGGGACGCAAGTATTTCGGAACGGACGGTGTACGCGGGTTGGTCGGTGAGCATCCGATTACCCCTGAATTTGCCATGAAGCTCGGCTATGCCGCTGGCCGGGTGCTCGCGACAGCTGAGCGTCGTCAAAACGGTGAACATGCCTCAGTGCTGATCGGCAAGGACACTCGCATTTCTGGCTACATGCTCGAAGCCGCGCTGCAAGCCGGCCTGAATGCTGCAGGTGTCGACGTGCATTTGACTGGTCCGCTGCCAACGCCGGGTGTGGCCTACCTGACCCGCGCGTTGCGTCTCTCTGCGGGGGTGGTGATCTCAGCCTCGCACAATCCGTACTACGACAATGGCATCAAATTCTTTGGTGCTGGTGGCAAGAAGCTGCCGGATGAAGTCGAGCAGGCTATCGAAGAAGCGATTGATGACGCGCAACCCTGCGTGGGTTCCAAGACCATGGGCCGTGCCTGGCGTGTCGGCGATGCCTCCGGTCGCTACATCGAGTTCTGCAAGTCGACCTTCCCGAATGAACTCGACCTGCGTGGTTTGCGTCTGGTGATCGATTGCGCACATGGCGCGACGTATCAGGTTGCACCGCATGTATTCCATGAACTGGGTGCAGAAGTCATCACCATCGGTGACAAGCCCAACGGTTTCAATATCAACGAAAACTGCGGCGCGACGCACGTTGATCTGCTGCGCAAGACGGTTCTGGCCGAAGGCGCGGACTACGGCATTGCACTGGATGGCGATGGCGACCGGCTGATCATGGTCGATGGTGATGGCTCCGTCATTGATGGCGATCTGTTGATCTATGTGCTGGCGCGTTATCGGGCAGAGCGTGGCACGCTGCGCGGCGGCGTGGTGGGCACGTTGATGACGAATCTCGGCGTGGAAAATGGCCTGAAGGCGGCAGGTATCGCATTTGAGCGCGCCAAGGTGGGCGACCGCTATGTGCTGGAGCGATTGCAAGAGAATGGCTGGCTGCTGGGCGGTGAAGGTTCTGGCCACATTCTGAGTCTGGATCGTCACACGACTGGCGACGGGATTGTTTCAGCACTGCAAGTGCTGGAAGCGTTGATCGAACAAGGCAAGCCGTTGTCTGCGTTCCGTGAAGAGCTCCAACTCTCGACCCAGGTGCTCAAGAATGTGCGCATCAACAAGGGTTTCAACATTGGCGGTTCACCTTCAATCGCTGAGGCGGTAAAGAAAGCTGAAACCGAAATGGGTACGCGAGGGCGTGTGTTATTGCGTCCGTCTGGCACTGAGCCGCTAGTGCGCGTGATGGTGGAGCATGTAGATCCGGCCGCAGCAGAGAAATGGGCTGAGTCGATAGCCGCCGTAGTCACGGCCGAGGCCAGCGCAGAGTAGACGCTGATGCGTGTTCCATCCAAAGCCCGCTCTGGCGGGCTTTTTCACGTTTGGTAGAAGCGCTGCCGGATGCAAGAGAATGAAAAAACCCGCGAAAGTCGCGGGTTTTTTTGTTCGCTGGCAGGGTAGGGCGCTTAGCCGAACTTGCCGGTAATGTAGTCTTCGGTTGCTTTCTTGGTCGGCGTGGTGAAGATGGTATCGGTTTCGCCCACTTCGACCAGTTCGCCCAGATACATATAGGCCGTGTAGTCAGACACACGCGCAGCTTGCTGCATATTGTGGGTCACGATGGCGATGGTGTAGTCACGCTTGAGTTCGTGCACCAGTTCTTCAATGTGCGCGGTGGAGATCGGGTCCAGTGCAGAGGTTGGTTCATCCAGCAGCAGGACTTCCGGCTTCACGGCGATTGCGCGGGCGATACACAAGCGCTGTTGCTGACCGCCCGACAAGCCAAGGCCCGACTGACGTAGCTTGTCTTTGGCTTCATTCCACAGCGCAGCCTTGGACAGTGCCCATTCCACGCGATCATCCATTTCAGACTTGGACAGGCTTTCGTACAGCTTCACACCAAACGCGATGTTGTCATAGATCGACATCGGGAACGGAGTTGGTTTCTGGAATACCATGCCTACCTTGGCGCGCAGCATGTTCAGATCAACGCCACGGTCCAGAATGTTGTTGCCGTTCAGCAAGATCTCACCTTCAGCGCGCAGCTTGGGGTAGAGCTCATACATGCGGTTGAACGTACGCAGCAACGTGGATTTGCCGCAGCCAGACGGGCCGATGAAAGCGGTGACTTTGCCTTCGCGGATATTCAGATTGATGTTCTTGAGCGCATGGAAATTGCCGTAATAGAAATTGAGGTTCTTTACGGCCAGTTTCGCTTTGGTGGTTTCTGCGGTCATGCTGGAGTCCTGAAGTCGCATTTTAGTTTTGTCCCTGCGGCTTAGTGTTGTTGCTGCGGTTTGATCAACGTACGGGCGAGAACGTTCATCACCAGTACAAAGAGGCCGATAAGCAGGCTGCCTGCCCATGCCAGGTTATGCCAGTCTTCATATGGGCTCATTGCAAACTGGAAGATCACCACCGGCAAGTTGGCCATCGGCTGGTTCATGTTGCTGTAGAACTGGTTGTTCAGCGAGGTAAACAGCAACGGTGCGGTTTCGCCAACGATACGGGCAACGGCGAGAATCACACCCGTGACCACACCCGCTTTGGCCGCGCGCAGTGTCACTTGCAGTGTCATTTTCCATTGCGGCGCGCCCAGGGCATACGCAGCTTCACGCATGCTGTGCGGTACCAGTCGGAGCATGCTCTCTGTCGTGCGCACCACCACCGGGATCACCAGGATCGCCAGCGCCAACGCGCCAGCCCAACCCGAGAAGTGACCGGTATGCACCACATATACCTCATACATGAACAGACCGATCACGATGGAGGGTGCCGACAGAAGGATATCGTTGATGAATCGGGTCACCGGTGCCAGCCAGCCACGATCGCCAAACTCGGCCAGATAGGTGCCGGCCAGAATGCCGATCGGTGTGCCAACCAGCGTGCCTACGACCGACATCGACAAGCTGCCGATGATGGCGTTGGACAAACCACCTGCGCTACCGGGGGCGGGGGTCGTCTGGGTAAACAGCACAAGGTTCAAGCTGCCAAAACCGTTCTTGAACAGGGTGTAAAGAATCCATGCCAGCCAGAACAGGCCAAACAGCATGGCCAGAACCGAGAGGCTCAGACTGATGAAGTTGACGAAGCGCCGACGCGCGTAAATGGACAACATGACTCAGCGCCTCGTTTAGTGACCTTCCGCGCGTTGCATGCGCAGAAGCATCAGTTTGGACAGGGTCAACACCACAAAGGTGATGAAGAACAGCAACAGGCCCAGGTAAATCAGGCTGCCAGTATGCAGCGCCGTCGTCGCTTCAGTGAACTCGTTGGCCAGCGTGGCAGAGATCGAGGTCGACGGATCAAACAGGCTATGGATGGGCTGTTGTGCATTACCAATCACGAAGGTAATCGCCATGGTTTCACCCAGCGCACGACCCAGACCCAGCATCACGCCGCCCATGACACCGCTGCGGGTATACGGCAGAACAACGCGCCAGACGACTTCCCAGGTTGTGCCACCCAGACCATAAGCCGATTCTTTGAGCATGGGTGGAACCACCTCAAACACATCGCGCATCACGGAAGAGATATACGGAATCACCATCACGGACAGAATCAGGCCTGCGGTCAGCATGCCGATACCCATGGGCGGCCCGTCAAACAGACCGCCAATAATGGGCAGACCTGCAGAGTGCTCAGTCAGCCACGGTTGCACGTTGTCTGCAAACCATGGCGCAAACACAAACAGACCCCACATCCCGTAAATGATGGAAGGCACGCCAGCCAGCAATTCAATGGCAATGCCCAGTGGGCGGCGCAGCCAGACCGGGGAAAGTTCGGTCAGGAAAATCGCGATACCAAAGCTGACCGGTACGCCAATCAGCAAGGCAATAAAAGAAGAAAGCAGGGTGCCGCGGATCGAGTTCCAGCCGCCAAACTGGCCAGTTACCGGGTTCCACTCAGTACCCACAACAAAACCGAGCCCGAATTGCTGAATGGCCGGCCATGCGCCGATCAGCAGGGAAATGAGAATGCCCGCCAGGAGCGCAAGCACAAAAAAGGCGAAAAAGCGGGTGGTACCGCGGAAAATACGGTCTTGCATCGCTTGCTTGTGCAGCCGTTTTTCTTGTGAATTCATCAGCGTCTCCGAAGCCGGCGTAACAACAACAGGAGCCACCCTGGCTCCTGTTCTGTTCGGCGTGTACTCGGGCTGCATTTTATCGTTCATGCGAGGGCCTGTTCACACTTGTTTGACCCGGCACCACAAGGTGCCGGGGCGACATCGCCGTCTTACTTCCAGACTGGCGCGTTGCTGTTGTCGGTGATCTGCTTCCAGGAAGCGCGGATCACGTCTTTCACATCGTTCGGCATCGGGACATAGTCCAGTTGCGAAGCGGTGCCATCGCCATTCGCGTAGCCCCAGTCGAAGAACTTCAGCACTTCCTTGCCTTGTTCCGGCTTGTCTTGCTTCTTTTGCATCAGTGCAAAAGTAGCGCCAGTGATCGGCCATGCGGTCTTGCCAGCCTGGTCGGTCAGAATCACGTAGAAGCCAGGTGCGCTCTTCCAGTCGGCGCCAGCAGCAGCAGCCTTAAAGGATTCTTCGGTCGGAGCAACAAAGGCGCCAGCCTTGTTCTGCATGTCGATGTAGTTCATTTTGTTCTGCTTGGCGTACGCGTATTCCACGTAACCAATCGCGCCCTTGATGCGCTGAACATACTGGGCTACACCTTCGTTACCCTTGCCGCCCACGCCATTCGGCCATTGCACGGTAGCGTCTTCACCCACCTTGCTCTTCCAGTCGGTGCTGACCTTGGACAGGTAGTTGGTGAAAATGAAGGTCGTGCCGGAACCGTCAGCACGGTGCACAACAGTAATGGCAGCGTCCGGCAGCTTGGCGGACGGGTTCAGCTTGGCGATCGCCGGGTCATTCCACTTCTTGATCTTGCCCAGGAAGATGTCTGCCAGCACGGTGCCGGTCAGCTTCAGTTCGCCGCCCTTCACGCCAACCAGGTTGGCAACCGGAACAACACCACCCATGGCAACCGGAAATTGCACCAGACCGGACTTGTCCAGCTCTTCTTGCTTGAGCGGCTTGTCGGAGGCACCAAAGTCAACCGTCTTGGCCTGGATTTGCTTGATACCGCCGCCCGAACCGATGGATTGGTAGTTCAGACCCACGCCGGTCTTGGTCTTGTAGGCTTCAGCCCACTTGGCAGCCAGCGGGTAAATAAAGGTAGAACCAGCGCCGGTAATGTCGGCAGCCATGGCTTGAGCAGTAAACAGGCCAGCGGTGAGGCCCAGCGATACGAGCACTTTGCGCCCATACGTCATGATGTTTTTCTCCGGTTGAGCAATGCCGGGTACATTCCCGACTCGGCCGCATCCTAGACGGGAAGTGTTTCCGAAATATTACAAGTCGGTGTCATAAAAGGATGGTGGCCGTCTAATGATTGCTATGTGATTGTTTATATTTAACTAATATCGATTCCTGACTATCCGTGCTTCGTCGCCTCGGCACAGATTTGTGACAACGCCTTCCTCAAGAACCGGTATGGGCGGTCATCTTTACTGATGAATGTGACAGTTATATGCAGATGCGATGACAAAGAAGCTTGCGGCAAGCGGGGCGTGCAGCCCGATGCGGCCAGAAGTGTTGCAAAATGCCTGTTAACAAAGCGTTTCCAGGGTAGTGCCGGTTTGACGCACCAGCGCGGCGCGGCCTACAATCGCGTTCTTTTGCAAACCACATTGGTCGGGTGCAATGGCAAGGCAACTTGTTGTTGGTAACTGGAAAATGCACGGCAGCGTGGGGCAGGTCCGCTCCGTGGTGCCAGAACTGGCACGCGCGGAACTAGGTTCCAATGTATCTATCTGCATGCCGTATCCGTATCTGTCACTGGCCAAGTCGCTATTGGTAGATACGCCGGTACAACTGGGCGCGCAGGATTTATGCGAGTACCACATTGGTGCGTACACCGGTGAGGTCTCAGCCGCGATGCTGGCGGACGTGGGGTGTGAGCTGGTGATCATTGGTCACTCAGAGCGTCGTCGTTACTTTGGCGAGACCAGCGAAACCGCTGCGCGCAAAGTACGTGCAGCGCTGGATGCCGGTTTGCTGCCGATCTACTGTGTTGGCGAAAGCCAGGAGCAGCGTGATCAAGGTGTGGCCCGCGACGTGATCGCAGACGAATTGAAAGTATTGTCCGGCGTGCCGACAAGTTTGTATGCAGTTGCGTACGAACCGATGTGGGCGGTTGGAACAGGGGTGACCGCCGCGCCGGAGCAAATCTCCGAGATGCATGCGTTCATCAAGCAGACGCTGAGTCAGCACACCTGTGTGCTATATGGCGGAAGCGTAAAGGGAAACAACGCCGCGCACATCCTGGCAGTTGATGGTGTGGACGGTGTTCTGGTTGGGGGTGCGGCGCTTTCGGTGACCGAATTTTTGCGGATTTGCCGCGCTGCACATTAATGCGAACGTAATCTTTGAGCAGGGTCAAGACCCCTGTCGCGGATTGCAAAAATACCACTTCGGCGCTATGATTCGCGCCGCGTTGATGAGAAAAGATGGAACTTCTTAAAAGCCTCGTTTTGATTGTGAATGTGTTGTCGGCACTGGTGACAATCGTTCTCGTTCTGATGCAGCACGGCAAAGGCGCCGACATGGGTGCAGCCTTTGGCAGTGGTTCTGCCGGTAGCCTGTTTGGCTCTTCCGGTTCGGCCAACTTCCTGAGCCGCAGCACTGCGGTGTGCGCAACCGTCTTTTTCGCAAGCTGTCTTGGTCTTGTTTTGCTGACTACGCCGGGTCGTTCTTCCGATCTGGGCGTGATGAGTGATATCAAGGCTGTTGCTTCGGCGCCTGCGGCTGCGGCTGCGGCCTCTGCGCCCGCCCAGAGCAAGATTCCTGAATAACACCGCCCAGTGATTGTTCAGGTGTGGTTGAAGGCCGACATGGTGGAATTGGTAGACACGCTATCTTGAGGGGGTAGTGGCTGCGGCCGTGAGAGTTCGAGTCTCTCTGTCGGCACCATAGATTCGGAAAAACGCCGGGGCAGCAATCCCGGCGTTTTCCATAAAGAAAATCAGTGCTTGTTTGCGTTGATCAAGTAAAAGGACTTGTTGCAGGAACGAATAAGTCCGTATGCAGTATCAGTAGAATAATAGTCGCAACCGGTTCTTTTCCTTATTTGCCCTTTGTAATTGATCTTGACGGGGATCGACATGCTACAGAATTACTTCCCCATATTGCTCTTCATCATCGTTGGTACGGCGATTGGTGGTGGGTTGATGGCCTTGGGTGGGGTGTTTAGCCGACTGCTTGGAACCTACAAGCCGGACCCACAGAAACTCTCTCCTTATGAATGTGGTTTTGAGGCGTTTGAAGACGCACGCATGCAGTTCGATGTGCGCTACTACCTCGTGGCCATCCTCTTTATTCTGTTCGATCTGGAAGTTGCCTTCCTCGTTCCCTGGGCGCTGGTTCTCAAGGAAATTGGCTCTTTCGGTTTCTTTTCCATGTTGATCTTCCTGGCCATTCTCGTTGTCGGCTTCGCCTACGAATGGATGAAGGGCGCGCTGGAGTGGGAGTAACACTATGACTGCAGCAGCATCGCAAAGTCTTGAAAAGGGTTTTGTCACAACGTCCGTTGACGCTGTGATGAATTGGGCGCGTACCGGCTCTCTGTGGCCGATGACGTTTGGTCTGGCCTGTTGTGCGGTCGAGATGATGCATGCCGGTGCGGCACGCTATGACCTCGACCGTTTCGGCATTGTGTTCCGTCCATCTCCGCGCCAGTCTGATCTGATGATTGTTGCCGGCACGTTGTGCAACAAGATGGCGCCGGCTCTGCGCAAGGTGTACGACCAGATGCCAGAACCGCGCTGGGTGCTCTCTATGGGTTCCTGTGCCAACGGTGGTGGTTATTACCACTATTCTTACTCGGTGGTGCGCGGCTGTGACCGGATTGTCCCGGTTGATATCTATGTCCCGGGTTGCCCACCGACGGCCGAAGCGTTGGTCTATGGTCTGATCCAGATGCAGAACAAGATCAAGCGTACCAACACCATTGCCCGGGCTCGCCAGCTCGAGCAGGTGAACGGTTGAGGTGAGTCGTGGCAAAAACACTGAACCAACTGATTGATGACATCAAGCGTGTGCTGGGTGATGAGCGCATCAGCAAAATCTCCCTTGCGCTCGATGAAGTGACCCTGGAAGTCCCGGCCGCCAGGCTGATTGAAGCGGCCACGCTGCTGCGTGATCACGCTGATCTGCGCTTTGAAGCCTGTGTGGACGTATGCGGTGTGGATTACAGCGCATATGGTGATGGCCAATGGTCCGGCCTGCGCTTTGCTTCCGTCGCGCACCTCTTGTCTTACACCCACAATGTCCGTCTGCGCCTGCGTAGTTTCTGTGCGGACGACGATTTTCCGGTGATCGATTCCCTGATCGATATCTGGCCTGCTGTGAACTGGTTTGAACGCGAGTCGTTCGACCTGTACGGCATTATCTATCAAGGCCATCCGGACCTGCGCCGCATCCTGACTGACTATGGTTTTGTCGGTCACCCGTTCCGCAAAGACTTCCCGCTGTCGGGCTACGTCGAAATGCGTTACGACCCGGAACAATCCCGCGTGATCTACCAACCGGTCACCATTGAACCGCGCGAAACCGTACCGCGCATCATTCGCGAGGAGAACTACGGTGGCGTCTGAAATCCGTAATTACACCCTGAACTTCGGCCCGCAACACCCGGCTGCGCACGGCGTGCTGCGTCTGGTGCTGGAGCTTGATGGTGAAGTGGTTGAACGTGCTGATCCGCATATCGGCCTCTTGCATCGCGGCACCGAAAAGCTGGCTGAGTACAAAACTTTCCTGCAAGCCCTGCCATACATGGACCGTCTCGACTATGTGTCGATGATGTCCAACGAGCACGCTTATTGCATGGCCATTGAGAAGATGCTGGGTCTGGAAGTGCCCCTGCGTGCGCAATACATCCGTGTGATGTTTGATGAAATCACCCGGATTCTGAACCACCTGATGTGGATCGGCGCGCACGGCCTGGATTGCGGCGCGATGACCATCTTCTTGTATGCCTTCCGCGAACGTGAAGATCTGATGGATTGCTACGAGGCTGTATCTGGCGCCCGTATGCACGCTGCTTACTACCGTCCGGGTGGCGTTTACCGCGATCTGCCGGAAGAGATGCCGAAGTACCAGGCATCCAAGGTGCGCAATGCCGCGGCCATCAAGCGTCTGAACGAAAACCGCGAAGGTTCGATGCTCGACTTCATCGAAGACTTCACCAACCGTTTCCCGACCTATGTCGATGAATACGAAACCCTGCTGACGGATAACCGTATCTGGAAGCAACGTACCGTCGGTATTGGTGTGGTTTCGCCAGAGCGCGCCATGGCGCTGGGTCTGACGGGCGCCATGCTGCGTGGTTCGGGTATCGAGTGGGATTTGCGCAAGAAGCAGCCCTACGAAGTCTACGACAAGCTGGATTTTGATATTCCGGTGGGCAAGAACGGTGACTGCTATGACCGTTATCTGGTTCGTGTTGAAGAAATGCGCCAGTCCAACCGCATTATCAAGCAGTGCGTTGCCTGGTTGCGTGCCAATCAAGGTCCGGTCATTACTGACAACTTCAAGGTGGCGCCGCCGTCCCGTGTTGGCATGAAGAGCAACATGGAAGAGCTGATCCACCACTTCAAGCTGTTTACTGAAGGCATGCACGTGCCGGCAGGCGAAGCCTATGCCGCCGTGGAACACCCGAAGGGTGAATTCGGTATCTACATGGTCTCGGATGGCGCCAACAAGCCGTACCGCATGAAGATCCGTGCTCCGGGTTACGTGCATTTGTCCGCGCTCGACGAAATGTCGCGCGGCCACATGCTGTCCGACGTCGTGGCCATTATTGGCACGCAAGATATCGTATTTGGTGAGGTGGATCGCTGATGTTGTCCCCGGAATCCCTCGCGCAGATCGACCGTGAACTGACCAAGTATCCGGCCGACAGAAAGCGCTCGGCGCTCATGTCCGCGCTGCGTATCGCCCAGATTGAAAAGGGCTGGTTGTCCAACGAAACCATTGAGTTCATCGCCCACTATCTGGAGCAACCTCCGGTCGCGGCGTATGAAATGGCCACGTTCTACAACATGTTCCAGCTCAAGCCGATCGGCAAGCACAAGATCACTGTGTGCACCAATCTGCCCTGTGCTTTGTCGGGTGGTGCCGACGCTGGCAAATACCTGCAACAAAAGTTGGGTATTGGTTACGGCGAAACCACCACTGACGGCAAATTCACGCTGATGGAAGGGGAGTGCATGGGGGCCTGCGGTTACGCCCCGGTGATGCTCCACAACAACCACAGCATGTGCAAGCACATGACGCCTGAAGCAATCGACAAGAAACTGGCGGAGCTCGAATAAATGGCAACTTTCGTCAAAGGCGTCGTGTTTGAGGACGTCGATTTCGAGAATCCCGATAGCTGGCGTCTCGAAGAATATGTAAAACGCGGTGGCTATGCGGCCCTGCAAAAGATCGTAAACGAGAAGATGACGCAAGATGCCGTCATCGCCGAAATGAAAACCTCGGCCCTGCGTGGCCGTGGTGGCGCAGGCTTCCCGACCGGTCTGAAGTGGTCCTTCATGCCGCGCAGCTTTCCGGGTCAAAAATACCTGGTCTGTAATACTGATGAGGGCGAACCGGGTACCTTCAAGGACCTGGACATCATCAAGTACAACCCGCACGCGCTGATCGAAGGCATGATCATCGGCGGGTTCACCATGGGCGCCACGGTCGGTTACAACTACATCCACGGCGAGGTGTTTGAAGCCTACCTGCGCTTTGAAGAAGCGCTGGAAGAAGCCCGCAAGGCGGGTTTCCTCGGCAACAACATCCTGGGTGGCGGTTTCGACTTTGAACTGCACGCACACCACGGTTACGGCGCTTACATCTGCGGCGAAGAAACCGCGTTGCTGGAATCGCTGGAAGGCAAAAAAGGCCAGCCGCGTTTCAAGCCGCCGTTCCCGGCCAGTTTTGGTCTGTATGGCAAGCCGACCACCATCAACAACACCGAGACCTACGCCTCGGTACCGTACATCGTGCGTAACGGCGGCCAGAAGTTCCTGGAACTGGGCAAGCCGAACAATGGTGGCACCAAGCTGTTCTCCATTTCCGGTCACGTGAACCGTCCTGGCAACTATGAAGTGCCGCTGGGTATGCCGTTCTCTGAACTGCTGGAACTGGCTGGCGGCATGCGTAACGGCAAGAAGCTCAAGGCTGTGATCCCGGGTGGTTCTTCCGCACCGGTACTGCCGGCCGAGATCATGATGAACACCACGATGGACTTCGACGCGATCTCCAAAGCGGGTTCGATGCTGGGTTCTGGCGCGGTGATCGTCATGGACGAAGACACCTGCATGGTCAAGGCGCTGGAACGTCTGTCGTATTTCTACTTTGAAGAGTCATGCGGTCAATGTACGCCGTGCCGTGAAGGTACTGGCTGGCTGTATCGCGTGATTCACCGCATCGAACACGGTCAGGGCCGTCCGGAAGACCTGGATCTGCTGCTGTCCGTAGGTGGCAACATCGCCGGCCGCACCATTTGTGCGCTGGGCGACGCCGCTGTGATGCCGGTGCAGGGCATGCTCAAGCACTTCCGCAGCGAGTTCGAATACCACATCGAGAACAAGCGCTGTATTGCTCCGGGTTACTGAGCCCGAGACGTTGGACGGTAGTCAGGCGAAGGCGCCAAAGTAGTTCGTTTTCGCCCGAAGCACAGCAACCGGAATGGACTTGATGTCCATGAGGATTGCGAGCATCGGACGGGAACGAAATACGCAGGCGAGTTCGATTGACCAAGACTTTTTAAGAATAAACTGGATCGCTCGATATGCTGGAAGTTGAAATCGACGGTAACAAACTGACAGTTCCCGGTGGTAGCACCGTGATGGACGCGGCCAATTCGGTCGGCGTTTACATCCCGCACTTCTGCTACCACAAGAAACTGTCTATTGCGGCCAACTGCCGGATGTGCCTTGTTCAGGTTGAGAAAGCGCCCAAGCCGCTGCCCGCCTGTGCGACGCCTGTCACCGACGGTATGAAGGTCTGGACGCACTCCGACTCCGCCGTGAAGGCACAGCAGGGCGTCATGGAATTCCTGCTGATCAATCACCCGCTGGATTGCCCGATTTGTGACCAGGGCGGTGAGTGTCAGCTGCAGGATCTGGCCGTGGGTTATGGTCAATCCGGTTCGCGCTATGAAGAAGAAAAGCGCTCAGTGACCAACAAGAACCTGGGCCCGCTGATCTCGACCGACATGACTCGCTGTATTCACTGCAGCCGTTGCGTGCGCTTCACTGAAGAAATCGCCGGCTTCCAGGAACTGGGCATGCCGGGCCGCGGTGAACATACCGAGGTCATGACCTTCATTGGCAAGACCGTCAATTCAGAAATCTCCGGCAACGTGATCGATCTGTGCCCGGTGGGCGCGTTGACTTCCAAGCCGTTCCGCTTCTCTGCCCGTACGTGGGAGTTGTCCCGTCGCAAGTCGGTAGGCGCGCACGACGGCCTGGGTTCCAACCTGATCGTTCAGGTCAAGGACCACAAGGTCAAGCGTGTTCTGCCGCTGGAAAACGAAGGTATCAACGAATGCTGGTTGTCTGACCGTGATCGCTTCTCTTACGAAGCGCTGGGCAGCAACGAGCGTTTGCAAAAGCCGCTGATCAAGCAAGGCGGCGCATGGCAGGAAGTGGATTGGACCGTCGCGCTGGAATACGTCGCTAATGGCCTGAAGTCCGTGATCGAAGAACACGGTGCCGACAGCGTGGCTGCTCTGGCTTCGCCGTCCTCAACACTGGAAGAACTGTTCCTGCTGAAAAAACTGACGGGTGCACTGGGCGTGAAGAACACCGCCGCTAACCTGCGTCAGCAAGATGCCGCTTTTGCCACCGCCGGTGTGCAATGGCTGGGTCAAAGCATTGTGGAACTGGCCGACAACGACGCCATCCTGGTGGTGGGCTCCACGCTGCGCAAAGAGCAGCCGCTGCTGGCACAACGTCTGCGCCAGTCGGTCAAGCACGGCATGAAGCTGTCGGTGGTGAACCCGCATAACGACGACATGCTGACCAACCTGCATGGCAGCGTAACCACTCGCCCGGATCAACTGGTCGAAGGCGCGCTGGAAGTGCTGGTGTCGGTAGCAGAGCAGAAGGGCGTTGCCGTTCCAGCGCACATCGATGCTTCCGGTATTACCGTTTCTGAACAAGCCAAACTGATCGCAACCACCCTGGTGGCCAGCGAGAAAGTGGGCGTGCTGCTGGGTAGTCTGGCTACTGAAGGCGTTCGCGCTGCAGAACTGCACGCGGTGGTCGCTGCGATCGCCGAACTGGCTGGTGGCAAGCTGGGTATCCTGAATGGCGGTGCGAATAGCGTCGGCGCTCAGTTGATCGGCTTTAACACCATGGCAGACGCGTTTGCCCAACCGAAGAAAGCCTACGTGGTGCTGGGTGCCGAAGTTGACTTCGATACCGCAAGCGCACCGAAGGCTGTAGCTGCTGTCGAGCAAGCCGAGATGGTGGTTGTGCTCTCGCCGTTCCAGTCCTGCGCTTACGACTACGCCGACGTCATTCTGCCGGTGTCCCCGTTCTCCGAGACTTCCGGCACGTTTATCAACCTGGAAAGCCGCCCGCAAAGCTTCAACGGTGTGGTGCGTCCGCTGGGTGAAACCCGTCCGGCATGGAAGGTGTTCCGTGTTCTGGGCAACCTCCTGGGTCTGCAAGGTTTCGAGTTTGCCTCGTCCGAAGAAGTACGTGATGAAGCACTGTCCGCCGGTATCGAAGGCAAGCTCAACAACGCGCCGGCCAAGGCCGTCAACGTGAAGTCCGTGGCTGTATCCGGTCTGACTCGTCTGGCCGAGGTGCCGCTGTACCAGATTGATGCGCTGACCCGTCGTGCACCAGGCCTGCAAGCCACTGTCGATGCTCAAGCTGCCGCAACCCTGCGCGCCAACGCTGCCACCATTGCCCAACTGGGTCTGGTTGCGGGCGAGAAGGCCAAGGTTGTACAGGGTGGCGAAGCTGAACTCGTTGTGGCTCAGGATGATGCGCTGCTGAACGATGTTGTGCGTATCGCCGCGGCCCATCCGCTGACCCGTCATCTTGATGCCGCAGCAGCGCTGCAAGTCGTCAAAGCATAAGGGCGATAACAATAATGGAACTGTTGACACATTTGTTTGCATCGCTGCTCGGTCAGGAGTGGGGCTATAACGTCGCATTCGTGATCTGGACGCTGCTCAAGATCGTGGCCATTGCCGTGCCATTGATCCTGAGCGTGGCCTACATGACCTACGCCGAGCGCAAGGTGATCGGCTACATGCAGATCCGCGTGGGCCCGAACCGCGTCGGTCCGCTGGGTTTGCTGCAGCCGTTTGCTGACGTGCTCAAGCTCTTGTTGAAAGAAATCATTGCTCCGTCCGCAGCCAGCAAAGGTTTGTTCTTTGTGGCGCCAATTCTGGTGCTGATGCCGGCGCTGGCCGCCTGGGCCGTGATCCCGTTTTTCCCGGGTCTGGTACTGGCTGACGTGAACATTGGTCTGTTGTACGTCATGGCCATTACTTCGCTGGGCGTCTACGGCGTGATCATTGCCGGTTGGGCGTCCAACTCCAAGTATGCGTTTCTGGGTGCCATGCGCGCCGCCGCGCAGATGGTGTCGTACGAACTGGCGATGGGCTTTGCGCTGATCGGCGTGATGATGGTGTCGGGTAGCCTGAACGTGACCGACATTGTGAACCAGCAAGGGCACGGCGTTGCCGGTGGTTCCATCTTGTCGTGGAACTGGTTGCCGCTGCTGCCGTTGTTCGTCATCTACTTCATTTCGGGTCTGGCTGAAACCAACCGTGCCCCGTTTGACGTGACCGAGGGCGAATCGGAAATCGTGGCCGGTCACATGATCGAATACTCGGGCATGAGTTTCGCGCTGTTCTTCCTGGCCGAATACATGAACATGATTCTGATCTCGGCCATGGCCACGGTCATGTTCCTGGGTGGCTGGTTGTCGCCGTTCCCGTCGAGCGTACCGTTCCTGGGCGCCCCGAGCTTCATCTGGTGGTTCCTCAAGTGTGCGCTGATGCTGTTCTTCTTCCTGTGGGCCCGGGCTACTTTCCCGCGCTACCGCTATGACCAGTTGATGCGTCTGGGCTGGAAAGTGTTCATCCCGGTTACGCTGGTGTGGATTGTCGTTGTCGGCGCGTGGATGCAAACACCGCTGTCGCTGTGGAAGTAAGGCGAGGATACAGACATGGATAGAATTTCCAATTTTTTCAAGACCTTCCTGCTCGTTGAGCTGGTCAAGGGTCTGATGCTCACCGGGCGTTATTTCTTCCAGCGCAAGATCACGGTGCAGTTTCCGGAAGAAAAAACCCCGATCAGCCCGCGGTTCCGTGGTCTGCATGCCCAGCGTCGTTATGCCAACGGTGAAGAGCGTTGCATTGCCTGCAAACTGTGTGAAGCAGTTTGCCCGGCGATGGCCATTACCATTGAGTCTGACCAGCGCGACGACGGCACCCGCCGTACCACGCGTTACGACATTGACCTGACCAAGTGCATCTTCTGCGGTTTCTGCGAAGAAGCCTGTCCGGTTGACGCCATTGTGGAAACCCACATTCTGGAATATCACGGCGAGAAGCGTGGCGATCTGTACTACACCAAGCCGATGCTGCTGGCCGTAGGTGACAAGTACGAGACCCAGATTGCGGCCAACAAGGCGGCTGACGCCCGTTACCGCTAAGCGGATCGAGACAAGGGATAGAACAACGTCATGACTTCTGTCGTTATTTTCTACATTTTCGCGGCCGTCCTGCTGCTTGCCAGTCTGGCAACCATCACGGCCAAGAATCCGGTACACGCTGCGTTGTACCTCATGCTCTCGTTCTTCAGTGGCGCCATGCTGTGGATGCTGATGAAGGCCGAATTCCTCGCTGTGTCGTTGGTGCTGGTGTACGTCGGCGCCGTCATGGTGCTGTTCCTCTTCGTGGTGATGATGCTGGATATCAACTTCGAAGAGTTGCGCAAGGGCTTCTGGAAGCACGTACCGCTGGCGGTCATTGTCGCTGCGATCATGGTGGTCGAAATGATCATGATTCTGACGCACAAGGCTGCTGATCTGCCAGGTGCTCACATGCCAGAGCCGGCAGCGGGTTATAACAATGCCCGCGTGTTGGGTAATCTGATTTATACCCAGTATTTCCTGCCGTTCCAGTTGGCGGCAGCGCTGCTGCTGGTCGGCATGATCACGGCAATTGCGCTGACGCTGCGTAAACGCAAGAACACCAAGTACCAGAATCCGGCTCAGCAGATTGCAGTCAAGCGTGATGATCGCGTGCGTATCGTCAAGATGAATGCTGAAGCACGCCCGGCAGCAGGCGAAGCCGCTGCTGACGAACAACAACCGAACGCTTGATGGAGAGCCCAACGTGCTGACTCTGACTCATTACCTTGTGCTCTCGGCGATCCTGTTTGCGGTCTCCGTGTTCGGTATCTTCGTGAACCGCAAGAACCTGATCGTGCTGCTGATGGCCATCGAATTGATGCTGTTGGCGGTAAACATGAACTTTGTCGCGTTTTCCCAGTTCCTGGGTGACGCCTCAGGTCAGGTTTTCGTGTTCTTCATTCTCACGGTGGCGGCTGCTGAATCGGCAATCGGCCTCGCGATTCTGGTCGTGCTGTTCCGTAATCTGCGCTCGATCAATGTTGAAGACCTTGGCAGCCTGAAGGGCTAACGAACAAGCGAACCCGGATTTCAAACAATGGATATCAAAACAATTTACCTGCTGATTCCGCTGGCGCCGCTGTTTGGTGCCATGGTCGCGGGCCTGTTTGGCTGGGCGATCAGCCGCAAGGTGGCCCATACGGTGACCATCGCTGGCGTGGCTGTTGCATTCGCGCTCTCTGCCTGGACGCTCAATAACCTCGTCAATGGCGGCGAAAGCTTCAACGGCACCGTTTACACCTGGATGACCATCAACGGTGTCGACTTCAATGTCGGCTTCCTGGTGGACAAACTCACGGCGATGATGATGTGCGTGGTGACCTTCGTGTCGCTGATGGTTCACGTCTACACCATCGGCTACATGGAAGAAGACCCAGGCTACAACCGCTTCTTCAGCTACATCTCGCTGTTTACTTTCTCGATGTTGATGCTGGTTATGAGCAACAACTTCGTACAGCTGTTCTTCGGCTGGGAAGCAGTGGGTCTGGTTTCGTACTTGCTGATCGGTTTCTGGTTCAAGCGTCCGACTGCCATTTTCGCCAACATGAAGGCGTTTCTGGTTAACCGCGTGGGTGACTTCGGTTTCCTGCTGGGGATCGGTCTGGTGTTGTTCCACTTCGGCTCGCTGGATTACGCCGCTGTGTTTGCCAAAGCACCGTCACTGCAAAATGAAACCGTGAGCATCATCTCCGGCCATACATGGTCGCTGATGACACTCACTTGTATCTTGCTGTTTATTGGTGCCATGGGTAAGTCTGCCCAGTTCCCGCTGCACGTGTGGCTGCCGGATTCCATGGAAGGCCCGACCCCGATCTCCGCGCTGATCCATGCTGCAACGATGGTGACAGCCGGTATCTTCATGGTCAGCCGCATGTCTCCGCTGTTTGAACTGTCGGATACCGCGCTGAACTTCGTGATGGTGATCGGTGCCATTACCGCGCTGTTCATGGGTTTCCTTGGCATCATCCAGAATGATATCAAGCGTGTGGTGGCGTACTCCACGCTGTCGCAGCTGGGTTACATGACGGTGGCGCTGGGTGCTTCGGCTTACTCCGTCGCCCTGTTCCACCTGATGACCCACGCGTTCTTCAAAGCCTTGTTGTTCCTTGGCGCTGGCTCCGTGATCATGGGTATGCACCACGATCAGGACATCCGCAACATGGGTGGCCTGCGCAAGTACATGCCGATCACCTGGATTACCTCGCTGATTGGTTCGCTGGCTCTGATTGGCACGCCGTTCTTCGCTGGTTTCTATTCCAAAGATTCGATCATCGACGCCGTGAAGGCTTCCCACTTGCCGGGTGCCGGTTTTGCGTACTTTGCGGTGGTAGCTGGTGTATTCGTGACTGCGTTCTACTCCTTCCGTATGTACTTCCTCGTCTTCCATGGCAAGGAACGCTGGATGCAGAAGGGCCATGGGCACGACCATCATGATGATCACGACGATCATGGTGAACACCATGGTCTGGGCCCGAACGACAAGCCGCATGAATCCCCGTGGGTCGTAACACTGCCGTTGATCCTGCTGGCTATTCCGTCGGTGATTATCGGTGCCATTGCTATCGAGCCGATGCTCTTTGGTGACTTCTTCAAGGGCGTGCTGTTCGTTAATACAGAAGCCCACCCGGCGATGGAAGAACTGGCGCACGAATTCCACGGCTGGGTTGACATGGCAGCGCACGCCTTTGTTGGTCTGCCGGTATGGCTGGCAATTGCCGGTGTGGTGCTGTCCTATGTGTTCTACATGGTCAAGCCTGAACTGCCCGCAGCTTGCGAGAAGTTCTTCAATTCGATCGGCGTCAACAAGCTGCTCGAAAACAAGTACTACATGGATTTCTTGTTCATCAACGTCTTTGCCGCTGCTGGCCGTGCCATTGGTACGGTGTTGTGGAAGGTGGGTGACGCGCTCCTGATCGATGGCCTTGTGGTCAACGGTCTGGCGAAAATCACCGGCTGGTTTGCGTTCCTGGTTCGTCGGGTACAGACCGGTTACATCTACCACTATGCGTTTGCCATGATTATTGGCGCACTGGTGTTGATCACGGTCTGGTTGGCAGTGCCTCTGGCGGCGCTGGCGCACTGATCCTGGGTTGATATACGAGTAGTTCAGAGTAATTAAAACAAGCAGGTAGACTATGACGGGTAATCTTCTGAGCCTCACGATCTGGCTGCCGATTCTGGCAGGCGTGGTGGTGCTGGCAACCGGGGGCGATGACAAGGCACCAGCCGCGCGCTGGCTGGCCCTGATCGGCGCGCTGCTGGGGTTTCTGGTTTCGATTCCGCTTTACACCGGTTTCGATGCGTTGAACGGCGGCATGCAATTCACCGAGTTCAAACCCTGGATCGCAACGTTCAACATCAACTATGCGCTGGGCGTTGACGGCCTCTCCGTATGGTTTGTGATCCTGAACTCCTTCACCACCCTGATGGTGGTGCTGGCAGGCTGGCAGGTCATTGAAAAGCGCGTGGCGCAGTACATGGCCGCGTTCCTGATCATGTCCGGTCTGATCAACGGCGCATTCGCCGCCCAGGACGCGATTCTGTTCTACGTGTTCTTCGAGGCCATGCTGATCCCGATGTACCTGATCATTGGTATCTGGGGTGGTCCGAACCGTGTATACGCATCGATCAAGTTCTTTCTGTACACGCTGCTGGGTTCGCTGCTGACGCTGGTCGCCTTCATCTACCTGTACGGTCAGACCAATGGTTCGTTCGCGATTGCCGACTTTGCTCGCGTACCGCTGACCATGACGGCCCAGGGCTTCCTGCTGATCGCTTTCTTCTTCGCTTTTGCGGTGAAGGTGCCGATGTGGCCGGTTCACACCTGGTTGCCGGATGCTCACGTTGAAGCGCCGACTGGCGGTTCGATGGTGCTGGCTGCCATTACCTTGAAGCTGGGTGCTTACGGCTTCCTGCGGTTTGCCCTCCCGATCGCACCGGATGCGTGTCGCGAATATGCCTGGGTGTTTGTGCTGTTCTCGCTGATCGCTGTGGTGTACATCGGTATGGTTGCGCTGGTGCAGACCGATATGAAGAAGCTAGTGGCGTATTCGTCCATCTCGCATATGGGTTTTGTAACGCTGGGCTTCTTCATGTTTGCCGGTGGCACCCAGATGAACCAGTTCGCAGTGGAAGGCGCGATCGTGCAGATGATCTCCCACGGTTTCGTCTCTGCCGCGATGTTCTTCTGTATCGGTGTCATGTACGACCGCGTGCACAGCCGCAAAATCGCCGACTACGGCGGTGTTGTGAACAAGATGCCTGTTTTCGCCGCATTCATGATGTTGTTTGCCATGGCCAACTCGGGCTTGCCGGCAACTTCCGGTTTCGTGGGTGAATTCTTTGTGGTGTTGGGTGCCATCCAGGTCAACTTCTGGTTTGCCTTCTTTGCCGCTACCACACTGGTCTTCGGCGCTGCTTATACCCTGTGGATGTACAAGCGCGTGATTTTTGGTGAAGTTGCCAACCATCACGTGGCCGAACTCAAAGACGTGAACAAGCGTGAACTGCTGATTCTTGTGATTCTGGCGATTACCGTGCTCGGTATGGGCCTGTATCCCAAGATGTTTACTGACTTGATGCACGTGTCGGTCAATGACCTGATCTGGCATGTTTCGCAGCCCAAACTGGCTGTACCCCAGCTGCCCCAATAAGCAGCCACATTAATGGCACTGACGAATTTATAAGGGTTTAGAGCATGACCTGGACCAGTCTTAACGCATGGGCTGCCGCACCGGAGATTTTTCTCCTGGTGGCTGTGTCAGTCATTTTGCTGATCGATCTTTTTGTTTCCGACGCCAAGCGTCACATCACCTACCTGTTGACGCTCGTGTCACTGGCTATCACCGCCTGTTTGACGGTTAATGGTCTGGCTCAACCGGTCCAACTGGCTTTCAGCGGGATGTTTGTGGCTGATCCAATCGCCGGTGTTGCCAAGCTGGGTATGGTGCTGGGTGTTGCCCTCGTACTGATCTATGGTCGAACCTATGCCGAAGCTCGCGGCATCTACAAGGGCGAATTGTTCAGCCTGACCTTGTTCGCGTTGCTGGGCATGATGGTGATGAGCTCGGCGCTCAACTTTGTCACCTTGTACGTTGGTCTGGAGCTGCTGTCCTTGTCGCTGTATGCGCTGGTTGCCCTGCGTCGCGACAACGTACATGCCACCGAAGCCGCCATGAAGTACTTCATTCTGGGTGCGCTGGCCTCCGGCATGCTGCTGTACGGTATGTCCATGGTGTACGGTGCAACGCATAGTCTGGATATTCTGACTATTGCCCAACGCGTCATGAACGGTGAAGTGAACCATTTGCTGATCGTGTTCGGCATCGTATTCATTGTGGTGGGTATCGGCTTCAAGCTGGGTGCTGTGCCATTCCACATGTGGGTGCCTGACGTTTACGAAGGTTCGCCGACGCTGATCGCCCAGTTGATCGGTTCAGCGCCGAAGATTGCTGCTTTTGCCTTTGTGATCCGCATTCTGGCCCAAGGTCTGGAAGCCTACGTCCAGGACTGGCGAGGCATGCTGGTCGTCATGGCTATTCTGTCGCTGGCCATCGGTAACTTGACTGCGATTGCCCAGACCAACATCAAGCGTATGTTTGCTTATTCCACCATCTCGCATATGGGCTTCCTGTTGCTGGGTATTCTGGTGGGTACGCCGGTGGGTTACGCCGCTGCGTTCTTCTACGCCGTGACCTACATGCTGACCACCGCCGCCGGCTTCGGTCTGGTGATGCTGCTGTCGCGTGAAGGCTTTGAAGCCGATCGTATTGATGACTTCAAGGGTCTGAACCAGCGCAGCCCGTGGTTTGCCGCCATGATGTTGCTCGTCATGTTCTCCATGGCAGGTATCCCGGTGTTTGTTGGCTTCTTTGCCAAGCTGGCCATACTGGAAGCCGTGGTGAATCTGGGTCTGACCTGGCTGGCCATCTACGCCGTGCTGATGTCGGTGATTGGTGCCTTCTACTATCTGCGTGTGGTCAAGGTCATGTACTTTGACGACGCTGAAGACAAGAGCCCGATCGTGGCTGGTCTGGATAGCCGGGTTGTGCTGTCGGTCAACTGTCTGCTGCTGCTGATCATTGGTTTGATGCCGGATCGGTTGCTGTATCTCATCTCTGCTGCTGTGGCGCACTCGCTGCTGCCGGCATAAGTATCAAGATGCTGGAGATTCTCCTGCTCTGCGGATTGGCGGCCCTGGCCGCCAATTTGCCATTTCTGAGCGATCGCGTTGCATTTGTCGTGCCGCCCAATGTGCTGCGAATGCATTTTGGCTGGCGTCTGCTCGAACTCGTACTGCTGTATCTGGCTGTGGGTCTTGTGGCCCGTGTGCTGGAAGCGCGGGTTTCAACAGTGCAGCCGCAGCATTGGTGGTTCTATGTGGCCACTGCTGCCTTGTTCATCGTGATGGCCTGGCCTGGGTTCGTCTGGCGTTATTTCTGGCGCAAGCCCGGCCTGTAAACAAAAAGCCTCGCTTGTTGCGGGGCTTTTTGTTTGGTTACAACCGGGTAGTATGGGTGGGGCAAACTCGGGTTGTCCGGTTTTTTTCAACAAGGGGCTTGCGGACAAAAGAAGTTGCCGCTATGATTGCCTTCCTTCGACAGGCACGTAGCTCAGCTGGTTAGAGCACCACCTTGACATGGTGGGGGTCGTTGGTTCGAGTCCAATCGTGCCTACCAACGAATTCAGTAAAGGAAACCAAGCCATGTTCCGAACTACCACGACTACCGGTAAATAAACGCGGTAGCCGTGCTATGGCTTTGGTTTTATAAAAAAGTGCGGCGCTGCCCGCACTTTTTTTTTGCCGCTTGTAAAGCGGTTCCTCCGGTGGAACAACCGCAAATCCCCGGATCGACTGAAACACACGAATTCAAGGCGACAAGATCATGATCTCGATTACGCTTCCTGATGGTTCCAAACGACAATTTGACGCACCGGTTTCTGTGGCCGGTGTAGCTGGCAGCATTGGTGCCGGTCTGGCGCGTGCCGCATTGGCAGGCAAGGTGGACGGCAAACTCGTCGACACCAGCTACGTAATTGATCATGACGTCAACCTTGCCATCGTGACCGATAAAGATGCAGACGGTCTTGAAGTGATCCGTCACTCGACCGCCCACTTGCTGGCTTATGCCGTCAAGGCACTGTTTCCTGATGCTCAGGTCACCATTGGCCCGGTGATTGAAGACGGTTTCTACTACGACTTTAGTTACTCTCGCCCATTTACCCCTGAAGACCTGGCTGCCATTGAAAAGAAAATGGCGGAACTGGCCAAACAAGACATTCCGGTTGAGCGGTACGAGCTCTCGCGTGATGATGCTGTTGCGTACTTCAAAGGGATTGGCGAGAAATACAAAGCCGAGATCATTGAATCCATCCCCGCCGACCAGACCCTGAGCCTGTATCGCGAAGGCGACTTCACTGACTTGTGCCGTGGCCCGCACGTGCCATCTACCGGCAAGCTGAAAGTCTTCAAGCTGATGAAGGTGGCTGGTGCTTATTGGCGCGGTGACTCGAAGAACGAGATGCTCACGCGCGTCTACGGCACGGCCTGGGCGAAGAAAGAAGATCTGGATGCCTACCTGCATCGCCTTCAAGAGGCGGAAAAGCGCGATCACCGCAAGATCGGCAAGGCGCTGGACCTCTTCCATATGCAGGAAGAGGCACCCGGTATGGTGTTCTGGCACCCCAAAGGCTGGCAATTGTGGCAATCGGTCGAGCAATACATGCGTCGCCGCCTGATCAAGGCGGGTTACCAGGAGGTGCGCACACCGCAAGTGATGGACCGTGTTTTGTGGGAGCGTTCCGGCCATTGGGAAAACTACCAGGAAAACATGTTCATCACGGAATCGGAAAAGCGTACCTACGCCGTGAAACCGATGAACTGCCCGGGTCACGTGCAGATTTTCAATAGTGACTTGCGTTCTTATCGTGACCTGCCGTTGCGTCTTGCCGAGTTTGGCGCCTGCCACCGCAACGAGCCTTCCGGTTCTTTGCACGGCCTGATGCGCGTGCGCGGGTTTACTCAAGATGATGCGCATATCTTCTGTACTGAAGGTCAGTACATTGAAGAGGCCAAGTCTTTTCACGCACTGGCCATGAGCGTGTATGAAGACATGGGCTTCAATGATGTATCCATCAAACTCGCCCTGCGTCCGGAAAAACGTGCAGGTAGCGAAGAGGGCTGGGACAAGGCGGAACAAGGCATGCGCGAAGCTTTGCGTGCCTGTGGCGTGACTTGGGAAGAGTTGCCGGGTGAAGGTGCGTTCTATGGCCCGAAGATCGAATATCACATCAAGGATGCCATTGGCCGGTCCTGGCAGTGCGGTACGTTGCAACTGGACTTCGTTCTGCCGGAGCGTCTTGGTCCGGAATACGTGGCGGAAGACAACAGCCGTCAGAAGCCGATTATGCTGCACCGTGCCATCGTGGGCTCGATGGAGCGTTTCCTCGGTATTCTGATCGAAAACTTTGCTGGTTCCTTCCCGTTGTGGCTGGCGCCGACGCAAATGGTGGTCATGAATATCTCGGAACATCAGGCTGAATATGCGGCTGAAGTGGTCCAACAACTCACTCAAGCAGGTTTCCGTGTACAGGCGGACTTGAGAAACGAGAAAATAACCTATAAAATTCGCGAACATAGCTTGCAGCGCTTACCGTACCAACTCATTGTTGGTGACAAGGAAAAAGCTGGTGGCTTGGTGGCCGTGCGTAGTCGCAGTGGTGAAGACCTCGGACAAATGACGGTTGAAACGCTTGTTGAGCGTCTCAAGACCGAATTGCTGTAAAGCTTTGGCCTGATCAGTATGATCTGGCCAGATTTACACGAGGCAACACCCAGGACCGTTCGCACGGTTTTGTTTTTGGATGATTTGGAGAATTCAAGATAGCTGCTCAAGACAAGGAGCCGCGGATCAACGGCGAGATTACCGCGCGCGAAGTGCGTTTGCAGGATGCCCAAGGTGAACAACTGGGTGTGATCAGTTTGTACGATGCTTTGGCCAAGGCTGAAGAGGCAGAACTGGACCTGGTTGAAATTGCGCCCAATGCGACGCCGCCGGTTTGCCGCATCATGGACTACGGCAAGTACAAGTACGAGAAGTCCAAGAAAGATCACGCGGCCAAACTCAAGCAGAAACAGATCCAGGTCAAGGAAATCAAGCTCCGTCCTGGTACTGACGAGAATGACTACCAGGTCAAGCTGAAAAGCCTGGTGCGTTTCCTCGGCGAGGGCGACAAGGCCAAGATCACGCTGCGTTTCCGTGGTCGTGAAATGGCTCACCAGGAAATCGGTATGGCTCAGTTGAAGCGACTTGAGGCCGATCTGGTCGAACTGGCGGTGGTGGAGCAGTTTCCCCGCCTGGAAGGCCGGCAGATGGTGATGATGCTGGCGCCCAAGAAGAAGTAATTCTTCACGGTCGCAGCAAAAGATTTAAAGCGGGGGTGCGGTTGCCTCCGCTGATGTTTCGGAAAGCGGCTTGCCGCTGGCTGGAACAAGCAGCCGCAATAAAAGCGTGGTGGCGGGCTCAAAGTCCCTTGTTATGAGGGCGCCTTCTGCCGGATCTAAACATACTTGGAGAGCATACAAATGCCCAAGATGAAAACCAAAAGCGGCGCTGCCAAGCGCCTGAAAGTCCTTGGCGGCGGTGGTGTGAAGCGCTCTAAAGCGTTCAAGCGCCACATCCTGACCAAGAAAACCACCAAGAACAAGCGTCAACTGCGCGGCACCTGCATGGTCGATTCGACCAACATGGGTCACGTACGTGCGATGTTGCCCTACGCGTAACTAAAGGAGAAGAACCATGCCTCGCGTTAAACGTGGTGTAACCGCCCGTGCTCGTCACAAGAAAATCCTGAATCTGGCGAAGGGCTATCGCGGCCGTCGCAAGAACGTATACCGCATTGCCAAGCAAGCGGTAATGAAGGCTGGCCAATACGCCTACCGTGACCGCCGTCAGAAGAAGCGTCAGTTCCGTCAACTGTGGATCGCGCGTATCAACGCTGCATCCCGTGAACTGGGTCTGGCTTACAGCAAGTTCATGAACGGTCTGAAGAAGGCCGGCATTGAGGTGGACCGCAAGGTCCTGGCCGATCTGGCCGTGTTCGACAAGCCGGCTTTTGCCAAGTTTGTTGAAACCGCCAAGGCTAGCCTCGCTGCCTGATTGAATGAGCGCGCCATTGCAATAGCCGTGGCGCCTCATCGCAGTTAGCAAGATCAGGGAGGCTTCCCGGCCTCCCTTTTTTATTGGTTAACGGGTCTTGAGTCATCAGGACACGACCGAAGAATTGTTGATTTCCAGGCAGGAGCGCGCGATTACGCGCGACATTCGATATGGACGTACAAGCCCTTCTTGCGCAAGGCCTCGCCGAACTGAATGCGACCAGTGAAGCCGCCGCACTGGAAAATGTAAAAGCCAAGTATGTTGGCAAGGAAGGCGCGATCACCGCGCTACTCAAACAGCTGGCCACGCTGTCGCCTGAAGAGAAAAAAACCTTCGGCGCCACCGTCAATCAAGCCCGCCAGGCGTTTGAAGCTACCCTGAATACCCGTCGTGAAGCGCTCGCCCAGGAAAAACTGGCTCGCCAACTGGCTGCTGAAGCGCTCGACATCACTTTGCCCGGTCGTACCCACGGTCAGGGCGGCCTCCACCCCGTCACCCTCGTTCAGCACCGCATCGAAGCGTTGTTTGCGTCCTTGGGTTTTACCGTGGCGGATGGTCCGGAAATCGAAAACGATTTCCACAATTTCGAAGCGCTGAATATCCCCAAGGATCACCCGGCTCGCGCCATGCAAGATACCTTCTATGTAGAAGGTTCGACAGCGGCTGAGCCCCTGGTCCTGCGTACGCACACCTCGCCAATCCAGGTGCGTTACATGCTCGACAACAAGCCGCCGATCAAGATCGTCGCGCCAGGTCGCGTGTATCGCGTGGATTCGGATGCCACTCACTCCCCGATGTTCCATCAAATGGAAGGTTTGTGGGTGGAAGAGGGCGTGTCGTTTGCTGATCTGAAAGCCGTCATCACCGACTGGCTGCGCAACTTCTTCGAACGTGACGATCTGCAAGTGCGCTTTCGTCCGTCGTTCTTCCCGTTTACCGAACCGTCGGCCGAAGTCGACGTGCTGGGTGAACGCGGCTGGCTGGAAATCGGTGGTTGCGGCATGGTTCACCCGAACGTGTTGCGCAACGTCGGTATCGACCCTGAGGTCTACACCGGCTTCGCCTTTGGTTTTGGCCTGGATCGCTTTGCCATGCTCTATTACGGCGTGAACGATCTTCGGCTTTTCTTCGAGAACGATCTCGCATTCCTGCAGCAATTCAAATAAGCCAGGGCGAATACCATGAAATTCTCTGAACAGTGGTTGCGTAGCTGGGTCAATCCCAAGCTCGAATCCGAAGCGCTGGCGCATCTGTTGACGATGGCTGGGCTGGAAGTTGAAGAAGCTGATCCGGCTGCACCGGCGTTCACGCAAGTGATCGTGGCCGAGGTGCTGACCGTCACCAAACACGAAAATGCCGATCGCCTGAACGTATGTACGGTCAACGTTGGCGAAGCCGAGCCGGTGCAAATCGTGTGCGGCGCGCCCAACGTGGCGGCTGGCGTACGTGTACCGTGTGCACGCGTAGGCGCTGTGTTGCCGGGCGATTTCAAGATCAAGCAAGCCAAAGTCCGCGGTGTTGAGTCCAGCGGCATGCTGTGTTCTGCTAAAGAGCTGGGTATCAGCGAAGAGTCCGACGGCCTGTTGTTGCTGCCGGCCGATGCGCCCGTTGGTGTGTCGATTCGCGAATACCTGAATCTGGACGACACGCTGCTCACACTCAAGCTCACGCCGAACCGTGCTGATTGCTTGTCTATCCGCGGTATCGCGCGTGAAGTAGCTGCGCTGACGGGTGCAGTTCAAACTCCGGTTGCTATTGAACCAGTCCCGCCGACGATTGATGCTGCCATCAGCATCAAGCTCGAAGCGGGTGCCGCTTGCTCACGCTACGCCGGTCGTGTCGTGCGCAATATTAATCGTCAGGCTGCTACGCCGGTCTGGATGAAGCAGCGTCTGGAGCGCTCTGGTATCCGCAGTATTTCTGCGGTGGTCGACATCACCAATTACGTGATGCTCGAACAAGGTCAGCCGATGCATGCGTTTGATGCCAACAAGCTGCAAGGCGGCATCCTGGTGCGTTTCGCCCGCGATGGCGAAAAGCTCACGCTGCTCAATGGTAAAGAACTCGATCTGACCGCTGACATGCTGGTGATCACCGATGGCGTGCGCCCGGTGGCGCTGGCCGGCATCATGGGTGGCGCCAACTCAGAGATCGACGACAACTCCAACGATGTTTTCCTGGAATCTGCTTTCTTTGCGCCAGCGGATATCGCGGGTAAGGCCCGCCGTCTGGGTTTCTCTTCTGACGCGAGCCACCGCTTCGAACGCGGCGTGGATTTTGGCTATGCCCGTGAAGCGCTGGAGCGAGCCACACGGTTGCTGGTGGATATCTGCGGCGGTCAGGTTGGCCCCATCGTAGAAGCCACCACAGCGCTGCCAGAACGCAAACCGGTTGCACTGCGCGTATCGCGCGTTGCCCGCGTGCTGGGCTTGAACTTGCCGGGCGCAGAAGTGCTTTCGTTGCTGCAACGTCTGGGTCTGGCTGCAGAACTCGCTGGCGACGTCATCACCGTTACCCCGCCAAGCTTCCGGTTCGATATCGAAATCGAAGAAGACCTGATCGAAGAAGTCGCCCGTGTTTACGGCTACGACAATATTCCGGTCAATCCGGCGGGCAGCCGTATCGCCATGCTGCCGCAACCGGGCAATGCCCGCGACAAGTTTGCCCTCAAGCGCATTCTGGTGGCTGCTGGTTACCAGGAAGCCATCACGTACGCCTTTGTGGAAGAAAAGTGGGAGCGTGAACTGGCCGGCAACAACGCCGCGGTCAAACTGATCAACCCGATCGCCAGCCAGATGAGCGTCATGCGTTCGTCTTTGCTGGGCGGTCTGATCAGTGCTTTGCAATACAATCTGAATCGCAAGGCAGAACGCGTACGCTTGTTTGAACTGGGTCGCGTATTCCACGGGGTTTCTGATCGTGTTCAACCTGAAAAGGTTGGCGGTCTGGCTTGGGGCATGCGTGATCCGGAGCAATGGGCAACGCCCAAGGCTACGGTCGATTTCTTTGATGTCAAAGCTGATGTCGAAGCCCTGATTGCCCCACGCGTGGCAGAGTTCCGTCGTGCCAGCCACAACGCTCTGCACCCGGGCCGTTCTGCGGATATCGTCGTCGACGGCATCGTGGTTGGCTGGGTGGGTGAACTGCATCCGCAGTGGGTCCAGGCGTATGACCTCGTTCAAGCACCAGTCGTGTTTGAACTGGACGTTGCGCCATTGCTGGCCGTCACACCGGTGCGAGCCAAGGCGGTAACACGCCAGCAAGCTGTCCGTCGTGACCTTGCACTGGTGGTCGATGAGGCCCAGTCACTTGCAAGCCTGCAGTCGGCTTTTGCAAGCGCTGCGCAACCCTTGGTAACAGGCATCGAACTCTTCGATATCTACCGCGGCAAGGGTGTCCCGGAAGGGAAAAAGAGCCTTGCATTCAAAGTGTTGTTGCAAGATACTCAGAAGACTCTGACCGACGAAGAAGTCGAAGGTGCCGTGGCTGCGTTGATCGCCGCTGCGCACACATGTGGTGCGACATTGCGCGCGTAACCCGTTTTCTTTTTTTGATGTGCACGCCCTGTGCCGACTCACATAAGTTTTTGAGATAACAACAATGACGCTTACCAAAGCAGACCTCGCCGATTTGCTGTTTGACAAGGTTGGCCTGAACAAACGCGAAGCCAAAGATATGGTCGAGGCGTTTTTTGAAGAGATCCGCGCTTCTCTCGAAGAAGGCGACGTCGTCAAACTTTCCGGTTTTGGTAACTTCCAGCTCCGTGACAAGCCACAACGCCCGGGTCGCAACCCCAAGACTGGCGAAGAAATTCCTATCTCCGCCCGCCGCGTAGTGACCTTTCATGCCAGCCAGAAACTGAAGGGACTTGTTGAACTGCATTATGCAAAGCAACAGCAACGTCATTCCAACCAGTGAGCTACCCTCCATCCCGGCCAAGCGCTACTTTACCATTGGTGAAGTAAGCGACTTGTGTGGTGTCAAGCCGCACGTCTTGCGCTATTGGGAGCAGGAATTCACCCAACTCAAGCCGGTAAAGCGGCGCGGTAACCGTCGTTACTACCAGCACCATGAAGTGCTGCTGGTGCGGCGCATCCGTTCACTGCTTTACGAACAAGGCTTTACTATCAGCGGCGCGCGTAACCAGCTTGCGCATGCAGGTGAAGAAGCAGCGAACCCCGCAACCTCCATCCGCGAGGAGCTTCAAGCTTTGCTGGACTGGCTGAACGAACCCATTGGTTCTGGTAGTAACGGCCAACTGCAAAACTGAGCAAAAGGGGTAGGCAGAGCACCAAGGTGCAGCTATAATCGCCCTTCCTCGGAATGTAGCGCAGCCTGGTAGCGCACTTGCATGGGGTGCAAGGGGTCGCGAGTTCGAATCCCGCCATTCCGACCAAACAAAACAAGGGCTTGTAGACTTCGGTTTACAGGCCCTTGTTGCATTTCTGGCTCGCCGATACTACCAACCCCAACCCCAACCCCAAACCCAACCCCAAACCCGACAAACGTAAATGCTTGGAAGCCGACACTTCCGCTCGACGGGGCTCGCCTATGAAGCCTGATTAAAGTTCACTCTCGGTGGATGAGGCAATCGAGGAACTGACTGCGCGCCCATCAAGCGCGAATCGCATTGGACTGTATCGTTCGCTTAAGTCGGGGCACTTGATCTTGGGGGCTGCTAATTTGCCTCAAGAGCGGCAGGGGCAACGGTCAATTGAACTTGCGAAAGCCACTACATTGCGTCTTCTCACATCGTCCGCTCCAGACGGTGGAACTGCGCTCTTGGCGTTCACGAGCCATAACGAGGTTACTCGCCGCAATCCAGCCCTCGCTTCATTCGGTATGGAATCCACCAGCGTTCTTCAACTTGTGTTAGACCAAGGTTTTAGTGGTCTTGTAATCAATCCTCAAGGTTCGTGGGCTGGCATACCGCGACAGGATATTCAGGATATCCTGGAAGACAAATTGTAGGCAGACGGACAGCTACCTGTGCTCATCATGTTTCCCTCAACGGGATCATCTGATAGCGGGATATAAAATGGTCATCCAGATCAGCGGGCTTCATCCTGGCCGGTTCCAGGCTGAAAAAATTGTCATAAGCAGCAACGCTCACTACCGTTTGGTCGAAAAAAAGCAGGAAGCCAACATCGACAAGACAGTGACGAAGCTTCTCGTCTGTTTTCTCAACAAGCTCTGGATTAAACAGGAAAGTATTGAAGCTGCGTTGAGAATGTGTCTGTCGTATTTGCTGGAGCACGCGCTCAATACGATCACCAAACGTCGCTGCGCTTGATTCATCTTCTGCTTCGCTGAATCCGGCAGCGGTTCTGACAATACAGATACGTTCGAGCGGTCCAGGTGGAATGATCCTTAGTGTGGCTTGCCCATCCTCATTCCAGCCCGGAGAAAAGGGTTCTTGCTGAAATATCGCACGTTTGACCCAGGCATACCCAGCCTGTTCAAAACCCAGACTTGAGGCCCAGTAGTCTTCCGGCATGGCGCATAGCGTGAAACCGGATCGACAAACAATGTCGGTAAACAGGTGATTGTCGGTCTCTACGTACAGAATCTCCTCCGTGCTTAATCGCTTGATCAACGCCAGGTCAGTGGCGCTATAGAGCACTTTTGAGAGGTCGCTTTGCATCGGGCATTCCATTCGGTTTTACGGGAGACTGAAAAGCCGTTCGCTGTTTTGGGTGCACTGCCGGACCACATCGCTTACCGGCAGTTGCTTCAATTCAGCAATGGCTTGCGCCACGTAGGGAAGGTTGGCCGGCTCGTTGTAGGGACGGCGTTTGGTGGTGTTTTTGGGGCCAAGGTAGGGAGCGTCGGTCTCGAGATGCAAGTGGGCCAACGGAATGTGCGCTACCGCGTCGCGCAGATCGGCGCCTCGCTTGAGATCAGTCACCCAACCGGTAATACCGATATCCAGTCCCATTTCAATGAACGCCTCGGCTTCGGCCCGGTTGCCAGTAAAGCAATGGACCACACCATGGGCACCGGCCTGCACCGCAGGGGCCAGCAGCGCATGAAAATCGGTGAATGCATCCCGACAATGCAGAAACAGCGGCTTATGCGTATCAATGGCGCTTTGCAACTGTGCTTCAAATACGGCGCGCTGGATGTCGCGCGGAGAAAAATCGCGGTTATAGTCCAGCCCGCATTCTCCGACCGCCACCACGGCCGGATCTTCCAGCATGACGTGTATAGCTGCAGCGACAGCGGGCGACCAGTCTTTTGCGGTGTGGGGATGAACCCCTGCAGTGGCATACACGGTTCCCGGCTCAGCACGGGCGAGGTCAAGCGCCTGCTGTGAACTCTTGAGCGATGTGCCGGTGGCCAGAATGCGGGTGACACCTGCCTCTTTGGCACGGGTCAGTAGCGTGGCGGTGAGCCCGGTCAGTTGCGACGAATGAAAATTGACGCCGATATCGACCAGACAATCTGTTTTCTGCATGTGGTGGGTCCTGATTGTAACGGCCAGGGCTGTCGCTTGGGAGCTAAGTAGGCTGGCTCTATCTCAATGGACACCAGTTTAGGCATTTATTGGTGATTCTCGGCGCTTTCTCGGCCGGTGCGGTCATGTCGAACTCGAGATTGGAAGGTCTGGTTGCATGCAAGAAGCGGGCGTTTCACAGGCCATAACCCGGATTTGTGAGCCCTTCATCTGCTGTCCATTGATCTCGGCCCGACCGGCTATCCAAAGGGTCGGAACGGGTTTTGATCAACGTGCAAAAAGCCGACTGCGATGACGCAATCGGCTTTTTCTTTCCCTGCTGGACCTTAGGCCCCGGCAGACATCAGGATTTCCACCCCACCCTGTTCAAGCAGGATGTCCGGACTGGCCATCCCACCTGTAAACGCGTTGCGCCATCGCTGATGATTTTCCAGATGAACAGTGTGCGTCCGCTTCGTCAGATTCAGCACAAACATGTAGCGCTTATCACCGGATTGGCGGATCGACACTTCAACACCACTTGGCAAACCCGCAAAAGCGGGGATGCCAGTTTCCCGCACAATATGCCCGAACAGCGCGTCGTACCCTGCGTCATCCAGCACGGTCCCGATGTAATACACCCGGCCCTTGCCTGCCGGGTTGCAGGTAATCGCAGGACGCCCCTTGAAGTACTCGCTGTCGTAATGGGCAATCGGCTTGGCGGTTGAGGGCTCCAGCAAATCGCACCATTGCATGCAACCCGTGTTGGCATCGAACATGGCGATTCTCTGGGCATCATGACCGACCGGATCGTATTCATCCACGATGACTCCGGCAATCTCACGCAATGCGCCTGGCAACCGGGTCGGGAGGCACACGTTGTTCATGTTTTTCACACCCGTTCGGGTGGTCAGTACCAGTGTGCCGCCAGCTTCGACATAGTCTGCAAGTTTTTGCACGACCAGCGGGTCTTCAAGATACAGCGAAGGTGCGATGACCAACTTGTAGTCGCTCACCTTTGAGGTCCAGTTCAGCACGTCAGTGCCTACACCCTGACGCACAAAGGACTGATGCAGTTTCTTGAAGTTGGCCAGGTAGTCAAAACCATCCACCTGCGGCTGAATCCGCAGTGCATTGTTCTGCTCGTGTGAGTAGAGCATGGCCACCTGGTTTTGTACGACCGTGCCGTCAAGCAGTCCGGATAACATATTGAGCTCCGATGCGAAACGTTTGAACTCTTCAAAGCGGCGGCCCGGTACACCGTGATGATCCAGCAAGCCGTGCCAGAACTGTTCTGCGCCAATGCGGGCGGTGCGCCAGCGGAAATGCACAACCACATCTGCGCCACGGGAAACGGTTTGCCAGGCGTGGGCCCGGATCATGCCCGGGAACGGGGTGCGCGACATGGGAAACCAGCAGCCAGGCGTGCCGCTCAGTTGTTCCATGACCCAGAAGTTCTTCTGTTTGATACCGCGGGTCAGATCAAGGGTTAGCGCGCCGAGGTAATTCCTGGCCTTGGCGTCGTTGTTCTGGTCCGTTGCGGGGTAATAGTCGACCGCCGCGAAATCCATGCTCTCGAACAGGTCGTAGTTGTCAGTCACAACCGGGTAACCCCAGATGTTGTGGGTGACAAAGTGATCGGGGCAGTGGGTGCGCAGGATGTCCGCCTGAAACTTGTTGAAGTCCGCGACGGAGTCCGAGGAAAAACGCTGAAAATCCAGCAGGAACGACGGGTTCTGGTGCGGTGAGCCACCCAGCGGGGTGGTGACCTGCGACCAGGCGGTGTATTCGCCACTCCAGACGACCGTGCCCCATTCCTTGTTCAGGTTGTCGAGCGTGCTGTACTTGCGTTCCAGCCATTGGCGGAACCCGGCGGTACATGCGTCGCAGTGACAGTCATTGGCCACCATCTCATTGTCGGTCTGCCAGCCAATCACGGCCGGATTTCCGGCGTAGTGACGCGCCAGTTTTTCAACGATGACGCGGGTATAGCGGCGCAGCGAGGGACTGTTGTAGCAGCGGTGCCAGCGAACGCCCTTGTACATTGGTTGCTTCTTGCTATCGATGGGTAGTACGTCCGGATAGCCGTCAGCCAGCCAGTGTGGCGGCGTGGCGGTCGGGGTACCCAGAACGATCTCCAGCCCCTCTGATGCAAGGACCGCAATGGCATCGTCCAGCCACTGGAAGTCATAAACCTCTTCGCGGGGTTCAAGACGCGACCAGGCGAATTCGGCCAGTCGGACCACCTTGATTCCTGCGGCTTTCATATCTTTGGCATCTTGCTGCCATACTGCCCGGTCCCAATGCTCCGGGTAATAATCGACCCCGACCTTCATTCAAGCCTCCTGAAATTCGTGAGAAGTGGGCGTCCGGGACGGACGCCGAGTGAAAAGTTCGTGCGCTAGCCCTTGGTCGCCCCGAAAGTCAGGCCGGCAATGAAATGCCTTTGCATGGCAAAGAACATGAGCACCGAAGGCAGTGCGGCCAGCAGCGAGCCCGCAGATACCAGGTTCCAGGCCGTCGTCCATTGCCCCTTCAGGGCCGAGACACCCACCGTCAGTGGTGCGGCGTCGTCGCCCTGGGTCAGACACAACGCCCAGAAGTAGTCGTTCCAGATAAATGTGAAGACCAGAATGGCAAGGGCCGCGAGTGCCGGAGTGATCAGGGGGATGATGATCTTGTAGAAAAGCTGCCACTCGGTGGCACCTTCCACCCGCGCAGCCTCCACCAGCTCATAGGGCAGTTCCTTGATGAAGTTGCGCAGGAACAGCGTGCAGAACCCGGTCTGGAAGGCCACATGAAAAAGAATCAGCCCTTCGACTGTATTGAACAGGCCCATGCGCAGGGTCAGATCGCGAACCGGGATCATCAGGATCTGGACGGGGACAAAGTTGCCGCCCACAAAGGTCGCGAGGATCGCGGTATTACCCTTGAACGGATAGGTCGCCAGCGCAAAGCCAGCCATCGCCGACAACATGATCGCACCGACAACCGACGGGAACGTGATCAGGCAGCTGTTCCAGAAGTAATGCAACATCGGAGATTCGACGAGCACAGCACGGTAGTTCTCAAAGGCTGCGATCTTTGTTGGCCAGCCCCAGTAGTTGCCCTGCATGAGGTCATCATTGGATCGGACCGAGGTCATCATCACGGCGAGCAGCGGCAGCAGCCACACCAACAACGCCAATGGCAAAGACGCCTTGTAGAACCAGCGGTTAGCTGGCTTCCATTTTTCGATAGGTAACGGATACATAGCCAAGCCTCTCGGTCAGGACTCAGAGCGCAACAGGCGGCGCAGTTGATAGGTAATGAAGACCGACATGATCAGGAAGAGCACCACTGCAATGGCAGCGGAATAACCAAACCGGAAGTACTTGATGGACTGGTCGTACATGAAATACGCCAGCACAGTGGAGCTGTCGTAGGGGCCGCCGCCGCTCATGACCGCAATCAGGTCAAAGCTGCGCAGCGCGCCAATCACCGTCAGCGTGATGGACATGAAGGTGGCCGATTTGAGCTGGGGTAACACCACGTGCCATAGCAGCGTCCAGCCCTTGGCGCCTTCCATCCGGCCGGCCTCAATGATTTCGGGATTCATGCCGGTCAGGCCGGTGAGATACAGGATCATGCAGAACGGCACCTGGGGCCACAGCGCGGCGAAAATGATGCCGAACGTGGCGTAATGCTCGTCTCCCAGCACCGGAATGCCATGACCCACAATCAATTTCAGCAAACCGAATGCAGGGTCATAGAACCAGCTGAAAATCAGGCCGATCACCACCCCGGACAGCACAAACGGGGAAAAAAACAGCGATTTGACGAGCCGCATGCCCCACACGCTTTGATTCAGATAAAGCGCGAACGCGAGACCAATGGGCGGGGCCAGCATCAACAGCACCAACCACAGCACGTTGTTCTTCAACGCCGTAAAGAACACGGGGTTATGGAACAACTCGTTGTAGTTCGCGAAGCCCACCCAGGATTTGTCGGTTACGCCGTCCCAGTTGTAAAAGCTGAGGCAGAAGCTGCTCAAAATCGGGTAAATCACATACACCGCAAATATCACCATCGCAGGCAGCAGGAACAGCAATGCGGTGCGTTTGCGTCGTTGCGCCAGTGGCGCGTGGACCTTGTTTCTGGACATGATTGAAATCCGTCTGTGAGACCCGCTCGCCGTGGCAGCAGCAAGCGGGAATCCCGTCAGAAGCACCGGGCTGGCGGGCAGCCCGGTATGGTTCTTACTTCTTGTAAACACGCTGACGCGTCTGTTCGAGTTGCGCCAGGATCTCGTCAAGCTTCGACGGATCCGTCACGAAACGCTGCATGCCTTTCATGCCTTCGTCGGCCATTTCCTTGGTCATGTCGCGGTCGTAGAACTGGGCGATCCCCCCAGTCGTACCGGACAAGATCTGGAAACCCTTGCGAGCAATGGGATCCTCCGGCATTTGTGACTGGTTGTTGGCCGGCAACGTACCCAGCGCACTGGCAATACGGGCACTGATTTCAGGCTTGCCAATGAAGGCCAGGAAGCGCTTGGCGTCGGGCTTGTTCTTGGCCTTGGCCGGAATGTTCAGGCACTCGGCGGAGCCATCTTCAGCCACCGGCACTGCCGCGTTGATGACCGGGAACTGGAAGAACCCGGTCTGTGCCTTGACTTGCGGCGGAATAACCGGCGAGAGGAAAGTACCCATCAGCGTCATTGCCGCCTGGCCCTGGTTGAACAGCGGCTGAACCGAATCGAGCGTGTAGGAGGTGGGGTTGTCGATGAAGTATTTGTTGTCGATCAGCGTTTTCCACGCGGCATAGACTTTCTTCACCTTCGGGTCCGTATAGGCCATTTCCCCGTTCATCAACTTCATGTGGTTGTCATAGCCATTGATGCGGAAGTCGAGGTAGTCAAACCAGGCGGCCAGGGTCCAGGAGTCGCGGCCCCCCACGGCAATCGGGGCGATCCCCGCGGCCTTCAACTTTTTGCAGGCAGCCAGGAATTCTTCCCAGGTTTTCGGTTCGCTGGTGATCCCGGCTTTCTGGAACAGGTCTTTGCGGTAGTACATGCCCCACGCAAAATAATCAGTGGGCACGGCGTACTGCTTGCCTTTGTAGGAGGAAGCTTGTTTGAGCGAAGCAAACTGCTTGTCCCATCCGTTCTTGGGCCATTCGGCCGAGATGTCTTCCAGGAGACCGCGTTCGGCGTAATAAGCCATGCGCTCGCCTTCGTGCCATTTCACGATATCGGGCGATACCGTCGTCAACCACGCCGGCAACTGGACCTTGTAGGTTTCTTCTTCAATGAAGGCGGGTTTGACCTTCACATCCGGGTTGGCTTTTTCAAAGTCACTGATGATGGATTCCCAGACAGCGCGGGAACCCGCGCCCTTGAAAGCAATGTTGACTGTGATTTCGCCAGCGTGAGCGAGTGCCGAAAAAGCCAGAGCCGCGCACAACGCAGAGTACCGTACAACTTTTTTCATTTTTGACTCCTCTCTCCAGAACGACTTACAGGAACGGGACCGCAAGACCATCTGCGGTAAAGAGGTGGCAGCACGTAGCTGGTGCGACCACCTGAATGATGTCATTGGGGCGACTGGTGCTATCGCCATGGACTTTGGCCATCAACGCGCCGCCGGCTGGATCCTGCAGATGCAGGTAGGTTTGCTCGCCGAGGTGTTCGACCATTTGTACAGTCCGGCTCATGGCGGACTCGCCTGCAGCGAGAGTGGATCCGGCTTCACGGACTACCAGATGCTCCGGGCGTATGCCGAGGGTGACGGGTTGGCCAACCGCGAGGGACGAACCTCCTGTGCTGGATTTGATGAAGTCGTTAGAGCTGTTCAGCTTTACCGTTACACCATCAAAAGCAATGTCGGAGACCGTCCCCTCAATGAAATTCATCTGGGGTGTACCAATAAAGCCGGCTACAAAGCGGTTCTTGGGGCGGTGATACAGGTCCAGTGGCGAGCCGACCTGGGCAATGCTGCCGTGCTCATCAACGGCTTTGCCGGCGTGCAGCAAGACAATTTTGTCTGCCAGCGTCATGGCCTCGATCTGGTCATGCGTGACATACACCGTGGAGGACTTGTCGAAGCTGGCGTGCAGGCGGGCGATTTCGAGGCGGGTTTTCCCGCGCAACGTCGCATCCAGGTTAGACAGTGGCTCGTCAAACAGGAACACCCCGGGGCGGCGAACGATCGCTCGCCCAATGGCAACGCGCTGACGCTGGCCACCGGACAATTCACGTGGCTTGCGGGCCAGCAGATGTTCCAATTGCAGGGCCGCTGCAGCTTCCTGCACTTTGCGCTCCACCTCTGCAGGTGGTGTTTTGGCCAGCTTCAGGCCGAAGCCAATATTCTGGGCGACGGTCATGTGCGGAAACAGCGCATAGCTCTGGAACACCATGGCCACACTGCGCTGTGCCGGGGGCAATTCATTGACCCTTGCACCATCAATCAGAATGTCGCCGGTCGTTGGATCATCCAGTCCTGCAATGATCCGCAACAGGGTCGATTTTCCACACCCTGACGGGCCGAGGAACACGCAGAATTCGTTATCCCCGATATGCAGATCTACGTCGCGGAGTGTCGGCTTGTTGTCGCCGTAGGATTTCGAAACCGCTCGCAAAATGATTGAAGCCACAGCGCCGTCCTTCCTGGTTTATCGTTAAATCATCACTGCAAAAAAATAAGAACCGGACGGCACTTTGCTACCAGGGTGCTACACCCGGCCATAGAGCAATCCACGATCTTTATGGACAAAAACTGTAGTTCGTGTTTTCTCACTACGTTCTGGTAGACTTTAATTTAGCGTTAAATCAAGTGCAACAAGAAATTAAAATCCAAAATCCAGCCGTTGCGTGCGTGCCCCAAGTCGAAATAACGTTCCAGTTTTGTTAGCACTCGGTCACTGACTACATGGAAAATTCGATTGAGAGTGCCCATCGGCGAGACACATTGACCATCAAGAGCCATGGCAACCATTAAAGAAGTCGCCGCACATGCCGGCGTAACGCCCACAACAGTAACCAATGTCTTGCGCGGTCGCGGCCGAGTGGGTGACGCCACGCGAGATCGTGTGCTGGCGGCAGTGGCTGCCACCAACTATCACCCCAACCTGAATGCGCGCGCACTGGTAGAACGCAAGTCACCGACGCTGGCCCTGATGCTCGGTTGCCTGACCAATCCGTTCTACCCGGAATTCACTTTGCAGGCACACCTGGCCGCCAGGAGCGAGAACCGTTTCTTGTTGATCTGCAACACTGACTATGAAGAAGACGGTGGTCGCCAGTTTCTGAATGAGGTCGCGGGCTCCTTGTCGGATGGGGTGCTGGTAGCAAACAAGGGCAACCTTAATCTTGAACAGTTCAAGTCCATCGAAAAGCGCGGAGTCCCGGTCGTCATCAGTATCTGGGAAGACCCGGCACAGCACCCCGGCATCCCTTGCATTGCTTTCGATTCCACCAAGGCGGGCAAGATGGCAACACAACACCTGATTGATCTGGGCCACCAGCACATTGGCGCGTTGATTGCGAGCCCTGCGGAAGGGATTCACGCCGGACGCTACGCCGGTTACCGGGATGCACTGGAAGAAGCGAACCTGCCGGTCAAAACAAAACAGATCCGATTCTGCGAGGATACCTATGAAGACGGGTATCGAACTGCGTTTGAACTGTTAACGACCAACAAGGGAATGACCGCGCTGTTCGTATCCAACGACCTGCCGGCAATTGGCGTCCTTGATGCTGCGGCAGAGATGGGATTGCGGGTACCGGAAGATATTTCAGTAGTCAGCGTGACCAATATCCATATGGCGAGTCAGTCTCGCCCAGGGCTGACTACAGTAGCCATTCCAACCACTGAAATGGCCTTTGAGGCCATTGAGATGCTGCTGGAATTGACCAGGAACAAACCCGCTCAGCCACCCATGAAGGTGATCGAAAAACTCAGGCTGGTTGAGCGACATTCAACAGGTGCACCGAAGGCTTGAGTCCCAAATGGGGTGGACAACCGCCAGCCAAACGCCGCCCAAGTCGAAAACCACTGCTTTGATTGTCATGCCGATCATCAAAAAAAACGGGCTGGTCCTTGTTTTCAGACCAACCCAAAGGGCAAGGTTTTCAGCCTTGGGAGAGCCCTGACGAACAGGAAGCGAATGCGCCTGTCCGTACCAGAAACCTCAGGAAGTCACTTCAATCGCGGTGCCGTCGGTCGTCCTGATCACCGCCTCGTAATAGCCATCGCCGGTCATGCGCGGGCCGGATTCAAGCAGCCCGTCCTCTTTGCAAATTCGGGCGAGCCGATCAACTTCATCCTTGCTGCCGAGTGAAATGGCGATGTGGTCCCACCCCACACTATCCCCAGCCTCTGACTCGGTGATCCACGGGCCGGTCATAAGCTCGATCTTGCTGGCGCAGCCAGGCAGGCTAACGAACCGCGAGACAAAGCCAAGGCGGCGAGCGCTGTAATAAGGCGCGCCCACAGTCGCATTGAAATAGCTTTCCCAGAATGCAGCTGCGCTATCGAGGTCACGAGTCCACAAGGCAACATGGGCCAGGTTCATGGGGTTTTACTCCTTACGGGTGACGATGCCGGCGCAAATCGGCACCAGGCACATCAATGCAACCAGCATCCAGAAGGCAGACCCAAGACCGACATGCTTGGCGGCAAAGCCGATCAGGGCAGGCCCAAGCAGAACACCTGCATAACCGGTGGTGGTAATCGCTGCCACGGCGAGGCCGGAGGGCATGACTTTCTGGATACCCGCCTGACGAAACAGAACCGGCACGACGTTGGATGCACCCAGACCGATCAGGATGAAACCGCCAAGGGCGACGACGCCAACCGGCACAGTGAGTACGGTCACGAAGCCGGCAACGGCGACAATGCCACCCCAGAACATCGTGGTGCGATCACCAATGCGGGCAGTCACGGCGTCACCAGTCAGGCGGCCCACCGTCATGGCGATGGAGAACAGCATATAGGCCAGACCCCCTTGCGCTGCCGGCAGCAGGCCCTTGTCGGTGACAAGCAATGCACCCCAGTCCAGCAAAGCGCCTTCGGCAAGGAAGGTCACGGCAGCCAGTACGGCCAGCAGCAAGACAATGCCGTGGGGCATGACAAACAGAGGGCCTTCTCCGCCAGAGGTGTGCTGTTTGAGCAAGCGCGGCCAGGTGAATAACATGGCGATGACCATGACTGCAGCGCACAGCAAGGTGCCCAAATGCGGATCAACATGCACGGAGAGCAGGAAGGTCATGCAGGTCGAGCCAATAAAGCCACCCACGCTGAACAGCGCGTGAAAGCCAGACATCAGAGGGCGCTTGGCATCCCGCTCAACTTCAACCGCGTGGATGTTCATGGCCACATCCAGAGAGCCCAGTGCCGCCCCAAAAAAGAAGAGGGCGATACCCAGAGTCAGTGGCGTCGACGTGACGACCAGGAAGGGCAGCATTACGGCCAATGCCAGGCCAGCCACCATGATCGGACGCCGACTCCCAATGCGGGCGCTGAGAATGCCGGTAAATGTCATAGAGCACAGCGAGCCAATGCCAATACAGAGGAGTAGCAAACCGAGCTGACCATCATTAATGCCAAGGCGCTGCTTGGCAAAGGGGACCAGCGGGGCCCAGCAGGCCACGCCAAAACCGGCGACAAGAAATGCGATGCGGGTGGCAAGCCGTGTTGCTGGCGTGTCTGCGGAAAACATGGAATGGAACTCCAGTGGATATGCGGGCTGACTTTTTGTTTTCAGGGATTGGCGGCTTGCAGGACGACTGCGCCACCTTGCTTCAGTTCTTCAAGTTCGGCGGTGGGCAGATCGTGCTCGACTACCAGGTATTCGAAATCCCGGAGGTCCGCGATGCGATGGTGAGCACGCATCGCCATTTTTTCGCTGGTGGCCAGCACCAGGCTATGACGGCTTTGCTTGAGGACTGCGCGTTTGAATGCGGCATCTGATCCATTGAATGCGCTCACGCCGCTGCCGGTGGACACCGAGCAGGCCCCAATGAAGCAGCGGTCAATGTTGAGCTGCAGAAGCGCCTGTACTGCGGCGGCGTCGACGCTCCCACCGACCAGCAAGTCAACGCCACCACCAATCAACACGAGTTTGATGTCCTGCCGCCGCACGACAGCCGCCGCGATGTCGATGGAGTTGGTCGCGACGGTGACATCCGCGTCGTCGGGCAACAAATCCACGAGTGCGAGGTTGGTGCTGCCGCTGTCCAGGAACAGCAGCTCGCCTGACTGCACCGTTTGCAAGGCTGCTTTTGCCAGTGCCTCCTTGCGGGCAGCGGCCACGTCAATACGGGCTGCCATTGGAGAGGTGGCTGCGGAAACCGGCAATGCACCGCCATAAACCCGGCGGCAAAGACCATCAGCCGCCAATGCGCGCAAATCGCGGCGGATGGCATCTTCCGAGACGGAGAATTCAGCCGCGAGCGTAGCCGCAACTACGGCCTGGCCTTGAGCGAGACGGCTGGCGATGAGGTCGCGGCGGGCGAGAGGAAGATCTTCATGCATGATCGTGCACACAAAACGTGAACAAGTGTGTAATTAATCACGCGAACATTCTGATGTCAAGCATAAAACATGAACGAACATGCACCTGTAGACCAGGATAGGGGTAACCAGGCGCAAACGTGCACCAGAATTAGTCAGATGTGCTCTGCTGTGCTTGAAGCAATCCGGATGTTTATGTTGCTGTTCAAGTGCGGCCCCATCGAGCCCACCCGGGTTGGGCGATTGATTCCAGTGAATGCAGTTGGAAGCTCTGGTGGTGATGTCGGAGTGACCATTGGGCTGGCAGGTTATCGGCGAAAGCCCCCGTTCTGAACCGTGAACCGACATGGCTGATTACTGACAGAAACCAGACTATGGACGAACAGTCCGCATCTCCAGGGTAAGCCATCAACGAGATGTCGATGGCTTACCTGTTCGGTCTATATGATTTAATCAACCCGCTCAAAATCCGGCAGTTTGAAGGTCTTCTCGTTCATCGGTTGAGTCGGGCCGTAGAACCGCATGGCAGGCAACGGCCGCTTGCCATTGGTGGGAATCCAGTTGGATTCCAGCCCGTCCGGCGCTTTCGGGCCGACGTACAGCGAGACCGATCCATCCGCATTTTTCTTCATTTTGTCCAGGTCGTAAGAGGACAAGGTAGTCCGCGAAGATGGCGTGTAAATGAAGGCCATGGTGGCCCGGTCATACACCGTCAATGCCCAGAACTGTTTGACCGGCATGTCGGCGGGGACATTGAGCTTGTACGTTTTGCCGGCCAGCAGCGGCTGGCCCTGGTTGTCGGCCGTCGCCATCATGTATTGCGTGGAGGGCGAATCACTCAGGACATGGGGCATGAAGGTGCACCAGAAATACTCCGCTGCACGTGCGGTGTAATCGATACGGTCGGTGTAATCCCAGGTGAAGGTGCGGCTCTTGTCAGCCATCAGTAGCGACACATAGTGGCGGTCAGGCCAGTAGAGCTGGTCTGCTGGGACGTGGTCGAACCAGTATTGCAGGTAGTACCAAGAGTCAATCGCCGCCTGGCGCATGGCCTTTTTGGTGGTCTCATCCGGATTGAACGGCTGCCCCTGCACGATGCCCAGCGTGGCCAACATGCCCATCATGGTTTTGTCCTGCGGACGGGCCGGTTCGACGCTGAAAATCTGGTAAATGTCGTCAAACGCTCGTTCATCGTAATAAGGCAGTGTCGAGAACACGCGTTCATCAGCCACCATGAACTTCTGTTCTGGCGGTGGCGAATTTGCATCCTGGAAGTGGTAGACCCTCAGCCGACGCGCATAGTTAACGGCATCCTGAGCGGTTTTGCCTGGCGCAACGATGGAACGGAACGCAAAGGCAATCCGGTAGTTGGGCGAGGCCACGTGAATGTACCCGGCAGGAATCTCACCCTGGTATCCAGGCGGTGTGAACAGGTACTTACCGCCCTTGCCATCATCCTTCCCACCCGGCCCGATATCGGCAATGGTCAGCTGCCAGGCATCGACCACCTGACCATAGAGCGAGCCGTCCGGACCAGATGGCGGCACATCAACGACGACCGGGCCTTTGCGCAGGTCTGGCAGTGCAAAGATGTAGGGCGTTGAACTGTTGGCGGTAATGGCTTCCAGACGAGGCGTTGCCACGCGGTCATACGTGATGACGGTGGTGTCATCAATTTGCAGTTGGGACTTGGAAGCCGCCCATGGTCGGTAAATCGCGGCGGCGGGTCGGCTCCAGAGCATGACCTGGAACGCCGCCTGGTACTTGGCCTGATAATCGAAGTCTTGCACCGAAGGCATCGCCCCCTTCGGCGGTTCGCCACCAGACGGCTCGTTGGCCTCGCCGGCGCCCGTATTCCACTGGCCATACTGCGGGCTGCTGGTCGATAAAACCGTGGATTGCGAGGTACTGGCGCAGGCGGCGAGCATGCCAACCAAAGCAAGGCAGAATGCGTTACGCGCAAGGGAATGTAACAAGGCAGGCTCCTGATGCGGGGATGGGGCTCAGTGCAACGGGCTGGACGTACTCGCACTGGTCTGTCTTTGGGGACTCTGACCAGATTTATAGGCGGAGCTGTGTGCCCTCACAAGTTTGCGGATGAATGCCCAACTACCGGCAACTCCAGTGCCCAGGCTCGATCCATTGCGCCAATAGGGAGGACTTGTCGATGACGCACTTCAGTGAGCGCAGATGAATTCAAGCGCTGAAGTACGTAATTAAAGCGAAAGCAGACCCACCATTGCTTTCGGGCCAACGTCCGCTTCGGGTGATGACCTGTCTGCGGTTGTTCGGGGTTGGCGGCAAATCTGCCGACGAAAACGTTCATAGCAGCGTCGGCGCTGGCTGCTTTGAGCATCAAAGCACCCCTTGATCTTGCATCTGCTCAAGGTACTAGTGAACTGGGTAGAGGCAATTGGCCAGGTGGGGAAAATGCGGAAGAATAGCTAGTAGTGAGACCTTCAATCATCGCGTAGTGATGAAGAGAAATATATTCATGGAGAACGCAACATACGCAACTGATAAAAGATGCCACAAGCTGAAGAGGACTTTAAGATTCGAGCACTTTTGTCCGCAATGCGAATGTCATGAAATTGCTGCCGTTTTTCCTGGCCGGTGTTCTGGCCCTGGTACTCACAGGGTGTGTGCTCGACTCCAGTGATTCGACGACCACTACAACGAGTGCGACACCCACGCCAACACCCGCACCGGTTGTTACCACTTATGCTGTGGGTGGGACGGTATCAGGTTTGACAGGCGGTACGCTGGTCCTGAAAAACAACGGGACCGATACGCTGGCCGTGTCCGCCAACGGCACATTCTCCTTTGCTAAGGGCATTGAGCAGGGGGCAAGCTACAACGTGACTGTAGACACGCAACCTGCGGGGCTGCTCTGCAAGGTGAGCAATGGCAGCGGCGCGAATGTCATCGCGGACATGACGACCATCAACGTGAGTTGCACCCAGGTGGTTCAGCTTGCGCCGTCGACCACATTTGCTGGTCTATCCAGTGTGGTGGTGGATGCAAGCGGTAATGTGTATGCCTGCGAAATCTTTGGTGGGCATGTGTACAAGATTGCCCCTGGTGCGGCAACGGCTACAATCCTTGCCCCAGGCACGACATTTGGCTATTGCGAGAGCCTGGCACTGGACTCGAGCGGCAACCTTTATGTTGCCGACAGTAGTATCAACAACGTGATCTGGAAAATTGTACCTGGTGCAAACACGGCAACGACACTGGCTATCTCTCAGAGCTTCAGTTCGGTATCCGGGGTAGCCGTCGATGCGGCGGGGACGGTCTATGTGGCCGATGAGAATACCAGCCGCATTTACAAAATACCTGCAGGCTCTTCCACGGCAACCCCGGTGACCAACACGATTGCCGGGGCCGCATTCCTGAGTCTGGATACGGCGGGTAACCTGTATGTCACTACCGGCGGAACGGGTGTTTATAAAATCCCGGCTGGGAGTTCAACAGGCACGCTAATCGCTGGATCAAGCGTCATCACTTCGGCCTGGCATACTGCTGTGGATGCGAATGGCAATATTTTTGTAGCTGGTTTTGGTAGCAATAGCGTCTACAAGATTTCGGCGGGTGGCTCTGTAACTGCTATCTCTACAGGATCTGTGCAGATCAATCTGCCAGAAGGTGTGGCGGTGGATACTGCTGGTAATGTCTATGCGGCAACCCTGAACCCGGCCGCATTGTACGAGATTGCAGCTCCCTAGCCATTGATTGGCCGGGAATCCTTGACCATTTTCCGGTCGGTCTCGAGATATAAAAAAGCCCCGAATGATCGGGGCTTTTTTGATTGGAAGTGCCACTGCAGCTGATTTCCAATGCAAAGCAGACTTGTACTGCTGCGGCTGCCAACTTCTGCTCGGGCTTTGGCGCAGTTTGATGCATTGCCGTAAGCACCGGGTGCGCTCGCGGCGTAGTTTGAGTGTGGCGCTCGTGGCTGCTGCTATTATTTTATTCTGAATCCGGGCCCGGCCCGGCGACCCGGATAGCGAGGTGGCACCATGATGAGCGAAAGAGCCCATACGCGGCGCGAACCCAGGCAGCAACGCGCCAGGTTCACCGTGGATGCCGTGCTTCAGGCTGTACAGATCGTGGCGAAGCGCTACGGGCCCCAGTCCGTGACCACGAATCGCATCGCACAGGTTGCCGGTGTCAGCGTCGGGACGCTCTATCAGTACTTCCCCGATAAGCGCGCCATCTTTACCGCGCTTTATGACCGGCACGTCGATGATGTCCGCCAGGTGATGGAACAGACTACGACCGCCTGGGCCACGGCGCCCCTCGGGGAGTTCACACGTGAACTTGTCCATGGCCTGGTGCAGGCCCACGCCGATCTGGCAGAGCTGCACGAGCTTGTTTCCTCTGCGGTTCCGCAAAGTGCCCAAGGCTTCAGGAATGCGCTGCATCACACGTTTGGGCTGGCGCTGTCGCGCACCGACCAGGAGCCGTATAACCGGCAAGAGAGGGAGCGTATGCTTTTTGTCCTGCCACGCATGGTGGAATCGCTGGTGCACGGCGCAGCCCACCACCCGCCGGCTGACCTCTCCCGCGATGGCGCCGGCAGCGAGGCAATCCGCACGGTGCTGCTCTACGTGAATTCGTTTCGGGGCAGTGCGCCAAGATACTTCTGACTTCAACAGCGCGTGCGCGAGCATCAAAGCCGCGCCGGGCTACCCTTGTGCCCCGGTTTCAGTTGAGTTTGAGCTGGCTCCAGCCCCGGATGACTTCGAGTGCCATGCGTTTCTGGCCTTCCAGCGTGAAATGAAGGCCGTCGACCATCAGGTCTGCAGGTGGCGGATTGTCCAATGCCGCGAAGGCATCAATCACCGGCTCCTCGCTGTCGCGGATGATGCTGGCGACGCACTCCAGGTCTTCATTGCGAAACCGAACCCCGAACCGGGCAAGGCCCCAATGCGCCGCGACCTGCGCCTCGTTAACCGCCGGCGGCGTAATCCAGAGCGTGCGGGCATGGGTTTCAGTGGCCACGCGCTGACGCAGTTCTGCAATATTGCGGGCGGTCTCTTCATGATGGACCAGTGTCTTGGTGGGATGCGGCCCCTGCGTGCGTACGTCGTTGGTGCCGAGCAAGAAGAGAACCCAATCGGGTTGGGCGTTGGCAATCTCCGCAAACCTGACGAGACCGTGGGTCGTGGTCTCGCCGCCTACCGCCCTGATGGTGAGCGCAATCTCATCGGCACCTCGCCGCATGGCCAGCATTTCTCTCAGAATCACCGCCCAGGATTGCGGATCAGACGTCAGGCTATCGCCAAACACCAGGATTTTGGCGCCCTTGCGAAGGGGGAGTTGATCGATCATTGATCCCGCCGCCTCGTCAGCAAGCAGGGTGGCAGCCGCTTGAACCGCTTCATTTTGCATGCGGCCCAGTTCTGCCGTATAGACCTCGACCGGCAGGTTAAGCAGCGCGGCATGAGCATCCTGGCCCAAATAGGCACCACCGGGAAGCGCAGCGAGGCTGTGCTCGGGCTGAATCACCTTCAGCAGCCAGTTCACTTGTTCGTTCGACATGGAATGACCTCTCACCTTTGAATGTCTGTGTAAGGTGAAAGATTAGTGGGGCTGCGGTGTGTCTGCTACTCGCTTTGCTTTTAAATTTAACCAATTGAAATTTAAAACAAATTCGTAAAATATAAGATCCGTTTTCAGATTTGGCCATTGCCCAGAGGCAGGCCGATGATGGGCCTTTGTGGATAAACGGACCTGCCCACGCCACTCAACGTGCGGCAACGTGCTTTGCTGCTGATTAATCCTGGTTTAGACCTAGACTCCTCAAGGCAATGGCTTGGGCTGCATGGCCCGGCAATACCGGGTGCCCGTTGGTCATAGGACAGAGCCCCACTTTTTACTCAGTGATGACTTTCCCAGGAGGTACTGATGAGCAATGTCGAAACCCGTCTTGATTACGCTGCCGGGCAGCAGAACTATCGCGGTTTGCTGATTAAAGGTTCGGGCCTGGTACCGAAGGCCGCCGTGGTGTTGTTGCCAGATTGGCGCGGTCAAAGCCCCCTGGCTCGGGATCATGCGGCTTACCTCGTCGAACTCGGATGCGCAGTGGCCATTGCGGATCTTTACGGCGATGGTTTCAGCCCGGACAGTCCGGATCAGGTGGGCCCAATGGTTCAACGTTTGATCGCACACAGAGCGCAAGGGGTGGAAGGACTGGCCGCGTGCGTAGAACAAGTGCGAAAAGAGCTGCCTGCCGGTACACCTGTTTTGATCCTGGGCTACAGCGCTGGCGGGATGGTTGCTCTGGACTACGGCCGCAGCAGTGGGGATATCGCCGGCATTATCGTCTGCTCGGCGCTACTGAAAACGGCCGCAGAGGGAATGAAGAGCCGTATCACCGCACCCGTTTTGATCTTGCAAGGCACGCAGGATCAAGTTTCCCCAATGGAGACGATTGCGGCAGTCATCAAAGAAATGGACGAGGCTGGAAACGACGTACGCTTTGAGCTCTATAGCCAGACGCACCACGCATTCGATAACCCGGAGGCAGGCACTGATCCAAACGCTCGTCTCGTCTATTCACCGACCTCGGCACAGCGAGCACGACAGGCCATCGCGAATTTTGTGGCTGAGGTGATCGGTTAGTCATGAAATATTAGTGATCTGCCCCGGTATCAATGGATACGAACTCTGCCTCGCTGGCGATGTAGGGTACGTACCGAAAGTCACGAATGCCGATAATCCGGTCGCCGATGAACTCAAGTTCAATGAAATAGCCCGGGCGGGGATCGGCCCGATCCCTGTAGACGGCCAGCACTTCGCGGCCGTCGAGCCATGCGGGTGCCAGGCCCCAGCCGCTGGCACCCGCATAGTTGGTGAAATACGTCAAAGCGTCGCGCCCTGTGGCCTTCATGCGGCCGACAAGATCAAGCCTGACGTCGTCAACCAGCATGGCGCGCACACCATCCCAGTCGTGAGCGTTGAAGAGTGCTGCATAACGAACGATGGTGGGGGACGCCAGCCGCCTGGCGGGTGCTGGCAGCTGGGTTTGCGCCAACGCCCGCAGACGCGTCCGGCCGCGATGCAGTGCAGCCTTGATGGCTGGCACGCTCAGGTCAAGCATGTCGGCCATTTCTTCGAGGGAATACTCCAGAACGTCCATCAGGATCACGCAACTGCGCTGCGTCGCGGGCAACTCCATAAATCTGGACACGGCACAGTGCACGTCGTCAGCGCGTGACCAGACGCTACCGGGTTCGAGTGCCGCATCGCCAGCCATGTCTACGGTGGCATCAAGCGATTCGCTCTTGCGGTACTCCCGGCTGCGCAGTACATCAATCGCCCGGTTGTGGGCGATCCTGAAAAGCCAGGGCCGCAGCGGCGGTAGTTCGTTGAGTTCTGCCAGTTCAAAGTAGGCCCGCGCCAACGTATCCTGGACGACATCCTCGCCATCGGCGATGGAGCCCGTCATGCGCGCGCAGTAGCGATGCAGCTCAGGCCGAACCTCCTGCACCAGGGCCAGAAATTGTGCGCGGCCCTGGTGCATGGCGTTCAACACGGGATCAGTCGGTAAATGCACGATAGGACCCTATCTCAGTCAGTTCCACAGAGACCGGCGGCTCGTCGCACCGATCCTTGATGCTGGATACAAACGCCTTGAAGGCCGATAGCGCTAACAACGGGCTATGCTCCCCGGCAAGCTCCTGCGCCACGATGTGCACAAAAGTAAGGCCGTCGGCTAGCTTGAAAGAGGCGTAATGCAAGTCTTGCGGCTGTTCGTTGCGTAATTGTTCGAACACGCTCCGGATGTAGGCTTCGTTTTCCCGTACGCGATCGGCCTTGATTTTGTACTGCACCATCATGCGTTTCATGTTGCCTCCATCATCGCTGGTATGCCTGGCCAGGTGCTAATCCACAATCGCCCCGCCCGTCAGATTGACCACGGTTCCGGTCATCGCGGCGGCCTGGTCTGACGCCACGAACGCAGCCACCTGGGCCAGTTCCTGCAAAGTGGTTGAGCGCTGTCTATGCGTCCGGCTTTCCATCAACGCCTGAAACTGCTCCCGCGTCATGCCATACGCCTTCGCATGCAGGCCAAATACCAGCTCGATCGTCCCTGTCTCGGGTATGCCGGTGGTGCGCAGGCAGACCGCACGGACGCCGTGTGCGGCCACTTCGGCAGACAGGGCGCGCGACAGCCCCTCAATGGCCGCCCATGCGGGCCCCATGCCGCCGACCAGGGGCGCTCCCAAGCGGGCCGGTTCGGGGGTGTGCATCAGAATGACCCCTGACTTTTGAATGACCATATGCCGCGCTGCAGATCGCGTGGTGATGAACTGGGATTGAAAATAATGGGTCAGGGGGCGCATGAAACTGTCGACCGACAGTTCGGCCAGCGCAATACTCTGGATGCCTTCCTGCGGGATGCTGATTGCGTTGAACGAAATATCAACCCGCCCGGCGCTCGTCACCACCGTCGAAAAGTGATGCTCGACCGCCTGCGAATCCAGCGCATCGACTTCTGCTGCCTGCGCATCGCCCCCGAAAGCGGCAATTTCTTCTGCAACCTGCCGGACCTTGGCAAGGTTGCGTCCCGTCAGAAAGACCTTGGCCCCCTCACTGGCAAACGCCAGCGCGATTGCTTTGCCAATCGCACCAGACGCGGCATAGATGATGGCCCGCTTTCCCGCCAGCCGTGGCGCATCGCTCATTTTGGGTATCGACATGACTGAATCCTTTCAAGTCAGGTTGCAGATACCTTCGAAGACGTTTGAGGGGATCAGAAAGATGCGGTCCGGCTTCGCTCACTCTTGGGCTGAAGCGGAAGTCGGGGGGCGGCAGCACAAGTTCGCTTTACGCTGGCAGCCGTCCAGCACCCGCTTCGAAAACCTGCGCGATGCATGAACCCAGAATCACAATGCCACCCAAACCCGGTTAGAGGTCGCCCCGACAATGAAATCAAAATGCCGAGCGGATCGTGCCGCCATCGACACGTATCGTGGCGCCGCTTACATAGTCGGCATGCGGGCTTGCCAGGTAAGCGACGGCGGCCGCGATTTCCTCCGGGCGACCGAGACGGCCAACATCGTTAGGCACCATATCGCGCACGCAACCGCTTTCGATCTCTTCCCAGGTCTCACCCCAGCCATGCTGCGGAGCAATCTTCTCCAGCAACTCCTTGACGGCAGGGACGAGGATCGCGCCAGGCGCCACGATATTCGAGGTGACCCCAGAATCTTTCAGGTCGCGCGCCAACGAAACCGCCAGGTTGTGCCGGGCAGCAAGCGACGCGTTGTAATCCGGCTGCATGGGGATCGGTTGCCCAGCGAGGCCGCCGCCAATCTGGATCACCCGGCCCCAACCCAGTTCGCGCATGCTCGGCACCAACCGTTGAATCATGCGGACGGCAGAAAGGACGTTGACCTGGTAGGTATCAATCCACTTGTCCGGCAACGCCGTCGTCCAGTTCAGGTGGTGATAGTAGCCAGCATTGTTGACCAGGATATCGATGGCACCGCCTTCTTGCGCTTGCGCAGCCACCGCATCAGCGCCCTCGTCAGTGGCCAGATCGCCCAGCGCGATTTGCGCACGTCCGCCGGCGATGGCGATGGCTTCGGCAACCGCATTGGCGCGCTTGGCATCACGACCATGCACGATGACGGTCACACCTTCCGCTGCCAACAGCTTGGCGATGGCCTCGCCCAGCCCCGTCGTTGACCCCGTCACCAGGGCGCGTTTCCCGTTTAATTTCAGATCCATACAGTCCTCACAGATTCAGATTGCCGATAAAGTTATACAAGCGTAGACTTTTTAATATCAAAAGTCTACAGGTGTATAAATAAATGCAATCTTTGGGCAAGAAGGGGACAGCGACGCGGCAAGCGATCCTGGAATCAGCGCGCCTTGCGTTCACACAAGCGGGCTACGACGCCGGGGTGCGCGAGATCGCGGAGAAAGCCGGCGTGACGGCGATGCTGGTCAACCGCTATTTTGGCTCCAAGGAGCAACTATTCGAGGAAGTGGTCGAGGCGACCCTGGCGGCGCCGGGGATTCTGACGCAGGAACTCATGAAGAACGCCCCCGACATGCCAACCCTGTGCCGGGATATCGCTACTGCGCTGGTGGCAAAAACGATGCCACAGGCCACGCCGATGGATGGATTTCTGATCCTGTTGCGATCGGCAAACAATGCCCAGGCCACTGCCATCTTGCGCAAGAAGTTTGAGGCCCATTTCGCGCAACCATTAGCTGGCCTGCTTCCAGGCAGCGAAACACCCCAGCGCGCCGCGCTGTTCCTCGCTGTCATTGCCGGGGTCCAGGTACTACGGCAGATCGTTGAAATGGAGGCCCTCACTGAGGCCAGGCCTGAATATCTGGCCCGCTACCTTGAGGCGCTCTTCAGCGTTCTTGCTGCCGAACAGAAATCCTGAGCGATTTGCCTGTGATTGGCCGATAGACTGAAGAATCATTCCACCGATCCGGGCTAGAGAATCAGCACGGTTTTGCTACGCTTTTCGCTTGACATTGTCATTGCGTCTCCGGGGGGGAAGACCCTGGAGTTTGACTGCGTGCAGGACTGACCCATGGCAAAACTGGCTGATATTTTCGAGCTGGACGAGATCCAGACACTTGCATTTGCTGGCGGCGGTAATCGCTGCTGGTGGCAGGCCGGGCTGATGGCCCGGATGCTGGAACAAGGGTACGTATTACCCAAAAACCTCGTGGGCACCAGCGGGGGCGCGGCGATGGCTGCTGCCTGTATGGTGGACGGTCCAGATCGGGTGCTCACGGCCTGCCGCAAGGTTTTCGATACCTGTGAACACGCTTTTGACTGGCATCGTCTACGTGAATTCAGATTTGGCTTTCCACACATCCATCTGTACGCGGCGTGGATCCATACCTTTTTGCATGCTGGCAATTTCCGGCGTTTCCAGTCTCACCCATCGTTGCTAAACGTTGCGGTCACGCGACCGGTGTCGGGCCTTGGCTTGCCTGGAAGTATCGCTGTTGGCACATTAGGCTGGTTTGTCGATGAACTGCTCTGGCATCGGCTGCATTCTCCCTTACCCCGTTACCTTGGCCTTCGGTTGGACTTCATCCCCTTGAACCAATGTACGGATGCATCTACTGCTCATGAAACACTCAGTGCATCTGCAGCGGCATTACCCTGGTTTCCGGCGATTCAGTTGGGGGCGAGTTGGGGCATGGATGGTGGCTACGTGGACAATGCGGCAATCCCACCCCAAACCCGCAAACAAAAGAACCGGACGCTCATCCTGCTCACCCGTCATTATCCGGGCCGGCCAGCCCTATTTCAGCACGCATTCCGCTGGTATTGGCAGCCAAGCGCGCCTGTGCCGGTATCCACTTGGGACTGCACTCGCCACGCCACGATAGAAGCTGCTTTTGAGCAGGGTTATACCGATGCACAGCAGATGGAATGGACCTTCGCCTGAACGGACAGCCGCGGGGTTTACGGTGCATTGGATTCGGATGCCTCGCGCGACATGGCGGTTGAGGGCGCAGCAATGGAACAAAGGCGGGAATGCCCATCTCTTCCGCATAAAAAAGTGCTTCCGCCATCAATTGGTTTACTCGCAAGGGTCAACGAGTTTTCTTGCGTGACGTGAGTCATCGGCCTGGAGCATGGCGACTGCCTGTGCTAACCGGTCCACACCTTCTTTGAGTTCAACCTGATTCAGACTGCCAAACCCCAGGCGAAGCGCGGCTGGCGCCTGGTTTTCCAGCACAAATGTTTCTGCTCCAAGAAACCGAAGTCGCTGACTGGCTGCACATTCCCTCAAACGTTGCATATCTACCTCTGGCGTAAAACGCGCCCAGAGAGCAAGGCCGCCGACGGGCAGGGTGAAGGCCAGGCGCTCGCCAAATTGCTGGGTGAGCAATTGGGCCAGTTGATTGCGCCGCTCTGCGTAGATTTTGACGACCCGTTTGGTGTGACTCCGGATCTCCCCGCTGGCCAGCAAATCGGCCACAGCGGCCTCTGTCGCCGGATCACCTTGCCGGTCAATGATGGTGACCTCTGCTACCGCCCGTTCAATGAAGGCGGCGGGGGCGATGAGATAACCCACGCGCAACGATGGGGTGAGCAATTTCGACATGGAGCCGACATACACCACCTTGCCGCCACGGTCGACGCTGGCTAACGGCAACATCGGCCGATGGGCAAAATGGAACTCATGGCTGTAGTCGTCTTCGATGATGGCGAAGTCAAACTGTTCGGCCAGGGCCAGCAGGCGCATGCGGCGGGCGGCCGGCAGCAAGACCGTGGTCGGAAACTGGTGATGCGGCGTGACATACACGGCCCGCACGCGCTTTTTGCGGCAGAGGCGCTCCAGTTCATCAATCTTCATCCCGTCTTCATCCAGCCCGACAGTGACCACTTCGGCTCCGGCAGACCGAAACGCCTCTCGCGCTGGCGGGTAACTCAGCGCTTCCATCACCACAATGTCACCGGGCCGCACCAATACGCGGGCGGCGATATAAATCCCCATCTGGCTACCGCGCACAACACAGATGTTGTCCTCTGCAGCAGTCAGCCCCCGCTCACTGTTAAGCATGGCCAGGATTTCACGGCGGAGCACCAGGCTACCGCGTGGGTCGCCATAGCCCAGCCGGTTGCGTTTGGAGGCAGAAACCAGCGCCTTGCGCCAGGCGGCGGCGATTTCGCTCACCGGAGCGAGGCGGGTGTCCGGCGCGCCATCGTCAAACGTGAAATATCCATCCTCGGCGTACAGGCAAGACACATCCGGGCTTTCGCCACGCAACACAAAGCCCGGTTGCAGGGCGACGCGGGCATCGGCCGGTTTCTCTGCGACAACGCTGTCGCCGGGTAACTCTGACGATACAAACGTGCCGCGCCGACCCTCGGTCACCAACCAGCCTTGCGCCGTCAGCTCATCAAACGCCCCGATCACCGTCTTGCGGTTCAGGTCCAGTGCCCGCGCCAGGTCCCGGGTTCCAGGTAGTGGGGTGCCAGGCAGCAAGCGCCCCCGGCGGATCTCCTCAATGATCGCCTGGACGATCTGGCGTGACACCGAACTACCGTCTCTGCGGATCAGGATTTTCAAATCCCACGGTCGCAACATGGCTGCACTCCTGGACCAGTAAAAATAAAAAAACTGGATGTTTAAGGTGGACCAGAAGCCAGCATAGCATGGCCCCGTCGACATTCAGATCAAAGCCAATCCACCGGAATCACTTTGCAACTTTTACAAGGACAGGACCAATGGGAACCGTGCAATTACGCTCGAATTGCCTGAGCTTCGTCGAACTACTGGCCCAGGGCATTGCCCTGATCTCGCCCACGATGACGGCGGCGCTGATTATTCCGGTGATGTATGGCAATACCGGGAACTGGAGCTGGCTGTCGTACGCACTGGGCACCGTCATGCTGCTGTTTGTGGCCATGAACCTGAATCAGTTCGCCAAACGCTCGGCGACCTCTGGCTCCATGTACAGCTACATCTGCCGGGGGCTGGGTCTGACTGCGGGCGGCGTTGGCGGTTGGTCACTGATCTGGGCTTATCTGGGGATTTCCATCGCCGGGATCACCGGGTTCACCATCTTTGCTGGCAAGCTGCTGGCCATGGTCGGGCTTTCTGCACCGCCGTTCCTGCTGTTTGCGATCTGCGCCGGCACGGCATTTTTTCTGGCCTGGAAGAACGTACAACTGTCGGCCATGTTGATGTTGCTGCTGGAAGGCGTGTCGATGGCGCTGATCTTGATCCTGTCGCTCATCGTGCTGGGCCAGCACCACTTTGCACTGGACGCCGTCCAGTTCGATACGGCCACGCTGCCGTGGTCCAACCTGGGGCTAGGGGTGGTTGTGGCCATCTTCAGTCTGGTGGGGTTCGAATGCGCCACGGCATTCGGTGATGAGGCCAAAAATCCGCTGCAGTCCATTCCGCGCGCGGTGATCTGGAGCCTGGTGATCTCCGGAACGTTCTTTGTGTTCGTCACCTACACCATGATTATCGGCACCCGTGGCTACGCCCAGAAACTGGACCAGATTGACGCGCCGCTCAATGTCATGGCGCAGCTTGCCCATGTTGGCCTGTTGCAGATTCCGTTGTCGATTGGCGCCATGGTCAGCTTTTTTGCGCTGTGCCTGTCCTGTCTTAACGCCGGTGCGCGGGTGATCTTTGCCATGAGCCGTCATGGGGTCTTTCCGACCATCATGGCCGAGGCCCATCACAAGAACGCCACGCCCCATATCGCGGTTTCCATCATGGGCATCGCCGCGTTTCTGGTCCCTTGTGTACTCACGCTGATGCACCAGGCCACGCTGGATATCTTCAACTGGGCCGGCACGATGGCGGCATTCGGCTTCCTGGTGCCCTATGCCTTCATCACGCTGAGTGCCCCGGGTTACTTGCGCAAACTGGGTGTGTTGCGGCCCAAAGACTGGGTGCTTTGCGTGTGTTCCCTGCTGTTGCTGGGCATCCCCGCCGTGGGTTCGGTGTATCCGGTCCCCGCCGCGCCACTCAATTATTTTCCGTATGCCTATCTGGCTTACCTGGCGATCGGCATTGCGTGGATTGCGTCCCTGCACAAGCGCAAGCCCCACGTATCCCGCTCGATTCTTGAGGATCTGGATCACGTTCACGCGCAGTTTCAGCCGCAACCCGCCAACAACGTTTGATCCACATTGCTCGTCAGGAATCCACAACCATGATTGCAGCTAGCGTCACGCTTAACACCATGCTGTCGCCGGATGTGCGCGTACTGGGGCTCAAGCCGGAACAACGCTTCAGCTTCGAGCCAGGCCAGCATCTGGTAGTCACTCTCCAGGATGGCCCGAGCCGTTGTTATTCGATGGCGCGGGCCCCGAATGGCGACGGCACGATCGAGTTGCATATCCGGCGGCGTACCGGTGGGGCGTTCTCGGACCGGGGCATCAGCCAGATCGGCGTCGGGCAGCACGTGGGAATATCCGGCCCGCTCGGAGATTTCCGCTTCCCCGCAGGCGATGGCCCGGTGGTGATGCTGGCCACGGGCACCGGTATTGCGCCGTTTCTGGCCATGCTGGAACAGCAACTGCCCCTCAACACGACGCGTCCCATCACGCTGTACTGGGGTGGGCGTTCCAGCGCAGACCTGTATGCACGGGACAGATTGCTGGCCTGGCAGGAGCAGTACGTCCATTTTGGTTTCGTGCCGGTCACCCGGGAAACCACGTCACGCTATGTCCAGGACTTGGCCTTGCGTGAAATGTCTTGCCCGCAGGCAACCCATGTACTTGCTTGTGGCAGCCCGCAAATGGTGGAAGCGGCCAGAGCCACCTTTGTGTCGAACCTGGGCACACCGGTCCTTGAATTCATGTGCGATGTCTTCGAGCCCTCGCCCGAGTGTGAACCCGTAAGCACGCAAGCCAAGTCTGCAGCGGCCACGATCAGCCTGACCGTTGGAGGCGTGGTGACCCAAGCCCCCAGCGGCCTGTCGCTATTGGCCGGGCTGAAATCGGCCGGGCTGCCAATCCTCTCTGTGTGCGGCGGTAAAGCGTCCTGCGGCACCTGCCACGTCTTGATTGAATCTGCGTGGCTAGCCCGGATTACTGCCCCATCGAAGGCCGAACATAACCTGCTGGCTTGCCTGCCAGACACCACGGCCGCCAGCCGGCTGGCCTGCCAGATCCAGTTAACCCCTGACCTGGACGGGCTGGCACTTCGCCTGCCTGCAACCGGGTCATTCTGAAGGAGCGAACGACAATGACGGAAGTCCTGGAACAGAACCATCTTGAGCAAGTTGGCGCCGCATTTGATAAAGACAAAATGCTGGTAGTTCGGCAAAAAACGCGCGATCTCGTGCATCAGATTGCGGCGCGCTGCCGCCCGGGCATGGTGGAGGAAGACGCAGTGGCCATGGCCAAAGCGCTACTGGCCGAACATCACATGCTGCGCGGCTGGCACGATGTATATGTGCGCTTTGGCACCAACACCACCAAAACCTTTGGTGCTGAATCTGATCCGGGTGTGGTGCTGGGTGAGAACGACATCATGTTTGTCGACATCGGCCCGGTGTTCGAGAAATGGGAGGGCGATGGCGGCGACACGTTCGTGTTCGGTGACGACCCTGACATGAAACGTTGCGCGGAAGATGCCCGCAAGCTGTTCCATATCGTGCGCAAGAAGTGGGAAGCCGACCGGTGTACCGGCGAAGCGCTGTACCAGTTTGCCGTGGCGGGCGCCCGCAAAATGGGATGGGAACTGAATATGGATTTGTCGGGGCATCGACTGTCTGACTTCCCGCATACCCTGATTTATGAAGGGCCGCTGGCCGACACCCAATTCTGTCCGTCACCGTTGTTGTGGGTGCTGGAAATCCATATCCGCCACCCTGAAAAACCATACGGTGCATTCTTCGAAGACATGCTGCTGGCAGACAGTTATTTCTGAGTCACTGAGTAGTTAGATCAGTTGGCGCCATCATGCCGGGGCAGCAAAGCTATGCCCCGGTTTTTCACATCAATACGAAAGTCGGAATGGATGCGATATCGCTTCGATCATTTCAAAGCGTGATGCTTGATTACCTCATCATTCGAACGGCTGGCCCTTGTTCTCATGCAGCAATATAACTGCGACGAGTACCGCCCCATAAGCCGCAGCACCAAAGATCGCAATGGAGGAAGAAAGACTCAGCTTGTCGCCGAGGAGGCCGACGAGTCCAGGAAAAAGCGCGCCGATGCCACGTCCGAAGCTGTATGAGAAACTCTGCCCGTTTGCTCGATGCTCAGACGGGAACAACTCCGACAGATAGGCCCCTACACCTGCGAAAATGCCACTGATGGTGAAACCAAGTGGAAAACCCAAGAGCAATATCTGCGTGTTGGAAAGGGGCAGCGTCGTGTAGAGGATCGTGCTGGCTGCAGAGAGTGTAGAGAAAACGACGAAGTTGCGCCGCCTTCCCCAGTAGTCTGCCAGGTACGCGCCACAGACATATCCCAGGAAGGAGCCAAGGATGACCACCAGCAAATATTCGCCCGTGCTCAGCACCGATAAATGCCTTTCCGTTTTCAGGAACATGGGCAACCAGATCGACGTGGCGTAGTACCCACCCTGCATACCTGTGCAGAACAGTGTAGCCAGCAATGTCGTCCGCAAAAGTGGAGCGGAGAAGATTGTAAGCGCTGAAGTGCGCAGCTGAGCTTGCTCTTTCGCGGCCTTCGTTTGCACAAAGACCTCAGGCTCGACGACGTTTCTGCGTATATAAAGGACCAACAGGGAGGGAATAGCACCTAGCCAGAACATGCACCGCCAAGCCAAATCTTCGGGGAGAACCAGGTAAACAAGGCTGTAAAGTATCGCGGCCATGCCCCAGCCGATCGCCCAGCCACTTTGCATGATGCCGACGGTCTTGCCACGATTTTTTGGTGCAACACTCTCCGCGACCAGCACTGCGCCAACAGCCCATTCACCGCCAAACCCTAATCCCTGCAAAGCACGCAAGATGAAAAACTGCGTGAAGTCCTGGGCAAACCCTATGCCCACGGTACATATTGAGAACCAGATAATCGTTCCTTGCAGTAGCTTCGTGCGTCCGTAGCGATCGGCCAGAATCCCCGCTATCCAGCCGCCAAGGGAAGAGAACAGCAGAGTCACAGTACCGAGTAGCCCGGCCTCCTCACGACCGATTCCCCACAGATTGATCAGTGTCACAACGATGAAACTGAAGGTCACGAAGTCGTATGCATCAACCCCCCAGCCTGCCCAGGCCGCGTAGAAAGCTTTCTTGCCCCGCTCATCCATCTCCTGAAACCAACCGAGTGCATTTGACTGCGCTAGCAATTGATGGGGTTCAAATTTTGAATGCGGTGGCATGGTGCGTAGCTGGACGAGCCTGGAAAAGTATCACTGTCCATTTCTACCAAATTATGGTCAATCACCTTTTCTCGGGATCGAAGCGATACGAGCTAAGTTTCGTGTGTGTTCAGAGTCCGGAGGCTTGGCAGATTCCCTTCTGTGCCGTTTTTGGGGGACATTGCTATCCGCATAGGTAAGTCGTGACCGGAATTTGCATAAGAAAGCGCGTATTCCTTCAGCTTCCGGACTTCGGCGCAGTTCGTTCCGGTTTGTGCTGTTTTTTGTTGTGATTCCTCTCCATCCCGCCATGGTCACGGCCCCAGCACTCTCCATCTTTTCAGTTGTGACCGGCCGATTCTTCTCAACGGGATACAGGGTCTGACAATGGTCAGATTGTTGGCACAGACCATTGGGCGAAGAGCGCCGGGAATACTTCGCCCAGAATCAGCGCCATACCACCGATGGTGCCCCGGAGTTAGAACATGAATGAATTGCAGCCAGAGAACGCGCTAAAAACCACCACTGCCGCCTGCCGTCACCCCTACATCAAGCCGCTGGCATGGTTCGCGGCCTGCGCCGTTGTGGCTGCGGCGATCGCCAGCCCGATGTGGGCCAGCGCGGGAGAGTTGCCGCCAGCAAACGACCCTGCAGCCTCGCCGATCTACGGCGTCAAGGTGCCGCAAGGCTATCGCCAGTGGCAGTTCGTGGCACCGGCACTGGAGGCGGGTGAGCTCAATGAGCTGCGCGCGGTACTAGGCAACGATGTGGCGATGGATGCGTATAAGACCGACAAGACCAAACCTTTCCCGGAGGGCACGGTGCTCGTCAAACTGGCCTGGAAGCATAAGCCATCACCGGAGTTCGGCACTGCGCTGGTGCCCGGCGCGCCGACGACCGTGCAGGTCATGGTCAAGGATTCCAAACGCTATGCGGCCACCGGCGGCTGGGGCTTCGGTCGCTTCATTGATGGCAAGCCAGCCGATCTAGCCCAGCACCAGACCTGCTTCGCCTGCCACGCCGCGCTGGTCAAGGACCGCGATTACGTGTTCACGCGCTTCGCACCCTGAACCGCCTCTTCCTCACATCCGCGGAATTGTCCATGAGGTTGAGAAGGGGGCACATTTCTTATGGAACAGACCTTCTCAGTCAGAGGTGACTGCGTGCTCTCGGCTGAGTGAACCTTGGTGCTGGTGCAAGTTGTAACCGCGGCGGCGACGGCAACTGAAATTAATACCCAATAGTTTGCTTTCACGCGTCTGGTTCCCGCTTGGCCAATCGCATCGGGTTTGGGGCGTTGGGCGACCAGCCAGCACGAAGGTGCTCTTCCAGAGCCGTGACGTCGCCCCTTGCTTGGGCCGGTCTGTGCAGATCTTTGAAGCGTTCTTCGACACTGCGGTTCGTGCAATTGCGGCAGACATGCACGCGGACGCTTGCTGTGTAAATTGCGTTGTGCGGTTCCATTTGGCCAATTCTTTGATGTCGGGACAGGTCCTCGTGGCAACTGGCCAGAACCCGGCCCGCACCACAGGTTTTATTCCAATGGAATCCTATGGCGGTACCACCTGGCTCGCACGTTATGCGTTGTGATCCAGTGTTAGCTGCAGACCCCGGGACCAATTTGCCAGGAAAAAAACGCAATGCGCTGACTCTTACCCAGCCCCAACCTCAAGAGAACGCTAGGTAAGAACAAAGATGGAAGGTCTACATGGACGATTGGGCGAGGAGCGCAGCAAGCGCTTCGCTCACAATCACGCTCATGCCAGCGATGATGCCGCGTGAAGTCGTTGCCGGTTGAGGGATGTCTTTCCAACTTCAAGGAGCGATTTCATGTCCAAAGTATGGTTTGTTACCGGAAGTTCTCGCGGCCTCGGCCGCGCCATCGCAAAGGCAGCATTGCAGGCAGGCAATCGTGTAGTTGCAACAGCGCGCAAGCCTCAGCAACTTGACGATCTGGTGGCTGAATATGGCGACGCGATCTATCCCTTCGCGCTCGATGTGACTGACAACGCACAGGCGCAGCGCGCTATCCATGCCGCAGTGGCGCACTTCGGGCGCATTGACGTGGTGGTCAATAACGCCGGTTACGGTGACATGGCCTCTGTGGAGGATGTGACTTTGGACGACTTCAAAGCACAAATCGACGCAAATTTTTATGGCGTCGTGAATGTGACTAAAGCCGTGCTGCCGATCCTGCGCGCTCAAGGTAGCGGCCACATCTTCCAGGTATCCTCGCTGGGCGGGCGTCTGGGTACGCCAGGCTTGGCTGCATATCAGAGCGCGAAATGGGCAGTGAGCGGGTTTTCCACGGTTCTCGCACTCGAAGTAGCCCCCCTGGGCATCAAGGTGACAGTGCTGGAGCCGGGTGGCATGAGGACAGATTGGGCTGGTTCATCCATGACCATTCCTGCCATCAGCGAACCTTATCAACAAACAGTTGGGGTGAGGGCTGGATCGCATCGGGCCGCAGCAGGCACTGAGCCATCAGACCCTGCCAAGGTCGCTGCGATCGTACTGCAGATAGAAGGTCGTTCGGATGCACCTGTACGCTTGCTGATCGGTACAGATGCGGTCAAATACGCAGCACTCGCAGCGGCAAATTTGGCTCAAACCGACGAAGCGTGGCATAGCCTGAGTGTATCTGCGTCAGGCTAACTAGCTTAGGGCTGAGAGGTTTTTTGGATACCAGGTCGGGAGTCTTGGCTATTGCCAGGCAGGCAGTCCGCTTGGGGTCGGTAGCGGACGTCCGTGCTCGTGAAATGGAAAGGCCGCTTCGGCCGAATTGCCGCCAGGCCCGACCAAACATAGGCAACTCATCGGCCAAAGCCGCCGCTCGTACTTCGTAGCTTCGCCGTCCGTTATGGACGTCAAAGTTGACGTTGGCGATATGCCGTCTGTGGCCAGATGCAATCACCGGTGACAGATAGCTTTCAGCTCGATGAAGCCCGTCGCATCGTAGTTACATCAGCTTTTCAATAGAAATCGAGGTGGATCGAATTGTTAAATCTCCAAAATCACCTTCGAGGAACAAAACACTATCAACGATGTTTATCCCTTCAAGCTCTCCAAGTTCGCGGGAGTTTTTAACGTCAAGGGCACCAAACTTGATAGTTAGCTCTGTGCCGTCCGTATTCCATGCCATCAGTTTGATTCTGGTCCCGTCATCGAGACTGACAACCATCTCAAAATATCGATGTGCTTGATCCACTGCGATAGATAAGACACGGCTTTCTTCAAGTTCACGGATATCCATGATGCAGCTTCTATTGTTTAAACCAGCATTCTGCTACAGGCCGCCATACATTCGGCACGAGCAAGTGGAAGATATTGGTCACTAGCGTCACCCTTGGGACGCTAGATGGCTTTTATGATGGTCCCACGAATAAAACGGAGCGTCCGCTTCTAATGTGGAAGTGGCCAGTTAGAGCTGGTTGCTTCACCGTCTGCTCAGGCCGAATTGCTGCCAGCCTGCGTACCCATTCCTTGGGTGCATGACGCGGTGTATGGGGCCACCGGATACGTAATCGCGTCGGAATGAAGCAAAATTTTCCATACTTTTTTTAGCAAGAATTCGCGTGCCGGTCCCGGAGGATGCCTTTGTTTAAATCCCGCCATTCCGGCCATACAAAAAAACGCCGGATCAGTTCAAAGACTGATCCGGCGTTTTTCATTTGCAAGCCGTGTTTCATGTGGCGGGGTTTGCGTCATTTGTCAGTAGATCTGACGCGTAGTCCTTCTGTTTCAGGTAGTACTTTCTGTGTGAGCAAATCATGAAACTTCTGCGGTTCTTCCCACTGTGGAAAATGTGCTGAGTTTTCAAACCAGACCCATGTTTTGGCAGGTGCTTGCAGGTGGGTGAAATACGCTTGGCTGATTTCATACGGGGCGAGATGGTCATATCGGCCGACTGCAAAATATACCGGGACGTCGACCTTGGGTACGGTGGTGGCCAGATCTGTGGTTGCGAGTTGGGGGAGTAGTAGATCGAATGACCGTTCTGCCGCGCGTTCAAATGCCAGTTTTTCTGGCCATGCATACTCGACTGACGAGATCATCCAGCCGACGCGGTCAAACCCCGTGTTGCCGTGCCACAATGCGCCGAAATGGCCTAGCCATTTCTCATAGACGTCCCGCCTGGACTTGCTGTCAGGGCCTTGATAAGGCGGTGGGCCGATCTGGCTGAGTTGATCGAGCGCTTCGGTGTTTCCACGTCGTTTGGCTTCATCCAGCAAGAAGGCGTAACTCACCGCCATACCCTGGCTGAAACTGACGATCTGTCCGGTGCTGACAAATGCTTGATAGTCCTGCGGGTATTTCTGCACAGCCAGCAAGCCGATGATGCTGCCCCAGGAGTGTCCGACCAGAATCAATTGGCGCTGGTGAAACCGCTGCAGCAATAATCGGGTTAATTCATGGGTGTCCTGGACGAACTGGTCGGTGGTCATCGCGCGCTCCGGGTTGATGGCATCCGCAGACTTGCCAGCGCCTCGCTGATCCCATTCCACCACCACAAATTCATCTTCAAGTTGGCGATTGAAGGCCACGGTGGCCATTTCTGCCTGTCCTGGCCCGCCATGCAGCTTCAGCAGAATCGGGTTGGTCATACTTTTGCCGCGGATGAGAATCCATTGCCTCACGCCGCCAAGCTGAATCGCTTCCAGACTGGCAATGCTGCCAGGGATAACTGCCCCTTGCTGATCGGTAATGGGGTGCGTCGAGGTTGAGGTGCAAGCGCTCAGACCCACCATCAATGCCAGTAACGCGATTGTTTTCATTTCGGAGACCCAACGCCTTGATTGCGAAGTAATGATCAGGGGAGGGCGGTGACCAGAGACCCCGCCAACATCCCTGTTGCCGGGCAGTTGGGTGATCTTCCATGACTATTTTGTGTTCCGGTATAGCTTATGTTAATGACAACCGAGCTTCAGACTAGTGAATCAGGGGCGAGGCCGTGGCGTTATGGCGTCGAGTGATAAAAAAGCCGGACCAGCATTTGCACTGGTCCGGCTTTTTATCAGGGGCTTGATATTGAGCCCGAGTGTTTGCTTAGCCCTTCACGTCCAGCAATTCCACATCAAACAGCAGGGTTGCGTTGGGCGGGATGACATTGCCGGCACCCGCAGTGCCGTAAGCGGAAGCGGCCGGGCAAACCAGATGGGCTTTGCCGCCAACCTTCATTTTCGGAATGGCTTGCTGCCAGCAAGGGATTACCTGCGCCAGGGAAAAAGTGAGCGGCTGGTTACGGGTGTAAGAGCTATCAAATACCGCGCCAGTGCTTTGCAAGGTGCCTTTGTAGTGCACCGTCACGGTAGAGTTGGCGGTAGGCTGCGCACCTTTGCCGACAACCGTGTGGGTGATGGTGGCACCGCTGGGCAGTTTTTCAGTCGTGGCGGCGGGTGTGCCGGCGGCGTAGGTCGCGCTCAGGGTCAAAGCGGCAGTCAGGCCGAGGAGGGCTTGGCGGGCAAAGGCGAAGGTCATGGAAGGCTCTTTGAGGAGTGAAGGCACCATGATATCGCTCGTCGGGCTGTTGCTCTACGCTCGTGTGGCGTTGGTGGTTTCGGGGAGGGCGGCGAGGTGTTTTAGCATCGCCTGATATGGTGTTGGTGCGTGTGGCAAGGTGTGGGTCCGGTTTGCCAAATTCGGCACAGACGGCTCGGGCAATATGATGATATGGCTGTCTGGGGCAAATATTTACATGCGCGGTATGACGGCAACATTTAACTGATTATTCAATAGGTTATTTGATAAATTTGATGCCCGGAACCCGCCCATTTCCCACTCAGGACACAGGTCAAACAACCACCGCAGAACATCAACATATTGCCTGATCATCAAACTCTGCAGATTTGCCAGAGTTGTTTGATCCATTGTCTGCTCGCCGCCTTGCCGCGGCACCTGTTTGACTTTGTTCAACATGACAAAGGAGCAAACACGTGCCTCGACTTCATTACTCCGGCTCACGCCGCCATCTCCGCCGCCAGGCAGGAGGTGCTCAATGAACCACGACAAGCTGCCTGGCCTGAACACAACGCCCTGGTATCAACTGGATATCAACCAGACACTCGACACACTCGAGACCAGTGCAGATGGCCTGAGTGGTGCCGCCGCACAGCGACGTCACACGCAATATGGCCCGAATAGCCTGCCGGAAAAACCGCCCATTCCGGCCTGGCGCCGCTTTATTGGCCATTTCAACGATGTGTTGATCTACATCCTGCTGGCGGCGGCGGTGCTGACCGGCGCAATGGGGCACTGGATCGACACCCTCGTTATTGTGTGTGTGGCTGTAATCAATGCCTTGATTGGATATATCCAGGAAAACGCGGCGGAGAAATCGCTCAAGGGTATTCGCAATATGCTCTCAAGCAGCGCTGCGGTGATTCGTGATGGCAAACCACAGCACATTGATGCGACCGGATTGGTGCCTGGAGATATGGTCACCGTGCGTCCGGGGGATCGGATCCCGGCGGATTTGCGGCTGCTGGAGGTGCACAGCCTGCAGGTCGAAGAAGCCATTCTGACGGGCGAGTCTACGGTTGTATCCAAACAGACTGATGCCCTGGCCGACCACGCCCAACTGGGGGACCGGATCAACCTGGCATATTCTGGTACCACCGTGAGTGCCGGTACGGGCAAGGGGGTCGTGATTGCCATTGGCGCCCAGACAGAGCTAGGTCAGATCAACGGCATGCTGGCGGATGTGAAGCGGACCAAAACCCCGTTGTTGCAGCAGATCGACAAACTTGGGCACGGTATTTTCTGGGCCATTCTGTGCGCCATGGCCGTGCTGTTCATCTACAGCATGGTGTTCCATGCCGTACCGGTAGGCGAACTGTTGCTGGCCTTGATCAGCCTTGCAGTGGCTTCCGTGCCGGAAGGCTTGCCTGCGGTGATCTCACTCATGTTGTCGCTGGGTGTACAGGCCATGGCGCGCAAACACGCGATTATCCGTAGCCTGCCAACGGCGGAAACTCTGGGTGCCATGACCGTCATTTGCTCTGACAAAACCGGCACGCTCACCATGAATGAAATGACGGTGAAAGAAGTCGTGCTGGCTGACCAGCAGTACAAAATCACTGGTCAGAGTTATAACCCGCAAGGCGAAGTGCGCAACCGGGCTACCGATGCGGTACCGACGATGCAGGCGGATCCGGTTTTTGCCCAGTTCGTCGCGGCCATCCACTTGTGCAACGACAGCAGTCTGCGTCAGGATGATCATGGCCATTGGCAGGTGGTGGGCGCGCCGACAGCGGGTGCTTTGCAAGTGCTCGCCGCCAAGTCTGGCTTTGTGTTTGACGACACCGTTTTGCTGGACAAAATCCCCTTCGATTCGGCGTGGAAGTATCAAGCCACCTTGCACAAGATCAATGGCCAACGTCATATTCTGGTGACGGGTGCGCCGGATATCTTGCTGGCCATGGCCGCATCCGAGGCCGTTGCCGATGGCCAACGTGATGTGCGCCATGCCTGGTGGGAAGAGCAAATGGCCATGCTCGCACGGCAGGGCCTGCGCATGGTGGCCGCGTGTATCAAACCCGTGGATGCCACCACAGGCAAGATTGATCATGAGGACCTGAAAACCGGCCTGCAATGGCTGGGTGTCGCCGCGATGATGGACCCGCCACGTCCTGAGGCGATAAGCGCGATTGCCACATGCCGCTCCGCAGGTATCGAAGTCAAAATGATCACGGGTGATCATCCGGAAACCGCCATGGCCATTGCCCGCATGCTGGGCATGCATCGTACCGATCATGTCATGACCGGCGCAGCCCTGGAGCACATGTCGGATGAAGAACTGATCTCCGCCAGCCGCGACTATGACGTATTTGCCCGTACCAGCCCGGCCCACAAGTTACGCCTCGTCAAGGCCCTGCAAGCGCAGGAGCACGTGGTCGGCATGACGGGAGACGGCGTGAATGATGCACCGGCGCTCAAGCAAGCCAATGTGGGCATCGCCATGGGGATCAAGGGCACAGAAGTCACCAAGGAGGCCGCTGATATGGTCCTGGCGGATGACAACTTCTCTACCATCGCTGCCGCCGTCACCGAAGGGCGCCGTCTGTACGACAACCTGAAAAAGACCATCCTGTTTGTCTTGCCCACCAACCTGGCGCAGGGGTTGATCATTGTGATTGCCTTGCTGGCTGGTTCGACCATCCCGCTGACACCATTGCAGATCTTGTGGATGAACATGGCCACCTCAACCACGCTGGCTTTTGGCCTGGCGTTTGAGCCGGCAGAAGCCGGTTTGATGAAGCGACCACCCCGCAAAACCAATATCAATATCCTGGATTTGCATGGCCTGTGGCGAATTGCCATGGTCGGGATTTTGATCGCTGGTGGGGCGTACTGGCTGGAAGCGACCTTGATTGCACAAGGGCTGGAAGAGGCGTTTATCCGCACCGCGGTGCTGCAATTGCTGGTGACATTGCAGTGGGTATATATGTTCAACTGCCGTGAGCAAACGGGTTTCTCGCTGAACTTGCGCATGTTCCAGAACGCTGCGCTCTGGATTACCACCGGCATTCTGGCCGCGCTGCAGTACGCGATTATCTATTCGCCCACCATGAACCGCATCTTTGGTACTGCACCGTTGCCGGCTTCGTACTGGTTTATGTCGCTGGGAGTGGGTGCCATGATTTTTGTGCTGATCGAAGCAGAAAAATGGCTGTTTGGTCGTCGCAAGACGGCGTGATCCGTCTGGTTGTCGTTACCCGTTTTCAAGGCGCGGAAAACCGCGCCTTTTTTTGTTTGTCGGGGGTGCCCGCTATGCGGAACCGGGCGCCAGGGGCACAAGAGCAAGCCGGTGCTGATGCACGGTGAGGCAATCAAAACGGTAGCACCGACTGAGCGAGCGCCCGCGATATTCGCGATGCGTCTGACCGGGTTACAGACAAACCAACCTGCTCGTTGAAGCATTACCGCCGTTGTTTTGCGAGCCCTCACCCGCGGTGGGTACACGCGCCGGTCTCGACTTGTGCGCACCTCAGGGCAATTCAACAAATGCTTATCTCAATTTAGGTTTTGCCCTAAAAACGCCACTTAAGAACTTCCCTAAAATCGGTGTCAGTGAAAACGCGTTATTTGATAACGCAATCTGAATAACCGGTGGACCGTCCCCTTTTTTTCGGTGCCACCTGAAAAAGGACATCTGCAAAATGATCACCGTCATCGTGGCTGACGATCACCCTGTTGTTCGGGCTGGCATTGTGGGCGAAATCCAGAAAGATGCGGAGCTGCAACTGCTGGCGGAAGCGGCCAGTTCAACGGAGCTTTTCCCGCTGCTGGACAGAAACCAATGCAATGTCGTAGTGACCGATTACGCCATGCCAGGCGGCAAGTTTGGTGATGGCTTGCCCATGCTGCAAATGCTGCAACGGCGCTATCCCAAGGTCCAGCTGGTGGTGATGACCATGCTGGATAACCCGGCGCTGATTCATACCATCCAGAAGGCGGGAATTCGCGCGGTGATCAACAAGGGCGACAAACTGGCGCACGTCAACCCCGCCATCCATGCGGTACACCGGCATGGCAGTTACATGCCAACTTCGGTCAAGGCGTTGCTGGCAACCATGAGTTCAACCACGCGTGAGAACTTGTTGTCCAAGCGCGAAACCGAGGTTTTACGTATGTGCGCCACGGGTTTGCCCGTGGTCGAGATCGCCCGTATTTGCAACCGTAGCTCCAAAACCATCAGTACGCAAAAGGTTGTGGCCATGCGCAAACTGGGCCTGGGTACTGACTACGACCTCTATCAATACGCGGTCAGTACCGGTTTGATCAGCCCGGCTAACTGATCTGGCAAAGCAGATGCAACCGGTGGTCTGGTTGGGCTCATGTCGGATACCGATACGCAAAAAGAAAAGGGCCCACAGGCCCTTTTCTTTTGATTTTGAGCAATTGCCAGGTTATATCGCTGCTGATTTCACCGCAGAGAATTCCCCGATCACACGCACTACCTGTTTGGAGCTTTCGCTGATCCGGGTAATGGCATCACCCGCCTGGCGTGCGAGGTCTACACCATCATTGGCCTGATTCACGCAAAGGCCCATGCTTTCAATGGCGGAACGCGTCCCTTCCTGAATTTTGCCGGTCATGCCCGCAATTTCGGTGGTAGATACCCCGGTACGTTCAGCCAGTTTGCGTACTTCATCGGCCACAACGGCGAAACCGCGCCCTTGTTCGCCGGCGCGGGCAGCTTCAATGGCGGCATTGAGGGCGAGTAGATTGGTCTGATCGGCAATCTCTTTGATCGTGTTGACGATGCTGCCAATCTGCGATGACTTGGCGCCCAGGTCTTCAATCATTTTCGAGGCCGATTGCACGGTATTGGCAATCTCGTGCATTTCTTGCGCCGCCCGGTGGATCACCTGTTTGCCTTGTTCAGAGACCACGTCGGTTTCTTCACTGATCGTATAAGCGTGCCGCGCGTTTTGCGCGTCAGCCTCTTGTTGCAGCATCCGCTCAGTGATGTCATTGGCAAACTTGATCACTTTGTAGGGCTGGTTGTCACTGTTGAAGATGGGGTTGTAGGTGGCCTCCATCCATAGTGGTGCGCCATTGCGGGCCACGCGTTTGAACTGGCCGGACCTGAATTGGCCCCGATTGAGCGCGCGCCAGAAATCGGCGTATTCCGGGCTATTGCGATAGTCCGGATCGCAGAACATCCGGTGATGCTGGCCTTTGATTTCATCCAGGCGGTATCCGGTGGCCTGCAGGAAATTCTGGTTGGCGGTGATGATGGTGCCGTCCAGGTTGAACTCAATGATCGCCATCGAGCGATCAATCGCCTCCAGCATATTGTGTTGTGCAAGGCTGTCTTCGACCTGGCGTGTGATGTCGTGCGCAAATTTGATCACTTTAACGACATGACGGTGTTCATCAAATACCGGGTTGTAAGTGGCTTCCAGCCAGATGCGCTGGCCATTTTTGTTGATACGTTTGTAATTGCCGCCAAAATATTCGCCCTGTGCCAGCCGCCGCCAGAAGTCTGCATATTCAGAAGATGAAGTGAATTGGGTGTCGCACAACATGCGGTGATGTTTGCCCACCAGTTCATCACGGCGGTAACCCGTGGTTTTGCTGAAATTCTCATTGGCATCCAGAATCGTGCCGTCCGGAGCGAATTCGATCAGCGCGGTTGAGCGGTTGAGTGCGCTTAACAGCGCTTCTTGTTGTTTAAGTTGCTGCTCTTGCTGCCTGATTTTCAGTTTCAACGATGTGTTGAACATGATTTGCTCTTCCCCTGCATTTTTGATTTTTGGTTTTGCATAGTGAAAGGCTGCCGATGTGGGGCGGCCTGCATAAAAACGGCATTGCTGTTATTCAGCGCGTGCCTGTGCCGCCATGAGGCAATGGGCAGGCAATAGAAAATATTAGGATGATTTTTTTGATTAAGACAACTTCAGCAAAAACTTATATACAAAAGTGTATGTTTTTTGATGAACGGTAACTGGGCGGGCGCCAGCGGTCGGATTTGTATATCTGGCATCAATGTAATGCCTATGTTTCAGCCATATTTCCGCTTCGGCTGATTGATCGGAAAATATCAGCGTTATTACAGATTTCCAGCATATAAAGGCAAATAAATATATGCGCGAGCATGCAAATACGGACGCGTAGATTTGTCTTGATATTCCTGCAATCAGGTTAATTGCTGACCAATCAAGACCCAACAAAAAAAGCCGCATTTAATGCGGCTTTTTTTGTTGGGCAGGTGGAATGGGTTAATTGCGCACGCCCAGGCGGTAAGTGGTGACTTGCCGATAGATTTTACCGGGCCGCAAGATGACAAGCTCCGCCTCTTCAGAGTTGATTTGATTGGGAAAGCGCTGTGCCTCCAGGCACAAGCCATCGCGGGCTTGCCAGGCGCGTCGGCCTTTCAGGCCATCCAGAAAGTTGCCGGTGTACAACTGCAAGCCACGTTCGGTGGTCGATGTCACCATTTCGCGGCCACTGCCGGGATCGTAAAGTGTGGCGACATCTCGCAGTACGCCAGGCTCGCCGTTGAGTACGTAGCAATGGTCAAAACCGCTGGCGACGGTCAGTTGCTCGTCGGGCCAGTCCAGACGGGAGCCGACGGGGGCCGCAGTACGAAAATCAAAGGGCGAACCTGCAACCGGCACGGTGGCGACCGGGATGGATTCGTCATCAATCGCCAGGTATTGGTCGGCGTTGATGGATAACAAATGATCACGCACGTCCGATTCACCACCTGACAGATTGAAATAAGCGTGGCTGGTGAGATTCAGCGGGGTAGGGGCATCCGTAGCCGCAGCGTATGCAATGGTGAGCGTGCCGGTGTCGTCCAGCCGGTAATCCACTTCAACGCGCAGATTGCCCGGAAAGCCGGCGGCGCCATCGGGCGAAACAAGCGAAAGGCGCAGAGAATCCAGTGACACATGGGCTTGCCAGCGCTGGTTGTGAAAACCGGCAAATCCACCGTGCAGATGATTGGTGCCTTCGTTGGCATCCGGACTGAATTCCTGGCCATCAATATTAAAGCGCGCACCCTTGATGCGATTGGCCCAACGGCCGGCGACGCTGCCAAAAAAACCCGTGCCGTCCAGATAACCTGCTGCATCCTGGTAGCCCAGCAATACATCGGCCATGCGGCCAGCCCGATCCGGTGCATACCAGGACACCAGTGAGGCGCCAACATCAGTAACCACCACGCGCATATCGTGGGAATTGCGCAGCGTAAACAAGCTGGCGCCGTTATCCCAGGGCGTAGTCTGGATAGGCAAAATGGACATTCAATCTCCGGGGATAAAGCGTAAGGCGCTGTTTCTGTTCTTGTTTCTGGCCGGACTGGCGCCGGCCCTGATCATGATCTGGCTGTTACTGCGTGACAGTTGGTGGCACGCCGCGCGCATCCTTGCTGCGATCATAGAACTCACGTGGTGTACAACCGAGTTCGCGCTTGAACACGGCGTGCAGGTATTGCAACGAGGTAAAGCCGCAGCGAATGGCGATCTCGCTGGTTGAAAGCTCGCCTTGCAGCAGCATTTCGCGCGCTTTTTCCAGTTTGAACAGCAAGATTTCCTGGTGCACGGTGTAACCCAGCTCACGCCGGAAATAGCTTTCCAGCGATGAGCGCGACACACCAACATAATCGGCCACTTGCTCAGTTTTGATCCCCTGACAAGCGTATTGGCGAATGTAATGCCGGGCACGCATGACATAGGGGCTCGACAGCGGCTGATACTGACTGGAGGCCAGCACGTTGATGCCCACCGGCGGCACCAGGATACGGGTATTGCCAAGGCGGGCACCATTCAGCATCTGATGCAGCATGTGCGCAGCGGTGCGGCCCATTTCTTCACAACCCTGTGCGACCGAACTCAACGGAATACGGTTGAGGTTGCGGGTCAGCGGGTCGTTATCGATACCGATAATGGCGACTTCTTCCGGTACAGCAATGCCCGCCGTCAGACAGGCTTGCAACAAGTGACGGGCGCGCGCGTCGGTCACGGCAATGATCCCGACGGGTTTAGGCAAAGCATTGAGCCAGCTGACCAGGCGTTCGCTGGCACCGTTCCAGCCATCCGGAGAGGTCGCCAGCCCACGATTGATGGGCGCATCAATACCGGCAAGCTTGATGAACGCTTTCTCACGCTCTTGCGCCCAGCGGTTCACCGGGGATTCCGGCAGGCTGTACATCGCAAAGCGCTCCAGACCCACATCAATCAGATGATCGTGCGCCAGCCGCACCAGCTTGAAGTTGTCGGTGGCGACATAAGGCACACCTTGGGGATAGTCGGCCTCGTCTTGATACGAACTGCCTATAGCCACGACTGGTAACGGGCTGCGGCTCAGGGTTTCAGCCACGGCGGGGTCGTCGAAGTCAGCAATGATGCCATCGCCCTGCCAGTGCTCGATGCCAGAGAGCCGGCAGCGGAAATCCTCTTCCAGGAACAGATCCCAGGCAACGCGGGTAGAGCGCAGGTATTCGCCAATGCCAGTGATGACTTCGCGGTCATAAATCTTGTTGGCATTGAATAAAAGGGCAATGCGGTGCGGCACTTTGCCACTGCGGTCCGCCTGACTGGGGTGATTCATGCTGTGTCCTTGAGTGGTTGCGCCATCATGGTGCAAACAACGGCCCGGAAACGATTTAAAAGTATGAGGTGGATTGTAATTTGCGCCGCTTCGGGGCGCACCCCCTTGCCAAAAAACGGCAATGTCGCTGGCCGATTTCGTAATTGTGGCATGACGACTACAAGTCCTAGCATTTGCCTCGTTCGGTGGTTCAACTAACCCGTTATTCCTGGAGTTACGCATATGGCTGAAGTCTTTGCCAACGTCGGCAAGGTCCGTTTTGAAGGTCCGCAATCCGACAACCTGTTTGCTTTCCGGCACTACAACCCGGATGAAGTCGTGCTGGGCAAGACAATGGCCGAGCATCTGCGTCTGGCGGTGTGTTACTGGCATACCTTCTGCTGGCCGGGCTCTGACGTGTTTGGCCCCGGCGTATTTGAGCGCCCCTGGTTTGGCAGCGGTGACGCGATCAGCGTGGCCAAGGGCAAGGCAGATGCCGCGTTCGAGTTTTTCTCAAAGCTGTCTGTACCGTTCTACACCTTTCATGACTGCGATGTAGTCTCGGAAGGGCACTCCATCCGCGAATACGTAGAAAACTTCGCCCAGATGACCGATTACCTGGAAAAGAAGCAGGCTGAAACCGGTCTGAAATTGCTGTGGGGCACCGCCAACGTATTCAGCAACCCGCGCTACGCCGCTGGTGCTGCCACCAACCCTAATCCGGAAGTGTTTGCCTACGCCGCCACGCAAGTGTTCAACGCCATGGGTGCAACCCAGCGTCTGGGTGGTGCCAACTACGTGTTGTGGGGCGGTCGTGAAGGTTACGAAACCCTCCTGAACACCGATCTGAAGCGTGAACGTGCGCAGTTGGGCCGCTTTATGCAGATGGTGGTGGAGCACAAGCACAAACTGGGTTTCAAGGGCACGATCCTGATCGAGCCCAAGCCGCAAGAACCGACCAAGCACCAGTACGACTATGACAGCGCGACTGTGTATGGCTTCCTGAAAGACTTTGGTCTGGAGAAGGAAATCAAGGTCAACATCGAAGCCAACCACGCGACGCTGGCTGGTCATTCGTTCCAGCATGAGATTGCCACGGCGGTGTCGCTGGGCATCATGGGTTCGATCGACGCCAACCGCGGTGATCCGCAAAACGGCTGGGATACCGACCAGTTCCCGAACAGCGTGGAAGAAATGACGCTGGCCATGTACGAGATCCTGAAAGGCGGTGGTTTCACCAACGGTGGCTTTAACTTTGACGCCAAGGTTCGCCGTCAAAGCTCCGACCTGGAAGATCTGTTCATCGGTCACATCGGTGCCATGGATGTGCTGGCGCTGGCACTCAAGCGTGCCGCAAAGATGATCGAGAAAGACACGCTGGCTGAGCTGAAAGACAAGCGTTACGCCGGCTGGAATGGCGAGTTTGGCAAGCAGGTTCTGGCCGGTCAGCAATCGCTGGAAGATGTCGCGCAGTGGGCGATCTCCAACGACATCTCGCCCAAGCATGTCAGTGGTCGCCAGGAGCATCTGGAGAACATCGTCAACCGTTACATCTACGGCTGATTTGAGTGACTGTCTGAGCGATTGCGCCTGCGCATTCTTGATTTCGTCCAATGTTCGAAATCCTCTCGGACAACTCGTACGTGCCGGTTTTTGTGCTTCGGGCGAAATCAGACTGCTTTGGCTCGCTCACTCACAGGTGGCTTCGACAATAGACGCAGGGTGGGTTCGGAGCGAAAGCGACCATCCACCTGAAAGTAAAGGCGGATAGCTTCGTGAGTCCAGCCTGCACCCTGATCATCCGAGGTCACTTTTGTGTTCCGCACAACCCGCCTGACCCCATGCTCGCGGGGCGTGCAGATCGGGCCGATGACGGCCTTCCTCGCTGGCTGTTTGCCGCTGTGGCAATGACGGCGCTAACAGCATTGGCGCTGCGGAGTATTCCGTGGCGCCTTTCTTTTGTCCTGTGTTTTTGTGTTTGATTTCAAACGGAATTTTCTGCTGAAAAAACGTCATTCGTTTCGGCAGATTTTGTAATTGTCCGAAACCGACTACAAGCAGAACCTGTGTCCACTTGTTTGTCATGCATGAATTGCACCGAGCTGGTGCAGGAGTCACGATGTTTATTGGTATTGACCTGGGCACTTCCAGCCTGAAAGCCATCGTGCTGGACCGCGCCGGTACCGTGCGTGCCAGCGCCAGCGCGCCATTAACCGTATCGCGCCCACAACCCTTGTGGTCTGAACAAAACCCTGCCGACTGGTGGGCTGCGTGCGAGTCCGCTATTCCTGCCGTCCTGGCGCTGGCCGCCAGCGAAGGCATTGTCGCCAGCGATATCGAAGCCATTGGCCTGACTGGCCAGATGCATGGCGCCACCTTGCTGGATACATCCGGCAACGTGCTGCGTCCTGCCATGCTCTGGAACGACGGTCGCGCTTTTGCCCAATGTACTGCGCTGGAAAAGCGCGTGCCGCAATCACGCCAGATCACCGGCAATCTGATGATGCCCGGCTTCACCGCCCCTAAACTCTTGTGGGTGGCCGAACACGAGCCCGACGTGTTCAAGCAGGTGGCGACGGTTCTCTTGCCCAAGGATTACCTGCGTTACTGCCTGAGTGGCAACTACGCCACCGATCTGTCTGATGCCGCTGGCACATTGTGGCTGGATGTCGGCAAGCGGGACTGGAGTGACGAGATTCTGGCTGCGACCGGTCTGACCCGTGCGCACATGCCCAAATTGTTTGAAGGCAACCAGATTACTGGCCAGCTCAAGCCAGAACTTGCGGCCCGCTGGGGTCTGCGCAGTGTCCCGGTTGTCGCGGGCGCCAGCGACAACGCGGCGGGCGCAATCGGTGCCGGCATCGTGGCTCCTGGTCAGGCCATGCTCTCGCTGGGGACTTCCGGCGTGTACTTTGCCGCATCAGATGGTTTCTCTGCCAACCCGCAACGGGCCGTGCACAGCTTTTGCCACGCATTGCCGGGCACGTGGCACCTGATGTCGGTGATGCTTTCCGCCGCATCCTGCCTTGATTTCACTGCGCAACTGGCTGGTTTTGCCGATGTGCCCGCCCTGCTGCAGGCCGCCGAGCGCAAGGGTCTCGATGCGCGTACCCCTCTGTTTCTGCCTTACCTGACCGGCGAGCGTACGCCACACAATAATCCGGCGGCTCAAGGCGCGTTCTTTGGTTTGACCGCAGCCACTACCCCGGCGGATCTGGCCAATGCCACGCTGGAAGGCGTTGCTTTTGGTCTGGCAGACGGTGTCGACGCGCTGGAAGCCACTGGCGTGGTGCCCGACGAGGTCACCGTCATTGGTGGTGGTTCACGCAGTAGCTATTGGGTGCAGATGCTGGCCGACGTACTGGGGCGTGAACTGGTGTGTCGTGAAGGGGGTGAAGTTGGCCCGGCGCTGGGCGCTGCGCGACTTGCTCACCTGGCTGTTGATCCCACCGCAGATATCGCAAAAGTTTGCCCGGTACCACCGGTAACGGGCCGTTTTACCCCCGATGCAAAACGCACGACGTGGCTCTCGCCGCGCCGCGCGCGCTTTGCCACTTTGTATCGGGCTGTTGAACCGCTGTTCTGAACCACGTGCCCCGTGCACAGGGCCAGATAGCAGGAGGAGAAGTACGGCAACACCCTGGCGTCTGCAACCGCAGCGTCATCCCGGTAAATGTTTTGCCCACAACTAAATGAACTGAGGAGTCACCATGAAAGCCAGATTGATCACGACCCTGCTCGCCAGCACCCTGACCTCGGTGATGCTGTTTGCCGCTCCGGCAGCACACGCAAGCAAGGACAAGCCTGTTATCGGTTTCTCTATTGATGATCTGCGCGTGGAACGCTGGGCGCGCGATCGTGATTTCTTCGTCGCTGCGGCTGAAAAGCAGGGTGCCAAGGTGTTTGTGCAATCGGCTGATGCCAGCGAGCAACGCCAGATTTCGCAAATTGAAAATCTGATCTCGCGCGGTGTAGATGCCATCGTGATCGTGCCGTTCAACGGCAAGGTGCTGACCAACACCATCGCGGAAGCCAAGAAGGCGGGCATCAAGGTGGTGGCGTATGACCGCCTGATCAACGATGCCGACATCGATGCCTACATCACATTCGACAACACCAAGGTTGGCGAGATGCAGGCGGAAGGCGTGCTCAAGTTCAAGAACAAGGGCAATTTCTATCTGCTGGGTGGCGCACCGACCGACAACAACGCCCGCATGCTGCGCGATGGTCAGATGAAAGTGCTCAAGCCGTATATCGACAAGGGCGACATCAAGATTGTCGGTCAGCAATGGGTCGACGAATGGAGCCCGCAAAAGGCCCTGAACATTGTTGAAGATGCACTGACCGCCAATCAAAACAAGATTGACGCGATTGTGGCCTCCAACGATGGTACGGCCGGTGGCGCTATTCAGGCGTTGGCCGCACAAAAGCTGGCCGGCAAAGTGCCGGTATCCGGTCAGGATGCTGACCTGGCTGCTGTGAAACGCGTGATCGGTGGTACGCAAGCCATGACCGTGTACAAGCCGCTCAAGCTGATCGCCACAGAAGCAGCTCAACTGACGATCAACCTGGTGCAAGACAAACCGGTGAAGTTCGATACCCAACTGGATAACGGCAAGAAGAAGGTCAACACCATCCTGCTCAAGCCGACCATGCTGACCAAAGACAATGCAGCAGACATCCTGGTGAAGGACGGGTTCTACACTCAAGCTCAGTTGGCCGCGCAGTAATCAGCGGGCCGGCAAGGGCCCGCTGACCGCGCCCCGGTTTGCAACGACCAGGGCGCGGGCGGCGAAATGCCAGGGCAAACCAGAAGACCTCGGTCCTCCCGGTTTGCCCTGCTTGTTGAACTGGTTTGAGTCATCGGGAAACTGGTATGTCTGAATACCTGCTGGAAATGCGCAATATCCGCAAATCCTTCGCTGGCGTGAAAGCGCTGGACGGGATTGATCTGCGGGTGCAGGCCGGCGAATGCGTGGGTTTGTGTGGCGAAAACGGTGCTGGCAAGTCAACGCTGATGAAAGTGCTCTCCGCCGTGTATCCGCACGGTACGTGGGAGGGAGAAATCCTCTGGCAAGGCCAGCCGCTGGCCGCGCACACCATTCGTGAAACCGAAGAGGCCGGCATTGTCATCATCCACCAGGAATTGATGCTGGTGCCTGAGTTGTCGGTCACCGAGAACATTTTCCTCGGTAATGAGATCACTTTGCCGGGTGGGCGTCTCAATTATGCCGCCATGCATCAGCGCGCCCAGGCGCTGATGAAAGAACTGGAAATGCCGGATGTGAACGTGGCATTGCCCGTGTCCGTCTACGGCGGTGGTCAGCAGCAATTGGTGGAGATCGCCAAGGCACTCAACAAGAAAGCCAGGTTGCTGATTCTGGATGAACCCTCATCCTCGCTGACGACGGCCGAGATTCGCGTCTTGCTGAACATTATCAAGGGCCTGAAAGCGCGCGGTGTGGCATGCGTTTATATCTCGCACAAGCTCGATGAAGTAGCTGAAATCGGCGACACCATTACGGTGATTCGCGATGGCACGCATATTGGCACTCAGCCGATGAGCACCATGTCGGTAGACCGGATTATCTCGATGATGGTCGGCCGTGATATTGCCAACCTTTATCCGCGTGAACCGCATGAGGTCGGTGAGGTGGTGCTGGAAGCCAGAAACATCACCTGCTACGACGTCAGCAACCCGCAGCGGCGCAAGGTCAAGGATGTCTCGTTCAACCTCAGGAAGGGCGAGATTCTCGGTATCGCGGGTCTGGTTGGCGCGGGTCGGACAGAGTTGGTGAGCGCATTGTTTGGTGCGTGGCGTGGCAAGTCGGAAGGGACGGTCTACATCAACGGCAAGGTGGCGGATGTCTCTACGCCGGAAAAAGCGATCCGTAACGGCATCTGCATGGTGCCGGAAGACCGCAAGCATCACGGCATCGTGCCGGAGTTTGGCGTGGGCTGGAATATCTCGCTGCCGGTGCTTGGCCAATACACGCACTTGGGCCGTATTGATAAAAGCGCTGAACTGAAAACGGTCATGCATGAGATTGGCCGACTGCGCATCAAGACCGCCAGTCCGCATTTGCAGATCACAGGCCTGTCTGGCGGTAATCAGCAAAAAGTGGTCCTGGCCAAGATGCTGCAACCCAAGCCGGACATCCTGATTCTGGATGAACCCACTCGGGGTGTAGACGTGGGTGCCAAATATGAAATCTACAAATTGATGTTCGATCTGGCACGTCAGGGTATCAGCATCATCATGGTTTCAAGTGAACTGGCCGAAGTGCTGGGCGTGAGTGACCGCGTACTGGTGATGGGCGAGGGCGAATTGCGGGGTGAGTTCAGTAATGAGGGACTGACACAAGAGCAGGTACTGGCCGCAGCACTTAAACCCATTGATGAAGTGATCCCGGAAGCCGCCTGAAGAACACCAGGCGTCGCAAAGCGCCGCCTGACAAAACACAGAAAGACGAGGAGTTCGCAATGATCAAGACCGGCGCCGTTGCCGCAACCACTAGCCTGGCGGGTCAGGACAAACCCGCGCGCGGCTTTCCTGGTGTGAAGCAGTTGTTCAGCCAGAACAAGATCCTGGCGCTGCTGATCGCCATTGCCTTGATCTGGGCATTCTTTGCCTGGAAAACCGAGGGCGGGTATCTGACGCCGCGCAATATCTCTAACCTGCTACGGCAGATGTCGATTACCGGCATGCTGGCCAGTGCCATGGTCTTTGTCATTATCTCGGGCGAGATCGACCTCTCTGTTGGCTCGTTGCTGGGTTTGCTGGGCGGCGTGGCGGCAGTGCTGGATGTGCATTACCACATGCCATTGGCTGTCAACCTGGCCATTGTCTGCGGTCTGGGGTTGCTAGTCGGTCTGTTCAACGGCTATTGGGCGGCGTACTTGCGCGTGCCGTCGTTCATTGTCGGTCTGGCCGGCATGCTGGCGTTCCGTGGCGTGCTGCTGGGCGTGACGGGGGGCTCGACCATTGCACCGGTGTCCGAGCAGCTGGTTTACCTCGGTCAGGGCTATCTGCCTACGCTGTGGGGCGATTTGATGGGGGTGATCATCTTTGTCATCGCCGGTGTGGTGACCTGGCGTGCCCGCATGAACAACGTGCGTTATGGCCTGCCGGTGGTGCCGCTGTGGCGCGATATAGCGCGGGTGGTGGTGGCCGGTCTGGTGATTCTGGGCTTCGTGCGCGTGCTCAATGCCTATGACGGTATCCCCATTCCCGTCCTGCTGTTGATGGTATTGCTGGCCGTGTTTACTTATATGGCGACGCAGACCGTGTTTGGCCGCCGTATTTACGCTGTCGGCAGCAATATGGAGGCCACGCGCTTGTCTGGCGTGAATGTGCGCGGTGTCAAACTGGCCATCTTTGCATTGATGGGTTTGATGTGTGCGTTTGCCGGCGTGGTCAATACCGCACGCCTGGCCGCGGGCTCGCCCTCTGCCGGGTCGATGGGCGAGCTGGACGCCATTGCCGCTTGTTTCATTGGCGGTACATCCATGCGAGGTGGGGTAGGGACGGTTCACGGCGCACTGATCGGTGCCCTGGTGATGGCCAGTCTGGATAACGGGATGTCGATGCTGGATGTGGATTCGTTCTGGCAGATGATCGTCAAGGGCACCATCCTCTTGCTCGCGGTGTGGATTGACGTCGTGTCGCGCGGTAGTAGCCGCTGACGCTGCGGAAGCATTGAAAAAAGCCGGGGCCCTGTGCACCGGCTTTTTTTATTTATGCTGGTTAATGATCGCGCTTGTCGGGCGTGGCTCTGGTCAGTGCTTTGGCCCAGGGCAACAGCCAGTAAGTGCCGCCGAAAACGGATTTACGCGGCGGGGCGTGCTGTGCCTGATAGTCGATCCATTCACTGAGCGCCGGTTGGGTGAACTGGCTGCATTCTTCGCGCAGGTGATCAAACGATTGCACGATACCGGTACCGGCAGCGTAATACAGCGCACTCCAGTAGCCGATATAACAACGATACATCAGGTCGCGGGCGTCCTGATTGGTCAGCATGGTGTCCTCTTTGCAATGCAGTGACGCGCTGACTATAGCTTGCGACAACGATCGACCTTATAAAAAAACCGTAAAAAGATCAGGGTGTTTCAAGCCGCCCTGGCTGGGCGAGCCACGCTGGCTGCCAGTGTGACTGCCAGATGCCCGGTGCGCTCCATCTGCAGCGAGCCCCCCAGCGACTGCGCCATGGCCTGGATCAACGCCAACGTCACTGCGATATCGCCGCCAGTGTGTGTTGTTAGCCCCGCTTTGGCGGTGATGGTGATGCGCGCGGTGGTTTGCGGCTGCGTCTGGCTGACCACCGTCAGATGCGCCGGGTGCGCGGCGACTTGCGCCAATTTATCCAGCAATTGCGCAAGACGACCTCCATCCATCCAGATCTCATCGACGGCGACCCGACGCAAGTCAAAGGTGGATGCCCATGGCGCCGCCCGGTATGCCTTTTGCCAGTGGTGTACCACCCCATGCAGTGAAACAACCTGGTCGGGTTGCGGCACGGGTGTAGCCGCACCCAGCCGGATCAACTCGGAGAGTTCCAGTACCGTGCGGTAGAGGCGGGAACTGGCTTCGACCAGGTTGACCACACGGGTTTCGCCGGCGACCACCGTATCGGCGGTGGTGTGTTTGAAGGTGGTGTAACTGTCCTCTGGCGCGTGGGCTGGTCTGGCCGCGGAGGCTGGCCCGGTCAGGCGGGGAACGGGGTTGGCGCGATCGGTGAAATCAATCAGGCCGCCGATGGCACCCTGAATTTGCCCGGCTGCGTCACGCACTGGTGTGCACCAGACGTGCAAAGCGCGTAATGAGCCGTTGACGTGGACGTGTGTATCAACCGCGATGGTGCGGCCCGTTTGCATCTGCATCTGGAAATGCGCAGCCACATGCGCTTGCAGGGCCGGATCAAACCAGGTGGCTTCATCCACCGCAGCGTAATCAGGATCAGCCAGGGCTGCGGCGTAAAGATCCATAAAGCGCGGGTTGCAGAGCGCCAGTCGGCCCTCCCGGTCACGCAGGAACATGCCATTGGGCGAGGACTCGATCATTGCCCGCAGTAAATGCATGTTGTCCATGGCAGCCACATTGCTGTTGTCGCAACGCAGGCTGTTGCCCAGATCCAGGCCGTGCGCTCGTGTCAGGTCAATCAATCCGGCCAGGGTTTCCAGACCGAATTTTTCCAGCAAACGATGCTTGCACTGGTTCACGTTCTGGCGATCTGTCGCCAGTTGCTCGCCGATTTCGACACTGGAATACCCGGCTGCCAGCATCTGCATGATGGCGATATCCAGCCCGGAGAGGCTATCGAGCCGCGCGGCATTTTCGGCCGGCTTGACGGGGGGCGCTTCGGGAAACACACGACGCCCCTGCAATACAGTACGAACGCCATGACGTAGCGCGCGGGCACCGGCAAATTTGCTGACATAGCCACTGGCGCCAGCTTGTGCGCATCGCACGGCAAAATGGCGGGCCGGTTGCGTGGTGAACGTCAGAATGCGGGCGGAGGCACACAGCGCGCAAATACAGCGCAAACCGTCCACGCCGCCTAACGCGGGCAGCGTTAACTCAATGATCACGAGATCAGGCCGTTCTTTGCGGACCTGCTCAAACAACGTGCGACCATCGCTCGCTTGCGCCACGATATGGTGGCCTTCCAGCGTGACAAGCTGGACAAGCGCCTGCCGGAAGTGTGGCGAAGCATCGGCAATCAGAATGCGGCCCAAAGCGAGACTCCGTACGGCACAAATTTGATTTGATTTGTAACTGTAGAGTCAAGTTAGTCCGCAGCGACGCAGCAATTCAAGACCGTTTGCCGGAATACCGGCGCTTACCGGCAGGGTCAGGTTAAGTGGGCGACAAAAGGTAGTCTGACAGCCAGAAAACAGAGTTCTAAAGGCCTTGTCAGCAAAAATGAGCTAGATCGGAATTTCTGGCGCGTCTGCATCGGGCCAGCGTTTGAAACTGGCAGAGACCGTGAAATCAGCATGATTGGCGGAGTCGAACAAGCCTTCGCGCTTGAATTGCATATTGTGGACCGCGACGATCACGTGCCCGTCCAGCAAATCACTGAGCGCGTTGGCAATGGCGTTTTCCACTTCGGTGACAGAGACGGTTTTCAGGGACGGGTTCATGTACATAACCCCTATTCAAAATATGCTGGCACGGTCAGATTGCGCGTGTCAGTGGCTTCCCACAGCCGGGGCGCGACTGATTCGCGCGTAGGCGCATGTCGTACCTGATGCCACAGTGATATCCGGTAATCCTGCACGCGGGATTAACTATTTCTATGCTGAATGCACACATCCATCGCTGCCACGGGGTATAGATACGGTGCGTTTTACCAGATTCCGACTGCTACATCGGGTTTGCCAGGCGCTCATCGGGCTGGCGTTCATGCCGGGTGCAAGCGCATTCGACTGGAACACCATGCAAGATCCGGAAGACGGCGCGTTCGATATGAGCGACTACCTTCTGAACCAGAAAGGTTTCCTGCCCGTTCCCACCATCATTACCGAGCCTGCCATTGGTTACGGGGGCGGTGCGGCTATTTTGTTCTTTGATAAATCCCTGGCCGAAGCCGGTGCCGAGGCCAAAGAGTCTGGCGCGGCGAAGGCACCACCCAACATCACCGGCGTGGGGGGCGTGGCCACTGAAAACGGCACCTGGGGTGGTGGTATTTTCCATTTTCATACCTGGGATGGTGACCGTATCCGTTACCTGGGCGCGATCGCCAAAATGGATCTCAAAACGGAATATTTTGGCGTGCTGGATGTAGCCCGTTCTTACACACTGAGCGGCGACTTTCTGGTCCAGCAAGTGCTGTTCAAAGTGTTGGACAGCCCCTGGTATATTGGCCCGCGTTACACTTATCTTGATGCCAACACGCAGTTCACCGGAAACGTCGCCACAGAGTTGGGCGCTTTCCACAAAGACGTCACGATCAGCAAGCTTGGCGCGGTCGTCGACTATGACACGCGCGACAATATCTTCTGGCCCAATCGCGGCACGTATTCAGAAATGGAAGCCCAATATGCGCGCGACGCCTGGGGTAGTTCGCAGGATTTCGATACCTACGATGCACGCGCCTACACGTGGATACCCTTTGGCAATACCTGGGTATGGGGCCTGCGCGGACAGGTGCAAGCGTCTTCGGGGGATGTCCCTTTTTACGCGCAACCCTATGTAGACCAGCGTGGCGTACAGAAGGGGCGTTTTCAGGACAAGAACACGATCGACCTGGAAACCGAACTGCGCTGGAACGTGACCGAACGCTGGGCTGCACTGGGGTTTGTGGGCGCCGGCCGTGCGTGGGGCCGCTGGCACACCTGGGACGAAGCCGAGACCCCCGTGGGTATCGGCGTGGGGTTCCGTTATCTGGTCGCCCGCAAATTGGGCTTGGGCATGGGGATCGATATTGCTCACAGCCGGGATCAGAACGCGTGGTATATCCAGGTGGGGAGTGCATGGCGATAGGTGCGCTCAGGCCGGAAAATCCGGAGCGCCGTGGACTGGCAGGTGCATTCATTCCGCCTGCAACCCGGTATCTCACTGAAGCTTGAAGCGGCCTGTGACATAATCAATTCTGCGGCAGCGCAGCAATCAAAACCCCGCGCGCCGTTCCCGTGCCACTTCCCTGTCGAGTCATCATGTCTACGCAACCGCTGTTTCCTCGTACTTTCTCCGCCTTCTTGTTTGATATGGATGGCACCATTCTCAGTTCGATTGCCGCCGCCGAAAAAGTCTGGGGCGACTGGGCGCGTGAGCATGGGCTGGATGTCGCAACCTTCCTGCCCACCATTCACGGTGTCCGGGCGATTGAAACCATCAAGAAACAGCAACTGCCAGGGATTGATGAAGAAGCGGAAGCGGCCAAAATCCTGCAAGGTGAAATCGATTACCTGGAAGGCATTGAACCCATTGCTGGCGTGGCCAGGTTTTTGGCATCGCTGCCGAAAGATCGCTGGGCAGTGGTCACGTCAGCCACGCGTGAGCTGGCAGAAAAACGCATTGCCGCAGCCGGCCTGCCCATGCCGCCTTTGATGGTGTGTGGCGAAGATGTCGAGCGCGGCAAGCCCGCGCCGGATTGCTTTGAACTGGGCGCCCGCAAGCTGGGCGTGAACCCGGCGCAATGCGTGGTGTTTGAAGACGCTCCCGCCGGAATTGCTGGTGGTGAAGCAGCCGGGGCGACCGTCGTGGTGATCACGGCCACCCACAGTCATCCCATCGATACGACCAATACCTGCGTGCCAAACTATGAGGCGCTGAGCATCGCCGTGAACGCCGATGGCAGTCTGAGCCTGATGACCCGGGACTGACCACCGGCCTGCCCCGGGGCGGGTAGTTACAGCCCCGGGTTCAGGATATGGATCGAGGCAGACTCGACCAGGTCTTTGGTCGCTTCACGATAAGTGAGCATATGCGGCGCTTTCATATGGGCTTGCAGGTGCTCAATAGTCGCCCATTGTTCCAGCATGAATACGGTATCGGGCGAGGTTGTCTGAAAGGCGACTTGCGTCACGGCGTCGACCATGGGCGCATAGGCCGTGCAACCTTCTTCTGCCAGCACGGCAGGCACAATCTTCGCAAACTCTGCCAGCAATTTCTCGCGCTGGCCCGGTTTGGCTTTGATGATGGCAATCACAGTCAGCATGGGTTTCTCCACAAATACAGATCAAGCACGGCTGGCCGGAGCAAACAAAGTGGCCAGATGCGCGAAATAACGGTCAATATCCGCCGCAACGGCGGGCGCTTTGATCACATCATTGCAGATAAACGTCGGCAGCGGTGACATCCCCAGGAACTGGTTAGCCTTGTGGAAGGGCAGGTAAACGCCATCCACACCCACGCCTTCAAAGAACTGGGCCGGATCGGTGAATGCTTCCATCGGGGCGTTCCAGGTGAGTGAGAGCATGTAATGCTTGCCCTGGATCAGGCCGCCAGAGCCATACTTAAGACTGGCATCGCCGCGGCTGCGGCCATCACTGGCATACAAGCGGCCATGACCTGCGGTGAAAACTTCATCCATGTATTTTTTCAGCGTCCACGGTGCGCCCATCCACCAGCCTGGCATCTGATAAATCACGACATCGGCGCGCAGGTACTTTTCGATTTCCGCTTCAACATCGTAACCGCCATCAACAAATGTGGTTTCGACTTCAAACTGGAAGTCTTTCAGGGTTTTTTCAGCAAATTCGGCCAGCGTGCGATTCAACTCGCCAGCGGAATGGCCAAATTGTTTGCCGCCGTTGATGATCAGAAAACGGGTCATGGTGTGCCTGTCAGGGTTGGTTTTGATTCAAGGCCGCCAGATTAATCGTCACGCGCGGGCAGAAAAACCATGTGGCTGGAAAGAAACTGTTGACCGGCAGTCAAAGAAAATCCGTGCTTGAATGACAAAACAGCCACTAACCCATCCGGAAGCCGTCATGAAGTTCAACCCGATCGTGCTTGGTATCGTCACATTCGCTTTATTTCTCAGTCACATGGCGCAGGCGGCCAAGCCTTCATTCAATTGCGCACGGGTGTCGACCAGCGCGGAAAAAGCCATTTGCGCCGATGACGACCTGGCCGCACTGGATAGAGAAACCAGCCGGTTGTACAAACTGGCCAGCACTGACAAAAGTGCCGATCCTGCCGCACGCAAGAATCTGAAGGCTGTACAACGGGGCTGGATCAAAGGCCGAAATGATTGCTGGAAGGAGAGCGACCTCAATGCCTGTATCACTGCCAGCTATGTCATGCGTATTTATGAATTGCGCGCGGACTTTCCGGCAACGCATCGCAACAGCGGTGCCAGTACGAGCACCGGGCCGTTCCTCATGCATTGTCCTGGTGTCGACGACGCCATCCCGACCGCCTTTGTGCAAGTGGGGGCGGGCTACGCCTACGCGGCGCTGCCGGGCCGCAAACTGGTTCTGACGCAAGTTGTAGCCGCCTCTGGCGCACACTATCAACACAACACCGGGGAGGGCCTGTTCTCTCTGTGGAACAAGGGCCCCGACGTATTGCTGCAACAACCTGGCCAGCCGGATGCCCAATGCACTATCGACAACAGCGATCAGGGTTCCTGAGCCGGTTTTGGGGCGCAAATGCACCGGTTTGTTCCACTCGTGCATCATTGCGGGGAGAGAACGTAGCCGTCCGGCGGGGCTTGGGTTAGATTCGCGTTTACCGAAATAATGACAACGCAATGGAGGCAACGGCATGGCTTTGCCCGGTCCGCAGGCAAGAGAGGACGGCTGACTTGTTCAGATCCCGCGGGTTGTTTGCGTTTCCTTATGCGGCCCTGTTTGCCTTGCTGGCGGGGCTGTCTGCCACCGCGTTGCTGTTTCTGGCAGTCGGGCAGCTTGAATACGACCGGGTCTCGCTCGATTTCCGGCAGCAGGCCAACGAGCGCGTTTTTGCCGTGCGTGATGGGCTGGACGACATGTCGCAGGTGCTGGTGGTGCTCAACCAGCTGTTTGTCACGGTCGATACCCCGGTCACGCGCGAACAGTTCCATGTGTTTACCCAGCCCTTGCTGGCGCGCTATCCGTACGTGCAGGCGTTCAACTTCCATCGCATTATTCTGGACAGTGAGCGAGCCAGCTACGAGGCGCAAATGCGCAAGACGTGGCCTGGCTTTACCATCACCAATCTGAAAAACGGCAAAGTGTTGCCCAGCCCGCATCGGCCGATTTATACCGTGGTTGATTACCTGGAACCCCTTGCCGGTAATGAAGCCGCACTGGGGCTGGATGTCACCGGTAATCTGGCTGAGCGTGATGCACTGGCCAATGCGCTGGCAACGGGTAAACCGGCCTCTACAGGTCTGCTGCAACTGGCGCAGGGGCGGCCTGGCACTATGTCCCGCCTTGGCTTCGTGATGCTGATGCCGGTTTATGCGCGTAACGCACCACCGGGTACACCTTCCATTGGTGACACTGCCGCAGTGTTTCGCACCGAAGGCCTCTTCAAAACCTTGCTCGATAGCGCCGGCGAGTACGACCCCAAATCTCATGTGAACCTGAGTATTTACGCCGGGCACAAGGTGGATGAACACAATCTGGCCTTCCGCTCGGGCGGCCCGCCACCTGCCGTTGCGCCGCAAATCTGGTTGCCTGCCTGGTTAACGCCGAACAACACCGAGATCAGCGCCAGCACGTTTACGGTCGCCGGCCAGTCCTGGCATGTCGTGGTCTACGCGCCCATGCCGTTCTTTGTGAATCACGTTGGCTCCATGATGACCTTGCTGGGTGGTGTGCTGCTCAGTCTGTTGGCGGCGGCCTGGTTATGGCGGCAGTCGATGCAAGCGGTGGAAATCCGCCGTCTGGTTGAAAAACGCACCGCCGCCCTCAAGCATGCCAACGCCGAACTGGTCGCGGATATTACCGAGCGCATGCGCGTTGAGCGCCTGCTGGCTGATCGTGAGCGTGAATTCCGGGCGCTGGCAGAGAACTCGCCTGATGCCGTGTGCCGATACGGGCGTGGCGGCGAGATTCTGTACATGAATTCGCATCTGCACCAGATTCTTGGCAAAACCACCGATGACCCCAACGAACGGATTCCACCCGAGCGCTTTCCGGGCAACAGCCAGAAAACTTTCGTAAAAACACTGCGCAAAGTCATTGCCATGGGCACGGACGATGAGGTTGAACTGGTTATCCAGCCACCCAATGAAACGGCCCGCACTTATCATATCTTGCTGGTGGCAGAGCGCGATGCCGATGGCACGGTGCGCGGCGCGCTGACCATTGGCCGGGATATCACCGAGTTCAAGCGCGTGCAGGCGCAATTGATCGCTCACGAGCAGGATTTCCGCACACTGGCGGAAAACTCGCCCGATCTGATCGTACGTTACGACCACGATACGCGCCGGCTCTATGCCAATCAGGCCTTTGCTGATGCCACCGGCCAGCTACTGAGCGACGTCGTGAACAAGCCGGTGACCGAGGGCTCCGTCCTGCGCAATCCAGGGGCATTCAATATTGCCTTGGGCAACGTGCTCGATACGGGTCTGGCAGATGTGATTGATGTTGAATTCGGCCAGCCACTCAAAACCTGGCAGATGCGACTGAACCCGGAGTTCGACCCGCTAGGCAATGTGGTATCCGTATTGGCGGTGGGGCGTGATATCACGGAGTTGCTGGCCTACCGCCAGAAGATACACTCGCTGGCGTTCTATGACGTGCTCACGGGCTTGCCCAACCGCGCCTTGTTCAACGACCGCATTGCCCAGGCGCTGGTGACAGCGCAGCGCAATGGCGAAAAGGTCGGCGTCATGATGCTGGATCTGGATCGCTTCAAGACCATCAATGACACACTGGGGCACTCGGCAGGGGATGACCTGCTGTGTGAAACCGCGCTGCGCCTGAAAAGTTGTGTACGTGCCTCTGACACGGTCGCCCGACTGGGGGGCGATGAATTTATTCTGGTCTTGCCGGGAATCCGTGAGGAAACGCGCCTGAACTCGCTGGCCAGCCATATTCTGGGGCGGTTGGCAGCGCCCATGATGCTGGACGGGCGCGAGCTGGTGGTCACTGGCAGTGTGGGTATTGCGGTGTACCCGCAAGATGGCGTACTGGCAGAAACGCTGGTCAAGAATGCGGACGGCGCCTTGTATGATGCCAAATCCAAAGGCCGCAACAATTTCCAGTTTTATTCAAAAGAAATCAGCCAGCGTGATCATGAACGGCTGGGGCTGGAAGCGGACCTGCGCCGCAGTATGGCGCGCGGCGAGCTAATGGTTTATTACCAGCCCAAATTTGATTTTGGCAGCGGGGAGGTGATTGGCGCAGAGGCACTCTTGCGCTGGCATCACCCGGAACGCGGTTGGGTAGCACCCGATAGTTTTATCGGTATTGCTGAAGACACCGGTCTGATTATCGAGATTGGCGAATATGTGCTGCTGGATGCCTGCAAGGTTGCTGTGGACTGGAACCGCACCCATAAGCGTGATCTGCACGTGGCTGTGAATATCTCGCCGCGTCAGGTCCAGCAGAGCGATATCGGTGCCACTGTGCGCAAGGCGCTGCTGGCCACCGGCTGTGCCCCACGCTGGCTGGAGCTGGAAATGACCGAGAGTCTGCTGCTGAAAGATCACGCCGCCACGCGTAGCACGCTGGAAACCATCTATGCCATGGGCGTGAACATTGCCGTGGACGATTTTGGCACCGGGTACTCCGCGCTCAGTTACCTCACGCATTTCCCCATTACCACGCTCAAGATTGATAGTTCATTCATCAAGGACGTCATCAACAAGCCCTCCAGCGCGGTGCTGGTGCAGTCCATCATTGCCATGGCGCATGGCATGGGGATGCGCGTGGTGGCAGAGGGTGTAGAGACCGCCGAGCAGGCAGGCTGGCTGAAGGCCATTGGCTGCGATATGGGGCAGGGGTATCACTGGGGCAAGGCGGTGCCAGCGACAGACTTCATGCTGAGCGCGACGGGTTGAGCCGTATGCTGAAGGTGTGCCGGCTGAAACCCTGACGCGCTTTCTGCAACCCCTCGGTCACTCCACCTAATTCATCAACGGCGAGGTCGCCCGGTCCAGCGTGACGCCTTCGATCTGTGCTGAACCTGCCAGCACACTCACATACTGTGCCAGCGCTTTGTTGAGTGCCTGGCGCTGCAGATCTTTGCGCACGCGCTCGGTGATGGCATCCAGCGGGATCACCTTGCCAGGTTCGCGCTGATCAATACGCAAAATATGAAAACCGTAGCGGGTGCGCACGAGTTGGGGCCAGATCCCGATGGATTGATCGGCAAACAGTGACTGTTCGAACTCCGGCACGGTATCGCCGCGCTGCAATTGTCCAAGGCTGCCGCCAGTTTCAGCCGAAGGGCAGTTGGAGTTCTCGCGGGCAGAGGCTTCAAAGTGCTCTGGATGCGCCTGCACGTAATGCAAAATGCCCTCAGCCCGGGTCAACAAGGCTGGCACTGGCATACCTGGCGTCATCTGCAACAGGATGTGCGACGCCCAGACCAACTCACCTGCGCTGTAGCGACTCTGATGTGCTTCGTAGTACCGCGCCAGTTCCGCCGCTTCGGGTTGGGGAATATGAACTTCCTGCGCCAGCAATTGTTCCAGGCCAGCCGCCAGGTCGTCATCCTCCGCGTCCGGGGTCAACAAGCCCAGTTCCACAGCCCGCTGACGCAAGAGTTCTTCGACCGCTGCGCTTGCCAGACTGTGTTGATCTTCGGCTTCGATGCGTACTTCATTGATGGTGGCAAATGGCATGCTCAACGCTCCAGGCTACGGCGGCGAGTACGGACGATCTGATAGGGCCGGATCAGATAGAACACAGAGGCAAAGCCGCTCCAGATATGAACCAGTCGGGTGAACGGGAACACCAGAAAGATCGTCAGCCCCAGAAAGATATGCACCTGATAGACCCATGGCACACCAATCAACAGGTCAGCGTTGCCAGGGCGAAATGTCACGATGCCTTGTACATATTGCACCAGCACCTCAAAACTGTAGCCGGGCAGCTTGTTGAGCGAGAACACCACCGTTAACAGCCCTAGCACCAGTTGCAGCCATAGAATGACCAGCACCAGAACGTCAGACGTCCGCGTATTGGACCAGATGCGCGGGTCGGTAAAACGCCGATAAGCGAGGACGGTAATGCCGATCAGGGCGAAAACGCCGGCCACGCCGCCGGCCACCATGGCCATCATTTCGTGCACGTGCGGGCTCATCAGTGCCAGGACGATGGGCTCTGGCATCAAAAAACCGACCAGGTGACCAAAAAATACCACCAGCACACCAAGGTGAAACAGCATGGAGCCGAGGCGTAACTGGCGTTTGCGCAAGAGTTGGGACGAGTCGCTCTCCCACGTGTACTGCTCACGTTCAAACCGGACAAGGCTACCGACAAAAAACATGGTCAGCGCGATATATGGATAAAACCCGAACAGAAACTGATGCCACCAGGGATCGGTCATGATGAGGCTCCTGATCGGCGCAAGGCCGGTTGGGACATGAACTGGATGGTTTGCGTAACAGGTTCGTTACCGCAGCGTTTGCTCTGATGGCCAAAGGCGGGTTCTTCTTGCCACTCTTTGTCGATGTCTTCGGGCTCGGGCGGCGTGGCGTTGGTCCAGTCCAGTCCGCCTTGCCGGCCCAATTGCAAGATGGCCTCGAAGATTGCAGCGTAGTCACTCCCTTTGCCGAGCAAGGTCTCGCCCACCGGGCGTAACAGATGGGCGCAATCGGCAATGAAGGTCTGCGCGGTTTTGGCATCCACGCAACTGCAGAACTCCAGTAGCGCCGGCAGGTAATCGGGCAGCTCGCCGTCCTTGAGATACAGTCCGGCGGTCTCGTAGGTTTGCAGCAAATCGACCATGGCCGAGCCGCGATCACGTGATTCGCCATGCAGATGCTCAAACAGATGCAACGACGTGCGGCGACCACGATCAAACAGGCTGACCCAGGTTTCTTCCAGATCGAGCTGGTCGCTGGTGGCCAGACGCGTGCACAGCGGCATCAGTTGCTCTTTCTGTGCTTGTGCCAGCAACCGGCTGGCCATCAGCACATTGTGGATTTCTGCCACAGCCGCGACCATCTCCCGTGTCGGGTAACTGAGCAACGCCGCCAGCGCGCGCAAGGGTAAGGCGTGCGATCCGGTATCAGTAGTCAACGGTTTTCTCCGGCGAATTCCCGGCAATGGTCTTGAGCGGGAAGACCTTCTTGGTGCCCATCTTGCCGCCAAACAGACTGGTCTCGGTGGTCCCGTCCGAACAACCATTGCCAAACGAGAACCCGCATTCGCCGCGCAGCTGATAGGCGTTTTCCGCGTACTCGCGATGGGTAGAAGGGATGACGAAACGGTCTTCGTAATTGGCGATGGCCAGATAGCGATGCATGTCCTCCACTTGATTGAGGCTCATGCCCACCTGATCCAGCAGTGCCATATCATCCGTGCCCTCAAGCTGGCGCTGGCGGAAAAACGCGCGCATGGCCAGCATGCGTTCCAGCGCAGAGACCACGGGCGCTTCTGAGCCGGCAGTCAGCAGGTTGGCCAGATAACGCACCGGAATGCGCAAACTGTTGACGTCTGGAATATGCCCGTTCACGCCCACTTCGCCCGCATTGGCGCGGGCCTGGATGGGGGAGAGCGGCGGCACGTACCAGACCATAGGCAAGGTGCGGTATTCCGGGTGCAACGGGAAGGCAATCTTCCATTCCACCGCCATCTTGTAGGCGGGGGACTGCTGGGCGGCGTCCAGCCAGTTTTCCGGGATGCCGTCCTTGCGGGCTTGCTCACGCACGGCTTCGGAATACGGGTCCAGGAAAATGCCCAATTGTTCTTCGTACAGCGTTTGCGGGTTTTCAGCGCTGGCGGCTTCTTCGATCCGGTCCGCGTCGTACAGCAACACCCCCAGATAACGGATGCGGCCGACACAGGTTTCCGAGCATACCGTCGGCTGGCCGGCTTCAATGCGCGGGTAGCAGAAGATGCATTTCTCGGCCTTGCCGGACGACCAGTTGTAATAGATCTTCTTGTACGGGCAGCCCGACACGCACATACGCCAGCCGCGGCATTTGTCCTGGTCGATCAACACAATGCCGTCTTCTTCACGCTTGTAGATCGACCCGGACGGACAGGACGCCACGCACGCCGGGTTCAGGCAGTGCTCGCACAGGCGCGGCAAATACATCATGAAGGTATTTTCAAACTCGCCGTAAATCTCTTTCTGGACCGACTCAAAGTTGTAGTCCTGGCTACGTTTGGAGAACTCTCCACCGAGGATTTCTTCCCAGTTCGGGCCCCATTCAATCTTCTCCATCCGTTGGCCAGTGAGAATGGAGATCGGCCGCGCCACCGGTTGGGTTTTCATTTCTGGCGCGGTTTGCAGGTATTCGTAATCGAAGGTGAACGGCTCGTAGTAATCGTCAATCTCTGGCAGGTTGGGGTTGCCAAACAGGTTCAACAGAACCTGCAAGCGGCTGCCTTGTTTGAGCTTGAGTTTGCCGTTGTCCTTGCGCGCCCAACCGCCTTTCCAGTGTTCCTGGTTTTCCCAGTCTTTGGGATAGCCGACACCGGGTTTGGTCTCGACGTTGTTGAACCAGGCGTATTCCACGCCCAGCCGGCTGGTCCACACGTTTTTACAGGTGACCGAACAGGTGTGGCAGCCGATGCATTTGTCCAGGTTCAGAACCATGGCAATTTGGGCGCGGATTTTCATTTGCGTGTGTTCTCCAGAACGCCGGGTGGGCGTTGATTGCACGTGTACTTGCGTGACTACTTCGTCATTCCGGCCTTGAGCCGGAAGCCAGCAATGCCGTTGGCAGATGCCACTTCGTCGCCGAGCCTTTGGCGAAATCCGGGGTTGCTGGCCTGGTTCGTTGTTGCTGTTGCTGTTGGGTTTGCGGTGTTGCCGTTGTTTTTGACTTTCCTCCCCCGTCAAAGCCCAGCGCCGAAGGAGTGGAGGGAGACCTTAGGCTCCCGACCGACTGAGGGAAGCCCGGAGGGCCGCCAGGCTGGGGTCGCCTTTCTTTGGTCACTTTCTTTGGCGAAGCAAAGAAAGTGACGTGCTCCGGCCACCGCCGGTATCAAATCGCCTTTAACACCGCGCCATAGGCGCTAACACGGTTCATTGATTGGTCACCGTTGCAACTTGTGTTAGCGCCTGACGGCGCGGTGTGTACAAACCCGGGGTGCCGGGCCCACGTCACTTTTCTTTGCTTCGCCAAAGAAAAGTAACCAAAAGAAAGGCGACCCCGACGACAGCGCCCACTACGTGGGTTCCCTGCGCTTCTCGCAAAGTCCGGCTGGCTCCAGGGAACTCGGGCTACGCCCTCAAACACCCTTGCGCCGAAACCCCGGACTTCGCTGCGATGCTCGGCGCTGCCGAAGGGGAGGTACGTCAAGAACAACCCCAACAGCAACTTCAAAAGCAACTTCAAAAGCAACTTCAAAAGCAACTTCAAAAGCAACTTCAAAAGCAACTTCGACGGGGAGCTCTACGTCGCCTTATCCACATCTAGCGCCGCCACATGATCCTCCGCCGCATCCGCCCAGTTCACCCGGTTCATCTTGCGCACAATTACAAACTCATCCCGGTTCGATCCCACCGTGCCGTAGTAGTTAAACCCGTAGGAAAGCTGGGCATAGCCACCAATCATGTGCGTGGGTTTAAGTACCGCGCGGGTCACGGAGTTGTGAATGCCGCCGCGGTGTTTGGTGATTTCGGAGACCGGCACATTCACGATCTTTTCCTGTGCGTGATACATCATGCACATGCCTTCTTTCACCCGCTGGCTGACCACGGCGCGGGCGGCGATGGCGCCGTTGACGTTGAAGAGTTCGATCCAGTCGTTGTCTTCAATACCCACCTTTTGGGCGTCCAGTTCAGATAACCACACAATCGGCCCGCCACGGCTGAGCGTCAGCATGATGAGGTTGTCGGTATAGGTGGAGTGGATCCCCCACTTCTGGTGCGGCGTGATGAAGTTGAGCGTGATCTCCGGAAAGCCGTTGGACTGCTTGCCCTTGAGCGGCGCGACCGTGCGTGTGTCTATCGGTGGGCGATAGCTCACGAGGCCTTCGCCAAAATCCAGCATCCAGCGATGGTCCTGATAAAACTGCTGGCGGCCGCTCAGCGTGCGCCACGGGATCAGCTCGTGCACGTTGGTGTAGCCGGCCGTGTAGCTGACGTGCTCGCTTTCAATGCCAGACCAGGTGGGGGAACTGATGATTTTGCGTGGCTGCGCCTGAATGTCGCGGTAGCGGATTTTCTCGTCCTCGCGCACATCGGCCAGATGGCTGTGCTGGCGGCCGGTAAATTTCTCCAGCGCTTGCCAGGCTTTGACGGCGACCTCACCGTTGGTTTCAGGCGCCAGTTGCATGATGGTCTCGGCGGCATCGATGTCGGTCTCGATGCGTGGCAAGCCTTTGCTGATGCCTTCTTCGGTGACAAGGCGGTTCAGTTTGCCAAGGCCATCGACCTCATGGTCGGTGTTCCAGTTGATGCCCTTGCCACCGTTCCCCAGTTTTTTCATTAACGGGCCCAGTGCGGTAAAGCGCTTGTAGACGTTGGGGTAGTCACGTTCAACCATCACCATGTTGGGCGCGGTTTTACCGGGGATCAGATCGCACTCGCCTTTTTTCCAGTCCAGCACTTCAAAGGGTTGCGCCAGCTCCCCCGGGGTATCGTGTTGCAGCGGCACGAGCACCAGGTCTTTCTCAACGCCGAGGTGACCGGGGACGAGCTCAGAGAACTTCTTGGCAAATCCTTTGTAGATCTCCCAGTCGCTGCGGCTTTGCCAGATCGGATCGACGGCGGCAGACAGCGGGTGGATAAAGGGGTGCATGTCGCTGGTATTGAGGTCGTTCTTCTCATACCAGGTGGCCGTGGGCAGCACGATGTCTGAATACAGGCAGGTGGTGCTCATCCGGAAATCCAGCGTGGTAATCAGGTCCAGCTTTCCTTCTGGCGCCTTGTCATGCCACACCACTTCTTCCGGTTTTTCCCCACCGGTTTCGCCCATATCCCCTTGCTGAATGCCATGCTGCGCCCCGACAAAGTGCTTGAGGAAATACTCATGCCCCTTGCCGGATGAACCAAACAGGTTAGAGCGCCAGACAAACAGATTGCGCGGAAAATTCTCTGGTGCATCCGGGTCTTCGCAGGCCATGCGCGTCTGGCCGGATTTCAGTTGTTGCACCAGCCAGTCTTTGGGTTCGACGCCCGCCGCAGCGGCTTTGCCGGCCACGCTGATCGGGTTGATATTGATCTGCGGCGCCGAGGGCAGCCAGCCCATGCGCTCGGCGCGCACATTGCAGTCGATCAGTGTTTTGCCGTAACGGCTGGTGTCGGCCAGGGGCGAGAGGACCTCCGCCGTGGTTAACGACTCATAGCGCCATTGATCGGTGTGCGCATAAAAGAACGACGTGCTGTTCATGTGGCGCGGCGGGCGCGACCAGTCCAGCGCAAACGCCAGCGCGGTCCAGCCGGTTTGCGGGCGCAGTTTTTCCTGACCCACGTAATGCGCCCAGCCGCCACCGCTTTTGCCAATGCAACCGCACAACATCAGCATATTGATGGCGGCGCGGTAGTTCATGTCCTGGTGATACCAGTGATTCATGGCAGCACCGATGATGACCATGCTGCGGCCTTCGGTTTTCTCGGCCGTTTGCGCAAACTGGCGGGCAACTTCAATCACCTTGTCCGGCGGCACGCCGGTGATCTTTTCTTGCCACTTGGGCGTGTAGGCAATGTCGTCGTCGTAGCTTTGGGCTGCCTGACCGCCCAGCCCGCGTTCGATGCCGTAATTGGCACACATCAGATCAAACACGGTGGTCACCAGCGTCTCGCCCACATGCTTGACCGGTACATTGCGTACCAGCACGTCACCGCCCTGGTCGTTGTGGGCAAAGTGTTCGTGTTCTTCTGCGCCAAAGTAGGGGAAAGCCACGCCAACCACATCTTCTTTGGCCTCGATCAGGCTGAGCGCCAGTTTCACCTCACTGCCCGCGCCGTCTTTTTGTTCCAGATTCCACTTGCCCAGATCACCTTCAACCTGCTGACCCCAGCGATAGCCAATCGAACCCTGAGGCGCGACAAAGCGCTGGCTGGTTTCATCAAAGCCGACGGTTTTCCATTCGGGGTTGTTAGCCTGGTCAAGGTGATTGGCAAAGTCAGATGCGCGCAAAAAGCGATCAGCCACCCAATGCTCGCCGTGTTTCTTCAGTTGTACCAGCAAGGGCAGATCGGTCAGGCGGCGGCAGTAATCATCAAAGTAGGGGACAGTGCGTTTGACGTGAAACTCGTTGAGGATCACATGGCCCATAGCCATGCCCAGCGCGGCGTCGGTGCCTTGTTTGGGGTGTAGCCAGATGTCAGAGAGCTTGGCGACTTCAGAGTAATCCGGCGTTACCGCCACAATCTTGGTGCCGTTGTAGCGGGCCTCAACAAAGAAATGGGCGTCTGGCGTGCGCGTCTGCGGCACGTTGGAGCCCCAGGCAATAATGAACGCCGAGTTGTACCAGTCTGCTGATTCGGGCACATCCGTTTGTTCGCCCCAGGTTTGCGGGCTGGATGGCGGCAAGTCGCAGTACCAGTCGTAGAACGACATCAGCGTACCGCCCAGCAAACTCAGATAACGGCCGCCCGCGGCGTAGCTGACCATGCTCATGGCCGGAATGGGTGAGAACCCGATGATCCGGTCCGGGCCGTGGGTCTTGATGGTGTAGATATTGGCAGCGGCGACAATCTCGTTGGCTTCTTCCCAGGTGGCGCGCACAAAGCCACCCCGGCCGCGAATCTCTTTGTATTGCTGCGTTTTGGCCGGGTCTTCGACGATGGATTTCCAGGCCTCGACCGGTGCCAGCGTCTTGCGGGCCTCGCGCCACAGCCGCACCAGGCGGCCGCGGATCATGGGGTATTTGATGCGGTTGGCGCTGTATAGATACCAACTGTAAGAGGCCCCGCGAGAGCACCCGCGTGGCTCGTGATTGGGCATGTCCGGCCGGGTGCGCGGGTAGTCGGTTTGCTGGGTTTCCCACGTCACAATGCCGCCCTTGACGTAGATTTTCCAGGAACAGGAACCCGTACAGTTCACGCCGTGCGTAGAGCGCACGATTTTGTCGTGCTGCCAGCGCAGGCGGTAGGCGTCTTCCCATTGCCGGTCTTCGGCCCGTAGTTCGCCGTGGCCGTTGGAAAACGGTTCGCGTTTCTGGGTGAAAAAGGTCAGTCGATCAAGAAAATGGCTCATGACTTGCCCCGGCAAATGGCGTGGTCGGGCTTGGCCCGGCGCTCGTCGTAGGGTGAAGTGTCGCTGCGCGCCGATTTCACCCCAAGGAAGTGGCGCGCATCAGAGGTATCTACCGTGCCCCACGCCGTTGCAGGGCCGATTTCAGCACGCTGTTCAGCAAGGCATGGCAGCGCCCTTGCGGGCATAACGCCACCAGCACAGCAAAACGCAGGTGATGTAGAACACGATAAAGGCATAGAGCGCTGCTTCGGCGGAGCCGGTGGCATCCATCGACACGCCAAAACTCTGCGGGATGAAATACCCGCCATATGCCCCGATGGCGCTGATAAATCCACCCGCTGCGGCCGCTTCCACGGCGCCATCCAGCAAGGCTTTTTTCTCGGCGGCTTCGCCTTTGCCTTCGGCTTCTTTTTTAGCCAGACGCGGGAAGATCACCGGAATCATTTTGTAGGTGGAGCCGTTGCCTATACCCGAGAGCAAGAACAACGCCTGGAACATCAGGAAAAAGCCCCAGAAACTGCCACCGGCCGGATTACCGTCCGCCCCGGTGTGCGGCAAGAAATACAGCACCCCGAAGATGGCTGCCGCCATGAGTACGAATACCCACATGGTCACGCGCGCGCCGCCCCCCAGTTTGTCTGAAACGGTGCCGCCAACCGGCCGGATGATCGCCCCGATCAAAGGGCCGATAAACGCGTAGTCGGTTACGTTGATCTCAGGAAACTGGGTTTTGGTCAGCAGGGCAAAACCGGCGGAAAAACCAATGAAACTGCCAAAGGTGCCCAGATACAGCCAGCACATCATCCAGTTATCAGCCCGTTTGAAGATGACGGCTTGTTCTGCCACGGTGGCCTCGGCAACCGCCAGATCATTCATGCCAAACCAGGCTGCCAGCGTCGCTGCGATGACCAGTGGCACCCAGACAAAGCCGGCGTTCTGTAGCCACATCTGATGTTCTGCGCCGTTTTGCGTATAGGTTTGCGGTTGCCCACCCAGCGCGCCAAAGATGCTCATGGTGATGACAATCGGCACCAGAAACTGCATGACGGACACGCCCAGGTTGCCCAGTCCGGCATTCATGCCATTGGCCCAGCCCTTGCGCGTCTTGGGAAAGAACCATGCAATATTGGCCATGGAGCTGGAGAAATTGCCGCCGCCAAAGCCGCACAAGAGCGCAATGACCAACATGACAGAGAACGGTGTATTCGGGTCTTGCAGCGCGAACCCGAGCCAGATCGAGGGGATCAGTAAACTGGCCGTTGAGATGGTGGTCCACTTGCGCCCGCCAATCAGCGAGGGCATGAAACTGTAGAAAATCCGCAGGGTGGCACCAGACAGGCTGGGTAACGCGGTGAGCATGAACAACTGGTTTTTGGTGTAATGAAAGCCCACCTGGGGCATCTTCAGGACAACCACGCTCCATACCACCCAGGTCGAAAACGCCAATAACAGACAGGGGATGGAAATCCACAGATTGCGCTTGGCGATGCGTTCACCTTCGCTTTCCCAGAATGCCTGGTTGTTTGGTTCCCAGCGCGTAATCCTGTTTGCCACAATGCCCCCTGTCAGAAGTGCCAATGTCGCTCAAAACGTTTCTAACAATAGCCTTCATTACTCTTATTGCAAGGTTGATGGCGGGGCTGCGTTGGTGACCAGAAGTGCGCGCCAACGCAGAGCACAGCGCGCATCACTTCGGCGCGATTCGCGCTGCGTGTTGACAGGCGGTGGCTGTATTCTGCTAGCATAAGTGGGTTGTTTTAACTGCCATTCATTCCAGTTTCTATCACCATGTTTGCTTTTGACCATCACACCACATCGACACCGGCTCCCTTGCCGGCGCGGGTGCGTGCGTGCGCAAACATGCCTCCGCCGTCTGCTGTTGTCATCGTGGCCGCAGTACTTGCACTGGCACCTCCGCGTGTCGTTGCAGTGCGTTGATCCGCGCCATTTCTAGCCCCTGACTTCCTGGTTTTGTGCCCGTGTGCTGATTGCACGGTCAGGGTCTGTTCGACTTTTGCAGACGAGTTTCCCCATGAATATCCGTGCTTTGTCCTGGGCTGCGCCCATGACGTTCTTTGTGCTGCTCTGGAGCAGTGCGCCGTTGTTTACCCGTTGGGGCTTGAACCATGCCTCGGTGATGGCTTTGCTGGCGCTGCGTTTTGCCGCCGCCCTGATCACACTGATAGCGCTGGGCTGGTGTGATCGTGCCTGGCTACCCGCGCCAGGTACGCGCTGGCGGGTGGCCGGCGGCGGTTTGATGATGATGAGTTGTTATTCGGTGTGTTACTTCCAGGCCATGGCCCATGGCATGACGCCAGGTGTACTGGCCACGGTGCTTGGCACACAGCCGGTGTTGACGCTGTTGGCGACCGAGCGCACGTTTGCGCCGGCGCGGCTGGCCGGCTTGTTATTGGCACTATGCGGGCTGGCGCTGGTGGTATGGCAAAGCCTGATCGTGGCTCGCCTCTCCGGGATTGGGGTGTTGTTCTCGTTGGGTGCGCTGGCATGCATGACGACGGGGGCACTGGTGCAAAGCCGCGTGAAGCAATCGCCCAGCGTGGTATTGCCGCTGCAGTGTGCCATGAGCCTTGGCGTGTGTTTGATCCTGGGGGCATTTGAGCCCATGCATGTGGACTGGAACGGTACGGTACTGATCTCTGTACTGTGGTTGGGTCTGGTGGTGTCCGTCGGTGCCCAGATGCTGCTGTACCGGATGATGGCCAGTGGTAACCTGGTCAACGTCACCAGCTTGTTTTATCTGGTGCCGGTGGTCACCGCGTTGCTGGACTATCTGGTACTGGGTAATGCGCTGACCGGTTGGGCCATGCTGGGCATGGGCGTCATCATTGCCGGCTTGCTGGTGGTGTTCCGCGTGAAGAAACCGGCGGGTTGATCAGGTGGGGTTTTGCTGGCGCGCGAGGCAAGCCGCTTCGTGCGCCAGCAACCAGCGCTTGCGTTCGATGCCACCGCCGTAGCCAGTCAGATCGCCATTTTTGGCAAAGACCCGGTGACAGGGCACGATCACCGCCAGCCGGTTCTGACCATTGGCGGCCCCGACTGCACGTGCGGCATCGGGCCGGCCGATTCGCTCTGCCTGCTGCTGGTAGCTGGATGTAGTGCCGTAAGGCAAGGCCAGTAGTGCTTGCCATACTTGTTGCTGAAACGCGGTGCCGGGCAGATCCAGTGGCAGATCAAAATCCAGACGCTCGCCAGCGAACCAGGCATTCATCTGGCGCTCAGCTTCTTGCGTGTACTCATGCGGGGCGTCGATCAGGGGCCTCGATAGCAAGCGGCTCAGATCTGCGTACTCTTTGACCAGGATCGGGCGCTCGGCAAATTCCACCAGGCACAGTCCGCGCTCCGTGGCGCAGGCAATCATCTGCCCAAGCCGCGTCTCAAATGTATGGCGCGCAATCGGCGCAAAATGGTTCACGCGCGTGCTCAGGCCTTGGGGGCGACGCGCTGACCATTAGCATCAATGACCACTTCGCCATCTTCTTTGGCAAACGGGCCTTGTTGTGGCGCAGGCAGAATATCGAGCACCCGTTCAGAGGGTCTGCACAGCCGCGTACCCAGCGGCGTGACCACAATCGGGCGCTCGATCAGGATGGGATGAGCCAGCATGGCATCTATCAATTGATCGTTGCTGAGTTCCGCATTAGCCAGCTGCAAAGACTCATATACTTCGCCTTTTTTGCGCAGCAATGCCCGTGGGGTGATTGCCATGGCGGCGAGCAATGTCGTTAATTGCGCGCGATCTGGTGGCGTCTGCAAGTAGAGAATGATCTGCGGTTCGATCCCGGCGTTGCGGATCATCGCCAACGTATTGCGGGATGTTCCGCAGGATGGGTTGTGATAAATGGTGACGGTCATGATTTGGGTCTGGATGCCAAGGGAGAAACGCCCGCACAGTCGAACCAGGCGGGCGTTGTCATGCTACCTCAAGCGGCGCGCTCAGTGCGGCTGGAATGCCTTTATGCCGGTCTGCCAGAAAATGAATGCATATTCGTCGGCCAGATCGTTATCCATCTGCGTGCGTGAAGACCCAAGACCATGGCCGGCATCGTAATCCACACTCAAAAGAACGGGTTTGCCCGAGGTACTGGCCTTTTGCAGGCGTGCAGTCATTTTGCCGACTTCCCAGGGCGCCACGCGCGGATCGTTCACGCCGGTGGTCAGCAGCACTGCCGGATACTTCACGCCGTTCTTCACATGCTGGGTGGAGTCCATGGCCAGCAAATCCTTGAAACCCGCTTTGTTCTTGATCGTGCCAAACTCGTCAATGTTGTCTGGCCCGTTGGGCGAGAACTCCATGCGCACGGGGTTTGAGGCACCCACATCTGACACCACCACCGCAAACAGTTCAGGTGCTTCAGTCATGGCGCGGCCGACCGTGATGCCGCCGGCAGAGCCACCTTCAATGGCCAGGTGATGGCTATCGGTCCAGCCATCTTTGATCAGCTGCTTGCAGCAATCGATCAAATCGCGCCAGGTGTTGGGTTTGTTGGGGCCTTTGCCAGCTTGCCACCAGCGCTTGCCGTATTCGCCACCCCCGCGAACATGCGCCGTGACCATGACGCCCCCCTGTTCCAGAAAAGAGATGAAACGCGTAGAGAAATAAGGTGAACTGACCACCTGGTAAGATCCGTATGCTTGAACCACCGTCGGGTTCTTGCCGTCACGCTTGAGGCCTTTTGGGGCGACGATCGAGAGCGGCACTCGCGTGCCATCACGGGCAATCGCAAACGTGCGATGCGCTTCATAGGGAGAGAGATCTACATCCGGTTGCGAGACCAGCCCGGTATCGCTGATCTGGCCGGTGGCCGGGTCATAGCGGAATACGGTAACCGGGATCAGCCAACTGGCACCGATCATCCAGATGCCATCCACCGTTGATGTTGCACTGAGGCCATCAAGCGAACCTTCATACGGCAGCGGGATGTTGATGACCTTGCCGTTGCTGTCGACCCGGCTGAGGGTGTTGTAACCGCCATCCATCATTTGCAGATACAAACCCTCTTTGGCCAGGGTGACGCCGCTGATGATGCGATCACTGGCAGGCACCACAACCTGTGCGCCCTTGATGTCCGGTGTCGCTGCATTCACCCGCAAGATCTGGCCGTTTTGCGCGGCGCCATGCGTGCTCTGCAAATACAGTTGATCGCCTTGCTGGAGTACGGTCTCCACATCGTCGGCGATATCGCAAATTTTGCGCCAGTCAGGCTTGCCCGCCAGCAAATCACTCAATCTGGCGCTGTACCAGGGGTTGGCCAGGCGCACGCCGCCCATCGATACCGCCAGTACGTAATCAGAGGCCGGATCGGTCAGTATGTAGGGGAATTCCAGCGCATCGACTGCAACACCCGGCCATTGGTTAGCGGCCAGCATGCGCTTGTCCTCACTGGCCGGTGTACCCAGCATGTGTAACCAGTTCACGCTGTCTTGCATGGCGTTGAGATCGGTCCGCTTGCGGCCGGCGGCAAGGCGGTTGTAGAAAAAACCACTGCTATCCGGCAGCCAGGCGGGGCCGGCTTGCAGGGTGCGATCGATCTCTTCAGACAGATTTGTGCCGGTTTCAACATCCAGTACCCGCAGGACCGAATGCTCTGACCCCGCTTTGGACATCCCGTAGGCCACGTACTTGCCATTGGGCGAGGGTTGCCACCAGTCCAGCGCCATATGCGAGCCTTCAATCTGAACGGTCGTCGGGTCGATCAGCAAGCGCTCGGTGGTCTCGCCCTCATTGCGTACGTACAGCTTGAAGTTGTCGCCGTTTTTCGGGCGTTTGGAATAAAACACCCGCCCCGGCACCGGAATGACGGTACTGGGTGACTCCGCGCCGCCCGACAATTCAGACATGCGCCGGGCTAGCGCCGCCCGGCCCGGGATGCCATCAAGCACTTGCCGCGCATACTGCCCCTGGCCTTTGAGCCAATGCTGCCATTCCGGCGAATCCGTGTTTTCCATCCAGCGGTACGGGTCTGTGATCTGCACACCCCACAGCGTCTCGGTCACAGGTTTGATCCGGGCGGCGGGTGGCCGTGCGATCGCCGCCCACGTCGGCAAGCTGGTGAGCAAGGGCATTGCACCCAGGATTTTTAAAACATCTCTGCGCTGCCAGCCTTCACTTGCCATGTTGTGCTCCTGTGTGACGGGACGTTCATCCGTATCGCCAGATAAAGCGATGCTTGTGGTATGCCAATTAACGGGCAGGGGACGGTGGGGATGACGACAAGATGCAGCGTACGGTTTGTTTTCGTATGCGACCAGCATGACGAATAGCGTGTTTTGACGGGTGTCTGTCGGCTGTTGTGCTTTTCTGGCAACGTTTCGTACATAAATCGACACAACATCGGCCGTGGCTGGATTCAAACGCGCGTTTGCTGCTAGCGTTGCCGCCTTGTAGCACAAGGGTGGGGAGCCCTTGATGCATATGGCATGGCCCGAGGCTGGACATGTGGCTGTGACAAAAAAATACATCACCAAAAAGAATGGACGTAAAGAAATGAAAACAATAAAAAGTGGCGCACAGGCCCTGTGCGTTGTCAGCCTGATGAGCTTGTTGTCTGCCTGTGGTGGGGGAGGCGGTACAGAAACCGACGCCCCGGCCTCGGGTTACAAGGTGGGCGGTGTAGCCAGTGGTTTGCCGGATGGCGAGCCGGTGGTCCTGCAAAACAGCAATGGGGATACCACGACCGTTTCAGCCAACGGGAGCTTCAGTTTTCCGGCAACCGTGGGTAAAGGGGCTGCTTATGCAGTCATGATCACCAGGCAACCGCTCTGGGCTTCTTGCAGCGTAAGCCAGCAAAACGGCACAGCCAATGCAGATGTCAGTAGTATTCAACTCAACTGCGTGGCCGCAAAGGCGCAGGTGACCACAGTGGCAGGACCTGGGGCTTTCCAGAATGCTCAGGGTCTTGTACTGGCCGCTGACGGTAGCTTTTATGTCAGCGACTTCACGAGCGACATCATTTATTCGGTGAATTCCATTGGGCAAGTACAACCATGGGCTGGTGGATTTCAGACGTGGGTTCCGGGTAGTTCCGGGTACCCAGCCCTGGTCACGGAAGGGTGGCTAGACGGCCCTCGCCTCAATAGCCAGTTTTTCGCTCCGGTCGGCTTGGCTCTGGATAAGCAGGGGAATATGTATGTCGCGGATCGCGGTAATTCGATGATCCGTAAAATCTCGGCGTCTGGTGCCGTGTCGACCCTTGCCGGAGATGGCTCGTATTCTTTTCAGGACGGGCAGGGTGCTCATGCCTCATTTGACCAGCCCCAAGGTGTGGCTGTGGATGATGCCGGGAACGTTTATGTGGCGGACACCCGCAATTTGCGTATCCGCAAAATCACGCCCGATGGCACCGTGAGCACGCTGGCGGGATCGGGCACTGCTGTGAGCCAGGATGGTACAGGCGCTGCGGCATCGTTCACTTATCCACGTACGCTGGCGATGGGTCCGGATGGCAATTTGTACGTCGGTGAGCTGAATGTGGGGCGTTTGCGAAAAGTGACCCCGGCAGGCGCGGTGACCACAATTGCGGGGCGTGATCTGCCGGGGTTTGCAGACGGTACCGGTCCGGATGCCGCGTTTAATGGCGTCACGGGTGTTGTCGTTGATCAGAACGGAACGATTTATGTGTCGGATTTCTCCAATAATGCAATCAGGCGGATTTCACGGAATGGGGTTGTCACTACGCTTGCGGGTAGCGGGCAATCTGCTGTGATTGACGGCATCGGCAGCGCGGCGGCCTTTCAAGGGCCAGAGCAACTGACGCTGGATGCGCAGGGGAATTTGTACGTGGTGGAAATCCAGAGTGGTGCCATTCGCAGGATTTCACCCACCCAGTAAGGCTGAGCTTGGTACCCCAGAGCGGGTAAAGCCCTGGTTTGCCAGGGCTTTACCGCGTCAGCCACTCAATCAGCAAGATGTTTCTGATGATCTGAAAGGACTACCCGCCTGCTGGATCCAGACGAACTCCCACCAGAGGAATCCAGGTTGGGAGAGTATTTTGTCGGATATTTGCTGGCCGTGACGACAGCCGCATTTGGTTCTGTCATCGCCCTCCAGCTTCCGGACGTGATCAGCGGCAACTTTGAAAGCGCGACCAATAACACCGTGGCGGTCAAAGCGATGCATCTTGCCCTCATGACTATGCTGATGAGTGCCATTGCCTGGATCACCACCCTTTTCCTGACTTGCATCCCGTTTGTTTTGGGTGTGGTGGTGGCCGTGCGTTTGCAACTGCAATCCTGGCTGTACTGGGTTTCTGGTGCGATTTTGACGATGCTGGCACTGATACCGGTGCTGATGCGCGTGCCTGATACTGCGACTGAGGATGCAGGGCCACTTATGTCGACCTCAGAGAGGTTCATGGGGGCGTTGCCCCTGGCGCTGATCGTAGGTTTTGCGGGCCTTGTGTACTACTTGTATTTGGCGCGATGCCGACAGCGTCGCCTGGACCAAGACATTTCCTAAAATAGAAAGTACAGCTTGTATGTCTAAGGTCAACCAGTCACCTGGCGAAAGTCAACACAGAGGCTGATCGGCCACCAACACTTGCCCGCCATCCCGCGCCAATCGGTATAATGCGGGCCATTGCCGGGAGTACATGCCGGTGGTGGTCCTGATTTGCCACTGCCTGGAACATGACGTTCGGCACGTGGAAACGACCAGAAGGCGCGGGATAAAAGCCATAAGGCTGCCCGCTCGAATAACCCCGTTGAACCAGCTTTTTTGCAAGTAGTTCATGGAGATAGCGGGTTTTGGTTGTCTGGCATGTCTCCATAGTTAAATGGATATAACGAGCCCCTCCTAAGGGCTAGTTGCAGGTTCGATTCCTGCTGGGGACACCACCTGACCATTGATCGCGCCGACATGCGGTGCGTGCCCACACGCCACAAGCGACATAAATCAATATGGGTATTGCATACCCCTTCAGCTTCGTATTGACTAGCCATGCCGGACAGGGGTGCCAGTCCTGTCCCAGCGGCTAGCCTGATCTATCCCGATTTGCAACAGCAGCAGAACAACAGTGATCTCTCGATCAGAGACAGGAGTGAATTGCATGCAACGCAGCACAAAAATCGTAGCCACGCTGGGCCCGGCTTCCAACGACGCAGCTACGCTGGGCCGCCTCGTGAGCGCCGGCGTGAACATGGTGCGTCTGAATTTCTCTCACGGCACCGCGCAAGATCATATGGACCGTGCAGAACTGGTGCGCCAGGAAGCCGGCAAGGCCAATTCGCCGCTGGCGATCCTGGTTGACCTGCAAGGTCCCAAAATCCGCGTGCGCAAGTTTGAAGACGGCAAGGTGGATCTGCAGAACGGTGCTGCGTTCATCCTGGATGCTGCGTTTGACGGCCTCGGTAACATTGACCGCGTCGGTCTGGACTACAAAGAGCTGCCGAACGATGTCTCGCCGGGTGCAATCCTGTTGCTGGATGACGGCCGCATTGTGCTGGAAGTCACCGAAGTGCTGGGCAGCGAAGTACACACCCGTGTGAAAGTGGGCGGCATTCTGTCCAACAACAAGGGTATCAACCAGCAAGGTGGTGGCCTGACCGCCCCGGCGCTGACTGCCAAGGACATGGAAGACATCAAGACTGCTGCCGTGATCAAGGCTGATTACGTGGCGGTGTCTTTCCCCAAGAGTGGTGCTGACATGTACATGGCCCGCACCCTGTTGCGCGCTGCCGGTAGCAAGGCGCTGTTGATCGCCAAGATCGAACGCACTGAAGCCATTACCAACCTGGAAGAAATCCTGGATGCTTCTGACGGCATCATGGTGGCGCGTGGTGACCTGGCTGTTGAAGTCGGCGATGCTGCAGTGCCGGCCCTGCAAAAGAAGATGATCAAGGCCGCACGCCGCAAGAACAAGCTGACCATCACCGCTACGCAGATGATGGAATCCATGATCAGCAGCCCGGTGCCGACCCGTGCGGAAGTGTCTGACGTGGCCAACGCTGTGCTCGATGGCACCGATGCCGTGATGTTGTCGGCCGAATCCGCCAGCGGCAAGTTCCCGGTCGAGACCGTGGAAGCCATGGCCCGTATCTGTCTTGAAGCTGAAAAATCGCAAGACACCCGCATCAGTGATGAAGTGCTCAAGCAAGGTGACTTCACCCGTATCGACCAGTCCGTCGCCATGGCTGCACTGTTCGCTGCCGGTCACCTCAAGGTCAAAGCGATCGCCGCGCTGACCCAATCGGGCGCTTCGGCCCTGTGGCTGTCGCGCTTTATCAGCGGCGTACCGGTTTACGCGCTGACCCCGGAAGCCGATACCTACGCGCGTCTGGCGCTGTTCCGCGATGTTTACCCGTTCATCATGTCGTACGAAAACGCGAACCAGGAAGCGCTGTTGATCCGCGCAGAGCTGGAACTGATTCAGCGTGGCGTGGTCCAGCAGGGCGACCTGGTGGTGTTCACCTATGGCGATGTGGTTGGCCTGGGCGGCAGCACTAACAGCCTGAAGATCGTGAAAGTGGGCGAGCGTCGTACGCGCTAAGGCGAACGGCATTCCCCTTAAAAAAGCGGCCTTCCGGCCGCTTTTTTTATTTGGCCTTGCAAGATGGCGCTAGACTGGCGCGCCGGTAGTGTCATCGGCTGGCGATTCTGGCCGTTAAATGACCTCTGCTTGCGGTTTTGTTGACGTTCTCTGGTTGATCGCACCCTTTATGCCTCGCTTGTCCCGTTGCTGGCCGCTGGCCACGTTGTTCTTTCCTGTGCTGGCGCAGGCGCACCCGCATGTCTGGGTCACGTATGACGTGGCCGTGCAGTTCAAACAGGGCAAGATCGAATCGCTCAAAGAGCGCTGGGTCTTTGATGAAGACTTCACCACAGCGGTGCTGGGCGATGTTGCCAAAGACCACAAGCCGGGTAAGCCGCTCACGAAGGCTGAAGCGGCCAGGGTGAAGAAGGGTGGCTTTGATAATCTGCAGAACTATGGCTACTTCCAGCACGTTTTTATTGAGAAAACCCCCGTCAACGTCAAATCGCCCACGGACTTTGTCGCAAAGCTGGAAGGCAACAAGATGGTGTATGAGTTCACGCTGCCGCTGGAGCGCCCGGTCGATCCGCATCAGGGCCGGGTGACACTGGGTTTTTACGATGAATCGTACTTTGTGGACTACGAACCGACCAAACCAACCTCCGTTGCGCTCACCGGCGATGGCGTGGGGAGCTGCAAACTCGAGTCGTTCGAAGACCACGCCCACCCGATCTTCTATGGCTCAGTGAACCCGCTCGTGTGGAAGGTGATCTGCTGATGTTTGCACTCAAACCATGGCGCCGCCTGCTGGCCTTGTTGGCGCTGGTTGTTCTAGCCTGGGTTCAACCCGCCATGGCGGTGGATTACTTTGGACGGCCGGTTGTGCCGGCGCAGGCCGCATCCACGCCCGCCGCCAGCATGGCCGTTGCCGCGCCGGTGGTGGCCAATCCGGAACAAACGATCTCGTCATTACCTGCGCCGGCGCGCGCTGTGATCGGCCAGTTAGTGATTTGGCAAAGCAAGCTCAACGCCATCTTGCGGAGTGCGTTACAGCAAAGCCGGCAGACCGGTAGTTCCACTGCTTTGTGGCTGATCGTGCTGGTGTCTTTTGTTTATGGCGTCCTGCACGCTGCGGGGCCAGGCCATGGCAAAGTGGTGATTGGCAGTTATTTTCTGACGCAGCGGGCGCGCATTCTGCATGGCGTGGCCTTGAGCGCATGGGCCGCGACGGTGCAGGCACTGTGTGCGATTGCGCTGGTGGGGGGCCTGGCCGCATTGCTGGGAAATACATCGCTCAGCATTCTTAACCACGCGGCCACGCTGGAAACAGTCAGTTATGCCATTCTGGGTGGCATGGGTTTATTGATGGTGTGGCGCCTGGCACACGGGCTGGATACCTGCGGTTGTGAGCCGGAAAAACCGCAGGTGCTCAAAGCGGGCGCCATGCATACTCCGCTGCGGCGCAAATCGGGCGGCGGTGCCAACAGCAAGATGGTTTACCGGGCTACCGCGCCAGAGCGTGCCGCGCGTAACTGGCGGCAGATGGCTCTGGCGGGTGCCGCCGTGGGCTTGCGGCCCTGTACGGGCGCGATCCTGGTGCTCATATTCTGCCTGGCCAACGGCATTTTTCTGACTGGTGTTGTGTCTACGTTTGCAATGGCGGCGGGCGTAGCGATCACCGTCTCACTGATCAGCCTTGGTGCCATGGGCGTGAATCGACTGGCGCCCGCGCATGGCCATCGGCGTGGTTGGCAACGGGGTTTGTCCTGGGCCGGGGCCGGGGCGATTGCGTTGTTTGGCATATTGCAAACGGTGTTGCTGTTAACCGGCGTGATCAGCCCGACGTTGGGTTAGTCCGGTTTTTATTTCGCGGCAACTGTGCGATGTGCATCAAAACGCAGGGCGCCATCGGGCAGGGCACTCAGACGGTACTCGTCAGTGCCATCCTCAACCGTACTGGTTTGCTGCGTGGCCATGCCTTGCATTAACCGGACGGCCAGTTTCTTGATGTCTTCGCTATTGCGTTCCGGGTGAAAGAAACTGAGGGTCCACATTACGGCAGGGGCGACCCGGCCCGGGCCCAATTGAGCCGCATTGATGGGGGTTTCAATCGTGACGTGGGTGAGTGGCGAATCAGGTGTAGCCGCAGTCAGCGTCACGCGGTCACCGTCGCCACAGCGTGCCAGCCAGGTACTGTCTTTGCCTCCGGCTTCGGGCGTCATCTCGCCCAGCAACAGCGTTTCACTGAGCTTTTGCGCCTGGTCTGCTGTGCCCATTGCGGCGATCTGACTGACCAAACCGTTCCAGTTGTTCCTGAATTTAACCGGTGTCAGTGGTCCGGATGCCGCAAGTTGCTGTGCTGCGCTGGCAGGGGCCGATGCGTCATCGGCCGCACTCGCGGTGAGGGGCAGTAGTGTGGCGATGCACAAACTCAGGACGACGAGTGACTTAGACACGTTCCACCTTCAATACGCCAGGTACATCTGACAGCCGCACAAAAATCCGTGGCAAGTCAGCGACGCCCCTGATTTCAACGGTAAAGCGCATCCGCGCTAAGGTGTTTTTCGAGAGCGTGTTGACGCCCGTCACGTTGATTTTCTCACGCGACATCACGTCGGACAGGTCACGCAACAAGCTGGGTCGGTCATGCGCTTCTACCAGGATATCAGTGGCAAATACGTTACCCGTCTGTTTACCCCAGTCCGCCTTGATCAAGCGCTCTGGCGATGCCGCCGCCAGACGCTTGAGCGTAATGCAGTCCGAACGGTGAATCGAGATACCACGGCCCTTGGTCACAAACCCGACCACCGCATCCGGCGGAACGGGTTTGCAGCACTTGGCCAGCATGGTCATTAGCTGATCCACGCCTTCAATCAGAATGCCTTCACCATGCTGGTCAGCGCGTGCACGCTTGACCACGTCTTCTGGCGAAACAGCTTCTTCTACCGGTTGCGGATGCGTGACAAATGCATCGGCCAGTTGCCTGAGCGAGACATCATCATGGCCCAGCGCCACGTACAACTCGTTGACGGTCTTGTAACCCAGTCGCTGAGCCACATCATCCTGGTTGGCTTGCGTGGCACCGGCACGGGCGGCTTCCTTGTCGTAAAGCGATTTACCTTCCGCAACGACGACATCCAGGTTTTGCTGGCGTATCCAGTAACGGATCTTCTGTGCCGCGCGGTGGCTTTTGACGTAGCCCTGATGCAGCCAGTCGAGGCTGGGGCCACCTTCCTTGGCGGCCAGAATCTCAACCCGTTGGCCGTTCTCCAGTTGGGTGTTCAACGGCACAATCTGCCCGTTGACCTTGGCCCCCCGGCAGCGGTGGCCCAGATCGCTATGCAAGTGGTATGCAAAATCGACCGGCGTCGAACCCTTGGGCAGCGCGATCACGCGGCCGGCCGGGGTCAGCACATAGATGGTGTCGTCAAACAGTTCAGCCTTGAAGGCATCGGCCAGATGCGCTTCCTGCGCCATGTCTTCACGCCAGTCCAGCAATTGGCGCAACCAGGCGATTTTCTCTTCGTATTTGCTGTCGCCCTTGCCACCTTCTTTGTAGCGCCAGTGCGCGGCGACACCGAATTCGGCATGTTCGTGCATGTCGAAGGTTCGGATTTGCACCTCAACCGCTTTGTCACTGGGGCCGATCACGGCCGTATGCAGACTGCGATAGAAGTTACCCTTGGGGTTGGCAATGTAGTCGTCAAATTCGCCGGGGATGGGTTGCCACAGATTGTGGATGATGCCCAGCACCGTGTAGCAATCCTTGACGTCGTCGACCAGCACGCGCACGGCGCGAATGTCATACAGCTCGGAGAAATCCAGCTTCTTTTTCTGCATCTTTTTCCAGATGCTGAAAATGTGCTTGGGCCGACCCATCAGATCGACGTGTTTGATCCCTGCAGCCGTTAACTCTGTGCGCAGGGTGGACAGCACGTTATTGATAAAGCTCTCGCGATCAACGCGGCGTTCGTCCAGCAGCTTGGCGATCTTCTTGTAGGTCTCAGGCTCCATGTAGCGGAAACCCAGATCTTCAAGCTCCCACTTGATCTGCCAGACGCCCAGCCGGTTGGCCAGCGGGGCGTAAATATCCAGTGTCTCCCGCGCAATGCGGCGACGATCTTCATCAGCCACGCCGCCCAGCGTGTGCATGGTTTGCGTGCGCCATGCCAGGTTGATCAGCACCACCCGCATATCTTCAACCATGGCCAGCAGCATCTTGCGCAGGGCTTCGATCTGCTCGGCATGGTCGGCGCCACGGGTACGGCCTTGGGCCAGCGTACGGATTTTGCGTACGCGCCACACGCCTTCCACCAGCGTCGCAACGGCTTTGCCAAAGTGCGTTTCGATGGCAATTTCGGCATCCGCCAGGCTATCTGGAATCGCAAACAGCAACGTCGCAATGACCGCGTCGGCATCCAGGTTCAGATCGGCGACGATGGACGCCGCTGCGACGGCATGTGGAAACAGTGGTTCATTGGTATCGGGATGGGTCTTGCCTTGATAGAGCGAGGCAGACCACTCCAGCGCCTGTTCCAGGCGGCGGATATGCTCAGCCGGATAGCGGCTGGAGAGCGCAGAAAGCCAGCGCGCCGGATCGGCGGCTTCGGCAATGGACTGGGCAAGCGGGCGGGTAACGGCGACCATATCTTTCTCGAAATACGCAGTGCTGATTTTGCCTCAACCAGCAAATGCTTGCTGGCGGATAAATTCAAAATCAGGCTTATTTTAAGAAAAGAAAGTGCGGCGTGTGTGGCAATGCTGCATGGACAGCCCGGTAAAGGGTATCCAGGCGGGTTACTGCGCCGGGACTTGAACCTTGCGCAGCGCGGTTTCAAGTTGCGAAAGTGCTTCACCCAGCGCCTGCGACTGCGCGGCGGCAAAACTGTCGCCACTGGCGGGGTCGGCCACCCGGGCCGATCCGGTTACTTCGCCGTCATAGACAAAGCCGTTGGTTTCGGTGTCACGCACACGGGCGCCCAATCGCACTTGCGCGGTATGGGGTTGATCCGGCCGCAGGTCAATGTAGAACGCGCGGATGTCACTCTCGAGTACATAACGCGTGCCCCATGGCGAGCGACCTGGAATGACGTGCGAGAACAGATTGCTACGGCTGAGCCAGTCGGTCATGCGGTCTGACACGAACAAGGGGATCGGCGAGGTGTAGCCCCGATAGGGGTCGCGCGCATAACGCTGGGCCGTTTCCCGGTAGATGAACCGCGTGCCATCCAGCCCGGCAACCGCATTGGGCAGCATGACCTTGAGCGTGTCCGCAAAACGTGGCGTAGCGGCGATGCTCTCAGGGCGGACGGCGTCGAGTTCATAACGCGACTCAGCCGGCGGCGCGCTGGAACATGCTGCCAGTAGCGCGAATAGCGGGGCAATCAACAGATGTGGGGCTCTGATCATGGCGTGGGCAGCGGGTAGGGGGTAGGCATGCTGCCAAACAGCAGGCTACCGGGGTTGTTATTGGCGCGATCGGTCAGGCGGCGCAGGTCTTCGCTGGCAGAGTGCAGATTTGTCAGCGTCTCTGAGAGCTGACCTTCGTTGCCGGCGGTAATGCGATCCAGCCGGGTCATGGTTTGATCCAGGTGCTTGAGCGAATCAGCCAGTTGCGGGCTATCGAGCAAGGCGCGCAGTTTCTCGGTGCTGGCGGCCAGATTGGCTGGCGCGCTGGCCATGCCTGGCGCGTTCAGCAAAGCGTGCAGACTGGCCGAGGTGGCACGGACTTCGTTCACCATTGCGCTGGTGTCATCAGCCAGACGGCCCACCTGGATTTTGTCCAGCTTGACCGCAAGGCTGTCGATAGACCGCGCAATGTGCTCGACCGGAATCGCGCTGAGCGCATTGTCGGTGGTGGCCAGCAAATGGTTGAGGCGATCCACGGTGGTTTCGATGTCCAGCTTTTGCATGCGTGTGATGACGTCTTGCGTGGCGTTCATCAGTTGCGATACCGCGCTGTGGGCCGACGGAATGTACAGATCCTGTGGCTTCCAGTTGATGACCAGCGGCTTGTTGGCGTAGGGGTTGAAATAGTCGATTTCCAGATAGCTGGTGCCAGTCAGACCTTGCGGGGTTAGCCGAACGCGCAGGCCGCGGTCAATTTCGCGCTGCAGGTTTTCCTGGCTGGGAATCTGGATAGCGCGACCTCCGAAGATCTCGGGCCGAAAGCGCATTTCCACCAGCACATATTGCAGGCGCTCTGAGGGCGGCGACTCTTGCTGGTATTTGGTGTAGGTAAATGAAATCTTGCTGACTTCGCCCACCGTGACGCCGCGATAACGCACTTTGGAGCCGACATCCAGGCCTTGTACGGATTCGTCAAAATACGTTTCCATGGTCACACGCTTGCCCAGCCAGCGATTGGCGCCAAACGCCACAAACAGGATGGCAGCGGTCACGACGGCCAGCACCACAAACAGGCCAAGGCGGAAATAGTGTCGATTGTGAGTCGTCATACGGCTCCACGTCTGAAAAACCGGGTTACGCGCTCGTCCGGATGATGGTCGCGCAAATCGGCGGGCTTGCCCTCGGCAATGATGCCCTTGTTCTGTTTATCCAGCATGATGGCCCGGTCGGCAATGGCAAAGATGCTGGCCAGTTCATGTGTCACCACCACAAACGTCAGCCCCAGTACACGCGCCAGCCGGATAATCAGCGCGTCCAGTTCGGCGGAGGTGACCGGATCAAGCCCGGCAGACGGTTCATCCAGAAACAGAATGGCCGGGTCCAGCGCCAGTGCACGGGCAATGGCCGCGCGCTTTTGCATGCCGCCAGACAACGCCGACGGCAGATAATCGGCAAATTGCTCCAGCCCTACCTGGCGCAATTTGAGCCGCGCGATCAAGTCTTGCGCATCGGGGGTCAGATGCGTGTAGGACTGCAATGGCAGCATGACGTTTTCCAGCACCGTCATCGAGCCAAACAGCGCACCTGACTGATACGCCACGCCAAACTGCGACAGTATTCGCCGGCGCTCGTCGCCCGCCGCGCGGGTCAGGTTCTCGCCTTTGATCAGCACGTGGCCGGTGCGTGGTTTTTCCAGTCCGATCATGTGCTTGAGCAAAGTGGATTTGCCGCAGCCAGAGCCACCAAGAATGGTCAGGATTTCACCCTCATGCACCGAGAGGTTAATGTCTTTGAGCACGACATTGCGGCCGTAGGCACAGGTGACGTTGTCTACCTGGATGACATCCATTTACCACCCCAGATAGTAAAAGGCGACGGCAAACAGGCCATCTGCCACAACCAGCATGACAATGCTGCTGACCACGGCCTGCGTGGTGCTGGCACCTACCGCGCTGGCGCCTGCACCGGTATTCAGCCCGCGCCGGCAGCCAATTACGGCAATGCCAAAGCCATAGACAGTGGCCTTGGCCAGCCCACCGATATAGTCTGCGAACCCGACTGAATCCATGACCTGGGCGACGGTGGTCTGCAGCGGAATATTGAAGGTCAGTAACACAAGGCCAGCGCCCAGAATGCCAATAACTTCGGCCAGAACGGTCAACATCGGCGCCATCAAGGTGACGGCCAAAATACGCGGCAATACAAGGAAACGCACTGGTTCCAGACCCAGTGTGATCAGCGCATTGATTTCTTCGTTCACCTTCATGGTGCCGATTTCAGCAGCAAAGGCTGCGCCCGTGCGGCCGGCCAATAGCACCGCGGTCATTAATGGCGCCAGTTCACGTACCAGCGACAAGCCGACGAGGTTGGCCACAAACAGTTCAGCGCCAAACTGCCGCATGGGTACGGCTGACTGGAACGCCAGAATCACCCCAAACAAAAAGGCCACCAGCAACACGATTGGCGTGGCGTTGACGCCTGCCTTGATGCACTGCTCCAGCATGTCGCCCCAGCGCATGATGCCAGGTTTGCGCAGCCAGACACCCCAGGCAGCCGTCAGCTCGCCAGTAAATGACATCAAGTCGTAGAAGGATGACCAGATGGCAGCGGCGCGCGCACCCAGGCGAATCAGAAACGCGGGGCGTTTCTCTGGCGGGGCGGTTTGCAGCGGTTGTGCTGGATTGAGTTCATTGAGCAATGCACCGTAGCGCTGCGGCAGGTTTTCCACCTGTGCGCCTTGCTGGATCAGGGCATAGATCAGCGCGAGGCCAGCGCCATCGCAGTAGTCCACCGCTGCGGCTTCCACGCGCAAATCGTGCCGGGCCAGTTGACGTGCTTTGTCCCAGATGGCGGCCGTGCCGCTCGCATCCAGCCGTCCTGCCAGATAGAGGTGTTCGCCCTGAGTATCCTGGCGAAGGTCTGCAATGGCAGTGATGGGCGGCTCGGTGTGGGCCATGGGTAGGTGCGGTCGGCTCAGTTCTGCAGTCGGTCGGTAAGAATGCGGCTGGATTCAACCAGCCGGTAAACAAAGTGGCCAGGCGTTTCGTGCGATTGGCTGGATCGCTTCCAGCGTAGCATGGCATCAGCCAGTTGCCGGAATGCATGACTTGCCTCGGCATCCGGGAAAGCCTCGATCACCGTCCGGCCAAGTCGTGTCGCACGCTTGAGTTTCTCGTCTTCTGGCACGTAACCCACCAGTCGTAACTGAATCTGCGTACCTAAATACTGCATGGCCACACTGCGGATGCGGTCGAACAGTTGCGTGGCGTCTTCCAGGCTGGTCGCGCGGTTGACCAGGATCCGGAACTCGCGGCGGGCATATTCGTTGTGCAGTACCTTGATCGTGGCGTAGGCATCGGTGATCGATTCGGCATTGTGCGAAACAATGATGAGTACGTCATCAGCCGCCAGAGAGAGGCTGGGTACGCCAGCCAGCGTAGTCGGGCGGGTATCCAGCAACAGGAAGTCCGTACTGGCGACCAGGTTTTCAAACTCCTGCGCCAGCCAGGTCAGTTCACGCTCATTGAGATTGGCCAGAATGGTCGGCCGGGCTGACACGGGCAGAATGGAGAACCCGGCATCGGTGTGAACCAGTGCATCAGGCAACGTCACTTCACGGCGCAGCACAGATTCAAAATGCCAGGCCTCTTTGCGGCGCAGCCGGTGCAAAGAGTTGGACAAGCCTTCAAATTCATCCAGCAGCAATACTTCACGCTGACGCTCTGCCAGCGCCGCGGCCAGATTGATCGCCAGTGTGGTGGCACCTGTACCGCCACGCCCTCCGTTCAGGCTGATGCTCCGGCATGGCGTGGGGCTGAGCAGGGCGCGTAACCCGGCGGCCTGGTCTGGCCGGCCTTTACTGGCCACGACGATCTCTCACCGACAGATCAAGCGGAATATCACTGGCGGTGTTTTGCGAGCCCATATAGAGGGGGTATTCGTCCTTGCGCAGCTGGTACACCGGGTTGTCACCGGCGGCAGTGCGAAAGGCACGGTCGATCAGATAGTCCACATTGGCGCGGTGCAAGTCTTCTGGCACGCGCTGGCCGTTGGTGACAAATTGCAGTGCCAGACGATGGCGAATGGCGACATCCAGGCAACCGCCCTGGCTCATGGCTTCATCCAGCTTGGTCAGAATGCAACCGGCCAGCGTCGGGTTCTTGTAGCGCCGTGCGACGTCATCGAGCGTGGCGGGGGCCGCGTTGGCAGCCAGCAGCAAGATTGTTTCTACACGGTCACGGCCAAACAGGGCGAGTTGTTCCGTAATGCGCTGGTCACGCTGGCCCATGCCGACGGTATCGATCAGCACCAGGTGGCGGTCAGACAGGTCGGCCAGAGTCAGTTCCAGATCGGTCTGATCTTTGACGTCATGCACCGGAATACCAATGATGCGTCCGTAAATACGCAGTTGGTCCTGCGCGCCGATCCGGTAACTGTCGGTGGTCAGCAGGGCGACGGAATCTGGCCCGTGCAGCAGGGCGCAACGTGCGGCCAGCTTGGCAACGGTGGTGGTCTTGCCCACGCCAGTCGGGCCAATCAAGGCATACGTGCCGCCGCGTTCAATCAGATCGCCCGCGCTGGCAGGCAGGTTGTGGACCAGCGCCGCCTTGATCCAGCGCATGCCGGCATCGAGTGCCAGGTCCGGCATTTTTTCGACCAGCTGGCGGCTCAGTGCGGGCGAGAACCCACCCGCCAGCAACTGGCGCAAGACTTCCAGCTTTTCTGGCTTGTGACGTGACAATTCACCCCAGGCCATGCCGGCAATCTGGCTTTCCATCAGTCCACGCAGCAGGCGGATTTCCCGTGCGATGTCTTCCATCACCTCTTTGTTGGCCGGCACCTGTTTTTGCGGTTGGCCAAGTTCATCTTCATACCGAAAATGCGTCGCTGTGTGCAGTGGCTCTTCACGGCGCGTTGCCGGTGCAGACGGTTTGAACCCCAGCGAGGGCGAAGCGGGAGCCGGTGCGGGTTGAGGGGAAGACTGTGCCACCGCAGACTGGCGGGGCATGGGCTCATCCAGCAAGCTGGTGTAGCCCGGTGCAGGGACCGGTGGCTCGTAGGCAGGTGTAGATGGATTGATGTCGGCCAGCGACGGTTCGCTGTCGTCATCCTCGTGTTCTTCATCCGGGATCGCATAGGAGCGTTCCAGTGCGCGCGTGGCCGGAGAGTTGTTGTCTGTATGAATAGAGCGCATCAGGCGCGCACCATTGGCGCGCGAAGGCGTGCGCGAACTGCTGGGGCTTGGTACACCCGTCAGCGAAGCCACATCAGAGTCGGCCACTGCCATGATTTCCACGCCGCCGCCCGCAACCTGGCGGTTGGACAAAATCAGGGCATCCGGGCCCAGTTCGTCCCGCACCTGCCGGAGCGCGTCCCGGGTGGTGGCGCCGTAGAATTTTTTGACAACCATCGCAGTGGCGTTTCTTCTTAAAGTGACTTGTTAATAATGTCCATTATGCGGGCACCTGGGTATTCAGCCAAGTCGATGCAATGGATAACCCCGGCAAGCGGGTGTGTACTTGTTTGTCATTACGGCTTGGCGTGACACGACTTGTTCGCAACGATGGTGGGTGCCAGGCCGGGTTTTCTCCGTTACACGGCGCACGACTCCCGCCAGGCGTGATTTTCCTGGCGTTGATCAGGTGTGTGCGCCGAGCAACAGCAGTTTGTTGATGGCGCGATTGGCGCGATCCGCTTCCAGCTGGTTCAGGCAGTTCATGTGGCCCAGTGGACACACCCGTTCAAAACACGGGCTGCATTCCAGATCAAGCGTGACGATTTCTGCGCGGTTGGACAGCGGCGGGGTGAACTCGGGCGAACTGGAGCCGTAAATGGCCACCAGTGGTCGATCCAGACCGGCCGCAACGTGCATCAAGCCAGAGTCATTGGCGACGACCACCTGTGCCAGTGACATGAGGTCAATGGCTTCGGCAAGGCTGGTCTGGCCGCACAGATTAACGGTGCCCGGTGCCAGTGCGGCGATCTCGCTGGCGATTTCCTGATCCTTGCTGGAACCAAACAACCAGACTTGCTCACCCAGCGACATGCGGTGATTGGCCAGATCAGCAAAATGGTTGGCAGGCCAGCGTTTGGCCGGGCCGTACTCCGCACCCGGACAGCACGCGACGATCGGGCGGTCTGCCGTCAAACCCAATTTGGCCAGTGCAGCATCCCGCGCAGCCGGGTCAATCTTCAAGCGTGGATGGGGTACTGGACGCGCCAGCGGCACGCCCGGAGCATCGGCCAATGCGGCAAAGCGCTCGACCATTTGCGGCAGGGCGATGGGGTCAAGCGTGCGGGTGTCGTTCATCAGGATGAAACGCGCTTCGCCCACCCAGCCGGTGCGCTTGGGGATATTGGCAAACCACGGAATCAGCGCTGATTTGAGTGAATTGGGCAGCACAATAACTTGATCGTAACCACGCTTGCGCAGTTGCCGGCCGAGCTTGATGCGTTCCATCAGGCGCAATGAACCATGACCAAACGGATTATCGATGGTCTCGCTGATTTCGGGCATGCGGGCATGCACCGGGCGTGTCCACGGCGGTGCCAGCACGTCGATCTTCACGCCAGGCCAGCGTTCGGCAAGGCGACGGTACAGCGGTTGGGCCATGATGGCATCGCCCACCCAGGCCGGGGCCACAATCAGGATTTTATTCATGCAGTGGTTCAGTGTTGGTCTGCAAAGTGTGCGGTTGGATACGGCTGATACAAAACGTACGCGTAAATGACAAAACGGCGCAGCGCGCCGTTTTGTCTACAGCCTGAGCAACGCTCAGTGGCCCTTGACGACTTCGCCAGCCTTCAAGCGGTACTGCGTACCGCAATACGGGCACAGCGCTTCACCAGTGCGGTCGATGGGCAGGAACACGCGCGGGTGAGCGTTCCATTTCATCATGTCAGGCATCGGGCAGTGCAGCGGCAGGTCGGCCGCACCGACTTCGATCACGCGTTGGGTGTTTTCTTTGAGATCACTCATGTTCTTGTCGCTCACTTGACGAGGGTCAGCCACTCGGCGCGGGAGCCTTCCTGGCCCTTCACGCAAGCAAAATAGCGGCTTTGCAGCAGTTCGGTTACCGGGCCACGACGGCCTTCGCCAATGGTGCGGCCATCCAGTTCGCGGATCGGCGTCACTTCGGCTGCTGTACCGGTAAAGAAGGCTTCATCGGCACTATAGACTTCGTCACGGGTGATGCGCTTTTCGATCACCGGAATATTGTGTTCTTCAGCCAGTTGCACGATGGTGTCGCGGGTAATGCCTTCCAGCGCGCTGGTCAGGTCCGGCGTGTAGATCTTGCCCTTGCGCACGATGAACACGTTTTCGCCGGAGCCTTCTGCCACGTAGCCTTCGTTGTCCAGCAACAGGGCTTCGTCGTAACCGTCGCGGGTGGCTTCGGTATTGGCCAGGATCGAGTTCATGTAGTTGCCGTTGGCCTTGGCTTTACACATGGTGATGTTCACGTGGTGGCGGGTGAAGCTGGAGGTCTTCACGCGGATGCCCTTTTCGAGGCCATCAGTCCCCAGGTAAGCGCCCCAAGGCCAGGCGGCCACGATGATATGCACATCGTCAACCGGCGGGGCAACGCCCAGCTTGCCGGCGCCGTAGAACGCCATCGGACGCAGGTAGCAAGATTTCAGGCCATTTTCTTTGACGACTGCCAGTTGGGCTGCGTTCAGTTCTTCTTTGGAGAACGGCAGCTTCATGCCCAGAATGTGGGCAGAGCGGAACAGGCGGTCAGTGTGATCCTGCAGGCGGAAGATGGCCGGGCCATTCGGGGTTTCATAAGCGCGGACGCCTTCGAATACACCAAGGCCGTAATGCAGCGTGTGGGTCAGTACGTGGGTGGTCGCCGAGCGCCACTCAACCAGTTTGCCGTCGTACCAGATGACGCCGTCGCGGTCAGCCATCGACATGGGTGTTTCTCCTGCCTGGATCGGTGATGGAAAGTCTTCGATTGTAACCGAACAGGCCGCACTACCTCTAGCCAATCTGTAAGAGCTTCGACGTGCGGTGCAACAAGGCGTGACCGGCAAATGTTGCTGTCTGCAAGGTTTGGCGGCCGTTTACAGTATGGAAAAAGGGTCTTGATCGGGCTCCTGGGTGGCCCGGTCGGTGGCTTGGGTCACGCTGAAAGCTTTGAGGAACGCTTCAGCACGCGCGGGGTCCAGTCGCGTGCTGGCAATGTGGGTCAGACCGCTGTAGAGCGCATCCAGCAACAAGCTTTGCTCACGCGTGCCTAGTCGCTCCGCCAGTCGACTGATGGCTTCCAGCGTGCGCGGGTGGCGCGTCTGGATGACAAGCTTGCCGTGCTCTGTGATTTCGCCCGGCTGATGCTTGCGGCGTGCTGGAGGAAACGCCCGGAAGCCGTCGCGTCTTACCTGGACGCCTTCCTGGGCACTATGCCAGTACACACCACTGATAAACCCGCCGGGTGCACTTGTTTTGGCAGGTGCGGCAATGGCTTCGGTGACGCGGAAATTGAGGCGCGGCAGGTACTGCGTATCGCGCGACAACCACGCCTCGCCATCACGATAGGCTTCTGGATGATCGCCGCTGCGGGCATTTTCCCAATCATTGGTCAGGACAAAGCTACGGCTCAGCGCCGGTACAACCAGGATCTGGCCATGCGTCCAGCGTTTGAGAGTGTCGTTGTCAGGCAGATTGAGCGGCGGGGTAGTCATGGCTGGTTTTTGTATGATGGACTGACTCAATGTTATCAAGATTGAGTTTGTCCGCAAACAAAAAAAATGGCCCCGGCATCATGCTCGGGGCCACGGCTTCAGTGCATATCACCCACCAGTCTGGCCATGCGGGGGCATGGGCCTGACCAGTGGACTGCAACCCGCCAAACGGAGAATTGTCTGGGTTCAGAAGCGACCAGGTCATGTTGCACTCTGCCTTTGTGCAACGGGTCGCTTCAGGGACAACGCCATTATGGCGGGTAGAGACTTCTATGTATGTGTCATAGTTGGCCTTAAACACCGCAACTCTTTACATTTTGTCAATCATTTATCATTGATATGGTTGATGTGACGGTGGCATCCGGCATGAACGTAAGCAAAGTGCTGACAGACACGCTGGCAAATGCAGCCCGTGACAGCTGAACCGTGATAAACTCTTTGATTATCCAGAGGTTTAGAGAACGCTCTGGTGTCTGATTACCGGTTGTAATCCGGATTTTTTGTTTGGTGGAGTAAGCGCAGGATGACTTTTGCAACGCTGGGGCTGGCGCCCGCAGTACTCAAAGCAGTTGAAGAACAAGGCTATGAGAGCCCGACCCCGATCCAGGCGCAAGCCATCCCTGTCGTGCTGGAAGGTAAAGATGTACTGGGTGCAGCCCAGACCGGTACTGGCAAAACGGCCGCGTTTACGCTGCCCATTCTGACCCGCCTGGCACCCCACGCCAATACGAGTGTTTCCCCGGCCCGACATCCGCTGCGCGCGCTGATTCTGACGCCGACGCGTGAACTGGCCGATCAGGTGGCCGAATCGGTCAAGGCCTACAGCAAGTATCAGGCCTTGCGTAGCCACGTGGTGTATGGCGGCGTGGACATCAATGGCCAGATCCCCGCACTGCGTGGCGGCATTGAAGTGCTGGTCGCCACTCCGGGTCGCTTGCTGGATCACGTGCAGCAAAAAACCGTGAACCTCTCGCAAGTTGAAATTCTGGTGCTCGATGAAGCCGATCGCATGCTGGATATGGGCTTCATTCCGGATATTCGCCGGATCATGGACATGCTGGTGAACCGCAAGCAAACGCTGCTGTTCTCTGCCACGTTCTCGCCGGAAATCAAAAAACTGGTCGCTGACTTCCTGCACGAGCCAGTGACCGTTGAAGTGGCCCGTCAGAACGCCACCAACGATAACGTCGAACAGATTCTTCATCCGTGTGAAACCCACCGCAAACGCGCGTTGCTGGCGCATTTGATCCGCACGCAAGACATGCAGCAGGTGATTGTGTTCACGCGCACCAAGCAAGGTGCCGATCAGCTGGCACGTGATCTGAAGCGTGAAGGTTTTGCCTGCGAGGCCGTGCACGGTGATCGCGACCAGAAAGCGCGTATGGAAGCGTTGGCGTCGTTCAAGGAAGGCCGGATCAAGGTCATGGTCGCCACTGACGTGGCCGCCCGTGGTCTGGACATCACGGAACTGCCATACGTGGTGAACTTTGAGTTGCCGGGCAACCCGGAAGATTACGTGCACCGCATTGGCCGAACTGGCCGGGCCGGCGCCAAGGGTGTAGCGATCTCGCTGGTTGATCCGGGTGAAGAAAAAGCCTTTGTCGGCATCCAGAAGCTGATCAAGAAGAATTTCCAGCTCACGCCGGTGCCGGGTTTCTCACCTGGCACGCACGTAGAGCCGCCAGCCCGCGCCGAACGCAGCGAGCGCCATGAGCGCAGTGATCGCAATGACCGTAGCGAACAACGTAGCGATCGCAACAATGACCGTCGCAGCGGCAAGCCTGGTATGGCGCCTGTACGCAATCAGACGCCAGCCCTCGGTGGTAGCGCTCGTACTTCGGCCTCCGAAATGCCGGATGCACCGTTGACGGGCCGCACCCGTCCCAAGCAGATTGCGGCGCTGTTCCTGCCGCCGCGCACCCCGGTGAATTCGGGCTCCTGAGCGCGTGAGCCTGTTTGCCTCATCCTGGCAGCAGCGGTTACACGAAGGGTTTCCACTGCTGGCTGCCATGCAAGTGGCAGTACTGGGTGATGAGCACGCCTGGCATTTGTCAGCGCCGTTTGAACCCAACCGCAACGATCACGCCACCGCTTTTGGGGGCAGTATTTCCACACTGGCGACCATTGCGGGCTGGATGGCCGTGAATGTCGCTGCGGGTGAGGGTGCGGATGTGGTCATCCAGTCCGGTTCGACTGACTTTGTACTGCCGATTGCCACCGACTTTACTGCACACGTCTTGCCGCCATCGGCCGATGAACTTGCCGCGTTTGCTCGCATGTATACCCGCCGTGGCAAGGGCCGGCTGGCGGTGTCGGTAGAAGTAAAAACGGCCAGCAATCAACTGGCCGCCACGTTCCACGGCGTATACGTCGCCGTGCGTCTCCCGGTTTAGTCTTCGCGGCCAGCCAGTGCGGCCCGTGTCAGCGTAGACAAACTGACCCGCTGACGGCCGTCTGCGTCGAAGTTGCTGGCATCCAGCCACTGTAGATACGCCGGTTCCAGCTTGACCCACTCTTTATCGAGGATGGATAGCCAGGTGGTATCGCGGCTGCGGCCCTTGTTGATTGTGGCCTGGCGAAAGATCCCTTCAAACGTAAACCCCAGTCGTTCTGCTGCCCTGTGCGACGGGATATTCAGCGCATTGCATTTCCATTCATAGCGGCGATAGCCGAGCGCAAATGCGTTGCGCATCAGCAAGAACTGCGCGGCGGTGGCCAGAGTGGTTTGTTGCAATATCGGCGAGAACGTGACCCAACCCACCTCAATGCTGGCCGATTCCGGCGCGATGCGCAGATAGCAGATCAGTCCGTGGGTTTTTCCGGTTTCAGCATCGACAACCGCGTACGGCTGCGGATCGGGCTTGCTGGTCATCTGCCGCAGCCAGACTTCCAGTTCGGCCTGACTGGCAAACGGGCCGGCAGTCAGGTATGTCCACATTTTTCCTGCGGTATCGGCACTGAAGGCTTGCCACAGATCACCCCCGTGCTTTGCCGCATTCAGCGGTTCAAGCCGGCAACCAAACCCGCTTAGGATGTGCTGCGGGGGAAATGGGGGCATGGTCCAGTCAGGTAAGGGTTCGCCCAGAGGCTGACCCAGATCGTTTTGCCATGTTTGCATTGTTTTGGTCCGCGGGTTGGTCATGGCCGCAGTTTAGGGTGAAAATGGTCTTTCATATGATGCCATTAACTCTAAATGGATAAGGCCAATGCCACTGCTTGCACAAGACGCCGCTGGCGTGTCGTTACAAGAGCAGGTTTGCCGCCAGGTGCGCGCGCAGATCCTGCAGGGCAATCTGGGTGTCGGTCAGCGTTTGCCCGCATCGCGCGCGTTGGCGATGGAGCTGGGTGTGGCGCGGGTGACGGTCGAAGCGGCCTACGCAAGGCTGGAAGCTGAAGGCTATGTCAACCGCAAAGTGGGCGCCGGAACCTTTGTGGCCATTGACGTGCTGGCGCGCTTTCCGGCCCGGCCCACCGGCGGTACTGCGATTGCCGGGCCGTCGCAACGGGGTTTATCCATGCAGCGCACCACGCTCAAAGCCGAAGGCAACGCAGGTCTGCGTGCGTGTATTCCGGACATGCGCGCGTTTCCACACGAAATCTGGAATGCTTTGCAGGCACGCATCTTGCGGCAAGCGGGTCACAACGCGCTGATGGAATACGGCGATCCGCAGGGCCATTTGCCGTTGCGTCAGGCCATTGCCGCGTATCTGGCGCAATCACGCGGTGTGCGTTGCCATGCCGGGCAGGTGATGATTCTGGCCAGCTCGCAACAGGCATTGCAATTGCTCGCACTCACGTTGCTGGATGCCGGAGATACTGCGTGGGTAGAAGATCCGGGGTACCACGGCGCACGCGCTGCGTTACAAGCGGCCGGAGCGGTATTGCAAGCGGTGCCACTGGATGAAGAAGGGCTGGCCTGGCAAGGCAATGTAAAGTTGCCCTCACCACGCATGATCTACGTGACACCGTCGCATCAGTATCCATTGGGCATGCGCATGTCGCTGGCGCGGCGGATGGCTTTGCTGGAACTGGCCCGTCAGCACAAAGCCTGGATTATCGAAGACGATTACGACGGCGAATACCAGTACGATCACAAGCCACTGCCTGCCTTGCAGGGGCTGGATGACGCCGGTTGCGTCCTGTATGTCGGCACCTTCAGCAAGGTGCTGTTTCCGGGCTTGCGGTTGGCCTACGTAGTGGCGCCTGAGTCTTTGATACCTGCGTTGAGCAGTGCCCGCCGGGCGTGCGACGGGCACAGTAGTTACCTGCAGCAAGCGGTGACAGCAGACTTCATTAGCCAGGGGCATTTTGGCGCTCATTTGCGGCGCATGCGGCTGCTGTATCGTAGCCGGCGGGATTGCTTGCTGGAGGCGTTCTCGCCCCTGGCCGATCAGTTGCAACTGGTCGGATTTGAAAGTGGCTTGCAGTGTGCAGGACTGTTGCCGGCCGGACATGAGGCGCTACTGACACCAGCGGCGCGGGCTGCGGGTACACAGTTACGGGATTTGCGCAGTGCCCATCTGGGCCCTCAGCAGGTTGAGGGCTGGATGCTGGGTTTTGCCGGGCTCAATCATGACGAGATCAAGCGTGAGGCGATCAGGCTGATTGGGACGGTTCGAAAAACACTCGTCAAAGCGTAAGGTGGATTCAGCACGCAGCCACAATCCACCCTGCGGCGCGGCGTTACTTGTTGAGCTTCATTCCCGCTACCAGTGCGGTCACATTGTGGCGGTACATCTTCAGATAAGTATCTGCACTGCCGTCTTTGGACAATGCATCTGAGTACAGCCTTGCCGTGGCCGTGTTGCCGGTTTCTGCGGCAATTTGCTGCACCATTCTCGGGTTGCTGATGTTTTCCATGAACACAGCACGGATGCCGCTGGCACGAATCTGCCGGACCAGATCACCCACTTCTTTGGCGCTGGGCTCTGCGTCAGTCGACACCCCTTGCGGGGCCAGAATCTTCAGGCCAAAACGGTGACCCAGATAGCCAAAAGCATCATGTGAGGTCAGGATCACGCGCTTGGTCGCAGGGATGCTGTTGAACTGGGTGGTGGCCCAGACGGAGAGGTCATCCAGTTGTTTCTGGTAGGCGTCTGCGCGCTGACGGTAGTAGGTGCTACCGGCTGGATCAGCGCTGACCAGCGCCCTGGTAATGACCTCGATCATGCCTTTGACGCGCGCCGGGTCTTGCCAGGTATGCGGGTCAGTGACGCGTTTGCCATCTTCCGTCATGGTCAGCGCATCACCCCCTTGATTGACGGTGATGACTTGGCCCTTGTAACCGGCAGCTTGCTGTAATCGCGTCAGCCAGCCCTCCAGCCCAAGGCCATTCACAAAAAACAGCTTGGTGCGTGAGACATCGGCGATGGCTGCAGGTGTAGGCTGAAAGACGTGCGCGTCTTCATCCGGGCCGACGAGCTGCACTGTGTTGATCCGCTCGCCACCAATCTGGCGTACCAGATCGCCCAGGACTGAGAAACTCACCGCCACTGGCATGCGGTCTGCTGCACTGGCCAAGCCTGACAAGGTGATCAGGCTGATCAGTGCCAGCGAACGGATCAGGCGGGCAAAGCGCGTCATGGGTTTTCCTTGAAGCTTAGTGTTGCAGATGGGTCTTGCTGGCGCGGCGTCCCAGCCAGCCATGCGGAGCCAGCCACAGCGACAGCAGGTAGAGCACGCCCGCCACCAGCACAATCGCCGGGCCGGAAGGCAGGTTGAGGTGGTACGACAGCAGCAGCCCGACCACGCTGGCCGCCACACCCGATAGCCATGCCGCCAGCAGCAAACCGGCCAGGGTATCGGCCCACAGACGGGCGATGGTGGCGGGCAGCATCATCATGCCCACGGCCATCAGTGTGCCCATCGCCTGGAAGCCAGCCACCAGGTTGAACACGGTCAGCACCATCAGACCCAGGTGATAACGGCTACCTCGACCGCCATTCACGGCCAGATAGCCTGGATCCACACACTCCAGAATCACGCCCCGATAATTGATCGCCAGCCACAGCAAAGTAAGCGTAGTGATGGATGCCAGCAGCAGCAGCGCCGGGTCATCAATGGCCAGCACAGAACCGAACAGCAAGTGAATCAGATCGACATTGCTGCCCCAGCGCGAGACCAGCACCACGCCGACCGCGAGCGAGACCAGATAGAAACCGGCAAAACTGGCGTCTTCATTCAAGCTGGTAAAGCGGCTGGCCAGACCTGCCAGCAGCGCGACCAGCAAGCCAGCGGCAATACCACCACCCGCCAACCAGGGCAGGGCAAAGCCACCAAAGATAAAGCCAACCGCAGCACCCGGCAGCACGGCGTGAGAGAGCGCATCGCCCATCAGGCTCATGCGGCGCAAGACCAGCATGACGCCCATCGGCGCGCAGCCAGTCGCCAGCGCCACACAACCGGCCAGCGCGCGGCGCATGAAGGCAAAGTCCGTGACGGGCGCAATCAGAAGTTCATTGAGGGTCATGGACGGGCACACCAGGGGGCATCGTTTTGCCAGTATTCAGTCATTTGCTGCGCGCGATCCAGGTTGGCCGGGTCCAGCGTCGCCGCAGTCGGGCCCCAGGCAATGACCTCATGCGCCAGCAACAGGGTTTCGGGGAAATGCGAATGGGCGATGCTCATGTCGTGCACTACCACGGCCACGGTGCGGGCTTCATCACGCCAGTGTTCCAGGATATGCAGCAGGGTCTCGCGCGTGCGGGTATCGATATTGTTGAACGGCTCATCCAGCAAGATGATGGGTGTGTCCTGCACCAGCAAACGTGCAAAGCGCGCGCGTTGCAACTGGCCGCCAGAAAGCGTGCTGATCGGGCGCTCGCCAAAACCGCCCAGGCCAACCCGATCCAGTGCCGCCTGAGTGCGCGTGGCTTCATCACCGGCCAGACTGGAGAACCCGCCCTTGCGCTTCCACGCGCCAGACAGAACCAGCTCGTTTACGGTCAGCGGGAATTGCCGGTCCAGTTCGGCCAGTTGTGGCAGATAGGCCATTGCACCATCGGCAACGATCTTGCCGGTAGTCAGCGGTTGCAGGCCAGTAATGGCCTTTAACAGCGTGGTCTTGCCTGCACCGTTGGGGCCCACCACGGCGGTGAGCCCACCGGCTGTGAACGTGCCACTGACGTGATGCACAGCCGGGTGTTTGCGGTAGCAAACGGTGATGTCATCTAGCCGGATCATTTACATGGCCCACCAGGTCATCAGCCACACCAATGCCAGCGGCACCAGCGCAATCAGCAAGCGTTGTCCGGCGCTGGAGGCAAACAGGCGGGCCGGCAAACCAGGCTTTTTGGGCGCGGCGGAGTGGTGCGCATGCGTGTGGGCATGATCGTGAGCGTGTTGGTGGGACATCGAACCGGAGTGATGTAATTGCAATAATGTTGCAATTATGCGGGATGGGGGCGCTGGCGGGCAAGGGGAGCCGCGCGGGCGGCGTGATGATCGACAAAATACTGGCAAGTGATCGCGACCGGCAGACTGGCCTCCGGCACACCTGGCATCTCAGTCGTCCATATCCGCTGGCACGCCCACCGACTTGAAATACGCATCCAGGTCCCGGTCTCGTTGCGGCGTAAAATCGCGCCCGGCTGATTGCAAGGCGGTGATCCGGTCCAGCCGGAACGTGCGAAAGTCCACCCGCTTTTCACACCAGGCCACCAGTGTCCACTTGGCACCCCAGAAAAACAGCCCGAGCGGCCAGATGTGGCGTTGCTCGCTCTCGGTGCTGTCGATGCGGCAATAGTCCATTTGCAGTACCTGGGTGCTGCCGATGGCCGCATGGATCAGATCAAAAAACTCCCCGGAGAAAGGCTTGGTCCACCCTGGTGAATACAAAGACACCCGACCAAAGCGCCGACGCAAATCCAGCGGCAATGCGCCGTTGATTTTGGCCTGGGCGCGGATGGCGGCGCGTTCCAACCGGTTGCCACCCCAGGAGCGCACCATGCGCAAGCCAATGGTCACGGCTTCGATTTCTTCCTGATCAAACATCAACGGCGGCATGTCGTACGTTTTGTGTAGCACGTAACCCATGCCGGCCTCGCCATCAATGGGCACGCCAGAAGCCATCAAGTCCTGGATGTCGCGGTAGATGGTACGGTCAGAGACCTCCAGCTTTTCGGCCAGCCAGCGGGCAGTGGTCAGCCGCCGGCCGCGCAGAAACTGCACAATCTGGAAGAGTCTGTCTGCGCGGCGCATGAGTTGTCCTGTTTAGCCTGCGTGAGAAAACAAACCGACCCGATTTCCTTCAGAGTCGATCATGCCGGCGATGTAGCCAATGCAATCGCCCAGAAAAACCACCGGGAAATCCATCTTGCCGCCGGCTTGTTCTACCCGGCCTAGCACGCTATCGAGTTTTTCCGTGCCCACATTCAGATAAGCCCGAGTACCGCTGCCACCCGGTTGCATGTGGGCCGCTTTGAACAGTGCACCACCAGGCTGATCTTCAGCGTGCGGGAAGATGGCTTGATCAGAATCGCCAAACGCCTCGCGCCGTAGTTGGGTGTTAAAAACGGTTTCGTAAAAACGCACGGCACGCTCCATGTCAGCCACTGCAATTTCAGTCCAGCAAAACGGATTTTGAATGGTGTTCATGATCGAGTCTCCTGAGTGCTTTGGTATGACGCCGGAATGGCGTTGAGATGCAATTTACTCAGGGGCTACTGACACCATTCTGTCAGTAGTGAATGAAGGATGGAAAAAAGTCAGATCAGTGACATTGTTTTTTCAGAGAAATCAGGCTTTTTAACGGGATTTCGCCTGGCGCCATCAGAACGCCGATCAACAAGGATGCCTGGTCGACCCCGGAGGCGCTGGCGCGTCTGCTTGCGCTGATTCCGTGTGGCCGGATTGGTGAAGTAGAAGATATTGGGAAAGCGGCGTTCTGGCTGGCTTCTGATGACTGTGATGACGTTGTGGGGACGTCGCTCGTCGTGAATGGCGGTGTTTTGCTTTATCCCGAATTTGCCGACAACGGCCAACGGAGACGGCTAAGACGCCTTGGCGCGGTTTGCCGGATTGGCTTCGCGCTCCAGGTAGCCAAGGCAAACCGATTCCAGTTGTGCCGGCAACATACGCAGCATGTCTGCAGAGGGGGGGCCCTCCAATAACACCTGTATCGGCCCGATCAACACCCCGGCAAACATGAACGTGACGGTGGCAATGTCATCAAACTGCGCGTCAGATGCGGTCTTGAGCATGGCCTCCAGGGCGGCCCGGTTGCGTTGCTTGATGCCAAGCACGTAGTCGCGGGAATCCAGCTCGGCCGCTACGGCGTACAGTGCGCGGGATTCTTCCAGGTTCTCCGTTTTGATCTGCACAAACGCGGTCACGATGGTCTTGACCATCTGTGCCAGCGTTGCACCGTGCATGGCGTGCGCAGCATCTTCGACCGTTTGGGCGACCCGTTCCAGATGCCGTTGCAGCACGGCAAACAGCAGCGCCTGCTTTTGCGGAAAATACTGATAGAGCGTGCCTACCGAGACACCCGCGCGCTCGGCAACGCGAATTGTGGTGAGCCGTGGCAGTCCTTCGGCCAGCAGAACCTGAATAGTTGCTTCAAAAATGGCATCGACCGTGGCTTGCGACCGTGCCTGTCGTGGCTGTTTGCGGGCATCCAGGGCGTATATGGGTTCGGTGCGCATATGCGAATACAAATTCTGAAGGATTATTCGTATTCTAGACACATATCGACGTACCTGAAAACAATCAACGCCAAGGAGACATTCATGACCAATGCAAAACGTGCCGGTACCTTCCAGTTAGGCAGTCGTTCTGTGACCCGCATGGGTTATGGTGCCATGCAGCTGGCAGGCCCGCAGGTGTTCGGTCCGCCCAAGGATCGTGCCGCTGCCCTGGCTGTGCTGCGAACGGCGATCGAAAGCGGTATCAACCATATTGATACCAGCGATTTTTACGGCCCGCATGTCACCAACCAGATCATCCGCGAGGCCCTGCACCCCTACGCCGACGATTTGACTATCGTCACCAAAGTGGGTGCCAGACGAGGCAGCGATGGTTCATGGAACGTCGCCAATTCGCCTGCAGAACTGGAGTCTGCCGTACACGATAACTTGCGCAATCTGGGCCTGGAGGTACTGGATGTCGTCAATCTGCGCATGATGTTCAGTGTTCATGGTCCCGCCGAAGGTGATCTGGAGCCGCAACTGACGGCGCTGGCTCAATTGCAGGCCAAGGGGCTGATCCGGCACATTGGTCTTTCCAGCGTTACTCCGACGCAGGTGGCACAAGGGCGCTCGATTGCCGAGATCGTTTGCGTGCAGAACATGTACAACCTGGCGCATCGCAATGACGATGCCATGATCGACGGCCTCGCTGCAGATGGCATCGCCTATGTGCCGTTCTTCCCGCTAGGGGGCTTTTCGCCATTGCAAGCCGATGCACTGAGTGAAGCGGCTGCGCAATGCAATGCCACGCCCATGCAGGTGGCGCAGGCCTGGCTGCTGCAACGTTCACCCAATATCTTGCTGATTCCCGGAACGTCGTCGGTCGGGCATCTGCAACAGAATATTGAAAGCGCGGCGCTCCAGTTGCCGGCTGAGATCCTGGCTTCGCTGGATGGGATTGGCGCGGGCAGCATGCCTGCCTGAACGCATTGAATGGGTGATTGATCAAAACAAAACCCGGCGTGCTGCCGGGTTTTGTTTTGCTCTTGGGCGAACTGACAGGCTCAACCCGTCAGAACCTCAATGTGATACAGCCCCCACGGGCAAGACGCATAGCGGTCAGGCAGGGCTTTGGCAGTCATTTCCGGGAAGCTGTCGGGCGCATACACCGCCCAAAGTGGGCCCAGGCCGCCCAAAGGGATGGGTTTACCGTCAATGTGCGTTGCAACGATATAGCGGTATTTACGGATATCCCCTAACGAAACGCCGGTTGCGTAGCCATCAATTGCACGCAACAGTACTTTGGTGCCATCGCGCGTGGGTGCGCCGGCCGTGGCCAACAGTTGGGCCAGGTAGGGGCCCTTGAGCACATGCGGTTTACCGTCGTATTCCAGCGTGGCGCTGACTTCTACTGCAGGCATTTTCAACAGATCGGCAAAGGTCAGGGTCCAGGCCGAATTGAAATGGACGTTCTGTTTTTTCAGCAACTGATCAAACATTGGATCAAGCGGACCGCGATTGCTGCGGGTGATTGCACCAGAGACAGTCAGCAATGCCGGGCCAGGGGCAGCAGGTTCGGGTGCAGGAGCAGGTTTTTCCTTTTTACGGGCCAGAGCCGGGGTGGTTACACCCGCCACCAGCGCTGCGCCAGCAGCCAGAAACGCTCTTTTGTCCATATTGCCCCTGTACCCCTTGTATGTGTTGCAAGGCCGCAGCCGGCCGGGCCGGTGCGCCAAACCCGTTATTAAACCATGTTCTGGCGCATGATCCGGACTTTTTGCCGCGGGCGAACTAGTCCATTTGGTCTAGTACCCATGGTTCTTATGCAGTGTTCATAGCGTGCTTGTGGCCAGTTATCCCTCAGGCTTGCGAGTCGTACCCTTGGCGGTGTCTATCCAATATTCCATCGTCACGGGCCAGTCATCATGTCAACGTCTGCTGTCATATCCCGCTGGGAGCCTGAAAATCAGGCTTTCTGGCAACAATCGGGCGAACAGATTGCCAAGCGCAATTTGTGGATTTCCATCCCCTGTCTGCTGCTTGCATTCTCGGTCTCCATCATGTGGAGCATCGTGGTGCTGAAAATGCCGCTAATTGGCTTTCAGTACACCAAAGATCAGCTGTTCTTGCTGACTGCGCTGCCCATGTTGTCCGGCGCCACGCTACGCATTTTCTACAGTTTCATGCCGTCAATCCTGGGCGGTCGCAAGTGGACGACCATCTCAACGGCGTCTTTGCTGATCCCGGCGATCTGGCTGGGCATGGCAGTGCAAGACCCGACCACGCCGTTTTCGGTGATGCTCGTCATTGCGCTGCTCACCGGGCTGGGTAGCGGTAACTTCGCCAGTTCCATGGCCAATATTGCGTACTTCTTCCCCAAGAGCCAAAAAGGCTACGCCAACGGGATGAATGCCGGGCTGGGCAATCTGGGCGTGTCGGTGGCGCAATTCGTAATGCCACTGGTGATCACGGGTGGCATGTTTGCCGCGTTTGGTGGCGATGCGCAGACCTATACCAAGGATGGCATCGAGCATCAGTTGTGGCTGCAAAATGCCGCGTTTATCTGGGTGCCGTTCATTATTGCTTCCAGCGTTGCCGCCTGGTTCGGCATGAACGACCTCTCTAGCGCCAAGGCTTCGTTCTCGGAGCAGGCCGTGATTTTTCGTCGTACAGATAACTGGCTGATGTGCTGGCTGTACCTGGGTACCTTCGGTAGCTTTATTGGTTTCTCTTCCGGCTTTGCACTGCTGGCCAAGACCCAGTTCCCGAGCATTGATGTGACGAGCTTCGTGTTTATTGGCCCATTGATTGGTGCACTGGTGCGTCCCATGGGCGGCTGGGTGTCCGACAAGATTGGTGGTGCACGCGTGACCGCCGGTATCTTCGCCGGCATGATCGTGGCGGTGATCGCCGTGTTGTCTTTCCTGCCGACACAAGGCCAGGGTGGCAACTTCTGGGGTTTCTTTATCTCCTTCCAGTTCCTGTTTGTGCTGGCCGGCATCGGTAACGGTTCGACCTACCGCATGATCCCGACGATTTTCCTGACCACTGCGCAGCGCGAAGCAAAGCAAAAAGGTCTGCCTGTCGCCCAGGCTGAACACAATGGCACGCGTGAATCTGCCGCGGCTGGCGGGTTTATCAGTGCAATTGGTGCATACGGTGGCTTCCTGATTCCGCAGCTGTTCGGGTTCTCCATGAAAACCACGGGTGCGGCAGAAACGGCCCTGTATGTGCTGTTGGTGTTCTATGTCAGTTGTTTGTTGCTGACGCTGTGGCGCTATGCCCGCAAGTCTGCTGCCATGCCGTGCTGATCTCTGGCTCTGCCGGACAACAAAAAAGCGCCGAAAGGGCGCTTTTTTGTTGTCCAGGACAGGCATTACTGATGCTGTAGCGCCACTTCCTCGCCAGCTTTGGTGATCTGGAAGCCGTAAATCGGCTTGGCCTCGATCAGTGGTGGTTCCACATCCAGCAAGTTGCGCACCTGCTGGAAATCCAGATTGATGGATTTGCCGGCAGCGGCCTCGCGCAAGATTTCGAAGTCCGTATTGGTCAGATCGGCCAGCGTCGTCATGGTGTTCTCCCTTGCAGTTTGAATGGCCAGTCGGGGTGTCTTCACGTCATCCCCGAAACCGGCTCAGGCGATGCCATTTAACCGCATCAGGCGTGGCAGCAATGCCAAGGCCATTCTCATTTGCTTGTCGGACAAACGCCGACGGTCATTTGGGGTAGGCCGTATTCTGCCTTGTGATCTGTCATGGCATGATCAAATCACACAAAATGGCGTAGATTCAAAGGCCTGCAGATGGTTGCAGAAAAGGAGGGGTCAAAATGCGCAAGCATTATCAACGTGCCAGCAAGGCCTGGTTGCTGGCGATCTTGCTGTTGCTGGCCGCTGTAGCCGCGGCGCAGACACCCGCTGAAGCGCTGTTGGGGCATTACCAAAGCCTGACATCGCAACTGGAACACAATCAGTTTGGTCAACCACTGGTACTGGCCTCTACCCAGACTGACAAAGAACTCAAGGGCGAGATCTACGCTGTGGTCGACCACCCGTTCTCCGAATTCAAAGCGGGGGTGAGCGATCCGGGTAACTGGTGTGACATTCTGATCCTGCATTTGAATATCAAATACTGCCACCAGGGCACCAAAGCGGATCAACTGGTCGTTTTTATCGGCCGCAAGTTTGATCAACCGCTGTCAGATGCGCATGAACTGGATTTCGCCTGGCATACGCTGGCAGGAGACGACGGGTATTCGCATGTCTCTCTTGTGGCGGCCAACGGGCCGCTGGGTACGCATGACTATCGCATTAATCTCGAATCTGCGCCGCTGGATGCAGGCCACACCTTTGTGCACTTGTCTTATGCCTATGGCTATGGGCTGACGGCCAAGCTGGCGCTGCAGACGTATCTGAATACGCTGGGTAGCGACAAGGTCGGTTTTACCACGGTCGATGGCGTGCCTGTTGGCGGCATCCGCGGGCTGGTCGAGCGCAACACCATCCGTTATTACTTTGCGATTGAATCCTGGTTGTCAGCGCCGCAGCCAGAAGGGCGCATGCGCAACTGGTTTACCGCCACAGAGCGCTACCCGCGGCAGTTGCATGAAATGGAAGCGGACGAATACATAACCATGAAACGCAACGAGTATCGCCGACAGCAAAAGCCACTTGATACGCACGCTGCGGCCTCATAGTTCGTCATCAGCCGGAAACAGCCCGACCACGCCACTGAGCATGCGCCGCCACATGCCGGCATCCGGCTCGCTGGTCCAGGTTTCATCCTTGCCGTCCTCTTGTCCGATCCAGCGTAGCTGTCGGCTTTGCGGGGTATCGTCCGGGCGCCGCGGCGGGGCCAGTTCCAGCTTGTAGCTATATTTGGGTGTGGCTGCGGCGTCGTACAGATGGGCCACTTGCCCGGCCAGTTCCGGGCTCTTGATCAGTACGGCCTGTTCGGTGTTGAGATTGACCGAGCGCGGGTCCAGGTTGAACGAGCCGATCATGAGAATCTGGCGATCCACCACATACGCCTTGGTGTGCAAACTGGCGCGGGAAGAACCGGTGGACAGCGCTGCACCGTGCACCCCGGCGACGGGCCGGAATTCGTGGACTTCTACGCCGCTGGCAATCAGTGCCTTGCGGTATTTGCGCCAGGCTGAATGCACTGCGGCGACGTCAGTCGAGGCCAGCGAATTGGTCAGCACTTTCACGGCGACCCCGCGTTGTTCCATCTGCCCCAGAAACTGCGTGCCCCCGTCTCTGGGCACGAAATACGCCGACATGATGATGAACTCGTGCTGCGCACGTTGCGCGGCGAGGAACAAACCCTTGCCTGGTTTGCTGTCAGCAGGGGCACTGGCGGTGTCGGCCTCCACTTTGTCAGGGTTATCTGCAGCCAGCCAGGATTGGGCCCAGACCAGGCTGTGGGTGGCTTTGGCCAGCAAGTCATCGGCGCTGGCGGCATCCGGGATCCGCATTGGCGCCGGTTCTTTATTGTCTTCTGGCGGCGGTGGGGCGCTGGTGCCTGCTTGCCAGCTGGCGATGGCTTGCGGCGTTGGCGGACGTGATTCCAGCGCCTGCAACGGGTAGCTTTCCTTGCTGTTCCAGTAGTGGTCAAAGCTGGTTTCCAGTTTGCCAGGCAGTTGGCCAGCGGCCAGCACATCCAGGTCACGGAAATTCATGTCGGGCCGCGCATCAAAATACTGATCGGCCAGGTTGCGCCCACCCACAATCGCCAGTACGCCATCGGCAATCAGGGATTTGTTGTGCATACGCCGCTCCAGATGATCGTAATCTGCAAACAGCGCACCGGCGCGGGCAAACATGGACCGCCCGCCGGTGGTGAGCGGGTTGAATACGCGCACTTCAAAATTGGGTTGCACCGCCATGATGGCGAGCATGCCATCCGGATTGCCCAGGTTGAGGTCATCCAGCAGCAAACGTACGCGTACACCGCGGCGGGCAGCGGCCGTCAGGGCGCGAAGGAGCACCGTGCCGGTATGGTCTTGCAATGCCGTGTAGTACTGCAGATCCAGCGAGGTACGTGCTTGCTGGATCAATGCCAGACGTGCCTCGAACGCCTCCTGGCCATGTACCAGTAGATAAAAACCGGACTGATCGGCGTGAGTGACGCTCGCGGCGTTGACGCTCTGGCCCAGTGGGCCGCCGGTATCGGCCGCCAGCGCGTGGCTGGCCGGGCGTTCAAAGTCTGCAAGCGGTGCGCGGGTGGCGCAGCCACTCAGGACAAACAACAGCAGCAACGTGCACAAACGCCAGTGACGCGTGAGCAGGGTCATGAACGAGCCCGTGAGGAAGGTGAGCAGCCTCGTGGCTGCGTGCTCTGAACCATAGCCGGTTTGCATGAAACCTGCTGTCAGCACCTTGCGTGGTGCCGTGTCCGCGCTTTCTGCCAACTAGCCAAAAGAACTAGACGCATTAGCTCTTCTTGCCGTCATTAACCCCACTACTGACGAATATCGGCAAAACACCCCAAAGCCTAGCATTGGTTGCAATTGGCGCGATCCGTTTGCCGCGCCCGCAACCATGACGAGAACGGGGTCCGCATGAGTCACCTGATAGACCGATTGAAGTTTTTCTCCCGCACCCGCGACACCTTTGCCAACGGGCATGGTGCCGTGGTGAACGAAGACCGCAAATGGGAAGACGGTTATCGCAACCGCTGGACACACGACAAGATTGTGCGTTCTACCCATGGTGTGAACTGCACCGGTTCCTGTTCCTGGCGGGTGTTTGTCAAAAATGGTCTGATTACCTGGGAGCTGCAGCAAACCGACTACCCGCGCACCCGACCTGATCTGCCCAACCACGAACCGCGTGGCTGTCCGCGTGGGGCGTCTTATTCCTGGTATGTGTATTCTGCCCAGCGCGTGAAATACCCCATGCTGCGCGGGCGCCTGGCGCTACTGTGGCGTGAAGCCCGCAAAACGCTGGCGCCAATCGAGGCCTGGCATTCCATCGTCTCTGACAAAGCCAAATCCGACAGTTACAAACAGGTGCGCGGACAGGGTGGTTTTGTGCGCAGCAACTGGGACGAAGTCACCGAACTGATTGCTGCCGCCAACGCCTACACCATCAAGGAATACGGCCCGGATCGCGTGATCGGTTTCAGCCCGATCCCGGCCATGAGCATGGTCAGTTATGCCGCCGGCGCACGTTACCTGGGGCTGATTGGTGGCGTGCCACTGAGCTTTTATGACTGGTACTGCGACTTGCCACCGGCCAGCCCGCAAGTATGGGGCGAGCAGACCGACGTGCCGGAATCGGCCGATTGGTATAACTCGACGTACCTGATGGTCTGGGGTTCCAACATCCCCATGACCCGCACGCCAGACGCCCACTTTTATACAGAGGTCCGCTACAAAGGTACCAAGACGGTGGCGGTCTCTAGCGACTTTGGCGAAATGGCCAAGTTCGGCGACATCTGGCTGGCCCCCAAACAAGGGACCGATGCCGCGCTGGCACTGGCGATGGGCCACGTGGTGCTCAATGAATTCCACAAGAACGGCAAATCTGACTACTTCCGTGATTACGGCAAGCAGTACACCGATTTCCCCATGCTGGTGACGCTGCGTGAGCAGGGCGAAGGTCTGGTGCCGGATTACTTCTTGCGTGCTTCCATGCTGCCAGGTGCTCTGGGTGAAGAGAAAAACCCGGACTGGAAAACGGTGTTGATCGATGAAACCACCGGCGCGCTGGCCGTCCCCAACGGGACCATCGGCTCGCGCTGGCATGAAGAAGGCGCGAAGAAAGGCAAGTGGAACCTGGAGCTGAAAAACCTGGCTGATGGTCGCCAGATTGATCCGCTCTTGAGTCTGAAAGACCGCTCGGATGAGATTGTCAGTGTCGGCTTTGATTACTTCGGCGGTGACAAAGACGACCTCTTGTTCCGCAACGTACCGGCCCGCCGTGTCACGCTGAAAGACGGCACTACCGCACTCGTCGCCACTGTGTATGACCTGATGCTGGCCAACTACGGCGTCGATAACGGCCATGGCGGCGCGAATGTCGCTACCTCTTACGATGACGACATCGCCTACACGCCGAAATGGCAAGAGCGCCATACCGGCGTGAAGGCTGCTGATGTCATCACCGTTGGCCGCGAGTTTGGCCAAAACGCCCACGACACCCACGGCAAGAGCATGGTGGTGGTCGGCGCGGCGCTGAACCACTGGTTCAACAACGACATGACCTACCGCGGCATCATCAACTTGCTGATGATGTGTGGCTGTGTCGGCCAAAGCGGTGGCGGTTGGGCGCACTATGTGGGCCAGGAAAAACTGCGTCCGCAACCAGGCTGGACCCCGCTGGCGTTTGGTCTGGACTGGAATCGCCCGGTACGCCAGATGAACGGCACCAGCTTCTTCTACGCCCACACCAGTCAATGGCGCCACGAAAAACTGGGTGTAAACGAAATCCTCGGCCCCAAGGCCAACACCAACCAGTACGAAGGCATGGCGCTGATCGACTTCAACGCCAAAGCCGAGCGCATGGGCTGGTTGCCCTCGGCCCCGCAACTGGAAACCAATCCGCTGGAAATCACCCGCCAGGCCAACGCAGCTGGTGTTGATCCGGTGCAGTTTGCGGTTGACGGGTTGAAGTCCGGCACGCTCAACATGAGCTGCGAAGACCCGGACAATCCCAAGAACTTCCCGCGCAATCTGTTTGTGTGGCGTTCCAACTTGCTGGGTTCATCCGGCAAAGGTCACGAGTACTTCCTCAAGTATTTGTTGGGCACCCAGAACGCGGTGTTTGATGACGAAACGACCGGCATCAAACCGTCTGAGGTGAAGGTGCGCCCGGCCGCTGAAGGCAAGCTGGACCTGCTGACCGTGCTGGACTTCCGTATGTCCACCACCTGTCTTTACGGCGACATCGTGTTGCCAACCGCCACCTGGTATGAAAAAGACGATCTGAACACGTCTGACATGCACCCGTTCATTCATCCATTGAGTGAAGCCGTGCAACCGCTGTGGCAATCGAAAACCGATTGGGAAATCTACAAAGCCATCGCGAAGAAGTTCAACGAGATCGCCGGCCCGTATCTGGGCGTGCAAAAAGACCTGGTGCTGACCCCGCTGATGCACGACAGCCCGGCCGAGCTGGGCCAGCCGTTTGCGCCCAAAGACTGGAAGCGCGGCGAGTGCGACCTGATCCCGGGCAAGACCGCGCCGAACATGACGGTGGTGGAGCGGGATTACAACCGGATTTACGAGAAGTTCACCACCATCGGCCCGTTGCTGAAAAACGTGAACAACGGCGGCAAGGGGATTTTCTGGAAAACCGGTCACGAGATTGACGAACTGGCTGCGCTGAACGGCATTGCCGCAAATGGTCAGCCCAAGCTGGAAACCGCCATCGATGCGGCCGAGATGATCCTGACCCTGGCACCGGAAACCAACGGCCATGTGGCAGTGAAATCCTGGCAGGCGCTCTCTGAAGTCACCGGGCGAGATCACACGCACCTGGCTGCCGGGCGCGAGCATGAAAAAATCCGCTTCCGTGATGTCCAGGCCCAACCGCGCAAGATCATCAGTTCGCCCACCTGGTCTGGTATCGAGAGCGAAGAAGTCAGCTACAACGCCGGCTACACCAACGTGCATGAGCTGATCCCATGGCGCACGCTGACTGGCCGCCAGCAGTTCTATCAGGATCACCGCTGGATGCTGGATTTTGGTGAAGGCTTCTGCGTGTACAAGCCGCCTGTCGATCTGAAAGCCGTCGCGCCGATGCTGGGCAAGTCGCCCAATGGCGAGAAAGAGATCGTGCTCAACTTCATCACACCGCACCAGAAGTGGGGCATCCACTCCACTTACTCCGACAACCTGCGCATGTTGACGCTCAGTCGTGGCGGCCCGCACGTGTGGATTTCCGAAGCAGATGCGAAAAACGCCGGCATTGTCGACAACGACTGGATTGAAGTCTTCAACAGCAACGGCACGCTGACTGCGCGTGCGGTGGTCAGCCAGCGCGTGCCCGACGGCATGACATTGATGTACCACGCCCAGGAAAAGATCGTGAACGTGCCAGGTGCCGAAACCAGTGGCAAGCGCGGCGGCATTCACAACAGTGTGACCCGCACCGTGACCAAGCCTACGCACATGATCGGTGGCTATGCCCAGCAAGCCTACGGTTTTAACTACTACGGCACTGTGGGGGCCAACCGCGACGAATTTGTCATCCTGCGCAAGATGAAGAAGGTCGACTGGCTGGAAGGTGAACTGAAGGGTGAGAAGGGAGAAACCAAATGAAAATCCGCGCCCAAGTCGCCATGGTGCTGAACCTGGACAAGTGCATTGGCTGCCATACCTGTTCCGTGACCTGTAAAAACGTCTGGACCAGCCGTGATGGCGTGGAATACGCCTGGTTCAACAATGTCGAGACCAAACCCGGTATTGGTTACCCCAAGGAATGGGAAAACCAGAAGAAATGGAACGGTGGCTGGAAGCGTTTGCCCAGCGGCAAGATCGAACCACGGCAGGGCGGCAAGCTGCGCATTCTGGCGCAGATGTTTGCCAACCCCAATCTGCCGGAAATTGACGACTACTACGAGCCGTTTACCTACGACTACGAGCATCTGCAAAACGCCAAAGAATCGCAGACCCCACCCACAGCCCGGCCGATCTCGGTGATCACCGGCAAGAAGATGGAGAAAATCCATTGGGGCCCGAACTGGGAAGACGATCTGGGGGGCGAGTTTGCCCAGCGCAGCAAAGACATGCTGTTTGAGAACGTGCAGAAGGAGATGTACAGCACGTTCGAGAACACTTTCATGATGTATTTGCCGCGCCTGTGCGAGCACTGCCTGAACCCGGCCTGTGTGGCATCCTGCCCGTCCGGTTCGGTCTACAAGCGTGAGGATGACGGCATTGTGCTGGTTGATCAGGACAAATGTCGTGGCTGGCGCATGTGTGTTTCCGGCTGCCCGTACAAGAAGATTTACTACAACTGGCAGTCTGGCAAGGCAGAGAAGTGCACCTTCTGCTTCCCGCGCATTGAAGGCGGTCAGCCGACCGTGTGCTCCGAGTCTTGCGTAGGCCGTATCCGCTATCTGGGCGTGATGCTGTACGACGCTGACCAGATCGAAAACGCAGCATCGGTCGAGAACGAACAAGACCTGTACGCCGCGCAGCTCAAGGTGTTCCTTGACCCGCATTCGGCTGAAGTCCAGGCCGAAGCGCTCAAACAGGGTATTCCGCAATCGTGGCTGGATGCCGCCGTCAAATCGCCGGTCTACAAGATGGCGATGGAATGGAAGATTGCCTTCCCGTTGCACCCGGAATATCGCACCTTGCCGATGGTCTGGTACGTGCCGCCACTCTCACCGATCCAGTCCGCCGCAGAGTCGGGTCTCCTGGGCAAGAACGGCATCCTGCCAGATGTGAGCGAACTGCGTATTCCGCTCAAGTACCTGGCTAACCTGTTGACCGCTGGCGATGAAAAGCCGGTGCTGGATGCTCTGGAACGCATGCTGGCCATGCGCGCCTATATGCGGGACAAGTCAGTCCATCAGCTTGAAAACCTGGAGGTGCTCAAGCAGGTTGGGCTGACTCAGGCGCAGGTCGATGACATGTACAAAGTAATGGCGATTGCCAATTACGAAGATCGCTTTGTCATCCCTTCCAGTCATAAAGAACAAGTGGAAGACAGTTTCAACGATAAAGCCGCCTGTGGTTTCACCTTTGGCAATGGCTGCTCGGGTGGCGTCTCCACCGAGGGTCTCTTCGGTCAGCGCAAGCAGGGCAGCACCATCTTTGTGGATATGCCCAAGTCCCGCAAAAACAAATCGGAGGTGCAGTCATGAACATGCGCATTCCGCAAACCGTGCATTTTCAGGTGATGTCGGCGCTGCTGCAGTATCCGGAGCAAGACCTGCTGGATGCAGTGCCAGAGCTTGATGGGCTGCTGGCACTCGCACCAGACGGTGTGCGCGTCAAACTGGCACCGCTGTTTGCTCACTTGCGCGCGCATTCGCTGATTGCCGCGCAGGAAATCTATGTCGATACCTTTGACCGGGGCCGCAAGTTCTCTTTGCACCTGTTCGAACATATCCACGGCGAAAGCCGCGACCGTGGTCCGGCCATGGTGGATTTGATGGATGCCTACAAGCAGCACGGTTTTCAGGTAGAGGCCAGCGAGCTGCCGGATTTCCTGCCGCTTTTGCTGGAGTTCATGGGCGGCGTTGACCAGGATGTGGCGCTTTCTTTTCTGAATGAAGCGATCCATGTCATCGCCGTCATTGGTGAGCGGCTGGCCGAAAAAAGCTCGCCCTATGCCTGCGTGTTCAACACGCTGGTAAGTCTGGCTACGGTAGCGCCGCTGCCACTGGTGCAACCGCCAGTACAGGATATGGATGAAGCCATGGAAATGTTTGGCCCCGGTGCAGATGGCATTGAGCCGCTACTCAAGCCGGGCGCCACGCAGCGTATCGAGTTTTACCCGCGCCAGCAGGCGCGATCAGCCGCATAAGGGGAGGGCAGCAATATGAATCAGTTTTTCTTTGGCGTTTACCCCTACATCGGGCTCACGGTGTTTCTGTTTGGCAGCCTGGTGCGGTTTGAGCGCGAGCAATACAGTTGGCGTAGCGAATCGACTCAACTGATCCGTCGTGGTCAGTTAAGGCTGGGTTCTTATCTGTTTCACATCGGCATCCTGATGGTATTCCTGGGGCACCTGGGCGGTTTGCTCACGCCAATCTGGATCTGGGACGCCCTGGGCGTGCCGCACAGCGTGAAGCAGTTGATCGCCATGGTGGCTGGTGGCGTGTTCGGCAGCATGGCGTTGGTGGGGTTACTGGTGCTGTTGCATCGCCGCTTTAGTGATGAACGGCTGAAAGCCCTGACCAACTGGCGCGACAAACTGACCCTGGGATGGATTCTGGTGACGCTGCTGCTGGGGCTGTCGACGATTGTGGTATCCAAAGACCATCTGGACGGCCACATGATGACGCTGTTCATGGAATGGGCGCAGCGTATCCTGACCTTTCGTGGGGGTGCGGCTGACCTGATTGCAGCGGCTCCGCTGATTTTCAAGCTGCATATGTTCATGGGCATGACGCTGTTTGTGATCTTCCCGTTCACGCGTCTGGTGCATGTCTGGAGCGGTTTTGGCGCTGCGGCCTATGTGACCCGGGCCTGGCAGGTGGTGCGGCCACGGGGCTAAACAGGGCCGGATAACCGGGGCCTGGATGATGTGCGCATGACCAGACCAGGCACCCGGCATATCAATCTGTATCTAATAGTCATAAAATGGATGCTTACGAGCAGGGGACTTCATGAACGCGCCATTGCGCCAGACCGAAACCAGTACACCAATCCTGACCGACCGCTTTGGCCGGACGGTGGACTACGTGCGGCTCTCGGTCACGGATCGCTGCGATTTGCGTTGTTCCTATTGCATGCCCAAGGGCTTTCAGGGTTTTGAAGAGCCGGAGCACTGGCTGACCTTTACCGAGATCGAGCGCCTGATGGGTGCCTTTGCACGTCTTGGTGTGGGCCGCGTACGGCTAACCGGCGGCGAGCCCTTGTTGCGGCGGAACCTGCCTGATCTGGCGGCACGCCTCAAAGCACTACCGGGCTTGTTTGATTTGTCGCTCTCGACCAATGCCACGCAATTGGCGCGGCATGCCAAAGCCTTGCGCGAGGCGGGCGTTGATCGCCTCAACATCAGTCTTGATACCCTGGATGGCGCCTGTAACGCGCATATCACTGGTCGCGATACGTTCGAAGCGGTGATGCAGGGGATTCAAGTTGCCCGGGCTGAAGGGTTTTCGCCAATCAAGCTCAATATGGTGGCCATGAAGGGCGTGAACGATCACGAGATCGAGCGCATGGCCGAGTTCGCCATGGAGCAAGGCTTCATTCTGCGTCTGATTGAAACCATGCCCATGGGGCAGACAGGCCGCAACGCGCAATATCTTGATCTTGGCCCCGTGCGTGAACGCCTGGTCACGCGCTTTGGTCTGGTGCCGGAAGTCCGCGAGTTGGGCGGCGGCCCGGCGAGGTACTGGGCAACACCCGATGGTGCCGGCCGGATTGGCTTTATCACGCCGATCTCGCAGCATTTCTGTGCAACCTGTAACCGTGTGCGGTTGGCGGTGGATGGCACTTTGTATATGTGTCTGGGGCAGGAAGAACGCTTTGAATTCCGCCCGCTATTGCGTGACGGCGCGTCTGACGCAGAACTGGAAGCCGCCATCCGCGAAGCCATTGAGTTAAAACCGGAACGCCACGAGTTCCGTGAGCAGCCGGGCAAGATTGTCCGCTTCATGTCCCAAACGGGTGGTTGATGACCCGACGCGTTTTTGGTCTTGTCGGTAGTTCTGGCAGCGGCAAGACAACCTTGCTCGAAAAACTGATTGGCATATTCACTGCCCGTGGCGTCAGCATTAACGCCATCAAGCACTCTCACCATGACATCATGCTGGAACCGCCCGACAAAGACAGTGCGCGCTTTCGTGCTGCTGGTGCGGCAGAGGTTATGGTGGTGTCGCCTTATCGTTACGCGATCTTCCATGAACTGCGAGATGCGCCAGAACCAGACATCCATGCGCAACTGAGCCGGCTGGCTCCGGCTGATCTGACGTTGATCGAAGGCTTTCGGCAGCATCCATTTCCCAAGCTGGAAGTCTGGCGTAGTGCGAATGGCAAGCCGCCACGTTTTCTGGATGACCCAGCCATCATTGCGTTCGTGAGTGATGACGCCGCCCCCCAGTCTCATGATCTGGCCCGCTTCGGGCTGGACGACCTGGACGCCATTGCCGACTTTATTCTGCAATCGGCCCAGGATATCGGATAACACCGGCAAGGCCGGTACGCACAGTGAGAGCAACCGTGCCGGACACGAAACCAGTCCTTGCATCAGGCGCCTTGCGCTTGCCATTGAACCGCCAGTTATCGATGCGGGTGCTGGCGCTGCTGCTGGCCACGCTGGCGGTCGGCCTGCTGGCGATTGGCATCACGCTGTACCTGTCCTGGCAACTGGAAGGAAGCGGTGCTGCCATTAACGCCGCGGGTAGTCTGCGCATGCGCACCTACCGCATGGCCCTGACGCTGGAGCACTACGCCAGTACGCGTGACCCGCAGCTCAATACCCGATTGCGGGCAGAAGATTCAGACTTCCGCCAGACCCTTGAACTTTTGCGCAAAGGCGATCCCGGCCGTCCGCTGTACCTGCCCGATACCCCTGCGGTACGTCAGCGCTTTGCTGAAATTGAACAAGACTATGCGCGCTTGAGTCGCCATTGGTTCTTGCCTGTGGAGGCGGGCCAGCCGCTGCAAGACTGGCAGGCTTTCCGCACAGATGCTGACCAGTTTGTCGATCGTATCAATGATCTGGTGCTATCCATTGAGCAACTCAATACCCGCCGTACCTTATGGTTGCGGTCTTCCCAGATGTTCCTCGTTGCCATGGCGGTGGCGGGTGCATTTGGGCAGATCTATCTGATGTTCCTGCTGATATTCCGGCCACTGGAACGGCTGCGCGGTGGCATCTCGCGCATGACCGAAAAAGATTTCACTGTGCGTTTGCCCGTAGAGTCGCGCGATGAGTTTGGCGAGGTTCAGCATAGCTTTAACCGCATGGCGGATCGGCTAGAAGAAGCTTATGGGTCGCTGGCGCTGCGCGTGGAAGAAAAAACTGCGGAATTGAACGCTCAAAACGGCGAGCTCTCGCTGCTATATGACGTCGTGGCATTCGTGAATCGCCCTCAGACATCGCAAAACCTGTGTCAGGGCGTGCTTGAGCGATTGCTTGCCTGGTTTGGCGCCGATGCCGGTAGCGTGCGCGTGATTGACCCGCTGAAGCAGTCGGCCTGGTTGATGACGAGTGTTGGTCTGCCAGAATCACTGCAAGAAGCAGAAATCTGCCGGCGACATGAAGGCTGTCATTGCGCGCCAGCGCGTAAGGGCGAAGTGGTGATCGTGCAGATGCTCCCGCACCCGGGGCAGGCCTCATCCATCTGTGCCGAAGCCGGTTTCCAGCAAGTCAGCGCCTTCCCGATCAGCGCAGGGGACAATCATCTTGGCGTGATTACATTGCACTTCGCCGACAAACGCGTGGTGTCGGAGCGAGAAACCCAATTGCTGACCACCCTGGGGCAACATCTGGGCATTGCGCTGGATAATCTGCGTCTGGCTGCGCGAGACAAAGAGCTGGCCGTGTCGGAAGAGCGCAACCTGATGGCGCAAGGTTTGCATGACAGCATTGCTCAGGGCCTGAGCTTTTTGAACTTGCAAGTGCAAATGCTGGATGACTCGCTCAAGCGTAATGCCACCAGTGAGGCGCAAGAGATCGTCCCCCTGTTGCGGGCCGGGGTGACGGAAAGCTATGAAGACGTGCGCGAGTTGCTGCTGAATTTCAGGACCCGTTTGCAGGAAGGGGATCTACCGGGTTCCATGCAGACGGTGATTGATAAATTCCGCAAACAGACCGGTATTGCTACCTCGCTCAAACTGACAGGCCAGGGCCGACCCCTATTGGCAGATCAACAATTGCAACTGTTGTTTATCCTGCAAGAGGCGCTTTCTAACGTGCGCAAGCATTCGCAGGCGACGCTGGTCGAGGTCACGCTACACAACGACACCCCGCTGGAGTTGATGATCCGCGACAACGGGCGTGGTTTTGACGAGGTGGAAATGGCGCGTCGTGCCGAGCGCCACGTGGGCTTGAATATCATGCGTGAGCGGGCCGAGCGCCTGGGCGCGCAGCTGGATCTCATTAACGATAAAGGTGTGAGCGTGGTGCTGACCATGCAGCGCGCCGTAGTAACCCAGGGAGAGGGCGCCAATGTCTGAGCCAGTTCGCGTATTGCTGGTTGACGATCACACGCTGTTTCGCAGCGGCATCCGTTTGCTGCTGGGCCGTCAGCCTGATTTTGAAGTGGTGGGCGAGGCCGCGGATGGTGCCGAAGCCGTCAAACTGGCACATGCACTCAAGCCGGATGTCGTGCTGCTGGACCTCAACATGCCAGGGTTGTCTGGCGTCGAAGCGTTAAGCCTGATGCTGCAAGATGCGCCCACGCTGGCGGTCTTGATGCTGACGGTCTCCGAAGATGCTGATGACCTCGCTACCGCCTTGAGGGCTGGTGCACGGGGTTATTTGCTCAAGAATATTGATGCTGATTATCTCGTCAACGCAATCCACCGTGCCTGCGCTGGTGAGGCCGTGGTGGCAGAGCCGATGACGGCCAAGCTGGTACAGCAGTTTCGCGTGGCCAGCACTACACCACCGGTGCCGCGTGAAGAAGACAAACTCACGCCACGTGAGCGGGAAATACTGGGCTATCTGGCATTGGGCGAGGCCAACAAAGTCATTGCGCGCCGGCTGGATCTGGCTGAAAGCACGGTCAAGATTCATGTGCAGAACATCCTCAAGAAACTTGGGCTTTCCAGTCGGGTGCAGGCCGCAGTGTATGCCGTTGAACACGGCCTGGGCGCCAGTGAGGGCAACCATTTGTCCTGACATTGGTACGAAAACGGCCACGCCAGGTGAACGCCCGCGTATATTGCGCACGCCTTTTAAAAACAGAAACGAAACCGGAACACCTCATGCAGCAAACCAACTCCGCCGCGTCCGGCGGCTTGTTCGAACGTGTATTCAAACTGCGCGAACACGGCACGGATGTGCGCACCGAACTCATCGCCGGTGCCACTACCTTTCTGACGATGGTGTATATCATTTTCGTGAATCCGCAGATTTTGTCTGCCGCCGGCATGGATACCCAGGCCGTGTTCGTGGTGACCTGCCTGATCGCCGCTATTGGTAGCATCGGCATGGGGCTCGTGGCTAACCTGCCCATTGCGCTGGCGCCCGCCATGGGCCTGAACGCGTTTTTTGCCTTTGTGGTGGTTGGTGGTCAGCATCTGTCCTGGCAAGTGGGTATGGGCGCTATTTTCTGGGGGGCGGTCGGGTTCTTTCTGCTGACCATTTTGCGTGTGCGTTACTGGCTGATCGCCAACATTCCGTTTGCGCTGCGCGCGGGGATTGGCGCCGGTATTGGCCTGATGATTGCGCTGATGGGTCTTCATAATGCAGGCATCGTGGTTGCCAGCCCGGCAACCATGGTCACGGTGGGTAATCTGACTTCGCTGCCGTGTGTGCTGGGTACCCTGGGGTTTTTCATCATCGCCATTCTGGCTGCACGCGGTATTCACGCTTCGGTGCTGATTTCCATCCTGGTCACTACCACACTGGGTCTTCTGTTTGGTGACGTGAAGTTCCACGGCGTGGCCTCGCTGCCCCCGGCCATTGGTGACGTGTTTGGCCAACTCGCAATCAAGGACTCATTCAGCCTGGGCATGGGCGCGGTGATTTTCTCGTTCATGCTGGTCAGTTTGTTTGATTCTTCCGGCACCTTGATTGGTGTGGCGGGTAAAGCTGGTCTTGCGGATGAACGTGGTCGTTTCCCACGGATGAAGCAAGCCTTGCTGGTAGATAGCACGGCTTCTGTACTTGGCGCGTTTATGGGTACGTCGGCGATCTCGACCTACATTGAAAGCTCGGCTGGCGTGTCCGTCGGTGGCCGCACAGGGCTGACCGCCGTGGCCGTGGGCGTATTGTTCTTGCTGGCGATCTTCTTCTCGCCCCTGGCCGCGATGGTGCCGGCCTACGCTGCCGCTGGTGCGTTGATTTTTGTGGGCGTCTTGATGACGGCTGAACTCAAGCGCATCAACTGGGACGATATGACCGAGAGCGTGCCCGCTTTCATCACCGCAGTGATGATGCCGTTTTGTTTCTCGATCACAGAAGGTATTGCCGGTGGCTTTATTGCGTATTGCGTGATGAAAGCAGGCACCGGCCGCTGGCGTGAGATCCGGTTGCCCGTACTGGTTGTAGCTGTGCTTTTTCTGATCAAGTTCATCATGGACGGTGGCCATTGATCTTGATGGTTATGGCGCATTTGCAGCGATAAAAAAGGGCGGAAGAATCCGCCCTTTTTTGTTGTCCCCACTTAGGGCAGGAAGTCGGTCGGGTCGACCGCTTTACCCTTGTAGCGCAACTCAAAATGCAGCATGACGCGGTCTGCGCCGCTATCGCCCATGGTGGCGATCTTCTGGCCTTGACTCACCTGGTCACCTTCACCGACCAGCAGATTGTCATTGTGTGCATAGGCAGTCAGATAGTCCTGATTGTGCTTGATCACCAGCAACTTGCCGTAACCACGAATCCCTTCACCGGCATACACCACTTTGCCGGCGGCAGCGGCGACGATGGTTGTGCCTTTATCGCCGCCAATATCGATCCCGTTATTGCGGGTGGCGGCGGTTTTCAGTTCTGGCCCTTTGGCAGGCCAGATCAGGGCAATTTTGGGGGCCGCAGCGGGTGCAGGGGTTGGGGTTGCCACGGGTCTGGAGGGGGCTGGTTTGCTGCTGGCTGCCGGGTTGCTGCCGGGTGGCTTCACGCGCAAAACCTGTCCGACCTCAATCGCAGTGGTGTCTTTAAGGTTGTTCCAGCGCGCCAGGTTGTTCACGCTCTGGCCGTTATTGACGGCAATCCGGTAGAGCGTGTCACCTTTTTGCACGCGGTAATAACCGCTGCCGACAGGTTCGTCAGGTGTGCTGCTACACGCGGCCAGGAGAATGGCAAGCATGCTGGCGATAGCCAGGCGGAGAAAAGAAGCAGGTAGTGAAGTCACGGGGCTGGAAAATGGTTGTGATTGCGGCAGATTGTAAAGGCAGGCAGACGATAATCCCAACGCTTGTTCCTGGTAATTCCTGCCTGGCAACGCTCCGATACCGGTCAGCCCGGGGTTGGCGTATCCCGCACCACGGGGGCCAGATGAAATCCGGGGCTTTCCGGCCAATGGATGGAGGACGAACCCAGGCAGGCCCGCATCTGGCGACGGCGGCTGGCGGCCTGTTGCTTTGAAGACACCACACTTTAGTCAGGGCATCAAAATGCGGTGATCGGGTGGGGTATGGTCGTATTGATGTTCAGAGTGGGCCGCGTTTTGGGCGCAGCCCAGTCTTGAGCAGGGAAGGGCAATTATTTGAGCTTGTTCCAGGCCGCAATCGCTTCTTTGCGATTGGGTTGCGGTGTACTGATCATGCTGCAATTGCCATTGCGCCCATATTTGCTGCATTCCAGCCAGACACGGTTTGCACCCGCTTTGCGGATTTCGGCATGAGCGCCACAGCGCGGGCAGGGCTGAATTTCGGTGGTAGTGCCAGACATGAAAATTCGCTTTGTTCCGGGGAAGGGGGTCAGGATGTCAACCAGATCAGTGCCGCCATGCGGCCGGTCTGTTTGTCGCGCCGATAAGAAAAGAAGTTGCGGCGATCGCTCACAGTGCACAAGCCGCCGCCATGGATGCTGCCGATTCCCGCTGCGGCAAGCCGCTGACCGGCCAGGGCATAGATATCGGCCAGCCACTTGCCTTCGTCGGCGCCGGGTTTAAAGGCGCTGGCGGCTTGCGGGTCGTGTGCCATGAACGCATCGCGCACTTCTGAACCGACTTCGAACTGATCAGGGCCAATGGCAGGGCCCAACCAGGCCATGATGTCTTCCGCCGGGCGTTGCATGCTTTCCAGTGTGGCCTCGAGCACGCCCTGGCACAGTCCGCGCCAGCCGGCATGTGCCGCAGCAACAACGGTCCCCGCGCGATCACAAAACAGCACAGGCAGGCAGTCAGCAGTCATGATGACGCAGACATCATCAGGCGCAGTGCTAATGCTGGCGTCTGCATCGCAGTCGCCAACAGTTGCGACCACTGTACCGTGAACCTGGTTGAGCCACTTGGGTTCAGCGGGTAGATGCTGGCGCAGGATCGCGCGGTTTTCTGCGACGTCCAACGGGTCATCGCCGACATGTGTACCCAGGTTGAAACCATCCCAGGGGGCACTGCTCACGCCACCATGGCGCGTGGTCATCAACGCCATGACATTGGCCGGTGCCGGCCAGTCAGGCATCAGGAAATACGGCGCGACGTTAGTCTCTGACATAGATGACTTCCATATCGTGATCGTCATCCTCGTCGCCCCAGTCTTCCTCTTCATCCCAGGTCTCGTCCAGACCTGCCTGAGCGCGCATGACGTTGAGTAGCGATTCAAAATCAACCGGGATCGGCGAGCGCCAACTCATCACCTTGCCCGTAGCCGGGTGTGTCAAAGAGAGCTTGCGTGCATGGAGCGCCTGGCGGCTGAAGTCCTCAAGCGCCAGCATGATCTCGGGCTCCAGTCGCTTGGCACGGCCACTATAGACCGGGTCTGCAGCCAGCGGATGTCCCAGATGTGACATGTGTACGCGAATCTGGTGAGTGCGGCCAGTTTCAAGGCGGCACTCAATCAGCGTAAATCCGTCGAACTTCTCCAGTACGCGATAATGGGTGACGGCATGCTTGCCCGTGCCCACCACTGCCATGCGTGTGCGCTCTTTGGGATGACGGCCAATGGGCGCATCAACCGTACCGTCACGCTTGACCAGCCCCTGGGCTATCGCCAGATAATGGCGCTTGACGGTATGGGCCTGCAATTGTTTGACCAGGTGGTTTTGCGCCGCCAGTGTGCGTGCCACCACCATCAGACCACTGGTGTCCTTGTCCAGACGGTGTACGATGCCGGCTCTGGGTACGGTTTTGAGTTCTGGGTAGTGGTGCAGCAACCCGTTGAGCAAGGTGCCGGACCAATTACCGCTGCCGGGATGGACGACCAGCCCGGCCGGTTTATCGATCACAAGGATGGCGTCGTCTTCATAAATGACGTCCAGTTCGATGTTTTCCGGCTGGAAGGCGACTTCTTCGGGATCGGGCTGGATATCAACAGACAGCGTCTCGCCGCCCCATAGTTTGGTCTTGGGTGTGGCAGGCTGACCGTCAACGGTGACAAGGCCATCCTTCACCCAGCCGGCCAGCCGGTTGCGTGAATAATCAGGTAACAATTGCGCCAGCGCGGCATCCAGTCGGGAACCTGCATAGTCCTGAGGTACGGCCAGGATACGCGGCTGCGCGAAATCGCTATAATCGTCGGGTTCTAATTCGGGATTCATCATGAACAAGATTTTACCGCGAATCGCCGCATTCGCAGTGGCTGCTTTGTTGCTGGCCGGTTGTGCATCCACAGCAGACGAGCAAGACGAGACTAAAGGCTGGTCTGCAGAGAAGATCTACAACGAGGGCAAGAACGAGCAAACAAGCCATAACTGGGATCGCTCCACTAAGTTGTTCGAGGCGCTGGAAGCCCGCTATCCATATGGACGCTTCGCCCAGCAAGCCTTGCTGGAAATGGCATACAACCAGTACAAGAACCAGGATGCCCAACCCGCACTGGCTTCGCTGGATCGCTTCATGAAGCAGTATCCGGCTCACCCCAGTATGGACTATGCGCTGTATCTGAAGGGGCTCGTTAACTTCAACGAGACGCAAGGTTTCCTGTCGGCGCTGGCCAAGCAGGATATGTCCGAGCGTGATCCGAAAGCCGCACGTGAATCGTTCGATTCGTTCAAGGAACTGGTCGATCGTTATCCGGACAGCAAATATGCCGAAGATGCCCGTAGCCGCATGGCATATCTGGTGGGTGCGCTGGCAAACCATGAGTTATTCGTGGCCAAGTATTACTACCGTCGTGGCGCTTATCTGGCGGCCGCCAATCGCGGCAAGGGTCTGGTGGAAAACTTTGGCAATACCAAGATGGTAGAGCCTGCGCTGGGCATCATGGTGCGTTCCTATGACAAGCTGGGTTTGACAGAACTGCGTGACGACGCCAAGCGTGTGCTGCTGCAGAACTACCCCAACACCGTCGTATTGCAGGATAGCTACTGGAAGACGGGTTCGTGGTGGACTCTCTGGTAATAAATTTTTAAGAAAATGCGCATTGGGGGTTTACAAGCAGCATATCGTCACCTACAATGCGCATCTCTTTCGGGGCTATAGCTCAGCTGGGAGAGCGCTTGCATGGCATGCAAGAGGTCAGCGGTTCGATCCCGCTTAGCTCCACCAAACAGATGCGGCTGCTCAGGAATGCAGTAACTCTTGAGCAGCCGCATAAATGTTTAGACGTCCCCATCGTCTAGAGGCCTAGGACACCGCCCTTTCACGGCGATAACCGGGGTTCGAATCCCCGTGGGGACGCCACTACACCAGTGGTGTTTGTAGTAGCAGTAAAGTAGTAGCAGTAAATAATAGTGGTATCAGTTGTGAAGTTTATGTGCGCCCGTAGCTCAGTTGGATAGAGTATCTGGCTACGAACCAGAGGGTCGGGCGTTCGAATCGCTCCGGGCGCACCATCTCACACAAGTCCATCGCTTATGCGAGCCT
>NZ_BMLY01000001.1:1130196-1181416 GCF_014645555.1 Silvimonas amylolytica | reverse complement strand
GGAGAGCGCTTGCATGGCATGCAAGAGGTCAGCGGTTCGATCCCGCTTAGCTCCACCAAATGTAAACGGCCACCCGGACTCGGGTGGCCGTTTTCATTTCTGCTTGTTCCTCGTCCCACGTCTATTTTCCCATTCTTGATTGTCGCAATGTATCTGGCGCAAACAGGACGGCCTTGATCAGCCTCAACGCTCGATGATGGATGTCGTTTTTGCACTGCGTCACCCGGAAAACGCGCGCTGTACCAGTTTTTCTTCTCGATATTCAATTCAATTGACTGATTCATCAGCAATTTTTGTATTTCTCTCGGCCTTGCCAAGCGGCTTTCACCTACTTGCCAGTTTGCCTGAATTGCGCTGACCAACCTTAGAAAAAACTTAGAGAAACGCATTCGGAAGGCGTTAGGTTGACGTAAAAAAATATATTTTTCTTACCGCTGTAACCACGTGTAGCGTCACATCCTTTTCATTTTTACCTCCCAGGATAGCGGGGTTTTTCGGGACTGGCAGATCTGGTTTGCTCCGGACTTTGCTGGTCAACAACAAACCCATTCGGGAGAAAGATGTGGCAAACCTTCAATACGTTGGTTTCACGACATCGCTGACAGCCATTGCGGCGGCCTGTATGTTGGCCGGTTGTGGTGGTGGCGATTCAGGAACCTCAACCTCGGCCCCTAACTCGCAAGTCAAAATTAGCGGCGTCGTCAACAGCACGGCCTACACGCCGGGCAGCACCGGTAATCCAACCCTGGCCGCCGGCTACTTCAAGGGTGCGACCGTCTGTGTTGACAGTAACAACGACGGTATTTGTGAATCCAGCGAAAACCCGGTTACGACGGATGCGAATGGCAAGTTCACGCTGACCGCCTCGGCCCTGGGCCCGATCATTGCCGACATCAGCACCAGTGCAACCAATACGGCCAATGGTTCTGCGGTAACCGCTCACGAAATCCTGCGCGCCTCTCTGGCCCAGGTGACTGAGCAGCAAACCGCCGGTCTTGTCGTCGTTAGCCCCATGTCCAGCGAAGTACAACGCATGGTGGAAGACAACAGCACGGATTACCAGACTGAGAAGGGCAATCTGGCTTCTCGCGTTGGCGTGACCAGTGCTCAGGTCCTGGGTGATCTGACTGCGTTGACGGGCACGGCTCAATCGCTGGCCCTCGCTGAAGCCAACGCGTTGAACAACCGCTACGTCTACGCCACCAAGAAATTCGATAACAAAGAACTTTACCCGGATGCCCTGGCCGTGCCGGGCGGTGATCCGGAACTCGCCAGCCTGGCCGTGAGTACCGCCACCAACACGCAGAAGACCGATCCGCGTCAGCCGATCACCTTCCTGCAAGCCCAACAAGCTGCATTTAACGTGGAAGGTATTCCGCGTTACGACAGCGTGTTTATCGTGATGCTGGAAAACAAGGGCACCACTACCATCCTGGGCTCGCAATACGCGCCCAAGATCAATGGTTACCTGCAAGCCAACAACCAGTTCACCAGCTACTACGCCACCAGCAACCCCAGTGAGCCGAACTACACGGCGCTGGGCGGTGCCGATGACTGGGGTATTACCGATGACAGCCAGTGGAACTGTGATGCGACCGGTGCCAATGCCGTGCAGGATCTGCCGGTGCCGGACAATACCCAGCCAGGTCTGGCCAACTCGCCATTCACCACGACCTGTACCCAGGCTGCCGGGATCAACCACAACATCGTAGGCCGCGCCAACCTGTTTACCGCGTTGAGCAGCAAGGGTCTGCGCTGGCGTACCTACAGCGAGTCGATGAACCCGGGCCAGGATTTCCGGACCGATAGTATCGCCGACACTGCTGTCACCGCTGCCGACCACGTCTACCCGCCGGGCACACTGGGCAACAACACCACCGCCATTGGTAATTCCACCCTGACACTGCCCATGCCGGCCGGTCTGTACAAGACCAAGCACCATCCGGGTATGGCCTACCAGAACGTGCGTAGCGCACCAGAGTGGAAGTTCAGCAACCGTACACTGGGTGGCGGTCAGTGGGATGCCGCGCTGGTCTCGGGCAGCAAGTACACCGTGCCAACCGGCTATAACGTTGACCAGTTCAGTACCGATCTGCAAAGCGGCGACGTGGGTCAGATCAACTTCCTGATGCCTGACCAGTGTGACGACATGCACAGCATTACCGTGACAGGCACCTTGTCGGGCGGCGGCACAGCAACAGCCAGCGATTGCGCTTCGGGCAACAACATCATTACCCGTGGCGACAACTACGTGGATTACCTGGTCAAGAAAATCCAGGCTTCTCCGCTGTGGGCTAACCGCCAGAAGCGTGTAGCGATTGTGTTGATGTTTGACGAAGGCACTGCCACCACGGGTCACAACGCATGTTGCGGCTGGGTGCCGGGTTCTTCGGGTGCTGCTGCTTCGACCAATACCAACCCGCTGGTGAAGGGTTCCAATGGTCAATTCGCCCAGGATACGTCGATCCACAACTACAACTTCGGCAACCATGGCCACGGCGAATCCATCTTCGCGGTGATCACCAACCAGGCTGGCGCACCCAAGCAAGTGTCTGACAGCGATGCCTATAGCCACTTCTCCTTTGTGCGCACGCTGCAAGACATGTTCCAGCTGGCTGATCCGACCGATGACTCTACGTATATGAACCGCTCGAAGTACACCGAGAAGTTCATTGCGCAGAACATCCTGAACCTGCCGGAATACCAAAGCAGTGCCGATACCCACTTCGATGCGGTCCGTCCGATGAACCACGCCTACGTGATTCCGAAGACCTACACGCAGATCCAGTCCTCTGATACGCAAACCCTGACTCCGCAAGTGGGTCCGGATACGACGCAGAAGGGTGTCTGGGCAGTGAAGTAAGGCGCTTAAAAAAAGAAGAAAGGGTGATCCGGTCGCGCCATCAAGGCGGGGTCACCATGGGATGGCAGAAGCGGGTGCTTCTGCCATTTCTGCAGCCGTACAGAAGCACCGCTTCTGTGAGGGAGACTTGTCAAATGCAGCATTTCATCCGTATTGCCGTTTGCCTGTTGCCACTGGTTCTTGCCGCATGCGGCGGGGGAAGTAGCGACAGCAACACCACGACCAGCGCGCCGACTGCGACGCCGACCTCTGCGCCCAGCGCCGCGACCGCCTCGGCACCGCTGAGTCTGTCTGCCCAGGTGGGTCACAAACTGTTCTTTGATGCTACGTTGTCTGGCTCGGGCAAGATGTCCTGCGCCACATGTCACGACCCCAATTTTGCGTATGCGGCACCCAATAATCTGGCTGTGCAACTGGGTGGCACCGATATGCTGCAACCTGGTACGCGCGCCGTACCATCGTTGCGCTACAAAGAATTCACCCCGGCCTACGCCGACCTGCTGGACAACCCGGATGGCGTGAGCGTGCCGGGTCCTGGTGGCGGTTTCACCTGGGATGGCCGCTCGCCCACGCTGGCGGATCAAAGCAGTATTCCGTTGTTGTCGGCCAACGAAATGGCCAATGCCTCGCCGGCGGATGTCGTCGCCAAGGTCAAGGCCGCTGCCTATGCGCCGTTGTTCCTGCAAGCATTTGGTAGCGATGCTTTCAACGACACCACCAAAGCCTTCGCCAATATCCAGGCCGCCTTGCAGGCGTACCAGATGGAAGACCAGAGCTTCCACCCGTTCTCCAGCAAATTCGACTTGTACGTGGCCAACAAGATTGGCGGCAACATGACGGCGGCGGAATTGCGCGGCTTAACGGTATTCACCGATGCCAATTCGGGCAATTGCGCTTCTTGCCACTATCAAGGCGCAGGTCTGAATGGGAGCTCGGCGCTATTTACTGATTTCTCTTATGAGACCATCAGTGTGCCGCGCAACATGGACATCCCTGCCAACCAGAATGCTGCGTATTACGACATGGGCGTGTGCGGTCCGGCGCGTACAGATCACCTGCCGGCCTCCCCGGGTGCCGCCAACAGCTTCTGCGGCCTGTTCAAGGCGCCGACACTGCGCAATGTGTCTTTGCGCGGCGCATTCTTCCACAACGGCGTGATTCATTCGCTGTACCAACTGGTTCACTTCTACAACACGCGTGATACCAACCCGGAGATCTGGTACCCGACTGTGGGCGGCACACCCAAGGCCACACCGGACGCCAGTTTCCCCACGTACGGTTTGATCACCACGCAATATACGGGCGGTACAGTACAGAAGTTCAACGATCTGCCGGCTGCTTATGTGGGCAATATCGACCCGCAAATGCCCCTGGATAGTCGTGCGCCAGGCGCAACACCGCCAATGACAGAGGCGCAGATGTCTGACCTGATTTGCTTCCTGAATACGTTAACGGATGGTTATCAGGCGCCGGCGAACCCGCCAGCGCACGGTACCTGCGTTGATTAATCCATGATCTGGCGATGGTTCTGCGTACGGAGCCATCGCCTGTTTTTGACTGAACCTGAACAAGTCCCGCCATGAAAAAACTGATCCAGACACTGAGCCTGACCGCCTGCGCGGCACTGGCATTGAGTGCGTGCAGCAAACCCGCAGAAAAACCGTCCGCTGAAGTATTTACCACAGGCATGAACCAGTACCTGGCCGAGAAGGGTCATTTCTGTCTCGATAAAACCGAGTGGCCCATCAATATCACCCCCAACCAGGCGGCTACGGCCGAGCGGGATGCCGTGCAACTACCGGTACTGCAACAACTGGGTGTTGTCGCTGAGAAAGACGTCATGATCCGCTACAACAGCCCTGGGAAGTCTGAGGTGGTCTCAACCCACCAGTATTCACTGACACCGGAAGGGCAGAAGTACTATCTCAAGCAAGATTTTACCTATGCCCGGCCCGACGGCAGCAAGGCCACGCGTCATGGTGATCTGTGTGCTGCCACGCTGACGCTGAACCAGATTGTCGGCTGGGAGCCACCGCATGATGAACATGGCCACCCAACGACGGCCGTGACTTACACCTATAAGGTCGAAGCCGCTCCCTGGGCCAAAGACCCGGCGATGGCACGTGTGTTCCCGATGCTGGCGCGTGTGGTGGAGGGAGACCGCCAGATGCAGCTGAAAGAAGTGTTTACGCTGACCGACAAAGGCTGGAAGTCCGTAGACCTGTTGTAATGCTTGATCCAGGCCTGATAAAAAAGCCGCCCGAATGGGCGGCTTTTTTCTGGCTATGCAACCTGGCTAGCGCGAGATAAAGCGCCGCTCCCGTATCCATTTCGTCGCCACCCATTTCTCGCCCTTGAGTACAGGCGAACTGGCGTGGAGCGATGCAGGATCAGTCTGGCCTTCGCGATTGCCGTACTCGAAATAAATGGCATTACCCAATTGGGGTGTAATGGCCCAGCCCGTATCCGGGAACACCGTTTCGCCCCCTGCCATGACATCGTTCAGATAGATCACAATCGTGATAATGCGCTGCCCGCTGCGGGTAACCGATTCTGCATTGGCGATATTGTTGGGTGTCAGGTAGTCATAATGTGGCGCGCTGCCCGCACCGGTGCGGTAATGCAGAATCTGGAAACCTTCACCGTTTTCGACTGGCAAACCGGTCAGCATGGCCAGGCGTCTGTCCAGTTTCTCCAGCAATGGGGTTTCCATCAGCCGGAAAAACATACCCTCGCTGCTGCGATGATCCGCGACCACATCCATACCGGTGGCAGGATCAACCACGGTGGAGGGGCGCAGACGCGGTGCGGCCAGTTCAATCAGCTGCTCTGCTTCACGCGCGCTGACCACATTGCCCAGTACCGCGGCTGTTGGCCTGCTCATACGCGACAGAATCCGGATTTCACGATCGCCACAAGCCACAACCGGGCTGGCTGGCAAACGGCATGGATCGGCCAGGTAGGCTGGTGGCGCCATCAATAACTGGCCGTCAGGAAGTGGTGAACCTGCAATCAGCGCCTGCATGACGGTGCTGACCATGGCACTGGCCAATTCTTCGGCCACATTGTTGTTGGTCAGTTCACGGACGACATCTGGCGCCGCGCAGCCGCGTTGCAGATTGCTGATGATCCAGTCACGAACCGGATTGGGAAAAGGAACCGTCAGGGACATAAAATGCGCATCCAGTACTCGGACAGGCCGGCGGTCGCCAGCGATGCGTCATTCTATGAACGCTCCATGACAAATATGAGAAATGCCGCCGCAGCAGCCTCAACGGTTGCGATAAGCGCAAAAACCCGGCTTGGGGCCAATCTTGGGGTGGTTGCGACAGGTATTGGGACGCTGATCGTAAATGGTACAAAGGCGTGTTTGTGCATCCAGATACGTGCACTCGCCATTGGCCCGCTGCGCCAGCGTGAACACGCTGGTCTTGAAATTGAAGTGCTGGATGATCCGCGCTTTTTCCAGTCGCTTGGCCACGTTTTTGGGGGCTTCGTGCTCCGCCTCAAACGGATCGACCACCCCCATGCGGACCAGGTCCGGTAGCTTGACCTCCACCGGCATGGTGCAACAGGTGGACTGGCAATCCATGCACATGGCCTGCTTGTAGCGGGCCCAGGTGTCCAGGTTTTCCAGGGTGGAGATGTGGTAGAGCTTTTTGTGGGGCAGGGCGGGCATGGCGCATCAGGGTGAATCACAAACGGGCGTCACGATAGCACGTGCGTTGCCGTCGTAGTGTCCGAGGGGCCAGAAGGTACGCCGTAATAAAAAAACGGGAAGCATCGCTTCCCGTTTTTATGGGCATGACCCTGGCGGATAGCGCGGCAAACAAAGCACAACGCAGCCGGCAGGGTTTTGTTTGTCGCGCTTAACGCGTCACTGGCTTGTAGCGGATACGCTTGGGCTTGGCACCTTCTTCGCCCAGACGCTTCTTCTTGTCGGCTTCGTATTCCTGATAGTTACCGTCGAAGAACGTCCACTGGCTGTCACCTTCAGCGGCCAGAATGTGCGTGGCAATCCGGTCCAGGAACCAGCGATCATGGCTGATCACGAACACGGTGCCGGCAAACTCCAGCAGGGCGTCTTCCAGTGCCCGCAGGGTTTCCACGTCCAGATCGTTGGACGGTTCATCCAGCAGCAACACGTTGCCACCCTTCAGTAGCGTCTTGGCCAGATGCAGGCGGCCACGCTCACCACCGGAGAGCATGCCGACTTTCTTCTGCTGATCGCCACCCTTGAAGTTGAACCGGCCCAGATACGCGCGGCTGGACATTTCAAATTTGCCGACCTGGATGTTTTCCAGACCGCCAGAGACGTCTTCAAACACGGTCTTCTCGGCTTCCAGACCTTCACGCGATTGCTCGACAAAGGCCATTTGCACGGTCTGACCGATCTCGACATCGCCCGTATCCGGGGCTTCTTTGCCGGCGATCATCTTGAACAGCGTGGATTTACCCGCGCCGTTCGGGCCGATAATGCCGACGATGGCGCCGGCCGGAGCGGCAAAGCTCAGATTGTCGATCAACAGGCGATCGCCAAAGCCCTTGGACACACCCTTGAATTCGATGACCTTATCGCCCAGACGTTCGGCGACCGGGATGAAGATTTCCTGGGTTTCGTTGCGTTTCTGGTGCTCAAAGCTGGAGAGTTCTTCAAAGCGGGCAATCCGCGCCTTGGACTTGGCCTGACGCCCCTTGGGGTTCTGACGGACCCATTCCAGTTCTTTGTTCAGCGCTTTCTGGCGAGCCGATTCCGTGGATTCTTCCTGCTTCAGGCGCTCTTCCTTTTGCTCCAGCCAACTGGAGTAATTGCCCTTCCAGGGAATACCGTGGCCACGGTCCAGTTCCAGAATCCACTCGGCCGCGTTATCAAGGAAATAGCGATCGTGCGTCACCGCGACGACGGTACCTGGGAAGCGCACCAGGAATTGTTCTAGCCATTCAACCGATTCTGCATCCAGGTGGTTGGTCGGTTCGTCCAGCAGCAGCATGTCTGGCTTGGACAGCAGTAACTTGCACAAAGCGACGCGGCGCTTTTCACCGCCAGAGAGGTTGCCGATTTTGGCATCCCATGGTGGCAGGCGCAGCGCGTCGGCGGCCAGTTCCAGTTGCAGGGCGGTGTTGTCGCCAGCGCCAGCAGAAATGATGGCTTCCAGACGGCCTTGTTCTTCGGCCAGCGCGTCAAAGTCGGCATCGGGTTCCGCGTAGGCGGCGTAGACTTCTTCCAGACGCTTCTGCGCATCCATGACTTCACCCATGCCGCTTTCCACTTCTTCGCGCACGGTTTTTTCGGCGTCCAGCTTCGGTTCCTGCTCCAGGTAACCGATCTTCACGCCAGCCAGGTGTTGCACCTCGCCGTCGTATTCTTTGTCCACATTGGCCATGATGCGCAGCACGGTGGACTTACCGGCGCCATTCAGACCCAGCAGGCCGATCTTGGCGCCAGGAAAGAAGCTGAGCGAAATATCCTTGATGATCTGACGCTTGGGCGGAACGATTTTGCTCACGCGGAGCATGGACATCACATATTGGGCCACGGGTTACGACTCGCTGATTTGCAAATGCCGCAAGTTTAGCAAACGCACGGCCTGGCCGCATCCGCTCAAGGCTGGCTACACACAGAAAAACCGGCATATTGACCGGTTTTTCTGGCGATGACGCTTGGGGCTACACCACGCTCAAGATCCCCATCATGCCGCGGTCTTCATGTTCCAGAATGTGGCAATGGAACATGCGTGGCCCGGCTTGCGGTTGTACTACGTGGATCACGACTGTTTCATTGGGCCGCAGATTGATGGTATCGCGCCAGGCAAGGAAAGGCTCCGGCACGGTCTGACCATTGCGCGTTCGGCTCGCGATCTGGAATTGTGTGCCATGCAAGTGGAACGGGTGATCCATGTCAGAGTCATTGACCAGTGACCATGCCTCCACGACGCCGCGCTGGCTGACCAGGTCGACGCGATTCATGTCATAGCTCTTGCCGTTTACCAGCGGGGTCATGCTGTGCACGCCGCCAGCCATGTTCATTTGCTCACTGAAAACCACGCGTTTCTGGGCACCGCCGGGGCTGAGCGGCGTAATCTGCCGCAAATGAGAGGGGATAGGGCGGGTGGCGCCCCCGCTCAAGGTGACTTTGGCCAGGGTCAGGGTTTGAGGGGGCGGGGCATCTCCCATCATTCCGCGATCATACGCGAGCGCTTGCAGGCTAACCTCACTGTTGCCCATGACCACGATCTCTGCCCGTTCACCGGGTGCCAGCAATAATTGCGTAATGGCGCGAGCGTGCTCCAGCAGACCACCATCGGTACCCACCAGGCGGAATGGCTGGCCGCCCAGCGATAGATTGAGATAGCGCGCGTTACACATATTCCACAGTCGCCAGCGCTGCATGCCATCCGCGGTGATGACAGGCTGCAGTGCGCCATTGACCAGCACAAACTGGCCTTCACGCCCGTTCATCCAGTCCATATCGTTGTTGCCGACCACCTTGCCATCGGCACCCAGCTTGAGGTCAGAGAACACCAGATGTTGTTCTGGCATGCCCGCTAGCGGATCAAGGCGTGAACGGACAATCAACGGGCCGGCCAGACCCATGAACGCTTGTTCGGCAGTATGACCGTGTGGATGCGGGTGATACCAGTAAGTGCCCGCGCTGCCAGCCGGCAAGGCAAAACGGTAGGTGCGCTCTGCACCTGGTGCGACCTCATCGCCCGGGTTGCCGTCTTGTGATGGCGGGACCGGCAGGCCATGCCAGTGGATGGTTGTGGGCTGGGCAAGCTGATTGACCAGGCGAATTTCCAGCACGTCACCTTCGTAGATCTCGATCAGCGGGCCTGGCGTCTGGCCGTTGTAGGCCCATACGACGGTATCGAGCCCGGGCTTGAACTGTACGGTACGTGGTGCGGCGGTCAATGTGGCCTGGAACTGGCCGGCCGGGTTGGACTGGTTTTTCAGTTTTTGCAAAGCCGGCAGGGCACGGCCGGTGGGTAAGTCACCCACTGGAAGCAGTGGAGGTGTTTCGGTCGTTGCCATGGTCATGTGCCCGGCATGAGGGTCTTCTGCAGCCCAAGTGCGCGGAGCCAGTGCCAGTGTGCCAACGGCAAGGCTTCCAAACCGCAAAAAGCTTCGACGATCCATTCTTTTACTCCATAGGGGCAGGCAAGATCCTGCCCCGTCGAGGGTTTATGACTGAACCTGGTCAAACCAGGCTGGATCAAAAACGGCCAAATTCGGTCGCTGGCTGGCCATTGGCAGTTTTGAGTGCATAGACGGGCAACGTCCCTGGTTTTTCCTCGCCCATACCCGGCGAGTTGGCGGGCATGCCCGGCACACTAATTCCTGTAATGGCGGGTTTCTTTTGCAACAATTGCTTGATGGCTGCAACCGGCACATGGCCCTCTACGGTATAGCCGGCTATGCGCATGGTATGGCAACTGGCTGCGTTGGCTGAGCCATAACGTTGGCGGATAGCGCCCATATCATCGGCATTTTCTGCCTTGACGGTAAACCCGGCCGTTTTCAGATACGCAATATAGGCTTCGCAGCAGCTACACCCCGCGTTTTTATACAGGGTGATTGCGGTGCCCGCTTGCGCCAAAGCAGTGGCACTGACGAGTACCAGCATCAGAAAGTTTTTTTTCAACGAAGACATGATGACTCCTTTTCACCGGCTGCCATGCGGCCGGCAAACTGAACCTGCCCATGCGGGTTTGCATGTGCGGGCAAATCAATTAAATACAGCGAATGGATTCGGGGTTCAGGCAGGAGTACGGGGCGGGGGTAATGGCGGTGCAATCTGCCAGTCGGTCAACATGGATGTGAGTGCGGTCTGGCGCACTGCGGTGCCAGACAACTGGGGTGCCGCGAGCGGCTGTGTGACCAGTGCGCCAGGTGTCATGGTGCAAAAGGTATTGTCGCAACAAGGGCTGACTGGCGCGTGATGTTCAGGTGTAGCAACTGGCGCCGCATCATCACAGTGAGTGCAATGGTCTGTACTTTGAACCACAAGCCTGGACATGGTGTGGGCGGGTACGACGTGAGTCTGGGCCGGTGCAAAGCCGGATACCAGCAGGCAGAACGTCAGTAATAGCATGCGCCACATCGTGCATACACCCGGGGGAGATGCGCTAATGTATACCCCACCGAGGTATGGGTAAAGCAAGGTGTGAAATATTGGCATTCCGGTTTACAGACACCCCCTTGCGGCATAATATACCCCCTATAGGTATAAGGCTGAGAGGCGATCATGGATGTTTCACTCCCCATCAGTGGCATGACATGCGCCGCTTGTGCTGGCCGGATCGAGAAAGTGCTCGGCCGGCTGGAGGGTGTGAGCGCTCAGGTCAACCTGGCGACCGAAACGGCAAGGGTATCGCTGGCAGATGGTAAAGATGTCCCGGGCGTGATCGCCGCGATTCGTAAAGCTGGTTACGACGTCAAGCCGGCGCAGACCCAACTGGGTCTGGAAGGCATGACCTGTGCGGCGTGCGCGGCCCGGATTGAGAAAGTTTTGAACCGACTGCCCGGTGTGACTGCAACGGTGAACTTTGCGACTGAAACTGCGCTGATCGAGCAACCCGCCGGGGTCAACACGACTGACATCATGATCCAGGCGGTCCGCAAAGCGGGCTACGATGCGCATGAAATCAAACCAGAAGCAGGACAGAACAGCCGCCCCAGCGACACGCCGATCTGGAGTTGGCTGGCGCCAGCGTTACTCACCGCACCGTTGCTATGGGAAATGTTGGCCATGACTGCAGGCTGGCATGCGCTGATGGTGCCGCGTATGTGGCAAATGCTGCTGGCCACGCTGGTGCAGTCTGGTTTTGGCTGGCGTTTTTACCGCGGCGCCTGGCATACCGTAAAGGGCGGTGGTGCCAATATGGATGTGCTGGTGGCCCTGGGTACAACTGTCGCCTGGCTCTTTAGTACCGTCGTGGTCTTGCAGGGCCGTGACGACCTGCCCGTCTATTTTGAAGCCAGTGCGGTGGTCATCACACTGGTGTGTCTGGGGAAGTGGCTTGAAGCACGTGCCAAGCACAGGGCATCCCAAGCCATGAGTGAACTAATGCAATTGCAACCGCGTGATGCCCGGGTGGAGCGCGGGGGCATGCTGCTTGAAGTGCCGGTAGATCAATTGAAAGCGGGCGAGATCGTCATCGTGCGGCATGGTGATGCCGTCCCTGTGGATGGCGAAGTCATCAGTGGCGAAGCAGTGGTCGATGAAAGCATGCTGACGGGAGAAAGTGTGCCCGTACCCAAATCTGCCGGATCGCTGGTTTTTGCTGCTACCCGCAATCACGATGGCATGCTGCGCATCCGCGCCACAGGCGTGGGCCAGCATACGCAACTGGCCGAGATCGTTCGTCTGGTCGCGGCGGCGCAGGGTTCCAAAGCCCCGATCCAGCGACTGGCAGACCAGATTGCCGCTGTGTTTGTGCCGGTGGTTCTGTTGATCGCATTGGGTACTTTCGTGGTGACCTGGTGGTTGGCCGGTTTTACACCAGCCATGCTTAACGCCGTGGCGGTGCTGGTGATTGCATGCCCATGCGCGCTGGGCCTGGCAACTCCCTCGGCGGTGATGGTTGGCGTAGGCCGCGGGGCGCATCTGGGTCTGTTGTTCCGCAACGCTGCTGCACTGGAACATGCCGCGCATCTTGACACGTTGGTCGTCGATAAGACCGGTACGCTGACTGAAGGCAAGCCGGGCGTGCGCTCGGTGCGAGCGCTGACCGAAGAGGTCGATGCGCATACCCTGGTGCAATGGGCGGCCAGTCTGGAGGCAGGCAGCGAACATCCGCTGGCGAAAGCACTGCTGGATGAAGCTGCGAAACGCCAACTCCCATTGCTGGATGTGACTGGTTTTGCCGTGATTGCTGGCCAGGGTGTCGTAGGTGCGCTGCCAGATGGCAGCACATTGCGGGTGGGACGCGTGGACTGGGCGGGCGACGTGGATGAAGACATGATCCCCGCCCGGCCGGATGAAACGCTGATTGGCATTGGCCGTGATCAAAAATTGATTGGCCTTGTGGCGCTGGCCGATACCGTGCGTGCCACTTCCCGTGCCGCTGTGGCCGCACTGCAGGCACAAGGTATCAACGTCATCATGCTGACCGGAGATAACCAGACTGCGGCTCATTGGGTGGCGCAGGAGACCGGTATCAAGACGGTCCATGCCGAGGTACTGCCAGCGGACAAGGCGCAGGTGATCCGAACCCTTGGCGCTCACAACAAACGTGTCGCCATGGTCGGGGATGGCGTGAACGATGCACCCGCGCTGGCGCTGGCCGACGTCAGTTATGCCATGGGCGCGGGAAGTAACGTGGCCATTGAAACCGCCGATATCACACTGATGCGCAACGATCTGATGGCGGTGGCTCACTCTGTGGCGCTGGCCCGTGCGACATTACGCAAGATCCGGCAGAACCTGTTTTTTGCTTTTGTCTACAACACGCTGGGTATCCCGCTGGCCATGTTCGGCTTGCTGAATCCGGCTATTGCGGGCGCTGCCATGGCGCTCAGTTCGGTGTCGGTCGTCAGTAATGCATTGATGCTGCGACGCTGGCAGGCAACGCGCGCTTCTCAACCGTAAAGGAGTTTCAATCATGCAAACCACAACGCTCAAAATCAACGGAATGAGCTGCTCCGGTTGTGCCAGTACGGTCAGCCGCGTACTCAAGAATATTGAGGGTGTGCAAAGTGCGGCGGTGAACCTGGATACTGCAAGTGCACAGGTGGAGTTCGATCCGGCCATGACCAACCTGGACGCCTTCAAGACAGCCATTGAGGATGCAGGCTATGACCTCGTCTGACCTGCAGGCTCCGCATTGTCATGATGTGCCGGAGGCGGATGGCAAGTCAGCAGTACAGCCAGACAAAAAACGCCTGGTCAGCCGGTTGAACCGTATTGAAGGGCAAGTGCGTGGCATTGCCCGTATGGTGGATGAAGACCGCTATTGTGTGGACATCCTGACTCAACTCGGCGCTATTCGCGCTGCGCTTGACGGCGTGGCCATGCAATTGCTGGAAAACCATGCCAATGGCTGTGTGGCGAAGGCCATTGGCGCAGGCAAGGGCGAAGACGCGATTGCTGAGTTGATGGACGTGGTCCGCAAACTGAAAAGCTGAGGAGGGTGCCATGAATCAACCGCTTTGGCAGGTCACACGCAACGTACACCTCATAAGTCCACTAGCGGATGCACAGCTAACTTTACTGCGCAGTGCACCGGGCGTGAGTGACGCCGTGGTTTCCGGCAAATATATTGCGGTAACTTATGATGTTCGCGCAGTGCATTACGGCGCGATACTGGCCCGGACAGGGCTCAGTCATGGCGGCTGGTGGAACCGTCTGCGTGCGGCCTGGTTTGGCAATCTGGATCGCAATCTAGCCGATACATTGCAGGCCAAAGCGGGTGCTTGCTGTAATCAACCGCCCGTAAAGCGTTGAAATTAATGATATATATCATGCCGCCCAGCGGCGACTGCCACGAAGCGGGCACAAGCGCGTAGGATAAGCCTCTTTTGTCCGGCCACTCGCCCGAGTTGGCCTGTTTGCGTGGAGTAGCGGTTTTGGCTGTGTTTTCGCTGGCGCAATGCCTGGGTTATCTGGTTTTTGCTTTTTCCATTGCCGGTTTTCTGCAAAAAAAAGATCAACGCTTCAAGCTGTTGATGACCTTGCAGTCCGCGACCTACGCCATCCATTTTGCTTTGCTGGGCAACCCGGCCGCGATGACCAGCGCCGGTATTTCCAGTGTGCGCATGCTGACTTCCATGCGTAGTCAGTCGCCCTGGCTGGCCGCTGTGTTTGTGGCGCTCAACATTGGTCTGGGGTTGTACGTTGCCAGTGGCTGGCACAGCATTGTGCCGATTCTCGGTGGCACGCTGGGTACGGTTGCGGTCTTCCTGTTCAAAGGCATCCCCATGCGTTTGCTGATCTTGTGCAGCACGCTGCTGTGGTTGGGTAATGCTTTTTTGTCGGGTTCAATTGGCGGCGTCATGCTTGAGACGACGTCCGCCACGCTCAACATCATCACCATTTACCGCTTGTTTGCTGCCCGCCGCAATCCGGTGCCGGTGGCGGAATCCGCCTAGGTTCTGGTGAGGGCGGAGAGCCGCGTCAGTGCGGCGTCCAGCGTGGTTTCCTGCTTGGCAAAACAAAAGCGCACCAGCTTGTGATCGCGCCCGTCGCCATAAAACGCCGATACCGGAATGCTGGCAACGCCGTGCGTCACCGTTAGCCAGCGCGCGAACTCTATCTCAGACAAATCCGGCTTGATCTGGCGGTAATCTGCCAACTGGAAATACGTACTTTGGCTGGGTTTGAGCGTAAACCCGGCTTGCTGCAAACCTGTTGCCAACAGATCACGTTTGGCCTGGTAGAACTCGGGAAGCAGTTGCCAGTGCGCCGGGGTCGCCAGGTACTGCGCCAGCGCGTGTTGCGTGGGGGTGTTGACTGAAAACACCAGAAACTGATGCAGCTTGCGAAACTCTGCTGTCAATGCGGGAGGCGCGACGCAATATCCCACTTTCCAGCCAGTAGCGTGGAAGGTTTTGCCGAACGAGTACACCGCAAAGCTGCGTGCCCGTAGTGCGGGATGCGCCAGTACGCTTTGGTGTTCCACCCCGTCATAAACCAGATGTTCGTAGACCTCATCAGCCAGCACGATCAGGTCATGGCGGTCTGCGATTGCCGAGAGCGCATCCAGATCACTGCAGGTGAACACGCTGGTTGCCGGGTTATTGGGGTTGTTAACGATAATCAGCCGCGTGCGCGGTGTGACAGCTTGGCTGACCTGATCCCAATCCACCGCAAACGCTGGTGCACTCAAGCTGATACGCACGGGCACCGCGCCCTGTGCACGGATGGCGGGGGCGTAGCTGTCGTAAGACGGATCAAGAATGATGGCCTCATCACCTGCATGCAGTACGGTGGCGATGGCGGTGAACAACGCCTGTGTCGCGCCGGCGGTGATCGTGATTTCAGTCTCTGCGTCCACAACGATATCCCGGCTTTGCTGCAGCTTGGCCGCCAGAGCCTGCCGCAGCGCCGGCAACCCCGCCATGGGCGCGTACTGATTGTGGTTAGCCAGCATGGCCTGATACACGCCCTGCAACATTTCGGGCGCGCAGGGGAAATCCGGAAAACCCTGAGAGAGATTGATGGCGTGGTGCTCAGCAGCAAGCTGACTCATGACCGTGAAGATGGTCGTACCGACATCGGGGAGTTTGGAAACAAGCGCCATGATGCAATCCGTTGCGAGGAACAGGCATATTAACCCGGTTTTTTGGAATGATTGGTGCTATGTCATGTGTGGTGTCTGAACGATGCCAATTGCCAACTCAGGGTTTGAAAAGAACGAAGCGTCTATCGGTTTATCCGGAAAGGGTTGCTAACCACAATGAAGCTTTCATACAACGTGGAGCAAGACATGAAAATCGTGGTGATTGGCGCGACAGGTACTGTTGGCAAAGCGGTCGTAGCGGCGCTGGAAGACCGTCATCAGGTATTGCGCGTGGGGCATTCCAATGGCAGTGAGCGGGTCGATATCGCCAGCGAAGACAGCGTACGGGCGTTGTTTGAGCGGATAGGGCAGGTCGATGCCATTGTGGTTACCAGTGGCAATCTGCATTTCGGCCCCCTGAGCGAAACCACGCCGGAGCAGTTTCGCAAAGGGATCGATAGCAAGCTGATGGGACAAGTGAACGTAGCACTGATCGGCCAGCATTATCTACGCCGTGGTGGCTCAATCACGTTGACCAGCGGGATTGTGGCTGATGAACCCATTGCCCAGGGTTTCAACGCGACCACGGTGAATGCCGCTGTAGAGGGTTTTGCCCGTGCTGTTGCCGTGGATGCATCGGGCGCGTTTCGCATCAACGTAGTCAGCCCGACCATGCTGACAGAATCGCAAGACGTATTTGGCCCGTTCTTTCCGGGGTTCATCCCACAGCCCGGAGCCGTGGTTGCACAGGCTTATGTACGCAGCATCGAGGGTCCGCAAACCGGCCGGATCTATAAAGTGTTTTGATGTGTGTGAGCGGACTAAAACAAAACGCCCCGGCAAAACCGGGGCGTTTTTGTGTAGATCCACCTCGCGCTTACTTCTTGCGCTTGGGGATATACAGATCGGTGATCGAGCCATGGGCGATTTCCGCCGCCATGGCCACGGTTTCCGACAGCGTCGGGTGCGCGTGGACGGTACCGGTAATGTCGCTGATATCCGCACCCATTTCATAGGCCAGCACCGCTTCACCCAGCAATTCGCCCGCGTTCACGCCGACAATGGCGGCACCGAGGATCTGGTGGCTTTCCGGGTCAAACAGAATTTTGGTCAGACCGTCATCGCGGCCATTGCCCAGTGCACGGCCAGACGCAGCCCACGGGAACACGGCCTTTTCATAGGCAATGCCCTTGGCTTTGGCTTCGGTTTCGGTCAGACCCATCCAGGCCACTTCCGGATCGGTATACGCAATGGACGGAATCGCGCGGTAGTCCAGATAGCTCTTTTCACCAGCGATGACTTCAGCGGCGCACTTGGCTTCGTGCGTGGCTTTGTGGGCCAGCATCGGGTTGCCAACGATATCGCCAATGGCAAAGATGTGCGGCACGTTGGTGCGGCATTGGTTATCGACTGGAATGAAACCACGTTCGTCGATATTGACGCCTGCGTTTTCCGCGCCAATCAGCTTGCCATTGGGGCGACGGCCGACAGCGACCAGTACCTTGTCGTAGGTTTGCGGTTCTTTGGGTGCCCAATCGCCTTCAAACGTGCAGCGCAGGCCTTCGGCCGTGGCTTCTACATGCGAGACCTTGGTGCGAACCATGACCTTGTAGCGCTTGCCGATGCGATCAGTCAGCACCTTCACCACGTCACGGTCAGCGCCCGGAATCAGGCCGTCGCCCAGTTCCACGACGCTGATTTCAGTACCTAGCGCGCCATACACGCAGGCCATTTCCAGACCGATAATACCGCCACCCACTACGAGCATCTTTTTGGGGATGCCTTCAAGCTTGAGCGCACCCGTCGAGGTAATGACACGCGGATCGTCGTATGGGTAACCCGGAATCTTCAGCGCGGTTGAGCCTGCAGCGATGATGGCGTTCTTGAAACGCACGGTTTTCACTGTGCCATCGGCTGCAGTCACGTTCAGCGTATACGGGCCGGTAAACTGGCCTTCACCCGTCAGTACGCTCACCTTGCGTTGCTTGGCCAGGCCGGACAGACCCTTGGTCAGACGGCTGACGACGCCATCCTTGAAGCCACGCAGCTTGTCGATGTCGATCTTCGGTGCGCCAAAATCAATGCCGTGTTCACGCATTTCTTCGGCATCGGTCAGGACCTTGGCGACGTGCAACAGTGCCTTGGAGGGAATGCAACCCACGTTCAGACATACACCGCCGAGCGACGAGTAACGCTCGACCAGTACCACGTTCTTGCCCAGATCAGCAGCGCGGAACGCACCGGTATAACCACCAGGGCCTGCGCCCAGCACCAGGACATCGCACTCGACTACATCACCGGCGATCAGCGCCGGTTGGGCAGCCGCAGCGGGCTGGGAGGCCGAGGAGGCCATTTGTGGCGAGGGCGCTGCGGCAGCAGGCGTCGGCGCCGGGGCGGGGGCAGCAGCACTGGCACCCGCGGTTTCCAGCGTCAGCACAACGCCGCCTTCAGAGATTTTGTCGCCAACTTTGACGGCAACCGAAACCACCTTGCCCGCATGGGTCGATGGCACTTCCATGGTGGCCTTGTCGGTTTCCAGCGTGATCAGCGATTGTTCTTTCTCGATCACGTCACCGGCTTTGACAAAGACTTCAATGATATCGACGTTCTCATGACCGCCAATATCGGGAACTTTGATTTCTACAGTGCTCATGGGGACTCCCAGTGAGGGGTGAGGAGAGGAGGGGGCGCGAAACCCCACAACCCGGATGAGGTGGGGCGCAGGTTTTCACCGCGCGCCGCGCACCTCACACCTCATGCATTACAAGATCAGGCGACGGATATCGGCCAGCAGCTTGCCCAGATGCACGGTAAAGCGTGCAGCGGCGGCACCATCAATCACACGGTGATCAAACGACAGCGACAGCGGGCACATCAGGCGCGGTTCAAACTCCTTGCCATTCCATACCGGCTTGATCTGGCTCTTGCAGACACCCAGGATCGCCACTTCCGGCGCATTGATAATCGGCGTAAAGCTGGTGCCGCCAATGCCACCCAGACTTGAAATGGTGAACGTCGCGCCTTGCATGTCGGTGGGCTTGAGTTTGCCTTCACGGGCCAGACCAGAGAGTTCGGTCAGTTCCTGGGCAATCTGTTTCAGACCCTTCTTGTCGGCATCCTTGATCACCGGCACAACCAGACCGTTCGGCGTATCTGCCGCAAAACCGATGTGGTAGTACTGTTTGAGTACCAGGTTGTCACCATCCAGACTGCTGTTGAAGTTGGGGAATGCCTTGAGTGCTTCAGCCGCTGCCTTGATGATGAAAGCCAGCGGCGAAATCTTCAGACCACTCTTTTCCCATTCCTTGCCCACGGTCTTGCGGAATTCTTCCAGCTCGGTGATATCGGCTTCGTCATTGAACGTGACGTGAGGAATCATCACCCAGTTGCGGCTGAGGTTGGCGCCAGAAATTTTCTGGATGCGTGACAGCGGTTTGGTTTCGATCGGGCCAAATTTGGCGAAATCCACCTTCGGCCATGGCAGCAAGTCCAGACCTACACCCGAACCGCCTGCAGCAGCAGCGGCAACCGGCGCGGCCACTGCGCCAGACAGTACGTTCTTGATAAAGCCACGCACGTCTTCGTGCAGGATACGGCCCTTGGGACCCGTGCCCTTCACCCTGGACAAATCCACACCCAGCTCACGCGCAAACGAGCGCACCGAAGGACTGGCATGGGCTTTGCGGAAACCTTCTTCGTCAAACTTGACGCTGGCCGATGCCGCGGGCGCAGGTGCAGGGGCTGCAGCGGCGGGGGTCGGTGCAGGCGCAGCTTGCGGTGCGGGTGCAGGAGCGGTCGCAGCAGGGGCCGGAGCCGGTGCGGCGGAGGCAGCAGCGCCAGAACCTTTGATGGTCAGGATCAACGCGCCCTGACCGACTTTCTCGCCAACCTTCACGGCAATGCTTTCCACTACGCCAGCTGCGGTAGAGGGCACTTCCATACTGGCCTTGTCGGATTCGAGCGTGATCAGCGAATCATCAACGGCGACGGTATCGCCAACCTTGACGTTCACTTCAATGATTTCAACGGCGTCGAAGTTACCGATATCCGGCACATGCACTTCAATGCTTTGCGCGGCTGCAGGCGCTGCGGCAGGCGCCGGGGCCGGAGCAGCTTGAGGTGCAGGAGCTGGTGCGGCAGCAGCCGGTGCTGGTGCCGGTGCGGCAGCGCCGCTGGCTTCGATCAGGACGATGACATCGCCTTCAGAGACCTTGTCGCCAACCTTGACCTTTACTTCCTTGACCACGCCGGCGTCCGTCGCCGGTACTTCCATTGTGGCCTTGTCGGTTTCAAGGGTAATCAGGGACTGTTCTTTCTCGACCACGTCGCCCGGTTTGACCATCACTTCAATGACATCAACGCCATCGTGGCCGCCGATATCCGGAATCTTCAATTCGATCATGAGATGAATCCTGTGAGGGGTGAGGGGAGAGAAGCGGAGGATCAGCCCCGCTTCAGCTCAAGCGCGCGGTGTACAGGATGGTTTGACGCCTCATCCTGCACACCTCACGCCTCACGTTTTCATTACACCGTCCAGGGCGCCGGACGATCCACTTCGATGCCGTACTTGGCGATCGCTTCGGCCACCTTGGTCAGTGGCAGCTTGCCTTCGTCGGCCAGGGCCTTGAGGGCAGCAACGGCGACGTGGTAGCGGTCCACTTCGAAGAACTTGCGCAGTTGCTGACGGCTGTCCGAACGGCCAAAGCCGTCGGTGCCCAGTACCACGTAGCGGCCAGGTACGTATTCACGAATCTGGTCGGCGTAGCTGCGCTTGTAGTCGGTCGCGACGATGGTCGGGCCTTCGGCGTCCTTCAGGCAGGTGGTCACGTAGGCTTCGCGGGACGGTTCGGTCGGGTGCAGCATGTTGTAGCGTGCTGCAGCCATGCCGTCGCGACGCAGTTCGTTGAAGCTCGGGGCGGACCAGATATCGGACTCAACACCAAAATCGTTCTTCAACAGTTCTGCAGCGGCGATCACTTCACGGAAGATCGTGCCCGAACCCATCAGTTGTACATGCAGGTCGCCCTTGGCAGCGGCCGGACGGAACTTGTACAGACCCTTGATGATGCCTTCTTCCGCACCTTCCGGCATGGCCGGGTGGGCGTAGTTTTCGTTCATCACCGACAGGTAGTAATAGATGTTTTCCTGATCCTGGTACATCCGCTTCATGCCGTGGTGGACGATGACTGCCAGCTCATAAGCAAAGGTCGGATCGTAAGACACGCAGTTGGGGATGAACTCGGCAAACTGGTGACCGTGACCGTCCTGATGTTGCAGGCCTTCGCCGTTCAGCGTGGTACGGCCAGAGGTGCCGCCAACCAGGAAACCACGGGCGCGCAAATCGCCCGCAGCCCAGGCCAGATCGCCAACACGCTGGAAGCCGAACATCGAGTAATAGATGTAGAACGGGATCATCGTTACACCATGGTTGGCGTAAGCGGTGGCCGCGGCGATCCAGTCCGCCATGGCGCCGGCTTCGTTGATGCCTTCCTGGAGGATCTGACCTGTGGTCGATTCCTTGTAGAACATCAACTGGTCGGCATCTTGTGGCTCATACAACTGGCCAACATGGCTCCAGATACCCAATTGGCGGAACATGCCTTCCATACCAAAGGTGCGGGATTCGTCCGGCACGATCGGCACGACGCGCTTGCCAATGTTCTTGTCTTTGACCAGCGCGGTGAGGATACGCACGAAGGCCATGGTGGTGGACATTTCACGCTCGCCGGAGCTTTCCAGCAGGGCTTTGAAGGTGTCCAGTGCGGGCACTTCCAGCGACTCATTCACCGGGTTGCGCGATGGCAGATAACCACCCAGTTCGGAACGGCGCTCGTGCATGTACTTCAGTTCCGGCGCATCAGCGGCCGGCTTGTAGAAGGTGGCAGAACGCGCTTCTTCATCGGTCAGCGGAATACGGAAGCGGTCACGCAGATGCAACAGGTCATCCGGGGAGAGCTTTTTGGTCTGGTGCGCCACGTTCTGCGATTCACCCGCAGCACCCATGCCGTAACCCTTGACGGTTTTCACCAGCAACAGGGTAGGTTGATTCTTGTGCTCGGATGCAGCCTTGTATGCCGCGTAGACCTTGTGCGGATCATTCCCGCCACGGGTCAGACGCCAGATGTCGTCGTCGGACATGTTGGAAACCATGTCCAGCAGTTCCGGATACGCACCGAAGAAGTGCTTGCGCACGTACGCGCCATCCTTGGACTTGTAGGTCTGGTACTCGCCATCGACCACTTCCATCATGCGTTTTTGCAGCAGGCCTTTCTTGTCTTTGGCGAGCAGTGCATCCCAGCCCGAACCCCAGACCACTTTGATCACATTCCAGCCTGAACCACGGAAGTCGCCTTCCAGTTCCTGGATGATCTTGCCGTTGCCGCGTACCGGACCATCCAGACGCTGCAGGTTGCAGTTGATCACGAAGATCAGGTTGTCCAGCTTTTCACGGCCAGCCAGCGAGATGGCACCCAGCGATTCCGGTTCGTCCATTTCACCGTCGCCGCAGAAGCACCATACTTTGCGATCGCCGTTTTGCTTGAAACCGCGATCGTCCAGGTACTTCATGAAGCGCGCCTGGTAAATGGCCATCAGCGGACCCAGACCCATCGATACGGTCGGGAATTGCCAGAAGTTCGGCATCAGCCATGGGTGTGGGTAGCTGGAGAGGCCACCACCATCCACTTCCTGACGGAACTTCAACAGTTGTTCTTCAGAAATACGGCCTTCCAGGAAGGCGCGTGAGTACATGCCTGGCGCACTGTGACCCTGGAAGTACACAAGGTCACCACCGTGATTGTCACTGGCTGCGTGCCAGAAATGGTTCCAGCCCACGTCGTACAACGTGGCGGCGGAAGCGAAAGAGGTAATGTGGCCGCCCAGATCGCCATTGATCTTGTTGGCGCGAACCACCATGGCCGCTGCGTTCCAGCGGGTATAAGAGCGAATGCGCTCTTCGTAGGTGTGGTTGCCCGGGCTGCGGGCTTCCAGTTGAACCGGGATCGTGTTGATGTACGCGGTGGTGGCGGTGTACGGGATGTTGACACCGTCCTCACGGGCGTGCCCGATGAGTTTTTCTACAAGATAGTGCGCGCGTTCGGCACCTTCGTTCTCAAGCACGCCATCCAGCGCATCCAGCCACTCACGGGTCTCTTGAGGGTCCTGGTCATGAATCTGCTCTGCCATTGCCATACCTTTTGATGGATGTAGTTAATGCTGCCCGGGTTTACGTATCCAGTCCGGTGCGTCGCCTGACTCGTGGTCGGGCGATTCCACATTTTCCGCAGTGCGGTGTAGTTATGGTGGTTGGAACAACCGATACGACCCCGCCAGCTTTGTTATGCTCGCTCGTCGTACAAGGTGTACTGCCTGCGCTTCGCATGCCTCGCTGGCAGGGTCGTCTCGGCCGTTCCTGAACTGATGTAGCGACGCCCGCGCCATGAGGCGTAAGCGCCGCTGTGCTACTGCTTAGCGCGGGTTGTTGCGCTTGTAGTAGTTGATGAGACCGTTGGTGGATGCGTCGTGGGTGCTGGTCAGGCCCGGGGTGGTCAATTCACCCTCAATGGCTTTGGCCAGTTGCTTGCCCAGTTCCACACCCCACTGGTCGTAGGAGTTGATATTCCAGACCGTGCCTTGCACCATGATCTTGTGCTCATAGAGCGCAATCAGCGCGCCCAGACGACGTGGCGTCAGGCGCTGGATCAGGATGGAGTTGGTCGGACGGTTGCCTTCAAAGATCTTGTGCGGGGTCAGCGCATCCTGGGCTTCACCCGTGATGCCGGCCTTGGTCAGTTCCGCACGGACTTCGGTCTCGTTCTTGCCGCGCATGAACGCTTCTGTCTGTGCGAAGAAGTTAGCCATCAGGATGGTGCTATGCGGTTCCGGAATTTCCGGGTGCTCAACCGAAGCGATAAAGTCGATCGGCACCATTTGTGAACCCTGATGCAGCATCTGATAGTAAGCGTGCTGGCCATTGATACCGGCATCACCCCAAACCACCGGGCCTGTCGAGTAATCAACGCGCTGGCCATTCAGATCAACCGTCTTGCCGTTCGATTCCATGTCCAGTTGTTGCAGGTACGCCGGGAAGCGGTGCAGCGACTGGTTGTACGGCGAGATCAGGTGCGTGGCAGCGCCAAAGAAGTTGATGTACCACACGCCCAGCATACCCATGATGACAGGCAGGTTCTGTTCGAATGGTTTGTTCTTGAAGTGTTCGTCCATGGTGTACGCGCCATGGAGCAAATCCTGGTAGTCGTGCTTGCCCAGGTAAATGGCAATCGGCAGACCGATGGCCGACCACAAGCTGTAACGGCCGCCGACCCAGTCCCAGAATTCGAACATATTGTCGGTATCAATGCCGAACTCGGCGACCGACTTGGCATTGGTCGACACCGCCACGAAATGCTTGGCGATATGTGCTTCGTTGCCGACGCGATCCAGGAACCACTTGCGCGCAGTGCGGGCATTAGTGATGGTTTCCTGGGTGGTGAAGGTCTTGGAAGCAATGATGAAGAGGGTGGTTTCCGGGTTCAGCTTTTTCAGCGTGGACATCACCTGGTCGCCGTCAACAGTCGACACAAAGTGCATGGTCAGACGCTGATGACCGAAGTCCTTGAGCGCATTACAGACCATGACCGGGCCGAGGTCCGAACCACCGATACCGATGTTCACGATGTCCGTGAAGGCCTTGCCGGTGTAACCGACACGCTCGCCAGAACGGATCTCGTCGGAGAATTTGAACATCTTCTCCTTGACCGCATTGACCTTGGGCATGACGTCTTCGCCATCGACCATGATCGGGTTCTTGTCGAGGTTGCGCAGGGCAATGTGCAGCACGGCGCGATCTTCGGTGACGTTGATCTTCTCGCCCGAGAACATGCGCTCAATACGCTTTTGCAGACCGGACTCGCGCGCCAGATTCAGCAAGAGCTCCATGGTCTTTTCGGTGATGCGGTTCTTGGAGTAATCGAAAAACAGACCACCCGATTCCAGCGAGAATTTCTCAAAACGCTGAGGATCGTTGTGGAACAAGTCACGCATGTGCAGCGGCGCGACTTCCTTGGAGTGTTCCGCGAGGGCAAGCCAGGCGGGCGAGCTGGTCAGCTTGGACATCGTATTTCCTTTCTTCCTGTGGCTTCACGTCCGCTTGCCTTGAGGGTGGCGGACTCTGTGTTGAAGACCTGTTTTACACGCTAGGCGCTAGTGGGTACGACTAGTACTGCAAGAGTCGATTCTGTCGCTGTCGCACCCGGTTGGCACCCCGGTTGCGACAGCGTATTCATGCATCAGTGATCGTGGCCGCGCACACGTTTTTCTTTCATGTTGCGCTTCATCTTTTCCAACTGGTCGATCAGCTCCGGGCCGCGCTTGAGCGCAACGCCGACGGCCAGCACGTCGATGATCACCAGATGCACGATCCGGGTAATCATAGGAGTGTATAGGTCAGGATCTTCCATTGTGTCGGCATAAAGGCAAAGAGAGCAGCGTTTTGCCAGCGGCGACTTGGAATGCGTGATGCCAATGACATCGGCACCCGCGTCACGGGCGATCTCGACCGAGCGGATCATGTCCAGTGTACGACCCGAGTTGGATACCGCCACGACAGCATCGCCCGGCTTGAGCATGGAGGCGCTCATACCGTGCATGTGCGGATCGGTATAAGCCACGGTGGGTACACCGAGGCGGAAAAATTTGTTTTGTGCGTCGATGGCCACGGCGCCAGACTGGCCCTGACCCCAGACTTCGATCTTGTGCGTGTTGGAAAGCACCTTGATGGCTTTTTCCAGTGCTTCGGTATCGAGTTCGTTACGGCAGCGCAAAAGGTGCGAGATGTTGTTGTCAAACAGCTTCTTGGCCAGATCGTGCGCCGAGTCATCTGCCGACACCATGGAGTGCACATATGGCACGCCCGACACCAGGCTACGGGTGAGGCGCAGCTTGAAATCCTGCAGGCCCGAGCAGTTGAGCGAACGGCAAAAACGGATGACCGTTGGTTGCGATACGTCCGCGAGGTCCGCAATTTGCGCAATAGGCGCATTCGCTACCAGATTGGGTTGGGCCAGCACCAGTTCGGCTACTTTGCGTTCCGACCGGGACAAGCTGTCGATCATCGTTTTGATGCGTTCGAGCATAGGCGTCTCACTCCATCTCTTTGTAGGGCTATGGGTTGCCTTTTGGGTAACACCACCGCCGATTATGGATACGGGGCCCTGTTACAGGCCCCATATCGGAAAGTGGCCGGTCAGGCCGTCCAGTAAACCAGTTTCTGGCCGGTTACCGCATCCAGCACACGCCGGATCGGATACTGTGCCGTGACGGGTTTGTCTTCCGTCAAAGCGGTTTGCAACAAGGACTTTTTGCCTTCGCCGGTGATATGAACGATGACTTCACGGGCTTTGGCGATGGTTGGCAGCGTCAGTGTGATCCGCTTATGGGGTGCAACCGGCGGTGTCACTGCCGCGACGAGATCCGTCGAGGCACATGCAGCTTCCAGTTCCACCGCGTTCGGGAACAACGACGCGGTATGGCCGTCATCGCCCATGCCAAGGATCAACACATCAAACGGTGCAGGCAGTGCGGCAAAACGCGCTTCGATTTCCGGCTGGCCTTCATGCGGGGTCGCCGCAGTAGAAACAGGCGAAACAAAGTGTGCGGCGGCGGCATTGCCTTGCAGCAGATTCTGGCGCACGGTGCGCTCGTTGCTGTCAGCGTGATCAACCGGCACCCAGCGTTCATCGACGAGGGTAATCCAGACTTTGCTGAAGTCCACGGCGGATTCGCTCAACGCCTTGAACATGCCGGCCGGCGTACGGCCACCAGAAACGGCCAGCGATGCCTTGCCACGCGCTGCGACTGCGGCATTCAGCGCCTTGGCGATATCTGCTGCGAGACCTTGATCCAGTTCATCTTTGCTGGCGAATTCATGCCACTGCAGGGACATTGTTGTTCCTTTGTTTATTGCTGATGGGCAGATAACGTTTGCACGTTGCACTGCACAAAATACAGATGCCAGATACGGCAACCGGTAACCGGGCGTGGGCCTGGTTACCGGCAGTGCGGCTATTATGAAACCAACCGCGAATCAAGACTCTTCGTGCCAGGCCACGCCATCACGCGAAAGCAGGGCGGATGCAGCGGCCGGACCCCAGCTACCAGCGTTGTACGGCTTCGGTGCCTCAGCGCTGTTTTCCCAGGAATCCAGAATCGGCTCAACCCAGCGCCATGCTGCGCGTTGTTCGTCGCGACGTACGAACAGCGACAGATCGCCACGGATCACGTCCATCAACAGGCGCTCGTAGGCTTCCGGCGAACGGGTCTTGAAGGTCTCTTTGAAGTCCAGATCCAGATGAACCGGGCGCAGACGTACCTGGTTGCCCGGCTCCTTGGCCAGCAGATACAGGCGCACGGATTCATCCGGCTGCAGACGGATCACCAGGCGGTTCGGAGTATGCGTGCGGCCGAAGATGGAGGTCGGGGTTTCGCGGAAGTTGATCACGATTTCCGCCAGACGATCTTGCAGACGTTTGCCGGTACGCAAGAAGAACGGCACGCCGGCCCAGCGCCAGGTCTGGATTTCAGCCTTCAGCGCCACGAAGGTTTCGCAGTTGGAACCTGCCGGCACACCCGGCTCATCCTGGTAGCCCGGAACCGGCTTGCCATTGATGGCACCCGCACGGTACTGACCACGGACAACCTTGGTGTGAACATCTTCAGGCGACAGCGGCTTGAGGGCGCGCAGGACCTTGAGTTTTTCGTCACGAACGGCGTCGCCATCCATGGAGGCCGGCGGTTCCATTGCCACGATGGTCAGCAATTGCACCAGGTGGTTCTGGATCATGTCGCGCAGTGCGCCGGTCTTGTCATAGAAGTCAGCACGGGTTTCCACGCCAACTTGCTCAGTCACAGTGATTTGTACGTCACGAATCCATTCACGACGCCACAACGGTTCCAGCAGCGTATTGGCAAAGCGCAGCGCGATCAGGTTCAGTACCGGCTCTTTGCCCAGATAATGGTCGATACGGTAAATCTGTTGTTCGGTGAAGAAGCGGGCGACGGCGTCATTGATCTCGTTAGAGGAATCCAGGTCGTGGCCGAGCGGCTTTTCCAGCACAACGCGGGAATTGCCCTTGTTCAGGTCAACCTTGGCGAGGTTCTCAGAAATACCTGCAAACAAGTCAGGCGCTGTGGAGAGATAGAACACGCGCGAACGGCCTTGTTCTTCATTCAGTGTGTCGGCCAGCAGTTTGTAGTCATCGGCGTTGTTCGCATCCACGCGCAGAAAGTGGATGCGGCTGGCGAATTCGTCCCAGACCTTGGCTTCGTAGTCGCTACCCAGATAACCCTTGGCGAGGCCATGTGCCTTGTCGAGGTAAGCGGCGGTATCTGCGGCGCTGCGGCCCAGACAGATAATGCGGCCGGCTTTGGGCAGGTTGCCATCACGGTGCTGGTGGTACAGGGCCGGCAGCAGCTTGCGCATTACCAGATCGCCGGTGCCGCCGAACAGCACCATGTCGAAAGCATCATTAGGGGTCATATCGGGCGTTCCTTTCCTTTTATGCGGAAGGCATGAAGGCCTCCCGTTGCTGTAAACAGACAGAGCTGTTTTCTGAAACCAGAATCCTTGGTGTGCGCCTGGCACGGCGAAACAGACACGGCAGCCATGCTCAGTTGATGTCGGCACACCGTTGCACCAAAGCTGATTCATGCTGCCGTTAATTGCGACTTTCCGGGGCGCGTTCTGTTCATCTATGCTGAAAATTACCAGCGCGGCCATAGGAAATGCTTTGTAATCTTACTACACGCCCAAAGGCCCGCGCAAACGGTATCTCAAGACCCGCGATGAAGCCCTGAAATCTCGCCATGTCAAGGGGGTAAGGGCGCGCCTGAACTGGCTTATGCTGCGGTGCAGCAGCACCAATTTGTGTCATATTGGCGGTTGCCGCTGAGGGGTGATTGTAGTAAAACTACGCCTCGGCAACTATTTCAGTCCGGCCTGGATTGTTATACCAGGTCCATGGCGTTCCCCATTTCCGGAGTCCTGCAATGCCAGCTGTCAGTCCAGTGCACCCTCGGCTCGCCGAAGTAACCCGGCGTATTGTTGAACGGAGCCGCGAGTCCCGCGAGCGTTATCTGGCCCGTCTGGATGCTGCCGCCAGCAAAGAGCCGCTACGCAAGGGCCTGGCCTGTACCAACCTTGCACACGCCTGGGCCGCCTCTCCGGAAAAAGACAAAATCATGCTGCGCGAGATGCGCCGCCCCAATGTGGCCATTGTGTCGTCATATAACGACATGTTGTCCGCACATCAGCCGCTTGAAACCTACCCGGCCATCATCAAGAAAGCCGCGCTCGAAGTCGGTGCTACTGCACAGTTTGCGGGCGGCACCCCGGCGATGTGTGATGGCGTGACGCAAGGCCAGCCGGGGATGGAACTGTCGCTGTTCAGTCGCGACGTGATCGCCATGTCTACCGCGGTGGCGCTGTCTCATAACGTGTTTGATGCCGTCACTTTGCTGGGTGTTTGTGACAAGATTGTGCCAGGGCTGCTGATTGGTGTTTTGCAGTTCGGTCATCTTCCTGCTGTCTTTGTGCCGGCCGGCCCTATGACCTCAGGCATCGCCAACAGTGAAAAAGCCAAAGTTCGCCAGTTGTTTGCCGAAGGCAAGTGTGATCGCGAGGCACTACTGAGTTCTGAGGAACAGTCTTATCATGGTGCCGGCACTTGTACCTTCTACGGCACGGCCAACTCTAACCAGATGCTCATGGAAATCATGGGTCTGCATCTGCCTGGCGCTGCATTTGTGCACCCCAACACCCCGCTGCGTGATGCACTGACCGCTGCTGCTGGCCGCCGCGCTGCGCAGATTACCAACGTTGGTGATGAATACATCCCGGTGGGTCGTCTGGTTGACGAAAAAGTCATCGTCAACGGCATCGTTGGCTTGCTGGCGACCGGTGGTTCGACCAATCACACCATGCACCTGACTGCTGCCGCGCGCGCCGCCGGCATCATCATCGACTGGAGCGATTTTGATGATCTCTCCGCTGTGGTGCCGCTGATTGCCAAGATCTATCCCAACGGCACTTCTGATGTAAACCAGTTTCATGCTGCCGGTGGTATGCCATTCCTGACACGTGAGCTGATCAAGGGTGGCTTTCTGCATGAAGATGTTCACACGATCATGGGCTTTGGCCTGAGCCGTTATGCCAAAGAGCCATTCCTGATTGATGGTGAACTGGTTTGGCGCGATGCCGATGCCGAATCGGCTGATGAAACGGTGCTGCGTCGTATCGAAAAGCCGTTCAGTGTTGATGGTGGTCTGCGTTTGCTTGATGGCAATCTGGGGCGCTCCGTGATCAAGATTTCTGCCGTCAAGCCGGAACATCGTCTGGTTGAAGCGCCGGCCATGGTATTCCACGACCAGGATGAAGTGCTGGAGGCTTTCCAGCGTGGTGAAATGGAAAAGGACGTCATCGTTGTGCTGCGCTTCCAGGGCCCGCGTGCCATGGGCATGCCAGAACTGCACAAGCTCACGCCGGTGCTGGGTGTCTTGCAGGATCGCGGCTTCAAGGTGGCGTTGGTAACTGACGGTCGTATGTCTGGCGCATCGGGCAAGGTGCCATCTGCGATTCATATCACCCCGGAAGCGCTGGCGGGTGGCCCGCTGTCCAAGTTGCGTGACGGGGACATCATTCGTCTTGATGCAGAAGCCGGCATCCTGCAGGCCAAAGTTGATTCACAGGTCTGGGCTGCGCGTGAGCGTGCCGAGGCTGATTTGTCCGCCCATCAGCATGGTATGGGGCGTGAACTGTTTGCTTCTTTCCGTCAGGCTGCCACCGGCGCGGAAGAGGGGGCTCTCTCGCTCGGGCTGGCTCACTAAGAGCCGCCTGGTCAGGGTAGTCGGGGGCGCAACCGCCGGGCTTCATCCCGTCGTGCCGGTTTTTCGGGAATGGCAGCTGCGCGTTAAGGTGCTTAAACAAGCAACACTTATAAGAAAGTCAGGATCATGCAAATTCGTGAAATCATGCGTTCCTGCCCGGTGATGCCGGTGCTGATTATCGAGAAGACCGAACACGCTGTGCCGCTGGCAAAAGCGTTGGTCGCAGGTGGTATTCGTGTGCTGGAGGTGACTCTGCGCACTGAAGCCGCGCTCGAATCCATCCGCCTGATTGCCGAGGCAGTGCCCGATGCAATCGTCGGTGTGGGTACGGTTGTACGTCCGGAGCAGTTTGCTCAGGCCAAAGGCGCGGGCGCCAAGTTCGCGGTGACCCCGGGTCTGACCGAAACGCTGGCCGCCGCTGCCCGTGCTGCCGACATGCCGCTGCTGCCGGGTGTCATGACCCCGTCTGAAGCCATTGCTGCACTGGAAATGGGTTTTGATGCGCTCAAGCTCTTCCCGGCTGAACAAGCAGGTTCTTACGGCATGCTCAAAGCACTTGGCAGCCCGTTGCCGCAGGCCCTGTTCTGTCCGACTGGTGGCGTGACACCGGAAAGTGCGCCCAAACTGCTGGCACTGCCCAACGTGGGTTGCGTAGGTGGTTCCTGGCTGGCGCCGAAAGACAAGGTCGCCGCTGGTGACTGGGATGCGATCACCGCGCTGGCACGCGAAGCCGCTGCGTTTCGCAAGTAAGTAACACTGGCAATGAACGGCACAGCACCGGGTCCTTGATCCGGTGCTGTGCCGTCTGCGTGTAACTGTCATACACTTGCGGCTATATTGGGCTGAGCCGGTAATAGTGGCCGTATTTACAACCTGAGGTTGTATTTGCGACGCGGGCCTATACATATGACGCAAGAATTCCTGGCAGGGCAGGTTGGACAAACCGGGCAAGACCGGTGTCCGGCCTGTTTGTTTTGTTAACAAATCAAATAGTTGGTGGAATATATGACTATCAAAGTAGGTATCAACGGCTTTGGCCGTATCGGGCGCATCGCTTTCCGTGCAGCACAGGAACGTTCCGACATCGAGATCGTGGCGATTAACGATCTGCTGGACGCCGAGTACATGGCTTACATGCTGAAGTACGATTCCACCCACGGCCGCTTTAATGGCACCGTGGAAGTCAAGGATGGCCATTTGGTCGTCAATGGCAAGACTATCCGCGTGACCGCCGAAAGAGATCCGGCAAATCTGAAGTGGGACGAAGCTGGCGTTGAAGTCGTTGCTGAAGCCACCGGCCTGTTCCTGACTGATGAAACCGCCCGCAAGCACATCCAGGCTGGTGCCAAAAAGGTCGTGATGACCGGCCCGTCCAAAGATGACACCCCGATGTTCGTTATGGGTGTGAACCACAAGTCCTACGCTGGACAGGAAATCGTCTCCAACGCTTCTTGCACCACTAATTGTCTGGCTCCGCTGGCCAAGGTAATCAACGACAACTTCGGTATCGTTGAAGCCCTGATGACCACCGTACACGCCACGACCGCTACCCAGAAGACCGTTGACGGCCCGTCTCATAAAGACTGGCGCGGCGGCCGCGGTGCTTCGCAAAACATCATCCCGTCGTCCACTGGCGCTGCCAAGGCTGTTGGCAAGGTGATTCCGGAGCTGAACGGCAAGATTACAGGTATGTCTTTCCGCGTGCCAACGCCGAACGTTTCCGTGGTTGACCTGACTGCGCGTCTGGCCAAACCGGCAACCTACAAGGAAATCTGCGCGGTCATGAAGGCTGCGGCGATTGGTGAGTTGAAGGGTATCGTGGGTTATACAGAAGACGACGTGGTTTCCACCGACTTCAATGGCGAGACCTGCACTTCTGTGTTCGACGCCAAGGCCGGTATCTCGCTGAACGACAACTTTGTGAAGCTCGTGGCGTGGTACGACAACGAAACGGGCTACTCCCATAAAGTACTGGACCTGATCGCCCATATCGCTGCCAAGTAAACGAGCGGCATTATGGCATCATGAAAAAGGCGACCTGCGGGTCGCCTTTTTGTTTTTGTATCGAACTCGCCCGATCGGCATATAGATACATATATAGATATCTGGATATTCCTGTTGTCGTGATGCGGTGATGGCAACTCAGACCCATTTTTTGCCGTCTCATCGCGCTTGTATTTCTCCTGATAAGACTTTTGTCCCCGATGTGGTGGCGGTGCAAGTTAGACATATCGATACGCCGCCGAGGGCCGAAGCAGCATGAGGATGCAGCTCTATGTCGGGCTTGTATCTGGCCCCATCAGGGCCGCTTGTAGCATGACAGCAACATGTTTTGAGCTGGGTGACAAGGTGTTGTAAGCCTTTGTGGGGTCTCAAGTGGTCTGGTTCAAGCTCGCTTCCTGATGTCATAAATACGTTGATAATTCTTTTCTTATCAATGCCTTGTTTGTCTTTCGTCAAGGAATGCAAAAGGGGTGGTATTGGGCTTGACTGGTATGCATGCCTGGCTTGCAAACTCAATTGTTGTACTTATAAGACAATTCCTAGAACGCGGGCGGATACGGTTTGCGTCGCATAAATAAATTCACTTATGCTTTCCCCGAAGCAAGGTTCACGTCATCGTTCGTGCCGGTGCCTCGCTGTTACTCAAGCTGGTGAAAAACCAACTTCCAAACTAGGAGACCTATAAATGTTTAAGCGTGCTCTGATTGCTGCTGCGGTTACTGCTGCTGTTGCTGCCCCGGTGGCATTTGCGGATGTAACCATCAGCGGTTACGCCGAAATGGACTTGATCGCTCGTACCAACAATGCAACTACCGGTGGCAACGGCGATACCGCCCGCTACGGTGTTGAAAGCGATTTGATGGTTTCGTTTGATGGCAAGGACAAGTGGGACAATGGCCTGTCCACCATCTGGCGCGTGTCGCAAAAGCCGGGCGGCGGTATCTACTCCCTGGGTCAACAAAAGTGGGGCGGTCGTGAAGCCTTCATCGGTGTTGCAGGTGACAGCTGGTCCGTTAAGGGCGGCCGTGTGTTCATGGACCAATACCTGCGCCACGACTGGCCGTACCTGACCGACGGTTCGGGTAACGTTGGTGAAGATTACGGTATCAGCGGTCAAGCCTTCTGGGACAACGCCATCCAAGGTAGCATCACCTTCGGTCCGGCTACCCTGGTTGCTTCCTATGCTCTGCCGAGCGGCTACTCCAGCGGCAACCACAGCCAAAGCTACGAAGTTGGCGGCGGTGTTGACTTTGGTACTGGCGGTCACTTCGACCTGTCCTACCTGGCCATCCGTGGTGACGACGGCGTGAAGACCACTGATCCGGTCACTGGCGTGATCACCTACCCGGGTCAATCGGCTAACCCGGACGGTACTGACTCCGTACTGTTCACTGGTATCCGTTACCCGTTCGGTCCGCTGACCTTGTCGTTTGACTACACTCGTCAAAACTTCGAAACCTCGCAAACCACCGGCAACGTCCACACCGATCTGTACCACGGCCTGATCAAGTATCAGTTCAACGATCGTCTGGGTCTGCATGTTGGTGACACCGAAATCAAAGACAGCAACGACAACAAGGCTAACCAGTTCAACGTTGCGCTGCACTACCAACTGTCCAAGCAAACTGAAACCTACGCTCGTATCCGCTATCTGAAGCTGAACGACGAAGGCAAGGTTCCGGCTGGTCTGACCTGGCAAAACCTGGGTATGGCTTCCAGCAAGGACAACGCTACCGAATTCCTGATCGGTACCTGGACTGGCTTCTAATCTGGGACTACCCCCGATTTAAAGCTTGAAAAAGGGCGACGCAAGTCGCCCTTTTTTATTGCCTTTTAGTTGCACTTCATATGATGTGATGGATTGGGTTAATTTGAGAATTTATTTTTAAGTGATTGAATTTATTTGATTGTTTTTTGTTTTTAAAACCGGCAACGAATCGTTGGCCGGTTTTTTTTCGCATTGTTCCTGCAAAAGTGCTGCCCGTAATCTGCGGGCCAATCAGCAAGCCAAATACGTGCTGCACAAAAAAAGCGCCTGGCTGATTTGCTCCCCTTTTATTAGCCGATTACAGGAGAAAACAATGTTCTATCGTGCTCTGATTGCTGCTGCGGTTGCTTCCGCATTTGCTGCTCCGGCCATGGCCGACGTGTCCATCAGTGGTTACGCTGAAATGGATATTTATGCCCGTACCCACCAGGCCTCTTCTCAGAAAGATGATGGCAGCAGCAGCTCTGCCCTGGGTAACGAAACCGATCTGATGCTGAATTTTGATGGTTCCGACAAACTTGATAACGGCAACAAGCTGATCTGGCGTGTGTCGCAAAAGGTTGCGACACCGGCCACAGCTTCCTGGGGCTCCCGTGAGGCGTATATCGGTCTGACTGGCGACTGGGGTACTTTCCGTTCCGGTCGTGTGTTTGCACCATCGTATCTGGCTCTGGATCAATTCCAGTGGGGCGCCGGTAATCTGTGGGAAGACTACGGTGCAAACGCTGTGTGGTTTAAGGAAGCGCTGGCTTACTCGACACCCAACTTTAATGGTTTTGGTGCGCAAGTGGCTTATGACCTCGGCACAAGGACTTCGCAAGGTCAGACTTGGGCCGTGGATGCGATCGCGACTTACAACAACAAAGACCAGGGGCTGAATCTGGCTGGTGGCTATCAGCAACAAAAGGGCCTTGCCGCACTGAACCAGGATGACGCTTTCAGTTCCGGCGGTGATACGGGCGCAAAGCAAGAGTTCTACTTCGTTCAGGCTAACTGGGATATTGCGCGCACTGGCTTTACCGTCCGCGGTGGTTACAAGCATAACAAGTGGAGTGATACCAATAACTCGCTCGGCTTTGGTGCAGGCAAGGTAGAGAACGATCAGTTCCTGCTCGCGGGTGCATATGCCTGGGACAAGAGCCAACTGGCGCTGGGTTGGCAAGATATTGTGAACAGCAAGGTCGACGGTCAGAAGTTCAACAATGCGAACGCAAACCAGTTCTTTGGTCAGTACACATACACCATGTCCAAGAACACTTCTGCCTACCTGCAGGCTCGCTACATGAAGTTCAAGGATGCGGATGTCCGCCCATTTGCTGCAGCAACCTGGCAGCTTGATGGCGTCGCTTCCAGCGGCACCGACAATGGCGCGCGTGTCCTGGTCGGTACCTGGACTGGTTTCTAATTCCTGTCTGACTTGTCTGGTTTGATAAAAGGGCGACTTCGGTCGCCCTTTTTTTATTGAGGCCATTTGATATATCAAATTTTCCTGGCACGATAGCGGTCGTCGGACAAACCGGCGCCGACGGTCACTTTTTTCCGGGATGATGAAATTCGCCAAATGGGGTTGAGCTTTCTGCCAGGAAAGGTTGCGCAAACTGTTTCATTTGCGCATCGCAAAATGCGTGAAAAGCCAGTATTCACGCGGTTTTAAGCGAAAAACTAAGGTGATTGCCCTACATATCTGCCCTGGTCAGGAGTTCACCTGATTTCGGTCAAACCATCCCCCCAATAAATTCCTCTACGCGGGTTGCCATGGGGCTGCCCGTAGCCTAGGAGACCGAAGAAAATGAAAACTTTGCGTATGACGCTCTGCGCGGCGGCTCTGTCCGTTGCATGCGCTGCCAATGCGGCTGAGGTGGAAGTGCTGCACTGGTGGACTTCCGGCGGTGAAGCAAAGGCCGCTGGCGAGCTGAAGAAGATGCTCGAAGCCAAGGGCGACAAGTGGAAGGATTTTGCAGTTGCTGGTGGTGCAGGTGACAACGCCATGACCGCGCTGAAGACGCGTGTGGTGTCGGGTAACCCGCCGGCAGCAGCTCAAGTGAAGGGCCCGGCTATTCAAGAGTGGGGCGATCAAGGCGTTCTGGCTAACATCGACGATGTTGCCAACAAGAACGGCTGGAACAAGATTCTGCCGCCGGTTGTGCAAAACGTGATGAAGTATCAAGGTCACTATGTTGCCGCTCCGGTTAACGTTCACCGCGTGAACTGGCTGTGGATCAACCCGGATCTGCTGAAGAAGGCCAATGCCAAGGTTCCGACAACTTGGGACGAGTTCTTCAAGACTGCTGACGCCCTGCAAAAGGCTGGCATTCAGCCGGTCGCTTACGGTGGTCAGCCGTGGCAAGATGCAACCGTGTTCGAAACCGTGGTTCTGGGCACTGGTGGCGCACCGTTCTTCAAGAAGGCTTTCGTTGATCTGGACCAGGCTACCCTGAAGAGCCCGACCATGATCAAGTCGCTTGAAATCTACAAGAAGATCAAGCCGTACACCGACAAGAACGCCGCTGGCCGCGACTGGAACCTGGCTACTGCCATGGTTATCAATGGCAAGGCTGGTATGCAGTTCATGGGTGACTGGGCCAAGGGTGAATTCCTGGCTGCTGGCAAGGTCCCGGGCAAAGACTTCCTGTGTGTAGCCGCTCCGGGTACTGCCAAGTCCTACACCTTCAACATCGACAGCTTCATCTTCTTCAAGCTGAAGAACGCCGATGCCATCAAGGGTCAGGACGATCTGGCAGAAACCATCGTTTCGCCGGAATTCCAGCAAGTGTTCAACCTGAACAAGGGTTCCATCCCGGTTCGTCTGGGTGCCGACATGTCCAAGTTTGACGATTGCGGCAAGCAATCGGCCAAGGACTTCGAAGCCGACAACAAGGCTGGCACGCTGGTTCCGTCCTTCGCACACGGCATGGCAATGCACTCCGCTACCCAAGGCGCCATGTATGACGTCATCTCCCAGTTCTGGAACGACGACAACATGACCGCTCAGCAAGCCGCTGCCAAGCTGGCTGCTGCTGCCAAGGTTAACTAATAGGCAAGGCCGGTTCGCAAGAGCCGGTTTGTCTGGTTAATCAGCATATTCGGTAGTTCTAAGTTGTATCTGTAGTAACCCTCCTTCTCCGGCCCCGGGGAGGGAGGGGCTTCACCTGTTTTACCCTCATCTGTTCATCGGAGATTTGTCATGATTCAGTCGACCCGGCCAGCTCAGTATGGCTTTGCGGAACGCTGGCTTCCGCGGCTTGTGCTTGCCCCGTCGTTCTTGCTTTCGCTGATATTCATTTATGGTTTCGTCGCCTGGAATGGTTATCTGTCGTTTACCGCATCGCGTTTGCTGCCCAACTACACTTGGGTTGGTTTTTCCCAGTACGCGCGCCTCCTTGACAGCGGCAATGATCGTTGGTGGGTTGCGGTCGAGAACCTTTTCAAATTCGGTTTTCTGTTTATTGGTGTGAGCATGGTCGTCGGCGTTCTGCTGGCCATTTTGCTTGACCAGAAAATTCGTGCCGAAGGCGCGTTGCGAACCATTTATCTGTACCCGATGGCACTGTCGTTCATCGTGACTGGTACCGCCTGGAAGTGGATGTTGAACCCAGGTCTTGGTCTGGAAAAGATGATGCACGACTGGGGCTGGACCAGCTTCCAGTTTGACTGGCTGGTTAATCCTGATATGTCGATTTATACCGTGGTGATTGCCGGTATCTGGCAGTCGTCTGGTTTCGTAATGGCCCTGTTCCTGGCGGGTTTGCGCGGTATTGATGATTCGATCATCAAAGCGGCCCAGATCGACGGTGCAACCTTGCCGCGTATTTACTGGAAGATCATTCTGCCGGCCATGCGCCCGGTGTTCTTCTCGACGCTGATGATTCTGGCGCACATTGCCATCAAGAGCTTTGACCTTGTGGTTGCATTGACTGGCGGTGGCCCTGGCTTCTCGTCTGATCTGCCGGCAACCTACATGTATGCCATGGCGTTTACCCGTGGTGAAATGGGCCTGGGTTCTGCCAGCGCCATGATGATGCTGTTGACCGTGTCTGCAGTGATTGTGCCTTACCTGTATTCCGAACTGCGCAGAGGTCGCAATGCCTAAGAATAACCTGTCCCGCTTTATTGTTTACGCGGTTCTGATTTACTTCGCGGTCTACTATCTCTTGCCGTTGTACGTCATGCTGACGACCTCGGTGAAGAGCATGGACGAGATCCGTGGCGGTAACCTGCTGTCGTTCCCGATGCATATCACGTTTGCCGCCTGGTCCAAGGCCTGGAGCAGTGCGTGTACTGGTGTGGAATGTACCGGTCTGGCGCCATTCTTCTGGAACTCGGTTCGCCTGGTTGTCCCGGCGGTGTTGATCTCGACCAGCATGGGCGCGATCAACGGCTACATCCTGTCCAAGTGGCGTTTTCCTGGTTCTGAACTGGTGTTCGCCATGCTGATGTATGGTTTGTACATCCCGTTCCAGGTACTGCTGTTGCCGATGGCGATGACTGAAGGCTGGATGGGCATTGCTTCGTCCACGACGGGTCTGGTGTTTGTACACGTGGTCTGCGGTATTGCCTCCACAACACTGTTCTTCCGTAACTTCTACGTCGGTATCCCGGATGAACTGATCAACGCAGCACGTCTGGATGGCGCCGGTTTCTGGCGTATCTTCTGGCGCATCGTACTGCCGATGTCGATTCCTATCTTGATGGTGACGCTGATCTGGCAATTCACCCAGATCTGGAACGACTTCCTGTTCGGTCTGGTGTTCTCTGCCGGTGGTTCGCAACCGATTACCGTCGGTCTGAACAACCTGGCCAACACGTCGACCACGGTCAAGGAATACAACGTTGATATGGCTGCTGCGATTATCGCCGCGCTGCCGACCATCTTTGTGTACGTGGCTGCAGGTAAATATTTTGTGCGCGGTCTTTCCGCTGGCGCGGTCAAGGGCTAATCCCAAGGCCAGAAACACACACCGGTATTGCTACCTGACATAACGCGGGGCCGGCTTGAACGAAACAAGCTGGCTGCCGTGAAGTAGCCCGGTACCCGAACTCAGAAATGGAGAAAAAGATGGGCGCACTTGCCATCAAGAACGTAACCAAAAGCTTTGGCGACACGCATATCCTGAAAGGCATCGATATCGAGATCGATGACGGCCAGTTCCTGATCCTGGTTGGCCCGTCCGGTTGCGGCAAGTCCACGCTGATGAACATCATCGCTGGTCTGGAAAGCCCGACTTCCGGCGAAGTGAACATTGGTGGTCGCGTCGTGAACGACGTGGCACCGAAAGACCGCGACATTGCCATGGTGTTCCAGAGCTACGCCCTGTACCCCACCATGAACGTGCGTCAGAACATTGCGTTTGGTCTGGAAACACGTGGTGTTCCGAAGAAAGAGCAAGAGGAAGTGATCAACCGCGTCGCCAAGATGCTGCAGATGGATCACCTGCTTGATCGCAAGCCGGGTCAACTGTCCGGCGGTCAGCGTCAGCGTGTGGCCATGGGCCGCGCACTGGCCCGTGACCCGATCCTGTTCCTGTTTGACGAGCCGTTGTCCAACCTGGATGCCAAGCTGCGCGTTGAAATGCGGACTGAAATCAAGCAGCTGCATCATCGCCTGAAGACCACCATCGTCTACGTGACCCATGACCAGATCGAGGCCATGACGCTGGGTGATCGCATCGCTGTGATGAAAGATGGCGTGATTCAACAGTTCGGCAGCCCGCAAGATATCTACGAGCGCCCATCCAACATGTTTGTGGCCAGCTTCATTGGTTCGCCGTCGATGAACTTCATTGAATGTCATCTGGCTGAGCAAAATGGCCAGGTCGGCGTGAGCCTGACCAGCGAAAGCGATGCCCGCTTTGTGCCGCTGAAAGATGGCGCCAAGTTTGCCAAGCGCGTTGGCCAGGAAGTCATCATGGGTGTTCGTCCGGAACAACTGGATGTCGCGCACGGCGACGAAATGGCCCTGGGTTGCAAGGTGATGCTGACCGAGCCGACTGGCCCGGACACCATGATCTTCACCCGTATCAATGGTAAGGACGTGACTGCTCGCGTACATCCGCGTGATGCCAAGGGCCCGGGCGAAGTCATGCGCCTGGCGCTGGACATGAGCAAAGTTGTGTTCTTCGATCCGAAGACCCAACTGCGTATCGAATAATCATCGATCCACGCAGTACGCGGCCGGGTGATCCGGCCGCGACGGTTCAAGCTTCTTCCGCAGGAGCAGCGACTTGGCCCCACTTTATGGTGGGGCCTTTCTTTTGTGGGTCTGAAACGGACGGGGTAGGGGAGTGGCCGGTTAGCCAGTGAGGGTACGGCGTTCGACCAGCGCCTGTGCCAGCGTGCTCGGGTCAGCGTGTTCCAGCTCGCCCCCGACCGGAAGACCTCGGGCGATACGGCTAACCGTCAGGCCACGGGCACGCAGCATTTCGGCCAGGTAGTGCGCTGTGGCCTCACCTTCGACCGTGAAATTGGTTGAGAGAATCACTTCTTTGACGATGCCATCGCTGGCGCGTTCCAGTAACCGGCTAAAGGCAATGTCTTTGGGGCCGATGCCATCGAGCGGGCTCAGGCGACCCATCAATACAAAGTAAAGCCCGTGGTAGGCCAGGGTCTGTTCCACCATCAAAAGATCGGTCGGCATTTCGACCACACACAGTTGTTCGTGCGTGCGGTTTTCGTCGGCGCAGATCTCGCAGATGTCCGACTCGGCAAATGTATTGCACAACTGGCAATGCCTGAGCGTCGCCAGCGCGGTCATGATGGCGTGCGCCAGTTCACCTGCACCGGCTTGATCGCGTTGCAGCAGGTGATAGGCCATGCGGCTGGCCGATTTGGGACCCACGCCTGGCAGAACACGCAAGGAGTCGATCAGATGCTGTAAAGAGGAGGGTGTGCTCATGACGTCAACGAATGCATGCCAGAATGAAAAAAGGGGTGAATCGGCACGCTACCTTGAGGCCGCGCGCCGGTTCACCCCGTTTCGTCCAGTTAGAACGGCATCTTGAAGCCTGGCGGCAGGTTCAGACCAGCGGTAAAGCCAGACATCTTTTCCTGCGTGGTGGTTTCTACCTTGCGCACAGCGTCGTTCAGCGCAGCGGCGATCAGGTCTTCCAGCATTTCCTTGTCGTCTTGCAACAGCGAGTCATCAATGCTGACCCGTTTGACGGCGTGATGGCAGGTCATGATCACCTTGACCATGCCAGCGCCTGCCTGGCCTTCGACTTCGACCTGGCCCAGCGCTTCTTGCGCCTTTTGCATGTTTTCCTGCATTTGCTGGGCTTGCTTCATCAAGCCGCCCAAGCCACCTTTGTTGAACATTGTTCTGCTCCTTGTTAACTACAACGCCGGCCAGAATGCGCCAGCATCAATACAAATCAATCTTGTCCCGGTTGCAAATCAACCCACCGGGTGGATCGTTCCTGGCATGACGATGGCACCGAATTCCTGCACCATGCTTTGCACGAATGGGTCGTTCTGGATGGCTTGTTCGGCCTCATCCTGTCGTTTTTCGCGTGCCCGCTGCATGATGGCGGCGGGCGTGTGTTCTACAGCGGCTTCAATCAGTTCGGCCGTAACCTGCACGGGCTGACCAAAGTGCTTGCCCAGAAGTTCACGCAGTTTGTCCTGGAAGTCTCGTGTTGCCACTGCACGGTTGCTATCCGAGACTCGCAGTTTGAAGTGAGCGTTATCCCAGGACACCAGTTCTGCTTGCGCCGCCAGCATGCCGGCGGCGCCCATGCGCAGATCAACCACCAGACCGTGCCAGTCGCCATTAAAGCTGGCCAGGCTGATCGCTTTCGCATCAGCGGATGTCTCGTCAGTGCCTGGTGGCTGCTGCGGTGCGGCCTCCGCTTCAAATGTCGCCTGTGGCGAGGATTCGAACTCTGGTTCTGAAATCGGTTCAAGGTACTCATCGGGCTCGGGCATGTCATCGCTGACATTGTGCGCTTGCGCTGGCGGCACGATGGCTTCTTGCGCTACAACGGGCGCGGCTTCCCATGGCGCGGGTTCGGTTACCACGGCAGGGGCCGGAGCGGGTGCTGCCGCCGGCGCGGGCACTGCAACGGAGGGCATGGCCGTGCGTGGGGCCTCGACGACGCCGGATGCGGTGGCTGGCGGAGCAAGGGCCGGTGCCGGGCGTGCGCCGGGCGTGCTGTTCAACACTGGCAGATTGTCGGCCGCCGTGGTGGGCGCAAAGGCCAGCATCCGCATCAGGGTCATCGAAAAGCCGGCGTATTCATCCGGGGCCAGTGCCAGATCACGACGACCATGAATGGCAATCTGGTAGTACAACTGGGTTTCTTCAGCCGGCAAGGCTTGAGCCATGGCCAGGATGTCCGCGCGCAGCGGTAGATCATCGGCCAGGGCGCCCGGCACGACTTGTGCCAAGGCAATCTGGTGTAGCACGTGTGCCAGTTCATGCAACGCAGATTCATACGACAAACCGCGCGCCGAGATTGAATCTGCCGCTGCCATCATCGCTGCACCGTCGTGGGCGACCAGTGCTCGCAAGATATCGAACAAATAACCTTGATCCACCGCGCCCAGCATGGCACGTACGCCTTCCTCGCGCACTTCGCCGGAGCCGTAGGCAATGGCTTGATCCAGCAAGCTTAGCGCGTCGCGCATTGAGCCATTGGCCGCGTGGCCCAACAAACTGAGCGAGGCGGGTTCGAAACGGATCTGTTCGGCCTGCAATACGTTGTTCAGATGACCGGCAACCTGTTGGGGCGTCATCTGGCGCAAAGAGAATTGCAGACAGCGGCTCAAGACCGTGATCGGGACTTTTTGCGGATCGGTTGTGGCCAGAATGAATTTGACGTGGCCCGGTGGTTCTTCCAGGGTTTTGAGCATCGCATTGAAGGCACTCTTGGAGAGCATGTGCACTTCATCGATGATGTAGACCTTGAAACGGCCACTGGTCGGCGCGTATTGGGCGTTATCGAGCACTTCACGAATGTTGTCGATACCAGTGTTGGATGCGGCATCGATTTCCAGCAGATCGACAAAGCGACCCGCATCGATCTGTGTACAGGCACTGCACACCCCGCACGGTTCGGCGGTCACGCCAGTCTCGCAATTGAGCGATTTGGCCATGATCCGCGCAATCGTGGTCTTGCCCACGCCGCGCGTGCCGGTCAGGAGCCAGGCATGATGCAGACGGCCAGTGGCAAAGGCGTTGGACAACGCCTTGATGACGTGTTCCTGGCCTACCAGTTGGGCAAATGTGCGAGGGCGCCACTTACGGGCGAGTACTTGATAAGTCATGGCGCGATTCTATCAGAACAGCGTGGCTGCAACGGAAAAGGCGTATCCATCCGGCGTCAGGAAAAGGCCGGCGGGATACGCCTTTGTATTTGTTGTACTGCGGCGTTTATTCGGTGTGGAAATAACGCTGTGTATCGGTCAAAAAGTGTGGGCCTTCGTTGCCGCGGATCAGTGTACCGATGCCTTCGCTGGTCAGTAGCTCCAGCAACAAGGCGTTGGGTACCCGGCCATCAATGATATGCGCAGACTTCACACCTGTTCGCACGGCATCCAGTGCCGAGCCAATCTTGGGCAGCATGCCGCCGGAGATGGTGCCATCCGCAATCAAGGCATCGACATCCGCCAGCGTGACACCCGCAATCAGCTTGCCGTTGCGGTCCAGAACGCCAGAGGTGTTGGTCATCAGGATCAGCTTTTCGGCATTGAGCGCGCGGGCCAGTGTTCCGGCCACGAGGTCCGCGTTGATGTTGTATGCCTGACCGTCCACGCCCACGCCAATGGGCATGATTACGGGCACGAAATTTCGGGTCTGCAGCAAGCTGATGAGTTCGGTATCGATTTTCTCGATTTCGCCGACAGCACCAATATCAACCGGGCCACTATCACCAGGCTCGGGCGGCAACAGCATTTTGCGCGCCTGAATAAAATACCCGTCCTGACCATTCAGGCCTACGGCCTTGCCGCCACTGCGGTTGATCAAACCGACGATTTCCTGGTTGAGCTTGCCGGTGGCCATTTCCACGGCTTCCAGCGTCTGGGCGTCCGTCACGCGCATACCGCGGCGGAATTCGCTCTTTACGCCCATTTTCTCAAGCAACCCACTGATTTGCGGGCCACCGCCGTGCACGATGACGGGCTTCATGCCCACCAGTTGCAGCAGGGCGATATCGCGGGCAAACCCGGCTTTGAGGGCATCATCAGTCATGGCGTTGCCGCCATACTTGATCACGAAAATCTTGTTATGAAAGCTCTGGATGTAGGGCAGGGCTTCAGCAAGGATGTTGGCTTTGTCGCCAGCACCAAGCAGTGAGCTGATCATGTCTGCTCTCCTCAGGCGGTGGCGTTGGCGGCAAACAACTGGTGCACTTCCTGTGGGGTGGCACAGGTGCGCAGTTTGTTGCGGAAATCCTGATCGCTAAAGAGTTGCGCAATGGCGGCCAGAATTTCCAGATGTGCCTGGGTAGCCCGTTCGGGCACGATCAGCGCCAGGATGTTGGATACCGGCTTGCCGTCGGGGGCATCAAACGGCAACGCCAGTTCGGTCCGCACGAATACGGCAATGGCTTCGTTCAGGCCCTTGATGCGTGCATGCGGGAGCGCCATGCCCAGACCTAATGCTGTTGAACCCAGTTTTTCCCTGTCATGCAGGCTTTTGACGACCAGATCGACAGACAGATTGTGCGTTTGCTGCAAACGGCGACCAATCTCTTCAAACAGTCTGGCTTTGCTGGACACATTCAGATCCAGCACGATGTCTTCGGGTTGCAATAGCTGCGAAATATCCATGGAGGGTATACCGGTTCCTGTACGGAAAAACATGAAATGGCTGAACCGTTTTAGCCCACCCCGGCTTGTGGCAACAAGGCGGCCTGACGGTTTGGTCGGATTATACGAAAAACCCTGGCGTCCATTGACGTTTTTGCACGATTTTTATAGCGTTTTTACATACGCTCACAGCGCCGTCGATGGCTTGAATCCGGCAAGTCTCTTCCGCAAGCCTGGCGGTGACGGCGCCTTAAAACCCACACAACGTCCGGTCGGATGGATAATGGGGATTCACTTCTGGTTTTGAACCCTTTTTTGTTGATTGGATTGATAAGCGGTTATGTCGCAAGACGAATTGAAAGACCCCACAGATCCCATGCCGGAACCGCCGTACGAACCGGCTCTGGAAGAATGCTGCGGCAACGGGTGTGAACCCTGTATTTTTGATATTTACAACGAAGCGCTGCACAAATACCGCAGTGAGCTGAAAGCCTGGCAGGCACGTCATCCCGGCGTCTAACTGCCGTTGTGCTGAATCTGCGTGAATCCGCAAGCGCCAGATTTGCCTGCGGCAGGTACTGGCAAGGCTTCAGATGCACGGGCACAATCGGGCCGTTGTTTTTCTGCCAGGAATACCCTCCGCCATGCTGCTTTCCCGCTTTAAACCTGCCCGGTTGCTGGGCGTACTGTGTCTGGCGCTCACTATGGGGGCCGCCAGCGCGGCCACGCCGCTCCCTGCGCCTGTTGCTGCTGCCATGAATACGGCGCACCTACCCGCATCTGCGTTATCTCTGGTGGTGTTGCCACTGGAGCAAGGGACTGGCGATTTCTGGAATGCCGATGTGCCAGCCAACCCGGCATCAACCATGAAGTTGGTGACTACATTTGCCGCGCTCGACATGCTTGGCCCGGCGTTTGCCTGGACTACAGATATATATAGTGACGGCACGGTGAGTGATGGCGTACTGCGTGGCAATCTATATATTAAAGGCTCGGGTGATCCCAAACTGACCATGGAACGCTTGTGGATGCTGCTGCGGGATGTGCGTGCTGCGGGCATCAAACGCATCAATGGCGACATCGTGCTGGATCGCAGTTTTCTGAGTATTCCTGCCAAAACCAGTTTTGCCGACGACGGTAATGATCCAGCCCGTGCCTACCTGGTCGGGCCGGACAGCTTGCTCGTCAATTTCCATGCTTTCCGTTTTCATGTCGTCAATGACATGAGTGGTGCGCGCGTCAATGTTGATCCGCCGCTGCCAGAGTTGACGCTCGACAGTGCCATCAAGACCGTACCGACAGCGCCTTGCGCCAGTGGCAATCTCTCGTTTGTCGCCAGTGGTGCGGGTAGTGCGGTGCGGGTCAAAGTCAGTGGCGCATTGCCTGCTGATTGTGCCATCGATAAATACCAGTCTTATCTGGATGCCGTGACCTACACGGGCAGCCTGGCCCGTTATCTCTGGCAGCAAACGGGGGGTGAGATCACCGGAGGTATTCGCACCGGTGAAGTGCCGACGCAGGCCGTGCGCCTGGCCCAGTCTCAGTCCTCCGATCTGGCCAGCAATATTCGCGACATCAACAAGTACAGTAACAACTTGATGGCGAGGCAGTTGTTTCTCACGCTGGGCGCACGTTATCGCCAACCAGGTGAAGATGATATCCAGTCTGCGGCACGGACTATCCAGACCTGGCTCTCACGCCGAGGAGCCAGCTGGAACGAGCTGGTGCTGGAAAACGGCTCTGGTTTGTCACGTGAAGAGCAAATCTCCGCGCGTCACATGGCGCAATTGCTGCAATGGGCAGGGCAAAGCCCTTATGCACCGGAATTTATCTCGTCGCTTCCCATTGCTGCAGTGGATGGCACCATGAAAAAGCGCTTGAAAGACAGCGGGGTTGCCGGCGAGGCGCACATCAAGACGGGTACGCTCAAGAATGTGCGAGCAGCAGCGGGGTTTGTGCGCGCAGATGACGGTCGCATGCTGGTCGTCGTGGCAATCCTGAATCACCCTCTGGCAGAGCGTGGTTTGCCCGTACTTGACGCTGTCCTGGCGTGGGCCCAGTCGAGCGGCGTAACGGCACTCGCGGGAAACGCGGTAACACGCTAAAATAGCTGGCTTTTTCCCGCCCGGCTTTCCAGGGCTTACCAAAGGCGCGTCATGGACAAAATCCTGATTCTCGATTTCGGCTCCCAAGTCACCCAGCTGATCGCCCGCCGTGTGCGTGAAGCGCACGTCTACAGCGAACTGCATTCGTTCGACGTGTCGATCGACTTTATCCGCGACTTCAAGCCCACCGGCATCATCCTGTCGGGCGGCCCCAACTCGGTATACGAAAGCGACTATCAGGCTGATCCGGCCCTGTTCGAACTGGGCGTGCCCGTGTTGGGCATTTGCTACGGCATGCAGTGGATGGCGCAAAGCCTGGGGGGCAAGGTCGATGGCGGCCACGTGCGTGAATTCGGTTACGCCGAAATCCGTGCCCGCAATCACAGCAAGCTGTTCCGTGATCTGCAAGACCGCGACAACGAGCAAGGCCATGGCCTGCTGGATGTATGGATGAGTCACGGTGACAAGGTCACCGCACTGCCGGAAGGGTTCAGTGTTATCGCAGAAAACCCGTCCTGCCCGATCGCCGCCATGGCCGACGAAACCCGCGGCTTCTACGGCGTGCAGTTCCACCCGGAAGTGACCCATACCATCAAGGGTCGCGACATGATCAATCGCTTCGTGCTGGAAATCTGTAACGCCAAACCGTCCTGGACCATGCCCAACTATGTGGACCAGGCTGTTGAAAAGATTCGTGAACAGGTTGGCGATGAAGAAGTCATCCTGGGCTTGTCCGGCGGTGTGGACTCCTCTGTTGCCGCTGCGTTGATCCATCGCGCGATCGGTGATCGCCTGACCTGCGTGTTTGTTGATAACGGTCTGCTGCGCCTGAATGAAGGCGAGCAAGTCATGAATATCTTCAACAAGCATCTTGGCGTGAAAGTCATTCACGTGGATGCCACCGAACAGTTCATGGGTCATCTGGCCGGCGTGTCAGACCCTGAAGCCAAGCGCAAGATCATTGGCCGTGAATTCGTTGAAGTCTTCCAGGCCGAAGCTGCCAAGCTGCCGAAAGCAAAATGGCTGGCCCAAGGTACCATCTACCCGGACGTCATCGAATCCGCCGGCGCCAAGACCAAGAAAGCGCACACGATCAAGAGCCACCACAACGTGGGCGGCCTGCCGGAAACGCTGAACCTCAAACTGCTGGAACCGCTGCGCGAACTGTTCAAGGACGAAGTCCGCGAACTGGGCGTGGCGCTGGGCTTGCCACACGAGATGGTCTATCGTCATCCGTTCCCGGGCCCGGGTTTGGGTGTGCGCGTGCTGGGTGAAGTCAAGCGCGACTATTGCGACTTGTTGCGCCGTGCCGATGCCATCTTTATTGATGAACTGCGCGCCGCAGATTGGTACGACAAAACCTCGCAAGCTTTTGCCGTCTTTTTGCCGGTGAAGTCTGTCGGTGTGATGGGCGATGGCCGTACTTATGAATATGTCGTAGCACTGCGCGCCGTACAGACCAGCGACTTCATGACCGCCAAGTGGGCTGAACTGCCGTACGACCTGCTGGGCAAGGTCTCCAACCGCATCATTAACGAAGTCCGTGGTATTAACCGCGTTGTTTATGATGTGTCTGGCAAGCCGCCAGCAACGATTGAGTGGGAATGATCTGTCAGCAGGTTTGTTTGCCGCCAGACATTAAGAAGTAGCCAAAGCAAAAAGCCCGTTTAAAGACGGGCTTTTTGCTTTTCTGGCCGAGGTCCGCCATGCCGTTGGTCGATCATTTAATACTTAGGTATTGACCTAAGTATTGGTGGCAGCCAGGATGATCTTCTATCGATCATCCCGGAATCAAAGGTGCCCACATGTTGCAATCTGCTGTCGCTGATGACGTCTTTCTTGCGCTATCCAGTTCAACGCGGCGGCAAATCCTTGAGCAACTATCCGGCGGGCCCGCCACAGTCAGCGAACTGGCTGCACCCTTTGATATGAAGTTGCCCTCATTCGTGCAACACCTGTCGGTGCTTGAACGCAGTCGCCTTGTCACCTCAACCAAGCAGGGGCGAGTACGGACGTATGAAATAGCTCCAGAGCAATTGAAGGTGGCGGAGGACTGGCTGACCGAGCGCCGCCGGGTATGGGAGTCCAGGTTCGATCGATTTGACGCTTACGTTCTACAACTCAAGGCAAAGGAGTCAGATTCATGAACAAGGTCTTCGCGATCAACCCCGCAACTGATTTCGTGCTCGAACGCCATATCGATGCACCCGTGCAACTGGTCTGGGAAGTACTAACCAAACCGGAACATCTCAAACAGTGGTACATGCCCAAGGCGTGGGGAGCGGTCTCAAAGTGCGAAATGGATGTTCGGCCAGGTGGCATGTTCAGTATCGACATCGCAACCGGGGACGGTAAGGAGTTTCCAAATCTTGGCTGCTTTATTGAAGTCAGGCCTATGGAGCGCCTCGTCTGGACCTCCATGCTGTTTCCTGGTTACCGGCCGGCTGTGTTTGATGACGTGCCGATCACCGCCATCGTGACCTTGCAAGCTTCCGGGACCGGAACGCGCTATGTGTTTACCGCGTTGCACCGGAATGAGGGCGACTTCAAACAGAATAAGGAATCGGGTTGGCAGGAAGGAACCTTGATCGCTATGGCGCAGTTTGTGGCGCATGTGAATTCGCTCAAATAGAACGATCGTTCACCATTTATCGGAAACTCTGTCTGGGAGGGCAGGGTTTTTGTTTTTCCGGAATGCCGAGAGACTAGTATCGAACTTCCACATTGAAGTTGATGGGTGCTCATATGGATCGCGGGCCAACTGATTTGTTTGAAGGGCAGGAATCCTTTCTGGTGAGCTTGTCTGGAGGTGGTCATATGCGACCTCCTGATCCTCCGTTGTCAGAGAACGCCTCAAAGCGTGGTGGTTTTGGTGGCCGCCCCGTCGGCAACCTTTTCTTCGCGATCTTCCCAAGTGCGGCAGCGATTCAACGCATCTATGAACTGGCTGTACACGAGAGTCATGTTCATGCTCTTGCCGGATACTTCATCGCGCTGGAGCGCTTGCATATGTCGATTGCCCCGTTGCTGGTTTTTCCTGGGGAGGTTGTGCCGCGTTTATATCTGGATGCGGGGATATACATTGGTAACCGCATCCAGATGAATCCTTTTATGATCAGTCTTGATCACACGGCCAATTTCAATGGCAGGGGCGGTCGGTGGCCCTATGTGTTAATCGCAGGGGCGGGCAGGGCGGGGGCGACGAGGTTGTCGACTTTGCTCGCAATGGAGTTGCGTCGGGTCGGAGTCAAATTTAGTGCGTCCTCAGTGAACCCCCACGTCACCATGCTGTATGACCGCAAGAGGCCACCCGCTCGTGTGGTCGATGCCATCTCCTGGTTGGTCACAGACTTTGCACTGGTGCATAGCCAGGTGGGTGAGGGGCGATATGACATCCTGAAGCGCTGGACACTGGATGCTTAGGCGCTCAGGGGAGGTTTGAATGGCTTGTATGCATATATAGATAAGGCCGGACGCCGTCCGGCCTTATCTATATATGCAGTGAGCTGTTGATTTTCAGGGGTGCTCAAGGCCGGAAACGAGGGCGATTGATGGTAAGGACTGGCGTGAGAGACGAGTCGTAAAACTGGGATGAAAGCAAATTTCCTTACAGATCAGTCTCTTGTGGAGAAGG
>NZ_BMLY01000001.1:267938-1130186 GCF_014645555.1 Silvimonas amylolytica | reverse complement strand
GGCCTAGGACACCGCCCTTTCACGGCGATAACCGGGGTTCGAATCCCCGTGGGGACGCCATCAGGCACCACTGAACAAGATCGCGAAAGCGGTCTTTTTTTGTTTCTGCCACAAGACGCTTCCTCTTTCCTCTTTCTTTTTCTCTGTTTTCCCGACAACTACAAATTGGCGTCGATCCAGGCCTTGGCGTACTCATGCGCGTGTTTTACCGCTTCTTCAGGCGTGCGACACACGTTCAATGATGGAAATCGCAATGGCGGCGTGCCAGACCACTCTGCGCTGGTTTCGCTGATCACAAACGGGCAGATAAACCCGGTGACGATCGTGCCAGGCAGGCAGGTGATAACGCGACGTTTGTAGATGTAGGTCCTTGCAGGCATGCCAGTCTTTCAAACGGAATGGTTGTGTAGGCAAATGCCCATGATCGCGGCATTTATCCATAAGCCATTGAAAATTGCACTTATTTCCGGCTGTACGTGGGCAAATAGCATGACAGTTGCAAGGTCTTCCCGTGTATCAACGGCGCTCTTTTTGAGCTGAGTCAATCCTCGCTGCGCATGGCCTCGGCAATCAGCCATGCCCGAAATGCGGCAAACCCTGGGTTCTCTGGCGCAGTGTGAGAGAAGATCAAGTAGTAGGGCACCCGTAGCGAGACCTCGGTCGGCAAAGGCTTGATCAGCCGGCCGGCGGCAATGTCGTACTCGACCAGAATGCGTTGCCCCAGCGCGACACCTTGACCATCAATGGCGCATTGCAGGGTCATTTGCGAGTCTGAGAATGCCGGGCCGCGGGTGGCGTCAATCCCTGCCAGACCCGTTTCTTCCAGCCACTGTTGCCAGTTGGGTAAATGCGCGTGCCGCTGCGGGCCACGGTCGTGCAGCAGGGTGTGTTTTGACAAGTCTGCAGGGGTGCGCAACGTAGCTTGCAAAGATGGACTACATACCGGGAACACCGTACTTGACGTAAATCTTTCGACAATCAAGTCAGGTGAATGTACCTGGCGGTAATCAATGGTGATGTCGTTGTGCAGGTAATCCCGTTCGTGTTCGGTGCTGACCTCCACCCGAATGTCCGGGTGCAGATTCAAAAAGCGATACAAACGGGGGACCAGCCACTTGGTCCCGAAGGTAGGCGGGACTGCCACTTTAAGCGTGATGGTCTTGTCATCCAGCAGCATGTCAGTGGCTTGTTGCAACGCCCTGAATGCTTCGCGAACCCGCGGCAAATAAGCTTCTCCAGCCGCCGTTAGCGTTAGCTGGTTGTTGCGCCGTTCAAACAGTGGCACGCCCAGAAAAGCTTCCAACTGTTTCATCTGGTGACTGACAGCAGCGTTGGTCACATGCAATTCGTTGGCCGCTTGCGTAAAACTCATCAAGCGGGCAGCGACTTCAAACATGCGCAATGCATTAAGCGGGGGTAAACGTCGAGGCATGATGACTCATCAAATTTTTTTTGATGATAGGCATCAAATATGTAGTTTGCATAGTGAGGCTACGAAAGTTTCAAATAGGTGCAACAAGAACGGACCCATGCACCAGTATGAACATCCTCACCATCGATACCGGTACTACCAATACGCGTGTCACCCTGTGGCGCAATGCCGAGGCCATCTGCCAGGCGGCGCGCCAGGTCGGAGTGCGGGACACGGCCATTACCGGTAGCGCGGTGACTTTGCAAAATGGCGTGCGTGAAACCATTGCTGCAGCGCTGGAGAAAGCCAACACCAGTATGAGTGCGGTGGATCTGGTGCTGGCATCCGGCATGATCACATCCAATGTCGGTCTATATGAGATCCCGCACGTGCTGGCGCCGGCGGGCCGCGCAGACCTGGCCGCCGCCATGCGTGAGGCCACTATCCCCGAAGTCTGCGACAAGCCGATCTGGTTTGTGCCAGGTGTACGTAACCGTGTTGACAACATTGGTCTGCATAACTGCGAGGCCATGGACATGATGCGGGGCGAGGAAGTCGAGACCATTGCGCTGATTTCGCGCTTGAATATCGACCGTCCAACCGTCATGGTGCTGCCCGGTTCGCACTCCAAATTTGTGCATGTGGATGACGAGCGCCGCATCACGGGTTGTGTTACCACGCTGGCGGGTGAACTGCTGCACGTGATTACCCACAACACCATTCTGGCTGGATCGCTCGATAGCGATTTCGCCACCGAAATCGACACCGAAATGTTGCTGGCCGGCGCCCGCTCTGCCGGCAAGATCGGCCTTGGCCGCGCCTGTTTCACGGTCCGGATTCTCGACCAGTTCACCATTTACGAGCGCAATGCCCGCGCCAACTTCCTGTTGGGCGCGGTGCTGGGCGCAGACCTCTTGACCCTGAAAAACTCCAGCGCGATTGGCATGACACCCGGCACCCAGTTTGTGGTGACGGGCAAAGCCATGCTGCGCGAAGCGCTGGCGCTTCTCGTCAAGCACGACGATTTTTTCTCCGGCCGCATTCTGGTCACCGATGAAGACCAGCAAGCCAACCTGGCCGGTTTTGGCGTCATTGATGTGGCGCGCGCCCGGGGCTTATTGGGCTGAAGACACGGTAACGAGTTTGTTGCCCGATCAAAGAGCAAAGGCACTTTCAGCCGGGCCGCGCTGGCAAGGCGTGCCAGCGCAGACAGGACTGAGGGGCACGGCAAGTGAGCATAACGCCGCCAGCGCGGTCTGGATGAACGCGAATAAATAGCTGCATGGCTCTGCCAGGTGATGCAGCAGAAGCCGGCGCACGACGCCGGTCGACAACGGATAGCCGCACCGCGGCAATCTGAAAACCAACCCCGGCAACGGGACTGATGGAGGTTCGACCAAGATGAAGCAGCAACTCAAAAAGATCTGCGGCGCACTGGGTTTGGCAGCAGCGCTGATCGCACCGGCTTTGCACGCAGCAGATCAAGTCAAGATCGGTTTTCTGGTGAAACAGGCTGAAGAACCGTGGTTCCAGGACGAGTGGAAGTTTGCCGAACAAGCCGCCAAGGAAAAGGGTTTCACCCTGGTGAAGATTGGCGTGCCGAGCGGCGACAAGGTGTTGTCTGCCATTGATAACCTGGGCGCTCAACATGCTCAGGGTTTCATCATTTGCGCACCAGACGTGAAGCTGGGCCCGGCGATTGTTGCCCGCGCCAAGCAATATGACCTGAAGGTCATGAGCGTGGATGACCGCTTTGTCGATGGCTCCGGCAAGCCGATGGAATCCGTACCGCACATGGGTATTTCGGCCTACAAGATTGGCGAGCAAGTCGGCTCCGCCATGATTGCCGAGATGAAAAAGCGCGGCTGGAACCTGAACGAAGTGGGCGCGATCCGCATCTCTTACGACCAACTGCCGACCGCCAAGGACCGTACTGATGGCGCGATTGCTGCGCTGACTGCTGGCGGCTTCCCGAAGGCCAATATCATCAACGCGCCGCAAGCCAAGACCGACACTGAAGCTGCGTTCAACGCCGCCAACGTGGCGATCACTCAGCACCCGAACTACAAGCACTGGCTGTCGTTCGGTCTGAACGATGAAGCTGTGCTGGGTGCCGTGCGCGCCGCAGAAGGTCAAGGCGCCAAGGCCGACAACATGATCGGTATCGGTATCGGTGGCAGCCAGTCTGCGCTCAACGAGTTCAAGAAGTCCGAGAAGACCGGCTTCTTTGGCACCGTGCTGATCAGCCCGAAGCGTCATGGCTATGAAACCAGCATGAACATGTACAACTGGATCAAGGACGGCAAGGCACCGCCGGCACTGACTTTGACCACTGGCATGTTGATGACTCGCGACAATGCCACCGAAGTCCGCAAAGAAATGGGCCTGGAGTGAGGGGCTACCGCGCGTAAGTCATCTTGAGATCGGTCAGTGCTCGCCATCCTCACGTACCAACCGTACGTTCCGGTGGCTGTGCGCTGGCCTCACTCAACCTGACTCACGCTCGCTACGCCTGAGACTGTGGTTGGGCTACTGCGCATGACCATCTTGCTGCCGGGCAGTGCTCGTGATCCTCACGTACCGACGTACGTTCTGGTCACTGCGCGCTGGCCGACAGCAACCTGGTTCATGCTCGCTACGCCCGATGCATCGGTGTTTAACGAGTAAAACGCAGATTCGCCAGTGCCTGCTTTGACGCCAACCTGGGCGGCGTAAAGCAGCGCTGGCGATCTCTGCCAAAGAAACGCCTGGCGTGCCAGCCGGGATGCTTGAAGCGGAGAAATCCCTTGTCATATCTTGAATTCAGATCGATCAGCAAGTCCTTCCCCGGCGTAAAAGCGCTGCAGGACATCAGCTTTGCGCTGGAAAAAGGGAAAGTGCACGGCTTGCTGGGCGAGAACGGAGCGGGTAAATCCACGCTCCTGAAAATCCTGGGCGGTGAGTACATTCCTGAAGAAGGCCAGGTGTTTGTAGATGGCAAATTGCAGGCGTTCCATAACAGCCGCGATGCCATTGCTGCCGGCATCGCCATCATTCACCAGGAACTGCAATACGTGCCGGAACTCTCCGTGATGGAGAACCTCTTGCTGGGGCACATGCCCACGCGCATGGGCTTTGTCGACAAGCGCGAGGCCATACGCTGGACGCGCGAAAACCTGACCCGCATTGGCGTGGATATTGACCCCGAAGCCAAGCTGCGTGATCTCTCCATTGGCCAGCGCCAGATGGTGGAAATCTGCAAGGCGGTGCTGCGTGACGCCACCGTGATTGCGCTGGATGAACCCACCAGCTCGCTCTCGCACCGCGAGACGGAAATCCTGTTCAAGCTGGTCAAAGACCTGCGCGCGCAAGGCAAGGTGCTGATTTATATCTCGCACCGCCTGGATGAGATATTCGAATTGTGTGATGGCTGCACCATCTTCCGGGATGGTCGCAAAGTGGCTGAGTACAACGTACTGGCCGAAGTCACGCGGGATGAACTGGTCAGCAAGATGGTCGGCCGTGAAATCACCGACATCTTCGATTACCGCCCACGTGAAATGGGTGATACCTGTTTTGAAGTGAAGGGCATTGCTGGCGCGCGCGTGCCGCAGCCGGCCAGTTTCAGTGTGCGCCGTGGCGAAATCCTGGGCTTTTTTGGTCTGGTGGGCGCGGGCCGCAGCGAACTGATGCGACTGATCTACGGCGCGGATAAACGCAGTGGCGGCGAAGTCAAGCTGGCGGATGTGCGCGGCAGTATCGACAACATCAATGCCGCCATTCGCGCTGGCCTCGTGTTCTGTCCGGAAGACCGCAAGGAGCAGGGCATCATCGGCGGCCGCTCGGTGTCGGAAAACATCAATATCAGCTGCCGCCGCCACTATCGGCGCTGGGGCTTTTTTGTGAACGACAAAGCTGAAGCCGCGACGGCCGAAGGCTATATCAAGCTGCTGCGTATCAAGACGCCACACCGCCATCAGGAAATCCGCTTTTTGTCCGGCGGTAACCAGCAAAAAGCCATTCTGGCGCGCTGGCTGGCCGAGCAAAACCTCAAGGTCTTGATCATCGACGAGCCCACCCGCGGGATCGACGTCGGCGCCAAGAATGAAATCTACCAGGTGCTGTACCAACTAGCGGAGAAGGGCGTTGCCATTGTGATGGTCTCGAGCGAGCTACCGGAAGTGCTGGGCGTGTCCGACCGCATTGCCGTCATGTGCCAGGGCCGCATTACCGGCGAGTTGACCCGCAGTGAAGCCAACGAACAAAAAGTGCTCTCGCTGGCGCTGCCGGTGAGTTCCGCTCCCGCGCCGGCCATGGCCGCCTGATCAGGTAGAGAACCAACATGTCCCAACTCGAACAACAACCCATTCCGGCAACCGGCCCCGCTCTGACGCCGGCTGCCCCGCAACAGGGAAGCAAAATCATGAACCAGCAAAAGCTGCTCAAGTTCGCCAGTGAGTACAGCATCATCCTCATTTTCCTGGCGTTGTTTGTCGTGCTGTCGTTCACCGTCCAGTACTTCTTTAGCTGGCGCAACATGATGGGTCTGGCGCTGTCGGTGTCGCAGATCGGCATGGTGGCCTGCACCATGATGTTCTGTCTGGCCTCGCGCGATTTTGACCTCTCAGTCGGCTCCACCATCGCGTTTGCCGGCGTGCTGTGCGCCATGATTATCAACCGCACGGGCAGTATCTCGCTGGGGATTGGCGTGAGCTTGCTGGCTGGCGCGGCGATTGGCCTGTTTAACGGTGCCACCATTGCCAAGTTCCGCATCAACGCGCTGATCACCACGCTCGTGACCATGGGCGCAGTGCGCGGTCTGGCGTTTATTGCGTCGGACGGCCAGGCCGTCGGTATCTCCAACGAAGCCTTTTTCAATATCGGCAACAACGACCTGTTTGGTGTGCCGATCCCGATCTGGTTCTGCGTCGCCTGCTTTGTACTGTTTGGCGTGATGCTCAACAAGACCGTATATGGCCGCAACACGCTGGCCATCGGCGGCAACCCGGACGCAGCCCGTCTGGCCGGCGTGAATGTGGATCGCACCCGTATCTATATCTTCCTGGTGCAAGGCGTGATTGCGGCGCTGGCCGGGGTGATTCTGGCTTCGCGCATTACCTCCGGTCAGCCGAACTCCGGCCAGGGCTTTGAGCTGGATGTGATTGCAGCGTGCGTGTTGGGCGGCGTCTCTTTGGCCGGTGGTCGCGCCAGCATCAGCGGTGTGATCGTGGGCGTGCTGATCATGGGCATGGTGCAAAACGCCATGAACCTGCAGAACATTGATGCGTTCTATCAGTATCTGGTCCGCGCCGGCATTCTGTACTTTGCCGTGTTGATCGACCAGCTGAAGAACCGCGGTCAGTCCTGAACGAGACGGCAAGAGGGACTTAGCCATGAACCTGCTGGCCATGTATCCAAGCCTTGCGGACAAGAGTGTCTTTGTCAGCGGCGGCACCAGCGGCATTGGTCGCACGCTGGTGCAGGCCTTTGCCCACCAGGGCGCACGGGTGGCGTTTATTGGCCGCAATGTCGATGCCGGTATGACGCTCGTGGCCGAACTGGCTGGCCGCTGCCCGTTTGAGCCGTTGTTCATGCAGTGCGATGTCACGGACGTGGAGGCCCTGAAAGCCGCCATTGCCCGTGCCCGCAGCGCGCATGGCCCGGTCACGGTGCTGATTAACAATGCCGCCAACGACCAGCGACGGCGGGTAGAAGAAGTCACGCCAGAGTTCTGGGACAACGCCATGCATACCAACTTGCGTCACCAGTTTTTCGCGGCGCAGGCGGTCGTGGACGACATGAAACAGGCGGGCGGTGGTTCCATCATCAACCTGGGTTCAACCAGCTGGATGATCAAGGCGCCGGATTACCCGGCCTATGCCACATGCAAGGCGGCCATTCACGGTCTGACGCGCTCGCTGGCGCGGGAACTGGGCCCGCATAACATCCGCGCCAACGTGCTGGTCCCCGGCTGGACCATGACCGACAAGCAACTGCGGATGTGGGTGGATGACGAAGCCGAACGCGAGATCGACCGCGCCCAGTGCCTGCCCGGCCGCGTGATGCCGGAACACGTGGCCTCGCTGGCGCTGTTCATGGCGGCAGACGACAGCGCCATGATCACGGCTCAGAGTTTTGTCATTGATGGCGGCTGGACCTGAACGAGCCATGACCGAAACCATCCATGTGGCCTGTGAAGGCCAGTTCCAGCTGGCCGAGGGCGTGCAATACGACGACGCCACTGGCCATGTCTGGTGGACCAACATCAACGCCCGCGAACTGTGGCGGCTTGATCCATCCAGTGGCGAAGAGCGCTACTGGATTCTGCCGCAACGGATTGGCTGCTTTGCGCTGACTCGCCGGCATGATGTGCTGCTACTGGCGCTGGAAGGCGGCCTGGCGTTGTTCAATACGGAAACCGGCACGCTCAAACGTATGGCGTCCGTTGAGCCGCATATTCTGGAAACGCGTACCAACGATGGCCGCTGCGATCGCGCGGGCAATCTGGTGTTTGGGACCCAGAACGAACGCGGCCGCCGTGCCACCGGTAGTTGGTACCGCTTTGACACGCATGGCCGGCTGCAAAAGCTGGACCTGCCACAGATCGCCATCCCCAACAGCCTGTGCTTCAGCCCGGACGGCGGCACGCTGTACTGGTGCGATTCCCGTTTGCACGTGCTGATGCAAAGCGACTACGACCAGGACACCGGCGCTATCAGCAACCCCCGTTTGTTTGCTGATCCCGGTGACGCCCGTGTGCATCCGGATGGCTCGTGCATCGATGACGAGGGCTGTTTGTGGAATGCCGAGTGGTACGGCCAGCGTGTGGTTCGTTATCGGCCTGATGGCAGCGTGGACCGCGTGATTCCGCTGCCGGTATCGCAACCCAGCTGTGTCGCCTTTGGCGGCCCGGCGCTGAACATTTTGTATATCTCCACGGCCCGCGAGGACCTCGACGCAGCGGCCATTGCGCAAGAGCCGCTGGCTGGCGCGATCCTGGCCATCCCGATGGGGGATGTGCGGGGGCTGCCTGAAAACCGCTGGCTGGGTGCGGTGTGATGTTGAGACAGCATTGTTTAGCGCCTGACGGCGCGGGTGTTTTGATACCGGCGGTGGCCGGGGCACGTCACTTTCTTTGCTTCGCCACCTCGGCGGCCCCAAAGAAAGTAACCAAAGAAAGGCGCCCCCTGCGACAGCGCCCACTTCGTGGGTTCCCTGCGCTTCTCGCGGTGCCCGGCGCTGCCGAAGGGGAGGCAGGTCAACAGCAACGTCAAAAGCAACTCAAACCCCGCAAACCGAATGCTTGCAAGAGAGGTTCACCCCGCCCACCACCTCGTCATTCCCGCGGAGGTGGGAATCCAGTTCGCAGCCCGACGGGCTGCCTGCGGTGGGTTGTCACTTCGTTCCGAATCCACCCTACAAACCCGCACACCGACGATTTGGCCGTTGTTGTTGATGTTGTTTTTGACCTTCTCCCCCTGTCGAGGACTTTTCCGATTGAGGGAGGGAGACCCTAGGCTCCCGACTGATTGAGGGAATCGCGGAGCGAAAAAGTCCGGGGGTCGCCTTTCTTTTGGGCACTTTTCTTTGGCGAAGCAAAGAAAAGTGCCGTGCTCCCGGGCACCCCCGGGTATGTAAACGTCGTTCAAACCCGCGCCAAAGGCGCTAACAACCTGTTTCATCGGTAGAAAACCGCATGCATAGACTCGACAACAAAGTCGCCATCATCACCGGCGCCGCGCAAGGCATTGGCGCCGCCACCGTGCGCCTGTTCGCAAAAGAGGGCGCCAAAGTCGTCATCAACGTGCGCAAAGATGATGAGCGTGCCGCTGCGCTGGTGCAGGAAATCGGCCCGCAAAACGCCATGGTCTTCGCCGCCGACGTGGCCGATCACGCCGGCGTCAATGCCATGATTGATGCCACTATCGCCCGCTTCGGCCGGGTTGATGTGCTAGTCAATAACGCTGGCATCAACGTGTTCAATGATCCGCTCAAGCTCACGGATGAAGAGTGGGAGCGTTGCTTTGCCGTTGACCTGAAAGGCGTCTGGCACTGCTGCCAGGCGGTGTTGCCGCACATGCTGGCGGCGGGGGCAGGCAGCATCGTCAACATTGCTTCAGTTCACGGTCACAAGATCATTCCTGGTGCGTTTCCGTATCCGGTGGCCAAGCACGGCTTGATTGGGTTGACGCGCGCGTTGGGCATTCAGTACGCGGCGCAGGGCGTGCGGGTGAATTCGATCTCCCCCGGCTTGATCATGACCCCGATTGCCGAGACGTATTTCAACAGCCAGCCCGATCCGGTTGCGGCCCGCAAACACCAGGCTGAACTCTTGCCCTGCAAACGCATTGGCGAGCCGGAAGAAGTGGCATACACCGCGCTGTTCCTGGCGACGGATGAAGCCCGTTTTATCAACGCGACAGACATCTTGATTGATGGCGGCCGCAGCCAGCTTTATCACGAGTGACCATCCCCATGACCTGGCCCACCAAACTCCCGCTGATCGCCATTTTGCGCGGCATTAAGCCAGCTGAATCGAATGAACACATCCTCGCGCTCATTGACGCCGGTTTCGATGCAATTGAAATACCGCTCAACTCGCCCGATTGGCAGATCAGCATTGGTCAGGCGGTGAAGGTCTTTGGCGACCGTGCACTGATTGGTGGTGGCACGGTGCTCACACCGCAAGATGTCGCCACGCTGGCGGGGCTGGGTGGCAAGTTGATTGTCACGCCCAATATGGATCAAACCGTGATTACTCGCGCTGTAGCGCTGGGCCAGTACATGGCCTGTGGCGTGGCCACCCCGACTGAAGCCTTTGCCGCATTAGCGGCGGGTGCGCAGGCGCTCAAGGTTTTTCCGGCCAATACTTTTGGCCCGGATTACATCAAAGCCATCAAGGCCGTCTTGCCCAAAACGACGCCCGTGATGGCGGTGGGCGGCGTGACGCCGGCCAATCTTGCCAGCTGGTTAGCCGCAGGCTGCATCGGTGCCGGGCTGGGGAGTGACCTTTATAAACCGGGCCAGCCGGTGTCGCGCACGCAGGATCAGGCGCGCGCCTTTGTGCAGGCATACAAGGATGCAACCGCATGAAAATCACCAAAATCAGCACTTGGCGCGTGCCGCCGCGCTGGATGTTTCTCAAGATTGAAACCGATGAAGGCATCGTCGGCTGGGGCGAGCCCGTGCTGGAAGGCAAGGCACGCACGGTTGAGGCGGCCGTGCATGAATTGTCTGAATACCTGATCGGGCAAGACCCGGCGCGTATCAATGATCTGTGGCAGGTGATGTACCGGGCTGGGTTCTACCGTGGCGGCGGTATTCTGATGAGCGCCATCGCCGGGATTGACCAAGCGTTGTGGGATATCAAAGGCAAGGCGCTGGGCGTGCCGGTGTATCAGTTGCTGGGTGGCCTGGTGCGAGACAAAGTCAAAACCTACAGCTGGGTGGGGGGGGATCGGCCGGCCGATATCATTCGCGATATCAAAGAGCGGGTGGCCGTCGGTTTTGACACCTTCAAGATGAATGGTTGTGAAGAACTGGCGGTGATCGACAGCAGCCGGGCTATTGATAGCGCCGTCCATAAAGTGGCGGAAATCCGCGAAGCCTTCGGCAATACGATTGAGTTCGGTCTGGATTTTCATGGTCGCGTCACTGCGCCAATGGCCAAAGTGCTGATCAAGGAACTGGAACCATACCGCCCGCTGTTCATTGAAGAACCGGTGCTGGCTGAACAAGCCGAGTACTATCCGCGCCTGGCTGCCCAGACCCACATTCCTATCGCGGCGGGCGAGCGCATGTTTTCCCGTTTCGAATTCAAGAATGTGCTGGCGGCAGGTGGGCTGGCGATTCTGCAACCTGATCTCTCCCACGCGGGTGGCATTACCGAGTGCATGAAGATTGCCGCCATGGCAGAAAGCTACGACGTCGCACTCGCTCCGCATTGCCCGCTGGGGCCCATTGCGCTGGCCTCCTGCCTGCATGTGGACTTTGTTTCCTGGAATGCGTTTATCCAGGAGCAAAGCATGGGTATTCATTACAACAAGGGCGGCGAAGTGCTGGACTACGTGCTCAACAAAGAAGACTTTGCGCTAGAGAGCGGCCATATCAAGCCGTTTACCAAGCCAGGCCTTGGCGTTGAACTGGATGAAGCGCTGATCATTGAGCGAAGCAAGAACGCGCCGGACTGGCGTAACCCGCTGTGGCGTCATGCGGATGGCAGCGTGGCAGAATGGTAAATGGCGTGGTTTGACGCGCAATAAAAAACGCCGGCATTGCGCCGGCGTTTTTTATTGCGCGTGCCCGGGCATCAAGCGACATGCAAACCCAGTTCATACTGAAAGCGCGCTTCATCCAGTTGCGCTACCGCGGCAGCCAGATGTTCTTCGCTGGCGCTGTCCGTGATCAGCGTCATGGCGTCTGCCAGGCCCAGTCTGGCGATGACGTCTTCCAGCTGATTGCCCCGTTGTGCCAGCAGCGCCGAGGTCAGTAGCAACTCAACCCGGGCGACGACGGTTTGCCCTGCGGTATCCAGTTTCTGCATCACGCCGACAAAGCCAGTCGCTTGTGAGACCTGTTCCAGTGCGCTCAGTACGGTGGCAGCATGGTGACCTTGGGCGATGAGCGGTGTGGCGGCAGATAGCCGCACAAAGCGACGCACACGGCGGTTGATTTCTTCCGGCAACAATGCCGGCGTGATGACTGGTGCTTCGGCAAACTCACCCAACTGATCGGCAAACACGAGCCAACTGGCCTGGCTTAATACCGCAGGGCTGGCGAGCACTGCGTTCACCGCATCGGCAAGACCACGCTCCAGCGCTGCATCAATCGCGTGGCGTGTGGCGGCGGGCAGGGCCGTGATCAACACATCGTGGCGTTGCAGCCAGGTGTCCATATCCAGCGCCGCCCAGGCAAAGGCGAAGGCTTCTGTTACCCGCAGTAGCGGCCAGCCACGACGGCGGACCAGATCATGCGCAAAGCCAATGCCGGCGCGGTCGACCAGTTCATTGGCCAGCCGCGTGGCGATGATCTCTTGCTTGAGCGCATGCGCAGTCAGATCCAGCGTGCGGACCGGCTGCGGAAAATACCGCGTCAGCAAATACTGGTGCCAAGGCTGGATCATGCCGGCACCTGCCACTACGGCCGATTTGATCGCCATCTTGCTGTGTGCCAGCAGCACAGCCAGTTCGGGTTCGTACAAGGTGTGTTGTTCGCGCTGCAGGATGACGGCATCGACCGGCAGTTGTTCCAGTGCACGATCCAGCCCGGTGGCACTTTCCAGCTGTTGCAGCAACGCGCACGCATCAGCCAGCAAGCCTGGCTGATGGCGGTGCCGCAAAATACGGCGTGCTTGCGCACGATTGGTGGTCAGCACGGCCTGTTCCACGGCCATGCTCATGTCGGTCAGTAGCGTACTGGTTGCAGCGGCGGGCAGAGCCGCCTGGCGCAGCAGGATTTTCAGATTGACCTCATGATCGGAGCAATCCACGCCGGCAGAGTTATCCACGGCATCCGTCATGATGCGCACCCCTTGGCAAGCCAGGGCGACGCGTGCTGCCTGCGTCAGCCCCAGATTGCCGCCTTCGACCACCATCAGCGCGCGGACTTCCGGGGCATCCAGGCGGATGCGGTCATTGGCGCGGTCACGCACTTGCTCGTGGGTTTCATGCGGGGCTTTGACGTAGGTGCCGATACCGCCGTTGTAAAGCACGGTCACGGGCGCAGCCAGGATGGCGCGGATCAGGGCATCCGGCGTCAGGGTGTTTTGCTGCAGACCCAACAACTGGCGAGCCGTATCGGACACCGTGATCTGGCGTTCGGTACGCGCATACACACCGCCACCGGCAGAAATCAGCGTTGTGTTGTAGTCCGCCCAGCTGGAACGCGGCAGCGCAAACAGCCGCTGGCGCTCAGCAAATGCCGCTGCGGTATTCGGGGTCGGATCAATGAAGATGTGACGGTGATCAAATGCCGCAATCAGTTGTAGATGCGGCATAAGCAGCATGCCATTACCGAACACGTCGCCGCTCATATCGCCAATGCCGACGGCGGTGAAGCTATCCTGGGTCCAGTCGATGCCCAGTTCGGTAAAGCGCAGACGGGCAGTTTCCCATGCGCCCTTGGCGGTAATGCCCATCTTTTTGTGGTCATATCCGTTAGAGCCACCAGAGGCAAATGCGTCGCCCAGCCAGAAACCACGGTTGACCGAGATGGCATTCGCCAGATCAGAGAAACTCGCCGTGCCTTTGTCGGCGGCGACCACCAGATACGGATCATCCGCGTCATGCCGCACTACGTTGGCTGGCGGCATGGTGGCGCCTTCAACCAGGTTGTCGGTCAGGTCTAGCAAGGCATTGATAAACAGTTGATAACACGCCACACCTTCTGCCTGAGTGGCTTCTCGGCTGGCATCAAACGCTAGCAGTTTGCAGACAAAACCACCCTTGGCGCCGGTCGGCACAATCACGGCGTTTTTGACCAGTTGGGCTTTGACCAGACCCAGTACTTCGGTGCGGTAATCCTCGCGTCGATCCGACCAGCGCAAGCCACCGCGAGAGACTGCGCCACCGCGCAGATGTACGCCTTCAAAACGTTCTGAAAACACGTAAATTTCGCGGAATGGACGGGGTTTGGGCAGGAAATCGAGCGACTGTGCATCCAGCTTGATGGCCAGATACGCCGGCAAAGCATCCTGCGTGCTGTGCAGGAAATAACCGCTGCGTACGGTGGCCGCGACGAGTTGGCGCAGTTTTTCCAGCAAATCAGCCGCATCGGCATCTTGCAGGGCCGCGATCTGGCGTTGCAGTTGCGTATGGGCGACGCGTTCCAGTTCGGCAGCCGCCACCTTGTTGCGGCTCATTAGCGGGTCTAGCCGGGCATGGTGATAACCCAGCCACGCCCGCACGGCGGCGGGCTGGCGACGCAGACAGTCGGCCATGTAACGCAGACTCATATGCCAACCGGCCTGACGCAGATAACTGGCATAAGCGCGTACCAGCATGATTTCGTGCGCGTTGAGTCCCGCCACGACGGCCAGACCATTCAGCCGGCCATCTTCCGCTTCGCCACTAAAGAGGCGACGCAAGAAATCGGCCAGCCTTGGGGTGTCGGTCAGGGCCGTGAGTGGTGTGGTGCAGGCATCGTCCAGCCACAAGGTCGAGCGGCGGGTTTGTTTGCCAGCGCGCTCTTGTTGTTCTTCACGCGTGACCTGCAGGCCCATGTTGTGCAGGGCAGGCAAGAGCGCAGACAAAGCGGGGATAGCAGGGTGTTGCGTGAGGGTGATGCCGTAACCGGCTTCGGTGTTGACCAGCGTAACTTCAAGCGGATGGGTAATTGGCGTGAGGCTGGATTGCAGCATGGTTTTTGACCAGTGACAAAGGTGTAGTCATTGTCATTGGGCAAAAACGGTGCTGCTTGTGCAAAAGCGACAGGTTGTGGGGGTGGTTACGACGTTTGCGGGCCGCATACGGGAAGTCAGTAATGGGTGTTTCCCTGGTTTATACCGGCCGTACTGGTTAATCGCTTTCCTTGAGTTTCTTCACATGCTTGTACACCGTCGCCCGCCCCATCCCCAGTACATTGGCCACGTAATCTGCCGCGCTTTTGCGCTGAAATGCGCCTTCTTCGTACAGTGCTTCTACGAGTGCCTGACGATGATTGCGCGACAGCGTATTGAGCGAGAGTTGCCGCTCGGCCAGCCAGCCATGCATGAAGGTATTAATGCGTTCTTGCCAGTCGTCCTTGAACAACGCAGCCGGTTGGGCGATCACGCCTGCACCCTTGATGAACAGACTGAGCGCGGCTTGCATGTCATCAAAGACAGCAATGTTGAAATTGATGCACATCACGCCGATAGCAATCTGTTCATCATCAAACAAGACCATGCTGACCGAACGCATGCGCCGGCCGTCCCAGTTCAGTTTTTCGTATGGGCCCATGATGCGTTCGGCATCGCCTTGCCGCATTTCTTCCAGCGCAGAGTCGTCACCGATCTGCCGCTTGGACAAGTTATTGGCCAGGTAAGCAATGCACTGGTCCTCCAGGTGATGGATGACCACTTCTGCATAGGGGAAAAACAGCGTGGCGATGCCATCCGCCACGTGGCGGTAGCGCTCCAGCAACAAGGTTTTGCTGGTCGCATTCTTTTTCTGGGTCATGCACGATCCTGCGAAGGTCCGGGTCTGTGATCGCCGCGTAACATGCCATAAACGGTGCCAGACATGGCGAGAAAATTACTGTCCGGCCTGCAATACCTGATAAAGCGCATGGGCAATCGCAATGTCTTCCAGGCCCAGACCAATAGAACGGAAAAACGCATGCTTTTTGTAGTCGGGCAGCGCGCAGCGACGGTTGGCCAGGTCAGCCAGGTCGCCGATCACGTTGCTGGTAGACCAGTTGTAGCGATCGGCAGCGACGACCATTTCGCCCGCGCTGGCAGGGGTGGTGCGTTTGTAATCACAGTATACGGCCATGCCTGGCAAGGCAGCGGGGGGGATTTCATGGGCCCGAACCACGTTGGTGCTGATCGACGTAATCAGTGCCGGGCGGGTCAGATCGGCCGGGTCGAGTACCGGTGTGCCTGATGAAGTACACAGCATGATGACGTCTGCATCACGCACGCAGTGCTCTGTATTGGCAGCAATCTCCACACGGCTATCAAGCGCATGCCAGTTTGCTTGCTGATCGGCGTGTTCTGCCAGGGTGGGCGAATACACGCTGATGTGGCTCCAGGCGCGCAGTTTGGCGACATGGCGCAGATGGGCCTGGGCGACTGCGCCGCTGCCAATAATCGCAAGGCGGCTGGCCGTCGGCGCGGCCAGGTAATCAACAGCCAGGGCGGTGGTGCCCGCGGTGCGTTCCGTGGTTAGTTGCCCGGCGTCGCACAGCAGCAACGGCAGCCCTGTTTGCATGGACATCAACATGGTCCACGCCGTGATCACGGGCTTGCCCGGCGTGGCAATGTAGGGCGAAAGCTTGGCGCCAAATACGCCGGCGTGGGCCAGGACGCCCTGATAGGTGATGAAGTCGCCCGCATCCTGCGGGAACAAAGTCAGCGTTTGCGGGGGCTGGATGGCCTGGTCGTGACCCAGGGCGTGAAAGGCATCTTGCAAGACTTTGCGGACATCCAGGCGGGCGAGCAATGCACGCACGGTGGCGGCATCAGCGATCAGTGGGGCAGGTGCGGTGTTCATGAAAAAACCTTTGGTAAAACGTTGACAACAATGACGCCCTGGCGGCGTTGAACAAGCAAGACTAGCGACGAAGCGGATGGGTTATAAACCCGGTACCCGCCGCGTGAAGCGACACGTACCGGGACGGATCGGGGTGAAGAATGCGTCAGAAATCCAGCACCAGCTTGCTGGACCGGTGCCCCGGTTGCAGTGCGTGCCCGGCGACAAACGCCGCGCGCTGGCCGTTGCGTACCAACCGGTGCAACTGACGCACCACCAGCACGCCATCGACATCACTCACAATCGGAACGCGCTCGTTGAACTGATCACCGTCAATGGTGACGACCTCGGCAATCACTTCGCCCTTGAGTACTTGCTGGCCGGGTTCTTTGAGATACACCACCACGCCTGAACACGGGCAAGGGATATGCGATGCAGCCTCGAGTGGGTAAACCTGTGCCGCACCATGGGGTCGCGGCTTGCCGGTCGCGGCCTCCTGACTGAGCACGCCTTCCTGCGCCAGGAAATCCAGAATGGCTTCAGCATCGTTTTGCGCCAGTTCATCATTGATATCGATCTGGCCACGCAGTTCTACGGTGGCTGCAAAGCCTGCGGTCTCTGGCGTAAAGAGGCCGGCTTCGACCAGCACGGCCCAGGCGTTGGCATGCATCTGGTCAAATGAATTGCCACCGGAGTAACCGCCGCTTTCGGGCTCTTCAACCAGCACCACCGGCGCGCCAATCTGGTTGGCCAGTTTGCAGGCACGCGCGCTTTGCAGGCGTGAGGCGTACAGGTGCGCAATGGCATCAGTGTCGCAATGCAGGTCAAGGACAACATCATGTGCCATGGCCAGGCGCGATAACTCCAGCTTCATGGCACCCGTCACATGCCGCGGCGGGTGCTGGGCGTCCAGTTGTTCCTGGAAAAACGCTTTCCAGTCCCGCGCCGTCATGCCGGCACCTTTGCCGTTGGCGACTTGTTCGCGCACCGCATCGGCCAGTGTGGGGTAGTTGCGGTTGAAGTTTTCACCATTTTCAAAATCAAAACGGCCCACGATAGGACCAAACACGCGCTGCGCCATGCCAATGGGGTTGGCGTAGGGCACCAGCGTGACACAGCCGGCAATGGCGCCTTGCTGGTCCAGCGCCTTGAGCAGGACCAGCAAATGCTGGATAACCAGCAAGCCCGGATGTTCGTCGCCATGCAGGCCTGCCTGGATATATGCGCTTTTGCCAGAGTGCGGGTTGCCAAAGGTATGCGTGACCAGGCGGGGTGCAATGCCAGGCCCCATGCCAGGCAACGTAATGTCTTGTTTCAGGTATGTCATGAGGATTCCTCGATACCGTTACAGTGCCACTTGCAGTCCCGAAGCCTTGCATGCCAAGACTTCGCCTTGAGTCGCCACGGTGTCTCCATGGCCAGACGGGCGATGCCGGTTTGTAGAATTAAAATCCATTATGGATATAAAATGTCTTTTTCACAATGGCAGAGCCGTCAGCAACCAGGCATAAGAAATACATGGCCGCGCTTTCAGCATATGTGAAATTTTCGCGCTTACAGGGTTGTTTTTAAAAAGCAAAAACAAAGGCGGCGCGCGCCTTGCCGGGCATCTTGCTTGCTGCATTGCGTCAGCCTGGCTGCCAGGGAGAATCCAGGTCCGAGGCGGTCTGTGCGGTTCACTTGCGACAGTTTTTGTCGTGATCACGCAAGAATGACCGCCGGGGTATGGGCATGCTGGGAACCGGTTGCACATCGGCCCTGGCTACCTCATAAAGACCAGGCATGATGGCGCCGGCCGCTTCAGGACAGGCAGCCCGCATCACCAGAACAAAACGACAAAACCGCCATGACGGTTGCGTACTGCACAAACATCAAACAGCAGACGCGGCACGTTGAAGGGGGTACGACCTTGCGAAGCACCGGTATGACGTTGTTTTGATAACGGTAATTTTCCCGCTGTTGCGATGCAAAAAACGTCGCAAAAGTGGTGGAAGCCCGAATTGTCAGAATTCATGCATCCCGGCATCGTATAACGCGTGTGTGCGCGCCAGACCCTTTTTGAAAAGGGCGCGGTGCGCTCGCAAAGCGATATGCATCAACTTGTGGTCTGGAGGAAAACATGAACTGGAAGATGGCTTTTTGCGCGGGTGCTTCTGCCCTTGTCTGTCTGATGGGTGCCGCGCACGCCCAGGATACATTCAAGATGGGTCTGGAAGCCACGTACCCCCCGTTTGAAAGCAAATCGGGTGACGGCAAGCTGCAAGGCTTTGACGTGGAAATTGGCAACATGATCTGTGAGCGCATGAAGGTCAAATGCGTTTACGTCGAAAACAGCTTTGATGGTCTGATCCCGGCGCTGCAAGCCCGCAAGTTCGACGCCATCAACTCGGCCATGAACATCACGGCCAAGCGCAAGCAGGCCATTGATTTCACCAGCCCGGTTTACATCGTGCCGATCCAGATGGTCGCCAAGCGCGGTTCTAATCTGATGCCGACCACTGCCAGCCTGAAGGGCAAGACTGTGGGCGTGCTGCAAGGTTCGTCGCAAGAAGACTACCTGAAGAAGCACTGGGCCACTGCCGGTGTGAAGGTGACTTCGTACCAGGATCAGGATCAGGTTTACGCTGACCTGGTTGCCGGCCGTATCGACGCCGCCGTACAAGAGTCGCAAACCGCCATGGATGGTTTCCTGAGCAAGCCGGCTGGCAAGGATTTCGACTACGCCGGTGCACCGTTGTCTGACCCGGAAACGCTGGGTGAAGGTACCGGTCTGGGTATGCGCAAGGGTGATCCGCAGCGTGCCAAGGTGCAGGCTGCCATCGACTCGCTGAAGAAAGACGGCTCGTTCAGCAAGCTGTCGATGAAGTACTTCAAGCGCGACATTATCGCCAAGTAAGGGCCGTCGGCCCGATCCTGCCAATGGCAGATCGGGCCTCTGGCTCCAGGTGGCGAGCGTTGCCGATGCGTCCTGCACCGGCAACGCCAGCCTGGCGAGTGGTCTATTTGACCCTCTGACCAGGTGCTTTTTCAGAATCAGCTTTCGGGTTTATCCATGCACGCAGACGTCATCGTTCTGGGCGCCGGTATTGTCGGCGTCTGTACGGCCATTCATCTGCAGGATCGCGGTCTCAAGGTGGTGCTGGTCGATCGGCGCGGACCGGGCGAGGAGACCAGCTTTGGCAATGCCGGGCTGATCGAGCGCTCTGCCGTGGTGCCCTACGGTTTTCCGCAGGACTTGCACACGGTGCTGCACTACGCACGCAATCATTCGTCCAGCTTGCGTTACCAACCTGCTGCGTTGCCGGCCATGACACCGTGGTTGCTGCGCTACTGGCGAGAATCGCGCCCGAACCGGCTGGCCAAAGCCGCGGCCGACATGCTGCCGCTGATAGAACGCAGCGTGGCCGAGCACGATGAACTGATTGCGCGCGCCGGCGTGCAACATCTGGTGCGTGATGCGGGTTGGCTAGAGGCCTACCGTACGCCGTCGCTGTTTGCCGAAGAAAGCACCAAGGCTGTCAAACTGGCCGCGCAACATGGCCTGAAAATGCAGATACTGACTGCAGAACAGTTGCGCGCACTGGAACCCGCCGTGGGCGAGGGTTTTGTCGGGGCATTTCACTGGCTGGATCCGAAAACCGTCAGCGATCCGGGCGCGCTGGTCGCCGGTTACGCCGCACTGTTTGTGCGTGAAGGCGGGCGGTTGGTGAAGGGCGATGCGCTGACGTTGATTCGGGAAGGTTTGTCCTGGAAAGTACAGTGCGCAGAAGGCGTGATCAGTGCGCCGCGTGCAGTGGTGGCGCTGGGGCCATGGTCGACCGAACTGACAGAAAAATATGGTTATCACGTGCCGTTGTTGGGCAAGCGTGGTTACCACATGCATTACCGCATGGGCACAACCCCGCTGGTGATCCCGGTGGTGGATCTGGAAGAAGGTTATGTGCTGACACCCATGCGCGGCGGGTTGCGCCTGACTACCGGCGTGGAACTGGCTGCCAAAAATGCTGCGCCCAACCCGGCGCAGCTGGACCAGTCCGAACACAAAGCGCGCGAGGTATTCGATTTTGGGCCACGCACTGACATGCAACCGTGGATGGGACGTCGCCCCTGCACGCCGGACATGCGCCCGCTGATGGGGCCTGCGCCGCGGCACGAAGGATTGTGGTTTGCGTTTGGTCACAATCATCATGGTCTGACGTTGGGCCCGGTTTGTGGCCGCCTGGTGGCGCAGATGATGATGGGTGAAACCCCACTGGCCGATCCGCTGCCGTATAGTCCGGCGCGGTTTGCCTGAACAGGTAAAAAAACAAGGGTGGGTAACAGAACCTGGCTGGCAAGGCTTGCGAACGCCGGTTTGTTTACCGCTCCGACTGGAGATTTGGGATGTTTTATGGATACGGCGGAGTACTGCTGACCGGGGTATGGCAAACCATACAACTGGCGCTGCTTTCTTTGCTGGTTGCGGTGGTGATTGGTCTGGCCGGTGCGTCGGCCAAGTTGTCCCGCTCCACGCCGCTGCGGCTCGTTGCCACGGCATATACCACGCTGATTCGCGGGGTGCCTGACCTTGTGTTGATGCTGCTGATTTTCTACAGCATCCAGATTGGTCTCAATCAAGTGACGGATGCGCTCAAATGGGACCAGATCGACATCAACCCGTTTCTGGCGGGCGTGCTGACCATTGGCTTTATCTATGGCGCGTACTTCACCGAGACCTTCCGGGGTGCGTTTATTTCGGTACCACGCGGCCAGCTGGAAGCCGGTCACGCCTTTGGCATGACGGGGGCGCAGGTGTTCCGCCGCATTCTTTTTCCACAAATGATGCGCTTTGCTTTGCCGGGTCTGGCCAATAACTGGCAGGTGATTCTGAAAGCAACGGCACTCGTGTCGATCATTGGTTTGTCTGACCTGGTGAAAGCCGCCACCGATGCGGGCAAGGGCACCTTCAACATGTTCTATTTCATGATCTGGCTGGGGGCGATTTACCTTGTGCTGACTTCGCTCTCTAACCTGGTGCTGAACAAACTGAACAAGCGCTACGCCGTGGGCGTGCGGGGAGCACAACTGTGACCGTGCTTGAAACCCTGCAAACTTACTGGCAAGCCTATTTGTATAACGATGGCTCGCAAATGTCGGGCCTGGCCATGACTTTGTGGCTGCTGGTGCTGTCTTTGGCAATTGGCTTTGCCATGGCGCTGGTGCTGGCTACCGCGCGTGTCTCGCAATACAAGGCGCTGTCGATTCCGGTCCGCGTCTATAGCTATGTATTCCGTGGCACGCCGTTGTATGTGCAATTGCTGCTGATTTACTCTGGCATCTACGGCATTACCTTTGTGCAGAAGACCGAGCTGTTGAGCATGTTTTTCCGCAATGGGTTCAACTGCGCCGTGCTGGCCTTTGCGCTGAACACCTGTGCGTATACCACCGAGATTTTCGTCGGTGCGATCCGCAATATTCCCTACGGTGAAGTGGAAGCCGCCCGCGCCTTTGGCATGTCCTGGTTTACGCTGTATCGCCGCATCATTTTGCCTTCTGCATTGCGCCGCGCGCTGCCGATGTACAGCAACGAAGTGATTCTGATGTTGCACGCCACCAGTATTGCCTTTGCGGCCACCGTGCCAGACCTGTTGAAAGTTGCGCGCGACGTGAATGCCGCGACTTACCAGCCATTCACTGCGTTTGGCATTGCCGCCGTGCTGTACCTGGTCGTGTCGTTTGTGCTGGTTTATCTGTTCCGGATTGCCGAGCGCAAATGGCTGGCTTTCCAGGCTCCCGCAGGTCGCTAAACCATGAAGATTGTTGAGATGAATTTGAAGAAAACCATGGGCCAGGTCCCGCACGGAGAACACGTATGTTGAGCGTTCAGGATATTCACAAACGCTATGGCGATCATGAAGTGCTCAAGGGCGTGTCGCTGGAGGCCAAGGCCGGTGACGTGATCAGCATTATTGGTTCATCGGGTTCGGGCAAAAGCACGTTCCTGCGCTGTATCAACTTTCTGGAGCAACCGAACGCCGGCAAGATCATTGTCGGCGGGACCGAAGTCTTGACCGTGCCGGACAAGAACGGCGCGCTCAAGGTGCAGGATGCCAAACAGCTACAAAAGATTCGTACCAAACTGGCCATGGTATTTCAGAACTTCAACCTCTGGTCACACCTGACCGTGATTGAGAACATCATTGAAGCGCCGATGCATGTGCTGGGGCTGTCACGCGCCGAAGCCGAAGAACGTGCCCGGCACTACCTGGAAAAGGTGGGCCTTAACCCGCAGGTTGAAGCCAAATATCCGGCGCACATGTCTGGCGGCCAGCAACAACGGGTGGCCATTGCCCGCGCGCTGGCCATGCACCCGGATGTACTGCTGTTTGATGAGCCGACCTCCGCGCTGGATCCGGAACTGGTCGGTGAAGTATTGAAGGTGATGCAAAAGCTGGCCGAAGAAGGCCGCACCATGGTCGTGGTCACGCATGAGATGGGCTTTGCGCGCAATATCTCTAACCACGTCATGTTCTTGCATCAGGGCCGCACCGAAGAAGAGGGCGCGCCGGATCAGGTATTTGACGCCCCGCGCAGCGACCGGCTGCGTCAGTTCCTCTCCGGCAGTTTGAAGTAAAACGGCAACGGGGCCATGGCGAGCACGCCGTCAGCGCCAGCCAGCGCCACAACCTTGCGCCTGGCGCTGGTTCTCCTGGCCCCATGTTCCCTGCTGACGCTGGCGGGTGTGCTCGACACACTGCGCGAAGCCAACGAGCAGGAAGGTCGCTTGCTCTATCAGTGGCAAATCTTCACCCACGATGGCCGTCCTTTGCGTACGAGCAGTGGGGTGGATATCCCGGCGGAAGGCATCTTCAGTGATGCCGGCCAGTGCGATACCTTGATGGTGCTCGCTGACGAGTTTCGCCCCTTTGGTGGTTCTCCGCTATTTGTCAGCGCGTTGTCCCGGGCGGGCCGACACTATCGCCGTGTAGTGGGCATTGGCCCCGGTGTCGCCTGGCTGGCACAGGCAGGCTTGCTGGATGGCTATCGCGCCAGCGTCAATTGGGGCATGTTCACCAGCTTCAGTGAGCAATTTGAACGGGTGATCCCCACTCAGAACGTGTTTGAACTGGACCGCAACCGTCTCACCTGTGCCGGCACCCTGGCCACGGTGGACGCCATGTTGGCCATGATCAGTCAGGATTGCGGCGCTGATCTGGCAGAACGCGTTGCCACCCACCTTGTTGCCGGTCCTTTGCGCACCAGCACTGATCGCCAGCGGATTCCCTTTGTGACTGGCCCGGGCGAGCGCCATCCGAAGCTGGCTGACGCGCTGCATTTGATGGAATCAAACATTGAAGAACCGTTGACGACGGATGATATCGCCCAGTTGGTGGGGGTATCGCGCCGGCAACTGGAACGTATTTTTCGCCAGTATCTGGATGCCATGCCCTCGCGTTATTACCTGGCGCTCCGGCTGGAAAAAGCGCGTGCGCAATTGCAGCGGTCGAGCAAATCCGTACTTCAAATTGGTTTGGCCTGCGGCTTTGCCTCTGCCGCGCACTTTTCCAATGTATACCGGGACCACTTTGGCGTAACCCCGCGGGAAGACCGGCGTATTTATCAGGCCGGGCGTGAGCTGTGAGGCTTGGTGACGTCAGCCTCGTCCTTCCTGTTTGCACTGGAATGACGATGCTGCCGGGTGCGGTTCAGTCAATGCGTAATAGCCGGGGTCGGGCCGCCCGATGCCACGCACAAAACGCAAGTTTGCGTCGTGAACAGGCAAGATGCCGCACTGCGCAATTTCTAGAATGACAGGGTGCCCAAATCGTGTGCACCCCGTTTTCAAATGGATGGCCTCATGCTCCTGGTAAGACCTGGCAGACTCTCAGACCTGGACCAGCTTGAAGTGATGGCGCGCGCGGCGCGACCGCTGTTGCACTCCTTGCCGCCAGACCGCGCAGCGCTGGAAAAGCGCCTGGCGCTATCACAGGATTCTTTCCGTGCCGACGTGGCAACGCCAGGCGAAGAATTTTACCTCTTTGTGCTGGAAGACACCGACAGTGGCCGTCTTTTGGGAACGGCCAGCATCGTCGCGTCGGCTGGCTATAGCGAGCCATTCTATGCGTTTCGCAATGACGCGCTGATTCACGCTTCCCGTGAGTTGAAGGTCAATCGCAAAGTGCATGCGCTGACGATCTCGCACCAACTCACCGGCAAAAGCCGGCTGACGGGGTATTACATTGATCCACAACTGAGCGGCACGACGGCCACGCGTTTGCTGTCCCGTGCCCGTCTTTTGTTCGTGGCGCAGCACCGCGAGCGTTTTGCACCAGAAATCTTCACCGTATTGCTCGGTATGGCCGATGAGCATGGCGACTCGCCTTTCTGGGAAGCCGTCGGCCGCAAGTTCTTCCAGCGTGATTTTGCCGATGTCGAGATCGCATCCGGCGGCCGTAGTGCCACCTTCATTGCCGAAGTCATGCCCAATTACCCGCTTTACGTACCGCTGTTGCCACCCGCTGCGCAGTGCGTATTGGGCGAACCCCATCCGCATGCGGAGTTGCCGTACACCATCCACCTCGAAGAAGGCTTCGAACCCGATGGATTTGTCGATATTTTCGATGCAGGCCCGGTGCTGACCGCCGCTGTAGACATGTGCGAATCCGTCCGCCGTAGCGAGCGTCACACGCTGTCTGCTAATGAAGCCGCCGAAGGCGCTACACGCTGGCTGCTCGCCAATACCTTGTGTGAGGACTTCCGCTGTGCCGTGGTGGAGTTGCCGGAGGAGCTTCCCGACGACGTGGCTTTGCCTGACGGCACTGCGCAACTACTGGAACTGGCCGTGGGCGATGAATTTTGCTGTGTACCGCTGCAACTGCAAGGAGCCCGCGCATGATCGTCGTTCGTAGCGTACAACCGCGGGATCTGGATGCATTGTTTCAACTGGCCGGGCAAACGGGCGAGGGCATGACCAGCTTCAAGCCGGATCGCGCTGCGCTGACTGCCCGTATTGAGCGCGTGCGCCGTACGGTGGCGGGTGAAGCGTCGTTGGCCGATCAGGGTTATCTCTTCGTGATGGAAGATACCGCCAGCCGCCGCGTAGTGGGCGTTTGCGGACTGGAAGTCGCCGTGGGACTGACACAGCCGTTCTATAACTACCGCGTGGGTACGGTGGTGCACGCCAGCCGTGAGATGAATGTCTGGACACGCATGAGTCTGCTGTATATGTCGCATGATCTGACTGGATACGCCGAACTGTGTTCGCTGTTTCTGGAGCCCGGCGCGCGGGTGAATGGCAATGGCGCGCTGTTGTCCAAATCCCGCTTCATGTTCCTGGCGCAGTTTTCCGAACGCTTTGGCGAACGCATCTGTGCCGAAATGCGTGGCCATTTCAATGAGGCCGGCGAGTCGCCATTCTGGCGCGATGTGGGCGCCCACTTTTATCAGATCGGGTTTGACGATGCCGATTACCTCAGCGCACATGGCAAAAAGTCCTTCATGGCCGAACTGATGCCGCGCTCGCCAGTGTATGTCGATCTACTCCCGCAAGATGTGCAGGAAGCCATCGGCAAGACCCACAAAGACACTGAACCTGCCCGCGTATTACTGGAAGCAGAAGGGCTGCGCTTTGAAAACCATGTCGACATTTTTGATGCCGGTCCGGTGCTGGAAGCACATATCGATAACCTGCGCGCTGTGCGAGAAAGCCGGCTGGTGAACGTCGTTGTGGATGACACGGCGTCCGCCGATGGCGTGAAGATGCTGGTCTCCAATACCGATGTGGCCGACTTCCGCGTCGTGCTATTGCCGCGCGCACCCCAAGACGGCCTGCTGCGACTGACGTCAGCAGAATGGATGACACTCAATATCAACGCGGGTGAGCAGGTACGTGTGCTCCCGCTCTACCCGAAAGAGAGGAAATAACATGGCGACGCAAAGCAACGGCTTGTTTCTCAATAACGCATGGGTGACAGCGCATGGCGCCGCGTTTTCCTCGGTCAACCCCGCCACGGCCGAGCCAGTATGGCAAGGCCATGCCGCCAGCGCGGAGGATGTCAACGCTGCCGTCGAAGGCGCACGTCATGGCTTTGCCGCCTGGGCGCGTCGCCCGCTGGATTACCGCGTCGCGGTCGTGCGCCGTTTCGCTGAACTGCTGGCTGCCAATAAAGAAGCCTTGGCGCACGCAATTGGCATGGAAACCGGCAAACCCTTGTGGGAAGCCCGGACCGAGGTCCAGGCCATGATCGGCAAAGTGGAAATCTCGATCCAGGCTTATGCCGAACGCACGGGCGAGAAGCGTGGTGCCATGGCTGACGGAACGGCCGTATTGCGCCATCGCCCGCACGGGGTTGTGGCGGTATTCGGCCCGTATAACTTCCCTGGCCATTTGCCCAACGGGCATATTGTGCCGGCGCTGATTGCCGGTAATGCGGTGGTGTTCAAACCGTCTGAACTTGCCCCTGGTGTGGCAGAACTGACCGCGGAATTGTGGCAGCAGGCGGGCATCCCTGCGGGCGTGCTCAATCTGGTACAAGGCGAGCGTGCGACTGGCGAAGCACTGGCCGGGCACAAGGGCATTGATGGGCTCTTTTTCACCGGAAGTTCTGCGACCGGTACCTTGCTGCATCGCCAGTTTGGTGGCAGGCCGGAGATCGTGCTGGCACTGGAAATGGGCGGCAACAACCCGCTGGTCGTTGCACCGACCGAGCACCTTGATGCCGCCGTACATCACGCGATCCAGTCCGGGTTCTTGTCGGCAGGCCAGCGTTGTACGTGCTCGCGCCGTCTGTTTGTCCCGAATACGCCATTTGGTGATCAGTTTGTCGCCCGGTTTATCGAGGTGGCCAGCAAGATCAAGATCGGCCGTTTCGATGATGCCGAGCAACCTTTTATGGGCCCGGTGATCTCATACAAAGCGGCTGCGCAACTGGTTGGTGCGCAGGCCAAACTGATCGGGATGGGTGCAAAAGCCTTGTTGCCACTGCGCCAGCCTGATCCACAACTGGGTTTTGTGACGCCGGGCATTCTGGATGTGACTGGTGTCGCCAACCTGCCAGACGAAGAATACTTCGGCCCGCTGGTGCAGATCATTCGTTACGACCATTTTGCTGACGCCATTGCGGGTGCCAATCACACGGCCTATGGTCTCTCTGCCGGTTTGCTGGCGGATGACCCGGCGCTGTGGGAAGAATTCAGCATTGGCATTCGTGCCGGTGTCGTGAACTGGAACCGCCCAACCAATGGCGCTTCGTCGGGTGCCCCGTTTGGCGGTGTGGGCCGCTCTGGTAATCATCGGCCCAGCGCGTATTACGCGGCGGATTACACGGCCTGGCCGATGGCGTCTGTTGAGTCTGAAACCCTGACCTTACCGGCCAGTCTGTCGCCGGGGCTCGATTTTGGAGGCGCCCAATGAGCGCACGCGAAGCAAATTTTGACGGCCTTGTTGGCCTCACACACAACTATGCCGGCTTGTCGTTTGGCAATGTGGCCTCACAGAATAACGCTGCCAGCGTCGCCAACCCGCGTGCAGCCGCCAAACAGGGCCTGCGCAAGATGAAAGCGCTGGCCGACATGGGTTTTTTGCAGGGCGTGCTGGCGCCACAAGAGCGCCCATCCATGCGCCTTTTGCGTTCGCAGGGCTTTACCGGTAGCGATCATGAAATGATCCTGAGGGCTGCCAAAGAAGCCCCCGGCATTCTGGCCGCAGCCAGTTCGGCCTCGTCCATGTGGGTAGCCAATGCCGCCACGGTCAGCCCGTCGGCCGATACGCCGGACCACCGCGTGCATTTCACGCCGGCCAGTTTGTCCAGCAAGTTGCATCGCGCCATTGAAGCGCCGACCACGACGCGTGTATTGCAAGCGGTGTTTCCGTCCGACCAGCATTTTGCTTTTCATCCGCCCTTGTTGGGCACGCCGGCACTGGGGGATGAAGGCGCAGCCAATCACACCCGTTTTTGCGCCGATTACGACCAGCGCGGGGTGGAGTTCTTTGTTTATGGCCGTAGCGAATACGCGGGTGGACCCGCGCCGGCCAGATATCCGGCACGCCAGACGCTGGAGGCCAGTGCCGCCATTGCCCGCGTGCATGGTCTGGGTGCGGATGGCGTCGTGTTTGCGCAGCAGCATCCAGACGTGATTGACGCGGGTGTGTTCCACAACGATGTGATTGCCGTGGGTAACCGCGATATCCTCTTCTGCCATCAGCATGCGTTTCTGAATCAGGGCGACGTTTATGCACAGATTCGCCACAGACTCTCGCCGCTGGGCGCCGAATTGAAAGTGATTGAAGTGCCAGTTAACGCCGTGTCGGTGGAAGATGCGGTGACGTCTTACCTGTTCAACAGCCAATTGCTCACTCGTCCGGATGGCACGACTGTACTGGTCGTCCCGCAGGAATGCCGCGACAATCCGCGTGTATCGGCGTATCTGGACCAGCTGCTTGCCAGCCACGGCCCGATTGATGACGTGCTGGTGTTTGAACTGCGTGAAAGCATGCGCAATGGCGGTGGCCCGGCCTGCCTGCGTTTGCGTGTGGTACTGAACGAAGCCGAACAGGCCGCCGTGAACCCGCACGTCTGGATCAACGATCAAAGCTTTGCCCGTCTGGATGAATGGATCGGCCGCCACTACCGTGACCGCCTTGTTGATACGGACCTTGCTGACCCGAAACTACTGGATGAGTGCCGCACGGCACTGGATGAACTGACACGCATCCTGCACCTGGGCTCGGTATACGACTTCCAGCAGGCCGGAGCATAAGCATGCTTGAGGACTTCCTGCACTTCACCCTGCGTAACGAAACCCCGGACGAGATCGCCGGTGTCGCGGCGTCTGGCATACGCTGGCGCTGGTTGGGGCAGGGCATGCTGGAACTGGCACCGCCGCACCAGGTCGACACCCATATGGTGCTGTCAGCCGGTATACATGGCGATGAAACCGCGCCCATCGAAATCCTGCGTGACCTGATCACTGACATGGCCAATGGCACCTTGCCGCTGGCGGTGCGCGTGCTGGTGCTGTTTGGTAACGCGCCCGCCATGAGTGCGGGCAAACGCTATCTGGATGACGACCTGAACCGGCTGTTTTGCGGCGCCCATCGTGATCTGCCGCAAAGCGCCGAATCCCCCCGCGCTGCCGCACTGGAACATGCCGTCGCCGCGTTCTTTGACGACGCTGCGGGTGCGCGCTGGCACCTGGATCTGCACACGGCGATTCGCCCCTCTGTGTTTGAGCGCTTTGCGTTATTGCCGCATCGAGATGCGCCCTATGGCGACAGCGTGTTCGATTGGCTGGCGGCGCTGGATATCTCGGCGGTACTCAACCATCGCGAGCGTTCCAATACCTTTACCTATTTCAGCTGCAGCCAGCACAACGCATTGGCAGCCACCCTGGAACTGGGCAAGGTGATGCCGTTTGGCATGAATGACTTGAGCCGCTTTGCCAAAGTGGCACTCGGGTTGCGGCTGATGCTGGCCGCTCAGCCATTGCCTGCCGACGGTCTGAGACCACGGGTTTTTGACGTAGTGGGGCAGCTGGACAAGTTGAGCGAGCGGTTCGTGCTGGTTGTTGGCTCACAAATGGCCAACTTCACGCCCTATCCCAAAGGCACGTTGATTGCGACGGACGGGGATTACCAATATGCCGTGACCCATGAAGAGGAACGGATCGTGTTCCCGAATCCGAAAGTGAAGGTGGGATTGCGGGCGGGGTTGATGGTGGTAGAGAGAAATTGAAGCCTGCTGCTGGTGTTTGCTTGCGGCAGATAACCAGCAACCCAACCGTCACCACAACCTCCTATGATGACCCGGTACCCTCTGCCAAAAGGTCATCCTCATGTGGACGCACGAAGAATCCATTACCACCCACGCCACCCCCGCGCGCATCTGGCAGTTGATGAGCGATGTCCCGGGCTGGAAAAACTGGAATGCCGGGATCGATTACATCGAAATCCATGGCCCGTTTGCGGCAGGCACCACGTTTGCCATGCAACCGCCTGGCCAGGAAGGTTTTATCAGCACCTTGACCCAGGTCACCGAGCTCTCTGGTTTCACTGATGAAACCGTCATTGATGGCACCAAAGTCATCGTCGATCATCGCATCACGCCGCTATCAGACAACCTGACCCGCATTACCTACAGCACGACCATTACCGGGCCACAGGCGGATGAATTCGGCCCGATGGTGACGGGTGATTTTAGCGACGTACTGGCCGCGCTCAAGCAGCTGGCGGAGCGGGGCTGAGTGTCATGCACACCACGCTGGTCATCCTTGCCGGGCTGTTGCTGCTGGGTGCTAGCCTGCTGGCAGGGCATTGGCTGAGTGAGCCGGTGCCGCTGGTGTGTCAGGTCTTCATTGGTGTGTGGTTGGTGGCCGCACTGGTCAACATGTGGTTTGGCGTGCACCACGCGGGATACTCAGCGCTGGAAGAACTACCCATGTTGCTGGTGGTGTTTGGTGTGCCCGCGATCCTGGCTGTCTGGGTGTGGTTCAAGGCTTGAGGGGCGTGCGCAGTCCCGGTTGTTGGTTTGGGTTGCGGGGTTGCCATTGTTTTTGACCTTTTCCCCTTCCCATTCAAAGCCCTGCACCGAAGCAGAGAGAGAGCCCGGGAGCGCCGCCACCACGCTGCAAATGGCAGCTGGTACACGGGTGCCTTTGTCGGGGTACGCACCAAGGGACTCCCTGGGTTCAAGTTGCCCTTCAAACTCACGCAGAAAGCGCTAACAGGTATTCAAGGTTTTCCTGTCTTGTTCAGCAAAAGTCCCTGCAGCAGCCGGACTGGATTCCCGCCTCCGCGAGCATGACAAGTCAGTGGGCAGATAGCGCTCTGGAGCGCGCGGCCAACATGGCAAAAGCGACCCGTGGTGTCCAGACTACGGCGGCCCTGCAGGATGCCAGTTCAAGGCCGGAATGGCGATGGCGTGGCGCAAACACAAATCTTCGCACGCCAATCTAAATTTCCCCTTCCACACCAGCACCTTAAGCCTCACTCGGCCACCCCAAATTAAACTTCCGCACATTCAGCTATCCCCATGCACTTTGCATAATCCGGGTCGCTGACAGGCACCTCACTGCACACGTGTCGGGTCAGTCGCCAGCTTTGCTGGCGTTTTACCCACACCCTTGTTGCTGCAGGTGCCGCCATGTCTTTTCCCTCTCTGTCCAGAATCTGGACTTTCGTTGTCGCGTTCGGCGCGCTGGTGTTGTTCAGCATGCTGGCGCGCGATCCCGTCACGCATTCCACCTTGATCTGGCCTGCCGGCGGTGTGTTGCTGGGGACACTCATGCTGGCGCCACGCCGCGAATGGCTGGCGTACTGCGTGGTGGCCGGCTGGCTACATTTTGGCGCGGGTTTGTTTATCCACCGTCCAGTCTCTGCATCGGCGCTCTATGTGCTGGTCAACCTGGGCACGATGGTATCGATTGCCGCTGTGTGGCGTTGGCGTAATCCAGGCCGCACAGCGCTAACTGAGCCTGCTGCGCTGTGCTGGTTTATCGGATTGGTCCTGCTGGGGAGCGTGCTGGGGGCGTTGTTGGGGTCTGAGGGCCTCAAGGCATTGGGTTTTGGGCCCCTCACAGCCGGCGTTGACGTCCTGGCCATCTCCACGGTCGTCGGTGCCCTGGTCGGTACGCCGCTGGTACTGGCCTGGGCGGGGTTTGGTGCGCGTCGTTCGGCAGGGCGGCAAAGCATGGCCGGGGCGGTATGGTTTGTATTGCTGTTGTTGAGCGCCGCCGTCGCGTTCGACAACACCCATACCGAAACGCTGTTTGGTGCCGGCGCTTTCGAACTGTCGTACCTGCCGCTGGTATTTATGGTGCTGGTGGCGCTGTCCTGGCAGCGGCGCGGCATGACGGCGGCTTTGCTGGCTTTGTCGGCCGTGGCTTGCATTAGCACCGCGCAAGGTGACGGGCCGTTTGTTCACACCGGCAATGTGCTGGGCGACCCACTCCTGCAGGTTCAGGTTTATCTGGCTGTTGCGGCGCTGCTGGGTTTGTTGATGTCTGCCATGAACGCCGCCCGCGAAGCCGCGCTGGCCGATGCGCTCGCCTGGAAAGTCCGTGCCGATGGCATGTTGCTGGGCACCCAGCAACTGATGTACGAGGTTGACCCGGTTACCGGCGCCATCATCTGGGCTGGCCCGATGCCTGCATTGATGGGGCTGAGGGCTGAACAGTTGTCGCATCTTGATGCGTTCTTTGCCCGCGTTCATCCGCAGGACCGCGCGCGTGTGACGGACTACGCCGCCTTGCGCCAGGCGGGCGGTGTCGCGGCTTTTACCCAGACGTTTCGCTTCAAAACGGGAAATGGCGACTGGGTCACCCTGGAAGATACCGGCGCACCGGTCGTTGATTTTGACGATAGCGTGTACCGCGTCAGTGGTTTGCTGCGCCTTGCTGTCACCGCTAACCAAAGGGTGTACTGACATGAGCCAGCAACGCATTGGTGTGCTGCTGGTTCATGGTCTGGGTGGCACGCAATATGACCTCGGTTCCCTGCATAAAACGCTGAAAAAAGCAGGGGTGGATACACACAGCATCACATTGCCAGGCCACGGCAGGCAGCCGCAGGACTTGCTTGGCGTGATGATGGAAGACTGGCTGGAAGCCGTTGAAAAACAATATCTTGAGCTTGCCCCGCAATACGATGTACTGCACATCGTCGGTATGTGCCTGGGCGCGTTGATCGCGATCGAGGTGGCCAAACGGGTGCGGCATGACAAAGGCCGCTTGATCGCGCTGGCACCACCGGTGTTCCTGGATGGCTGGGCCACGCCGTGGTATCGCGGCGTGCGGCATGTGTTATACCGGCTGCCCATGTTGGCAGGGCGCATGAAAGTGACGGAAGAAGAACCGTTTGGCATCAAGAGTGATCTGGTGCGTGCCATCGTCAAGGCCAAATTTGAACGCGGAGACAACTTTCATTACCCGTGGGTACCGCTGTCTTGCGTAGAACAGGTGGACCGTCTGCGCGCTGCGGTGCAGCAGGATCTGGACCGTATCCAGTGCCCGACATTGATCGTGCATGCGGCAGAGGATGAACTGACCAGCCCGCGTTCTGCGCACTTCCTGGCTGAGCGTATTGGTCACGACCGGACTCGCGTGGTGATTGTGCAGAACAGTTATCACATGATCTGCGTGGATAACGATCGGGACCAAGTGGCGATGGAGGTCTTGCGGCATTTGCGTCTGGATATCAGTGTGATCAAAGTCCGTGAGCGCAAAACGGCCGCAAGAATCGATCAGCGTTTGCGCAGTGCGAATGAAAAACGCGCTGCAAACCAGCTGGTGTGAATTTTTACGCGAGGCTTGCGAACTTCGCCGCAGCCCCCGGTATGCCTAACGCATAGGCGGAATCCCGCACGCGGATACGAGTGTCATGGTTTGCATCGCCGCGTAACGAGATGTTATAAACAAGGCCCTTATCAAACGGGGCTTACCCGCAAGCCCCTGCGGCCGGTGCGTCATCACCGCTGCACCCATAGCGCACTTGAGAGTGCGTTTCTTGCCCGGATCAGTCAGTAAACCCGGGCGTTTTATCAGACAGCTCTGGTTGTCGCGATCGTTCAAGCGCATCGCGGGGAGACGCTTTTGCCCCGTTTTCGCAAGAGGAGACGCAGATGCAAAAAAATGCGTGGTTCAAGCGCATGGCCTGGGGTCTTGTGTCCGGTGCCGCCGTCCTGGGCGCGCTGGTCTGGGTTATCGGCCCTGATCAAATTGCCCCTTACCAGGAAGACCTGTTGTATCTCGGGCACCGCCACCTTTATCTGGTCGGCGTATCCATGGCGCTGGCCTTGCTGGTCGGGGTGCCCAGCGGTGTGCTGTTAAGCCGTCCGTTTGCCCGCCGCTGGGCTGAATCGGGCATGCAGTTGTTCAACATCGGCAACACCTTACCGCCGCTGGCTGTGCTGGCGCTGGCCATGGTGGTGGTCGGCATCGGCGACAAACCCGCCATCGTCGCGCTGTTTCTGGCGTCGTTGTTACCCATTGTGCGTAACACTTATGCCGGCCTGGTCGGCCTGCAGCCTGCATTGCTGGAGGCCGCCAACGCCTTGGGCATGACACCGCGGCAAAAGCTGTTCCGCGTGGAGTTACCCAATGCATTGCCGGTGATGCTGTCTGGTATCCGTATCGCGCTGGCGATCAACGTGGGTACCGCACCGCTGGCCTTTCTGATTGGAGCCAGCAGCTACGGCGAATTGATCTTCCCCGGCATTTATCTGAACAACCATGTCGCTTTGATGTTGGGGGCGCTGGCGACCGCACTGATTGCGCTGGTGCTGGATCTCACTGTTGCCGGCATTGGCAAACTGGTCACCCCGCGTGGCGTGGCCTGACCGGGCCGCGTGGACCACAAGGAGAAAAACATGAAAGCCTCCATCAAGGCTCTTTATCGCCGTGTTCTTGGCGCGGTGTTGCTGGTCTGTGCCATGCCCGTGCTGGCTGCGGGCACCATCAATCTGGGTAGCAAGAATTTTACCGAGCAGCATGTGTTGGCCTCGTTGACGGCGCAGTACCTCACGGCCAAGGGCTATACGGTCAACCAGACGACTGATCTGGCCACCATCATCCAGCGCAACGCGCTAGAGAACAAACAGCTGGATATGGTCTGGGATTACACCGGCACTGCGTTGATCATCTACAACCACATCGACCGCCGCATGAGTGACGAAGAGGCCTACCAGACCGTCAAGAACATTGACGCCAAAAAAGGTCTGGTTTGGCTTGATCCGGCGCCGTTGAACAACACGTATGCCCTGGCCATGAAGCGCAGCGTGGCTGAGTCGGAGGGCATCAAGACGGTGTCTGACCTCGTCGCCGCGATGAAACGTGTACAAGATGACCCTGAAGCAGCACCCTGGCAGCTGGGTTTTGATATGGAATTTGCCGGTCGCCCGGACGGCCTCAAACCCATGCAAGCCATGTACCAGCTGGAACTGGCGCGTCCGCAAATCCGCCAGATGGACCCTGGCCTGGTTTACAACGCCATCCGCGATGGCTTTGTGCAGGCGGGTCTCGTGTACACCACGGATGGCCGGGTGAAGGGGTTTGATCTGCTGGTGCTGGAAGATGATCTGCATTACTTCCCCAGCTACGCCGCCACACCGGTGATCCGCCAGGAAGTGCTGGAGCAGAACCCGGGTCTGGCCGATGACATGAACAAGCTCAGCGCGCTGCTGGATAACGACACCATCGCCACGCTGAATGCCCAGGTGGACATTGACCATCGTAACGTTGACGAAGTGGCCGCTGCGTTCTTGCGCGACCATCAACTTATTCAATAAGGAGGGCGCATGGAGACCATCAATGACACCTTCCTCTATGTGATTCACAACGTGCCCTTCATTCTGGGCCTGACTGTCCAGCATTTGCGGTTGGTGGGCATTGCCGTGGCATTGGCGGTGGTGCTGGGCGTGCCCCTGGGCATCGTGATTGTGCGTTTCAAATGGCTGGCGGGCGTCGTGCTCAGTTTGACCACCCTGGTGTTGACCATTCCGGCGATTGCGCTGTTTGGGCTGATGATCCCGCTCTTTTCCATGATCGGGCAGGGCATTGGTGCAGTGCCGGCCATTACCGCCGCGTTTTTGTATTCACTGCTGCCCATCGTGCGCAACACCCACACAGCGCTGACCCAACTGGATGCTGGCGTGCGTGAAGCCGGCCGGGGCATCGGGCTGACGTTCTGGCAGCGCCTGAAGTGGGTGGAACTGCCGCTGGCTGTGCCACTGATTTTTGGCGGTATCCGTACCGCCGTGGTGCTCAACATTGGCGTGATGGCGATTGCCGCCATTGTCGGCGCCGGTGGCCTTGGCACCCTGATTTTGCATGGCATCAGCCAAAGTGATATCCGCAAGCTGATCGCAGGCGCCGTCATCGTAAGCGTCCTGGCCGTCGTCATGGACCAGGTGCTGCTCAAATTGCAGCGTGTGTTAACCCCAAAAGGAATCCGCTGATGATCGAACTCAAAAACCTGTGCAAGACCTTTACCCAGAAAAATGGCCAGCCATTCAAGGCTGTGGATAACGTCAATCTCACGGTCAATGAAGGCGAAATCTGCGTGCTGCTGGGGCCATCGGGGTGTGGCAAGACCACAACCATGAAGATGATCAACCGCTTGATCGACCCGTCATCGGGCAAGGTATTGATCAACGGTGAAGACACCGCGGGCATTGATACCGTGACGCTACGCCGGAACATCGGCTACGTGATCCAGCAGATTGGCTTGTTCCCCAACATGACCATTGAAGACAACATTATGGTCGTGCCACGCATGCTGGGTTGGGATAAAAAGAAATGCCGCGAACGTGCCCGGGAACTGATGGGCATGGTCGCACTGGACCCGGACCGCTTCCTCTCGCGCTACCCGCGTGAGATGTCCGGCGGCCAGCAACAGCGTATTGGCGTGATCCGTGCGCTGGCCGCTGACGCACCCGTCTTGCTGATGGATGAACCGTTCGGCGCGGTCGACCCGATCAACCGTGAACAAATCCAGAACGAATTCCTGCAAATGCAGCGGCAACTGGGCAAGACAGTGATGCTGGTCAGTCACGACATCGACGAAGCCATCAAACTGGGCGATCGTATCGCCGTGTTCCGCCAGGGCAAGCTGGTCCAGATAGACACTGCGGACGCGTTGCTGGCACAACCGGCGGATGACTTTGTGGCCTCCTTCCTGGGGCAAGACCGTACCCTCAAACGACTACTGCTGGTACAAGCTGGCGAAGTGGCCGACATGCAAGAGACGCTGACCGCCACGCTGGATACACCGCTGTCCAATGCCTTCACGGTTATGGATGACGCTGACTTGCGGCACCTGACCGTGGTAGACGAGACCGGCAAACCCCTCGGTTACGTGCGCCGCAAGGATGTACGCGGTGCCGCGGGTGTATGTGCCGACAAACTCCAGCCCATCAGCATTGCCTCTGGCGAGAACGAAAACTTGCGCATCGTGCTGTCAAAACTGTACGAGCACAATCTGACCTGGATGCCGGTGGTCGATGCGCATGGCCGCTACAGCGGCGAGGTGTCCCAAGACTACATTGCCCGCTATCTCAACTCAGGCCGCACCCACCGCAGCATGCTGGTCGCTTGATGACATCACCAAACAGGCAGCCTGAAACCTTGGCTGTTTGAAGCAAGCCTGGCGACGGTGGCGACGATTTGCGGTTTTACTTGCAGTGGCCGATATCGACTTCTTGGACTGAGGTATAACGGCCGTTCCAGGTCTGGACTTGTGCGCACTGGCCAGACGCCTGGTTGAACCACCAGTTGGTCAGGCCATCATGGCGGACATTGGAAAACCCGTTATTGTTCAGGAACTGCTCACCGCCAGCGGCGCGCGCGCCGTTCAGGGTGGAGAGTTCTACCCGCATCGCGTGGTCTTGTGCCTGGTGGCTGCCAGTTTGATTCTTATGATTCATCGCGTAGAGCCCGACCCCGAGTGCGGCGACCGCCGCTGCGCCGAGGGCGATGTTGCGGTTACGGTCGCGCGCCCAATGCGCAGCGTGATCATCTTTGTGGTCTTCGTGCGTTGAGTCTGTGGCGTTGACATCCGTGACCTTGCCCCAGCGCTCGGTCAATACTACTTCGGCGCTGGGGTGACGATGGCGCCAGGTTTTGTACCAGTTGCCGTTTTGGATCGATGAATCCGTCTGCTGGAAACCGGCGTCTTCCAGTTTGTCTTCTGCGCGGCTGGCACGCATACCGTTCAAATCTTCGTACTCAAGTAAATCGGCATGGGCTGCGGTGGCGACGAGACCGCAAGTGATGGCTGTCAGTGCAAGTTTTTTCATCTGGTCTTCCCTGGTGTTTAGTAATCTTGAAGCCAGATTTTGATTCACTTGCCTCTATCAAATAAGTTCCATATTCAACAGATTTCTGGTGAGCAGTTACGCGGTTTCATTGACCGTACGCAACTTTTGCCTTGGTTGTTGGGTACTTGCCTACACAAATAATGTGGCTTCTTCATCTTCAATCTTTCGTTTTCGCACACAACAGCAACGTGCCATATAAACAAAAACCGGTCTTTGCCTGAGCAAAGACCGGCTATGCAGTCAGCAAATGCGTGTCGCTGCACTTACGCCTTGCCGCTGGCCTGATCCATGGTCTGAATCAGCGTGGCCAGTGTCTGTTTGCAAAGGTCCAGGTCGGGTTTGTCTGCGCGCAAGGCGGCCAGGGCCTTGTCGATTGCGCTATCCACTTTATGCCAGGTGGCAGCATCGCGTGGTTTGAGGCCTGCTTCGGCTTCGTCCCAGGACACCTCCAGATCTTTGATGCGGCTCTTGCCACCGGACAGATCGCCTTTGTTCACCCGTGTTTGTACATCGACTGCAATGATGCGGAATGAAGAGAGATCGCCAAGTTTTGATGGTGCCGCGGCTGCAGCGGGTGCGACCAGTGGAGAGGCGACGGGCAGGGCGATGCTCAGGGTTGCGAGTACGAACAAGCCTGCCAGCAGCCGGGTACTCCGGGGGCTTGGGGTGTGAGGTGCCATGGGATACTCCTGGTTGGATCATGTGGAATGAATGGAAAACGGCTTAGTGTGCGGGGTCGGTATGCATGGCCTGACGTTGCGCAATGGCGACCAACGCCACAATGACCAGCAAAAACAAGGCACTCGTACCCATCGCGCCAAAGCCCAGGCCGCCATACGTCGTGGCTTGAGATAACAGATCTCCCAATGCGGCACCTAATGGACGGGTGAGGATATAGGCCACCCAGAATGCCAGGGTGGCGTTGGCACCGAGTTGCCAGGCCGCTGCCGTGAGGATGATCAGCACACCAAAAACAAACACCCCCCACTGAAAGCCCAGTCCCAACGCCTCAGTAGCCAGATCACCCGCGGCCGTACCTAACGCAAAGGTGCAAAGGATGGCGGCCCAATAAAACAGTTCACGGGGCAGGCTGTTAATGTCTTTGATAGAAAGCGTGCGTTCCTTGCGATACCAGATCGCAAAGATCAAACCCAGCAAAATGGCAAACACGGCCGTACTCAGGTACAGGCTGATGCCAAGACCATCCGTCAACAGATCGGTAATTTGCGTTCCGACAATGCTGACCAGAACGACGGTCAGCCAATAAATCCAGGGAATGTGCCGGCGGCTTGTCAGCTGCAAGCCCAGCGCACCAGCCAGAAACAAGGCCATGGTGCAGTTGGTGACCAATGTGCCAAAGCCGGCGTTCACGGCCAGGAAATCGGCACCGGTTTCACCCACCGTGGTGGAAAGAATCTTGATCAACCAGAAGGCAAAAGTGACAGCGGGGACTTTGTTGGTCCAGCGAGTGGTGACTTGCATAGCGGGTCTGGCCATTGCGAAGAGGGATGTGCGCAATGTGCATGAGCGAACTTAGGTGGGGCATAGAGAGGGGACGCGGAGTGGCGTCGGCGCGGTTGTTTGCAACCCGGTGCTGGCCGGAGTACGTGACTTTCTTTGGCTTCGCCGAGGGATTCGGCCAAAGAAAGTAGCCGAAGAAAAGTGACATCAACAACAAGGACCAGCGCGGCGTCAAAGATAGTCCTGATTCCGCTGACCATCAGTTTGCAGGGATCGTTGGCTGGCTTCACGACCTCGCCATGCCGGCCAAGCCAGAGTCTGACCCGGCTGTCATAGCCAGGCCAGACCCTCCCCGCTATTCGGATCAATGCAGGGCTGTCAGCAGTGCATTCAAAAACGTCGCCTGCTCGTTGTACGGATCGTCGGCGCTGTTTTCCGGGTTTGTTGTATCGCAGCAGGTTGGGCTGGGTTTGTCCCAGACAGACCACTGCACGACGACCAGGTGCTCACGCTGGTTGATGGCAATCAGCTGGCCAAATGCGCCTTGCGCTTCGAAGGTCCAGTCGCTGACGGAGTCCGGTTGTCCTTGTACGGGGCTTCGAGCCTGAACGGGCACGGCACCGGCCGGGTTATCGGTATTTTGTAGCGGAGCACCAATGTTGACGTAGATCGGGCTGGCGAAGTTGGTGGCACCGACCTGGTTGTCATCGTAGGCCGGGGCGAACCACCACATATAGCCGTACTGGCCGTTGTCGGCGTAATACGGCAGGGCAGAGGCCATGGTCCAGGTGGTGGCGCCACGCATCCAGTGCTCGGGTAACGTGCGGGTCCCATCGGGCAGACGCCCGTTGTTCATGACGTAAAGTCCCCAGCGGCCGTAGTCGTGCAGCGTGGCGTTAAAACCGCCCGCCCCGAATGACACGCCATTCCATGTCCACCAGTTGCCATTGGCTTCCATACCAAGCGGTTGCCACAGCTTGCGTTGCATGTACTGCGCCAGACTCAGGCGGGTGGCGCGCTGGATGGCCAGCCCGGTCAGAAACGCTTCTCCGGTGCTGTAGTTGAATACCGCGCCAGGCACTGCATTGACGCCAGTGGCCGGGTCAATGGCATGCGGACGGCTTGCCAGCAGGTTCAGCGCACAACTCGGGGTATTCGTGCCGGAGTTGTTCACACACTTGAGCAGGGTAGAGATGTCCGAGTTCGGGTCCAGGTAGTTCTCGTTCCAGGCAACACCCGATGCCATATGCAACATGGCACGCAGAGGCACGCCTTGATAGGCGGTGCCATGCAGCTCAGTCACGTACATGTCGATCGGGTCGTCCACGCTGGAGATATACCCATCTTTGATGGCCATACCCAGAAGCGTGGAGGTGATGGATTTGGCAGCGGATTTACTGTCCCACAGTGTCCATGGCGTGATGCCCATGGCATAGCGTTCCAGCGCGACATTGCCATCTTTGAGTACCAGCAGCGCCGTGGCCTTGCTGTGCTTCATGTAGTCGTCCACGGTGTTGCCGGTGTGTGGCGTGCCGTTGGCATTGCTACCGTACTGATAACGCAACTGGTTTGCCCGCCAGATCTGATCTGGCCGGGCTGGCCAGAGCGGGGATATCCAATAACCGCGCTGCATGTTTTCAGTGCTGAACAGCTGGGCGCTGTGGCTGAAACCGACGACTTTTTGCTGCGTGGTCCAGGAGAACATGTCTTGCGGGTTGGGCAACGGTGTGCTGGCCACCTGGGCGGCCGTGATGTCTGCTGCCAGCGCGCTGGTGGCCAGGAGCAGGCCCGCGCTGAAAAGACCCGTGTATTGGAGTAATTTATTCATTTTGACCTCGTGAATTCAAATCTTTAAAGCAAGCCCACCCCCGTGATACGGGTGCGTATCTCACTGGAATGAAATTGGAGTTACAAAACGCGATGCATCTGGCAAAGTATTTCAACGTATTTTTTATTGTTCTGGTTTTATGGTTTGTTGCTTTTTGCAATACCCTTTCATGGCAGCACTGACGCATTCAAGCGAGTTGAATGATCTGCCTGCGGGTGTGCGCTGTAAGGTTTTTGGCCGGGGCGTGGGTTCGCAGTGTGTAGGCCAGTTCTGACCTGCGCGATGCTGTGACAACTGGCGAACAATCTGCGTTGTAGAAAATGCTTTCGTCTACTGTCAACTGTATCAATGACGAACGTAAAGACGCACACCGTTCCCTGTGTAATCAGGCAGGTTGTTAGCGACTTGATCAGACAAGCGGTCAGTACTTTGCAGTGCGCAACAAAAAAGCCACATGGATAAACCCGGTGTGGCTCTGTCAGATTTGAAGCGAAAAGACAGCTATACAAGAAGCCGGATTGAATTGCCGCCGAAATGAATTGCGAAATATTAATTAATTAACTTCGATAAACCGGCTATTTATCCGTTAACGTAATCCATAGCGCGCACGAATTTGCGCGAGCGTGCCATTTTTTTCCAGTCGGGCTATCGCGGCATTCAGACGATCAATATCCCCCGACGTTGCGGCTTTGCGGCTAAGCATTAAATGCACGTCATCAGCAAAAACCGGCATGTCCAACGGTGTGACAGAGATATTCTGTTTATGTGCTTCCCACAGCAAAGCGGCCAGATCCCCCAGGATTACATCGCCATGACCGGCTTTGATCATGCGTATGCCTTGCTGGAAATCCTCAAAAAACACCACCGACGACGTCGCTTGCATGGGGGCCAGGTTGCTTGCGTAGTCCTGGCCATACCAGCCGCTATTGGGGCTGACCAGCAAGACCTTGTTTGCACGCAAGTCCGCAAATGAATGGAGGTTAGCGTAATGGGGCGCTTTGGCTGTCATGGCCACCAGCGAGGCGACTTCGCGCCGATAGGGCAAGGTGAAGAAGCTGGTTTTTTCACGCTCTGGTGTCTCTGACGCAGCCAGCAAAAGAGTGAGCGCGCCCTCTTCATACATTTTCTGCCGGCGCTTGCGCGGGACTTCATCCGTGATGATCAACGTACAGCCTGCTTCGCGGAAAATGGCTTGAGCCAGTTCGATATCCAGACCGGCCGGCTTGCCAGCGGAATCCGCATAGACATAAGGCGGCCAGGTTTCCAGCGCCATGGTAAATGGCTTGCTGCAGGCCGCCTCCGCGGCCCCGGTCAGGACCAACAATGTGAAGGCCAGGCGGCGCGCCCAATGCAAACAGGGTTGGCGGTCCAATAGGGTCCCTCGTAGGGCGGATCTGATTGTTTCGAGTATAGAAAGCATCAGCGGAACCAGAGTGGCCTGCGCGCCATTTGCCCGACGCAAGTTGTCATTGGACGGGCATGTGCTACACCACCATGCATTACCCGGGCCCGGCCCGGCACAACAAAATGGTCAAGCAGGTGGCGGGAGGGCAGCATGTTCCAGATTTCGGTGGTCAATGGTTCAAAAACCCTGTCTGACCGCGATATACAGCGGGCGATACGGGCCATCAATCGGCAAATTGCGGAAGACTTTGAGCCCTTCTGGGCCTTTGGCGGGCGCTTGCGGCTGGACGCCAGCGGGCTAGACGGACGTGACCCGCGCAAACTGGCAGAGCTGCGTGGGGATGCCATTCTATACGTGCTTGATTCGGCGCGGGGCGGCGGCTTTCTGGGGTATCACGATCGTAACGTCACGGGCATCCCTTTTGGCTACGTCTTCCTGGATTTATGCCGCGAACTGGGAGATGAGTGGACCACGACGCTCTCACACGAGTCTTTGGAGCTGATCGCCGACCCACAGTGCAATTTACTGGTGCAGGGGCCGCACCCGGCCAACCCGCAGAGCATTGTTTATCACTACTTTGAAATGTGCGACGCCGTGCAGACGGTCACCTACGTACTCGATGGTGTCACGGTGTCTGACTTTGTGTTGCCGGCCTATTTTGCCAACAGCGATGCGGGCGCACGCACCAGTTTTTGCAGCGCGCCGCTAGATCCGTTTGGTGTCACCCCTGGTGGGTACATCGGGTTCTTTGATCCGGCTCTCAACGCACCTGATACGTTTTTTGCCAATAACCAGACAGCCGCCAAACGGTGGGCAGTCAAACGCAAACATGGGCTGGGCCGGGTGGCGCAGCGCGGTGCCATGGCGGCGCCGGCCGCCGCGATGCCAGACCCGATCAAACACGTGGTTGTGCTCATGATGGAAAACCGCTCGTTTGACCACATGCTGGGTGATTTGACGACCGCCATTCCTGGCCTTGATGGTGTCGCCGTGTCTAACCCTGGCCGCAATACAGATAGCGTGTCGGGCACCGTCTATACACAGCAAAACACGGCGATCGACATGGTCGGTAATGATGGCAAGTTCTTGCCCGCGCACGAGTTTGTCGATGTCCAGCAGCAAATCAGCCATCAGATGGGCCATTTTGTCGATAACTACCGCGCGGGGCCCGGCAAGGATCTGGACCCCGTTGAACTGGATACCCATCTGCAACAAGTCATGAGTTACTTCAAGGAGGGCGATTTGCCGGTGCTACACACGCTGGCCAAAAACTACATGGTGTGTGACCGCTGGTTTTCCTCCTTGCCAGGCCCCACCTGGCCCAACCGCTTTTTTGCGCACTCCGGCACTTGCCTGGGTGAACTGTTGATGCCAAGCCTCGGCTCGCCGCTGACCTGGCCTTCACTGCTCAAAAACTACAACCAGGACACCATTTATGATCGCCTTTCTGCCGCGCAACCCCCGGTAAGCTGGAAGATCTTTCATGATGGTTTTCCGCAAACGGTGTTGCTGGGCAAAGTGCGGGCGCGGGATTGGCATGAGGCCTACGGCACCATGGATGATTTCAGGACGGCCTGTGCGGGCAAGGCGGCTGATTTCCCTGCGTATTCGTTTATCGAGCCACGCTATTTTGATAACGGCAACGGCACGGAAAACGACCAGCACCCTTCTGCCGGGGTACAGAAGGGCGAGAAACTGATCGCTGACGTCTACAACACGATCCACAGTCATGACGAGCTGTGGAACAGTACGCTGTTGATCATTACGTGGGATGAACACGGTGGCTTTTATGATCACGTCTCGCCGCCTGCCACGGTCGCGCCGGACAATACGCTTTCTACATCCCCGCCGTTTGACTTCACCCAGTTGGGAGTGCGCGTGCCGGCGATACTGGTGTCGCCCTGGGTACCGGCGGGCGTGGACCACACGGTTTACGATCACACCAGCATTTTGCGTTATGCCTGTCGCAAGTGGAATTTGCCGCTGCTGGGCAACCGGATGAATCCGGCCGTGGCCGACAACAAGGTATGCGGCAACTTTGCATCGCTGATCTCGCTGGCCGAACCCCGTACAGAGTTGCCGGTGCTCACGCCGGCCAACGTTCCGGTGCCACCGCCAACGGTGTGGGATGACGCGCGCGAGTCCATGCTGAAAACTGCAGAGATGATCTTGCGTCCGGCAACGCACGGGTTGCTGGGCGCCGCTGCCGCGCCTTCCGGAGTGGCGGAACCGGCGTTGACGGTAGAGCAACGGGTCGCCGTGGTGGACCAATGGTTGTCAGACAAAGGCGGCGCGCGCTCACCCAAAGGGGCCACTCCCAAAGGCAAGAAGCCGCCCAAAGCAGGGTAGTTAGTGAGTCGTGAGTTAAAGCAGTGGCAACCCGCCAAAGGGTTTGATTTCACCCATGGCCAACATCGAATCTACCGCCGCTACGCCAGGCAGCACACGCAAGACGTCGTGTACGAAATGGCCGTAGTCGTCCATGTCTTTGGCGACAATCTGCAGCAGGTAATCAGCGCTACCGGCAACACTGTGGCAAGCCACGATGCGCTCGATTCCCTGGATTTCATGTTCGAAGCGATCATAGAGCGTGCGATCGTGTTCGCCAAAATGCACCAATGCAAAGGCCAGGACGCCCAGCGCCAGTGCTTTGCGCGATAGCACCGCGTGGTAGCTGTTGATATAGCCGTCGCTCTCCAGTCGCTTGAGCCGTCGCACACAGGGGGTCTCGCTCAACCCGATGCGTTCGGCCAGTTTGGCCAGTGAAATCCGGCCATCCTGCTGCATCAAGCTCAGGATGTGACGGTCGTATTGATCCAGCGTATCCATGTCTTTTCCCTGGTTTTCGGTGTGCCCGGGTGTGGCGCTGCCCGAACTGCCTCGAAAACACATCATATGACCGCTTGGCCCGGTTTGCCGGTGCGGCAGCCGCTGGGGGCAGACTGGAGGCTGGATGGCGCTGAGACACCCCGCCGGTTTTCAGGTACCGTGTACCCCGCCAGCAACCCCGGTTTTAGATAGAAATGAGCGATACCCTCCGGCTTTCCGACGCCCAGCAACACATCATCCAGGCCGTAACAGATCTGGCCCGCGGTGATTATCAGCAGCACGTGCTGGTTGAGGCGGGTGCAGGCACCGGCAAGACCACCACGCTGGTGGCTGCGCGTGAACAGCTGATTGCCGAGGGCAAAGGGGTGCTGACGCTGACGTTTTCCAATGCCGGTCGGCAGCGTTTTGCTGATGTTCACCTGGCGCAAACTGGCCATGCTTTGCCCCCCAAAAGTGTGCTGACCTTCGATGGCCTGGCCTTTGAGGTGCTCTGTGGCGCGGTGGAAGGGCGTAATTACTCGGGTGATGGGTTTTTCACCCGTGAAGAAATCCGTCAGAACGCCATCAATGAAAGCGACCAGTTGCTGCAACTGCTGGCCGAACTCGTCGCGGAACTTAACGACCCTTGGGAAGGCGATATTCCCGATCGTGAATCAGATTTGATCGACCTGCTGGAACTGATTGGCAACGCACGTATTGCCAATGTTTTCCGCGATCCGCGCATGTATGCCGATGAAGAGGGCCTGGAAGAATACCAGGAAGCCGAACGCACCGAGTTCTTGCAAAGCCTTGATTTACCGCCATGGTTTTATCACCTGTTCAGCCGGTTTGAGCGTTTGCGGCGTGAAAGCCGGCACCTGGTTGGGGTGGAGGGTGCGGCCTATGACCTGGCCGGTGATCCACGCGCGCTGGTGCGTTATGTCTGGGCAAACCGTATCAGCGTGATCATGGTCGATGAATTTCATGACACAAAAGCCTTGCACTTTGAACTGTTGAACGTACTGATCAAGGCCGGTTGCCGCCTGGTGCTGATTGGCGATCGCCATCAGGATCTCTTTGCCTGGCGCGGTTTGCAGCCGTTCTCGGCGTTTGATAGTGCTGCCAGAATGGCCGGTGTCACCACACTGGCTTTGCCACGCTCCTGGCGCTACGGCCACCGTATTGCGCAGATGGCAGACCGTATTGTGCAGCGCCTGCAACCGGGCGCCGCGCGTATCACCGGCCCGCGTGCGCAATCCGGCAAGTTGCTGGCAGTGCCTGACCTGGCCGTCTGGTTGGCCCAGAGTGCGCAGCAAGGTGTGGCACTGGCGGACCACTGCGCCATCTTGCCGACGCAAGCTGACTGCATGATGTTGCAACTGAAGTTATTTGATGCCGGCGTGCCATACCGCCTGGTGGAACGGGTACGGCATTTCTTTCAGGGCTATGAGTTCCGTGTTGTCCGCGCGCTGGCGGTGTTGTACAGCCGGCGTTTTGCGGCTGAGGCACCGTTTCACGTCAACAGCATTTATGCGCTGGATGTCTTGATGAACGTGCCGGCGCTGGGGCTGGATAAAGAATCTCGCAGTGACCTGCGCGCAGAACTGGGACTAGACGGTGTACGGCGCATGGATGGCCAGCGTTTGCTCAATGCCGATCCGTTCACCTTTGGCCTGGTGCTGGACAAACTGGCCGAATTTTTACCCCCCGTCCTGACCACCGGCCAGGCGTGGCCGGCATGGCTGGCGCTGGCTGTTCAGCACTTGCAACTGCATGCTTTTTTACATCAACGGGCCCAGCATCCGGCCGCCGGGCGCCAGTCCGGCCTGTTGCTGGATGAACTGGTGCGTCGGTTCAGCGTCGACATTGCGCCAGCGGTACAAGTGCAACAATGGGACGAGGCGATTGAACGCTTTGTGCGCCAGCGCAGCAACGCCAGTGGTTTGTCGCTGACTTCGGTGTTACACGCCAAAGGCCATGAATACGCGCGGGTGTTATTGCCCATCGGGGCTTCGGGCTGGCGTCGACACTTGCTGCAACCTGCTGCGGCCAGTTGGCGAGAACTGTATGTGGCGGTCACGCGTGCGCGGGAAGGCATCATGCTCGAAACCACCGATGAAGGTGACGCGCTGGCCCAGGAAGTACACGGCATCTTCGGCGCTTAAGAGGCCGTTCGCATTAAACCCGTACCGTTGCCGGATTGATCAGCGACGTCAGGACGTGGTCTTCCCACTGTCCGGCAATACACAAATAACTGCGCGCCAGCCCCTCCCGCTCAAAACCCAGCCGTTTGAGCAGTCGCCCACTGCGCTCGTTCAAAGGCATATAAGCCGCCATGATCCGGTGTAGTCCGAGTTCGTTGAACACATAGTGATTCGCCGCCTTGAGCGCTTCCAGCATCAAGCCCCGGCCTTGCCACGCAGCGCCCAGGCTGTATCCAAGATTGCAAGCCAGAAAGGGGCCGCGCACGATATTGGTGTAGCTGCATTTGCCCACCACGCTACCCGTAGCTTTGTCGTGCAGCACCAGATGAAGTGCGCTACCCGCGGCAAACTGCTCAATGGCTTGCTGCTGGCGCTGCCCGTAGCTCTCTGGTGCGTACCAGTTCAGATCGCGTATGGGTTCCCATCGTGCGAGATGACGGCGGTTGACGTCATCAAAGGTAGCCAGCAATGGCGCATCTTCTGGTGGTGGAATATCAAGCAACAAGCGGGCTGTGGTGATCTGGATCGGGCTCATGCGGGCGGCGGGTATTGTGCGGGCGTGATTCATTTATAGGCGGCATCAAAACAAAAACCGGCTTGCGCCGGTTTTTGTTCTGGTCAAACGGATGACCAATCACAACACGCAGGCTTACCAGAGGTGAATGCGCTGCTCTGGTGCTTTGTACATCTTGTCCGTTGGCTTCACATCAAACGCACTGAAGAACGCGTCATTGTTCTCAGACGCGCCCACCGCACGGTAAGGGTTTGGCGAATGAGGGTCCGACTTCAACAGTTGCAACTGGAACGCATCGCGGATCTTGCCGCGCCAGACCTGGGCAAACGCCAGGAAGAAGCGCTGATCGCCTGTCAGACCATCAATGACCGGCGCAGACTTGCCACCCAATGCCAGGTGGTAAGCCTTGTAGGCAATCTGCAAACCGGCATTGTCAGCAATGTTCTCGCCCAGTGTGAGCTTGCCGTTCACATGCTGGCCTGGCAGCGGCTCATAAGCGTCATATTGCGCGACCAGCTTGTCGGTCAGTGCGGTAAAGCGTTTGCGGTCTTCCGGTGTCCACCAGTCATTCAGGTTGCCCACGGCATCATAGTGACTACCCTGGTCATCAAAACCATGGCTGATTTCGTGGCCGATCACCGCGCCAATCGCGCCATAGTTGGCGGCATCATCCGCAGCCATATTGAAGAAGGGCGGCTGCAAGATAGCGGCAGGGAAGACGATCTCGTTCTGCGCCGGGTTGTAGTAGGCGTTGACGGTCTGCGGTGTCATACCCCATTCCGTGCGGTCTACCGGCTCGTTCAGGCGCGAGAGTTCGCGGTGATACTCAAACTGCGCAGAGCGTTGCACGTTGCCAAACAGGTCGTCCGGTTTGATCTCCAGCGCAGAATAGTCACGCCATTTATCCGGGTAACCGATCTTGAGCGCGTAATGCGCCAGCTTGTTCTGCGCCGCTTTTTTGGTTTCCGGCGTCATCCAGGTGAGCTGGCTGATGCTTTGGTCATAGGCCTTCATCAGATTGCCCACCAGATCCTGCATGCGGGCTTTGTATTCCGGCGGGAAATATTGGGCGGCGTATTGCTTGCCAATGGCTTCGCCCAGGCCGTTTTCTGTAGCGGATACCGCGCGCTTCCAGCGAGGAGGCTCCTGCGGCGTGCCAGAGAGGGCAACGCTGTGGAACTGAAAACTGGCGTCAGAGAAATCTTTAGGCAGGATGCGCGCTACGGCGTCCAGTTGACGGGCCTTGAAATACGCACGCCATACGGTAGCCGGCTGATTCTGTACCAGCTTGCCCAGTGCAGTGGCGTAAGTGGGCTGCGCCAGATCGACTTCGGCTACTTTGCCAAAACCAGAGGCATCCAGGAACGAGTTCCAGTCAAAACCCGGTGACAGCTTTTGCAGTTCTGCCACGTTCAGCTTGTTGTAGGTTTTGACCGGATCGCGGTTCTCTGCCTTGCTCCACTGGGCCTGGGCGAGGGCGGTTTCCAGCGCGAGCACCGCTTTGGCTTGTGCCTCAGCGTCTTTCTCTCCCACCAGGGTAAACAGGCGGGTCAGATAGGTTTGATACGCGGTGCGCGCGGCCGCAAAGCGGGCGTCGTCGATCAGGTAATAGTCGCGATCAGGCAGCCCCAGGCCGCCCTGACCCGCGCCGGGGAAGTAACGGGTGGAATCCTTCGGGTTAATCTCCACCGAGATATTCATGGGCTGCGGGCCCGGGTTGGGTTGTACTTCGCCCATGTACCGTACCACGTCGGCCGGGGTGTTGATCTGGTCAATGCGGGCCAGCAGCGGTTTGACCGGAGTCAGACCGTGTTTTTCGATGGTCGCTTCATCCATATAGCTGGTGTAGAAGTCGCCAATCTTGCGCTCGTCGCCGGTGGCAGTCTTGTTGGCTGCGGCGGCTTCCAGAATCTTGCGTGAACGCTCCAGCGAGGTTTCGCGCAGTTCATAGACTGCGCCCCACAGCGGTTTGTCGTCCGGAATTTTGGTGTTTTTGATCCACGTACCGTTGGTGTGCAGGTAAATGTCATCCTGCACGCGTACGCTCTTGTCGAAATTCTTGAAGTCGATACCGGAAACAGGCTCTGCATACGCATGCAGGCTTAACAACAACGCGCTGGTCAGCGCTGCCAGTTTGAAGTGCTTCATCGGAGTCCTTGATCGGGATGGTTTACCAGTGCCGCGTTGTGAGCGGCCGGTGGAATTCACACCTGCCGCCATCTTTCCAACAATCCGTTGGTGCGTATACAAGACTTGTCAAAACCAAAGTGGTTCTCGTTACTGATGCAACAATCCATAGACAACCTGCATCATTACAACTGGCTTTCCGTTATCATCCCACCTCACCCCTACACCGGGCACACCGCCCGGCGCCAGCCACCCAGACCCCACGAGGAGAACCGGCATGCTGAACCAGTTATTGACCCGGTCTGCGCAATACGCGCCCAACTTTGGTCCTGGCCTGGCCAATCATTTGCCCATGGCATTGATCGCGCTGGCACGTCTGGGTGCAAGTGATGCCCGTCTTGAAGCGTATTTTGACGCCTATACCAAACAACTCTCGCCACTGGATGCATCGCCTGGTGCGATTGACCCAGAATTCTGGCAGCGTGAACTGGGCCAGCGACAGTACTACACAGCCTATCGTGACTATTTTGCGGCGCAGCTGGCGGCAGACGGTGTAGATGCCGTGGTGCGCCGGCACATTCACGATTTGCTGCCAGGCATTGGCGGGGCGGCGTTTCATGGTGTGATCCGGGCTGAATACGCCCTTGCCAGCGGCAATCCGGATGAGATGGCCTGTGGACTGGCGTATTGGGCCAGTAACGCGGGCAAGCTGGCAGACTGGCCGGTACCCATGGCACCGCCGCAAAGTGATGATCCTTTCACGCTGGTCTCACGCCTGTTTGCCCCGGAGTTCGCGCTGGATCCAGCCGGGTTCATGATTTCTGCCAAAATGCGGGAGGCAGTGCGGCTACCCGCATTTGCCGAGGTTGTCGGCTGGCTGGAGGTCGGCCCGGCAACTTTGCAAAAACTGGCGGCTTACGCGGCAGAATGCTATGTGGCAACTGGGGATTTTACGGTGCTGCATCTGGTCACCAGTGCGCATGCCTTGCGAGGTCTGGCGGGCTGGATTGATGACATGGACACCGCGGTGCGCTGGTATTGGCAGGCCTACGCGGCAGGGGTACTCGCCAGCGGCATCAGCGGCCCGGCACCACATGTTGCTTTGCCAGAGAAACCAGACTGGGCACCGATCATTGCAGCCGGGATTGCGGCAGATGACGAGCACGTGATCAAACTGATCGATGCCTGCCGGGAGGATGACTCGGCCTATGGCGACGGTGCTCATGTGCTGGCAGCCCGGCGGGTCGCGCAGCGTTAGCGGCGGCGCCGGCCGCTCATACACCCGAACCCGCAAAACAAGCATTTATCGCTGACGCCCATATATACCTCGCCATACGCAATGGCGAGGTGCAGCGTCTTTGCAAAAAAGAATATCGAAAGGTTTACCTATGAGTCTTTACCGCTTGCTGGCCGGTTTTATCCGGCAGCACTGGCGTCCCTATTTTTTCTCTGCGGTCATGTTGTTTGCCGTGGCGTTGTTGTCGGTGCTGATTCCGCGCCGGGTAGGGCACATTATTGATGAACTGGTCGCGCACCGGCTGGGTGGTACCGCGCTGCTGGAACAACTGGCCATCGTGCTGGCCATGGGCGTGGCCATCTATTTCTTGCGCGTGGGCTGGCGCTTGCAGCTGTTTGCTGCGGCCTACCGCCTGGGCGTGAGCCTGCGTACGCGCCTCTATGAAAAGCTCGCCACGCAAGGGCCGGGGTTTTACCACGGCCAGCGCACTGGCGACTTGATGGCACGCGCCACCAACGACATCGACGCCATTGAAATGGCCGCAGGCGAAGCCATGCTGGCCGGGTTTGATGGCTCGATGACGCTGATTCTGGTGGTCGCCATGATGACCATCGGCATCGATTGGCGGCTGGCGCTGGTGGCCTTGTTGCCCTTTCCGCTGATGGCGCTGGCGTTCTGGCGTATTTCTGACCATATCCACCATGCCTGGCATGACTCGCTCGGCCGCTTCAGCAAACTGAACGATCACGTCCAGGAAACGCTGACCGGCGTGCGCACCATGCGCGCGCTGGGTTTGCAGGCACGCAATAGCAAAGAGTTGTCACGCCTGGCGGGTGATGCTGCGGCCAGCAGCCTGACCGCGCAGCGCTGGGAAGCCGCCTTCGAGCCCTCGGTCGGGCTGACTCTGACGACCTCCGCCGTCACGGTGCTGGCGATGGGCGGTTATCTGGTCTGGCAGGGCGAGTTGACCATTGGCGCGCTGACCAGTTTTTCCATGTACCTCGGTCAGTTGATCTGGCCCATGTTCGCCGCAGGATGGGTGTTGTCTTTGCTGGAACGTGGCAAAGCGGCATGGGGCCGCTTGGGCCCGATTCTGGAAACGCCCCCGAGCGTGCCGGATGACGGGGTGACTGATGCATTGCAACCTGGCGCGCTGGTGTTCAGCAACCTCAGCTTCAACTACCCGGAGCAAGGCGCGCCAGTGGTATCGGGCGTTAATCTGACGCTGGAGGCTGGCAAGACACTCGGGTTGGTCGGGCCAACGGGCTCGGGCAAATCCACGTTGCTGCGGCTGTTGTTGCGGCAGTATCCGCTGCAATTGGGCGATATTCGCTGGGATGGTGTTTCGGTCGCGGAGTACAAGCTCGATACCTTGCGTAATGCGATCAGTTGGGTACCCCAGGAACCGTTTTTGTTCTCGGCCTCCGTGGCTGACAACATTGCGCTGGTCAAACCCGATGCCACGCGTGAGGAGATCGAACGCGTCGCCACACTGGCGGCAGTCCACCAGGACATCCTGCGGTTGCCGCAAGGTTATGACACGCCCGTGGGTGAGAAGGGTGTTGCGCTCTCGGGCGGACAACGCCAGCGGGTTGCCATTGCCCGCGCCTTGCTGGCCGATGCGCCCTTGTTGCTGCTCGATGATGCACTGTCTGCGGTAGATACGCAGACCGAGGCGCAAATCCTCTCGCACCTGCAAGAAGCCCGGCGCGGCCGCACAGTGATCATCGTCAGCCATCGGCTCTCTGCCGTGGCCGATGCTGACCACATTGCTGTTCTGCGCCATGGCCGGATTACCGAATCCGGCACACACAATGATCTGGTAGATGCAGACGGCTGGTATGCCAGCCAGTGGCGTTACCAGCAACTGGAGGCCAGTCTCGATGAGCTCTGAGATTGCACTGGATGAAGTACGCCTGGACAAGGCCGCGCTGCAAACGCAAAGCCTGAAAAGCGAACGCCGCGACGCAGTCGCCTTGCTGCGCAGCGCGGCCGCGCCGGAAAACCGCCACCTGATGTGGGGGACGTTCTGGCTGGTGTGCGCCGCGCTGCTTGAAGCGCTGGGCCCGTTTTTGTCCAAGCTGTTTATCGACAAATACCTGCAACCCCATCACCTGGTGATTCCGGAAATGGCCTCCATCCTGGTGGGCGGGCTGGTGGCGGGGTATAGCGCGGGCATCTTGCGTTATCTGCAACTGACGCGCCTTGCTGGCGTCGCCATGCGCTCGGTGCAGCGCCTGCGCGAACAGGTGTACAGCCATGTCATCCGTCTGCCCATGGCGTTTTTTGACAAAGCCATCACCGGCCAATTGGTCAGCCGCGTCACCAACGATACGGAATCAGTCAAAGCGCTGTACGTGCAGGTGCTGTTTGTCATGCTCGACAGCTGTATTGTTGTCACGGGCGCCATGCTGGCCATGACTTTGCTGGACTGGCGCTTGATGGTGATTGTGCTGACGCTGTTCCCGGCGGTGGTGGTCATCGTGTGGTGGTATCAGCGCTGGAGTGCGCCCTCCGTGGCCCTGGCACGCGAACTGCGCAGCGAGATCAACGCGCAGGTGGCTGAGTCCATTGCCGGCATGAGCGTACTGCAGGCTTCCAACGCTGCCGGCCGTTTTGCGGACAAATTCGCCCGCACCAACGGCGCCCACTACAAGGCACGGTTGAGTGAGCTCTCGGCCAACGCCTGGTTGTTGCGCCCGGCGCTGGATCTGCTCAATGCGCTCATCCTCGTGGTGGTGATCTACTCATTTGGTCAGCGGCAGTTCAGCGCGCTGGAAATCGGCGTGCTGTACGCCTTCGTGAGCTATATCGCCCGCGTGGTTGACCCGCTGATCCAGATCACCCTGCAATTTAGCCAGTTGCAGCAAGCCGTGGTGGCGGCTGCGCGAGTCAATACGCTGCTGAAAGAGTCACAAGCTGCCCCGGCAGATGGCGAGGCGACCGTCACCCAAGGCGCGGTGCGCTTTGCCAACCTGCGTTTTGGCTACAACCCGGATCAGGTGATCTTGCATGACCTGAACCTGGACATTCCGGCGGGCCGCTTTTACGGGATTGTCGGGCACACCGGCAGCGGCAAATCCACGCTTTTATCGCTGTTGCTGCGCTTTTACACACCCCAATCGGGCGAGATTGATATTGATGGCGTGCCGTTGACGCAGATCGGTGACGATGCGTTCCGCGCAGGCGTGGGGCTGGTGCCGCAAGATCCGTTTTTGCTGGCGGCCAGCGCGCGCGAGAACATCGACATGAGCCGTGGCTTGTCGCAAGCCGAGATTGAAGAAGCGGCCAAAGCGGCGGGGGTGCATGACTTGATCTTGTCGCTGGAAAATGGTTATGACACCGATATGGGCGAGAGCGGCACGCGCTTGTCGAGCGGTCAGAAGCAACTGATCGCCATTGCCCGGGCCCTGGCCGGCAAGCCACGCATTTTGCTGCTGGATGAAGCGACATCGCATATCGATAGTGAAACCGAGCAACTGGTGCAGCGCGCGCTGGAGGCTTTGCATGGCAAGGTGACAATGATTTCGATTGCGCATCGCTTATCGACGATTCGGGATGCGGACCGCATTATTGTGCTGAACCATGGGCACATTGCAGAGGCGGGAACGCATGATGAGTTGATGGCGATCAGTCACGGCATTTATCAGCGGCTGTATTTGCTGCAGCAATTGCAGGACTGATTTGTTTCTTCAGAAAACCCAAACGGCGCCTTGAGGCGCCGTTTGGGTTTGGGCTGGCTGCAAAGCGTTCTGGACTCTATCGTGCATGCCAAAAACCAGGCCTGCTGGAGTCAACTGCGTCAGGACATTTAATACGGCAATTTCCCCGTTGCCCGCAAAGTCTCACCAATGGCCTTGGTCAGCTGCGCGTGCGCGGCTGCAATGTCCCCCGCATCTTTGCTATCCACCGCGCGGGAGACTGTATCAAACGTCACCTGCCAGGTTTCCTTGTTTGGTGTTTTGGGGCTTTCTTTTTTGGCCAGCGCGTAATCCAGCGCGCTTTCCAGGTTGTCCAGATGCGTATGCAAACCGCCTGTTTCGCCGGTTTCAATCGGTGGGGAGAGAGGCGTGAGGCTCATGGCAGACTCCTGAAGAAAGACCTGATACTGGCAAAGCTGCCAGCAGGGGAAATATGAGGTTGAACTCTTAATCTGGCACAAGGTTGCCCTTTGTCCAGTCGCATGGCATGTAGGGTTGACAGGGTGATGGGCCTGAGCCAGAACCCATGCAGGACCACCGGGATAGCGTGGCAATGGGGGCGAGCTGAAAAGGGGAGAACCTCTGGAGGCGCCATCATGGCCGCACGTATTCGTCAGGACGTCAGCAAGTTAGCGCAGTGGGACTCTACCTTGCTGTGGTACGCCAAAGCCGTTGCGGATATGCAGACACGGCCGATCAACGACCCCACCAGTTGGCGTTATCAAGCCGCTATTCACGGCTACCAGCGCGATCAGGATCCCTTTGCCAGCGACAGCGATACGCTGCCCGCTACCGTAGATCAGCGTGCGTTCTGGAGCCAGTGCCAGCATTCGTCCTGGTTCTTTCTACCCTGGCATCGCATGTATTTGATGTGCTTTGAGGCGATTGTGGCCGCGACGGTGGTCAAGCTTGGCGGCCCGGCCGGGTGGTCATTGCCGTACTGGAATTACAGCGATGCCAACAACCCGACGGCGCGACGTTTGCCAGCGGCGTTCATCTTGCCCACTTTGCCGGACGGCAGCGCCAATGCACTCAACGTCAGCGCCCGTGCGCCGAATGACAACGGCGATGTAGGCATGACAGCGGCCGAGGTTGATCTGGGCTGTCTTGCCGACGCGCTCTATACCGGGATCGCTGATGGTGGGCACCCTGGCTTTGGCGGACCCAAAACCGGTTTTAACCATGGCAACGGCCCCACTGGCGGGCTCGAGAAAACCCCGCATGGCGATGTGCATGTGGCCGTTGGCGGTGATAGCGGTTTGATGAGCGCTTTTGAGACGGCTGCGCTCGACCCGATCTTCTGGTTGCACCACGCCAATATCGACCGTTTATGGCAAGTATGGCTGACCCGGCAATCGTCGCATCGCAACCCGACCGATACGGCATGGCTATCGGCCAGCAACGCCAAATTCCAGTTTCATGACGCCAGCGGCCAGGTGCAAACATATGTGCCCAGCCAGATGCTTGATACGACCAACGCGCTTTTGGGATATCAATATGAAGACACTGCAGACCCGTTTGCCACGGGGGCGCCCGTGAGCGTTCATGCCGCTGTGGGCGGCCCGATGGGCGCGGTGGTTCAGCAACCGGCGGAGCTGGCAGGCGGCACGTCTGTGGCGCATGCGCTCAGCAATGCACCGTCTACTGCGCAAGTGCCGCTGCACCCAGGCTCGACCGGGGTGCGTGGCGCGGCACTGACTTCTGCGCCGACGCGCGTTTATCTCAATCTTGAGAACATCACTGGCAGTGGTCGGCCGGGCGGATACGGGGTGTTCCTCAATGCAGACAACGCTGCCACGCCGCCAGCGCAGTCAGACCCACGCTTTGCCGGCACGCTACCCATGTTTGGTGTACAGGCGGCATCTGGCAGTGATCTGCTGCATCAGGGCAGTGGGCTCACGTATGTACTGGATGTGACACAGGTGGTTGAACACCTCAAGTCTGCCAACGCCTGGGACCCGCACCAGTTCCATGTCACTTTCGCGCCATTGCGGGCAGGACAGCAGGCGCCTGATCTGCAGGTTGGCCGGATCAGCTTGTACTACGGAGACTGAGTTGAATGCGTTACGGCAGCGGCTGGCCTGGCACCCGGAGTGGTTCGCGCTGGTGCTGTGCCTGGCGGCATGGTCGGTGCTGCTGGCTGGTGCGGGTGGTGCCATGCCGGCCCTGGCGCTATGCACTGCGCGTGGTGTCGTTCCTGGGCATACGCCACCTACGGTGGCGGGTGGCGTGCTGATGCTGCTGGCCATGATGGCCCCGCGCTGGTTGATGCCCCTGCGGCATGTGGCTTTTCGCAGCTTGCGTTCCCGACGAGGACGGGCGATGGCGCTATTTGTGCTGGGGTGGCTGATGATCTGGCTATTGCCCGCTTGGCCAATCGGGTTGCTGCTTGTACGTTTTGAAGCGCCACCTGCGGCCGTGATGATGTTGTTTGTGTTGGCGGCAGTCTGGCAACTCACCCCGCAACGACACCGTGCCTTGCTGCGGTGTCATCGTACCCGGCCACTTGCATTGACAGGCTGGCGGGCAGATACGGACTGCCTGCGGTTTGGCGCACAGCAAGGGGTAGACTGCCTGATCAGTTGCGGCCCGCTGATGCTGGCACTTGGCCTGGCACCGGCGTCTTTGTGGGCCATGCTGGCCGCCAGTGCACTGATCGTGGCAGAGCTGCGGTGGCCGCAGTTCGCTGGCCGTCGCGCAGCGCTGTTTACCGTGCTGCTGGGGTTTGCGACGCTGGTTTGACCGGGTTGGCGCCAGCTACCCCTTCCTCAATGGGCAACTGGATCGTAAAGGTTGATCCCTCGCCCGGGGCGCTATCCAGTTTGATCTTGCCGTTATGCGCTTCCACAATTTGCGCCACGATAAACAGCCCCAGACCCAGACCACCGGATTCGCTGGTGGCCGTAGCACGCTCAAATACCTGAAAAATACGCGCTTTGTCTTGCGGGGCAATGCCAATGCCGTGATCCCGCACCGACAGGCTGACGTAGTCGCCCTGGCGGGCCAGTTTGATCTCTACGGGCTTGCCGCTGCCATAGCGGATCGCATTGGTGATCAGGTTGGAAATCACTTGATCAAGCCGATAGCGGTCCCACAGGCCGGTGATGCCATCCGCGATCTCCACCGTATAACGCTGATTGGCCAAGGTCAGTTGTTCTGCAAAGCGCTCGACAATTTCATGTGTCAGTTCAGACAAATCAAAGTACGACGTTGCATAAGTCAGCTTGCCAACGCGGATGCGGCTGACGTCCAGCATGTCGTCAATCAGGCGGATCACCGTCTCGACCAGTCGTGAGTCGGTTTCGATCATTTTCCGGAGTTTGTCGGGCACAAATGCATCTTTGTTGTCCCGATCCAGATGACGCTGGCGTAACTGGTTTTGCAACTTGAGCGTAGCCAGCGGGGTCTTCAGTTCATGCGATGCAATTGCCATGAAGTCGTCCCGTACCCGGACGGCTTGTTGTAATTCACCCTGGGTTTTCTGGAGTTGCAACAACAGTTTTTCTTGCGCTGCGCGGCTGGTTTCCAGTTCTTGCAACTGACACCGCATGGCAAGGCGCTGCTGATGCAGTTCTACAAAAATATTGATCTTGCTGCGTACCGCATGGGCATCCAGCGGCTTGTGCAAAAAGTCGACAGCACCACTCTCATAGCCTTTGAATACAAAGTGCTCTTTGTTGCCGGCGGTGACAAACACGATCGGCACATGTTTGGATTTTTCCGTCCCGCGCATGTATTCGGCCAATTCGAACCCGTTCATGCCGGGCATCTGCACATCAATGAGCGCCAGGGCAAAGTCATGCAACAAAATCAATTCCAGCGCCTGCAAGCCCGATTGCGCGGTATGAATTTCCAGCATGTCGCTGCGGATCAGGGCCTCCAGCGCGAGCAAGTTCTCCGCCAGATCGTCCACCACCAGAATTTTGGCTTTGGCTGTCTGCATCGGTTTATCCATGAACAAGGGCGGCCAGCGCGGGGCCGATGGCGCTCGCGGGCAGAACCCGGTTTACCGGCGTTTTCTTGAGCGCAGATGAGGGCATGAGCGGGACTTGTGCATCGGCCGGATCCTGCACAATGGTCATGGCGCCAGCGGCCGCCAGGGCGGCCATGCCGGCAGCACCATCATGATTGGCACCGGTCAGCAATACGCCCACGGCTTTTTTACCCAGCGCATCGGCGCCAGATTCAAACAACAGATCGATCGCGGGGCGGCAAAAATGCAGCGGCGGGTCGTCATTGAGCGTCAATTCACCTTCTGGTTCAACCAGCACATGGTAATCAGGTGGCGCAAAGTAGACATGACCCGGGACCAATTGCACCTTGTCGTGCACCTCGGCCACGGGCAAGGCCATACGCTGCGCGAAAATATCGACCAGCAAACTGGGGCTGTTGGCGGGCAGATGGACGACGATGACCACCGCCGCAGCAAAGTCGGCGGGCAACGCGGGCAGAATCTGGCCCAGCGCTTCCACACTACCGGCTGAACCACCAATCAGGATCGTTTGCGGCACATGGCGGGTGTCTCGCGGTTGCAGGTACATGGTCATGTTTTCCGGAACACGCGTTCGGTTTTGGCAAAGGACTCGAACTGGCTTGCAAAGTCAGAAAACTGCACTGTTTCTTTAGAGCCCAGCCCCAGAAAACCACGATGCACCAATGACTGATGAAACAGCCCGAAGGCGCGGTTCTGGAGCTCCCGGTTGAAATAGATAAGCACGTTGCGACACGAGATCAGCTGAACCTCTGAGAACACGCTATCCGTGGCCAGGCTGTGATCGGCAAAGGTCACATTGCGGCGCAGTTGTTTGTCGAACAACACCGAGCCATACGCTGAGGTGCAATAGTCCGACAGCGCCCGTGTACCGCCAGCCATTTCATAATTGCGCTCAAACAGCGCCATGCTTTCTATGGGGTAAATACCGGCTTCGGCCTTTTGCAGACTGTGCGGGTTGATGTCCGTCGCGTAAATGATGGCGCGTTCCAGCAGGCCTTCTTCCTTGAGCATGATGGCCATGGAATACACTTCTTCACCTGTACTGCAGCCGGCAATCCACACCTTGATCGTGGGGTAGGTGTGCAAGATGGGCAGCACTTGTTCCCGCAGCGCCTTGAAATAAGCCGGGTCCCGGAACATCTCGCTCACCGGGATCGTCAGATACTGCAACAGCGCCGGAAAACAATCGACGTCATGCATCACCCGGTGCTGCAGCTGGCTGACCGTCTCGCAATCAAACTGCTGCAGGGCGTGCGCCACCCGCCGCTTCATGGATGCGGGCGAATAATTGCGAAAATCATAGCTGTACTTGAGGTAGATGGCCTCAATCAGCAAGCGCAATTCGATGTCGAAGTCGGCAGCGTTATACATATCGTTCATGCCGGTCATAGACGGCTCAGTTTGGGCATCCACACCCGGATCAATGACATCAGCTTGTCCAGATCAATCGGCTTGGCCAGATAGTCATTGGCTCCTGCGGCCAGGCATTTCTCCTGGTCATCCCGCATGGCATTGGCGGTGACCGCAATAATGGGCAAGCGGGTAAAACGTTCATCCGCGCGAAGCTGGCGCATGGCGGTGTAGCCATCCATTTCCGGCATCATGATGTCCATCAGAACGAGGTCGATTTCCGGATCGTTATCCAGTTTTTCCAGCGCGTCCCGACCATTGCGGGCAATGACAATTTGCGCACCTTTGGGCTCCAGCGCGCTGCTCAGCGCAAAGATGTTACGCACATCATCATCGACCACCATGATTTTGCGACCTTCAAAGGCCTTCTCCCGGCTACGCGCCACTTTCAGCATTTGCTGGCGTTCTGGTGCCAGTGTGGTCTCTACACGGTGCAGGAACAGTGTGACTTCATCCAGCAGCCGTTCTGGCGAGCGCGCGCCCTTGATGATGATGGAGTGCGAATAACGACGCAGCTCGGCTTCTTCTTCCCGGCTCAGCACCCGGCCGGTGTAGACAATGACAGGAGGAAACGCATAAGACGCATCGCCGGCCATGCGTTTGAGGAGTTCGTAGCCCGCCATGTCGGGCAAGGTGAGATCAACCACCATGCAGTCGAAATCGGTTTTCTTCAGATGCTCCAGCGCATCTTCAGCCAATGCCACAGCGGTGATCTTCACGTCTTCGTCTGCAATCAGTTTCATCATGCTTTCGCGCTGCAGCGGGTCATCTTCCACGACCAGCACGTGTTTGATGGCTTGCGAGAGTTTGGCTTCAATCCGCCCGAACACGCGGCGCAGCGCTTCCCGATCGGTCGGTTTGAGTGCATAACCAATTGCGCCGGCCTGCAGGGCTGCGTGGCTGCTGTCGATGCCCGAGATCACGTGTACCGGAATATGCCGGGTGCGCGGTTCTTCCTTGAGGCGCTCCAGCACCGTCATGCCCGATTGGTCGGGTAGTTTCATATCCAGCATGACGGCATCGGGCATGTAGCTCAATGCCAGATCAAAACCCTTCTGCGCGGTGTCGGCCAGCAGACAATCAAAACCCAGTTCCTTGCCCAGCGCATACAAAATGCGGGCGAAGGTGGCGTCGTCCTCAATGATCAAGACGTTGCGCGCGTCGGGGCGCAAGGTTTCGCGATCATCCGCGACGATCGCCGGGGGCGATTCCTGGGCGGCGGGCAGGGCGGGGGCCGGGGCAGGCGCCGGGGCGTGGACCGCAGGCGCCGCCGGATGTTGCTCCGTGTCGGCTTGCTGGGGCAAGGTTAGCGGCACAATCAGTGTGAAGGTGCTGCCGGTGCCCGGCGTGCTTTGTACAGTGATGGAACCACCCAACAGTGTCGCCAGGTCGCGTGAAATAGTCAGGCCCAGACCGGTGCCACCAAATTTGCGGTTAGTGGCACCATCCGCCTGGTGGAATGCGCCAAAAATGGCGTCCAGCTCCGCTTCAGCAATCCCGATGCCGGTATCGGAAACGGCAAAGGCCACCTGGCCTGGCGCATGCAGACCGGCAACGATATGAACGCTGCCTTTCTCGGTGAACTTGATGGCATTGGAGAGCAAGTTCTTCAGAATCTGCTGCAAACGGGCCTGATCTGACACGATGGTACGTGGCAGATTGGCGCGCGCCACGACTTCCAGTTCCACACCCTTGCTTTGTGCCAGTGGTTTGAACACGCCCTCCAGACCTTCCAGCAGGCGGCTGGTCGAGACATCCTCCGGCCAGATATCGAGCTTGCCGGCTTCGACCTTGGATAGATCCAGAATGTCGTTAATCAGCGTGAGCAAGTCATTGCCGGACGAGTAGATCGAGCTGGCAAACTGGACTTGCTCATCAGACAGATTGCCATCCGGGTTGTCGGCCAGCAGCTTGGATAAAATGAGTGCACTGTTGAGCGGTGTGCGCAATTCATGCGACATGTTGGCCAGGAACTCGCTCTTGTAGCGGCTGGCCCGCAGGAGTTCGTCGGCGCGTTCTTCCAGTTGCACATGCACCATGCGCAGCGCCTCATTGCGCATATCCAGCTCATCACGCTGCTGTTGCAAGGTTTGGGTTTGTTGTTCCAGTTGATCGTTGTTTTGTTCCAGCTCCACTTGCTGGCTTTCCAGCCGCGCCTGGGATTCACGCAGAGAGCGGGATTGTTCTTCCAGTTCTTCGTTGGCGACTTTCAACTCTTCTTGCTGCGCTTGCAGTTCTTCGTTGAGTTGTTGTGTCTCGCTCAGCACGTTTTGCAATTGCTCGCGGTACTGCGCGCTATCAATCGCAGTGCCCATACTGTGAGCAACCAGATTGACGAACTCTTCCGCCTGGTCAGGCAGAGCGGCACTGAACGACAGCTCCATCACCAGGTTCACAAATCGGTCGCCCCGTGCCGGCACCACCAGCACTGCCCGTGGTTTGCTGGCGCCAAGGGCTGAGGAAATACGCAGATAGTTGTCCGGGATGTCGCTGATCAGCATCACGCGGTTTTCCGCGGCGGACTGACCCGCAATGCCCTCCCGCAATTCAAATTCGCGCTGGCTTTCGAGCGACATGGCTTCTAATGCGTACTGGCTGACGCGCGTGAAGTGTTGACGATCTTCGCTGATGTACACCGCGCCGACCGATGCGCCCAGATAACGCACCATGAAGTCCAGCATGTTGGCGGCAAGCGTATTGATGCTTTGCTCACCCAGCATGACGGTGGCCAGTTCGGTCTGGCCTTTGCGCAGCCAGCTTTGCCGTTCCAGCTGCAGATTGTGTTTTTGCTGGCGCTCCAGGGTGTCGCCGTACACATCAGACAATTGCCGTAACTGGCGACGGCCACTCAAGACCAGAATCACGCCGGAAAGCAGCCCGATCCCGATGGTCAGGCCCAACAACCAGTTCACGGTGTTTTCAACATCGATATTGCGTTGTGCGCGCAATGCTTCTTCGGTCTGGATGATCTGGCTGAAAAATCCGCGCAGCTGGTCCATCTGCGTTTTGCCCGCTTCCGAAGTGACATAGTCGCTAGCGTTCTGGGCGTTCTCCTGGCGTGCCTTGATGACGCGCTCGGCGTAGTTATGCCATTCCTTGTAGCGCTCTTCGGCCCGGGTAAAGAACGCCTGCTGATTGGGGTTATCGGTGGTCAGCGATTTGGCTTCGTGCAACGTATCGAGGAACTGTTCGATGGAGTTGTTGTACGGCTCCAGAAAGTTGGCCTTGCCGGTGAGCACGTAGCCGCGCAGGCCGGTTTCGCCATCTACCAATAGCTTGCTGGCTGCGGTGGTCTTGCTGATGACCAGATCTGCATGGTCTACCCAACGGCTGACACTTTGCAGGTACAGCACCAGGCCGATGTAGATGGCAGAGGTCACTGCCGCCACAATCAGTGGGGCCAGCACATTGCGGGCCAGAATACGGCGGAATGTGTTTTCAGGGATCGACAGATCGGTCATGGCATTCATCGTTGTTGTTGTACTACCGGGCCGGTTGGAAAACGCGCAAGGACGCTGATACCGCGCAATATGGATCAGGCGCGATGATGTCATGAGAGGGCGTGTAAGGATGTAGGCGGCAGTCCTACACAAGGATAGCTGGCCGGCGCTATGGCCGCGTCAGGCACTGCGGCTAGTCCGGCGCGGATGGCAAGCCAGTTGGGGTACAAGTCCTGGTCTTGCTGCCGGAAACCGGGCGGGGCCTGGCGCAGCAGGGCGCGGATCAGGGCCTGCCCGCGGCAAATGGTCAATCAAGCCCGTTCTGCAATGGCTTGCCGCACGTTGGCCAGCACAGCGTCGATATGGTCCAGATCAAACGGTTTGGGCAGGCATTGGGTATTGGGCATGTTTTGCACAAAACCAGAGACATCGTGCCCGGTGGCGAGGATGAGGTGGATGTCCGGATAGCGGGCCAGCGCTTCGCGGCCCAGGTCAACGCCGGACCGGCCAGGCAGGCTGACGTCGGTCAGCAGGATATCGTAGCGGTCCTGGGACAGGGTCGTCAGGGCTTCTTCCGCGCTGGCAACCGGGGTGACCGGCAGGCCCAGTTCCTCTACCAGATACTCGACGATGGTCGCGCGGAGCATCTCGTTGTCTTCTACATAGAGGATCGAAAGTCGATCGACATTCATTAGAGATCTCGCAAGCTGCGGCAAACGTGAAAAAACGGCGGATAACCAGCTTTGCCATAGTGCAGGCGCCGAGCGCCGACGCGCTGTAGGCGCTTGCTGATATGCGTGTGGGACATGCCGCAACGCAGCAGGTTGCCCGGGGATCTTGCCGTTCAGCCAGTCAGTGGACCATGGCCTTGATCCGGCACGAACAGATAACCCACCCCGCGCACGGTGCGGATCAAGGATTCGCCCAGTTTTTTGCGCAGGTGGTGTACATGGACCTCGACTGCATTGCTGCCGACTTCTTCGCCAAAACCGTACAGGCTGTCTTCCAGCTGTGTGCGGGTGCGGGCAATGCCGCGGTGTTCGACCAGATCAACCAGCAACAGGTATTCTCGTGGCGAAAGCGTCACCAGCCGGCCTTCCAGCGTGACCGCGCGGGTGGCTGGGTCAACGGTGAGGTTGCCGGCTTCAATGAGCGGTTGGGCCCGTCCGTGAGCACGGCGCAACAAGGCGCGGACCCGGGCGATCAGTTCTGCCAGCGCAACGGGTTTGACGACATAATCGTCAGCGCCGTTTTCCAGACCCGTGACCCGTTCGTTGACCTGGTCACGCGCAGTCAGGATCAATACCGGCATATCACGCCGTTGTGCGCGCAAAGTGCGCAAAACGCTGATCCCGTCGCGGCGTGGCAGGCCAAGGTCGAGCACGACGACCTCGTAAGGCACCGTGGTGAGCGCCGTCAGGGCTTCTTCACCATCGGTAATCCAGTCTACGGTAAAGCCGGCGTCACGCAGCCCGGCGGCTACGCCATCGCCCAGCAGGACATCGTCTTCAACCAGCAGTATGCGCATGTGGGTCCACGTATTACGGGGCAGCTCGAGGTCTGGCTGCTGTCATCGACACGCAGTGTATCGCGTTGCACCCGGTTGGCCTGAGTTTTTATGCCAAATGAGACGCTCATACTAGCGCAAGCGCGCGAGCACGCCACCGTGAAAGTTGACGCCGCTGCCTTGCAAAGGCAGCATCACCCGCACAGTGGATGACATACAGTCAGACTGGGCGATTGCGCCAACAGAAGCGCTGCCAGGTGGAGAGTCAGCTATGGATAACAGACATTGCATCCTGATCCTGGATGACGATGCAGAGGTACGACAGTGGTTGAAAACGCTGCTTGAAGACGCCGGCTTCACCGTTTGCGCGGTTGGCCAGAGCAGCGGGCTGTTCCAGCACCTTGCTACGCAGCCTTGTTCGCTGGTCATTCTTGACCTGAAACTGCGTGGTGAGGATGGGATGACCGTGGCGCGAGAGCTGCGGCAAAAGTCCAATGTGCCCATCATCATGATCAGTGGGCAGGGCGATGAGACGGATCGCGTCCTCGGGCTGGAGCTGGCGGTCGATGATTTCATCAACAAGCCGTTTTCTGGTCGCGAACTGCTGGCCCGCGTGCGTGCGCATTTACGTCGGAGTACCGAGCTGTCGCAACCCCGCGCGAGTGCTGATAGTGGCGTGCGCTACGGTTTTGGCGACTGGGTTCTGGACATGGGCAAGCGCGTGCTGGCGCGTCACGGGTGCGAGCCGTGTTCGCTGACGCGTGGAGAGTTCGCCATTCTGGCGGCCATGGTGCAGCAACCCAGCCGTATCTGGTCGCGCGATCAACTGCTGGAGCACACGCGAGGCATCGAGATCGACGTTTATGACCGTACCATCGACGTGCTGATCCTGCGCCTCAGACGCAAGATCGAGCCCAATCCGCGCTTGCCTGCGTATATCCGTACCGAGCGTGGCGAAGGTTATATGTTTGCCACCCCCGTGACCCGCCTGTAGGGCGCAACATGCGCGCCTTGCGTTCCCGTCTGCCTGACCGTATGCCCAGTATCCGAACCCGGCTGATCGTGGCCTTTTTGTTGTTGTTTCTGGTCACGATGTCCGTCGCGCTGGTTGGGGTAATGGGGATGCGCGCCAACCAGCGCGCGCTGGATGAATACGAAGCCAACGTGGTGCCGGAAATCGCCCGCGTGCTCAAGCTGTCCGAAAAGGTTGCGCAGGTGGCCGCCATTGCACCGGGCATGGCAGGGACTGACTCGCCCGATCTGCTGCGTAGCGATACCGAGGTGCTGCACAACCTGCTGCGTGATATCCGCGTATTGAGCATGGATTTGCCCGAGCGCACGGCCGATCAACTGGCGGCCAACGCCGAACTGGATGGCATCGACCGTGATTTGACGCGATTGATGGTGCAGTCGGGCATGCACCGCCTGCTGCAGCGGCGTCTCAACGAAGAGCGACGTGACGCCGATGAAGCCGGCAACGGGATACTGCGTCGCCGGCAGGAAGTGGCGCGCAATGCACCCACATTGCTCAACCTGTGGGTGGTGACCATGTCTGCTTTTCAGGCGACGGACTTCACTACGCTGGGCGTGGCCGAAAGCGACAGTGAAGCCCTGTGGATGCGCGTGCGTGCGCTGGGTGAGGACAAACGTGAACCAGAACTGGCCGCACTGCTGCATAAAATTGGCGAAGGGCCAGATAACGCCTTTAGTCTGCGCAACGAGTTCCTGACCAGCGAGCAACGCATGACTTATCTGGTGCAGCTCATTCGCTCGCATGCCGATCAGCTTGATGAGCGCTCCGCCAAATATGTTGAAGAACTGCGCCAGGTGGCAGAACGCCGTCACGAAGGCGTGCGACGTGTCGTGGCGTCCAGTGAATCAGGCTTGTGGCTGCTGGCCGCGATTGGTGTGGTGCTGGCTATTCTGGGCGTCACTTATGTTGACCGCGTATTGCGCAAACTTCAGCGCATGACCCGTGTGCTGGCCCGGCTGGCATCTGGCCACACCGAACAACGCATTCCGTCGATTGACCGCAAGGATGAGGTCGGCGAACTGGCGCGTGCCTTTGAAGTGTTTCGCGCCAATATGCTGGAAAAACAAAAACTCACAGAGGGCCTGGATACTCAGCAACGCTTGCTGGAAACCGTGTTTCGCTCCATGAACGACGGCGTCTCCGTGCATGATGGAGAAGGTCGTCTGGTGGGCTGGAACCCCATGTTCCAGGCTGCACTAGGCATGCCGGATCAGCGCCTGCATATCGGGATGACTCTGCTGGAACTGCGCAAAGCCTTGCCCGTGCAGGCACGCTGGCGGGCCGTATCGCGCCGCACTGCCACGCGCACGACAGACCGGCAAACGCGGATTGCCGCTGCCGCAGAACTGCATTTTGCTGACCAACGCATTCTGGAGTTTCACTGCCAGGGCATGCCCGGTGGGGGCTGGGTGGCCGTGTGTCGTGACTTGACTGCACGTCGTGCGGTGGAGGCCGACTTGCGTCAGGCGCAGAAAATGGAGGTGCTGGGCCAGCTTACTGGCGGCGTTGCACATGACTTCAACAATTTCCTGGTGGCCATTCTGGGCAATCTGGAAATGCTGGAGGACAAACTGCAAAAACAACCAGAGGCTTTGGGTATGGCCGAGCTGGCACGTCGCTCTGCGGAACGGGCTTCGCAGCTCACGCGGCGTCTACTGTCTTTTGCCCGCCGCCAGCCATTGCAGGCAGAAGTGGTACAGGTGGATGACATGCTGGCCGAAATGCTGGACCTGATCGAATACGCAGTCGGCACCGAGATTGAGGTGGTCATCAAACCGGTCACAGGCAAGCAAAGCGTGCGCGTTGACCGTGGCCAACTGGAAAACGCCATCCTGAACCTGGCGCTGAACAGCGCCGCCGCTATGCCCGGTGGCGGTACGTTGACGCTGGCGGTCGAGACGCGTACGAATCCGGAGCGGTTGCCGGCGCTGAAAGAAGCGGTGGTCATTTCGGTGATCGATACCGGTTCGGGCATCCCGCCAGAGTTGCTCGACAAGGTGATGGAGCCATTCTTTACCACCCGCCCGCTGGGCGAAGGCAGCGGCTTGGGGCTGTCGAGTGTTTATGGTTTCGTGCGGCAAAGCGGCGGGGATGTGCAGATACAGAGCACCGTCGGGCAGGGGACCAGCGTCTCTGTGCGGTTGCCATCCAGCACGCAAGACGCGCAGACCCATGAACACAGCCGGCCGGTGCTGACGCATCAAGCATCTGGCCGTGTGCTGGTGGTGGAAGATGACCCCGCCGTGAAAGACACTGCGTTGGCCATGTTGCGTACGCTGGGCGCCGACGCGGTGGGCGTCTCCGGTGCACAAGAAGCGCAAGACTGGCTGGCCCGCAATGAGCCCGTGGAACTGGTGCTGTCGGATATTTCTTTGGGTAGTGGTGGCAATGGCATTACCCTGGCTGCAGCGATTGCCAGCCGCTGGCCACAAACCCGCGTGGTGTTGATGTCTGGTTTGCCTCTGGAAACCCACCGCGCGCATCCGGCCTGGCGCGAGGGTCAAACCTTCCTTGCCAAGCCATTTGTGCGGGCCGACCTGGCGGCATTGCTGGCCTGACATTCTGTTTTCTGCAGGCAAAAAAAAGCCCCGCAACGCGTGCAGGGCTTGAACTGTGGACTTCCAGACTGGAGAGATGAGTACCTGAGAAGATATTCAGGAGCGCACTATAGGGATGGATTGTTACGCTGGCATGAAATCTATCTTTGCAACTGTTTCATCGGGGCTGGCCCGGCGTTTGTGACCATCACGCCAGCGGTAAACAACCCATCTCATGTGGCCAATTCAAAGCCCGAGTTCGGTCAACCCTGCATGTTCATCCGGCCGGCGCCCCAGTGCCCAGAAAAACTTCCGGTCAGATGCTTTGATGGGCGAGTCATTAATGCTGGCATGTCGCCGTGTCATCAACCCGAACTCGTTGAACTCCCAGTTTTCATTGCCATAACTGCGATACCACTGCCCGGCATCGTCATGCCACTCATAAGCAAACCGCACGGCGATGCGGTTATCTGAATGCGCCCAGATCTCCTTGATCAGCCGGTAGTCTAGTTCGCGCTGCCATTTGCGCTCCAGAAAGGCCTGCGCCTGTGCACGGCCGTGTACGAACTCGGCGCGATTGCGCCAGTCAGTGTCTTCGCTATAAGCCAGAACTACACGAGCAGGATCGCGGCTATTCCAGCCGTCTTCGGCAGCCCGGACTTTGGCGATGGCGGTTTCCAGCGTAAAGGGCGGCAGGGGTGGGCGGGTATCCATGATCAAGACTCCAGGGAGAGTGGATAAATATCATGTAGACAGGTTTGTCTACATCATAATGAGCGTACTCTAGAAGATGTAGACAGATTTGTCTACAATGACGGCATGAACACAGACCTGACCACTGACTTCAGCACCTTGCCTGCCCGCGAGCGCATCTTGCGGGTGGCGCATGATCTCTTTTATCGGGATGGCATCCGTGCGACCGGGATCGACCGGGTTATTGCCGAGGCTGGCGTTACCAAGGTGACGTTCTACCGCCATTACCCCAGTAAAAACGATCTGATCCGCGCGTTTTTGCAAGATCGGCATACCCGCTGGATGACCTGGTTTACGGACGCTTTGCAACGATATGGCGGTAGCGGACTGGCGATTCTTGTGCCCGTCCTGGCTGAATGGTTCGCCAGTGCCCAGTACCGTGGCTGTGCGTTTATCAATGCTGTGGCCGAGCAGGGCGGTGGGCTGGCAGATGCAGCGGATATTGCCCGGCAGCACAAAGCCCAGATGACCGGCGCTATTGCAACACTGCTACCCGCGTCGCCCAGCCGTGAGCGCATTGCGCTGGCCGCTGCCGTTGCGGTGGATGGCGCTATTGTGCGGGCACAAACAGAGGATTCGCCGCAATCGGCGCTGGATGCACTGGCGCTGCTTCTGGCCGTCTTGCCAGTCTGAGGCGGGCAAGACCACGGTTTTACGTATCAAAACGCCACCGCTCGTAAGAGACATGTGGCGTCAACCGTGGCAGTGGTTTTATCGCCCGGCCCGCTTGTTTGACTGACTGGTTACACGCGAATAACAGTGTGATCCTTGCGGGCTCTGGCGTAATGGCCTGACTGGTCTTTTCCTGACTTGCCACGATCTGCTGTGGTGGTCTCTTTCCCCTGAAAAACAGATGTAGAACATGACATTGACGCCATCCTGCATATGGCTGTAAATGTCGCCACCCTGGCCGTAGTACAGGCCGGGGCGGGGTCTACCCATGGGCGCGTACCGGCATCAGCCGGACAAACCACACAGAGGTGCAGCAGCACCCGTATTGTTTTTCACAACCCGGGATGGAGATACACATGAACCGCATTACGCGGGTGGCTTTGGCCGCCCTGCCTGCCGCGCTGGCGGCAAGCTACGCATTCGCTTCTTATCCGACATGGCAAGACGGTGGCACTTATTCCGCCGGCACCATCGTCTATTACAACGGCCACGATTACCAGGCGCTGGTTACGCAGACCGATTACGTTGGCGCTAACTGGAACCCGGCCGCGACCCCAAGCCTGTGGAAAGACCTGGGCGCTGACACCGGTGGGTCGGCCACACCAACGCCGACTCCCGCACCAACCCCCGTGCCAACCCCGGCGCCTACGCCGGCCCCGACCGCTGTGCCAACACCCGCGCCAACGCCAGTACCGACACCCGCACCGACACCATCGGGCAACTGTGCCGCAGCCTGGAATGCCAGCACGGCCTATAACGGCGGTGCAGTGGTGAGTTACAACGGCGTGAACTACAAGGCCAACTGGTGGACGCAAGGCGCGAATCCATCCACCAACAGCGGTGCAACGGGCTCTGGTCAACCGTGGACCGCCACCGGCAGCTGCTCGGGTGGTGCAACCCCGACACCAACACCCACGCCGACGCCGACACCGACACCGACACCGACACCAACGCCAACGCCAACGCCAACGCCAGCTCCGACACCGAGCGGTTCTGCTCCGACCTTTATCGACAGTCCGTACAAGGACGTGACGGTGAACACCAACTGGAATACCGATGGCATGCAAAGCCGTAATGCCGCCGGTACCGTCGTGGATGTGACTGCGGCCATGCCGTCGAACCTGTCGGCGCTGACCTGGGCATTTGTCACGGGCGAGTGCGGTTCTACATCGCCGTCGCCAGTGGGTGAGAACCTCGCAGGCATGCTGCCGGCCACGTTCTCTGCCACCAACGTCCCGATGTTCGTGAATGCAGGCAAGAAGTACGTGGTGTCGACCGGTGGTGCAGCGGGGATCTTCTCTTGCACGACCGATGCCGGCTTTACCAGGTTTGTGAACAACTACTACTCCGCCAACATGATCGGCGTCGACTTTGACATTGAAGCAGGCCAGACCCAGGCCCAGATCAATGATCTTGTCGCCCGCGTGAAGGTGGCGCAGAAGACCTGGCCTGCCATGCGCTTTAGCTTCACCATCGCCACGCTGGCCACCAGCCAGTCTGGTTCTGCCGTCGCGGTGGATATGGGCGCCAGTTCACCCAATCCGCTGGGTGATACCGGCAAGCAAGTCATGAGCGCGATCCAGTCGGCGGGTCTGACCAACTACACCGTCAACCTGATGGTGATGGACTACGGCAACCCGGCCTCCAATGCCGTATGCGTGGTCAGCGGTAGCCAGTGCCAGATGGGTCAGTCGGCCATCCAGGCCGCGATGGATCTGCACGGCTACTACAAGCTGCCGTACAACCAGATCGAACTGACGCCGATGATTGCCGCCAACGATACCGCTGGCGAGACCTTCACCTTGTCGGATGCCGATGTGATGTCCAGCTTTGTGAAGGCCAATGGCCTTGCAGGCGTGCATTACTGGTCGTTTGATCGCGACATTGCTGGTACCAACGGTCAAAGCAATCTGTCGTTCACCAACCGCTTTATCAGCGATCTGGGTCAATAACGCCTCTGCGATCCAGGGCCTGAGAGCCAGTGCAAAATCCGGCGGGTACTCCGCCGGATTTTTTTTGCCTGTCGTGCCCGTTACTACGCAAAGCGCTGCAGAGCGCGTTATGCTCTACACATATTTGAAGAAGCAACCATTCTGCCTGCCGGCCAGGTTGCCGCATTGTGGAGGGCACGTTTTGCGTATTTCTGGTTCTGGCCTTGCTGCCCTGTTTGCCCTGGCTTGTGCTCTGGCGCCCGCAGCGGAGCCGCTCAAGCTCGTATCCGGCAACGGCTATTTACCCTTTACTGACAATGGCTTGCCCGACGGGGGCATCTTCACTGCTATTGTCCAGCGCAGTCTTGCGGTCGCTGGCTACAGTTCGACGGTCGACTGGCTGCCTTGGGCGCGGGGTTATAAAGACACGCTCGAAGGCCGCTACGCCGCGACCTTTCCCTACGTGCAAACGCCTGAACGCGCCGCGCAGTACCTGTTTTCTGATCCGGTGGTGCAGATGACAACCTATCTGTACGGCCGCGCCGATGGTCAGGAAATCACCCTCAAACCGGGCGCGCTGAAAGACAAGGTGCTTTGTCTGCCGGCCGGGTTTGTGGTGCTGCCTTCGGTTTACAAATTAATGGGGACCAATACTCCGCACACCGAAACACCGGCCGATATGAGCGCCTGTGCAAGTATGGTGGCGTTGGGCCGTGCCGATTTTTTCGTCGCCAATAGCCTGCTGGGCGAACTGGTCATGCGCAAATTGCCTTCGGGTTATCCGAAACTGGCTGCATCTGTGCAACCACTGGATGTCCGTGCGCTGTATTTCATTGCGCCGCGCAATCAGCCAGGTTCCGCCGTACTGATCGCCCGCTTCAATAAAGGGCTGGCGCAATTGCATACCGACAAGACTTGGGACCAATTGATGAGCCGCTACGTGACGACGATGATTGAACGGCACGCTGCGACCGCGATGCGCTGACGGTTTTGCGTGCTACAAAGCCATGGGCGACGTGCGCCTGCAAGCGCATTAGAATGACGGCAACATAAGACCACAGGTGTGTCATGTCTCAGCTCCCTCCCGCTGCACCCGCCAATACCGATGATGCCTGGATGTTTGACCTGGCACCGGTTTCACTCTGGGTAGAGGACTACAGTGCCATGCGCGTGTTGTTTGATACCTGGCGTGCGCAGGGCGTGACAGATATCCGGGCCTGGTTTACTGAAGACCCAAAACGGGTCGCGCAGTGTTCTGAATGCATCAAGGTGGTCAAGGTCAACCAGAAGACGCTCACTCTGTTCGAGGCAGATAGTCTGGAACACCTGATTGGTGGGCTGGATCGGGTGTTTCGGGACGATATGTTCAAAGAACACCTGGAAGAACTGGTGCAACTCTGGTCGGGCGAAACCCATTTTTTAAGCCAGACCGTCAACTACACACTCACCGGCCGCCGGCTGGATGTACTGCTGCGTGGCACGGTGCTGCCAGGACATGAAAACAAGTGGGACCGCGTGCTGGTGGCCGTGGAAGACATCACCGAACTGGAGCGCGCGCGTCATCGGGCGGCGTTGTCGGCACAGTACGCGCGCGGTTTGTTTGAGCACTCGCCGGTGTCTCTGTGGGTGGAGGACTTCAGCTCGGTCAAGGCCTTGCTGGATGATGTACGCGCTCAGGGCATTCGTGATCTGCGGGTATTTACAGATGTGCACCCGGAGTTCATTGAGCGGTGCATGGAAGAAATCCAGGTCATTGACGTCAATCAGCACACATTGCAGCTATTTGCGGCGCCTGACAAAAAAACGTTATTGAGCCGCCTGCGTGATGTGTTCCGTGACGACATGCGCTCGCATTTTCGCGAACAGCTGATTGATCTGTGGGACAACAAACTCTTTCAGCAGCGCGAAGTGCTGAACTACTCGCTGGATGGCAATGAGGTCAACGTCCACCTCCAGTTTGCCGTGCTGACCGGCCACGAGCAGCGCTGGGATATGGTACTGGTCGCGCTGACTGACATCACTGCCCGCAAAAAAGCCGAGGCGTATCTGGAGTTCCTGGGCAAGCATGATGTACTCACCAAGCTGCGCAATCGTTCTTTCTATGTGGACGAATTGAACCGGCTGGAGCGCAAAGGGCCGTTTCCGGTCACGGTCATTATTGCTGACCTCAATGGTCTGAAAGGCGTGAACGATCAACTGGGCCATGCAGCGGGGGATACCTTGTTGCGCCGTGCTGGCGAAGTCTTTGCCAAAGCGATTGAAGCCCCCCAATACGCGTCGCGCATTGGTGGTGACGAGTTCGCCATTCTGCTACCGGGTACTGATGAGCGTGGCGGGCAGGCAGTGATTGACAGCGTGCATCATCTTATTGAATTGAATAACCAGTTCTACCCGGGTGCGACACTGAGCTTTTCCATGGGCATGGCCACATGCCATCGCGGTGAGCGACTGGAAGCCACCGTGCAACATGCCGACTTGCTGATGTATGAAGAAAAACGTGCGTACTACGCCAATACGCCTTCGGCTGAACGCCGGCTGGGGCTCAAGGCGGACTAAGCCAGGTAGTGGCCTGATCAAGCGAGGACCCGGTTAATCCGGGTCTTTGCCTTTTTGCAACGCGCTGTCCCGCACGTCAGACAGATCATCAAAGAAGGTCCCCGCCGGTTGTACCTTCAACACGCTTAACGGCAACAGTTGCAGATCATTGTTGAAAGGCAGATCACGGCTGAAAGTGTGTTCGTCGCGGTAACTGGAGAGCAACAGAAAGCCGCACATGACCACCAGACCGGTACCGATCAACGTGTACAACTTGCGTCGCGACAGGGCCGTGGCCAGTTTCAGATGCAAATAGGCCATGATGGCCATCACGGCCAGCCAGACCAGACTGGATACAATCAACGCCGGCGCGCTGTCATGCGCCAGATACCCCAGCCGTATCTCGAACGCTTGCAGCAGCAGGCTGGCCAGCGCCAGAAGAGAGCCAAGCGAAATATATTCAAACAGCACAGCCCGATGATTCAACAACCGCGCCAGCAACGCCCAGATACTGGCCCACAGTAACGTACCCAGCAGCAAGGTACCGGCTGTGACGGCGGTATCGGAGGGTTTGATCTGCGTGAACACCTGTGTATTACTGCCCCAGGTCAGCAAGCCGACATTGAGTGCCAGCAACGCCAGCATGATCCACACATTGCCCAGTAATTGGGATACCCGCCACAGCAGACCATCCTGCAACACCGTGGGGGCGATCGCGGATTGAACGCCGCGGAACTGCAATTGGGTTCGCCCGATGCGCACCCGATCATCATTATGGATTTGCTTCAAGGTGAAGCGCTGACGAAGACCACTATAACTGCCGTTCTCGCTGGACAGGTCTTCCACCACCCAACCGCCTTCCGGGCCGGGTTCAATGGTGAGATGACGTGCCGAAACCGCTTCATCATCCACGATCAGATCATTGCTGTAATCACGGCCGACATGCACGGGGAAACGCGTGAATTTCTGGCGCTGTGCCACCCGGCCATGGCGGTCCAGGATCTCCAGGATCAGTGGTTCGACCATGTCACCGCCCCCAGGAATTTGCGGCCCAGCCGTACCGCGTTGTCATAGCTGACCCCGCCCAGTACCAACCGGTTGATAAGACCGCTTTGGGTTTGATCCAGCGTTGCACTCATGATCACCGCATCAAACAGCCCTGGCAGTTTGCGATGCGCGCGCAGGCAAAAGATGTACTTGAGCGGCAGGCCGTCAGGCTGGCGGACAAACGACGTATTGCAGGCAAAGTTGCCTACATCTTCACGCGTGGCATCCGGCACCCGAGGGCCCACGCCCAATTGCGAGCCATACAGATGCGCAAACTGTAAATCACTCAGACCCTTGCCCTGCACATAACTACGGCTGTAGTGCACGGTGCCGGTTTCGTAGTCTTCGGTCAGGAAAATATTGCTTTGCGAGCCACAGACCATGGTCAGCGAGGTATAGCGTTTTTCTTCGCCGTGTTCCTCGTTGCTCCAGCAGCGGAAAAAATCCGACCAGTCCCGCGGGGTGCGGTAATGATCCAGCGTATCGGTGGTCAGCGGCGCGGCCAGTAACCGTGTAGCCAGCGCATTCTGTTCGGCTACCAGTTGGGTATCCATCAGTTTGAGCATTTGCGCGGCACTATTGATCGGCGCGTTGGCACGTTGCTGCAAGAGGGCAACGGCGTATCGGGCTGGCACCAGAAAACCGACATCGTTGCCTGAAGTTGCGACATTGATGCCGATAACCCGGCCCGCTTCGGTCATGGTCGGGCCGCCGCTCATGCCGGGGTTGATCGCGCCGGTGAAATGAATTTGCTCACGCAGGCTTTTAGGTAACAGGCCGTTATACAGGCCGCGCACGATGGTGAAATCCAGATCAAGCGGAATGCCGAAAGAATACAGCGTGGTGCCTTTATCCAGCGGGCCGGCATCCAGCGTCAGGTGCGTGCCCAACGGTGTGGCCAGTTTCAGCAATGACAAGTCATGCACGACATCGAAACCGGAAATCGCCAACGGTACGACACTCCCGTTGGCCCGAACCGCCTCGGCGCGGAAGGATTCCGGGTGCCAGACCACCTCTGAAATGACGTGGAAGTTGGAAATCACATGGCCCGCGTCATCGACCGCAAAACCGGTACCGAGCGCGGTACGGTTGTTGCTGCGCTTGTCCATGATGCGTATTTGCACCACAGCATCCTTATACTGACGAAAAACCTGAGGGGTGTCTGCCAATGCGGTTTCTGCCGCGCTGGCAGAGAAGCCACACAGCAAAACACAACTGGCAAAAAGGGCGAGGAGGGTGTTCAAGTGGGTGCGCAGGCCGTGAAGAACAAAGGTGTATGTTTTAAGACTCATCTTACCTGTGCCCCTCCTGTTGTGCGATCAGTCTTTCAGGATTTGTCACCAAACCACAACGCACGCTGACGGTGAAGCGTGCCAGGCCATACAGCCGGGGTGATGTCTGTTGCAGGCAGGTCAGCAGCAGTGGACGGTCCGCCAGCGCTGCGGCTAGAGTGACGGACTTGCCGCACCCGATCACGAGCACCGCTATGCATAACCGCTACTCCTTTACCTGCACCCGCTGCGGACAAACCCACGTCTGCGACACCGGTTGCGCCTTTGAAGTGCCCTATCACTACTTCAATCTGAGCGACGAACAAAAGCAATCCATCGCCGCTATCGACACTGACTTTTGCCGCATCCAGCATGCGCAGCAGACAGACTATTTTGTGCGTGCCGTGCTCGAAATGCCGGTACATGACGACCAGGATCTAATGTATAGCTGGTACGTCTGGATCGCTATTGATGAAGCGGCGTGGCTGGATTACCAGAACTTCTTGCGCGGGACTGCCCCGGCGCAGAAAGCGGCAGGCTGGTTGGCCAATCAGCTGCCGGGCTACCCCGACACCCTCAACCTGTCCGTCGAACTGCTCCCCCGCGGTGGTGGTTTGCGTCCACTCGCGTTTGTGCAACGTATTCCGCAGCAAATGGCGCATCCGTTGCTACAAGACCAGTACGGCGGCTTTAGCGTGATCAAGCTGCGCAGCCTCTCTGAACACCTGGTGCATGGCACGGGTGCCGTAGGCCCGGCCAGCACGGTCTGACCCGATACTGGTCAGCTAGTCGCAAGCTGCTGGCTGACCAGCACCCCATCAGGCCGGCGTTCGCCGGCCTTGTTTTTGACCCGCCGGCGCGCGCCGGAAGTCATCCCGTTCCCACGAATTTCTCTTGTCATGGCAGCATGTTGCTCAATCCGGTGATACGCCGGATTCGATAACTACAACACTGCAACCGCCAGGCAAGGAATAGCTGGAGATGGGGAACCAGGAAAAACGCAGCGCACGGCGTGTTCCAGTCAATTGTGAAGTCAAACTACGTTTTCGCGACGCCGCACCGTCTCAATACGGTATCTGCACTGACTTGAGCGTCGGTGGCATGACCGTACGGAGCAGCTACGTGCCGCGTCTGGAAGAAGTTTTTGATGTTCTGATGATGCCGCCTGCCGTGGGTGGCAGCCGTAAACCCTTTGCTGCCACGGTCAGGGTGCGCCGCTGCCATGAGCTGGAGCGGGGCAAGCTCTATGAATTAGGGCTCGAAATCGTGGAAGTCCTGCAATGACGACCGTCATGACTGAGCCGGCCTGTGGGGTTTAAACCGCAGGCCAGGTGCCAGCACAACTAATGATTGTTCAGCCAAGAAAACATGTCGCCATGCGGCCTGTGCCTCGTCCGGCAATGATCCGCTCTTACCACGGTGTTAACCCGCCGGAGGCTTATGGTCTGTCGGCAGCGGTTTGACCGACCGTAGCTGTCGTGCGGAAATCTGCTGGATGGCGTGCAGATGCGCTTGCAACAAGGGCAGGTTCTGCGCCGCAAACTGACGGATATCCAGATCATTGCCAGACTCCGCTTCTTTCTCAAACAAATGCACCGCATCCTGGTGTGCCGTCACCTGAAACTGGATGTACGCGGCATCAAAGGCATCGTCCTTCAAGCCAGACAGCCTGGTCATGGTGGCTTTCAGATCGGCCGGACTTTGCGGCGGCACGGCGTGTTTCTTGCCGCGTGCCAGTTTGGTCAGTTTATCCGCCAGGTGCTGATGATCTTCAATCATGTGCCCAGCAAAGTCCTGCACGTCTTTACCTTTACCTTGTTTCAACGCCAGTTTGCTGGTGGCAATTTCAGCCGTACCGGCTTCACCAACCTTATCGATAAACGCCACGTCATCGGGTGCCAGGCGGGCATTGGCAGCGGTCGAGGCTTCGCGCTCGACAATCCCGCCGCGTGATGCCGCATCGTTGACGGCATAAAGCTGAACACAAGACAGACCCAACACAGCGGCCAGGGTAGGGGGAAAGAGACGGTGCATGATGTTCTCCTTGTCAGACCAGGATGGCATGCAGTGAGCATGAACCGGAGCACGCGAAATGCATGTCGGACCAGCACGGGCCACCGCAGCCAAATGTGCTGCAACGGGTGTCGGCATGTACTGGCAAAGGCGGGGACAGGCTAAAAAACGGGGACCGCAAGGCCCCCTTGAAAGGCGCATCGCAACGTCATGGGGTCCCACCGCCATCGCTAAACGGTGTGCACGTTGATCAGCACGCCTTCATGGTCGCGCCAATCACCAGCGCATGCTATCGGCGCGCATCCTACGCGGCGTAAGACGGTCCTGGAGCGGCAAGGTCTTGCCAACGCATCCGCACCGCGTGGCCAAAAGCCGTAGGGTGTCGCCCGTCATGGGCCCCCGTTCATTGCCATTCACACCCCCTCAAGCAGCGTGCAACAGCCAGACTCGGGGTTGTTTGTTCGTACCAGAAACCGCCGCTGATTGGCCCCTGAGATTGGCTCGCACGCGCGGTGAGCCACGCGGCGGTCGCAAACACAGCTTTTTACCTGGCCTGTTTTAAGAATTTACCTAGAGCGCATTGAACCTCTCCTCATGTTTTTCGAGATGCCCCATCCCCATAATTCGCCCATCTCAAGTGACATATCGTTTAACCGGTTGTAAACCCGGCAATAAGCGGTGGTGATTTGAGGACTTCTGGGTGAATTATTTTTTATAGATATTTGCCCATCGGGGAATGTGTGCGAAAAGCAAATGCAATAAATGGCGATTGCGATTCAAGCATTTTTTGTTTGCACATTATCAACATATTTATCTTGGGTTATCGAAAAATGAAAATCTCTGCTATCTCCGCTATTTTCGCAATTGCAATGGGCGTTGCTGCTGTAGGCGCACAAGCTGCAGGTGGCGGCAAGATCACCATCAATGGTGAAATCGTGGACGCGACTTGTACCGTGACAGGCGAAGGCGGCGCTGCTGACTTTGCCGTTAATCTGCCGAAGGTTAGCAAGGCTGACCTGGCTGCCAAAGATGACGTTGCGGGTGCCACCCCGTTCACGCTGACGCTGACCAACTGCCCGACAGGCAAGATGGTTTACCCGTTCTTCCAGTTCGGTTCTAACACCCTGGCCAACGGCCATCTGAAGAACGCGACGGGTACCGCGACCAACGTTGATGTGCAACTGCTGGATACCGCTGGTACTGCCATTGATGTCAGCAAGACTTCTGGTGCCCAAGGTGCTACCCCGATGGCAACCGATGCAACTGGCGCCGTTAACCTGGTTTACGGTGCTCGTTACATTGCCACTGGCGCAGCTACTTCCGGTACCGTCGTGACTGACGTGACCTACACCATGACTTACCAATAATTGTTGTTATTCATCGCCGCTAACGACCGGCAATGATTAAGGGCGGGCTGGGCAGCTATGCCCAGTCCGCCCGTTTTACATTGAATTGAATTAATCGTAACAACGTAACAAGCAATAAATATAGATCGCCACTGACGGGCCAATGGACATTGCTCTGCCGCATGATCCGCATCAGAAAATAATGCCCTGGGTGATTCAGCTTTTTTCTATTTTCTGGTGAATTATCGTGAATATTCGTAACCTCATTTCTCATGTGTCAGCAGTGGCAGTGCTCATTGCTGGTGCATTGCTGCCATTTAATGCGCAAGCCTCAATAGTATTGGCGGGTACCCGCGTTGTATTTAATGCGGCAGATACTGAAGTCACCCTCAAAATGACCAATAACGGCAAATTGCCCGGTTTGGCTCAGGTATGGCTGGATACCGGTGATGCGGATGCAGACCCCACCAAGGTCAGTGTGCCATTTTTGCTGACGCCCCCGGTGGCCCGCATTGATCCGACCAAATCCCAGACTGTGCGTATCACCTACACCGGTGAGCCGTTAGCCCAGGATAAAGAAACGCTGTTCTGGTTCAACATGCTGGAAATCCCGCCCAAGCCAGATGCCAAAGAGGCAAGCGCCAACTACATGCAACTGGCTTTCCGCTCCCGCATCAAGTTTTTCTATCGGCCAGCCGGGCTGAGTATTTCGCCGACAGAAGCGCCCAAAAAACTGACCTGGCACGCCAGCACGCAAGCCGGCAAACCTGCACTGCAAATCAATAACCCCACCCCGTATTACATCACCGTGGCTGAAGCCACAGTGGGGCGAGATGCCAATGTACCCAAATCCACAGACAGCATCATGGTTGCGCCGGGCGGCAACGCGCTGATGCCCATGTCGGCTTCGGTGAAATCTGGCCAGGTGTTTTTCCAGACAGTGGATGACTACGGCGCATCACTGAAATATGACGCCGCGCTGCAATAAGCCGGAACACCCAATCAGCAAGCCAGCAAACCTCAAAACGTAAACGTCAGATAACGCGGTATGCAGTCCAGCGCATACCACTCCTTGTCCAGATCAAACGGCTTTTCCGGGGTGCCGGAGGGGCGAGTGTTGTCCGTAGATAGAGTTAAACCAAAATCATGAGCAATCATAAGAATACCCTCGCGGAACCCCGTTTCTTTCGTTTGCACCTGAATCCGGTGACTGCCGCAATTCTGGTGGCTTTCTCTACGGGCTATAGCGCGGCCGACGAAATTGTCATGGCGGTCCCGCCGCTGCAAACATCGCTGATGGCCGTGGAATTCAACCCTGACTTTTTGTCAGGCCATGGTGCCAAAATTGACGTGAGCCGTTTTAATAACGGCAACGTGGCTTTACCAGGGCAGTACCGGGCCGCCGTGTATGTCAACCAGATCTGGGTGGGCATGACGGAAGTCTCACTGAAGGAAATAGAAGCGGGCTCAAAGAATGTTCAGCCCGTTTTTGACCGTCAGCTGCTTGAGCGCATGGGCGTAGACATGACGCGTTTGTCTGAAGACGCGCGCCTGAAGCTTGATCTGGCTGCCGTTGGCCGCGTTGCTGTATTGCCAGACCTGATTCCGGATGCCCGGGCCATTTTTGACAATGGCGAACAACGGCTGGATGTCAGCATCCCGCAGGCGTTCATGAGCCGCAATGCGCGGGGTTGGGTAGACCCGGAATTCTGGGATGACGGCGTACCCGCTGCCACATTGCAGTATAACGCCAACGTGTACCGCAACCAGGGCAGCAACAGCGACGCCAACACCCAGGGGTATCTGGGTTTGAACGCCGGTTTGAATGCCGGGCCGTGGCGCCTGCGTTACAGCGGTAACGTCACCAAATCCACCAACACTTCAACGCATGTACAGAGTGTTCAGACTTATGTGCAACGCGCCATCATTCCGCTTAAAAGCCAGCTGACCATTGGCGATAGCTTTACAGATGGCAGCGTATTCGACAGCTTTGGCTTGCGCGGCGTCACGCTGGGTACGGACGATCGCATGTACCCGCAGTCTGAACAGGGTTATGCGCCGGTGGTGCATGGCATTGCCAACAGCAACGCCAAAGTGCAGATCAAGCAGAACGGCAACATTATTTACGAGACCACGGTTGCCCCGGGGCCATTTGAAATTTCAGACCTGTACGCCACCGGTTACGGGGGCGATCTGCAGGTGGTGGTCACAGAGGCAGACGGCAGCCAGCATATTTCTGCGGTGCCTTACGCAGCACCGGTGAACGCCATGCGCGCCGGCCGTACGCGGTACAGCGTGTCTGCCGGCCAATACCGTGATGCCTCAATCAGCGCCTCGCCGTTTGTGTTCCAGGGCAATGCCCAGCATGGTTTCAATAACCTGCTCACGGGTTATGGCGGGGTGATTGTGGGCGAAGACTATATGTCTGCCGCCGTGGGTGCAGGGCTCAATACCGCTGTAGGGGCGTTTGGTCTGGATGTGACGGAGTCTGCCACCAGTTTGCAGTCGCAATCCAAATACGGGCAGAGCATTCGTGGCTCTTACTCGCGTTTGATTGCGCCTACTAACACTAACCTCACGCTGGCCGCTTACCGCTATTCCACGCATGGTTATTTGAACTACGCAGATGCCATGCATATGCGTGACCTGGAGCAGCGTAAGGCTAACGGTGATGTGGGCAGCATGAGCGGCATTCAAAAGGGGCGCTTGCAGCTCACGCTGAACCAGTCGCTCAACCAGTGGGGCTCGCTGTATGTCTCTGGTTACACGCAGAACTACTGGAACCGTAACGGCAACGATACCCAGTTCCAGGGTGGTTATAACACCAGCATTGGTGCCATTGGGCTGGGTTTCTCTGCTGCGCGTACTTTTGACACGGATAACGGCCGCTGGAACAACCGCTACATGGCCACGTTGTCCATGCCGCTGGGTATTGGCTCACGCGTGCCGTCGTCGTCCACCAGCGTTTCGCATGACACGCGTGATAACAGCAACCAGGTGCAGGAAAGTATTAACGGCACGTTGGGCCAGGATAGCCAGTTTGGTTATGGCATTAACGCCAGCCGCACGACTGCCAACGGCAACGCCACCAGCAACTTGGGGGCGAATGCCTCTTATCAAACACCGTATGCACGTCTGAGTGCATCGGCCAGCCGTGGTAACGGTTACACCCAGACCAGCGCCGGTTTGTCTGGCTCCGTGGTGGCCACGCAAGACGCTGTAGCGCTGAGCGGCAGCTCCGGCAATACCTTTGCCATGATCGAGGCCAAAGACGCCGTGGGCGCACGCGTGCCATCGCAGCCGGGCGCCCGGATTGATCCGTTTGGTCATGCGTTGGTGGTGGGCATGAGCCCGTACAGCATGAACAACGTGGAGATCGACACCAAGGGTCTGCCCATGGGCGTGCAACTGAAAACCACAGAGCAACGTTTTGCCCCAACCGATGGCGCGGTGGTGAAAGTGAAGTTTGAAACAGAAAACAAGGGTCAGGCCGTCATGCTGCGCGTCACCCGCGCTAATGGTGAGGCACTGCCGTTTGGTGCAGATGTGTTTGATGTCGCAGGCAAGAGCGTGGGTTCGGTCACGCAAGGTGGCCGCGTATTGGTTTATGGCCAGCCCGCATCGCAAAACAATGTGCTGCAAGTGAAATGGGGTGAGCAACAAGGCCAGAGCTGTTCGCTGAGTTATTCCATGCCCAAGGATGGCAACGGCAAACCCGCACCATTCTATTTTGTTGATGGCCATTGCCAATAAAGCAATGACACAGGGCGGCCGTACCAAACCAGGTCATTGGGTTTAAAGCGGCTGCATATAAAGGTTGAACATGAATTTACTCAGAATGAAATCTTTGCTGATGGGGTTGGTAGTTGCATTGCTGGCCGGGTATGCCGTCAATAGCCATGCTGCACCCGTATCTCCAACATCTATTACATGTACTTATACCGGCGGCGCATCCATTCCGATGCCGCCATCAATTAGCATTACGACGGATACGGATGCATTGCCTAATGGGTCCTTGCTCTCTGCTTGGAGCAGCGCGATAGCCGGTACCGCACGTTGTGCCCTTACTGGAGACGGTGCCACAATTATAACCTCCCTTTTTCCGTATATTGGTGACTCCACTGGGCAGGTTGTCAATGTAAGTGGCCCGGATGGTATTACCTACCCGTTTGACGTATTCCAGACGGGCATTCCAGGTATTGGTTTTATTGTCTATTACACGGGTCATCAAAAATCCCAGAGGGCATTAAAGGCATTGAAGTGGGATACGCCGGTCGCTCCTGACTGGAACATCGACAATGCGGCACAGGCATCAACTTCGGGGCGCCTGGGCACTGACACACTTAATGTTACTGTGGGTGCTTACGTCATTCAGGCTCGTTTTGTTAAAATAGGCACCATTAAAAAAGGTGTGTCAACGACTAATTTGAGTGCGTTGACCTTGCATTATGACTCCTGGGTGACCCCGCAAAATAATAATGTATTTTATTATTATCCCACTTTTAGTGGTTTCTTCACCATTCCGTTTTCTAGTACTACATTTAATGTTCAGGTGCCGACCACCTGTGCCGTGAATTCCAATTCAACTAATTTAAATATTGATTTGCCATCTGTAAAAACGGTGGATTTTGATGTCGTGAATAGCGTAGCCAAAAAAACGGCATTCAATATTAATCTGCAAAACTGCGTTAAACAGCCCGTGATCTCCATGACGGTCTCTGCCCTGGCCGATACGGATAGTGCGCTGCCGGGCGTCATGAAATCCACCGGTTCTGCGTCTGGTATTGGTCTGCAGTTGGTAAACAACGTTAACGGGACAGCCACACCGGTCACCTTGGGTGCTGCAATGAACGCGGGCACGGTAACGGGCCCGGATGGTTCTGCGTATAGCATTCCCATGTATGTGCAATACATCAAGACCAAGACGGATATGACACCGGGTGATGTCAAAGCCCACGCCACGGTTACGTTCTCTTATGACTGAGTGCGCTATTTACCAGACTCATTTGATATTGCAGATTACAGGGTAAGAGCCATGAAAAAATTAATAGGGTTACTGGCCACGCTGGCTTTGGGTTATACCGCGCAATCCTTTGCGGTGGATGCAGATTTGTATTTCACCGGTACACTCACTGCGCCATCTTGCACTGTAGATGGGGACGCCACAGTCCAGCTGCCCCCAGCGTTAACGCACGATATGAATGCGGCAGGTGCGCCCACTACGTTTTCCCCAACTGCTTTTAATATTTCTTTAAGCAATTGTACCAATGTGGAAACGGTCACCATGACGTTATCTGCCACGACAGACACATTGCCCAGCGTACTGAAAAATACCGGAACCGCCGGCGGTGTGGGTGTTCAGTTACTGAAAGCAAATGCGGTCAACGATAAAACAGGCACGCCGCTGGATTTCACTGCGCCATTGGTGATGAGCAAAATAGATAGCAATACGGTGATGACGATTCCATTTGTGGCGCAATATTATGTTCTGGCCCAACCGGTGACGCCGGGTAAAGTGGCTGCCATGGCGACATTTAATTTTACGTACAAATAAACAGATCAAACCCAACGTGGTTTATCAGGCATGATTTAAAAAAAATGCACCTTTTCAGGTGCGTTTTTTTGTACCAGTCTTTGTTGTGGTATTTGCCTGTTTCGCTTGGCATTCACTCATTCAAAGATATTCAAAGATACTCAGTGGTCACAATGGCCAGTTTTTCTTGCTTGTTGGCCGGTGCGGTGCTTTGCACAGGTTCTACGGTGGTTTTGGTTTTAACTGCATCAATATGCGTTTGCGCGTGGTTTGCCACCTTGGCATCGCAACCAGACAAATGGGTTTGCATGCTGAGGGTGGATACCTGAACCTGGCAGGTGTCTTCCACAATGGCACCGGTAAACGTGATGGTGCCGCCGGTTTGCGTGGCGCTTGCGTGTGCGCTTAATGCCAACAGGGCCAATGCCGGGATCATCATCTTGTATGCATTTGTCATTATATTCTCCGTATTCCAGTGAAATGTGATTAAAAACTGCTATCAGATTAATCCTGTTTTTGGGCGCAAAGAGAAAATAGCGGAGGAACTGTTGCGTTCATCGCAGCAGGCACAAAAAGACGGCCCAATTTATGCAAACGGTATGAGAAATGTACCCAACCCGAACCCATCTGCAGCGATATGTGCGGTTGTTCAGGGGGGGCAATGGTTGTGAGGGCAGGGAGGCGTCTGGCCGGGGTGGCCGCCGCACCAAAACAAAGGGCATGTCACATCGTGACATGCCCTTGCTGATGAAGGATGACGGGGACAGGCGGCTTACAGGCGGAACTTGCCTACCATCTGGTTCAAACGCGCCGCCACATTTTCAATCTCGCCGGCGGTGTCCGTCGCACGGTGGATCGACGCTGTGGTTTCTTCCACCATGCGGCTGATGTCTTCCACGCGGCCGGCAATGCTATTGCTGGCTTCACTTTGTTCACGCGTGGCGCTGGCCATTTCGTTCAGGCGGCCCAGTGTGGCTTGTGCCCCGCCATGAATACGGCTGAGCGATTCGGCAACGTGGTGCGCGACTTCTACGCCGTGTTCAACTTGCGGCAAGGCTTCATCCATCACCGCAACGACAGAGTCGGTCTCGGTTTGTACGTCGGCCAGCATTTTCTCAATATCAACCGTGGCACTGCTGGTGCGTTCAGCCAGTTTGCGTACTTCATCGGCCACCACGGCAAAGCCGCGGCCCTGTTCACCCGCGCGGGCGGCTTCAATGGCGGCGTTCAATGCCAGCAAGTTGGTCTGGCCTGCAATTTCCTTGATCACGGCGGCAATGCTGGAAATCTCGCGGGATTTGGCATCCAGGTTCCGGATCTGACCCGAAGCGCGGGACACGCTGCCGGCGATATTGCCCATGGCCTGAGAGGCTTCATTCACTTGGGTGACGCCCTCGGCCGCCAGTTCGGTCGCCATGCGGGAGGTCTGCTCCGCATCGCCGGTGTTGTCAGAAATGTGGTTGATGCTGACGGTCAGTTCTTCCATGGCTGCGGCCATGGAAGAGGTTGAATCCGTCTGGCGACCGGCTGCGACAGAAATCTCGCGGCTGGCACCGGCAATGGAGGACGCATGGTGTTCCAGCTGGCGTGCATCGGTCTGGATGCCAGACATCACCGTACTCAACGATTGGCGCATGCGCTCAACCTCGCCCAGGATACTGCGCGACGGGGCGTTGACGCGGCGATTGCTGGTCAGGTCGCCAGCGGCCACTTGCGAGACCAGTTTTACCACTTCATCCGGTTCGCCACCCAGCGTGCCGGTCAGCCCACGGACGGCGATGATGAGGATGGCGCCAATGATGGCAGCCATGACGAGGCAAATCATCACCTGCCAGCGCGCGTTGCTCCAGAATCGGGCGTCGGCTTCAGCAAAGCTGATGCCGCTCCCCACTACCCAACCCCATTTGGGCGTACGCACGGCCACGGACAAGAGATCGACGACTTTGCCATCGCGCTTGCTGTCCCACCAGTAATCGGTCATGGCGCCACCGGATTTATCCAGTGCGGCAGCGGCAATCGCCCCCACGCTATTGCCCTTGGAGTCTTTGAAATCATTAAAGCTGGTGCCGACCAGTTGCGGGTCCAGCGGGGTGGCGACAAACACCAGTTTGTCGTCCGTGACGTACACGTATTCGGATTCGTGATACTTGTTTTCACGCAGAATTTGCGCGGCGAGCGCTTTGGCATCGGCCTCGCTCAATTTGCCGTTGGCGCTGGCGTTTTCCATCTGCACGATGGTGTTGTAGGTGGTTTTCACCAACTGTTTGATCCGCGCACGGTTGTCCTGGTCGCTGGCACTGCGCAGTACGTACAGCCCGACCAGCATCATGCCCAGCAAAAACACCAGTACAACCACAGTCAGGCCCCAGGCCTTCTTCTTCAAAGTCATTTCAAAATCCCCTGTTTGGCTTGTCAGGTTGGTCCGCCGTTCTGATGACGCGGTGCCAACCTCTGCTTTGTAGCACCTTTAGCATAATTCGCGGTGGTGGCTTGCTCTGCATTTAAGCAAATGACTTGCAATATAACTGCAATCAAAGAGAATGAAAAACCCTTGAAAGCCAAGTGCAGTAACGGATACAGGGTAATAGTGCGGCTTGCCGGGTTTAGCCAATGGTGTCAGGTTTCGGCAACAAATGGCTTTGGCAGGTCTGCGCACGGGCCAGCAGCAAGGTTCGTTCGGGCAGGTTGCGGGTCATGGCTGCGGCGCGTTCAAAAGCCGTGCAGGCTTCTTGAAAACGGCCAAGCCGGAACAGAAAATCAGCGCGCACGGCGGGTAGCAGGTGGTACTGATGCAGGGTGGGTTCATCCATCAGGGCATCGACTGCGACCAGGCCTGCTTCTGGTCCGAAAGCCATGCACACCGCCACCGCCCGGTTAAGCTCTACCACGGGTGAGGGTGACACCTGTGCCAGCGCGTCGTACAAGGCGCAGATCTCATGCCAGTCGGTTTCTTCGGCCGTGCGGGCGCGGGCATGGCAGGCGGCAATGCTGGCTTGTAACGCGTAGGGCCCCAGCAAGCCGCCCAGTGCGCGAGCCCGGTTCAGCGCTGCCAGCCCCCGCTGGATCAAAAGGTGATCCCACCGCGCCCGGTTTTGTTCCAGCAATAAAACGGGCTGGCCGTTGGCGCCGGTACGTGCCCGCGCGCGAGACGCCTGGATTTCCATTAATGCGACCAGTCCGTGAACTTCAGATTCATTGGGTGCCAGCGCCGCCAGAATCCGTCCCAGGCGCAATGCTTCATCGCACAATGACGGGCGCATCCAGTCGTCCCCGGCCGTGGCGGCGTAGCCTTCGTTAAAGACCAGATAAATAACGGCGAGGACGGAACCAAGGCGCTCGGGTAAATCCTGTTCTTGCGGCACTTCAAAAGGGACTTGTGCGGCTGAGAGTGTGCGTTTGGCCCGGACAATGCGCTGGGCAATGGTGGGTTCAGACACAAGAAAAGCCCGGGCAATTTCATCCGTCGACAAACCACCCAGTAATCGCAAAGTCAGCGCTACGCGTCCTTCTGGTGGTAGCACCGGGTGGCAGGCAATGAACAGCAGACGTAGTACATCGTCACCGATCGGGTCATCCAGCGCCGCAAGCGGGTCGACTTCAGCCAGATCTTGTTCAATCAGGAGGTCCCGGCCGAGCTCTTCATGTTTGGTATGTTGCAGTTTGTGATGCCGCAAGCGATCCAGCGCGCGGTGTTTGGCAGCAGTCATCAGCCATGCAGCCGGGTTGTCCGGCACCCCGGTCTGGGGCCAGGTTTCCAGCGCACTCACAAGGGCATCTTGCGCCAGTTCTTCGGCCAGGCCTACGTCACGCAGCATGCGCGTCAACGCGCCAATAATGCGGGCGGACTCAATATGCCAGACCGCTTCAATGGCCTTATGGGTAGCAAGCTGGCTCACGACGGTTTCCGCAGTCAGGAGAGGCAGCCCGCTGGGGCGCGGGCTGCAGCAGCAGGGCGCTTAGTGCCCTTGTCTGGTCAGTTGATCACGCAAGCGGGCTTCAGATTCGCGTGCTTCAGGGGTGAATTCGTCGCCAAAGTCTTCGGCTTCGAAAATCTGGCGGATTTCAATGTCGCTCTCGGTGTGGAACGGGTTGGGCGAGCGTTTGACCCACTCAATACATTCTTCAAGCGACTTGGTTTGCATGATCCAGAAACCCGCGATCAGCTCTTTGGTCTCGGCAAAAGGGCCGTCAATCACGGTGCGATCTTTGCCAGAAAAACGAACACGGGCGCCTTTGGCGCTCGGCTGCAAACCTTCTCCCGCCAGCATGACGCCAGCCTTGACCAGTTCTTCGTTGTACTTGCCCATGGCGGTGAGGGTGGCTTCATCCGGCATCGCGCCCGCTTCGGATTCCTGGGTAGACCTGACAATGACCATGAAACGCATGATGTAGCTCCTTGATTGAGATTGGGACGCCGTCGGAAAACCTGTTGTTTGGGCATCTATAAGCACGACGAACCAGTCAGCGCAGAATCGACATGGATCGGAAAAAAAATTGCATGGGCAAGACAAACCCTTTGAAGGGGCAGGTTAGCCCATCTTGCGCGGTGTTGCTGACTGCTGTCGCGCATTTGGTAAGTGCCTGCCACGTGCTTGCCAATGCAGTGTTATAACGGTTAAAAGCGATTATCCGCACCTGATTGAGTTCACCGATGTCCTCGTCGTCCCTCACTACGCCCGGCGCCATGCTGCAACTCGAAACCATGGAGTTGCGCACGCTGTTTGATGGCGTTGGGGCCTATTTTTTTATTAAAGACCTGCATGGCCGGTATTTGTTTGCCAATCAGGCGGTGTGCAATCTGTTCCGTTGCCACCTGGCGGATTTGCTGGGCCGTGATGACAGCTATTTCTTTGATCTGCAACGAGGCCAGATCCAGACGCGTAATGATGTGCGCGTGCTGACGCACGGTGAAGAACTGCACGAGCGTGAAGAAGTCTTTTTGCAGGGTGAAGACACGCCGCGCGTGTTCTGGGTGGTTAAAGTCCCGATTTGTGATCCGGCTGGCAAGGTGAGCGGCATGTGCGGGATTGCTACGGATATCACACATCGCCAGCGGCAGGCGCAAGAGGACATTGACCATAACGAAATGCTCAATGCGGTGCTGTCCAATGTCGATGCCTACATCTATCTGAAAGACCACGCTGGCCGCTATTTGTACGCCAACGCCAAGGTGCTCACGCTCTACGGCCGGGGGCTGGATGACGTGATCGGCCACACCGATCAGGAATTGTTGCCCGTTGAAGAGGCCACGCAACTAGCGGGTATGGACCAAGCCGTGCTCCACAGCGGAGAACGCGCATCGGCAGAAGAAGTCATTGTCGATACGGATGGCGAAGCCAGGCATTTCTGGTCAGTGAAGATGCCGCTTAAATTGCCCGGGCAACCGCCGGCGCTGATCGGTTTTTCGTCAGATATCACCGAGTTGCTGCAACTCAAGCGTGGCATGGAACAGCACCGGACCACGGATACGCTGACCGGCTTGCCCAATCGCCCCCAGTTTGAGCGGTTGCTGGCGCAACGCATTGAAGCGACGCCGCAGCAACTGCTGGCGGTGTTTTTGTTTGATCTGGACCAGTTCAAATATCTGAATAACAGCATGGGCCATGCGGCGGGCGATGAAGTTTTGAAAGAAGTCGCGGCGCGTATTGATGACTGCTCCTGGTTGCCCGGCCCCACCGCGCGCCTGGCCGGCAATGAATTCGCCCTGACCGTGACCGGGTTTGGTGATATCGACGGGCTGACACGCATTGCCAATCAGGTTCAGCACTTGCTGGAGCAGCCGGTGCGCCTGGGCTCGCAACTGTTTCAACTCACCGCCGGCATGGGCATCAGTGTTTACCCCGCAGATGCAATCCATGCTGACCAGTTGGTGGCGCGCGCTGAAGCTGCCATGTTTGATGCCAAAGAAAAAGGACGCGGGCGTTTTCGTTTTTACTCCGCAGAACTGGGCGCGGCGGTGGCCGCGCGCTTGTCGCTGGAGCGCGATCTGCGTGCCGCACAAGACAACCATGAGTTCGAGTTGTACTACCAGCCCAAGATCGACGCCCGCAATGGCAAGGTCGTAGGGGCTGAAGCCTTGCTGCGCTGGCATCGCGGCGGCCAGGGCATGGTTTCTCCGGCCCTGTTTATTCCGTTGGCAGAACAACTGGAGTTGATCGTCCAGATCGGCGATTGGGTCATTGCCCAGGCCTGCCGTCAATTGCAGGCATGGCACGCAATGGGGCTGACCGGGATGAAGCTGGCGGTGAATCTCTCGGTAGCACAACTCAATGATGCCGGTCTTGCGGTCCGGGTCGCCGACCAGATACAGCGTTACGGGATCGGCCCTGATCAGCTTGAACTGGAAATCACCGAGTCGATGATGATGTCTGACCCGGAACAAGCCATTGCCAACCTGCAAGCCTTGCGTGCGCTGGGCGTCACCTTGTCGATTGACGATTTTGGCACGGGCTATTCATCCATGGCGTATCTGAAACGCTTGCCGGTTTCTGCGCTCAAGCTGGATCGCAGTTTTATCCAGAATATTGATCAGGATGCTACCGATGCCGATTTGTGCGCAGGGGTTATTGCACTGGCACACATGCTCGGGCTGCAAGTTGTGGCAGAGGGCGTGGAAACCCCGGCCCAGCGCGACGCGCTGTTGAGCCGGGATTGCGACTACTTTCAGGGGTATCTGTTTGCACGCCCGTTGCCGGTGACCCAGGCCACGGCCTATCTGCAACAAGCCGCCTGAGCGTTACACCCGCAGATTGTCGTGCAGGTCGAACACCCAACCGTCCTCGTAAACGACTTCAAACAAATGACCATCCGGGTCTTTGAAGTACCCGGCAATACCCCAGGCGTTTGCGGTGGCGGGTTTGACCACGCTGCCACCGGCCTGCGCGGCCAGGGTTAGCGTGTCAGATACTTCATCCGGGTGCCGCGCCACATAAGCCAGTGCCATACCGCCAAACCCTTGGCCAGTAGCATCCAGGCTATTGCAGTCTTGCGCCATCTCTGCGCGTGGCAACAAACCTAATACCACCCCACCCAGATCAAATTTGGCAAAGCCTGCATGACTGGTTTGTGCCAACCGCCACCCCACCGCTTCATAAAACGCGACGGACCGGGTCACGTCGGCCACACCGAGCAAGATCAGGTTGAGTCTGGAGCGCATGGGTTGCCTTATCTGGAAGCGGTGCCTGGCAGCATAGCCTGGTGGCGAGCGCTTGCGCCGGGCGGCCCCCAACGACCTTGGCGCTTGAGCGCAAGGCTGGCAAAACAGGTCGTTTCACATCAATGCGAGTGGTTGTCACCAAATTGCCACACTTTCCTTTGCGTTGGTCAGATCACCTTTCTACTGGCTGCCCAAAGCCGCTCACCCGTACGAGGGCCGCTGCACCAGTGCAAAAGGCGTGGAATATATCGCCGCAGATTGATCCTGTCAGCTATAGCAAATGGCCAATTCCAACTCTCACGGTAACTGAGAATGGGCTGATGGTATCTTCCAGTTCCAGTCACACGCCCGGTGGCAAGGGAAACAGACTCAATGCGGGTATCGAACCCGGAAACTATCCAGACTTGTTTAACTCCTCTATACCAGGGCAAGACAGAGCACGCTATGTGACTGGCGAGCGGCAATGTTATTCGCTTTTTTCAGACCGAAATATCTCGGATGAAGGTTGCTACATTTTTCTTGCGGAATGTGATGGAGAAGCAAGAGTAATTTGGGGTTATCAGGATGATGAGGACACCGCTCGCGAATTTATCCTCAAGAAAGGAGAGTTTCAGAGCGTAGTCCAGTCATTGCTGGACCGGTTTACGTCGAGCACAACACCGACCTGAAAAGGGGCCGTCACTACCGGTAGCCAGCCTTTGCTCTTATTGGCGTTGGCAAAGTCGAGTTCACGTTGACAAAATGGGGCGTTGACGAGAAAGGCAAAAATTTTCCCGCGGAGTATCGGGTATGGTCCAGGTCAAATAGTGGGGCTGAAGTCAGCGTAGATCAGGCGCATGAGCAAAATGGACCAGGCGTTGCGCATGTGGGCTTTCAAACAACCGGGAAAACAACACCGTCGGGCATGTTGTTCTGGATGACGTTTCTGTATTTCTGTAAATCGACCAGTTCGGTGACATAAAATGCGTTACATTGCGGATGATTTTTTGCAGGAGTCGATTCGTCAGAATTTGGCTGTTCTGGAGTTGCCCATCGACGAGGTAGAAAGAATAAGAAATAGGGTCGAAGAGAAGTACGCTAGAAAAGGTCTGGCATCCCTTTGGCAGAGAATAGTGGTGCCCCAAAATTCAAGGCATTGTCCCGGCGGGAAAGATTTATTGAAATTTCTTCCTTCGGGAGAAGCTATTATCTTTTTTGAGAAAGATGCTGATGAAAGTGCTTTTCGGATGGGTGATCTGAGGGATATATCAGCGGTAGTTCTGGAATTGTTTAATTTTGTTTTTTATGTCACAAATGAAAGTTGTGATTATCTTTTTTGCTGGAATGATCATGAGTTCTTGATCGGGGCGGGAGACGCTTCGGAATGGATTTCACTGTTGAATAGCAAGCGTCACCCGACATGAGTGTAAATCATGGTACGTGCAGGAGACACCTACCAGGAAGGATATCGGCAGCAAGATAATGCCGAACGCCCAATCGGTGCTGGACAAGTATACGTATAGCTTCACCCGGTATTTGTACAAAGGATTCAAGTCATGGATTTCAATATTTCAATTTTTTACATACTGTTTTTTTATGGGGCAATCCATACGATTGCCGTTGCTTATGTTATGAAGGAAACCAGAAGAGTCTCAATGTTTGAGGCATTTCAGAACAATAATTCCTTTTTCTATAAGGTGATTTTTACCGGAAAATACAAGGAAGAGGTATCGAGTGATTTGCATTACATCTGCAAGTTTTGCAGATATGGATTTTTTATATTTATACCGGCGTTTGTTTTTCTCTCAATAAGAATTATTTTCTATACATGAATGCTTGACCTTTCTACAGAATGCATCGCCGGAGCAGGCTATTTCCCGGCCGGGATCATGGCTTGTCAGGAAGGGTTGTCCAAGCCCGCTCCCGGAGGCGCCACAAGGTACGGTTCTTTGCATGGCTGAGCTGCCGCTGAACAGGCTCCGGTTTTTTTGCCGACTCATTTGATCCTCTGGCCGGGTGAAATCCATGATGCCTTTTATGGATTTCACCCAATGAGCTGCTTATTGCGGACCAGCGTCGTGCCATCCCCTTCACCCCACTCTCGCTGGCATGAACTCAAATGGTTTGGCAGTCACAAACTGTCCAGAGGTCTCGCCAGAGAATACTTGGCCGGCGTCGATGATCAACTTGCGTACCGGGGCGCCGGGTTTGAGGTAGAGTTTGTGCATGTCTACCCAGAAGGTGTCCGGGCGGGTGGCAGAGTCAAAGTAGTAAACCAGGTTTTTCTGGTCAGCCACCGTGCGCCAGATGGTCGATGAGAGGTTGGGCTGATCGGGTGTCGAGATGCCCAGGGGCACGCTGACGGAACGCATTACGCTCATCACGCTGGCGACGGACTGGTAGGCATAAGACTGCTGCGGTACGCCGACGATGTAGTTGGGGTCGATCTGTTTGGGAATAGCATCCAGCAGGAAGGATGCCCGCACAAAGCGGTCAGCAGCACGGTTGGTGCCAGGCAAGAATGTCAGGCCGCCCACGCCGCGCCAGTAGGTGTCCAGCGCCAGTTGTTCGCTGTAAATGGGTGAGTTCGTCATGATCTTGTATGGCTTGCCGTGGTGGATGACCAGCTTGCCGTCCAGGTATTCCAGAATGGCGGAGTCCCCGCTGGCATCAGACAGTGACAGGTGGATTGTCAGCGGTTTGCCGTTGGGCAGGGGTGGGGCGATGATCTGGAAAGGTTCTTTTTCCAGTACTGCCACCGCTTCATCAACGGTGGCGAAGTTATCCAGCGCGTATTGCGCCCACAGGCTGATGGACATCGGTACGCGGGCTGGGTCCGGTTTGCCGTAATCGGTTTCGGACAGATAAAGCGCATTGGCCACAAGGCCACGCTCGTTCATGCCATCCACGCTGCCGATCTCATAACCTGACACGATTACGCTGCCATATCTGGAGGTCCAGTGCGGTGTACGCGGGCCGGCCCGGCCATCCCGCTGCATGCCGGCGGGGAACACCCAGACGTTGGAGCGCATGTCTTCCGACCAATCCATATTGCGACCCGTAATGACCTGATGATCTGCGCCGACATACAGCACGCGGGTGCAGGCATCCACGGTGCCGATGGGCAAAGCCAGCAGCGTGGCGCAAAGGGTGCTCAGAACTCGGCGCAAAACGGGGGCAGGGGCGGGCAGGCGCATGGGGTCTCCAGGGTGGCGGTCAGGCGGGAAGGCGCGGGTAGCACCGGGTTTGAGCTTAGACCACGGTCAGCGCCGTTGCTGCTTTACAGGCCGGTATCCGGAGGGGATATGCGTGCCAGCATGATGGTGTATTCCTCAGCCGCGATCTGCCGGAACTGGGTTTTGACGATGGCAATGCGCTCCTCATTGTCGTCCTGCGCAAACAACCGCGTCGCGGCATTGTGGACCACCAGTTCAGGCTGTTCTACCCGCGGTAGTTGAGAGTCCGTGACCATGTCCGGGCGTTGGTCCATGGCCTGGACCAGCAGATAAACCGGCACCACATCTCCTAGCCCGATGGGTAACAGCGTGGTAGCGTTCTCGCCAAAATGGCGTCGCACGATGGCTTGTGACCCCAGGCGCAAAGTGAAGCGGAAGGGAAAACCGGTTCTGATCGAGAGCAATACCGGGTCTGCCGTGGCGACTTGTTCGATTGAATTGATGCCCTCAGCTTCCAGCGTGGCGACCACTGGCAGCGTGACGCCTTCCAGCACCAGCAGTTTGTCCGGGGCGTTTTCGCGTCTTTCCTGATCGCCCAACTGCGGGAAGCCAAACCGGCGAAATTGCTTGAGCAATACATCGACCGGAAACGTACCCAGGGCGAAGGCCGTCAGGACATGCATCCCGTTATCGACCTTGATGTTCTCAATGACCAAGGCGATGGGAACCGCCAGAAACAGCCGTAACGAGTACCAATACACGTCAGAAATATTCAGGCATCGGCGGCGAATACTCAGGACCGAATCACTGACCACAAACATGAATGCGCCAGAGAGCGACGCCACCAGGAGTGCCTGAGGTAACTGATAAACGCACACCACCTGCATGGTGCGTGGTTCCGGACATTGGGCCAGGAGATAGTTGGTCGCAACCACCGCTGAACTGGCCCATGCCACGATCAGTAAAATCACGAATGGCACCATAAACGGCAGCAGGCCGTATTGCTCGTGATAGATGCGTGCAAATAACCGGTCGCAGAGTTCGGGGGTGGATTCAGACAGCCTGCGCCAGTCGTCCCTTGGCGCCCCAGGCTTGAGTATCTCGGCGTCTTCCAGCGCGTGAATCAATCTTGGCGACCAGAAACGCTGCAAATAGGCCGCCAGTGCACCGCCTTTCAGACTGTTGAGAAATTCGCTGTAACGGGTAAACCAGCCCTGGCTGAGAAACATGATCAAGGGCGTGCCACACAACACCGTTGAAAATGCGCCGAGCACGATCACCATGCACAGAATGCCTGGCGGGACATCGGTCAGGGTGATGAAGATGCCGCCGCATACGTTGACCAGCACCATGACACTGGTCAGCAATACGGCGCGCTGGCTCGCGCGCAAGTGGGATTCAGTCAGTGGAGAAGGGCGACGGCCCTTGCCGAATCCATCTCTGGCAGATGCGCTGGACATGATGCGAACCACGCTGATTCAACCCGGAAAAAGCGGGTCAAGCTGGTGGTGAATGCCAGCCAGCATGACCCGCGATCACTCAGGAGGTCCAGGCCGACGGCGGCACCGGCACGGCTGCGTGCGGCACCAGCGTCCCCACAGACACATGTGGCCAGGTGAGTCCGTTGAAGTTCAGAAACACGGTCTGGCTGTACTGGATCTGCGTTGTGTGGAACTTCAATGTGATGGGCGCGGTAATGGCATGCGGTGGCGTCACAGTAAAGGCCGGCATGGGTTGGCCGGGGTGGGCAGGCGTGTCCGGATGCAGGGTGAGCGCCGGCTGGCCGGGAGTGAAAATTGGCACATGCAGCAGGACTTCGATCGTTTCTATCCAGAATGTGGCAGTCATCTGCACGGTTTGCGCGTTTTGCACTGCGGGGTTGGGGTTGGTCAGGGCGCTGGGCGCACCCAACAGAAAGGCAATATTGTCTGTGCCACCACCAAACAAAGGATTGGCCGGCGACGTCGAGATATTGATCACCGTTGTCGACACAATGTTCTGATTGGCAATGTGTTCGCGAAGCAACGTATTGGGGTCATCCAGCATGGCCTGGGTGATGGTGCCGGCACTGATCCAGGAGGTCAGATCCTGCGGAATACGCGGTGTACCCTGTGTGGCGGCCTTCTGGCTGTCAAACGGGATTTTCTGCGCGGGGTTGCCGGCCGAGAATGGCGTGATGTCGACCGTCGGGATGGCTGGTTTGCCGTTCAGTGTGGTGGAGAAACCCTGCGCCACAATGGTCGTGCCGTGCGGGATTGAAGCCATCCGGGCCACCGTGAAACCTTCTTTCGGGTCATCCGTGGCGGGTATGGCCAGCCATAAACCAGGTTCCAGGTGAATCCCGGTACTGGTATTGGCGATCGTCACATCGTTGATACTTTGCAGATACGGCACGCCATTCAGGAACATATCTCCCTGCACCATACCCCGGTTGGGCACGGAACCGAGTGCCGGCGAGAACGACAGTGTTTCAGAAGTGAGATTGAGTTCAAGAATGTTGTCACTACCGGGCTGCATGACCGGTAACTGCGTGGGTGTTTTGGCATTTTGTGGCCGGAAAATCGTATTGAAACCGGAGCCGGTCCAGGTGCCGGTAAATGCCGCTAACGGGCCTAGAGAAGGCGTTAAATTAACGGGCAGATTTCTGATTCTGGGCAGGATTGCCGAGACTTCATTGAAGCGAAAACCCACAGGCAATTCAGCCGCGGTTGTCAGACTTTTCAGTTCAGGCATGGCTCATTCCTTCGCAATCAATATGGCGAAAACGCCGACTTCCCCTTGTTCCGTTGCTAAAGGGGTGTTTTTGCGGGGTTGGGCCGTCTGCTGGGGACTGAATGACGGAACGGTCTTGGCTTTGATTGTTCTGAAGCGGTTATTGCGCAATAGCCATGTGATAGGTGCTTGTCAGCGCATTTGCTATGGCAGTGTCAGAACATTCCGACAGAAGGAGTGAATTGAAATTATTACGGAGCCGATTATCGGAAATGGGAGAATTGGGGCTGAAACTGGCCGTTTTTATCAGTGTTTAAAATGAAGGTAAGCATATACCATCTAGCTAACTATTCATGAATTAAGCAAATGGTTAAATTTTCATTTTTTTATATTGCTTTTATTTATTTCAGCTTCGGACAGATGGTAAGCGACAATTGAACTGGATAATAAAATTCATTAAAGCGCACAAAACAAGAATGCGATCAGATAAATTGTACACAACGTGTCGCAACACATTCCATCAGACCATGGCTAGCCAGATCAGGCACTGAAATAGCGTCGCCAGAATTGCTCGCGGCATGCATTGTCAAAACTGATACGTACCGGTGATACGGCGGTATGACTCGCCGGTTGCTGTAGTACTTCGTAGTTGATCCAGCATTCGGCACAGGCCAGATCTGCAGGGAACTGGTCTTGCTCCAGCAGGCGGCGAACCACCGCGCCGTTATCAAACGTGCAGGTCACATCCTGGCGGGTGACTTCATACCCGTCATCCATCCAGCTTTCCATGGTGGTTTCGGTATGAACGATCTTCGCGCTGGATCGTGCGCCATGCATGGCGTTGATGTAATCAACCAGATGAGACATGAAGCGGCAAGGCAGGGTAAACGGCAGAGGCGCCATATTAAGGTGCATGCTCTTGATTATTCAACCCTTTTGTCATGTCGACTATTACACCTCTGACTGCGTTGGCATCCGCCTGTTTCAAGAAAGCCCGGCCTTTGCCGATAGCCTGTATGCCGGATGTATCTGCGTGTATCAAACATGCCCGTTGTTTCCTGTGCCCGTCCCCCTTTGCGGATTCTGCCCATGACCGTGATTGCTTCCGTTTCCGCCAGCATCCTGCCCGATCACACCGGGCTGGCCAGTGCGGTGCGCCATGATGCAGACACAACGCTACCCGCTTCGATACAACCCTCTGTCGTGGTGAATCTGAGCGCTGCCAGCACGAGTGCCAGTGCGCAAACCTATTCCGCACAAGGCACCCTGGCGGGTGGAGGTCAGCTGGTTTGGCGCAATAATGTACAAGACCCGATTTCGGTGATGATGGCGCATCAATTTCGCGCCAACACGCTCAGTGAGCGCTTCAGCGGTTTGGGGGCAGCCTTGCTGGACAATTTCAACAAGGGCAGCAGCAATTACAGCCAGAGCGTGCAAGTGCAGGGCGCCAGTGGGCCATCCACCGCACCGGCCAACATGCACGGTGATGTATCCCTGCGCATCAAAACCCGTAGCGGCGCACTGGTCACGCTGAGCATCACGAGCCTTGCAAATGGCATGGACATCAAGGTGCAGAGTGATAGCACGCTGACGGATGAAGAGCGTGGCGCGATTGCCAACCTGGCCGATGGTTTCCAGAGCGCACTCGACGGGCTGACTCAGGTCCCGCCCAAACTCAACCTGACTGGTCTGGCCGGATTTGATACGCGACAACTCAGTTCGGTGGATCTGCAATCCAGCCTGAATAATGGTGCGGTAGTGCCCAGCAGCGCCGATGTGCATCTGGACAAGCAAAACAGTGCGGTCAAGGTGAGCTTGCCCGAAGGCAAGATGCAGTTGAGCGTGAGCACCGGTAACCCGGCGATTCAGGGCTCTGCCGGCCAGCGTGCTGCCGCAGTCGCCAATCTGATTGAACAACTGGATAACGCAGCCCGCCGCGGCCATGGCAACCCCACGCTGGTCAGCATGTTCAAGGACGCATTCACCACCTTCAATGGCAAGGCCGGCACGCTGGATTCGGCAGTGATGAATCTGCCGCTTAATGATCGGGAGCACGCCATGCTGACCGGGCTGGCTGATTATTCCGGATCAATCACCGACACGCCCACGCACCCCAATCCGTTGCGCCCCGGCGAAGTGGATAAATTTGAATGGACGGCTTCACAAAGCACGACCTTCAAGGGCAGCACGGCGGATGATCACACCATCACGCAAACCCAGAAAATGCATTTGACCGCGGCCTATCACCGCCCGCTCAAGCCGGGGCAGCCGTTACAACTGTCGACCGATCCTGATTCACAGAATTACTACTACGACGTAGTCAACGACGATGCGCAAAGCCGCGCTGATGTCGCCATGCAGAACGGCCTGCTGACCAATGCCACGCTCACTCAGTCGGCCGATCAAAACCTGCATGAGATCAAAGTGGTCAAAAACAAGATCACCGATGACCATACCGTGCCTGGACATCAGGCGCGCACGCTGGATCTGCTCAATCTGCTGAACCAGGTGCCGCTGGATGGCACACCAGACCAAAGCAGGAACCTGGGCGATACCGACCCCAACCTGATCAAGGTACATAACCTGGTGTTGCTGACCTCTGTACTCAGCAGCAACGACGCCAGCTGATCAAGCCGGATCAGCTGGCGTTCTACTGCTGGCTACTCAGAAAAGTGTCAATGGGCCGGGCGTTATCTGCGGGATCGCCATTGGCCAGCGTTGGCAGATATTGGGACTGGAACGCCGTGAAAATGGCCGTGAAGCCATCGCCACGCTGCACTATCACTGCGCCATCCTGAAATGCGCCGTTTTCACCGGCATGCCCGCCATCGCGCGGGTTGCCCTGGTTCATATGGGTCTCGTGCAGCCCGTCTTCTGCGGGCTGAAATAAAAAACCGAATCCGTAAACCATGACGCTGGCGTCGGTGGGTTTCCAGAAATCCCGTTCTTGCGTGGTATGGCCGTTATTAAACGGATAGGGAAAAGAGGCTGTGTTTTTCTCATCAATGCTGAGCAATTGGTCAATCTGGTCATTGATGTCAAAGTGATTGCCATCGTTATCCTCATACGGCACAGGCCGAAAACGGGATATATCCAGCAGGCTTTTATCCTGCCAGTAGTCCAGGCGTGGAAAACCATCCGTGTATAGGCCTGGTTGCAAAGCTTTGAGTTTGTCGACAACCGGATCGCTGAAGTGCAGATCGATATACGACAACACGCGCGTATCGTGATTGTCGCCGGCCGGTACTTGCGAGGCTGAATTGACGACGATATTGAATTGTTTGCCGCCGTTATCCACGGTAATGATGTAATGCGGATTGGCGTTATAACGCGTGAAATACGGTGCAGCCTGGATCAGCCAGCCCTTGATCATGCAATATTCAAGCCGTGGTTTGCCATGTCCGTTGCTCATGTCCGTCTCCGTTCTGGTTTATTGCTCGCCCAGCCAGAATTTCAGTTCGGCTGATTTGATCTTGTCTGCACTGACGTAGTTATCCTGCCAGTCTGCGTTGGCGGCCAGAAAATGCCAGGCATTGGCCGGATCTTTTTCCAGCCAGTAGCGCCAGGAATAGTGGTCGTAGACATCCAGACAATGCACGGCAAAGGCCTGTGCGGCTTCTCGATGCCCTCGGATGATATTCAGGTTTTCATCGTTGTCGTAAGACGCCTTGTAGCCGCAGTTATGGCTGCCGGTAATCACGACGCAGTTATCTGAAAAGGGGTCGATGACCACGATCTTGTCATGCACTACGGCGTGGCCTGCCTGATTCAGTTCTTGCGCCCACTGCCCGAATTTGTCGGCTTTATTGACGCCGCGGGTATGAATGACGCGAAAGTCTTCATCGGGCGGGGTGTCGCTGTTTTTCAGCCGCACCACTTTCTGGCCATCGCCGGTGACGTCCTGTTTGAACTGGGCTGCCGCGTACGGATCAGTGACCGCACCGCGCACAAACAGTGCCGGGTTGGCTTTGAGCGCAGCGCCAACCGCATCGACGATGCTGGGATAGCCAGGTTCAAACACCAGGAACAACACCGCTTGCGTCGCCTCACTGATCAGCTTGAACACGATATCCAGGTCCGGCGGGCGCACTTCATCTGGCCCCGGGCTGCTGGCGCGGGCATGGGGTGTGTTGGGGGAGAACCAGACCTCCAGACTGCCTTTATCCAGTCCGATGGGCTGACCGTGCGATGCCGAGCCTTGTTGCTGGCACCATTGGCGTAGCGCCGGTGCTTGTTGGGCCGTGACTGTGCCTTCGGTCAGGGTGTCGCCGTACAACTGATCCCAGTAGTTCTTGTAGGCCCTGGCAACATCCGGGTGGTGGATGATCACGGTGTTGTTGGTCTGCGCACACAGGCCGTGGGCGGTGACATTGGTCGAGCCAAACAGCGCATGCGTGGGCGTGGTGTCTTCCAGCAGCACCTGGAATTTGTTGTGGCCAATGTGGTTGGACTTCATGAAGCGATCCCGCACCTGGGCACCGGCGTCTTTGATCTCTTGCCGCTGTGGGGCGTAGGTATCGTTAGAGTCCTTGTCCGGCATGTTGGAGAGCACCAGATGGAGCTTGCTGCCCAGCTTTTTCAGTTCTCCAATCACTTGCGGGTCGTCGAACTCATAAAACGCGCAGTAAAGACTGCGATTGCCTTGCTGTGCGGCATCAGGCAGTACGGTCAGGGCCTCAATCATTTGCCCGGCCAGATCATTGCGTAGCGGGTCATCAATTGTATAAAGGGCTTTGGTCAGCGCCACGAGTGATGGTGCGGTGTCTGCCGTGGCACCCAGTTTGTCTGCAGTGGATTGCGTCGCCAGGATGCCCCGGTTGAAGTACACCGAAACCTGACCGTAGTCGGCGGAGAGAGTGACAGTATTGGTGGTCAGGGCGGGAAAGTGGGCGTCGGGCAGCGGCTGCAGTGCACCAGGCTGGCCGCCCATGGGCACGATCTTGTACTGCCAGGCTTTGCCCCGGCCTGCCGCAGTGGCGTAAACGTCTTTCCAGGAAAATTTCTGGACTGGATCATCCAGCGTGGTGCGATCTTTGGTGGCGTCCTGGCCATTAAAGGTGGCCATGGCAGGGAGCGGCGTTTGCTGGCCGGTGGCAACATCAATCCGGTAAATGGCAAAGCCCAGGCAACCGGGAATTTTTTGATCGTACCGCCAGGCTAGCCAGACAATGTCGTTGTTGCAGAACGCGACAGCTCTCATGGTGTTTCTCCTGATCAGAGACATGGGCGCGGGCGATCTGAATGGATATAGGTTTGCCTGCAAGCATAGATGGCTTTTTGTGCAGTGCAGGCGGGTTTGGCCGAGTGGCAGATGAATTTTGTGTGACGGTCAAAAACGCAGCCGGGCGACGCGCTGGTGCATGATCTGGCCCGGCTACGCTTGCCGGTTTATTTGCGCAGTGTGCCGCTGGCTGCTGCATCCCAGCCGGGTACGTCGATCTTGACCTTGTTTCCGTTGAACTTCATCAGGATTGTCTGGGTGTAGTACTCCTCAAGCTCTGTGATCGTGAGCGCAAAGGTGTTGGCATCCAGCCATCTCGCTCTGGCCGCGAGATGTGCCCCTTGGGCGGGCAGCACTGTGGTGCGCCAGGCGCCATCCAGCCCCGCCGTGTAATGCAGCGTCGGCATGTCGAAGCGGCGTGGGCTTTGCGTCACCGCGACCGTATTGCCATCAAACTCAAGCCGCCACTGTTCAGTCTGGCTATGTGGATTATTCATCTCGATGGCTTTGCCAGAGATTTGTTTTTGCAATGGTGATTCGCTGCGGGCACCCGCCGGATTCCGGCCCATTTCATCAATGCGTTCGCGCAAGGCTTTGGCGGCTTCAGGGTTCGGCGGTAGTTTTGCCTGATCGCTGTGCAGGAAATACGTCAGTAACGGGCCTGAATCGAGCAGAGCGCCTGCCGTACCCGAATAGTCATTCCGGCGAGAGGTCAGCGCCAGGGTCATGTCTTCCTGCGGGAAAACGAACAGGTACTGACCACCCCAGCCCGCCGCTGCGTAGGTAGACCGGTCTTTTTTGACCCACCATTGCGCGCCGTAATACTGATCACTGCCGGTGCCGGCTGCGATGGGTTCAAGCGGGCTGGTCACATAGTCGACCCAGCTTTCAGGCAAGAGCTGCTCGTTGTTCCACTTGCCGTGCAGACGATAGAACTCGCCCAGTTTCAGCAAATCTTCTGGCAGCAGGTATAAACCGCGTCCACCGATCTGGGTGCCGGTTGAATCTTGTTGCCACATCACGTTCGTAAAACCCAGCGGCCCGAATAACCGGCTCTGGGCAAACTGGCCCAGCGATTGCCCTTCAGCCCGCGCCACCATTGCGCCAGCCACGTGCGAGCCGCCACTGTTGTAGTTGAAGTGCCCAACCTCTTCAGCATTCACCGGGTGCTGCAAAAAGGTTTTGACCGGCTCGTTGCTACCCAGCATCTGGCCAAAGTCGCTGCCGCCGGGCCACTCGTTCCAGTCCACGCCAGAGTTCATCTCTAGCAGTTGCCGTAGCGTCACTGTTTGCGCAGTCGGCAGGTTTGCGTATTCCGGCAATACTTTGGCGATGGGGTCATCCAGGCTCAGCTTGCCGTCGGCAACGGCCATGCCCGCCAGCGTCGAGACAAAACTCTTGGTGGCAGAGTTGATCTGATGGGGAATCCCGTTGCGGTAGGGGGCGGCGTACGCCTCCAGGACAAGATTGCCGTGCCTGGCCAGCACCACGCTATCCACGTTGAAACCACTGGTTTGCAGGTAGTCGAGCATCTTGAGCAGCTTGGCCGAATCCAGCCCTTCGGCCTCCGGGCTGGATGTTGGCAGGACATCGGCCGCGCAGTGGCTGGCTAGCAGACAGCCTGGCAGTGCCGCCACGCATCGCCAGAACAGCGTGTTTCGTTTCATGGTGCTTCCTCTGTATTTTTTGTAGTTGGTACGCCCGCAATCAAGGCGCCGCGAGCGGGAGGAAACTCTATATATCTGTCGCTAAACTGTCTTTTGTTTGATGATGTTTGTATGTAAATGGCTGCACTTCAGCGGGTTGGCGCACTGGCCTGAGCCAACAGGGTTGCCAGAACGGATTGCAAGCTGCTCTGCCCGTAAATCCGCTCAGTGCCTGCTTCGACATCAATCCCGCCCGCGTTGTGGGTGTCATACAGATCAACCAGCAGTTGTGCGTTGTTGGCGCTGTAGCCGATTTCGATCAGGCGCGTAGCCCAGTCATCGCGGGGCATGGCATAAGGTTTGACGGGTTTACCCATCAATTGGCCCAGCGTATTGGCGACGTCTTGAACACTGACGCGTTGTGGGCCTTCAATGCTGATGATCCGCGGCGCATTGCCGTGATGGTCGTCCTGCAGCAAGCGGGCTGCAGCTAGCCCGACATCCTGGGCGGAGACAGTCGGGAAGGGGTGATCCACCGGCGAGTGCAAGCTGGGAAGTACTCCGGTTGCCGTGGCGACGGGCAACATGCGTGCCCAGTTCTGCATGTGCTCGGCTGCACGCAACAGGGTCAGTCGTGTGGGGATAGGTTTGAGGGCTTTTTCCAGTTCATGAAACAACAAGGTGATGCCCGTGCCGTGATCCAGTTCTGCGCCGTAGTCTGATAAGCCCAGCAGCACCGCTGGCGGGTTGTGAGTGAGTGCCGTGGCAGCAGTACGAATCATCTGGCGCATGGTGGTTGCAGCTTGCGGATCGTGGTTGGGCACCAGTGGGCAGAGCATTTGTACCGCGTAAGCGCCTTTGATCGCCGCAGCAACACTCACGGGATCGGTGAGATCAGCAAGGGTGATTTCGCAACCCCATTGCATCAGGGCCGCGCCTTGCGAAGGGTGGCGAATCACCGCGCGAACCGGCAAACCGGCCTGGCGCAGGGTGCGGGCAGTGACCTGGCCGGCGTTGCCGGCTGCTCCGAAAATGACAAACATGGGTCTCTCCTGGCTGTGGGCTGTTGGAGGCATCCTAAGGCGCGGGCGGGCAACTGATGCGCGGGTCTGGATTACACAGCGCAGAAGAGGATGATTGTTTCGCGTTGTTGCGCTGACCGGTGATGACCGCCCGGTACACTGGCCGCATGGCTTGACCCGTGCCGTCTGACAAAGAGGATGTCTCATGAACGCTGTTACGCCCCCCATCACCGTTCTTGCAGGGACTGCTGTGCCATTACGCAGCAGTGAAGGCCTGGGTTGGCAGGGCTTTGGCGCAGCGCTGGTGGGTATCGGGCAGGGGACACACCGCATCGCGGGTACAGCGCAGCATCGTGTTGGTATTCACGTCGGAACGCCGGTCAGGGCTAATTGTGTGTGTGACGGCCATCGACATGCCCGCATCCAGGCGCACGGCGATGCTGATGTCATCCCGGCCGGGGTGGATGGCGTCTGGACTGACGATGCCCATTGCACTGTTTTGCGTGTGTGGATGAGCGACGACTTTGTGCGGGCGACGAGTGAACAATTGGCCCTCACCGCAGCACAACGGCAATTGCGCCCGCAGTTGCAGTTGCGTGATCCGCGACTGCAACATCTGGCCTGGGCGTTGCAGGCTGAACTGGAAGCCAGCGAGGCCTCTGACCCGCTGTTTGCAGAGAGCTTGTGCTCGGCCATGGTGGTGCGCTTGTTGGGGAATGTGCCCTCAATGCAGAACCGGCGTTATGCGCTGACACCCCGTACGGCGGCCCGGTTGGTGGATTACATTGAATGCCACCTGGACCAGCGCCTTACGCTGGCAGAACTGGCCGCGCTGGTTGATTTGAGCGTGCCGCATTTCAAAGTGCTGTTCAAAACCACGCTGGGCCAGCCGGTGCATCGCTACATTGTGGCGCGCCGGGTAGAGCGAGCCCGGCATCTGTTGTTGAACAGTGGCCTTGCGGCCAGCCAGATCGCGCTTGATTCCGGCTTTGCCCATCAAAGCCACATGGCGCACTGGATGAACCGCATTCTGGGTGTTTCCCCGCGTGATCTGCTGCGTGAACGGGGCTGATCCGCACTCACGTCAGAAATACACGAAGTCTTCATTGCTGCCGGGCAGGGCTTCCAGCACCGCTGCCAGCTCCTGTGCGCCCACAAGCCGACACAAGCAGATCAATATATCCATCCCGCAAGTGGGCCTTTGAGGATGACTGTTGCTGCGCATCTTTGCAGAGGTGCAAGGCCACGACGTCAGCGGTAAAGAGCCGGTGGGCATAAGGTGTCCTGAGTGGGAAAAAAAGACGTACTGGCTGATTATCCTGGCGTGAACAGGTGACGCTGACGCGCAGGAAAAGACAAGCTGCGCAGATAAAGATGGCGCAATTGGCGTCGCGTGGCCGCATCAGGCCTGGGCTGACAAGTTGTCCAGGATGATGACAGCCGGGTATCATCGGCGCGCCCGGCCCCTGTCGGCAGGGCGGTTCCCTTTGGTAAATTCCGGTGATTTCGCGGCCTTGTCGTCCCATGCTGTTTACATGCAACACTCTGCAACTGTGCTGGCTAAGCGTAGTGAAATGCTCAATGATGAGACGAAATTACTCGTCAACCCCGGAGTCCGGTAGCGGCTATGCGCCAACCTGATCGCTCTGGCAACAAGCCAGGTCGCTTTTCGATTCCACTGAGAGCAGCCATCGCGCTGCCGGTTGCATTGATATTGATCGCATCTGTGGGTTTTCAGGAACTCACACAGCACGACAATTCAACCCGCCTGATCGATACCACCAGCATTCGCTTGCTGGATGCGTTGACCGTTACCACCAACAATCGTCTCGCCAATTTTCTGGAAGTCCCCTTCGCCGCGCAGCAAGCACTGGGCGATGCCATTGTGCGTTACAAGCTCTACACGCCTGGCAATATGGAACCGGTGTATCGCCACATCGTGGGTACATTTCACGGCCTTTACCAGGATCAGGCACAGATCAGTGTGATGTCCTTTGGTAGCGCCTTGGGCGAGTTTGCGGGGGTTCGGCGCAAAGACAATCACTACAACTTGATGCTGTCTGATCGCACCACTCAAGGCAAGTTGTTGATCTACAAAGATAACGCGCCCGGTGCCACCACGGCGACTTTTGCTGGCTACGACCCGCGAACCCGTCCCTGGTACGCCCCGTTTGCCAAGTCCGGCAAGGCGGGCTGGTCTGATATTTACGCCAACTATGATGAGTTTGCGGAGGTCACGATCAGTGCGGCCACACCGGTCAGGCAGGATGGCCAGTTACTTGGCGTGGTCGATGCAGACGTCAAACTCAGTGACTTGAACCGTTTTTTGCGCGATGAAACGCTACGCGGTTCCGGTTCGGTGGCTATTACCGATGGCCAGGGTGTGCTGATTGCGCATTCCGGCCAAAGCCCGGTGTTATCTGATGGCCACGGCGGTATCGCGCGCGGTGAGCGCTTAAGCCTGGCGCAAAGCGAAGATCCGGTCTTGCGTGCTGCGGCGGCATGGGTATCAAAGACACCGCAAGATCAGTCCGTCAGTTTTCATGACACGGTGGATGGCCGGGCTTATAGCGGCCGCGTGACCCCGTTCTTTGACAAGCGTGGTCTGCACTGGCGCATTGTCACGCTGGTGCCGGACTCCGACCTGGTTGGCGATATCCGCGCCAGTACGCGACAAGCGGCCATCTTGCTGGCCATGCTGGCCATCTCTGGCTTGTTGCTCTGTTTGTGGGTGATCGGCTGGGTAACACGCCCGATCCACCGCACTGCGCAGGCGGCCAACCGCCTGGCACAGGGTGACTGGCTGACCAAAATCAACACGCGCAGCCCGATCCGCGAGACATCCACCCTGGTCAAAGCCTTCAACACCATGGCGCGTCAGGTTGATCTGGCCTTCAATACCATGCGCGATCAATTGCGGCTGGATGGCCTGACCCAGTTGTTGACCCGTCAGGGCTTGCTGGAAGAGGTGAACTGGCCAGAACAGCGCCCGGCCATTTTGTGCCTGATCGGTCTGGATGGTTTTCGCACAATCAATGACAACCTGGGGTATGACACCAGCAGCCGCTTGCTGCAGGCTGTGGCCGAGCGTCTGCGTAATCATTTGCCGTGTCTGGCGCTGCTGGCCCGCATTGGTGGGGATGAATTCGCCGTCATCTGTGTTGATCCGACCCAATCGGCGGACGAAACCGGTGCGCAAGTGCTGGCGCTGTTTAATGCACCCTTTGTGTCGGGTGATGATGAAATCATGGTCAGTGCCTCGGTCGGTGTGGTTGAAGGCATGTTGTCCTCAGACGTCTTGCCGGAATGGCTGCGTAACGCCAGCGTGGCCATGGGCGAAGCCAAACGTCGCGCGCGAATGTCTTCGGTGGTGTTCGAACCGGCCATGCTGGAACGCTTGCGCGAACTGTCACGCCTGACCAGTGATTTGCGGCAAGCGCTGGAGCACGACCAGTTCCTGGTGCATTACCAGCCGGTGATCTCCATGGCAGATGGCCAGATCAGCGGCGTAGAAGCGCTGGTACGCTGGCAAAGCCCGACGCGGGGGCTGGTGCCGCCGGCCATGTTCATTCCGATCGCAGAAAACTCTGACCTCATTCTGGCTCTGGGCGATTGGGTTCTGCGGACGGCTACGCGGGATATCGCTGCGCTGCTGGATCGGTTGTCGCCACAATTTGAGCTGCATGTGAACGTCTCCGCGCGGCAGTTAATCCAGTCCGACTTCATCAATACCTTGCGCCAGGCGCTACAGGAAAGCGGTTTGCCGCCGCAATTCCTGACTCTGGAACTGACCGAATCCGTGTTGATTGAACGAGGCGGGCAAACGGTTGAGCGGCTGCGTGAGATACGCGGCCTTGGCGTGAAGATCGCGATTGATGACTTTGGCACAGGCTACTCGTCGCTGTCGTATCTGGGGACTTTGCCGATTGATTGCCTGAAGATCGACAAGAGCTTTGTCGACAATATCTGTGAGTCTTCGCAAGACACCGCCGTGGTCGCGGCCATTTTGCACATGGCACGCGGCTTTGGGGTGACCGCCGTGGCTGAAGGCGTCGAAACCGAAAGCCAGGCGCAACGCCTGCGTGAAATGGGTTGCAGCCACGCCCAGGGCTACCTGTTTGGGCGGCCGGTACCATTCAATGAGGTCAACTGGCCGAACCCGTAACGGGTTGGGGTGGTCAGTTTTCGGTGACCAGATGCTGGTCAATCAGCGGTGCAATGGCATCGCCCATGACCTCCGCAAAGCCATGATCACCGCCTGCAAAGACATGCAGCGTCGACTTGGGTAGCAGACTGCGCAAACGTTCGCCCACGGCAACCGGGCTGACGGGGTCTGCATCGCCCCACAGCAGCAATGTGGGGATATCCAGCGTGCGTAGTTGCGCGGTCAGGTCTTGTTGCCAGGTACCAAACCAGTCGGGTAGATCCGGATTATTGCGGGCGAACTCTGCACGCCAGTCTGCCGCGCCAAGGCGGGCCATATCCATGCCGCCTGATGTCGCGGCCAGTACCAGATGCGTTACCCGGCCCGGGTTCTGCAGGGCAGCCAGCACCGCCACCACACCCCCATGGATTGCGCTACCAGCGCGGTCGGGCCATCCAGTTCTGCGCTCACCATACGGACCAGATCATCAAAACCGTTCACCTCCTGGCGTGCCGGCGTGGCGCCAAAGCCAGGCCAACCCAGATGCATCTGGCGTGCCGGGTGCTGCAAACGCTGCATGACCGGTTGCCAGAAGCGGGTATTGCCGGATGCGCCGGGAAGAAACAGGATTTTGCTGGGCATGGAGATATCTGGCTAACCTGGGACGGGTGTGAGCATAACACCGGGTGATCCAACACCCCCGGACCTGACGATGTTCCGCCATGCGTGGCAAGCCGGGAGTGCCACAGAGATTAGTCTGCTATAGATCAAAAGGGCGGCGCGTCGCCACTTGCCCTCCAGGAAAATGTGGACCATTGCCCCGTGTTGGGGCTGATGGGCTAACCGTTGATTTGATGAAGAAAACAGCCTGGTCGCGTGATGCGTGATCACGGCTTTAGTTTTTTTATTTCCTGACCATCAAATTAATCAATTTCCATCGCCACGCAAGAATACCTAGGCTGGTGTAGCTATCTCCGGTAACCGGTAGCGGACCGGGTGCTTTGAGCCAAAATGATCGAGGTGAAAACAGATGTCGACTGAATCGAAATGCCCTTTTAATCACAGTGCTGGTACGTCCAACCGTGACTGGTGGCCCAATCAGCTGAACGTCAACGTACTACACCAGCACTCACCGGTGTCTGATCCGCTGGGTGCAGATTTCGACTACGCCCAAGCCTTCAACAGCCTTGATCTGGCCGCCGTAAAGCGCGATCTGGCTGAAGTGATGACCAGGTCACAGTCCTGGTGGCCAGCAGACTGGGGGCACTACGGTCCGTTGTTTATCCGTATGGCGTGGCACAGCGCGGGTACTTATCGCGTGAGCGATGGGCGGGGTGGTGCTGGCTCAGGACAGCAACGTTTTGCACCGCTCAATAGCTGGCCTGATAACGTCAGCCTTGATAAGGCCCGCCGCCTGATCTGGCCGGTGAAGCAAAAGTACGGCAACAAGATTTCCTGGGCCGATCTCATCATTCTTACCGGCAACGTCGCGCTGGAAACCATGGGCTTCAAGACCTTTGGTTTTGGTGGCGGTCGTGAAGATGTATGGGAACCGGACGAAGACATCTACTGGGGTAGCGAAAAAGTCTGGCTGGATGACAAACGCTACAGTGGTGATCGTGATCTGGAAAACCCGCTGGGTGCAGTGCAGATGGGGTTGATTTACGTGAATCCGGAAGGCCCCAACGGGAACCCGGACCCACTCGCTGCGGCGCGCGATATCCGCGAAACCTTTGCCCGCATGGCCATGGATGATGAAGAAACCGTGGCGCTGATTGCCGGTGGTCACACCTTTGGCAAGACGCACGGTGCCGGTCCGGCCACCCATGTGGGCGTTGAACCGGAGGGCGCAGATCTGGCCGAGCAGGGCCTGGGTTGGCAAAGCACCTTTGGTACGGGCGTCGGTGGTGATGCCATTACCAGCGGGCTGGAGGTCATCTGGACCAGCACGCCAACCAAATGGAGCAGCAACTTTTTCTGGAATCTGTTTGGGTACGAATGGGAACTGACCAAGAGCCCGGCCGGTGCGCATCAATGGCAGCCCAAGGGCGGCGCCGGTGCCAATTCCATCCCTGACCCGCATGATCCGCACAAACGTCGTGCGCCCTCCATGCTGACTACAGATCTGGCACTGCGCGTTGATCCGGCCTACGAGAAGATTGCTCGTCGTTTCTATGAAAACCCGGACCAGTTCGCTGATGCATTTGCCCGCGCCTGGTTCAAGTTGACTCACCGCGACATGGGGCCGCGTGCCCGTTATCTGGGCCCGGAAGTCCCCAAAGAGACATTGATCTGGCAAGACCCGCTGCCGGCCGTGGATCACCCGTTGATCGACGACAAAGACGTTGCAACGCTCAAGACCAGCGTGCTGGCTTCGGGCTTGACCGTATCGCAACTGGTCTCGACCGCGTGGGCTGCGGCATCCAGCTTCCGCGGCACTGACAAGCGTGGTGGCGCCAATGGCGCGCGCATCCGACTTGCTCCGCAAAAAGACTGGGCGGTAAACCAGCCAGAACAACTGGCCAGGGTGCTGAGCACGCTGGAAGGTATTCAGGCTGATTTCAACAAGGCCCAAAGCGGCGGCAAGAAGGTTTCGCTGGCTGATCTGATTGTGCTGGCCGGCGGTGCCGGGATTGAAGAAGCCGCCAAAAAGGGTGGGCAAACCATCACTGTGCCCTTCACGCCAGGTCGTACCGATGCCTCGCAAGAACAGACCGATGTCGCGTCGTTTGCCGTGATGGAGCCCGTTGCCGATGGGTTTCGCAACTATCTCCAGGGTACGTTCAAACTGTCGGCTGAGGCACTGTTGATCGACAAAGCACGCCTTTTGACGTTGAGTGCACCTGAATTGACGGTGCTGATTGGTGGCTTGCGCGTGCTTGAAACCAACGTGGACAATACCCGGTACGGCGTATTTACCAGCCGCCCCGGCGCGCTGACCAATGACTTTTTCGTCAATCTGCTGGATATGGGTACGGGCTGGAAAGCGACTTCAGACACGAAAGCATTGTATGAAGGGACAGACCGCGCGACAGGCGAAGCCAAGTGGACCGGTACGCGTGCTGACCTGGTGTTTGGGTCCCACTCGCAGTTGCGGGCGCTGGCTGAGGTATACGGGAGCAGTGATGCCAAAGAGAAGTTTGTCGCCGACTTTGTCAAAGCGTGGGACAAGGTGATGAATCTGGATCGCTTTGAACTCAAGCGCTCATAACAATGCGGTAGAGCAAACAACAACGGCCGGTTTCATACCGGCCGTTTTGTATTGAATGCATTGCAGGTCTGCAGTGACCCGGCCAGTTTAATTTCTGAGAAACAACGGCTTGAGATCGAGTGTGGCGTGACGGCCTACCTGATGGCCATGCAGTTGCAACCACTGCAATGCGGCCCGCCGACCCTCGTCGCGTAACCAGAGCAGGAATGGGCCGTGTGTCGTCGCCTGGCTTGAGTGATCCAGTTCCGCCAGCGAAGGGTCTGCCTGGATGGCGTGAAAGCGCATGGATCGCAATTGGCGTTCAAGATGGCCATGGATCAATCCAGAGTCGTCGGCCATATCCTGCAGTAGTGCAAACAACCGCATTTCTCGCAAAAAGGCGCTGTTAAACCCCAGCAGCATGGCTCGACGCTGGATTTCACTTGCTGTGCGAGGCGTTTCACCGTGAACCATGGGGGAGAGCAGCACGAGCAGGATGTCGTCGCTTTGGCAGAACTTGAAGAGCGGAAACACTGCGGGATTGGCCGCGTAGCCGCCATCCCAGTAAGCCTCGCCGTCAATCATGACGGCCTGTTGCAACGACGGCAAACAGGCGGATGCCAGCAAGGCCTCCGGCGACAATTCATCGGTCTGGAATAACTTCAGATGCCCGGTGTTGGCATTGGTTGCAGCCACAAACAGCTTGACGGGAGAGGTATGCCGGATGCGTTCAAAGTCGAACAACGATTCAATAATCTTGCGCAGCGGGTTGTAATCAAGCGGGTTCAGCTGGTAGGGAGAAAACCATCGGGTCAGGTGGAACACCATTTGCATCCCCGGCGGGGCCTGCACGTCAGTGCCGAGTGGCTGAGTCATTTCACGCGGCAAACTGTCGGCGACCCGAGCCCAGAACGCAGCCAGCGTTTCACGGGCCTGTTCGGGCCCTCCGAGGCACAGGCCGTGCGCGACGGCGACCGCGTTCATTGCCCCTGCGCTCGTCCCGCTGATGCCTTCAAAGCGATAGATGCCGGCTTCCAGCAAGGCATCCAGCACGCCCCAGGTGAATGCACCGTGGGCTCCACCCCCTTGCAGGGCCAGGTTCAACAGCGGCTTGCCATGACTGCGCCCAAACATGATTGCCTCATTTTTGCTGCACTGCACAAATAATGGCATAACTGCTGTGCAAGCTCAAGGCATGCCGGGTGCGCGGTATCTTTCGCGAACAGATCATCGCCCGGGGTTGCATCATGAAAAAGGCCGGCATTGTCAGGGTCATGGTATGCATACCGTCCTGACGATACCAGCCTTGTATGAGGCGGCTTCTGGCGTGGCTAACTGTCTAACGAATCAGCGTCACTGCTGCCGGGGATGCCGCTACCACAGCATAAGCTACTGAACCAAAAAGATAATTGCTGGTTGCCGTGCCCCCCGTGCCCATCACGATACGCAATGCATTGTGATTGCGCGCGTGGTTGCAGATGACGTCAGCAGGGCGGCCGTTTTTAACCTGGGCATCAAACGCAATGCCGCGACCTTCCAGTTCTTTCACATAGGGCTCCAGCACGGTTTCTCCCTGTTCACGCAGAATCTGGTGTAACGGGACCGTGCTGCCTATCCCCTCAATCAGTGATCCATACAGATTGGGTGATTGCACATTGAGTAACTGCAATTTGAGTGACGGGTCGTTCTGCGCCAGGCGGGCGGCAAACTGAACGGCATGCATGGCTGTGGCAGAACCATCAACGGGTACAAGAATTGTCGACATATTCACCTCCGCTTAGTTAACCAGCGTCACAGGCACGCTGGAGAGTGACGCCACCCGATTGGCCACAGAGCCTAATAACAGCGACGCCGCTGCACCGTGCCCGCGTGTACCTATGTAAATCTGTGCTGCGCCCACTTCATCGGCCACAGTCAGAATGGTATCTACCGTGTTGCCGGGGACAACCATGGCGTTGTAGGGCTGGTTGGCTTTGTCCAGCATGACCTTGGCTTCACGCTGCATTTCCTGGGTTTGTCGCTCGTACAGCATGTTGAGTTGGGCCGTGGTGAAGAAGCCACGTGTTCGCCCTAGAAGCAGCGGCGCGACGCTCAGCAATACCAGATCAGTCCATTGATCTTGTTGCTTGAATGCCAAGGCTCGTTCAATAGCGCGCAAAGAATGGGGCGAGCCGTCGACAGGGATCAGCAGGGTAGTCATAAGTACCTCCGTGATTCAGTAAAGCGGTGCTGCGACGGGCCGGGGCGAGCGGCGTGTGGGGTGCACAAGGCGCGTTAGTACGGCGTTCCAGGGCCCGCGGTAGCTGATGGCTACACGGTAGCACCCAGAGTTATCTTTTTGAATGTAAATAGTTTTTGTCTGAAATGACTGGCTTTGTATCGATCCGCTGCATGTGCCGTCATGTCGGCCTGGCCTGGCGCTACTCATCTCGCCCCGGGGCAATCGCCAGGGCTGATTCTCTGGGTCAATCACCGCGCCGGCAGAAGGGCGGTTCGGGCCAGTGATGAGCCGGTTTATGACTGTTCTGCAACAGAATCAATAAACTGGATGCGGCAGGACGTCTGTCAGGGGCAAATGGAGCTAGTGTTCAAGCAGTATGCAAAGCGGTGACTGCACCGCCAGAAAAGACCGCCATACATTGGCCAACAAGCGTGTTCTTCACGTAGTGCGATGCATAACGGGCAGCCGTCAATCAGGTTTCTGGGGAAGGGGGGTAGGGGCTATGCGTTCTTTGCGTTCGAGACTGATCGTCTTTATGGTGATCCTGACGGTTTTGATCACCTCGCTGCTGGCCGGTGCGGCGTATTACAAAATGCGTTCGGAAATTCTCGCCGGGCTGAACAACGAAATCAAAGGAGTGGCAATCGGCTATAACGTGGTGCTGCGCAACTGGATTGCGGACAAGCGCCGGGTTATTTCGGGCGTGGGCGAGATGATTGGGGCATCCGCGACCGACGCGACGCCCATTCTCTTGCAAGCGGAGCAGAGCTCCACCTTCGATTCAGTTTATTTCGGGACGACCGCCAAACAAATGGTTCAGGGCCACAACCTGGATCTGCCTGCCGGTTACGATCCCACCAGCCGCCCCTGGTATAAACAGGCAGTCAGTGACGACAAGCTGATTCTGACTGCGCCGTATATCGATGCATCAACCAAACAACTCACCCTTTCTTTTGCCGCTCCTGTCAAAGGGGCGGACAAACAGCTCAAGGGCGTTGTGGCCGGCGATGTCTACCTCTCCGCGCTGGTCAAGGATGTGCTGAACATCAAGCTGACTGGCGACGGTTACGCGTTTCTGGTGGGTAAAGACGGCAAGGTTCTGGCCCACAGTGATGCCTCACTGGTGCTCAAGTCAGTGTCAGAGATCTCCAAAGATCTACCCGGTGATCAATTGGGCACGATTGCAGACGGGCAGCTGCACGAGGCCAATATTGGCGGCCAGGAGAAATTCTTTTTCCTGGAGCCGATTGAGCAATCGGATCTGTTCCTGGCCCTGGTGATCGATAAATCTGCCGCCCTTGCACCGCTGAACCAGATGCTGGGTCTGTGCATTGGCGCTTTGGTTCTGGTGTTGGTGATCGTGGTGCCGCTGGCCAGTTTGCTGATCGGTAACATGCTCTCGGGTTTGAATCGCGTTCGTTCCGCCATGCAAGAGATTGCGCAGGGTGGCGGCGATCTGACCCGCAAGATTGACATCACCGGTCACGATGAAATTGCCCAGACCGCGCAAGCGTTCAATCGTTTTACCGAGCAGTTGCGCGCCATGTTCAGCGATATCCAGAAGCAAAGTGATAGCCTGACCACCGGGGTAGAAGGCATCAATAGCGTCTTGCGTGACCTGGCCAATGACTCGCAACGTTTGTCTGATCTGGCGGCGACCAATGCCGCGACGATTGAAGAAATCACCGTCAGCATCTCGCACATTGCGGACAACGCCACAGATGCCGATGAACTGGTCAAGAACACCGGCAAGCTGTCTGGCGACTCAGCCGCTACAGTGCAGCAGGTCGCGCACGAAGTAGGCCGATCGTCGCAGGAAGTGGAGTCCCTGGCCAACTTGCTCGATACCCTGAGCCGGCGATCGCAGGAAATCAGCAGCATCATTCAGGTCATCAAGGAAATTGCGGACCAGACCAATCTGCTGGCCTTGAATGCGGCCATTGAGGCAGCACGGGCCGGGGAGCAGGGTCGCGGGTTTGCGGTGGTGGCCGATGAAGTGCGCAAACTGGCCGAGCGTACGGGTTCGGCCACGCTTGAAATCACCGGCATGATTGATGCTATCCGCTCCGAAACCGATGCGGCTGTGGGCAGCATGCAGCGTACACACAATGTTGTTCAACGCGGCGTGGCACTGTCTGAAGAGGCATCCAGCAACATTGGCACCATTCGCGAGAACATGGATGGTGTAATGCGCAAGATGGGTGAAATTGCGCTCTCCACCAAAGAACAACAACAGGCCACGACCGCGATGGCGCAAAGCGCAGAAGACATCACTGCACGCATGCAGCAAACCGATGCCTCTTTGCAGCGCGCCACGGATAGCGTGCGGCATCTGAATGAACTGGCGACATTCTTGCGCCAGTTGTTCAGCAAGTTCCGGATATAGCCGGCGCGACGGGCCGCCTGGTGTAACAGGCGGCCCGTGACACCTGCCCGTCGCGATTCAATGCGAAATGAAGGCGCAGCGTTGCGTGCGCAACAGCAAATCCCGCGTCACACCGCCGAGAAACCACTCTTGCAAGCGAGTATGCCCATATGCGCCCGCGACGATCAGATCAGCGTGCATGGCGGACGCTGTGCCCTCAAGATCTGCGACATCATCGTCGGTGGTTTTGATGAGCTGGGTTTGCGCTTTCACGCCGTGCTCCAACAGCCACTCAACCACCTCCTCCAGCGTTTCGCGCGCCCGCTCAAGCTCATCCGCCCGCGCCACCTGAACGACCTTGACCTGCCCGGCTTTGCGTAATAGCGGCAAGGCATCGTGCACGGCGCGCCGGGTTGTTTGTCCATAAACCGTTCCTTCCCGCCTGACACCACTCCTTGGGGTGGCTATCTCATTTATTAGTGCTGTGCATTGAGGCAGATCAATCTGGTTGATTTTTCAGATTGTTCACTGTTTTTTTCCTGCTTATCCTGCTGTCATTCCCGATCAGTCATTGCTTGAAAGGCAATGCTATTGGCCGTTTTTTTCCAGAAAAGGGGCGTAACTTTTTCAGGAAAAATTGTGTTTTCCGGTATTTAAACATGAAAATTTCTACCAAATTAATTCTCTTAAATGTAGTTGTGTTGGCCATTTTTGTTATTGAAGGCCTTGCGATATTTTCCTCTGTAGCCAAAGTCAAAGAAAGTACGGATGAAGTGACCGGAAATGTTGTTCCCACATTGGCTACCATTCCTGATATCGGGGCCGCGTTTGCCGAAGCACGGCGACAGATTTTGTTATGGGGTGCAGTGCCACCTGCTGAAGAAAAAAGTATTGAAAAAGGCGTGGCCACAGCACGAGCCAATCTGCTCAAAAAACTCGATGAATATAACAAGGCCATCGAGCTTGATAATCCATCTATCAAGGAGCAGGACCGCAGGCTTTATCAGGAGCTGGCCAGAAATGAACAAATGTGGGAAGGCATGGTCGATAAACTGCTGACTATTGAGGCGAATGACCAGCAGATTAAATATATCCGTGAAGTTACCTCACCACAGGCAGATAAGGTTTTTTCCAGTATTAATGCATTGACCAGATTTAATGTGGATCTGGGATCGAAGAAAAGTGAAGAAGCCTCTGACGGTATTCACCAGCTTTATATCATGATTATTGTCATCAGCATTGTTGGCGCGGTGATCGTGTTGGTCATTGGCATGCTGATTTCGCGAGGGGTGAGCAGATCACTGAAAACACTGCAGACGCAAACGGCAGATGTGGGTACCTCGCTGGATTTCACGCGTCGTTTTGCGGTCAGCGGCAAAGACGAGATTGGGGATACAGCGGTCGTATTGAACCATCTGCTGAGTGTGATGCAGCAGAGCCTGAGCGAAGTTTCTGCCATTAGCCAGGGTGTGGGGTCGCATGCGGCAGAACTGGCGACCAATACCAGTGAACTCTCCGCTGCCAATGAAATGGTCAGCCATTCCACCGCCGCGATGGCGGCTGCGGTGGAGCAAGTTACCGTCAGCATTGCGCATGTGGCAGAGCGCTCGCAAGAAACACGCGACCTGGCCGAAAAAGCGGGTGAGATGGCCGCCGTGGGTGGCAAAACGGTGGCAGACACGATCAGTAAAGTCGACCTGATTGCCAGCCGAGCCAACACCACGGCCCGTCAAGTTGAAGCGTTATCGCAAAAGGTGGTGGACATTAGCGCCGTTGTGACCACCATTAAAGGGATTGCTGAACAAACCAATTTGCTGGCCTTGAATGCTGCCATTGAAGCGGCCAGGGCGGGTGATGTGGGTCGCGGGTTTGCCGTGGTGGCTGATGAAGTCCGCAAACTGGCGGAGCGTACATCGGTATCGACTTACGAAATTGCCCAGACCATCGAGCAGATTCAGGAAGAAGCCCGCCAGACCGTTGCAGCCATTCATCTGACGGTGGATGAAGTCGTCGTCGGCGTGGAACGTGTGACCTCGGTCGGAGAAGTTGTTGCGGGCATTCAGACCAGCGCGCAGACCGTGCTGGGTAGTGTGAATGACATTTCGTACGCCATGAGCGAGCAAAGTGTCGCGAGTAACAGTATGGCGCGCGAGATCGAAAAAGTAGCGCAGATGACCGAACAAACCAGCGCCAACGCCATGGGTGTGGCCGAGGTCGGCACAAAATTGCACGCTGATAGCCAGACGCTTTTGCAAATTGTGGCGCGTTACAAAGTCTGAACGGTTCAGGGTAGTACTTTGCCGACAGGTCGAATCGCTGCAGGGCGGAATGTGGATCATGCCGATCAAGTTACCGGTTGCTGAAGTCAACGCGCGAATGCTGGAACGTGAGGTGCTGGCTCAAAAGCTCCTTGCCAGTAGCCGAAGTAGCCGGGCACTGATCCTGCATGCGCCAGCGGGCTACGGCAAAACGCAGGCACTGATCGCATTGTCTGATCACCTGGACCGGCATCACCAAAGTGCCCGGTGGCTTGCGTTGACGCCGCAGGATGCCGATCCGCTGAAGTTTGCACGACGGCTTGCTGATGAGACGGCGGCAAAAGAGGACGCCGATACCTTGATCCATACAGTGTTGGTGGACGATCTGGATCAGTGGGCTTACGTTTCTACCGACTGGCTGTACCAGTTGTGCACGCTATTACCAGCCGGTTTGCATGCCGTGTTTGCTACACGTGTGCTGGATCAGCAGCGTTTGGTGGGGTTACTCGCCCAAGGGGTGGTTCAGGTCCTTGATACAGATGCATTGCGGCTTTCCGAGGATGAGGTGACTGCCTGGTGTCGTGTGGTCTTGCGCTGTCGCGAGCCGGTTGACAGGGCTATTGCCCGCGAGACACAGGGATGGCCGATCCTGGTTGCATTGTTGCAAGACAAGTCTGGCGAGCCAATGAAATCCGCGCGCGCGACCAGGGGCAGCACGCGTTATCAAGAACGTGTACGGGCTTTTTTTGAGCAGCAGATTTTCTCCCCTCACGGTGAGGCTCAGCAGCAGCTGGTTCGTACGATCGGGCGTCTGGACGAAGTCTGTGACGCCCTGGTGAATGCCATGTACCAGGTGGAGGATATCCGGCTTGCTGCGCTGGTTGCTGCCGGCTGGCCGCTAATGCCGACACGGGACGGCTGGTACCGGTTTCATCCGGCATTCAGGAATTACGTGATAAACAACAAAACTGCTTCCGATGACCAGAGGACTTCGGCGCTGATTGACCGCGCCGCAAACTGGTTAATTGAGCAAGGACAAACGGCTGCAGCTATTTCTTTGCTGATTGATAGGGGTGACTGGGAAAAGGTCATGCCGTTGGTGGGGCCTGCTGCGCAAAACTTATTGCATGATGCACGCTTCAAGACGGTTATCCGGTGGTGCCAGCGCATTCCCAAAGTATTTCTGATCGGAAATGATGATCTGTGCCTCAGTTATATATGGTGCCTTTTGTTTTCAGGTGACAAACAAGAGGCGATTTCTGTTTTAAGAGAATTAAAAAACAAAATGCGTGGAATGTTTGATCCGCTCATCGAGCCGACTATCAAGTACCAGGAATTGTTGCTGAGCGAATTGCATCTGCATGATTATCAGTCTCTGGTGGAAAGAGTGGAGGAGCTTGAATCAGCAATGCCTCATCTGGGTGACGCCAATCAGGGCCGAATTTTCAATCTGGTTGCCATGATCGAATTGGGCAAAGGAAAAATGGATGTCGCCGCGCAAGCGGTCTGGAATGCGAAAAAAATCAATCGGGGCGTTAATAATTTTCAGGCATTGAGCAATTCTTACTTTGCCGAGGCCTCCATTATGGCGGCAAAAGGGGCCTTGCGTGATGCTTTGAGCATATTGCAATGTGCTGACGATATTATAGAAATGCACGATGCACGACTGCCCGCAGGCATCATGCATATTTTTTGTCGTGGTTATCGCTTGCAACTGTTATATGAACTGGGCATGTATGCAGAAGCCCGGCATTGGCTGGAGCAATATCGCTGGCTGAATACAGCTCAGCCCATCATTCTGGTCAATTTCCTGTTTGGCATGATGGATAGCCGGCTTGCCTGCGTCGAACAAGGCCCCATGGCAGGGATATTGGTGCTGGAAAAACTGGCGCTTAGCGTGGCGCATGATCCACTGATGCAAGGCAAAATTGATGCTGAACGGGCGCGTATTACCCTTGCCCACGAAAGTCCGGAGGCCGCTCAGCCCTTGATTCGTCAATATTTGCGTGCCGATCACACGTTACCGGACGCCGCATTTGTTTACCCGACGGAAGAGGTCGAGGGGTGCGGTATTGAAATGGCCCGGCTGATGCTGCACGCAGGCGGGGATGAGGCCGCCGCGGCTATGCGCATGCTTGATAGTCACATTGCGGCAGCACGAGTCACTGGCCGCGCCTGGCGTTTAACCAAACTGTACGTGCTTTCTGCTCTGGGGTATTTGCTGGCTGATGAAACCCGACGTGCCCAGCAGCAACTACTGGAAGCGATCCGGTTGGCCACGGGCAGTGGGGCGATCAGTACGTTTCTGGATGAAGGCGCACTGCTGACGGGCTTTCTGTCTCAGCTCTCATCACGGCACGCGCGACTGTTTACCGTGGCAGAACAAAATCACATCGCCCGTATTCTCTGTGCCCGTGGCCAGGCAAAACAGCCGCTTCAAATACCAGATATCAACGCGCGCGAGATGGAAATCCTGCGCCTTGTAGCAGAAGGGCTCACGAGCCAGACCATTGCGGCCAGACTGGATTTATCACTGCAAACCATCAAGTGGTACCTGAAAGGGATCTACAGCAAGCTTGGTGTGGGCAGCCGGATCAGCGCTGTTGATAAAGCCCGCCGCTTGGGTTTGCTGTAACTAGCATCAGGTTTTTGAGCCATGAAAAGAAAGATTGCCCTGGCCGTTTGCTTTGCAGCGCCACTTGTTCTCGCCAACATCGGGCTGGTCTGGTTTGCCCAGATTAGCGTCCATAAGGAGCTGACCGCAGTTAGCGCTAGCATACTGGGCACAGTCGATGCCTCGCTTGTTTCATCGCGGCAAACCGCAGACGAGTTGCACCAGCACTTGTATGAACAAGGTTCGGCGGCGATGCAGACCCGCGCCGAATGTGATGCACAGCTACGGCTGGGGCTGGACCAGGCAATCAGCAGGTCGGCGTTTATCGATGCCATTTATGTGCAACGCTGGCACCAGCAGGTGTGCAGTACGCATACGGGCGGTGATCAGCACAATGCGCTTCGCACCTATCCCTCTCTGGAATATGACTACGTCGATGGCTATAGCGTGCTGTTCCTGTTCCGGCCAGATTACTTTCTTGAGTCGATCAAGGCTCAAGCAGCCGATCGCTACGAGCAGATCGTGCTGCAGATTGGTAACACCTATTTGTCGAGTAAAGCGACCACCCGCCTGCGGCCTGCGTTCAATCATGAATGGGTCGTCGAGTCTGACGCTGGCGCTGCACGCGTTTTCGTGGAAGCGAGCAGAACACTGGCCTGGGCGTATGTACTGGACAGTATTTTCACCTGGAATGCCATTGCGCTTGTGATGGGCTGGTTGATGTTTGGCCAGGCCAGGCGTTATTTCAGCGCAGCATGGCAGTTTGATGCGGCATTGGCTAAAGCAGTGCAATTTCAGGAAATAACGCCTCATTATCAGCCGCTTTATCGCTTGTCTGATCTGACCCTGTCTGGCGTGGAAATACTGGCGCGCTGGAGAACTGCCGACGGTGGATTCGTACCGGCAGACCGCTTTGTTGCCAGAGCAGAAGAACTGGGCCTGATTGCCGACCTGACCCGTTTGATGATGCACCTCTCCAGCGCGCAATTGCCCGCAATGACATTGCCTGCAGGGAGCAGTGTTGCGCTTAATCTGAGCGCGGAAGCCATGCTGGATGAAGCCCTGGTGGCAGATGTGATCAATTGGGCCAGTCAAGTGCAGGGGTACGGCCTGCAGCCCGTTGTGGAACTCACCGAGCGCAGTTTTGTGGAGATCTCCCGCACCAATCGCATTGAAACTGTGTTGGCCCGGTTGCAGGAACATCATGTGCGTATCGCGCTGGACGACTTTGGCGCCGAATACAGTTCATTAGGCTATCTGCATCGCTTTGACTTTGACTGCATCAAAATTGATGGTCTGTTTCTGGACGGGCTGGATGTCAGCCCGAATGCAGATCGCGTGCTCGATTGCATTCTGCAGCTGACCGCCGTGCTTGGGGTGAAGGTCGTTGTTGAAAAGGTAGAAACTGCGGCGCAACTAGCCTGGCTGAGCGCCCGACGGGTCGATGCGGTGCAAGGATACTTTTTTGGTCGTCCGCAAGCTGCGCCTGCCTGGCAACAACCCGCAATCTGGCCGATGGAGTCTGTGGATATCGCGTCAGTCCCTCTTGAACCGGCAGAAAAAATCATATGATCAAGTCATTTTCCATACCCGGAAAAATAGTTGCACGCGCATTCATCACCGGCTCAATTCTCTCCAACACATTCTTTCTCAGGTGTTTAATTGACGTCGTTACGCCACTGGCCTGGGACAATCACTGGCAAGGGTTTCTGCTGCTGACGGGGCTGCCTCTGGCGATGGGCACGCTTCTTGTTTGTGTGTTTGCGCTGGAGTTTGAAAGCGCTTTGTTGGTGCTGGTGTTACTGCTACTGCTTTTGCTGATGCAAGATGTCTATTTCATGAGGTATGACACGCCCAGCGGCATGCGGGACGTGTTGTCTGGTTATTTGTGCCGAAGGCGGCATATCTTTTGACGCCTCATGCGAGGCAGCCGATCGTGCTTCGTCATCAGCCCGGTGCAGGCTCCGTCATGACGCAATCCATGCATGATATGGCGGGCGATCTGCAATCAAACGCCAGGATCATCTAAAGACATGAGGTTACGGGTCACCCAACGGTGAATCAACAGCGGGATTTGCCGAAACGAAGGCCCTTTGTTCCAGAGTTAAAAAGAGGATTAATAAACCTGACCAGACTGTATGACACTATTAACTTGCCGTTATCAAAAATTGACCTTGGCAATGTATTGTGTCAGATTTGACTGGCATCAAAGCCCGAGATCGTACGGGGATAACCATGACCCCGCTGGCATTGCTTGCTGACCACCTCAGAGAAAAGCCGGCGTGTCATGCAACCGGAAAACCGCGTAGTTGGCGCCTCAGCCAGCGCGATCAAGCGATACAGGCGGGGGCTCCGATGAGTTGGGTGTGTCGGGCGATCTCAAGGTATCTTGGGATGGCGCACATTTGGCGCGGATACGGCCGCCGTGGTGGCCTGGCATGCCGCGAACGCTATGAATTCGCCGCAGACGATACGGGCATTCGGGCGGCCAGTCTCGCCCGGACATGAACAAGCAGACTGCATCACTGAGCAAGCCCGAAAGAGGATGCCTGACCCATGACCGGACTGGTTGTGGCGTCAAAGAAAGGAGTTGCTGCTATGGATGAGATGACGCGAGTAAAGCTCGAGCAGGCTGAAAAGACGCTGATTGCGATTTCAACGGCGTTCCGCGAAGCCAAGCATCGTGCGCAGCGTGGAGAAGGTTCTGATGAGGATGTCTGGCCGCTCTTTGATGCACGTAAAGTAGCTTATGCACAATGGCGAGAGATCGCCGATCCACTGGTGGCACAGGGGATACCGCTGTCGGCGCGGGTACTAGAGGTACTGCAAGAACATCGCCGGTAAACTGCTTTGTAGTCGGTTCCCGCATCCTCGTTCATGTTTCATGGGCGACGACGCCGTTCGTGGCCCCTCGTCGTGGAAGCAGGCTCGTCCATTTGCTGGACAGGGCGGGGGAGCATGGTTGAGCCAGTCAGTGGCGAGAACCCGCCGGGCCCGAAAACGCTGCCGCGATTTCTTCATTTGCTGAGTCAAACATCCTCTGACCAGGATGCGCACCCCCGCGCTGTTTTTGGCCCATATGGCCAATGAACAAATGGTCCCGCTAATGGCCGTACTGCGCGTCACGCGCCACCAGTACGTGGTCGATCAGGCCATAATCAGCGCCTTCTGCGGCAGACATGTAGTGGTCCCGGTCCAGATCTTGCTCAATTTGCGCCAGCGATCGCCCGGTGCGCTCTGCATAAATAGTGTTCAGCCGATGACGCAGGTACAGCACTTCACGCGCCTGGATTTCAATATCGGCTGCCACACCCTGCGCGCCGCCATGTGGCTGATGCAGCATCAAGCGGGCATTGGGCAACGCATAACGTTTGCCAACCGCCCCGGCCGTCAGTAGAAACGATCCCATGCTCGCTGCCATGCCGGTACACAGGGTCGAGACGTCCGGCTTGATGAACTGCATGGTGTCATACACCGCCATGCCCGCGTATACCGACCCGCCGGGTGAGTTGATGTACAACGAAATGTCCTTGTCCGGGTTTTCAGACTCCAGAAACAACATTTGGGCAACCACCAGATTGGCCGATTGCTCGGTGACTTCGCCCACCAGAAAAATCACCCGTTCTTTCAAAAGGCGGGAGAAGATGTCATAGGCGCGTTCACCGCTGCCTGTGTGTTCGATCACGGTGGGCACAAGGCCCAGCCCGGATGGGAAATGAGAAGCCATAATGGTCCTTGCGGGTAGTCAGAGACATTGAGAACCCCGGGCGTAACCCGGGAAGAAATCTCGCTTGCTTGACGCATCGCGCCGGACGCAATGTGACGGAACAAAAAATATAAACCGGATGTGTCACGTCAGCGCATTGCCAGGCGTCATGTGACATCACCTCAACCCGTGGAGCATGCCCATGCCACGCATCACCGATACCGATGGCGCGCTGTTTGAACGGTTGCGCCCACGTTTGAAAGCCATCAGCCGCCGCATTGTAGGCAATGAGGCCGACGCTGAGGATGTCGTGCAAGACTGTTTTCTGAAATGGCAAAACACTGATCAAACCGCGTTGAGCACACCGGTAGCCTGGCTGACAAAGGTTGTGCAGCACCAATCCATAGACCGGCTCCGCCAACGTAACCGCAGCAATCAGGTGGCCGACGACGTGCGGGAGCTGATCCAGGATGCCGCACACGCATCGCCCGAAACGGACCTGTTGCGCCGTGCGGAACTGGGCGAAGCTTTGGCTTGTTTACTGACCCGGTTGTCCCCGTCAGAACGCCTGGCGCTGGTCATGCATGAGGTGCTGGAGTGTGAACATGCCGACATTGCCGCCGCCCTGGGTACCCAAACCGTCAACGCCCGCCAGCACTTGTCCCGCGCCCGCCGACGTCTGCGTGAGGCCGCTAACAAAGCCGCGCTTCCCGCCAGCGTGCAACCGGACCAGGAACAGATCCAGCGGTTTCAGACGGCGATTGCTCAACTGGACGTCGCCGCGCTGATCACCCTGCTGGGCGCGCAAACGACTCAGCTCTCCGCCAGACCACTGCGCTGCATGGTGCGCTGTGCCAATGAAAGCGCGTATGCCCTGGCGATAGCGGCTTAGCACTGGCGCCTTGCCTGGGGCGCCACGCATTCTCACATGCGCATTACTGAAACTTCGGGTTGATCAATGTGTTGTACTGGATTGCGTTGGCAAGAAGAAAACCTGATGGACTTCATTTGGCTGGTCCTGCGTAACCCATAGCAAACCGCCATAAAAAATGCCCTGGTTTGGGGGCATGATCTGAGGCGGAATTCGTATGTGTTCTTGCCTTGATCAGTAACTTTGCCAATGCCGATCAGATGGCGCTGCCAATGGCTGTTTTTCGGCCGAAGCGGACGTTGGCGCAGGCGGCAGTGCAAGTCTGCTTTGCACTGGAAACCGGCCATCATGTGCATTGAAAGCCCTTTATTAGCCTGGCATACATCTCACCTTGCATGTCAGGATCGGGGGACTGATATGGATTTGCTTTCGGTACTGCTAATTGCCGCCGTATTTCTTAAATTCGTATTTGAAATTGTTGGCCTTTTCAAGGACAGCTACATCGTTGATTTTTTTTATGGTCTCCTGCTGATCGCAGTGGGCGTGGGATTGCTGTTGGATGGTGGCTTATGGTTTTTTGGGGCGAGCGGCGTGATATTCGGTTTAGGTTGGTCGGGGCTCGGAGTGTATCGATGTTTTTATCCGAGCCGACCAAACTGACTGCCAAGTACTGAACAACGGCCTCCTTGCGCGGGCGTTGTTGTTTCTGCTGTTAGCGGTCTGTATGGCCGGCGCTTCAGCTCTGACCAATGGTGGGCAGTTCGTCGGCCGAAGCGGCAATTCCGAATCGAGGAGAAGAAGTCCGGTTACCGACCCGAAGCGGTCAAGAAAAATTGCCGCATAGGTGCTTATCGGCTCAATACACACCTAAACGTCGGCGATCGCCCTGTATGGCCAATACAAGCCTGTCTACACAATTACGACATGATGTACATCACTGTTTTGCATTCGTAATGCAGATTGACTAGCCTGCAGTAATTAAAAAATCAACCATTCCCACCGCTCATGGGTAAAGCCTCCCGTCGTAAACAGCAGCAGGCCGTGACCGCTGCTGCGTCTGCTGTTGTTCCAGATCAGGAATCCCCTTCGCCCTCGCATAGCCGTCGCTGGTTGATTGCCGGTGCGTTATTCATGTTGGTCGCGCTGGGTGTTTTCTGGCTGTACCAGTTTCATGTGCTGGGCCGTGCCGCTCCCACAGGTTTGTCTGCGGTGCATGCCACCTTTGTGGATGAGCAACGCTGCGCATCCTGTCATTCGGCCGAGTTTGCCTCCTGGAAAAACACGCACCACGCCAAAGCAATGGAGACGCCAGCACCTGATACGGTGTTGGGCAACTTCAACAATGCGACCTTTGATTACGCCGGCGTCACCAGCCGGTTTTACCGCAAGGGTAATGAGTACTGGGTTGATACCGACGGTGCAGATGGCAAGGTGGGTAGCTACAAGGTGGCGTTTACCTTTGGTGTCGCCCCGCTGCAGCAATATCTGATTGCCATGCCAGGTGGCCGCTTGCAGGCGCTGGGCATTGCCTGGGATGCCCAGAAAAAAAACTGGTTTCATCTGCATCCCAAAGACATGGTGACGGCGGCGGATGAGCTGCACTGGACCAAACCGGCGCAGAACGCCAACTTCATGTGTGCGGAGTGCCATGTCACCAACATGAAGCGTAATTACAACCCGACTGACAACACGTTCAAATCAAGCTGGCAATCACTGGGTGTGGGTTGCCAGGCCTGTCACGGGCCGGCATCGACTCATCTGGAATGGGCCGCCGGCGACAAAAAACCGGTGCCGGGTTCCGGTTTTGAAGTGCCACTCAAGGGCGCACCACAGCAGACCGTACTGGAAACCTGCGCTCGTTGTCATAGTCGTCGGGCCCCCTTGGGTGATGGCTTTGTGCATGGGCGTCGGTTGGCGGACGACTACTCATTGAGCTTGCTGACCCAGGCGCTGTATGAGGTGGACGGGCACTTCAAGGAAGAAGATTTCGAATACGGCTCGTTTGCACAGAGCAAGATGTTCATGAAGGGTGTGACCTGCGTGGATTGCCACAACCCGCATACCGGTGAACTCAAGGCGCAAGGCAATGCAGTTTGTTTGCAATGTCATAACGCCAGCGGTCCGATCCAGCGGCCTGGGCTGGATACCAAAACCCTGCAGCGCAAGGATTACGATACACCGGCACATACTCATCATCCGCAAGGGAGCCCTGGTTCTTCTTGCGTGGCTTGCCACATGCCCGGCAAGTACTACATGGAAATCGATTTCCGGCATGACCATTCGCTGACGATTCCGCGCCCGGATCTGGCTCGGCAGTTAGGTACACCAGACGCGTGCACGACCTGCCACAAAGACAAAACGCCAGAATGGGCTGCGGCGAAACTGGAGGGCTGGTTTGGCAAACAGACCCGCCCGGTCAGTTATGGCGAAATGATGCATAGCCTGCGTAATGGCGGCATTGGCGCTGCAGATGTACTGAATGTGCTGGTACTGGACCCATCGATCCCGCCGATTCGCCGCGCGACCGCGCTGGAGGAGGCCGGACGTTATCCCAGCGAGCAAACGGTGAAAACCGTGATTGTGGCGCTCAAAGATACCGACCCGGTGGTACGTATTGCGGCCATTCATACCTTGGGAATGTTGCCACCCGACACCCGCAAACCTCTGCTGACACCGCTGCTGGCGGATTCTGTCCGCGGAGTGCGGATCGAGGCAGCCCGCTTGCTGGTGGATGCGCGTGATCAACTGGGGACCGACCGTGCGCGCTGGGATCAGGTCATGATGGAGTACCGGCAAGTGCAGCAAGACCTGGCCGAACGGCCCGAGTCGCACATGAATCTGGCCGGACTTGATCGTGACCTGGGGCAACATGATGACGCCCGGCGCGAGATCGACCGCGCGCTGGTACTGGATCCGGATTTCCTGCCCGCGATCACCATGAAGGCCGATTATCTGGGCGCGGCTGGCGATACGGCCGGCAGTATCAAGTTGTTGCGTAGCGCCCTGGTCCGGCACCCGGATTCAGGCTTGCTCTATCACGCCCTGGGTCTGGCGCAGATTCGCGGTGGTGATCGGCAAGAGGCTGTGCAGTCGCTCAAAACCGCCTGGCAGAAATCACCAGAAGACCCCGACTTTGGCTATGTCTATGCGGTGGCACTGCATGACACAGGCGACCCCAAAACGGCGCTGAATGTGCTGGATGCCGTCATGAAGGCACATCCAGAACACCGTGATACCGCGATGACTGCGGTGCGCTATCACATTGAATCAGGCGACACTGGGGGCGCGCAGGCTATTGCCAGCCGATGGCTGAAAATCAGCCCGGGAGAACCATCTTTGCAGCGGATGCAATCAGGTCAAGGGGGCTGATGGGCCATCTGCTCAAAACGCAAACACTGTTACGTTGAACCAACCCACCTGAGCCGCCATGAGCCGACGCCAAACGAAAGGATTGCAATCCGCCGGGAAACCGGTGGCGCCAGCTGCCACGCGGGTAGCGCCGGCGCGGTGGGCGCATGCCGGGCTATTGTTTGCATCCGGCGCTTCTGCGCTGATCTACCAGGTGATCTGGGTCAAACAACTGGGCTTGATCGTCGGGGTGGATGTCTATGCAGTCACCACCGCGATCAGCGCGTTTTTTCTAGGCCTGGCGCTGGGCGGATGGTGGTTCGGCCGCCGCGCAGATCGTAGCTCGCGCCCGCTGCAGTTATACGGCTTGCTGGAAGGCGCCACGGCGCTCACCGGGCTGGGTGGCAGTGTGTTGCTGGCGCATGCCGCACCCTGGTTTGCAGTAGCGCAAAGCCATGTATCCGGGTTGGCCTGGGTGCCATTGTTTATTCTGATCGGCCTGCCTGCGACATTTATGGGGGGCACTCTGCCCACCCTGCTACGCGCCCGTGCGCCTGGGGCGGAGCACATTGGTCAAGCCGGTGGCATGCTGTACACCGCCAACACGTTGGGCGCGGCCGTTGGCGCGTTGTGCACCACATTTTTGTTGATCCCCGCATTGGGCTTGCAGGGCACCTTCCTGCTGGCCGCCACGATTAATATATTGTTGGCGCTGGCTGGTTTTTTGCTCGCTACAGATGTCCCCGTCAAAGCCGTGATTGCCGCAGCCCGACCAGTACGACTGGCGGTGTTGCTGTATGCCGTCGCAGGTGGCATCGCACTAGGTTATGAGATCGTCTGGACGCAAAGCATTGTGCAATTCATGAGCACACGCACCTTTGCCTTCAGCATCGTCCTCGTTATTTATCTCTGCGGCTTGCTGGCCGGTAGCGCGTTGCAAGCGCGGCGGGCAGATCGCATGCGCGACCCCTGGGGCGTGTTCGGGATACTGATCGCGCTGGCCGGCCTGTGTGCCCTGTTGCAGGCAGCCTTGCTGGGTAACTGGCTGATCGCCGGCCAGACCTGGCTGGCTGATGTGGTCCGTGACGCAGGCGGTAGTGGGCTGGTGGCCATGTGCGCCCGTTTTGTCCTGGCGGGTGGCTACATGGTGTTACTGCCCACCTTGTTACTGGGGGCCGCGTTCCCGGTGGTGTTGCGGCTAGCCACGAACCCCGGGCATATCGGTGGTGATACCGGGCGAGTCCTGGCGCTGAATACGGCGGGCGGCATTCTGGGAACAGCCCTGACCGGGTTTGTGCTGGTTCCCACTCTGGGGCTGGTGCGTACGCTCTGGCTACTGGCGCTGGCCGCGTGCGGTACGGGTCTGGTCGCAGTATGGCGGCAGGCGGGCAAGCCTTGGCGGATTGCCGTTGGCATAACCAGCGTGGCCACCCTCATCACCGGTCTGGTGCTCCCACCTGACCATTACGCACAATTACTGGCACAAGCACGGGGTGGCACGCTGGTACGTTGGGAAGAAACCCCGGCCGGTACCGTCGCCGTGCTACAACAAGGTCAGGGCGATCAACTCTTCCGGCGTTTGTATATCCAGGGGGTCTCCAATTCTGGCGATACCATGGCCTCGCTGCGCTATATGCGGCTCCAGGCGCTTTTGCCCCTGATCATTCATCAGGGCGAACCCAAGTCGGCCATGGTCATTGCGTTGGGTACGGGCATTACCGCCGGGGCGCTGACTCAGTACCCCGGGTTGACGCAACGGCTGACGGCGGAACTGCTACCCGCTGTGGTCCGCGCGGTGCCGTCTTTCAAGGGCAATTATGATGTGAGCCATAATCCAGCGATGCACATCGTGGTCCGCGATGGGCGCCAGGAGCTCTTGCGCAACCCGCAGCGCTATGACCTCATCACGCTGGAGCCTCCGCCGCCATCCGCCGCTGGCGTGGTCAATCTGTATTCGCAGGATTTTTACGAACTGGCCCGAGACCGCCTGCAGCCGCATGGCCTGTTCGCGCAGTGGCTGCCGCTGGCCACGCAGAATGACGAGGACAGCCGTGCCCTCGTCAGAAGTTTTCTGAATGCTTTTCCGTATGCCAGCCTGTGGACGACCGAGTTGCACGAAATGCTGCTGGTCGGGTCGATGGACCCGATGCCGCTCAACGCCGCCAGCATCATCGCGCATTTCAACGCGCCAGGCGTACAGCGCGCGCTGAGCGAGGTCGGCGTCGAAGCGCCCGAGGCCTTGCTGGCAACCTGGGTGACAGATCGCGCGGGGCTGGAACACTACGCGGGTGATATCCAGCCGGTGACGGATGACCGTCCGCGTATCGAGTACGCGGACTGGCTGCGGCAGGGTGAATTCACCCGGGTTCTACCGGAGCTACTTGCCTTGCGCTCACCCATTCCACTGCAAGGCGCCGATGCGGATTTTGCTGCTGCCGTGGCCTCACGCCAGCAATCGTTGATGGACTTTTACAGTGCCGGGCTGGCCGCCTATGCGGGCGATCAAAGCACATGGCAAGACGCGCTGGCCCGCGCCATGCGGGTAGAGCCAGAGAATCCATATTTCCGGCATTTCTAGTTTGATGATCCAGCTCTCGAGCACGTGAGCCACCTGGATCGCGCCTGTGCTGAGCATGAGAAAAAGCATTGTGCTCACCTCGCCAAACCAGGCGAGGTCCAGCGTAAACCCCATCTTGGTTGCGTCTTCCTGGATCAAAACGCTCATTCCAAAGCCAAAGATATTCCGGCGACCGGATTGCCTTTTCATTTTTTTGCAATCTTCTTTTTGTTATGAGTCAGGTAAGTAAAGATCAAGCTGGGCCAAAAAATTAATGCTATAGAAAGCTATTGCATCAGGACCCGATAAGTCTTCCTATTCCCCGCCGGCCTGATGACCAAAAAGTCCACCTCACTCTTCGCCGGAGGGATTACCTTCATGCTCCACATAAATACGCTCAAGAACCTGTGGCGGGTTTTGCTGGGAGGGTTGCTAGCCATGCTTGTGGCAAGCCCTGCATTTGCTGCCACGTCAGGCAAGCCCAACATCCTTGTTATTTTCGGGGATGATATTGGGCAGGCCAATATCAGTGCCTACACGCATGGTCTTGTGGGGTACAGAACACCCAACATTGATCGCATGGCCAAAGAAGGCATGATGTTCACGGATTACTACGCCGAGAACAGTTGTACTGCTGGCCGCTCCACCTTCATTACCGGCGAATCGCCGCTGCGCACCGGGCTATCCAAAGTCGGCATGCCTGGGGTGGCAGTGGGTCTGCAAAAGTCCAACATCACCATTGCCCAGGCGCTCAAACCGCTAGGTTATGCCACCGGCCAGTTCGGCAAGAACCACCTTGGCGACAAGGACGAGTATCTCCCCACCGCGCACGGTTTCGATGAGTTCTTTGGCAACCTGTACCATCTGAACGCTGAAGAAGAACCAGAGCGCCCGTACTGGCCTAAAGATCCTGCCTTTAGTAAGCAGTTTTCGCCGCGCGGCGTGATCCACTCCTATGCAGACGGCAAGATCGAAGACACCGGCCCGCTGAACCGCAAGCGCATGGAAACCATTGACGACGAAACCACGGACGCCGCCATCGGTTTCATGCAAAAGCAAGTCAAGGCCGGCACCCCGTTCTTTGTCTGGATGAACACCACCCGGATGCACTTGTTTACCCATGTGCGCCAGGAATACCAGGGCAAGAGCGGTATGCCGGGTAACGAGTACGCAGACGGTATGTGGGAACACGATCAGGACGTAGGCAAACTGCTCAAGGCCGTTGATGACCTGGGCATTGCCGACAACACCATCGTGGTTTACACCACCGACAACGGCCCTAACCAGTTCTCCTGGCCGGACGCCGCCACTACCCCGTTCCGCAGCGAGAAAGACACCAACTGGGAAGGTGCCTTCCGTGTACCGGCCTTTGTACGCTGGCCAGGTCATATCAAGGCAGGCGAAGTCTCCAACGAAATGTTCTCTGGTCTGGACTGGTTCCCGACCCTGCTGGCTGCTGCGGGCGATACCACAGTCAAGGATCGCCTGCTCAAGGGCTGGGCACCCAAGTCTGGTGGCCAGACCTTCAAGAACCATCTGGATGGCTATAACCAGCTGCCGTACCTGACAGGCCAGGCCCCCAAGGGCGCACGAGACGATTTCTTCTACTTCGATGATGACGGCGTACTGGTCGCGATGCGTCACGACGACTGGAAATTTGTCTTCTGCGAGCAACGTGCACCGGGCGGCTTTGCTGTGTGGGCCAACCCGTTGACCTGCTTGCGGGTGCCAAAAATCTTCAACCTGCGCATGGACCCGTACGAGCGGGCTGACACGGTCTCTGACCAGTATTACGACTGGACCACCAAGAACGTGTATCTGCTCAATGTCGGCGTACAAAAATCGGCCGAGTTCCTGCAAACCTTTATTGCTTATCCGCCTAGCCAGAAGCCGGCCAGCTTCAGCGTGGACCAGGTACGGGCCAGCGTGGATGAACAGATCAAAGCCAACGCGGCCCGCGGCCGGGCAGCCAAAGCCGGTGCGGATTGATCTGCTCGCACCGTGAGTAAAGACTTGCATCCCCCTCTGCCCGATATTCGGCGGAGGGGATGCAGTTTGCCTTTGCAGGGGCCAGTTCCGTCAGGCCCAATCCTTGCAGGAGTGTTGTCTCCATGAGCAGCCGCGACGCGATCCTGCGTTTGCAAGAACAGATGGAAATCTCGATCAAAGGCCAGCAGGCGCTAATCCGCCAGATGCTGATTGGCTTGCTCGCCAACGGGCATTTGCTGCTGGAAAGCCTGCCCGGTCTGGCCAAAACCCGCGCGGTCAAAGCGCTGGCCACGAACCTGGATGCCAATATGCGGCGTATCCAGTTCACCCCCGATTTGTTGCCGGCCGACATTACCGGCTCGGACATGCTGTACCAGGAAAACGGCGTAAACCGCTTTCGTTTTGAAGCTGGTCCGATTTTTGGCAACCTGATCCTGGCCGATGAAATCAACCGGGCCCCGGCCAAAGTCCAGGCCGCATTGCTCGAAGCCATGGAAGAACGTCAGGTTTCGGTCGGTGGCAATACCCATGCCATGCCAGAACTCTTTATGGTTCTCGCCACCCAGAATCCGATCGAACAGGAAGGCACCTATCCGCTGCCAGAAGCGCAAATGGATCGATTCCTGCTCAAGCTGCGGGTGACTTATCCCGCCAATGCAGACGAACTGGAAGTGCTGCGCCTTGTACGCGGCGAAGAGCTTGCCAAAAGTGGCAGCGCTACACCAAACACCGTGCAGGCGATTGCGCAAAGTGACGTCTTTGCGGCGCGGCAAGAAATTCATGGCATCTACGTGAGCGAGGCGATTGAGCGCTACATCGTCGATCTGTTGACGGCCAGCCGGGCTGCGCACAGCAAGAATGCTGATCTGGCCAAATGGATCACGGTAGGCGCCAGCCCGCGAGGCGGGATTGCGCTGGACCGCTCAGCCCGCGCCCATGCCTGGCTGGAAGGACGTGATCACGTCACGCCGGATGATATCCGGGCGGTGGCCTTGCCTGCGCTGCGCCATCGTCTGGTGCTGTCTTACGATGCCTATGCCGACGGCCTGGATGCCGACGCGGTCGTCAACAAACTGGTGCAATCCGTCGCCGTGCCGGCATAACAGGTGAGTCATGGCGGCATCCACTTCTGAGATCACTGCAGCGGATATCGGCACAGTCTGGGTTGATATGGCCTGGTTGATGCGGTTTGCCCAGTCCGCCGCGGGTCTGGTGTTTGATCCATGGCGGCCTCGTGCCAGTGTGCTGGCGGGCCGTCATGCCTCGCGACTACGGGGGCGCGGGCTTGATTTTGAAGAAATCCGCGGATATCTGCGCGGTGACGATGTACGCCATATCGACTGGAAAGCCAGTCAGCGCATGGGTAAACCGTTGGTGCGCGTTTATACCGAAGAACGTGATCGGCCCACTTTGTTTGTGGTGGACCAGCGGATCTCCATGTTTTTTGGCTCGCAACACGCAATGAAATCCGTCGCCGCCGCCGAACTGACCGCGCTGGGCGCATGGATGGCCTTGCAAGGAGATGACCGGGTGGGCGCGCTGTTGTTCAACGACAGCACCATTAAACCGTTCCGCGCATTGCGCAGCGAAAGCCGGGTGAAGGAAATCCTGGCATCACTGGCCGACATGAACCAGGCGTTGACCGCAAATAGCGCTGCCGTACCCAATGACGGCCAATTGAACGCTGCACTGGAATACGCGTTGCGGATCGCCGGACATGACTATCTGGTATGCGTGGTAAGTGATTTTGCCGGGGCTGATTTGCGTACCCGCCAGCTACTTCGCCAACTGGGTGTGCACAACGATGTGGTCGCCGCCATGATCATCGACCCGCTGTTTCAGTCACTCCCTGAAAACACCGGGCGCATTGTGTTGACGGGTGGTGATCTGCAAGCCGAGTTTAACTTCAACGCAAGCCAGGTCCGGCGGCCCGTGGAAACCTGGTTCCGCGATCAGGAAGCAGAATCAACTGAACTGCTCAAAGGCAGCGGCATCCCCGTATTGCGGCTGGACGCCCGCATGCCCGTGCTTGATCAAGTGCGGCGCATGCTGGGTGAGCGGCGGCCGCATCCGCCCGCCATGCACCGGCCCGGAGACGCCCGATGAGTAATCCATTGGCCGCCTTGCAGGAAATCACGCCGCCCGCGCCAGTGCCCTATACGCCGCAGACCTGGGGCTGGGCCGTGCTTGCGGTGCTGTTGCTACTGCTGGTGGGTTGGGGCGCGTGGCGACTGTGGCGACACCATCAGGCTCAGGCATGGCGGCGGGCCGCTTTATCCGAACTGGCGGCCATCGAGGCGGCCCTGGGCGATGAAGCTACCCGGCTTGCCGCGCAGCGCGCGCTGCCAGCGCTGGTTAAACGGGTGGGATTGGTGATTGCCCCGCGTGAAAAAGTCGCTGAACTGAGCGGCACGGCCTGGCTGCAATGGCTGGATGGTACCTGGCGCGGTACTGCGTTCAGCACTGGTCCTGGACAATTGCTGCCAGCCTTGGCCTGGCAAGCGCGGCCGCCAGCTGAAACCGCCGATCTGATTGCCCTGTTGCGTCGCTGGATTGCTCATGTACCAGCTTGAATTCCCGCTTGCCGCCATCGCGCTGCCATTGCCGTTGCTGATCTGGCTGTTTTTGCCGGTCTATCGCGAAACCATGCCAGCGGTGCGTGTGCCCGCGTTTGAACGCATGGCGGCGCTGGCACGCACCCGGCCCTCTAAAGGCGCGGTGGTCATGCATGCCAACTGGTTGCAGTTTTTGCTGGCACCGGTCTGCTGGGGTTTACTGGTGCTGGCGATGATGCGGCCAGTGTATGTCGAACCGCCGGTCGAACGGATTGAAGCCGGGCGCGACCTGCTGCTGGCCATTGATCTGTCTCAGTCGATGGAAGCGCGGGATTACGTCGATGCCAATGGCCGGCGTCTTAACCGCCTGCAAGCCGCCAAACAGGTGATCGGCCCGTTTGTTGATCGCCGCAAAGATGACCGCATCGGTTTGATTGCCTTTGGTGCCACAGCCTTCCCCCAGGCACCGCTGACGCTGGATCACGATAGCGTCAAATTGCTGCTGGATGAATTACAGATAGGCATGGCCGGCCCGCAAACGGCCATTGGCGATGCGATTGGTGTGGCCATCCGCATGACCGAGAAATCCAAAGCCAAAGAGAAGGTGTTGATCCTGCTCACGGACGGCGGCGATACCGCCAGCAAACTCCCACCTGAAAGAGCAGCCAGCATTGCCAAAGATAAAGGGTTAATCATCCATACCATCGGCATTGGTGACCCGGCAGCCACCGGCGAAGACAAAGTCGATCTGGCTGCCTTGCAGAAGATTGCGGGCGCAACGGGCGGGCAGTCCTACCGGGCAGAAAACCTCAGCGCGCTGGAACGCATCTATGCCGAGCTGGACCGCATTACGCCAGACAAGGTGAAACGGCAGTCGCATCGGCCCAAGCGGGAACTGTTCTACCTCCCTTTGATGGCGGTCGGCGCGATTCTGGTGATTTACCACGCCTTGATGCTATTGATAACCCTGATCCGGCGTCCCAAGCGCCGGCCGTTGGCGGCGTGAGACCCTGCCATGGATATCAATCTCGACGCCTTTCATTTTTTGCGGCCACAGTGGCTGTGGCTGATCGTCGCAGCGCTAGTGCTAGTGCTGTTGTGGCACTGGCTTTCAGATCCGCGCCGCCGCTGGCGCGGCATTATTGCGCCACACTTGCTGCAGCACCTGCTGGTTGATCCACGCCGCTTCTGGCGCGTAAGACCGGTGCACCTGACCGCACTGTGCCTGATGTTGCTAGGTGTCGCTGCAGCGGGCCCGACCTGGGAAAAAGAAGCGCCGCCGTTCTCGCAAGACACCGCGCCCATGGTTGTCGCACTGGATCTATCGGCCAGCATGAACGCGACCGATGTGCCGCCGACCCGCCTTGAGCGCTGTAAACAGAAAGTCAAAGAGCTGATGAAGGTGCGCGCAGGTTCTCGTACTGGCCTGGTGGTCTATGCGGGTACGGGGTATATGGTCGTGCCGCCCACCGATGATCCGGAGTTCATGAACCTGTTTCTGGATGCGCTGGATACCTCCCTCATGCCAAGGGCGGGCAAAAATGCCGTGAGCGCGCTGGATCAGGCCCATATCCTTCTGAGCAAAGAAGCGGCGGCCGGGACGGTCGTCTTCTGCACCGACGGCTTTGATCACGCACAGGTTCCGGCCTTTGCCAGGGACGTTCGTGCTCAAGGTGCACAAGTCTTGTTGCTCGCGGCCGGCACATCGCACGGCGGCCCTTTGCGCAACGCCAGCGGTGGCGTAGTCACCGACAAAGCCGGGCGACCCGTACTGGGTAGCTTTGACCTCACCGGATTGCAAGCCGCGGCCAAGGCCGCTGATGTCGAATTGACCAGTGTGCAGGTCAATAACGATGACGTTGAATGGGTACAACGCCGGGCAGTCAGCCATATGCAGGCCGCCGAAGAACGCAACGCCCAAGTACGCTGGAAAGAAGCGGGGTATTACCTCAGCTTCCCGCTAGCGTTCTTTGCCCTGTTCTGGTTCCGGCGCGGATGGGTTGTGCGCTGGTTGCCGGTCGTGTTGCTGGCTGGTGTCTTTGCGTCCCCACATCAGGCCTGGGCTTTTGAGTTGCGTTGGCAAGATGCGTTTCTCACCCACGACCAGCAGGGGCGCTGGGCATACGAGCATGGCCAGTATCAAGAAGCCGCAGCTTTGTTTGATGACCCGCAATGGCAAGGCTGGGCATGGTACAAAGCGGGCAACTATCAGGCTGCGCTGACCGCGTTTGCCAATCTGCAAACGCCAGAAGCATTTTTCATGATGGGTAACTGTTATGCGCGCATGAAAGACTATCCGCATGCCGTTGCTGCTTACGACAACGCACTGAAAGACCGACCCGACTTTGCTCAGGCCAAAGCCAATCGCGCGCTGGTTGCCGCCCTGATCCCCAAACCCAAAAAAGACAAAGACCAGTCTCAAGAGGAAGAAGCCCCCAACCTCAAACCCGATCAATTCAAATTTGAAAAGGGTGACAAAGGCAAGGTGGTGAAGCTGACGCAAGCGCAACGCAAAGCACTGGATACTGAATTGTGGATGCGCAATCTACACACCACGCCCGCAGATTTTCTGCGGCAGAAGTTCGCCATTGAAGCGGCGGAGAAAAAGCCATGACAGCATGGATACGCGTGCTGTTCGTGGTGATGAGCTTGTTGCTGGCGGGCGCATCCTGGGCTGATGCTGCGCGTAGCATGGCAAGGGTACATCTTGAGCCTGCCGGGCCGGTTCAGCCCGGTCAACCCGTCAAACTGGTGGTCGACGCTCTGACCACCACCTGGTTTACCGGTGCGCCGGTTTACCCACCCATTGATGTCCCTGGCGCCATTGTCAGTCCGCCTAGTGACACGGCTGATAACCTCAATGTCGATATCAACGGTGCGCGCTGGTTTGGTGTTTCCCGGAACTACATGATTACGGCCCAGGCGGGGGGGGATCTGCACATCCCGGCCATTGCCCTGCAATTGCAGGTGGGGCAGGCGGGCAAAGTCACCGTACACACCGCGCCAATAGTGCTGAAAGTTAAAGCAGTGGAGCGCCCGGCGGGTGCAGAAAACGCGATCGGTACTTCCCGCTTGCAAGTCAGCCAGCAGATCAGCCGGTCGCTCACTGGCCTCAAGCAAGGTGATGCCATCACCCGAACCATCACCATCAGTGCTGATGGCGTACAGGGCATGATGCTGCCACCCACGCCATTCAGCCCGGTCGAGGGCTTGTCTGTCTATCCGCGCCAAGGTCAGATCAAGGACATCACCAAAGACCGCCAGGGCTTTGTTGGCAGTACGCGGCAAGATGCCGCCACCTACGTCATCCAAAAGGCAGGTAGCTATACCTTGCCGGCGGTGAGCATTGCCTGGTGGGATACCCGGGCTGGTCAGTTACGCACTGCGGTGGCGCCGGCCGTGACCTTCAGTGCCGTAGCGACACCCTCATATCATCCGGAAGTTGGCTTGCCACCAGAGGCTTCTGCCCCCGCGCCGGCCCGCATTCGGCACCTTGATCTGCAGCAACTGGCCGAATATGCCGGCGCTTGCATGGTCGCCCTGGTGGCGTTGTGGCTGCTGGGGCCAAGGTTGTGGCGTGCTAGCCGGTCCTGGCATTTGCAAACCAGAAAACCTGACCCTGAAAGAACTGCAAGGCGTGATCTGCGCCGCGCTCTGGCGAGCAAGAATCCACGACGGATCATCCCCGCTCTTTATCGCTGGCTGGATACCTCACCGGGAGTGGCGCCCGCTGAATTGCGAAGAGGGGTAGATACGGCAACGGCAGATGGCCTGCTGCAAAGCGTATATGGTCAAGGAAAGCACGCGCCAGAGTCCGGCTTTTCGCTGGCTGAGCTGCGTAAACATCAAGCGATTGCACCCGCCTCCAGTGCCTCAGCATTGCCTCCGCTCAATTGAACAGGTATTGCCGTGCGACACGCCCGCTTCAGGCACGTAACCGGACCTTCTCATGTCGAGTTCGGAATTTCCGCTTCGGCCGATTTGCCGCCAGCCGTCGAACTGGTGTCGGCAACTTCTTGATCCGAACAGCCGCTGCGAGGCATCGCATTCTTGAGTTTGCTTTACGCGGCAAGGCGGCCGGCAATGGGTGATGAAAACCGGGCCTGTTCAAGGGGTGCCTGTCTTCCTGATACTCGCGCGTTATGGGCTAGAGGATCAATTCGCCGCTCAGTGCCTGCGCGTTGCACATGTCATCGCGTTTACCGCGCAGATCAATGTAATGGCTCAAGAAACGGGGTGTCCGGGTGACTGGCATAAAACACAACAACGCGCAGTGAATCGCTGTGGCTGCGGTTATAACCGGTCATCTTCACATGCGGTGGCTCTGCCATCGCCTGGCTTTGCCGGGCGGTTCCGAAGGCCATGACTGATCGCCACACGGCTGCGATCATCGCCGCGTGAGGGGCGACAGCAAATGGTTGCACTTAAAAGCCTCGAAGTCCGCGCTGGCCATTCACCGGCCAGCGCGGAGTGATTGCGCTGGGGGCCGGGGCAAAATAAAACCCCGCATCTTGCGATGCGGGGTTCATCATCAGCCAGGGTCTCACCTGGCTGTGGGCCAGGAGGGCCTGATTGTTACTCGGCCCTGGCTGATCCAGGGCCAGATCAGGGGTAGTTCAGCACGTTCTGCGGTTGGGTCGAAACACCCTGCGCCGTTGAGCCGACGTTGTTGACCACATGCGTGACGGTACCTACGCCGCCCAGCGATACGGTGAAGACATCATGCAGCGATACACCCGACACATTGGGTACATCAAAGCTGTGGTTTTCATTCACGGCAGGGTTCACGTTGAAGTAGCAGTAGCTACCCAGACCGTAACCGGTATGCGATGTCACGTTGCTGGCCACGTAATAGGCGGGGTAGCCATTGTTGGTCGACGTGCTCATCCATGAGGCCTGGTCGGGTACATCGTACGGCAGCTCGTTCTGGAAGAAGATCGTCTCGCCGCCCTGACCGTTCCACTGGACGTTGTACTTCTGGTAGTGCTCGACAAACAGGCCGGTCGCCAGCACGTTATTGCCGTTCACAATCACGCCGGTGTCGGCCGTGTTCACCGTCCACCCGGTCGGCGACACGCCATGGTCTGCGCGCCATGCCCAGATGTGGTCGATCAGCACGTTGTTGCTGTTTACCGTCAGGCTGTTGGTCGCCTTACCGGCTACGGCGCCACCAATGCGGAAGTACACGTCCTGGATTGAGGTCGGATCAGTGGCATGGTTCGCCGATGACCCGGCCGTACCCACGGTCAGCAGAGACGGGCTGTTCACCGTACCGGCATCAAACAGCAGACCGGCAATGCGCACGCCGTTCACGTCATCCACCTGCATGGCGACGACACCGTTGTTCGGCACCAGTGTCGGGAAGCCAATACCCAGCACCACGGTGTCTGCCCGGGTGATGTGGATCGGTGCCGACAGTTGGTACGTGCCAGGTGTGAAGAACAGGTTCAGGCCTTGTGCCAGCGCCGCGTTGATGGTGGTCGATGTGTCGGTTGGCTGGACCACGTAGAACTGGCTCATCGGAATGGCTGTGCCTGCCGTCGAACCGCTGATCCAGCTTGCGCCGGAAGCGTTGGTGCGCAGCGACGGTACAAACACCAGGTACTTACCCGAAGCCGTGTCGAAATACAGATACGGCTTGTCGCGCGATACCGGTGTGGTGGCCAGCGTGGTGTACGGGTTGCCGTTGCCATAAACCGCCGGGAACGATTGTGCCGGTGCACCGGCTACGCCAGAGAACACCATATTCCACACGCCGTTTTGCCAACCACCAATATTGCTGTCGCGGGTGTACCACTGCTGCTGCGAACCCGAGGTGATCTGGCCATCCACCTTGCTGTCTGCAATGTAGCCGCCGCTGGCATAACCCTGACCATCGCCCTGATTGGACGGGCCCAGTGTCAGATTACCCACGATGTGAATACGACGCATCGGCGCAGCCTGGGAGACGGACCAACGATCCGTACCGCCGTCCGGCACAATCGCCATGTTTTCTGCCGACCGCCAGAAGTTCTGCGTGGAATTGGACGTATCGCCGTAGTTCCAGCCGCTATCGACATTCACGTTACCGGTCAGCGTCACGTCGTCCGGATGCTGACCCAGACCAATCACCGACATGTAGAACGCCAGATTGGCGTAGACGCCGCTATAAGTACCCGGCTTGAACAGGAAGGCATAACGTTGCGAGCCAAACTGCGCGTTGGGGTTGTTCACCTGCGGGCTGAAGGCGTTGTTCAGCGCAGTCTGAATGGTGCCGATCGGCGTGCTGGAGTCAAAAATCTGCACGTTGGGACCAAAGTTTGGCGTGTCAGAAGTCGGTGACGGTGCAGGCGTTGGTGTCGGAGCCGGGGTCGGCGCTGGCGTTGGGGCCGGTGTCGGAGCCGGTGTCGGAGCCGGGGTCGGCGCTGGCGTTGGGGCAGGCGTCGGCGCCGGGGTTGGCGTTGGCGTCGCGCCAGAGCCGGTATAGGTGATGGTCTGTTGTGGTGTATCTGCGGCCGAGCCATTGGCCTGGCCGATGGTGAACGAATACACGATCGTGGCATTCGCTGGCACACCGGTGATCTGGTACGTGTTGTTGGTGCCGCTATTGGTCATGCGTACATTGATCTGACCGCCGCCATTCACCGTGTAATGGATATCCGCCCATGTACCACCATTGGCATAAAACGCGACCACGCCACCGCTGAGCTGCGTTGCGCCATAAGAGGCTGCCGGCGTTGGGGCGGGCGTCGGTGTCGGGGCCGGAGTGGGTACAGGCGTCGGAGCCGGTGTCGGGGCGGGTGTCGGTGCAGGCGTGGGCGCCGGTGTTGGCGTCGCAGCGCCGGTATAGGTAAAGCTGGACACGGCGGTATCGGTCGCGGAGCCATCGCTGGCGCCAATCGTGAATGAATAAGTCACCACTGCGTTCGCGGGGATACCGCTCACGGTGTAGGTATTGTTGGTGCCACTATTGGTCATGCGCACATTCAGCTGACCGCCACCGGCGACGGTGTAGTGGATATCCACCCAGGCAGCGCCATTCACATAAAACTGTACCTGGCCGCCCGCAAGCTGCGTGTAGCCCGTGGTAGCCGCGGCGTGGGCTGCGGGAGAAATCGCCACCAAACCCACTGCTACCATCGGTGTCGGAATCGCGGTGATGGTCGCCATCGTCAACGCCAGCAAGCGTTGCCGACCAATTACATACTTATTATTGCCTCGCATTTTATATGTCTCTCCGGTTCAGGTCGCACTTCATGAAATCGTTCTCATGGTTGTTTGAACCAGAAACTGACACAAGTAAATGCATTACCCTACGACAGACGTTCGCCAATACGAAAATTGGCTGACAATGCGGGATGCAGCCGTAACAGGTTAAATTTAACTACACGTGTGCAGCCGACGAACGTTCAATTTCGATGCATAAGAGGTGGGGGTGTGCACTGAGTTGAAAAACAAAAATACAAATATTATTCAGCATGTTATGCACGACTTTTTCGTTGCATTGCAGCAATCGGTTTCAGTTCATTCACGCTTGAAACCGGTTTCAGCGTTGTAGTGCCCGGTGTGGTTCTCTCATAGGGCCGGAGTGACTGATGTTCAGCATCCTTTCCCCCCGGCAGCATCATCCTGGAAATGAATTGCCATCGTGCTGATTGAACCCTGGCCAAACGCTTTGGCCGTCATGCCGTTCCTGGCTGTTCTTGCGCTCACGTCTGCCTTGCTCCTCAACGTTTTAGCTGCGTGGGGTTGATCTGCAAAAACAGTTTTCGCGCGCGCTTTCGCGGGGCATTGACACCCCAATACACCCGTCTAACAGCCTGAACAAGCATTTACCCAGGCCCGCGGCCGCATCAGGCCGGGCCGCCCTCAGCCGACCTCGTCAGCCGTTTTCTTACCGGATAAAAACCCGGATCTCTTTTCCGCCAGATCATCGCCGTAACACTTCAATGCTGCCGCACCCGGAATCACCGCAAACCCTTTATGGATGCGGGTGTGCGCACTACCTCAACCCGCGGTTACATCGACCCGGATCAACCGGTTGGCAGCCGGATTTACACGTTTTTCTTTCTATTTGTTCAGGCATTTGCTTTTATTGTTGGAAAGAAAAAAGAAAGTGATTTTTTATTTTCAAGAAATTATTTCTTAATAAAGGACGGGATAATGGGCGGGGAAAGCTTCTCCTGGCGCAGCAGCCTGCTGCGCCTGTTCGGCTGCGCTTTACTGATACTGGCAACCTGCGGTGCCAACGCACAGGTCACCACGTACCACTACGACAATGCACGCACCGGTACCACACTGACCGAGACTGCGCTTAATACTTCCAACGTCAACAGCAGCAGCTTTGGCAAACTGTATTCCTTTGCGGCGGATGGTCAGATCTACGCGCAGCCGCTCTATATGTCTGGCGTGAACATGGGCGCGCGGGGCACGCACAACGTGGTGTATATCGCCACGGAAAACAACTCCGTCTACGCCTACGACGCCGACACCCCGGGCAATCCGCTCTGGCACGTTAATCTGGGGCCAGCCATGCCGGCATCCGTGTGCTGCGCACTGCGCGATCTTTACCCCAACATAGGCATTACCTCCACCCCGGTCATAGATCCCGACACCGGCGCCATTTATGTCGTTGCCGAGAGCTATGAAAGCGGCGTGACGTATTTCCGTATTCACGCGTTGAGCCTGGCAACAGGTGCAGACATCGTGGCACCGGCCATCATTCAGGGCAGCGTACCGGGCGCAGCCGACGACGCCAGTGGCGGCATGCTGGCGTTCAACGCCATCAACCACTGGCAGCGCCCGGGCTTGTTGCTGGCGAATGGCAACATCTTCATCGCTTTTGGTTCTCACCAGGACACAGACCCGTACCACGGCTGGGTATTTGCCTATAGTGCGGCCACGCTCGCGCAAACGGGCATTTTCTGCGTGTCGCCAAACTCTGGCGAAAGCGGCATCTGGCAAGGCGGGGTTGGACTGACAGCCGACAGCGCCGGCAGTGTCTACATGGAAACCGGCAACGGCGACTTTGACCTCAACACGGGCGGGCAAGATTACGGTGACAGCATCATCAAACTGACGCTGGGCACCAACGGGTTGGTCATGGACGACTACTTCACCCCGTCCACCCAACAAGATGACAACGTGCACGATTGGGATCTGGGTAGCAGCGGCATTATGCTGATCCCAGGCACCACCCTGGGGGTCGCGGGCGCCAAAGACGGCAAGCTGTACGTGTTTGATACCGGTAACCTGGGCAAGTACAACGCCAGTGGCGACCGGATTTTTCAGGAATGGCAAGCCACCTATGCGTATTCGGGCACGGCTGCCGGCGGTTTCTGGGGCGGGAACTACATCTGGTACAACAACACCCTGTTTGGCTATGGCGAACGGGATGTACTGAAAGCCTTTACCTTTAACGGCGTTAACTTCAACACTGCACCGGTTGCCCAGGGCACGATCGCCCCGATTTCCGGCATCAGCAATGACCCGTCGATTTCCATTTCTGCCAACGGCACTACCGCAGGCTCTGCCGTACTGTGGGCCTCGTTCTCGGCAAGCGGCGTTGCCAACGGCAGTCTGCAGCCCGGTATCTTCTACGCTTTTGATGTCGCGAACCCCAGCCGCATGCTCTGGAGCAGCAACCAGAATCGCGCGCGCGACGGGATGGGCAGCTGGGCCAAATGGGTGCCGCCCATCGTGGTCAATGGCAAGGTCTACCTGGCCACCTTTGATAACGCTGTACACGTTTACGGTCTGATCCCGCCGACCAGCAGCGGTGGCACATTGACTGGCACCGGCACCAGTCTGGCAACCAACGCCAACCTGACCACGGAAGGCGTCACAGACTGGATTCACTGGGGTGAAAGCCCGGCTACCCGCAAAACCGGCACAACGTCGGTACTGAGTGATTTCACGCCCGTCGGCGCCGGCCCGGCCGTTGCCTACAACAATGATCTACGCCCTTTGAGCTGGAGCAACGGGACACCCACGGCAGCGGCGACAGCCAACACCAACGGTGTGTACGTGAATGCGGTGAACAATGGTTTTCAGTTCACAGCGCCGGCTGATACCAACCAGCGCACGCTGATCGTTCACGTGGGCGGCTATAAAACAAGCGGCACGCTGACTGCACATTTGTCTGACGGTTCTGCTGCAGACTTCACCGACACCACCACCCTGGCCACCGGCCAGTATGACCGCAATTACACGCTGACCTACAGTGCGGCCTCTGCCGGGCAATACCTGACCGTGCACTGGATTGCGGCATCCGGTACCGGCAATGTGGCGTTGAGCGGCGCAGCGCTGTCTGCCGCCAGCACCAATCTGGCCATCTTTGCGGGCACACCACAAAGTACGGCCGTTGGCACCGCGTTTGGCACTGCACTGCAAGCCCAGATCAAAGACAGCAGCAACAATCCGGTCAGCGGAGTGACGGTCACCTTCAGTGCCCCCACTACCGGCGCATCAGCCGCCTTTAGTGGACAAAGTACCGCCACAGCGGTCACCAATGCCAGCGGGATTGCCACCGCACCCACCCTGACCGCCAACAGTACTGCTGGCAACTATAACGTCACCGCCAGTGCACCTGGCGCAGCGGCCAACGTCAGCTACAACCTGACCAACACGGCCGCCAGCAGCAACACAGCCAGCATCTCCAGTGGTTCACTCCAATCGGCCACGATCAACACAGCATTCCCCGATACCCTGCAAGTGGTGGTCAAAAACAGCAGCAACACACCGGTGAGCGGGGTAAGTGTCACGTTCACAGCCCCGGCCAGTGGCGCCAGCGCCAGCTTTAGCGGTAGTGCCACGGTGGTCACCAACGTCAGCGGCATCGCCACTTCACCCAAGCTGACCGCCAACGGCACGGCCGGCAGCTACAACGTTGTTGCCACAACGGCAGGCGTCGCAGCCACCACCAGCTTCTCGCTTACCAACATTGCCACCAGCAGTACCGGCAGCGCATCGCTGAACGGCACGGGCGATAGCGCGACCACCACAACCAGTCTCACCACGGAAGGCGCAGTCGACTGGGCGCACTGGGGTGAAGCCAGTCTGAACCGCAAATCGGGGGTAACGGCACAACTGGGTGCCTACACCATCGTGGGGAGCGGCACCGCTACCCGCTACAGCAATGATTTGAGAGCACTCAGCTGGACTGATGGCACGCCTACCGCCACCGGCAGCAATAACGATGGCTTGTATCTGAGCGGTACCAACAATGGCTTCTCGATCACCGCACCGGCCGGCATCCTGCCACGTACCCTCGTCGTGCATGTCGGCGGCTGGAATAGCAGTGGCAAACTGACTGCGCATTTGTCTGATGGCTCGACGAGTGATTTCGTCGATACCACGCCTTTGGCTACCGGGCAGTTTGATCGCAACTACGTGCTGACCTATCAGGCAGGTAGCACTGCGCAAACACTGACGGTGAAATGGGTGATGGCCGCAGGCACAGGCAATGTCACGATCAATGGCGCAGCACTGACACAACAAGCCCAGGTTGTGGCCAACGCCGGCTCGGGACAAAGCACGACCACCAACAGCGCTTTTGCCACTCCCCTGCAGGCCAAGGTCACCAATAGCGGCGGCATGGCGCAAAGCGGCGTCAGCGTGACCTTCAGCACACCCACCAGCGGCGCCAGTGCCACGTTTGCCAGCGGCAATACCGCCACCGTCGTGACCGATGTCAACGGCCTGGCCACCGCGCCGCAACTGACCGCCAATGGCACCGCTGGCAGTTATAGCGTGAGCGCAGCGGCCAGTGGCATTACCGCGCCTGCCAGCTTCAGCCTGACCAACACCGCGCCAGTCGTTACCGTCGGCACGCTGACTGGCAGCAACGCCAGCGCCAGCAGCGTTAACCTGACCACGGCAGGCCTGCTGGACTGGGTGCATTGGGGTGAGTCACCACTCAACCGCAAGGCTTCGGTTGCCACGCAGATCACCGGCTATCAGTCCGTTGGTTCCGGCACGGCCGTGATCTACACCAACGACCTCAGAACTGCGGCATGGAGCGACGGCACACCCACGGCCTATGTCACTGGCAACCACGATGGCGTGTACATCAGCAACATCGGTAATGGTTTCTCAATTACCGCTCCGGCTGGCACCACACAACACACTCTGACCGTGTACGTGGGTGGCTGGAATAGCGGAGGCAAGCTGACCGCGCACTTGTCTGACGGCTCTGCGGCAGACTTCACCGACACCTCTGCCACTGTCAGCGGCCAGTACGACCGCAACTACACACTGACCTATACCGCCAGCGGCAACGCCACATTGACTGTCACCTGGGTAATGACTTCCGGTACAGGCAATGTCACGTTGAGCGGAGCGGCATTCCAGTGAAGCCGGCTGGGTCAAAATCAAACGGGCGAGGCCATCATTGGCCGCGCCCGTTTGATCAGCCGCCGCCTGGCAACGTAGAGAAAATATGTCGCCGCGCCCATGTTTTTCGTAAGCTATAGTCAGTTTGGGTGGCCGCAGCCGCTTCGATGACTGCGTTCAAGGACTCGTGAATCAAGTAAGTCTCGCTGGATTTTCGACGGATTTTTAAACAGGCGATGCCATCCGGCATTGCCATAGCCTGGAGAAAGCATCATGCGTACATGGACCAAACCGCAAGTCGTTGAAGTTTGTCTCGGTTGTGAAATCAATTGCTACATGAGCGCTGAGCGCTGACCCGGCCGCATGTTGCGCGTCGTTGTGCTGGGTGCTGCGGCTGGCGGAGGCCTGCCACAATGGAACTGCGCGTGTACGGCATGCAGGGCTGCCCGTAAAGCAGACCAGGTGGTGCCGCAGACGCAATCTTCCATTGCCGTATCCGCAGATGGCGCGCGCTGGGTGGTGGTCAATGCCTCGCCTGATATCCGCCAGCAGTTTCTTGCAACGCGGGTGCTGCATCCGGCCACCGGTTTACGTTCCAGCCCATTGACGACCGTATTGCTGACGAATGCCGACGTCGATCACGTTGCCGGCTTGTTGTCGCTGCGCGAGAACCACGCATTCACCCTGTACGCGACTGATCGGGTTTTGCGCGTGCTGGATAGCAATACGATTTTCAATGTCCTGGATCGTCATCGCGTCAAGCGCCTTGCTCTTCGGCTGGATCAAATCCAGCCGGTGATGGATGCTGAGGGCGGTGACACGGGGGTTCGCGTGGAGCCATTTGTTATTCCGGGCAAGATCGCGCTGTGGCTGGAAAATCCGGACGTGGAGGGTTTTGGTAGTGTGCCGGAAGACACGATCGGTCTTGCACTTGGCACCGCGGGTTCTCGGCACCGTCTGTTCTATTTGCCTGGCTGCGCTGCGCTGCCGGACGCAATCAAATCCCGCCTGGCACCGGGGGACAGTCTTCTGTTTGATGGTACGACGTTCACCGATGACGAAATGATTTCCAGCGGAGTGGGCCACAAGTCCGCGTCGCGCATGGGCCATCTGCCCATGAGCGGAGCAGGGGGCGCCGTCGCGCAGTGGAGTGGCGTCTCGCTCGGGCGCAAACTGTTTATTCACATCAACAATACCAATCCAGTCTTGCTACCCGACAGCCCTGAGCGCGCATTCGTACGTGCTGCGGGCTGGGAGATTGCATACGACGGCATGGAGTTTTGCGTTGAGTAACTTGCTGACAGAGGTGCTCTCTCCCCAAGAGCTTGAACAGGCGCTGCGCAAGATTGGCGCTGAGCGCTACCACAACCGGCATCCCTTCCATCATCTGTTGCATAGCGGCGCACTCAGCCTGGGGCAGGTACAAGCCTGGGCGCTGAATCGCTACTGCTACCAGGCGGCCATCCCGCGCAAAGATGCCGCACTGATCAGCCGCACAACGGACCGCAACCTGCGACGCGAGTGGGTGCACCGGATTCTCGACCACGATGGCTGGAATGGGGAAGAGGGCGGCATTGACCGCTGGCTGGTGCTGACCGAGAGTCTGGGTCTGAAATCCGACTACGTCATCTCGCAGCGCGGCGCACTGCCTGCAACCGTATTCGCAGTGGAGGCCTACGTTGATTTCGTCGCGAGGCACCCGCCGGTGATTACCGTGGCCTCATGCCTGACCGAGTTGTTCGCGCCGGATATCCATCGGGAGCGTATATCGGGCATGCTGGAGAATTACCCGTTCATCAATGAATCGGTTCTGGTTTATTTCCGGCGGCGCCTGGGCCAGGCACCGCGAGATGCCGAATTTGCACTGGACTATGTCAAACACCACGCCCGCACTCTGGCGGAACAGCAAGGTGTGCTCAATGCCCTGGTATTCAAATGCAACGTCTTGTGGGCGCAACTGGACGCGCTTTACGCAGCTTATGTGTCGCCAGGCCATATTCCGCCCGGCGCGTTTGATCCTGAGCAACCGCCATGCTGACGTTAGAGAGCCGGGTGCGGCTCGCCCCGGGTACCCGGCTGCAGGAGGACACTGTGCGTCAACGCTGGGTATTACTGGGCCCGGAGCGGCTGCTGGTCCTGGACGACATCGCGCGCCTGATTATCGAGCGCAGTGACAATCAGACCGTCGGCACGGTGTGTGAAGCACTGGCCAGCGAATTCGACGCACCGCTGGATACCATCCAGACGGACGTGCTGGCGCTGTTGACCAGCATGAGTGAGAAGGGCTTTCTGCGTTATGAATGATCGTACCATCGACCAGCCGCTGGCCATCCTGCTGGAACTGACCCATCGCTGCCCGCTGCGCTGCGCTTATTGTTCCAACCCGCTGGCATTGACGCCGAGAGCTCACGAACTCTCAACGGCTGACTGGTGTGCCGTGCTGGACCAGGCTGCAGAACTTGGCGTGTTGCAGATCCATTTCTCCGGCGGCGAGCCCATGGCCCGGGAAGACCTGCCGGAACTGGTATCGCACGCCACCAGAGTCGGGCTGTATAGCAACCTGATTACGTCAGGCGTGCTGCTGGACGACGCCAGACTGGGCGAACTGGTTGACGCGGGCCTCAGCCACGTACAGCTGAGTTTTCAGGGGCTGGATGAGGTTACTGCCGACGCGCTTTCGGGCTTCAGAGGCGGCGCGGCCAGAAAATGCGAGGCGCTGGCGCGGGTGAAGGCTGCCGGCCTGGCGCTCACGCTCAATTTTGTCGTGACCCGCCAGAATGCCGGGCAACTGGACGCCATATTGCGCTATGCCGATGAACAAGGCATAGCACGCGTGGAAGTAGCCAACACGCAATACTATGGCTGGGCGCTGCAAAACCGCGCCGCTCTGATGCCAAGCCTGATTCAACTGGAGCAAATGAGCCAGCTGGTTGAAGCATGGCGTGAAAAGACGAGAGGACGTATGGTCATCGACTATGTCATGCCCGACTATTATGGTCGCCGCCCGAAGGCCTGTATGGGCGGATGGGCCAGACGTTTCCTCAATGTCATGCCGGATGGAACGATCGTGCCGTGCCACGCGGCGCAGACACTCAAGCATCTTGAGTTTCCGCGTTTTCCCGCAAGTACGCTGGCGTCGGCATGGTTCGAGTCGCCTGCTTTCTCTGCGTATCGTGGCACTGACTGGATGCCAGAACCCTGTCGTAGCTGCGATGCAAAGGAAAAAGACTGGGGTGGATGCCGTTGCCAGGCCCTGGCACTGGCCGGGGACGCGGGCACGCTCGACCCGGTCTGTGAGTTCTCTCCGAAGCACGAAGAAATGGTCATGCTGGCCCTGCGCGAATCGCAATCAGGCGATGACAGGCTCCAGCTGCGTCACCTTTCCTTCAAGAAAACAGGAAGCACGGACGCCGAAGCGGCGTTGTTGCATCCATCAAGCGGAGCTGGCAAGTAGCCGCCAGCCCGATACACCGCAGCCATGAGCCAGCCCGCTACTGCCCCTGTTGATTACAGATTACAGGGCAAAATTGTAGTTCATCCCCACCCAGACTCCGCGGGGCGCACCATAGCCCCGGAATTGCTCATTCACTGAATTGGCGCCGTCAAAGCCATTGCCAGGGCCAGTGAAGGCATTCGCGCCCAAGACACCGAAATTGGCGTATTGCCGGTTGAATACGTTATCGACCAGCAGGTAGACATCAAGCGATCGGGTCGGGCGGTAGTGCATGTCCAGATTCAACACGGCGTAGCCGGGCACTGTACCGTGGATGTCCTGGTTGTTTTCGTCTCCACGCGCAAAGACATCGCTGCGCAAAATACCCGAAGCCGCCACTTCCCACTGCGTAGCAAAGTGGTAGTCGACGCCTAGCTTGAGGGTCTGGCGCGGAATGCCCGGAATATGGTTGCCAGAATTGACCTGAATGGCCCCGTTTGCGTCAGCACTGGAGTTGCTCGGGCTGTTTTCGGTAAAGCTGGAGAGGTAGGTGGCGTCTATGTAACTGTATGCCGCGTTGAAGGAAAACGGACCCACGGTGGTAGAACCGGCCAGTTCCAGACCTTGCCGGCGGGTTTTGCCAATGTTCTGGAAGTAACCGGAATTGATCGCCGTGCCGCCGCTACTGACGAAGCCGATGTCGTTATCCAGATCGGTGCGGTAAAGCGCGATACTCCAGGTCGTATTGCTCCCATAGTGACCACGGGCACCGGTCTCATAAGTATGCGACACGATCATTTTCAGGTCTGGATCGGCCAGAAAATCGTTGGGCAGAGAGCACGGGCTATCGGGGTCCGCGCAAGCCAGTTCAATCGCCGTCGGGGCCCGCATGCCCTCACTGTAGGTCGCGTAAAGGGTGGATTTTTCCACCGGGCTGAAGTTGATACCGATAGCCGGGTTAAAACGCGAATAGCTGTGGCTGCCGTTCAGTAATGGCTGGCTGCCGGACAGATCGTCAATGTCGATTTTGGCGTAGTTGAAACGCCCGGAGGCCGTCAGCGTCCAGCGTGGGGCAAAGTCAAACGAATCAGAGACAAACAACCCCTCATAACGATTGCGTGTCAGGGCATCGGTAACCTGCGTGTAGTCGTCTAGCGGGATCGTGCCGCGATCATCAGTGAAGGTGGCATCTTGCGAGAACTGGGAAAAGGGCGCGCGTCCAATGTCTGCACTGCCACCCAAGACCAGTTGATTGGGCTGACCGGCAAGGTGCCCTTTGGCAGTCAGCTGCAGTGTGCCGCCGTAACCTTCCTGGTCGATCAGCGAACGGGTGTTGTTGGCCGGGATGGTATTGGGCAGGCCGGTGTCCGGATCGATCTCGCCGAAGTCGTTATTGACGTTGCTACTGACATTTTCGTTGTGATACTTGCGGTAATAGACGTTGCCATCCAGCGTCAGCGTGTCGTTGATGAAATGGCTGCCTTCCAGGTTGAAGAAACTCAGGCGGTTTATGTTGGTGTCCGGCCACGTATAGGCCTGGCGGATATCGTTGCTGAACGAGAGCGGGATGGTTTGAGTGCCATTGAGGGTATTGTCGGCCAGGTTGGTGATCAGGTGCAGCGAAGTGGTTTCTCCGCTCCAGCCCAATTTGCCAAAAAACTGGCGTACCCGACTGGCGTTGTGTGCGGCCCAGCCATCATCGTTGGAGGCGTTGGCCGCCACGAAGTAATCGACCGTTCCGTTGCTGCCACCCAGTTGCAATTGGGCCGTTTTACGGCCGAACGACCCGCCGGACACATCAATCTGCCCACCGGGGTTGTGCACTCCGTCCTTGGTGTTTATGGCAAGGGCACCTCCCAGCGTGTTCAGCCCGAAGACCGGGTTTGAACCGGGCATCAGCTGAATACTGGAAATTGCGCCTGGAGGGATCAAGTCCCAGTTGACGATATCCCCGAACGGTTCGTTGATGCGCACACCATCCATGAATACCGACAGGCCTTGTGGGGTGCCCAGGACCGGTGAGGCGGTGAAACCGCGGAAGCTGATATCCGCCTGATAGGGGTTGCCCTGGGCCTGACTGATGTTGACGCCATTGGCATCCTGCTCAAGGAAGTCAGCGATATTGCTCTTGCCCTGATCGGTCACGTCATTGCCAGAAAACACCTGAACGTTGCCGGGTACCTTGTCGACCGGCACGCCGCTCCCCGGTAACGGTGTCGTGCCAACCACCTGTATCGGTGGCAGAACCGGCGTGGTATCGGTCGATGCATCGGCCGCCTGTGCCAGTTTGGGAATGCCCATCGCCACGCAGGCGAGCGAGATGGCATGAACGGTGTGTTTCAGCGGGAAAGCAGAGTGCTTGTTGGACACGGTGCAAACCTTGGAAATGAGTAGGTTGATGCGGCGCAATCACGCCGATTGTTATGGATTAGGTGTAGCAGCCAACGGGATCGGGGGCACTGACAATTTGCTGATTTTCACCCGTTTAATCGTGGCCAGGGTTTGCGCCCCTTTGCCATACCGTTTCGGCGCGAAGGGTGACGCGCATGTCGGGTCATCCCGCTGTGAGTGTCATCGCTGCCCAAATGGCAAACCAGAAGGCTTTGGCACATGCCTTGTGTAGCCGGCCCGCAAGGCGGGGCGTTCTTCTCATCGACTGAGCTTGAAGTCGATCGGCACGCTGACCCAGCTGTCGATCGCGATGTTGCCGCGTTTTGCCGGCACAAATGCCCACGCCTGTACGGCGCGACGGGCCGCGTCGTCCAGCAGTGTGTGGCCGCAGGATTGCTGAAGCTCTACTTGATCTGGCCGCCCGCTTGCCAGGACATGCACCTTAAGCTGGACGTGCCCGGCCCAACCGCGGGCCTGTGCGAAGTCTGGATAAACCGGTGGCGGATTGTGCAGATAATCCGCATCGGCACGTGCTTCGCTGACTACTTCATCCGCTGGCGAAGAGGTGGCCGGTCTGGATACGGAGACGGCAGGTTCAGTCGAGATGACTGGGGAGGATGCGGGTAGGGCTGGCGTCACGGCGGTGCTCGCCACCGGCTCATGCAAGGCTGTCTGGTTATGCAGAGCGGGCGAGTGGCGGGGGGCTGCCTTGGCCGGACCGGGCTGCACGCGTGTCGCTGCCGTCTCGGTTGGCTCCGGTTTCTTGTTTTGCGGTGCTTGCCGGGGCGATACCGGCGCCAGACGTGCCGGGGCTTGAAGCGACGGGAGAATGATTTGCAACGTTAACGGCGCGGGGAGGGGCGGGGCATCGTGATGATGCTGGGCCGTTCCCGGGACCATAAAAGCCAGGTAATGGATCAGCCCGGACATCACGAGGGCAAGCAACAGTCGGCGCAAGCGCGTCGGAGGGGCCGCTGGATTGCATGCAACCCGCGCAGCCAACCCGGCAGGGACAGGGGTTTGCTGAATGCCCCAGCGACGCCGCTCGCGACGCTGTTCCGGGTTTGCCCAACTCTCCATGTCTGTAATCTCCCAGGCCAAACCCTGTCTTGACGGGGGATAGAGCAAATTTGCCTCGTTGAAACCCGCCCGGTTTACCTCGGCTCAACGAGGAGACGATTCAAGTCCAGATGCCGCGCGCATGAGTTGTGCTGCAACGTGGGTCGGGCATGAGGCTTGCCTGAGGGGCCATCACGTATAAACCATTTGAAGTCTGCTATTCAAAAGCGAGGTGCAATGAAGTATAGAGCGTCTGGCGCATGCACCTGGTTATACCCACAACAGCACCGGCGGCCGCCGCCTTGCCCAAAACCCCCTCGGGGCCGCCATGCTTCATTAGTGGCGAAACGGTGGGTGACCCCTCGGCATTGAGGCAGGATCGTCAGATTGCTGCGCAACACACGATGTATTTCACCGTTCCACATGCCCCTGCCTGGCGAAAGCGCCTTTAACGACCCGGAACGATGAAATACATGCTGTACTTCTCGGCCCGCTGAACCAGCAGCTAACAGGCCAGGTTTTTATATATATAGAAAACATGATCACTTGGCTGCCTTGCCGTGCCTTTGCCGGCCTTCGGCTGGCAGTGAGTCAGTAGTTGGCATGAGTGGTTTGATCTCGGCGAGGTAGAGGCATCAGCTGTCGTGGCTGATATTTCATGCTTTCTTGTTTTGAAATGAAAGATGACCATCTTCTGCCTGATAAAACTGACAGGTGCCGGATGAACGGTATTGTAAAGTAAATCATTATTTATTAATGTTCGGTCCTTCCTGCCCGTGGCAATTGATATTTACTGATAAGAAACAAGTGTCTTGCTGACGGGATTTCTTGATAGAACCCGTTCATTGCGCTGATATGTCTTGTTTTGTATCAAAGCCGGTACATCAGAGAGTGATGTTGTACCCGGTACTTCTTGCTGCTGCTTTCATTGTTTCCTTACAAGTTGACGGCGTTGCTCAAGCGGCAGAGACACCGCCTTTGCCGCAACTGGACGAGCAAATCCTGCGTCAACAGCAACGTCAGCAGGATCAGGAGCGTACAGACCGGCTGAACGAGCCGCGCACCACGCTGCCTCGCCCCGAGCCCATCGCTGGACAAGAGCCGTTTCCGCAAGAGTCCCCGTGTTTTACCTTGCAACACATTGAATTGAGCGTGCCTAAGCATGCGCTCGACGAATTGCAACTGCCTGATGCCAGCCGCTTGATCGAAGTCGGGGATTTCTATTGGCTGCCCAAAGCCGCTCACCAGTACGAGGGCCGCTGCGTCGGGGCCAAAGGCGTGGAATACATTTCCCGTCAGTTGTCACAAATGTTGCTGGACCACGGCTTTATCACCAGTCGCGTCCTGGTTCCAGAACAGGATCTCTCTAGCGGCACCTTGAGCCTTGCGGTTTTGCCGGGCTGGATCGGGCAGATCCGTTTTGCTGATCCGTCCCTTTATGGCACATGGCGCAGTGCCTTCCCGACAGGCCATGGCCGGTTGCTGAATTTGCGTGACCTGGAGCAGGGGCTGGAGCAAATGAAGCGCGTGCCAAGCCAGGACGTGGATATGCAGATTGTCCCGGGCAAGTCGGCAGGGGAGAGTGATGTCGTCATCGCCATCAAGCGTACCAAGCCCTGGAAACTGGTCGCCTCCCTGGATGACTCCGGCTCCAAGGCCACTGGCAAGAACCAGGCCGGGTTGACGTTCTCCTGGGATAACCCGCTGGGCATCAACGACCTTTTCAACGTGGGTTACACCCATGATGCAGACGTGAATCGCGGTGGTCTCGGGTCATCTGCCAAAAGCCTCTATTACTCGGTACCACTGGGTTACTGGACCTTCACGGGGAGCGCCAACCAGTCGCGCTATCACCAGACCATTGCCGGTGCGGTGCAGGACTTTGTGTCCAGTGGCGAATCGGACAACATGGAGTTCCGGGTCAATCGGCTGATGTATCGCGATCAGACCACGCAGTTCTCTTTGCAGGCGCATACCGGCAAGCGCATCAGCCATAGCTATGTCGATAGCACGGAGATTGACGTCCAGCGCCGCGCCAACAGCTTTGGCGAGTTGGGCTTCAACGTGCGCCAGTTCTGGGGGCAGACCCAGCTTGATCTGACCGGCGCATGGCGCAAAGGCGTGCCCTGGTTTGGCGCGATGCAAGATCTGCCCGCTGCGGGCCCGGATGCGCCCACGTTCTATTACCAGCTGGAAACGATCGACGCTACGCTGGTGGTGCCTCTGCAAATCATCAGCCAGCCCCTGCGGTACACCAGCACTTTCCACGGCCAGACCACGCGTGATGCGCTCTATTTCACCGACGACATCTCGATCGGCAGCCGCTACACCGTGCGCGGTTTTGATGGTGAAAGCAGCTTGGTGGCAGAGAAGGGCTTTTACTGGCGCAACGAGCTGGAAACCCCGCTTGGGCAAACCGGCCAGGCGCTGTATGCCGGTCTGGATTATGGCCAGGTCGGCGGCCCCAATGCGGCCAATCTGCCGGGTACACGGCTTGCTGGTGTGGCACTTGGATTACGCGGTGGTTTTGGGAGCGATTTCGGCGGTATGAGCTGGGACGCGTTTGTGGCCTGCCCGCTTTCCAGACCAAGCGGCTTTGGCAGCGGCGGCCCGACTTCAGGGTTCCAGCTGGTTTATCAGTACTGATCCCGGTCCATACCGGGTGGTGTTCGCAGGGATACCTGCTTTTGGCAATCAAACAGGAAGAGATGCAATGCAAAGCAAAAAACAGACCGCTCTAATGACTCTGGCTCCGCTGGCCAGCCTTTTGCTGCTTGCCGCATGCGGTGGTGGCGGTGGCGGTGACTCGAGCACGACAAGCGCGCCGACACCCACGCCAACTCCGGCACCGCAGACCCGTGCTGCGGGCGGCCTCGGGATTGCGGAAGTCAACATGGGTGGTTCTGGTTCGAACCCGTATGGTTATGTATATGGCTCGCTGGGGAGCGGTGCTTCCAGCAACGTCAGCCTTGATGCCAACAACAATATCTCTGTCATTGGCTCCCTGCCGGGTAGTTCAACCCAGTACTACAAGTGGACCTCGCCGGTTGCTCTGGGTAATACGTCCGGTATTTCTGCTGGCAAGATCAATCTGACTGTTGCTTCGCAGAACAAGTCCTTCTGGATTATCGACTCCAATACACTCAAGTCGGTCCAGCACGTGTACTGGACCAACATCGATGACGACCAGATCCAGGGGCAGGCGCTGGTTGGCCTGTTTGACGCAAACTGGACCACGCTGGGTCTGCCTGCAACGGGCACGACCACTTATTCTGGCCATGCAATTGAAACCATCATCAGCAGAAACTATGACGCTGGCTACGCCGTGATTGGCCACGACCGCGCAGTCTACGTAGTCGATGCGACCGCCACGCTGGATAACGCGACCGGCGCTGTGACGGTGAGCTTTGGCAACAATCCGGTTGTGCTTACTGCCTCAACGAGTGCACCGGCACCTACCGCCAGCCAGTTGTCCTCACAAGTTGTACTGACCTCCACCGGTTCCAGCGGAAGCACGACTGGTTTGTCACTGGGTAGCGGCACATGGCAAGGCTCGGGCTACGGCGGTTTCTATGGCGGCACGGGTGACGAGTTTGCCGGTCTGGTCTTCGGGCAACTGCCCGTGGCCTCGGTCACTGCCGCTGGTTGGTACCCGGTTCAGAACTTGATCTCCTTCGCTTTCAAGAAACAGTAAAACCCTGTCATCGAAGCGCTTTTGCGCTTGAGACCCCGTGCCGGACGCAAGTGCCGGCATGGGCCCGTCTGACTATTGCCAGATACCTTGCACATGAAACTGACCACCTTGTTTTTTCCCACAGCCCACACATCGACTGCGCGCTCCCGACACTCGCGGTCACGCAGCACCGTGCTGGGTTTTACCCTGTTCAGTTTCATGGTGCAGCCCGTGCTGGCAGCTGGCCCGATTGTGGCCGACCCCAACGCAAACGCTGCCCGCCAGCCAACGGTGCAGACCACCGCCAATGGCTTGCCGGTGGTGAACATTGCCACGCCCAATGCTGCGGGTGTGTCGCACAACCAGTACAACCAGTTCAACGTCGACCCCAAAGGCGCGGTGCTGAACAACGCGCAGGGCCTGACCAGCACCCAGCTGGCCGGGTATATCGACGGCAACCCCAATCTGGCCGGCGGCACGGCCAGAACCATTCTGAATGAAGTGACCTCGGGCAATCCCAGCAGCTTGCGCGGCTACCTGGAAGTGGGTGGTGCGAAAGCCAATGTGATCGTCGCCAACCCGAATGGCATTACCTGCGACGGTTGCGGCTTTATCAATAGTTCACGTACCACCTTGACCACCGGGACCCCCATTTTTGGTGGTTCTGGCAGCCTGGATGCGTTTCGCGTCACTGGCGGCAGCATCAGCATCACGGGGGCGGGGCTCAATGCCAATAACCTGGACCAGGTGGATCTGATTGCCCGTGCGATACAGATCAACGCGGGTCTGTATGCACATCAACTCAATGTGGTTGCCGGGGCCAATACCGTCAGTTATGGCGATCTGACTGCGCAAGCCATTGCCGGCATCGACGGCAAGCCGGCCGTAGCGATCGATGTCGCCCAACTGGGCGGCATGTATGCCGACAAGATTCACCTGATCGGTACCGAAGCCGGCGTGGGTGTGAATCTGGGCGGCACGACCGCGGTGAGCGGCCAGTTGCAGATTGATAGCGCGGGCAAGCTGACCCATAGCGGCCAGACCAGCGCAGGGTCGATCACGCTTAACGCAGGAAATGACGTCGCCAACAGTGGCCAGTTGTATGCCACTGGCAACCTTGATGCCCATGTAACCGGGCAGCTGGGTAACACGGGCACGGTCGGTGCCGCACAAGACATCCAGTTGCAGGCAGGCAGTATCAATCAGCAAGGCACGCTGGCTGCGGGTCTGACTGCACAAGGCCAGTTGCAGGGCAATGGCGCGCTGACCATGACCAGCACGGGGACGACCACGCTGGGTGGCCAGACGGTCGCGGCAGGCAACCTTTCGGCACAGGCTGGCAGCCTGACTGCCAATGCGCAGGTGCAGAGCGGGGCAGGGCTGGCGTTGACCACCACGCAGGGTGATCTGACGCTCAATGGCGCCACGGTGGCTGCGGGTGGCACGCTTGATGCCGCGGCAGCGGGCAATCTGAATACACGCAACGCGACGGTCAGTGCGCAGCAACTGAACGTGGCTGGCGGCAATATCGACAATACGGGTGGCAAGCTGGTGCAAACCGGTAGTGGCACCATGCAAGTCAGTACCGCCGGCACCCTGACCAATCAGGGTGGCCTGGTGGGCAGTGCGGGTGGCATGGCACTGCATGCCGGCACCGTTGATAACAGCCAGGGTGGCCAGTTGCAGGCGGACCGTTTCAGCCTGACGGCCAACACATTCAATAATCAGTACGGTAGCTTGCAGCAAACCGGCACCACAGACGGCCAGTTTGCGATTGCCAACCTCCTGGATAACCGCAATGGCACTTTCGCCACCAATGCCGCAAACCTGGCGCTGACCACCAGCCAGATCAACAACGGTAATGGCACGCTGAGCCTGGCCGGCACCGGTACGCTGAGTCTGACCGGTGCGGTCGATAACACCCAGGGTAGGGTGCTGGGCAACGGCAATGTCCAGATTAACGCCCCCAGCCTAACCAATACCCAGGGCCAGATCGTGGCCCAGGATGCGCTTGCACTGAGCGGTCGCGATATCGATAACAGCAGTGGCGCACTGGGCGCAGGTGGCGCGGTGACCGTCAACAACACGGGCACCGTCACCAATACCGATGGCGATATCGAAGCTGGCCAGGGTCTGACCATACAAACCGGCAACTTCAATAACGGCGGTACAGGCCGTGCGGTGGCGACCACTGGTGGTGCCAGCGTCACCACGACGGGCACGCTGACCAACACGGGTACGCTGGGTGGCAACGCTGATGTAACGCTCCACGCGGGTACGTTGAACAACAGCGGCAAGCTTTCCGCCGGGACTGATCTGAAGGCGCAGGCCAGCAATATCAACAACACCGGTACGGCCGTGGCCGGCAATCTGTTGCAGCTGCATGCCATCCAGACACTGGATAACAGCAATGGCAAGTTGCAGGGGCAGCAGCTGGATCTGGCGGCACTGACGCTCATCAATGCGCATGGACAGATCGTGCAAACCGGTACGGACGCCGGTAATTGGCAGATTACGCAACTGCTGGACAACCGCAACGGCAGCATACTTAGCGCCGCGCAGGATCTGGATCTGGCCAGCGCCAGCATCCGCAATGGCGCGGGGACGATTGGCCACGCCGGGTTAGGTACGCTCTCGCTGGAAGGAGATGTAGACAACACAGCCGGGCAGATCAATGGCAACGGCGATGTGTCGGTCAGCAATGGTCAACTGGTGAATCAGGGCGGCACAGTAGGTGCCCAGAATGCCTTGAATGTGTCGGTCAGCAGCATCAACAACACCGCTGCGGGCGTGTTGACTGCCAAAAATGCAGTCACGCTCGGCGCGACCGGTACGCTGGATAACAGTAACGGTACCGTGGAGGCCGGCAATGGCCTGACGCTGACCGCGCAGACGCTGACCAACAACGGTACTGGCCGGATGGTTGCCATCGCTGGCGATACCGGGGTCACTGCTACGGGCACATTGACCAACGCAGGCCTGATTGGCGGCAATGGCAAAACCACGGTACAGGCAGCGCAGACCACTAACAGCGGTACGCTCACGGCCGGCACCGCTTTGTCCGTGACCGGCGGGGCGCTGACCAACACGGGCACCCTGCAAGGCACCGACACTAGCGTGCAGATGAGCACGGCCAATGGCGGCACCGGTGCCCTCAACAACCAGCACGGCAACATCAACGGTGCGGGCTCGCTGACCGTGACTGCGGCCAGCCTGGATAACACGGCCGGCCATGTCGCCAATAGCGGCACGGGCCAGAGTAACGTGACGGTGAGCAACACCCTGACCAACACCAGTGGTTTGGTCGGTGGCAACGGCGCAACCAACATCAGTGCCGGCAACCTCAATAACGGCCAGGGTACGTTGACGAGTGGCGGTTCGCTCGGGATGAATGTGACCAATACCCTGAGTAACCAGTCCGGCACGATCTACGCGGTTGGCAACAGCACGATTCAAGCCGCAACCCTGGACAACACCAGCGGCACGGTGAATGGCCACGGCGATGTGGGCGTGAACGCCACGACCACCAACAACGGTAGCGGCAAGGTCGCCTCCGACCACAACATCACGCTGACCAGCAACACGCTCAATGGTCTCGGCAACGTTAACGCGGGTGACGATCTGACCCTGAATCTGCAGGGCAATGTGACCTACGCCAACGGCCAGTACTGGACGGCCAACCACGATTTCAATCTGAATACCACGGGTGCCATTACCAACCAGGGCGACCTGGGCGCAGTGGGCACGCTGACCCTGACCGGTAGCGGCCTGACCAATGCTGCTGGCGCGCAGCTCTCTGGCAATACCGGCCTGACGGTGCGTACCGGCGGAGGCAACATCCAGAACAATGGCGTGATGTTTGGCAACCAGGTCAGCCTGAATGGCGGCAGCATCACCAATACCAATGCCATTTTTGGTGGCAACGTCACACTGAACGCCGGGCAAATCAATAACGCGGGTAACGGCAACGATGGCAGCGCCATCATTGCTGCTGGCCGTGCACTCAATCTGTATACCAATACGCTGAACAACACCGGTGGCGGGGATCTGTACAGCATCGGCGACCTGAACATTGCCGCACAAAATGGCAGCGGCAATGCCGGTAGTGTGCTCAACCAGTCGTCCACCATCCAGGGGGATGGCAACGTCAGTATTCATGCCAGCCAGGTGAACAACCAGCGCACCGTGCTGGATATCCAGCCTGTGAGCAAGACCACCACAAGCACGACGACGACCGATTCGGGGCAGGTGTGGGTAGACCAGTCATTGAATTGGTGGACTGACACCAAGACGACGACCACGACCACCACCACGGAAACCGGGATGACGGTTAACTCGGCCAGCGCAGTGTCGCAGATTCTCGCTGGCGGCAACCTGTCCCTGAACGGTTCCAGCGTCAACAACAACGCGAGCATCATTGCTGTCGGTGGCACGATTTATACCGATGGCGGCGCCATTAACGCAGGCAACTCCGGTTCAGCCACAGGTTCGATCGTCAATACCGGCTACAGTGGCCGTCACGTCATCACGCAGACGACAGATCAGGTAATCGATGTCGATGGCTGGCGTTGCAGCGCCAACAGCGGTTGTGGGCAATACTCTGATCCAGAACAGAAAAAGCCCGGGACTCCGGTCGTCATTGTCGATGAACCCTTGCAAGGCTACAGCGGCACCATCTCTGCCGGTGGTGGCATCAGCGGGAATGTAGGCTCTGTCCAGAACATCACCGTGAATGCCTCTGCCACACAAGTCACTGGCAACACCGTGACCGGCAATGCGACGCAGGCGATTGCAGGCAGCGTGAACCAGTCCGGGCTTGTTGCAGGGGCGATTGTCAGTGTGGATACCGCAACCCACGGCACGCTGATGGCGCCCACTCGCGTGGACGGTCAGCCGCTCAAGGGCAACCCGGTTGGCACCGGCTATCAACTGCCCACCAGCGGCCTTTACAAGATCAACACGCAGCCGGGCCAGCAATACCTGGTCGAAACCGACCCGCGCTTTACCCAATACGGCAATTTCATCAGCAGCGACTACATGCTGCAGCGCCTGGGCCTTGACCCGTCTGCCACCGAAAAACGCCTCGGTGACGCCTTCTACGAAAACAAACTGATCACCGACCAGATTGCCCAACTGACCGGCAAACGCTTCCTGGACGGCTACACCGACCAGTCCGCTGAATACACCGCGCTGATGAATTCTGGCGCCACCTACGCGCAGCAATTTGGCATCGCACCCGGCGTGGCCCTGAGTGCCGAGCAGATGGCCAGCCTGACCCAGGACATGGTCTGGCTGGAAAACCGCGTGGTGGACGGCCAGAACGTGCTGGTGCCGGTCGTGTACCTGGCCAGTGTCACGCAAAACGCCTCACAAACCGGTGATGCGCAGATCATGGCTGGCAATATCGACCTGCACACCGGCACGCTGACCAATAGTGGCGTGATTCAGAGCAACACCGGTACCGTCATTGCTGCCACCACCTTGAACAACCTGGGCGGCCAGATTACCAGTCTGGGTGATGTGCAGTTGTCCGCCACCGGTGACCTGTTGAACCAGTCCGGCCTGATCAGTGGCAACAAGGTCACGGTGACCGCCGGCAATAACCTCAGCAATATCACTGCGCCAGGTGGCAGCATCGCCACCATCAAGGCGGGCGACAGTCTGGTACTGAGTGCTGGCCATGACCTCACCATCACGGCCGGCAACATCAGCGCCGAGGGTGATGCGCAGATTGGCGCAGGCCATGACCTGAACATCAATACCCTGGCCACGACCACGACTGACACCCAGAAAGGCACCGTGCTGGGGGATGGCTGGTATCTGCAAGACAACACCAGAACCACAACGACGACCAGTCAGATGACGAACCAGACCAGCAGCATCAGCGCTGGTGGCAATCTGACGCTCACGGCCAACAACAATGCCACGCTCACGGGCGCCCAGGTTCAGGGCGATAACATCAGCGTGATTGCGGGTGGCAATGTCACTATTCAGGCCGCAACGCATAGCAGCAGCCTGGAACAAACCAAAGGCAGTGTGGATCGCTATCATCACACCGAGAGTACCCAGCAATTGGTGGGCAGTGATTTGCAGGCCACCAACGCCATCACTATCGGCGCCGGCCAGACCAACGCCGACGGCTCAGGCGGGCAGGGCAGTCTGAACATCACCAGCAGCACCGTACGTACCGACAACGGCCAGATCAAACTGGCTGCCACCGGCGACGTGAACATCGGTGCGCAAACCGAAACCACCACCAGCACGACGGACGCTCACCAGCACAGCAGCGGGCTGCTAAGTAGTTACGACACCCGTACCCACGACAGCAGCACCATCGTGCAATCGGTCGGAAGCACCATCAGCGGCGACAGTGTAGACATTCACTCTGGCCACGATCTGAACATCGTTGGCAGCAACGTGGTGGCGACCAACGACGTCGGTTTGAAGGCAGCCAACAATATCAATATCGTCGCCGCCGAAAACACCGACAGCGAACAGCACACCTCGGAAACGCATAACTCTGGTTTCTTCAGTGGAGGTGGTTTGTCGATTACCTATGGCAAGCAATCGCTGGAGCAAGACGGCAGCCAGACTTCGACTTCGCACACCGGTTCTGTTGTGGGCAGCACGGGTGGCAATGTCAACATCGAAGCCGGTAACGCCTATACGCAAACCGACAGCATCGTTAAAGCCATTACCGGTGATATTGGCATCAGTGGCAAGACCGTCGATATCAATGCCGCAACTGACTCCTCGGGCGATCAGCAACACACTAAAACGAGCCAGTCTGGCCTGACGCTGGCCCTCTCCAGCCCGGTGATTTCTGCAATCCAGACGGGCATGCAGATGGCCGAGGCCAGTAAAAAGGCGGATGGTGACCCGCGTCTGCTGGCATTGGCAGGCGCAACGACCGGCCTGGCTGGATACAACGCCGCAACCGCCGTGGGGCAAATGAAATCGTCTTCTGACGTGATCAGCCTGTCGTTAACTGTGGGTGGATCAAAAAGCGAGTCGAACTCGGAGCAAGCAAGCAACAAGGCTCAAGGCAGTGCCGTTACTGCAGGTGGTTCCGTGAACATCACGGCAACGGGTGGTGGTAAAGACGGTAGCCATCTGAATGTGATCGGCAGTGACATCACTGCGGGCAAGGATGCGACCCTGAAATCTGACGGCGCTATCAACTTGCAGGCGGCTGAAAACACGGATGAGCAACATAGCAAGAATAGCAGTGCCAGCGGTGGGGTGGGCGTTGGCATCAGTATTGGAGACGGTATTGGGGCGGGTATTACCGTCAACGCCGCAGTTGGTCGTGGGAATGCAGACGGCACCGACACCAGTTGGACCAACACCCATGTCACTGCGGGCAACAAGCTCACCATTGAGTCGGGTGGGGACACCAACCTGATCGGTGCTGTGGCCAATGGCAATCAGGTGGTCGCAAATGTGGGGGGCAACCTCAACATCCAGAGTCTGCAGGACACCAGCAAATACGACAGCAAAGATCAACACATTGGCGGCAGCATCACGGTTGGCGCCGGGTACTCTGGCAGCCTTGATGTTGGCCAACAGAAAATCGATGCTGATTACGCCAGCGTGAATGAGCAATCAGCCATTCATGCCGGCGACGGTGGTTACCAGATTTATGTAGAGCACAACACAGACCTGAAGGGAGCGGTGATTACGGGCAGCCAGGCGGCGGTCGACCAGGGCCTGAACAATCTGGACACCGGCACCCTGACGACCTCGGAGATCGAAAACCGCTCCCATTACAACGCCAGCAGCTTCAGCTTGTCGGGCGGGTATTCCACCAAGAGTACCGATAGCGGCGGTGGTGTAGGTACAGATCAGCAAGGCAAAGCCACCACAAATAATCCTACCCCGGGCAGCACGTTGCCCTCCAGTGGCGGTGATGGCAAAGGCCTTTCGGTTGCACCGCCCATGGTGGTTGCTGCCCACGGCGATGAAACCAGCACCACGACCAGTGGTATCAGCGGCGGCGGCTTGACCATCCGCGATAGCGCGGCGCAAGAGACCCTGACCGGTAAAACGGCAGAGCAAACTGTTGCAGAGACCAATCGCGACGTCGTGACCGGCCAGGATACCAGCGGCCACATCGACAACAATTTCAACAAGGACAAGGTCCAGGCTGCGTTTGATATAACGAGCGCGTTCCAGCGAGAGACTGGTACCTTCTTGAACAACAAGGCCAAGGATGCACAAGCTGCACAGGATGCGCTCAAGAAAGAGCAGGACAAACCTCTGGATGAGCAGAATCCGTTCCTTATTGCTCAGCTTCAACAAAATGTTCTGGATAGTGCAAAGTGGGCACCGGGGGGCGACTACCGCCAGGCATTGACTGCGCTTATTGCTGCTTCTGGTGGTAACGCCACTGGAGGTATGACGCAACTCGTAGAAAATACGGCAGTTGGCTATATCCAGAGTCTTACCGTGGAGCAGATCAAGCACCTGGCTGACAGCATGGGCCAAGGCACGCCAGAGGCAGAAACTGCTCGTACAGCCTTGCAGGCGCTCGTGGCGTGTGCCGGGGCCTCCGCAAGCGGTGCCAGTTGTACTGTGGCTGCCAGTGGAGCCGCAGCTAGTGTGGTTGTCAACAATCTACTTGATACAACCCTGGGCGATGCGCAAAACCTGACTCCGGAGCAAAAGGAAACCCGGGCGAATGCCATCGAAAGCTTGATTTCTGGTGTGGCTGCGGCAACCGGCAGTAGCGCAGACCTTGGGACGGTGAAGGGCGCAGCACAGATTGAGACGGAGAACAATGCACTCGCTGCAAAGCAAGTCGGTGAAGGCGTAGTTAACCTGGCTGGTTGCCTGATGAAGGGCAGTCTCGATTGCGCCCAAAAAGAGGGTAACCGTCTTGTACAACTAGACCAGAAACAATCTGAGGCTATGCGAGAAGGCGCAGCACAAGCCTTGCAAGACCGACTTCAGGGTGTCAAGAACCTCCCGGATAGTCTGAAGAATCTCGCCAATATGGTGGAGAGCGATCCGGTGGGGGCGTCCGCGATGTTGGCGCAGGCACTTAAGGATCTCCCTGCGAACCTTTATGACGAATACAAAGCCCGCCTAACCAACATCGGTACTGCACTGACGATAGGTGGCGTCGACGCTTTTGAAAAAGCCGGGAACGATCTGACAAACTTGGCGATTGACATTGCGATGACGTACGCAACTGCTGGTGCGGCCAAGGCCGGAGCGAAAGTGACAGAAGCGACTCTCGCCAAGGTAGACACTTTGTTTGCCAACGGTCTTGAAAAAGCTACTGCGACAAGTAGTTTTGACAAATTAGTTGCAAGTGGTGGGACCTTTGCCGCTGATGGCAAGCCATTGATGAACTTCAACACGCTCAGCAATGCGCAGAAGTCTGTTGTTGGTGAATTGCTGGGCCAAGAGAAGATCACACAACTTATTCCGGATGCTGAGAAAATTGGCCGCTCGCCAGGTATTGGACAAACAGGTATTGACGACCTGTATAAAGTTAGCAAGCCTGGGGTGGATTACGTAGTGGTCGAGTACAAATTTGGGTCGTCCACTTTGGGAGATACTCTTGACGGTAAGCAGATGAGTGACGGATGGCTAACCGGTATCAACACCAACTACAACCGACTGGCAGAGTCTGTTGGAAATGATCCAGTTCAGACACAAGCGTTGAGAAACGCTCTGAATGCGGGCCGGATCGAAAAATGGGTTGTTTACACTGATAAGTATGGGAATGTGGGGGTCGGTATCGCTGATGCCAACGGAAAGCTAGTATCACACCCTGAGCTGGTTTCAAAAATTACGGGAAAATAAAACGTGTTTCGTGATGCCTTGTGTCCCAAGGATTATTGGGAAAAGTGGACAAATTTCTCAGAAAGCTCGATTCGAGAAATTGTTCAAAACTTGAAGAATCCCTCCGGGAATCCAGCATACCGGCCACAGTATGTCTTTGAACTGGCAAAGGAATACTGGCATCTCATGCTGTATAAATACTCCAGGGGTGATGAGATTTCAGAACTCGCCCAGTATTTCCCGCCTCTCCTGGATGCATGGGAGGAGTCGGTCCTCCTTGGTAAAGACGTTTTTTCCCCTGAGCAGCAGAACAGACGTAGGGCGTGGAAAGGGAACCTGGATCATTACGTTGTTTGCTTTTGGTTGGTCGGCCTTGCCCTTGCACTTGAAATTCCGGATGCACAATGGGAGCGTTTGTTAGTGCTCGTGGATAACGAGGGGGAGGACAAGTTGCTGGACTCCATCATTGAGAGGCGACAGCCAGGACGCAAGATTGGAGACACACTTTGTCACCCCAGACCTTACCGGCGGCTGCTCAAAGCTATTGAAGCCCCGCATGATAGTCAAGCTCAGTTATTGGCTGATTTTGTCAACAATTGGTATGCCGAACTAGATCGGCCCTCAAGAAAAGGCAATGCTTCTACTTCAGTCATTTACGAGCGTCCGTATTGGTACAAGTTTCATGACCCGATGGGTGGGGCCTATTTTGGATTTTGGTGTATTGAGGCTGTTGCTGCGGTGAAGGTAGTTGGCATCGATGATGGCCAGTGTTTGGGGCTGCCAAATTACCCGGGCGATTTGTTGCGTCCTGGAGAGCTGTCTACACACTCTCAGCCTGACGCGGAGATACCCGCTGAAGCGGCTGAGCAAGTCCGGTCTTCAACCAGCAAGGGCTGGTTCTCTAGGTTGCTGGGACGGAAGTAGCAGAATTGCCAGGTTCCAGGCCATTATTTTGGGCTCTCTTAGAAAAGCCGCAGCGTATGAGGTATTGATTCGGCGTCCCCCCGGTTTCAGTAGCATACAGCTTCAGAGTCCGGGGTTACCTGCTGACTGATCAGACTGCTTTTGCCGATTGTTGGACATATCTTCAGCCCTTCTGCAACTCTTGGCTCTAACAGAATTGGTAGCCCTACCTGTCTCACCGAAACTGGCAAAGTTGTTAGTAGACGTCAGACCACACACGGATTCCGCCCGAGAACATGCCCCAGACCAAAACTGGGGCATTTTTTATGGCTGTTTGTGATGAGTTTTGCGCTGGATCGGCTGGATGAAGACCAAGGAACAGGTCTCTTGTTTGCCGTTGGTGAGTTGCTTTTGATGGCGTCGACCAGGAACTGGATCGTCGCCATGAGCCGCAGGATGTGGTCTGCAGCTAAGTGCCGGTCTTTTCTATATATAAAAATCTAACCTGTTAGTTGCTGCCGGATTGTTCGGGTCAGATGGTCACAATGCTGGTTGGTCATGTTGGTGATCGACCCAGAGCCGGTTGGGATTGCCCCAGCAGCCAAGTGGCGGACTTTCTATATACATAAAAACTGACCTGTTAGCTGCTTGCACCTGGAATGGCACTGGTCTGGATGCTGGAAGATACGATGTTTTCTATACGAATCATCCACTTGAACAAAGCTTGATGACAACGATGCTGACCAGTCTGGTTTACTTCAAGATCACTGGCAGACCCGCTTTTATGGTCCCGTAAAGGCGGTTTAAAACGTTCCATATCGCTGGACGAACCTCAGCACAGGCACCAGTTCCGGCACAGGTCTGGAAGTGCTGCCTGGCAAAGCTTTGGTTACATTGAAGACCCCATCACCAGCCCCGTCATGTTTCAATTGTTAACAAACCTGTCTTGTCTCGAAATTTCCGGTTAACACGCTCACGATCAAATGGCTTCCGGTTTGTTCAGCGCGTTACAGCACAGGGTGCGTGACGCTAAATCAAGAAGCAGATACACACCGAAACCAGATGAGAGGAGTCATCATGAAGACCAAACTGAGCCTGATCGCCATGGCCACGCTGCTGGCAGCGGGCGGCGCAAATGCGGCGTTGTTGCGGATTGCTTGTGGTTCTACCGGCGGTGAACTGGAACTGTGTAAACAGTCTGTGGCGGAATGGGCCAAGAAGACGGGCAATGAAGTCCAGGTGGTGACCCCGCCGAATGACTCCAATGAGCGTCTGGCGTTGTATCAACAGATTCTGGGCAGTGGTTCGGACAAGATTGACGTGCTGCAGATCGACGTGGTGTGGCCAGGCCTTCTGGCAAGCCACCTTGTGGACCTGAAGCCGTACACCAAAGGCGTGGAGAAGGAATACTTCCCGAGCATGATCGCCAACAACACGGTGGGCGGCAAACTGCTGGCACTGCCATGGTTTACTGATGCCGGTCTGTTGTACTACCGCAAGGATTTGCTGGAAAAGTACAAACTGCAACCGCCAACCACCTGGGACGAAATGGCTGCTGACGCCAAAAAAGTCCAGGACGGCGAACGTGCTGCCGGTAATGACAAGATGTGGGGTTATGTGTGGCAAGGCCGTGCTTATGAAGGCCTGACTTGCGATGCAGTGGAGTGGCTGGCCAGCTACAACGGCGGCAGCATTATCGAGCCGAACGGCAAGGTATCCATCAATAACCCGCAAGCGATCAAGGCCATTGATGGTGCTGCCAAGTGGGTGGGGACCATCTCGCCCAAGGCCGTGCTGAACTACGGCGAAGAAGAAGCCCGTGGCGTGTTCCAGTCTGGTAACGCGGTGTTCATGCGCAACTGGCCGTACGCCTGGGCGCTGGCACAGAAGGACGAAAGCCCGGTCAAGGGTAAGGTTGGCATCATGGCGCTGCCCAAGGGTGGTGCCAATGGTCGCAACGCCGCTGCCCTGGGTGGTTGGCAGCTGGCCGTATCCAAGTACTCCAAGAACGCCAAGCTGGCGGCTGATCTGGCGGTTTACCTGACCAGCGCAGAAGTACAAAAGATGCGCGCGGTGAGCGGTGCCTACAACCCGACCATGCCGGCCCTGTACAAAGATGCGGACGTGCTCAAGGCCAACCCGTTCATGGGCGACTTGCTGTCCACCTTTACCAGCGCCGTGGCTCGCCCGTCGTCGGTGACTGCTTCCAAGTACAACCAGGTCAGCAACCAGTTCTGGAACGCCACGCATGACGTGTTGTCTGGCAACGCTACTGCAACTGACGCGCTGGGCCGACTGGATGCATCGCTCAAGCGCATGGGTCCCTGGAAGTAAGCACGCATAGCGTGCGGTGGGGCCCGTAGGGTGGATTCGCGCAGCAATCCACTGATGTAGTGGTGGATTATCGCTGCCCCCGGTCGCAGGCACTTGCAACTTGCAGTGGCCTTGTTTGGGGGGCGCCTGCCAAGGAGCATCGCTCCGGATTCACCCTACGGTCACCACTTTGATTTTGACCTCCGCATCATTGGCACTGCCATGCTGACGATGCGGAAGTTGCTCTTCTTTCCTCACAGGTGACTCATGGATGACTCGCTGATTGCGCGCGCCCGCAGGCGGCAGGCGTACTGGCTGGTGCTGCCGGTGATTATTGTGCTGGCGGCCATTGCCGGTTGGCCTTTGCTGCGTACCATCTGGTTCAGCCTGACCAACGCCCAGCTCTCTGACATGGGTAACAGCCAGTTCATCGGTCTGGCCAATTACATTGGCGAGGCCGGCGTATTGCGCGATGGTGAATGGTGGAATTCCGTTCGCAACACACTGTTTTTTGCGGTGATTTCCGTGATTCTGGAAACACTGCTGGGCTTGGGCGTTGCGCTCTTGCTCAATACACCTTCCCGCATTCAAGCCTTGCTGCGCGCCGCCGTGCTGGTGCCCTGGGCGATCCCGACGGTGGTGTCGGCCAAGATGTGGTCGTGGATGCTCAACGATCAGTTTGGCGTAGTCAACGCCATGCTGCAGAACCTGCACATTATCTCGTCGCCGCTGGCCTTTACCGCAGACCCGCATTTGTCTTTCCCCACCATCATCATGGTGGATGTCTGGAAAACCACGCCGTTTATGGCGTTGCTGATCCTGGCCGCACTGCAACTGGTGCCGGAAGACTGTTACGAAGCCGCGCATATGGATGGCGTGCCGCGCTGGCGTATTTTCCGCTACATCACTTTGCCACTGATCATGCCGGGCATTCTGGTGGCCATGATTTTCCGCACGCTCGATGCCCTGCGCGTGTTTGATCTGATCTACGTGATGACCTCCAACAGCCATGTCACCAAGAGCATGTCGGTGTACGTGCGTGAACAGCTGATCGACTTCCAGCAGGTGGGGTACGGCTCTGCATCCGCCACCTTGCTGTTCCTGATTATTGCGATCTCGACGCTGATTTACATGGCCGGTACCCGCAGCCGCATGGAGGCCAACTGATGAAAAAGAATATCTGGGGCGTGATCGGGTTTTACGCGGCGTCGTTGGTCGTGCTGGTCTATGCACTGTTCCCGTTTTACTACGCCATTATCTCGTCACTCAAAAATGGGAGTGCGCTGTTTTCCACCTCGTTGTGGCCGGCGCACCCGTCGCTGGCTAACTACATTGCCATCTTCAAAGAACAGTCTTTTGGCGCCAATCTGACCAACTCGATTTTCGTCGCCGGCGGAGTAGTAGCGTTCTCACTGGGTTTGTCGATGCTGGCGGCGTATGCGCTGGGACGGGTGTCGTTCCGTGGCCGTGGCACGCTCATGCTGTGCATTCTGGCTGTGTCGATGTTCCCGCAGGTGGCGCTCTTGTCGGGTCTGTTTGAACTGATCCGGACGCTGGGTCTGTACGACAGTCTGTGGGCACTGATGCTGTCTGATCTCATTTTTACGCTGCCATTTACCGTGTGGGTGCTGGTCACCTTCATGCGTGACTTGCCCAAAGAAATCGAAGAAGCCGCGGTGATGGATGGCGTCGGTATTTTCACGCTGATCTTCCGCATCTTCTTGCCGCTGCTGTGGCCGGCACTGGTTGCCACCGGTTTGCTGGCGTTTATTGCGGCATGGAATGAGTTCCTGTTTGCGCTGACCTTCACGCTTTCAAACGATGAACGCACGGTGCCAGTGGCCATTGCGCTGATCTCTGGCGGCAGCAGTTTCGAGCTGCCCTGGGGCTTGCTGATGGCGGCCTCGGTGATTGTGACCGTGCCGTTGATTGCGCTGGTGCTGATCTTCCAGCGGCACATTGTGTCCGGGCTAACGGCCGGGGCGGTGAAGGGGTAGGGCGACCGATCAAAACACGTAGGCCGGATGAAGCGTAGTGAGAATCCGGGTTACAGGTGCGGTTTTTGACCTGGTCGTGGAAGTTGTTTTTGACGTAAAGCCCTCCGGCTGCGCCGAGCATCGCAGCGGAGTCCGGGGTTTCGGCGTAAGGGTGTTTGAGGCCAAAGGCCGAGTTCCCTGGAGCCAGCCGGACTTTGCGAGAAGCACAGGGAACCCACGAAGTGGGCGCTGTCGCAGGGTCGCCTTTTCTTTGGTCACTTTCTTTTGGCGAAGCAAAAGAAAGTGACGTGCTCCGGGCACCCCCGGTATGTAAAACAACCGCGCCGTCAGGCGCTAACCAGACATTGCATCGATGGATTGTTCCACAGGTCCATCTACGAACCACAACACCATCAACCCACAAATCCCAGGAGACCCTCCCATGTCCCAACCCCAAACCAACTGGTGGCGCGGCGCCGTCATTTACCAGGTCTACCCGCGCAGTTTTCAGGACAGCAACGGCGATGGCATTGGTGATTTGCCTGGCGTAACGCAGCGGCTGGAGCACATTGCCAGCCTGGGCGCCCAGGCCGTGTGGCTGTCGCCATTTTTCACCAGCCCGATGCTGGATTTTGGTTACGACGTCTCTGACTACTGCGATGTCGATCCGATCTTTGGTACCCTGGCCGATTTCGACAAGCTGGTCGCCCGCGCTCATGGCCTTGGACTGAAAGTGCTGATTGATCTGGTGCTGAGCCATACCTCAGACCAGCACCCCTGGTTCAAGGAAAGCCGTAGCAGCCGGGATAACGCCAAAAAAGACTGGTACGTGTGGGCGGAATCCAAAGAAGACGGCACGCCGCCCAACAACTGGCTGTCGATTTTCGGGGGTTCGGCCTGGCAGTGGGATACCCGCCGTCAGCAGTACTACATGCACAACTTTTTGACCAGCCAGCCAGACCTGAACTTCCACACACCTGCCGTGCAAGATGCCTTACTGGATGTCGCAAAGTTCTGGCTGGATCGGGGCGTAGATGGTTTCCGCCTGGATACCGTCAACTTCTACGTACATGACAAACAACTGCGCGATAACCCGCCCATGCCGCGCGGCAATATCTCCAACACAGCGCCGATGGTGAATCCGTATACCCGCCAGCAACATGTGCACGATAAAACGCAGCCTGAGAACCTCTTGTTCCTGCAAAAGCTGCGCGCGCTGTGCGACAAGTACGACGACATCACCACCATTGGCGAGATCGGCGACGATCACCAATACCAGACTCTGGCCCAGTACACCGAAGGCAACAATCGCCTGCATATGGCCTATGTGTTCGCGCTGCTGACCGAAATGTGCGAACCGAAATACCTGCACGGTGTGCTGGCCGAATACCTGCGTGATGCTGGCAACGCATATGTGTGCTGGTCTTTGGGCAATCACGACGTACCGCGTCTGGTCACGCGCTGGGCCGCGTTGGGCGGCGATGAACGCCAGCGCGCCAACCTCCTTGGCGCGTTCTTGATGTCTTTGCCGGGTGCGGTGTGTATTTATGAAGGCGAAGAACTGGGCCTGACGGATGTGGACGTCCCGTTTGAACTGATGCAAGACCCGTACGGCATCACCATGTGGCCAGAATTCAAAGGCCGTGACGGCTGCCGCACGCCCATGCCGTGGGATCACAGCGCGCACCTGGGCTTTACCACCGGCACGCCGTGGCTGCCGCTGGGTGAAGCGCACGGCAACAAGACCGTGGCCGACCAGGAAACGGATGTCGGTTCGGTCATGAATGACTACCGCCGTTTTATCAGCTGGCGCAAGACCCAACCGGCCGTGCAGTTTGGCAATCTGCAACTGCTGGATGCGCACGATCAAGTGGTGGCCTTTGTCCGCCAGCACGGTGATGAAACCACGCTGTGCGCGTTCAACCTGTCGGACAAACCGGCTACGTTCAAACTGCCGGCGGGTGTGCAGGGTAGCAATATCGGCGGTCATGACTTCAGCGGGCATCTGGGTCACGGCCAGATTGACCTGGGCCCATTACAGGCATGCTTTGCGCGTGTCACAGGCGTTTAAACCAGAATAGTACTGGCGTGGCGGGCACGCGGTTGTGCCTGCCAGCACCGGGGAGACAAGCATATGAGCCATATCCAGCTCAAAGGTCTGCAGAAAAAGTTTGGCGATACGGTGGTGCTGTCTGATGTCGATCTGGACATCAAACACGGCGAGTTTTGCGTGTTTATCGGCCCGTCTGGCTGCGGCAAATCCACGTTGTTGCGCATCATTGCCGGGCTGGAAGCACCCACGGCCGGTGATCTTTTTATTGGTGAAACGCGCGTGAACGACGTGCTGCCCGCCAAGCGCGACATCGCCATGGTGTTCCAGAGCTACGCGCTCTATCCGCACATGACCGTCGAGGAAAACATGGCCTTTGGCCTGCGTCACCTCAACCTGCCCGCGGGGGAGATTGAACAGCGCCTTGCCACAGCCGCACAGGCGCTGAACCTGACCAATCTCTTGAAGCGCAAGCCCAAAGAACTCTCTGGTGGTCAGCGTCAGCGTGTAGCCATTGGCCGCGCCATTGTGCGCAAACCCAAGGTTTTTCTGTTTGATGAACCGCTCTCTAACCTGGATGCCGCGCTGCGCGTAAAAACGCGTGTAGAGATCGCCAAGCTGCACCACAGCTTGCCGGATGTCAGCATGATCTACGTGACTCATGATCAGGTTGAAGCCATGACGCTGGGTGACAAGATCGTACTGCTGCGCCCGCTCTCTGGTCAGGATGATTTGCCCAGCGTGGCGCAAGTGGGCCACCCGCTCGAGTTGTACCACCATCCTGCCAACCGTTTTGTCGCGGGTTTCATCGGCTCACCTTCGATGAACTTCTTCGAGGGCACGGTGCGGGCGATCAATCTGTCATCAGTAGAAGTGGCCGTAGCTGGCGGTGAGTTGTCCGCCTCGGTCGAAGGCGCTGGTCTGACAGAGGGTGCCCCCGTGACATTGGGTATTCGTCCGGAGCATATCCAGGTGGGCAGCGGCAATCTCAGCGGTAAGGTCATGCACCTGGAACCACTGGGCGAACACACTTACCTGCACCTGCAAACGCCGTTATCGCCTTCAGCGCTGATCGCCAAAACCCCACGGGAAGACGTGAAGCTGGGTGAGACCGTCGCGTTTACACTGCCGGCACATGCCATGCATCTGTTTGATGCCAAGGGCGATGCGCACAAGCGTACAGCGGTACAGGAAGCGACGGCTTGATGGGGTAAGGGTTTGGAAGGGTAGTTGAAGGTCTCCTCTTGCAGTGATTGAACAGCACCCATGTGGTGCTGTTTTTTTTGCGACGTCCGGGCTACGGGGTGCGATAGCTCGCTTTTGTATCGATGGATCGCCGCTGCACTTTGCATTGACCCTGGCACGCGGCATTGCTTTGTTTATGTGCGTCACTTCGTTGGGCAGGCAGGTGCGAGGGGGGCACGCGGAGGGTGGGTCTGGCGCAAGACGCGACATATAGCCCGGGCACAAAGAAAGGAGCAGTGGTCAGCCCCATTGCCGTGAAGGCGGCACAGCCGGTGCGGCAGAGGAGATTGCCGCAAACAGCATGAAGCTGACCACTGGAAGGCACAGATGTCCTTCAGACCAAAGATTTTGCGAATGACGCGTTGCGGCGATACTCCAGGACCGGTCTGGCAACGCAATTCCCGACCGGCCCGACAACACGGTGAAGCGCTGGATTACTGCTTGCAGAAGTTGAAGAACACTTCGTTCCAGTTGAGTTCATTCTTGAACGCGCCAATCTCGGTGTTCTTGCCGATTTGCACGTATTCAATGCCGGTCATTTCGGCAAACAAACGCAGTTGTTCTTGCGTCACGCCTTGTGTGTACACGGCATGGTGGGCGCCACCGGCGTAAATCCAGGCGGCTGCGCTGGTTTGCAGGTTCGGCAGGGCCTTCCACACCGCGCGGGCGACCGGCAGGGCCGGCAGCGGCTTGGGTTGCTCGACGGTTTCCAGATCATTGGCGATCAGGCGGAAGCGGTTGCCCATATCGATCAGCGTGACGTTGATGGCCGGGCCAGGACGGGCACTGAACACCAGGCGTGCCGGATCAGCCTTCTTGCCGATCGACAGCGGCTGGACATCCAGCAGCGGTTTTTCATCGTTGGCAATGGACGGACAGACTTCCAGCATGTGGGCACCAATCACCAACTCGTTGCCCGGCGTGAAGTCGTAGGTGTAGTCCTCCATGAACGACGCGCCACCTTGCTGGCCAGCGCTCATTACCTTGATGGCGCGCAGCAGGGCAGAGGTCTTCCAGTCACCTTCTGCACCAAAGCCGTAACCCTGTTGCATCAGCCGCTGTACGGCCAGACCCGGCAGTTGCGTCAGACCATAGAGGTTTTCAAAGGTCGTGGTAAAGGCATGAAAGCCGCCCTTGTCCAGGAAGTTCTTGATACCCAGTTCAATGCGGGCGGCGTCAATCAGGTGGCTGCGCTTGTCGCCGCTGTTTTTCACGGCGTCGGACAGCGTGTAGCTGGATTCGTAAACGGCGATCAGCGCATCCAGTTCTTCTTGCGTGACGGCTTCGACCGATTTGACGAGATCACCCAGGCCATAGGCATGCACGGCATAACCAAAGCGGATTTGCGCGGCGACCTTGTCGCCTTCGGTCACGGCCACTTCGCGCATATTGTCGCCAAAGCGGGCCACTTTCAGATTGCGGCTGTCATGTACGGCGGCGGCAACGCGAATCCAGTCGCCCAACTGGGTGGCGACAGCCGGGTCTTGCCAGTGGCCGACGACCACGTGGTATTGCTTGCGCATACGGGCGCCAATGAAGCCGAACTCACGGCCGCCGTGCGCGGTCTGGTTCAGGTTCATGAAGTCCATATCCATGCTGTTCCAGGGCACCACCGAGTTGAACTGCGTATGCAGTTGCATCATCGGTTTTTCCAGGACGGCCAAACCGTTGATCCACATCTTGGCGGGGCTGAAGGTGTGCAGCCAGGTCACCAGACCAATACAGTTTTTGGCGTAATTGGCATCGCGGCACAGTTGCAGAATGCCTTCTTGCGAAGTCACGGTTTCCTTGATGACCAGCTTCACCGGCAGATTGGCTTCTGCGTTCAGGCCTTTGACAATGCGCTCGGCGTTTTCGGCCACTTGGGCCAGGGTTTTTTTGCCGTACAGATGCTGACTGCCAACGACAAACCAGACTTCCAGTTCTTTGAAGAATTCCATGTGATCGTTCTCGTATTCAGTGAGTGGGTTGTTCAGGCCACGCGGCGCGGCTTGGCGGGTGCGGTGTCAGGCGGTGTGCCCTGACCGTAGTACGCATTGCTGCCGTGCTTGCGCAGGTAGTGTTTGTTCAGCAGGTGATCGGGAATGGCGTGCTGGCTGGCGTTGAGCATCACGGTAAAGAGCGCCATGCGTGCGACTTCTTCCAGCACCACCGCGTTGTGCACGGCGTTCTCGGCATCTTTGCCCCAGGCAAATGGCGCGTGTTCGCTGACCAGAATGCCGGGGATGGCCATGACGTCGCCATTGCCGATCGTTTCGATAATCACCTTGCCGGTATTGGCCTCATACGCGTTCTCGATCTCTGCAGCGCTCAAGGCGCGGGTGCAGGGGATGGCGCCGTAGAAGTAATCGGCATGCGTGGTGCCCAGCGCCGGGATATCGCGGCAGGCCTGGGCCCAGGAGGTGGCGTGGGTGGAATGCGTATGCACGATGCCGCCAATCTGCGGGTACTGGTTGTAGAGCGCCAGGTGGGTGGGTGTGTCTGATGACGGGCGCAATGTGCCTTCAATGCGTTCACCATTGAGATCGAGCACCACAATGTCTTCAACCTTCATGCGCTCGTAGCTCACACCACTGGGCTTGATCGCCACCAGATTGCGTTCGCGATCAATACCGCTGACATTGCCCCAGGTAAAGGTCACCAGCCCGTGTTTGGGCAGCTCCAGGTTGGCAGCCAGGACTTCTTCTTTCAGTTGCAGGAGGGTCGGCATGTTAGTGCTCCCCTGCGGCGTAGAGCGGTTCCGTCGCGGCCGACCAGGCCTGATAGCGCTGGTAGTACGCTTCGTATTTGGCGGCCGCAGCCGGATCGGGCTGGTAGCTGCGTTCGATCTTGCTGGCCATGTGCTGCTGGGCGGTGGCGACATCCGGGTGGATGCCAGCGGCAACCGCGCCAAAGATGGCCGCGCCCAGGGCGCAACATTGGTCCGAGCCGACCACATCGACCTGGCGGTTCATGACATCAGCGCACACCTGCATCACCGTGGGGGATTTGCGGGCAATGCCACCCAGCGCCAACACACTGTTTACGGCGATGTCCTGGCTGGTAAAGCATTCCATGATGGCGCGCGCACCACAGGCGGTGGCGGCAATGAAGCCACCAAACAACGCGGGAGCGTCCGAGCCCAGATCCAGCCCGCCGACCACGCCTTTGAGCCGTTGATTGGCATACGGCGTGCGACGGCCATTGAGCCAGTCCAGCACCAGCGGCAGGTGGTCAATGTCCGGCCGCGCAGCAAACGCTTCGGTCAGCGTGGGTAACAAGTCTTCCTGCAGCTTGTTCAGCGCGGGGGCGAGTTCTGGTTGTTGCTTTGCGGCCTGTTGCAGCGGCCAGCTCAACAGTTTGGCCAGCCAGGCATACATGTCGCCGAAGGCAGACTGGCCAGCTTCCAGGCCAATTTTGCCTGGCACCACGCTGCCATCGACCTGGCCGCAGATACCAGCCACAGCGCGATCGCCAATGTCGGCCGGGTCCGCAATCAGGATGTCACAGGTCGAGGTGCCAATGACCTTCACCAGGGTGTTGTCGCCCGCGCCCGCACCGACCGCGCCCATATGGCAGTCAAACGCGCCGCCAGAAATGATCACGTGTTCCGGTAGTTCCAGCTTGCTGGCCCATTCAGCGGTGATGCGGCCAACCGGCACATCTGCTGTGAACGTATCTGTAAACAGCGGCTGATCAAGGTTTTCCAGCAGCAGCGGGTCCAGCTTGTTCAGAAATACCTTGCCGGGTACGCCGCCCCAGCTTTCATGCCACAGCGATTTATGCCCGGCGCTGCAGCGGCCACGTTTGAGTTGATCGGCGCGTGTTGTGCCACTTAACAAGGCCGGCACCCAGTCCGCCAGCTCGACCCAACTGGTGGCTGCTTTGGCCACAGCCGGGTCTGCACGTGACACGTGCAAGGCCTTGGCCCAGAACCACTCAGAAGAATAAATACCGCCAATGTAGCGCGTGTAATCCGGGTACAAACCCGCTGCGCTACCGTCTTGCGCCAGTTTGGTAATGGCTTCGGCTTCGGCAATCGCAGTGTGGTCTTTCCACAGCACGAACATGGCGTTGGGGTTGTCGGCAAAGGCGGGTGTCAAGGCCAGAACATCGCCAGAAGCGTTGACTGGCGCGGGTGTCGAGCCCGTTGTGTCCACACCCAGCCCCTTGATGCCCTCACGCTGGGCTGGGCTCAACTGGGCAACAACATTGCGCACGGCAGTCTGCATGGACTCGATGTAGTCCAGCGGGTGATGACGAAACTGATTGGCCGTCGGCACGCAAAATTCGCCCTTGCTCCAGCGCGGATAGTACGCAACGGCGGTAGCCAGCTCGGCGCCTGTGTGGCAATCCACCGCCAGCGCGCGGACGGAATCGCTACCAAAGTCCAGACCTATGGATATATCTACTGACATGAGGAAGTGCGCCTTTTCGGGTGGCTGTTCAGGTTTTCCCGAAGAATAGGGCGCTGTGGCCAAGGTCTATAAGGAGGCGCTGGTCAAGAATATGGACAAATCACCTTTGTGTGGTATCTGACCCAGTCCGGCATGGACAAACCCGCACTTTCTTGCCGAACATATGGATTAAGTCGCTAAACTGTAATTTGGACTAAGTCGCTACGAAAAACCCGGCCATATAATCGCCACAACTTCAGCCGGCAGCAAAAAAAGCGACTCTGTATCCGCATGTTTGCTGCATCGCACGGCTAAGTGGCTGGTATTTGTAAGTACGTTGTTCCAGGTACGACCTATAGCGAAACGCAAATATAACGGAGTCAGATATGAACAAAATGGTCAAATTGCTCACTTTGAGCTGTGTAATGTTCGGTGCAGTGGGCAGTGCATATGCCGCAGAAAAACTGGGTTATCTGGTCAAGCAACCAGAAGAGCCCTGGTTCCAGACCGAATGGGCATTTGCCGAGAAGGCTGGCAAGGATATGGGCTTTGAGGTGATCAAGATCGCCGTACCGGATGGTGAGAAAACCCTGAATGCCATCGACACCCTGGCTGCCAGCGGCGCCAAGGGCTTCGTGATCTGCACACCGGATCCCAAACTGGGCCCGGCCATCATGGCCAAGGCCAACGCGCTGGGCCTGAAAGTGGTGACCGTGGATGACCAGTTCGTCAACGCCAAGGGTCAGCCGATGACCGAAGTACCGCTGCTGATGATGGCTGCCTCCAAAGTGGGCGAGCGTCAGGGTCAAGAGCTGTACAAGGAAATGAAAAAGCGTAACTGGAACGTGAAGGACACCGGTGTCCTGGCCATTACCGCCAACGAACTGGATACCGCCCGCCGCCGTACTGATGGCTCGATGGGTGCACTGAAGGCTGACGGCTTCCCCGCTGGCCAAATCTACACCGTACCGACCAAGTCCAACGACATCCCGGGCGCGCTGGATGCGGCTAACTCCATGCTGGTGCAACACCCGAATGTGAAGAACTGGCTGGTGATCGGCATGAACGACAACACCGTGCTGGGCGGCGTTCGCGCCACCGAAGGTCAGGGCTTCAAGGCTCCGAACGTGATCGGTGTGGGTATCAATGGTGTGGATGCCAAAAACGAACTGGGCAAGGCGCAAGCCACCGGTTTCTATGGCTCGCTGCTGCCTAGCCCGGATGTTCACGGCTATCAGTCCATCAAGATGCTGCATGAATGGGTTGCCAACGGTAAGCAGCCGCCGAAGTTCACTGAGGTGAGCGACGTGGTGCTGATTACCCGCGACAACTACAAAGACGAGCTGAAGAAGAAGGGCCTGTAAGTTGATGTGGCCGCAGGGCGGGTCCGGAACACAGTGACCATCCACCCTGCGGGCTGCACGACCTGGTCTTTTGTTGCCCGGAGCAAACCGTGTGGCGTGCTCCGGGTGACATGCATTTGATGACATTTGATGAAGTAGAAGAGGGCGCGGGCGTGTTTCCTCCGCTTGTTTGCCGCTTCACCGCTTCTTGCGAGCAGCACGTATGACTGAATCCGCAAAACCGTATCTGGCGTTCAAGGGCATCGGCAAGGTGTTTCCTGGCGTGAAAGCGCTGCAGGATATTTCCTTTGGTTGCCAGCAAGGCTCGGTGCACGCCCTCATGGGCGAGAATGGCGCCGGCAAATCCACGCTGCTGAAAATCCTCTCGGGCATGTATCAGCCCAGCAGCGGCCAGATCGAGATCGGCGGGCAGCCGGTCCAGTTCAACCACGCCCAGGATGCACTCAAGGCTGGTGTGGCCATTATTTATCAGGAATTGCATCTGGCACCGGACATGACGGTGGCAGAGAACATCTATCTGGGCCAGTTACCGCACCGCTTTGGCGTAGTTGATCGCACCACGCTGCGCAGCATGGCCGCAGAAAAACTCAAATATCTGGGTATGGACATCAGCCCGGATACGCCGCTGCGGCGCTTGTCGATTGCGCAGTGGCAGATGGTTGAAATCGCCAAGGCGCTGACCCGTAACGCCCGCATTATTGCGTTTGACGAGCCCACCAGTTCGCTTTCTGCGCGAGAGATCGAGCAACTGTTCCGTGTCATCAACGAACTCAAGGCCGAAGGCCGTGTGATTTTGTATGTCTCGCACCGTATGGAAGAAATCTTCCGCATGTGCGATGCCGTGACCGTGTTCAAGGATGGCCGTTACGTCAACACCTGGAACGATATGTCCGCCGTCACGCATGACCAGTTGGTACAGGCGATGGTTGGCCGTGAACTGGGCGATATTTACGACTACCGCCCGCGTGAGCATGGCGAAGTACGGCTGGATGTCCGTGACTTGCTGGCACCAGGCCTGCGTGAACCGGCGTCGCTGCAAGTGCGCCGCGGTGAAATCGTCGGTCTGTTTGGCCTCGTGGGTGCAGGCCGTTCTGAATTGATGAAAGCCATTTTCGGAGCCACCCCGGTGTTTGCCGGGCAGGTGAGCGTGGATGGTCAGGTGCTGCGCATCCGCCGCCCGGGTGATGCCATTGCCGCCGGCATTACGCTGTGCCCGGAAGATCGCAAGGCCGAAGGCATCGTGCCGGTGCATTCGGTGCGCGACAACATCAACATCAGCGCCCGCCGCCGCACGGTCAAGGCGGGGTGTCTGGTCGATGAAAGCTGGGAGCGTGCCAATGGCGCCAAGATGGTCAAAGAGCTGAACGTACGCACGCCGTCTGACCAGCAACTGATCATGAACCTGTCTGGCGGCAACCAGCAAAAGGCCATTCTGGGCCGCTGGTTATCAGAGGACATGAAGGTCATGTTGCTGGACGAACCCACCCGCGGGATCGACGTGGGCGCCAAGCATGAAATTTATCGTGTGATGTACGACCTGGCCGAACACGGGATTTCCATCCTGTTTGCTTCCAGCGATCTGCCTGAGGCGCTGGGTCTGGCGGACCGCGTCGTCATCATGCGTGAAGGCCGCATTGTGGGCGAACTCGCTCACGATGAAGCCACAGAACAAAAAGCGCTGGCTCTGGCCATGTTGCGCCAGCCTGCCCAGACCGTCGAAGTCGCGTAAGCGCTCCGGTTCGTTCCTGTCACTTGCAATTGAAGGAAAGTTGAAATGTCCAAAGCTTCTGCAAACCCGGCTGTTGGCGGCGTGCCGGAAATCACCCTGGCGCCGGGCCGCTCTGCCTTTGCCCGCCTGTGGGATACCTACGGCATGTTGCTGGTGTTCCTGGTGCTGTTTATTGCCTGTTCCGCACTGGTGCCTAACTTCTTGTCATTCCAGAACATGCGCGGCCTGGGGTTGGCGGTCTCGCTGGCCGGTATGGTCGGCTGCGGCATGTTGTTCTGCCTGGCCGCTGGCGACTTCGACCTCTCGGTCGGCTCCGTCGTGGCGTGTGCCGGCGTAGCGTGCGCGACCGTCATCAACATGACCAGCAGTGTGACTATGGGTGTGCTGGCCGGTCTGGCCACGGGCCTGGTGTTTGGTTTTCTCAATGGCGTCATCGTGGCCTGGCTGGGTATTAACGCCCTGATCACCACGCTGGCCAGCATGCAGATCGCCCGTGGTATGGCGTACATCATTTCTGACGGCAAGGCCGTGGGGGTGGACCAGGAAAGCTTCTTCACCCTGGGCAACACCAGCTGGTTTGGTTTGCCAGTACCGGTGTGGCTGACCGTTGCCTGCTTCCTGGTGTTCGGTTTTGTCATGCGCCGCACCCTGTTTGGCCGTAACACTCTGGCCATTGGCGGCAACGAAGAAGCAGCACGTCTGGCCGGTGTGAACGTGGTGCGCAACAAGATCGCCATCTTCACCTTGTCTGGCGTGATCTCTGCCTTTGCCGGTGTGGTGCTGGCCTCGCGTATGACCTCCGGCCAGCCGATGACCTCATTGGGTCTGGAACTGACCGTGATCTCTGCCTGCGTGCTGGGTGGCGTGTCGCTCAAGGGCGGTGTGGGCAAAATCAGTTATGTGGTCGCGGGTGTGTTGATCCTGGGCACGGTCGAAAACGCTATGAACCTGTTGAATATCTCGCCGTTTGCCCAGTACGTGGTGCGTGGCCTGATTCTGCTGGCGGCGGTGATCTTTGACCGCTACAAGCAAAAGAGTGCGTCGCGAGTTTGATTGCCGCACACACGATCCTGTGGCCGCGCCAGGCGTGCTGCAGGGTCTGGCAAGTCATGTCTTGATAACACTGAAGCGCGGCGGGTTAATCAACACGCGCCATCCACTGTGTCTGATTCAGTCTGAAGGCCCTCATGCAACCTCTACATCTTGATCCGCCTGCGACCAAACAGAATCTTGACCCGCTCATGCCGGGGTACTCGTTCAACCTGTACCTGGTGGCCGGGATCACGCCGATCATCGAGAACGGCCCGCTGGATTTCATCATTGATCGCCCCAATGGCATGCAGGGCTACATCATCAACATGACCGTCGCGGGGCAGGGCAAGGTGTTTGACGGGGACGAAGCGTTTTACGTCAACCCGGGCGACATGTTGATGTTCTCGCCTGAAACCGTGCATTACTACGGCCGCGCGCCGGCCAGCCCTAACTGGTATCACCGCTGGATTTACTTTCGCCCGCGTGCTTATTGGGCGCCGTGGCTCAAATGGCAGGACCAGATCCGCAAAGTCGGCAAACTGAGCTTGCCGGACAAAACCCTGGTCACTGAGTTTGACGAACTCTTTCAGTTGATCGACCGCACACACCGCGAAGGCCGGGTGACCAGTGAAGAGCTGGCGATCAACCTGCTGGAGCGCTTGCTGATCCGCGCGTATGAGATCTCGCCAGAGAATCTGCCCAAGCCGCTGGACAGCCGGGTGCAGGAAGCCTGCCAATACATTACGCGTCACCTGGGCCAGGAAATTGGCCTGGAAGAAATTGCGCGCCATGTGTGCTTGTCGCCATCGCGACTGGCGCATTTGTTCCGGGACCAAGTGGGCGTGAACATCCTGCGCTGGCGTGAAGACCAACGCATTATTCTGGCCAAGCATCTACTGCACAGCACCCGCACGCCGATCGCACGCATCGCCGGCACAGTGGGTTATGAAGACCAGTTGTATTTCTCCCGCGTGTTCCGCAAACGTGTGGGGGTTAGCCCGAGTGAATTCCGCAAAACCAGTGGTGAACCGCTGTACCCATATCGCACGCCCAATATGGATTGGCCGCATATGGACATCGACGTGCCTGACAACGGGATGGAGTTCTATCTGTGAGCCAGGCCGGCGTGTTGCCATATCGTGTGTTGGCGTTTGATCTGGATGGCACGCTGTTGGGCCGCGATCTACAGATCAGGCCTGCATCCATGAGCGCCATCAACGACGCACGCGCGGCTGGTTTGACGGTGATTCTGGTGACTGGCCGTCATCACATCATGGCCAAGGCCTATCACCAGCAACTGAAGCTAGATACGCCACTGCTGGCTTGCAACGGCACCTACGCATGGGATTTCGCGCGTGACGAGCCCGGCTTTGCCCGTCCGCTGACCGCCGCCGAGGCGTTACGTGTGCTGGAATTGACGCGCGAATTCGATGTACACGCGTTGTTGTACCTGCGTCGGGCACAAGCGTATTCAGATATGGAGCCACATCTGGCACATCTTCTGGCCTGGGCGGAAACGCTACCCGCCAGCGTGCGGCCAGAACTGGTCCATGTGCCTGATCTGTTGCCACTGGTGCAGGCTGAGCCCCTGATCTGGAAGTATGCGGTATCCAGCCAGGTGGATGACCGCATCGAGCCCTTTATCGCACGCGTGAAAAGTGAACTGGGGCTGGCGTGCGAGCGTTCTGGCCCGAACCGTGTGGATGTGGCCAGCGCGGGTAACAGCAAAGGTGCGCTCTTGCAGAAATGGCTGGCGACAGCGGGTATACCCGCCAGCGCAACCGTGGCATTTGGTGACAACCACAACGATATTTCCATGCTGCAAGGCGTCGGACTGGGTGTCGCCATGGGCAATGCCGAAGCCGCGGTGCAAAGCCGCGCTGCCCGGGTGATTGGCGATCACGATACCGACGCCATTGCGCACTTCCTGCAGACCGAAATTCTGCCAGGCGTGCTGATCTGACCCTACCAGCGCGGCCGAACATGTCAGCAAAGACTGACTACAATGGGTAGCGCCAGGTCCGTGCGCTGTAACGCCACACCTGGAAAAGCGGACAGGTGACACGCCGGTCCCATCGTGTCATACACTGATACGCCACCCTCGCGCTTTGCGGACGCCCAGATGCCCGATATCAGAACGCTGCTGGCCCAGGCCGGCTCCAGTCTCGACCCCGTTACCGGGGCGATCAGCATGCCGATTTACCAGACCGCTACCTTTGCCCATCCGGCACTGGGTCAAAGTACTGGCTACGACTACAGCCGCAGCAGCAACCCTACCCGTGCCGCGCTGGAAACCACCATGGCACGCCTGGATGGCGCAGCGGCCTCGTTTGCTTTTGCCAGTGGTCTTGCGGCCATTACCACCGCACTGAGCCTTTTCAACCAGGGGGATCATCTGGTGGTGGCGGAAGGGTGTTACGGCGGCACCCAGCGTTTGCTGGATCAGGTGTTCGCCCGGTTTGGCCTGACGGTTACCTACGTACCGGTGACCCAACTGGATGCCTTTGCCTCGGCCATCAATCCGCATACCAAGGCATTGATTGTCGAAAGCCTCTCTAACCCGTTGCAGGAAGTACCCGATTTACCGGCGCTGGTGAATCTGGCCCGGTCACGCAATGTGCAATTGTGGGTCGATAACACGTTCCTCACACCCTATTGGCTGCGGCCACTGGAGTTGGGGGCTGACCTTGTCATTCATAGTGCGTCCAAATACCTGGCTGGGCATAACGACACCATTGCCGGTGTGCTCAGCGTGCGCGAGGCTGAACTGGCCAGCCGTGTTGGTTATCTGCAAAACGCCATGGGCGCGGTGCTCGGCCCGCAAGATGCCTGGCTTACTTTGCGTGGCCTGAAAACACTGGCGTTGCGGCTGGAGCAACAACAGTCATCCGCTGAGACGCTCGCGCAATGGTTGGGTCAGCAACCCTTTGTGAAAAAGGTGTATTACCCCGGGCTGCCAGATGACGCAGGCCACCGGCTACTTAAACAATTTGCCGGAGGGGCAGGGGCGATTGTCTCGTTTGAAGTAGATAGCGTTGGCACCCTGGCTCGGCTGATTGAGCAAACCCGCCTGATTGCCTATGCCGAAAGTCTGGGCGGAGTGGAAAGCCTGATTACCGTGCCTGCCTTGCAAACACATGCCAACCTGGCCGCAGAAGAACGTGAACGACAAGGCGTCACCGAAACGCTGGTCAGGCTCTCTGTTGGTATTGAAGCGGTCAGCGATCTGATTACGGATATCGAAACCTCGCTGGCTGGTTACGCCAGCAAACGCTGAACCCGCCGTTTCGTTGCTTTATTGATTACAACAAGAGCCAGGAAGGTTGATGATATTGATTGCCAGTTTGCTGGTGGCGCTGGTCGCCGTGCTGCACTTGTATTTTCTGGTGCTGGAAATGTTTTTCTGGACCAAACCACTCGGCCGCAAGGTGTTCCGGCTGACGCCGGAGTTTGCCGAAGCGTCCAGAACGCTCGCCGCCAATCAGGGTTTGTATAACGGCTTTCTGGCCGCTGGCCTGCTCTGGGGGCTGACGCTGGGCGCTGCGGGCCTTGGGGTCAAAGTCTTCTTTTTGCTGTGCGTGATTGTGGCCGGGGTCTATGGCGCGATCACGGTGGGCAAGAAAATCCTCTATGTACAAGCCGTGCCCGCCATCCTGGCGTTAGGCGCGGTGCTAGTGGCCTGAGCGCAACCTCAAGTCACCATCAGTCATACCGGGCATGATTTCAGCCGGTCTGCGCCAGTTTTCTTGCTTCATCGCGCAAATGAATGATCAGTGGGGAGCGTTCGTTGCGCCGAAACACCATGGTGAGCGGAGAAGTCTCTGTTACATCCAGCAATGGCCGGAAGGCTACACCGGGAATGGCGAGCACGCTGACTGCGGCAGGGATGATCGCCACCCCGAAACCACTGGCGACCAGGGTCAGTGCAGTCATGAAATCTCGGGTTGGCACGCCCACATGCGGGGTAAAACCTGCGGCCTGACCGATGGCCAGCAGATGTCGGGTGAAGCCGAAATCCCGTTGGAACTGTGGCGTGATAAAGCGCTCGTTCATGAGTTCGCTCGCACGCACTGCGGTTTGCGCCAGTAACGGATGTTGGTGGGGAAGGGCGACCAGCAAGGTGTCTTGCTGCAAAGGCAACTGGTCAAATGCCTCTGGTGCGCCAGCAACAGTCCGCACAATGCAAGCGTCCAGTTGGCCCTGATCCAGAAGCTGGATTTGCAGCGGGCTTTCCAGCTCCTGCAACGTGACCTGGACCTCGGGATATTTGCAACGATAGGCCGCCAGCAGTTGCTGTACCACGCCCGCACAGGCTGCCGAGATCACATAGCCCAATTGCAAACTGCCTATTTCACCGCGTCCGGCCTGGCGCGCCACCATCTCGGTTCTGTGTGCCTGCTGCAATGTGCTGCGGGCTTCAGCAAGAAACGATTGACCTGCGCTGGTCAGTGCAACAGATCGCTTGGTTCGCGCGACCAGTTGCACACCCAGTTCCCGCTCCAGCGCCTGCAACTGCATGGTCAGGGCCGAAGGCGCCAGATCGAGCGATTCTGCTGCTCTGGCAAAATGCAAATGTTCCGCAATCGCCACAAAGTAGCGCAGTTGCCTGAGTTCCAATCCACGTCTCCCATCGTGACCCTATGCATATCGCGCCGGCCCCGACCCAGGCTACGCCGGGACGCATCCGGCCACGTAGCGGCCGATCTCGATCGAGGCCGTTGCCGCAGGTGAAGGCGCGTTGCAGACGTGGATACTACGGTGTCCTGGTACGATCTGGAAATCATCAACCAGATCACCGTTGGCTTTGAGCCCCTGTGCGCGGATGCCGGCCGGGGCGGGCACCAGATCATCCGCGGTAATTTCGGGGATCAATTGTTGCAGGCTGCGCACGAACGCGGCTTTGCTCCAGGAACGGAGCATTTCCTGAGCACCTTCCCGCCAGTACCGCGCCGATAATTTCCAGAACCCTGGATAGCGCATGACCTCGGAGAAATCACCCAGATTGAAGTCGGTTTTCTCATAGCCCTCGCGGGCAAAGGCCAGCACCGCGTTGGGGCCAGCTTCAACGTGGCCGCCAATCATGCGTGTGTAGTGCACACCCAGAAACGGAAACGCCGGGTCTGGCACCGGGTAAATCAGGTGTTTGACCAGATAGCGCTTGTCCGGCTTGATCTCAAAGTACTCACCCCGGAACGGCACAATCTGCATGCCGGCATCCACGCCGCCCAGTTTCGCAACGCGGTCGCTGTGCAAACCGGCGCAGTTGATCAGAAAGCGGCCGCGTATCACCTCGCCAGCTTGCGTGACCACCTCCAGTTGATCCGTTTTTTCGATGACTTGCCGCACGGCCGAGCCAAGGCGGATTATTCCGCCGGAGGCTTCTATCAGTTCTGCGTATTTCAGACAGACCTGACGGTAATTGACAATGCCGGCTGAAGGCACCCGGATTGCACCCAGTCCGCGGACGTGGGGTTCGATCTCTTGCAGCGCTTGCGGGCCGATCCGCTGGACGTCCAGTTCGTTATCAAGGCCGCGCTGAAAGAGCTTTTCCAGCTGTGGCAATTCTTCCGGGCGTGTGGCAACGATCACCTTGCCGCACAGTTCATGTTCAATCTCATGCTCGCGACAAAACGCCACCATGGATTGATTGCCCGCACGTGCAAAGCGCGCCTTGAAGCTGCCCGGCTTGTAATAGATACCGGAATGGATCACGCCACTGTTATGCCCGGTCTGGTGCTGTGCCAAACCGTTTTCTTTTTCCAGGACGATGACCCGGGCCTTGGGAAAGCGGGCTTGCAACGCAACGGCAGAAGACAAACCGACAATCCCGCCGCCCACAATGACAAAGTCGAACACAGTGCTGGAACCGGTCACGCGGCATCCTCCGCAAATTCACCTCTGATCCGCATCAGTTCCCGGTGCAGTGCCGGATCTTTCTCGAAAGGGGCGCGTCCGTGCAGCCAGAACAGGTTATTGAGGACGATCAGATCGCCCGCCGGCAGCGGCAACGCCACGGTGCCGGAAGAGGACTCCATGGACTCAGACAGCGCGTTTAACCATTGCGCCTCGGCGACGGTTTGCGGATAGACAAACTGGTCAATAAAACAGATGCATGGGCGGTTGTTGCGCAGGAAGAAAGTCTGCCGCTGGATGGTTTGCCCCACGTTCTTGCTGGAAGGTGCCTTATAGGTAAAGGCGTGGCTGGCAAACGCGTGCGTGCTGAAGGTATTCAGTGATTCCCAGTCGTCCAGATGCAGAATGCGTGACTCACCGCCACGGGCATTGTGCTCGGCAAATTTCATCATCAACAGCCAGTCTGTGGGCTCGTCCACAAATGTCCCGTCTGTGTGCAGCGTAAACAGTCGATAGGCCTGACGCAGGTAAGAATCGCTGCTGTCTGTGTCTTTGACGGTAAACCGTGCGTAGAAAGTACCCGACATGGAGTCAAAATTGGCTACACCCAAAAGGTGCGCAATGGCCGTGCCGAATTTGACGAATTCTGCCGGTAGTTCCGTGGTGCCACGCATACCCAGCGTAAAACCACCCGATTCACGGTCATGGAGGATGTCTCGCAAATGCGTACGAAATGCGTGACCGAGCAAGTCGTCCAGCTTTTGCGCCAGGATAAAACGCATATAAGGGACGTATTCCAGCCGTTGCGGGTCGATGTCAGCCGTTGCTGTCATGAATTGCTGCAACAGGGCTGGCGCAATCTCAATGTGATACAGCCGTGCGTGGTGCGCGTGGGCCTTCACACACCAGTTAGGGTTTTCGGTCAGATAACGGGCTGGACGAGCAGACAACGAGAGCGGGGCATTCATCGCGTGCAGACTCCTTGGGGGAATGCAACCGAGTCTAGGCGCGGGTTTGATGCCGGACAATCTCGCGGCAGCCCCATTTAATTCAGTAAAACTGAATTGTTGCAGGAGTCGTTTTTGCGTCCGTTTTCGAATCGCCCATGGCATCGGCGCAGGTGTGTGGGCCAATCCGGGCAGACGGTGTATCTGACACAGTCCGAAACGGGTGGACTAAGCTCGCCTTATCTCGTAGTGCAAACCGGAGACACCCATGCAAGAGCGCTTTTATTTTGATCCATACCAGCAAACGCTGACGGCGACGGTTGTGCGGCACGATGAAAGCGGGGTGGTACTCAGTGAAACCCTGTTTTACCCCTTGGGTGGCGGTCAGCCTGGCGATACCGGTACGCTCACCCTGGCCGATGGCACGCAATTGACCATTACCGACACCCGCCGGGACAAGGAAACACGCGAGATCCATCACGTGTTAGGTGCTGGCGCTGCACCGCTGGCACCAGACACCCCGGTGACGCTTACGCTGGATTGGCAACGGCGCCACGCGCACATGCGTGTGCATACCTGTCTGCACTTATTGTCGGTGGTGATTAAAGCCGGTGTCACGGGCGGGAATCTCACGGCAGAATCCGGCCGGCTGGATTTCGATCTGCCTGAAGATATGGAGCTAGACAAAGATCACATCGAGGCTGAACTGAACCGGCTGATTGCCGAGGATCGGCAGGTGCGCGTACAGATGACCAGTGGCGAGGCGCTGCAACGCCAACCAGAGCTGATCAAGACCATGTCTGTGACGCCGCCGCTGCACTTGCCGGAAATCCGGCTGATTGAAATTGAAGGCGTTGATCTGCAGCCCTGTGGTGGTACGCATGTGGCGCGTACCGGTGAGATTGGCCCCGTGATCGTCAAAAAGATTGAAAGCAAAGGTGCTCGCAACAAGCGCGTGGTGGTGGCGCTTGCATGACGGGTCAATGGCGGCAGGTGTGGTACAACCTTGACGAAATCTGGAGTGTCTAATGAACGATCACACAAGGCCCGACCGGCTACCGCCACTGGCCATGGATGAGCTCAACGAGGCCCAGCGCAAAGCGGCCCAAGCCCTGATCGACGGCCCGCGCAAAGGTGTAAAAGGCCCGTTTGTGCCTTTGCTGCGCAGCCCGGAACTGATGGATCGCATTCAGCGCGTCGGTGAATACCTGCGCTACGACAGCATCTTGCCGCGACGGATCAACGAATGGGTGACAGCGATTGTGGCGCGTGAATGGAGTGAGCCATTTGAGTGGTCGGTGCATTACCCGCTGGCACGCGATGCAGGTGTGGCTCAAGCCACGCTGGATGAACTGGCACAGGGTGCCCGCCCACAGCAGATGGCTGTGGATGAAGCGCTGGCTTATGACTTCACCATGGAGCTGATGCGCAACAAGGGCATCAGCGATCTCACCTGGCAGCGCGCACTGACACAGTGGCAAGAACAAGGGGTTGTCGAACTGGTGGGGTTGATCGGTTACTTTACGGGGATGGTGATGATGCTGAATGCGGCCCACACACCGGCGATCAATCCGGTGCCGCTACCGGCTTTACCGCGCTGAAACAGCACTTTGTGGAAAACGATGGGCAAAAAGAAAGGGAGGCACAAAACTGCCTCCCTTTTTCATTTGCGACGACCCGCGTTCGAGCAATTCGCGCTTGAGCGCTTGTTTGTCGTCACGCCGTTTAATCTTGTGGCGCTTGTCGTGCGCGCCGGCGTGTCGCTGGCTGGCTGCCAGCGCAAACGGATTGCGCGGCACCAGGGTTTTGCCTCGGGTTTTCATGGTTCATCTTCCTGTGCTGATTAAAAAACAACAGCGGCCGGATCATCAGATCCAGGCCGCTGCGGCATTGTAACAACTTCAAATAACAGGTGTTTCAGATCCGTCGGACGGATTCGCGCTTCACCAGTTCGAACTGCGGTTGCACGACCGGTGTGGTCGAACCTTGCAGCATGCCCAGCAATGTTTGCCCGGCCAGCCGCCCTAGATCAAATGTGGGCTGACGGATCGTGGTCAAGGGCGGCAGCATGTAATTGGAAACCGCCAGATCGTCAAACCCGATCAATGAGATTTCTTCCGGTACGCGAATCCCCCGGCGATACAACCCCAACCGCGCGCCCAGGGCGCTCTGGTCGTTGGCCGCAAAGATGGCAGTAAACGGGCTGCGCGATTCCAGTAACTGATTGATCGCCAGTACGCCGCCGGTTTCGGTGAAATCGCCGCTGGCAATCAAACGCTGGTCTACCGCAATGCCGGCTTCCTGCAGTGCGCGCTTGTAACCTTGCAGGCGCTCTTCCGCATCAGGCTGACCCAGACGGCCACAGATATGCGCAATGCGGCGGTGTCCCTGACTGAGCAGGTATTGCGTCGCCTCAAATGCAGCCATCTCGTTATCGACTGCCAGACCCAGCGCACGGGGCAGGGCATCCAGACGGCGACCCGTGATCACCACGGGTACTTGTCTTGATAATGCCAGGATCTGCTTGTCGCTGGAGGTGGTCGTAAAGATGATGATGCCATCCACTCTTCGGCCGATGAGCAATTCCGCGTGATCTTTTTCCTCACGGGATTGCCAATGGCCACTCACGATCAAGAGCGCGTAGCCAGTACCTGAAATGGCGTGTTCCACCCCTTTGAGTTCTTCACCAAAGAAAGGGGAGCCCAGATCCTGGGTAATGATGCCGATGGTCTTGGTGCTGCCTGTTTTCAGGCTTTGCGCCAGTACATTAGGCGTGAAGTTCAACAGGTCGATCGCGCGGGAGATTGCCTCCTGCTTGATTTTGGAGACACCTGTCACGCCAGTCAGATAGCGTGACACCGTGCTGGCCGATACCCCCGCCTCACGCGCGACATCCTGCACCGTCACATTGTCTTTTTTTGCAGATTGGTCTTCCATTTTGCTTCTGTTGTTGGTTTGACTACACCGTGCTGCACTATTTTTGTGCGCAAACTGTCTGTTGTTATCAAGTTTAACGGTTTTGCAATCAGCGCATTGAATGATCGTGTTTACTGTTTTATAACCAGCTAAATCAATTATTTGCCTGACTTATTGTGCTTGCCTTGTCACAGTAACGCCAGGCAAGGGTTTTGGGTTGCCTTGTTGTAGTGCAAACGCTGCACCTACATGAAACCACTTATTGCCCTGGTAAAAAGGATGCCTGAAACTGAAAACGATTTCAAAAAAATCAGCGAAACACGCTTGAAAATGCTGCAATCGCGAAATCGATTTCAATGTTACTACAACCCCCAAGTCGTTGGAGAGAGCGATGAACAAAGTAGTACGACTCGCAGTAATGGGTGCTCTGCTGGCCGCCGCAGTACCGGCCCTGTCCGCAACGCCGGTAACCCTGACTGTTGCCAGCTTCCCGGATCTGGATCGTGACATCAAAGTTGCCATCCCGCTGTACAAGAAGATTCACCCTGAAGTCGAAATCAAACTGGTGAGCCGCGAACGCGTTGACCATGTGAACGCCGTGACCACCCAACTGGCATCCGGTACCGGCCTGCCTGACCTTGTTGGTCTGGAAATCGGCTTCGTGGGCCGCTTTGTCGCTTCTGGCGGTCTGGAAGACCTCTCCAAGGCACCGTACAACGTCGGTCAGTACCAAAGCCAGGTCACTGGTTATTCCTGGGCACAAGCCAAGGGCCCGAATGGCGACCAGTACGCCATTCCGGTTGATATTGGTCCGGGCACGATGTTCTACCGCAAAGACTTGATGGACAAGGCCGGCGTTTCGGAAGCCGATCTGAACAAGTCCTGGGAAAGCTACCTGGCCGCAGGCAAGAAGGTGAAGGCTGCGACTGGCGCTTACCTCGTTGCCAGCCCGGTGGACATCAAGGACATCTACATCCGTTCCAACCTGAAGAACGGCGAAGGCATCTACTTTGACAAGAGCGGCAAGGTCATTGTGGCCGGCAACCCGCGCTTCGAAAACGCCTTCAAGCTGGCTAAAGAAGCCCAGGACGCTGGCATCGCCGGCAACATCAAGCAGTGGACCAACGACTGGGCTGCAGGCTTTCAGCATGACCAGATCGCTACCCAGCCGATCGGCGCATGGCTGAATGGTCACCTGGCTCACTGGCTGGCTCCGGATGAAGGCGGCAAGTGGCGCGCGACCAACCTGCCGCAAGGTGCTTATGCATCGTGGGGCGGTTCGTTCTACGCCATCCCGGCCAAGAGCACGCACAAGACCGAGGCTTATGAGTTCCTGAAGTTCCTGACCCTGAACCGCGAGCAACAACTGGCTACGTTCAAGGAAATGGATGCCTTCCCGTCGCTGAAGTCTGCTCAAGACGACCCGATCATGTCCGAGCCGCTGCCGTACCTGGGTGGCCAGAAGGCACGTGAAATGTGGCGTGAAGCTGCCAAGCACATCCCGGAAATCCCGATCAACAAGAACGACGGCGTTGCTGAAGACATCATCAACGACCAGCTCGATCAAGTTGTGCATCAAAACAAGGACATCAAGGCCGCTCTGGCTGATGCCCAGGCTGACATCGAACGTCGCGCTCGTCGCTAAGCGTTTGAGTTGAGTACTACAAGGCGGCGGGCAGGGGAAACCTGGCCTGCCGCCTGTTTGACCGGGTTTGCATTTTCCTGGGTGTTGCGGGAACGTGATGCAGATGCGGCTTTGCCGGTGACGTGATCCAACCGAGGCTGCCACCGAGGGGAAAACCACGCAGGCCGGCAGGGCAGGGTGTTTTGCAAGCGTCCCGCAACCTGTTTACAGGGTGCCCGTTACAGGGTCGAAGGGCAGTTCCGTTCCTTTGGCTGTTTATTACCGGAACGCCGGAGCAAGTTTGATGGAATCCGTGTTGTCCCCCGCCGCCAGTGTTGAAACGCGGCCGCGTAAAAAGCGTATACAGGCCTGGAAATGGGCCCCGTATCTGTTTATCAGTCCCTTCCTGATTATCTTCTGTGTGTTTGGCATTTTCCCGCTGGTGTTCTCGGCCACGCTGTCATTTGCCCAGTGGGATCCGGCAGCCGGTTTTGGTGCCATCAAGTGGATTCACTTCGATAACTACAAGTTTGTGCTGACCGATTCGTGGTTCTGGAAGTCGCTTGGGAACACGGTCTATATCGCCATTGCTTCGGGCTTGCCGCAACACCTTGTGGCGATTCCGTTTGCGGCATTCCTCAGTACCGTTATCCGTGGCCGCAATGCGGTCCTGGGCGCGTACTTCATGCCGTTTATTACCTCGAGCGTTGCCATTGCGCTGATTTTCAGCTCCTTGTTCTCCAAAGATTTTGGCGCCATTAACGCCATCCTGATGTGGCTGCACAACGTGCCGGGCATCGGGATCATCTTCCCGGATCACAAGATTGACTGGTTGCTCGATACCTCCCTCGTGAAGCCGACCGTGAGCTTTGTGGTGTTCTGGCGTTATGTAGGCTGGAATACCGTGCTGTACCTTGCGGCCATGCAGACCATTCCGGAAGACCTGTACGAAGCCGCCACGCTCGATGGCGCCGGCACCTTCCGCAAGTTCTGGCACATCACACTGCCGATGATCCGTCCGATGATGTTCTTTGCCGTCTCACTGACGCTGATCAACAACCTGCAGCTGTTTGAAGAGCCGTTCATTTTGCTGGGCGACAACGGTGGTATTGGTCAGGCCGGTATGACTACTGCCATGTATATGTATCGTACTGCGTTCTATTTCAGTGATTTTGGTACGGCGTGTGCCATTTCCTGGGTGATGTTCATCGTGATTGCCGTGCTCTCTTATGGCAACCACAAGCTATTCGCCCTTGCCGGCGGCAAGGAGGAATAATCATGGCCATGGTCAATACCCGCAAGACTTACGCGCGGCCCATCGCCTGGGCCATTGTGTTGGTGGGTGCCGTACTGATGCTGGCACCGTTCTTCTTCACCTTTGTGCTGGCTACGCAACCGCGTGACCGCATTTACCAGATTCCGCCACCCATGTGGTTTGGCACGAATCTGATGAAGAACATCCATACGCTGACGGACATGATTCCGTACTGGCACAACCTGGGCATGAGCTTTTACGTGGCCGTGATGACCACCGTACTGGCGCTGTTCTTTTGCTCCATGGCCGGTTACGCCTTTGCCATGTACGAGTTCCGCTTCAAGAAGGCGCTGTTCACCATCGTGCTGGGCAGCATGCTGTTGCCGCCGTTCCTGGGGCTGATCCCTACCTTCATGCTGATGAACTTCATTGGCTGGCTGGATCAACCGCGTGCACTGTACCTGCCGGCTGCGGCCGCTGCGTTTGGCATCTTTTTGATGCGCCAGTACATCAGCTCGGCGGTGCCCAAAGAACTGATGGAAGCTGCACGGATTGATGGTTGTGGCGAGTTCCGTATTTACTGGAACGTGGTCCTGCCGCTGATTGGTCCGGCACTGGGTACGCTGGGTCTGATCACCTTCATCAGCAGCTGGAACAGCTTCTTGCAGCCACTCGTGATCATGCACTCGCCCGAAAGCTTTACCGTGCCGGTGGCCTTGCGCTCCATGCAAAGCCCGACCAACACGGACTGGGGCGCGGTGATGGCGGGTTCTGCCATTGCAGTGCTGCCGCTGTTGATTCTGTTTGCCTTGTTCTCGCGTCGCTTGATTGCAGGTCTGACTGCCGGCGCCGTGAAGGGCTAACTGACGAAGTACCAGATACCAACACCACCAGACTTTTCCGTTTTCAAAACACCGTATACGTCCCACCCGGCCATTGGTCGGGCAGGGAGGGTGTTTTTGCAAACTGCCCTGAAAACGTTTTCAGTCTGGTTGGTCGAATGATTTGAACGAAGTAACCGAAGGTGACGTTGGCAGGCGCACCACCTGATTGATTGAATTTTGAATCCAAACGGAGTTGCCATGACTACCCTGAATTTCCCCCGCGACTTTATCTGGGGCACTGCCACCAGTTCTTTCCAGATCGAAGGCGCTACTGACGTTGACGGCCGCGGCCCGTCTATTTGGGACACGTTCTGCGCTACCCCAGGCAAGATCAGCGATGGCAGCGATGGCACCGTGGTGTGCGACCACTATCACCGCTACAAAGAAGACGTCGCCATCATGGCGAGCCTGGGCCTTGATGCCTACCGTTTCTCGATTGCCTGGCCGCGTGTGCAGGCCAAGGGTTTTGGCGAGTGGAACGAAGCCGGCTTCAAATTCTACGAGAACCTGATTTCCGAGCTGGAAGCCAAGGGTATCAAGCCGCACATCACCCTTTACCACTGGGATCTGCCGCAAGCGCTGCAAGATCGCGGCGGCTGGGCCAACCGTGAAACCGTGAAACTGTTTGCTGAATACGCCGCTGAAGTCGGCCGTCGCTTCGGTAATCGTGTTGCTTCCATTGCTACCCACAACGAACCGTGGTGCACGGCGTATCTGGGCAACCATCTGGGCCGTTTTGCTCCGGGCTTCAAGGATGTGGCACTGGCGAACCAGGTTTCGCACCATTTGCTGCTGTCGCACGGCGAAGCCATCAAGGCGCTGCGCGCACTGAACATCTCCGCCCAACTGGGTATCGTGCTGAACCAGTCTGATGCTGATCCGGCGACCGATAGCGCCGCTGACAAGCGCCAGGCTCAACTGGAATACGAAAACTTCACCGGCTGGTTCATGGACCCGATCTTCAAGGGCCACTACCCGCCGCTGGCGCTGGAAGTATATGGCGATGCCGCCCCGAAAGTGCAGGATGGCGACTTTGAAATCATCGGCCAGAAGATCGACTTCCTGGGCGTGAACTACTACTTCCGCGCCTGGTGCTCGACCGATACGCCGAAGATTCCGGAACCGTGCGAACTGGGCCGTACTGACATGGGTTGGGAAATCTATCCGAAGGGTTTGACTGACTTGCTGCTGCGCCTGAAGCGCGAATACGCTGATCTGCCACCGATCCTGATCACCGAAAACGGCATGGCCAACCCGGACAGCATCAAGGATGGCGCAGTCAACGATCCGCAACGCATCGACTTCCTGCAACGCCACCTCTCCGCACTGAAAGATGCGATGGATGCTGGTGTGGACATCCGCGGTTACTTTGAGTGGAGCCTGCTGGATAACTTTGAATGGGATTCGGGCCTGTCCAAGCGTTTCGGTATCGTGCATGTGGATTACCAGACCCAGAAGCGTACGCTCAAAGACAGCGCACACTGGTACCGTGAATTCATCAGCCAACAGAAAAAAGGCTGAGCATCATGTCTGCCATTTCACTGAAGAACATCAAGAAGGCCTACGGCGATAACGCGCCGGTGATTGATGGCCTGGATCTGGAAGTCAAAAAGGGCGAATTTGTCGTGTTCGTCGGCCCGTCCGGCTGCGGCAAATCCACGCTCTTGCGCATGATTGCCGGTCTGGAAGACATCACCGGTGGTGACCTCTTTATCGAGGGCGAGCGCGCCAACGATCTGCATCCGTCCGAGCGCGGCATTGCCATGGTGTTCCAGAGCTACGCACTGTACCCGCATATGACGGTGGGTGAGAACATGGGCTTTGCGCTCAAGCTCTCCGGCATGGACAAGAACAAGATCAAAGAGGCCGTGGGCCGTGCCGCCGAAGTGCTGCACATCACGCACCTTTTGCACCGCAAGCCGGCCGCGCTCTCGGGTGGTCAGCGTCAACGTGTGGCCATTGGTCGCGCCATTGTGCGTCAGCCCAAGGTGTTCTTGTTTGACGAGCCGTTGTCCAACCTGGATGCCTCGTTGCGCGTACAGATGCGGATCGAACTGGCCCGCCTGCACCGCGAACTGGGCACCACCATGGTCTACGTTACGCACGATCAGGTGGAAGCCATGACGCTGGGCAACCGTATTGCCGTGTTCAACCAGGGCAAGCTGGAGCAAGTTGGTGCGCCGATTGAGCTCTACAAAGAGCCCAAGAGCACTTTCGTGGCCGGTTTCCTGGGTTCGCCCAAGATGAACTTCCTGGCCTGCCAGACGGCCGGTGGTGTTGCTGGCAACCTGCTGCTCAAGGTGGGTAGCGAGCAACGCCTGACGCTGGATCGTGCTGCAGCTGGCGAAATGCCAGGTGACGTTACTCTGGGTATCCGTCCGGAGCATGTGCGTGTGGTTGGTGCTGGTGAAGGCCTGCAAGCGCGGGTTGATCTGGTAGAAAACCTGGGCGATACGCAATTGGTGCACACCGCTGTGGCCGGCTGCGCCGAGCCGTTCTCCATCCGCTTGCCGGGTGATGTGGACGTGCCGCGCGTGGGCGACACGGTGGGTCTGCACATTGAAGCCAGCCGTGCGTTGTTGTTCGACCGCGGCGGCCGGGCGCTGGAACTGGCCTGATCGGCGTGTTGTTTCGTATCATGCAAGGCCCCGCAATCGCGGGGCTTTTTCTTTATGATGCTCGATTGTGACGTAGCAGCCCGCGGGCTTCGTTGCACTCACTTGCCGTACCCCGTGTACTGTCGGCGTTCGCGCGCGCCTTACCATCGGGCCGCTTTGCCACCATCCTGGATTTGCCGGAATACTTTGATGTTTTTTGCTGGACATGACATGCCCCGTTTTGCCCTGACTGGCCTGCTCACTCTGGTGTGCGCCACCCCCATTCACGCCGCCCCTGTCGCACCCACGGTCGGCGCACCGTTTGCCGTGACGGGTGAGCGCGTGACCACGCAAATCCCCAAGGGCTGGAAACTGGCCTGGATGCAGGGTGATCCTGCTGGCGGCTTCATGGCCGAATACCTGCCCGAAGGCGAGGACATCAACCACTGGCGCGGCGAATATCTGGCCATTGCGCGTTTTCCATACCCGTCTGCGACCGTGCTCAAGCAGATGACGGAAAAGAAAGTGCATATCTCTGAAGTGGCACTCAGTCAGTTCATGAGCGCCACGCAAGCCGGCTGCGGCGGCAAGCGCGACGAAATGCCACATGGGTTGAACCAGATTGATGGACTTTTGTTTGCGGTGAGCGGGGGCTTCTGCGACAAACTGGAACCCGCAGCACCCTTTGGTGAAGGGCAGTTTGTGGCGTTCATTGAAGGCAAGGATTTTTTGCACAAAGTGCAGTATTCGTGGCGGCCGGGCAGTGCGTTTGAGGCCAGCGCCAACAAGCCCATGCGTCTACCCAAACAGAAAACCGTCCAGTACCTGGAGGCCATCAAGGCCAGCCGGCTGTGTGATGGCAGCTATAAAGCATGCACGGGCAATTTCCTGTAGCCCGGTGAGTCATCTCTATGCGCATTTCGGTCGAATCGCTTGAAACACAAGCCCTGAAACAGTTGGGGCAAGAGGCGATACAACAGCTGCAAGCGCAGGACTTTGCCGGGTTGGCTCAGCGATTTGGCTATGCAGTTGCATTTGGCCGTGATCTGGCCACGGCCATTCGTGAAGATCTGGCGCTGGCGCCTGTCGCGGTGGGCTTGCTGGATCAAGACATCGATCCGGTTGGAACCATTTCGGTAACGTTTCTCACGCCCAATGCTACCGGGCTGGTTGCGACTATCGAATGCATCGCCCGTGATGCGGTGTCTGTCTTTACGCTGGAACTGATTATCACAGGCACAGAGAATGCGTTTGATGTGACACTCGAAGGTGTCATGCGCGTCTGCGCTGGCTGAGTGACACGTGCATTGGCACAGATGCGAATTCTTTTTGTCAGGGTCGTGCGGACAAGGGCGCTTTACATGCTAACAAGCGGTGTGCAGCCCCGAAACTGCCGGATATGACACCAGATATTCGCGCAGCACTTGGTGTCTGCCCGCCGGTGACCCATTATCAGATTACGCGCGACAATGGGGCCAACCAGAGTGGACGATGCTGAAAACCGCACGATAGATCGCCTGCAGCGGCAGATTGACAAACTGCGAGTGCAGATGGAGTTGATGCAACTGAGTTTCGATGCGCTGGTTGATACGCTGCCGGATGAAGAACTGCTGGAAGAATTCAAAATCCGCGCCATCGGCCGTATCCGCCATCGGCTGGATGGATTGCGCCGACACCATTCTGATGCCGAGAGTCTGTTGAACACCACCGGACTGAACCTGGACGAACAAACGGTGGATGGTTTACGCCGTGCCGTAGCGCTCAAGCGTGCGCTGGAGACCGAACTGGACCGCCTCTGGGCCGCGCGTGATTACGAAACGGATCGTAAGTAAACAGATGTGTGCAAGGCGCCAGCTTGTGGGGCTGACGCCGGTACTGGACCAGATTAGAGGTTTTCGCCCACATCAATCCGGTTGCCATCCAGATCGGCAAAGACAAAGCAGCGCATGCCAAAGTCTGCATCGCGTAGTGACTTGATCATGCGTACATCATGCTGTACCAGGTGCTGATACAGCGCGCTGGCATCGCGCACCAGCAAATGCGCGACGTTGCGTGACGGGGCTTTATGTTGTTTGTCCAGGGTCAGATGAAGCTCTGCATCATCCTTTTTCAGAATGACAAAGCCGACCGGACTCCCGTTCTCGAAGACCTTGGTAAAACCCAACAGCCGGGTATAGAAGGCCACGGCCTGCTCCATATCAGTCACGGGCAATGTGGGGGCGATACGGCCGAAGGTGATGGCGTGCGGGGGCAAGACAGGGGAAGTCACAGGACGCTCCTTGCAGGCAAGACGGCAACCTGCTGAGGCGGTGCCCAGTATCAGGTGCGGCTTGCTGATAAGCGGAGCGGTGTCCGCATAATGAGACTGATTATAGCGTTGAAGCGGTTGCTCCGTGCGCCACTGCGGCGGACTGCAAGTGCATTGCTAGTCGTCCGCGAATGAAGGTCGAACCATCAGTACAAAGTCGCCATCAGCAGATTGCCCCTGGCTGGTCACAATAAACCCGTGGTTCGCGTAAAAACGGCGGGCCCGTCCGTTGTGGATCAGGCATTTGAGTTGCCAGGGCCGGTTTGCCCAGCCAGGTAAATGGGTCAGTAGCGCCGAGCCTATGCCCTGACCGTGAAAAGCGGGCTGCACGTACAGCATGTGAATGAAATGGCTTGGCGCCCAGATGGACACAAATCCGGCGATGCCGCCCTGGGTGTCCTGCGCCAGCCAGATCTCTTCGCCCTCTGTTTGCGCGGCAAAGTCTGTGAGCAGGAAGTCTGCCGGGCTCTGCCAGACAAAAGATTGTTGTCGGGTGTGCAGATAAATTTCGGCCAGCGTGGTGGCATCTGCGGGCGTAGCGGGGCGGATAGTCCAGATCATTGCGCGGTCAGCATCGGTGGATGCCGCCATGTTACCGGCTGCGGGGGCGGCAGAGTGCTTACCCTCGGTGCAGTGTTGGAAACGGTGCTAGTCTGTCTTTGTGCTTCAAGCAGACAGTGCGTTTTCGCTCATCTTTCAGAGGTGTTCAATGCCCGGCTCATATCACGCCCACGCCGATACACCGGCGGCCAATCCAGGTCAGGTGCCTCAGCCTGAAGCAATGCAAGATCATTACCTCGGGAGCGTGTTTTCTTTGCTGGTCGCTGGCGTGGCGGCACAGCTTCTGGAAAAATATTACGACCGGAAAAATCGCAAGGCCGGGTTAGAACAACAATAAGCCTTGCGAGCTTGATGCCTGCTCCAGATACCTCATTGGGCTCGCCCCACGCGCTACGACCATTGCGGTTCCAGCACAAACCGTACCGACAGCGTTTCTCCGGGTTGTAGCCATGTACCACCCACCTTGCCGGGGTGTTGCTCAGCCAGGTTGAGCCAGTCGGTGCAGTTGCTGACCGGTTCCATGCAAAAGTGATCCAGCCCCGGCGGCACGTACAGCACAAAAAAATCCAGTGGTGCGTCAGCATGCATGACCACGCGCGCATTTTTTTGTGGCCAGGTCACGCTGGCACTGCGACTCCAGCCTGTGAAGTTGTTATCCAGCATCACGTTGTCGATCAATTGCCCTTGCCGCAACGCCTCCAGCAGGTTGGGTTGTTCCAGATGGGTAGGCATGATTTCTGCGTCAGCAGCCCACATGGCTTCTACATCGGTCTGCACCACGGTGTCCGCTGCGCGTAAAAAGTAGGGATGATGACCCAGACCCGCAGGCATGGGGGCCGTGTCGGTATTGGTGAGCGTCATGCGGACCGTCAACCCCTTTGGGGTGAGCTCAAAACGCTGGCGGGCATGAAAGGACCAGGGCCAGTCCCCCCTTGGGTAGTCAAGGTCAAGCGTGGCGGAGTCAACCGCCAGCGTGCTCACTTGCCATGGCAGTCGCCAGCCGTGGCCATGCAGCGTATGGGGCGAGTCACTCATGTTGGCCGCCATATTCAGTGGCCGCTCGCCGACCGGGGCGTGGCCATTGCGGATGCGGTTGCAAAAGGGCAGCAACGGAAAGCTGCTCATCAACAAAGGGTTGGCCTCATCCAGGCTTTGCACTGTGCCTGGCCGCAACCAATGGATCTCCTGCCCCTGCCGCATCGAAAAATACCGATAGATACTGCCGCCCACCGCGGGTGCCAGCAGCAAGGTCTGTTCGGTGCAGGATAGCCGGATCACCGTGGGGGCCACGGTGGCGGTTTCAGAGGATGCGGTGAGGGGCATGGGCAGAGTCCACTTTGGGTATGGGAGCCATTTATGGCGTTCTTGATGTGGATTCTAACAATGTTTTGATAAATTATTACTAATAATATTGGTTGTATGTGGTGCGCATATCAGCAATAGAGCGGAAAAAACCGGGGTAATCGCATATCATTGCGTGTGAAAACAGCGCGCCGGCGCTGATGTTTGCCGGTTCATACCAGGATCGCTCAATGGCCAGTCCAACCCGAAAAACAGAAAAACTGCCGCAACGGCGGCCGACCATGACCGACATCGCCAAGCTGGCAGGGGTGTCGCAATCGACTGTATCGCTGGTGCTCAACAACAATGTGGGCAGCGCCAAGCTCTCTGAAAAAACCCGTGCGAAAGTGCTGAAAATTGCGTCGGAGTTGGGTTATCGGCTGACGCATCGCACCACCGCAGCGCCCCAGCGCGGGCGCAATATGATTGGCTATATCGTTGATTCCATTTCAACAAGTCCGCATCCGGTGGTGAGCGTTGATGGTGCCCGAGACGCCGCGTGGGAACACGATTGCGTACTCTCTGTGTTTGCCACGCGAGGCGATCCGGAAGTCGAAGAAGCCACCATCAATGCACTGCTGGCGAACCCGACGCTGGTGGGTGTGGTGTACTCGACCATCTTCACCCGCAAGGTCGAAGTGCCCGAAGCCCTGGGGCGGGTGCCGACCGTGTTGCTCAATTGCTACACCGATGAACGCAATTTCAGTCACGTAGAACCAGGCGAGGTCGGCGGCGGCCATAACGCCACGGAATACCTTATTAATGAGGGGCATACGCGCATTGGCTTTATTAATGGTGAACCGTGGATGGATGCGGCCAAGGATCGCTTCAAGGGTTATCGCCAGGCACTGGCCACTGCCGATCTGCCGTTTGATCCGCGCCTCGTGCGCGATGGCGACTGGATGAGCGGTACCGGCTTTGAACAAACGCTGTCTTTGATGGCAGAACCGCGCCCGCCCACGGCCATCTTCTGCGCCAATGACCTGATGGCGCTGGGTGCGCTGGAAGCCTTGAAACAGCTAGGTTTGAAGGCGCCAGATGATGTCGCCATCATGGGCTATGACGACCAGGAAATCGCCCGCCATACGCATCCGCCCCTGACCACCGTATTGCTGCCCAACTATGAGATGGGCCGCTGGGCTGTAGATACGTTGATTGCAGAGGCTGCATCGCCGGAAGACGCGGCCACGCAAGGGGCGCAGCGCAAGCGTCATATCAAGATGGAATGCCCGCTTGTGGTGCGGGAATCAGTGGCGTGCCCGCAATCTGATCAGGCCTGATCAATAATATTTGACAAATATTATTAATGAACCAAGAATCACCTCGTAGTCCAAAAACAAGAAGTACATTTTGCGAATGACGTTCCCCGAGGAGGTTCATGATGCGAGTACGATCTGCTGGTCTGGCCGTTCTGGTTGCCAGTTTTGCATTGGCTACGGCCAGCGCCATGGCTGACGGTGTGCCCAAGCTGCCCCAGAAAGCCAGCTACAAAGTCGGTTTTGCCCAGACTGAAAGCAACAACCCCTGGCGCATTGCCGAAACCCAAAGCCTGAAAGACATTGCCGGCAAGTGTGGCTGGACGCTGGTCTATACCGACGCTGCCAGTTCTGCTTCCAAGCAGGTCGCTGATGTGCAAAGCATGATTGCGCAAAAGGTTGACCTGATTGTGCTGGCCCCGCGCGAAGAAAAACCGCTGGTCCCGGCTGTCATGGCCGCCAAGAAAGCGGGTATTCCAGTGATCGCTATTGACCGCGATCTGGACCAGAGCGTGGCCAAGCCAGGTCGCGATTACGTGACCTTCATTGGTTCTGACTTTGTCGATCAAGGCCACCGTGCAGCGGAATGGCTGATCAAGGCCACCGGCGGCAAGGGCAAGATCATTGAACTGGAAGGCACCACTGGTTCTTCCCCGGCCAATAACCGCAAGAAGGGTTTTGACGATACCGTCAAGAAACAAGCCGGCATGCAGATCATTGCCAGCCAGGACGGTGACTTTGCCCGCGACAAGGGTCGCCAGGTGATGGAATCCCTGCTGCAGGCGCACCCGGATGTAACCGCCGTGTACGCCCACAATGACGAAATGGCGATGGGCGCTATTGCCGCGCTGGAAGCCGCCGGCAAGAAGCCAGGTAAAGACGTGATCGTGGTGTCGATTGATGGCACCAAGGATGCACTGCAAGCCATTATCGATGGCAAGCTGGGCGCCACCGTTCAGTCCAGCCCGTTCTTTGGCCCGATCTCCTGCAAGACTGCGCAGGATTACGCTGCAGGCAAGAAGATTCCGGCATGGGTAAAGGTTGAAGACAAGTTCTTTGACAAGAGCAATGCCAAGGAAAATCTGGCGAACGCATTCTAATCGGTCGGCCGGGGCTACGGCCCCGGCAAGACGGACTGGCGCATGCCCGATGTCGGGTCGGGTGACAGCACAGGCCGGTTCTGTCTTCCTCTCTCAGGCCGGCTTGCCGGCCATTTTTTTACCCGGTAGCGGGCTGAGCGATCGAAACGTCCATAGCGGATAGCAAAGCAGTCCCGTCAGACCATAATCAATCAGAACAACAGTAAAACCTGCACGCCATGTGTAGTGCCATTGCCTGGCGCTACACCGCATAGACACGCCGTTACGGCGGCATGCAGCCACAAGGCTGGAGGATTCATAAACCATGACGCAGACAGTCACGGCGCCGTTGCTGGAGATGCGCGACATCAGCAAGGCGTTTTCAGGTGTGCCTGCACTCAAACAGGCGCGGCTTTCCATTGCCCCGGGTGAGGTTCACGCGCTGATCGGCCAGAACGGCGCGGGTAAATCCACATTGATCAAAATTTTGACTGGCGCCTACAAACGCGATGCGGGCGAGATCCTGTTTGGCGGCCAGGTCGTTCATTTCACCACCCCGCTGCAAGCGCAGAAGGGCGGCATCAGCACCATTTATCAGGAACTCAACCTGATCCCGCTCAGAAGCGTGGCAGAGAACATCTTTCTGGGGCGCGAACCACGCAAATTCGGTTTGATCGACTGGCCACGCATTCATGCGGATGCCGCCGCATTGCTGGATAAACTCGGCATTGTGGCGGATGTGCGTCTACCGCTGAATCAGTGCAACACGGCCACACAACAGATGGTAGCGATTGCACGTGCCGTATCGTTGCATGCCCGGCTGGTGATCATGGACGAACCCACGTCCTCGCTGGATGAACAAGAAGTCGAAACGCTCTTCCGGGTCATTCGCCAACTCAAGGCCGATGGGGTATCGGTGATTTTTGTCAGTCACCGGCTCGATGAACTTTACGCGGTGTGTGATCGCGTCACCGTCATGCGGGATGGACAAACGGTTGCCGAAAAATCCATGCAGGAAATGGACAAACTGCAACTGGTAACGACCATGCTGGGTCGCGAGTTGGCCAGTACGGTGGCACAGGCCGCCAGTGAAGACATCAAGCCGGACGAAACGCGTACCCCGACTGTAGAGACGCGCGCGCTCAAAAGTGGTGTACGCGTCAATGACGCCAGCATGGCTGTATACCCTGGCGAGATCGTCGGTCTGGCCGGGTTGCTGGGCGCTGGCCGGACGGAACTGGCACGCTGTTTATTTGGCGCAGACCGCGTTGATCAGGGCGAGATATTGCTCAAGGGCAAGAAGAGGGCATGGCAATCGCCTTCTGACGCCATTGCCCACGGTGTGGCCTATCTGTCTGAAGATCGCAAGATCGAAGGCATCATTCCCGATATGTCGGTCGAGGAAAACCTGACGCTGGTGCTATTGCCACGCCTCGTGAAACTGGGCGTGGTGGATCGCAAGCAGCAGCATGCGATCGTCCAGCGGTTTATCGAACGTCTGCAGATCAAAACGGCTGGCCCGAAGCAAAAAATCCGGGAGCTTTCGGGCGGCAATCAGCAAAAGGTGCTGCTGGCGCGCTGGCTGTGCGCAAAGATCGACTTCCTGATGCTGGATGAACCCACGCGCGGCATTGATGTGGGCGCCAAGGCGGAAATCCTGACCTTGATCCGCGAACTGGCCGATGACGGGCTGGGTGTGCTGATGATCGCCTCCGAGCTTGAAGAACTCACGGCCTACGCTCAGCGCGTGGTGGTACTGCGCGATGGTTACACCGTGCGCGAGTTGTCTGGCAGCCAGATCAACGAAGACAACATCATGGCGGCCATGGCCAATGCCACCGCCAAAGACAATACACAAGCGGAGAGAGCCCCATGACCGCGCTTGCCTTGCGGCTTGGCCAAAGCCGCCGTCTGATTCCCTCCGGCGCTTTGCTGGGTCTGGTGTTGCTGGTGGTGTTCAATCTGGCATTCACTCAAAACTTTTTGTCCCTGCAAACCTTCAACATCAACCTGACGCAGGTCTCCACCATTGTGATCGTGGCGGTAGGTATGACCATGGTGATCGCCACGGGCGGCATTGATTTGTCCGTGGGCTCTTTGATGGCGATCTCTGGCGCACTGGCACCGCTGATCTTTGGCGCCCATAGCGGGTTGTTTGCCGTACCGGTGCTGGGGATGGCTTGCGCAATCGTGTTGCCGATCCTGGCGGCATCGGCTGGCGGTGCGCTCAATGGCACGCTGGTGACGCGATTTCGCATTCAGCCCATTGTGGCGACGCTGATCCTCTTCATTGCCGGCCGTGGCATTGCGCAGGTGCTGACCAATGGCAATCTGCAAACCTTCAGCAATGACACCTTTCACTGGCTAGGGCTGGGCAAGGTGCTTGGTGTGCCGGCACAGGTGATCATCATGTTGATCATCGTGGCGATTGCCGCCTGGGTGATGCGGGCCACATTGTTTGGTCGTTACATCCTGGCCACTGGCGGCAATGAGCGGGCAGCACGCCTGGCGGGTGTGCCGGTCACCCGGGTGAAGATGGCGGTGTACGTGATCTGTGGTGCGCTCTCTGGCCTTGCTGGTTTGCTGGTCATCGCCATCAATTCTTCGGCTGATGCCAACCTGATCGGCATGGGGATCGAGCTGGATGCCATTGCCGCGGTGGCCGTCGGCGGCACGCTTTTGACTGGTGGCCGCGCCCGTATTTTAGGGACGCTGATCGGCGCGCTGATCATTCAACTGGTGCGCTACACCTTGCTGGCTCATGGAGTGCCCGATGCTGCGGCACTGGTCGTCAAGGCTGCCATTATCCTGGCCGCCGTTTACCTGCAAAAGCGGGAGTAACCAAGTGATGTCGAAATCCTTGCAAGTGGCAGCGGGTGAAGCGCTGGGTGCGCTCTCTGGCCCGCCGCAATCTGCGCAGCGCAAAAGGCTGCATTTCCTGCGTACCCAAGGGGTGCTGGTCGCGCTGATTCTGTTGTTGATCTTTGGCGCTTGCCGCTATGACAACTTCCTGGGTGCGTACAACGTGCTCACGCTCTTGCGTTACAACACCATGTTCGGGTTGATCGCGGTGGGTATGGCGTTTGTCATCATGACGGGCGGGATTGATCTTTCAGTTGGCACGACCGCAGCACTCTCCAGCGTGATCTCTGCCACGCTTAGCCCCCATGGTATCTGGCTGGGGTTGGCGGGTGGCGTGGGGGCAGGGCTGGTGATTGGCCTTGTGAATGGTCTGGCAATTACCCGCCTGAAAATCCTGCCGTTCATTGTCACGCTGTGTACCTTTCTGGCAGCCCACGGCCTGGCCTTGCTGTTTGCCGGTAACCAGTCGGTGTCTGTGTCCTGGGAGAGTGGCTTTACTGATTTCGGTCAGGGCGATTTCCTGGGGTTTCCGATCCCGGCCTGGATTGGTGGTCTGGCGTTTATTGGGGGCTCCATCGCCCTGAACTTCAGCGGCTTTGGCCGCACCGTGCTGGCCATTGGCGGCAATGAAGAAGCGGCCCGTTTGATGGGTTTGCCGGTAGAGCGGGTGAAGTTCTTCGTCTATGTGTTGAGCGGTGCGTTAGCTGGTCTGGCTGGCGTGATCCTGGCCTCGCAATTTGGTGCGGGCCAGCCCAACGAAGGCAATGGCTGGGAGTTGTTCGCCATCGCGGCCGTGGTGGTGGGTGGCACGCGGCTGACGGGCGGTGAGGGCTCGATTGGCGCCACGTTGTCCGGCGTGCTGCTGCTGGGTTTGATCTTCAACATCCTGAACTTTGAAAACGGCAAGGGTGTGATCAGCCTGTCGGCTTACTGGCAGTCGGTGATTCGCGGCGTGTTCTTGCTGATTGTGGTGATCTTGCAAGCGCGGCTGGCACGCAAAGAGAAAGACTTGTAGTCGTTTTATCATCCGCAAGGTGGATTGCTTCCCAAATCCACCTTGCGCAGTTGCACTTGCGCATCTCACACCGCCGCCGAACCAGCTAGAATCACCGGGTCCACACTGCGGAACCGGCTATCTTGTCTGCATCCCCTCTGATTAGTACCGAGCGCCTCACGCTGCGCTGGCTCACGCCGGCTGATGCGCCCTTCATTTTTGACCTGTTGACCAATCCCTCCTGGCTGCAATACATCGGCGATAAGGGCTTCAAATCCGTCGAAGATGCGCACAATTACATCGAAACCGGGCCGATTGCCATGTATGAGCGTTGCGGCCATGGCTTGTACCTGGTCGAGCGCAAAGAAGATGGTGCGTCGCTGGGTTTGTGTGGCCTGATCAAGCGCGACGGGCTGGACGATGTGGATATTGGCTATGGCTTCATGCCGCAATACTGGTCGCAAGGCTATGCATTGGAGTCCTCACTGGCCGTGCTGGACTACGGTTATCAGACATTGCGTTTGCCACGCATTGTGGCGATTACTTCTGACGACAACCCGGCCTCGATGCGGCTGCTGGAAAAACTCGGCCTGCGCCACACCGCCAACGTGCGGCTGGCGGCCATTGATGAAGACATGCTGCTGTACACCCCGGCGGATGGCATATGCATCTGAACAATATTCCCTTTGGCACGACCGACTGGTCTGCCATTACACCAACTGAACACCCCGGAGAGCGCGGCAAGGCGCTCTGGCGTACGCAGCATTTCGGCGATATCCGTGTGCGCATGGTCGAATACACGCCCGGTTACCTGGCCGATCATTGGTGCGTGAAAGGGCACATTCTCTTGTGTCTTGAGGGCGAATTGCACACAGAACTGGACGATGGCCGCGTGTTTACGCTGAGGCCCGGCGTGAGCTACCAGGTGGCAGATAACGCTGAACCGCACCGCTCATATACGGATGTAGGCGCGCGGTTGTTTATTGTGGATTGAGCCGTACCCGGACTGGAAGTTTTGATTTCTTTATGATTTTTTCGCGAAAACAAGAGTTTGTAGCCGAGTTGCTCGGCACGTTTGTGCTGATTTTTCTGGGTAGTGGCACCAACTGCATGGTGACCCTGTTTTCCAGCCAGGTCGGTACGCTGGTGAATGGCGGCTATACCAACAGCGTGATTGGTTGGGGGCTGTCCGTCATGTTTGGTGTGGTGATGAGCATTCGCATCAGCGGCGCCCATTTGAACCCGGCGGTATCACTGGCGCTGGCGGTGACCGGCCGTTTCTCCTGGCGCAAGTTGCCGCATTACGTGGCGGGGCAATTCATTGGCGCTTTTCTGGGGGCGGCACTGGCGTTTGTCGTTTACTACGCCAAATGGCACCAATACGATCCGGGTCTGGCTTATACCGCCAATATTCTGACCACATTCCCCGCCATCACGACCAGTCTTTGGCCGGGCCTGATTGACCAGGTGGTGGGGACAGCGTTGCTGGTGGCCGTGCTGTTCGGCCTGGCTGATCTGTTGCCGCCCAAACAGGTGATGTGGCTTATGCCCGGGGCAGTCTGTTTGCTCATCATTGTCATCGGCATTGGGTTGGGTGGCATGCATGGCTACGCCATCAATCCAGCACGGGATCTGGGGCCACGCATCCTGGTATGGCTGGTGGGGTTCCAGCACACCGGGTTCGCAGAGGGTGTCTGGCTGGTTCCGGTGGTTGGCCCGCTGATTGGCGGATGCCTCGGCGGCATATTGTATGACCGGCTGATTGGCCGTGCGCTGCAGCAGGCAAGTGCTCAAACCGTGTTATCTGAAGAGCGAGGTTCATCATGACCCGACCCGATTTCATCAAACACTGGCAAGAAATCCAGAAGCCTGCCGAAGGTGCTTCTTATCCGGATAGTCAGGAGGTTTTTACACTCTCGTCCTCGTTCAGCCCCGTATTCGGGCTGGCGCGCATTGGTATTCATCATGAAGTGTTGCCGCCCGGCCGCCGTTCCTGTTGGCCGCATGCGGAGAAAACCGAAGAAGAGTTTGTCTATGTAATTGAAGGTACGCCGGATGCGTGGATTGACGGCGTGTTGCATCGGCTCAAAGCCGGCGATGCGGTGGGTTTCAAACCGGGAACCGGCATTGCCCATGTGTTCATCAACAACACAGAAGAACCTGTGCGCTTGTTGGTGGTGGGTGAGCACAAGCGTCCCGATAATCAGGTGCATTACCCGCTGCACCCGGCACGTAATGCGAGCATTGGTGATGATCACTGGGCAGAGGCACCGACCCGGCTGAAAGGCGATCACGATGGTTTGCCTGACCAACTGCGTGAGTCGAACGGGCCGTTCTAGAGCAGGGAAGAGACAAAAAAGCGGACCAGATGGTCCGCTTTTCTAGTTTGCAAGATCAATGCTGTTGATAGCTAGATCAGCTCACCTTAACGGGCGTTGGCTTCACAATCCACGCATTGAACGCCACAAAGGCCATCAGCAAGCCGGTACAACCCAGGGCGATGGGCAGCGAGGTGGCGCGGGAGAGAAAACCAATCGCCGCCGGGCCGGCCAGAATGCCGCTGTAGCCGCACATGGTCACCAGGGGCATGGCGGTACTGGCCGGTACACCAGGAATACGCGCCGATGCGCTGAAAAGTACAGGTACCACGTTAGATGCGCCCATGCCGACCAGCACAAAGCCGCACAGGCTCAGCCAGACCCATGGTGCCAGCACAATCACACCTAGCCCCATCGCGGCCAGCAAACCGCCAATAAACACGATCTTTTGCGGGCCAAGGTGATGGTTGATCCAGTCGCCCGTGAGGCGGCCGCCGGTCATCGCCAGCGAGAACGCCGCGTAGCCCAGACCTGCGCCGGCTTCATCCATGCCGCGCTCAAACCGCAGGAACACGGCGCCCCAGTCCAGCATGGCGCCTTCGGTCAAAAAGCCGAAGAAACACAACATGCCAAGGAGCCAGATGATCCCGTGCGGCATGCGGAAACGCTGGTGTTCTTCGTGTTCCGGTTCAGTTTGTTCGTGCGGCAAAAAGCGGTGGGACTGCTGAATGGTCACCACGGTAAACGCAATGCCGACGACTGTCGCGATCAGCGTCATCGAAAGGCCCACTTTCAACAGTGCCGCAACGCCCACGCCGCCTAGCAAGCCGCCGAGTGAGAACAAGCCATGGAAGGAGGACATCAGCGGTTTGCCAGCCTGCAGCTCGACAAACACGGCCTGGTTATTCATGGCCACATCGACCATCCCCAGCAGCGCGCCAAACAAAAAGAGCGCGGCTGCCAGCATGACAGGGTTTGGAGCGATGGCCAGCAAGGGCACGGACACCACCATCGCCGCCCCGGAGACCAGCAATACCTTGCCGCTGCCATAGCGCTTCATCAGCCAGCCCGTCGCAGGCATGGCCAGCATCGCGCCGCAACCTAGCGCGAGCAATACACTACCGAGCGCGGCATCGTTCAGGTTCAGGCGCAACTTGGCAAACGGCACCATCGCCGCCCAGGTGGCATTGGCAATGCCCGTCAGCAAAAACAGCAAACGTGTGGCAGTGCAAGAAGGTTTCCAGTCAAGAGCGCTGGCAGTGTCTTTCGGTTTCATACGATTTCCAGTGCGGTGGGCGTGTACCCGGTTTCAAGCGGCTGCAACGCCGCTTTTGTTGGTGCAAGCGATGGATTCTCTTGCATTTGACATATTCTTATTCGGCACGAAGCACATTGATTCCTGCATCAGCCAAACTTGTTCCTGATTCAGCCAGGCGTTGCAGAATCTGCATGTCAGCGTCGTACTCGATCACGAGATGTGTGACTTCAGAGAGCGGCGCAATGCCAAACGGCGCGCCTGTGCCAAGCTTCTCATTCGTCGCAACCGCGACAATGGCGCCGCTGCTGGCCACCAATTGCCGTTTGAAGGCGACATCTTCCATGTGTCCACCCCCCAGGCCAGATTCTGCGCTGATCGCGCAAATGCCCAGAAAACACAGATCTGGCCGCATTTGTTGCACGTCCAGCAGGGCGCTGCCGCCCAGCGTGCCGCCGGTCTGGTGATCCAGCGTCCCGCCAATCATGATCACCCGCAGGTCTTCTCTCCCCACCAGCGCCGCAGCAATGGCGGGGGAGTTGGTGGCAACGGTCACGCCAATGTCCTCTGGCAGCAGGCGGGCGATGGCCAGGTTGGTGCTCCCGGCGTCCAGAAATACAAACTGACCACCTTGTACCAGGCGTACTGCGGTACGTGCCAGGCGTTCTTTGCGGGCCAGATTTTCAACATTGCGCTCGGCAATGGGTTTGCCGGTGGCGGACATGGCGATGGCACCACCGTAGACCCGCTGGCACTCGCCCGCGGCGGCCATTTCACGCAGGTCACGGCGGATCGAGTCTTCAGAAACCGCGAATTCCGTAGCCAGTTCTGCGGCCAGAACGCGACCATCACGTTGTAAGCGTTCGCGAATAATCTGGTGTCGGTCTATCGGTAATGCGGTGCCTGACTTAAAACGTTCACGGCGTAAATCGACGCTCATGGCAAACTTCCATTGGTGATTACAAACACAACCAGATTCCACTGATCGTGCATTAACGTGAATGAATGTGCAAGATTTTTTGCCTGTTTCAAACGGATTTTGCCGCTGTTTTTGCCTGGTTTTTCCTGTTTTGCATGATTGATGCAAGAAAAGATGACATGTGCAAACATGTAAAAAGCATCAGTGTTGACACGCCAGCCTCTGTTTTGTAACCGGGCGGCGCTAAATTTGTACCTCTTTGTGTCAAAGACGCACACGACATTCGGCGCTACATTTACGCGATTGTCAGCTTCAACACACATTGCATAATGCGCCCCGCCCGGGCAGCCGCCCGCGCACATGTCCTTGGCAAAAATTCAAACAATATGCATGCACAAAACAGATCAGGCTTGAGATCAGGGTTGGGGCGCTCGTTCCGGCTGGTCGCGCTGGCCCCATTCAACATGGCGTTGTTGATCGTGCTGTGGGCGCTGGCCGACAGGTACGGCGTGCGATTGGCGGTCGAACTGATCGTGCTGGCTGAACTGGTGCTGGCCATGTTTTTTCTCCAGGCACGGCGCCAGCGCGCGGATGAGGTCACGCCGCCAAATCTGGCTACGGCTGCCGATGCAGGCCCGCTGGCTGATCTGGCCCATGAGCTGCGTTCACCGCTGACAGTCCTGGCCGGCGAGATTGAAGCCATGCAAATCGGCCTGCGTCAGCCCGATGCCCAGACTCTGGATGCCATGGCAGGGGAGGTGCAGCGCTTGTCCCGCTTGCTGCAGGATCTGGATCGTCTGCTGGGGCACACTCAGCCTGCTGAAGGTATGTCGGCGCAGATCATTGATGTCGGTCATCTGATCGAACAGTTGCTGCAACGACATCGGCTGGCATTGCAGCGGGCCGGGTTGACGGTCACGCTCTCACGCCAACCAGCGCCGAGCGTGGCAGGCGACTTGCTGCGGCTTGAGCAACTCTTCACCAATTTGTTGCAAAACAGCCTGCGCTATACCGATTCGCCTGGCCAGATCGTGATCCGGATAGAGGGCACGTTTGATGGCACCGTGCAGGTGACCTGGGAAGATAGCTCGCCCGGTGTTTCAGGGCAGCATCTGCCGCGTCTGACCGAACGTTTTTATCGTGTGCCGGGTCATGGTGTCCGTCATCCGCATGCCAGCGGGCTTGGTTTGGCCATTGCCCGCGCCATTGCTGAAGCCCACAGTGCAACGCTGCATGCGCGGCACAGTCAGTTGGGTGGTTTGTGTTGGGTTTTGCGTATTGAAGCTGCTCAAGAGGAAATGATCCATGAAGCCAGTGGTGTTGCTGGTTGAAGACGAAGCCCCGGTGGCCAGTCTGCTGTTCGACTATCTGCGTAATGATGGTTTTGAGCCGGTCTGGCAGCAAACCGGTGGCGATGCATTGGCCTGGCTGGCGCATAACGAGGCCGCGCTGGTGCTACTTGATCTGGGCCTGCCTGATATCCCGGGTATGGAGATCTGTCGTCGCGTGCGGCAGGCTTCCGGCTTGCCGATCATCATGCTGACCGGCCGCGATACCGAAATGGACCGGGTGCTGGGGCTGGAGCTGGGCGCGGACGATTACGTCTGCAAGCCGTTCAGCCTGCGTGAAGTCGCAGCGCGCGTGCGCACCGTGTTGCGTCGCGGTCAGCCCGCGCCGGCAGTGCGCGATACGCTGACACTGGACGATGACTCCGGTCGTGCGCAGATTGGGGGGCGTGATGTGCAGCTGACCGTGGTCGAATACCAGTTGCTGCGGTTGATGGCGGTGCGACCAGGGCGCTTGTTTTCTCGTGCACAGTTGATTGATGGCATGTATGCCGACGGCCGTGTAGTGACCGAACGCACGGTTGATAGCCATATCCGCAAAATTCGCCAGAAACTGGCCGCAGTCGCGCCCGGCCAGGAGTTCATCCAGTCTGCCTACGGTGCAGGTTACCGTTTCGAGGCTGCACCACGCCGTGCTGGCGCGCTGGCACCGGCCGGCCAGAGCTGTCTGGTCTGATTGCCATTTGCGCTGTCCGGGCGCGACTTTCACATTGTTTGCACATTTGCTGCGCAATTGCTTTGCACACTTCGGGCAAAGCGTAATGGGCCGTCGGCCCGGATTGTGGAGCGAGGCAGACCGTGGCAAACCAGGACTTCAGCGATGTCAGACACCGCATCTGCCAGGCCGCATGCATACTGGGCCTGCTGGCCCTGGCCGGATGCGCTAGTGAGCCTGCATCCATCGTGACCCGTCCTACCCGCGCCTTGCCACAGCCCACCCTGATGAGCATGGATAACCAGGGTTCCATCTTCCAGAACGCGACCGCCCAGATGTTGTTTGAAGAGGCCGTTGCCAGCCGCGTGGGCGATACGCTCACCATCCAGATCCAGGAAAGCCTGACCGGCAGCAACAAGTCCACCACCAATGCCAGCAAGAACGGTGAGGTGGCCTTCAAAGGACCTGGATCGACGTCATCCATGGGCGGTGTGATCAAAGAACTGTTTGACCTGAATGTCACCTCGACCGGCTCGGATACCTTCAAGGGCTCTGGTCAGACCGATAACGCCAACTCCATGACGGGTACCTTGTCGGTGTCCGTGATTGACGTACTCCCCAATGGACTGCTGGAAATCGCGGGGAGCAAACGCATTGCTGTCAACGGCGACTTGAACCAGCTGCGGTTCTCCGGCCTGGTGAAAAAGCGCGACATCAAGGCAGGCAACGTGGTGTCCTCCCAGAAAGTGGCAGACGTGCAGCTGGAACAAGTTGGACGCGGTGTTGTGGCTGACGCCAATACGGTGGGCTGGTTGCAGCGCACCTTCATGAGCGTACTGGGTTTCGACTGATGCGGTGCCTGTGGATTCGTTTCGCCATGCTGCGACTGTGCTGTGCACTGAGTGTTTTGTTGATGTTGAGCGGCTGCATTGTGGTGCCGACGATTCCGGTCGGTGAGATTGTTACTGCGGCAGCCGATGGCATCGCGACGGTGACATCGGCTGCTTCCGGTGGCAACAGCGGTGCGCCGTTTGAGTATGTCCGGCCGTATCTCTCCCTGAAAGAAGTCTGCATCGACTGGAATGAAGTGGTCGCGGTGCCGGATTTCGTACCGTCCCTGCAATTGCTGCTCAAGCGCTACGGCGTGGACAGCCGCGTGTATTCGCCGGGCACTGCCCCCACCGGTTGTGCAGAACTGACCTACACCGCTAGCCGCAAATGGGAACGCCGCTATGGTCGTGATGAAGATTCCTCCTACCTGGCCAGCGCCTCGCTGACCTTGCGCCGCAATGGCCAGTTGTTGGGGAGTGCCACTTACGAGGCGGGGAACTTCGGGTTCGACAAATGGAAGAACACAGGCGCCAAGCTGGCACCCGTGGTCGATACCTTGCTGGCGGGCAATTAAAACTGGTGGCCAGTGTGTTGTATCTGTTTGCCGGCTGCCATTTTGCGCCCCTGGCGCGTTTTTAACCTGGAGAGTCTGTATGTCTATGACTGTTGGTTCATCTTTGCCGCCCACCGCGCGGCCCGCGGCAAGCAGCCACCCGGCCGCTACACAGCCGCAGCGCACTGAAACTGCGCCTGCTGCCAGCGCTGCACCGACGACCGCTGCGGCACCTGCTGGCAGCAATTCATCCGTGAACGTGCGCGTTTAAGGGTATTGGCCGTCCCGGCCACGACGTGGCCAACAAAAAAGGCGAACTGCAAGGTTCGCCTTTTTCTTTGTCAGCGCGGCATGCTGGCTTAGCCCAGCTGTTTTTCTACCCATGCGGCATAACCATCAATGAATTTTTGCAGAAATTCACGGCTGCGCTCGCTAGTGAGTTTGCCCTCGGCATCGAACATATCGCCTGCATTGCCCACATAAGCTTCCGGTTGCTGCATGCAGGGCACGTCGAGGAAGACCAGGGACTGGCGCAGGTGGTGGTTGGCACCAAAGCCACCGACTGCCCCAGGCGAGACACTGACCACCGCACCGGGCTTGCCACTCCAGACCGCCTCTCCACGCGGGCGCGAGCCCACGTCAATCGCATTTTTCAGGGCGGCCGGCACAGAACGGTTGTACTCCGGCGTTACAAACAGCACGGCATCGGCGGCTTTCATCTCGCGGCGAAAGCGCACATAGGCTGCCGGTGGGTCGACATCAATATCTTCGTTGTACAGCGGCAGGTCCCCAATCTCGACAATCTGGAGCTTCAGTGATGGGGGCGCCAGTTCGGCCAGTGCCAGTGCGGTTTTACGGTTCAGCGAGGCCTTGCGCAAGCTGCCAACCAGTACGGCAACGTGACGGACAGTACTCATGGATAAAGCTCCTTGTCATGATGAGGGGTGCAACGTGCCAACCCGTTGCGGTAACGGGTTACACAACAACGCAAAACGCGACAGGTCAGGACCAGTCGCTGTCTTCTATGTCATCGTCGTCCAGTTCTTCGTCTTCTTCGAGTTCCGGGTGCAGGATCTCCAGTGCCTCGTCATACGCGGTGTCCAGTCCCCGGCAGTATTCAGGCTGATCCCAGCCTTCCCGCTCAAAGGACTCGATCATTTCCAGGTAAAAGTCGCGTCGCAGATCTTTATCCGTCACGGCTTTTTGCGCTGCAACGATCAGGTCTTCAAAAAGCTCACTGCCACCTTGCCAGGACATGCGTAGGTCTCCTTGTCGGTGCAGTACAGCACAAACCAGACGACATGCGGTCAGCCAATCAGCAGATCGCGCGCCAGGCCGCGCCGTTACTGCGATTTGAATCTCGTATTTCAAACAAATGTTTACGTGCAAACCCCTACAGACACATGATTGCGGACTCGATATGTTGCATTGCAGCAATAAAGTAGCGTAGGGTCAAGCTGAGTACGGACCCAGCTTTGCCCACTGCGACAACCGGGCGCGCAATAAGTGCGATGAGCTGGGGGTTATGTGGTTTGTGCAAGGAGGCACGCATCATGCAACAGCACCGTGGATATCTGATTGAAACCAGCGCTGAGCTGGATCTTGAAACGCTGGAGTGGTACCCCACGCTGACGATTGGCCTGGCGACAGAAGGCGTAGACCCGCAACTGGTATTTCCTTGGCAACGGGTGTCGCGGCCTTCGCAATATTTCTCTGAAGCCGCCGCCAATGCTGAAGCCTTGCGCGTCGCACGTTTCATCATTGAATCCGGCCGCTTGCCACCGCCGCGCCAGGGGGCCGGCCGTACCGCCTGATTGCCTCGCTGATTGGTGCGTTGGCATCTGAGCCATGTAAAAGGCGGACCATCGGGTCCGCCTTGCATTGTGTGTCCCACCGCGACGCAAACTGGCCGCTGTCAGCGTGCCAGTTGCAATTGCAGATCCGCGCCACGTGCGGTCATGTGCAACAGCACATCTTCTGCCTTGCGCATACTGGGGTAAGGACCACCAATTTCCTCGCCATTCTGAAACAGATACAAGCCTGCAAAACGGCCGATACCCGTTTCATCTTCATGGATGCGTTCGCGCAGTTCGTACCCTTCGTCCTTTCTCCAGGTTCTGGACCAGCGTGTAAGCGTCATGTTTGTCTCCCGATCTTGCCAAAAGCCATGTTCAGGCGCGGATAGCGCCCGCAGGATGGTACGGCAGATGCCGAAGGCCCGTCTCACCGGCAGCCTGTAGCAGCTCGGTGGCGGGCAAGGAACAACTCCATATTCCCAACGCCTGGCCGGCTTGCCGGTACAGGCGTTTTTTTATGCAGCCCGGCGCATTGATGGCCAGACTGTTTTCTTTCTGATTTGATTTATAGCCAGGGAACGAGGGGCCTGGCATGGGTCGATAGAGAGACTCGCGCCTGGCCCGCATGGATGCTGGAGGCATTCCGACATACGGTAGTTTTTGCGCCGGAAAAGCATGAACCCCGATGGGGCTGACGAGAGTGTCTCTCCAGGCTGTCCCTGAGCTGTCAGAAATGCCCGGAAGGCAAGGCTTCAGGCGTTGGCTGCTGCGTCGCTCAGCGCACTTTCCTGCATATCGCGCAGGGCGGCTGCGGCCTCGAAATGGGGTGGCAAGCGATCAAGTAGCAGGGCGCAAACGCCCGGCGCCAGATCATGCGCCATGCCAGGAACTTCTTCAAACCGTGCCCCAGGAATCTTGCTGGCCGTATCTTGACCGCAGGCCAGCGGGATCAGCGGATCGTCACAGCCATGAATGATCAATGACGGCACTTTGAGTTTGCCCAGCAGAGCACTGCGATCCGGGCCGGCAACCACGGCCATGAGCTGGCGAACAACCCCTTGCGGGTAGATGGCGCGGTCCAGACTACGGCGGATCCGTTCACGTTGCACGACCTCTGGCGTTGGAAAGCCCGGGCTGTGCAGCACTTGCCAATTCTGGTGCAGGAAGTCGATCAGTGCTTCGCGGTGTTGCGGGCGATACAGGGAGGGCGGTGCGCGCTTGAGCAACGCAGCTTGCGCGGCGGCATTGGGGCCGGGCAGGCCGGGTGCGCCGGAACTGCTCATGATGCTGGTTAGACTGATCACGCGCGCAGGCGCTTTGGACGCCACAATCTGGGCGATCATCCCACCCATGGATGCGCCCACCACGTGTGCGCTTTGCAGACCCAGCACATCCATCAAACCAATCGCATCGTCGGCCATGTCGGCCAGCGTGTAGGGTGGCTTGAGGGGCAAACCGAGCTTGTGCTTCATGGCGGCCCACATCAGATTGGGCTTGCCGCAGCAATCCATGTGCGATGACAGACCGATGTCACGGTTATCAAAGCGGATCACGTAGTAACCCTGGTTCGCGAGAACCTGGCAGAAATCTTCAGGCCAGCCGAGCAATTGCATGCCCAGACCCATGATCAGCAAGACGGCAGGGCGATCAGGTTGGCCGAAGGTTTCGTATTCGATGGCGATTTTATTGACGCGGATCTGAGGCATTGCAGCGCAGCAAAAGCGGTTGATGCCAGATAGATTGCGTTACTTCGGGAGCTTCGTCTACAGGCAAGTGCGTTAGTGGTGGCGCAAGCCCCACAATATTGACTGCTTAGCAATCATCGGCAGCAATATTTTCTACAGAAATCCGGTAGTGAATCGTGCGGGTTACGCCTGCTTGTAGCGCAAGCCCGCGCTTCGCTAGCGGATGGTTCTCTGGCGGTTGTAACACACCGCCAAGTTCAAAGACGCCGTTCACGGGTTCGACCCCCAACGCGAAGTTGCGACCCAGCCAGGGGGCGTGCGGGCGCCCGCCATTGCTGATCCAGAGGACGACATCCGGGAGTGCTGCAGCATCCCAGTTCAGTAATACGCGTGCCTGTTCTTTGCGATACACGAGTTCAAAGTGCCCCTCGGTGTTGAAGAGCTGCACCAGTTCTTCGCATGGTGTGGCAAGGGGCAGTAACGACAGGTCTATCGTGTGCCCGTCTTTGCCAGGTAACACTGAGAGATCAGGCGCTGTCGCACCATGCGCAAGGCGCGACGAAGGCTCGAAAGCGGTTGGAAACGTCAGCACGGTTTTGAATGCGCCGGGTTTCAGTAGCAAGCTGCCTTCTGCCTTGGGCAGGCGAAACGTGGGATGCAAGGCGACCGGCATGACCGTATCGCGCCGCGGATAGATGGTCAGGCTGATGTCGAGTGCCGGTGCGTTCGGGTCAGCGCGGATTTCCCGGCGCAACAAGGCAATCGCCGAGTCGCGCGGGTATTCGATCCCCAGCGTAATACCCAGTGCATCACGATCAAGTACTTGCCAGGCCTGGTTGGCGCCCGGGCCGTGTATCGCGGCATAAGCCGAATCGGCAGGGACATGTTCTCGCCAGCCAGGTGCGATCTCCTGGGGTGTTTCGGTTCGGCTAAAGGGCACACACGGCCATTCACCACGCATCGTGCGCAACAAGCCGGGAAGGGCGGGGTCGTCGGCCCAGGGCGCGACGTAGAACGGCTGGAAATCATGATTATCTGGCAGCCGGAAATGCACAGGACCCAGCATGCCGCCGAGTTTCTCGATACAGGCGGTACCATGTGCCCAGACCAGCAGGCAACGGGTGGCGTCGTCACGCTGCATGTTGAGCCCCGTTCTTGCTGGCGGGCGCCAATGAGGTTGAATTGTGCGCTGACATGATGCCCGCTTCCTGGTCTGGTCGGAGAATCTGTTCGTGATGGCTTGTTGGCTATCCCTTTGTCAATAAATGTACACGTGTAAAATTTTGAATGCGAGTCCGCCTCAATAGTGCGCCGACAAGTGGAGTAAGGTGTTTTTATTACGTCATTATGGTGCATTGCGGCAATTCAAACGGTCGTTCTGAAGGGCGTTGCGGCTGCATTTGCGCAAATTGTGTACACTATGCTTTACACGCGTACACATTGAATCCAGACAATAAATCAGCTCAGGAACGCTTGCCGTGGCAGAGAATGAAAACGTTGCCAGACCCGATGGTTTTTCGGGTGTCGTTACCATGAACGACGTCGCCGCAGCGGCGGGGTTGTCCCGCACCACGGTGAGCAAATATTTCAACGGCAGCGCAACACTCAAGCCCGACACCCGCGAGAAAATCGAGCGTGCCTGCCGGGCACTTAACTATGTGCCTGACCTGCACGCTGTCAGTCTTGTGACCGGGCGGTCGAACCTTGTGGGCGTGGTGCTGCCATTTATTGCCGAACCTTTCTTTGGCAAGGTGCTGCAATTGATGGAGCGTGAGGCCGCTGCACTGGGTTTGCAGATCGTCATTCAAGCCTCCAATAACGACACCCGCCGCGAAGCCGCAGCCCTGATGGCGCTGCGGGCCATGAAGGTGCACGGCATTATCCTCACGCCGATTGAATCGGACGATAACCGCGCTTTGCTGGCCAGCTTGCAAAAAGAAATGCGCATCGTCTTTCTGGATAGTTTCATGGACGAAAACTGCCATTTCGTCATGAACGACAACCAGCAAAGCATCGGCCTGATGGTGAACTACCTGTTAAGCCGCAATGTGCGCCCGGCCTATCTGGGTACGCCGCGCATTGCCAATCCTTCCCGCCCGGAGCGCCTGGCCGGTTATGTGGCCGCCATGAAAGCTGCGGGCGAAACACCGGAAGTGATCCCCGTTGCGGTGGATACACCGACCTGGCAGTTTGAAGCGTTTGCCTATGAGCAGCTTTTGAACTGGTGCGGGCAGGGCGGTCTGCGGGATTCCGGTGCTGGCGGCATCATGTGTACCACAGACCGGATGGCTTTCGGCGCGGCCAAGGCGCTGCGCAAGTTTGGCCGGCATCCGGGCAAAGACATGCTGCTGGCCGGTCACGATAATCTGGATATCTGCGAATACATGGACCCGCAATTGACCACGGTGCATCAGGATATTGAACGCATCAGCCATGCCGCCATGCACTTTATCCAGCTTGATCCGGCTGAACTGGGCGGGCGCTTTTACCAGCAGCGCTTTCCTGGCAGATTGGTGATCCGTGAGTCGGCCTGAGGTGTTTTCCCACAAAATGTAGTCCTGACGCGGACAAACAGCGGCCGCTTTTTTTGCCAGAATCGGGCAGTATCCATACTTCGGCGCCCGCCGTCCGTGCCATCTGGCCCGGGCGCAAGCCGTATCGCCCATGCGGACTTTGTTGTTTTCTGCGGCCATCGCGTTCTTTGCGGTGAACATTTCACCGGCCTTTGCTGCCCCTTGCCAAAGCATCGTCAACAACAAGGCCCGCCTTGCTTGCTATGACGAGTTGTTCGGGCGCCCGGAAACGGCGCCTGAAGATGCGGCTGATCTTGCCAATGCAGCCCAGGCCACTCAACCGGCAGCTACCGCGGCCAGCACGGTCGCAACAGCCAAACCCACTGAGCAAAACGCCAGCGGTGCTGCGACGGCCTCGGGCGTCGCGATGGCCAAACCCGCGCCGGCCGAGGCCTCTGCGGTGGCCGTACCACCCCATCATTTCTGGAATGACTTCGCATTACGCGACGGCCCCGGCCCCAATGCGACCAACCCGGCCGTACTGGCCATTACCCATGGTTCTGATAATTCCTCGTCATTGGTCCAGGCCGGCCTGACCTGGCGCATGGGTAAACGGTTTTTGCCCGATACGCTCACTGACTGGGGCTGGCGCTGGTATTCGGCCATCTGGATGAATATGAACACCGCCAGTGACAACCCATACAACTCGCGCGGGGCGCAACTGGGTGCGGCAGGTACCTTGTTTGATGCCAAAAAAGATGGCTTTGCGCTGGGTAGTTCCATCAACGTCAACGTGAAAGAAGACGCCCAGAACGACACGCTCTCACAGGGGCTGGCGTTTGACACGCGGCTGATCCTGCCGGACTTGCTGGTGGTGGGTAAACCCTATGACTCCGGCGGCCCCTCCTGGTTTGTTTACCCGTTGGGCGGCGTGTACGTGGATCATCTGGCAAGGGTAGAGGCGGGGCAGAGCCCGGGTACTGCAACGGGCGGTTATGCCGGGATGACGGCGGACTACTACCCTGGCGGTTATTTGTGGCGCTTGAAGTTTCACGCCTCTTACCTTACCGGCAGAGATCTGGTGACGACGTCAGGATTGAACCGGCGCTCGTCCCACCTGACGCGCTTTGGTGTGGATTACTCGCTGGCACCCAACAAAGATGGTTCGCGCCCGATGGTCATGCCATCAATCTCACTGGAGCGGATCGTGGGGGACAATTTCATGGATGGCACGGCGTATACGGCGGAGACCGTGTTGTCGCTGAAGTTGTTGACCAACTGATGAGGTAGGGTGGATTCGGAGCGATAGCGGCAATCCGCCGTCGCTCTGGTGGATTACTACGCGAATCCACCCTGCAGGGTGACTAATGCTGCTGCGCCACCATCTCTGCTGGTGTGGCATCCCCGGCGGCCACTGCCGGGGCAACTGTCTTACCCACGGCCGCTCGCCCGGTGCGGCGTTTGCTGGCATGGCTATCCAGCAATCGTTGCAGCACGCAGAACACGCACAGCAACGCGCCAATCACAATGCGCGTCCACCAGGAACTGAGCGTACCGTCGAAGGTGATCAGGGTCTGGATGACGCCCAGGATCAAGACACCAAACAGCGTGCCCGTCACATACCCCACACCACCGGTGAGCAACGTACCCCCAATCACCGTCGCTGCAATGGCGTCCAGCTCCATTCCTTGAGCATGCAGGCCGTAGCCGGAAAGCATGTAAAAGGTGAAGGTTACGCCGCCTAACGCTGCGCAAAAGCCAGAGAGCGTGTAGACCAGCACTTTGGTGCGCGCCACGGGCAGGCCCATCAGCAGGGCAGAACGCTCGCTCCCGCCAATGGCATACACCACGCGACCGAACTCGCTGTAATGCGCTAGCCACAAGGCACCGACAAACACCACGGCCGCAATCAGCACATTGGCCGATATATCCGCATACGGCAGATGCAGCCGGAATTCCGACACCGCCGTATAGGCCGGATCAGAAATGGTGATGGACTCAATGTTGATCAGAAAGCATAGCCCACGGGTGAGGAACAAACCGCCCAGCGTGACAATAAAAGGCTGCAGCCGGAAATACTGGATCAACACGCCCTGGAAAGCGCCGAACAATGCGCCCAGCAGCAAGACCAGTGGCGTCACCACCCAGATTGGCCAGTGATGCGACTGCACCAGGGTGGCCGAGATCATGGTGGTGACCGCTACCAACCCGCCGACGGACAGATCAATGCCGCCAGAAATCACCACAAAGGTCATTCCGATCGCCACGATCAGCAAAAAGGCGTTGTCGATAAACAGGTTACAGAACACCTGGGCAGAGAAAAAACCGCGATACGCGACGGAGCCATAGCCAAACATCAGCAAAAAAAGCCCCAGTGTGATCAACAACGGCAAGGTTCGCGGGTCAGTCAGACGGGTTGAGAGTGAGGGCTTGTTCATCGGCTGGCTCCCTGCAGGATCGGATCACGGATGATCAGCTTGCGCATGGGTTCGGACTGCACCACGCAGACAATGAACACCACCACGGCCTTGACCACCAGATTGGCTTCTGGAGGGACACCGATGGAATACGTGGTGTAGGTCAGCGTCTGGATGATCAACGCACCAATCAAAGAGCCCACGAGGCTAAAACGCCCGCCCGCCAGGGAGGTGCCACCCAATGTCACCGCCAGAATGGCATCCAGTTCCATCAGCAAGCCGGCGTTGTTGCCGTCGGCGCTTTTCACATTGGAGCTGATGATCAACCCTGCAGCGCCCGCCATCAGGCCAGAGAAACCATACACGCACAGCATGATGGCGCGGGCCTTGATCCCGGCAAAGTAAGATGCGGTCGGGTTGATGCCAATGGCGGTCACAAACAGGCCCAGTGCAGTGCGTTGTGTGAAGAACCACAACACCACTCCCACCGCCGCGACGATATACAGCGCAAACGGCAATCCGCCCAGGAAACCCGCTCCCAGGAAGAAATAGGGCTGGTAGTAGATGGTAATGATCTGCCCGGCTGTCAGCAATTGCGCAATGCCGCGTCCGGCTACCATCAGGATCAATGTGGCAATGATGGGCTGCATGCCCACGTAGGCCACCAGTGCGCCATTCCACAAGCCGCACAGCAAACCTACAGCCAGCGCACCGGCAATGGCGACCGGCAACGGCACATTGCTGACGTAAACCTCGACACCATTGACGATATGCATCTGCCCGCCAATCAGTACCGCCGCCGTAGCGGCACTAATGGCGACGATCGCACCCACTGACACATCTACCCCGCGCGTGGCAATCACGGGTGTCATGCCCAGGGCCACGAGTGCCAGCGGCGAAGCGCGGTTGAGGATGTCGATCAGACTGCCAAACAGGTGGCCATCCTTGTTCTCAATATGAAAAAAATGCGCGTTGAACGCACGGTTCACCAGCAACAGCACAATCAGTGTCAGCACCGGCAAAAACAGCGGGTGCCGTACCAGCACTTTGTGCCAGCCGGTGGCCTCAGTCGTGGCCGTGTTCATTGTTCGCCTCCGGCAATCATGTGAAAGACTGCGTGTTCATTCGTCTGACCAGCAGGGAGCTCGCCCACTTTGTGACGATCACGCAGCACCGCAATGCGGTTGCTGACCCGCACCACCTCGCTCATCTCGGAAGAAATGAACAAGATCGCCAAACCTTTGCGGCACAAAGCCAGCACCTGATCCATGATCTCCAGCTTGGCGGCCATATCGATGCCGCGTGTGGGTTCATCCAGGATCAGCATTTTTGGGTCAGTGGCCAGCCACCGTGCCAGCAGGGCTTTTTGCTGGTTGCCGCCAGACAACAGACCGATCGGTTGTTCGGCATGCGGCGTTTTGATCCCAAGATGCTGGATGTAATCGTTGGCAATGGCTTCTTGCCGTTTGCGTGGCAGATAACGAAACAACCCCTGACGAGCCTGCAGTGCCAGGATGATGTTCTCGCGCACCGAGAGGTCGGCAATGATCCCTTCAGACTTGCGGTCTTCCGGGCAATAACCAATGCCCGCCTTGATGGCATCACGCGGGGAAGAGAACCTGGCGGTTTGACCGCCCACGTTCAGATCGCCGCTTTCACATTTGTCTACGCCAAACAGCAGCCGGGCGGTTTCAGTGCGCCCTGATCCCAGCAAGCCGCCCAGGCCCAGTACTTCGCCTGCGCGAATATCCAGATCCAGTGCTTGCATGCTGCCGCGCCGGCTGATGCTTTGCGCGTTGATGAAGGTGTCGCCAGGTTTGCTGTCGGCCCATTGTGGTTTGGCCAGTTGATCAGGATCGATCTCTCGCCCTACCATTTTGTGGATCAGCGTCAGCCGTGGCAGATCACGCGCCAGATACTCGCCTTCGCGCTCGCCGTTGCGCAGCACGGTAATGCGGTCTGATACGGCGTAGGTTTGTTCCAGAAAGTGCGTCACAAACAGGATCGCCATGCCCCGCGCTTTCAATTGTCGCAGCAGGGTAAACAGCTTCTGGACTTCATCTTCATCCAGGCTGGAGGTCGGTTCATCCAGAATCAGTACTTTGGCGTCGACACTGAGCGCACGCGCAATGGCCACCATTTGCTGGATTGCAATCGGGTAGGCATCCAGTGCGCGGGTGACATCCAGATCCAGCGAGAGCGTGGCCAGCAACGTGCGGGCGTTCTCATGCATTGTGGGCCAGTCGATCCGACCGGCCTTGCGCGGAAAACGGCCAATATAGATGTTCTCTGCCACCGAAAGGTTGGGGCAGAGGTTTACTTCCTGGTAAACGGTGCGGATACCGGCGGCTTCGGCCGCTTCGGGCGAGTCGAGCTTGACGGCGTTACCCGCGAAAACAATCTGGCCAGCATCAGCCGGGTGCACGCCGGTGAGCACTTTGATCAGCGTGGATTTACCGGCGCCGTTCTGGCCCATAAGCGTGTGGATTTCGCCAGGAAACAGGCGAAACTCAACTTGTTTGAGTGCATGCACGCCAGGGAACCGTTTCTCGATCCCGGTCATGTGCAAGATGGCCTCACCCGTATTCTGGTGCGGCAGGTCAGAGGCGGCAGCATTCATCGTGCGGTCCTTGTGGCACAAACCTCAATAAACAGGCGGATGACAAGGTATTCGGGGACGGTTTGCACCGTCCCCGGACACTTGTCAGTCAGCGTTGTGCGAACGGCGCGATCAATACTTGCGCGACGGGAAGGCAGCCGCAGCGGTTTCCATCGGGAACACGGTTTCTTTGGTCACGATGCGCTTGGGAACCGACTTGCCAGCGGCGACCAGCTTGGCGGTTTCCATCAACTGCGGACCCAGCAGCGGGCTGCACTCGACAGAAACGTTCATCTTGCCGGCCATCATGGCCTGGAAGCCGCCCTTGGTTGCGTCAAACGACACAATGATGATGTCCTTGCCCGGCTTCAGGCCCGCTTCTTCAATGGCCTGAATCGCGCCAATGGCCATATCGTCATTGTGCGAGTACACCACCTGGATTTGCTTGCCATAAGACTTGAGCATGGCTTCCATCACTTGCTTGCCACCGGCACGGGTGAAGTCGCCGCTTTGGCTGGCCAGGATCTTGAAGCGATCATCGCTCTTGATCACTTCCATCAGACCGTTATGGCGGTCAATGGCCGGTGCAGAACCCACGGTGCCTTGCAGTTCAGCAATATTGATTGGACCTTGTGCGCCCTTGTAATGGTCTTCCAGCCAGCGACCACCACGACGACCTTCTTCCAGGAAGTCTGAACCAATAAACGCGGTGTACAGCGAGTCATCCGACACCTTGATGGCGCGGTCGGTCAGGATCACCGGGATCTTGGCCGCTTTGGCTTCACGCAGCACCGGCTCCCAGCCCGACTCAACTACCGGCGAGAACGCAATGACATCTACCTTCTGCGCAATGTAGGAACGGATAGCCTTGATCTGGTTTTCCTGTTTTTGCTGCGCATCAGAGAATTTCAGATCCACGCCAGCTTCTTTGGCGCTGCTCTTGATCGACTCGGTATTGGCAGTACGCCATTCGCTTTCTGCCCCAACTTGCGCAAAACCCAATACCAGCTTGTCTGCTGCGTGAGAGAACGTGCTACAGAGCATGACTCCTGCGGCGACCATCAACGTGGCCAATACGCGCGTGCCCGATTTATTCATCATCAACTCCTTCATTTTCAGTGGGTTATTTGCCGGCACTTTTTTGGGGCAAAGCGTAGGTTTTGCCCGATGTGGCCGGATCAGCTTTCGGTGATCAAAAGCTTGGCAAATCGTGCTCCAGGGCAATCCTTATACCAATGTAATTTTCTGCTGAATCAATGCACAAAACAGGACACCTGTGCACCGGGGTGGCGCAAGCTGCATCGCCGCAATGCCCGTGAACGCTGGGGTTGGCTGAGTGCAGTGCAACAAGGGGATGGACGAAACCGCCAAATGGAGGCGGACAAAATGGTTACGGCGGAAAGCAGTGACAAGCTGGCAGACGCTTGATTTATCCTGCTTGTGGACGCAGAAATCCAGGCGCGGAAAGGAGTGTGTCAACGACAACGCACCTGCGGCAGGCGTGCTGGATTCTGAGGTATGAAGGGAAGACGAAGTGGGAGGGGCAGATATAAAAAAACCCGGCCGGGGCCGGGTTTTTTGAAGCAGAAGTCCTCACCGATCAGCGATGACGCCCGTGTGTACGGCGTGGTTGGTCGAACCATGCCGAAACGGGGGTGTTCTCGTTAGAAGTCGGCTGGGCGTCGCCACGCATGATCGCTTCGCGCAGGTTCTTGTCGGTTTTCTGACCCTGGCCGCTGGCGGTGCTGCGGTTGCTGTTATTGCCACCACTGCGATTGTTGTCGCGCTGGCCACCACCGGTACCGCCGCTGCGATTCTGGCCCTGACCTTGACCTTGCTGTTGACGATCATTGCGACGGCCCTGTTGCTGGCCATTATTGCCACGATTGCCACCTTCGCCGCGCGGCTGACCGTCACGCTGTTGGCCATCACGCTGCTGACCATTGCTGCCGTTGCGGCCCTGGCTTTGCTGCCCCTGTCGGCGTTGCTGACCTTCAGCGCGTTGACCGCCCTGACCGCCATTCTGACTACCGCCCTGGCCTTCCTGACGCGGCTTGCCATTGCGATTGTTGTTGCGCGGGTTCTGGCGTCGGCGGTTGTCGCCACCTTCACGGGCCGGCGCAGCGCCTTCGGCGTTCGAGCTGGCTTCCACAGCGCCTTCAGCACTGGCTTCGGCCGGTGCGCGTTCGCGTTGTGGACGCTCGCGGCGCTGTTGTTGCTGATTGCGGCCACGACCTTGCTGTTGCTGCTGACGACCACGACGACCGGATTCGATCGGTTCCGGCTTGGCGTTCGGGTCCGGTTCGAAACCGGTGATGATCTCGCGCGGCAGAGCGCGTTTGATCAGTTTTTCAATGTCAGACAGCAGACGCATTTCGTCGACGCAGACCAGCGACAACGCCTCACCTTCAGCGCCGGCGCGGCCGGTACGGCCAATGCGGTGCACGTAGTCTTCGGCCACCATCGGTAACTCGAAATTGATCACGTGCGGCAGTTCTTCGATATCAATACCGCGTGCGGCGATGTCGGTCGCCACCAGTACTTGCAAGGTGCCGGCCTTGAATTCGGTCAGTGCGCGAGTACGGGCCGACTGGCTCTTGTTGCCGTGGATGGCCAGTGCCGGAATTTCTTCCTTGGTCAACTGTTCGGCCAGGCGGTTAGCACCATGCTTGGTACGCGTAAACACCAATACCTGGAACCAGTTGTGTTCCTTGATCAGGTGCGCCAGCAGGTGGCGTTTTTTCTCGCGATCAACCAGCACGATTTTCTGCGTGATGGCTTCGACCGTGGCATTGCGCCGTGCGACTTCAATCAGCACCGGGCTGTTGAGCAGGTTGTCGGCCAGTTGTTTGATCTCGTCCGAATACGTGGCTGAGAACAAGAGGTTCTGGCGCTGTGCCGGCAACAGGGCCAGCACTTTCTTGATATCGTGGATAAAACCCATGTCCAGCATGCGGTCGGCTTCGTCGAGCACCAGGATTTCGATAGTCGACAGATCAATCGTGCCTTGCTGGGCGTGATCCAGCAGACGCCCCGGGGTGGATACCAGGATATCCACGCGGCCTTTCAGTGCCTTGATCTGCGGATTGATGCTGACGCCGCCAAACATGGCGAGGGATTTTTGCCCGGCGTACTTGCCGTATTCCTGCACGCTTTCTTCAACCTGCGCCGCGAGTTCTCGCGTCGGAGTCAGCACCAGAGCACGGATCGGAGCGTGTTCACCACGCTTGACCTTGATCGGGCTGGCCAACAGCTTTTGCAGGATAGGCAGCGTAAAGCCTGCCGTTTTACCCGTACCAGTCTGGGCACCTGCCATTACGTCCTGGCCGGCCAGAATGGCGGGGATTGCCTGTGTCTGAATAGGGGTTGGGTCCGTGTAACCAAGTTCGGTCACGGCACGCACAAGTTCGTCCGCAAGTCCTAAAGCGGAAAAAGTCATTAATTAACTCCAGAGCGTGTATCGGCCATTGCAGCAATAGCTGCGCCAGTCCGGTGGCGGATACAGGAATGTCGTGTGTGGGAACAGCGAAGACTGGATGCGCTCTGCGTAGTTCCGAAGATTCCTGGAGCGGTTGCCGGTCAGGCGAGTGTCACTCGGCAGGGCGGATATGCGATTGCACAGGCTACGATCAGAAATTGAGACCGGCTAGCAAACTACGCGAAAGCACATTATACGCAAGCGACGCCATGAGTCGAGGGGTTTCGACAGAGAGTCATGGCGACGCGTTGATCAAGGTGGGTTCAGCGGTGGGGGCGTGTGGCGACGGTGCACTGGTAAACACCGCCAAAAAACGTGCGGCGCGTCCAGCAAAAGTCTCCGCTGTGGCGGGCATATTCGGGGATGCTCTTGTTCCAGAGCGCAAAGGCAAACGGCTCCAGCCACGCGTTGACAAGGCGCAACAACCAGCCCACAGGTTGCCAGGGTCGAGGGCGGTGGTAGTCCACGAACACGGCTTTTCCGCCGGGCGGTACGCGTGCCAGCATGTGATCGACGATCGCCTGTTTTTTGGATTCCGGCACCTCATGCAACAAAAAGAAGCTGCAAACCACGTCATAAGTGGCATGGCTGGCAAAACTGGCGGCATCGGCCCGGAATACATGGGCCCATGGCAAACCCGAAAGTTTGGCGTTGCCATGCCGGACCTGGGCCGGTGTGACGTCGGTCAGGTGAAAGGTTCCGGTCGGGCCTACTTTTTGCGCGACACGCTGCACCAGGTCGCCATAAACGTGCGCCACTTGCCAGACGGTGTCGCCCGGTTTTACCTCGTTAAGGTAAGCGCGCATCAGGCGTTGATCGTTACCAAACAGGAGCGTTTTCACAACCCAGTTGTGGTCCAGTCGCTTGACCTGGCGCGGGTTGACATAGGCCCAGTCGTAAACGTCGATCAGGTATTCAGGTACGCCATCGTAATCAGGATCGACAAGGGGCAGGGCGGTAGTGGTATCTGGCGGCATGTCACATTCCTGAATTATCAAAGAATCAAAAATGTACTGGTCGCCTGACAACTCACCTTTGCGTTGGCGCAAGTTGCTCCTGGCATAAATACGGGCTTGTGCAATATCTACACTGAGGTCGTGCTGCATCGCGAAAAACGCTTGACTAGACTGATCGGTCTATTGATAGACTGCTTGCCTCAATCCCACTTGCCGGAGACACCATGAGCCATCTGTTTGCCCCATACCCGCTGCGCGGGATTACGCTACCCAATCGCATTGTGGTGTCACCGATGTGCGAATACTCCGCAGTCGATGGTCTGGCCAATGACTGGCACCTTGTTCACTTGGGCAGCCGTGCCGTGGGTGGTGCAGGTCTGATCATTCAGGAGGCCACAGCGGTGCTGCCGGAAGGCCGGATCAGCCCGGAGGATCTGGGTTTGTGGAATGACGAACAGATTGAACCGTTGGCGCGCATCACACGGTTTATCTCCGGACAAGGCAGTGTGCCGGGTATCCAGTTGGCCCACGCCGGGCGCAAGGCGTCCACGTTTTCACCGTGGCGAGGCAATGGTGAAGTGAAACCTGCTGAAGGCGGCTGGCAGGTTGTGGCGCCATCGGCAGTGGCGTTTTCGTCTGAATATCCGCAACCGGTAGCGCTCGATCAAGCCGGCATCGATAACGTGATTGCAGCGTTTGCCGCTGCGACACGGCGTGCGGTGCAGGCCGGTTACAAGGTGGTCGAAGTCCATGCCGCGCATGGTTACCTTTTGCACCAGTTCCTTTCGCCGCTTTCCAATCAGCGTACTGACCAGTATGGCGGTAGCCTGGAGAACCGGGCGCGTTTGTTGTTGCAGGTAACCCATGCCACCCGTGCCGCACTGCCTGATGATCTACCGTTGTTTGTGCGTATCTCGGCGACGGACTGGGTTGATGGCGGATGGACTGCCGAAGAAAGCGTAGTGATCTCGCGCTGGCTGAAAGAAGCGGGGGCTGATCTGATTGATGTCTCTAGCGGCGGCTCTGTGCCGGTCGCGCCCATCCCGGTCGGCCCGGGTTACCAGACCCGCTTTGCCGATCAGATTCGCCGCGAGGCGAGTGTAGCTACGGGTGCGGTTGGCATGATCGTAGAGCCCGCCCAGGCGGACCATATTGTGCGCACTGGCCAGGCTGATCTGGTCCTGCTGGCGCGTGAGCTCTTGCGTGATCCGTACTGGCCGTTGCATGCCGCTACGGCACTGCACACCACCACGACCTGGCCCGAGCAATACCTGCGTGCCGCACCCAAAGGTTCAACACCACGTACGCCAGTTTGAAATAACGGAGATACCGCGATGAAAATCGGGCTGATTGGCTTGGGTAGCATGGGCGTGGGCATTGCTCACAATATCTTGAAGGCTGGCCATACGCTGACGGTTTACAACCGCAGCAAAGACAAGGCAGACAGTTTGCTGGCCGAAGGTGCAATCTGGGCGGCCAGCCCCCGTGCCCTGGCGCAAGGGCAGGACGCTGTGATCACCATGGTGGCAGATGACAACGCGTTGCAGGCGGTGACGCTGGGTGAGGAGGGTTTGCTGGCAGGACTGGGCCAGAATGCCATCCACATCAGCATGAGCACGGTCAGCCAGGCATTGGTCGAGTCACTGGTTGCCGTGCACGAGCGGCATGGTTCCGGGCTGGTTTCTGCACCCGTGTTTGGTCGTCCGGATGCGGCTGCGGCAGGCAAGCTGTTTGTCGCTGCTGCAGGCAAAGCGGAGCACATTACCCAAGTGCGGCCAGTACTGGAAGCTGTCGGGCAGAAACTGTTTGAGGTGGGTGAACAGCCGCCACAAGCTGCCGTGGTCAAACTGATTGGTAACTTTCTGATCAGTTGCGTGATCGAAGGTCTGGGCGAGGGCGCAGCGCTGGCAGAGAAAGCCGGGGTGGCACCGGAAAAACTGCTGGAAGTCCTGACTGGTTCAATCTTTGGTGCCCCGGTCTACCAGATTTACGGCAACCTCATCGCCACGGGGGGTTACATGAAACCCGGCTTTGCGCTCCCCCTGGGCGCGAAAGATAACCGGTTGGTGCTGCAGGCGGCCGAAGCGCATGATGTGCCTTTGCCGTTTGCCAGCGTCGTGCGTGATCGTTTCGTGCGTGGCATGGCGCAAGGGCTGTCTGGTGCTGACTGGTCGGCCATTGCCCGTCTGGCGCGAGAAGACGCGGGGTTGAAGCACTAAGCGACACAGGCGGATGAATCAGGCTCAGGCTTTTTTCATCCGCGCCACAAAAAATCCTTCCGCAGTGTAGAGCACCAAGGCCAGCCAGATCACGCTAAAGCCCAGCAAACGCGGGCCTGAGAATGGCTCATGCCAGAGCAATGCACCCAGCAACAGCTGAACAGTCGGGCCGATATATTGCAGCAGCCCCAGCAGCGAGAGCGGAATCTTGCGCGCACCAGCGGCAAACAGCAGCAGCGGGATGGCGGTAATCGGGCCAGCCAGCACCAGTAGCCCCTGCAAGAGGGGCGCGCCGCCCACTAACGCACTTTGGTCCTTGCTGGCCAACACGCTCAACCAGATCAGCGCAAACGGGAACAGCACCAGCGTCTCCAGTGTCAGGCCTTCCAGCGCACCCAGTGGTGCGGTCTTGCGCAGCAAACCATACACGCCGAAAGAACCCGCCAGACCCAGCGCAATCCATGGTAAATGGCCCGCCTGGAGCGTCAGCCAGACCACGCCCGCTGCGGCCACGGCGATGGCGGTCCATTGACCCACTCGCAAGCGTTCATGCAGAAACACCACGCCCAGCAGCACACTGATCAACGGATTAATGAAGTACCCCAGGCTGGCATCAATGACCTGGTTATGAGTAACCGCCCAGATATACAAAAACCAGTTGGTCGACAGCAGTAGCGCACTCAGCATGAAAATGCCGATCAACCGTGGCTGGCGTACGGCCTGACCTAGCCATGCCCAATGGCGGCGCCAGAGCAACACGCCAATCAGGAAAAACAACGCCCAGACCATACGGCACAGGAGAATTTCCAGTGGCGCAACGCCGTGCAGTGATTTGAGATAAAGCGGCAGCAGGCCCCAGATCAGGTAAGCCAGCGATGCTTGGATAGCGCCTTGACGCATGATTTGTCTTTTTTGCAGAGTCAAAAAAAGCCGGGTATTAAGCCCGGCCTTGCTGGATTAAGTATTGCTTGATCTCAAGACCTGAGCTGGCCAGCGGCGGCGAGTTCACGAATGCGTCGAACCGTATCGACATCCGCGGCGTGGTATGCGGATTTCACATAAGAAGCAAAGTACGCATCACTGGCATCGTCGCTGCCCGGCGCGACGGTTTCCGGCAGCGGTGTGTTGTAGGTGAAACGCACAAACAGTTGGGCATCGTCGGGCGCCTCGATGGTGATCGTCAGCCGGCCGCCGGAGTGCTCGTCATTGGGCTGGGTATGAAAGTCGATGGTACGGCCGTTATCCCACTCGATGTGGTCACGCACATGCAGCTTGCCCAGGCGGAACGAGCGGACGAGGTAGTCCTCACCACGTTCGTGGATGACCACATCCGTGATGTCTTCCTGAAAGTCTTGCGGTTTTTCTGCCCGCCAAAGCAATGCCTGCCAGACCTGTTCTGCGGTGAGGCTTTCCAGCAGCGGGTTGAGCGGGTCGTTGATCTGGACCAGGTGTTCAAAGTGCACGAGTAACTCCTCATAGGGCCGCGCATGCGGCGCGGCGGGTATCCGGTTTCAGTTTTCAGGGCGGGCCGGCGCGTCCAGCAAACCATAAAGCTGGGTCTGCAACGTTTGTTGTGCCAGGTCTTGTGCACTCTGAGAAACAAATAACGGGCAGGTGAGCTTCAGACTCACGATGCCGTGCAAGCTGGCCCAAAGCATTTCTGCCAGCTGCAAATCAGTCAATTCAGTATTCAGACGGTTGGTACCACGCAACTGCGTGAAGGCACCGACCAGTTCAAAGAACGCTTTCTCACCAGCGCGCTCTTCGTCATTCCCTTCCGAGAGTGCACTGGCGTATTCCGGGCTGACCATAAAAATCAGCCGATAGGTCTCTGGATGCGCCAGCCCGAACGCGACATACGACCTTGCCATGATCTGCAGGCGCTGGATCGGATCGGGTTCGTTTTCCATGGCCGGTACCAGCTCACGCGCAAAGTCCGCATATCCGGCGGCGCAGATGGCGCGAGCGATGGCATCGCGATTCTCAAAATGCAGATAGAGGGTGGCAGGCGAATATTCAATGGCATCCGCAATTTTGCGCATGGATAGCGCAGCAAATCCCTCCCGCACCACGATGTCGCGGGCGGCATCGAGGATGAGTTCGCGCAGTTGCGCCTTCTGTCGTTCTTTTCTGTCTGAAATAGCCATGGCTTCAGTTTAGGGCTTGACGAAATGAAGCGTCAATATATTATGAACGGTGTTTAGTAAACACTGTTCAGTAAATATTGATGTGTTCACAGGAGAGTCGATCATGGAAAAAATCGCATTGGTGGGCGCAACTGGCGCCATGGGCCACAGCATTGGCAACGCTCTGGCGCAGACTGGGCAACCGTGGCGGGCTATCGCGCGGTCGCAGTCCGCGCTGCAACAGCAGTTCGGAGCGGATCCACGCGTGGAATGCGTCACGTGGAATCCAGATGACGCCCCATCGATCAAGGCCGCACTGCAAGGTATCGATACGGTGGTTTACGTGGTTGGCGTGCCGTACTGGCAGTTTGAACTGCATCCGATCTTGCTGGGCCGCACGCTGGAAGCGGCCATTGCGGCGGGCGTCAAACGCTTTATCCTGATTGGGACTGTCTACCCGTATGGCCGCCCGCAGCAGCCCCGCGTGACTGAAGATCACCCACGTCAGCCGCACACATTCAAAGGGCAGCGCCGTAAAGAGCAGGAAGACTTGTTGCTGGCTGCACACGCGGCTGGCCGCATTCAGGGCACGGTTTTGCGCTTGCCGGATTTCTACGGCCCTGGCGTGGACAAGAGTTTTCTGGATGGTGTTTTCAAAGCCGCCGTCGCCGGCAAAGCGGCAGACATGATCGGCCCGATCGACACCCCGCACGAGTTCGTGTTTGTGCCCGATGTCGGGCCGGTGGTGTTGCGGTTAGCCGCAGAACCGCAAGCGTATGGCCGTGTATGGCATCTGGCCGGGGCAGGGGTGACCAGCCAGAAGAAACTGGCAGAGCAGATTTTTGCTACAGCCGGTTCAACCTTGCGCACACGCGTGCTGGGCAAGTTGGCGCTACGCGTGCTGGGGTTGTTTAACCCGATGCTGCGTGAGATGGTCGAGATGCACTATCTGCAAACTGAACCCGTCATCATGGATGACAGCGCCTTGCATCATTTGCTGGGCACAATCCACAAGACTTCCTATGAGGAAGGTATTCGCCAGACGCTGGCCGCTACCCGTGGCTGAAGTCTCAGCGGTGATACCAGAGCATGCCCAGATATTCATGCAGCGCCCAGTAACTGGTGCTCAGGCCATCTGGCGAGGGCAGGAGTTCGAGCAAGGAAAACGGGCGCTGGTTCTGGTAAGAGGTGGGCGCCAGCGTGACCTCAAACCCGGCACGTTTGAATACGATCTGGGCGCGCGCCAGATGCCACGCACTGGAGACCAGTGCGATGCGGCGATAGCGCGGCAGCATCTGCCGGGCCAGAAAAGTGGCGTTGTCGGCGGTATCGACTGCGCGGGTTTCGGTCCAGACCGGCGTAATACCGTAATCCTGACGCAGCACTCGCGCCATCAACTCGCCCTCGCTGACGGCCTCCCCAAACGCGGTGCCACCAGACAAGGCGACGGGTTTACCGGTGGCCCGTGCCAGGCGCGCGGTATAGCGGACGCGCTCTGCGCTGGTGGCGTTTACATCGCGTTCGTCCGGCGTTTGTTGCGCGCCAAACAGGGTGCCGCCGCCAAGGCAGACAATGGCGTCGGTCTGCGCCAGTGCGGCCGGCGTGATCGGCGGTGGTTCCAGCGAGGCCATCAAGGCATGGCTGAGGGCAGGTGTGGATAGCGCGTACAACGCGGCCAGGTTGACCACCAGAACACCGCGCGCGAGCTTTGCCCGGCGCTGCCAGAGTGCCAGGGTAACAACACCCAGCACCACGTGGATACCCGGTGGCAACAACAACGCGCCAATGGCGTTTTTGATCAGGAAAGAAGCAGCAATCATGGCATGCGTGATGTAAAGCGAACGGGTCGCATGATGCGACCCGTTCCGCTGCGTGGCAAGGATTTAACCGGCGAGCCGTCTACTCACCCAGATACGCATGCTGGATGCTCTCGTTGGCCAGCAAGTTGGCCGCACTATCGGCCAGCGTGATCTTGCCGGACTCCATCACATAACCCCGATTGGCGGTCTGTAGTGCCAGGCGGGCGTTCTGTTCAACCAGCAGCATGGTCACACCTTCGGCGGCCACCATGCGGATGATTTCAAAAATCTTCTGCACAATGATCGGCGCCAGACCCATGGAGGGTTCATCCAGCAGCAATAAACGCGGGCGGCTCATGATGGCGCGGCCCATGGCCACCATCTGTTGTTCACCACCGGAAAGCGTACCGGCTAACTGTTTTTGCCGCTCTTTCAGGCGCGGAAACAACTGGTAGACGCGTTCCATATCAATGGCGATATCGGCTTTGTCATTGCGCGTGTAGGCGCCCATCTGCAGATTCTCTTCCACGGTCAGCCGCGAAAAAATCCCGCGGCCTTCCGGCACCATGGCCAGACCGTTTTTGACATAGGCGTAAGAGGGCAGTTTGTGGGTGGGCTGACCTTCATAGAGGATCTGGCCGCTCGCCGGTTTGAGCATCCCGACCAATGTTTTCAGCGTGGTGGTTTTGCCCGCACCGTTGGCACCAATCAGCGCAACCAGTTCACCCTTGTTGATTTCCAGATCAATGCCTTTCACCGCCTGGATGCCCCCGTAGGCCACCTTCAGGTCTTTGACTTGCAACAGCGGTGTACTCATTCCGGGGCAACTCCAAGATAAGCTTCAATCACGCGCGGATCGTTTTTGATTTCCGCCGGGATGCCTTCTGCAATTTTCTTGCCGTAATCGAGCACGGCAATACGGTCACACAAACCCATCATCAGTTTGACGTCGTGTTCGATCAGCAACACCGTGACGCCATCACCGCGGATTTTTTCCAGCAACGCTTTCAGTGCCACGGTTTCTTTCGGGTTCATGCCGGCTGCAGGTTCATCAAGCGCCAGCAGCGTCGGGTTGGTCCCCAAGGCACGGGCGATTTCCAGCCGGCGCTGATCCCCATAAGACAGATTGCGCGCCGCTTCGTCGGCGTGTTTCTGAATGCCCACATACGCCAGCAGTTCTTGCGCCCGGGCGCGGATTTTTGCTTCTTCCGCACGGGTTTTCGGACCCCGGAACACCGCACCCAGGACGCCGGCACGGGTACGCACGTGCTGGCCGACCATGACGTTTTCCAGCGCAGTCATATTGGCGAACAGGCGGATGTTCTGAAAGGTCCGGGCAATGCCGCTTTCCACCACAACATAGGGTTTCTGGCGGAAAAGGTTGATGCCGTTGAATTCGAACTTGCCTTCATCGGGCTGGTACAACCCCGTCAGCACGTTAAACAGCGTGGTCTTGCCAGCGCCATTCGGGCCAATCAAACCGTAAATTTCGCCCCTGTTGATGGTCAGGCCCACGTCGTTCAGGGCATGCAGGCCGCCAAAACGTTTGTGGATCCCTTCAATACTCAGCAATGTGTCAGCCATGGGCGCGCTCCGCGTCCTGCAAATCGGACTTCTCTTGTTCAGCAATGGCATCGGTGGCGTGCAGTTCGGCACGGCGGCGGCGTGACGGCCACAAGCCTTCCGGGCGCAACAACATGATGATGATCATGGCCAGACCGAACAGCAGCATGCGCAGATTTTCCGGGTCAATCAGGCGGCGACCAAACAAACCTTCCTGCAGCGGGTTGATTACATCACGCAGGATTTCCGGCACGATCGAAACCAGAATCGCCCCCAGGATGACGCCCGGAATATTGCCCATACCCCCCAGCACCACCATGCACAGCACCATGATGGATTCCATCAGCACAAAAGACTCCGGGCTGACAAACCCCTGGAAGCTGGCAAACAACGCACCAGAGACACCGCCAAACGAAGCGCCCATGGCAAATGCCAGCAGTTTGACGTTGCGCGTGTTGATACCCATGGCATTGGCCGCAATTTCGTCCTCGCGGATCGCCACCCAGGCGCGGCCAATGCGCGAATGCTGCAGGCGTTGCGTCACAAAGATGATCAGGCAGCAGAACGCCAGAATCAGGTAGTAATACGTGTGCACCATCTCAAACTTCAGGCCCATCCAGTAAATGGGTTTGCCGAAGTCATACCCCGCCAGATGTACCGGGTTGATGTTGTTGATGCCTTGAGGGCCGTTGGTAATGTTGATCGGGCGGTCCAGATTGTTCATGAAGATCCGCACGATCTCGCCAAAGCCCAGCGTCACAATCGCCAGATAGTCCCCACGCAGTTTCAGGGTAGGGGTGCCCAGCAAAATGCCGAACACGCAGGCGACCAGCGCACACATCACCACCATGATCAAAAACGGCGGGTGCTGCATCCACAAGGGCATGACCGCTTGCAGTTGCGGCGAATTGAAAATGGCATAGCAATACGCGCCCACCGCATAAAACGCGATGTAACCCAGATCCAGCAAGCCAGCAAAGCCCACGACAATGTTCAGGCCTAACGCCAGCATGATGTACAAGAGCGCGAAGTCGACGGCGCGAATCCAGGATTTACCGTTTTCAAAGCCGGCGCCCAGTACCCAGGGCAAGACCAGCAGAATGGCGGCAAAAATGAACAGTGCAATCTGGCGCTGACGAGATGTTTTTATAAAAGCAGGAAACATGTTTGATCCTCCCCGCTCAAGCGCGCTCGGCGACACGTTCGCCCAGAAGGCCGGACGGGCGGAACACCAGCACCAGGATCAGCACCAGGAAGGCGAAAATGTCCTTGTAGTTGCTGCCAAGGAACCCACCGGTCAGATCGCCCAGATAACCCGAGCCCAGACTCTCGATAATGCCCAAAGTAATCCCGCCCAGCACGGCGCCCTGCAGGTTACCAATGCCGCCGAGTACCGCCGCGGTAAAGGCTTTCAGACCAATCAGAAAGCCCATATACGGATGGGCCTGGTCGTAATTGGCGGCGACCATCACGCCTGCCACGGCGCCCAGGGATGAGCCGGTGATAAAGGTCATGGAAATCACGTTGTTGATGTTCACGCCCATCAGCCCGGCTACTTCCGGGTTTTGCGCGGTGGCACGCATGGCGCGGCCCAGTTTGGTCTTCTCGATCATGAAAAACAGCCCGGCCATGAGCACGATGGCCAGGATCACGATGGCAACTTGCAGATCGGTAATCGCCGCACCGAAGAAGTCATGCACGGTTTGTGGCAGGATTTCCGGGAACGGCCGGTAGCTGCGGCCCCAGATCAGGCTGGCGACTTGCTGCAGCACAATGGATACCCCAATGGCGGTAATCAGCGGTGCCAGGCGCGGCGCGCGGCGCAAGGGGCGATAGGCGATGCGTTCTACCGCAAACCCCAGGAGCGCAGAAACCGGAATCGCCATCAACAGGCCGGCCAGCAACATCAGCGGCCCCGGCAAATGAATGTTGTGCCCGACCAGCACATTGATGCAGGTAATGGTCACCATGGCACCGAACATGACAATTTCGCCATGGGCAAAATTGATCAGCTGCATGATGCCGTACACCATGGTGTAGCCCAGCGCGATCAGCGCATAAATGCTACCGATCACCAGACCATTGATGATCTGTTGCAGAAAAATATCCACGTTGCTTCATCCTCTGATGACTGCTTGTATCTGTAACTGGCAAAACTGACGAATGAACCTGTGGACTGGCGCTTATGGAGCCGCTGCCTGGTGCGTCCCGGCTTTTGGCCTGGGGCTATTCTGGTGGCGATCCCACGGTGGTTGTGTTCGTTGAAACGGATGCAGTCAGCTATGAAATCAACCATAACAGTTGCTCCGATCAACCTTACCTGCGGCAGTTTTGAGCGAACACCTGCTGCTTTCCCTTACAGTCAAGTCTTTAGTTTTGCATTTGTGACATATTCCCGAGCCTCTACGCAAACTTGCTGCGGCACGGTGTGGGCTTGCGTTCACAGAATGGGTGCATAGACCGCAAACCCCTTCCTGGCTTGCGTTACAGCCCTAAGCAGGATGCATGCCCAGTGTGTAGAAAGCGTGTGCGTTCACCAAAAGTGCGGTCAACTCCTGTCCTGATTTCTTATGACAAGCCAATGAGTACAGTTGTTCTGCACCGCACTGGTGCAGCCGATGAATGAAAACGGCCCGCTGTCTGTCAGGCAGCGGGCCGTCGTTTTCAGTGGCTTGAAATGACTTCAAAACGGTGGGTATTTGTTTGCGGCAATGATCAGTTTGTCGCTTTTTGCGCAGCGCTGGCGGTTTGCTGATCCGCCGCGATGCGCCAACCACCGCCAACTGCCTTGTACAGGGCCACGCGATCGTTTAGCTCTGCCAATTGCGCCTGGACCAGCGAGAGTCGCGCATCAAACAGATTGCGTTCGGTATCCAATACATCCAGATAGCTGGAGTACCCGTTGTCATAACGCAAGTTGGCCAACCGCAATTGCCGTGTCAGCGCCTGAACCTTGTTTTGCAGTGCTTCGGTGGCTTTGGCGGCTTGATCATTGACCACCAGCGCACCGCGCACATCACCAAACGCGTTTTGCACCGAGCCGCGATACGCCGCCAGCGCTTCCCGTTCTACGCCACGCGCTTGATCAACCTGCGCAGCGGTCAATCCGCCATTAAACAATGGCATGCCCAGGTTGCCGGCAAACGACCACGTTTTGGCTGCGCCCGTGAACAGATCACCAAACGCCAGGCTCTCCACGCCAGCCAGCCCGGTCAGGCTGATGGTAGGGAAGTACGCCGCCCGGGCTGCTTCTACACGGGCCCGCGCGCCGATCAATGTGGCTTCGGCTTGCTGGATGTCCGGACGCCGCAGCAACAAGTCAGAGGGCAAACCAGACGGAATGACTGGCGGATGCCCGATCTCGTCAATGCGTTTGCCGCGCTCTGGCAGGGTCTCGACGATCTGCTTGGGGGATTGACCCAACAAGACAGCCAGTGCCGATTCTGTCTGGGCGATCTCCCCGACCAGATTGGGCTCGGTTGCCTGCGCGGTATTCAGTTCGGCTTCTGCCTGGCGCACGTCCAGTTCAGAGATCAAGCCGCCTTTGAAGCGTTTGGTTTGCAGATCGTAGCTTTCGACCCGCGACTGGATGGTGTCACGGGCAATTTGTAGCTGACCATCCAGCGCAATCAGATTGAAGTAGGTCTGCGCCACTTCGGCATCCAGCGCCAGGGTGACCGCATCGCGGTTGTATTCTGCCGCGAGCAAGTCACGCCGGGCGCCTTCGGTCAGGTTGGCCAGGCGACCCCAGATATCCAGTTCCCAACTGGCAGCTGCAGCCAGCTGGTAATCGGTATAGGTGCCGAGTGTGGCTTGCGGGCCTTTGCTGGACACCTTCTGTTTGGCACCTGCACCCTGCAGATCCAGTTGCGGGAACTGCGCGGATGAATTGATCCCTACTACCGCACGCGCCTGGTCAACACGCGCAACCGCCTGGGCCAGGTTCTGGTTGTTGGCACGCGCAGTCTGGATCAACTGGGCCAGCAAAGGATCACCAAACTGATCCCACCAATGCGCGTCAACCCAACTGGCATCGCTTTGCATGTGGTCAGCGGAAGGTAGCTCAGTGGCCGGCGCGGTTTTGTCTGGCTGCATGAAGGCGCAACCGGGCAGGGCGAGCGCCAGTACCGACGCCAGCAGAATGCGACGGAATTTGATCGGTGCGATGGGCTTATTCATGATCAGCCCCCTGATGTTCCAGTGCCGGTGCTGGTGGGTCTTCCTTTTTCTTTTTGCTGCCCATACCCATGATCAGCCGGAAAAACAACGGCACGAAGAAGGTGGCAATGCAGGTTGCGGCCAGCATGCCGCCGATCACACCCGTCCCGATGGAGTGACGGCTGGCTGCACCAGCACCGCTGGATGTCACGAGCGGCACACAACCCAGAATAAAAGCCAGTGAAGTCATCACGATCGGTCGGAAACGCAAGCGGGCGGCTTCAATGGAGGCGTCGTACAGCGACATGCCCTCATGATGTTTTTCCACCGCAAATTCCACAATCAGAATTGCGTTTTTGGCCGCCAGACCAATCAGTGTCACTAGCCCAATCTGGAAATACACATCGTTGTTCAGGCCAACCAGCCACACGGCCAGCAGCGCACCAAACAGACCAAACGGCACCGCGGTAACCACTGCGATCGGCAAGGTCCAGCGTTCGTACTGCGCGGCCAGAATCAGGAACACCATGATGATCCCGAAAATGAACGCTTGTGCAGACGTACTCCCAGCCAGTTTTTCCTGGTAAGCACTGCCCATCCAGGTCAGCGTGAAGTCACTGGTCAGTGTCGAATCGGCGACTTCTTCTGCTGCCGCAATGGCTTGCCCGGTGGAATACCCGGCCGCTGGCGTCAACATGACTTTGCCGGCAGAGAACACGTTGAAGCGCTCTACCAGTTCCGGACCGACCACCGGTTTGACCGTGACCATGGCACTCAGCGGGATCATCTGGCCGCTGTTAGAGCGGACATAGACATTGCGCATGTCGTCTGCAGAAGAGCGAAAGTCTGCGTCCGATTGCAGTTGCACCTTGTAGGTTCGACCAAAGATGTTGAAGTCGTTGACGTACTGCGCGCCAAATGTTGCGGCGATGGTGTTGAACACCTGGTTGACCGGCACGCCCATCGTCTTGGCTTTGTCTCGGTCCAGATCAAAGAACACCTGTGGCACCGTAGCACGGTAGGTGGTGCTGACCGCAGAGAATTCCGGGCGCTTTTTGGCCGCTTCCAGATAAGACTGGATGGCTTGCTGAATGGCCGCCGGATCTGTCGTACCGCGGCTCTGGATATACGCTTCCAGACCGCCCGTTGTGGACATCCCGGTAATGGGTGGCGGATTGAAAGCCAGCACCACGGCATCGCGAATCCGCGTCCCGGCAAACATGACCTTGTGCGCCAGAGAGAATGAATCCTCGCCTTCGCCTTTACGGTCTTTCCAGTCTGCCAACGTCACGAAGGCCGCCGCGCCGTTAGAGCGATAGGTGCTCGACAGCAAGTCAAAACCAGAGAAGGTCAGCGTTTCGGCCACGTCCTTGTTCTTGGTCATGGCGGCATCAAGCTGCGCTGTCACGGCTTCGGTGCGGCTCAAGGATGCGGCATCCGGCATGATCGGAATGACCATCAAGTAGCCCTGATCTTCATCGGGCACCAGCCCGCCGGGGACTGTCTTGAACAGCAACAGCAGGCTGACGATCATGGCACCAAAGATGAGGAACGCAATGCCCACGCGGCGATTCAGGAACGCCACGCCGCCCACGTACTTGCCCGTCATCTTCTCGAAGCCGCTGTTAAAGGCACGGAAGAAACGGTTGGGTTCATGATGCGTTGGCTTGAGAATCAAGGCGCACAGGGCAGGGGTCAGCGTCAGCGCGACCAGACCGGAGATCACCACCGAAACCGCAATGGTCACCGCAAACTGTTTGTACATCACCCCGGTCATGCCGCCCATGAAGGCGACCGGCAAGAACACGGAGCACAACACCAGCACGATCGCGACCACCGGCCCGGAGACTTCTTCCATGGCCTTGATGGCTGCATCCTTGGGCGACAAGCGTTCCGTGCTCATGATCCGTTCAACGTTTTCCAGCACCACGATCGCATCATCCACCACGATACCGATCGCCAGCACCATCCCGAACAGCGTCAAGAGGTTAATGGAGAACCCCAGTGCTTCCATGCCGGCGAACGTCCCGATCAATGATACGGGCACAGCCAGGCAGGGAATCAGCGTGGCGCGCGCGTTTTGCAGGAACACGTAAACCACGATAAACACCAGCAGAATGGCCTCAAACAGCGTGTGGACCACTTCCTCGACCGAGATCTTCACGAAGGTGGTGGTGTCATACGGAATGCCGTAGGTCATACCGTGCGGAAAGCGCGCCTTGAGTTCTTCCATCTTGGCGCGCACAGACTGGATTGTTTTCAGCGCATTGGCGCCAGGTTGCAGGTACAGCGCAATCCCGACCGTGGGTTTGCCATTGTGTTTGGCGACAACGTCATAGGCGTTGGAACTCAACTCAACCCGTGCAATGTCCTTGACCCGGGTTTGCGAGCCATCCGGGTTGGCACGCACGATGATGTCCTCGAATTCTTTCACCGTAGACAAACGCCCTTTGGCGGTGGCGGTGTAGGTGAATTCCTGAGGACGCTTCGGGTCGCTCGGCTCGGCGCCGATTTTACCGGCAGAGAACTGCTGGTTTTGTTCGGAAATGGCGTTCTGGACGTCAGTAGGAGTCAGCCCCAGTTGTGCCACCTTGTCTGGCCGCAGCCAGACGCGCATGGCGTAATCACCGCTACCGATGATGGAGACATCGCCAATACCAGGCAGACGCTTGATTTCATCCACCACGTTCAGCGTGGCGTAGTTGGACAAGAACAATGCATCCTGCGCGCCATTGGTGGAATCAAGCGTCACAAACGCCAGAATGGACGTGGACTTTTTCTTCACCGTAACGCCCTGCCGCTGTACTTCTTGCGGCAACTGGGCCATGGCGGCCTGGACGCGGTTGTTGGTGTTGATGGTGGCCTGGTCCGGGTCGGTGCCAATGGCAAAGTACACGTTCAGGTTCATGGCCCCGTTGGAGGCGGCGGAGGACTGCATGTACAACATGTTTTCCACGCCGTTGACCTGCTGCTCGATCGGCGCGGCGACGGTTTCGGCGATCACCTGCGGTGAGGCGCCCGGGTAGTTGGCGGTCACGGACACCACCGGCGGCACAATCTGCGGGTATTGCTCAATCGGCAATGCCTTCATCGAGACCAGACCAGCAAGCACGATGATGATTGAAATGACGCTGGCGAAGACCGGCCGTTCAATAAAGAACTTTGAGAACATGTCCGCTCCTTACTGCGCGTCGTTGGTATGAGCAACGGCAGCAGGGGCGTCGGCCGCAGCCACATCGCTGGCGGTCACAGGCTCGACAGGTGAGCCTGGTCGCGCTTTGAGTACGCCTTCAACCACAATGCGTTCACCACCTTTCAGCCCGCTGTTCACGAGTACATTAGTGCCATAGGTGTCACCCAGTTGAACCACCCTGGGTTCGACGACGTTCTTGTCGTTGACCACCAGAACGGCTTTGTCGGCCTGGATCTGAACCACGGCGCGCTGCGGGATCAGGAGCGCATTCTTGTGGACGATGCCGCCCACCAGTACGCGCACAAACTGACCGGGCAGCAACTTGCCTTGCGGGTTGGGAATAATGGCCCGCGCGCTGATCGTGCCGGTGGTGGTGTCGACCTTGCTATCAGAAAAGTCGATCGTGCCGCTGCGATCATACAAAGTGCCGTCAGACAGCCGCAGCTTCACCGGGAAACGCTGCCCGGCCGGCAGGACGATTTCGCCGCGCTGCGCCTGTTGTTGCAGCAACAGCTTGTCGGATTCCGAATAAGAGAAATTGGCGTACAGCGGGTCGAGCTGGTTGATGGTGGTCAGCAAGCCACCATTGGCCGATGGTGAAACCAGGCTGCCTTCAGAAAAATTAAGTTTGCTGGCCATGCCATCAATCGGCGCTACGACGTTGGTGTAACCCAGATTGATGCGTGCTTCTTCGGTTTTGGCCTTGGCAGCAGACAGATTGGCCACAGCCGAGTCATACCCGGACATGGCGTCATCGTAATCTTTGCGGGATACCGCGTTTTCTTTGTACAGCGGCACGATCCGGTCACGGTCGGCGGTTGCTTTATCCAGTGCGGCTTTGGCTTGCGCTTCTACGCCAACGGCTTGATCCAGGGAGGCCTTGTAAGGGGCGGGGTCGATCTGGAACATCAATTGACCGGCCTTGACCGGTTTGCCTTCCGTGTATTCACGCTTGAGCAAAATGCCTTCCACGCGCGCCCGCACTTCAATCTGCCGGTAGCCTGCGGTCTGGCCAACAATATCGAATGTTGTTTCGATGTCATGTGGCTCAACTTGGGTTACTGAAACTTTAGGTGGGGGTTGTTGCGGCGCAGCTGCTTTTTTATCGCAACCGGAAAGGGCTATTGAAAGGGCAAGGGCAACTGGAATGCAGACAGGCAGCACGCGACCGGAAAACACGGATATCCCCTCTTTGACGATGTGGCTTGCGGTGCCCTGGATTAAAGCGGCCCTGGAGCTTCGTCAGGCTGATTTATATAAAAGCGCGGTTAAAGCATTCCTGCCCCGAGCCGGGCGGAATGCGTTTGCATTTATATATAGGTCAGAAAATCAGCATTTGATGAGAATCGCGCAAGCTCTCTTGCAAAGAGTTGTCCTGCCAAATACCCGTATTGTAATGAATCAGTTCCCCGGCACTCATGGCCCTGGAAAAGACAGTAACAAATCTACTGGTTAAATGCCTGCATCAGACATTCATCTGTATCGTTATTTACTTTTCCTTGCAGGGATTGTAACGAACTGAAGCCAGTAAAGCGGATTCGGTCTCGCAGTGCGGTTTTTTGCAGGTCGCTATCGCTCCACGCCGTGTAATCAGCCTGGCGCAAGGGGAAGTCGGGCAGTTCTGCTTTGGCGGCGGGTGTGCCCAGGGCCGGGCGGATAAACAACAGGTTTACACCCGCGGGCATGCGCCGTAACAGCGCGGCGTAGTTTTCAGTGCGATCCGCAGTTTTACTGTTGGCTGAGGAAACGAGCGAACTGGCTGTATCCGGCGTGATAATGCCGGCTCGCTGGCCATTGCGATTCAGCGCCTGCTGCCGATCCAGTGGCATATCGCCCAAGGCCGTGATCATGGCATAACCGGTTTGTCGGGCTAGCGAGAGATAAACCCGCGTCAACATCGGGTTGGCGCGCCAGAATGCACTTCGCGGTTCCAGATGGCTGATGTTGAGCCCGGCATCACGTGCTTTGGCAATCTGCGCATTCAATTCAAGGCGCACATCGTTTTCAGTGGCGTGTTGAGACAACTCGGCTGGCGTGCGCCACAGATTGCCCTGGCTGTTGTACAGCGACGGGACGCTTGCTGGCGGCAACACACCGCGCCATGGCAGTTTGTCTTGACCTTCATTCGTCAACGCTAGCGTGATGCCGACACTGATATTGCGTGTCCGCGCTTTTTGGGCTGCGTTATCAAAACTGTTGCCCGTGGGAAGCAAGGCCAGCGTCTGGATGGCGCCACTGTCTATCAGTTCAAAGGCGGCCGCATCAATATCAGGTTGCATGCCCACATCGGTGGCTTCAACGATCACCACTTTGTCTTGGGGTTTGAACCCAAGGCAACTACCCAGAGGTGTCGCTTGTGCAGGCAGTGCGGATACTGATACGACTGCCGTGAAACCCCAGACCAGCCCCTGACTCAACCATCCATGAACGCGCATTGCAACACCACCGTTGTGATTCAACGTTTACTACAGCCCCGTGCCGGATCAGCACACAGGCTATTTCCCGGATGGGCCTCAGGATAACAACAAGTTGCCGCAGACAAAATTCGATACAGGCAGGGTGTTGCGCGCATGGCCTGCACGCGAAGGGGAGAGGTGGCGTTCAGGCGGTTTCGTCGTTGAGCGGTTCAGCGGCAAGCTGCCGCGCACGGCGCGTCACAATCGCGCCAGCTGCAGCCAGTTCGAGCTGGGCGACGGCCAGTTGCATGGCCTCCGGGGTTTGTTCCAGCGCCTCAAGCGCGCGCATCAGTTTAAGCATGCCGATCTGCCCGGCAATGCCCTTGGCGCTGTGCGCATGGCGGCTGCGTGCGCTCAGGGTTTCTTCGCTGGCCAGGTTTTGCAGCAAGGTACTGATACGATCCAGTCCGCGCTGGGCAATCGGCAAGGCTTTTTCCAGCGTATAGCCCATGGCTGCTGCGGCGTCTTCCAGGGTGGCTGGCAATTGGGACTGCACCGGGACTGGCGTTTTGTCGATCAATGCACGCAACAGTTGGTCACGCGTGAACGGCTTGGTCACCCAGCCATCGACGCCGTTGGCGGCCAGTTGTTCTGCATCCGGCGAGTGCCCGGCGCTGACCAGCAGGAACGTGCCCTTGTAACCCAGTTTGCGCAGCGTCTGTGCCAGGCGCACGCCGTTCATGAAGGGCATGTGGAAGTCGGCCAGGATAATGTCGATGCGCTCGTTGGCACGCCAGATTCCCATCGCATCAATGCCATCTTCGGCGCTCAAGACGCTGGCGCCGGCCCGCAACAGGATATCGCTCAACAAGTCCCGGTTAAGCGGCTGGTCTTCTGCAATCAGCACGGTGCGGCCGCTCAGTACGCCTTGCCAGTCGTGATGGCTGGATTCATGCACCGGTTGGGCGGGCGTCACGGGCACGTTGACTGTAAACGTAGATCCCTGGCCCGGCGTGCTGTCCAGGTCAATGTGCCCACCCATCAAATGCGTGAAGTCGCGACAGATCGACAAACCCAGCCCGGCACCCCCTGCACGCCGGCCCGCTGCGGCTTGCTCGAACGGGGTGAAGATCATTTCAACATCTTTGGCAGAAATTCCTGGGCCGGTATCAATGACCTTGGCCACCAGCCAGTGGCCTTGGCCTGGGCGCGCTTCATGCGCCAGGTGGATGGCGACCTTGCCCTCTTCAGTGAGCTTGATGGCGTTGCCGATCAGGTTGACCAGAATCTGCCGCCATTTGCCGGCATCCAGCCTGAACCAGCCCTGGTCTGGCGCGATAATCTCGAATGCGATGCCTTTGCGCGCGGCCTGTTCATGGAACAAACCCTGTAACTGACGCACCAGTGCCGGGATCGACATGGGTGTTTCATACAGTTTGATGTGTCCGGCTTCGAGCTTGCTCACGTCGAGCACGTTCCCGATCAAACTCAGCAAATACTCGCCGCTATCACCAATATGAGAGAGCCATTGCGACTGGTGCGGCCGCAGGTCGCGCTCATCGGACAAACGCTCTACGTAGCCCAGGATGGCGGTCAGCGGCGTGCGGATTTCGTGGCTGACGTGGGCCAGGAACGTTGTTTTGGCATGGTTGGCCGTTTCCGCCTGGCTGCGCGCGGTTTCCAGTTCAGCGGTTCGCTGGGCGACCAAAGACTCCAGCCGTTCTGCTTCGGCAATCAGATGCAAGCGGTAGGCAGATTCGGCTGCTTCCTTGCGGCGGCGCAATTCGCGCACGCGCAGCGCCATCGCCACGCTGAACAGCATGATTTCAATGACGATGCCAACAAAGATAAAGCGGTAGCTGAACGTGTCGTGCTCAATCAAACCGTAGTCACGCAGACCCCAGGTGACGGTGAGCGAGACTGAATACGTGGCCCATGCCGCCAGGAAAAGCTTGGCACCCGGCACGCGGTTGCGAATGGCCGCAACGCTGGCGGCAATGTAGATCAGGAACCCGATCCCGCCGATATTGAGGGCTTCCAGCGCAAATTGTTCTTTATCAAGCAAAGCCGCCACGCTGCTGACCGCACCGATTGCCACAATGCACAGCAAAGCGCGATCGAGCCATGGTGAAAAGCGTGAGACTTGCAGGTAATGACGAACAAACTGGGCTGCGCAAATAAAGTAGATGCCACTGCAGAAAAACAGCAGTTTGAAGCTGAAATGGCCATGCCACAGCAACAAGGGCCAGACCCCGGTGGCACTGTGGAACGAGATCGTCAGCATCACAAGGTTCAGGCCGTAATACAAAAACGCCTTGTCACGCGTTGCGGCAAAGCCGGTGATTGCGCCAAACGCCACCAGCAACATGATGCCGATCATGCCGCCCAACAAAAACATCTCATGGTTGTTGGCGCGGAAAAACGGTTGTTCGCCCCAGATGCGCAGATCGGAATAGATCGGGCCAGCGATGTCGTTATGACCGTTGAACACCACCTGCATCATCACTTCTTTGCTTTCCAGACCGCCCAAGGGCTCGCGAAACACCGGACGGATCGTGGAAAGCGGGCGATTTTCTTCGCCCTGGCTACTGAGAAAATCTTGCTGTTGCCATGGCCCGTTGCTGCCCTCAGGGCGGCTGTACAGCGTCACGCTACCCACGAGGCCATCGGTGTATTCGATCAGGCCATTAATGGCATCGGGGGAGTCGTTATGAATGACAAAACGGAACCACCAGGCGTCGCGGCTGTAACCGCGTGAACGCATCAGGCCATGGGGAGAATGGAATTTTCCGGTACTGGCAGCTTTGTCAGCTTCTTCGACCGTAGCGACCCGCGTAGGGTCTTGCCAGATTTTCAGCTCGCTATCCAGTTCTACGCCGGCGGTATTGGCATCAACACTCACCGCACGGGCCGGCATCATCCCCAGACCGAAGACGAGCAGGCAAAGCATCTGCAATAGCAGATACGCGGCGATGCGGCCTTTGCCTGTGCCGCGTGCTTGCCTTGTGCTCATGTTGGTGTGGGTGTCCCGGTGGTCCGGCTCAGGGTAACGGTGTCTGCGTAGATGTTTGTAAGCTGTTGTCTGAATATGCCTTTGGCATTTTCAACTGTTCGTCGCGCAGTATCACGCCAAACGGCGCTTTTGTCGCCCGCGTGCGCGCGTTCATCCTGAAAATGATGCAAAACCACCGGTTTTTGTCTCTTTTGTCGCCAGGGATACACGTCTTATACATGTCGCTGCTGTTATTTTTCTGCGGTGGAACTATGATCTGGCGCTTTAAAAACCTGTCAGGAACGTCATGCAAGTCTGGAGCAACGCTCTGCTGGATGAATTCAAGCGTACCGCTGATCCACTTGCGGACGATTGCATCCGGCATTTGATCGCCCATGGCGATATCACGACCGCCAATGACGTGCTGGCGCGTCTTGATACCGATCAAACCTGGCCCGCAGACACGCCGGCACCGCTGCTGGCTTACCTCAATGCCACAGCCAGTTTGCCGCCAGACGTAGACATGGCGCGCATTCATCGGGCGCAGGCATTTTTTACCCGATTCGGATTGCAGTTTGGCGTCAGCCTGATGTGCCGCTCGCTGCCGGTGTTGTACGCCGGCAAACAGGGTGGGGCGCAGGTACTGGCCGCAACCGGCCAGTTGACCAATCGTTTTGAGCGTCGCGCCTCCGAAACCCTTCGGTTTATTCTGAATAGTGCCGAACCAGGTGGTCTGGATGCAGGCGGTAAGGGGCTGCTGACCATCCGCAAAGTGCGGTTGATGCACGCTGCAATCCGCCATTTTGCCCTGGCCGCACGGGGCTGGCCGCAAGCGGCATGGCCAGAGCAATGGGGCATGCCGATCAATCAGGAAGAACTGGCCGGCACCATGCTGGCGTTCTCGACGATTGCCGTAGAAGGCCTGCGCACACTGGGCGTTGAGGTCAGCAAGGCGGATGAAGAAGACCAGTTATATCTGTGGAAAACCATTGGCCATGTGCTGGGGATTATTCCGGATGCGATGCCCGATGATGTCCCGAGCGCTCGCGAATTCTGGACTGCGCTTGATCGCCGAAACTTCGGCCCGTCGCCGGCGGGTGCCAAACTGGCGCAAGCGCACGTCCAGTTTTTGCAATCCCAATTGCCAGACATTGCCCGCGGGCTTGTTCCTGATCTGATGGCTGTGTTGCTCGGTCGCCGTGCCGCCGGTTATCTGGGGTTGCAACAGTCGCACTGGTGGAGCTGGGCCATTGACTTGATGCGTTGGGTGTTCCGGATCAAGCGTAAATTGGCCGACAGTTCTCACACCGCGCAAAGCTTTGTAGAGATGTACAGCGAGGTCTTGATGGAAGCCTTGCAGAAACACTGGGCCAGCGCAGACCCGGGTGCACCGTTCCGCATCCCGGACACCCCGTTGCATCCAGTGACCCGGCCGGCGCCCGCGGGCGAGCCACATGTGCAGATCAACATTCAGCCCTGACGGGTCAGGGCTGAAGAAAGCCAGGATCGATGTAAACAACCGCATCGCCACACCGCGCCGAAGGCGCTAACAAAACCAGCAAAACCCGAATAACAGGGAGCGTTTCATGATTGCCGTAGCCAGCGGTGCCAATGACCCCACCGCCTTGTTCAACACTGTCAGTATCGACGGTAGTATCTACACCATGCCGCAGTTGGCATTCTTTGCCACGGGTTGTCTGTTGTGGGTGGTTGCTTATGCATTTGTCTTGCTGCAGGCCCATCGCAATCGCGTGGTAGAAATGGCCGTACTGGCCGCCGCCAGCAATCTGGCATGGGAGTTTGTCTGGGGCGTGCCCTTGCATACCGATATGGGTGTGTTCCTGGTATGGACTTACCGCGCCTGGCTGTTGTTTGACCTGTTCATCTTTCATCAGGTACTTAAACTGGGGCGAGAGCAATTCACCACGGACTTCTTCAAACGTCACTACAACGCCATTGTCTGCGCGACGGTGGTGTTCTTTGTTGCCGTGTACTGGGGGATGTCATTGTCTGGCATTGATTCGCCTATCGGCGCGCGCTCGGCCTATGTCTGCCAGTTCATCATCAGCGTGTTGTGCCTGATCTTGCTGGTGCAACAGCCATCTACTGTTGGCTATGCATGGACCATTACCTGGCTGCGTAGTCTGGGGACCTTGCTGGTTTCCGTATTCATGGTTTTGCATTACCCCAAAGATGTGTTCCTGCTGGTGCTGTGCGCAGGTGCGACCGTTCTGGATGCGTTTTATTGCGTGTATTTCCTGCGCTTGCGTACCAACAAGACAGTGGCCATGCCGGCGCAAGTGGCCGCCTGATCTGGTGTTGTTGTTTTCGGTAACCAGGGCAAGTCAGGTATCCTTCGCCTTTGATTGATTTGCATCAGGTTACTATGCGTCACGCACTGCTGTTTTATTGCCGGGCCGGTTTTGAAAACGACTGCCGTCAGGAGTGGGAAGCCCGCTCCGGCCAGACCGGGGGTTGGGAAACCGCGCCTGGCTTTGCCCTGTTCAAGCCCGGCAAGGGCGGTGAGGCTGATCCCAACCCGCCTACGGCCAAAGAACTGATCTTTGCCCGGCAGATGCTGTATGTCCTGGCAGACGTCAAACTGGGTGACAAAGATCGGCTGACGCCCATCATTGATGCGCTCAAGGCAGGCAAGACGCAGTCATTCAATGACGTCTGGCTGGAGCATCCGGACTCGGACGAAGGCAAGCCTTTGTCTGGCTTTTGTCGCCGCTTTGGCGATATTGCCCGCAAGGCGCTGCAAGAGCAGGGCTTGATTGACGAGAGTGCGCGCTATCGGCTGCATCTGTTTTTCCCATCCATGAACCGTGTCATCGTCAGTTCGGTAGACCCTAAACTGGCTGCCAGTGACTGGCCCATGGGTATTCCGCGCGTGCGCATGCCGGCCGAAGCGCCCAGCCGCTCTACGCTCAAGCTGGCCGAAGCCTTCATGACACTGGTACCGGATGCAGAATCGCTGCTCAAGCCAGGCATGACCGGGGTTGATCTGGGGGCGGCACCAGGCGGCTGGACTTACCAGCTGGCGACACGCGGGATCAAGGTTTACGCCATTGATAACGGCCCTATGAAAGGCGACATGGCCATTCACCCCAACGTCAAACATATGCGCACGGATGGCTTCAAATTCAGGCCGCAAAACCCGGTGGACTGGCTGGTGTGCGACATGATCGAACAACCCGCCCGCGTGGCGCAGCTGATTGCGCAATGGATGGCCCATGGTCAGGCACGGCTGGCCGTGTTCAATCTCAAGTTGCCGATGAAAAAGCGTTGGTCAGAGGTGGAGCGCTGTTTTGGGCTGATTGATGAAATCATGCACTCGGCAGACATCCGCTACACACTGACCGCCAAGCACCTGTATCACGACCGCGAAGAGATCACCTGTTTTCTGGCGCGCCAGAAAAGTGGTGGCAAGCGCGGCAGGTAAGGACAGGCAGCGTTGACAGCGTGCAGCCTTCCCGGCACGCTTTATGCCATGTTCATTTCGGGTTCATCCAGGGGTAAGCGGTCATGTTCAAGGAATTCAAAGAATTTGCCATGCGCGGCAACGTGGTCGATCTGGCTGTCGGTGTGATCATTGGTGCGGCGTTCGGCAAGATTGTGGATTCGCTGGTCAAAGACATCATCATGCCGCCGATTGGCCTGATTCTGGGCAAAGTGGATTTCAGCAATCTCTATGTGCTGCTGAAAGAAAGTGACAAAACGCCTGGCCCGTATGCCACGCTGGAAGCCGCGCAAAAAGCAGGTGCGGTCACGTTGAACTATGGCAATTTCATTAACATTGCCATCAGCTTTGTCATCGTGGCGTTTGCCGTGTTTTTGCTGGTAAAAGGCTTGAACAGCATGAAGCGCGCAGAAGAAGCCGCGCCGGCTGCACCGGCTGCGACGCCGGAAGATGTTCAACTGCTGCGCGAAATTCGTGACCTGTTGCAACAGCAAAAACAGTAACTGAGTAAATGAGTAAGTGGCTCAGCGTATTAACTAATAAAAAAGCCGGGTGTTCCCGGCTTTTTTATTGGTGTTGGCGAGCTAGCCCCTGGGTGGGTGCTTGATGGCATTAAGCTTCATCTTGCGCAGCATGGCGTCTTCAATATCCACATTCATGACATCCGCCAACTGCAGCATGTACAGCATGACATCGGCCATTTCCTGCTCGACCAGATCGCGCTTGATCTCATCGTGTGCCAGCGCTTGAGACTCTTCCGGCGTCAGCCACTGAAAGTGTTCGACCAATTCGGCCATCTCGACCGACATGGCCATTACCAGGTTTTTAGGCGTGTGGTAACGCGCCCAGTCACGGGCGGCGACGAAGTCTCTGAGTTGCTGTTGCAGCGCGGGTAAATCCATTCAGACTCCTTGAAAAACGGCGCACGCCGTAACTGTATGCTGGCGTGGTATTGAATATCACGATGATGGCACCATCATGATATGTGATTTCTAATACCGACTCTGCTTGTGGAATGCCCCTCATGTCTGATATCCAGGTCAGCGAACCTCTTGAAAGTGCCCTGAAACTGGCGAACTTTGTCGCCCGTTCCCGTTTGCCCACCAAACATGGCGAGTATACGGCGCACGTCTATCGTTCTCACCTTGATGGTGTAGAACACGTCGCGCTGGTCGCGGGGGATGTTGCCAACCGTGAAGCGGTGCTGGTTCGTTTGCACTCTGAATGCCTGACTGGTGATGTGTTTGGTTCCTTGCGTTGTGATTGTGGCGAGCAACTGGAAATGGCGCTGGAACGCATCAGCAAGGTCGGGTCTGGCGTGTTGTTGTATCTGCGTGGCCAGGAAGGGCGGGGCATTGGCCTGGCGCACAAAATCCAGGCCTATGCCTTGCAAGACCAGGGCATGGATACTGTCGATGCCAATACGGCACAAGGTTTGCCGGTGGATGCGCGCAGCTATGATGCTGCGGCGGAAATCCTGCTTGATCTAGGCATCAAGTCTGTCCGGCTGATGAGCAACAACCCCAAGAAGCTGGCCGCGCTGGAGGCATCCGGTGTGCCGGTCGTGGAACGCGTGATTCACCAGGTTGTACCCAATAAAGAGAACATTCATTACCTGGAAACCAAACGGGTAAGGATGGGGCACATGCTCTCGGAAGATACGCACCTGTGTTACCGCAAGTGTGACCAATAAAAAAGCCGGGCTAGCCCGGCTTTTTTTGTGATTGCACTCAGGCTTTGGCGGCCCGGTTCATCCCGCTCAGCACGGCCTTGATGGCCGCTGTCACGATGTCGCTGTCGACACCTACACCATACAGCGTGCGGCCGTCCGGCACGCGCAGTTCGACATAACACGCCGCGCGGGCGTCTTCGCCTTTGCCCAGTGAGTGTTCGTGGTATTCCACGATATGCGCCTTGCCATCCAGGGCGCGCACAAAGGCTTCCAGCGGCCCTTTGCCTTCACCATTCAATTGCACGCGCTGGCCGGCCAGTGCGATGTCAGCCGTGATAGCGACACCACCCGTCTTTGCGCTATGCAAATGGTGGGCATAGTACGTCCACGGTTCTACGGCGCGCAGATATTCCTGGGTGAAAATGTCGTGGATATCGGCGCCGGTGATCTCGCGGCCGGTTTCATCCGACACGCGCTGGATGGCACGGCTGAATTCAATCTGCATACGGCGCGGCATTTCAAAGCCGTATTCCTGCTGCAGCACAAAACTCACGCCACCCTTGCCTGACTGGCTATTGACGCGGATCACGGCGTCATAGCTGCGGCCTACATCGGCCGGGTCGATCGGCAGATAGGGGACTTCCCAGAATTCATCCGGCTTTTGTTTGGCAAGGCCCTTCTTGATGGCGTCCTGGTGTGAGCCAGAGAACGCGGTGTAGACCAGGTCCCCTGCGTAGGGGTGGCGGGGGTGTACCGGCAGCTGGTTGCAGTACTCGACCACTTCACGAATGGTGTCGATCTGGCTGAAATCGAGGCCAGGATGGATGCCCTGACTGTAGAGGTTCATGCCCAGTGTCACCAGATCGACATTACCGGTGCGCTCGCCATTGCCAAACAAGCAACCTTCAACCCGATCGGCGCCGGCCATGACGGCCAGTTCTGCGGCGGCCACTGCCGTGCCTCGATCGTTATGCGGGTGCACGGACAAGATCACGCTGTCGCGGCGATCGAGATTGCGGCTCATCCATTCGATCTGGTCAGCGTACGTGTTGGGTGTGGACATTTCCACGGTTGCCGGCAAGTTGATGATCATCTTGCGCTCTGGCGTGGGTTGCCACGCCTGGATGACGGCGTTGCAGACTTCAAGGGCAAATTCGGGCTCAGTCGCGGTGAAGGTCTCGGGGGAGTACTGGTACACCCATTCGGTTTCCGGGTACTGCTCGGTGAACTGGCGGACGAGGCGCGTGCCTTCCAGTGCCAGTTGTTTTACGCCTTCGCGATCAGTATCGAACACGATTCGACGCCAGGCCGGCGCGGTGGGGTTATACAAATGAACGATGGCACGGCGGGAGCCCACCAGCGACTCTACACTGCGCTTGATCAGGTCTTCACGTGACTGGGTGAGTACCTCAATGGTGACGTCATCCGGAATAAGGCGTTCTTCAATCAGCTTGCGCACGAAGTCGTAATCCGTCTGCGAGGCGGAGGGAAAGGCGACCTCAATCTCCTTGAAACCAATCTGCACCAGTGTTTTGAACATGCGCAGCTTTTTCTCGGCATTCATGGGATCGATCAGCGACTGGTTGCCGTCGCGCAGGTCTGTACTCATCCATACGGGTGGATGAGTGATGCGCTGATCGGGCCAGGTACGGTCAGGCAGGGCGATCGGACTGAATGCACGGTACTTGCTGGCAGGATTCGGATGCACGGTGGTCTCCTGGGGTTGCTTGTTAGACTAAATGTATAAATTGTCGAAAAACTCACTGAGTTATTGTCAAATTTAGTGGTTTAAATACTTTTTTGTCAAACAAATTTGGAAATAAAGTCTGAAATTTTCGTTTTACACTTACTTGTTTTACTAAATGTCTAATATTTGATGCGGAAGAGGGGCAAAACAAAACGGCCCGCAAAAAGCGGGCCGTTTCGGGTAAGACGCAGCAGTATCAATATGGCAGATCGAGCGGGATCAAACGTCCTTCATCCGGAAACAGCAGACCAGGGCCGTACAGACACTCAGCACCGCCACATAAAAGACGGCGTGATAACCCCACAACTCAGCCACTGAACCTGCAACCGCGCCGGCAACAACAGAACCTGTCCGTGTGCTGGTGGCAAACAGCGTGGTGGCCATGCCGATCTGGCCGGGCATGACATCCTGGAAATACAACATGCCGATCCCGGCAATGATGCCAATGAAAATCGCGTTCAATAGTTGCATGGCGATCATGGCGTACTCGTTGGAAATCAGCGTCATGCAGATGTAGAACAACACGCCCGCTCCGGTCGCAAAGCGCATCATGCTGCGCTTGCCAAAGCGGCGGGTGTAGTACCCCGCAATCAGCATGGCGGGGATTTCCAGTGCCGCAGCAGTGCCCATCAGAATGCCGACCGTGCGTTCTGGCAAACCCAGATCACGCGTGATGTACAGCGGCATGGTGATCAAATACATGCTGTTGCAGGTCCACATCAGCGTGCAGCCGATAAACAGCAACCGCACTTGCGGATCGCGCCACCAGCTCACACGCGGGGCATGCGATGCAGCGTGATGTTTGCGGGGGGGCAGGTCTGGCAGCACCTTCCAGACAATCAGTGCACAGCCCAGAAAGGCAGCCGATGCGCCCAGGTACATGGCCGGGAAGCCGTAACCAATGGCCAGGGCAAAGGCGAGCGGCGGGCCAATGACCCAGGCCAGCGAAATCTGTGCCCGCATGATTGAATTGAACATCACGGCTTCGCGGCCGGAGTGATCTGCATGTTCACGGGCCAGCGCAAACACTTGCGGGTTGCCCGTGCCGCCGAAACTTCCCAGCACCACGCCGACCGTAATCAGAAGCAAATAGTGGCGATCAAACGCAAACAGCACGCAACCTAGCGCACCCAGCAAACAGCACCACACGATCAGCATGCGGCGGTTAATGCCCTTGTCGGAATGATGAGCCAGCCATTGGCTGATCAGAATGCCGATAATGGCGCTTACGGTGTAGAAGGTGCCGACCAGAAAGGGGCGCACACCAACTTCATTGCTCAAGAACAAACTGAGCGTGGGGACTTGTAATGCGCCAGCGGTACCGGTGAGAAAGGCCACCACCAGGAAGGCGGCGGAAGCGAGGTCAGGCTTTTGCCTGTAATACAGGGCAGTCAGGGCGCGCATGATCTATGCCGGCCCTTATTCTGACGCGGGTCAGCTTGGGGTCGAGGCAGCAGGTAAGAAATTGCAAAAGAAACTATTAAAACTATTTCGCAGTGTATTAAACACTTGTCATTTTCTCACGCGGGTTTTTGTCACCGTTTGTGCTGGCCTTGCTGTGTGGGTGTAAAGAGTGGATGAGCGGTGAGATGAAGCATGAACAAGTCAAAGCGTCGCTGAGCGAAGATGGCTGATGCATCACGTAACTTATAGCGCTGGTAGTGCCCGTTTTAGCAGTAACGATGCCTCTCGCACCTGCGCACCATATTGGCTGACAGTGGCGTTTAACCGGCCAAGGCACCAGGCGTCCGCTATCGCTGCGTTGCCGTTTTCCAGCAAGACGGCAGCACAAGCCAGGTGAACGATGCGCTCGGCCAGATCTCGCATGCGGTGTTCTTCAGGTGTGGCCAGCAGGGGCGCAATGATCGTGGATGCCACCGCGAATGCCGGATGTGCGCGGGCAAGTGGGGCAAACCAGTTTTCCAGCGCATCCCGGGTTTGAGGTTCTTTGGCCAAAGCGCGCATGACATCCAGTGCCATGATGTTGCCAGAGCCTTCCCAGATCGCGTTGACGGGCATCTCGCGGTAAATGCGCGGCAAGTCGCTTTCTTCGATGTAGCCGTTGCCGCCCAGGATCTCCATGGTCTCGACCACGAACCCCGCGCCTCGTTTGCAGATCAGGTACTTGGCAGCGGGGGTCAAAATGCGCGCCAGGGCTTGCTCGTGCGGTTCAGCCTGCGGGCGGCGCCAACGGGCCAGTCGTAGCAAGAGCGCCGTATAACCTTCGAGCTCCAGTGCCAGATCAGCCAGCACACAAGCCATCAGCGGATGTTCGATCAGCACCTTGCCAAAGGTGCGGCGGTGGCGAGCGTGATAAAGCGCCAATGACAAGGCCCGGCGCATTAACCCGGTGCTGCCCAGTGCGCAGTCAAAGCGCGTGTGGCCCCCCATTTCCAGGATCGTGCGACCGCCTTTGCCTTCTTCGCCGACCAGCCAGCCCAGCGCGTTGTGGAACTCCACCTCAGAACTGGCATTGGAGCGATTACCCAGTTTGTCCTTGAGGCGCTCCAGCGCGATGCCATTGCGCTGGCCATCTGGCAACACGCGCGGCAGCAGAAAACATGATAATCCGCCGGCCGCTTGGGCCAGCACCAGATGCGCATCGCTTTGCGGCACAGAAAAGAACCACTTGTGACCATTCAGGCGATACATACCATTGCCCGCCGGCGTGGCTTCGCTGGTATTGGCACGCACATCAGAGCCGCCTTGTTTCTCTGTCATGCCCATGCCAATCAATACGCCACGTTTGGCGGTAGCCGGGGCATCGGACGAATCGTAAAGCGGGGAGAGCAAGGGTGATAACCAGTCCGCGCAGGGTCCGTTCTCGGTCATGAGCGTTCGTTGCAAGACGGGAACGGCGCCGTAGGTCATGGTCACCGGGCACAGGGTGCCGGCTTCGACTTGCGCGTGGAGCATAAAGCGCACCGCTCTTGCCACGGGGGAGTCGTCCGGGTCGCCCCAGTGGCCATTGTGAAGACGGCTCGCAGTCACCTCTGACATCAACCGATGCCAGGCGGGATCAAAATCCACGCGATCAATGCGCCTGCCGCCGGCGTCGTAACGGATCAACGCCGGTTTGTGCTGGTTGGCGCGGCGGCCCAGCTCAAAGGTTTCGGGTGTGCCAAGGCGCGCGCCCAGTCGCGTTAACAGTTGGCTGTAGTCGTTCGCTGGCGACTCAGCCGCCAATGCTTCGCGCAAAGGCAGATCGGCCAGAAACAGATTGTACTCATTCAGCGGGCGGGGCTGATTGAGCGAGTCTTCGTTGGGAGTATTGCGTGTCATGCCGGAACTCCATCGGGCTGGCATGACTCAGGCTAGACCGGCGCGGCGCAGAAAAACAGGCCGCGCCGTCCAGTGAACGGTGCAGGTGTGTGAACAGGCGCTTAGTGTTTTTGCAGATCTTTGGTCAGTACCACGCCGTTGACCAGGCGCAGGGTGATGACGGTGCCGCGAGATTCCCAGACCGCGTTTTCACCACTAATCCCCAAGAGTGAACTGCTCTCGGTTTTGTCCGGTTCACCCAGGATTTGCACTACATCCGCGCGAGCCATGCCGGTATCGATTTTGGCGTAGTTTTCGGCAGTAATTTTGCTGCAGGCGGTGAGCGCCAGAGTCAGTACGGCGGCAATGAGCAGGGTTTTGGTATTCATGTGGTCCTCTTTGGCTTGCGGGGTTTGTTCTTGTGTTCAAGCCTGCCAGTTTACCCTGCCACTTCAGGTCTGCCGCTTGACCGCGCTGGTCGCTGCGGCGCAGTTCACAGCATGCCGGGCAGTTTTTCGCCCAGGAAGTCCAGAAAACAACGAATCCGCGCCGATAAACCGGTGTTGCGGTAATACACAGCATGAATGGGCTGGAAGGTGGTCATGGTGAACTGCGGCAGGACTTCGACCAGTCTGCCTGCCGATCGCGCCTTGCTGGTCATGAAGTCAGACAAACACACAATGCCATTGTCTTGTTCTGCCAGTTGCAGTACGGACTCACCGCTGGAACACACCAGTGCTGGCGTGATGGTGTAGCCATCACCCTCGGCATGCCGCAGTGGCCAGGTATTGAGCGACTCTGGCTGGCTGAATCCGATCAACGAATGATCGGCCAGATGGCCAACATGTTCTGGTGTGCCATGTGTGGCCAGATAAGCCGGTGAAGCTAGGACTCGCAAACGGGTATGCCCCATAAACCGGGCGTGCAGGGATGAGTCTTGCAATTGCCCGTGGCGAATGGCGATGTCGGTGCGCTGTTCCAGCAAGTCGATGATCGTATCGCTGGCGTTCAGTTCCAGTGCAATACCTGGGTAGCGTTCACGAAACTCTGCAACCAGCGGCACGATCACATGCAAGATAAATGGGAACGCCCCATTCACCCGTAGTCGCCCTGCGGGGTGTTCACGGCGCACCGCCAGTTCTTCTTCTGCATCATCAATAGCGGCGATGATCTTGCGCGCATTGGCCAGAAAAAGCCGGCCTTCTTCGGTGAGTTCAAGTCGCCGGGTAGTGCGGTTGAGCAGGGTGGTCGCCAGCTTTTGCTCAAGCCGCGTCAGCGCCCGGCTGATGCCGGACGTGGTCTGGTCTAGTTGCTGCGCAGCGCCGGTGATCGACCCAGTGTCGACGACGGTCACAAACGCCAGCAATTCTTCAGTGCTGATTTTCATTTATTGATTATTCATCAAGTCTGGCCGGTTTCAACAGGCCATTTTTGCAAAAGAAGGGTGCGCCCGGTCAGGCGCCCCCGCCCGATTAGCCGCCGCGCTTTTCACGGTGTCGTGCAGTACCGGCTTTGCCAATGGCTTTCCAGCGTGCGGTTTCGGCTTTGCGTTCCAGTGCGGTTTGCTGACCACGTCGCGCTTCCCGAATCAACTTGTGATAGTTACGCAGCCGGTCTGGTGCAATTGCTTCACGTACGGCGCAGCCAGGTTCGTCCCGATGCTGGCAATCCCGAAAGTGGCAATGCGCTGCCAGTTGGTCGATATCCTCAAACCCGGCGTTGATGCCGGCCTCATCGGTATCTGGCCGCCAGGTACGCAGCCCAGGCGTATCGATAATGCAAGCGCCGCCGGGTAGCCGATGCAATGAGCGCGCGGTGGTGGTGTGCCGGCCACGCCCGTCGCCTTTGCGTACGCCACCCGTAGCCTGGTCATCTGACTGACTGAGCGTATTGGTGAGGGTGGATTTACCTGCACCGCTGCTGCCCAAAACAACCAGTGTTTGCCCCGCCGCCAGCCATGGCATCAAGGTCAGGCAGGTTGCTTCTTCCAGCCCGTTAATCGCCAGGATCGGTATGTCGGCTGGCAAGCGGGCCTGTAGCTCTGCCAGTTTTTCCCCGGCATCCGGGCTGATATCGGCCTTGGTCAGTACCGCTACGGCGTTGATGCCTGCTGCACGGGTGAACGCGATATAGCGCTCAAGCCGGCGTGGGTTGAAATCCAGGTCCAGCCCCATGACCAGCAAAGCGGTATCAACATTGCTGGCCAGTGGTTGGCGCCGGCCATCGTTGGCGCGGCGGGCCAGATGGCTGATGGGCGGGAGTTGCTGGCCAACCCAGTGTTCGCCAAGGTCGTTGGTCTGTGTAATCACCCAATCACCTACGGCCAGTGCGCTGGCATGGGCGTGTAGTGATTCGATCAGCCAGGGGAGTACGCGGGCGGCGTGTTCCATATTGCCGTCGTGTAGCGTCACACAGTCACGCTGGATTTCCACCACGCGCATCAGCGCAGCAGGTTGAGTGGGTTGTTCATCAAGGGTGTACAGCAGATTGACCACGGTCTGGTTCAGACCAATCAATTGCAATTGCGGATAGTCGAAAGCGACTTCAAGCATGGTGTCCGTTATTCCTGTTCCGGTCTGCCCGCGACGCGCGCAGGCACACGCTGCGTATTTGGTCACGCAGCGAAGAAAGAGGGAGGTCGGCCATGCCCGAGGAGGGCGAGAAATCGTGGCGGGCTGTCAGCGCATGCCGTCACATGCCAGATACACGCAATGCGTGACGGCAGGCGGACAACAGCAGCAGGACTTCAGATCAGGGTAAAGAGAGCGCGCCCGCTCAGGCGTTGACCGACAGGAGGGCAAGATCAGTTGTACGCATCTTTGGGTGCTCCTGTGGTAGTGGGGTGGAGCAGGCACTGTGCGCCAACGCTGCCAGGCTTGTCAAACCAGGGGTATGTGGGTGATGAGGTTTGTACAACGCTGAAGGGATGGGCGTCGCGCTGTCGTGGTTTTTGGCCGGTGAGGGGCATCAAAAAGCCCGACTCAACGGTCGGGCTTTTTGGCTGGCAGCAACCCGATCACAATCCCATCGCCACCTTCATGCCATCTGCAATCGCGCGCCGCGCGTCAATTTCCCGCGCTTCCTGCGCGCCACCAATCAGGTGTGCTTTTACCCCGCGTTCAGTCAATGCATCAAACAAGTCACGCACTGGTTCCTGGCCTGCACAAACCACGACGTGATCCACCGGCAGGCATTGGTCTTCATCCTTCACGCGGATATGCAGCCCGGCGTCGTCAATACGCACGTATTCAACGCTGCCAATCAGATTGACCTTGCGGTGTTGCAGCGTCAGACGATGAATCCAGCCCGTGGTTTTGCCAGGGCCGGCGCCAGGTTTGCCGGGGCGGCGCTGCAATAACCAGATTTCACGCGTCGGCGTATGACCTTCAGGCGCCGTCAAGCCGCCCGGTGTGCTGATGGTCTGGTCGATACCCCATTCGGCCAGATAGCGGGCGATGTCGGTTTCGTGATGCGTTTCGTTCTGTTCAGACAGGAACACCGCCGTGTCCACGCCAATCCCGCCCGCGCCAATGATGGCAACACGCTGACCCACTGTCACCTTGCCGCGCAATACATCCGGGTAGCGCACGGCTTTAGGATGGTCGATGCCTGGAATGGCGGGTTCACGCGGCTGCACGCCGGTCGCGATGACCACATCGTCAAAACCGGCCAGATCATTCACATCGGCGCGGGTGTTGAGTTTGACCTTCACGCCACGGCGTTCGACCAGCCGGGTGTAATAACGCAGTGTTTCTTTGAATTCTTCTTTGCCAGGGATCTGACTGGCAATGCGGAACTGGCCGCCAAGGGCGTCGCCCGCTTCAAACAGGGTGACATCATGGCCGCGTTCTGCGGCGGTTGTGGCACAGGACAAACCCGCAGGGCCAGCGCCGATGACGGCGACACGACGACGAGTGGAAACCGGTTTGATGACCCACTCTGTTTCACGGCAGGCGCGCGGGTTCACGAGACAACTGGCTTGCTGGCCCTGGAATACCTGGTCCAGACAGGCCTGATTGCAGGCAATACAGGTGTTGATCTCGTCCGCTTTGCCGGCTGCAGCTTTGTTCACAAAATCTGAGTCGGCCAGCAGCGGACGCGCCAGTGAGACCATGTCGGCAATGCCGCTGGCCAGGATGTCTTCGCCAATTTCAGGTGTGTTGATGCGGTTGACGGCAATCAGCGGCACTTTCACGTGTGGGCGGATTTGCGCCGTCACCCAGCTGAATGCTTTGCGCGGCACGGCTGCTGCAATGGTCGGAATACGGGCTTCGTGCCAGCCGATGCCGGTGTTGATCATGGTCACGCCAGCTGCTTCGAGTGCTTGCGCCAGCTCGATGGCTTCGGTCAGTGTGCCGCCGTCTTTGACGAGATCCAGCATCGACAGGCGGAAGATGATGATGAAATTGTCGCCCGTGGCAGCGCGCACAGCTTTGACGATGGCCAGCGGCAAACGCATGCGATTGGCAAAGCTGCCGCCCCAGTCATCGTCACGCTGATTAGCATGCAGGCTCAAAAACTGGTTCAGCAGATAACCTTCTGATCCCATGATTTCCACACCGTCGTAACCTGCTTCTTTTGCCAGGCTGGCGGTGCGCGCAAAGTCTGCGATTGTGCTGTGGATTTCATCCTCGGTGAGCGCGTGCGGTGTGTACGCAGAGATTGGCGAAGCAATCGCGCTGGGGCCGACACATTCGGGGTGATAACCATAGCGGCCGGCATGCAGGATCTGCAAACAGATATGGCCGCTTTCGGCATGCACGGCATCGGTGACTTCGCGGTGACGCTGCACGGCAGCAGCATCGTTCAACATGGCCGCATCGGCGTAAATCTGGCCGGCAGCATTGGGGGCAATGCCACCCGTGACAATCAGCCCCACGCCGCCAGCGGCGCGCTCGGCGTAGAACGCGGCCAGTGCCGACAGACTGTCGTGCTGCTCTTCAAGCCCCGTATGCATGGACCCCATCAGCACGCGGTTGCGCAGCGTGACAAAGCCCAGGTCGAGCGGTTGCAGCAAATGTGGGTAGGCAGCCATTGCAGAGTCCTCGCATCGTGTATTTGCCGGCCTTGCGCAGTGTAGTTGTCTGGCCGGGTGCATCATATTAAAACGATTGTTTGAATTGGTCTGCCCATTCTTGGATGAATGTACCCGGGAAGCCACTAAGGATTTTCCTGAGTGTCCCCGTTTAATGCAGCGATCTGGCGGGTTGCTGGCAGGGAAGAGGGGGCTGTGTGTCACCGGCGTTACATCCGCTTGCACAGAAATTTCGCCAGATTGCAAGTCATATCCCCAAAAATATAATCAATAAAAATATATTTGCTGGACGGTACAGTCTAGACGAGCCCGAACTGACTCATTATGATGCTGTTCTTATTACGGGCTGATCGCATGCCCGCTGTTCGCAATGTCGGTCAGGCGCAAGCCGCTTGCCGGTTTTGTTCCTCTGTTGCCCCGTGCTTTATCCAGGCACTGCAGCCGGGCTGATCGTACTTTCGGGATTGTCATGATGCGTGTTGTGCCTCGCCATTTTCTCGTCGTTCCCCTCGTTGCCATGATCGCCGGTTGCGCGGTCGGGCCTGATTTCAAATCGCCGGATGCCCCGGCAGCTCAACGTTACAATCAGGTGCCTGTCGCGGCCCGGACGGTCAGCAGCAAAGGTCTGGATGGCGCAGCCCAGCAGATCGTCGCCGGCCAGGTTCAGGATGACTGGTGGGCGCTGTTTGGTTCGGACAAGCTCAACGCACTGGTGGCTGAAGGCCTTGCCCACAGCCCTAACCTGGACCAGCTGAAAGCCACGCTGCGTCAGGCTCAGGAAAACTATAACGCCCAGTACGGTTCAACTGTCTTCCCGCAGGTTGACGGTTCTTTGAGCGCATCGCGTAATCGCATCTCGGCCGCGACATCCGGTACTGGCGGCTCGTATATCTACAACTTGTACAACGCGTCGGTGAACGTGTCGTACACGCTGGATATTTTTGGTGGCAATCGTCGTGAGCTGGAAAGCTCTGCCGCACAAGTTGATTCGCAACAATTTCAACTTGAAGCTGCACGCCTGACCCTGGCCGGCAATATCGTTACTGCGGCTATCACTGAGGCCTCGCTGCGCAAGCAGGTCGAGGTGACCAAACAACTGGTCGATCTGCAGCAGTCGCAGCTGGATATCCTGCAAAAGCAATTCAAGCTGGGGGCGGTGTCGCAAGCCGATGTATCTACCCAGCAAACGCAGGTCGCCACCATCAAGGCGTCACTGCCGGACCTGAACAAATCCCTGGCGCAAGCGCGGACCCAACTGGCGGTGTTGCTGGGCCGCACGCCGGATAACGGTACGCCGGAACTGTCGCTGGAGGACTTGCAACTGCCGACCAATTTGCCGGTGAGCTTGCCTTCTGAACTGGTGCGTGCGCGTCCTGATATCCAGGCCTCTGAAGCGCTGGTCCATGCGGCAACCGCGCAAGTGGGTGTTGCCACGGCCAATCTTTATCCCAAGATCACGCTGACGGGCTCCCTGGGGCTCGCGTCGCAAAGTTTCAAGACGGTCAGTTTTGGCAATGATGGTCTGTGGAGCATTGGTGCTGGTCTGGCTCAGCCGTTGTTCCATGGCGGCTCGTTGCGTGCACAAAAACGGGCGGCTGAGGCCGGGCTGGATGCCTCGCTGGCGCAGTATCGCCAGGTGGTGCTGAACGCATTCAAGAATGTGTCTGACAGTCTGCAGGCGCTGGATCAGGATGCGCTGGCCTTGCAAGCGCGGGTCGATGCAGCGGATGCGGCCAAGCGTTCGCTCGACTTCACTCAGGCACGCTTCAAGCTGGGTGGCACCTCGTTTGCGTCATTGCTGATTTCGCAACTGCAATATCAGCAAACCCAGCTGAACATGTGGACGGCCAGCGCGACACGGCTGACTGATACCGCTGCGTTGTTCCAGTCGGTGGGCGGCCCACTCAAGGCGGACGGCGCGGTGGCAAATGCCGCCAGTGCGCCGGCTGCGGGTGGCTGAACACAGTATTTGAATTAAACAAAACGTGACATGACGTGTTGTGGAGGGAAGAGCAAACCCTTCATGACTGGTGGAATCGGGCAGGGCCAACAAAGCGCTGCTCGTCCGGGAAAGAATCCGTAATCGCAGTACCCAAGCCTTCGGGGAGAATTTGTATGACCAAGCGCATGATTATCATGCTGGTTGTTGTCGGGGTGATTTTTGGGGGCATTTTTGGCTTCCAGGTCTTCAAGGGAATGATGATCAAGAAGTACCTGAGCGGTAACAAGGCACCGCCGGTGACCGTGACTGCGACCCACGTGGGTGTGCAGCCGTGGCAACCGACGTTGTCCGCCGTAGGTACCCTGCGTGCTGTGCGCGGCGTTGATCTGTCCAGCGAAGTCGCCGGCCAGGTGCGTGAAGTGCTGCTGCAATCGGGCTCGTTTGTGAAGGCTGGCCAGCCGCTGGTCAAGCTCAACGACGATACCGAAGTAGCACAACTCAAATCGCTGCAGGCTTCGGCTGATCTGTCTGCCACCACCCTCAAGCGCGACAAGGCCCAACTCGAAGCACAAGCCGTAGCGCAAGCCGTGGTCGATGCTGACGTTGCGGACCTGAACAGCAAGAACGCGCTCGTGGCCCAGCAACAAGCCGTGATCGCCAAGAAAGTGATCCGCGCGCCATTCGCTGGCAAGGTGGGTATCAGCACCGTTAACCCGGGCCAGTACATCAACCCGGGCGACAAGCTGGCCACGCTGCAGACTGTTGACCCGATCCTGGTTGACTTCCTGGTGCCGCAACAAGCGCTGCAGCAACTGAAGATTGGTCAGACGATCAACGTCAAGAGCGATGCCAATCCGAAGGCGACCTACGCTGGCAAGATCACAGCCATTGACGCCAAGGTTGATCCATCGACCCGCAACATCCAGGTCGAGGCCTCGGTCAGCAATCCCAAGGGTGAACTGCTGGCTGGCATGTTTGCCACGGTGAATGTCTCTACGCAAGAGCCGATCAAGTACCTGACGCTGCCGCAAACAGCCGTGAGCTTCAACCCGTACGGTGAAGTGGTCTTCCTGATCACGGAAGGCAAGGACAAGGACGGCAAGCAAGAACTGAGCGTGAAGCAAACCTTCGTAACGGCCGGCCAGACTCGCGGCGACCAGGTCTCCATCACTGGTGGTCTGAAAGAAGGCGACTACGTGGTCACCAGTGGTCAGCACAAGCTCAAGAACGGCAGCACGGTCATCGTGAACAACAAGCAAGCACCTTCCGACAACCCGAATCCGCAAGTGGGTAATGAGGAATGATGTCGCGGGCCGCAGCCCACGTTGCGGCCTGTTCCTGACCAGCAAGACCTGGTGGCGCGCCACAAGTGCGCCGCCAGGGCAGAAAGGCTCTCTGCCGGTTCCACGCCTGCAGATACACAGAGGTTAGCCAGATGCGCTTTACCGATATTTTCATACGCCGGCCCGTGCTGGCGACCACGCTCTCCCTGCTGATTCTGGTGCTGGGTTTGCGTTCGCTGGATCTATTGCCGATCCGGCAGTACCCGAAGACCGAAAACGCGGTGATCACGATCTCCACCACCTATACCGGCGCTGATCCGGAACTGGTGGCGGGCTTTATCACCACGCCGCTGGAGAACTCCGTTGCGCAGGCTGAGGGCATTGATTACATGACCTCGACCAGTACGCAGGGCAGTTCCGTGATCACGGCCAACCTGCGACTGAACTACGACGGCAACAAGGCGCTGACCGAAATCACCTCCAAGGTGAATGCGGTGCTGAACCAGTTGCCGCAGGGCTCGCAACAGCCGGTCATCGCTATCTCGGTCGGTGACACCATCGACTCGATGTACATCGGCTTTTATAGCAAGGCGTTGCCGCCCAACAAGATCACCGATTACCTGATCCGCGTGGTGCAGCCAAAACTGCAGGCCGTGGACGGGGTGCAACAGGCGGAAATCCTGGGTGAGCGCCGCTTTGCCATGCGTGTATGGACCGATCCGAAAAAGCTGGCCGCCTATGGCGTGACGGCTGCGGATGTCTCGACTGCCTTGCAGGCCAACAACTTCATCTCTGCCGTGGGCCGTACCGACGGCAATATGGTGACGGTGAACCTGACGGCCGATACCGGTCTGCACTCGGCTGACGAGTTCAACAACCTGATCGTCAAGCAAAAGGCCGGCGCCATTGTGCGTCTGTCTGACGTGGCCAATGTCTCGCTGGGCTCGGAAGACTACAACACGCAGGTAGGATTTGACGGCGTACAGGCGGTGTATATCGGTATCAAGGTGGCGCCAAACGCCAACTTGCTGACCGTGATCGACAGCGTCCGCAAAACCATGCCGGAAGTGCAAAGCCAGTTGCCAGAAGGGCTGCAGGGCACCATCGTGTATGACGCGACCAAGTATGTGAACAGCGCCATTCATGAAGTGATCTGGACGCTGGGCGAAGCGCTGCTGATTGTGACCGTGGTGATTTTCCTGTTCCTGGGCTCGTTCCGTTCCGTGATCATCCCGGTGATCGCCATGCCGCTGTCGCTGATTGGCGCGTTCATGATCATGCTGGCACTGGGCTACACCATTAACCTCTTGACCCTGCTGGCCTTGGTGCTGGCGATTGGTCTGGTGGTGGATGACGCGATTATCGTGGTGGAGAACGTTCACCGACACATTGAAGAAGGGTTGTCGCCATTCCAGGCGGCCATCAAGGGCGCGCGTGAACTGGCAGGCCCGATCGTCGCGATCTCGGTCGTGTTGATTGCGGTGTATGTTCCGATCGGCTTTATGGGTGGCCTGACTGGCGCACTGTTTACCGAGTTCGCCTTCACCCTGGCGGGTGCCGTGGGTGTGTCTGCCATCATCGCGCTGACGCTGTCGCCCATGATGTGCGGTCGCTTCCTCAAGCCGCATGATCCGGAACACCCGGAAAAACTGGCGCAATGGCTCGACAAACAGTTTGATCGGTTGCGTAACCGCTATGAGCGCTCGCTGCGGGGTTCGCTCGATTACCTGCCGGTTGTTGGTGTGTTCGCGTTGATTATTCTGGTGAGCATCTACTTCCTGTTCATTACCTCCAAGAGCGAACTGGCTCCGCAGGAAGATCAGGGGATTGTGATTACCATGAGCACGGGCGCACCCAATGCCTCGCTCAAGCAAACACAACAAGATGCAGTCCAGGTCTTCAATATCTTCAAGGGCTTCAAAGAGACTGACCACGTCTTCCAGTTGACCGGGGTGTCGGGTCTGAATACCTCCATTGGCGGTATGGTGCTCAAGCCTTGGGATGAGCGCACAACCACTGCTGACAAGATCCAGCCGCAGGTTCAGCAAAAGCTGGGTGAGATTGCCGGCGCGCAAGCTGCGGCGTTCCAGCCGCCGCCGTTGCCGGGCGGTGGTGGTGGTCTGCCAGTGCAGTTTGTCATCAACACGACCAACGACTTCCAGCAGTTGAACGAAGTGGCGCAAGAGATGATGGCCAAGGCGCGTGCCAGCGGTGTATTCATCTACATGGACGTGGACTTGAAGTACGACAAGCCGCAAACCGAGATCAGCTTCAACCGCGACAAGGCCTCGCAACTGGGTCTGTCGATGAAAGATCTGGGTGACTCGCTGGGTGCTGCGCTGGGTGGTGGCTACGTGAACTACTTCAGTCTGGCTGGCCGTTCGTACAAGGTCATCCCGCAAGTGGGTCGTGAAGATCGTCTGAACCCGGACCAACTGCTGGATTACCACATCACGACTTCGACCGGCGACAGCATTCCGTTGTCAACGGTGGCCAAGGTCAAGACCACGGTGATTCCGCAGCAACTGAACCACTTCCAGCAGATGAACTCTGCGACGATCTCTGGCGTGCCGTTCCCCGGCGTGACAGTGGGTCAGGTGATCCAGACCATGCAGGGCATTGCCAAAGACACGCTGCCGCAAGGTTACACGGTGGATTACGGCGGCCAGTCGCGCCAGTTTGTGCAGGAAAGCAGTGCGCTGATTGTCACCTTCGTGTTTGCGCTGATCATCATTTTCCTGGCGCTCGCGGCGCAGTTTGAAAGCTTCCGCGATCCGCTGATCGTGATGGTGTCGGTGCCGATGTCGATCTGCGGTGCGATGATCTTTGTCTCGCTGGGGATTGGTGGTGCAAGCTTGAATATCTACTCGGAAGTGGGTCTGGTGACGCTGATCGGCCTGATTTCCAAGCACGGTATCCTGATTGTGGAATTTGCCAACCAGCAGCAAAAGCTGGGTCACAGCAAGCGCAAAGCCATTGAAGACGCCGCAGGTATTCGTCTGCGTCCGATTCTGATGACCACTGCCGCCATGGTGCTGGGCGTCCTGCCGCTGATTCTGTCTTCGGGTGCGGGTGCACTGGGCCGCTTCAACATGGGCCTTGTGATCGCAACGGGTATCGCGATCGGTACGCTGTTCACTTTGTATGTGGTTCCGGCCATTTACATGATGCTGGCTGCTGACCACAATGCCGCCGCGCATGAAAAAGAAGACGAAGAAATTCGTGCGCTGGACGAAGGCGCAGCGGGTCAAAGCGCTCACTAAGTGAGACTGTGTACCGCATGGAAAACCCCGGCACCTGCCGGGGTTTTTTTATGGGTTTTGCCACCAAAGCATGCCAGGGAAGGGCCGGCTACAATCATTGCATGACCAAACCCGTACACACGCTTTACCAATACAACTGGCCCGTCGCCGATGCCCGTAAAGCCATCATGATTGCCCACGGGCTCGGCGAGCACGGTGGCCGTTATGAGCACGTCGCACGCTGGTTTAACCAGCATGGCTTTACAGTGCGCATTTATGATCATTACGGGCACGGCAACAGCCCCGGCGCGCGAGGCTCTTTGTTGCATGCGGATATGCTGCTGGATGATCTGCGCAGCCAGTTCACCGCCTTTGAGACCGAACTCGGTTTTACACCGCTGCTGCTGGGGCACAGCATGGGCGGCCTCGTCGCTGCGGCTGCCGTCACGGGTAAATGGGTGCAACCTGCCGGGCTGATTCTGAGTTCACCCGCATTGCGTACGTGGCAAGGGAAGCCGGTGCACGCTTTGGCCTGGGCGCTAGCGCACACCGTGCCGCGCATGCCGATGCGCCGCAAATTTCCCAATCACAAGTTGTCGCATGATCCGGCAGTCGGGCAGGCCTTTCTGGAAGACCCGCTACGCCATGCCCGCATGACACCCAGGCTGGCACATTTTCTGTTGGCAACCGGCAACCGGGTGTTGGGCGAGGTACGTGATCTGGCCGTGCCCACCCTGTTGCTGGTGGCCGGGGACGATGAACTGGTTGATCCCGCCGGCAGCCGCACCTTTGCGGCGAATGCGCCCGCCGGCATGGTGGTACTGCATGAGTTCCCCGAGTTCTATCACGAGCTTTTCAACGAGCCAGACCCATACCGTCAGGCGGTGCTGGCGTCGGTACTGACCTGGTTGACCACCTTGCCTGCGCCTATGCAGCGCTGATTGAGCGTCTTGCTGCAAGCCGGTTTGTACCGTGTTGTGTGGTGCATTTGACTGGCACTGGTCTGATGCCGCTGTTGTCTGACTTCTTCGGGCGTTCGAGGGATGATAGCCGTAGCCTATGTGTTTTTATTGATCGATATTTTCTATCGAATTGTTTGTAACAATAAATTGGATCAATCAATCGGGCATCGGCATACTTCGTCCATCGCATCAAACAACACAACCGACCAGCAAGGAGTAACCACTATGCAATCTCGTGAAGGCCAACGCGTTCCCAATGTCACTTTCCGTGTTCGTGAAAACAACGAATGGAAAAACGTGACCACCGACGATCTGTTCAAGGGCAAGACCGTGGTGCTGTTCTCGCTGCCGGGCGCGTTCACCCCCACTTGTTCTTCTACTCACCTGCCGCGTTACAACGAACTGGCTCCGGTGTTCCGTGAGCAAGGCGTCGACAGCATTCTGTGTGTGTCCGTGAACGATACCTTCGTCATGAATGAATGGGCCAAGGATCAGGAAGCACAAAACATTGTGATGGTGCCGGACGGCAACGGCGAATTTACCGAGGGTATGGGCCAACTGGTCGACAAGGCCAACCTGGGCTTTGGCAAGCGCAGCTGGCGCTACTCCATGCTGGTAAAAGACGGCGTGGTGCAAAAGATGTTCATCGAGCCGGAAAAAGAAGGCGATCCGTTTGAAGTGTCCGATGCCGACACCATGCTGAACCACATTGCCCCGACTGCGAAGAAGCCGGATCAAGTGGTGGTGTTCTCCAAGGTCGGCTGCGCATTCTGCGCCAAGGCCAAAGAGCAACTGACTGCAGCGGGTTATGACTTCATTGAAGTGCCGCTGGACAACAAAGTTCGCGGCAAGGTACTGGGCGCTGTCTCTGGCACCATGACTGCCCCGCAAGTCTTCGTGAACGGCAAGCTGATTGGCGGTTCCGAAGAAGTGGCAAAGTTTGTCGCTGCTTAAGTCGCACCAGTAAGTCTCTGTCTGGAACAGGCGGTCATCGCACCGCCTGTTTTCCCCCTCTCCAGTTTGCAGACCACAGCACATGACCCTGTGCCGTGCGGTGTGGTCTGCGCGCTGAATTCGCGTATCCCGATTAAACACTCAATCAAAACAAGGGGCTCGTCATGACCAATCAAAGCAAGATTATTACGACCGATGTGGCGATCATTGGCGCCGGTACCGCTGGCCTTGCTGCGTACCGGGCTGCCATTGCGGGTGGTAAACGTGCGCTATTGATTGAAGGCGGCCCCTACGGCACCACCTGCGCCCGAGTGGGTTGCATGCCATCCAAACTCTTGATTGCCGCTGCCGAAGCCGCCCACGAAGCGCGCCATACCGCAGCCTTCGGCGTGCATATTGATGGCGATATCCGCATTGACGGTCGCGAAGTGATGGATCGCGTCAAGCGTGAACGTGATCGTTTTGTCGGCTTTGTGGTGAAGAGCGTGGACGGCATTCCGGCTGAGCACAAGCTGGCTGGCTTCGCCCGCTTTGTTGATAACACCACCCTGCAAGTGGGTTTTGATGGTGGTGAACAAACACTGGTACAAGCCTCTCGCGTGGTCATCGCCAGTGGTTCCAGCCCGGCTATTCCGGAGGCGTTCAAGGTATTTGGTGATCGCCTGATCGTGAACGATGACGTATTCAACTGGGATACGCTGCCAGAGAGCGTGGCTGTGTTCGGCCCCGGCGTGATTGGTCTGGAACTGGGTCAGGCGCTGTCACGCCTTGGCGTGAAAGTGAGGCTGTTTGGCGTACGCGGCGGTGTTGGACCACTGACTGACCCGCAAGTGCGAGACTATGCCAAAGGCGTATTCCGGAGCGAGTTTGCCTTTAACCCGGATGCGCAAATCGAAAACATGGCGCGCGACGGCGACAAGGCCGTGATCACCTTCCGTGAAGCCAACGGCGAGAGTGTGACGGAATCGTATGACTACGTACTGGCCGCGACTGGCCGCACGCCCAATGTGCGCGGCCTGGGCCTGGAAAACACCGGCCTGACGCTGGACGAACGCGGCGTGCCGCTGTTCAACCCGGATACCACTCAATGCGGTACTTCGCCGATCTTTATCGCCGGTGATGCCAATCATTTCCTGCCTCTGCTGCATGAGGCGGCTGACGAAGGCAAAACGGCGGGCACCAACGCCGCCACCTGGCCACAAGTAAACCCCGGCCTGCGCCGTGCCACGATCGCCGTGGTGTTCTCTGACCCGCAGATCGCGATGGTCGGCCAGCGTTTTGCTGATCTGGTGCCGGACAGTTTCGTGACCGGTGAAGTGAGCTTTGAAGACCAGGGCCGCAGCCGCGTCATGCTCCGCAACAAGGGTCTGATGCATGTGTACGCCGACAAACAGACTGGCCGTTTCCTGGGGTCCGAGTGGATTGGCCCGCGCGCTGAAAATATTGCCCACCTGCTGGCATGGGCTGTGCAGCAACAACTGACGGTGCCGCAGATGCTCGACATGCCGTTCTACCACCCGGTGGTCGAGGAGGGCTTGCGTACGGCATTGCGTGATGTAGCCGCAAAACTGGCTGCATAACGGGATACGTTCAACCCTTGATGCGGGCACTGCGGTGCCCGTTTTTTTGCCCGCCAGTCCAGTCGAAATGACAAATGCATGTGTCGGGTTCAGGCTGACAGCTGTAACCGGTGCGGGCTGATCGTGTGGCAGCGGTAGATCGCGCGATGATGAGGTCAGCTGGCCTGAATACGCGCCGGCAAGGAGGGCATCATGCGTATCCCGTCTAAATCACTTCAGTCACTGAATTTGCTGATGGCTGCATCGGTACTGGGGAATATGTCTGGCCTGTACGCCCAGCGAGAGTGGGTGACGCCAGGCAGGAAGATGCTGCCGGATGTCGAGCGGCCGTTTCCGGAAGATACAGAAGAAGACCTCTGGTCAAGCCTGGAGCACGCGTCGGGCCCGCGCCACTAGGCGGGTAGGGCATAGCGATCTGGCTTGCTGGCGTGCTTGTCACGCTCTGCAGTGAAGGCTGACATTACAACAAGGACCTGACACCGGTATCATCGGAGCCTTTGTAGCTCAAAGGTTTGACCGGATCGCCTCATGAATCCTGCTCAGAACAAGAAAAGCCTGCACCGTGCGCGCGGCAGCATCCTGCTGTTTCTCGTCGGCATTGTTGCCGCGATTGCCGTCCTCATCGCCTTGGGCGTGGCCTACGTGGTCCTGTTAATGGGGCCCAAGCTGCCCGATCTGGATGCGCTGACCAATTTCCAGCCCAAGGTGCCATTGCGCGTCTACACCGAAGACAAGGTCTTGATTGGCGAGTTTGGCGAAGAGCGTCGTAGCCTGGTCAAATTCCAGGATATCCCGGATGTCATGAAGAAAGCGGTACTCGCCATTGAGGATTACCGCTTCTATGAACATGGCGGGGTCGACTTTGTCGGTATCGCCCGTGCTGGTGTCGCAGACTTGATGCACGGCGGTGCCGCCCAGGGTGCCAGTACCATCACCATGCAGGTGGCGCGAAACTTTTTCCTGACCCGCGACAAGACGTATTCCCGCAAGGTTTACGAGATGTTGCTGGCGTACAAGATTGAAGCTGCGTTGACCAAAGACCAGATTCTAGAGTTGTACATGAACCAGATTTTTCTGGGTCAGCGCGCGTATGGTTTTGCCAGCGCAGAGCGGGTGTACTTCGGCAAGGATCTGAAAGACATCACGTTGCCGGAAGCGGCCATGCTGGCCGGGCTGCCCAAAGCGCCCTCCGCCTACAATCCGGTGGTGAACTTCAAGCGCGCAAAGATCCGTCAGGAATACATCCTCAAGCGCATGCTTGATCTCAAGTACATCACCCAGGAACAGTACGACGAGGCGGTGAAAACACCGCTGCATGTAGTGGAAGCGTCCAGCGGCCAGTTTGCCGTGCATGGCGAATACATTGCGGAAATGGTGCGTCAGTCCCTGTACGGCCAGTACAAGGAAGATGCCTATACCAAGGGCTTCAGTGTCTACACCACAGTGAACTCGGTTGATCAAACCGCCGCTTACAAGGCTGTGCGCGCCGGGGTGATGGATTACGACCGTCGCCACGGTTACCGTGGTCCGGAAGGCAGCATGGAGTTGCCGGTTGACCCGGATGCCCAGCAAGACGCCATTGACGACGCGCTGAATCAGCACCCGGATAACGATGACCTGGTAGCGGCCGTGGTGACTGCCGCCAGTGCCAAATCCGTGACCGCTATTCCTTCCAGCGGTGAAGCCGTGACGATCACGGGTGATGGTCTGAAATTTGCGGCTAACGCGCTCAAGCCAAATGCCAAAAACGGCATTCGTCCGGGTTCGATCATTCGCATCAGCAAAGACGCCAAAGACAACTGGCAGGTTAGCCAGTTGCCACAAGTGGAAGGCGCACTGGTGGCTATTAGCCCGGATAACGGGGCAATCAAGGCGCTGGTCGGCGGTTTTGAAGCCGATGGCAGCAAGTTCAACCACGTGACTCAAGCGTGGCGCCAGCCAGGTTCTACCTTCAAACCGTTTATCTATTCTGCCGCGATTGAAAAGGGCGTTGGCCCGGCGACGCTGGTGAACGATGCGGCCTTCACACTGCCGCCCGCCACACCAGATCAGCAACCTTGGTCGCCCAAGGATGATGATGATCCGGAAGGTCCGATCACGCTGCGTCGTGGTCTGCAGAAGTCCAAAAACCTGGTGGCAGTGCGTACGCTTAATTTCATCGGGACTGGTTACGCCCAGCAGTACATCACCCGCTTTGGTTTTGATGCGGCCAAAAACCCGGCTTACCTGCCGATGGCCCTGGGTGCCGGTGCGGTTACGCCCATTCAACTGGTCAATGGCTATGCGGTGTTCGCCAATGGCGGTTACCGCGTGAACCCCTGGCTGATCGCCGAGGTTCACGATGCACGCGGTGGCTTGCTGTCACGCTTCAAGCCCATTACGGCGGGCAAGGATGCACCGCGCGTGATTGACCCACGCAATGCCTACATCATCAACAGCATGTTGCAGACCGTCGCACAGCGCGGTACCGGCGCGGGCAGTAATGCCTTGGGCCGGACTGACCTTGCCGGTAAAACCGGTACCACCAACGACGCCATGGATGGCTGGTTTGCGGGCTATCAGCGCAATCTCGTGGCGGTGACCTGGCTGGGCTACGATCAGCCCAAAACCCTGGGGAGCCGCGAGTTTGGCGCGCAACTGGCGTTGCCGCTGTGGGTGTCTTTCATGGGCAAGGCTTTGCAGGGCGTCCCGCAATATCAGATTCCCATGCCCGATGGCGTAGTCAATATCGAAGGTGAGCTGTACTACGACAACATGACCCCAGGGAACGGCTTTGTCGCCGGTATTGACCTGGGCGCGGGCGACGGTCAACCTGATGAAGAAGATGCCAGTTCTCCTAATGCCGATGACAATGCGGATCGGCAAAAAGTAATCGACCTCTTCAAGAATTGATATTGCGATAATTGCCGATTCGAACTAAATAACGCGAAGTTATTTCCGTCATTGAAAGAATGGCAATTGAAAAAAAGGCACAGAAAGCATTAAAGCTTTCATGTGCCTTTTTCTTTTTAAGGATGAGTTACCGTTCATCGGATCAATGAACGGTCGCATTGAGACGCAAGCCCTTGCTAATGATGTGAATACGGTCTTTAAAGACAATACAAGAAAAGTCTTTCCGCACCAGTGGGCTTACCAGTGCCTCACTATGATGTTTGAATATATGGGAGTGCGAGCATTTCGAAGACTCGCGTTCGATTCAATAATAATCAGGGTCCATGCGCATCATGTCTATCGGAAAACGACTTCTGCTTTTAATCGGCCTGTTTATCACCGGGCTGCTGTTTATTCTTCTAACGGGTATCTGGCAACTGGACCGGATGCATGACCGGGTTGTGGAACTCAACAGCGACATCATTCCCAGCATTAACGATATTCGTAACGCATCTGAGAATTACCAACGGATGCGGGTCTCGGTATTTCGGCATCTGGTTGTCAAAACCCCCGAAGAGAAGGCCAAGCTGGAGCAGAAAATCTCCGACCAGTCGCAACAGGTTCATGATGGCCTGAATAAATACAGCACGCTGATTTCTGATGATCAGGATAAATCGCTGCTGGATGCAGATAGCGCTGCCTACGCCAATTACGAAGCAATACAGAACAAAATGCTGGCCTTGTCCAAGGCGGGCAACGAGGCAGATGCCATCGCCTTGATGATGTCTTCGTATGGCGACCAGCTTAAGGTTTCCGACGCTTTTACCGCCCACGCCAAATACAACAGCCAGTTGGGCGACCGTTCCAGCCTGTTGGCTGAAACCACGTTCCATTCTGCGCTCTACATGCTGATTGGCTTGAGCATTGTGGTATTGCTGGGCGCCATTATTTTGTCGGTCCTGATTTACCGCTCTGTCACCAAACCGCTTAGCGCCATGCGTAACGGGATTGAAGCGGTGGAAAGCCGACTGGACTTCCGTACCCGTGTGGACGGCAGCGGTCGTGATGAAGTGGGCGTGACCATTCGTGCCTTTAACAAACTGCAGGACAAGGTTCAAGGCAGCCTGACGCAACTGAGAAGTGCCACCAACAGCGTGGCCAGTTCTGCCAGCCAGCTGTCCGATGCCAGTGAGCAAGTGGCCAGGGCTGCTGCGTCGCAAAGCGAAGCGACTGCCAGCATGGCGGCGTCGATCGAAGAAATGACCGTAAGCATCAACCACGTGTCTGACCGCGCGATGGAAGCACAGAATCTGTCCTCTGAATCCGGCAAGCTGGTCACGCAGGGCCGCGACATCATTGGCCGCACTGCTGATGAAATCAACCGCATTGCTGAAGGCGTGGGTGTGGCGGCTGACCGTTTGACCCAACTGGAGCAACAGACCCAGCAAATTTCTTCCGTCGTGCGGGTGATCCGCGACGTGGCAGAGCAAACCAACTTGCTGGCATTGAACGCGGCCATTGAAGCGGCCCGCGCCGGTGAAACCGGCCGTGGGTTTGCGGTGGTGGCCGATGAAGTGCGCAAACTGGCCGAGCGTACCGCGCAATCGACCGCTGAAATCAGCCAGATCATCAGTGCCGTGGGCGAAAGTGCGCAGCGTACAGTGACCGGCATGAACGAAGCCGTTCAACTGGTTCATTCGGGCGTGGAACAAGCCGGTCAGGCCCGCTCAGTCATCGAACAGATTGGCGAGCACGCTGGCCGCACTGTTGAAATGGTGCACGATATTTCTGGCGCGCTGCGCGAGCAATCGCAGGCCAGTTCCAACATTGCGCAGCAGGTAGAACGGATTGCGCAGATGACGGACGAGAACAGCGCCATTGCCGGCAACACCAGTGAAGCCGCACGTAATCTGGGCCGTCTGGCACAGGATATGGAACGCGAAACTGCGCAATACAAGCTTTGATGTAGAGCTGGCCGGAGGTTTAGCCAGCCTGAAAAAAAAGCAGCCTGCGGGCTGCTTTTTTGTTGGTCCTGCACCCATCAACCGGATCCACTTACGGCACGTACTGATTGCACCAACCCGCCGCACGGACCATTTTGCCCTTGAACAAGCTACAGGCGCCCAGATCGCCACCGTCAGGCGCGTTGAAGAGCTCACAGGTGTCACAACGCTGGCCGGTCGCCCACGTCGGGTTTCTGGTTTTGTCGACCTTGCTGGCATCCGCCGCATAAGCCAGTTTCATGGCATCCGGGTCTGACTCAGCCAATTCCGGATCCGCGGCCAGTACGTGGCGCGCCAAAGCCAGCGTTATCCCGGCTGCAGGCAAGGTTTTGAAGAGGAAAGTGCGGCGACTGGTCATGCGGTACTCCTGAGGCAGAAGAGGGCGAAGCTGCGCAGGCGCCCGGTCTACCAGATACCAGGCACCATGCGCGCCGTGTGATTGCTGTAATCGGTCCAGCGAGTACCAAAACGCGCTTGCAGCGTGTTTTCTTCCTGGCGGGCTTTCCAGACAAACGCGGCCAGCACCGGAATGGTTGTCCAGAGGGCTTGCCAGCCATGTGCCAGTGCGGTGCCACAGAATGCCAGTACAAAGAAACTGCACAAGGGATGGCGTACGCGACGGTAGATGCCGCAAGTGGCCAGCGGGCCGGGGTCCAGTTGCCCGCTGCGATCAGTAAACGCCGCGCCCAGGACGCGTCGGGATTGCACCATCCCGGCCAGGCCGCCAACCAATAGCAGCAAAGACAGAATTTGCTCCCAGGCGTATTCACTAGGGTCGTACTGATTCAGCAACACAAAGCCAACAAAAATCAGCAATACCTGCAACAACCGGGATAACGGCGGTTGCAAAGGCTGCGCCTGGTGAATGCCACCAGCAATGAACGTCCACCACACAGCCCAGAACAGCCAGCCCAGTCCATGCCAGGCCAATATATGTTCAACCATTACTCCTCCGTCCACCTGAGCGCTTTGCACGCTCGTTTTGCTGTGTTTGTAGATATGGATGCAAAAGGTGCCGGGCACAAATTATGTACTTGCATCAGGCCAACGGCAATGCTTTGTCGGCGGTAAAGAAACTGCAACAAAGACGTCATAAAGGCAGGTTAGCGTAGCCGGTCAGATCAACAATTCATAAAACACAGGTAAAAGACCGATGGAGCTGAATGCGCTGGGTAGTTACGGAGCAGATTCGTCAGGGATGGTATGCGGGTTTCTGTTCGGGCCCGAGGGTGCCAAGGCCGTGACTGCAGAGGAAGCGCGTGACTGGCTGGCGTTGCCGGGCCATCAGCCAGGCTTTATCTGGCTGCATTTCAATCTGGCCATGGCGGCGACGGAACGCTGGTTGAATACGTTGCCATTACCGGAGTCATTCAAACATACGCTGCATACTTCGTCGCGTTCTTCGCGGGTAGAACTGGAAGGTGAAGCGCTACAAGCCGTGCTGAATGACGTGTTGTTTGATTTCTCGTTTGATGCCGCGGAAATCTCTACGCTGTGGCTATGCCTGGATTGCCGCATGGTGATCAGCGCGCGCAGCCGGCCGCTGCGTTCTATTGACCGTTTGCGAGAGTCTGTACGCACCGGCGCACGCCTGCGTTCACCGGTTGAGTTGCTGGTGCGTTTGTTGAGTCTGCAGGCTGGCGTGCTGGCACAAATCGTGCGCGACTCAGCCGAAGAGGTGGATCGGATCGAAGACCGTTTGCTGGCAGACCGGCTGGAACGCCGGCGGGTGAACCTGGGCAGCCTGCGCCGCGTGCTCGTGCGTTTGCAGCGGTTGCTGGCGCCAGAGCCTGCCGCGCTGTTCCGGCTGTTAAACCGGCCGCCGGAGTGGATCGCTCAGGAAGACATCGACGACTTGCGCGAATCAACTGAAGAATTCAGCGCCGTGCTGTCTGATCTGACGGCGCTGCATGAGCGCATCAAGCTGCTGCAGGAAGAAATTGCCGCCCACATGAACGAGCAGGACAACCGCAGCCTGTTCATGTTGACCATCGTGACCGTACTGGCTTTGCCATTCAATATTGTGGCGGGTTTGCTGGGGATGAACGTGGGGGGAATTCCGTTGGCGCAGCATGCGCATGGCTTCTGGATCATCGTGACCGTTGTGGCCGGGCTGACCAGTGCAGCGGGGTGGTGGGCATGGCGCAAATGGCGTGGTTGATGCGTTAGAACAATTGCACGCCAAAGCGCCGCACCGCTAGCCCGAACAAGCCAAAACTGGCCATGGTCAAGACCACGCTGGTGCCGATCGCTGGCCAGAAGCCCCAGCGATCCATGGTCCATGGAAACACCAGAAACATGGGCAAGGTCGGGATGACATACCAGAACGTGTACCAGGCATGATTGCTGATTTTTTGCGCGCTTTGGTGCTCAAAATACAGCCAGAACAAAGTGAGCAACGTGACCAGCGGCAGCGAGGCAACCAGCGCACCCAAACGATCACTGCGTTTGGCGAACTCTGACACCAGGACGACTACACCCGCCGTGCACAGGTATTTGATGATGAGGTAAACCATGCGTTTCCCCTCTGATTAACGCATGCTCTGCGCGTTAAAGCAGGACTTCCCAAAAACCGGCATCCAGCCACTGATCAAATTTGCGGCCAACTTCGCTGAAATGCGCCACTTTCCGAAAGCCGCAACGCTCATGAAACGCCACACTGGCCGGATTAGGCAGGGCAATGCAGCCGACCACCGCGTGGAATTGCCGCGCACGTAGTTCATCAATCAGTGCGGTATACAACGGTTTGCCTATCCCGCCACGCAGCGTGTCGGCACGCAGGTAGATGGTGCTTTCTACCGTGTGTTTATACGCCGGGCGCCCGCGCCAGACTGTGGCATAGGCGTAACCCACAACACCATCTGGTGTCTCTACGACCAACCACGGGTACTTGCTGCCAATATCTTCAATACGCTTGATCATTTCATCTGCAGTCACCGGGTTTTGTTCAAAACTGATTGCCGTGTTGATGACGTAATGGTTGTAGATCTCACAGATGGCCTGGGCGTCACTGGCCTGGACGGGGCGGATTTGCATGATGGGCGCGGCGAAATGAGGGCAGGAATGTCCACTTTACCTGAGCGCTGACAGGAAAACGGCTTGGGTGTTTCCGCAGGCGCGCGCCGCTCGTGGCCGCAGCGCGCCGTTGAACGCGGTTCAGATGGCTGCTTTTTCTTCAGACACTTCAAACTCCAGCCCACCTTGCCAGCGGGCAACCATGTTGTAGAGCCAGGCGCTGAACAGGGTAAACAGGAAGCCAATGATGGTGTACATGACAGGTACCAGAATCAGCCAGCCCAGACCGGGTTTGTTGGGTGCGGGCACCGCGCTGAACTGGATCAACATCAACAACATCATCGGAATGCTGATGACCAGATAAAAGATAGCCGCCATCTTGGCAGCTCTCAGAACGGACACACGCTTGATGGTGAGTTTCATGCGGTTCTCTGTGGTGGCGCAAAGCGCACGGTTTTGGTTATCAGGATCAGACACAGCAGGAATGTATCTTTCCTGAATGAAACGCGCATCTTTTATGGCAAGAAAGCAACATGTTGGTAAACCTGAAAACAAAGGCCCCGTGAAGGGGCCTTTGTTTTTGGTGCATGATAGCGGGTCAGATCAGTGACCACCCGCCGCTGCGGCACTGGCGCCGCCACCTTTGGGGGCGAAGGGTGGCTTGGCAAAGAACACCACCACAATCAGCGTCAGGAACAACCAGCCCAGCATGTTGAAGTAGTCGATGGTCGACATCATCAACGCTTGCGACTGTACCAGTTGATCCATCACCGCCGCTGCTCGCGGCAAGCTGCCGTGGCCCAACTGGGTAATGGCTTGCTGCGTGGCCGGGTCATACACAGAGATATGCTCAGCCAGGCGCGCATGGTGTTCGATTGCACGATGCTGCCAGATCCAGGTGGTGAGCGATGCCGCAAAGCTGCCGCCCAGCGTACGCAAGAAGGTTGCCAGACCTGAGCCCGCGGAGATCTCATGCGGTTGCAGGTCAGACAGCACAATCGATAGCACCGGCATAAAGTAGAACGCCACGCCCAGACCCATCAGCAACTGCACCAGTGCGACGGAAGCAAAGTCCACGTCAATGGTGAAGGCGGCCCGCATGAACGAGGTGCCTGCCAGCACGATAAACGAGATCGTCGCCAGCACACGCAAGTCAAACCGCGGCGCGTACTTGCCCACAAACGGCGTCAGCACAACGGGGAGCACGCCAATCGGTGCGGTAGCCAGACCCGCCCACACCGAGGTGTAGTGCAACTGCGTTTGCAGCCACAGCGGTAACAACAAGCTCATGCCGAAGAAGCCGGCGTAACCCAGTGTGAGCGTGACCGTACCGGCCGCAAAGTTGCGGTGACGGAACAAGCGCAGGTTCACGATCGGGTCTTTGTCGGTCATTTCCCAGATCAGGAAAACGGTCAGCGCCACGGCAGCGATAATGGCCAGCGTGACAATGAACGAGGATTGAAACCAATCCAGATCATTGCCCTTATCCAGCAGCACTTGCAATGCACCGACACCAATCACCAGCGTGATCAGGCCAACGTAATCCATCTTGGGTTTTTCGAGTTTCTCCGGCCGACCCTTCATCTGGTTGGCGACGACCCACGATGCAAATATCCCGATAGGCACGTTGATAAAGAAAATCCACGGCCAGGAATAGTTGTCGGTGATCCAGCCCCCCAGGATCGGGCCCGCGATCGGGGCCACCACGGTGATCATTGCTAATAGCGCCAGCGCCTGCCCCCGTTTATTGGCGGGGTAGATCGAGATCAACAGCGACTGGGTGATCGGGTACATCGGGCCGGCGACAGCACCTTGCAGCGCACGGAAACCCACCAGCATGCCCATACTTTGCGCAACGCCGCACAGCAAAGAGGCCAGTGAGAACAGCAGCGTGGCCAGCACAAACAGACGGGTTTCGCCGTAACGGCGCACCAGAAAACCCGTGAGCGGCAGCGCGATGGCATTGCTGACCGCAAACGAAGTAATCACCCATGCGCTCTGGTCTGAGCTCACGCCCAGGTTACCGGCAATGGTGGGCAGCGAGACGTTGGCAATGGTGGTGTCCAGCACCTGCATAAAGGTAGCCAGACACAAACCAATGGTCGCCAGCGTCAGATTGGGCGGGCGGAACGAAGGATGATTCATCCTCGCGACCCCGGCTTACTTCTTGCCCTGGCCGGAAGCCAGATTGGCATGGATGATGTCCTTGATCAGCTGGTCGGCTGCAGACAACTGCTGCTTGTACACATCCGTGGTGAACAACGGATGCGTGACCGGCGTATCGGACAAAGACGGGCCGGACTGATCATGCAGGCTGACATCCACGCTCATCGACAGACCAATACGCAGCGGGTTTTTCTTCACTTCGTCCTGATCCAGCGTGATACGGACCGGTACGCGCTGCACGATCTTGATCCAGTTGCCGGTGGCGTTCTGGGCCGGGATCAGGCTGAACGCGCTACCCGTGCCTACACCCAGACTGTCGATCTTGCCTTTGTATTCCACGCTGCCGCCATAGAGGTCAGCCTTGAGCGTTACCGGCTGGCCGATGCGCATGTGGCGCAGTTGGGTCTCTTTGAAGTTAGCTTCAACCCAGGCCTGATCAAGCGGCACTACGGCCATCAGCGGTGTGCCGGGCTGAATGCGTTGACCCACTTGCACGGCGCGTTGCGCTACATAGCCAGAGACTGGCGCGACCATGGTGGTGCGCACGTCATCCAGATAAGCCGCGCGCAGTTTGGCTGCAGCAGCTTCGACATCCGGGTGCGAGGCGACAACGGTGTCTTCCACCAGCACCTTGCTGGTGGTCAACTGACCTTGTGACGATGCGACGGTGCTTTGCGCAGCGGCCAGGGCATCGCGGGCATGGGCCAGTTCTTCGGCCGAGATCGCACCGGTCTTCACCAGTTGCTGGCGACGGTCATAGTCGGCTTTGGCTTTGTCCAGCGCAGTTTGTTGGGCAGCCAGCTCGGCTTGCAAGCTATTCACGTTGCTGAACAGGCCACGCACCTTGCGTACGGTGCTGGCCAGGTTGGCCTTGGCTTGTTGCAGGCCCACATGGGCATCGCTCGGGTCCAGTTCAACCAGGGTCTGGCCAGCTTTGACCAGAGAGCCATTTTCGGCGCCGATACTGACCACGGTACCGGCGATCTGCGGGGTAATCTGCACGACGTTGCCTTGCACGTAGGCATCATCGGTGTCTTCATTCCAGCGGCCGACCATGAAGTACCACACAGCCCAGGCCAGCATGGCCAGGATGAACACGGCAAGGGCCAGCCGCAACAAGAACTTGCGACGGGAAGGGCGCTCTGCGCTGGTCGCGGCAGGGGCGTTGTTTTCGGTGCTCATGCTTGTCTTTCCCTATTATCTCGGTGATTTGTTCAACGCTGGCGCTTATTGCGCGCTGGCGGGTACGGAAGCAGTCGCAATTGCCGGGGCGTCATCGTCCGGACGGTAACCACCGCCCAGGGCCTGTACCAGCAAGATGGATGCATCCAGTTGTTGTGCATTGAGCGACGCCAGACGCATCTGCGCGCTCAGCAATTGTTGCTGCACCGTCAGCACTTCCAGGTAGTTACCAAGGCCGCCCTTGTAACGCTGGGTGGCAAGGTCATAGGCCGCTTGAACGGTCTGTATCGCACTTTGCTGCTCGGTGACTTGTTTATCGAGCGATTGCATGGCGCTGACTTCGGCCGCCACTTCATGCATGGCGTTCACCAGTGACTGGTTGTACTGCGCCACCGCCAGATCGTACTGCGCATCTTTGGCGGACAAATTGGCACGCAGACGGCCACCATCAAAGATAGGCAAGGTCAGCGCCGGTGCCAGTTGGGCGTAGCGGCTATCCCACTTGGGCAAGTCACCAAAGGAGAGAGAGGCCAGACCAATTGCGGCGGTCAGGTTGAAATCCGGGTAGAACTTGGTCTGCGCCGTCTTGACGTCTTTGCTGGCGCTTTCTACACGCCAGCGCGCTGCGACGATGTCTGCGCGGCGGCCGACCAGATCTGCCGGCAATACGCTCGGCAACGCCAGTACACCCGGGTGCAACGGCTGCGGGCGGGCCAGTTGCTGACCACGGTCCGGGCCTTGACCCAGCAAAGCGGCAAGCTGCAGTTTGTTGTCGTCAATCTGCTGTTGTGCGGCTTCGACTTGCTGCCGTGCGCCGGGCAGGGCGGCCTGGGCTTGCTTGAGCTGCACCTGACTATCAATCCCGGCACTCACGCGTTGTTGCACCAGATCAAGCTGGTTCTGTGCGCGCTTCAGATCTGCCTTGGCGATGTCTTGCATCTGCCAGGCATAACCCAGTTGCGAATACGTGCGGGCCAGGTTGGTCGATAGCGTAATGCGCGCTTGCTGCGCATCAATCAGTGTCGCGCGGCTTTGGCCGACGGCGGCTTCCCATGCGGCACGCTGACCACCCCACAGATCGAAGTCGTAGCTGAACTTGAGGGAAACCATCTTCAGTGCAGCGTAACTGTCGCCATACGGCGGTGGCAGGACGGTGCCCGGAATACGGATGCCCGAGTACGCGGCAGCTGCGTCCAGACGCGGCATGCGGGCGGCATCGGCAGCACCCGCCTGAGCCAGCGCCAGACGCGTGCGTGCGTCAGCGGCTTCCAGATTCGGGTTGTTTTTCAGTGCTTCGTCCATCAGCGCAGACAACTGGGTATCACCCAGCGTGCTCCACCAACGTTGATCCGGCCACGTGTTGCTGACTTTGGCCGCAGCAAGCGACTGCTGACCAGACAAACTGTTGGCATCAAGCAGTTTGCCTTGTGGGCTCAATCCATCCTGATTGGCGCAACCGGCCAACAGCGCGACCGTGATCGCACTCAAGACCAGCGGGTGCGACAATACTTGCCGTCGCAAGGTTTTTTTCATCACTGCGCTTTCTCCAGGCTATTCCTGACGCGTTTGAGGAGAGAAATCAACGTTTCTTGTTCATCTGCAGAGAGGTCGACAAGTGCTTGTTCCATGGAGTCGTCACCACAACCACGCATGGTGGTCCACAGCGCCAGGCCCGCTTCTGTGAGCGTGATCTGCAAGGCGCGACGATCTTCCTGATGGGGTTGGCGGCGCAGGTAGCCTTTCTCTTCCAGCTTGTCCAGCAAGCGGGTCATGGCACCCGCATCATGGTCAATGGCCCGGGCCAGTTCAGTTGCCGTCTGCGCGCCGTGGTAGGCCAGACGCTTGAGCACCAGATACTGGCTCAGGTTCAGTTCCAGGCCGCTGGAAGCCAGCTTGCGTTCAAACAGATGAAACAGACCGTCACGAACCTGGCGGACCAGAACCCCGAGATTTTCTTCGGGCGCTTGGATGGAAGACATTGGCTAACCTTGTTGATGATTGAAGTCGGTGGCCGATGGTAGGTTTCTTCCGTGATAATTGTCAAAGCAATGGTATGAAAGCAAATAGTCGATGCCGGCCAGTGTTTTTACTGTAATTACCTGATTTTGATTGGTATTTTTGACGTCTAGCCGACTGGTCGGTCTGATTGTTCTTTGTGATGGACAAACAATTCATTCCGCATAACAGCTTGCACCTGAGCCGAAGTCATCGATTGCACTTGTGAGGCGAGGCTTTCCGCGATGGTTCGGGCATGATCTTGTCGTGGCTCCGGCGGGCTGGGTTGCCCCATGGGGTTGGTGCGGGTCGATTGAAGGCTCGCCCCACCTTCGGTGATTGTCCAGCCGTTATCCGGCGACTGGATGATGCGCCAGGCTGGCTGGCCGATCGGCCGAAACGGGGTTGACCCTGCGCTGTGGCTGGATGTGATTGCGGGCATCTGCGGATTGTCAGTGCTGTGGCTGCAATGATGCATGCGCGACAGGGTGCAAAGGGCGGTTTGCTGGTGGTCTATTGGCTGATGGTCGCCAAGCCGTTCTAAGTGTTTGACCTGCGTTAGATAAAACAACGGCCAGCGGGTAACCGGCTGGCCGTTGTGTTGAATCTGCACGTTGCAGATCAGGCAGGCTGCTCGCCGCCCAGTGCTTCCAGCAAATCCGGCACCAGCGCGCGGGTTTCGCCCACGAACAGCGCCAGGCCAGAGTCAAACAAGGCCGCTTTGTCAGCGGCATCGGCATTTTTGAAGTCGTCTTGCAGTGCCTCAAGCATGGTCACGCGCTTCAGTTCTGTCTTGTCGGTCAGTTGCAGTGCAATGCGGTCGTTCCAGGACAGTGCCATCTTGGTGACCAGTTTGCCAGAGGACAAATGCTGGGCAATTTCTTCGCCCATCAACGGCTGTTTGACCAGGCGGGCAATCGGGCCATCTTCGCCTGGTGCTCGCAGCTCTACATCCTGGCCAAGGTCAAACAAACCGGCGTCCGCTGATTCCAGCCAGACCGTCATGGCGGTTTGCGGTGTGGTGTTGGTCTGAATCAGGCGGGTGGGCAAGCTGCCCAAGGCTTCGCGCAACAGCGACAGCATGACTTCTGCCTTGGCTGCGCTAGCGCTTTCGACCAGCACCAGGTGATTGGCCAGATCAATCAGCGCGCGTTGCGTGCGCGAACGGGTGAACGCGCGCGGTAACAGTTCTTCAGTAATACGCTCGCGCAGTTCCTTGATTTCACGCTTGCCCACCTTGCGGTTTTCACGTGCTTCGATTTCCTGCACACGTGAATCGGCGGTCTGCTTGATGACCGAACCGGGCAGCAGCTTTTCTTCGGTCTTAAGCATGACCAACACCGTATCCTGGAACGGGTAGGCCATCATTTCCGGCATGTGCGCGGCAGGGGCAATCCAGCCCTGCGTCATCAGGTCCTGGCTGCCGCAGCTAAAGAAGGGGCGCTTGGCCAGGAGATCATTGATGCTGTCAGCAGACAGGGCGTGATCGGAAGAAAGACGGTAAATCTGGATATTGCGAAACCAGAGCATGGTGCGGCGCTCGTTTAACTGAATGGGTTCGCGATTGTACCGGCACACCTGCCTGGCGCAAACCACCAAATGTGGCCAGGCGCATGATCAGACACAATGCCTGGCGCGTAGCTTGAGATTCGCGAAGCCAGGCACCAATATGCTGGCAGGAGTTTTGATAAAAACGGAAACGACCATGCAGATTGCTTGCCCCCATTGCCATACCCAAAACCGTATCGACGATGAACGCATTGCCGATAATCCCACCTGCGGCGCCTGTCACAAGCCCGTGTTTGCGGGTGCGCCGGTTGCCGTCACTGCTGAACAATTTGCGGTGCTCAATAAACAGCTCAAGCATCCGCTGGTGGTGGACTGCTGGGCTACCTGGTGTGGGCCGTGTCAGGCATTTGCACCGGCATTTGCTTCGGCGGCAGAACACTTTGCCGGCAAGGCAACCTTCGTCAAGGTCGATACGGATCAAGAGCAAGCACTGGCTAACAGCTTGCGCATTCGCAGCATTCCTACGCTGCTGGTATTTGAACGCGGCCAGGAGCAGGTGCGGCAGAGCGGGGCAATGTCGTCCGGCCAGTTCAAAGCATGGTTGTCTGATTTCTTCTGATGCAGGCGCGCGACAACAAAAAAGCCCGGTAAAAACCGGGCTTTTTTGTTGGTTTGACTCTGTACCCGATCAGCTACGGGCCAGCGCCACCGGGCTGGTTTCCAGCCATTTCTTCACACGATTGGCATCCCCAATGCGGGTGTATTTGCCGGTGGAATCCATCAGCACCATGACCACCGGCGTACCACTGATCGTGGCTTCCATCACCAGACAATGGCCGGCTTCATTGGTAAAACCGGTCTTGGTCAGGCCGATATCCCATTGTTCTTCCTTCACCAACGGATTGGTGTTGTGGAAGGCCATGGTGCGGCCATTGAGGTTGGAGGTGAATTCGTATTGCGACGACGTTGTGAATTCGTGGATCTCCGGATACTTGCGCGCAGCACGCACCATCAGCACCAGATCACGGGCGCTGGAGATGTTTTGCGGCGTCAGGCCGGTCGAGTCATAAAAATGACTGTGGCTCATACCCAGTTCTGTGGCTTTTTCGTTCATCTTGCGGATGAACAAGTCATGACCACCCGGATAAGTGCGGGCCAGCGCCGCAGCGGCGCGGTTTTCCGACGACATCAAGGCCAGCAGCATGACTTCGGCACGGGTCAGGCGAGTGCCAACGCGCAGACGCGACGAGCTATTCTTGAGCGTATCAACGTCTTCATCACTGATCGTGATGTATTCGTTCATCGGCAAGTGAGCATCCAGCGTGACCATGGCGGTCATCAGCTTGGTGATCGAAGCAATCGGCGCAACTTCGTCCGGGTTCTTCTGGTAGATCACTTCACCGCTGTTTTCATTCAGGATCAGCACGGATGCTGATTGCAGACCGGGGTTGTCAGCCGTAAAACCAGACAACGCAACGGCGCGCGTAACATGGACGCTGCGCTGGGCATTGGCGATGGCGGTACGTTTAACCCGACCTTTCTCGTAAACGGTCGTAGTACGTGCAGCAGTTTTTGTAGACGCCTTCGGTGTGGCTGTCTTCTTGCTTGCAGACTGGGTAGTGTGTTTGTGTTTATGCGACGTGGCGGCGCTGGCGACTGGGGCAATCGACAGGGAAGCGGCAGTCAGCAACGCGACAAAAAGGGGAAAAGCGGGACGCATCAAGATCTCCAATATGCGGCCAAGTTTATCAGAAACGCTGTAATACTAATTGAGAATTTTGAAAATGTCATGCCAAATCAAGAGGTCGCGAAGTACTTGCGAAGTGCAACTTTAAAAGATTTCACCGACCTTGCAGGTCATGGGGGAATTATGTATGTTGTGGTGCACCATTTGCGATAATTTGCGTATGGTTTTGCGCCACTTCAGGGCAGTTCCAAACCATCAATCCATGACGACGGAGAGATAGATTGTGTCCCAGGCCACGCCATTTGACGGCTTTTTCAAGCAAATGAACGACGCTAGCCAGCAGTGGTGGCAGCAATGGGTCAACGCGGTAGCACCCACCGTGGATGACGCGCTGCCGCATCTGGTTCCCAAGGTGCTGGCAACGGTACCTGCCCACACGGCCGAGTGGCAAGCTCGCCAGGCTGAGTACTATCAGCAACAACTTGATCTCTGGCTGGGTCTGATTGGTGCCCGGGAAGCCGCACCAGCGGTTCAGCCTGACAAGGGCGACCGCCGTTTCAATTCGCCGGAATGGGATGCGCCGCTCTTTTCCTGGATCAAGCAAAACTATCTGCTGACCTCCCGTTATCTGTTGCAGATGGTCGATGCGGCACAAACCGACGACGCCCTGCGCGAAAAAGCCGCGTTTTTCACGCGGCAATATCTTGATGCGGTCAGCCCTGCCAACTTTGCGCTGACCAACCCCGAGGTGATGAAGCTGGCCGCCGAGACCAATGGCGATAGCTTGAAAGAGGGCATGCGCCGGCTGATGGATGACATCAGCAAGGGCACCATCACCATGACGGATGAATCGCAGTTCGAGGTGGGCCGCAATCTGGCGGTCACCGAGGGCGCTGTCGTGTTTGAAAACGACATCCTGCAATTGATCCAGTACACGCCATTGACCGCTCAGGTCAACGAAGTTCCCTTGCTGATCGTGCCGCCGTGCGTCAACAAGTACTACATCATGGATTTGCAGGCGGAAAACTCCATGGTGCGCTGGTGTGTAGAACAAGGAAACACCGTGTTTCTGGTGTCCTGGCGCTCCATCCCGCCTGAGCTGGGTAACCTGCAGTGGGACGATTATGTCGACAGCGGCGTGATCAAGGCTGCTGAGGTCGTACGCAAAATCACCCGGCGCGAACAGATGAACGTGTTGTCGTTCTGCATTGGGGGCGGGCTTGTTGCGACGGCTATTCCTGTTATGCAGTCGCGTAATCTGGACTGGTTCCGGTCCGTTACGCTGATGACGTCCATGCTGGATCATTCTGACCCGGGCGACATCAAGCACTATATTGACTGGAACCTCATCCGCTCACGTGAAGCCCAACTTGATAAGGGCGGCATTGTGTCGGGCAAGGAACTGGCGCGGACTTTCTCTTCGTTACGCGCCAATGATCTGATCTGGAATTACGTGGTCAGCAGCTATCTGAAAGGCAAGACGCCGCCGCCATTTGATCTTTTGTACTGGAACAATGATTCGGCCGATCTGGCATTGCCGATGCACACGTTCTTTTTGCGCAATATGTATCTGGAAAACAACCTGGCCAAACCCGGTTCGTTCTCGTTGTGCGGTGTGCCGATCGACCTGACTACCGTTTCTACGCCGACTTATGTGTTTGCGGCGAGGGAAGATCATATCGTGCCGTGGAAGTCTGCGTGGGGCACGCTGCGTATCTTCAAAGGGCCAACGCGCTTTGTGCTGGGCGCATCGGGCCACATTGCCGGCACCATCAACCATCCGGCGGCCGGCAAGCGCAACTACTGGGTGAATGACAACGCCGCGACGTTGCCAGACACCTGGTTTGATGGCGCAGAAAGCCGCCCCGGTAGCTGGTGGGTGGACTGGAATAACTGGTTACAGCAGTACACGGGCAAGAAAGTAGCCGCCCGTAAAACGCTGGGTGCAGCGGGGTTCAAACCCATCGAACCCGCACCTGGCCGTTATGTAAAAGAGAAGCGCGACTAAATGTCACAGTGAATCCGGTCGGCCTGGCTGCACCGGATTCTTGATGGCGTAAAACACAAGACGCTTTGTTTGTGCCCATCCGGCGGTCCACACCGGGTGATCCAACGTAGCGGAGTTGGTCTTCAATGATGAAACCTGCTCCGGAAACGGCCTGCCGCAAGGTATGGCCAGACTCTTGCAACGCTGGTTTGGAGAAACACAATGAGTGAGATCGTGATTGTTGCTGCCGGGCGTACCGCTATTGGTAGCTTTGGCGGCAGCCTTGCAAAGGTGAGCGCACCGGAACTGGGCGCCATTGTTATCAAGGGTTTGCTGGAACGCAGCGGTCTGCCGGCAGATCAGGTCAGTGAAGTCATCCTGGGTAATGTATTGACCGCTGGCCTGGGCCAGAACCCGGCCCGTCAGGCACTGCGCCGCGCTGGCCTGCCCGATGCCGTGCCGGGCCTGACCATCAATCAGGTGTGTGGTTCGGGCCTGAAGGCCGTGGCGCTGGGTGTGCAAGCCATTCTCTCTGGTGAGAGTGACATTGTGATCGCCGGCGGGCAGGAAAACATGAGTGCTGCTCCGCATCTGCTGCCGGGTAGTCGAGATGGTTTTCGCATGGGTAATGCCCAACTGATTGACAGCATGGTCTACGACGGCCTGACTGATGCGTATCAGCAGTACCACATGGGTATCACTGCCGAGAACATCGCCAAAAAGTACAACATTAGCCGTACTGAACAGGATGAACTGGCGCTGGCCTCACAAACCAAAGCGGCCGCAGCCCAGGCGGCCGGTCGTTTTGCGGATGAAATCATTCCGGTGCATATTCCTCAGCGCAAGGGTGATCCGATGGTGTTCGATCAGGATGAGTTCATCAAATCCAATACCACGATGGAATCGCTCTCCAAGCTGCGTGCGGCTTTCGACAAAGAAGGCACTGTGACGGCCGGTAACGCATCAGGCATCAACGATGGTGCTGCTGGTGTGCTCTTGATGACGCGCGCCAAGGCTGACGAGTTGGGCCTGAAGCCGCTGGCGACCATCCGGGCCGCCGCATCGGCCGGTGTTGACCCGAGCATCATGGGGATGGGCCCGGTGCCGGCTACCCAACGCATACTGGCCCGCACGGGCTGGACCCTGGACAGCATTGATTTGCTGGAAGGCAATGAAGCATTTGCTGCCCAGGCTTTGGGCGTGGCACGTGAACTCAAGTGGGACTGGAATCGCGTGAACGTGAATGGTGGCGCTATTGCGTTGGGTCACCCGATCGGTGCTTCGGGTTGCCGTATCCTGGTCACGCTGTTGCATGAAATGGCGCGTCGCGATGCCAAACGTGGTCTGGCCACCTTGTGTATTGGTGGCGGCATGGGTGTTTCGCTGGCGGTGGAACGCTAAGTCTCAAGCATCAATCCTGGAAAAAGGCGCTGGCAGATCCGGCGCTTTTTTCTTGTCCTGCGCGCGTTTCTTGATGGGCGTATCGCCAGGTCTTGCCCAATGGCACACTACGCGCACACCCACTCTGGCTGGAGTATTACGCGATGTCCCCGTTGATCACCGTGGCCGAACTGGCTACCCGAATGACCGACTCTGACCTTGTGATTGTCGATTGCCGTCACGACCTCGCCAACCCGCAGGCTGGCCGGGCCGCGTACGAACTTGACCATATTCCCGGTGCCATCTTCCTGCATCTGGATGAAGACCTGTCTGGCCCCAAAACGGGCAGCAATGGCCGGCACCCGTTGCCTGACCCGGGCTGGTTTGGCGCCCGGCTGGGCATGGCCGGTATTGGCAATGACAGTCACGTGGTGGCCTATGACGCTTCTGGCGGTATGTATGCGGCGCGTTTGTGGTGGATGCTGGGCTGGCTGGGCCATGACAGGGTGCAGGTGCTGGATGGTGGCTATCCCGCGTGGCAAGGCGCGCGCCAACATGTTTCAGACAATGTGCAGGTTATGGAGCCGAAGAAATTCACACCGCATGTGCGCCCGGAACGTCGGGTCACTGCGGCCGAGGTTGAAGCGGATTTGCGCGAGTCTTCTTTTCAGGTGGTCGATGCACGCAGCCCTGATCGCTTTCGTGGCGTGGGTGAAACCATTGACCCGGTGGGCGGGCATATTCCTGGCGCCATCAACCGGTTCTTTCAGGACAACCTGGCGCCTGGTGGCCGATTCAAGGAACCGCAGCAATTACAGCATGAGTGGCAGGATGTGCTGGGGGCGATTCCGCCAGCGGATGTGGTGCATCAGTGTGGTTCCGGCGTGACAGCCTGTCATAACTTGCTGGCGCTTGCCGCAGCGGGGCAACCGGGGGGGCGCTTGTATGCAGGGTCCTGGAGTGAGTGGTGCGCTGACCCGGCGCGACCCGTCGCAAGGTAGTTTTTCCAGGGTGTAGCGCGGTCATCTGTTCGGCATGCTCGAATGATCAACAAATCCTTCAGCAGAAGGCATTGCTCCACCCGTCCTCCATTTCACTGTCCTGGCACCATCCAGGCCGCTGGCCGGCCCAGACGCGCCGCCAGCGGGGCGTAGCGGTTATCCACCAACGCGGCCAGATTAAACAATTGGGTGGCACTTTGTGGTTCCCACGGGCCAGAGAAGCCCGGCTCGCCAGCAGCGCGGCGTTGGTAGTCGAACTTGACCGTAGAACGTACATATTCGATGTGGGTTTGCTCGCCTTGGGCATAAGGCGTCAGCCAGTCGAGCGCTTTGGCCAGAGTGGCTCCATCGGGCGTGGTGTCCTGATACCAGTTTTGATCGTGGCGTTGTGCGGCCAGTGCGGCCATCAGCAACGGTTGCAGGTCATACACCACGTAGTGCAAGGCATCGCGTTCGTGAAAGTCGAACACAGAGCCATCGGCCTCGAGATTGTTGGCCAGGTGCTTCTGGTACACCTTATGTGCAGCCTGTATCAGGGTGGGGTCGTTGAGCGCAAAAGCGGCCATGGTGGCCAGTTTGATGCGGTGACTCTGCCAGTTGCCATGGTCTTTCTTGAGCTTGCTGTTGGCCTGGGCGATATAGCCGGTGGCGAGTTGGCGCAGAAAGTCTTCCATGTTGACGCGCGTGGCATCTGGCAGGCGCTCTGCCGTCAGGTCGTACGCCATGATCACTGTGTCCAGATTGGTCTCGTCAATCGGGTTGAACGAGGCATGGTAGAGCGGGAACCAGGCATCCAGATAGGCCGCGAGCCCGACCAGATAAACATCATCATTTGATAGCCGCCATGCCAGCGCCAGGTTCAATATCGCCGGCCAGTCGGCCTCTGCGGCGATGCTCTGATCGCGAATACCCTGATGTGGCAACGTGCCCTCGGTGTGTACGCGTGGCATGGGTTGCGGATCACGGTGACGGGCGAGGTCTGCTGCATGCAATACCTGGCGGGCGGTGGGGTTGTCAGCTGATTGCGGCAAACGATTCACAATCAGCGGGGTGAAAATGGCGTAACCACTAGCCAGCGCGGTGATTGGGGCGCTGATGAACAGCAAAGACAACACAAGTGGTTTGAGCACGGCACGATCCGGTATTACAGGGTGGTGAAAGCTAAACGCGGCGCTTGTGCGCCGCGTTTACCGTTCCGGAACGTACCACAGAGCGGATGTGATCAGCGTCGCAGCAGTTCTTCCCACAATTTGCTCAGACGCTTGAGCGAGATCGGGTAGGGCGTGCGCAATTCCTGTGCAAACAGGCTGATACGCCATTCTTCGATCATCCAGCGAACCGGCAAAAGCTTGGCAGTATCCCTGCCTTCGCGTTGCCATTTTTCGATCTCACCGCGCCATTTGGCCTCAAAATCGACCACCTCGGCGGCCCGCTGTGCGTCACGTGACGGGTTGGCGGTGCGCTTTTCTACACGCAACTTCATGGCTTTGAGGTACACCGGCAGACGTGGTAATTGCTCCCACGGCGTGGCTGCCATGAAACCGTTGAATACCAGCTTGCCCAGTTGATCTTTCAGTTCATGGCTGATCTGACCGGGCTTGTTGGCGATCTGGGCGACCGAGGCGTACTCGGCCACCACCTCAGTGAGCGCGCGGATGGCCGCATCGCGAACCGAAGGCAGCCGTGCACGGGCGCGGGCTTTCTGGTCGTCGAATGCTTTTTTGGTGCGCGGAGCCTCATCCTCACCCAGAAAGGCCCGGTTGCAGATGCAGTTAACGAGGTCGTCGAGCAGCATGTCCGCATTGCCAATAGCGCGCAGTTGCAGGGCGAGCTGCTGGAAATTGGGCACGGATTTCTGTAGCTGTTTAACGTGTTCTTTGAGTTCGATCCGCAACAGATGCACGACGCCTTCACGGTGCGCTGCTTCAGCGGCGTGTTCGGTATCAAAGAGCAAGATCGCGCAGCTTTCCGCCTCATCAACCACCAGGGCTGGGTAACCTGTGGTGTTGCGGCCCTGGCGCTTGAAGGTGAGTTTGGCCGGTAGATCGCCAAAGTCCCACTTGTTGATGCCGGTTTTCTCGATCTCGTTGCCGCCGTCATCACCAGCGCCGCTGGTTTCCCGGAAGGTCATTTGTGCCGCTTCGCCCAACTGGGCGCGAATGGCGACCAGGTCCCGGCCGCTGGCCAGTTCCTGACCGGCATCGTCCACCACCCTGAAATTCATCTGCAAATGGGGCGGGAGTTCGACGCTGGAAAAATCGTCTTCTGATACGGGCTGACCCACACCGCGCGTTGTGGCGCGCGTCAGTTGCGGCAGGAGCGGGGCCTCGCGGTCGGCTGTGTCCAGTTCCGTCATCATGCGCGTGACAAAATCGGGCACCGGTACACACAGGCGCCGGATGCTCTTGGGGAGTGCCTTGATCAGGAGCGTGATTTTCTCGCGTAGCATGCCCGGCACCAGCCAGTCGAACACATTGGCGTTGACGCGGTTAAGCTGGTGCAGTGGCAGCGTTAGCGTGATGCCGTCCAGCACGTGGCCAGGCTCGAAGCGGTAAGACAGCGGCAAGCGGGCTTCAGCCAGTTTGAAATGCGTGGGGAATTGCTCGGCCGTGACCATGCCGGCCGCCCGTTGCATCAGTTCTTCCCGATCAAGGAACAACAGCTTTGGATCGACTTTTTCTGCGTCTTTGCGCCAGGCTTCAAACCCCGCGCCGTTGACGATACCTTCTGGAATGATCTTGTCGAAGAAGTCATACAAGACTTGTTCATCCACCAGAAAATCCTGGCGACGGGCCTTGTGTTCCAGTTCTTCGATCTCGGTCAGCACATCAAAATTGTGCTCCTGAAACCTGGCCTTGGTGTTGTAGTTGAAACGGACCAGCGCCTCGCGAATGAAAATCTCACGGGCTTCTACCGGGTTGATGCGGCCATAGTTCACGCGGCGCCGCGCCACAATGGGCAGGCCGTACAGCGTGACACGCTCAGACGCCACCACTTGTGCCGGGTCTTTCTCCCAATGCGGATCAAAATACTGACGGCTGACCAGATGCAACGCCAGTTTCTCTACCCAGTCAGGCTCGATCGCCGCAGCGCAACGACCAAACAGTTTGGTTGTTTCAACCAGATCACCCGCCAGAATCCACTTGGGCCGAGCGCGCTTGAGGCCAGAACCCGGGAAAATCTGGAATTTGATACCGCGTGCGCCCAGGTATTCATCGGCCTCGGGTTGTTTCATGCCGATATTGCCGAGCAAGCCGGTTAACAGCGCTTTGTGGACCTGCTCGTAAGTGCCTGGTTTGTCATTCAGGCGCCATTCCATGTCTTCTGCGATATCCGTGAGTTGACGGTGCAAATCTCGCCACTCTCGCAGACGCAGGTAAGACAGAAAATGCTCGTGACACAGATTGACCAGTTGCCGGTTGGATTGTTTGTTGGCTAGAGCCTCTTCAAAGAAATGCCACAGCTTCAGATATGACTGGAAGTCTGACTTTTCATCGACAAAGCGCTGCTGCGCGCGGTCTGCCGCGTCACGTGCGTCAAATGGGCGTTCTCGCGGATCTTGCAGGCTGAGCGCGCTGGCAATCACCAGAATCTCTTTCAGGCAGTTTTCCTGATGTCCGCCCAACAGCATGCGGCCCAGTTTCGGGTCGACCGGCAGGCGCGACAATTGTCGACCCACCGGAGTGAGGCGGTCTTCTTCATCCACCGCGCCCAGTTCGCGCAGTTGCTGGTAACCGTCGGCAATCAGTCGGCCAGATGGCGCTTCCAGGAACGGGAATTCATCAACCTTCCCCAGCTTGAGGGCTGCCATTCGCAAAATGACTGCGGCCAGCGACGAACGCACGATTTCCGGATCAGTAAACGCTGGCCGGCCATTGAAATCATCTTCGTCGTACAAGCGTACGCAAATGCCGGAACTGACACGGCCGCAACGGCCGGCGCGTTGACGGGCGGAGGCCTGGGAGATTTTCTCAACCAGCAGTTGTTCGACCTTGGCGCGCGGCGAATAGCGGTTCACCCGCGCCTGGCCAGAGTCGATCACATAACGGATGCCCGGCACAGTGAGTGAGGTTTCCGCCACGTTGGTGGCCAGCACCACGCGGCGGCCGTTGGAGCTGCGGAAGATGCGTTGTTGTTCTTCGTTGGAAAGGCGCGCCAACAGGGGTAGCACTTCGGCATCACGTACTTTGGCTTTGCGGAATTCTTCAGCAGTTTCACGGATTTCGCGCTCGCCGGGTAAAAACACCAGCACATCGCCCGTGCCATCGTGTCGCCACAGTTCTTCTACGGCGTTAACGATCGCCTCTTCCATTTCGATTTCGGCATCGTCTTCATCGCGCGCTTGCAAGGGGCGATAGCGTACTTCCACCGGATAAGTGCGGCCCGACACTTCAATGACCGGCGCGCCGGAGAAGTGGTTGGCAAAGCGATCTGCATCAATGGTGGCGGAGGTGACAATGACTTTCAGATCCGGTCGTTGCGGCAGGATCTGTTTTAGATAACCCAACAGAAAATCGATGTTGAGACTGCGTTCATGTGCTTCATCGATCAGGATGGTGTCATAGCCACTTAAGAGCGGATCGCTGAGCGTTTCGGCCAGCAAAATCCCGTCCGTCATCAGTTTGATGTAACTGGCTTCAGAGGTTTTGTCGGCAAAGCGCACCTTGTAGCCGACAATGGCGCCGGTTTCGGTATTCAGTTCTTGTGCAATGCGGGTGGCGACAGAGCGCGCAGCCAGGCGGCGTGGTTGGGTGTGGCCAATCAAACCGGCAGTACCCCGCCCCAGTTCCAGGCAGATTTTGGGCAACTGCGTAGTTTTGCCTGAACCGGTTTCGCCACAAATAATCACGACCTGGTTGGCCGCAATTGCATCCCGGATTTCATCACGTTTCTGGTTGACGGGGAGGGCTTCGTCAAAGGTCGGGCGTGGCAGATTGTGTTCGCGCTGGCGGTATTTGCGGCTACTGGCTTCAATCTGTTGTGACAGCTCAGCCACGCTGCGGTCCACCGGTTTGCCCTGGGCGGCCCGCTGCTGGGCCGCGCGCAACTTCGGTTGCAGGCTGATGCGGTCACGGGCAAGGCAATGCTGGAGTTCTTCGCCCAGTTGGGCGAGAAGGTCGGTGGACATATAAAACGAAACCGGGCGTCAAAAACGCCCGATTCTAGCATGAGCGCGCCTGCGCCCCGGTACGTGCTGTTTCCGGCCTAGTGCAGGACCAGCAAGGTGCGGGTTTTTTCGTCAGTGCCAATCTGCTGTACGCGGCAGGCATGCGTCTTCTGGTCGCGGTGATAGTGGAACTCAAGCGCGGTGTCCGGGCTCGATTCCGCCAGCAGTTGTTCACTATTGGCCGTAATGGCTTCAAGCGGGCGACCAAGAAGGTCCGTGGGAGGGGTGTTCAACCGCTCGCACATCGGGTTGTTTACGAACTCGATAATGCCTTTGCGTAGCAGCATGAATGGCACTGGCAGCGCATCGGCAACGCCCTCAGACAAGGGGTCGGACGACGCGATCAGTGCTTCGGCGGCCTTCACGTGGGTAATGTCGATGGCGATCGACAATATATATACGTCGCCTTCGCGCACCAGTGGTTGTTTGGTGATGTCGAACCAGTGCGTGCGGCCATTGGGCAGTGTCCAATGATCAACAGTGCGTACGGTGTCGCCGTGTTCAAGCACTTCAAGATCACCTGTCGTGAACGGCATGGCGTGATCGTGCGCAGCAAGATGAGATTGCACCAGCAGTTCATGACCCAGCGTGGTCTGTGTGGCGCGGTTCACCAGCAAAAAGCGCCCATGCTTGTCGCGCACAAAAATCAGGTTGGGGCTGGAGTCGATGATCTGATGCACAAACAGTTGCTGCTGGAAGAGCGCTTCTTCCGTGGCTTTCATCTGTGTGATGTCACGGATCAATGCCAGACACTCGCCCGTAGAGAGTGGCAGCAGGCGGGCTTCGAAGACGTGCTGGCTGGATTCATTACCATTGCCCAGGCGGTATTCAAACTGCTGCTGCACTTGCGTGCTCTGGACTGAGATCAGCGCTTCCAGGTACTGGCGCGAGACACGCGCAGGGAACAAGCCGGAGAGGCGACCATTGCCATCACACGCGGACGGATGAAACTGTGCGGTCGCATTGTTGAGCGATGTCACCGTTCGATTGGCGTAGTCAATGCGCCAGACCAGATCAGGCAAGCAGTGAGCAATAGGGATGTGGGTGTCGCCGGCATCGGCGGGTTCGGCATCCAGCGGGACGTCGACAGCGGTACCGGCCCCGCGGGAGGCCAGCAAGGCGACGTACAGGCTGCCGATAACCAGCCAGGCTTCAGTGAGCCAGAGTGGCATTCCAGGCTGGACGCCACCCCAAAGATGCAGTGCGGCAATACCGCCCAGACTGACGATCAATGCGACGACAAGTGATAGCGGACGGAAACGACTATCCAGAGTGCGTGGTGCAAGCGGCATGGGCAAGGTCAGCGGACAATTTCCGACGAATTTGCGCTAGCGGCCGGGTCAGGTCAAGCAAAGCATGGAATTTAAACGACGGGCGTCGAAACTAGCCGCCGAGTGTTGCCAGATAACCACGACGTGCAGGCAAATTCTTACGTTTGACGAAAGAACATTTAACAGCTTGATAGATTGGATTTAATACAGAACAACTGAAGAAACAAGGCTGCAACAAGAGTGTTGCTGGCGGAGCGGACGGGACTCGAACCCGCGACCCCCGGCGTGACAGGCCGGTATTCTAACCAACTGAACTACCGCTCCGCAGCGGTTTGGTGGGTGATGACGGGATCGAACCGCCGACATTCTGCGTGTAAGGCAGACGCTCTACCATCTGAGCTAATCACCCGTGTCTCGTCGAGAGGTGCGCATTTAACCATGCAACTTTTGGCCTGTCAAACACTTTTTTGCAGAGAAGTCGCAAAACCGTAAAAAACGCGAAATAAAGTGTCTCGCTCTGCTGTTGGGGCCCTGCGGCTTATAGTCATGCGCCTGCGGCATTTGGTATAAATTGCCCCAGTTCAAAACCAGAACATACATACATAGTCGGCTCCGGTGAAATTTCCAAAAATATCTGTATCAGACAAATCCCGCTGGATTGGCGCGCTGGATGTGCTGCTGGTGATCGCACTGGCATGGGCATGCGCCGGATTGTTCTGGCAATTGTTTGCCCCGCATTCCCCACAGGTGCGGCTGGCCCCGGCCGTAGAAGCACCGCGCAGCGCGCAGATGCAATGGGCGGGTGCGCGTACCTGGTTTGGTTCGGGTGCGCAAGATGCCGGTGAAAGTAATTTGTCTGCCCAGCTGATTGCCGTCATTGCCGGCGGAGATAGTTATAGCGCGGCCATCTTCACCGGGCTGGATGCATCGATGCCCACTGCGGTGAAAGTAGGGCAGGAACTGCGCGCGGGCGTGAAGCTGACGCGTGTAGAACGAGATCACGTTGAGCTTGATGAACGTGGCCAGATTTCAAAACTGATGTTGCAAGGCGCCAGTGCGCCTGCCGTAGCAGCAATGCCAGTGGCCCGGCCTGTGGTCGGCGCGGCGCCCCCCGCAGCAGCGCCTGCAGTGGGCGGCAGTATCAGTGAAGGTCCGTCCTCCACGCTGACCCGTGGCCAGCTGGCCGCGGCGATGCAAAGTGCCAATATTTCAGACTGGGCCAAAGGCATCAGCAGTGCCGCTGGCGGCGGCATCCAGATTGATAATCCTTCCCAGCAACCTTTTGCGGGCCCGCTGGGCTTGCAGGGTGGGGACGTACTCAAGAGTGTGAATGGCGCCAATTTGACGCAAAACACCGATATTTCGACCGTATATACCGCATTCAGCCAGCAGTCGCAGGTGCAGCTTGTGCTTTTGAGGCACGGCAGCCTGTTGCGAATGCATTACCAGATTCAGCCTTGACGGATTGCAATGAAACCTCGTTTTCGCCCCTTGTTGATCGCCTGTTTGCTCGCCAGCCAATTGTTGCAGGCTGCTGATAATACAAATTCGGTCACGCTCAATTTTGTGAATGCCGACCTTGAATCCACGATCAAGGCGGTGGGTTTGATCACCGGCAAGAATTTCGTGATCGACCCGCGCGTCAAAGGCACGGTCAATATCGTTTCTTCTGAGCCTGTGGCCAAAGAAGCGGTTTACCCCATTTTGTTGTCTGCACTGCGCCAGCAAGGGTTTACCGCCCTGGAAGCCAACGGCGTGGTCAAGGTGATGCCAGAGGCTGATGCCAAGCAGAACTACAGCACCACCGGTCAGCGCGGCATGAAACTGAACGGTGACAAGATCGTCACTCAGGTTTACCCGCTGCGCTATGAGTCGGCAACGCAACTGGTGCCGATCCTGCGCCCGCTGGTGTCGCCCAACAACACCGTGGCGGCTTACCCGGCAGGCAATACACTGGTCATTACCGACTACGCGGACAACGTGCGCCGGCTGAACCGGATTATTGAAAGCATCGACCAGCCCGCGCAGTCGGATATTTTCCCGATTCAACTTAAATACGCATCTGCACTGGATGTCGCTCAGACGCTGGCTCGTTTGATGCCAGAAATTTCCATGCAGGGTGTCACGCCGGCCAATGCGCCAGGCGAGGGCATTCACCGTAGCACGATCGTGCCTGACGTACGCAGTAACGCCTTGCTGGTGCGCTCTGAAAATCAGGCCACCGCGCAGCAAATCAAACGTCTTGTGGATACGCTGGATCAGCCGGGTGCGGCGGGCGGGAATATCCACGTGGTGTACCTGCGCAATGCAGAGGCCACCAAGCTGGCCGGTACGCTCAAAGGCATTCTGACCGGTCAGGATTCGGGTAACGGCAGCAATAGTAACCAGTCCACCAGCCTTGCCGCATCGGCCAGCCTGAGCAGCAATTCGTCGACCAGTAGCAGCTCGACCAGCAACACTGGTTTGTCTGGCATGAGCAGCACGCCGACCACCACCACAACCAGCAACACCAGTACCCAGCCAACTTCGACCAGTGTGCAAGTTGGCGGTGCCAATGTGCTGATCACCGCCGACCCGATGACCAACTCGATGATCATCACGGCGCCAGACAATATCTATAACAACTTGCGCGATGTGATCGACAAACTCGATGCCCGCCGCGCGCAGGTTTATGTAGAAGCCATCATTGCCGAAGTGAACGCCTCCAAGCTCAATGAACTGGGCGTGCAGTGGCAATTGGGTCTGACGGGGTCGGGTACTTCGGTGGTTGGTCTGTCGGCGCTGACGGGCAGTGTGGCCACGCTGAATAACCCGATTACCAGTATTTTGTCCGGGATCTCGACGGGTACATTCAGCACCACGCCGAGCGGTTTTAACCTGGGTGTAGTGAACGGATCGGCGACGGCAGGTGTGATTTTGTCGGCACTGGAAAACTCGGGTGATGCCAACGTGCTGTCTACACCAAACCTGGTGACGCTGGATAACGAAGAGGCCAAGATCATGGTCGGCCAGAACATCCCGATTCTGACTGGCCAGACGGCATCGACCGGCTCCAACACCAACCCGTTCAATACCTATACGCGTCAGGACATCGGTATTACCCTGGCAGTGCGTCCGCAAGTTTCTGAAGGCGGCACGATCACCATGCAGGTGTACCAGGAAGTCTCCAGTATTGATAGCACGGTGAATACCAACGGCGGCGGTATTGCCACGAAGAAACGTACGATCGACTCGAAGGTACTGGTCGATAATGGCCAGACCATCGTACTGGGTGGCCTGCTGCAGGATTCGTCTTCCAACGGCGAAAACAAGGTGCCGTTGCTGGGTGATATCCCGGTTATTGGTGGTTTGTTCCGCTATCAAAGCCGCAACTGGGCCAAGACCGATCTGATGGTGTTTCTGCGCCCGGTGATCCTGTACGACAGCAAAGACACCGACACACTCTCGGCAGATCGCTACGGTTATCTGCGCCGCGTGCAGCAAGAATTCAAAATGTCAGATAGCGTGTTGCTGAAGGCAGTGCCTAATGCAGTGTTGCCTGATTTGTCGAGCACGCCGACTACACCGAGCACCTCGCGTTATGGCGTGCAGGATATGCGCGGTGCCGGTAAGCAAACGACCAATGCGACTACGCCGACAGTCACCCAGCCGCTGGCGCCCGCTGCCAGTGCGCCAGCTGCCGCAACGCAGGATCAAGCCAAGTGAGCGCAAGACTGGTTCCTTATCACTACGCGCGTGATTTTGGCGTAGTGGATTCCGAGCGGCATGAACACTCGGTACATGTATTGATGCGCAAAGGGGCCGATTTATCTGCCCTGAATGAGTTGCGTCGCGTTGCAGGTCGTCCGCTGGATGTCGAACTCCTGGATCAGGAAGCGTACGAAGCGCGCTTGTCCGAGTTGTTCAGTAATGCAGGCAGCGCTTCGGCCAGCGTGGCAGATGACCTCGAAGGCAGTCTGGATCTCTCGCGCCTGGCGCAAGAACTGCCAGAGATCGAAGACCTGCTCGAGACCGAAGACGACGCGCCCATTATTCGTCTGATCAACGCGCTGTTGACCGAAGCGTTGCGTGAGAACGCATCCGACTTGCATCTTGAGCCATTTGAAACGCGTTCTGTGGTGCGTTTCCGGGTTGACGGTCAGTTGCGCGACATCCTTGAGCCCAAACGCGCATTGCATGCTGCGCTGGTATCGCGGATCAAGGTCATGGCCGGGCTGGATATTGCCGAAAAACGCCTGCCGCAGGATGGCCGCATCACATTGCGTGTCGCCGGTCGCCCGGTGGATGTGCGGGTTTCGACCTTGCCGACGGGCCACGGGGAGCGGGCGGTACTGCGTTTGCTGGATAAATCTGCTGGTCGCCTGAACCTGGAAAAACTGGGGATGGGCGGCGAGGTGTTGGTGCAACTGCAGGCCATGCTCAACGAACCGCACGGCATTGTGCTGGTCACCGGTCCCACAGGTTCCGGCAAGACCACCACGCTCTATGCCGCGCTGTCGCGCATGGATTCCAAAACCAGCAATATCATGACCGTCGAAGATCCGATCGAATACGATCTGGATGGTGTGGGGCAGACGCAGATCAACCCGCGTATCGACATGAGCTTTGCCCGTGCTCTGCGCGCTATTTTGCGGCAAGACCCGGATGTCATCATGATTGGTGAAATCCGTGATCTGGAAACCGCGCAAATAGCGGTGCAAGCCTCGCTCACCGGTCACCTGGTGCTGGCCACTTTGCACACTAACGATGCCGTCAGCGCGGTGACCCGTTTGACCGATATGGGCATTGAGCCATTCCTGCTGGCTTCGTCCTTGTTGGGCGTACTGGCGCAGCGACTGGCGCGCAAGCTGTGTCCGGCCTGCAGTCAGCCCGGCGAAGTGCAACCGGATGAATTGCCGGCCTTTCAAGGTCTGGGCGCACCGGTGCTTTACCGGGCCGTGGGGTGTGAGCAATGTGGTGACTCGGGTTATCGCGGCCGAACGGGTTTGTACGAACTCTTCAGGATCGATGAAACCGTGCGCAGCATGATCCACGCCCGTGTACCGGAACAAGAACTGAAGGATTACGCCCTTACGCACGGCATGTATACGCTGCGCCAGGATGGTGTTCGCCGTGTGCAACGCGGTGAAACTGCCCTGGAAGAAGTCTGGCGCGTCACCCGCGAAAGCTGATCTTGGCAGCTGACCAAAAAAAGGCCCCATGCGGGCCTTTTTTTATTGGCGATTGATAACCCGTTTGCCATGCTGAACGGGTTTGCCACGTTCGTCTTTAGATGACGCACATGCTGACTGGTTTGAAGTCACCATGCTGCAACCCGGTTTGCTCCGGCCATTGCAGGCCGCAGAATTCTCTGACGGCACGCTTCGGTACTTGCTGCAGATCGCCGCTTTGTTGTCACTCAGGCCGCAGAACAGTCACAGGGGATTGTCGTTTCTCATGCTGGCCGGTTGATCAATACGCTCAGTCAACAAGAAGATGTGCAAGCCTGGCGGCTGGATAAAGAACTGGGCGAGACCCGCGTACAAGGTCTGGCAGAACTGGAGCGCCCGGCCTGGTATTGGTCGACCTGATTATGGCTTGGACCCGGCAGTGTCTTGTGGGGTGGTCAAGCCTCTGCCCTGTGGCGGGGAGCGCAGGCAAAACGCGGCACGCGCGTCTACCATGAGTCCTGAATAGGCATGCATATGTCATGATTCCGCTAGCATCATGCCCCCTGAAGCTTCTGGAGAGCCCCATGCGACTTTTGATTTCAACGGTCGGCGTATTGACCTTGCTTGCCTGTTGGCCCGCGCATGCGGCTGACAATGGTGCGGCCAGCCCGGTGGCTGCCCATGTGGAAAAAAAAGGCGAGATGGTCACGCTGGAAAGCGAGTTCACAGTGGCGGTCTCGCGTGAAATAGCCTGGGAGGTCCTGACGGACTTTGATCATATGGCCAGTTTTGTGCCCAATCTGAATAGCAGCAAGATTCTCGAGCACACGGACACCACCATGAAAGTGGAGCAGAAAGGTGTGGTGCCGCTCGGGGTGTTCCATACCTCTTATGACTCCATCCGTGAGATGGAGCTCAAACCAATGACTGAAATTCGTGCACATTCAGTCGGTGGCGATTCCGGTCCGCTCACCAGCGTCAGTACCTTGTCCGAAAAGAACGGCCTGACCGTGGTAAGCTACCACGCCGAATGGACGCCCACCTCCAAGCTGGTTGGCAGCCTGGGCACCGGTACTGCCCGCGATCAGCTTTTGCATCAGTTCACTGCCATGGAGCAAGAGATGCTGCGCCGTGCGCACAAGGGCAAGGCTGAAGCAGCCTCAGAGACCGCTGCGACGCATTGAGTGTGTCACCGTCCATTCGCATAAAAATCCTTCCACCTGATTCGTCACTAAAGCCGTTCCAGATTTATGCGATTGCTAGCACTCAAGATTGATGTCGATACGTTCCGGGGCACCCGCATTGGCGTGCCGCGCCTTGTCGAGGCCCTGCAGCGGCACAAAGCCAATGCCACGTTCCTGTGGAGTCTGGGCCCGGATCACACCGGCCGCGCCATCAAGCGCGTGTTCCGCCCGGGGTTCATGAAAAAAGTATCTCGTACCTCCGTGGTGGAGCATTACGGCTTCAAGACCTTGATGTACGGCACGTTGTTGCCTGGTCCGGATATTGGCAAACGTTGCGCCGAACTCATGCGCGGTGTGGCTGCTGCGGGCTTTGAGAACGGGATTCACACGTGGGATCACATTCGTTGGCAAGATGGCGTGGCCGGGGCGGATGAAGCCTGGACGCGCGCTGAACTGAACAAGGCGGCCGAACGCTTTCAGAGCATCTTTGGCGAGCCAGCCAAGACCCACGGTGCAGCGGGTTGGCAAATGAATGAACATGCCTATCGCTATGAACAGCACATGGGTTTGACCTATGCGGCTGATACGCGCGGCACCCACCCGTTCTGGCCGGTCGTGAAGGGTGAACTGGTGCGTTGCGTGCAATTGCCAGGCACATTGCCAACGCTGGATGAACTCCTGGGGGTTGATGGCTTGAATGCCGACAACGTGCATGAACACATCTTGCGCTTGACCGAAGACACGCAGCCCTATGGCCATGTTTTCACGCTGCATGCAGAGCTGGAAGGGATGAAGCTGCTGCCGACCTTCGAGCGTTTGTTGGCAGGCTGGATTGAGCAGGGTTACCAACTGGTTTCTTGTGCCGAACTTTACGGCGCGCTGGATCCCGCCTCGTTGCCATATCACCACGTTGAAATGACCGAAATCCCCGGTCGTAGTGGTGTGCTGGCTTATCAGGGGAATGTATTTCCTTGAGCCTTATGTCGCGTGATCATGACCTGTGTGGCTGATTACGCGATGTAGCACCTGATATTCGACCCCATCCGGGGTTGATCGTGATTCATACAGGCTTAATTGTGACGCCCGCCAGTTGATGGCGGGCGTTAGCACATGTGCTGGGCAGATTGCTTTGCGTAGCAGCGTGACGTGCGCATTAAAGCCTTGGGTATCGATGCTGAAATGATGCTGTTGCAGTGTCTGACAAAGGCGTGTGGCCAGACCATCCAGCACGATATGCCGGGCAGAGAGACCCGCCCACACCACATTGGCTCGGCTGAAACTACCGATCGTGGCCAGTTGCAGTGTCATCGCCATAAAACCGCATTGATCGATCAGCGTGGAGAGTTCAGCGATCCGTACCAGCGGGGTTTGCCCCAGAAACGCCAAAGTCAGATGCAGATTGGCTTCTGGCACAGCCTTGCCACCAAACTGTGTGTGCGCCTGATCCCGCGCCGCGACGAGTTGCTGGCGTACGGTGGGCGGGGGCGTCAGGCCAATGAAGAGGCGGGCGGTGTGGGTCATGCGGCCATTTTAGTCGGCCCACCGCCCGTTGCGCTTACCCAATCGTCATCAAGCTTGCATTGCCCCCGGCAGCGGCCGTGTTGACAGACAACGCGCGCTCGATCAGCAGGCGTTCCAGTGCAAAGGTCTCGCCGCCCGTAGCCAGGCCCTGTACGCCAACGATCGGGCCATCGCGTTCTGCGATGATCTGGCTTAGCGTGCGCAGTTCGTCCGAATCGCCATGGTGTAATACCGCGTCAAATTCCAGCGTGGTCAGGTCTTCTGTGGCTTCGACCAGTTCAATGCGGGCCCTTGTCGTTGCGGGCAATTGCGCGATCAGCTCGGCCATCCCGGCACGTTTGATCACGATCGCCATGGCGCCTACCGACAACACCGTGGCGATCTGCCGCAGTGCGTCCTCCACACTGGTCACGCACAGTACCCGATCACGCGGGAGCAGGGTGTAGGTGTTGCGCTCACCGGTTGGCCCGGCAAGGGTCAGCGTGGTGCCGGTCATGCTGGCTTCGGTCAATTTCTGGCAAAGGGCGGCCAGATCCGGCTGATGCTTGAGTGCCCAGGTTTGCAGGGCGGCAAAGGGTTCCAGTAGTTGCGCACGCAGCGGCGATACCAGGGCAGCAGGTTGATCCGCGGCTTCGCTCAGCATTTTGCGCACAGCATCTTGCGGACATACCGACAGCAGTCGATGCAGATACAACGGGCCACCCGCTTTCGGGCCGGTGCCAGACAGGCCTTCGCCCCCGAACGGTTGAACACCGACCACAGCGCCAACCACATTGCGGTTCACGTACAGGTTGCCCACCCGCGCCCGCGACACAATGTGCGCGATGGTCTCGTCAATGCGGGTATGTATGCCCATGGTCAGGCCGTAACCGGTCTGATTGATCTGGTCAAGCAGGCGATCCAGCCCGGCGTGATCGGCCGTACGCTGCCAGCGCACCACATGCAGCACCGGGCCGAACACTTCGCGCTCCAGTTCAGCAATGCTGTCCAGTTCAATCAGTGTGGGGGCGATAAAGGTGCCGTAGCGGCCGGCCTCTGGCTCGCCGGCCTGATAGATCTTGCGGCCTTTGCCATACAGCGTATCGATATGGTTCTGGATGCCGGCCTGTGCCTCGGCGTCAATGACCGGGCCGACGTCAGTGGAGAGGCGATCCGGGTTGCCGACAATCAGCTCTTGCATGCCGCCTTTGAGCATCTCCAGGACGCGATCAGCAATGTCATCCTGCAGACACAGCACGCGCAGGGCAGAGCATCGTTGACCTGCGCTATCAAAGGCCGAGGCCAGTACATCGGCGACGACTTGCTCGGTCAATGCGGACGAATCAACAATCATCGCGTTCTGGCCGCCGGTTTCTGCAATCAGCGGAATCGGCGCACCGTTGGTGCTCAGACGCCCTGCAAGGCTGCGTTGCAGAAGGCGTGCCACTTGGGTGGAACCGGTAAACATCACGCCACGCGTGCGCGCGTCGTTGACCAATGCAGCACCCACGGTTTCGCCCAGACCTGGCAGCAATTGTACTGCGCCGACAGGTACGCCTGCCTCATGCAGAATTTGCACCGCTTGCGCAGCGATCAGCGGGGTTTGCTCCGCTGGCTTGGCCAGTACCGTATTGCCGGCAGCCAGTGCGGCGGCCACCTGCCCGGTGAAGATGGCCAGTGGGAAATTCCACGGGCTGATACAGACCACCGGGCCAAGCGGGCGATGCGTATCGTTGCTGAATTGATCACGCACCTGCGCGGCGTAATAGCGCAAGAAATCGACCGCTTCACGCACTTCGGCAATGGCATTGGGCAACGACTTGCCCGCTTCACGCACGATCAACCCCATCAAATGCTGCGTCCGGCTTTCCATCAAGTCGGCGGCTCGATCCAGCAGGGCGGCGCGCTGTTCTGGCGGCGTGGCTTGCCAGATCTGGGCCTCGTGCACAGATGCCTGCATGGCCACATCCACGTCTGCCGGCGTGGCTTCAATGACGTGGCCAACCACGTCGTGGTGATCGGCCGGGTTCAGAACCACTGCACCGCCCGTGCTGGCGGGTGTCAGCCCTTCAATCAGTGGCGTGGCGCGCCAGGTTTCATCTGCGCCATGCAACAGCGCTGCGGAGAGCGATGCCAGGCGTTGTTCGTTCGAGAGGTCCAGCCCGGCCGAATTGATCCGCGCGGCACCATACAATTGTGATGGCAGGCCAATGCGCGGGTGTGGCAGACCCAGGGTGCCTTCATGCCGATGCATTTCTTCGACAACACCCACCGGATCAGCAATCAGTTCATCCAGAGAGATGGTTTCATCGCCAATGCGGTTCACAAACGAGGTATTGGCGCCGTTTTCCAGCAGACGACGGACCAGGTAGGCCAGCAGCGTTTCATGCGTGCCGACTGGCGCGTAGATTCGACACGGACGATTGAGTTTGCCCTCTGCCAACTTGCCGACGACCTGTTCATACAGCGGTTCACCCATGCCATGCAGGCACTGGAATTCATACTGGCCTGGGTAATAGTTCTGGCCAGCAATGTGGTAAATGGTCGCCAGCGTGTGGGCATTGTGGGTGGCAAATTGCGGGTAAATGGCTTCCGGCACGGCCAGCAGTTTGCGGGCGCACGCGAGGTAAGACACATCGGTGTAAACCTTGCGGGTGTAGACCGGATACCCTTCCAGGCCATCGACCTGCGCACGCTTGATCTCGCTATCCCAGTACGCGCCTTTTACCAGGCGGATCATCAAGCGGTGGCGGCTACGGCGGGCCAGATCAATCAGATAATCCAGTACGTAGGGGCAGCGCTTCTGGTAGGCCTGCACCACAAAGCCAATGCCATTCCAGCCGGCCAGGTCGGGCTCGAAACACAGCCGTTCCAGCAAATCGAGTGAGATCTCCAGGCGATCAGCCTCTTCAGCATCGATATTGATACCGATATCAAATTGACGAGCCAGCACCGCCAGTGATTTCAAGCGTGGGTACAACTCGCTCTGTACGCGGTCGTACTGAGCGCGGCTGTAACGTGGGTGCAGGGCTGAAAGCTTGATAGAGATGCCCGGGCCCTCATAAATACCCCGGCCTTGCGCGGCGCGGCCAATGGCGCGGATGGCTTGTTCATAGGAGGCCAGATAGCGTTGGGCATCGACTTCCGTCATGGCTGCTTCGCCCAGCATGTCGTACGAGTAACGGAACCCCTCGTCCTCAAACTTGCGCGCGTTGGCCAGTGCTTCAGAGATGGTCTCGCCCGTCACAAACTGTTCGCCCATCAGGCGCATGGCCATATCTACGCCTTTACGCACCAAGGGCTCGCCCCCCTTGCCAATAATGCGGGTGAGGGCACTGGAAAGGCCAGATTCGGTATGCGTTGCGACCAGTTTGCCGGTCAGCAGCAAACCCCAGGTGGCGGCATTGACGAAGAGCGAAGGGCTCTGTCCAACATGCGAATGCCAGTTACCACGGGCAATCTTGTCGCGGATCAGCGCATCGCGCGTGGCTTTGTCTGGAATGCGCAGCAATGCTTCGGCCAGACACATCAATGCCACGCCTTCCTGCGATGACAAACTGAACTCCTGGATCAAGCCTTGAACCAGGCCCTCACGGCCAGTGCCCACTTTTTGTTCGCGCAGATTGCCGGCCAGTTTGCGGGCCAGTTGCTGCGCGTTGTGTGCCTGGGTTTGTGGCAAGCGGGCTTGTTCCAGCAGGGCGGGTAAGCACTCTGGTTCCGGGCGGCGATACGCGGCGGTGATGGCGGCCCGCAGTACCGATTGCGGTTGCACGCTTTGGGCAAACTCAAGGAAGGGTTGCACCTGGGGGTGTTGTTCTGGTGCAACCTCATGCTGGGTTGCGCCACCTTCTTCATCACCCTGAATCAGCGTCAATACCTGGCCACGTTCAATCTGTTCCAGCGTATTGAAAATGGCTTGTTTGATGAGCCAGTGCGGGGTGCGATCAAGCTTCTGTGCGGCTTGTTTCAAGCGTTCCCGGGTGGTTTCATCCAGTTTGACGCCAAGGGTGGTGGTGCTCATGGTGCGCTTCCTGATGGGGCAGATTGGCAAAAATACCAACGGATTCTGCGCGCGGCATCAGAAAGGTGCAACCTTTGCCTGGATGGGGTTGCACCTTTTGAAATGGTCTGAGGGTGCAACCCAAAAGATACACTGCCGATAACGGCTTAGACCCAGCCTTTACGAAGTAGAAAATCGGCTGCGACCAGCGACGCATCCCAGGTTAGCCGTGGCAGATGTGCGACCAGTTCATCTACGCTCAGGGCTACGAACCCGGCTACTTCGCCATCGGTATTGTGCGGCGTAAAACCCGCCGGCACTTCCAGGTCGTAGCAATAGAGGATTTCGTCATGCGTGCCATCGACCTCGTTGCGGGTCGTGCGGATTTCCCCTGCGGCAACAACACGCCCGGCAATGTCTGCCGGTACGCCGGCTTCTTCCCATAACTCCCGAATCGCGCATGTGCGGGCATCTTCACCCGCCGCCATGCCACCCGCAGCAATGTTATCCAGCCGGCCTGGATCTACCGCTTTGCTGGCCGCGCGCTGACCAATCCACATGCGGTGATCCGTACCCCAGCCATTGATATGCACAGCCAGACTCAGCAGGCCGTAACGCCGGAACGCACCGCGTTCAAGCTGAAAGAGGGGATGAGAGAAGTCTGGCAAGCCATCAGCTTGGGGCGCGAGGACGGTATAAAGCTCGTTGCGCCAGCCTTTGATCAGTCCGGCGGCCTTCATGGCCAGGGCGGCCTCGGTGAGGATGCGGGCTGCTTCGTTGCCGGATTGGGCCTGCAATACGATACGGTCGGTCTGCAACGCAAATGCCGCGTTGTGTGCCGTGAGAAAATCGACCGTCACCGGTTCCAGCCATCCCAGATCAAAACCCAGAATGTTGAAGCGGGTTAGCTCATGGCTGGCAAAACGGGGTTGGTTGGCAATATGCTGCTCAACCTCAAGGCGCAAAGACATCAAACGGCTTCCGGCTCAAACAAAAGTTGTACGGCGTCCCCTGCAAAGCGGGTAATGCCATATTCGATGGGCTGGCCTGTGCCGTCGATGTACACGCTTTCCACGAACAGGATGGGTTGGGTTTTGGGCTGCCCCAACTGTTGCGCGCAATCGGCTTCCGGCAGACGAGTGCTGACGCGGCTCAGTTTACGGCTGTATTCGGTAATGCCGACATCACCTAACGCCCGTGCGACCGAGCCGTGGTGTTTATACGTCACATCAAACCCGCGAAAACGTGGCAGCGGAAAATACTGCGTACACACGCCAATGACGCGGCCATCAACGACATCCAGTGCATCAACCTGCAGTGCAGGCGTACCGTTGGCGACACCGAGCATGGCGCAGACTTCATCGCGCGGCACCACTTCGCGGGAGCGTTGTACCTGGCTGGTGCCGGCCAGTTGCTGTTTTTCAAGGCTGTGTGAGAAACGACTGCGCTTGCCCAGCTTGTAGTCGATGAACTCTTCCTGAACAAAGGTGCCGCGACCTTGTTCGATACGCACCAGACCGCGGGCTTCGAGCGCTTGTACAGCGCGGCGCACGGTATGGCGGTTTACGCCAAAGCGGGTGGCCAGTTCGGTTTCGTTGGGCAGGCGTTCGCGCAGGATTTTGCGGGCAATCTCGGCAGCCAGGGTTTCTTCAATCTGGCGCCACAGGGCAATGCCCGAACCACGTTCTACGTTGATGTTCATTCTTGTTATCCACTTGGGGGAATGCGGCACGCCGCCGCTGACCGATGCGCTATCTTAACGCACGGTTATTTCATCTAGATGATTACACTACCGACCGTTTGGTCATTCTGTCGGTACAACATGAAGTATTTGTGTCGCAACACCCCAAGGCACTGACAAATAAGGTGTTTTGCGTACCGAACTAACTGTTCAGTGCTATACGTGTAACCCGCTTGGGCATGACTACACGGGCCAGGGTAAAATCCTCGTTTCTCTTCTTACCTGCCTGCACCACGGAGTACGTCATGACCGTCATCCGCCAGGACGACCTGATCGAAAGCGTCGCCGACGCTTTGCAATACATCAGCTATTACCATCCCGCCGACTACATCAAGGCTTTGGGTGAAGCTTATGAGCGTGAAGAAAGCCCGGCTGCCAAAGACGCCATCGCGCAGATCCTGACCAATAGCCGCATGTGTGCGGAAGGGCATCGTCCTATTTGCCAGGATACTGGCATCGTCACCTGTTTTGTGCGCGTCGGCATGAATGTGCAGTGGGCCGGCGCGACGATGGGTGTAACCGACATGATCAATGAAGGCGTGCGCCGCGCGTATCTGCATCCGGACAACAAGCTGCGTGCCTCCATCCTGATGGACCCGGCAGGCGGTCGCAAGAACACCAAAGACAATACGCCAGCCGTGATCCATTACGAGATCGTGCCGGGTGACACCATTGAAGTCGACATCGCCGCCAAGGGCGGTGGGTCTGAGAACAAATCCAAGTTTGTCATGCTGAACCCGTCTGATTCGATTGTGGACTGGGTCATCAAGACAGTACCGCTGATGGGCGCAGGTTGGTGCCCGCCGGGGATGCTGGGGATCGGCATCGGTGGTACAGCAGAAAAAGCCATGCTGATGGCCAAAGAATCGCTCATGGAAGAAATCGACATCCACGAGTTGATCGCCCGCGGCCCACAAAACCGCGTGGAAGAACTGCGCCTGGAGTTGTATGAAAAGGTCAACGCGCTGGGTATTGGCGCGCAGGGCCTGGGTGGCCTTGCGACTGTGCTGGATGTGAAGATCAAGGATTACCCGACCCACGCTGCCAGCTTGCCGGTTGCCATGATCCCCAACTGCGCTGCAACCCGCCACGTGCACTTTGTGCTGGATGGCTCCGGCGCCGCGCAGCTGGAAGCGCCCAAGCTGGAAGACTGGCCGGATGTCACGTGGACGCCATCGGCCGCCGCGACGCGTGTTGATCTGAACAATGTGACGCCGGCAGAAGTCGCCACCTGGCAGCCAGGCCAGACCCTGCTGTTAAACGGCAAGCTGCTGACCGGCCGCGATGCGGCGCACAAGCGCATGATCGACATGCTGAACAAGGGCGAGCAATTGCCGGTCGACTTTACCAACCGGTTCATTTACTACGTTGGCCCGGTTGATCCGGTACGTGATGAAGTCGTCGGCCCGGCTGGCCCGACCACCGCAACGCGCATGGACAAGTTCACCCGTCAGATGCTGGAAACCACCGGCTTGCTGGGGATGGTGGGCAAAGCTGAACGTGGCCCGACCGCCGTGGAAGCCATCAAGGATAACAAGGCCGTGTATCTGATGGCGGTCGGCGGCGCTGCCTATCTGGTTTCCAAAGCGATCAAGCACAGCCGCGTGGTTGCATTTGAAGACCTGGGTATGGAAGCCATTTATGAGTTTGACGTGGTGGATATGCCGGTGACCGTTGCAGTAGATAGCAATGGTACGTCGGTGCACGCCGTGGCCCCGAAAGAGTGGCAAGCAAAGATCGGCAAGATTCCGGTCTCTGTGGGTTGATGTCCGGACCGGATATGCTGGACAACAAAAAAGGCAGCCTGCGCTGCCTTTTTTGTTGTCTGCAAAGCGCCGTAAAGGGCTTACTGGCCCAGCTTGCTGGCCTCGCAACCGGTGCTGCTGCATTCGCGCTGACGTTCTTTCAGGAAGTCCAGACGCTCTTGCGACATGGTGATGGCGCAATCCAGATTCACAAAGTACATATCGCCTTCTTCGCGGCTGCACTTGGCGTCACGATTCTTGATCCAGGCCAGTTGACCTTGTTTGAGCGTATTTTGCTGATCCGGTGTCAGTTGCTTGCGCAGTTCAGAATAAGTCTGGTTAAGCGACTTGTCGGTTTGCGAGAACAGGTTGCCGGCACAGTAGACGGTATCAAACGCATTGCGCGGCTTGCCGCAACCGGCAGCTTGTGCGCCGGCGGCAAAAGTGGCGATCACGAGAGCAGCGCCGAAAACCAGGGATTTGTTCATGATTTTGATCCTGAAGGCAAACGCCGCGAGGGCGTGAAGGAAATCTGAAGCGCTGGCCGGGCAGGGCGCCCGGAAAGGGCCATGGCTTCATCGCGGCGATTATATGCCGTGGTCATTGCAAAATCGATTTATCCCTGCGTCAATCTGACGCATTTGTTGGTTTTGCCGCCAGGCGTACTTTCAGACACTGCCCAGTGCAATACTGTAGACGGCGGCAGCCAGCTTGATCGGATCATGCCGCGCAGTGCCATCGCTGAGGTTGGCGATGCGCGCAGAGATGGCCTCTACGCCCATTTCCCAGAGCTTTTCAAAGTCGTTGATCACCGGGCGCGCTTCCTCGGCTTCGTAACGGCCCAGCACGTCAGTCGGCAAGCTTTCTTCATTCACAATCACTTTGCTTACACGCTCAATGCCGTGATCCAGAATGGCTTGCACATGCTGGGACGCCGACATGTCGTCCGTTTCGCCGTGTTCGGTCATCAGGTTGCAGATATAGACCTTCTCGGCCCGGGTATTGGCATTAATGGCAGCGGCGATTTCTGGCAGCAACAGGTTGGGCAGCACGCTGGTAAACACGCTACCCGGCCCGAGCACGATCACATCTGCGTTTTCGATCGCTTTGACGGCTTGGGGTTCGGCGTGGACATCATGATCAAAAAATACGCGCTGGATGCGGGAGCCTTGAAAGGCCAGTTGCGATTCGCCTTTCACCACGCGGCCATCCTGCAACTGGGCATGCAAGACCGTGGCGTGCGGACAAGCGGGGTAGACGCGGCCCTTGATATTCAGCACTTTGCCAATGTTCTCCACGGCCTCGACAAAATTGCCATGAGTGAGGCTGAACATGGCGACAATCAATAGATTTCCCAGCGAATGGCCATCCAGATAATGGCCGCCTTCATCGCTTTGAAAGCGGAACTGCAGCAGATCGCGAAAAATACCCTCTGCTTCGCTGAGCGCGACCAATACGTTACGAATGTCGCCGGGCGGTGGCACTTTGAGTTCGCGATTCAGAATGCCTGATGAGCCGCCATCGTCGGCCACGGTGACAATGGCGGAGATATCCACCGGAAAATGCTTCAACCCGCGCAAAAGGGAAGAAAGGCCAGTGCCTCCGCCCAGCGCGACGACTTTGGGGTAGGTCAGATGAAAAGGCATGCTGTCGGGTCCACATCAACTACGGGTTCATACAGCAGTGTAGCGCTGCATGGCAAAACGCGGGTATCTAGCCAGTTACAAAGCAAATCACAAAACAGCGGCACGCGGGCTACGGTAATGGACGCGCGCAGGTACGCGAGTACTGCCGGCCTGGGTCTGGCCTTCCAGCAAAGCGAGTACGCGTGACAGGCTCTCGCCCGCCAGACCATTGGCGTCTTGCACGATGGCATCTATCGACAAGGGCAGGCAGTCGAGCAACTGGTGATCGTCAAAGGTCAGCAAACGCCCCGGCGCCTGGGTCAGCTTGTGTTGTTCGTTCAGAAATGCCAGTACACCTTCCAGCAAGGTGATTGCACCCACAAACAGTACTTCAGGGTAGCGCTGATGCGCGGCAAACCACTGTTGCATCATGGCGTAACCGGATTCGCGCTGATAGTCACGCTGGAATACCAGCTCGTCACGCACGGGCAGGCCATGTGCAGCGAGCGCTTGCGTGTATCCGGCAAGGCGATCCCGGCTGGCAGAGATCTCCGGTTGCCCGCCGAAATACACCACTTCCCGCGCGCCAGCAGCCAGCGCGTCGCCAATCAGCCCGGCGACAATACCTGTCGCGTCGGTAATGACTGAGGGTACCGGCAAACCTTCTACCGCCCGATCCACAAAAACGATCGGCAAACGCTTGAGCCATTTTTGATAGTGCTGAGGGTCCGTTGCACAAGGTACGACGATGACACCATCGACCTGCCGCGCAACCAGATGCGCAATGCATTCCGTTTCAAGCGCCGGGTCTTCATCACTTGTCACCATCATCATCTGATAACCGCGCTCACGACACTGTGTTTCCACTGCCTGTGCGAGGGCCGAATGGGCCGAGTTGGTCAGATCCGGAATCACAAGGCCGATCGTGTGGCTACGGCGTGAGCGCAAGGCCCGGGCCGATTGTGATGGGCTGAAATGATGCTCTGCGGCCACCTGTAGCACGCGTTCTACCGTTGCTTTGGAAATGCGATAACGCTCGGCGTAGCCGTTGAGCACCATGCTGGCCGTAGTACGGGATACTTTGGCAAGACGGGCAATGTCATCAATGGTCAGACGCTCGAACTGGCTCACGCGCGGGCTTTCCTTAAAGCAGATGATCAACAGCCCCACGGCACCAATGTGAAGCAGGACACAGAGGCACCCATTGTATCGACCCTGTGAGCCGCACGCGACCCGCAAACACCCGTTTTGACAACGACCAGAAATCGAGTACAAATAAAGGTTTATGCGCTTTATTGCCAATCAGGCTTGGCAATTTTTTCAGGATCAAGTATAGTTCGGCCTCCTCTGCGGAGAGATGGATGAGTGGTTTAAGTCGCACGCCTGGAAAGCGTGTATAGGTTAATAGCCTATCGGGGGTTCGAATCCCCCTCTCTCCGCCACAGATACTTTCAACGATGCCAATCGTTGGCAACAAAACCCCGATGAAACCTGGTGTTCACGGGGTTTTTTGTTATTCGCAGGAAAGTCGGCTCCTTGTGAGTAGGTCGGTGAGTAACCAGACAGACCGGGTTATCGCTCTAGTCACTCACATCACCCGCCGCGAACCTGATCGAGCCCATCATCAAAGCCGCCCAGCCCAGAGAAAAACCGTACGCACTCGCAGACGGTGAGGGCCTTCCCCTGCACGTTCAGCCGACCGGCGCAAAGTGGTGGCGTTCTCACCATCACTTTCATCGCGCCGCCAAGATCCTGTCACTGGGCGTCTATGGCGAAACTAACCCGCAAGATCAACCACGCGCGTCTGAACGCAAAAGGATTGCCGGAACTGCCTCGCCAGATAGATGCATACGCGGGCCAGCCGCTGCCCCACCGGACAAGATGGTATTGATGGAGTGAATGAAACCGCTGGCAGTCGCGGTGGTTGCACTGCATTCGGGTATGGCTGCGGAAATTTCGCGCGCCAAGAGTGCGGCAATTGCCGCACTCAATGACTCCGATAGATTGGTTTTGCGCTGCTACGAAAATGCAGTAAAGACGCCAGATGAATGGATTTACTGCCGAAAGGCACTTCGGCATACGGTCAGTATAGCGTCCGCAGGCACTGTACCTGATCTCCCGGAACGTCCCGCATATCTGGCCAATACTTGAACTGCAGCAGGAGAAACCATAGTGTTAGATGGCTTGAGGCAGCAACGCAGCATTGCCATCTGCTTTTCTGCGCAACTTGCGACGGTAATGAATTACCGGGCGTTCAATCAGCATGTAGGTAACCCAAGCCAACATGATGGATACCAAAATGAGAAGGACAATACTGCCAGGTTTTCCAGTGTCCATTCCCATGCACCGGGCTGTCCACATCACAAAATTATGGTTAAGAAACACGCCATAGCTGATGTTTCCAAGGGTCTCGTCCACCAATCCAGATTTATATCTGGAAAGCACCGCTACTACTGGTAAGCCAATCAATAACCCGATCAACACTTCGTAGTTAAAGAACACCTGAAGCGATGGCACTTTTCGGACAGCTTCGAACATTATTGCCGCAATAATGAAACTGCCAATGAGTGTAGCTTTGCGTTTGGTACTTTCGAGTTTGTACAGAAAGCTTCCGCAAAGAAAAATAAACAACGTGCCAGGTAGCAGACGGTAGCCAAAGGTATCTGTGTTGATTACTGAAAAATATGCCAACATAAAAATCACGACAGAAATCGCAAATGCATACTTTTCGAGGCGGTAAATCAATATGAAGGGTATTGCCAAATAAAACGTCAGTTCTAGCCCCAACGACCAAGATGGCGGAATCAGTAACGCGTCAACAAGACCATACATAAAGAAACCAAGGGGCAACATCAAGAAGTTGAGCAGAACTTTAAATATGGTGAGTCCCGACAGAAATGGGGAAACAGGATGCGCCACCTTGAAAAGGATAATGGTTGCAACGAGGTAGAAAAGAAACTGGGGGAACAAACGCATGACCCGGTCAACGTAGAACATCCCAACCCGATCAATCGAGTTGTAGTTCCGCCGGATGAGGGCTGTCATGACGAATCCGCTGAGCAAGAAGAACGAAACGACAGCAGCGACCCCTTGATTGTGGCCGAGAAAACCGCCCCAGACATGAGAGAGCATGACCGCGATGGCCAGCAACAAGCGATATGAACCCATCTACAAATTAACCCTTCAGCACTATTATTGGGAAGCTTTGCTTCACGTGAAGCGGGATGCTACACCTCTTCACGTCAAGCCAACAAAATCAAGCCACGCCCCGGTGGCTTTTTCATTGCTGGAGTCCAGATGCCACCAGCAACCGAATCATCTGAAGTAACGATGTTTTGCGCGGAAGAACACATGTGAGGCCTTGAGAAAGATCGGGTGCAGACGGTCGGGGAGATTTAGCCGTAGTGCTGAAGCCCGCGAACGACTGGTTGAGAACACTACGCGAATCACTTTGCTTGAGCGGGATGCAGTGGCACAGGCAAAGAGCCCAGAGATCCTGTGGAACAGACAATCCGCAAAGCCGCTATCAACTCCGCAGTCTGGAATTCGCGCCTCGCGAACTGCTCAGGTCAGGGTTGTTACGTCTGAATTAGAAAGGGGAATGTCGCTTGTGCCTTAAAGAGAATGATGAGATCACCAGTCCACGTAACCACAGACCGGCCAGCAAGCGCAGCCGTGTCGACGCCCGTGGCGGCTTGCCGGCGTTGCGCAGAAAACAAGGGGCGGGGGAGAGGTGAGGGTGACACTGGCACCAGGCGGTACGGCGCAATGAATTCCGGGCAAAATTTTTTGAATAACGGCCTGCAATCAAAATCCGGGATGACCTGGTCACATTGATTGGCGAGGTGCCGCCCGGCGGTGCCGGGTAAAAAAATCCCACATCAACTTGCTGGCGTCCGGGCCATTGTCAGCATGGTATTTGATCGTGCCGTCACCACCACTCCAGGCGTGGCCCAGTTCGCTGATGCGGCATACCCTGAGCAGCAATTTGCGTCGCACGACATAGTCATCAATCTGATACCCCTGCGCATTGCGGCCACGCCCGCTGCGCTTGAACACGGTTTGCCTGGCATCCGTTTCCTGTAATTGATTCAGCGTCATGAACTGCTGTACTAACTGCTGCTGGTTGATGGGTCTTACCACTTTGTCCGCATGACCCTGCAGCAGTATTGCTGGCATCCGCAACGTCTCCCCAAGTCGTACTAATGCCTCTGCCATCGTGCCGCTGCCGCCCCGCAACGTACCGCCCTGCATCACCATTAACGCACTCAGCTTACCGTTGCCCGCGCCATAAACGGGGCAAGAATGCAGGCCAACAGCCGCGATGCGTTCCGGGTAATGCAAGGCCAGGATGTGGGCAATTGCTGCGCCTGCTGAAATGCCTGCGACATAGACTCGCGTGGCATCGAGGTTGTATTGCGCCAGCACTTTGTTTATTGCCCCCATGATCAAAGGCACCTCGCCACCACCTTCCTGGACGTGCCTTTCGTACCAGGGCCAGCAACGTTGGGAATGACGTCGGAGGGCCTGTTGCGGGTAGAGCACGGCAAAGCCTTTTTCTGCGGCTAGCCGGTTCATGCGGGTGCCTTCTGCAAAGTCGTCCGCGTTTTGCTCACAGCCATGCAGCATGACCAGCAGAGGCATGCTGGCAGGGTGTTTGGGGAGGTAGAGTTTATAACCCAGCCGCTGGTAGGGAGGGCGCAAATCGTCCGTGGCGGAGTTGTACCAGGAGTTAATCCAGCGCCCGGGTAGGGGTGTCGTGGTGTGGGCTGCCTTTGTGGCGTTCGCCTTGCGGGTGGGCTTCGAACTACTTTTGCGGGTTTTGCGCGGTTTGCTGCCCAACATCACCTTGGTCAGCTGTTTTTGCTGGCGTAACTGTGCCTTGCTCAAGGAAGCAATGCCCCCAAGCAGAAGTCGCCTCAGGCTCTTGAGCATGGGTGGAGTACCAACGAGCTCATGGATATTTCCGATGCCCCATGATCCGGCCTGCAGGAGATAGACGCACTGCGGTGTTTAGCGGGGCTGAAATGAGGCATCTGGCATGGGCCCAATCGGGTTCGCCCCAGCAAAGTGGGGCGAACGTGAAAGATAGCGGGGTACGTGTTGCTTAATGAAAAAGAATGGCGATCAAAATAATGATCGGAATCGGTACGCCCAGGAAAAACAATAGCAGGGAACGCATTTCAATCTCCTTAAACGGTGACGGTGCACATCAGGCCTGCGCGATGACGCCCGGGCGATCACGGTGTTTACCGCCGACAGTGGCAAAGAAACTGGCAAAGAACGCGCCACATAACAGAGCGACAAACATCCACAATGCGCTATAGGCGGTTGCTTTGCGGGCTTTGTCGGCCGCGGTTCTGGCGGTTTCGGCGGCCTCATTCACGGCGCGGGTCAGGCGCTCGTAGGTCTGGTTGACGCGTGCCTGGGCCGTGGCTTGGTCTAGCCCCGTTTGCCGGGCCACGACGCTGGCCAGATATTGCTTGTCCTGGGCGTCAAGGGTGCCAGTGCGCAAGCCGTTGACCAGAATTCGCGTGGCTTCAGCACGACTGCCGGCGTCTGCCGCCTGCGTGTCCGTCGGGGCCTGATTGGTGCGGAACAACATGTCGACATAGTAACTATTGGTCGCGTTGGCTGCGTTGGGCCCCGCCGCCGCCATCTGACTTGTGCCGGTGGCGATGCCGGTTGTGGCGGCGCGGAGTGCCCCGGCTCCGGCTTCGGCGCCGCCACTCAGTACCGTGCCAATGGCACTGGCCAACAGGGTTGCCGTCACCAACGTAGAAATCGCCCAAGCCAGCATGCCGTGGGCGGTATCGCGGAAATACACTTCATCCGTATGGATATCGACCCAGCTATTGCGTAGACGCCCGGCCAGGTACCCGCCCAGTCCCGATGCAGCAATCTGCGTGAGTGCCAGCCATATCACGGTGGAAATACCCATTGTCGCTGCGGTGGCTCCCGTGTTCGTCCACGGTGAGACGGCGGACAAACCCAAACCAAAACCGAGAATGACCAGAATGAACGCAAGTGCGGCGGCAGCCGTGGCACCAGCCAGAATCGCGCTCCATGACAGGCCGCTGGTTAGTGAATGGGAAAGTGGGGTGCTTAACCCCGGGGTTGGGTGTTCGGTCACCAGCGGTGCGGTGGGGTGCATGATCCGGGCCTCCTGTTGTCGCGCCAGACCTGACTGGTCGGGCTGATTGCAGTGTCGGCGTGCACCGGGCATGAAGATGTAGGCTGATCAAATGGATTTCGGTAAGACGAAAGCGCAAAGTTCAGATGGGATTACCGGACAGCGGGTAGGCGCTTCCTGAAGCAACATGTCCTTGATCCTGGGGGCCGCCCGCACCTGTCTGTGTGACCTGCTGGTCAGTGCGCGCGGCAGTGGCCGGTGCGCTAGCGGCCACGGCAGTTAAACGGTGCAAATACGTCTTGAATCCAGTCCGCAAATGCCAGCAGCTTGGCACTCCGGTGGCGGTTCATGGGGTAGAGCAAATGCAGTGGATGATGCGGGCGGGTCCAGTCTGGCAGGACTTGCTGCAACTGGCCGGTACGTAACCAGGGCTCAACGGCAAACCGGAAAGTCTGACCAATTCCGACGCCGGCCAGTAACGTGTTCAGATGTGCAGTGCTTTCATTTACCGCAACCACAGCGTCGCCGTGGACCAGAATGCGTTCGCCGTCTTTGTGAAATTCAAGTGGGAAGGCGCGGCCAGACAGCGATGAAAAATAGCCAGCGATGGCGTGCCCTGGCAGGTGTGTTATCGCGGGACTGGTTGGGTTGGCTGGGGTGATCGCTTGCAATGCATCGGGGTGCTGGGGTTTGCCTCGGGCATTGAGGTAAACCGGGCTGGCAACGGTGATCCAGTCCAGATCAGCCAGATGACGTGCGATCATGGAGGTATCTGCCAGGTCGCCACCGCGAATCACACAATCCACACCTTCGCCAATCAGATTGACCGGACGGTCGCTCACGCCCAGATCAATCTGTAGCTCCGGGTAACGAGCCCGAAAATCCGGCAGGGCGGGGATGATGATCTGGTTGGCCAGCACAGAACCCACATCCACCCGAATGCGCCCGCGAAGTTGCGCGCGCGAGTTGGACACTGCTTCATCCATCTCTTCCAGTTCAGCGATCAATCGCGCCGCCCGTTCGTAGTACGCGGCGCCTTCCGGCGTCACGCTGACTTGCCGCGTTGTCCGGTGCAAGAGCTTGATGCGCAGGTGTTTTTCCAGCTCCTGAATCAGCTTGGTGGCGGTCGCGCGTGGCAGGTTCATGGCGTCTGCTGCTTTGGCAAAACCGCCAGATTCCACAATCCGTACAAAAACGCGCAGGGCGAGCAGGTTATCCACGGTGCGTTTTTCCTGTGGGCTTATTATTCATGTATGGAAATTATAAAATGATTTTTTGCTAGTTTATCCATCTGTGCGAATTGAATAAAGTGGCTTCACCTCTTCACCACACATGAAACAAGGAGCACATCATGGCTAATCGTCTTGCTAATAAAGTTGCAGTTATCACTGGTGGTACAACCGGGATTGGTCTTGGCGCTGCCAAAGCGTTTGCTGCTGAAGGCGCGATTGTTTACATCACAGGCCGCCGCAAGGCCGAACTGGATGCCGCTGTCGCTGCCATTGGGGTCAATGCCTACGGCGTGCTGGCGGACTCCACCAAACTGGAAGATCTGGACCGCCTCTACGCCCAGGTTCAGGAACGTCACGGCCGGCTGGATGTGCTGTACGCCAACGCGGGTGGCGGCGATATGCTGCCGTTGGGTGAACTCACGGAAAAACACGTCGATGACATCTTTGCCCGCAACGTCAAAGGCGTGATCTTTACCGTGCAAAAGGCCCTGCCGCTGCTGGATAAGGCCACAACGGGTGGATCGGTGATTCTCGCGGGGTCAACGACGTCGGTACTTGGTACGGCGGCATTCAGTATCTACAGTGCTTCCAAAGCGGCGGTGCGCAACCTGGCGCGTAGCTGGATTCTGGATCTGAAAGGTCGTGCAATTCGCATCAATACGCTTTCACCCGGCCCGATCCAGACACCGGGGCTGGTAGAGCTGGTTGGTGATGACGTGGCGCAACAGCAGGGTTTGCTGGACTATCTGGCATCACAAGTACCACTGGGCCGGGTCGGGCAGCCAGCGGAAATTGGCAGTGCCGCGGTGTTCCTGGCGTCGGATGAATCTTCTTTCGTGAATGGTGTAGAACTGTTTGTAGATGGTGGATTGGCGCAAGTTTAAGCTCGCACACAACGGGCCACTCTCTGGTGGCCCGTTTTTCTGTCTGGCGTATAGGGCACCCTCAGGCGCTTTTTATTTGCGTGGCAGGATTTGCGCTGGTTGCCAGAACCATTGGGATGCAATACGCAGGGATGCCGCCCTGAACGCCTGGCCTGGCGCTTTGAGCTCTGCATCGCTGTCATTGCAAATCAAGTGAGCCAGCGTTTGCCTTGACATCCCCATTGACGGTTAGCCACTGCGGGAGAGTTGCATCCGACCGGATGCCTGCGGGCATTTTAAAGAAGGGCGATAGCGGGGTCTGGTGTGGGTGGCAGCGCAGGCATGATCTGGCAAAACCAGCCGACGGCCTGCATCCCTGGAACGGTGATGTTGCCACTTTCAAATCTGGAGCCCAATAGCGAGAAAGGACCGATTGCGGCAGCGCCACTCTCCACATTCGAGATATCTTGCGGTGACCATGTCGCGCTGATTTTCAGGTTCCGAATAACGAGTAACTTGGCGGGCAAGTATCCAAATCGCTGGGGAACCGGGTCGTATTTTCCCAAGGACCAGGAGCCGGCGCGTTCCCCTGGCAGAAACCAGCCGGGTTCTACGATAAAAGCCGCTTCAAGCCATGGGCGCGATACCGCAACCACACAATACTCAAATGACATCGTAAAGTTTGCTGAATCGGGCTGGGCCGTTGGCAAATCGACGACGGTTTTGGCTTGCAGATTCACGAGGACGGGTCTGGGCGCCAGGCTCTGCAATCGACTGGCAGCTTGAGGTGCGGAAGTGCCGGTCAGTGCCGTGATGCCGGGAAGGCTCTGCGAGCCCGTACGTAAAGCTTCTAGAGGCCGGGGCTGCCCGATTGAGCCAGCGTGCGTGGGCAGGGGCGCATGCGTGCCCAGTGCTGCAGCCATGCCTGCCCACACCTCCTGCGAGGGCTCCTTTAATAACCGCCAGCGCCAGGGGGGGAGACCGGTTGGCGGTGAAGGGGGGGATGTCACTGGTGCCGGGGCATCGGCTGCGTCGTAGCTCGTCCAGTTATCTGATTGCGCGGGATCAAACCAGAATTGAGGGACAAATGAGACAGGCATGAACTCTTCAAAACTCACCGTGCCTTTTTGTTCATCAAGCGTACGTTTGGCCTGACCCTGCAGTTGCAAGAAAGCATCCATCTTTGCCGGATCGGCAGGGGGGCGCGCTGTATTGAGCAGATAGGCGTATTGCCTTTCTACCGTGGGGGACAAGTCTCCGCGAGGTGCTATCAGCCCTTGATCATTCAGCTCGACCACAAAGTCGACAAGATGTGAGCCGTGTTGCTGGATGATCGCGGGATTAAAGGTCGTGTCTCCGGGCAAAAGTTTGAAATCGCCGGGAGACACGGCTGTGCCAATGGCTTCAAAGGCCAGAAACAGGGCGCCAGGGCCAGCATCCGCACCTGACAGGTGATAGCGCTGCTGAAAATACGCATACATCTGCGTCATTAACTGATTCAGATCTGTGCTCATGGCGCCCTCCGGCGGGGTCAGACTGGTGGTGCGTCCTGGGTTGGCGCGGGGGGTAGGAGTTCGCTGAGCCAGGCGATGATCTGTGTACCTCTGATTTCGAGTTTCTCGCCATCAAACGACCAGCCGGAGGCGCTGCTGGTGTCATCTGAACTGATGCTCTCCAGCGAGGTATCAGTGTGAGTCGAAGAATGGCTGCCATGTCCACCAATGGTGAAGATGCCGCAACTGAAGCCGCCGCCGCCACTGGCGGTCCAGGTGCCTGCATGCGTTTTGCTGTCTGTGTACATTTTGTGCAGCGTCTGGCCGTCCTGACCCCAATCAGACTGGGTGGCGCTGATCGTGATGTTGCGTACTGCGAGGAACTGGGTCGGGATCATGGGGAGGAGGAAATTGCCGCTGCTGTCGTGGAGCATTCCGGCGACGGTGCCATCACTGATGCTGTTTTTTTTGTTTCCCCGCAAGTACCAATTGTGCAGGTAAAACAGGTCTCCGATGAACCACGGGCGGTCGACAGAACAAAGGGCATATTCCAGCGAAATAGACAGGTTTTTGGCATCGTTGTGGAATTGGTAGCTGGAGCCATCCTGCGACTGATAGGTATTGCGGACATCCAGAGATGTGTTGCCGCCACTGCCATACGCCCCGAACCCGAAATAAGCTACACCCCCACCACCGCTACTGGCCGACGCATCATATTTGTATTGCCGTTTTACGTAGTCAGCACTTTGAAATGAGCTCCGCGAATTGTAGGAGCGTTGATCAATCGACAATCCTTGCCAGCCAGACGTGTCTGCTTGGGGGTCCGCCCAATCCGAGGGCGAGATAAAAGCGTACGGCGTTCTTTCTGCAACACCGGAGAGACCCGCCAGGTTCCATTTGTCAAAGATATCCTTGGCACGGGCGATCATATGGTTTTCCATGCTGATCCCGACAGATTCGCGGACGTCGACTGCGGCTTCTACCTTATCTGCTCCTTCCGTTTTGAAGGTATCCCAGGCGATATCGACTTGTTGCTGATAGCGCTCTGCCATCTGTGGCCACGACGCCGCTGTTGCCGGATTGCCCAATACTTCCGCCTGCTTTTCTGCAAGGTCGGATTTGGCGTTGGCGTAGGCCAGCGCATTGGCCGTGTAATTCTTGTACAGCTTTGATTTGCCGATAATGCTGCCGTCAGATGGGTCCAGTTCGAACAACACCTTTTCCGCATTTTTGACGCGTTCAGCAACGTCTGGAGAGACTGCGGCACTGTCGGTTGATTGCATTGCCGTGATGATGCCTTCATAGGCAAAACTCAGGTGTCGCCCGCCCGCCCCATACTCAAGGTACGAATCGTCGTTAGTAACCATCAGCATGGTGTCGACCAGCCGCGAGGTTTTCCACGCTGCATTCAGCGCGTGCTGCACGGTTGAATCGACGGCCGGCGCTGGTGTTCCGGCAGGGGTGCCTGCGGGGGACGCAAGGTTCGGCTGTGCTTTGACGGCATCTTGCACGGTGCCTGTCGGTGTCCACGGGTTCATATAGTCCTGTGGATTGCAGGGCATACCGAGTACCAGTTGGGAGTACACGAAGCCGGTACTCAGCTCCTTGCCGTTGGTATTGATTGGACGTGTTGACTTTACGCGCTGGATTAACAGGTCAAGTATGGACAGCACCAGTTTGCCTGGTTCGCTATATTCATCGGCCATTATTTGTTGCCTCAAGAAAGCCGGGGATCGGGAAATAGAGAGAAAAAGCGGTCAGGCAGTAGAACGCCCGCCGCCATCCCCTCGGGCAACGCCGCGAAAGACAGTCTCGCGGGAGCCCCCGATCACGTTCTTGAACACCACAGCAATCTGATAAGGCAATTCTGCAACCCCGTCGTCCGCAAAAGAGCCGGCCAGGGTTGTCGCGCTGACGTCCAGCGTGGAGAGCACGTCCAGTGAGCCTTCTACAAGGACATTGAAGTTGGCGATATAAGTACCGTTATATTGCCAGTTCGCGGTAAGCGTGAACGCAGCAAGGGTGCTTTCAAAAATGGCAGACAACTGATCGTAGTATTCCGGGTAACTCACCGGCCCTTGCCAGTTGCTGATGTCAGAAACATTGGTGCCTTGGGGCAGCAGATTCACCGTCTGCCCCGCAGTGGTCAGCTTGGCGCCATCTTTCATGATTTCCCAGACAAATTTCGCCGTATCAAGTACTTCGGACATGTTCATCTCCATTCGTTGGCTAATAAAACCAGCGGCGAATGTATCCGTGTACCTCAAATTTCGTAAATAAATTTACGACAGACGAAAATCCAGGAAAAGAATTATATAAGAATTTGTGAAATACTAGTAAGTATTTACACAAGAAATAAAGCGATGACGGGATTCCGGCCCGGATTCCCTACACCTGCAATGCTGCTTGCCTGCACAACCTTGTACGAACAAAGATCCCGATCTGTGTCCGCTGCTGTACGCATGCCGGCAGAGGTTTGACGAGGTAGCCCCATGGAGAAAATGGTCTGCGTCCTGATGCCAGAGAAGGATTTGCGGTGCTGTTCAACTCACGCCTGCAAGAAGGCGCAAGTCTCACATGCCCATTGGGAATGATGCGCGCGAGTCATTGCGCGGTGGTGGCAGCAAGCGGAAACAGGATATTGGCTTGCCAAGAAGGAAACCTGCCGGGAAATATATTTGATTCAGGCAATCAAGATGGCGGTGTGCGTCTTTTTGAAGAAAAAAACCTACTGTCCCTGTCAGTTTTGCGCTAATCAGGGCTTCTGATACCAGCCGACCGGAACAAGCATTCGGGTGCCTTTTTTCCGGAATATCTGGTTCTGGAAGAAAAACCAGACAGGTTGGATACGCTTTCAACGCATCATGCCCCGTTATGGGGACAGGTTTCCGACCGGCGGAAGTCCTGGAGATCGTGTACCTCCCGCTTGGGGGCGCTCGTCAACGTGGAGCATGAGCACAGAAGGCTGGTCTTCGCTGGCATTGCTCGCTAGCCTGCTTGCCAATGACGAAGGGGGGCGACGCGGGTTTTGTCGCTGCCGATGGCTACCTTGTTGAGCCCGGGTATGGGCCAGGCAGGCCACTGTGGCGACGCCGTTCCGGTTTTCATCTGCCGGCCCGTCACCAAGCGCTGGGCGCGTTAATTCCATCATCCTGGCTTTGCGACAGCCTGATCTAATCCGGCAAGACATGTGTGATTCACGACCAGCGGGTTTGACGGCGCGGGCCAATGACATCGGGCTGTTTTCGGGCTGTCCTGGGCTGACTGACCATCACACGGCCCTTCGCCCACCAAGGTCAAACCACTGCGCGACGAGCGGGCCGACGTGGACAAGACCAAGCAACCCCGCAATCACTTTCATGATGCCGTCGAGAGGGTGCGAGGGGATGTTTATGCTTATGCCAGGAATTACCCGTTCAGGCCTGGAAAAGTCCCTGTTGCATCAGGGGGTTTTCATTTCTGGCATTTTGGCATGCCATCTGGTATGCCAGTAGAAGCCGGTTTTAGCTGAACGTCCCAGGCTCAACAAGCGCCCTGGTGGACGGTTGGGCGCAATGCGGATCGGCAGATAGAAGAGATCGCCCTGACAAGAGCGATCTCTTTGCCGCATCAGGAGTCACATACACGCACAGGGTGTGCAAACCGCACCCAACCCGAGCAGGGAGCCTTCTATGGATGGTGCTGTCCGGCAAGTGATTGAACAAAGCAACCACGATGCGTTTAGTGGTCGAGTCAGTTTCGGGGCGGAAATCGGTAGCCTGATGATGGTCGGGGTGGAGTCTTATCTTGTTGATTACCGCACGGGGACGGCCACCTACTACATGCCGGATGACCAGACTTGCGCACTGTCGGTCGTGATCCCCGTCATGACAATACCTCGCTTGTTCGACAAACCGGCGCTGATCAAGGTGATCCGCAATGCGCAAAGCGGAGTGATCAAGTATCCGGACTTTGTGGCGCAGTCGATGGCTGCGGGCTGCGTTGGCTATATTGTCTGGATTACTGGCCAGCAGACTACCTATCTGGGCCGCAAGGGCGTGGCCTACACCGAGCTTTTTCTGGGTGCAAACTGATTCGGGCACAGGTTTTGCCGGCATGGGTCTGGCGCGTTGGAGTATCTGACAAAGGTGAGCACTGAATGAACCTGATCATGCGGTTGCTTGCGCTACTGACCTGGCTGATGTGGTCCTCCGCAGTGCTGCCCGCCGGATCCTCCTCCGTGCTGGCGGACCAGACGCAGCCTGTCAGGGCGGGGGCCGATCAACGGGTGGCGGCTTCATCTACGGTCGCTGCCAAAGCGCCGTTACGCGTAGCCATTGCATCGGTGGCGCCTTTTGTAATGCCGCAAACCGCCGTGCCAGAAGGGTTCAGCATTGATCTCTGGACCGAGATTGCGCGTCGTATGGGTGTCCAGTTTGTCTGGACCAAAGTGGCGACCCAGGCTGAACTGCTACCCAGTGTGAAGCGGGGCGATGCGGATGTCGCAATTGCGGCGATCACCATGACGCCAGAGGGCGAACGGGTTGTCGATTTTTCCCTGCCGTATTTTGATTCCGGCTTGCAGATTCTGGTGCGCACCCAGAACGAAAACTCGTTTATGTCAGCCATACATTCGACGCCTTGGGCGGCGATCGGCCAACTGGTTGCCATGACGGTCGTGATTGTGTTCATTCTGGCCAACCTCGTCTGGCTGCTGGAACGCAGAAACGACAAAGCCTTCCAGAAGCCTTATTGGCGCGCAATCGGTGAGGGGCTGTGGGTGACCATGTTGATTATTGCGACCGGGGAACATGGTGAGCGGGACAAAGCCGGCCTCTGGAAACGCATTCTGGTCCCGGCCATGTGGCTGATCGGGGTGCTATTGATTGCGCAACTCACGGCGACGGTGACCTCGTCTCAAACGGTTGCCAGGCTGGCATCCAGTATTCGCGGTCCGAATGATTTGCCCGGCAAGTCCATTGCTACCGTTCCGGGCAGCATTGCCGCTGAATACCTGACCCGCCGCGATATGAAATTCACACCTGTCCTGACTGCCAAGGCAGCCCGGGATTTGCTGATGCGCGGTGACGTTCAGGCCATTGTTTACGATGCGCCGACATTGCAGTACTGGGCCGCCCAGCAGGGCAACGACATGTTTACCGTGGTCGGGCCCATCTTCCGGCCAGAGAAATACGGCATTGCAATTGCCAACGGCAACGCCATACGGAAATCCATCAACGAAACGTTACTGGCCATGTATGTGGATGGGACCTACGAGCAGATTTACGGCAAGTGGTTCTCGTCATCAAAATAGCAGTTGATCGCCGGGCCGGGTTTGTACTTTGTCTGATGGGCTGTTGAAAACGGGCATCATGGGCTAAGCAGAAGCAGGATGTGCCGCCTCGTGGCACTCATTTTTGCGGATCTGCACATGGCGCTGACAGAAATTGTTCCGATCGTGCTCAAGACCAGCATTGTGCTCATGATCCTGGCCCTGGGGCTGACTGCCCGGCCGGCCGATCTGCTGTATATGCGCACCCACCCCGGCACGTTGGTGCGCTCGCTGGTGTGTATGTACGGCGTGATGCTGGTGCTGGCCATTGTGGTCTGCAAATGGTTCCGACTCGACCACGCCGTCAGCGTCGTGATTCTGGTGTTGCCGCTGGCGCCCATCCCGCCATTACTCCCCAAAAAGCAGACCCGCGCCGGGGGGGACGCCTCTCATTCGGTAGGTCTGGTGGTGGCGGCGTCATTGTTCTCGGTGATCTGGATACCCATTGCCATTCAACTGTTGCAACTCATCTTCGACATGACCCTGGCCAGCGCCGAAGTGCATGTGCTCTCGGTGGTGTTTCTCAATGTGTTGTTGCCGCTGGCGATTGGCGCGTTGGTGCATCAACGCTGGCCTGCGCTGGCAGAGCAGTGGGCACCGCGCCTGGCGCGGGTGGGCGGGTTGATCCTGTTACTGATGGTTATTCCCATTTTGTACAAGCTATGGCATCCCATGCTGGCCCAACTGGGCGATGGCACATTTGCCGTGCTGGTGCTCTTTATCGTGTGCGGATTGTTGGCCGGACAATGGCTGGGCGGGCCGGAGCAGGACGACCGCACGGTGTTGGCACTGGCCACGGCATCCCGCCACCCGGGGATCGCCATGGCGATTGCGCATCTGAATTTCCCTGACGAGCCTGCGGTGCTGGCCGTGATTGCACTCTATCTACTGCTCACATTAGTGCTGGTGCCACTGTGGCTGCTGTGGCGCAAACGCGGTCTGACGGCGGTGGCGGCCTAAAAGCCGCTTTCTTTCAAGACGGCGGACACCAGCCGGGTGGCTCCTTGCACCAGCAAACTCTGGCGCTGGCCCAGAATCTGGATCTGGCCACGGGTTTCTTGCAGACCAGCAGGCCCTTGAGTGAGCTGGATCAACACGTGAAACACAGGCGGATTGGGGGTCAGGCCATCTTCCGCTGCGGCGACTGGAACGGGCCCCTTGAACCGGGCCGAGAGCATGGGGTAATCCAGCTGACGCACCCGTGTGTTGCCTACAGAGAGCACCTTGCCCTGCAAGGCGTGCGCCTCGCCATCCGGATAAAAACGGATGCTGTCACCGGTGTTGATCTGCTGAACATCGTCTTGCCGCACATACGCATCGACCAGCCAATGTGCCGGGTTCACCAGCACACCAATGGCTTGTTTGGGGCCAACCCATTGCCCTTGCCGCCAGGCTGGGTCGACATCCATCCAGCGCCCGGCAAATGGGGCCTTGAGCGTAAGTCGGGCCATTTCCTTGCGGGCGGAGTTTGACTCCCGGGCCTGCACGCTGGCTTGCTCTTCTGTGGCCAGTTGCTCATCCAGGCCTTTGTCATCGGCAATCAGACCGGCAAGACGGGCCTCGTAACCCTCGCGGCCCGCTTCACTGCCTATCAGTCTGGCGGTGATATCAGGCTCGTCCATGGCCATCAAGAGATCGCCTGTCTGAACTTGCCCGGCTGGATGAATCTGGACGATCCGGGCCGGGAAGGGCACAAACACACGAAGTTGCTGCGCCGTCCGGGCGACACCCACCGCGGCAATTTGCCGCTGCCATGGGATCGCCGCCAGAATCAAGCCGCCACCCAGCAGTGCCCAGAAAACAAGCCGGCGGCCAGGTTTGATATGGGAACGGTTGGCCCACCAGTATTTCATTTCGCGCCAGATGGGCATGACAATGAACCAGGTGATTTCGACGGCAAACAGAACAATGCCCAACAGTTTGAAAAAGAACAGATAAACCGTTGCAGCGATGCCCAGAAAGAGGGTAAAGCGATACAGCCAGGTGATGTATTCGAATGTAATCAACAAGCGCCGCTGCCGCGGCTCAAAGGGCTCTGGCCATGGCTCTTCCATCCCCCAGAGCCCGCGCCGCAACGCCACGCGGGCCTGGGCAGAAGCGCGTTCGTGCAGGTTGGGGAAATCCAGCAAGTCCGACAGAATGAAATAGCCATCGAAACGCATGAAGGGACTCGCGTTCAAGGCAAGCGACAGCACCCAGCTCGTCGTGGCCAGATACAAAAGCGCGTTACGCAATGCACCAGGTTCAGCCAGGACCCAACCCAGCGTGGCAAGTCCGGCCAGTGCCAGTTCGGTCAGAATGCCGGCAGAGGCCACGGCAAGACGCTGGCGCGCGTTGGGCAGTTTCCAGCTTTCACCCGTGTCGGTGTACAGCATGGGCAGCATGACCACAAAGGCCACACCCATATGGGCTACACGCAAGCCCAGCCGGGTGGCGACCAGCGCGTGACCGAGTTCATGCAAGGTTTTGGCAAACGCGAGTGCCAGGGCAAAACTGAGAATGCCCTGCATGGAGAACGATTCCACCACGCTGCTGGTGAAGGTATCCCACTGGTGTAGCACCAGCGTCAGGCCCAGCAGCGTGAGCAGCAGCACCGCGATCACCGTACCGCGGGTAAATAGCCAGCCCAGATATCGCACCAGCCAGGCCAGAAAGCGCTGCGGGCGGACTAGTGGAATGCGAAAAAACAAGTAGTGGTGCAGCAGCCAGCGCCAGGACAAGACCTCGGTATGCGTGGCTTGCTGTTTGAGTCTGGCCAGCTTTTCCTGCGTAGGGCGCAGCAGGTTATGGCCGTCCAGAAAGCGCAGAAAATCTTCCAGTTGGCCTTCGTCGGGCTTGAGTGCGGTATTGGCGGCGATATCGCTGCAGATGCGGTCCGGTGGCAAGCCCCAGCGCAAGAGAAATTCAAACTCCAGCCAGCCGATACGGTAAAACCGGTTCACGATGGCGTCCTGAATAACCCACGCAGGTTCGCCATCCAGGCCCGGCGCAGCCTTGATCAGTTTGAGGTCTTCACGCAGCGGTGAAAAAGGCAAACCAGCTGCAGAGAACATCACCAACCCGTCCAGGCGCGTGCGGCGGCAAGCGGGCGGCGCAGCAGGTAATAACCCAGGCTGACGCGGCTACCATAGAGTTTGGCCGTGCCGTGCAGCCCCAAACGGGCATGAGCGGGTTGACCGTCTATGCTGGCCAGCAACCGGTACGCCACCACGCCATCATCGCCGGTTTTGGCCTGATAACTGGTTTCCATGATTTTGCCGCGCACTGGCGAGAGCGGCCAGGCGCTGAGAAACAGGGTGACTTCGTCGCCTTCTTCCAGCGCGATGGCATCGGCGACAGCCAGATGGATCAAAATTGCGGGTTTATCCGGGTTCGCCAGTTGCAGGATGCGCTCGCCAGTGACCACAGGTTTGCCCAGCCAGTCGTTCGGGTCGCTAAATACGGCGACGCCGGCCTCTGGCGCGACGACTTGCGTTCTTTTCAGTTGCGCCTGCACGGCGGCCAATTCAGCACGACGCTGCCGGGCAGTGCCTTCCAGCACCGCCAGCTCACTTCTGGATTGCGGGTTATCAAACGCGCGCTGGCTGGCAGACATCAGCTCTGCATCGGCCACTGCGACCTGTTTGGAGAGTACTTCCACCCGGCCGCGCAATGAGGTTTCGTCCAGATTGAACAGACTGGTCCCCGCTGCGACGAGCTGATTGGGTTTGACGTTGATGTGCTGGATCACGCCATCAATCGGAGAACTGATCACTTGCGCATCGCTGGAGACAATCTCGGCGGGTGCCAGGACGGTTTGGCGTACCGGAACCAGCAACAACGCGGCCAGCAATACCGCGGCAATGGCCAGTTGCTTGCGGCTGGGGCGCCACCACAAAATCCGTTGCTGGCGGGTCAGCGCGGCCCAGCAATAGGCCCAGGTCGCGCGCACGCCCGACAGACTTTCAACCAGCGGTTGCGACGGGGGCGCTTCCAGCATGATCAGCAAGAACCCCAGGCGCAGACCGTCCTGAGTCACTACCGGCGCACACCAGACCCCGGCCGGCCACCACTCGGCCCAGCCTTCACGGATATCTGCAGGAATATCCGGCGGATCTGGTGTGAGCCAGAGCGGGTCAGCGGTGGGCACTGCATCGTTGATCCACCGGGCCGCCCGATCCAGCCAGACCAGATAAGGCGAGTCCTCAGCGGGTTTGGCCAGGCCGGAAATGCTCAGCAACGCTGGCTTGTTGCCCTGAATGGCAAACACCATGGCTTGTCTGAACTGCAAGAGTGCGTACAGATCGTTGGCCATGGAAAAAGCCAGCGCATTGAGTGACTCTGCGGCCAGCGCGCGATCCCGCAGGCTATCCAGATACAGCAATAGTTGCGGGTGAGGTAAGGCGGTGTCGTTCATTGACTCGCAATCCGGGCTGTGCCGCTCATGCCGGCAATCAGTTCCGGATTTTCCTTGTCCAGTTGCGCTTCCACTTCCACCGTTTGTGCCACGGCATCTACCCGTGCGTTGACCACGCTGATATGGGCCGGATAGCTCTTGCCGGTTTCATGAATGCTTACTTCCAGCGCCATGCCTGGCTTGAGCTTGCCCAGCAAGGCTGAGGGCACGTTCATGCGTACCTTCAAGGGACCGTCGCTGACCAGATCCAGCAGCGGCGTACCGGTGCTGACCGTCTGGTAGGGCTTGACGTAAACCTTGGCCACACGGCCGGCAAACGGCGCGGTGATCTGGCAATAGCCTAGCTGGGCTTTGGTAAGCGCAAGCGTGCCGGAGGCTTTGTCCACTTCGGTCTGCATGGCCGCTACTTCAATATCGCCTGCGGCATTGAGTTTTTGCAGGCCTTTTTTCGCTTCCAGGTTCTGTCTGGCCAGATTGAGTTCAGCGTTGGCCACACCTGCACGTGCTTTGACCTCTGCGCAATCGAGTTGCACCAGCACAGCACTTTTGGTGACGCGTTTACCCAGCGACACTTTCAGGTCGGTCAGCGCGCCGTTCATCTGGCTCGATAGCGTGGTTTCCAGCTTGGGGGCCAGCAGAACCCGGATAGCGTTGGTGTCATCGGGCGTGTCGGCCGGTTTGCTGGCGGCCAGGGTCAAGCTGGTGCTCAACCCCATGGCCAGCAGCAGTAACGCCGTCTTACTGAGCCGCGGCCGGGCTGGATGCGCTAATCGGGACAGGTACGGCTTTTTCCAGAATGTCAGACCGCAATTGAGGCGTCGCCATAACGGTCTGGCGTATCGCTTGAGCAAGGGTTTTGATGTCATATTTCTCTACGCTTTCCGGGAGCACGTCAAAGCCAATGGAGTTATACAGACGGCCCCATGCCGCCTGGGTATCTGAGTACGCTGCTTCGCGTTGATAGCGCGAGAGCAGATAGCGGCCTTCGGCGCGGATGACCTCCAGTTCCGAGCCCAGTGAAGTGGTTTTTGCAGCTTGGGCGTAGTCCAGGAGGGATCGGTCTACACGCAAGCTTTCATCGGCATAGTTCAGTTCTTCGCGCGCCAGGCGGTAGCGCAGATTGCCTACGCGCACCTGCGTCAGGATCGCCATGGAAAGTGCAATGCGGCGCATGTCATCGGTGGCGGCCTGGGCGTCTTGTTCCTCATTGAGCGAGGGGTACTGCAAGAGTTTCAACAGGTTGATCGAGACATTCAGTCCGATGGCATTCCAGGTGTTGTTGTACAGATAGGCGTTGGAGTCATACTGCGTGTTGACGTCCAGACTCACGTTTGGCCACAGCTGCGCTTTGGCGACTTTCAGGTCGTTTTCGTTTACCCGTTTGCGGTACCACTCTTCCATGATTTCGGGCCGGTGCTCCAGAGCCAGCGTTTCCAGCTTTTGCTCGCTCACATTCATGTCGGGCAGGCCTTTTTCTTCGGTGTCCTCAAGGATCATGGGTGAGCCGGGTGGCAACGACATCAATGCGGCGAGTTCTGACTGTGCCAATTCCAGATCCTGGCGCCGCACCGTCAACAGCTGGATGGAATCCAGTAACGCACGCTGATAAGCCAGAATTTCCTGGCGCGGTAATAGCCCCTTGTCCTGCGCCTGGCGGGCGGCATCCAGCGCTTTGCGGGTGCGATCCAGCAGTTCGTCAACTTGCGGGCGCAGGCGTTGTGCAGCCAGCGCGCGCCAGTACGCATTGCGCACATCTTGCAGCACGTTTTGTTCGACTTTGCGGCGGCGCTCGTCAGCCATCAGCATCTGATCGGCTTTTTGCTGCGTGCGGTAATACGCCACGCCAAAGTCCAGCAAACTCCAGCTCAAACCCAGTGAATTGAGCTTGTGGTAGCGCTCTTCAGAGGTGGATGGCCGCAAGCTGACCGTGCGGTCTTCAATGCCGATAGAGGTGCCACCAGAGTCATTGTTGCGTGCGTTATATCCGGCCGACTCGACCAGACGCGGCAGCATTTCGTAAGCGGATACATCCCGGATTTTTGAGGCCAGCGCCGACTCCATCAGCTTGAGCCGGTAATCAAGGTTGTACTTGAGCGCCCGGGCAGCGGCATCATAAAAGGTGATCGGCCCGGTAACAGGTTCCTGTTCGGCGTACATCTTCACCTGATCGTCCACCACCCTTTTACGCATTTCATCGGCGGTGGCTGGCTTGGGTTGCATGGATGAACATGCGGCCAGCAACAAGCTGGCACCCAGTAAGAGAGTCATGCGTGCGGGACGGTGCGGGATCCTCCGCATAGGTTCTCCTTGTTTACGCCTCATGAGCGAGTTCTGTGTGGGGTTGAGGGGTAGTCTGGCGCAAGCTTGCCGGCAAGCTGGTCGAGGCTGCTTCCAGTTGGGCCTTGAAACCGGCGGCCGTACGTGGAGCTGCGTGATGGTGAGGCGCAGGCCGGTGGCCGTGATGCGGCGCAGAATGGGGCTGCGTGACCGGGTGTTCCGTCAGGGACCGGGGTGTCAGCGCAAAGACGGACGGGTTGTCGAGCAAGCCATCTGCCGTCAGATCGGTACGGCTCTGCCGTCCCATCAGCCAGGCTTGATCCAGCGCGGACTCCTGCTGGCTCTGGTGCACGCTGTTGGCGACGTGAACATCCGGGATCAAGCCAAGGCCAGCTCCGATCGACGGGCTGAGTGGCCCTTGCAGGCCACCGAGGCGCAGATCGCTGCCATCGGCCTGCCAGGCGCTGACTTCCAGTTGGGCATCGACGACCTGGACTTCCGGTGTGACGAACACCACGGGATCGACACTGCGGTTCAACCCGGCGGTGTAGGGCGTATCGTAGCCATAGCCGTAGTGCGGCCCGGCATCTCCACCATCGTGCGGGGGTGAGGGTGAGGGCGGTGGCACGTAAGGCTGAGAGATATCCAGATTCAGCGTCAGCGTGGCCTGGCTGGTGGCGCCAGCCAGATCAGTCACCGTATAGGTGAAGGTGTCATGCAAGACCTGACCCATGCCGGCCGCTTTGAGGACATCCGGATTGGTCAGATCGATCTGATAGCTGTAGCTGCCATTGGCATTGAGCACCAGGGTGCCATACTGCCCGGCCAATGGCTGACCCAACTGGCCTTGCGTACCGGTCTCAGACGGTTGCCCGGTGTGTACCCCGGCCACAGCAAGATGATCGCCGTTGTCCACATCGGTATCGTTGGTCAGGACATTGCCCGTGGCTTGTGGCGAAGGGAATTGATCGCTGGCCACGTTGGTGTCCGGGTTGGCGACCGGCGCATCATTGCGGCCCTGAATGGTGATGCTCAGGCGCGCGGTGGAGGTTGCGCCATCGGCATCGTGCATCTGGTAGGTATAGACCTCAGTCAGTGTCTGGCCCTGCTGCAGGGCATCGACCTGGCTGTTGCTGTTGTCCACCGTGTATTGATAGCTGCCATCGGCATTGATGGTAAGCGTGCCGAACTGGCCGGCCAGCGCACTACCGGCCGCGACTGATCGACCGCTGCTATTGGCAAAGTTGCCGACGGCTTTGGTTTCGCCATTGACGGTGCTGTCCACGTCGGTATCGTTGCTGAGCACGTTCCCGGTGGGGTTGATGCCCGGCGTGCCGTTGTGGACGCCGCCCGCTTCAACGGCGGTATTGGTGTCGTCGACTGCAATCGGCGTATCGTTGCGGCCGCTGATCACAACCGTGAGCGTGGCGTCTGTGGTCAGCCCCCACTGGTCGCTGGCGGTGTAAGTGAACTGCTCGGTCAGGGTCTGACCTGCCGTACGCAGAGCTTCGACGGCGGGGAGCGAGTTATCGACCGTGTAGGTCCAGCTGCCATCGGCGTTCATGTCGAGTTGGCCGTACTGACCTTGCAGCGTAGTTCCGGCATTGACCGGGGTGCCACCGCTGCCTGGTGCGCCGGTGTGCACGGTCGTGACACTTAATACATCACCGTTATCAGGGTCGGTGTCGTTGTCCAGTACATTGCCAGAGGGGTTCAGGCCAGGCGTGCTGTTGTGAAGGCCGCTGGCTTCGACGGCCAGTGCAGTGTCTGGCTGCGGTTCCGGTGGGTCGTTACGGCCGCGCACAATGATGTCGAGCGTGGCTGTCGAGGTCAGACCGCCACTGTCTGTGATCTGATAGGCAAACTGTTCCAGCCGGAAGCTACTGCCTGTCAGCGTTTGCACTACCGGGTTGTTGACGTCGATGACGTACTGGTAGGTGCCATCTGCGCCCAGAGTCAGCGTGCCGTAGGTGCCAGTCAGCGTCAGCGGTGTGCCCGTGCTGACACTGCTGCCCGCTGTGACCGGGTTGAGCGACGGGTTGCTGGAGGCCGAGCCTGTGCCGCCGGCGGTGACGGTGATCGTGTCGCCGTTGTCCGGGTCGTGATCGTTGGTCATGACATTGCCGTTCGCATTGACCTGCTGACCTTGCCCGTTGTCAGACAACGCGTAGTTCAGATCGAGTTGTGCGGTCGGCGCGTCGTTGGCGCCGTGAACGGTGATGGCCAGTTGCGCCGTGCCGGTCAACCCGGCCGTATCACGCAACTGGTAGCTAAAGTTATCAACCAGCGTCTGCCCTGGCGCGAGTGCATTGACGGTGGCATTGCTGTTATCGACCACGTAGGTGTAACTGCCATCGGGCTGCAACGTCAGCGTGCCGTATTGACCGGTGAAGGCGGTTGGGGCGGTAACGGCGGTAAAGCTGCCTGTACCCAGCGCGCCAGCATGGCCGCCGTTCACGGTCCTGGTGTCTCCGCTGTCGACATCCTGGTCATTGGTCAGAACGTTTCCGGTGGCATTGCTGCCAGGCGTGGCGTTGCCAACACCGCCGGCTTCGGTAGCGTCGCCGGTGTCATTGACACCTACCGGGGCATCGTTCTGGCCGGTAATGGTGACGGTGAGCGTGGTGGTGGCGCTGGCACCGTGGCTATCGCTGACGGTATAGGTGAACTGGTCGGTGATCTGGTCGCTGGCGGTGCGTAGCGCCTGTACGGCTGTATCGTTATTGTTGACGACGTAGGTGTACTGGCCGTTGGCGCCCAGCGTCAAAGTGCCGTGCGCGCCCACTAGCGCCGTGCCTACCGTGCCGGTCGTGCCGCCACTGGTCTGGATGCCAGTCACGCTCATGGCATCGCCATCCGGGTCACGATCATTGCTCAGGACGTTACCGGTCGGGTCAAGGCCCGCAGTCTGATTGTTGACGCCGCCAGCCTCGATTGCATGGGCGGTATCTGCAGTCGGTACCGGCGGGTCATTCACACCGGTCACGGTGACGACCAGCTGGGCGGTATCGGTCAACCCTTCGCTATCACTCAAGCGGTAGGTAAAGGTTTCGGTCAACGTGGCGCCCGCGGGCAGGGCCTGGACTGCGGCGTTATTGCTGTCGACGTCATACTCATAACTACCGTCAGCCCCGATATGCAGGGTGCCATACAACCCGGTTAATGCCAGAGCGCTGCTGGTTGAAGTGCTGCCCGCAGTCACGCTGCTGATGGTGCCGCCCGCGGCTTCCGTACCGGTTCTTGCGCCGGTGACGGTCAACGCGCCGGCAACTTGATCGGGTGCGTCTACATCGTGATCGACGCCTTGCCCGTTGTCGTCGGTAATCACGTTGCCGGTGCCGGCGATGGCCGCAGTGCCAAGACCGGGCGAACCGGCCGTGGCATGCGTGGTGTTATCGGTAGCGACCGGATTGTCGTAGGCACCCTGAACGGTGATGACAATGTTGGCCAGATCGCTCAACCCGCCGGCATCGGTCACCTGGTAGCTGAAGGTATCCAGCAAAGAGGTACCTGGCACCAGGGCTTGCACCGCGGCGTTGTTGTTGTCGACGACGTAACGATAAGTGCCATCAGCACCAATAGTCAGCGTGCCGTAGGTACCCACAATCTGTGTGCCGTTGGCACTCGTGGTGCCCGTATTAACAGGCGTGAGCGGGCTGCTGGATGAGGCCGGCTGATTGCGCACGCCACTGACATGCAGTACTTCGCCATTGGCGGCACTATCGACGTCCGAATCGTTGGTCAGCACATTGCCCGTGGCATTGCTGCCGACGGTGCCATTGTTGACCCCGCCAGCTTCCGTTGCAGTACCCGTATCCAGAGTCGCAGTTGGCGTGTCGTTCGCGCCGTGAATGGTGACAACCAACAGGGCCGTTGATTGCGCGCCAGCGGTATCGGCCAGTGTGTAGGTGAAGCTGTCTATCAGTCGCTGGCCTGCCGTGCGCAATGCCTGGACTGCGGGGTTACTGTTATCAACGGTGTATTGGTAGCCACCATCCGCGCCCATACTCAGCGTGCCGTACTGCCCCACAAACAACACGTTGCCCGTGGCGGCGACCGCGCCCAGCGTGCCGTTCAAAGGCTGTACGGCAACGACGTGCAATACGTCGCCATTGGTGGCGATATCGACATCAATGTCATTTGTCAGCACATTGCCGCGCGGATCAACCCCCACCGTGTTGTTGTTGGTACCGCCCGCTTCTGTGGCGGCGGCAGTGTCATTTACCCCAATGGGTGCATCGTTGACCGGGGTGATGTTGATTTGCAGCGAATTGGTGACGGAAAGCGCATCGGCTGCCTGACCTGGAATGCCATCGCCATTGTGATCACCAAAATTGCCGTTATCGTTGGTGGTCATTGTCAGCGTATCGGTGCCGTTGTAGTCCTGGTTGCCCAGGTAAGTCAGCGTTGCCAGTGCGGTGTTGATGTTGACGATATTGCCACTGAGCACGACATTGGCCGTGCCCTGGCCGGTGATGGTCACGCCGGTGGTCGGGGTCAGATTCAGCTTGCCATGTAATACACCCAGGGCGACGGTCATCGTGCCGTTACCGGCATCCACATCGCTGATACTGACACCGGTGATATGCAGTGACGTATCTTCCAGCCCGGTAGGCGGCGAGGGCAGGTGGTTGACTGGCGGATCATTCTGCTGGACATAGCCGAAATTGGCCGTGCCTGTGCCGGACTCACCCACGGTGAGGTTGACCTGGCCCAGTGGCGTGCTGCTGTCGCTATCGATCCGCACCGCGACGTTACCGATCGTGCCGTAGTTGAAAATACCCGCGTTGGTCGTGATCTGGTACACGCCGGCGGCCAGATCGCCAAAGTGGTACTGACCATTGACATCGGTTGTCGCGGTATAGGTGAGGTTATCGGCGGTCGTCGCAAGATTGCCGTCTGCACCGGCCCAGGTCAGAGTCACGGTCTGGCCGGCCAGTGCCGGGCCATCCGGCGTGGTGGATGCGGTGGCAGATGCAGTGTCATCCCACAGCGTGCCACTGATCAGCCCCAGGCCGGCGCCCTCAGTCAGCACGTATTGGTTCGCGCCAGTGCCGCTGCCTGTTCGTTCACCGGTGGTCGAAGCACTGGTGCCAACGGTTGATCCACCCCAGGTCGTGAAACTGTCGGGCAAGCTGGTCCAGGTCAGTCTGGCGTTGGTACTGGCAATCGTGGCCGAGTTAGGCAGCGTGATCTGGTAAGTCAGCTTGACGGTCGTGCCAGGGTCTAGCTCGGCAAAATCTGCCGTGATGGTGTTGCCGGTGAAGGAGTAGCTGAAACCCAGACTGGACGGGATGCTGCTGCTGTTGATGTCATAACTGGTGCCGTTAATGACCAGCGTCAGGCCGGTAAGGTTGCTGCCGCTGGGGTAGCCGTCGGTGAGTTCGACGTTGTAGGCAGGAATGGTCCCCCCGGCGGTAAAGCTGATGCCCACCTGCGCCGTCCCGCTACTGCCATTTGCGTTGGGGTCAAACTGGATAATCTGTTTGTTCAGTCCTGACAGCACTGGCTCGACAATGTTTTCTGAGATGGTGTCCGAGTGCGCCAGCACGGTGCTGCCGGACTGGGTCTGTGCCGAGACAGCGAGCGCAGCACCGGCGACATTCGAGGCCTGGTTCATGACCCGCACGCTGAATTCCAGCGAAATCCCTTCCAGGTTAGGGTCGTTATCCGGGTTGTTGAGTGTGCCCAGATGAAATTGCAGCACCTGGTTGCCGTTGCTGTCCGTCGTGACCGTCAGATGCGATGCTGTGTTGAAAATGGCGCTGGGCGCTGCACCAGAGAGGTCTGCGGTGATGTTCTGGCCAATGGCGGTATCGCGGCTGCCGACGACATCCAGTGAGCCGCCAGTGACCAGGTCGGAAAAACTGCTGGTGATATTGCCTTGATCGGAGACCAGCGCCAGTTTGGCGGTGCCGTCGTTAATAAATTGCAGCCCATTTTGCAGCGTCACTTGCAGAACATAGTCATTGGTCGTGCCTTCTGCGACTACGGCGGTGACCCGATAGCGGATCAGTTCGCCGATCGTGACCTGTTCACTTGCGGTATCGGTCGGATTGGGGGCTGGGGTGGCGGGCAGACCACCGACGCGGGAGATAATCAACCCTTGTTCAACCGGGACCACCAGTGTGTTGGCGACGCGGTAATCATTGAGCACGCCGGAGTTCAACACACCGTCCGTACCGGTGCGTTCTCCGGTGGCTTGCCCTGAATTGGCCTGGGTGCCGTCCAGGCTGGTCCATTGCACCGTGGCGGTGTTACTGAAATTCTGTTCACTGGCGGCAGCGGCAACCACGGTGCCGGTGACATGCAACACAATCGACCCGCCCTTGGGGATGTCGATATTGGCACCGCTGACCGAAGACAGCGTATGACCCACCAGTTGAAAATCACTCCCGCCATTGTTGGTTGCTCCGCCGTTCAAACTCACACTCACCAGACTCAGGCCGGTCAGTTCGCTGGGCAGTACATCCTGGAAGTTGATATCAAACGCGTTGTAATCGCTGCTGGCGCTGCCATTGGTGATGGTGATGGTGTAGTCGACCGTATCGCCTTCATCTACGCCCAGCGTTGACCCGCCGGTGTAAGACTGCGTGACTTGCAAGGTGGGTTCGACCACCACCGCCGTTGGTGCCGAAATACTCTGGTTCACCGTACGGGTGGCAGGCGTGGCACCGTTGGGGGTATCGCCATCCGGATCGCTGTAGCTGATGCGCGCGCTGACGGGCAATTGCGTTCCGGCCTGGTTACTGCTGACGTTGTCGGCAATCAGCTGGACACGGATGACAAAGCTGTTGTTGGTGGTGACGTTGTCCGCAGAAGCGGACGAGCCAGAGAACGTCCAGTGTGCCCCCACGCCGTCATTGCCCAGCGTCCCGCCTGATAGCCCACTTATGCCGCTGACTGTAACGGTGCCGGCAAAGTTGCCCGTCAACGCGGTGCTTGCGGCACTGGTGGTAATGACTTGATAACCCAGGCCGTTGTTGAAACTGGTATCCAGCCGCATTCCCGCCGGAATCAATCCATCCAGCGACAGCGTCTGGCTTGTGCCTTCCGGCAAGGTGACCACGAGGTCATACAGCATGCCCTCGCCAATGACCAGATTGTTGCCGGTGGTATGGCTGGCTGAGGAGTCGCTATCCGGTGCGGTGGTGTTGCTGCCGCCGGCAAATACCGCGTTCACGGTGGGTGCCGCAACTTGTTCACCGGTTTGGGCCACCAGGTCGACCGGGGTGAAATCCGTGCCGCCTTCCACGCTGGCGTAATTACTCAAAATGGCTGACGTCTGCAGCGTGGCAGATGCGGCAATTGCATCCACCACTTTCACGTCATAGGTGATCACGACCACATTCTGACCGCTGGTGTCCGCCGCAGTGCCGCTGCGACCTGGCAGCAGGGTGGCGGTGCTGTTGTGGTCCAGAAAGGTGATGACGTTGCCGCTGACCTGGTAGTCTGTGCCGGCGACCAGCAAAGTGCCGTCGCCGCGGTAAATTTGCAGATCTGCTGCAGCCAGCGAACCACCGGAAAACTGCAATCCTGCCGGGATCGTTACGCTGGTGACGACGTCGTACGCGCCACCGCCGCCTGAGTTTTCAATTGCCGTGGCCAGCCGCAGGGTGTCGCCGCCATCAATCCCGGTAATGCTGCCGGCGACGGTAGTGAGGTCCGTGACACTGCCGGTAAACGGCACACCCGTCGAACCAGGCGCAGACCACGTTCCGGTCGTGCCGGTAATGACGCCATTGCCTGTATTGGAAACCACGCCCTGGGTGATTGTTAGTACGGGTTCGGCGACGGACACAATGGTCGCGACGTCGGATGACACCAGATGCTGGCCTGTCAGGGTGGTGGTCTGGTCGGACTGTGCCAATACGTTCAGTGAGCGCTGATCGGCATACGGCGTGTCACCCACCTTCAGTGTAAAGGTCACCACGATCTTGCTGCCGCTGGTGCTGGCCGTGGCGTAGTCGCCAAAATTGAAGATGACGGCATTGCCGGCGCCGGTGGTCACACTGTCAACGGCGCCCCCGTTGGTATTGCCAGATCCAATGGCCCAGGTGCCAACCCCCGTGCCCTGGCTCCAGTTGATCGAAGACAGATTGAACAGTGGCAGCGGCAGATAAGCCGTGAGTGAGAAATTCTCGTAGTCACCAGTGATGAGGTCGTAGCTCATCTCGAAGGTCACCACGTCGCCCGGGTTGAGTTCTCCGCTGGAAGGTGGCGTACCACCGTTGACGCCAGTGATCTCAATATCCACCGCGCTGGTGGCAATGGTAGAACTGGTGCTGGAGGTATCTGACACCGTGCTGCCAGTCAGGTTGACGCGATCCACCATCAATGTGCCGCTGACGGTCGCGCTATTGCCTAGCGTGTCGCCTTCGTTGATTTCGCTTTGCGGGTGGCTGCTGGTGTAGGCCTGATTGACCAGCGTGGTGTAGTGGATGGTCCCGGTCGTGGCGCCTTGCTGGTTATTGTCGAATGCCAGATCACCGACCAGCGCACCCAGAATACCGGCATTGAGAATGGAGCCTGCGATATCAAAGCGTAACGTCGTGGTGCCGTCGGCATTGACGGTGCTGGTGTAGTTCAGCGCGACCGTATGGGAAACGCCGTTAATGCTGAAGGTAAAGGTGGGCGTACCGGTCACGGTCTGGCCGTCGCTTGCCGTGTCGGTCAGCACAAACGAACCATTGCGCGTCAGCGTCTCGCCAACTGCAAAAAAGTCTGAAATGGCCAGATCAAGCTGGTAATCCAGCGTGTCGCCCGGGGTGATGCCCGGGGTGCCGACATCGTTGGTGTCCGTGACGGTTTTTTGCACCGTCAACGCTTTGGCGACAAAGGTGCCGCCCGTGCCATCGCCAGAGCCTGAGAAATCAATGGTTGTTGCAGGCGGCGTTACGTCGCGCGGGTCCAGCGGCACCCATTCGCCACTCGCAGTCGGTGTGCCGAACGTGATGGAAACATTGGCACCGGTTTGCGGATTAAGTACGGGTTGGCCGTTGGCATCGGATTCCGGGACATAAAAACTGACCACCACATCGACCGGTGCAGAAATACTGCTGTAGGTGACGGTGTAACTGCTGATGAACAAAGGTTGGCTGGCAATGGCTGCCGCAATGGCCGTCGGGTTGGTCAAGATGGTGCCATCATGCAATGTCAGCGAGGTCACGGTACCGCCGTTGCTGGGCGTGATTGCAGTGACCTGCACGTTGTCAGGCATAGGTTGGGTGACGACCACGTTATCAATGGTCTGGCCCGGCGCCGGCGTAATCGTGACTGTTTCGGTGTGGACATAGTTGGGGCCAGTCACCGTTTCCCCTTCGGGCATCTGTACACTTTGGGTCAGTGTGACGACGGTCGGGTGTACGGTAAAACTGGCCGTTGCTGCGCCAACAATGCTGGGGTCGGTGGTCGGGTTGTCGAGCGAGTCATTCCCAAACTGGAAACCGCCTCGCGCTTTGACGACGAGATCCGGCGAAGCATTGGACAAACTGGTGTCGGCCAGGTCGCTGAGTGATGCGGTGACCTGCACCGTGATGGCCGGTTGCGACTGGCTGACGCTGCCGTAGGGCAGTTGCAGCACGACCATGGAGTCGCCCGCGCGCAAGCCATAGCTCGCCGCGTTGATGATCAACGAATTGCCGCTGCTGTCCTTGGCCAGCGGGTGAACTGCATTGCCATTGCTATCAAAGGTGACCACGTAGGCGGTCACCGCCTGACCCAGATAGCTGGCCGATACAAAACTCAACCCATCGTCGCCATCCTTGCCGGTTTTGGGCAGGAACAGGTCGATAAATGGCGCGTAGCCTACCTGGCTGGATGCATTGGTCAGCGTGACGTTGAAAGTCACCTGATCGCCCAGGAGGACACTGGTCGTCGGCGTGCTGATGGTGACCGTGGGGCTGGCATTGGCCAGCAGTTCTCCGTAGTGCGATACCGCGTTGTCACTCAGTGCGATGTGCCGATCGATCACGCCACTGGATACCTCCAGCACCCAGTCGCCACCTGCACTGGCCGCGCCGGTGTCATTGCTGGATGCCGCCACACCCGCGCCGGTGATATTCGCCAGCGTATTGACCAGGGTCTGACCTTCTGCACCGGCGCCCACATCGCAGCCGTACAGGAAAATATCTGCGCCTGCAGTCAACTCACTGCGCCAGCTACTCATGCTGCTGGCCAGACTCTGCAAAGTCTGCGCGTCATAAGTGCGGTTGCCCAGGGTGAACTGGCCCGCCGCCCCGTGCGAAAAAATCTGGATGGAATCGGCCTTACCCATGCTTGCCAGCGCGCTGGAGATGGCGGTGAGGGCGTCGTCACCCGCATTGATGATCAATACCTGGGTGTTTTGCGGTAAGTCGGTCAGCAGGCTTTGGTAGTTATCAACGCGGCTGTCGATCACCACCAGATTTTGCGCAGGTGTCGCGGCCGCTGCAGTCGCGCCGTCCCGGGCCTGCGGCATGGGATTTTCTGCGCTGGCGGCCTTGGTGGCGGTGGTGCCGTCGCGTGCTTGCGGGGTGTCCGCGCTGGCCGCATGCGCAGCTGTGGCGCCGTTGCGCGCCTGGGGCGTCGTGGCCTTGTCGGCGGCTTGAGCGTGCACATCTGTGTGATGCTGATGATGTTCAACACTGGCTGCTACCGCGCCATCGAACAGGATTCTGGGCTCCAGTGCCAGCGCTCTGGCCTGGGGTCGCAAATGGGCCGGGCTGCGCGTGGTTTGCTGTGGCATGCGGGCTCTCTGTAACAACTCACCCGGCCTTGAAAGTGCACGTGCGTCGTTGCAGACGTGACTTTTAAGACTGGAAAGAAATATGCAAGTAGAAAGCCAAATATAGACAGAGACAAAAGAAAGACAAACGTGACAAGACAGATATATCCGCTTCTGTTGCGGGATAGCGATGGACGCGACAGGTCAGGGTATGGATGGCAAACCACGTTTGTTTCACTGCGCACTTGGGCGAAACCTGGCCACACGCTGTTCTTTTGCAGGCCGCTGACCCGCAGGATCGGTAATCGGTCACCCGTTGCTCCGGGGTAGCAGGGGATTAATCCAGTTGGAGAGGGCGGAACGGTTGATCCCATCAACCGAAAAAGGAATGGATTTTTCTTGCTTTTGACTTATCCATTTCTTTCAATTTACTAAGTTTGCTTGTATCAATAGGGAGCGCTGGCCGCACTTCTCGCTGGCAGACATACGCGTTCCAGCGGTTATAACCGTGTTTTCTCATCCCGGATTTCCTGGAGGTCATCATGCAGTCGCCTGCCAAATGGCTGTCCGTCATGCTGCTTGTCGTCAGTACAAGCGGATACGCGGCAGATGAGGTTCAGTCCAAGCCTGTGCTGAACCAGGACGTGATCAATCGCCTGAGCGACATGGGCAGTTATCTGCGCACACTCAAGCGTTTCAGTGTTGAGGCGCAGGTCAGCCAGGATGTCGAACTCGACTCCGGGTACAAGGTCAAGACGCTTGGCAAGGTGGACATGACCGTTGATGGGCGCGCGCACCTGGTGGCGCATCTGGCAAGTGATCGTTATGTGCGCGATTTCTACTACAACGGCACGCAGTTCACCCAGTACTCGCCAGCGCTGAAGTACTACACCACGGTGAAGGCCCCGGATAACGTTTACGACATGCTGCATGAAATCGAGGACTATTACGGCATTCAGGTCCCCATGGAAGACTTGTTCCAGTTTGGTCGCAACCAGGACCAGATTGATGCCCTGACCATGGCCGCCTATGTTGGCCCGTCGAAGATTGCCGGCAAAGTGTGTGATCACTATGCGTTCAGTCAGCCCAACGTAGATTGGCAATTGTGGATCGCCAGAGAGGGTAATCCGCTGCCATGCCGGTTGGTGATTACCTCAACGGACAGTGAATCAAAGCCTGAGTATTCGGCTGAATACCACTGGAATCTCAAACCAGCCGTCAAATCGGGCGCGTTCACCTTCCAGCCTGGTAAAGGCGACATCGCCATTCCGCTGAAGAAAGCGGATGCCGATACGGCTGCGCAATGAGGAGCACTGACATGAAAACCACTTCGATTTTCAAGCCGGGCCTTGGCGTGCTGCTGGCAGCCAGTGTTGTGTTGATGTCCGTGACGATGGATGCGCAGGCCCAGCGAGCGGCCAGAGCCTCCGTCAATCATGCCGGTGGTGGGGGGCATGAAGCCCGCCCGGCAGCGCAACACAACAATGCCAATGTGCAGCGCAACTCCAATAACCGTAACAACGTCAACGTCAACAACAGTCACAACAACGTGAACGTCAACCGTGACGTCAACGTGAACGTCGATGGTGATCATGGCCGTTATTACGATGATCATGATCACTATCATCCGGTGGCCACGGCAGCCGCAGTCACCGCGACTGTTGCAGTCACTTCGGCCGTGGTGGGCTCGATTGTCAACGCCAATCAAATGCCATCCAGTTGTGTTCAGGTCATGCGCGGGAACACGGCATACATGCAATGCGGCAGCACCTGGTACCAGCCGCAATACCAGGGTAGTAACGTCACTTATGTGGTTGTTAACGCACCCTGAGCATTGATGGCAACGCGCTGCAAGGCCGGGTGGCCCCTTAAGGCTGGCCCGGTCTGACACCAAGGAGTTTTTCATGTCCCATCCCGCCGGCACGGACACCGAAGCGACGCAAACGCGGCCTGTCACGACGCTGGCCGCGCCCGTCGTCATCCCTGCGCTGGCGGTCGTGGCGGGCTTGCTGGTGTATTGCGTGGCCTATCGTCAGGAAGCGCTGGCGCTGTTTTCCGGCGCTGAGAGCTGGGTGACGACGCATTTCGACTGGTTTTACATCCTGAGTGTCACCGGTTTCCTGGTGTTCCTGGTGTTGATGGCCGCCAGCCGTTTTGGCGATATCCGCCTGGGGCCGGATACCGCGCGGCCTGAGTATTCGTTTGTGTCCTGGATCGCCATGCTGTTTGCGGCAGGCATGGGAATTGGCTTGATGTATTTCGGCGTGGGTGAGCCCATGCAGCATTACGTCGCACCCGCAACGCAAGCTGCCGGCACCCCGGCAGCGGCGCGCGAAGCCATGCTCTCGACATTCTTCCACTGGGGTTTTCACGCGTGGTCAGTTTACGGCGTGATGGGTCTGGTGCTGGCGTATTTCGGTTTTCGTTACAACCTGCCGCTGACCTTGCGTTCTGGCCTTTACCCCGTGTTGCGCAACGGGATCAATGGTCCTGTTGGCCACATCATTGATGCGTTTGCACTGATCGGCACCATTGCCGGCATTGCAACCACTCTGGGTTACGGTGTGCTGCAATTGAGTGCCGGTCTGCATCAGGTGTTCGGCTGGGAGACCAGTTCCTCTGCGTTCCGGATAGGGTTGATCATCGTGGTCATGGGGCTGGCCGGCACATCAGCCGCAACCGGGGTGGACAAGGGCGTGCGGATTCTGAGCGAACTCAACCTGACCATTGCCATCATCCTGATGCTCTTTGTCGTGATCTGCGGCCCAACGACCCATCTATTGCTGGCATTTAGCGAGAACGTGGGTAACTACCTGAGCAATCTTGTATCGCTCTCTTTTCGCACTTTTGCTTATCAACCCCCGGCCACTCCGGGCTGGTTTGGTTCGTGGACGGTCCAGTATTGGGCCTGGTGGATTTCCTGGTCGCCATTCGTGGGTATGTTCATCGCCAAAATCTCCAGCGGCCGCACGATTCGCGAGTTTGTGATTGGCGTTTTGTTGGTGCCAGCCACATTCAACCTGATCTGGATGACGGCTTTTGGCAACAGTGCAATCTGGATCGACAGCCATCAGGCGATGGGTGACCTCTCACACTCGGCCGGGCAGGTGGATGCCTTGCTGTTTCACTTCTTTGATTTCTTCCCGTTCAGCACGCTGCTGTCGGTGCTGGCCATTGTGTTGATCGCCGTTTTTTTCATTACGTCTGCAGACTCCGGGGCACTCGTGGCGGACATCATTGCCACGCGTGGTGCGCCGCATTCCCCGGTCTGGCAGCGGCTGTTCTGGACAGTGGTGCTGGGGCTGACGGCCGCGATCCTGATGCTGGCAGGTGGCCTGAAGGCCCTGCAGGCCATGACACTGGTGGCGGCGCTGCCGCTGACCATCATCATGTTGCTGCTGTGTTTTGGCTTATGGCGAGGCTTGAAAGCTGATCTCGCGCATTATTCGCAAGATCTGGCTCATGCCACCAGTTTCTGGAGTGGCGCGCACTGGCGTAAACGCCTGGCGCAACTGGTGCACCGTTCTACAGAGGAAGAAGTGCGCTTGTTCCTGCAGAGCAAGGTGCTCTCTGCCATGCGTCAGGTCAGTGCAGAGCTGCAGCGCCGCGATGTGCAGGCCCAGGTGGTCGGTGACAATACCGAAGATGGAGTCCACCTTGTGATCCCGATTGAAGGTGTGCGGGACTTTATCTACGGCGTACGCGTAACCAGTCGCGTCTTGCCGGCGTTCATGCTGGCGCAAGCGCAGGCCGAAGATGATGACGATGGTCTGGTGTACGAACCGGTGACTTTCTTTGAAGACGGGCGCGAGGGATACGACATCCAGCATCTGCGCGAAGAGGAAATCATTGCGGACATCTTGCGTCAGTACGAGCGCTATCTTTCATTGAGTAGCGATCGCCGCACGCATTTGCTGCATACCGCGCCGGGGCATATCAGCCATTAACCTCCATTCATGGTGGTGCATCCGTTGCGATTACGCCTGTCGCGAACGGCTACCTCCATGAGATGGCTAGCGTACGTGGGCAAGCCAGGCTGCCCAACCATGTCTTTTTGCAGGGACGTCTCCACCATGAAGTACTTCAACACTTGGGGTATCCGGTTTTTCTGTCTGCTGCTGATCCTTTTTTCAGGATTGACCATGGCGGAATCGGCGGCGTCGTCGCCGTCTTCTGCGGGTACAACGATTGCGTCAGCGCCATCTGCGCTCAGTTTTGTGAACCGGGATATCGTCTCTTTTCGCGCCACCGTGGCCGGAATCAGCCCGCAGGATCGTGCAGAGCGCGGTCTCAAACGTCTGCAGGAACTAAAAGAAGCAGAGCTTGATGAGCCGTTGCGTCACTTCACCGTCACCTACGACACCACCCCGGTGACGGTGTATCAACTCGGGGACCGCTTACTGTTTTATGTCGTGAAAGAAGATATGGCCGCAGATGATCATCGCTCCTTCGATGTATTTGTCGCGGATGTGCAAAAACAATTGCAAAGCGCCCTGCAGGCCAGACTGGAGGGCGTGCACTGGCCTAACCTCATTCATGGCGTCATTGCTGCACTGATTGCCTTGTTACTGTTGTTTGTCGCGCTCTGGATCATGGGCAAGGCCAGAAAGGCATTGCTGGCTGCGATCAGCAGAACGCGTCGCAAACAGGCCAATATCGAGGTCAGCGGGTTCGACTGGCTCGATGCCAGTATGGCGCTTGCCAACAGGGTGACGCAGATCGTCGGGACATTTGCCGCTCTCGCGCTTATTTACTTGTGGCTGATTTATACGCTTGACCAGTTTGCATTGACGCAACCGGTGGGAGAACGCCTGGGTGGCTTCTTGCTGGACCTGCTGGCACGCATTGCGCGTGGTTTCGTCGACGCTTTGCCAGGCATTATCACGGTGATCGTGATCCTGATGATCACGCGTGCCATTCAGGATGTGATCGCCCGCGTGTTTATCGCCGTGCAGGAGGGCCGGCTGGAAGTGCCTGGCATGCATCCGGACACCGCTGGTGCCACGCGGCGCATGGTGTCCGTCGTCGTCTGGGCTCTCGGTTTAACGTTTGCCTACCCCTATATCCCGGGCTCGCAAAGCGATGTTTTCAAGGGATTGTCGGTTCTTTTTGGTTTTATGATCACCCTTGGTTCAGCCGGTATCGTGAACCAGCTTATGAGTGGGATGGTGCTGGTTTACTCGCGCGCATTGCGCCGGGGAGACCTCGTGGCCATTGGCGATACCCGTGGCGTGGTGACGGAACTGTCGACGCTGTCGGTCAAGCTCACAACGCTGCAAAAGGAAGAAATCACCATCCCCAACGCAGTAGTGGTGGGCAATAACATCCGCAATTTCACCCGTGCTGCGGGCGAGGCCGGTTCGCTGCTCTCGACGGTGGTCACCATTGGCTATGACACACCGTGGCGCCAGGTGCATGCCATGCTGGTCAATGCAGCCAAGCGAACCCCAGGACTGGCCCTGCAGCCGGAGCCCTACGTTGTACAGCGCGGCCTGTCAGATTTTTATGTCGAGTACGAACTGTTTGCGCATTGTGCAGAACCGATGCGGGCCGTCGGGATCCTGTCCATCCTGCATGCTGAAATCCAGGATGAATTTAACCGTTGGGGCGTCCAGATCATGTCCCCGCATTTCAGAATGCAGCCCGAAGGCGCGGTACTCGTGCCGGAGACAGGGTGGTATCCGGAGCCTGTCAATCGCCCACCGGAAAACAATCCCTGAGCGTATTCGTCCGGTAGGCGGCCGGGTTATCTTCAGCCGGCTGTGATATCCCGCAGAAAACAAAAAAGCCCTTGAGAACAAGGGCTTTTTTTATTGCGGTTTGTTGTGGCTAACCTGCACTGCGGGCTGGCTTCATGCCGCCAGCCCGGAGCCGTTTTACTTGCGTTTGGTCGCAGGCTTTGCCTTTTTGGCTGCCGGTGCAGCGGCGGCTGCGGCAGCAGCAGGTTTCTTGCCACCTTTGCTGGCCAACCACTTCTGGTAGTAGCTGTCTCCCAGTTTGCGTACTGCGGCACCGATACGGGCGTAATCCACTTCGTTCAAGTTGGCCAGCGATACACGGCCCGAAGGGTGCGTGGTGCCGAAACCCCGGCCTGGCAGCAGCACTACGCCGGTTTCTTCTGCCAGCTTGAGCAAGTACTCATTGGGCTTGAACTGCTTGAGCATCGCGTCGACAAAGTCGCGGCCGTGCAATTGGGTGGCGATCGTTTCCCAGTCCAGCAAGTGGTAGTAGTCGATCGAATCCGGATCGTGCGGCACTTCCAGCCCCAGTTCTTTGTACAGCGCGATCTTGCGGCGGCGGACAATGCGCTTCATCGCTTTCTTGTAGGCTTCTGGTTCATCCATCAGCGCAAACAAAGAGAACAACGCCATTTGCGCCTGCACCGGCGTGGACAAGCCCGCCGTGTGATTCAACGCCACAGTACGGCTATCCGCGACCAGTCGATCAATAAACTTGAGCTTGCGCGGCTCGGTGGTAATTGAACCATAGCGCTCGTCCAGTTCCTTGAGTTTGGCCTCGGGCAGTTTGGCAATCAGTTCATCGAACAGATTGGTCTCGTGCGTGGCAACCACACCCATGCGCCAGCCGGTCGCGCCAAAGTATTTGGAGAACGAATACACCAGAATGGTGTTGTATGGGCACAGGGCAAACAACGAGACGAAATCATCGGCAAAGGTGCCGTAAACGTCATCGGTCAGCAGGATCAGATCGGGCCGGCGTTTGACGATATCGGCAATGTATTCCAGTGTTTCCTGGCTGATCCGTACGGAAGGCGGGTTGCTCGGGTTCACAAGGAAGAAAGCCTTGACCTTGGGGTCCAGCAGCTTGTCCAGTTCCTTCTTGGTGAATTGCCATTTGTTTTCCGGCGGTGCATCAATGGTCACGACTTTCAGTTTGTAGTCGTTGAGTTCCGGAATCTCGATATACGGCGTGAAGATCGGCATGCCCAGGGCGATGGTGTCGCCAGAGTTGAGCAGATTGTTTTCGCGCAGGCTGTTAAAGAGATAAGTCATGGCCGCAGTACCGCCTTCGACTGCGTACATGTCAAAGCTACCCACGAACGGATGGGTGCCGATCATTTCGCGGTGGATATATTGCGCCACCACTTTTTCGCTCAGATTGAGCATGCGGTCCGGCACCGGGTAGTTACAACCCAGGATGGCTTCGCACATCTCATAAATGAAGTCACCGGCATTCAGACCCAGCTGATCACGCACGTAGGACACGGCCGATTTCAGAAAATCGATGCCTTTGGTTTCGGTATGGGTGTTGGTGAAGATTTCAAAACGGGCTTCGATGCCTTCACGTTGCGGAAAACCACCCACGCCTTCGGGCATATAAATGAACGAGCGCTCGGCCTCGGTCATGGCAAACAGGCCAAACTGGAAAAAGCCATGGCGCGGCACAGTGGCCAGGAAGTTCGGGTTGCCCCGGCCAGCATTCAGCATGGAACGTTCGCGATTGCTGGAGGCTGACTTCATCAACACGTCTTTGAGTTCAAAAGGACTCAAAGTGGCCAGTTCTTCGAAATTCAGATTGCTCATTGAAACTGCTCCTGTTGCCGGTTGCATCGTTTACAAAAAGGGCAGGCCGGAAACCCCGGCCCGCAATCAGACCAGGGCCACAATCAACGGGCCCAGCAGCGTGAGAAAAACGTTAGCCAGTGCATAGGTGATGGCAAAAGGCACCGTCGGGACGGCGTTTTCTGCCTTGGTGAGGATTTCCCCAAACGCCGGGTTAGCACTGCGTGAGCCGGAGAGGGCGCCGGCAAACACAGCGACGTTGTCATAGCGCAGCACGTAGCGGCCAAAGAGCATGGTCAGAATCATGGGCAACATGGTGACCACCACGCCAATCAAGAAAATCGACATGCCTTGCGCCTTGATGGTCTCTACAGCTTGCAAACCGGATGACAACCCCACGACGACCACAAAGCCGGCCAGCCCCAGGTCCTTGAGTAACTGCACCGCTCCGGTAGGAATCAGCCCGAAGTTCTGCTTCTTGGCGCGATACCAGCCAAACAGCAAGCCGGACAGCAATGCGCCGCCACCGCTGCCCAGCGTCAGCGGAATGGATCCAAGCTTGACGACGATCAGACCAATCAACAGCCCCACCACCAGACCGGCACCCATGTAGACGAAGTCGGTCTTGTCGCTCTGCACCACCATGTAACCAATCAGGCCAGCGACGCGGTTGATATCACGCTCTGCACCATAAATCTGCACGGTATCGCCCCGCTCAATACGGGTGTCTGGCCCCATCGGCAAGGGTTTGCCCATGCGGGATACGGCAGTCAGGTACACACCATGGCGCACCACCGGTGAAGTCTGCTCGGCGATTTCCTTGAGGCTCTTGCCGATCAATTGCTGACTGGTGACCACCAGTTCGCGCGCTTGCACCACCAGATCCATGCCTTCTTCGCCGTGGATTTCCGTCCCCAGGCGCGGTGCTTGTTCCAGCACCGCGGTACGGCGGCCCACCACCAGCACGATGTCGCCTTGCTGCAATTGTGTATCGGCGGCGATGTCGATCACCTTGCCGTCACGCTTGAGTTTTTCCAGGGTAATGGGCGGTTCTGAAGACTGTTCGATCTCGCTCACTTGCCGGCCAGCCGCCGGGCCCACCTGGTACAAGCGCCCGACCAATGCCGGCGCAGCGGCCACTTGTCCGGGCCCGAGTACATGTACGCCAGCCTGTTGCGACGCTTCTGCGGCGATGGCGTCTTCACGGATGCTGCGGCCCATCAGTTTGGGAAGCATGTTGACGCAAACAATAATGGCGCCGAACGAACCAAACACGTAGGTCACCGCGTAGCCGATCGCCACGTTGGCCTGCAGGCGTTTGACCTCATCAGCCCCCAGACCCAGCTTGGTAATGGCGTCACCCGCCGTACCAATAATGGCGGACTGTGTCAGTCCCCCTGCGGCAATACCCGCAGCCAGGCCCTTGTCGAGCGCGAAGATTTTGGCGCAGATCACCACCGTGAGCAGGCCGGTGATGGACAACACCGCCGCCAGAATGATTTCCCGGATCGACTGCCTGCCCAACGAAGAGAAAAAACTCGGGCCGCTTTCGTAACCGACGGCATAGATGAACAACGCAAACAGGACGGCCTTGACGCCAGGGTCAACAGAGACACCGACCTGGCTCACGACGACAGCAACCAGCAGGGAGCCGGCCACACCGCCAAGCTGGAATTTGCCAAAATGAATCTGCCCGATGCGGTAGCCGACTGCCAATGAAAAGAACAATGCAATTTCTGGCGCATGTTTGAAAATGTCGTGTAACCAATCCACATCAACCCCCTCGTCTAAACCAATCAGAACAACCCGGAAAAGCTAGTGTGCGCCGCCGACCACGCCTGACAGGAACACGATCAGTGGTCCCATCAGCGGCAAAAGCGCATTGGAAATGGCATAGGTGATGGTGTAGCCCAACAATGGGGTGGTATTACCCGCCACGTTGACTACGGCGCTCAGGGCGGGCGTGCTGCATTGCTGGCCAGCGATGGCACCCAGCAATACCGGCGCCTCCAGCTTGAGCACATAACGGCCAACAAACAGCGAAACCAGTGCTGGCAGCAAGGCAATCAGCACACCGGTGAGGGGGAGCGCCACGCCATATTTGTGAATGAGCGTCATCGCCTGTGGCCCGGATGACAAGCCGACGCAGGCAATGAAAACGGCGAGCCCAAGGTCTTTGAGCAATGCGATGGCAGAGGCCGGAATATGGCCCAGCTGTGGTTTGCGAGCCTGATACCAGCCAAATACAAGGCCCGTCAGCAGCGCGCCACCGCCCGTGCCCAGAGAAAATGCCACGCCTGAGACCCGAAGGCTGAGCATGCCAATCAGAATACCCAGCACAATGCCAAGGCCGGCAAAGGTGAAATCGGTCCGGTCGGATTGATCAACGCGGGCGCCCAGATGAGGCGCCAGGCGATTGAGGTTTTCCCGGGTGCCATACAAACGCAGTACATCACCCGTTTGCAGCGGTACATCAAACAACGGCGGAATGGATTGGCCGCCACGGGTAATGGCAACCAGATGAACACCTTCCGAAACGCCTGACTGGCGGCCCATGGCAGTCAGTTCAGCCAGCGTGCGGTCGGCCAGATCGCGGCGATTGAAAATCACTTCCATGGTCTCGACTGCAAAATCGAGCGACAGCGTATCGGCCTGTTCCGGGCCGATCTCGGCCGCAGCCAGCATCGCGCTGCGCCGTCCCGTCAGCAGGACAAGGTCACCTTCTTGCAGGACCAGGGATTGCGTCAGCGGCAGCTTTTGCCCGTCGCGGACGACCTGACCCACCTCGACACCCTGATAGCGATTTTCAACGTCATCCACGCTGGAACCCGCTGCCGTGGTGATCTTGAATGCCCGGCCAACCATTTCCGGCGCGGCCTTGCGACCGTCAGCGTCGCTCACCGATCCGCCCATGCTGGCCCACAAGCGTTGTGCTTCGGCTTCTACATTGACACGGAGCAGCAACGGAAAAATCTGGCTGGTCATGACCACAATCGTAATCAGACCAAAGACATAGGTAATTGAGTAAGCGGTCACCACATTGGCCTGCATCTGGGTGATTTGCGCTGCTGGCAATGCCAGTTTGCCCACTGCATCTGAAGCCGTTCCGACCACCGCAGATTCGGTGGCCGCACCAGCCATCAAGCCCGCTGCGGTGCCTTGATCCAGTTTCAGAATGTGCGTAGCCGCCAGCACAAGACTCAGGACCACTACGATTTCAATGGCGGAAAACAAGCCAAGGCGCAGCCCCTTGGCATTGAGGTTGGCAAAGAACTGGGGGCCACCCGCAAAGCCCAGTGCAAAAATGAACAGGGCAAAGAACAGGTTTTTGATGCCTGGGTCAGGTTGCACGCCGACCTGGCCAATCAGTAATGCCGCCAGCAAAGTGCCGCAAACCCCACCCAGCTGGATCGACATAAAACGCACGGCGCCAATGGCGTGGCCGATTGCTAACGCCAGAAATAGCGCAATGGAAGGGTTTTCTTGAATGAGTTTGACGAAAGAATCAAGCATGATCATATTTTTCTGTCAGACATTACCTGACCACGCTAGACCATCTGAATGACATTTGCCTGAGAATATTTCTCATATGCGGCAGCCCGAACTCCCTGCCGGAAGGTTTACGAGCTAATGCGTTACGCCAAAAACAAACACCCCGGCTGCATTTGCAGGACCGGGGTGTGTCAAGGCGGGGTCAAAACTCACGCCATGATGTTCACGCCGCCATCAATGTACAGCGTCTCCCCGGATAGCCGTCGCGCGAACGGGGAGGCGAGGTAAGCGCAGGTGTAGCCAACATCCATGATGTCCACGAGTTCGCCCAGCGGGGCGCGTTCGGCCGCTTCGTTCAGTAGCAAATCAAAGTCCTTCAGGCCAGATGCCGCACGCGTCTTGAGCGGTCCTGGAGAAATCGCATGCACACGAATTCCCTGGTTGCCCAGTTCATAAGCCAGATAACGGCAACTGGCTTCCAGTGCGGCTTTCACGGGTCCCATCAGGTTGTAGTTTGGCACGACCTTGTTGGCACCGTAGTAGCTCATCGCCATCATGGCTCCGCCGTTTTTCATGAGGGGTGCAGCCAGTTTTGCCATGCGTATAAAAGAGTGGCAGGAGATATCCATGGCCTGGCTAAAACCGCTGGCCGAGGTATTGATCAAACCGCCCTGCAGATCTTCTTTGGGTGCCCAGGCCACGGAATGCACCAGGATATCCAGCTCACCCCAGGTCTGTTTGATTTGCTCGAAGACTGCGTTCAACTCCTCATCCCGGGTGACATCCAGAGGCAGGAATAACCGTGCATCCACGCTTTGCGCCAGCGGCTCGGTGTAGGTGCGGGTTTTTTCGTTGGCGTAGGTGATGGCCAGTTCTGCACCCGTTTGGGCAAAGGCCTGAGCGCAGCCCCAGGCAATGGAACTGTCGTTGGCAATACCCACCACCAGCGCTTTCTTGCCAGCCAGGATGGGACGGATTTGTTCGTTTTGCATGAGCTTGGTTTCCTCAATTCAAACCGGTGATGTGTGCGGTATGGCGAGCGATCATCGCCTCTTCGTTGGTCGGGATCACCCACACCGCCACCCGACTCTCCTGGGCGTTGATGCGTGCTTTGCCGGTTGCATTGGCGGGTTCATCCAGCCGCACACCCAGCCAGGCCGCTTGCTGGCAAACTGCTGCCCGGATAAACGCTGCGTGTTCGCCAATGCCGGCGGTGAACACCAGCGCGTCCAGCCCGCCCAGCGCCGCAGCCAGAGAGCCGATTTCCCGGCCAATGCGGTATACAAACAGATCGACCGCCAGCCTGGCTTGCGGCGCATCACTCTCCAGCAAGACGCGCATATCGCTGGATATCCCGGAGACGCCCAGCAAACCTGATTCTTTGTAGAGCAGGTTTTCGATCTGGCGGGCGTTCATGTGGAGGTCGTCCAGCAAGTACAGGATCACACCCGGGTCAAGCACGCCGGTCCGCGTGCCCATCGGCAGCCCATCCACTGCTGTAAAGCCGGTCGTGCCCGCCACGCTTTTGCCGTTGTGAATGGCGCATAAACTGGCACCATTACCCAGATGCGCCACGATTACGCGGCCGGTTGCACTGGCCGGGTCGCGCTCGGCCAGTGCCTGCGCAATGAACTCATAAGAGAGCCCGTGAAACCCGTAACGACGAACCCCGCGCCGGGTGATGGCTTCCGGCAGGGCAAAGCGTTGGGCCAGTTCAGGCTGATCCCGGTGGAACGCGGTATCAAAGCAAGCCACTTGCGGCAGATCGGGTAACCGCGACCGGAGCGCCCGCATCGGCGCAAGGTTGTGGGGTTGATGCAAGGGCGCCAACGGTGTCAGTGCCGCCAGCTCCTCTAACAGCGCGTCATCCACCAATGCCGGCCCGGCGTGGCGCGCGCCACCATGAACCACCCGATGCCCCACACCGACCAGGTGAAATTGATCGCGGTATTGCTGCAAGAACGCGACCAGTTGTGCCACGGCTTCATCGTGGGTCAGGGTGCCGGGTGCGGCCCAGTCTTCAAGGGCTTGAACAGGTTTGTCGCCATGCCCCACCAGAAACCGCGGGTTGGTCGCCAGGCTTTCAATCTGGCCGCGCATAACCTGAGTGAGCCCTTGTGTTTTGACGGTGAAGGCGGAGAACTTGATGCTGGATGAACCGGCATTGAGAACCAGAATCACGTTGTCGGCCATTATGTCAGCCCCGTAGCCTGTCGCTTGCGGGCGTTGGCCACCATCACCGCCACCGCGCAGGACGCCAGCCGCGTGGTGACCGAGTCTGCCCGGCTAGTCAGGATGATTGGCACGCGCGCACCCAGCACAATACCCGCCGCCGCAGCGCCCGCCAGAAACGTCAGGCTCTTGGCCAGCATGTTGCCGGCTTCCAGATCGGGCGCGACCAGGATATCCGCCTGACCGGCCACTACCGACTTGATGCCTTTGATGCGCGCGGCTTCCAGGTTGATGGCGTTATCCAGCGCGAGGGGACCATCCAGCACCGCGCCGGTAATCTGGCCCCGTTCAGACATCTTGCACAGCGCGGCGGCTTCAATGGTGGAAGGCACGGCGGGGTTGATGGTCTCTGTGGCGGAGAGAATCGCTACGCGTATTTCACGGTGAGGCTCAGGGACCAGGGCGTGGGCCAGATCAATGGCGTTCTGCACGATGTCCGCTTTTTCTGCCAGACCAGGGGCGATATTGATGGCGGCATCGGTAATGATCAGCGGCTGATCATGGCCGGGAACATCCATCACAAAGCAATGGCTGATGCGCCGGCCGGTGCGCAAACCGGCTTCGCGGCGGACAACCGCTGCCATGAGTTCATCGGTATGCAGACTGCCTTTCATCAAGGCCTCGGCCTTGCCTTCCCGTACGAGCGCGACAGCGCGTTCGGCCGAGGCATGGCTGAACTGCGCGTCTTCAATCTGCAGCCCGGCAATATCAATATCGTGCTCATGGGCTACGGCGGTAATACGGCTGATCGGCCCGACCAGAATGGGCGCAATCAGCCCCATGCGCGCCGCGTTGACCGCACCGGCGAGAGAGGTTTCGTCGCAAGGGTGTGCCACAGCGACAGAAGTCGGCGGCAGAGCACGGCAACGATCAATCAGATTCTGGAATCTGGAATGTTCAAGTTGCGTCATGGCGGGCTCACTTGTCTGCGGCGAGGGCCGGTTTGGCCGGGCTGCGTTTGCGGCGCGGTGCGGCGGGCTTTGCAGGCGGCACGGGCGGCGAGATCTCTGCCGGCAGGGCCAGCACCGCTCTGATCCGAGCCAGCGTGGCCGATTGTTCCGGTAACGCCATGCGATCCTGTATGCGTGGGTCGGCCACAAGCGCGTCCAGTAATGCGAGCAGACGCGCGCGGGCGGTGGGGTCGAACACCAGGGCCGGCAGGGTACGCAGGGCTTCATCACGCGCATGACGGACGATGATTTCCTGTTCACCGCGGATACGCCGCCATTGATCCAGTGGCAGATCGGGCAACAGCGCGGCATAGTCGTTAGCGATCTCCCGGGTGAGGGCGAGGCGGGATAAAGAGATATCACCCGGCCGGGTCAATAGCGCGGAAATGCGAGCAAAGGCGTCGTCAAACCCGCCATCCTCGATCGCAGCCAATGCTTCCTGGACGAACTGCTCGCCTGTCGGGGCGAATTTAGCCATGAGTGGCTCGGCATCAGAGGCCGCTACCTGGCCAAAAATGTTGCCGTAGATCTGGAAGAACATGGCTTCGCTGAGTGCGTCACGCATGGCCCGGTAGTAATCCAGGCCGGCGCTGATCAACGCCGAACCCGTTTCTTCCAGTTGGCGGAAGTACTGGTCTTTGGGTACTGCAGCGCGATGCGCTTTGACCTGTTCAGTGGCACCAGGCAGCCATGACAACCAGGGGTTGAGTTCTGACACGCCCCAACGCTGCATGCGTAAAGGGTGCAAGTAACGCAGCAGTTTGGCGTTTTGTTCGTTGCTGATTGACTGTACCAGTGGCCGGGCAAATAGTTCATACGCACGCTGGTTCAACTCAGAGACCTGAGCCACTGCAGCAAACGGTTTTTCATCCTTGCGTGCAAAGCGGTTCAAACGCCCGGCTACGTCTGCCAGTTCACGCTCACGGAATTCCACTTGCCAGGTCACTTGTCCATCATCATGACGGACCTCGGTCAGCTCCATGCCGTACAGTCCCGGCGGCAAGAGTTCAATTGATTCAAGAACTTCGACAATCTGCGCATGTTCTTTTTTGGCGACTTTGCCAGAGACGAAAATACCCAGATGACCGATATCGTGATGCAGCAAGCCAACAATGGTCTGGCCACGCTTTTTGATTTCTTCGGTACTGCCATACACATCTGCCACCCAGTTGAAGGCTTGCTGTGGCGGGGTGATGTTGTCTCCCATAGAGGCAAACAACACGATGGGCGTTTTGATTTCGCGCAGATCAAACGTGGCACCCTTGCCATCACGGGTGCCGCCTTGCCAGAGTTGGTTGCCTACGAACAGATTCCGGGTTATCCATTCGATCTCTTCGCGGTTCATCAGATAGAACCCGCCCCACCAGCGCTCGAACTCCAGAAAACGTGGCGGTTCCGTGTCCGCATTGGCAAATACGTGGTAGTACTTGTCCCAGAACGTATTGGCCGGGTTCAGGGCCTCAAAATTGTCGACCAGCCAGGCGCCATCAAAAATGCCGTTGCCCAGATCCGCCGTGAGCGACGCCAGCCAGCTGCCACCCAACAGTCCGCCGGAATAGCGCATGGGGTTATCTGCCATGCCATCACCCCAGGCACCGCCCCAGTACGACATCGGCGCACCATTGATGACGATCGGGCCGGTGTCTTGCGGGCCGGATGCCGCCAGCATCATGGCGGCCCAGCCGCCCTGGCAATTGCCAACGATGGCGGGCTTGGGGCTGTCCGGGTGCAACTCACGGACTTTGCGTACAAACACGGCTTCTACTGCGCAGACATCCAGCAGTGTCTGACCGGGTTCAGGATCGCGGAAAAAGATCACGAAATACACCGGATGACCGCCGCGCAACGCAACCCCCACCTGAGAGTCATCTTTGAAACCACCAATGCCCGGACCATGTCCTGCGCGGGGATCAATGATGACGTAGGGACGTTTTTTCGCGTCGACCTTGACGCCGGCAGGGGGAGTGATTCGGATCAACGCGTAATTGACCGGGTGCTCAAAGGTTCGGGCATCCAGCACCATTTCGTACTCGAAGTGCAGCACAGGCGGTTGGCCGGCTTCGACATGGCGCAGATAGTTGTTGCCTCGTTCACGCAGGGTATCCATGAAGAGCACGCCGCGCTGCGTGGCGTCCAGGCCGTAGGACCACCAGTCTTCAAACACCTGCCATGGATTGAGCCAGGAGCGCGCTTGCAGCGCAGCAAGGCGCTCGGCTGATTTGCCAATGCGATCAGTCAACTGCGCACGGGCAGTTTCACTGCGATGCTGAAAGACCTTGGTAACGCGATCATTGGCAGTCACGATATGGCTCGCGTTTTGTTCAACAAACGACATACACATACCTCTGGCAGGGCGAAATCGTGGTGCGATGCAATATCCGCAGCGCGTTCGCCCGAAAGATAGTCAGCGACTTCTGACAAAGCGGTGATATCGAACACGCCATCTGATAGACGTAAATCAGATTGTGCTGATTCCCAAACCAGGTTTGATGCAGAGCACCATCAAGGGTTGATTAGCGCTCCAGCACTGTAATCACCAGGCGTCCGCGATCGTGGAGATCTGCTCCGGCAAGAACACGGGGAAGGGCAAAACCGTCGGCGAGGTAATGTGCGCAGATGGCTTGTGCAAGGGTGGTGGCCGCAACGAGAGAGAACAGTGAATTGCCCAGGTAGTGCAGCCACGGCGTAAATACGTATTGCGGGTAGTGGGTCATCCCGACGATAGAGACACTGTTAAATTCTGGCCATTGCGCAGGTCGCTGTGGTGTCTCTGCTTGCAAGACAAGGGCCTGATCCGGACCGGGGATTGCCAGTGACCATTGCTGAATGTGATGTCGACTACGCGGCTGGTTGTCTTCTTGTTGATCCGGGCGTGCCGGGAGCCAGTCGGAGTGGGGTCCGGTTGAACCAACACGCAGGCCGATGGACAGCGTGGCACAAAGTACGGTGAGAGCAATAACGGGTTCAGCCCGGAATGGACGGCGATTCATTTCAACAACTCCAGCAACAGTCTTGACCAGCCCGATGCACCGAGCTTACCGATTAGCGATTACGGCTCTGGCGTCGGGGACGGTTGGTCTCGCGGGTGTTGTTGATGGTGGTGTCGCGGTTGAAGTGCTGGACCTGATCGCGCTGGATGTTGGTGGAGCGGTTGACGTTGATGTCTACATCGTCATTGTTGTTTGCGATGGCAGCGCCCACTGCCATCCCCATGAAAGCGCCCCCGGCGGGTAACACCGGTGCGGGTGCTGGTGCATAAACAGGCGCAGGCTGCTGGACGACAACGACGTCTTCAGCGAACGCCAGGTTTGCGATCAACAGCGTGGAAGCCGCAAGCATAAGGACAGCTTTTGCCATGATTTCGCTCCTCAATTGCGAAATGTGATGAGCAGATTTTGAGACGCCCCAAGGAATACTTGCTGCGAACAAATACCTGAAAAGACGACCAGGTTTTACCACGGCCCAAACAAGAACTTGCTGGTCTAACTGCGTTTACTGCACATCATTGAAAAGGCCCGCACATGGCGGGCCTTTGCTGAGGGCTAGAGGCGGAACCGCCCAAAGTCTGCATTGATGGCCTGCGCCAGTTTTTCCAGTTCTTCCAGATTGCGTGAGGTGTTTTGCAGCGAAGAGTCAGACTGACCAATCCGCTGGTTGATCTGCTCAGTACTCTCGCTCATGGCATTGGTTGCGTTACGTTGTTCCAGCGTGGCATCGGCAATATGGCCTACGCGACCGGCCATATCCTGAATGCTGCTGGCCACTTCACGCATGCGCCCGCTGGCCTGTTCGGTGAGGGTCACGCTGGCGGTGACGCTATCGAGTGCACCTTGCATGCTGCCGGCGGCGCTCTCGGTTTCTTTGCTGATGGATTCGAGCATGCCGGTGATCTCGCCGGTGGCCGCGCTAGTGCGTTCTGCCAGTTTGCGCACTTCATCAGCCACCACCGCAAAACCACGGCCTTGTTCGCCGGCACGGGCGGCTTCAATCGCTGCGTTCAATGCCAGCAGGTTGGTCTGGCCAGCAATCTCGCCGATGACCGTCGTAATGGAGCGAATATCGCTGGCGCGTTGCGCCAGGGTATCGAGCATGCCGGAGATCGACTGGACCGTTTCACGCGTTTGACCGCTCTCACGGGAGATTTTCTCCAGGTCCCGTGCGCTATTCGTACTTTGTTCAGCGGTCTGGCTGGCCAGTTCATCAGCCTGTTGGGCGGATGCCGCCACCTCTGACACGCTGACCGTCACTTCTTCAATGGCCGCGGCATTGTGGCCGGCAAAATCGGTAATCGAGTTGGTCTCCCGCGCGATACGCTGGATTTCATTGCGTGCGTTTTCTACGCCTTGCGCCAATTGCTGGCTGCGGCTGCGGACGTCGGCAAAGGTCTTGCCCAACTGGCCGATGAACTGGTTGAACGCCTCACTGGTCTGGCCGACTTCATCTTGCGTGAGCACCGGCAGACGGCGAGAGAGATCTGCATCGCCTTGCGAGATATCGCGCATGGCTTTACGGATACCCAACAGCGGTTGCAGTTGTTTGCGCAGGAACAGCGCGCTCAGGCTGATGATCACCACCAGCAACACAATCAGAATAATCACGCTCTTGAACAACAGGGAGCGCGTGGCGGCTTGCAGTGCGGCTTTGTCGCTGACGGCGACCAGGCGGAACTCGGTACCCGGCACGGGCAATACCGTGATCAACTTGGTGCGCCCATCAATGGCGACCTCAGAAAAACCCTTGTCGTTGAAGGTGGATTCCAGAACCGCCGGTGTCAGCGCGGCACCCAATACGGATGCAGGCTGATTCAGGCGCGATGGGTCGCTATGCGCAAAGATCAGGCCATCATGATTGACGATGAATGCATAACCTTCACCGGGCAATTGCGTGCGCTTGAGTTCTTGCATGATGGATGAGATTTCGACGTCTGCGCCGATGACGCCGACTACCTGACCCCCATTGACGACGGCGTGCGCAAAGCTTGAAACCGCAGAGCCTGTTGCCGCTGCCACCGACGGCATCTCGACAAACGTTCCATTCTGTTCAGCCTGAGCGCGACCCCACCAGTGCCATTTGCGCGGATCATTGTTATCCGGCGGCAAGGTCACATTGTTGGCGTTTTGCTGGGTGCCATCCGGGTAAGCCAGGAACACATTGGCAAAGCCACCGGCGTCCCGCGCATAACCCATACCGGCGACAAGGCCGGCATCATGCGGTACCGGTTTGAATGCGTTGAGTACCTGGGCCTTGGCGGAAATCCAGTTGCCGATGTGAATCCCCAGCACGCTGCTGACTGCACTGATCTGTGCCTTGGATTCACTCTCTTGCTGCGCACTTGATAAAAAGTAGCTCGCCCCCGCGATGACTACACCCGTCACAATGACCATCGCGCTGACTGCCGCGACCAGTTTACTTTGCAAAGTCCGCATACCCAGAGCCATGATTGCTCTCCATTTGTTATTGGCAACTATCCATGGATTATTGGCATGACTTGCAGGTTTTGCAGACTCCAGTTCACCTGATTGCTTTTCTGAGGGAATGCCGGGTTGTGATTGCCCGTATCTAATAAAAAGCCCCGGTTTCCCGGGGCTTTTTGATGACCGCCAATACACATACAGGTCATTGCAGTTTCACAAACTTGTCCAGCACCCGAATCAGTTGTGTCACAAAACCATGTTCGTTGTCATACCAGGCCACGGTTTTCACCAGTTGCAGATCGCCATGTTCAGAAATCTCTGTTTGGGTGGCGTCAAACACCGAGCCAAACGTAGAGCCGATGACGTCGGAGGAGACAATCTCTTCTTCGGTGTAGCCAAATGATTCGCTCGCCGCCGTTTTCATGGCCGCGTTGATTTCTTCTGCACTGACCTTCTTGCCCAGAATGGTCACCAGTTCAGTCACCGAGCCGGTTTTGACTGGCACGCGTTGTGCATGGCCTTTGAGCTTGCCGGTGAGTGACGGGATCACCAGACCAATGGCTTTGGCCGCGCCGGTTGTGTGCGGAATGACGTTTTCAGCGGCGGCGCGGCTGGCCCGCAAATCTTTGCCGCGAGGGCCATCCACCAGCGCCTGGGTGCCCGTGTAGGCGTGTACCGTGGTCATGGTGCCAACTTGAATGCCAAACTGGTCATCCAGCACTTTGGCCATGGGGGCGAGGCAATTGGTGGTGCAAGAAGCCACGGAAATGAACTTGTCCGACGCCGTCATGGTGTCATCGTTCACGGCAAACACGATGGTTTTCATGTTGCCGGCCGGGGCAGAGACCAGCACCTTGCGGGCGCCGGCGGTCAAGTGCGCCTGGGATTTTTCCTCGGACGTATAAAAGCCGGTGCATTCGACGACAACATTCACATCCAGCTTGCCCCACGGGATATTGGCCGCGTCTTTTTCAGCGTAAACAGCAATACGTTTACCATTCACGATGAGTGCGTCGTCTGTGTGATCGACTGACCAGGGGAACGCACCGTAGTTAGAGTCGTGGCGCAGCAGATAGGCCAGCACTTTGGGCGAGGTCAAATCGTTGATGGCCACGACCTCCAGGCCAGCGTTGACCTCCAGCAGGCGCCGCAACACCAGACGGCCAATGCGGCCAAACCCGTTAATCCCGATCTTGTTCATGTGATGTCTCCCGCCAGGCTCAAACCTGCGCGCTGTGTGGTCGTGGGCGCTGCGCACCAGTCACAGGCACGGCAAGCGCACGTCTGACTAATGTAGTACGCGGTTGTTGTAGTTGAAAGTATGCGGGTAGCGACGGGTCTGTCGCTGGACGGAGGCCATGGTGGACCGGAGTGCCTGGCCTTTGCGGGCAAATAATGCATCCCCGCATGCGCAGCGCATTGGTCGTCGTATCTGTACTGTCAGACCTCGGGGCGCTTGACGCTCTGCTATGTTGAAATCCCCGGAACCAAGCCAGGAGCCGTCATGCGTATTGCTTTGATCATGAGTATGACGTTGCTGGCGGCGTCAAGCCTGACAGGCTGCGCCAGCAACAAAGGGCCGGCCACGGCACCTGCCTCGCCAGAAGCACAAGAACACTGCAACGCAGACGCGGTGCAGGCGCGGGTAGGGCAGATGGCAGAGCCGGATCAACTCGACAGCATTCGCCAGCAGGCCAGTGCCAAACTGCTACGGGTGATCAAACCCGGTGATGCCGTCACCATGGACTACAACATCACGCGTTTGAACCTGGAAGTTGATGAGGCCGGAGTCATCAAAAAAGCCAGTTGCGGCTAGCCCGTCATGCCAGACCAGAAACGGTCCAGCCAACTCTTTTTTTGCCAGGTAGCCTGCGCGCCGCGTTCCAGAAAGAACGCGGCATAGCGGGTGTCACCCTCCTGAATGTGATGAGTGAGCCAGTTACGCAAAAAATGCAGTAGCTCAAAGGTGACCGCGTCGCCCGCCTGAACCCGTGCCTGGAACACCCGTAGATCAGCGATCAAAATCTCATGATGCTGTTTGTGTTCTTCGTATTCCGGGTAACCCAGAATACGCATCAGACTTTCTTCCACGGTGAAATGGATGCGCGTGTAATCCGCCAGTCGGCCCAGGATGTCGACTGAAGCGGCGCGACCTTGATGGCGGTGGATGGCTTCATATAACTCGTTGAGCAGCGCCACCAGCACTTTGTGTTGTTCGTCGATTTCCTGAATACCCACCGACAGACTGTCATCCCATTGCACCAGCGTTTGCATCGTGTGATTCTCAAATGGCATAACAGCATGCTGATTGCATGAGCGACGATTGGCATTGATTTGAATCAAATGACTTTGCGCCCTGGTCTTGTGGCCAGACCGGCAACGGAGAAATGATGTGGGCGTATTCTCACAATCATAGAGAGGTATCACCAGCTGATTTGCGTATACATTTCATTTGATGAAAGCAATTTTTTGTCCGAAGACGAAAACGCTACAAAAAATCTACTATTCCGTAAGCTAATGTTGCGTATATCAAAAATCCGGTGGTGTTTTGTGATAGTTCCGGATATGGTTTGCACATAAAAAAAGAAATATCAGCTATGTATGTCATGAGTGGAAACAAACAGCCTGGAATCCTGATATGTCCATCCAGAACCGCATTCTTCTGTGGGTCGCGGCCCTTGTCGTTGTCGGCTTTATCCTTGCCTCTTGCCTGATTGGCGCTTTGGGCATCACCAGCGGTGGTGCCATTGCTGCTGTGGCCGTTGTTATCTTGCTGGCCGTATTGGCCGGTATCTGGGTTGCCGTCGGCCTGACCCTGAAACCGCTCAACCGTCTGCGCAATACCTTGACCACGCTGGTGGAAAAGGGGGGCGATCTCAACACCCGCGTTGAGGCGACCGGCGCGCCAGAACTGGCCGACATCGCCAACGCGTTCAACCATTTTGTGTCTGACCTGCAAGTCACGTTCCGTGAAGTTCAGCGTGATATGGAAAGCCTCTCGCTGGGACTGAAAGAACTGACTGGCGTGACGGCTCAGTTGGTGAAAGACGCCCATGTCCAGAGTGACTTTGCGGCGGCTTCTGCTGCGGCGGTGGAAGAAATCACCGTCAGCATCACCCACATTGCCGACAACGCCTCAGACGTTGATGGCAATGTCAAAGAAACCACGCATCTTTCGCGCCAAAGTGCTGAGGCCGTGCTGCGCGTGTCAGATGAAGTGTCCAGCATGGCGCAATCCATGCAGCAACTGGGCAGCACGATGACCGATCTGGGCAAGAATTCCCAGAAGATCGGCAGCATCGTGGTGGTGATCAAGGATATTGCAGAGCAAACCAACCTGCTGGCACTCAATGCCGCCATTGAGGCCGCACGCGCAGGCGAGCAAGGCCGCGGTTTTGCCGTGGTGGCCGATGAAGTACGCAAGCTGGCTGAGCGCACTGCCAACGCCACGGTAGAGATCGCCAGTCTGATTGAATCGGTCAACAAAGAAACCCGCAAAGCCGTCGACAGCATGGAAGGCACCACAAGCCAGGTGTCCGCCAGTGTCGAGAAGGCCGATGTTGCGCGTGAGCACATGCTGCAAATTGGCGCGCGCATGGACCAAATGGCCGACGTGATCCAGGGCATTGCCGACGCCACGCAAGAGCAAACCTCTGCGGCCACCACGATGGCTCAGTCCTCTGAGCAGATCAACGTGATGAGTCAGGCGTCTGATTCGGCCCTGCAACAGGCCCGCCGTGCGCTGGAGTCTCTGGACAAGCGCGCCCGTGACTTGATGGCCGTGGTAGGGCGTTTCCGTCTTGAAGATATTGAGGTGCTGCATGGCTGGTTTGCATCCAGCGGTGCGCGCGCCGTGGCCGAAATCAAACTGCGTCTGAACCAGATGGGCCACCACTGGGCTGATATGCATAGTGGTAAAGACGTGCCTGGCATGCTCAAGGCCGCAGTCGAAAAAGGCAAACTGCCGACGGCCGCCGCATTTGGTGGCGTGAAGATCCAGAACTGGGCTGGCAAGGGTGTATTGGCTGACCTGGGCGAAGTGGCCAATGAACAAGGCTGGAGCCGTATTCTGCCGTCTGCGCTGGACAAAATGATGCAGGCCGATGGCAAGTACGTGGCAGCGCCTTTGGGTGTGGCACGCGTGAACGTGCTGTGGGTGAATGCCACCCTGGTCAAGCGCGTGGGCGTCACACAGCCGCCGTCCAGCTGGGACGAGTTTTTCACGGTGTGCGACAAGCTGGTCTCGGCCGGTATTACGCCGCTGGCACATAGTGAAGTGAAATGGCAGGTCGCCACGCTGTTTGAATCCGTGGTGCTGGGCCTGTGCGGTGCGCAGTTTTACATGCAGGCCTTCAGCAAGCTGGATGCCAGTGCGCTCAACGGCCCGCAGATGGCGCGTGCGCTGGAAACCTTCCGCCGGCTGAAGAAATACTGCACACCTGATTCGGTTGGGCGTGAATGGAACCTGGCCACGGCGGACGTGATCAACGGCCGCGCTGCCATGCAATTGATGGGTGACTGGGTGAAGGGTGAGCTGGACGAAGCCAACCGCAAGCCGGGTGAAGACTACCTGTTCTGGGCGGCGCCCTCCGTGGGCGGCGAGTACAGCTTTGCCGCCGACACACTGACCTTCTTCCGGCAGGATGACCCGGTGCGCCGCAAAGCCCAGCTGGACTTTGTTCGCTTGCTGGTCAGTCACGAAGGTCAGTTGGCCTACAACAAGCACAAAGGCAGTATCCCGGCCCGCACGGATGTGGATACCAACAAGCTGGACGCCTACGGCCGCGCATCTACGCGTGACTTCCAGGCTGCTGCCAGCCGCAACACGCTGGTGCCGTCCTGGGCGCACAACATGGCGGTGCAGGATGACCAGAAAAAGGCACTGATCGAAGCAGTGGCGGAGTTCTGGACCAATGAAGCCATGACACCAGCCGAAGGCGCACGACGTCTGGCTGCGGCGGTGAATCGCTGAGCGCCTGGTTTGACGGGTTGAAAAAAACGGCAGCTTTGGCTGCCGTTTTTTATGGCGAGCGAGGTCTGTACGCGCAGACCCTGCCTTCTCTGGGCTGCATCAGGGTCTGATCGGATTTCGGAGCCAATCAATTCTCGGGAATGCCATCCCAACCTTGGCGATCCCGGACAACCTGCACCCGTTGCCAAGTCGTTGGCGATGCGCTCAAGTTCAAGACTGTTCATGGACAGTTCCAGGGTGTGTGTGATTTCGAGCCTCAGTCTGCGCTGAACGGGCCCGACCCAAATGATCTGATAGCTCGTCTGCCAACCTTGCCCATGAAGCGTTATGCTAGTCATTACAACCGTATAAATCCCGACCACCCGCCATGTCGATGCCTGATTTCCCTCCGCCCGTGCCGCAACCTGCGCGCAAGACGTGGACCGCGCACGCCACCGTGCGCCTTGCCGGTGTGCTTATCCTGTTTGCCGGATTGATCGGCGGCGGGCTGATCTACTGGCTGGCCGATGACGTCGTCGATTCGGCGAGTTCAGCCATGCAGGGCCGCCAGTACACCGCGCAGATGGAGCGTATTGGCGGTACATCCGGCGTGCTGGTCGCCCAGTTCAACGATTGGCTGGGCCACCTGTGGCATGGCAAACAACTGGGCATCACGCTGGGCATACTGGCGCTGTTGATCGCAGTGTTCTGTTTCTGGCTGGCCGGGTTGATGGCGGTCGAGATTCCCCAAGACACGCCAACGCGACGTTAATTGCGTTAATTGAAGTTGGCACTGAAAGCCTGGTGCTGACAAAAAAATACCCCGATGCAGGGAGAACACCGGGGCCTGTCAAATGCTCCAGAATGCGCTGGGGGGATTGCGTGCGCACGGGCTTAATATAATCTTTCGTTCTGCTCTGTAACCCTGTCAGAGTTAGCATGGCCGTTTGATGACAGGTTTCGGGGCCAGCACTGCTGGCGCTACACTGACCTCAACTCACGCCTTTTATCAGAACCCATCCATGTCTGTTACGTATTCGCCTGAGGTTCAGCACCAGTTTGATGAAGCCAATCGCTTGCTGGAGTTGGGGAATCTGCCCGCTGCAGAAGCGCACTACAAAATGGCATTGGCGATCGCGCCGGATCAAGCGGCGATCTGGGCCAATCTGGCGCTATTGCAGGAGCGCAAAGGCGAGATCGCGGACGCGGTAGGCAGTTACAGCCGCGCGCTGGCGTTACAGCCAACCAGCACGCAGATTTACCTCAACCTGGGCGTGTTGTTGCTCAATCACAAACGCTTTGATGATGCAGAACTGGCGTTCCGGCAGGCGCTGGAACTCACACCGAACTCCGCGCAGGCATGGTCCAGCCTGGGCGTCTTGTGGGCTTGCCTGAAGCGTGAGGACGAAGCAGAAGCCTGTTATCGCCATGCGCTGGATATTGATCCGCACTACCACCGTGCGCGTTTCAATCTCAGTTATATCCTGATGCGTCAGGGGCGCTTTGAGGAAGGCTGGGCGGCGCGCGAGGCGCGCTCGGACGATCCGCTCGGGCGTTATTTTCAGTTCCCGCGCTGGCAGGGCGAAGAGATCTCCGGCAAATCCTTTCTCATCGGTTTCGAGGCTGGCTTTGGTGACATGCTGCATTTCTGTCGCTATGCCACGTTGCTCAAGGCACAGGGCGCCAACCGGGTGAGCCTGGTCTGCCATCCACCGCTCAAGACCTTGTTGCAGCGTATGCCGACGCTCGACGACGTCTACGGCTACGACGAGGCCGTGCCGCAAACCGGGTGGGACTATTGGTGCCCGCCAATGAGCCTGCCGTTGTACCTTGGCACGCGGCTAGACAATATTCCCCATCACGTCCCGTATCTGTTTGCAGATGCGCTCAAAGCCGCGCAGTGGCAAGACCGGCTAGAGGGAACAGGTCCTCGGGTCGGGTTGGTATGGCAGGGTAATGCGGCATTTGAAAATGACAAAGACCGTTCTATCCCGGCGCTGGATTTGCTGTCGCCGGTGCTGATGGTGCCTGGCATCCAGTTTGTGAGCCTGCAAAAAGGGCCGGCTGAATCAGCCCGGCTGGTCGAGCCCGTGCCGACCTCTTTGTTCGCGGCGGGACCAGAACTGCAGAGTTTTGATGACACTGCCGCGCTGATCAGCAATCTTGATCTCATCATCACGGTCGATACCGCCGTAGCGCATCTGGCGGGTGCGATGGGCAAACCTTGCTGGGTGCTGCTACCGGATTTCCGACCGGACTGGCGCTGGCTGACTCACCGCACAGATTCACCGTGGTACCCGACATTCAAGCTGTATTGGCAGACCTCAGCGGGAGACTGGCAGACCTTGATCAATGCAGTCGTGCAGGATTTACAACATTGGGTAGAGATGCAACGGGTGGAGGCAAAACGATGATCGCCGGCTGTATCGCACGTGTTTTGGCATGCACGCTGGTTACCAGTGCGCTGCTGGCCTGCAGCAGCAACACGCCCGCACCAGCCCAAACTACCGGAATTGTGCCTAAGCCGTCGCTGGCCAAAGCCTGGCAAGGGCAATTGTTGATCGGTGCGGCGGTAGATGAGAAAAACATCAAAACCCAAGGCACCCTGATCGCTGAACAATTCAACAGCGTGGTGGCAGAGAACGCCATGAAACCAATGGCAACCGAACCACGCGAGGGTGAGTTCCATTTCGAAGCGGCCGATGCAATCGTCCATTTTGCACAAAGCCATGACATGGCCATCCGTGGCCACACCTTGCTTTGGCACCTGCATACACCGGACTGGATGTGGCAGGGCACCAACGGCCAGCCGGCGGACCGCAATCTGGTGCTGGCGCGGCTAAAGCGGCATATCGAGACCGAAGTAGGGCGCTACAAAGGGCAGGTTTACGTCTGGGATGTCGTCAACGAAATCATTGATGAGAAACAACCCGACTGCCTGCGTGATGACAAATGGCATCAAGTGGTCGGACCAGACTATGTGGATTACGCCTTTCGTTACGCCCACGCTGCAGATCCGGCTGCGCGCCTGTTCATCAATGAATACTCAACGGAAGCGCCTGCCAAACAGCGCTGCCTGATCCGGGTGGTACAAGGCTTGTTGCAACGGGGCGTGCCGGTCAATGGCATTGGCCATCAAATGCACATTTCCGTGTTTTACCCGACCGTTGCGGCCATAGATGAAACCTTGACCGCTTTCGCCCGGTTGGGTCTGGAAAACCAGATTACCGAGCTGGATATGAGCCTGTACCGATGGAAAGATAACCATCTGTACGATACGCGTGAAAACCTGTTGGCACTGCAGGCCCGGCGTTATGGCGAGATCATGCGCATGATTCACAATCATCCGGATGTTACCGCCGTGACGTGGTGGGGAGTGACCGACGCGGGCACCTGGCTCAATCAGGATGCACCGTCAGATCATCGTGACCAACCGCTGCTGTTTGATGCGCAAGGCCAGCCTAAAGGTGCATTTTGGGCGGTATTTGCCGCGGCACGGCGCTAACCCCGCGGGATTTAGCGTGAGTTGCTGGCCGGCAAGCGAGGATGGGCAGTGAACTCCTGCCAATTGCACTCGAGGCATTCGAGCCCGTATTCGTTAACGAAAAACCAGGTTTTGAAAGTGCGGAATAGCTCCAGCGGGCCAGCATGTTCCGTATTGCCGCAGCGACGACAGTGCAACTCCACGCTCTTGGAAATAAACACCGTGCGCCTGCCCACGTATTCGATATACGCAAAGCCCGGTTTACAGTCTTCGGCAAGGGGCAGTTTGGCGCGCATCTGGACGACCGCTTACCCGTTGCACCGGCCATCCGCAGCACAGGCACACCCAATCTTCGCCGCCTGCAATGCAAGTGCGCAGTACGACTGAAAAATGGGCACGTGTTCAATCACGTGTCGGCACGGTGATGCGAGCGGGGTGGTCATATCAGTCTGTTTTGTGTCTGGCATGGCGCATGCGATGTGCGCTGCCAGATGTGCTGCGGGCGATCACCCTGGTGATCCAGAGTGTTATTCAGGGCTATTTTTCGGTGCGCAGGCAGGTTTGGCAAGCGTAACAACACGTTGTGCGGGTAACGGTCACAAACGGCATGCTGCCTGTAAGGATCACCTTGCGCCTTGCCATGGCAGGCTCGGTGGGTGCGCAGTAGTAAACCAGCAAGCGCCTGACCGCATGCAAGCCGGCCTTCCTGGCCTTGCCATGCGGATTTTTGGGGAGGGATTAGTGACGGATACTACGCTTCCATGCCGCCGGGCTGACCCCGACAAACGTTTTGAAAACGCGGGTGAAATGGCTTTGATCGGCAAAACCGCAACTGATGGCAATTTCAGCCAGCGTTGCCTCCGTGCCACTCAACAGATCTTTTGCACGCTCAACACGGTGACGGAGCATCCAGCGGTGCGGCGGTTCGCCGGTGCTCGCTTTGAAGGCCCGGATAAAATAGCTGACCGACAAGCCACTGGCGGCAGCCAGCATTTTTAGCGAGACATCCGCATCAATCTGGGAGCCCATGGCATCCATGGCGCGTTTCAGCTGCCACGGCGCCAGTGTGCCCGGACGTTCTCTGGATGGCCGCATGCCCCCAAACGTTTGCGCAAAATAGGTATAGGCGCCCAGCATGACATGTTCGGCGTACATCGAATTCACTTCATGCGGTCGTTCCAGCGCGGGCAAGAGGGCATTGCCCAGATGCCACACCGTTTCATCCAGCACCCCGCCTGGCTCGCAATACAGATGATCAACCCGCCCCACGCCGGACTCGTCTGCGATTTCGTTCAGCGCGCTTTGCGGAATCGTGAACATCAGGTTATCGAATGGACTGATCAGGTTGGCACAGGGCAATTCAAGATGATTCACCACACTCGTCGTTCGCGCCAGATACGCCCCACGATGAATGCAGCGGCCATCCAGGAAGAGTTCTCTTTGTTTTTGCTCGCGTAATTGCAGCAGTACCGAAAACACCGCGTCGCCCTGAGGGGGCGTGACCAGCCCGTGACCGGCGGTGTCCCGGCGCAAACGCGATACGAGCAAACGAGAGGTTTTGGGGCCTCGGGTAATGAGTTGCGAGACCGAGTCTGCCCTGAACTTCTCTACAAAGTTCCGGCTGTAACCAAGATCGGATTGCATAGATTGCGCCTCAAAGAGAACTCCCCCAACCCGGTTTGTAGGTGTTGTCACCGGGTATATCAACTTACCTTGGTCTGTCCATTAGCAAACAAATAATTGACGGAAGCATAAATCAATCGCTGCTTTCCTGGTCTTGAATGTTGTTATCTTTTTTTGTCTGAAATGTCCCCGTTCCGGATGTACGTGTTTTGTATATGTCGGAAAACAACCAAAAAAGGGCGCATTTTCGCCAGGGGACGGAGGAATTGATCAAGATGCACGGCTTTCACGATGCTTAGATGCGACCACTCAGACGAGGAGATCGCAATGAAACGGGCATTCGTGATACTTGCCGCCGTAATGGCATTGAGCCAGGTGGCATTTGCAGACCAGACCACTTTCCCCAGTGGGTTTCGCACTCAGGACATCGCTTCAAATGGCACCACTATCCACGTTCGTGTGGGTGGTAGTGGCCCGGCAGTGGTACTGCTGCATGGCTATGGCGATACCGGGGACATGTGGGCGCCGCTGGCCGCAGAGTTGATGCGTGATCACACCGTCATCGCGCCGGATTTGCGTGGCATGGGCTTGTCGGCTGTCGCCAAAGAAGGTTTTACCAAGAAAAACGAAGCGGAAGATGTGGCGGGCGTGATGGATGCGCTCAAGGTGCAGCAAGCGGTGGTGGTCGGGCATGACATTGGCAATATGGTGGCTTTTGCATTTGCAGAGGCTCACCCCGACCGCACTACGCGCCTCATCATGATGGATGCCCCTGTCCCGGGTGTTGGCCCGTGGGATGACATCCTCAAAAGCCCGTTGCTGTGGCATTTCCGTTTTGGCGGCCCGGATATGGAGCGCCTGGTCGCGGGGCGCGAACGCATTTATCTGGACCGTTTCTGGAATGATTTCTCAGCCGATCCGGCCCATTTCCCTGAGGCATCGCGCCAGCATTACGCCGCGCTTTATGCCCAGCCTGGCCGCATGCACGCGGGTTTCCTGCAGTTTGCCGCATTTGACCAGGACGTTATAGACAACCGGCAATCGGTCTCTCGCGGGCGCCTGCAAATGCCGGTGCTGGCCATTGGTGGAGATCATTCGCTGGGCGCGACCATGGCGTACATCATGCGCTTTGCCGCCGACAACGTGCAGCAAGTGGTGATCGCCAATTCGGGTCACTGGCTGATGGAAGAACAAACTGGCCCCACTGTGAAGGCCATTCGTACCTTTATCGACCGGCCCGCAGGGCAATGTCCGTAATCATCTGACCTGTTCCGGTTGATGTTGAAGATGTGCTTTCACTCCCCAAGGAGAGCAAGATGACCTCTTATGCAAAACCCCGTAGTGCCGTTGATGACCACCTGATTACGCCGCACAACGCCGCTATTCTGATCATTGATTTTCAGCCGGTTCAGGTTTCATCCATCGCCTCGCGCTCCAAGCGTGAGCTGGTCGCCAACATCACTGCCCTGGCCCGGATTGCCAAGTTGTACGAAATGCCCGTCGTGCTGACCTCGGTGAATGTAAAAACCGGTCGCAATCAACCGACAATCCACCAGATCACTGAGGTGTTGCCTGAGGTCGACGTGATTGATCGCACCTCGATCAACGCCTGGGAAGACGAGGATTTCAACCGCGCGGTCAAGGCGACGCAACGCAAGAAGCTGATCATGGCTGCGCTGTGGACCGAGGTCTGCCTGGTCCACCCTGCGCTGGACGCGTTGCACGAAGGGTTTGAGGTTTATCCGGTGGTCGATTGTGTCGGCGGGACATCTCTGGAAGCACACCAGGCCGGCCTTGAAAGACTGGTCCAGGCCGGAGCCAGGCCCACTTCCTGGGTGCAGCTGATCTGTGAACTACAACGCGACTGGAACCGCGAGAAAACTGTCCCGGGCTTTGCCGATATCCTCTTTGCCATTGAAGGCCACTAACGTGGCAGCAATGCACGAGGAGACACTGCGCGGCAGTGCAGGGGCGTTGTACGCGCGCGCCTGGCTGCCGCTCACCCCGGCGCGCGCGCTGATCGCCATCTGCCATGGGTTCAACGCCCATAGCGGGTACTATCAATGGGTGGGCGAGCAGTTTGCCGATGCCGGTTATGCGACCTTTGCGGTCGATTTGCGCGGACGCGGCAAATCCGGTGGTGTCCGCTATTACGTGGAGAGTTTCGACGACTACGTCGCAGACCTGGCCACGCTGGTGATCCATGCCAGAACCCTTCAGCCCAACGCGCCGCTCTTCATCCTTGGCCATAGTGCTGGCGGCGTTGTTGCGTGCCTGTACGGGCTGGATCATGGTGCTGAACTGGCCGGGCTGATTTGCGAAGACTTCGCTTTTGAAGTCCCCGCACCGGACTTCGCCCTTACCATACTCAAGGGTATCAGCCACATCGCGCCCCGTGCGCGTGCGCTAACCCTGAAAAACGCTGACTTCTCCCGCGATTTGCACGTCGTGCAAGCCATGAACGATGACCCGTTGATCGCCGGCGAAGCCCAGCCTTTTGCCACCGCCGCGGCCCTGATCCGCGCGAACGAACGGCTCAGAGTGTCATTTTCTTCGCTGATATCACCGCTGCTTATCATCCATGGCACCGCCGACAACGCGACCAGGCCAAGCGGTAGCGAACGCCTGTTTGAACAAGCCGGGTCCACCGACAAAACGCTCAAACTGTATGACGGCAGATTTCACGACCCATTAAATGATGTGGGTAAGGAGGAGGTGATGACTGATGTGCTGGCGTGGGTGGCGGAGCGAGTGAGGTAAACCAGGTTAAACGGCCTGCAGCGCTAGCGTTGCCTGGTTCAGGCCTGTGCGGCAACAAAATTGAGTATTACAGATCGCGCTGCGAGAGGAATTTCCCTTGATCTTGCAGTGACGTGTTCTTGGCCAATTCATCAATCAAGCCTTGCCAGTCAACAAAGTCTGGCAGCCCGTCAGCGGGAACGGACATGACGCTGGCGGGCTCACAACCTTCCAGGTTTTGTGCGACATATCCATCCAGGAAATGTGATGGTTCTGGAAAAAACCAGACCTCAAATCCCGTCTCATGAAACAGATCTTTCCCATGAAAGAACCAGGTTTCAATGAAAGGAACCGCCAGATCCCGGTCATGATCGCTCAGCAGAAAACAGGCTTTCCCGGTCTGAAGCCGATTAACAATGTCTGGCCGCATACGCTTGCCCCCGCAATGGCTGGCTATTTTCGCTGGCTTGTCGAAGATGCCCTGATTGCCCAGTCTGGATGGCCCACAGCGATCCAGTCCCTTCTCAAGTATGCTTATGCCATATTCTGAAGCCGAATGTGTTCTACGCTGGCCGGCCAGGGCAAAACTGCAGCAGGCAGATGCGACACCAGGTCGCCGCTATTCTCTGTAGCTTGTTGCACAGCGTGGGCGGTGATTACGCAGTCATCTTGCTGTGTTCACTACAGTGTCAGACATCAATCACTTGGAGGTACGCAAATGGCACGCGTTCGCGTTGCAGGTTTCACCATCTCGCTTGATGGCTATGGCGCCGGTCCACACCAGAGTCTGGAGAACCCGCTTGGTCAGGGCGGCACGGATTTGCATCAATGGCTGGTCTCAACACACACATTCCAGAAAACCCTGTTTGGTGCTGACGGCGGGACCACAGGCATCGATAACGACTTCGCTGCGCAGAGCTTTGAAAATGTGGGTGCCTGGATTCTGGGCAGAAACATGTTCGGGCCGGTTCGTGGTGACTGGCCGGACATGAACTGGAAGGGCTGGTGGGGCGACAATCCGCCTTATCACGTTCCAACGTTCATCCTCACTCATCACCCGCGCGCGCCGATTGTGATGGAGGGCGGGACGACGTTCTATTTTGTCACCGGCGGTATTCATGAAGCGCTGGATCGTGCCCGTGAAGCGGCCGGGGACAAGGATGTGCGCATTGGCGGCGGCACCGCCACCATCCAGCAATATCTGCGCGCAGGGCTTATTGATGAACTACATATCGCAATCGCACCGGTTTTGCTGGGCGTGGGAGAGCGGCTATTCGAAGGGCTCGACATGCGCGCGCTGGGGTATGAGTGCGTTCAATCCGTGGGCACTGAGAAAGCCACGCATGTGGTGCTCCAGCGTCGGGTACCCATTGAAGGCTGATCACAGATACCCATAAAAACGCCTCAACGTATTGAGGCGTTTTTATGGGTGGATAACGGGTGGAGATCAGCAGAATAAACGGCTGTGATTGCTGATTGCTGGTTGGCATGGGCCAGTGCGGCGATCTCAGGCAATGCGGCAGGCTATTTCCCGCCTGCTAAATCAATAAAGCTCCCGGTCACGTACGAAGCCTCATCGGAGAGCAACCAGGCAATTGCTTGTGCCACCTCTTCAGGCTGGCCGCCGCGCTTCATGGGCAAATTGTCTTTTACCCGGTCGACCCGACCGGCCTCGCCACCGTCAGCATGCATTTCCGTGTAGATGAACCCTGGACGGACCGCGTTGACCCGGATACCCTGGCCTGCCACCTCCAGAGACAAACCGATGGTCATGGTATCAATGGCACCCTTTGAGGCGGCGTAGTCGACATATTCATGCGGCGAACCCAGGCGTGAGGCTGCCGAAGAGACATTCACAATCGCGCCGCCCTGGCCGCCATGACGCCATGCCATGCGCTTTACTGCTTCCCGGGCACAGAGGAAGCTACCACCGACATTGGTTGCAAACAGCGTTGCCAGTCGCCCTGCGTTCAGTTGTTCAATCGAGGCTTGCTGCATCAGCATACCGGCGTTGTTGACCAGCCCGGTGAGTGCGCCAAAGTGTTTGTCTATTTGCAAAAAGAGCGCAACAACTTGTTCTTCCTGCGAAATATCGGCCTGCACGGTAATCGCCTCGCCCCCGGCCTGCCGGATTTGCTCAACCACTTCGTGTGCACGGTCTTCTCGCGTACGGTAGCCAATACACACTTTATGGCCTTTGCTGGCGAGAAGTAATGCAGTTGCACGACCGATGCCGCGGTCACCACCGGTGACCAATGTAATCTTGTTAGCCATATCTGTTTTCCTGCAGCGAGAGTTGTCTGCCGCTTTTTGTGGGTATGTGCGGGAAAATCAGCGCGCGGGGATGTCGCCTGGTTTGGCTGGGCAAGCTACGGCAGCAAGGTCCACACAGCGCCTCTTTTCGATTGCGGCCACGAGTCTAGCTTACCGGCCAAACGGTGGGCTACCGTCTGCTGCCTGCCGTGGCACGGGTTTTTTGAGATGGTTGCAATATACAACCATGGTGTCGTATGCTTTGGTCATGTAGTTGTATGTTGCAACTTGTTATGCAGGTTTTGTCAAAAATGAGCATCAATCCTTCTCTGATCGAAGAAATCCGCGCTGCATCACGAACGATGGTGCGCGAGTTGGGTTTCATGAAACCCACTCTGGCGGGCACTCGCTATTCCCCCTCCGCGGTCCATGCATTGCTCGAAATTGATATGCATGGCGCGATGCCTGCCGCTCAACTGGTCCAGGCGCTCGGGTTAGAGAAATCCAGCGTCAGCAGGATGGCAGGAAAACTGATAGAAGCCGGAGAGATTGAAGAAACAGCAGCACTGGACGATGGGCGCTTCAAACAACTCGCGCTTACCGCCCAGGGGAAGCGAACCATCGCAGAGATCCATGCGCATGGCCAACAACAGGTTATCTCTGCCCTGAAGCGGCTCAACCCCGAGCAACAAAGCCTCGTTGCGCAAGGCATGGGGTTTTATGCGGGAGCATTGAAACAACGCCACCTGCAATCAGATGAGACCTCGGGCAACACCATTGAGATTCACACCGGTTATCGACCCGGATTGGTCGGACGGATTGCGCAGATGCACGCCGATTTTTATTCCCGTCATTGGGACTTTGGCCAGTTTTTCGAGAGCAAAGTGGCCGCCGGGGCAGCGGAATTCATGGGGCGACTGCACCAGCCGGTGAATCAAATCTGGTCGGCAATACAAAATGGCCGAATCGTTGGATCAATTGCGATTGATGGCCAGGATTTAGGGAGTAACGAAGCGCACCTGCGCTGGTTTATCCTGGATGATGGGTGCCGTGGAACCGGCGTGGGTCGGCAATTGCTTGCCAATGCCATTGCGTTTTGCGATGAGCACAACTTCAGCGCAACACAATTATGGACATTCAAAGGGCTGGATGCTGCCCGCCGTTTGTATGAATCTTTCGGCTTTGAACTGACTTGGGAAGACACAGGCTCTCAATGGGGATACCCGGTTACTGAACAACGGTTTACGCGCAAACCAACATAAGATGATGAATCCCCACCTTTTGAACGCTATGCTGAGGCATTGACCGCGATGCAAGACCAGTCACGGGGCAGCGATCGATATCGTGTATCCCGTGCGCCCATGGGGTTGCGTCGCCGTGTTACCGCGGCATCTGTATTGCGAACGGCACGGTCGCGGATGATTTGATTTCCCGCGAGGGCAGGGTACGGTTTTATGATTTCCAAAAAGAAAATGCCCCGTATGCCGGGCTTGTGTTTATGATCAGGCATGCTCATAACTGGATGGCTAAATGACTGATGACACGTTGGTGGAAGACTTTATTCACGCCGGGCACCATTTGCGGGTAACTGTGTGGAAATCCGGTTTTTTCTGGAAATGGTCTTATGTCATTGATGGTCTGCATAAAGCTGAAATTACTACCCGACCTTTCAAGGAGAAAATGGACTCCATGAACGAAGGGATATTCATTGCCAAGTACCAGGCTGAAAAAATGCCGCCACCTGATAACGTGTAGTTATCGTTTGTTTCCCATCAGACCCCGCACGTTTCGACGAGCGCTGAAGCGTCAATAAGCGGGGTTTTGAAGTTTGAAAAAGAAAGCCCCGAGTGCACCGTTAGGCAAACACGACTTGAGCGATTTTGTCTTGGGTTTCATTTCCAGTTCGAGACGTTCGTAAACCATGTTTAGTCCAACAGGCCGTAGCTCTGCGTTATATCAGGTCGCCGCTTCGAAGCTTTTTCTCGGCGCCACGATTGCCATGTTTCTCTCCGGGCTGGGTACCTCAGCGGCAGCCCCGCAGATTGTACTTTTTCTGGTGAAGGAGCTTGGCGCCTCATTGCCGTTGGCCGGGTTTTACTACCTGACCAGTCTGGCGGCACCCCTTGCCGGATATTGGGTGGGGCGTTACTCAGACCGGACAGGCAACCGCTTAGGGTTGTTCCGGATATGCGCGGTAGCAGGGTTTACTGGTTGGGCCGCAATGGCGCTGTCCAGCGCAATCTGGATGCCATTTTTTATTGGTGTCGCCTTGCTGGCAGTTTCCGGCGCAACGGCCTCGCAGATTTTCGCAGCGGTTCATGATGAACTCAGCAAAAGCCCCGGCAGCGAGAATGATCGCGTTGTTGCCGTCGTCCGCATGGCGCTGACCGCTGGCTGGATCGTGGGGCCGGTGGTGGGTGCCTGGGTCGCGGCGAGCTTCGGGCTGCGCCCCATGCTCTGGATGACGGCTGTCTGCACTTTGTTGCAAGTACTGCCGCTGGGAAAACTGAACCCGACAGCCCCGATAAAAGTTACTTCATCTGATGAGGCAGCCGGACATGGCAGTCATCGCGCCATGATGCCCTTGCTGGCGTTCACGGGGCTTTTTGTCCTGGTGTACGCGGGAGAACCCATCAAATACGGCTTCCTTCTGATCTATATGGAGGAGCATCTGAAACTGAGCCCGGTCATTCGGGGCGCCGTTATCGGGATTCAGCCTTTCATCGAGTTGTTCATCATGCCGTTCAGCATCGTGCTGGGCCGCAAACTGGGCAATCTATGGCTAATGAGCCTTGCCGCCGTTCTGGCCGTGTTGGCTAATCTCTGTTTTGCGCTATGGCCCTCCGTGATTGGCATGTTTGCCGGCCAGATTCTCATGGGCGGTGTGTGGGGAATTTATATGGTCCTCGGCATCATTGTGGCGCAACGCCTGCTGCCCAACGCGGTGGCCACTGCTTCGGCCATTTTCATGAGCTCCACCGCGCTGGCTTCCGCACTTGGCGGTATGGCCGGTGGGCTGGGCATTGAGGTGCTGGACATGCCGAAAGTGTTTTTTCTCCCCGCGTTCTTCGCCGGGCTTGCCGTCATCGGTCTGAGTTTGATGGCACGTTCAGAGTCCATGAGTGCTGCGGCAGGACACGCCGGCATGGCGCAATCCTCTGCCGGGCTACCCGCCCAGTAGCGCCGCCAGGGTGGGTGATGCCAAGATCACCGGATCAAGCGCGGTGTGCAAAATGACGTGGCTTGAACTTGATTGCGTGCCGTGGCCTTGATGCGATCGCAGGGTTACGCATCCGGTTTTTCATTCAGCCGGAATCGCGAGGGGGATACGCCACTTTGTCCTGAGAAAAACCGCGAAAACACGGATACAGACGAAAAACCCAGCAAGTCGCTCACCACAGAGACAGGCGTGTCGTCCTGCATGAGCAGTTGTTTCGCTCTGGCCATGCGAACCTGCGTCATGATGCTCTGGAAGTTGGTCTCTTCCTTCTGCAAACGCTTGTGCAGCCCGGAGCGCGTAATCGCTAGCCGGTCACAGACCAGCGCTAGAAGCGTGCTTTCCGGGGCGAACACCGACATGTTGCAGACGATGTCGTCCGTCAACGCCAGTACCCGCGCCGCAAACGAAAACTGCGCCTGTAGCGCTTTGACCTCTGTAAGGGCCTGGCCACAAATGGCGTCGAACGCAAACTTGTTATGCAGTTCGTAGGACACCCTGGCGCTGGGTATGCTCAGGACGAGCCGGTTCTGCGGACGTTCAAACAGCATCTTGCTGCCATCGTTGTCCTGCAGGCGTTGCCAGCCAGGGAACGGTTTGCCGGTCAACTCGAAGGTGGCAAAGATCTTGTCGTTACCGGTGTACTGCCGTGCGAGCATGACCATGACGGCCAGGTTGCCATAGGCCGCACGTGAGGTCCGGTCCGCAGGGCTATCCAGCGCGTAGGTAAATTCGTACTGCCCCAAGTCCTCGCGCATTTGCAAGGCATCGACTTCGCCAATCAACGGCCTGATCCGCAGGAAATTTTCAAATGCCTCGTGCAGGGTGCGCGAATTGAAAATGACGCCAAATGTGGTGCTGAAAGGGGCCATGGCCGCGATGGCGCGCATCTGGTCGTTGCTAAACTCTTGACCGGGCAAACGCTCAATCAGGTTGAGCATGGCGATATGTTTCTCTGCGGAAATCCGGCCGCCGGCCGTGCGTGCCTCAAGTTCCGAAATACCCGTCCGCCGCTGGAATTCCAGCGGGCCAATACCCGCGTCGCGCGCGCATTCAAGGCCCAGTTGGGCCAGTTTGCTGGTGACCGTTTTGATGCGATTGGACATGACTGTTTTCTCCCGCATGCACAGCTGAAAACACCTACCCAATGCGGGTCAAGGTAGTGAACGCAGCGGCCTTCATATAGACGTCATAATTTAGCAAGGGAATGCCGACGGCCCACTAAGGCGTTGTACGCACAGGTTTTTCCTTATGGGCGGGCGGCGTGGGGCGTTCCAGAGCGTCGTTCAGGTTCCGGATTGCATGGACGGCATGGCCTATTTCCAGCAAGGTCTGCTCCAGGGTTTGTCTGGCTTCGCGGGTGTCATCCATGATGAGCCGGGCTCTTTTCAGTGATTGGTCCGCTTGCCTTAGCACACGCTCGGTGGAGCGCTGGAGAGGATTTTTCGTATCCTTCAACACAGCCTCAATATCCGCCAGCGCACCATCAAGATTGCGCCAGAGCCTTTCGTTGCGCTGCCTTTCCTGTCGGCGTGGGTCGTGGTTTGACCAGTAACGCTTTAAAAACAGCAAACCCATCAGGGCGACCAGCACAATCCAGACCATTGCAATGCTCCTTGGCAGGCCGAGCAAACACCAGGCATCCGGGACTTCGACACAGAACTGTTTACTCACGGGGTTTGTTCATAGGCCAGGGCAGCGCAGTGGTCCCCGTATACACATGTCACCAGTGGCGACTGCTTGCCAGACAACAACGTGTCTACGAGTTGGGCGAGCCTGGTGACGGTATCGCGCCAGTCATCCGTTGGGCTGTGTTCTTCAAAACTGGCTGCGCTCAGCAATGTACCGTCGCGTCTCAGTGTCAAAGACGCGCTGGCCAGTGTGGGCGGAATGCGTGTGCTCTGGATTTGCTGTACAGGTCGAAGCATCGCCGTGTACGTCAGTTCGGCGCAGCCATGGGGCGTGGTGCCGCGTGCATAAACACGGCTGACCAGCCCATAGTCATCCAGTAATTGCCGCAAGGCAGGCACAAAATCCGGAATGGCGACTTGCTCATTCGAGGTAATGCAGACCTCTTTGAGTGGCAGGTAGGGCACTACTGGTTGAGCGGAGGTCTGCCTCCCGGAGGCCGAAGTGGTCAGCGATGCAAGGCTTTCGGTAGCTGAGTGATACACGTGTGCCAACCCGTCCGGACTGAGGAGCCCGCCGCACGCAGTGACCGTGCATGACATGACCAGCATGGTCAGATAGCGCAAGACAGTGTTCAACTTGTGGCGAAGTAGATGGCGACACATATCTGGCATGGCGTGGCCTGTGATCAGTTCGACAGCGCAATGCGGCGGCCAGATTGGGCAAACAATCTGGCCGCGCCCAGGTATCAGAAGCTGTAGTTGGTGAAGACGCCGTAGGTCATCTGGTTTTTCTTCTCGACAATCGGGCTGTCACCGACATCGCCAGGCAGATGGGTCGCCCCAATGCGCGCGCCCAAGGTCCAGCGTTTGTCCAGTTGATACATCGCCCCGACCGAGAAGCGGATTGCGGCCAGGCCCGAGCCCGGTGTGTACTCTGCAAGCCCGGAGTGGGCGCTGTCTTCTGCAGTCACGCCGTAAAAGGTCTGATTGTTCTGGCTACTGCCCCAGGTGACACCAGGGCCTGCAGTGAGGGTGAGTTGTTCGGTGGGCCGATATTTGCCAAGCAAGTCCAGCGTAGCGGTAGCGCCCTGATCCTTGCCGCCGATGTCTTGCGTGGCTGCGCCCACCACAGACACCCAATCCAGGTTGTAGCTGGCAAACAGGGTCGCACGCGCAGTGCGCTCAATATCCGGCATGCCGGTCAGGCGTGCGTCATCAGACGATTTGCGGGGTTTGACCAGGTCAGCCGAAACGGCCACGCCGACGCGCACGGTATTGTCGCGATACAGATAAGCGCCGACACCAAATGGCACATTGGCATCCGGAACCGTGCCGATGAAATAGCGGTCGTAGCGCACACCAAACAATGGCGCTGGTACGACGTGGTTATCGCTGGAACCGGAATACTTCGGAGCCACGAAGGCGCCAAAACCCAGCGAGTAGTGCAGCCCGTCGTCAGGCAAGTCCTGCGGAGTTGTTGTTGCGGCAGCAGCAGGCGCACTGCCGGTGGCTGCGTGCACTGCTGCGGCTGACAAAAGCATCGCAATAGATGCGAAACACGTGCCGCGAACACCCGTTTTCCGAATAGCCATTTTTTCTCCACAAGCGTTTTGATAGCCCCGCGCCCGTAAGGCCAGAGACCGACAGAAGTGATTATGCGACGCAGTCTACCAAAAATATGCAAATTAGAAACCGACTGGACGGTTTTTATAATGTATCAGGAACCTGACGGGAGACATGAAGGAGTCGGTGATAAAAGCTGCCCTCGAACGACCCCAATTAGGCCGCGGCAGGCCGCATCAGTTATGCTTGCATTCTTTTCAGTGAAGTCACTCAAGGACTGATTTTGGCGACGAGGCAAGCGCGCTCAGAGCAAACCCGACGTGCAATTGTCAAAGCGGCGCTTGTCGTTCTGGGCCGTGACGGTGCGGCGAGGCTGACGTTCGGCGCGGTGGCCCGCGAAGCCGGTCTCAGCAAGGGGGCGGTCACGCGTCATTTCCCTTCAAAAAAAGATTTATTGCAGGGCATCCTGGCGTTTCGTGCCGAGACATTCCGGGCGCTTCGCAACGACTTCGTTGCGACACAGCCGTCTGACGCTGCGCCACAATTCATTGTCGGGCAAATTGCCATGATGAGAGCCATGGTCGAAAATGCCCAGTCGCCTGCCCGCGCCATCTTCTCTGCGTTGCTGGATGCGCCGGAAGCCATGCAGGAAATGGGCCAACGCATTGCATCAAGCCTCGTCAAAGCGCAGGCCGAGACCGTCGACCCGGATCTTGCTCACCTGCGTTGGGCAGCGGGGTGGGGGCTAGGACTACTGAGTGTTTTTGGGTTGTCACCGTTCTCTGAGGACGAACGCAATCAACTGTTCAACAAGTTGGGTAACAGTGACCTTTGGCGCCCACTGGAAAAACCGGCTGAAACGAAATAGTTCGTTAGCCGGCCAACAAGTCATCACAGCGAACGCAATCAAGCCAATCAAGCAAGCAAATGGATAACGTCACCCGTTCTGAACAGTCACGACTGAAAGCCATCAAAGCGGCACATGCCATTTTGACGCGCGACGGTGTCGGTGCACTCACCTTTGATGCGTTGGCCGCCGAAAGTGGTCTGAGCAAGGGCGGGCTGCTGCATCAATTTGCCACCAAAGAAGAACTCCTCAACGCCCTGCTGGAACACCGCCAGCAGTTCATCACGGAAACGGTATCCGGATATAACGCCGATGCCCAAACGGCAGTGCCCGAACCTCTCCTGCATGGCCATCTCGCAGCGTTGCAAGGTTTGTCTGGCGGTGAGCACAAGGCGGTGAATCTGGCGTTGTTGGCGGCGCTGGTGCAGGCGCCGGAATTGCTTCATCAAGTCAGTGCTGATCACGTTGAATCTTTGGCACAAATCCGCGATGAAGCCGTAGATGCGGACCTGGCCTCGTTACGCTGGCTGGCCGCTTCAGGCTTGCTGTTTATGGATTTACTCGGCTGGGTTCCACTGTCGGAGGAAGACGGGAAGGCGCTTTTTGACCGGTTGAACGACACCGCTGCCTGGCATCCTGCCAAAGATCTCTGAGTGTCTCCTGCCTGCGGGCAGCGCCTTCAACACGCGCCGGTCCATAATCACGGACCTGCCCGCAAAGCCTTATCCAGCCACAATCCCGATACACATACACCATTACATTTAGGGTTATTGCCTTACCCCTCGTCCAACATTTGGCAACCTGATGCCAAATGAGGAAACCCTATGCAAAACGGTTTTTTTTCGACGCGTCTACCATCAGCTCCAGAAAAGAAATCCCGACAAGCCGATACAAAGTCGGCAGAGCGGCAACATGGAGCTGGAGGTAGCAATGAAGAAGACGACTCGCACACAATGGGTATTAACTACGCTATGCGCTGCAATCCTCGCCGGTTGTGGTGGCGGAGGGGGTGATACCACCCCGGCTACCACGGCAGACGCCGATACGGTGGCAGACCAGCGGGCAACAGCCATGCTGGCACAAATGACCCAGGCCGAAAAAATCCAGTTGGTACATGGCGTGGGTACGCAAACCGGCCCACTGGGGGGCGCCGGGTATATTCCCGGTATCCCGCGCCTGGGCATTCCTGACTTCTACACAGCAGACTCGGCCACGGGCGTGTATCAGGCCATCAACGGCACGGTCGTGGCCAATGGCGCCACCGCCATGCCGTCGCCACTGGCGCTGGCCGCGAGTTGGGATATCACGCTGGCACATGACTACGGAGCACAAATCGCCAAAGAGTTGCGCACGATTGGCTACACCGAAGGCCTCGGCGGCGGTATCGACCTGGCGCGTGAGCTGCGTAACGGCCGGACTTTTGAGTACATGGGCGAAGACCCGGTGCTGGCCGGTTACATGATTGCCGCGCGGACCCAGGGCACCCAGGAACAAAAGGTGATCGCGACCATCAAGCACTTTGCCGCCAATGACCAGGAGACGAACCGGTTCGTTTCCAACTCGGTGATTGATGAACGCACTTTGCGCGAACTCCACCTGCTTTCGTTTGAAATCGGCGTCAAAGCAGGTAAGCCTGGCAACGTCATGTGTGCCTACAACATGGTGAACGGTGCCAAGTCGTGCCAGAACAGCTATTTGCTGACCGACGTGCTGAAGAATGAGTGGGGCTACAAAGGCAAGGTCCAGTCGGACTGGTTCATGGCCGTCACCGATACGGTGCTGGCTGCCAACGCCGGCCTGGACGAAGAAGAAGCCGGCTCGACGGATGATAGCCTCGGCTTTTATGGCATCAAAACGTACTTCAACCAGAAGTTGGCCACTGCGGTGGCAGCTGGCTCGGTTCCGCAATCCCGGCTGGATGACATGGTGTTCCGCAGGCTGCGTACTCTCTACCGCCTTGGCATCATGGATTCGCCTGCCACGCTGGGCGGGACCATTGACCAGGCTGCGGGCGACAAGGCATCCCATGACGCGGCCGTGCAATCGATGGTCTTGCTGAAGAATGCCACGCCTGCTGGCAGTACCACCGCAGCACTGCCTCTGGATAGCTCGGCCATCCACTCGATTGTGGTCATTGGCGGCCACGCCGATGTGGGCGTCATGGCCGGTGGCGGTTCGGCGTTGACGCCGCCAAGAGATGGCAACGCGGTGACCTGCCTGCAACCGAATGCCGCCGTGGCTGGCGTGACCAGTTGCGCGACGTATTACAAGTCGTCTCCACTGGATGCGATCAAGGCCAAGGCCCCGAACGCGACGGTGACCTACTTCGATGGCTCAGATGCAGCCGCTGCTGCCAACGCGGCGGCAGCAGCGGACGTGGCGATCGTGTTTGGTACGCAGTTCGAAACGGAAGGCGGCGATCTGGCTTCGCTCAGCCTGCCCGACAATGCGGCAGATCCGGCCAACCAGGCTTACGACCAGAACGCACTGATCAGTGCAGTGGCTGCCAGCGCCAAACGCAGCATTGTAGTGCTGGAAAGCGGTACTGCCGTGACCATGCCCTGGGTGAACAACGTTCATGCCGTGCTGGAAGCCTGGTACCCAGGCTTGCAAGGTGGGCCGGCCATTGCGGACATCCTGTTTGGCACGGTGAATCCATCTGGCAAACTGCCGATTACCTTCCCGGTGAACGATACCGACCAGCCGCAAAAGGCCATCTCAAGTACCGATCTGAATGTGGTGTACAGCGAAGGATTGCAGATGGGCTACCGCTGGTACGACGCCCAGAATATCCAGCCGCTGTTCCCGTTTGGTCATGGCTTGTCGTACACGACCTTCCAGTACTCGGCGATGAGTTCCAAGGCCGATGCCTCCGGCAATGTGAGCGTGACATTCACGCTTAAAAATACCGGCAAGGTGGCGGGTGCAGAGGTCGCGCAGCTTTACGTGGCATTGCCTGCCGCAGCAGGCGAACCACCGCGCAGGCTGGTTAGCTGGCAGAAAGTTCAGCTCCCGGCGGGTGGCAGCAAGCAGATCACCATGGCGGTTCCTCCAGAACGCATGGCGATCTGGGATACCACGCTGCATCAATGGCATGTTCCGGCGGGTACTTTCACGCTGTATGCCGGTGCTTCCTCACGGGATACCAACATGCTGACCAGCACGCAGGCACTGGCTGACAAGGTGTTGCCTCTGACGCACTAAACCAGTTTGAACCCGCCACCGGCCGAGTTGCCGGCCGTGGCGGGTTTCACTGCCTTGGCGCTGGCAAGTTCTACTGGGCGGTATAGGCGCCATCTACAGCCACAGACTGGCCCGTCAGATAACGTGCTTTGTCAGACGCCAGCCACACGATGGTTTCGGCGATTTCCTCCGGGGTCGCTGCGCGCCGGGCAGGGATGCCGGCCAGAAAGCCATTCTTGAGTGCTTCATCGCGCCCCAAAAAACGGTCCAGCATATCTGTCTGCACGGGCCCGGGCGCTACGGCGTTCACGCGTACACCAACCGGTGCGCCTTCCAGCGCGGCACTACGGGTAAGGCCTTCGACAGCGTGCTTGCTGGCTACATAAACCGAGGCTCCCGCCATGCCCACCTGGCCAGCAATCGACGACAGATTGACGATCGCGCCAGCGCCTTGCAGCTGCATCACGCGCATTTCATGTTTGATGGACAACAGCGCGCCCAACACGTTGGTTTCAAACGTATCGCGGTAGTTCTGTTCGGTCTGCTCAGTCACCGGCCCATTCTGGCCTTCCACACCAGCGTTGTTGACCGCCACATCAAGGCGGCCGAAACGGGCGACGGTGCCTTCAACCAGCGCACGCACTTCTGCTTCTTGCGTTACATCCGCCTTGATGAATTCTGCTTGTGCGCCCAGGGCGCGCAATTCTGCCGCCAGCGCCTGGCCGGCTTCCGGCCGCCGGCCACTCACAACAATGTTCAGGCCCAGCTTGCCAAATGCCAGGGCGGTAGCGCGGCCAATGCCGGTCAGTGCGCCAGTAATCAGAACGGTTTGCGTCGTCATGTTGTTCTCCTTTGGGTGAGGTCTTGCAACGGGACCTACTTTGATTGATTCCAAAGATTTGAACTAGATACGCCATGGTTGTATAAATCATTCCAATAAGGAATAAATGGAGTGCCAGATTGGACAAGCTAGCTGCGATGAACACCTTTGTGCGCGTGGCGGAGGCGGGCAGTTTCTCGGCCGTAGCCAGTGAGGCCGGCATGACCCAGAGTGCGGTGAGCAAACAAGTGGCCGCGCTGGAACGTGACCTCGGTGCGCGCCTTTTCAGCCGCACCACACGCTCGCTCTCACTGACAGAAGAAGGGCTGCGTTATTTCGAGCAAGTACGACGGCTGGTACTAGAAATTGAAGGGGCTGAACAAACGCTGCGTCAGGGCACAGGCCAGATACAAGGGTTGATTCGCATTGCCGCGCCGGTAGGTTTTGGCCGCCTCAAATTGATGCCATTGGTGCAAACGTTTATGGCGAAAAACCCTGGCGTGAAGGTCGACCTGCAACTGCATGACGGGTTTATCGATCTCGTCGAGCAGGGGATTGATGTCTCCATCCGTATCGGTGAACTGGCAGATAGCGGCCTTGTGGCCCGACGCATTGGCACGTCGCATCGCTTGCTGGTCGCGCATCGGGAGTACATCAGGCAATTGCCACAGGGCCTTGCCATGCCAACCCGCCCGGCAGATCTGGGTGAGCACAACTGCCTGATTTACACGGGCCTGGCCACCCGCAACCTCTGGCGTTTTACCGCTGCAGCGGGCGCAACGGTACCCCAGGGCACCAACCAATCCGTCACCGTGCAAGGCAGCTTGCAAACCAACAGCAGCGAGGTCATGCGCTTTGCCATCCTTTCCGGCATGGGCATTGGCTACGTACCAGACTGGCTTATCAGTGCAGAGTTGCAAAGTGGTGAGGTGGTCCGCCTGATGACCGACTGGCACCCACCCACGTCCCCCATTCACCTGGTCAGCCCGCCTGAACGACGGCACGCGGCTCGAGTGAGAGCTTTCGGGGATTTTGTCGCGGAGTCTCTTCAGAGTTAGCCCACAACTTGACTGACTCCCTTCGTGGTGTTGCCGCTACGCCAATGTTTGCCTGGCCTAAATAGCGGGCCTGGCCATTCCGCGGCGATTGCAAATCAGGCCATAGTATGTTGGCTGGGGGGCTTTCCTCACGGTGCCCTGATTTGCTATGGAATGGTTTGCATTACAAGGTGATTGAAATACACGCGGCCAGCTTTGTTCTGAGGGTGCAGGTCATATTCAATTGCAATCCGGAATGGCTCATAGACCATAAAATTAGCTCTGACCTTTTGCCAGTGCCCGGTGCCTTCAATGCGGTTATCAAAATGAGTCTTCGTGTAACCACTGCTCGCGGGAAAATCATAAGGCCATTTCATTGAGTCGATTTTTTCGAAATCGCTACTTACCAGATTAATTCCACCGTTGCATACGTTATTGCCGGGGCAGCCTTTGGCAAGATAACGATAATAAAGACGGTAATGCCCAGGAGGGAATATCCTGGAGCTATAGAAATTCTTGCCGTGGTCTGTCGCATGAAAGCCCGGACCAGGGCTTTTTCCTGTTAGAGCTAATCCATATTCTCCTTGACGTCCGCCTGGCTTGCCATGAAGCCATTTATCTGGCTGATACCGGTCTAAAGGATCAATGAAAACGATGTTGGTATTGTCTGCGGGCGTCACTGCCAAGGCTGGCATGTTCCAGACCGTGAGAACCAACGAGATGGCGCCCGCACAACGGCGACCAAAGCGTGTTATCAAACACATCCCGGTTCCCCCTTTGAATTGCTCGACAAAACACGAGCTTTCTGAGGAAGAACTGTCTACCGGCAAGGTCGGTTGCGCCTCATCTGTTTGAAGGAGGAACCTCTAGCGTTTGTCAGCCGGGAGAGGCCTGGAAAATGGAGGCACAGACCTGAATCAATGGCGGGGAGTGCTTTCTGGAGCCCTCATGGCAAGCGGTAAGCCGAGCACGCGCAATAACTCCGCTTGCCGATGCGTCCAGGTTTTAGCAAAGAGTTGCCTGAGATGCGTTCGTACTGTCGAACTACTTATCTGATGCTGCTCCGCATAGCTTTCCACGGTGGCGTTCTGCAATAAACCCAATGCGAGTCGAGATTCAGCGGCGGTGAGTCCGTACATCAACTGTAATTGTCTGGCATGAGGTAAATCGGGCCCGGCCCCATCCTGAAGGATGACAAGGGCGTAGGGGCCTCGATGACCGTGGCAGCATTCAGGGGGCTCGGTGGAAGGAATGACCGAAACAAGCCACGGCGTATTTTGTTTTGACCGTGAAATGGTAAACCAGCTCCCCTCACGCCCGTAGGGGTTAGTTGCTCTTTTTAACGCGATGTCTAAACGGCCGGAGGATTTAGCATCGGTGCCCAGCAGGCGTTGCCCTGCCACTTTAATACCGTCAGACAGAGCGAGGTAGGTTGCAACGGGTGGGCTCATCCAGACAATGCGTTGCCTGGCGTCTAGCCATACCGCGCCATACGGTAAACATTTCAGGGTTTCCTCGGCGGCCTGGTGTTGCTCTTCCAGCTCGGCAAGGCGTGCGCGCAGGGTAGCTGCACGGACTAGATGGTTTGAGAGGCTGGCCAAGACTTGAAGGTTGCTTTCTTCATAGTCACCGGCGTCATGCAGTCGAGCTATTGTAATGGCTTCATAAATATTGCCGCTTCGGCGGATGCAATTCACCGCAACGCGTTTAGCCCCATAAGGTTTGAGGAACTCGTTATACAGTTCGCTTCTTTTTACGAACTGCTCATCAAACTGGAATTGGTCGGGGCGCCAATCTCCAATTTGGCCTGACACAAACCAGGCGATACGAGGGTCAATCGCTGCAAAGTAATTTGAATAGGCCCACTGTGATTCTATGAACGACGAGTCGCTAACAGAAGAACTGATGACCTGGCGGCTTGGCACATCCATCTTGATGTACTGCCCAACATACCCTCCACCCAGCAGCGCAATCTTGCCTACGGAATCAGGGATTCGAGAGGGGTCCTCAACTGACGCGTAAATCGAGTCGATGACTTCACTTACACCTTGAGTCATACGCAATCCCCTCAAAATCGCCGCAGGAATGTGTTCCGCCACAGAAAGCTGCAAGACTGAAGCGTGCACTGCAGCAATCGTGCATGTTTCGAAGACTATCAATGTATTTGACCAAAGCAAGCATTATTTATGTTTGGTTGGGTCGCAGGCTATCGGAAAAAGGCGGCTCATTTGACCTTCCGTATCAGCGTTGGCGTGAAAACGCCGTGTGTCTCACCCGGTGGTCACATCTCCACCCTCAAAATCAGGTCTTGCTAGTACTGCGCCCACCCCGACCAACGGCTAGTAGTGGTCATTTATATGGATGAGGTGGCGACAGCAGCCAACGACCAGAATACAAGGCGCTCTAATCCGGTTTTGTTCCGTCTTTGGCTGCTTAAGCCCGATGGGTTCTCATCAGTTTTTTGCGGGATAGCGCGGTGCCAGGAAGTCCACCGAAATTGATTCGGCTGCATTGCTTCGTGACAAACCGGTGTTGAGACCATGACAGGTACTGCTTTGGGGTTTAGCGAGCTGTTGGCGTGCATTTGTGGTTATTGAATACTTGCTCTCTATATATGTCGTCCATTTACCAATATTGCGAGGTGAATATGAAAACATTTATGACTGCGGCTTTGCTCATGGCGGGCCTGATAAGCGTCCCTACATTTGCAAGCACCCAATTTGAGTATTCCTACACATATGGCCCGAATGCTCCCAATGAAAATAGTTGGCACGGCAACTCGCCGGATTACTACACAGTATTTGGAACTTTCTTCGGCACGGCCAATGGGGACCTGATTACAGGTATTTCTGACATATCAGTCTCCGAAACAGAAAATGGAGTTTTAGTACTAAGCAATATGGCGCCCTCGTTAACACAGTGGTTCTCAGGGCCCGAACCAGTCATGTCATTCAGCGGAGCCAACAATAATTTTTATATTACATCCAACCTGTCTTTCGGATATTTTTACTTTGGTTCTTATGGCGCTTCTGTAACCGGCGACGCCTACGGTCCCGGTGTTGACGTTTATCAAGCTAACCTTTTCGGCTCGACTTCCGGTACCCCCTATTATTACGTGGACGAAGTCACTGAACCCAACTCATGGTCTGTGCGCGCCGTGTCTGCTGTATCCCCGGTGCCAGAACCGGAGACCTATGCATTCATGAGCTTGGGGCTACTGGTTCTGTGCATTACCAGACGCAAGAAAATCAGGGCGTTCCTTTCAGGATCGACTATGCCGGCCATGGCGGGCTAGTCCCACCGACGTACGTTTTTAAATTCTTTAGGCTCATGGTTAATCAGTGCCCCGAAGGGATGGGGCACTATTTTAATCAGGTGAAATCAACACCCGGATACTTTCGTCCGATGAATGGAATGGGTAGGTCCTCCATCTAGATGAGGTGCAAAGGTGACAACCCGGACAAAAATAGGATTTGTTGAAGCCCAGATTGCCTGTAGTTTCAACCAAAAACTATTGCGCCGTAATTTACGGCGATAGTGAAATTGGCATGGCGCACTATTATCATTAAATTCATTACCGGAGATGATCATGAGGCTACTTGCAGCATTAGGGATTGTTTTGGGTTTTATTTTTTCAACAGCTAATGCAAGCGCTAAATACGAGTATTCATATACATTCGCCGACCCAGCACCAAACGCAGATAGCCCGCGCAGCGTTGTCGGAACCGCTTACACCGTATATGGTACTTTTTTGGGCACTGCCAACGGGGATTTGATTACAAACCTGTCGGACGTATTTCTTTCCGTGAAGGACAATAACGGCAATGTTCTCATAGATAAAGAGCCAATTTTTCCATATGCGGGCCCTTCTTTCGGATTAATCCCCGACGTACTTTCTTTCAGTGGGCATCACAATCAATTCATATTTGACTGGGATGATTCCTTGGGCGGCCCTGCGCCGGTGCACGGCTACGCCTTCACTAGCTACGGTAACGAAGCGACTGATGACGCCTATGGACAAGGCGTAGATGTGTTTTCACTTTTTGGCGCTGGTGGCTTTCATGTGTCGGACCAAATAGCTGAGCCATCGTCCTGGAAGGTGACAGAGGTGTCCCCGGTTCCTGAGCCAGAAACCTATGTGCTGACGATGATGGGTTTGGTTGCTCTATACCCGACTTATCGGAAGAAATCGCACAATCGCCGAGCAAGCATTAGGGATAGGGCTGCGGGAGTCGTTTAGCCGACTTGATGGGGGTGAAAGCGCTGCTTTTGCCCGCCGTCTGAGAATCAGTGAGCCAGCATTGCACCATTTGCTCAAAGAGGGTGACGCGCCAGGCCGAGAGAGCACCTCATGTACATGAGGGTTGCAAATCCCCCTCCATGTCTCACCGGCTCCCACGGGGAGCAAAGCGCAAACGTAGGGTGTGTGGAGTTTTCGCGATCAGAAAAAGAAAAAGCCCTGAAAAATCAGGGCTTTAATCTTTGTGACTGGTGGGCCGGCGGGAGTCGAAAATACGTCTGTATCCCGCTTTTTTGTTATGTTTTTAGGATGTTGGTGCGCACTCGTGTACTAATTCGTGTACCTATTTTTTCGGGCTGCATGGGCGGGGGATGAGTACCTGTCGTCTGCGAAAAATTACCCATATCGTTTTGCAACGAAGTTTAAATCCGCCGCTTTATCGGCTGATAGCTTTTCGGATAGTGGGCAATCGTTAGTTATTGGGGGGCTTAGGTCGTCATGGAACTGACTATCTTTTTCATCTCAGTGTGCTGTTCGTGCAGCAAACGGGATACTTCTCGCATCATTCCACGAACGTTGCCCCGCCGCGCGTTCTGGCTAGACGTTGCTTTTCCTTCAGGGCTCCGAGGGCCTGTTGCATGTGCCCAAGGCTGCCAGGAATAAATCATCACAGCCTGTTTCGCGCGCCTTTCCGATGTCCAGCCGTTACGCATCGTTGTGCATCATCCAATAGTTCGTTTGGTCGGGTTTTCTGGATTTTCTGAGGGGGGCTCGCCTGATACAGATTCGTATGGGCAGTTGTTCACTTGCTGGTGACCTTGGGCGATGTTCGTCTGTTTCACGAAAGACGTAGACCGTGGATGCTGGATTTCTGCCAGCGCCAGTGTAGTGCATCGGCACTGGGCTTGAGCTTTGAAAGCCAGCCGCATCAGCCCGTCGAATACGCTTGAGTTCTGCCCGATGTTCACAAGTGCCATTCGCGCCAGTTCACCGAAAATGTTATTCAGCGCATAAGCTTGTGCTGCGAGCATCGTTTCCATGTCGGAAAGGTTGCCCGACATAGCGCGATGACAAGCGTCACGTAGGGTCTGGACAGATGAGTTGATGTCCAACGCGCCAAATGATGGAGCCGCAAAGAAGCGGGCCGTTATGGCGCTGGGGAGGATTGCAGAAAGGGCTTGCGCGGCCAGTGCTTGTTCGTCAGTTTGCCCGGGGCTCAATGGTACTTGCAGAGTTGCGCAGGTTATTTCTTGTTGCGAGCTGGCGGATGGCATGTGCGAGCGCATATCGCATTTCCTTCAGTAACGCCACTAATTCGAGATTCGGTGCGTGGTTTATTTGTTCGACACCCGTAAACCAGCGCCAGCCCGCATTCACTTCAATGCTACTTAAGCCCCACCCATTTGGCTAATGTTCAGCTATTTAGAAGGCGGGTTTATTCCACTTCATCCTTGAATTTTATGTTAAAAGCCTGATAAAACATGGGGTGAACGACTGCCTTGGTGTTTGTTTTAATAAAACTAACATCAGGCGTCACATCACTGGAAGGCCAAATTGTCTGGCCTCTTCCTTCAAGTTTGAATCCTACTAACCCTATGTCAAAGAACATTCGGAAGATATTTGCAGTGATGATGTGGTAGTCCGTAACCTTGCCTGCGTAGTAATCGCTTGCGGCCTTGCCAGAATTGTCATCATTTTCCGTTATTTCTAATGCGAAAAGCTCAATTTTTTCTTTATCGATGCTCGATAATTTAAATTCAATATCTCGGCCTTCAATTAAAGGAAGACAGGTGGCGAGGGACGGGTATAAGTTTTTCCATTCATCCAGGAGAGCACGGCGGCGTCCCGTAGAATATTTCTTCTCAGCTTCTGTTACCGTTCCCGCTGTTACGCGATTGGTGTCCTCAGATAATTGAATGCAATCATTAACGAATACAATTGCATCTCTTGGTCGGAGTGCCGTGCGCGCCATCAAATATTCGACGAATTTGACGTTCCCTACACGCTCTGGGAAAAGGTCAATCAAGGATACAGGTCTAGCCGTGTACTGTTCCTTCACGAGCGAACCAACTCGCTTGTCCAGCAAAGACACGATTTGCTTGGAGTTCCATCGCAGTGAAAGCAGCAAAGCATCGTATTTTTCCGATTGAAAACCTGCGTCGGTCGTTTCCTTGATTACTTTTTCGTACAGGTCAAAACGCAACGCCATAATTATTTTTACATTCTTTATGCGCTGAAATTTCTTTACTGTTTCAATTAGAGAACGGATTAATTTATAGCGAATGCTTTCATCGACCCAGTCTTCATCAAGCTTGTCGATTGTGATGTAGTACGGCTTTTGTGGGTCTGTAAATACGTCTTCATCCAAGAATTTGATAACATCATCCAATTCTTTGATTTGTATTTCACTAACAATACGTTGACCCCTTTCAACGTATTCTATTTTCTTTTCCTCGCTCATCTGAGCTGATGCACCGGCACTAAAGACAGGTACGCCACCTTTTGCTTCCAGTTCTCCCGAAAGCTTCGTGGTTAGTTCTTTGACGCGGGATTCTGTTTCTATCCAGAACTTATCACCCCAATCCTTAATGTATTGAAAGGCTCGAAGTTTGCCTTGGTCCTTCTTTCTGAGGTTTTCGCTGATACTACTGACCCAGCTTTGGGTTTTTTCTTCAGTATTTAAGCTGAATTTATGCTTTAGCAATTCAACAACAAGAACATGCTTCCAGAGTAGTCCATAGAAAAGGTCCAGCTTTACGCCTAAATCTTCAAAAAATCTGATGACATGATTATTGGCAATATAATCGAGCGACAGTTGTTCGGGCTCAAGAGGAATGACATGGTCTTCACGGTGTAATAAGTACCGAAGCAGCGCAGTTTTGCCGCTGCCTGTTCGTCCTAAAACAATGCGCTTTACGCTTCTGAGGCTTTGAAGTTCTTCGTAGTCACCTACATCCTCAAAATTGTTGAATAGAAATTCGTCGTCTTGCTCGGCACCAGCTTCTCCGATACGAGCGTGCCTGGTAAATCGAAAGGGAATGCCGCTATCCGCCATCGTTCTTCTCGTTGTTGGTTTGGTTGACTATGCTGCTCAATGTTACCAACTTCGGGTTGGCGCTACTTGACCATTGACATCTGATGTTGGAATTTTGCAAGTAACATGGGGTTGGTTGAAGAACCGACCTACGCGTACAGCTAACTTACTGTTGCAACCATAAAGTATTTATTTCGTAGGCTATTTTCTGAGCAAAGCGGTCATGCTACTGGCCTGCATTTAGCGCATTTTTATCTGGGCTTTTGCAATCGCTTGGAGTGCAACGTCCAGCGCCAGCACGTCCTGTTTCAGGTCCAATGGCCTACTTGCCGGCCACACTGTTGTTTTTCGCTGCTCCAACCACAGAAGCAGCGCAAGCAGGTCTAGGCGCGAACCGTAGTGTTCAATCAGTTTGGTAATCGCGGACACGATGCCTTGGCGGTCGAACATCTGGCCCCCACCACCTTTTAACAACGCAAACGGGACCATGACCGAGGGTGCGGAATAAGTCAGAAGGTCAATTACCTCTGATTTATGCTGGCGCAGGTCATTAATCAGCTTGTCATTGGCGGCCTGGCGATTGCCCGTCATTCTGATATTGCCGTTCCATACCGACAAAATCAGGCCATGTGATGACGCATAGTCAATCAACTGGGCAGCATTCATATGACGACGCTCCAGTCATTATTTTCGTCCCCGGGATGTGCTGACGTCACAACGTCACAACCCGCGTGGTCACTGGTATTCAGCGGTTTTTCCTCCGTCACATTGGTTTCGGTGTGACGGTTGACTAAGGTGTTGGAAGCCTTGTTTGCTGCCGTTTGTGACGGTGTGACGGGCGAGGGCGGGACCACCGGCAAATACCGCTTGAACGCGTCGTCAAACTGTTCGCGCTTATAGCCCTTCAAGGTCAAGTCCCCAACCCGCACCGTATTCGATGTAATCCCAAATTCACGAAGGTGCGTGCCCAATTGGTGCGCGGTTATAGGTTGGCCGCTGTTATAGATTGACCATGGGCCATCCACTTCGCACAGCGCCTTGCGCAGCGTGACGGTGTGGATGCGGTCAGCTTTCGTATGCACAAAAATCGACTGGATGTCGGCCAGAAGTTGTTGATTGATGCTGGCGGTGTTCTCGGCGGAATCGGTGAGTTTGATTGCGGCCTGATGAGCCCGCCGCTTCCATGCTGGACCAGCCAGTTCTGCAATTGCAAGTAATGGCTCCCAGTTGTCATTGGTACGATTATGTCCAAAGCTGGGATGCAGGGTGCCAAATGTTGGGCCGTTATCCTGCGCCCAGCGTGCGAGCTTGCGTTTGAGTTCGTTGAAGCCCGCCGTGTCGGCATGACGTATGTTCTCGCATTGTTCATCGGGCAGTTTGCGGCGCAATGGAAGCAGAATTGACCGGCTGGTCAAACTGTCTGCGACACGATGTGCGCCAATTCCGCTGATGGCCTTGGGTCCGAAAGTACAAAAGTGGCGAAGACCAAAATTGTCGCCGTCTACTCGAAGGACCCGGAGGATGAATGACGTATCTCGCGTGTGGCCGCTATTGATAATGCCGACGAGGTCAGGAAGGCCCTTCATGAAGGTATCCGCTTCGTCTATGAGTAACGTCGGCTGGCAGGTATCGACTACCCAGAAAAGTGCGGCAGGTGTGATGTTGGCTGCTGGAACGGCGCGGCGGGCCAGCTTTAAGAAGACGGAAAGTAGCGTCGTTTTGCCACAGCCTTTTTCAGGTGCGGTAATCAGCGCCAGCGGCAATACCGTTGCGTAGTCGGCCAGCCAAGTCAGTACCAGCCATAGGGTTGCGGCCCATAAGGTTTCCACATCTGCGACGACATAGCGGTGCAGTGTTGCCAAAACTGAATCCAGTAAGACAGTGCCATCCACCGTGTCCGACCAGGGTGCTACGTCTTTCGGGACATAGGTCTGGCCCTGCGCATCCTTGGTCGGGGTCGCAGACTGTTTTCTGTAGTCCGCTACTGTTTCATCTAGCATGGACAACTTTACACCGAGCATCTTTGCTGCCGAGCCTCTAATGCGGCTGTAGTCCAGCTTGGATAGCGTTGCCAGATGCTGAAGAAATGGTTCTTCGTCTGCGACATCAGGTAAAGCGGCAAGCAGATGTTCCAGTTTGTCCATGTCGTTGCGCCTTACTTGGACTGTGCCATCAGCCAGGCGCGAATATCTTCAACACGCCAAGCAGTTACGCGCGCAGACAGTTTTACCGGGGCAGGGAATTTCTGAGCCTTGATTAAGCGCCAGAGTGTTGCCGATGAGAAAGGCAGGATGCCGGAAGCGATGTGTTGTTGCGTGCCCGCAAGGACGGCTTTACGGCCAGCAGGACCGACAAGGTAAGACTGGCGGACATATCCATTGGCTGGAAGGTCCGCAAGGTCGGGAACGGTGCTTGTCATGACATGAGCTCCTGAGAGATGGAGTGTGATGTCATGCAGCTTGGCAGCTTTTTTTTCGGGGAAGAGCCAGCTGGCTTTTACTTTCTCCAGCTGGCTTTTATTTTACAAATCCAAGCGGTCGATACCTTCCTGAATGCTCGCCCGGAGGCTTGAAACCCCTAAGCCCTTAATATTGCGATTGTCTTTTACTTTTACTGCTAGCTCATGTGCGGCGATGCCTACCTGCTTGCAGTTCACCTTGCCCCCATGCTGAAAACTGCTTTTACATTCGTAGAGCGTAAGTGCTAACAAACCCAGCTGTTTGTATAGGAGGTCATGCTTTTTTTCCAACGATGCGAGTTTTTTCAACAGCAGTGCATACTGTTTTGCCAGCGAATCTTCACGCTCGGCCGCATTTGGTGTGCTAGATGCACTGACCCCTGCCTGCAATGCAAGCGCTTCTTCAGGCAGTCGCCAGCCCATTGAATGAGTCCAGACAAAGAATGCGGCAAGCGAGACTTCGCTTTCACCCTCTGTGATTGAGGCCGTTATCGGAATAAGAGGGCCAGTGGCAGCCAGGTTACCGTTTGCGATAGCCAGCCGCTCTTTGTATTGCCGCCGTAGGGCACCAGGAAAAAGGATGTCCTCAACGTACGGGTAGGGTTCCACATTCAAGGAAAGCCATACCGCAGCACCCAGCTTGGCTTTCGGTATCAGTGCCCATTTTTCCCAATCGGGGTTTTCAAATAGCATGTGCGCCCTTTCTCGTTGACTGTTAACTAGACGTTCGGTCTCAAGTCGTGGAGAGACTGGGCCAGCCACAGAAGCTGGTCCAATTACCCGGTTTCACGAAACTGAACAACTCTTGCCCCGGTTTTCAATTCGTCGAGATGGTTGGCCCACCACTGCATCATCCTGATGCGCTCCGGCAGGTACTCTGCATAGTTGTACGCAGCACGTACTTCGTCGCGCTCCCCGTGGGCAAGCTGGCGTTCAATTGCATCGGGGTGAAATTCATGCGATTCGTTAAGCAGTGTGGACGCGATTTTGCGGAAACTATGCCCGGTAAATTCCTCTTTGCTGTACCCCAACCGGCGCAACGCAGCATTAACGGTGTTTTCGCTCATTGGGCGTTCGCGGCTACGTTCGCCTGGAAACACATATTTGCCGCTACCCGTCAGCGGGTGGAGCTCCTGCAAAATTGCCATAGACTGGTGCGATAGGGGCACGACATGGATTGCGCGGCTTTTCATCTTTTCCGCTGGAATGCGCCACTCTGCTTTTTCCAGGTCGATTTCTTTCCACTCGGCTTGCCGCAGTTCGCCAGGTCTAACAAATACAAGTGGTGCCAGGCGAGTAGCACAGCGAACAATTAACGATGCTTCTAGCCCATCAATGGCACGTAATAGGGCCGCGATTTTCACGGGGTCCGTGATGGTCGGAAATGCTTGGGGGTTGGGGCGTGCCAGCGCTTCTTTGACAATGTCGGCGGGGTCGTTGTCTGCCAGGCCAGAAGCAATGGCATAACGAAACACTTTGCTGCATGACCAGCGAACGCGGTGGGCTGTTTCAATCGCGCCGCGCTCTTCGATACGACTCAGGCAAGCCAGTAGTTCCTTAGCCGTGATGTCGGAAATGGGCCGTTTACCCAGCCAAGGGAAAATATCCGTTTCAAGCCGGTTAATCGTCCGTTCCCGGTGGCTTTCTGACTTGCCGCCCATGTTCTTATCAAACCATTGGCGGGCAACTACCTCGAAGGTGTTGCTCAAGGTGGTTGCCTGCGCCGCTTTGGCTTGATTGCGGTCTATCTGCGGGTCTGTTCCCTGGGCTAGAAGGCTGCGTGCGTTGTCGCGTTGCAAGCGGGCTGCCGCCAGCTTTACTTCTGGGTATGCTCCGAACGACATATGACCAGGTTTGCCATTGGGGCGGGTGTACTTGAAGCGCCAGAGCTTGCTTCCGTTCGGCTTCACCAGCAGATACAGACCGCCGCCGTCGAACTTTGGATATTCCTTGTCCATGGGCTTGGCGTTCTTGCAGTCTGTATCGGTAAGTGGTTTGACGGGACGAGCCATAAGTACACAGCCTTGAGAAAAAGGGTACATCGGTGATTGATGTACTTAAGCGTGTACCGATAACTTTGAGTCGTCAAGAGACGGTCTGAAGTGACAAGACAAGAAAAAACCCCTGAAAGCAGGGCTTTACAGGGGTTTTGATATTTCATGAAGTGTCATGAAACGACTATTTGGTGGAGCCGGCGGGAGTCGAACCCGCGTCCGGAAGTCCTCTACGAAGAGTTCTACATGCTTAGCCGTGCCAACTGGATTTAACCTTCAACGAGCCGGCGGGCGGGCTTGTCTCGGGCGAGTCACCTTAGTTTGACACTACATCAAGTGACCCGATGCAGCGCGATCCCCTCTAAATGACTCTGCTACCGGTTGCCCGGTCTACCCGAGGGGAGAAGCAGTGCAGAGTCCGGCGCAATTAAGCAGCCAGAGCGTAAGTTTCGTCGTTTGCGACTATCTTGGTTCAGTGTTTTACGGGGAACTGAGATCCCGGCATGCCCCCATCCGCTTTGTAACCCCCGTCGAAACCATGGCGGCCCCAGATGAAGAAGGGTCAGTATAACCTGGAACGTCCGTTCAGGTCAGCCCTGTTTTTGGGTTACGCCACTTCAGTGAGTGCATTGCCCCAGTTGGACAGCCAGTCGGGCAGGGGTGGGCTGTCGTGAGGGATGCCGCCCAGCGCCATCAGTTCTTGCGTGGTGACCGAACCACCTGTTTTGCGTAAAAAGCGGGCGCGGATGTAGGCGATGCCCATGGTTTCGCCGTTGCGCTCAATGCGGTGTTCCAGATAAATGGATTTTTCATCCCAGCCAACGACGGTAGTTTGCACTTCAAAGCGTTGCCACAGTTTGAGGGCCTTTCTGAAGTGCATGGTTTCCATGGCGACGACGGGGAACCAGCCAGCGGCCGCGACTTTGTCGGCAAGGCCGGAACGTTGCATCAGGTCGACACGCGCCAGATCCAGCATGGTGAAATACCGACCGTTGTTCACATGGCGGAATACGTCCAGATCGTTGGGGTAGACCCGAAATGGAGTGCGGCAGGGGCCAAGGGTGTTGCAGGGGCTGCGGTGGCGGCCGAACAGCATCAGCCAGAGCAGACGCAGGTAAAGATTCATGATGTGATCCGTTGCGGGCCGGGTTTGTGATGTTGATGCGGGTCAAGCGTGTGGCCGGGTCACGCATAAATGACATTGAGCTAAACAGGGCGGGCGCGCAAACTGCTTGCCACGCGGCTGGTATTCGACGGCGCTTACTGTGGTGCAACCGTTGATATGGGCCAATACGGCAAAACCGGAGGATGCATGTTTAAAGCGCTGTTGTTGAGTAAAGAGGCTGAGGTTTTTTCCGCAAAGGTGACAGAACTGGATCCTTTGACGTTGCCGGCAGGGGATGTCGAGCTTGATGTCGAATTTTCTACGCTTAATTACAAGGACGCGCTGGCGATTGCCAATGCCAGTCCGATTGTCAGGCAGTGGCCTATGGTGCCCGGTGTGGATGGTGCAGGTGTGGTGACGGCGTCGGCTCATCCGGATTTCAAGCTGGGTGATCGGGTTGTGCTCAATGGTTGGGGCGTTGGTGAAAAACACTGGGGGTGCCTGTCGCAAAAGGCGCGACTGAATGGTGACTGGTTGATTCCATTGCCCGCTGTTTTTAGTTCGGAACAGGCGATGTCGATTGGGACGGCGGGGTATACCGCAGCGCTGTGTGTGCTGGCGCTGGAGCAGCATGGTCTCCGGCCGGCTGATGGCCCGGTTCTGGTGACGGGTGCAACGGGCGGCGTGGGTTCGTTTGCGGTGTCCTTGCTGGCGCGGGCCGGGTATCAGGTGACTGCGCTGACCGGCAAGCCGGAAGCTGCGGATTATCTAAAACATTTAGGCGCGAGCGATGTGCTGGACCGTCAGGCATTTGCCGCAACTGGTAAGCCACTGCAAAAAGAAATCTGGGCAGGCGTGATTGATTCAGCGGGTAGCCATACGCTGGCTAACGCCTGCGCACAAGTCCGTTATGGTGGGGCGGTTGCTGCATGTGGGTTGGCGCAAGGCATGGATTTTCCATCCACCGTTGCGCCATTTATTTTGCGCGGTGTGGCGTTGTATGGGGTCGATAGCGTCATGGCGCCGAAGGCGAAGCGCCTCGCCGCGTGGGCGAGGCTGGCGGCAGACGTGGATGTCTCTACGCTGGACCTTGTGACGACAAAGATTGGTCTGACAGACTGCCAGCATGCGGCGGCGACTATTCTGGCCGGCAAGCATCAAGGGCGTTATGTGGTTGATGTGAATGTCTGACCGGGCAGGCACGAATGAAAGGACATCAAAAAGCCCGGCATAGTGTCCGGGCTTTTTGCTTGTTTCTGGATACCCAGGCATTTTATGCAGGCAGATGTGCCAGCAAGTCGAGTGGGTGGCTGATGGTTAGATCGGCGCCCCATGTGTCAGGCTGATCCGAATCGGCGATATAGCCATAGCTGGCCAATACCGTCGTCATGCCTACGCGGCGGCCAGCCTCAATATCGCGCTCTGCATCGCCCACGTAAATGCAGTGAGCGGGGTCAACGCCCAAGGCTTCCGCAGCGTGGTACATCGGCTTGGGGTCTGGCTTGGGGACGCCCACCGTGTCCCCCGAGACCACCACGCCAGGTGTAAACGGTAATGGCAAGCGGGCGACCAGTGGGTCGGTAAACCGCGCAGGTTTGTTGGTAACAATGCCCCAGCGCCAGCCGCGCTGGACGATCGCCTCAATCAGTGGACTAACCCCATCAAACAAGACGGTGCTATCGGCCAGATGGAGTGCGTAGTGGGCCAGAAAACGATCGCGCAGGGCGGTGAACTGATCCGGCTGCTGTGGGGTGATACCAAAACCAAGACCAATCAAGCCGCGGGCACCATGTGATGCAATTGGCCGGATGGCCTGATAGGGCTGTGGCGGCATGCCCTCTTCAGCCAGCAGCAGGTTGAGTGCTGCGCCCAGGTCCAGTGCGGTATCGGCAAGGGTGCCATCCAGATCAAACAAAACGGCGCGTGCAGGTTCGGTCATGTCGTCAAGGTTCGGATTGAGAGGTATCGCTGGTTACAGCGGTTTGCGGCAGGCCACCATGTAGTTCACATCGGTATCCTGGCCTAGCTTGTACACCTTGCTGAGCGGGTTATACGTCATACCGGTCAGGCTCACGGTATCCAGCCCGCTGGTGCGGGTCATGCGGCCGAGTTCTGAGGGTTTGATGAACTTGGCGTAGTCATGGGTACCGCGCGGCAGCATGCCCATGATGTACTCCGCACCCAGTACGGCCAGCGCGTAGCTCTTGGCATTACGGTTCAGCGTAGAGAAAAACACCCAACCGCCCGGTTTGACGAGGCGTGCGCAGGCTTCAATGACGCTGGCAGGCGAGGGCACGTGCTCCAGCATTTCCATGCACGTCACGACATCGAACGAAGCCGGTGCTTCAGCGGCCAGATCTTCGACGGGCACCTTGCGGTATTCAACAGACAGGCCGGATTCGTGTAAATGCAGCTTGGCGATCTTGAGTGATTTGTCCGCCAGGTCAATGCCGGTCACTTGCGCACCGCTGGCGGCCATGCCTTCGGCCAGAATACCGCCACCGCACCCGACATCCAGGACGCGCTTGCCAGTCAGTCCCGCGTTTTCTTCTATGAAACCCAGGCGCAACGGATTGATATCGTGCAGCGGTTTGAACTCGCTGGTTTTGTCCCACCATTTGTGGGCCAGGGCGGAAAATTTGGCGATCTCGGCAGCATCCGCATTCAGCACATGTTCGTGCTCGGGGGCGTGATCCGGTTGGGCCTGGTGTTCGGTCATGCTGTTTGTCCTTGCATGCGTGCTTGCCAGCGGCGGGCGCGGGTCAGCACTTCCTGATGATCAAGACTGGCGTGGTGGCCTTGGGTATAGACTTCGCGGCCGGCAATCCAGACATGGCTGACTTGATTGCGATCCGCTGCGTAAACCAGATGGGATACCGGATCGTAGCACGGCTGTGTGCCGGCGAGAGAGAGATCCACCGCGATCATGTCCGCCTCTTTACCCGCCACCAGGCTCCCGATTCGATCCTGCCAGCCCAGTGCCTTTGCACCATTGAGTGTAGCCATTTCCAGGGCCTGCCAAGCGGGCAGCGCCTCCGGATTGCCGCTCTGGCCCTTGGCCAGCAGGGCGGCAAGACGCATCTCGGCAAACATATCGAGTTTGTTATTGCTGGCGGCGCCATCGGTGCCAATGCCGACGTTGATGCCGCCGGCCACCTGATCGGCAATCCGCGCCAGGCCTGATGCCAGTTTCAGATTGGAGGCGGGGTTGTGCGAGACGTTGACACCATGCCTGGCCAGCAGGGCGATCTCTTCCGTAGTGGTATGCACCATATGTGCCGCAATCAACTGGTTACTCAGTAAACCCAGTCGCGCCAGGCGTTCCAGCGGACGTACGCCATGTTCTTTGAGGCTGCTGGCGATCTCGTCCTGGGTCTCGTGGATGTGGCAATGAATGCCCACATCGAGTTGGTTGGCCAGCACGATGATCTTGCTGAACGTCTCGTCGCTGACGGTGTACGGGGCGTGCGGCGCAAGGGTAAAGCCGACGAGTTGCTCGCCCGTAAATTCGTCCATGCAGGCAATGGCTTTGCGGGTGTAGTCGTCGGCATCGCTGGCATACGGTGTAGGAAACTCCAGAATGGAGCAGCCCACCATCATGCGAAATTCGCTGCCCAGAGCAGCACGAGCTACTGCGCCATGGTGGAAATACATATCGTTGGCGCAGGTGGTACCACCAGCGATCATTTCAGCAATCGCCAATTGCGTGCCATCAAAGACAAATTCGTCAGAGACGAACTTGCCTTCAGCGGGCCAGATGTGGTCGTTCAGCCAGGTCATCAGGGCCAGATCATCCGCGTAGCCGCGCAGCAAGGTCATGGCGGAATGCGCGTGCAGATTGATCAGGCCAGGCAGCAACGCATGTTGTGGCAAGTGGCGGCGCTCGGCATCCGGGTGCTGTTGCAAGGCTTGGGATACGGGCAGGACGGCTTTGATCTTTTGATTCTGGAGTACCAGCGCGTGGTCAGTCAGCACCGTGGCTTGCGGTTCAACCGGGATAATCCAGCGGGGAATGATGATTTGTGTGGTCATGCAATATCTGGCGGGAACAATATCCGGGTTGCCGGTTTTTGCCAAAGCAACCAGGTGGATGACAGGACGCTCACGTCAGGCTGAGGCTGACGATTGTGGACGGCAGAAAAACAAAAAGCCGACCTTGCGGTCGGCTTTTTTGCTTGCGCGCCGAGAATTACTTGGCAGCGGAAGCGTCCGAAGCAGCAGCATCGGAAGCAGCCGGAGCAGCAGCAGCGTCAGAAGCGGCAGCAGCGTCGGAAGCCGGAGCAGCAGCAGCGTCGGAAGCGGCCGGAGCGGAAGCTTCAGCAGCCGGAGCGGAAGCGTCAGCAGCAGGGGCTTCATCTTTCTTGCCGCAAGCGGTGAGGGCCAGGGCCAGCAGGGCAGCAACGAGCAGAGACTGTTTCATTCTTCTTACCTTTAGCAGAATGGGTTGGACAAGTAAATTTCAATACAGCAGTTGTTTGGCTATCGACCGTTGATCGATGGCTATTTGGAAACCAGTTACATCACTGACGACCGACGGGCGGAATTCTAGCACGATTTGAATAAAAGGGTAGCGTCCCTGGCGCACCAAACTGCGGCACGTAGAGATTTTTACAACAATCGTCAAATCCTTATAAATCAAGCCTGCGCCAGTCTGATGACGGTATAGAACATTCCCATGCAAGATCAAAGGCTTGACGCAGGCGTGTTACCTCCTGTGCGTCATCATCCGTCTCGCCTTTCGCCCAATCAAAGTGACAACGTCTTACAAATCGTTGCATATCAGCCAGAATAAATGGCGTTAACAACGTTGGCATATCCGTATTGGCTAAATGAAGGGTGAATCTTTGGCTCTGCACATTAGCTAATTGCAGTAGCAGTGGGCATTGTGCGGCGATGTAATCCGCTGAACGCGCCAGCAGGCGCACCTGCGCGGCAGGGTTGCGGACCAGCAAGTCATTCAGTGCCTGAGCTACCGCGCGGTCTGAAAAACCGCAGGCACTGAAGTCGTGTTCGTACATGATCAGGCCCTCACGCGCACTTTGCAGCAGCATGAGTGTTTGCTCCCGATAATCTTTGTACGTATCAAATTTTGCCGGCATGCAGGTACCCGTAGTCGTAGCAGGTATAAAGGGCTTCGAGAATGTCGTCATCATAGCTGGCTGCGGGCAAACGGCGCACATCGGCCAGTTGGCGCAGGGTTTCCAGCGCTGCAGGGGTGACTTCCAGCTCTTCGCCGTTGATAAAAACCTGATTCCCCTCGTACAACATTTGCGATTTCAGGTCCAGGTGGACACCGTGCTCAGCCACTTGTTCGGCAAAGTCTTCGAAGTCCATGGGGTCATCAGGCGGGGTATAAAACACATGCGCTTTGGGTTCGGTGAAATAACGACCGATGAATTTGCGCACATCGCCCTCGGTCCATGTCAATTGCTTGAGCATGGTTTCAATCTTGCCCACAAATGCCAGATCAATTTCGCCAGGGCGATCCGTCGGCGCGCGTTCGGGGTCACCGTAAATGCCTGACAAGCGCAATTCGTCCTGCAGGTATTCCAGGAATTTACCGACGATTTCCTGTTCTGTCGGCGCCCTGAAACCAATTGAATAAGTCATGCCTGGCTCTAGCGCCACGCCGTAATGGGCGTATTTGGGCGGTAGATAGAGCATGTCGCCGTGATCCAGAATCCACTCTTGTTCCGAGTTGAAATCTTTCAGTACGCGGATGGGCGCGTCTTCGACAAAGTTGCCGGCATCATCGCTGGAAATCTGCCAGCGTTTTTTTCCGCCAACCTGCAACAAAAACACGTCATAAGAGTCGTAGTGCGGACCGACCGTACCGCCTGGCGGCGCATAAGAGATCATCAGATCATCCAGGCGCGTGTAGGGCAGAAAGTTGAACTCATACAAGAGATCAGCAATATGGGGGACGTGATGATTGACGTTCTGGACCAGCATGGTCCAGTCGGTTTCGGGCAGGCGCTCGAACCGGCTGGGGCGGAAAGGACCACGCTCAAGCTTCCAGCGATCGTTGCGGTATTCGATCAGGCGCGATTCCACGTCGTCTTGTTGCGCCAGACCAATCAACCTGGGTAGATCGATCAGCTCCGGAAAATCTTGCCAGGCATTACGGATCAGCAATGGCTGTTTTTGCCAGTATTCGGCCAGAAATTGCGCAGCGGTCAGTCCACCGAGGAGTTGTTTGTTCATTGACTTGGCTATAACAGTAGAAAAACACGGCCTTTATTATCCCACCATGCGAAGGAGCCGGCATGCTCAAAAACGGGGAAATTGCGCCTGACTTTGCTTTACACGATGCCAGCATGCAGCAGATCCGGTTATCGGATTACCACGGGCGGCATCATGTGGTGCTCTATTTCTTTAGCAGAGACCACTCGCCAGGCGGCATTACAGAAGCAGTGGAGTTTTCAGACCGGGCGGAAACGTTCAGGGCACTGGGGACCGTTGTGCTGGGCGTAAGCCTGGATGATTGCCTCTCGCACGAGGCATTTCAGGATGAACACGGCATTGAGTTCGGACTGTTATCTGATGCCGAAGGTGAAGTCAGCCGTCTTTACCATGTTTTAAAAGAAACCATGGCGGCGGGCATGATAAAATATGCCATTGAACGCTCTACCTTCGTGATCGACAGGCAGGGCGTAATCCGTCACGCGTTCTACCACGTGCTGCCCAAAGGGCACGCGGCGGAAATACTTTCACTTGTTAAACAGTTAGGATAAACCCGATGCAAATCGCCAAAGATACGGTTGTAACGCTGAACTATGAGATGTTCGATACCGAAGGCAAGCTGCTCGACAAAACCGAACACCCCATCGTTTACCTGCACGGCGGTTACGACAACATTCTGCCGCTGGTAGAAGAAGCGCTGCATGGCAAGACCACCGGTGATTCCATTGACGTGACCATGGCACCGGACGACGCCTTTGGTGAGTACGAGCCGGAACTGGTGCGCAAAGAAACCAAAGACGTATTCCCGATGGAAGTGGAAGCCGGCATGATGTTTGAAGCCGATGATCCTGCCACTGGTGATGTCATGTTGTTCCGCGTGACCGAAATCAACGGCAACGAAGTTACCGTTGACGCTAACCACCCGTTCGCTGGCGTGACCATCCGCTTTGTGGGCAAGGTGACCGACGTGCGCGAAGCCAGCGATGAAGAAGTTGCCCACGGCCATGTGCATGGCGAACACGGCCATCATCACTAAGCATTAATCAGATGTGATCTTCCCCGGGTCTGGCTCCCACGGTGGTGGCAGGGCGGGGGTATTCACAATTGAAAAAAAGCGGACTTCGGTCCGCTTTTTTTGTCTGCGTAATTTTCGCTGCTATTTCTTCGGTTTTACGCTGACGCAGTCGATCAAAGAGTAAACCCATCACCTGGTACAAAATGGGGCAAATCGCTGGTGCATTGCACCATGTCGCAACACAACATCTTGTGTTTTTCAGTCAGGCAGATACCCATTTACAACATCATATGGTGACTTTCGTCAGACTGTCCTCAAATTGCAACGAAGTACACCTCCCCGCTATGCCGCATGAATAAAGGCTTGCGCGAAAACCATGACATTTTTGTGTCCGTTCGTCGTCCTTAACACATCTTTTTCCGGTTGCGCTAGCGGCCCACCTTCCCCTAGTATTTGTGCCGAACCCACCTAAGGACCACAAGATGTAGTGGTTCTTCACAATTTATTCACAGACTTATCCACATTCGGCCGCCTGTCTTTTCAAGTCCTTGATTTGTGAAGAAATGCGGCCAGATTTAACACCTGGCCAGAGGGAACACACCCAAATGTACGCCACACTGGATAGCACCACAGGAAGCCGCATGACCGAAGCCGTAGATACCCCGATCAACAACGAACAGAGCCGATACGAACTGTATAAAACCATCCGCCGTAATGGTGGTGTGGTGCCGTTCGAGCCGTCCAAGATCACGGTTGCCGTGACCAAGGCGTACATCGCTGTTCACGGGAATCAGGCCGCGGCTAGCGCTGCTGTGCGTGAGCGCGTGGAAGCCCTGACCGAGCAAGTGGTCAGCGCGCTGATGCGTCGCAAGCCCGAAGGTGGCGCTATTCATATTGAAGACATTCAGGATCAGGTTGAACTGGCCCTGATGCGTTCTGGCGAACATGACATCGCCCGTGCTTACGTGCTGTACCGCGAACAGCGCAAGGCAGAGCGTGCTTCCCATACTGAAAGCCACGAAGTCACACAGCAACAGCACGCCGTTGTGAACGTCACGCTGGAAGACGGCAGCCGCCGCGCACTGGATGTCGCGCGCCTGAAAGCGCTGATTGCTTCGTCTTGCCAGGGCTTCGAGAAGATCACCAGCCAGGAGACCATCCTCGCTGAAACGCTGAAGAACCTGTACGACGGCGTGCCGGTCGCTGAAGTCCACAAGTCCGCCATTCTGGCCGCCCGTGGCCGCATTGAAATCGACCCGGCCTACAGCTTTGTGACGGCCCGTCTGTTGCTGGATGTAGCCCGTCGTGAAGTGCTGGGTGAAGAAGCCAGCCACGAAGAAATGGCGACCCGTTACGCCGAAGCCTTCCCGATGCTGATCAAGAAGGGCATCGAGAACGAACTGCTGGACGAAAAACTCGGCCAGTTCGATCTGGCCCGCCTGGGCGCTGCGCTCAAGCATGAGCGTGACTACCAGTTTGGTTATCTGGGTCTGCAAACCCTGTACGACCGTTATTTCCTGCACGTGCATGGCACCCGCATTGAACTGCCGCAGGTGTTCTTCATGCGCGTGGCCATGGGCTTGTCGCTGAATGAAGTGGATCGCGAAGCCCGCGCCATCGAGTTCTACAACGTGCTGTCGACGTTTGACTTCATGTCCAGCACCCCGACGCTGTTTAACTCCGGTACCCGTCGCAGCCAGCTCTCCAGCTGCTACCTGACCACCGTGGCCGATGATCTGGATGGCATCTACGAAGCCCTGAAAGAAAACGCGTTGCTGTCCAAGTTTGCGGGCGGTCTGGGCAATGACTGGACGCCGGTGCGTTCGCTGGGCAGCCACATCAAGGGCACCAACGGCAAGTCGCAAGGCGTGGTGCCGTTCCTGAAAGTGGTCAACGATACCGCTGTGGCCGTGAACCAGGGTGGCAAGCGCAAGGGCGCCGTCTGCGCGTACCTGGAAACCTGGCACGCCGACATCGAAGAATTCCTGGAACTGCGCAAGAACACGGGTGATGATCGTCGTCGTACCCACGACATGAACACCGCCAACTGGATTCCTGACCTGTTCATGAAGCGCGTGATGGAAGGTGCTGACTGGACCCTCTTCAGCCCGTCTGAAGCACCGGACCTGCACGATCTGTACGGCAAGAAGTTCGAAGAGGCCTACACCCGTTACGAAGAGAAAGCGGCCCGTGGCGAAATGCGCGTGGCCAAGAAGCTGCCGGCGCTGACCCTGTGGCGCAAGATGTTGACCATGCTGTTCGAAACCGGCCACCCATGGGTGACCTTCAAGGATCCGAGCAACATCCGCAGCCCGCAGAACCATGTTGGCGTCGTTCACAGTTCTAACCTGTGTACCGAAATCACGCTGAACACCAACGATAACGAAATCGCCGTATGTAACCTGGGCTCGGTGAACCTGATCAACCATATCAAGGACGGCAAGCTGGATGCCGACAAGATTGGTCGTACGGTCAAGACCGCCATGCGCATGCTCGATAACGTGATCGACATCAACTACTACGCCGTACGCAAGGCACGCACATCCAACCTGAAGCATCGCCCGGTGGGCATGGGCTTGATGGCGTTCCAGGACGCGCTGCACATGCTGCGTATTCCGTACGCATCTGATGCAGCCGTGCAATTTGCTGATGAATCGATGGAAGTCATCGCTTATCACGCCTACTGGGCCTCGACCGAACTGGCGCAAGAGCGTGGCACCTACCCAAGCTACAAGGGCAGCCTGTGGGATCGTGGCATCCTGCCGCAAGACTCCAACGCTTTGCTGGCCGAAGAGCGCGGTGGCTATCTGGAAGTCGATACCAGCAGCAAGCTGGATTGGGCACCGCTGCGTGAGCGTATCGCGACCTACGGCATGCGTAACAGCAACTGCCTGGCGATCGCGCCGACCGCAACTATTTCCAACATTGTTGGCGTGGATGCCTCGATCGAGCCGACCTACCAGAACCTGTTCGTGAAATCGAACCTGTCTGGCGAGTTCACCGTTATCAACGAACACCTGGTGCACGACCTGAAAGAACGCGGCCTGTGGGATGAAGTCATGATCTCCGACCTCAAGTACTTCGATGGCTCGGTTTCCCGCATCGACCGTATTCCGGCCGACCTGCGTGAACAATACGCCACTGCGTTCGAAATGGACCCGAAGTGGCTGGTTGAAGCCGCCAGCCGCCGTCAGAAGTGGATTGACCAGGCCCAAAGCCTGAACATCTACATGGCCGGCGCATCGGGCAAGAAGCTGGATGAACTGTACAAGCACGCATGGCTGCGTGGCCTGAAGACCACCTACTATCTGCGTACGCTGGCTGCAACCAGTGCAGAAAAGTCCACCGGCCGTGGTGGCGAGTTGAACGCTGTGCCGGTTGATGGTGGCTTGTCTGCCGCATCGATGGCAGGCAGCGCTGCACCCGCTGCGTCGACTGCCGCCGCCGCAGTAGCCGCCATGCCAGAAGCCGAAGGCGCCGCATGCTACCTGCGTCCGGGTGATCCTGGCTTTGAAGAGTGCGAGGCTTGCCAGTAACAGTAATACCCGTCACAGCCCGGCCGTCAGGCCGGGCTGTTGGTCCATAAGCCAGACGGGGCAACAATCCACCAGAACAAGAGTCCAATACCTGTCACAGGTATGCCCAGAGGCCATGCCATGCTCCAGCGCTTCATGTTGCTGTGTTGTATCGGGCTGTTGAGTGCTTGTGCGGCAAGGCCGCAACTGACCACCGCCGGGGCAATGATTCCGCCGCCAGGTCAGGCCTATGGCATCCTGGCCGTGACCTTCAACAGCCTGGATCACGACACCACGGTGACCAGCGTTGTGGTGGAAGGGCCGTGGGGCCGTAAAGAGTTTTTTGCCAGTACTAACAACTACATCCGTGATGCAGGCGACATGCCGGATACCACTGGCCAGCTACAACTGCTGACCCTGCCGCCGGGCCACTACACCATGACGGATACATGGACGCGCTGGGGCAACCCGGGCATGGACATGAGCCGCCGTATTGGCCGCCTGCCGCTGAACCAGGGTTTTGACGTGAAAGCCGGTGATGTGGTGTACCTCGGCGACGTACATGTTGAAGTGAACTTTCAACCGACCGCCACATTGAAAGACGCGCACCAGCGAGACTTCAACCACATCAAGGTGATGTGGGGTGTACCAGACACCAGCAATATCCAGATCCGTTTGCCGCAGCCGCTGGACGCTTCGGCATCTCAGGCCGTGCAGCCACAGTAACCCTGCACGATCTGGCATAAGCGCCTGACTTGTGTCAGGCCCCGAAGGCGCAACCGGCTTGCCGGCTGCAACAGAAACATTTTTGAAAATTTGTAAAAGAGGAAAGCAGACCCATGCTGAGTTTTGACGACGACATCATCACCCCCAAGCCCGCCCAATCGGCCGCTCCTGCAGCACAAGGCGCCGCTGCTCCGGCTGCTGCCACCAGCAACCGTGTTCGGGCTGCGGACAAGCGCGTGATCAACGGCACCACCGACGTCAACCAGCTGGTCCCGTTCAAGCACAAGTGGGCTTGGGAAAAGTATCTGGCCCAATGTGCCAACCACTGGATGCCGCAAGAAGTGAACATGCAGCGCGACATCGAACTGTGGAAGAGCCCCAACGGCCTGACCGAAGATGAGCGCCGCATCGTCAAGCGTAACCTCGGCTTCTTTGTGACCGCAGACTCGCTCGCGGCCAACAACATCGTACTGGGTACGTACCGTCAGATCACCAGCCCGGAATGCCGCCAGTTCTTGCTGCGCCAGGCCTTTGATGAAGCCATTCACACCCACGCCTACCAATACATCGTGGAAAGCCTGGGCCTGGAAGAAGGCGAAGTCTTCAACGCCTATCAGGAAATCAAATCCATCCGTGACAAGGATCAATTCCTGATCCCGTTCATTGATGTCCTGACTGACCCGGAATTCAAAACCGGCACCCAACTGACCGACCAGCAACTGCTGCGCTCCATCATCGTCTTTGCCTGCATCATGGAAGGCCTGTTCTTCTACGTTGGCTTTGTGCAAATTCTGGCGCTGGGCCGCCAGAACAAAATGACCGGTGCCGCAGAACAGTACCAGTACATCCTGCGTGACGAGTCCATGCACTGCAATTTCGGCATCGACCTGATCAACACCATCAAGCAAGAAAATCCGCAACTGTGGACTGAAGATTTCAAAAACGAAATCTATGACCTCTTCAAGCAAGCCGTTGAACTGGAATACGCCTACGCCGAAGACACCATGCCGCGCGGCGTGCTGGGCCTGAACGCATCGCAATTCAAGGAATACCTGCGCTTTATCGCCAACCGTCGTCTGCAACAGATTGGTCTGGAAGCCATGTTCCCGGGCGTGAACAACCCGTTCCCGTGGATGAGCGAGATGATCGACCTGAAGAAGGAAAAGAACTTCTTCGAAACCCGCGTGACGGAATATCAAACGGGTGGGGCGCTGAGCTGGGATTGATGATTTGCGTTTAAAAGAAAAAGCCGCTTTATGCGGCTTTTTCTTTTTCTCCTCATGTGCCGTGTCGTTTCAACCGAACCCGCCCATCCGGCATAAACCAGGTGCCAAATCGGACCAGTCCAGCTTGTTTGATCCACAACGAAAAAGCCGCCCAGCAAGGCGGCTTTTTTGTCGCAGATGCTGGCGTGGTCTGGTCACGGCGCCACTTTTAGCGACATCAACTCTTCAGTTACATGCGCCCGTTGCAAATCCTTGGCGTCATAGGTGGTTTCTTCCGCTTTTACCCAGCGTTTGGCATCTGGCGCGTACCAGAGCGTGCGGGTGCTGTGGCCTTGAATGTGGCCCGGCTCAATGGTCCATTGGGCTTGGGCTTCGACGCGGAATGTCTTGAAGCGGCCTGCGGGGACGTTGACCATTTCTACGCCATCCACGTTGTATTGTTCGTCCCGTACTTCTATGGCGGTGCCTTTATCTGAAACCGGGCCAGCGGAGTGCAGGTTCCAGCTTTGGCCGTGTTCAACCGGGAAGAACAGTGGGCGGTCTATTACGCGGTCCTGGCCGTTCACGGTTTGTATGCGTCCCCAGTCGGCTTGTGCGGTGCGAGTCTGGGTGGTGTTGTTCTGCTGCAGGGTGTATTCGATGTTGCCGGCTGCCACGCGGGTGACGGTGATCTGCTTGGTTGTCTGATTGCTGCCGCTGGCGGTTTCGGTGGTGTCCTGGTACTGCCAAGTGTCGCCAACCTGAATATTGGGTGCGTCATTGTCTGCGGCGTAGCACAGGGTACAGAACAACAACGCGGGCAGGATGGCAAAGGCAAACTTCATGGCGATCACTTTTGATGGCAAGGCTGTGAAAAGGTAACGGCCCGGTGGTGTGTAGCGTTGACCAGGAGTGGGCCGGTAGTTTTGCCGCCTGGCTTGCGCACGGTTGCGTTCGGGCGCGGCAGCAGGGGCAAGCGGCTATGTTGGATCAGTCTGGACCAATTTAAATGGAGATCAACATGGCAACATTCAATCTGCCGCTCAATTTGCCGTTTTCTGGCGCGGTGACGCAGGCAATCAACCCGTGGAATGCGTATTTGAAGGTCATGGGTGGTCAGTTTGGATTGGTGAATATCAACCTGGGTAATTCATCCAACCCGCAGGTAGAAGCTACGGTGCTGGAAGACGTGGCCAGTTATGGCAAGCAGCTTGGGCGCATGGGCGATGCGCTTGAAGTGCTGATCAAGCACCTTGAGCCGCAACTCAAGCTCAATGAGGACGAACAATTGGCTATGGATCAGTTGAAAGTCATGCTGGCCGAGATCAAACAAGTGAAGCGGCGAGTGGTTAACCAGCAGAGTACTTATCGGCTAATGGCCAACTAATCTGGCTCATGTGGTTAGATCAGTTCATAAGCAAAGAAGAGGGCGATCAGCGCCAGACCGATCAGGCCGGCCATAAAGCATTGATCTGCCCAGCGTTCGAGCCGTGCGCCCAGGCGGGAAGTGTCAGACCGGCGAATGGAACAATAAGACAGCATGGCGCTGGCCAGAAACAGCAGCATATCCAGCGAGGTGTATTCATCGACCTGGCTGGGCCCGATATGGCCTTCTGCCACTTTCACCAGACCAATCAGCGTCGTGCAAACGCCAATCATGGTGCACGCTGTCGGCAGAATATGCGGCGACAGCTGTTTTCTGGGGGCACCGGGGGTGTCGTGTGGCATGCCACGCCTCCTGGCGCAGAGCGGCGATATGACGATTATATATCCGCCCGCGGCCAGATCATGCCTAACGCCGATACAAGCCTGTCTCGATACCCGAATAGCCAAAGCCATGGCCTTTGCCAATACGGATCTGAACCGGAATACGCTCTTTAAGCGCTTCGACGTGGCTGATGACACCAATCATTTTGCCGGTGGCGTTCAGGCTGTCGAGGGCATCGAGTGCCATGTCCAGTGTTTCGCCATCCAGCGTGCCAAAGCCTTCATCCAGGAAGAGCGAGTCAATGGACGTCTTGTGGCTAACGAGGTCAGAGAGCGCGAGGGCTAGCGCCAGGCTAACGAGGAAACTTTCGCCACCCGAGAGCGTGCGGGTATCGCGTACGACATCGCCTTGCCAGCTATCGATGATGGCCATTTCCAGTTCGCCACCCGGTTTGCGCACCAGTTGATAACGCCCGTGCAATCGAGCCAGTTGGCGATTAGCCAGGTGGATCAGGTGATCTAGCGTCAGGCCTTGGGCAAAGCGGCGATACTTTGCGCCATCTGCAGAACCGATCAAACCATTGAGATGTTGCCAGACGTCATATTCAGTCTGTTGCGCGCTGATCTGTCCAAACAATGCCTGCTGATTCTGCCGTCGCTGGGCGTCACCCTGCAGTTGCGCGTGGATTTCGCCTTGTTGCTGCGCCAGCAGCTTGATTTGCGCCAGCACGTTTTGCCAATGGTTTTCCAGTTCAACGGCACTGAGCGTGGTTTGCGGCTGAGCGTTCAGTTGGGCCAACTGGCGGGCGGCGCTGGTATAGAGTGCGGCGGCTTCGGTGAGTGTTTTGTCCAGTTGTTGTTTCAGTGTTTGCAGCCGTTGGTGGGTGGCGTCATCCAGTACGGCAGCTTGCCAGGCGGCGTCATCGGTAAACGGGCTGGCCGCGAGCGCTTGCTGCCAGTCTGCCCTGGCTTGCGTCTGGGCTGACGTTTGCGCGTTTTGCTGGGCCGTCAGCGTCTCTATCTGGCCGGCCAGCGCGTTGGCACGCTGGCGGGATTGATCCAGTTGCTGTGCGGCGGCGGCCAGTTCAGCTTGCGGGTCTGGCGCATCGGGCAAGTCGGCTTGCGCGGGTTGCTGACTGTCGTCCCAACTTTGTTGCCATTGTGTGGCTTCGGCCAGTGCGTGCTGCAAGCGGCTGCGGGCAGCCAGTTGCTCCCGTTCCAGCGCTTGTAGCCGGGCGGCGGCGTTTTGCCACCGGGTTGATTCCTCTTCACGCGCGCTCAGCCAGTTTGCGGTGTCTTCAACGGCAGGTAAGTCATACCCCAGTGCGGACAGCTGTTGCTGGAATGTCGTTTCGGTTTCGCCCAGACGGAACAGCAGCGTTTCCAGGCCAGCCTGAGCCTCTTTGATCTGGGCCTGACCGTTTTGTACGCGCTGCTGCAAAACAGCGATGTGCTGCGCTAGTGCCTGTGCTGACTGATCATGCCGGGCGAGTGCATCTCGTTGCGCACCCAGTTGCGTATTCAATTGGTCAAACTGGGCCAGACGCTGGCTGATCTGTGCCAGTTGCTGGGTCAAGTCCGCCTTCAGTACGGGCAGAGCGCTGCTATCTGCAGGCAGTGGGACAAACCGGCTGGCACTGCGTTGCCATTCTGCATCCAGCTGTGCGGTTTCCTGTGCGATGGCTTCCCGGCGCGCGCTGGCCTGAGTGCTGCGTTCGGCCAGCGTGGCAAGGTCAGTAGAGAGCCTGCGGCCTTGTTCTTCAATCTGTTCCTGTTCGGCCTGCTTGTCGCTCAGTGCCTGGCGTGTGGCAGAGACATCCAGTGCGGCGTAGTGCGCCACCGCGGGGTGCTCCGTGGCACCACACAAGGGGCAGGCTTCGCCCGGTTGCAATTGCGCGCGCAGGGCGGTCAGGTCTTGAATCCGCTGTTCTTGTTCCAGCAGTTTTTGTTTGTCGCCAACTTGCTGTTTGATGTCCAGAAAGCGGGTGCGCAGCCCATCACGTTGCTGGGTCAGTGTTTGGGTTTGTTCGGTCAGCCGGACTTGTGTTTCATCGATGCGGGCTGTCTCACCCTGCAATCTGGCGCGATTGGCGGCCAGTTGCTCCAGCCGCTCTGCGTGCGCGCGCAGGTTTTCCAGTTGCTGCCACTGCTGGCGCAACGCGGGCTCTGTCTGGCCCGCAAGGCATGTCGCCAGCGCATCCTGGGTTTGCTGCAGCCCGTCGGCCAGTTGTGTGTGTTCTACCTGGGCGGCTGCAGATGCCTGGCTGCGCTGTTGCAGTTCTTGTTCCAGCCCCTGCAAAGTGGTGACAAATCTTTGCAGCCGCGTTTCCTGTTCTGTGATCTCTGTGCGCAATTGCTGGCGATGGGCCAGTTGTGCGTGCCAACCCGTCAGGTGTGCAACCAGTTGCACGTGCTGCGGATGCTGCGCCTGGTCTGCTGCCAGCGCAGCGTGTTGTTGCTCGATGCTGGTGAGTGCCGCCTGACTGGCACGTGCCAGCTGCGCTGCACGTTGCGTCGCGTGCCAGCGCCAAGTGTGTTGCTCGATCACCGTATCGGCATGCGCCAGGGTGGTGGTCTGCAAGGTTTGCGTAGTCTGGGCCAGGGTCTGCGTGGCACCGGTCAACGCCATATGCATCGGGCGCAGGTTGAATGCAGGTGCTGCGGCGGCAAGGCGAGCCAGGTCTTCACGCGCGTCATATAACGCGGTTTCCGCATCTTGCTGAGCCTGATGCGCACTGGCTTGTTGCTGAGTGGCTTGCTGGACCTGATCCAGCCATTGGCGCTGGAGATGAATCTGATCGCGCTGCTGGTTGAAGGTGTGTTCTTGCGCAGCCAGTTCTGCAGCGCGGGCGGCCAGTTGCTCCCGATCGGCATCGCTCAGCAGTTCCACGCCTTCGGCCCGGGCTTTGAGTTGTTCCAGCGCCACGCGTGCATCTCGCGTGTGTTCAAACACGCGTTGCGAGATCAAGCCATAGACTTCTGTGCCGGTGAGTTGCTCTAGCAGGGCGGCCCGTTCATTGGCGTCGGCTTGCAAAAACGCGGCAAAACCACCCTGGGCCAGCAACATGGATTTGGTAAAGCGGCCAAAATCCAGGCCGGTGATGCTCTCGGTCAGTTTCAGTTTGTCGTTGATCCGCGTGGCCAGGATGTTGCCGTCTGCATCGGCCAGCTCTACCACCGGCGCCTGGAGTGCACCGTCAGGTTTATCGCGGGAGCGGCGCTGGCTCCAGAACGCGCGGTAACGTTTGCCTTTGACTTCAAACTCCACCTCGGCCAGGCAATCGGCGGTGTGGCGAGTCATGACCTCGTTGGTCTTGGCAGAGATGACATCCATGCGTGGTGTCTGGTGGTACAACGCCAGACACAACGCATCAAGGAGTGTGGTTTTACCCGCGCCGGTGGGGCCGGTAATGGCAAATAGTCCGTTGTGGCGGAACGGTTCATCGGTGAAGTCGATCTTGAATTCGCCCTTGAGCGAGTTCAGGTTTTTCAGCCGCAGCGTGAGGATTTTCATGCGTCAGGCCCCGTCAATTCGGCCAGCACTTGCTGGTAACGGGTTCTCAATTGCTGCTGCAGCGGTTCTTCCAGGGTTTCCGTTGAAATACGCTGGGAAAACACGTCATCCGGGCTGAGTTCATCCAGCGTTTCTTTCGCGCTGGTTTGCAAACTGGCCGCGTTCTGGCTACGTTCCCGCCGTAATCGCAAGACTTCTACCGGCAAACCGGCGCAGATTTCTTCTACGCGGGCCTGCAGGTCGCTCAGGTAGTCGTCTGCGGTGATCACGACTTCAAGCCAGACCGGGGTTTCGGTGCTGCCTGCCACAGCCGCTTTGGCAATCACACCGGGCAGGTCCGCCAGGTTGCCGCGTACGCTGGCCAGCGGCTGGAAACAGGGAATGGCCAGCGGCGTAATCTGGCGCAGACCGGTTTCATCCAGATCAACCAGTAGCATCTGTTTAGCCTGGCCGGCTTCGTCAAAACTCAGCGGGATGGGCGATCCGCAATAACGAATATGTGGCTGGCCACAATCTTGCGGGCGGTGGATATGGCCCAGGGCAATGTAGTCGGCAGGCGGGAACGCATCAGCCGGGTAAGCCTTCAGGCTGCCCACATAGATTTCCCGTACAGATTCAGAGGCACTGGCACCAATGACGGCCAGGTGACCGGTAGCCACAATGGGCAACGCCTTGCCCAGCGCTGCGCGCGTTTGCACGGCTTGATCGTATGTTTGCCGATACAACTGGTGGATGGCGTCCTGCAGGTTTTGTTGCTTTTCATCGGCACTCTGGCCAGCCTGGCTTTGCAGTACCTCACGCGGGCGGATGTACGGGATGGCGCAGACGAGCGCGCCCGGTGTGCCATCACGCTGGCGCAGCACCAGCACCTGATCATCCAGATGGTCTGCCACACCCGGCACCACACTTGTACCCAGTCGCGCCAGCAGGGTTTTGCTTTCTGCCAGGGTGGCGACGGAGTCATGGTTGCCCGCCAGGATCACCAGATGTGCGTCCAGATCATGAAGGCGCACGATCAGACTGCTATACAACTCACGCGCGTAACTGGGCGGTGCGCCGGTATCAAATATGTCGCCAGCAATCAGGACGGCGTCGATCTGGTGTTCGGTCACCTGCGCCAGTAACCAGTCGATCAATGCCTGGTGTTCTGTCTGGCGGGTCTTGCCCATGAAGTGCTGGCCAAGATGCCAGTCTGAGGTGTGCAGTATCCGCATGCGCGGTGAGTGCCTTATCCGGGAAAAGGGCGGGGTATGAAGGTGATTTTACGTGGGTTAGCGTGGGATGGGGAGGGCGTTGGTAGCGGGTGGATGCTTGCATGCATCCACCCGTGGGTTTTCATTGGTATTTGATGGCCACACCAATCAATTTGCGACCGGTAATGGTGTCGATGCTGCGCCCCCACCACGGGCCGGACACCCACACGCCGGTGGGTTCAATGCGATCCAGGACGACCACCACGGCGTCAGCACCCAGCCGGGCACCTTCCGTGCGTACCCTGGCTTCAATGTCCTGTACGGGTGGAGCAGGATCGGTCGAAGCTTCGATATTGATTTCACCGAGACGATCAAAGGAGCGCGTGGGTTCGGCGCGCAGAATCTGCACATTGGCCGGGTCTGTTGCAGGGGGCCGTGGGGCGCCGACGTACTGGGTGCTGTTGGCGGTGACGGAGGCGCAGCCCGCAACAAGGGCAAGGAGCGTTACGCCAGTCAGCAGGCGAAGCAGGGGTTGCGTGGAAAATTGGCTTAAGCGACGAGCATTCGGGATCATGGCCCGTGTCCTCTTGTGTATGTGGCAAGACTGGTCAGCCGGGTAGGCGGGCCGGCAGATTTGCGCAGCGGACGATTGTATTTTTGACGGCCTCTCAAGCCTGGCAGACGAGACCAGGCTTTACCAGACGGTGACTGTGCAACGTCCGGCGCGGATGTTTTATTCCACCGGCAATCGCCGTATGACGAATATGACACGCTCATGACCGGCAAGTGAGTGCATTGCAGCAGGCTCAGGCAAAATCGACCGGCTTTTTGCCGCACGGCACCGCACCCGGTGTTGCTGCAAGTTCCGACCCTTATCCAGAGTCCGTCCACTTATGAAGATGACCGTTCTTGCCGCCACGCTGGCTGTGGCGTTGCTTTCCACCGCTTTTGCCTCAGCTGCTGCAACTTCCAGCACGCAAACCGCAGCAGCCGCCGCCCCGACCAACCCGCCCGCTGTGTGGGATCTGACCCCGCTGTACCCGACCACTGCCGCGTGGGACGCCGAACGCCTGGCCATTGTGGCCGAATTCCCAAAGCTCAAAGCCCGTCAGGGCACGCTGGGTAAAGACCCGCAAAGCCTTGCTGCCGCACTGCAAGAGATGTTCGACCTGCGTCGTCGTTTGTGGCGCATGGAGATCTACGCCAGCCTGCAAGCCGATGCCAATACCCTGGATGACGTCGCCCAGTCGCACGCACAACAGGCGTTTTCGGTGGATGCGCAGATGGATGAGACCACTTCGTTTATCAATCCGGAAATCTCTGCCATTGGCGCAGAGAAGATCAACGCATGGCTCACGCAAGAGCCTGCTTTGGGCCAGTTTTCGTACTTCATCCGCAATGTATTGCGCCTGACATCGCATACGCTGGATGCCAGCTCAGAAGCCTTGCTGGCCGCTGCCCAACGCCCGCTGGAAGGCCCGCACGATGTGTTCAACCTGCTGACCAACGCAGACATGCCATTCCCGAAGATCACCGTGCGTGGCAAGACCTGGACGCTGGATCAGGAAACCTACACCCTGCTGCGCACTGATAAGGATCCCAAGGTTCGCCAGCAAGTTTTCAAAGTGTTCTGGACCTTGTTCAAGGCGTACGAGCGCACGCTCGGCGCCAGCTACGCTGCGCATATCCGCGGTGAAATCTTCAAGGCCAACGCCCGTCATTACTCCAGCGTGCTGGACATGAAGCTGGCCAGCGAAAACACGCCGGATGCCGTCTACAAAACGCTGATTGCTGAAACCAATGCTGGCCTGCCGACGCTGCATCGTTACTTTAAACTGCGCACGCGTTTGCTGGGACTAAAGCAAGCCGGGTACCCGGATGTGTATGTGCCGCTGACCAGCAAGTCACCGAGCTACACGCTGGCCCAGGCCGAAGCCACGACGCTCAAGGCTGTGGCCCCGCTGGGGCAGGACTACGTGAATACGCTGGCGACCTCATTTGGCAAAAGCTGGATGCACGCCCAGCCGCAACGTGGCAAGCGCTCTGGCGCATATATGAATGGCGCTGCGTATGACGTACATCCGTTTGTGCTGATGACTTTCAATGGCGACTACGAAAGCATGTCGACCGTTGCGCATGAATGGGGGCACGCCATGCACTCGGTGCTGGCCAATGCCGCGCAGCCGTTCCCGACGGCGGATTATTCGCTTTTTGTCGCGGAAATTCCGTCGACCACCAACGAAATGCTGCTGGCCGATTACGTTGCCGCCAATGCCAAAACCAGGGCAGAGAAGGTGTTTGCGCTGAACCAGGAACTGGAGTTGCTGCGTGCAACGTTCTTCCGCCAGGCCATGTTTGCCGAGTTCGAATACAAAGCACACGAGGCACTGGAACAAGACAAGGCACTGTCTGGCTCTGATTTCAGCAAGATCTACCTGGACCTTTTGAAACGTTACCAGGGCGATGCGCAAGGCGCGATGCACATTGATGATCTGTATGGCTCGGAGTGGGAGTTTGTCCCGCACTTCTATAACGACTTCTATGTGTACCAGTACGCGACGTCCATCAGCGCAGCGGCGTACTTTGCTGAAGGAATCGAGAAGGGTGATCTGGCGCTTCGCGATCGTTACTTCACCATGCTCAAGTCTGGCGGATCGGCCGATCCGTACGAGATCGTCAAGCGCGCTGGCGTGGATCTGGCTTCACCGGAGCCCTATCGCGCGGTGATTCGCCGCATGAACCACGCGATGGACGAGATTGAGGCGCTGACTGCGCAGTAAATCAGGGCTGGGGGCATCCGCTCGTCTGGGTGTCCCCTCGCCGGGACTATTTGTTCTTGGCAATCATTTTTCAGTCGGCTATCACCCAAGCACCAACAAGAAAAAGAACCGGACCCAAGCCGGTTCCTTTTTGATCTCCCGCGCTGGTTTGCTGTTTTAACGCGACACCGTGCCTCAAGACGGATGTCGCGATGACTGCAAACGCTTTGATTCAATGTCAAAACTGCAGGAGATCTCCCATGAGCACTTCACATTTTGCGCGACTGGCTAACGCTTTGGCGATTACCTTTGCCAAACCCGAACCGTTTTCTGAAGATAAAGAAAAAAGTTTTATGGCGGAGTACGCGGCCACTCATTTATGGGGTCGTAGAGCGGGTCTGCTGATTGCACTTGCAACCTGGACAGCATTTGCATATTGGGACTTTTATGTAAGAAAGCATTACCCGACTGTATTTACTGAAAATATATTTCAGTCCGTATTGCTGATTCGTTTTCTGGCCGTACCTGTTTTACTTGCCGCGCTTGTCTTTTCCTGGACCAGTCATTTTCGTCATGAAAAAACAGCAAGCCTAATCTTGCTGACTATCAGCATCCTGAGTGGCTTTGGCATTATGGCCATGATGGTAATAACGCCTGCGCCGCTTAACTATGAATATTATTTCGTAGGAGTGATGCTGGTTATCTCTTTTGTATTCGGTATTGCCAATTTACAAACGGGGCCACTGCGGGTTTTTATATCCGCGCTGTTTGCAGCCTTGATTGTTCAGGAAGCTGCGTTCAATACACTGGGTGTTTATTTTTTTCCGGCAATTTTCTATTTTGTTTTCTTTTGCCTGACTGGCTGGGTGGTGGGCGTGAAAATGGAGAGAAATGCCAGAGATCATTTCGAAGCTTTCTTCTCGCTCCAGCAAAAGCACCGGCATCTAGAACAACACGTTGCTGAACAAAATGCTGCCCTAGCAAAAAACATCATCGGCGATGCCTCGGGATTTCTCAACAACCCGTCAGGTGGGGTCCCAGGCTGAGGGGGTATGCATTGCAAGGAGTGAAGGGAGGGTGCCTGATTCAGGCACTCCCTCAAATTTGGCGAACAGGTTGCACCTGCTTTCAGGTTTTACAGGTTTGATGCCTTCAACGTATACCGAATCATTGCCGGTTGCCCTGGATGAATCAGCAATCCTGCCCGATCTGCCAGCGGGTGGCTGGCCGGCGGTGTGAGTACGCGGGCAAGGTCAAAAAAGCTATTGAGCGGTTCTACGCCCAGCGCGTAATGACGACCGGACCATGGTGCAAAGGCGCGACCACCGTTGCTGACCCAGATCAGCGCGTCGGGCAACTGGCTTGTGTCCCAGTCCAGTTCCACTTGCGCTTTCCAGCCGGGGTAACGCAATACAAATGGTGGTTTGCAGCCCCGCAGTTGCAACAGTTCTTCAGTGGCAAAGGGTAGCGGTAGCCGGGTGACGTCCAGCGTACCGGTGGTGGCGGGCAGGGCCTTGAGGCTGCTGGCGCTGCGATCCGGTAACAGTCGGGATACCCCGGCCTCGGTCGGTTCCGGGTAGGTGTGGATGCTTTCAACCGGGCAGGCGATCACCTCCAGGCCGCTTTGCGGGACGGCAAACGTAGGGTGTAGCGCGACCGGCAAGCGGATGGGCTGGCGCACATGGATGGTCAACGTCACCGTCAGTGCAGGGCTATCCGGGTCGGGGCGGATTTCGCGCTCTAGCCGGGCGACCGGATCACCGGCCGGATAGTTAATGGCCACCAGTAAGGCATCGCTGGTTTGATGCACCAGTTGCCATTCATGATTCGCGCCGTAGCCGTGATCGTGCGGGTTGGCGTCGTTGGCTTTGGGCCAGGCCGGATCGGTGTTTTTGGGCGCGTTTGCCATGCCAAACGGTACACAGGGCCATTCGCCTCGCAACTGACGCAATACGCCGGGCCATTGCGGGTCTGGTGGATCGCCCCATGGTGCGATCTGCATGGGCTGAATGCGCTGACCGTTGGCCAGCTCAAAGGTGACCGGGGCCAGCATGCCGCCCAGCGCCTGGACAGTGGCTTCACCCCACGCCCAGTCAATGGTCCAGCCGGGGTTGTTCAGATTGCCCATGCGGCTTCCTCAATCGTGTAATCCGCGCGCTCACCCGGGTTCAGATGGGCCAGCGGGGCGTGCGTTTCAATTTCCAGATACGGCGCATGCTGCGCGTTGAAGACTTCCAGCGGGTGGCCGTGAGCCCAACTGGCATGCGCGGGAATGACTGAATTGCGTTGATAGCAGAACTGCCCTTGGGGCAAGCTGATGTCTGCCCACATTTCGCCGTTGTCGCTGTCAAAGCCGACCTTGAACTGCAGTGCTTCGTCGCAGATGATTTCCGTACGCCGATCCGCTGGCAACAAGACACCGTGCGACCAGAGATCGGCCACCGGGCCTTTATCCGGCATCAGGTGCACGCCATCACGCTCGTGACGGCTAGAGGCCGGACGCGGCACCGAGACAGTAGCCGGGCGCAGCAGCATCAGCACATCCCACAACCCGCAGTGCAAAGTGTGTTCACCCATATTGACCATGGCGTGATCGATCTGCCATGTACTGCCGCCAGCCGGCAGGGTGATGCGGCGGGTCAACTGCAAACCGCTGGCCTGATCCACCGGGCTTTGCATTTCGATGCCCATGCTGGTGTCATCGAGCCAGGTGTGCGTCACCACCCAGTTGCCGCTATCCAGATCGCGGTGGGGTTTACCTTGCGGCCAGCGTGTTTCCGGCGCGATCCAGGTCTTGCCACCACCCCAAAGCGGGAAATCCCAATCCACGCACAATGCCGCCCAGCGCTGCGGCGTGAAATCCGGCACTTTGCCGGCCAGTGCAGGGTTGATGTAGGCCAGTTGCACGTCGTTGACGCTGATACCCATCAGTCGCCCCCCCACTTGCGGCACGACGTGCAGCTTGAGCGGTCCTTGTTCCAGCAGCCAGGCAGACCAGCCTTCAAACTCGGTCTGGATCAGTTGTCGGTGGCCTTTAATCACAGTTGGTGTCCTGTTTGGGCGAGGGGTTGTGTTAGCGCTTTGGGCGCGAGTGTGTCAGAAGTCGAGGGTTGCCCGACGGCAATTTGGCGACCCACATGACAGTACCGTGCTCCAGGCTCCCCCGGTATCAAATCACAGCGACGGAGGCGCTAACAGCACTTCAGGTTTTCGCAACCTTGCGCGCATTGCCGCTGGATTCCGGTCCCGCTGGATTAACGAAGGTGCCACGCTGTCGCTATCAGCTCTTGCTCACCGGCTTGCTGCGGAACATGGCCACCGTCTCTGGCTGCGCCACTTTGCACATGATCGGTGGCAACCCGCGTGCAATCAACTCGGCATCTGCCACGGTACGCTTGCCGATCTGCCGCAATGCTTCATCCATCGCCCCGGCTTGATGGGGTGACAACAGCACGTTGTCGCCGTGGCGGGCGCGGTGATTGGTAGGAACAGGTTCTTCCGGGAATACATCTGTCGCCACGCGGATATGGCCGCTTTCTGCGGCCTCCAGCATCGCATCAAAGTCCACTACGCCAGCTCGGCTCACCAGAATCAGTGATGCGCCTTTGGGCATACTGGCAAACGCATCGGCACCCAGGAAACCCTGGTTTTGCGATGTCACGCCGGCGACCACAAAGGTGATTTGCGAGGTCTGCAGGACTTCATCCAGCGTTGCTGCCTGGCAGCCGAAACTGGCAATGTAATCGGCGGGCAGCCATGGGTCGAAGGCACGGATGGTCGGGTTGAACGGGGCCAGCAACGGCACGATGGCACGGCCAAGATCACCAAACCCGACAAAGCCGATGTTCTGGCGATGCAGCGAATACGCATCGCGATTGGCATCCAGACCGTATTTTTCGGTGTTGTTACGGAAATAGCGGTCAGACCGGCTGATGCCTCGAGCCAGATCGATGGCCATGCCCAACGCCGCTTCAGCCACGGGTTCGGCAAATACCGGGCTGACGTTCAGTACGCGAATGCCACGGCTCATGGCGTAGTCGTAGTCGATATTGGGCAGGAAATTGCCTTCCACATTGACCACGGCGCGCAATTGCGGGGTGCTTTCCAGCCGTTCTTTGGGCAGGTTGATCTGGCCGATGATGATCTCGATATTCGGTGCCAGGTCGGCAAAACGGGCATCGGTCAGTTCGGCCGGATCATTAAAGATGACCAGTTCGCCTAACGCTTTCAGGCGGGCCAGATCGTCTGCATCAAAAATGTCAGCCACCTTGCGGGGCGAGGGGACGAGCAGGATGGTTTTCTGGTTAGACATATCGAACTCCTCGGCACGATGGCCGTGATGTTGGTGTTGTATGCGGGCAGCTCATCACACAGGCAGACCCAGCTCACGCAACTGGCGAGCGGTCTCTGTGGCGGCAATGTGGTGAATGCCGTGCCAGCCAAAAGTGCGGGCGGCTTCGGCGTTGATCTGTGTGTCGTCAATGAATGCGATTTCTGCCGGTGAAATGTCTGGCAGATCCATCCCGATGCGCTCATGGGTCAGGTGATAAAGCGGCAACTGCGGCTTGACCATGCCCTCCAGACCAGACACGACAATGCGCCTGAAACCTTGCAAAAACGGGTAATGGCTGAGCGTGTAGGGCCAGGTGTCTGCGGCCCAGTTGGTCAGGGCATAAACAGGGATATCGGCATGGCGTAGCGCGTCGAAAATCGCCATGCCTTCGGGCAGTGTGCCACGCAGCATTTCTGGCCAGCGGCGGTAAAAGAGGCGGATCAGCATTTCGTGCTGCGGGTGAGCTGCGGCCAGTTCATCGGTACCGGCTTGCAGGCTCTGGCCAGCGTCTTGTTTCAGGCGCCAGGCGCCATTGCAGATGTGGCCCAGAAAGTGTTTGCGCGCAACTTCGTCCGGGATCAGTTCACGGTAGACGTAATCGGCATCCCAATCGAACAGCACACCACCCAGATCGAACACAACGGCTTTGATGGCCATGTTGTTTTCCAGCGGAATAAAAAAAAGGACTGGCAGTGAGGGACTGCCAGTCCGGCAGAATCAGGCACAGCATGAGCCTGAGGAGGAAACTTACTTCTTGCGCCCGAACAGCTTGTCAGCCGTCACCGCGCCAATGATCAGGGCGCCCATGACAATCTGCTGGTAATAGGACTGCACATTCATGATGTTCAGGATGTTGTTGATCACGCCAATGATCAGGCCGCCGACGACCACACCTGTCACCGCACCACGGCCACCAAAGAAACTGGTGCCGCCGATAATGGCAGAGGCAATGGCGAAGGTCTCAAAACCGGTGCCGGCGTTCGGTTCTGCCGCGCCAGTACGCGCCACGGTGACCACGCCTGCCACGCCGGCACAGACGCCAGAGATGATGAACACCATCAGCGTGTGCAGCTTGATATTGATGCCAGAGAACCATGCCGCTTGTGCGTTGCCGCCCAAGGCGTAGATATTGCGGCCCAGCTTGGTGAAACGTGCCAGGAAATACAGGAAGCCCGAGACGACCACCGCAATCAGCACCGGTACCGGAATACCCAGAATGTGGCCAGCGACGATGTCAGAGAAGCGCGGATCAAAACCGAACACCGAACGCGCATCAGAGATGATCAACGTCAGGCCACGGTAAATGGCCATGGTGCCCAGGGTGATGATGAAAGGGTGCAGTTGTGTGACATTGACCAGGACGCCGTTGATCGCGCCCAGCATGGCACCCAGCAGCACGCCACCCAGCAAGATAGCCAGCCAGAACGGCATGCCGGCGACCGTCAACTGGGCCGAGACCATGCCGGTCAACGCCAGCATGGAACCGACGGAGAGGTCGATCCCGGCGATCAGGATGGTGAAAAACACACCACAAGCCAGCAAGATCATTACCGAGCTTTGCAGCAATACCTGCACCAGGTTGTCACGCGTCAGAAAGAACTGGGGCGAGAGTGCGCTGGAGATCACCACCAGCAGAATCAAAATGCCCAGCGTGCCGTATTTTTGCCAGATGGAACCCAGGCCCAGCTTCGCCTTTTGCTCCGTGCCCGCGCTCAGTGTGGCGGCATTGGCTTGCGTCGTCATATCGTCTTTCTCCATATTCATACTGCCCCTGTGGATGGGCTTGCTGCCAGATATCGTGTTGGGTCAAGCCGTCGCGATATGCATGATGTTTTCTTCCGTCGCCTCGCTATTGGGCAAGACGGCGGCAATGCTGCCTTCCTTGTAGACGGCAATGCGGTCGCACACGGACAAGAGTTCCGGCAGCTCGGAGGACACCATCAAGATGCCCTTACCGGCGTCGGCCAGTTGCCGCATGATCTGGTAAATCTCGGTCTTGGCGCCGATATCGATCCCGCGGGTGGGTTCGTCAAAAATGAACAGGTCGCTCTCGGCCGCCAGCCATTTGGCGATGATGGCCTTTTGCTGATTGCCGCCAGAGAGTTCCGTGATGTTTTGCTGCGGCGAAGCACAACGAATGCGCAGCTTGTCTTTGTATTGCGTACCGAAGGCTTTTTCCTCGGCAAAATCCAGCCGTTCCAGCGACACCTGGTGGCGCGTGTTTTTTACAAACGGCAGGATGGAAATGTTCTCGGCAATCGAGAAATTATGGAAAAACCCGGTGTTGCGGCGGTCTTCCGTGACAAACGCCAGCCCCGCTTTCACCGCGTGATAGGGCGAGGGGATGGACACCACTTTGCCGTTGAGTTCGATCTGGCCTTCTGAACGCGCCCGCGCACCAAAGATGACTTCCATCAACTCGCTGCGGCCAGAACCAATCAGCCCGGCAAAGCCCAGAATCTCGCCTTTGTGCAACTCAAAGCTCACGTCTTTGACGCGGCCATCACGGGAGGAGAGGTGCTCTACCGCAAACACCACTTTGTCTTGATCCACGCGGGCGCCATCCGGGCGAGCGTGTTCGATCTCGCGGCCCACCATCGAGGCCACCAGCTTTTGCGGCGGCGTGGTTTTGGCATCAAACGTGCCGACGTAACGACCGTCTTTGAGGACCGATACGCGATCCGCAATGATGGGAATCTCTTTGAGCTTGTGCGAGATATACACAATGCCAATACCCTGACCCTTGAGTTCGCGGATCACGGTAAAGAGGTGGTGGACTTCTTCATCCGTCAGCGACGAGGTCGGTTCATCCATGATGATGATGCGCGCGTCGCTGGCCAGCGCTTTGGCAATTTCCACCTGCTGTTTTTCAGAGATCGACAAGTCGCTGACCAGCGTAGCCGGATGGCGTTTGAGGCCCACGCGCGCCAGCACTGAGAGCGCGGTCTGGCGGATGCGGGCGCTATCCACGACCGGCACACCAAACTTGCGAATGGTCGGCAGGCTGCCGACAAACAGGTTTTCCTCAATGCTCAGGTGATCAATCACGGAGAGTTCCTGATAGATCAACCTGATGCCAAAGGCCTTGGAAATCGACGGAGTCAGCCGCTCATAGCTGGCATCGGCCAGTTCGATCGTGCCGGAAGTGGGTTCGTAAATCCCGCTGAGGATTTTCATCAGCGTGGATTTTCCCGCGCCGTTTTCCCCCAACAGGGCATGCACTTCGCCCGCGTTGATATCAAAGCTGACGTCTTGCAGGGCCACGGTGCCGGGAAAGCGTTTGACCACGTTACGTACTGCGACAAGCGTACTCATTGGTGTATCCATGTGATGGGTGAAACCGGAGAAAAGGCGCGGTTGCAGCCGGCCTTTTCTCGTCACGTCACGGCTTACTCTTTGGTCACAATCTTCGAATCAATCGCAACAAACTGCGGGGCGTTATCTGGCTTGATAGCCGGCTTGTTCTTCACGCTCTGGACCAGGATATCCAGCGACTTGGCACCCAGGGTGGCGGTGTCTTGTGCTGCGGTCGCGGTCAGCTCGCCACGCTTCACCGAGTCAATGGCTTCCGGTACGCCGTCCGTACCCATCACCAGCACCTTGCCCAGCTTGCCGGCATTCTTCACGGCCTGGACTGCGCCCAGCGCCATGGTGTCATTGGCGGCATAGATGGCCTTCAGATCCGGATTGCGTTGCAAAATGTTGGTGGCTACATCCAGCGCGCGGGAGCGATCCCAGTCGGCTGGCAGGCTGGCCACGACTTTCACATTTGGTGCGGCAGCAAAAGCCTTCTTCACGCCATCACGACGGGCATCACCGGATGAATTGCCGGCCTTGCCTTCGATAATGGCCACCTTGCCGCCCGCGCTACCCAGCTTGCTGACAATGTACTTGCCGGCTTTCTCGCCCAGCGCTGCGTTGTCAGTCGCGAGGAACGCCACCACACTGCCGCCCGCGGCTTTGAGCTGGCTCATGTCCACCTTCTCATCCATGTTCACAACATAGATGCCTTTTTTGTTGGCTGCGGCGATGGCCTGCACCACGTTCACCGGCGAGATCGGTGCCACGCCGATGGCCCTGTAGTTCTTGTTCACCACGTCTTCCAGCAGGCGTTGCTGGCCGGTGATGTCGTCTTCAGAATTGGCGGCAAAGATGTCGACCTGGACGCCTTGCTTTTTGGCTTCAGCCAGCACGCCATCTTTCATGGCAACCCAGTACGGGCTGGCCAGTGTTTTCAGTACTACGGCGTAATCGGCGGCGAAAGCAGATTGCACCGGGCCCAGCGTGAATGCGGCGGCGCCAGCGATAGCCAGGGTCAGTTGCTTGATGTTCATGGTGACTCCTCGACGCCCTAGGGCGTCTTTTTATAGGGTGTGAAAGTCGGGTTCACTGCACAAAAAAAGTCATCGTTCTAAGCGTTCCGCAAGCCAGACAGGAAGGGCTGCATCCGCCGCACTGCATCAGACCGGGATGGACGTCCAGGCCCGTTGTTTCGCCGAAGCCAGGATGGCATCGACAATCTGCGCGGAGCGCGCACCGTCAGCGAAGGTTGGCAGACCTTCACGGGGCTCCCCACGAATCTGTGAATACGTATCGGCCACAAAGGCCTCAAAGCAATCGGCATAACCCTGAGCATGACCAGCGGGCAGGGTGGCAAGGCGACGCTGTTCGGCCGACCCTTGCGAAGGGTCTTTGACGAACAACTGCATGGCATCGCGCTGGCCCACCCACAGGCGTTCGGGCTCTTCCTGGTTGAAGGTCAGGCTTTCATTCATGCCGTCGATCTCAAACCACAGGTGATTTTTGCGACCGGCGGACACCTGGCTGATGGTCAGCGTGGCCAGCGTGCCTTTATCGGTACGAAGGAGGGCGCCGGCAATGTCTTCGGTGGTCACTGCCATTTTTGCGTCATTGGCGTCCGCCGACCCCGAGAACGTAGCGCGGGTGGCGGCAGGGCGTTCGGCCAGCACGGTGCGCAGCGAGCTGACGGTTTCGACAAAACGCTCGCCGGTCACCCATTCCATCAGATCGCACCAGTGCGAACCAATATCGGCAAACGCGCGCGAGGCACCGCCTTTGACTGCATCGACGCGCCAGTTGGTGTCATTGGCGCCTAGCAACCAGTCTTGCAGGTAGTTGCCATGAATCAGGTTCAGCGCACCCAGTTCGCCATTGGCGATGCGGGCACGGGCCTCGCGCACCATGGGGTGATAGCGATAAACAAACGGGACGGCAGTCACAAGGCCGCTATCACGTGCCAGTGTGGCCAGTTCGGTGGCATCCGCCAGCGAGGTGGCCAGTGGTTTTTCGCAAATTACATGTTTGCCCGCGAGTAGCGCGCGGCGTGCCAGATCATGGTGCGTGGCGTTGGGTGTACAGATGTGAACGACATCAATGGCTTTATCTGCGAATACGGCATCAGCATCTGCATAGGCTTCACACTGCCATTGTTGGGCAACAACGCGTGAACGTTCCAGGCTGGAAGCCACCACCCCACGCAATACACCACCGCTCAACGCTGCAGCACGACGGTGTACTGCACCAATCATGCCTGTACCGATAATCGCAATGCCCAATGCTTTATTCACGACACTCTCCGTTTTTCGCTACAAACACAGCCGCGCTGGCTGCGTGATGCTCGCTTGCCGTACCCGCAGGTACAGTCTTTGTTTTGCGCGCTTTACCCGTATCAGTGCATCGGTCGGCGTAAGCGGCTCTCTTTGGTGCGATGTAGTATTCATCTGCACTACTACACGGCAAATTTTGTATTATTTATGTCGATTTTCGACATAATGATTTTCGCTATCGGCATGTAATTGCGCTTGAAAGCATACAAAATCACTCTTATGCTCGATTTAATGCATATTCCGACGTAAGTACTTTTATGTATGAGATAGCCCGACATAACCCCACCGATGACGTACCGTTCCGGCTGGGGCAACACGAAATCCAGAGCCAGATGGCGCGCTTGATCGCGCTGGATAACGGCATCAGCCGCGCTGATATGGCGCGTATGACCGGTATGGCGCGCTCCACCGTGGCCGAGTATTTGCAGCCACTGCTCGATTGCGGCCTGGTCAGCGAACAGCGCGGCAGTTATGCCGGGCGCGGGCGGCCATCGACTGGTTTGTCGCTGAATATGAAGGCGGGCGTGATCCTGGTAGCCGACATCGGGGTCACTCACGGGCGGCTTGTTGTTGCAGATTTGGGACAACACCGTCTGGCAGAAGAAGCTTTCATGCCCGATCTGACCATTGGCCCAGAGCTATTACTGAGCGAAATCGTCGAACGGTTCGAAAAACTGTTGCAGTCATCCACTGCGCGTGACCGGCCGATCCGGGGTGTGGTGATCGGTATTCCCAGCCCGGTGGATTTTGAGCGCGGCATGCCGGTGCGGCCGCCCATCATGCCCGGCTGGGATGGTTTTGCCGTTGCAGACTGGGTGCGTCGCCGCATGGGCGTGCCCGTGATGCTGGATAACGACGTGAACCTGATGGCGCTGGGTGAGGCGCGGTCTCGCCCGACGGCACAATCGCCACTGTTGTTTATCAAGGTGGCCAGCGGTATTGGCTGCGGCATCGTCACCAAAGATGGCGAACTACACCGGGGCGCGGATGGTGCCGCGGGCGATATCGGGCATATCCGCGTGCCGTTGCATGACGAGGTCATCTGCCGCTGCGGCAATATCGGCTGTCTTGAGGCCATCGCCTCCGCCAGCGCGGTAATGCGTCAGCTGCAGGACTTGAAGGGCGCGCAGATCCAGACCACGGCTGAGCTATCCGGCCTGATTACGAGCGGCGATCCGCACGCCGTGCGGTTATTGCGTACGGCGGCGGCAGAGATTGGCGAGATCGTCGCCATGCTGGTGCATATGTACAACCCGGCGTCGATCATCCTGGGCGGCAAGATGGCACATATGAGTGACGATTTGTTGGCCGGCATCCGCGCCGTCGTCTATCGCCGCGCCTTGCCATTGGCGACACGGCGATTGTCGATCGAGAACTCGCAACTGGGTCGCGATGCGGGCCTTGTCGGCGGCATTGCGTTGGGCATCGACAAAGTGCTGTCGCCGCGCGGCATTCAGGAACTGCTGCAGAATTATTGATCCGGGCCGGGCAGGGTGTAGCTGAAATCGTAAAAGTGCTGGCCGTTTTCAATGCGGATGCCCATTCGGCCGATCAAACCGGTGAGCTCACCGGAGCCAGAGTCTGGCACGACGGTGACTGTCAGCGATGGCGTGCCGCGATTCATGGAGCCGGCATGCTGCAAAATAAAACCACCGTGCAGACCATCGAGTGTGCCGGTGACTTTCTCCATGGCCACATAACCGGCCGAACCTACCGTGTTGGTGGCTGCACTCAGCATCTGACCCTTGCTGCTCCCCGTCAGCGGCCCCTCAAAGCGCTTGTCCAGACCCATGCGGCCCAGCGCGGCTTCTTCATCCGGCTCGGCGGGTTCCAGTCGCGTGATCGTGACATTGAATTTACCTGTGACCTGCGGCATGACGTTCTCCGGGAAAAGAAAATTCTCGACACGGTCATGGTAGATGCCCGGGAAGCGAATGCCAGGGCTGAGATCAGGAAAGGCAATACCGGGCAAACGCCATCAGGGCGCTGCCCGGCAGGGGGCTGACAGACGGGGCGGTATTATTTGATGGAAAGCCCGTCAATAAACTTCTGGCACTCCGCTTCATATTTGTAAAACAGCGACTGGCCGGTGTAACAGGTCACCTGAATGTTGCCGTTTTCATCGCCGTAATAATTGGTGGTGAAGACGAGATCCAGCCCCTTCACATTGGCGACCAGCCGGATCATGCCGGCTTCCTTGCCATTGATCACCGGTTTTTTCTCCAGAATGATGGTCGGTGTGGCACCAGCGGCTTGTACGTTATGCAAGATGACTTCCCGTACCACGGTATTGTTCGCCGGGATCTGATCGGAAATCACCATGGCGTAAAGCGGCAGCGTTTTGTGCATGAACAGACGCTTGGCGGGGGAGTCGCCTTCTTTGGGCGGGCCTTGCGTCCAGTTGTTCGCATCGTAGGTCACGCTAAATCTCTTCACCGCCGGAATATACGGAGACCCGGTGGCCTCGGCAGGTGTATTGCTGGCAAGGCTGGGATCAAATGTCCAGGTGCCATTGGGGGCCAGCAAGACCTTGCGACCATCTTCAGTAATGGCGTGTAGCGGGTCTGCACTCCAGGCTGCGGCGGAGGCGGCCAACAAACTGGCGCACAACAAAGGCAAAGTGAAACGCATGTAATCCCCGGTCAACTCGAAAGGTAAAAAGGCAGCAAAGTAACCGATTATGCCTCGTTTCCATTTCCGGATATGACGTCAGGGAGCAATGCGCAGGAGACTGTTGCAAGGAAGTTGTCGGGCAAGCTGCCCGCAGTCACGTACCTGATAGCGGGGCCTGCCACGTTACCAGCAGGCCCGCCCCGGATGGGGTCATCCGGGGTCGGGTGTCATGCTTGGCAGGACGTGGGTCAACCCGTGATTTCAGGCCATTCCACAGTCAGATCAGCGCGATGCCGGCTGGCGGCAATGCGCACGGCGTTCGGTTCATCCGTGTTCTGTACCCAGTCTTTGGCGGCTTGTTCGGTGCGGCCGAAGAACATGTGACGTGCAACAAGGCGCTGGCGACGCAGGTTGTCATTCACGCCGACATACCAGGCTTCATCCAGCAAGGGGCGGACATTGTTCCAGCCTGCGTCTTCCATCAACAGATAGTTGCCTTCCGTGATGATGAGTTGCGTGTCTGCGCTGATGGGGATTGCCCCGGCAATGGGCTCTTCGATCTCGCGGCGGAACACGGGCGCATAGACCGTTTCGCCCGGCTTTGCGTGTTTGATGCGTTCCAGTAACGACACATAACCCCACACATCAAACGTGTCCGGCGCGCCTTTGCGGCCAGCGCGACCCAGGCGGGCCAGTTCGACATTCGCGAGGTGATAGCCATCCATGGGGACAACCATGGCGCGCGGACCCAGTGCTTTGACCAGGGCTTCAGCGACGGTCGATTTGCCCGAGCCCGGTGCCCCGGCAATACCAAGAATCTTGCGCTGACCACTTTCCAGCAGTGCCAGTGCGCGTTGCAGATAAATATCGGGAACCATGTTCCGGTGTTCCTGAGTCCTGATGCGTGTCAATGGACGGCCAGACCATGAGGACGGTCTGGCCGGTGGTGATCAATACGGGCGGTCAGTAATGCCCAGGCCGGCACCCTTGGCTTGTGCGCTGATGAACGCGTGCGCGTGGGTGGCCAGATCCATGCCGTTATTCCACAAATTGCGCCAGACCGCCAGATCATTGGAAAGACCCTCTGCCACGACCGTGGAAGAGAAGCTCTCGAACGTGATCGGGCCGGTATAGCCAATCTGCGCCAGCGCATGGAAAAACGCGGTGAAATCAACCGTGCCTGAACCCAGGTACCCGCGATGGCTTTCACCAATGTGCACATAACCCAGCTTGTCGCCGCATTCGAGCACCGGGCGGACGAAATCCACTTCCTCGATATTCATGTGGTAGGTATCCAGGTGCACGCACAGGTTGCCGGTACCCACTTCGTCAATCAGCTCTAGCGCCTGGCGGGCGGTATTGATCACGTTGCTCTCGTAGCGATTGACCACTTCGAGGCCAATCTTCACGCCTTTGTCGGCGGCTTCACCAGAGATACGACGCAATGTTTCGACCACATGCTTGCGGCCTTGCGCGGTGATCGGATGGTTGTACTTGCCCAGCGCGCTGTACGGCACGCCGCCAAAGTAATCACCGCCCAGTTGTTGGGTGATGTTGATGGCTTCGGTCAGCAGGGCTACGCCGCGGGCAACCACGGCGGGGTCATCGCTGGAGACATCGGCATTGAAGGCCAGACCGCGAGAGAACGCGGGCTTGATGTTGAATTCTTTCAGCAGTTCACGCGTATAGCCAAAATCCAGCGGCTTGGGTTCGTGCAAAGAAAACTCGATCAAGTCAAAGCCAGCTTCTTTACTGCTGCTGATGATCTTCTTTACCGATGCCGGGGATACATCGCCCGCCCAGACCAGTGCGTGGATGCCAAGAGGATTCATGGTGTTGCTCCTGCGAAGGGTTGTTGGTTGGTAGTGCATGAAGCGCATGCTACACCTTTTGATTTTGAAAAAACAACTTTTGCGTTAAAAAAATACAAAAGTGGTTTTATGATGTGGGAAACTTCTCGCAAGAAAGCCATCCGGCCCTACAATGCGCACACAGACCCACAGGCTATTCATGAACGACCTCACCACCCCTGTTTTGCCGGCCGCCGACAGTAGCGGCGCCATTCTTGCGCTGATCCGCAGCGGCGTGGCGACCACGCGCGCGCGCATCATGCAGGTGACGGGCTTGTCGCGATCCACCGTGGGGCAGCGCCTGGAAACCTTGCTGGCGGCGGGTTATCTGGAACATGGGGAAACCACAGCGTCGACCGGTGGTCGCCCGCAGGCCTCGCTACGCATCAACCCCGAGTTTGGTGTGATGCTGCTGGCTGATATTGGCGCCGACAAAATGCGGCTGGCGCTGACTGACATGCATGGGAATACGCTGGCTCGTAGCGCAGAAATCAACGATATCGCCAGCGGGCCGCAGACCACGCTGACGCGCGTGCTGCATCAGTTCGAAAACCTGTTGGCGATGGCGCAGCGTACCGCCGCGGAGGTCAAAGGCATTGGCGTGGGTGTGCCGGGCCCGGTCGAATTCGCTGAAGGTCGTGTAGTGCGCCCGCCAATCATGACGGGCTGGGATGGTTATGTGGTACCCGGTTTTTTTGCACCCCATTTCAACTGTCCGGTGCGGGTGGATAAAGACGTCAACCTGATGGCACTGGGCGAACACCGCGCTGTGTGGCCGGATGTGGCGCACATGATGTATGTCACTGTGGGCACCGGCATTGGCGCGGGCTTGATCATGGATGGTCATCCGCAACGTGGCGCGCAGGGTGGGGCCGGTGACCTGGGGCATTTGTTCATGGGCCACGCAGGATCTGCTGGTGGTGGCGAGTTACCCATTTGCCGCTGTGGCAACGCGGGTTGTCTGGAGGCTTATGCGGCGGGCTGGTCCTTGACCCGCCAGCTGGAAGCGCGCGGCTACCCCGTGCATATGGCTCAGGATGTCGCCGCGCTGGCCCGTCAGGGGGATGCGGATGTCGTTGCCATGTTGCTGCAATCGGGTCGCCTTGTGGGCGAAGCGCTGGCACAGGCGGTGAGCCTGTTGAACCCGTCGCTGGTGGTGCTGGGGGGTGTGCTGGCGGATTCGCAAGATCATTTGCTGGCTGGCGTGCGTGAAATGGTTTACCGGCGCTCTTTGCCGCTGGCTACGCGTAATTTGCAAATTCTCGGCAGTGAACTGGCGCAAGACGCTGCATTGATTGGCTGCGCGCACCTGGTTGCTGATGCCGTGTTCGCGCCGCAGGCCGTTGATGCTGCGTTATTGGGCAACGCGGGCTAGTCTCACGCCGGTATCGGGCGCTGGCTGACAGTGATATCCCGCTTTTGCACGCATGATGACACCAAGCTCATCCGCCGGAGATCATCATGTCGATATCGCAATCCAGGCCAGTGCCGGCAACACGCTGGCTGATCACGCCGCAGGCCATGCCGCCAGCCGTGCCGGGGCAGCCCCCTTCGCCAGAGCCGGATGACCCGGATTTTCCGCAGCCTAACCCGCCAGAACAGATTCCACCTTTGCCGGTGCCGCCAGACCGGCCATTTGCGCCGCAGCCGATCCACGATCCCGTGCCGCCTGAAGAACACCCCGGCCCGATCAAAGAGCCGCCACGTGCTCCAGATGAACCCAAGCGCGATACACCCTATTTTGGTGATCGCCCTGGCGTGCAATGAAGGGGCGGCGCATGTTCACCAGCAAGCTCAGGCTGAATCTTTTGAACAACACGCATACCCTGCGCGATGACATTCATGCCTATGCCGCCGGGTGCGTGCTGACGCCGGCATTAGCGCTATCTCTTATGGCGGCCACGACCCTGGCCGATGCGGCCCAAAGCCAGCCTGGTGCTGCGCCGCAGTCCACCAATACTGCGCCTGCCGGTAACGCGCCGCAGGCCAAGCTTTCGCAGCAGGACGCTTCATTTCTTGCCGAGGCCGCACGGGCGACCACCTCCGGCCAGGATCTAGCCCATATGGCCATGCAGCAAGCGCAGGCACCGGCGATCAAGGCGCTGGCGAGCAAGCTGTTTGAAGATCACGGTGTCATTGCGCTCAAACTCAAGGCGCTCTCCCAGCAAAAGCAGCGACAGGACGCGTCTGTGCCTGATGCCGCGCAGCAGCAGGAGATAGAGCATCTATACGGATTGCAGGGCGAGAAATTCGAAGCCGAGTGGATCAAGATCCAGACCAAAGCCAGCCAGGATGCGATGGTGGCGTGGTCGCAAGAAGTCGCCAACGGCAGCGATCCGCAAGTCGTTGCCCTGGCAAAACAAACGCTCCCTGTGATCAAGGCGCATCTGGACTACCTGCAGAAACTGCCATCCGGCCGCAGCTGACGGCACACGCGACACCGCGCGAAGCGGGTATGCTGACGGTTTCTTTTATCTGTTTCACGAGTGCCGTCATGCAAAAGCAATACGTTGTCGATCCCCGCAAGCTGGAGCCGCTGGCTTCCGATAAAGGTCTGTGCATGGTCACAGACTTGATCCTGGTTGAAGGCCAGCCAGTGGGTTACATGGTGCGTGAAGAGCCGGAAGACAAGGAAGACAGTGGCTGGCGTTTTTTCAGCGGCGCTGAAGACGACCGTTATCTGGATAACCCCAAACATTTCAATCTGGTCGATGTCAACCTGGTCGCCAATTGTGATCCGGGCATTGTTGAATATCTGGATGCGCCAGTTGGTGCAGCGTTCGACAAGCACGAGGGCGTGTTCTACGACGTGAGTGAAGACGACTGACCTGTGATCCAGAGGCCGGCGTTGACCGGCCTTTTTTTATGTCAATTGCAGACCATTACAATGGCGAGACCCGCATGTATCGTTTGCCTGGTTTGATGACCGCTCGCCCACGTCTTACGGTGGCGCTGGTGATTGGTGTGATCTGTTTCTTCGCGTTGCCGCTGCATGGCTCGCTGGCGGGCAGGGCGCTCACCTGCTGGAACATCACGGTGTGGGTGTACCTGATTACGGTCTGGTGGCTGCTGGTGCGTGCCCGACCAGATCAGATCAGGCAGATTGCAAAGGCGCAGGATGAAAACGCGGAGATCGTCCTTGCGCTGGTTTGCACTGCGTGTGTGGTCAGCCTGGCTACCATCCTGGTCGAACTGGCCTCGGCCAAAGGGACGTCTGGTCTTCATCAACTGGCGCATATCAGTTTTACCGCTATCACCCTGGTGGGCGCATGGCTGATGCTACCGACCTCATTTGCCATTCACTACGCGCACCAGTTTTATACCTCGCAGGGCAAGTGCAAACCGCTCTTGTTTCCGGATAAACCGGAAGAACCCGTGTATTGGGACTTTCTGTATTTCTCTTTCACCATTGCCGTGGCGTGTCAGACCGCAGACGTCGCGGTGGGCGACAGCAGCACGCGCAAGATTGTGCTGGCGCAATCGGTCTTGGCGTTTGTGTTCAACCTGAGCGTCTTGGGTTTGTCGATTAACGTGGCTGCAGGGCTGTTGAGTTAAGCCCGAAAGAGGAATTCGGCGCGTTCGCGCTATTACTGCGTCATTCTGGCTTGGTGGCTGGAGTCCAATGAGCGACCGACTGCGAACGGCGACACTGCGCGGGCGCTTCCAACTGCAATCTGTACAGCGTCGCGCCACCTGAAAAACCGGCCCATGTATCACACAGGCCGGTTTTTCATCTTCTCATCCAGAAAAATCCAGAATCCTTAGCCCGCCGCTGCCAGCCGGGTAATGTTGGATGTGGTGGATTTATCCTCCAGACCGGGCCGGCGGGCATCAGCGATGGATTCAATTTCGCCAGAAATTGTGCCACCCGATTCGATCAACAACTTGCCATAGCGAATGGTGCCTTTGACGCGGCCAGTGGCGTGGATGATCAGTTGCTCGCGCGCGGTCAGTTCGCCGTCGAAAGTGCCGTGGACTTCGGCAACGTCGATGCTCACTTTGCCAGAGAACGAGCCGCCCTCGGCAATACGGATGACCCGGCTATCCATGGTGGCTTCGACGCGACCTTCGACGACCAGGGTATCGCAATCCAGAATTTCTGCACCACGCAGTTTTACATCCGGGCCAACAATGAGGCGGTTGCCCCCACTGTCTGCCGGCGCAGCCGCAGGGGCTTTAGGCTCGGCCTGAACGCTGCTGGGAACATGTTCTGCCCGCAGGCCATCCGCCGCCGTGGCATGGCTGTTCTGGCCTGCCGGATCGGCATGGGCGGGTGAGGGCTGGTTGTTGCGATTGCCCAGAATGCCCTGGTTACGGTTCAGGATGGGGGTTTGCTGTTTGGACGAGAACATGGGTACTCCTTGGGAATGACGTCATCAAATACGCGAAATATCAGTGTTTCCGCGTTCGGCCCATTGTTGCAATTGTTGTGCCATGCAATGAAAGTCATTAAAAAACAAATGGTTATTTGTTTTTTGTAAGGTAGGGCTGCAATTTTGTGACAAGCCGTGTCGCCGTGTGGCGTCATGCCTGCGGGCCAGTATCAGGAATAACCAGTCATACCGTGGTTTTCCGCCTGTCGCCGACGGGCGACGGGTGGCGGCGGCAATGGGCATAAACGCCGGTCGATTGCCGTTGGCCGGACCGGCAAAACTTGCCGTATGCATATTTGTCAGAATTATAAAGTCGTTGAAAATCAACGGTTTGCAATCTGGCACGCTTCCTGCTTTTGTGATTGCAGTCACAGATGGGGAAGCCCGAAGATCATGATGAGCGCACTTGATAGCTACTTCCAGACACAGCAAACGGCAATGCGCTTGCGCGATTACCGTCAGGAAGTGTTGTCGTCCAATATTGCCAACGCCGATACGCCGCAATACAAAGCGCGCGATTTTGATTTCACCTCTGCGTTCAATAACGCACTGGCTGCGCAGCAATCCGGCAATAGCGGCGCGCTCAAGACCACAGATAACCGCCACATGCAGCCTGTGGGTGCCAGTGCGGCTGATGCGCTCTCCCCCAAATTGCAATATCGCGGCGAAGTACAGCCGTCCATTGATGGCAACACGGTGGACATGACTGCAGAAATGCGCGACTTCGCCGACAACACGCTGCGCTATGAAGCAGCCATTACGTTCATGCAGAACCGGATGACCACCTACCGGACTGCCCTGAGTTCCACTTCGTCCTGATAACGGAGCAGCCTGACGATGTCTCTGTTCAGCACTTTTGATATTTCGGCTTCGGCCATGCAGGCGCAGTCCATGCGCCTGAATGCAGTGGCCAGTAACCTGGCCAATGCCGAATCGACCACCAGTTCCAATGGCCAGCCGTATCGCGCCAAGCAGGTGGTGTTCCAGGCGACACCGGTCGGTCCGGAAGGTGGCGTGGGTGTGAAGGTCACTCAAGTGGTTGAGGATCAAGCTCCGCCCAAGCTGGTGTATGACCCGCGTAATCCGGTGGCGGATGCCAATGGTTATGTGGCCATGCCCAATGTGGATGTCGTGGAAGAAATGACCAATATGTTGTCGGCGTCACGGTCTTACCAGACCAATGCCGACGTGATGAATACTGCCAAGACCCTGATGCAGCGCACGTTGCAACTCGGGTCGAGCTGATTGATAACCCGGATTGAGGGAATCGCACCATGGCCACTACAGTAAACAACGGTACCGGGATCAACTTCAGCGCGCTGAACTCCGCCATGAGCGGTACGTCCAGCAGCAGCGGCGCGTCGGGTTCGGCACAGGCGATGCAGGACCAGTTCATGAAACTGCTGGTCGCGCAGTTGCAGAACCAGGATCCGACCAACCCGATGGATAACTCCCAGATGACTTCGCAATTGGCGCAGATCAGCACGGTGAGCGGGTTGCAGCAATTGAATTCCACCATGAACACCATGTCGTCGCTGTTCAATTCAAGCCAGGCGCTGCAATCGGCGTCGCTGATTGGTAAGCAAGTGATGGCACCGACGAGTTCCTGGGCTTACGACGGCACCAATAATCTGCAGGCTTCGGTGGATGTGCCAACGGGCACCACGCAGATGCAGGTGTCTGTGGTCTCGCTGTCGACGGGCAAGATTGTCGACCAGATGACCGCGACGCCAACCGCAGGCCAGACCAACCCGATCAACTGGGATGGCACGCTGGCTGATGGCACCAAGGCGCCAGCCGGTAACTATGCCATCGTGGCTCAGGGGATTGATTCATCCGGTAACTCGTCTCCGATGACGGTGGATGGCTGGCAGACCGCTTCCAGCGTGATCCTGAATGGCAGCAACGTGCAGGTGGTACTGGCGAATGGCTCGACCGTGAACCTGAGCGATATCAAGCAAGTAAGCGCAGCGGCTTCAACGTCTTCTACCTGACCGGCACACGTCGTTCAGCAAGATTAACGAACTAACGAAACATACTGCCCGGGGAGGGCAGGCATGAATTGCCGCAGGGGCGGCAAGGATTGCCGGGAGGGTAAACATGGGTTTCCAGCAAGGTCTGAGCGGTCTGAATGCAGCATCCAAGAACCTGGACGTGATCGGCAATAACATTGCCAACGCCAACACCGTCGGGTTTAAACAGTCGCGTGCCGAGTTCGCTGATATTTACGCGTCCACCTTTGCGTCATCGTCCAACGTGGCCGGTATCGGTACCCGTGTGATGGATATCGCGCAGCAATTTGGCCAGGGCAACGTCGAGACCACCAGCAACCCGCTGGATGTGGCAATTACCGGGAACGGTTTTTTCCGCATGTCAGATACCGCAGGCACCATCTCTTACACCCGTAATGGTCAGTTCCAGCTGGATAACCAGGGTTATATCGTTAACGACGGCCAGCGCCTGACCGGTTGGGGTGTTGATCCGAACTCCGGTCAGTTGCTTACTGGCGGGAACCCGGTGCCACTGCAGATCACGGTCGGTAACATCGGTGCCCGTGCGACCGGCTCTTCCGGTACATCCAACGCCGGTCTGCAGTTAAATTCGATGAACCTGAACGCATCCGCACCCATTATCAACCGTGCTGCACCGCCGACCGGCGTGGGCCCGTTGAACGTGACTGATCCGACTACCTTTACCAGCTCCACGACCGCTCAGGTGTATGACGCGCAGGGCGTGTCGCACAACCTGTCGTTCTATTTCACCAAAGTGGCGACCAACCAGTGGGAAGTGCAGACCTCGTTTGACGGTGGTACGCCGACTACCACTGGTTCCCCGGCGGGTACCAACGGTTATTTGATGTACACCGGTACCGGTACGCTTGATGCCACCACGGTGCCGACTGATCCGCTGACCGGTACAGCCGCATCTAACGTCTCTGGTTTCACCTTTAGCACCACGCTGACTGCGCCGAATGGCGCAACCAGCCCGTTTGCTTTCAATGTTTCGTTTCCGACTTCGACTCAATACGGCAGCCCGTTCTCGGTAGGATCTCTGGGTAACGATGGCTATGCCGACGGCACATTGACGGGCATGAGCATCAGCAAGGATGGTGTGATCCAGGGGAGTTACTCCAACGGTCAGACCAAGACTGTTGGTCAGATTGTGCTGGCCAACTTCACCAACGTGCAGGGTCTGCAGCCGCTGGGCGACAACCGTTGGGCGCAGAGTTTTGCTTCGGGCCAGCCTGTGATTGGTAATCCGGGCACTGGTAGCCTGGGTTCGCTGCAATCCTCCGCGCAGGAAGACTCCAACGTTGATCTGACTTCAGAGCTGGTGAATCTGATTACCGCCCAGCGCAACTATCAGGCCAACGCACAAACGATCAAGGCGCAGGACACGATCCTGCAAACCATCGTGAACCTGGGTTAATCCGGGTCTGGCTTTTTGATCTCGTCACTGCAGCAGAACACGGGTAACCCAGCTTAATGGACAGACTGATATACGTGGCCATGACCGGCGCCAAGCAATCCATGCAACGGCAGGCCACCGTCTCCAGCAACCTTGCCAATGCCGCGACCCCGGGTTTCCGGGCTGATCTGGATGCGTTTCGCGCTGTGCCCGTGCTGGGCGAGGGCGCTCAGACCCGCGCTTTCGTGGTGGCGCAAACCACGGGCGCGGATCTGTCTCCTGGCGTGATCCAGAGTACTGGCCGGGATATGGATGCCGCGATCAACGGCGATGGCTGGTTTACCGTGCAGACTGGTTCGGGTGAGGCTTATACCCGTAACGGCGGTTTTGAGATTGATGCCTCCGGTCTGTTGAAGACCCGTTCTGGCCTCGTGGTTATGGGTGAAAACGGCCCAATCACCGTGCCGGACAACACGCGTATCTCGTTTGGCTCTGACGGCACCATCAGTGGCACGCCGCTGGACAATCCGTCGGCCACTACCGATCTGGGCCGTCTGAAACTGGTTAATCCGGCGGGCACTGATCTGTACAAAGGCATGGACGGCCTGTTCCGCATGCGCGATGGCTCCACGGCCCAGCCCGATGACAACGTGGAAGTCGCGTCGGACGCGCTGGAAAACAGCAACGTCAACACGGTCGATGAACTGGTCAACATGATTGGCTCGCAGCGCCATTACGACATGCAGGTGCAGTTGATCCAGACCGCTGATACCAATGCACGCTCGGTGGCTTCAGTCATCCAGTTCACCAGCTAATGACGATCGCCGGCTGAAATGATGCCGGGCTGTACCGATGTAATACCGCGCTCGCGCAAGATAAAACAAGGAAGAACACACCATGATGCGTTCACTGTGGATCGCCAAGACGGGCATGGATGCCATGCAGAACAACGTCGACGTGATCTCTCACAACCTGGCCAACGTGGCTACCAACGGCTACAAGCGCGAACGGCCGATCTTTGAAGATTTGCTGTACCAGAACCTGCGTCAGCCAGGTGGCGCGACCAGCCAGACCACGAGCCTGCCGACGGGTTTGCAATTGGGTACCGGTGTGCGTACCGTTGCCACCGCCCGGATTTTTGAGCAGGGCAGTCTGCAGAACACCGAAGGCCAGCTTGATCTGGCCATTAACGGCGTGGGTTTCTTCCAGATTACCCAGCCGGATGGCACGACGGCGTATACGCGTGATGGTTCGTTCCAGCTGGATAACCAGGGTAACGTCGTCACCGCCGGCGGTGAGGCTCTGAACCCGGGCCTGCAAGTGCCCGCCGGAACGACTTCTGTCACGGTTGCCAAAGATGGCACGGTGACGGCCATTGTGAACAATGTAGCGAGCGCGCCGGTCACGTTGGGCGTGATCCAGCTGGCCACGTTTATCAACCCGGCCGGTCTGCAAGCCATTGGCGACAATCTTTTCCTGGAAACCAATGCCTCTGGCGCTCCGACAGCGGGACAGCCGGGCACGAATGGTCTGGGTGCAATTGACCAGGGTTATGTGGAAACATCCAACGTGAACGTGACCGAAGAACTGGTCAACATGATCCAGGCGCAGCGTGCCTATGAAATCAACTCGCGCGCAGTGACCACATCCGATCAGATGCTGCAAAAGCTCGAGTCGATGTAATTGAGGCAAGCGCAACGGCCACCCCGGCCGTTGCGGGCAAGACGATTGATGCATGACGGCCGCCGAGAGCGGTCGCGAGAGAAGGGCATGAACATGGCAGTGAAGAGATCGCGTTGGGTACGACTGGCATTGGCAGCGGTAACGTTGTCGCTGGGCGCCTGCGCCGTGGTTCAACCCAAGTCGATTGTGACCGCGCCGACCACGATCCGGCCTGAGCCTGCGCTGCAGTCGAACTACAACCAGGGTTCCATCTTCCAGACTGCCAATTCGCGCCAGCTGTTTGAAGAACGCACCGCCAAACGCCTGGGCGATGTGTTGACCATTACCATTGCCGAAAATCTGTCTGCGACCAACAAGGTGGATACCTCAACTGACCGCAAGGGTACGCTGACATTGAGTGGTAGTGGCTCTCTGCCAGGTATGCCTGGCTACCTGCGTGAGTTCATGGGCGCCACCATGAACACCAGCAACGAAAACAAGTTTGCCGGTAATGGTTCGACGGACAATACCAACACCTTTACCGGTTCTCTCTCAGCCACCGTGATTGAAGTCTTACCCAATGGCAACCTGCAGATTGGTGGCGAAAAACAGATCGCTATCAATGGTCATGTGAATACCCTGCGCCTGACCGGCGTGATCAACCCGACCGACATCCAGGCCGGCAATACCATTCCATCCTCCAAGGTGGCTGACGCGCGTATCGAGCAACTGGGCGTGGGCGCACTGGCGGATGCCACCACAATGGGCTGGCTGCAGCGCTTCTTCCTGAGCGTGATGCCTTACTGAGAGTGCGCGTGAAATCATGAATACGATGAACATCTTCAAGCGCTTTGCCCTGTGTGCCATGTTGTTGCTGGCTGCAGGCGTCGCGCGGGCCGACAAGGTGCGCGATCTGGCCAGCATTGCAGGTGTGCGCCCCAACCAGTTGGTGGGTTACGGCCTGGTGGTGGGTCTGGATGGCAGTGGTGACCAGACCACGCAAACGCCTTTCACGGTGCAGTCCGTGATCAACATGCTCAATAACCTCGGTGTGCAGGTGCCCACTGGCGGCAATCTGCAACTGAAGAACGTCGCTGCCGTAACGGTAACGACCAACTTGCCGGCGTTTTCCCGCCCTGGCCAGCCGCTGGATGTCACCGTGTCGTCGATCGGTAATGCCAAGTCATTGCGTGGCGGTACGTTGGTGCTGACGCCGCTCAAAGGCGTGGATGGCCAGATCTATGCCATGGCGCAAGGTAATGTGGTCGTTGCTGGTGCAGGCGCTTCAGCGGGCGGTTCCAGTACGCAGATCAACCAGCTGGCTACAGGGCGGATTCCGGATGGCGCGACGGTCGAGCGGTCAGTGCCGGGTGGTGTCGGGCAGGGCGACTTCGTGCAACTGGAGTTGCTGCGTACCGACTTCACGACCGCCAGCAATATGGTAAATGCCATCAACAACCAGTTCGGTCCGATTGCCTCGGCGCAAGATGGCCGGGTTATCCAGGTGCGTGCGCCGGAAGACGCCAACCAGCGCGTGGCATTTTTGTCCCGTCTGGAAGGGCTGGATGTCACGCCGGCGGATGTGGCTGCCAAAGTTATCATCAATGCGCGTACTGGTTCCATCGTGATGAACCAGGCCGTCCAGGTTGATCCATGTGCGGTTGCGCATGGCAATCTGACGGTGACGATTGCTGCCATGAATACGGTCGTGCAGCCGCAGGCGCTGGCGGGTGGCCGCACGGCGCGTGTACAGAATGCGGATATCCAGATCGAAGCAGACAAGGGCAATATCGTGCGTTTGCCCAAGGCATCCAACCTGCGTGATGTCGTTCGCGCGCTCAATGCCGTGGGTGCCACCCCTCAGGATTTGCTGGCCATTTTGCAAGCCATGAAAGCGGCCGGCAGCCTCAAGGCTGACCTTGAGGTGATCTGACGCGGCTCCCCCCGCCGCGTCCATCGGGCCCGACCCACCCCCGGGGTCGGGTTTTTTTTCCCCGGAAGTCTGGCAAAAGCCTGCTGGACGGCGTTGTTCTCTCTGGTTGTATTTGATTGTACTGCCTGCGCTCGTACGCCTTGCCAACGGACTTTTACCGGGCTTCGATGGAGCACTGGCGTGCAGGAAAAAACGCCGCGCTGGCGATGCAAAGCTGCAATGCCATCAACCATTTACCCCGTTGGCACAGTGCTTGCTTCAATAGGTCTAAAGACCCTTAGCCGAATCGAGCCACATGACGTTAGACAGCCCGGCCAGCCGTAGCAACATGGCGCAAGCCTTAGCCTCTGATCCGAACAGCATCACTGCATTGCGCCAGACCGCCAACACCAATTCGCAGGCCGGTGTCAAAGCGGTGGCGCAGCAGTTTGAAGCGCTGTTGATGCAGCAGATGCTCAAGTCCATGCGCGATGCGACGCCGCAGTACGACACGCTTTCCAGTTCGCCGGCATCCAGCATGTTCCGCAGCATGTACGACGAGCAGATCGCGTCGAACATGTCGGCTCATGGCGGGGTCGGCCTTGCTGATGCGATCGTGCGGCAGATCAGCATTCAGCAAGATCCATCGCTGTTGAAGCAGCCCTGGCACACACCGCCCAGCCTGTTTGGCAAGAGCACGCTGACAACCAAAGCGGCAACGGCGGCAAGCGGGGCGGCAAAAGATGCCGGTGACGGCGGCAATACCTCGTCGTTCATCGACAGGATTGGCAACGCGGCCAAATCGGCCAGCGCTGCGCTGGGGGTGTCGCCGCATGTGCTGGTCGCACAGGCCGCGCTGGAAACCGGTTGGGGTAGAAAACCGCTGACCGATGCGGCCGGGCAAGACACGCATAACTTGTTTGGCGTAAAGGCCGGCAAGGATTGGCAAGGCAAGACGGCAGATGTCACCACCACGGAATATGTGAATGGCGTGCCGCAAAAGAAAACAGAAACATTTCGCGCTTATGACTCTTATGCAGATGCCATGAGTGATTACGCCAGCATCATCAAAAAGCGGTTCAGTGATGCCGTCGGATCTGGTAGTGACGCCAAAAGTTATGGCACGGCGTTGCAGTCCAAAGGTTATGCAACTGATCCGTCTTACGCAGGCAAGCTGGCTCTGGTGGCGGCACGGGTGCAAAAACAGATGGCCGGTTCAGGCGACGCCTGAAGCGGTGGTGGGTGATGGCAGCGGGTGTGTGTCCCCGTCCCAAGTGGTCAAGAACCAGGCCAGATGGCCGATATAGGTGAAAAGCGGTGGTTGTGGGTAAACCGGCGGCCGCGAACAAGTAACGGAGCAGGACAATGAGTGTTTTCAGTATCGGCGTATCGGGTCTGAACGCGGCGAACCTTGGGCTGGTGACCACTGGTCACAATATCGCCAACGCCAGCACGCCCGGCTATTCGCGCCAGAGCATCGTGCAAAGCGCCGTCTACCCGCAGCAAACGGGTAGCGGTTTCGTGGGCATGGGCGTTCAGGTCGATACCATCAAGCGCGCATACGACCAGTTCCTGACCAAAAATCTCCAATCGGCGACTTCGCAGAATAGCTATCTGACGTCGTACCTGTCGCAGTTGCAGGACATCGACAATATCGTTGCTGACCCGACTGCGGGTGTATCGCCCGCGTTGCAGGATTTCTTCACGTCGGTGCAAGGGGTGTCGAGCAATCCCTCTGATTCGCCATCGCGCACGGCCATGCTGACTTCGGCGCAGACCCTGGTGTCGCGTTTTCAGACGTTCAACACCGAATTGCAGCAAGAGTTATCTACGACCAATGGCCAGATCGGCGATACGGTGAGCAATATCAACGCCATTACGTCGCAGATTGCCAATCTGAATACGCAGATCTCCGTTCTGGGTAACTCTGGCCAACCGCCCAATGATCTGATGGATCAACGTGACGAACTGGTCCAGAACCTGAACCAGTACGTGAAAGCGACGACGGTGACCAATAGCGATGGCACCATGAATGTGTACATCGGTAATGGTCAGAACGTCGTGGTGAACGGCACGGCATTCCAGTTGGCAGCGGTGCAGTCGCCGTCTAACCCGCAAAACACTTCGGTGGCCTACAAGCTCAACAACACGACCGTTTACCTGCCGGATAACTCGCTGGCTGGCGGCAGCCTGCAAGGCTTGCTGGATTTTCGTAATAACTCGCTGACGCTGGCGCAGAACACGCTCAACCTGACCGCCATTGGCCTGGCCCAGACCTTTAACGCCCAGCAAAAAGCAGGGCAGGATCTGAACGGCAATATCGGACAAAACATTTTCTCTTATCAGGCGGCATCCAGCTTCACGGCCAACGTCAACGGCGTGAACGTCAATGTGAGCCTGCCAACTGCATCGTCGCCCACGCCGCAGTCTGATTTTTCCCTGGCTTACGACAGTGCGACCGGCAATTACACGCTGACCCGGATGACCGATAACTCGACCGCGACGATTACTGGAGCCCAGATGACCGCTGGCTTCACCGCGCTGGGCGTGACACTGCAATCAGGCAGTACACCCGCCGCATCGGGTACCGGCACGTTTACCTTCCCGCCGGCTTTAGGCTCGGTGAATGCCAACTCGCTGAACACTGGCAATGCACAGTTGTCTGGCTATATCAGCGATGCCACCAAGCTGACCACCAGTAATTACAAGTTCAGCTATGACGGTACCAATTACACGCTGACGCGTTTGTCTGACAACACGCAGACCACGTTCACTGCGGCCCAGGTGGCGGCAGGTCCGGTGGGTACGGATGGTTTCCTGGTCAACATTGGCAGTGGCACCATGAACACGGGTGATAGCTTCAATATCCAGCCTGTCGCCAACGTGATCGCCAATCTGTCGGTGGCCACGACCGATCCGTCGCTCGTGGCGGCTGCCGCACCGATGACGGCCACTGCCAATATCAACAACACGGGGACGGTCACGCTGACCCAGCCAACGGTTGATACGCCGCCGACGTCGACGACCAGCGGCTCGCTCAATCCGGCAGTGAAGAATCCGGTGACATTGACATTTACCTCCCCGACCACGTTCACGCTGACGGATAGCACAACGGGCGTGACCACTGCGGCGCAAACTTATACCGCCGGCATGACGGTGAGCTACAACGGCTGGAATATGGTGCTCAATGGCACGCCGGCCACGGGCGATACCATTGCGGTTGGCCCGACCGTGGCTGGGACGTCTGATAACCGGAACGCACTGGCCCTGGGCAAGTTGCAGACCAGTAAATTGTTGTTGAATGGCTCAGTGACGTATCAGGATGCCTATAGCAATATGGTGTCCAACATTGGTACCGAGACCAACCAGATTAAAGTGATGTCGCAAGCCCAGACGACGGTGCTGACCAACGCCCAGACTGCGCGTGACTCGCTGGCAGGCGTGAATCTGGATGAGGAAGCGGCCAATCTGTTGCGTTACCAGCAGGCCTATCAGGCTGCCAGCAAGGTGATCCAGATCGCGCAAGAGGCATTCCAGTCGATCGTGAATATCAGTTAAGTTTTGGCGATTCGTGCCGATATCTGAAGTGATGCGCCGGTAATGGCCGGCGCGCAGAACTTACCGCCAGCACCAGTTGTCGCAAAAAGACGGGCCGTCGTGTATTCACCGGCCCGCCGCGCCAGGGGTTAGAAACATGCGTATTGCAACCAGCACCATCTACAATCTGAACACCCAGAATCTGGATAACCTGACCTATCAGCAAAACCAGCTGCAGCAAATGCTGTCGACGGGTCGGAAAATCCTGACGCCTGCGGATGATCCGGTGGGTTCCGCACGCCTGTTGAATGTGACTCAGGCGCAGGATTTGACAACGCAATACAACACCAATGCCCAGTCGGCGGATTCGGCTTTGCAGCTGCAAGGCTCGAACATCAGCTCCATCATTACCGCTATCCAGAATATCCAGTCGCTGGCCATTGAGGCGGGGAATGCTTCGCAAACCGGTTCTGACAAATCGGCCATCAACTCGCAGTTGCTGGGGAATTACCAGCAATTGCTGGGGCTGGCCAATGCCACTGACGGGAGCGGGCAGTATTTGTTCTCTGGCTATAAAGGTGACGTCAAACCGTTTACCGAAAGCAGTTTCGGTAATGTGGTTTACAACGGTGACCAGGGTCAGCGGCAGGTGCAGATTTCTGCCTCGCGTGATTTGCCGACCTCGCTGGCTGGCTCACAAGTGTTCCAGCAGATCAAAAACGGCAATGGCACGTTTAACGACACCGCAGCCACGACCAATACCGGTACCGGTCTGATTGGTGCGGGTACCGTGCTGAACAAGGCGCAGTGGAACTCCACCACCAACGATCAGAATTTCAATATCGTTTTCCAGACGCAGCCCAACACGACCGACCCGTCGGGGCCGCCTACGGTGACGTATGACATCGTCGACAACCTGCAGACGCTGCCCAACGGCACGGCCAACCCGAACTACAACAAGTCTTTGCTGGATGGTTACGACTACACCGCGTCTGGTGCGCGTACCGGCGCCTACCCGCGCACGTACAACGATGGCGGTGACATCCAGTTGTCGCAGCAACCTGGCGACCCGGCCACGCCGCTGATCGCCAACTGGAACTTCGGTGCCAGCATCAATATGACGGGTACGCCCAAGGCCGGCGACAGTTTTAATGTAGCAGCCAGCACCAATCAAGACTTGTTTACCACGATCAAGAATTTCTCGAGCGCGTTGACCAACTACGCGACCGATACCTCCGGCACCGCGCAGGCTGCGTTCCAGAACCAGCTTAACAGCGTGATTTCAGCGCTGAGCAACTCACTGAACAATGTGGTGACAGTGAATGCCAGCATTGGTGCATGGCAAAAAGAATCGACCCAGCAACAATCGACCAATTCCAACCTTAACCTTGCGTATAGCTCAACGATTTCTGATTTGAACGGTCTGGATTATGCCAAGACAATCAGCGACTTTACGCAAAATCAGACCACCTTGGAGGCTGCGCGGCAGACGTACTCCAAAGTGGCCGGGTTGAGTCTGTTCCAGTACATTTCCTGATCACCCAGGAACCCTCTGATCACCCAGAGGGCGTACAAGGGAAAAACGGGTTCTTCGGGACCCGTTTTTGTTTTTGTACCTGCGGCCCTGCCGGGCGGCATGTTCTAATACGTCCATGAGCAAAATCAAATCCCAATACGTCTGTCAGTCCTGTGGCGGTACATCTCCCAAATGGCAGGGTCAGTGCCCGCATTGCGGCGACTGGAATTCACTGACCGAAGCCGTTGCGCAATCGTCGGCACCGGCGCGTTTTCAATCGCTGGCTGCGGATGGTGCCATCCGGCAATTGTCGGATGTCGACGCCGTTGAGTTGCCGCGCACGCCGACCACGCTGGCTGAACTGGATCGTGTGCTGGGTGGCGGTCTGGTTCCTGGTGGCGTGGTGTTGATCGGGGGCGACCCCGGGATTGGCAAATCCACCTTGTTGCTGCAAGCGCTTACGCAAATGTCTGCAGGCGTGCGTGTGCTGTACGTAAGTGGTGAAGAGTCGGCCGAGCAGATTGCATTGCGGGCACGCCGGTTGCAGTTGGCCAACGCGCCGGTGGGGTTGCTGCCAGAAATCAATCTGGAAAAAATCCTGGTTACGCTGGAGCGGGAAAAACCACAAGTCGTGGTGATTGACTCGATTCAGACGCTGTATTCAGAAGCGCTGAGCTCTGCGCCAGGGAGCGTAGCGCAAGTGCGGGAGTGCTCGGCGCAATTAACCCGCGCCGCCAAACGCAGCGGGATCAGCATCTTGCTGGTCGGGCACGTGACCAAAGAGGGCGCGTTGGCGGGCCCGCGTGTGCTGGAACATATTGTCGACGCCGTGCTGTATTTTGAGGGCGATACCCATTCCAGCTTCCGGTTGATCCGGGCGATCAAAAACCGTTTTGGCGCGGTGAATGAACTGGGTGTCTTTGCCATGACTGATCGAGGCCTGAAAGAGGTGACCAATCCCTCCGCCTTGTTCTTGAGTCAGCATCGTGAGCCGGTGCCGGGTTCTTGTGTATTGGTCACGCAGGAAGGCACACGGCCCATGCTGGTGGAAATCCAGGCGCTGGTCGACGATACCCACGCGCCGCAACCCAAACGCCTTGGCGTCGGGATTGAACAGAACCGGCTGGCTTTGTTGCTGGCGGTGTTACATCGGCATGCCGGCATTGCCGTCTTTGACCAGGATGTATTCATTAACGCCGTGGGTGGTGTGCGGATCAACGAGCCCGCTGCGGATCTGGCTATTTTGCTGGCGATTGTGTCGTCACTGAAAGACCGCCCGCTGCCCGAAAAGCTGGTGATTTTTGGGGAGGTGGGTCTGGCGGGTGAAGTGCGCCCGGTCCAGCGTGGGCAAGAGCGCTTGCGGGAAGCCGCCAAGCTGGGCTTCACGCACGCCATCGTGCCGCATGCCAACCGGCCGCGTCAGCCCATAGAGGGGATGACAGTGACAGCAGTGGAGCGTTTGTCAGACGCGGTAGGTGCCGCGCTGTAGAGTTGTGAAAAATGTGACAGCGAAGTGGCCGGGAAGGGCGCTTGAAATCGTCCATTGCGGCCCCATAGTATTTTTGTATCGAGCGGACCGGTCAAATTGATTGGGATTTTGTGACAGCATCCGTTAGCATAGTCGCCAATGAACCGGTTGCTTTGCGGCCGGTAGTCCGTTTTTTAGATATCGCACCGTTACCCGCATTGCCTGGAGAATCTTATGAGCGAGCACATCTCTTACGTAACCGACGCGTCGTTTGACGCTGAAGTGTTGAAATCGCAAACCCCCGTTCTGGTCGATTACTGGGCCGAATGGTGTGGTCCGTGCAAGATGATCGCCCCGATCCTGGACGAAGTGGCCGGCGAATACGCAGGCAAGCTCAAGGTTGCCAAGCTTAATATTGATGAAAATCAGGGCACCCCGCCGAAGTATGGTATCCGCGGCATCCCGACGCTGATGTTGTTCCAGAATGGTGAAGTGAAGGCGACCAAGGTTGGTGCACTGTCCAAGTCCCAACTGACCGCTTTCCTTGACAGCAACCTGTAAGTTGTTGCCGGGCCGGGGTATTTACCGGCCCATTGCGTATTGAACACGCAACACCAGCGACCACCTTGTGTCGCTGGTTGCTTGACAGTGCAAGTTTGCGCCATATACCCTTACGGCGTTTACTGCGCATGCCAGAGTCCTTCTGCCATTGCGCCATTCGTATATATCAGTACGTCTCTTCTTATTCCCCTTTATATATTTTTCTTAATTGCTACATAGCAACGGCCCAATCGCATGCATTTGTCCGATCTAAAACATCACCACGTCTCAGAACTTGTCGAGATGGCAATCGCCAACGAAATTGAAGGCGCTAGCCGCTTGCGCAAGCAGGACCTGATCTTTGCGCTGCTGAAAAACCAGGGGAGAAAGGGCGAAAGTATTTTTGGCGATGGCACGCTTGAAGTGCTGCCTGACGGCTTTGGTTTCCTGCGTAGCCCGGATACTTCTTATCTGGCCGGCCCGGATGACATTTATGTCAGCCCATCGCAAATTCGTCGCTTTAATCTGCACACTGGCGATACCGTCGAAGGCGAGATCCGTACACCCAAAGATGGTGAACGTTACTTTGCGCTTGTGAAGGTCGACAAAGTCAACGGCGAACCGCCGGAAAACGCCAAGCACAAGATTCTGTTTGAAAACCTGACACCGCTGTTCCCCACGCGCCGCCTGCAGCTGGAGCGCGACATCAAGGGTGAAGAGAATGTTACTGGTCGTATCATTGATCTGATTGCCCCGATCGGCTGTGGCCAGCGCGCGTTGCTGGTGGCCCCTCCGAAATCCGGCAAGACCGTGATGCTGCAGAATATTGCGCACGCGATCACCGCCAACCACCCGGATGTGATGCTGATCGTACTGTTGATTGATGAGCGTCCGGAAGAAGTGACCGAAATGCTGCGGTCGGTGAAGGGTGAGGTTGTTTCCTCTACCTTTGACGAACCAGCCACTCGCCATGTGCAAGTGGCCGAAATGGTGATCGAAAAGGCCAAGCGCCTGGTTGAACACAAGAAAGACGTCGTGATTTTGCTGGACTCCATCACACGTCTGGCCCGTGCCTACAACACCGTCGTGCCGGCTTCTGGCAAGGTGCTGACGGGTGGTGTGGACGCCAATGCCCTGCAACGCCCCAAGCGTTTCTTTGGCGCGGCCCGCAATATTGAGGAAGGCGGTAGCCTGACCATTATCGCCACCGCATTGATCGACACCGGTTCTCGTATGGATGACGTGATCTACGAAGAATTCAAGGGTACCGGTAACATGGAAATCCACCTTGATCGTCGCATGGCAGAAAAACGTCTGTTCCCGGCGATTAACATCAATCGTTCCAGTACCCGCCGTGAAGAATTGCTGATTCCGTCGGAACAACTGCAAAAGATCTGGGTACTGCGCAAGTTGCTGTATCCGATGGATGATCTGGAGGCGATGGAATTCCTGCAAGACAAGATCAAGGCAACCAAAAACAACTCCAATTTCTTTGACTCCATGCGTCGTTAATGACCATGCAGTTGAAGAGGATCAAAGTGTTTTGATTGTCTTGTCCAAACCGGCGCTGCGGCGCCGGTTTGTCGTTTCTGGTGTGTCATGGGGTGGTTTTTGTGGTTTGACCGCCAAAGCGTTGAGTCATTTGCGCATTTGGTCTCTTTTTCTGCCTGTTTTACCGTGGTTTTCCTTGCGGTGGGCGGGCGGTACTGACATAATGCGCGTTTTGCGTCGGCACAACCCCGACGCGCTCATGCAAAGGAAAAGCGAAATGAAAGACGGTATCCATCCCGATTACAAGCAAGTTATCTTCTTCGACGCCAGCGTTGATTTCAAGTTTCTGACCCGTTCCACCATGACCGCTCGTGGCGGCGAAACCATGAAGTGGACTGACGGCAAGGAATATCCGGTTGTGCGTCTGGACGTGTCGTCCGAATCGCACCCGTTCTACACCGGCAAGCAAAAGGTGCTGGACACCGCTGGTCGCGTCGAGAAATTCCGTCAGAAGTACGGCATGTACACCAGCAACAAGGGCTAATCTGGCTCTGCTGTTGTGTGTATCGCAAAAAAGGCAGCTTTCGAGGCTGCCTTTTTTGTTTCTGTCCTCCCCGCGCTTTGCCAGTTAAAATCCCCGCATGCTTACCTACGTCCCAGAAACCGAACGCGAGCAGCCGCCACTCCCACCGGGTCAGCGCCCCTGGATGTTGCTGTTGCTTTGTCTTGTATGGCTGCTGCCAGGCTTGATCGGGCATGATCCGTGGAAGCCTGCGGAGCTTGAAACCGCTGCGGTGATCAAGCACTACGTGGAAGGGCAGCATTGGGCCCTGCCATGGTGGGGCGACAATCCTTACCTCTTGTACGGTCCCTTGTATTACTGGTCTGCCTGCCTGTTTGCGTGGCCTTTGTCTCACCTGGGTATGGCGGTGCATGATGCGGCACGTCTGGCTACTGGTGCGTGGATGGCGTTGGCGATGTGGGGCCTCGGGCTGGCGGGACGTGAACTGTATGGGCGTCGCCAGGGGCGCGTGGCCGTCATGGCGCTGATAGGCAGCATTGGGCTCATTATCTGGGGCCACCATCTGGCACCACAGGTGATCGTGCTGGCTGGCTTTAGCTGGCAGCTCTACGCGCTGGCATGGGCATTGCGGCAGCCGGTACAGGGTGGGCTGTTGCTGGGTCTCTCTTGGCTGATGTTGCTGTTGGGAGCCTCCTGGGGCGAGTTCTTGCTGAGTTTTGTCACTGCCGTGGCCTTGCTTGGGTTCAGGCCTTGGCGCAGGGCCTGGTATCTGGCGACGTTGCTCACTGCTTTGGTGACTGCAGTGCCACTCGGGTTGATGTGGGTGGGTGATCTCTATCACACCAATCCGGAAGCTTTCCGTATCTGGCTGGATTACTACGCATTTGGTGCCTTTGGTGGCCTGGCGTCCTGGCAGCCTTTTCATTCGTTTGGGTTCTACTTTTCCATCGTGCTGTGGTTTGCCTGGCCAGTGTTGCCTCTGGGTGTTTGGGGGATTTGGTCCAATCGTTCACAACTGGCTCACCCTAAACTTACCTTGCCGATTGTGGTGCTGGTGCTCAATTCGATCTGGTTATCGCTGGCCGGTGACTTGATTGGCGAGTCGGCATTGCTGCTGGTGTTGCCCACGTTATCCTTGCTGACCACGAGCGGTATCGACCGCTTGCAACGTGGCGCGGCGGCCGCGCTGAACTGGTTTGGCATCATGACGTTCGGGGTGGGGACCTTCCTCTTGTGGTGCGCGTGGATTGTGTTGACGTCGGGGGCTCCAGCGACGTGGGCCAGGACGCTGGCAGAGGCGAGCCCGTCGTGGCACCCGCATGTGGTCTGGGGCGGTGTGCTGTTCACGCTGGCGATCTCTGCCACCTGGTGCTGGGTACTGCTGCGCAAACGGCCGCTTGGTCGATTGGCTATCACCAACTGGGCTTGTGGTGTCACATTGCTGTGGGGCGCGCTGATGGGCTTGTGGCAGCCCTGGCTGGATGCCTCCAAGAGCTACCGTACTGTCGTCGAGAGTCTGCAGATGGCTGTGAACAAACAGCCGGCTGGGTGTATTGATGGCTCGTTGGTGTCAGACTCCATGGCCGCATCGGTAGATTATTTTTCGCATATGCCATTGCAACGGCGTGACGTGACCAATTGCCGACTGCAGTTGGTGGCGGGTGATCCACCGCCGGGGTCGATGGTGCTGTGGGATGGCGCACGGCCAGGTGAGCGGCACGAACATTTTTATTTGCTCGACAAAACGCGTTCTGTCGCTGCCCGCTAGGTGTTGGGGAGATGCGCAAACAAAAAGACCGGCTTGAGGCCGGTCTTTTTGTTTGCGTGCTACGCATCATGAGTGAAGCGGGGTGTGCTTATCTTTTTGCTGGATGGTTTCCGGGTCAACAGCATTCATCACATTGCGACGAACAAACAGAAAAATATACACCGCCATGACCAGCACAAAGCCAATAGTGAACAGGCTCAACAGGCCAATATCAGAAAAGAACAAGGCTTCCCAGGGGGAGTTTTCCATGATGTGACTCCTGCCATGCTTGAATGTAATGACATGATCATGGCGCGGAGTCGCATCCGGAATCTTGATGCTAATCAATCAATTGCGGTAATGCGCATTGGTTTGGCAGCATTGCTGCCCAACCACATTCAATCGCGAAAGTTCTGAAACTGTACCGGGTAGTCGGTCACTTGTTTGCGGATCACCGCGATCGCTTCTTGCAGCGTATCGCGCTTGGTGCCAGAGACACGGACCTCATCACCCTGGATGGCGGCTTGCACCTTGAGCTTGGAGTCTTTGATCAGCTTGACGATTTTCTTGGCCTCGTCACCGCTGATGCCGGTGCGCACGGTAATGGCTTGCTTGACCTTGTTGCCAGAGACTTTCTCACTCTTGGCCTCATCCAGGCAGCGGATATCGACACCGCGTTTGGTCAGTTTGGCGGTCAGGATGTCTTTGACCTGTTCCAGTTGGAAATCATTGTCGGCAAAAATGGTCAGGACTTTTTCGGCTTGCTCGACACGGGCGTCAGAGCCTTTGAAATCAAAGCGTGTGCCGACTTCCTTGTTGGTCTGATCCAGTGCATTGCGCACTTCCACGTCGTTGACTTCAGAAACAATATCGAAAGAGGGCATGTGGTACTCCTGCGGTTTTCAATGTAGGTGGCAACGGGCTTCAGGCCGGTGCAACGTTGTTGTTGAGAGACGGCATCATGGGTAGGTCGGTGATACCAATATCCATGCCCAGTTGCGAGAGCAAGGTGGTGACCTGGCCTCGATGATGCGTCTGGTGATTAAAAAAATGACTGACAGCAATCCACGCCGGCATGTTCATCTGTTGGTTGTACATGGCGCTGTACCAGCTAAAAGGGGCTGCGAGCCACTCATCGCTCACGTGGGCAGCCCAGGCATCAATGCGGTTGTCGGTTTGCTGACGCAAGGCAACGAGCGCTTCCCATGTCGGGCAAACCAATGGCCCAGGTCCGAAATCGGGTAAGGGCTGGTTCTCAAAGCGCGCTAGCCAGTTCATGTCACCGCGCACCAGATGATCCAGCGTGCCATGCACAGAACCAAAAAACGCACCCCGGTCTGCGGTGCGCAATTCCTCGCCCAGCACCTCTGCTGCGGCATACAGGCGTTCATTCATCCAGCGATTGTATTGCGCCAGAAGACGGACTGCGGCGTTGGTCATCATGCGTCGGCGAGATGTTGGGTTGGATACTGGATTTTAACGGCGTTTGCGGGCTGACCAAAGCGCTAAAACCAGCCATACAACAATGCAGGGTGCCCACACCCAGACTAACTCGCTTTCCAGTGTCATCACCCCGCGTTCAGAGAAGAAACGCGCACCGATTGGCGAAACCAGGATGGGATGCAGTGGGAAGAAAAAGCGATCATCGCTAAGTGGCCAGAGAAACGCTACCCCGCGACCGCCGTTGGTGAGGGCATCCATGACCGGATGCGTGAATACGCAAGCAGTAAGGATCATCCAGTGACGCGCAAGTGCGCCTTGTTTGCGAGCCAGCCACCATGCCATCACGCCACCCAGCACAGCGGCAAACAGCAGCGAATGCGTGGCGCCACGATGGCCGTAGGGGCTGTCATATGCAATGCCAAACTTGAGACCGATCGTGTCAAGATCCGGTGCCATGCTACCCAGCATGGCCAGCACGTAGAGAGCAGGTGAACGCCAGGGTCGGGGGAGAAATCGCACCAGGGTTGCAGCGACGATGGCATGAGTCACGACGGTGGTCATTGTTTCTCCGGCTATAGAAGCACAAACGCCCGGCACTGCATGGCAGACCGGGCGCAGCGGTAACCGTCAGCGCTTAGCCAAAGTGGCAAACGTAGTGCAGGGTTTCCAGTGTTTCGATATCAAAGCTGCTGTTGCCCGGTACGTTGAACGACTGACCGCCGGTGTAGGTTTGGGATTCGCTTGCACCGGCCAGTTTCACCACGCATTTACCGGCGATCAATTCCATGATTTCCGGTGCGCCAGTGTTGAAGACCAACTTGGATGGCAGGATTACGCCCACGCTCTTGCGGGTGCCATCGGCCAGAATGACGGTGTGGGAAACGCACTTGCCATCAAAATACACATTGCCTTGTTTGACTACGGATACGTTATCGAACTGCTGGCTCATGAAAAGGCTCCAATGGATAAAACGTACTGCAACTTACTTTTGCAGTACTTCAGTCAAAATGGTTTTGATGATGAAACCCAGCATGCCAAAACCCAGTACGAAAAAAAGGATGATGGTGCCGAACTTGCCCGCGTTTGAATCCTTTGCCATACGGTAAATCACAAACCCCATGTAGATAATGAGACCGGTGACCAGAATGGACACGGACAACGTATCGAACGTGTCCTCGGGCATATTCAGAAAGGAATCAATGACGGACATGGTGAGCTGGTGTTAACGGTAAGTGAAACGGTTAAACCATCAAAACGGGCAGGGCTGAATGCCACTGCCCGTTACCGGTTGTGGATTACCGGCCTTTCCTCGCTGCAATGCGCATGCGCAGCGCATTGAGCTTGATGAAGCCGCCTGCGTCCGCCTGATTGTAAGCGCCGCCATCATCGTCAAAGGTCGCGATGGTCTGGTCAAACAGCGTGTCTTTAGAGTCACGCGAGACGACTGAAACGCTGCCCTTGTACAGTTTGACGCGCACCCAGCCATTCACGCGCTCCTGGGTGTGGTCGATCAGTACTTGCAATGCTTTGCGCTCCGGGCTCCACCAGTAGCCGTTGTAGACCAGGCTGGCGTAACGCGGCATCAGATCGTCCTTCAGATGGGCTACTTCGCGGTCCAGCGTGATGGATTCAATACCACGGTGTGCCTTCAACAGAATGGTGCCGCCAGGTGTTTCGTAGCAACCGCGGCTCTTCATGCCGACATAACGGTTTTCGACCAGATCCAGACGGCCGATACCATGTTTGCCACCCAGTTCGTTCAGCTTGGTCAGCACCTGCGCCGGTGTCAGGCGTACGCCGTTGATGGCAACCACGTCACCCTTTTCGTATTCCAGATCCACGAATTCAGCCGCATCTGGCGCAGCTTCCGGGCTGACGGTCCAGCGCCACATGCTTTCTTCGGCTTCAGCCTTCGGGTCTTCGAGGTGGCGGCCTTCGAACGAGATGTGCAGCAGGTTGGCATCCATGGAGTAAGGAGCGCCGCCGTTCTTGTGCTTCATGTCGACCGGAATGCCATTGGTCTCGGCATAAGTCAGCAGTTTTTCACGAGACAACAAGTCCCACTCACGCCAGGGCGCGACGACTTTGACGCCAGGTTTGAGCGCGTAATAGCCCAGTTCAAAACGCACCTGATCGTTGCCCTTGCCTGTAGCGCCATGGCTTACGGCATCGGCGCCTACCGCATTGGCGATTTCGATCTGGCGCTTGGCAATCAGCGGACGGGCAATCGATGTGCCCAGCAGGTATTCGCCTTCGTACAGCGCATTGGCGCGGAACATCGGGAAGACGAAATCACGTGTAAATTCTTCGCGCAGGTCATCAATAAAGATGTGCTCAGGCTTGATGCCAAACTTCAGCGCTTTTTGCCGAGCGGGTTCCAGCTCCTCGCCTTGGCCAAGATCGGCGGTGAATGTCACCACTTCACATTGATAAGTGTCTTGCAGCCATTTGAGAATGACCGATGTATCAAGACCGCCAGAGTAGGCAAGCACCACTTTCTTTACGTCAGACATGGGGTAGATCCTTGATGAGGCAAGGTTGGAACATGGGTTGATGTCGATCCCGGATTCATTTTTCCGACCGGTACAATGCGCACGACCGCAAACCGGATGACAGGGCTGGCCCGATCATCGGCTGAGCGCAAGACGTGCGCCAAAGCTTAAAAACAGCGTGCCGGTCAACTTCTTCAATATCGTGGCAATCCACGCTCGGCCAGAAAGCTTCCTGGCGATATTGGCGCCGGCCAGAATCAGAAAACTGAGATACGACAAACTCAGGATTTGCACAGTGATGCCGAGGGCACCGAAGGTCAGCCAGATGTGCGGGTACGATGGATCGACAAACTGGGGAAAGAAAGCCATGAAAAAAATGATGGCTTTAACATTCACCAGCGAGATCGACATCGCCTGGCGATAAATATGACGGGCCGGGATGTCCAGCTGGACTTCCTGTTCCCGCTTGTTACTTCTGGTCAGGAGGAGCTTGATCCCCAAAAAGGCCAGATATGCGGCTCCGGCGTAACGTACGATATCGAACGCCACCGGATAAGCATGCATTAATGATGCCACACCCAGCGCAGCGGCGAGCATCAAGACCAGATCACCGGTGAAAATACCAGCGGCGGCGGCAAAACCCGCCCGCACTCCGCGACGTGATGCCACGGAGAGCGCGAACAGCGAATTGGGGCCGGGCATCAGAATAATGGCTGTTGCGCCGGCCAGGTAGGTGAGGGGGTCAGTTATCCCTAACAACTTCAGTCCTTGATCTCGCCCAGCAGCAGGTACTCAATCACCGCCTTTTGGGTATGCATGCGGTTTTCAGCTTCGTCCCAGACCAGCGATTGCGGGCCATCAATGACTTCCGGATCGACTTCCTCGCCACGGTGCGCCGGCAGGCAATGCAGGAACACAGCATCTTTGGCAGCTTCGGCCATCAACTTTTCGGTCACGCGATAGTTCAGGAAATCTTTCTTGCGCTGCAGGGTTTCGCGCTCGTACCCCATGGATACGCTCACGTCCGTGGTCACAATGTCGGCGCCGTGGGCGGCTTCGAACGGGTTGCGATACTGCTCAAAAATATCCTTGCCATACTCAAGGCCATCCAGCACGGTCATTTCATAACCGGCAGGGCAGGCGAGTTTGAGCTTGAAATTGAAGATTTTCGCAGCTTGTAGCCAGGTGCGGCTGACGTTGTTGCTGTCACCAATCCAGGTCACGGTCTTGCCTTCGATCGAGCCATGGCGTTCTTCATAGGTGAAGATATCGGCCATGATCTGGCAGGGGTGGTATTCGTTGGTCAGACCGTTGATAACCGGAACGCGAGAGTTTTCGGCAAAGCGTTCAATAATGCTTTGTTCAAAGGTACGCACCATGACGATATCGGTCATGCGGCTGATGACCTGAGCGACGTCTTCAATCGGCTCACCGCGGCCCAGTTGCGTGTCCTTGGATGCCATGAACATGGCGTGACCGCCCAGTTGCGCCATACCGGCTTCAAAAGAAACGCGGGTACGGGTCGACGACTTTTCAAAAATCATGGCCAATACGCGGCCAATCAGCGGCTGGTACAACTCGCCAGCGCGCAGTTTCTGCTTGAGCACAGTAGCGCGCTTGAACAGATACTTGTATTCGTCGAGGGAGAAATCCTTGAACTGCAGATAGTGTCGCATAGGGCACGCTGTTGCTGACCGGAGGGCCGGCAATTGATTGAAAAAACAACCATTATTGTGCGTGAAGCGGCCAAGTGGCAAGTACTGCGGGCTTGCTGCCCTGAAAGTGCTCGTCTGTCGGCTCAAACTCGGAGTGGCGGGCTGTCCCCGCGTAGACTGTAGAAACTTGATTTTGCGCAATTGTTACGTGGGCATGGCCCCATGAGTGAGGGCGATTGCTGATCGGCACGTCCGGATCAAAGTGATATGATGGGGACTATCAGTTATGTAGTAAAAGTACGGGTTATTTGTGTTGTGACAATGCGCTGCAATTAAAATACCGGTATACTCACGTTTGAAACGAGCCACGTAGATTAATCCCTGATATACACACAACATGATCTGTAATCCATACGAAATCGTCATCCAGGGGCTCACCAGCGACGGGCGTCAATTCCGCCCGAGTGACTGGGCAGAACGCCTCTCCGGTATCCTGTCCACCTTCGGTTTTGACCAGAAGCTCTCTTACGCTCCCTATGTTCGTCCCATGGTGATGGATAATGTGCGTTGCGTAGCCGTAGACAAGCAACTGGAAAAACTCGACCCCCGCGTATTCCAGTTCATCATGGCGTTTGCCCGTGATAACGACCTCAAGGTTGTAGATTGCCGCGATCTGGTTGAACAGCAGCAAGCAGCCGCCCAGGACGCCGAGCGCAAGGCCGGCTAAGTCCCGCTGTATCCTTCCGGGGCCGTTCGGTCCCGTTTTCATCGGTTTTTTATTGTTGCGACGCACAACGCACGCTATGCTACGCCTTGTCACGGGCGTGCATGGGCGCGCCCACTGCTGCGCGGGACTTTGCTGGTCGCCGGGCTTGCAGCACCTTATCGTCAGCAGGAGTAACTCGATGAAACTGAAGGATAAAGTTGCCATTATTACCGGTAGCGCCAGCGGGATCGGTCAGGCTACCGCGCTCAAGTTTGCGCAGGAAGGTGCGAAAGTTGTGGTCTGTGACCTGAACCGTGCAGGCGTGGACCAGGTCGTGTCCGAGCTGGTGGCTCTGGGAACTGAAGCTGCCGGGTTCCAGGTGGATGTGACCGACAAGACAACGATTGCCGAAATGGTTGCTGGTGTGAAATCCCGTTTTGGCCGCATTGATATCCTTGTCAACAACGCTGGTATCGTGGCGGATGCGCAACTGTTCAAGATGACTGAAGAGCAGTTTGACCGCGTGATCGATATCAACCTCAAGGGCGTGTACAACTGCACCAAGGCCGTGATCGATACCATGATCGAACAAGGTCAGGGCGTAATCCTGAATGCCTCGTCGGTCGTGGGTGTTTATGGCAATTTTGGGCAGACCAACTACGCGGCTTCCAAGTTTGGCGTGATCGGTTTTGTGAAGACCTGGGCCAAGGAGCTGGGCAAGAAGGGCATTCGTGCCAACGCCGTTTGCCCGGGCTTTGTGGCAACGCCGATTCTCAATGCCATGCCAGAGAAAGTTATTCAGGCCATGGAAGACAAGGTGCCGATGAAGCGTATGGCGCGTCCGGAAGAAATTGCCAGCGTGTATGCCTTCCTTGCGAGTGATGAGGCGAGCTATATCAATGGTGCTGCGATTGAAGTCACAGGTGGCCTGACCCTGTAACGCGGTTGGCGCACAAACAAAAAACCTCGCCGTGGCGAGGTTTTTTTGTTGTCTATGACCCGGTGAGCTTAGCCGTTGGCAGCGGCGCCTTCCCAGACAATGCGCCAGGCCCCATCTTCATTACGCCAGTACAGCCTTTTACGCATGCGATTATCCAGCGCTTTGCTGCGGTAGTCCTGGTCAAACGTAGCCACCAGCATGCCATCTTTGCCGCCGGTAAACAGGCTGATGTTGGACAACTGAATCTGTGCATCGTTACGCGCCTGCGCCAGCGCAGTTTTCTGGCGAGTCCAGCTGCTAATGTTCTGGCCGTCGCTATTGCTGAATCCTTTGCTGTAATAGTTCAGGTAGTTCGGCAGGTTGAGTGCTTGCCATGACTGGCGCCAGTGGTCGATCAAATTCAGGGCGGCAGTATGGCGTTGCTGCCATTGTTCTGTTGTCAGCCAGTCAATTTTTGGCACGATAACCACTGGCGTGACATCAATCTGCAGATAGTCCTGCACGCTGGCCAGTTCCGGGTTGGTGAGTACCACACAGCCATTCGAGGCCTGTGGTGGGCGCGAGTAGGTTGCCGCCGGGCTGCCGTGCAGCCAGATCCCGTGACCGGTTTTGCCTTCGCGGCGATCCAGTTCATTGGGGTAGGAAATCGGCCAGGCTCCCACACCGTACAGATCTGCCTGGGCACCGAAGGTTTTGTCCAGTTGCGGGCGGGACATGTGGCTGTCCACAAAGTAAACGCCCAGCGGCGTGCGCTGATCGCCTTCACGGACTTTTTCTGTCCCCAGTTTGCCAACGGTCACGTAGTGATCGGTGACATATTTGGGAATGCCGTTGTTGTTCTGGAATACAAACAGCCGGGATGCAGCAGCATCGACGAGGATGGCGTATTTTTGCTTGTCAGAGAACGACACCAGTTGCGCTGGTAACAAGGTGACGGGTGGCGGACTGGCTTCACGGCGAATGCGTACCAGTGCCTCACGACGCAAGTCTTCCAGTTTGTCGGCCGTACCGGCTGGCGCGGCGCCACCCATGGTATCTAGCTGACCAGCCTGCATGGCGTACAAGTCTGCGGAGAGCAAATAAGCCAGGTGGTAGTTGGGTTCCTTGGCGAGCAGGGCATCAACCGTTGCACGCGCATCGGCCATCCGGTTGTCGCGGATGGCGTCGATGGCGGCGACGATCATTTGCTCTGGTGAGCCTTGGGTGGCATTACCTTTGAGATCCTGCAGCGGATGCAACTGGTAAGGAGCGACAATCGGCATGCGTGGTTGTGCTGCGGGCGCAAGTAGCAGCAAAGCCAGCAAGCTGAGGATCAGCTTGCTCCAGTTGATGGTACGGGTCATTCAGTTAAATCGCTCAGGTACGCTCTTCGACGATCAGCCAGTGGCCGCCGCTCTTTTCCATAATCAGTGTTTTACCCGTGGAACGCGCCGACAGGCGATCCGACTTGTAAGACTGGCGGAATTTTACCCTGGCTGTATCACTGTCGGTAAATTCGATTTTGATATTTGAGACACTCACGTCGATTGACTTGGGTGAGCTGATGCGATCACGACGTTCTTTTGCCCATTCCGCATAGGACTGACCGCCCGGTGCCTTGAAATTACGGCTATAAGCGGCGAGGTAACCATTAACGTTCTGACGTGACCATGCCGCCGCCCAGCCGTTGACCGCAGCGATCACCGCATCTTGTTCAGCGTTGCGCGGTGCAGACGCTTTTTCCGGTGCAGGTGTTGGTGCAGGCGTCGGGGCCGGTGTAGGCGCCGGCGTTGCCGTCGGCTTGGGGGTCGGATTTGGCGTCGGTTGCGGTGTCGGTGTCGGACGCGGTGTGGCAACAGGTGTCGGTGCTGGGGTGGCCTTGGCCGGGGCGTTCTGTGCCAGTTTGGTGCCGGCGGCAGACGGTGTGGCATGCGGCGCAATGCCTGGATTGCTGCTGAACAACTCACGCACCAGGGTCAGCTTGCTTTGTACATTCTGGTTACCGCCTTCCAGCTGCAAGGCCTTGTCATAAGCTTGCGAAGCCATGCGGGCATACAGATCACCCAGGTTCTCATGTGCAATGGCGTATGACGGATTGGTCTGGATAGCCATCATCAGTGCTGTGCGAGCCTTGTCCAGCTGGTTTTGCTGCGCATACAGCACGGCCAGATTGTTATAGGGCTCTGGCAGTTGCGGGTAGTCCTCGGTCAGTGAGGTAAAGGCCTTGATGGCTTCATCATTGCGACCCAGCTCGGTCAATGCAATGGCGCGCAAGAAGCGGATCTGCGCGTCTTTGGGGTTCTTGGCCAGGTAACTATCGGCGCGATCAATCACCGATTTGTACTGGCGGGCCTTAAGCAGTTGCTGGATATCTTCGAAGTCACCGGCGAGTGCGTGGCCGGCCATCATGCAGAAAATCAGAGAGAGAGCGATGTGTCGCAGGCTCATTGTGTAGGGGTCCCGAAAAGGCGAGTAAATACCGAAGCTTGCGGATTCTAGCAAAACCAGCTGGTCGCTGCCCATGTACTTGCTGTCCTTAGTGTACGCCGTGCGTTTTCAGTTTTCTTCTGATGGACACGCGTGCTGGATGCGCAAAGGCCTGGCAGAAACAGCAGTTGACGCAGTTTCGGGGGCGCTGATGGCGTACTGACAGGCAAACTGCAACTCGGCGCGCACTGGCGGGGTGTTGTCTGTGAACGACAGCCAGGGGATGGAACGTTCATCTGCCTGGTTTGAAAATAGAACGATCGTTCTATATGATCGAGCCTGAATTATCAGCCCCGCAGGATTTTGATCATGAACCACGCAAGCCTTGCCAGCGTCTTGCAACACCCCGCGGTCTGGCTGGGTGATGGCCGCACGCCGGTACTGCCCACCACCATGCCATCCTCATATGGTGTGCTGGATGCCCAGTTGCCAGGAGGGGGCTGGGCCGTGGGCAGCGTGACGGAGATCTTGCTGGCCAATGGTGCTGGCAGCGGCGAACTGTCCTTGCTATGGCCAGCCCTGGGCCGGATTGCCCGGGCGCGAGAGGTTGTCCTGATTGCACCGCCCCACGTGCCCTATGCACCCGCATGGCAGCAAGCCGGGGTTGATCCGGGCCGGACACTCTGGTTACAACCCTCATCCGTCACTGAATCTCTCTGGGCGATGGAACAAGCATTACGTGAGCCAGCCTGTGGCGCAGTGCTGGGGTGGATTCAAGGGTTTATTGATGATCGGGCTTGCCGCCGTTTACAACTGGCTGCGCGGGCCGGGCAGGGCTATGGTTTTTTGCTGCGGGCCGGGCGTGGTCATGGCGCGTCATCTCCCTTGCCGTTGCGCTTGTCTGTCGCGACAACGCCGCAGGGTTGGCAAATTCATATTTTGAAGCGACGCGGCTTGCCTTTGACGACACCGCTGAATCTGACGCATGAGGAGGCCCGGCATGCTCTGGCTGGCCATCCATCTGCCTTTGTTGCCGCTGGAAGTCTTTCCGCCGCGGCACCAAGGCTCTCTCACTGAAGAAGACGCCACAATGCGTCCACGGTTGGTTGTGATCGCGCAGGGCAGTGGCGAGCGGGTCATGCTGGCCGATACCCTGGCGACCCAACTTGGCATTCGGCCAGGCATGAAGCTGTCTGCCGCGTTTGCGCTGGCTAACGAGCTGGACATCTTTGTGCGCAAGCCTGAAGCCGAGGCACAGAAGATGTCCGTGCTGGCTGCCTGGGCATTGCAATTCACGCCAACCGTGGTCATTGGCACAAGCAACACGCTGCTGCTGGAGATTGGCGGCTGCCTTAAATATTTTGGCGGGCTACCGCATCTGCGTGACCTGGTCTGTGAAGGGTTACGCGCGTTTGGCCTGACGGTGACGACAGGGGTGGCGCCCACTCTTTTGGCTGCCGGCTGGCGAGCGGCCTGTGAGCGCACCAGGGCAGTCATGGCTGACAAAGACATTGCCTGGGCCTTGGCCGATCTGCCGCTGGCGGTCTTGCCGGTGGATAACGCGACGCTGGAAGGTTTGGCACAACTGGGTTTGCAAAATCTGGGGGCTTTGCTGGATTTGCCGCGTGCTGGTCTCAAGCGCCGCTTTGGCGTGGCCTTGCCCAACTTGCTGGATCAGGCATTGGGCCTGGCCGCCGATCCCCGTGACCCGTTTACACCGCCAGACCGCTTTGAATACGGTGTTGACCTGGATTACCCCGTTGACAGCCTGGATGCGTTTGCCAAGGTCGGGCAATGGTTGTTCGATGCGCTGGAGACTTTTCTCTCTGGCCGGGGGCTGGGCGTCCAGGAAGTCACCTTGCGGCTTAAACATGAAGATATCCCCGCCAGTGAGCTGACTGTACGTTTTGGCATGCCTGGTCGGCGCGCAGCCGAATTCATGTCGGTATTGCAAGAACGGCTGGAGCGCTATGAACTGGCCGCGCCTGCAGCCACCATTACCTTGATTGCCGATCAATTGCATCAGCTTGATGGCATGCCGCTGGGCCTCTTTGGGCATGCCGCGGGGGATGCCAATTTCCAGTTGCTACTGGCGCGCCTGTCTGCCCGCCTGGGTGAAGATGCCGTGCGTGCCGTTGCCACGGTATCGGACCACCGCCCCGAACGGGCCTGGCGGCTGGCCAGTCCCGGTGACAAAAGCGAAGCGCTTCCGGTTGGGGCGCGCCCGGGCTGGCTGATGGCGCAACCGCAAGCGCTTAGCCTGCGCAATGAACAGCCCTGGTATGGCGAAGTCCTGACGCTACAAGGGCGGCCAGAGCGGATCGAATCAGGCTGGTGGGATGAACATCCTGTTGTGCGGGATTACTACATCGCACAAGGGGTTTCCGGCCGCCGTTACTGGATCTTGTACGACCATTTTCAGAACTCATGGTGGTTGCATGGCATTTTCTGATGATCAGGTGACCCGCCCAATGCAGTCGCTGACCTCAGTGCCGGCCTATGCCGAGTTGCATTGCCTTTCTAATTTTTCGTTCCAGCGTGGTGCTTCGCACGCTCAGGAGCTGGTCGAGAAAGCCCGGGAACTGGGTTACACCGCGCTAGCCATCACCGATGAGTGCTCGCTGGCCGGGATCGTGCGGGCCTGGCAGGCCATCACAAGTATGAAGGGAGATCCGCTCAAGCTGATTGTCGGGGCTGAGTTCACGCTGGATGACGGCCTCAAGCTGGTATTGCTGGCGCCGGACCGCAATGCCTACGGCGATTTGTCCGCCCTGATTACGCTGGGTCGTCGCGCTGCGGTCAAGGGCGAATACAAGCTTTCCCGTGACGATGTGGCGGACTATGCGCGTGGCCTGCTGGCATTGTGGATTCCCCCTGAGCAACCCGACATCCACGATGCCTTCTGGTGCCAGAGTGTATTTGAAGACCGCGCCTGGATCGCAGTAGAACTGTTACAAGGGCCGGATGATGCGGGGCGGATGGCGCAACTCCGGTGGCTCTCCGGGCAGACCGGCCTGCCATGCGTGGCCGCGGGCGATGTCCACATGCACACGCGGTCCCGCCGCGCCTTGCAAGACGTGATGACGGCCCTGCGCTTGCATAAACCGGTGGCGGAATGCGGCCATGCCTTGTTCCCCAATGGCGAGCGTCATCTGCGGCCTCGCCAGCGGCTGGGCATGCTCTATCCGGCAGATTTGCTGGCAGAAACGCTGCGGGTAGCGGAACGCTGCTCGTTTGATCTGAAAGAACTGAGATATGAATACCCGGATGAACTGGTGCCAGAGGGGAAAACTGCGGCAGAACATCTGGCGGAGCTGACTGAGGCGGGCTTGCACAAGCGTTATCCGCAAGGCGTGCCGGAGAAAGTTCGTGGGTTGATTGAACATGAACTGGACATCATCAGCTTCAAGCAATACGAACCCTATTTTTTGACCGTGCACGAGATTGTCCAGTTTGCGCGTAGTAAAGGCATTCTGTGCCAGGGGCGCGGTTCAGCGGCCAATTCCGCCGTCTGTTATGCGCTGGAAATCACCGCTGTTGATCCCGCGTTGGCGGATACCTTGTTTGAACGGTTTATTTCCAAAGAACGGGATGAACCACCGGACATTGATGTGGATTTTGAGCACGACCGGCGCGAAGAGGTCATCCAGCATTTGTATGACAAATACTCTCGGGAGCGGGCGGCCCTGGCCGCCACCGTGATTACTTATCGCCCCAAATCCACCTTGCGTGATCTGGGCCGGGCGCTGGGGCTGGCAACAGACCAGCTTGATCGCTTGTCGCGTAATTTATCCTGGTGGGATCAGCGTAAAGAGTTGCCTTTGCGGCTGGTTGAAGCAGGGCTGGACCCGGAGAGCAAACCAGTCCAGCTGATGCTCACACTCACTGAAACCTTGCTGGGTTTTCCACGTCATTTGTCGCAACACGTGGGCGGGTTTGTCATCACGCGTGGGCCAGTCAGCCGCCTTGTGCCAGTAGAAAACGCCAGCATGAAAGACCGCACCGTCATTCAGTGGGACAAAGATGACCTGGATGCCATGGGGTTATTGAAGGTGGATGTGCTGGCACTGGGCATGCTCAGTGCCTTGCGGCGATCCATGAACCTGGTGACCGCTTTGCGGGGTGGCTCGCAACTGACGCTGGCCAACATGCCCAAGGAAGATCCGAAAGTTTACGAAATGATGAGTCGGGCGGACACCATTGGCGTCTTCCAGATTGAATCGCGGGCGCAGATGTCCATGTTGCCGCGGCTGAAGCCCAAAGCGTTTTATGACCTGGTGATTGAAGTCGCGATTGTGCGGCCGGGCCCCATCCAGGGCGGGATGGTCCACCCGTATCTCAAGCGCAGAAATGGCCAGGAAAAGATCGAGCCCATGACGCCTGAAGTAGAAAAAGTACTGGGCCGTACCTTTGGTGTGCCCATTTTTCAGGAACAGGTGATGAAACTGGCGCAGGTGGCGGCTGATTTCACAGCTAATGAGGCCGACGGACTGCGCCGCGCGATGGCGGCCTGGCGCCGAACCGGCAAGTTGCAGTTATACGAAGAAAAACTCAAAGAAGGGCTGAAAAAGAATGGCTATTCCGAAGAGTTTGCGACGCGCCTTTACAGTCAGATCAAAGGTTTTTCTGAATATGGCTTTCCCGAATCCCACGCTGCCAGTTTCGCCTTGCTGGTCTACGCCAGCGCCTGGCTCAAGTATCACGAACCTGCGGCCTTTTTGTGCAGCATGCTCAATTCATTGCCGATGGGTTTTTATAGCGCCTCACAGCTCATTCAGGATGCCCAGCGTCACGGCATTGAGGTACGGCCGGTAGATGTCCAGCACAGTGATTGGGATTGCACTCTGGAAGAGTTGGCGCGTCCACAACCGGTGGTGCGGCTTGGAATGCGACAAATTAAAGGTCTTAATGAAGCCGCGGTGGTTGATCTGGCCCGTTTGCGCCCGCCCGGCGGGTTTGAGTCCGTGGCGCAAGTGCAAAAGTTGTTGCGGCTGGATACGCGTGACATGACCGCGCTGACAGAGGGTGGGGCATTTGAAACACTGGCCGGACATCGCCGGCAAGTATGGTGGCAAGCGGCTGCCATTGATACCGAGCATGATCTGGCCTGGTCTGAAACTGATGGTCTGTTCCCGGATTTACCTGCGGCCTCTCTGGGGCAGGATATTTCTGCCGATTACCGCAGCTTGCGGCTGTCGTTGCGCGGGCATCCGCTCTCGTTACTGCGCGAACGTTTGCGGCGGGAAAAACTCATTAACGCGGCCGAGCTCAAGCGCGCGCCCAATGGCCGCAACGTGAAAGTCTGCGGCATTGTGGTTGGCCGGCAGCGGCCAGGAACGGCCAATGGCGTCGTGTTTGTCACGCTGGAAGACGAAACCGGCAATATCAATGTGGTGGTGTGGGAGAAGATTGCAGCCACCTGGCGCAAAGCGTTGCTGGGGTCACGGCTGATGGTGGTGCATGGCGAGGTACAACATGTCGAAGGGGTGTTGCATGTGGTCGCCCGCAAGCTGGAAGACCGGACTGCGTTGTTGGGCGGCCTGTTTACACGGAGCCGGGATTTTCATTGATTTGCGGGTGACTGGATGGTTGGCCCTTCATCAGGGGTTCCGCGTCTGGAAGCACGCTCGTTCTCCATATATCGCATATGCTCACTTTTGCTAATGGCAAGGACGCGTTCAGCAAGTAAAATGCGCGCATTACTATGGAACTGAAGCCGGAGCACGCCATGCAACTCACCGTCGTTGACCACCCGCTGGTGCAACACAAACTGTCCCTCCTGCGTGCGGAGGATACGAGCACCAATAAATTCCGGCTGCTGACCGAAGAACTGGCCCGTTTGCTGGCCTATGAAGCCACACGAGATCTGGCGCTGGAACCCAAGACCATCCAGGGTTGGTGTGGCCAGATTGAGGTCAAACAAATCAAGGGCAAGAAACTGACCGTGGTGCCGATCTTGCGTGCCGGTATTGGCATGCTGAATGGTGTACTGGATCTGGTGCCCTCGGCCAAGATCAGCGTGGTGGGTCTGGCCCGTAACGAAGAAACCCTGCAACCTGAGCCGTATTTCGAAAAATTTGTCGGCGATCTGCATGATCGTCTGGCCATCATCATCGACCCGATGCTGGCAACAGGTGGCTCGCTGGTGGCCACCATCGAGATGCTCAAGCGCAAGGGCTGTAAAGAAATCAAGGCCGTGGTGATGGTCGCTGCACCAGAAGGTGTAAAGCTGGTCAACGAGGCGCACCCGGATGTACAGATTTATGCTGCGGCGCTCGATAGCCACCTCAACGAGCATGGCTATATCATTCCTGGGCTGGGCGATGCCGGAGACAAGATTTTCGGTACTGTGAACAAGCCGTAAGGCAGCCAGTAACAGAGAGATGACAAGGCCGGGAGACTTCCCGGCATTGTTTTGTTCGGGGCCGTTATCCACGGCCACCGTTTCGGGAAACCCCAAAATCAATTAAATCAGGAAGGGGATTACATGTTTTCAGGGATCAAGCAATTCATATCAGGCGCGCAGATTCTGTTTGTCGCGTTTGGCGCGTTGGTGCTGGTGCCGTTGCTCACTGGCCTGAATCCGGCCATGGCCCTGCTGGGCGCGGGCGTAGGCACGTTGATGTTCCAGGTGCTGACTGGCCGCAAAGTACCGATTTTTCTGGGTTCTTCGTTCTCGTTCATTGGCCCGATCATTTTCGCCATGCAAACCTGGGGCCAGGGCGCGACACAATTTGGTCTCTTTTTCGCCGGTTTCATGTATTTCGTGATCGCCGCCGTTGTGAAGTGGCGCGGTATGTCGCTGATTGAGCGCCTGCTGCCGCCGGTGGTGATTGGCCCGGTGATCATGGTGATCGGTCTGTCGGTTGCCGTAGCGGCTTCCGGCATGGCAATGGGGCAGGGTGGTGGCAAGCAACTGGTTGAATACGGTCCATCCATCTTCCTGGCGGCTGTCTCGCTGGCCACGACCATCATCGTGGCCGTGTTCGCGGGCGGTATGCTGCGCCTGGTGCCGATTTTGTCTGGCGTGATCGTCGGTTACATTGTTGCCGCCTTCATGGGCGAGGTGAACTTTGCGGGTGTGATCGCTGCACCATGGTTTGCCATGCCGCACTTTGTGCATCCGGAAGTGAACTGGGCTGCGGCTGTCTTCATGCTGCCGGTCGCAATTGCGCCGACGATTGAGCACATCGGCGCTGTTATGGCGGTCGGCAAGGTGACCGGCAACGACTACACGGCCAAGCCGGGTCTGCATCGCACGCTGACGGGTGATGGTCTGGGTGTGTGTTTTGCCGGCCTGATTGGCGGTCCTCCGATTACCACGTATTCCGAAGTGACTGGCGCGCTGATGATTACCCGCAACTTCAATCCGGTCATCATGACCTGGGCGGCTGTGCTGGCGATCATTCTGGCCTTCTTTGGCAAGTTCAACGCCATCCTGCAATCGATTCCGCTGCCGGTCATGGGCGGCATTATGGTGCTGTTGTTCGGCACCATTGCCAGCATTGGTCTGAAGACGCTGATCGATGCCAAGGTGGATCTGATGTCGCCGCGCAACCTGGTGATTGTGGCGGTGATTCTGACCTGCGGGATTGGTGGTCTGACGCTCAAGCTGGGCGCGCTGAATCTGGCAGGTGTCGGCCTGGTGAGTATTCTGGCGATTATCCTCAACCTGATCCTGCCGCAGGATAAGCAGAGAGACGGGATTGCCGAAGGGCAGGATGTTTGATCTTGTCTGATCGCTGTTGTTAAAACAAAAAGCCTGGCTTGATAGCCGGGCTTTTTGTTTTTGAAGGGGAACGCGCGCAAGCATGGATGGCTTGCTTCTCTGGTTTGTCATCCCGGCCTGAGCCGGAATCCAGCGGGTTGCCGCAGGTGGCCTTTGCTGGCCGTAGTTGCAAACCTTGAACAGCATTTCTATTTGGATCGCTACCCTCGGCGGGCCCAAAGAAAAGGCGGCCACAGCGACAACGCCCTTCGGGTCGGGACGGTACCCGCCGAATTTCTCATGGGTTGCTGGGATGCTCACCGCAGTCACCCCTCATTCCATCTCATATATCAACATATTGCAAATGAGAACGTTTATCATTAATATGGCGACCAGATAAAACCACAATAGCGGGCGCTGCGATCCAGCGCACCCACAGCCAACTGCAGGGTCGGTTCTCCAACATGTTGATCGTTCTAGCCATTTTGCTCACCGCAGCCGGTGCGGCCACGGTGTACGTCACCGCTGGCAACCAAAGCATGCTGCCGCAACGCGCCGGTGCCACGGTGCGACAGGCCGGGTGGGGCATTGTCCTGCTGTCTTTGTGCTGCTGGATCGAAGCGCTCGGCGCTGGAGCGGGCGTGTTTGGCGCATTCGTGACCTTGATGCTGAGCTGGATTGCGTTGCCATTCCTGGCCTTGCTGCCCGTGTTCAAGACTGTGGCAGGGGCTCGCTGATGTGGGCGCGTTTTTCAGCCGGAGCGGTATTGGGTTTGCCGCTGGCGTTTCTGTCGACCGGCTTTGTCAGCCACTTGTGGGTGGCGGGTTGGGATCAGGTCATCGTGCCGGTATTACTGCTGTTCATGCCCGCGTGGGTGGGCATTATGGCGGGTTGTGTCATGTTCCGTTCTGCCAAACGGGCATGGCTGATCCTGGCGGGCCTCAATGTGCTGACTGTTTTGTTGCTGTGGGGGGCCCGCCATGCGCTGGCTTAAAGTACCGTCCGTGTCTGCCGCCACGCTGCGGCTTTATACCACCCTGCATACCTGGACTGGCCTGTGTGCCGGGTTGGCGTTGTTTGTCGCGTTTTATGCCGGTGCGATCACCGTGTTCCAGGATGACGTGGCGATCTGGCAAAACGCGGCCAATCGCGGCAGCCAGATGGAAACCCCGGCCGATGGCCAGCGTCTGATTGAAAAGGTCATCGCGGCCCATCCCGATGCAAAAGCGCGGCTCAGCCTGCAATTGCCGGAAGAAACCGGTGCGCATTACGTGGCCTGGTGGTTTGATACCGCCAAAAATGACTGGCAGAACGCCACGCTGGCGCATCTGGAAGGCAGCGCCAAACCGTCTTCTGATTTGACCATCTTTATTAACGCCATCCATTACTCGCTGGGTATTCCAGTGGGCGGGATCTATTTCATGGGCGTGGTCAGCGTGTTGTATGGCCTGGCACTGGTGTCGGGGTTGCTGATCCATCTGCCACGTCTGGCCAAGGATTTGCTGGCCCTGCGCGCAGGCAAGAACCTCAAACGGTTATGGCAAGACGCGCACAATCTGATTGGCGTGATCAGCTTGCCGTTCCACATGATTTTCGCCATTACCGGCGCCACCTTATGTCTGTACGGCACCATCTTGATGGGGTTTAACGCTCTGGCGTATGACGGTCAGTTGATGGGTAAGATGAATAATGCGCTGGACGTGGTCAGCGGCACACCCGCCGCTGGCAAACCGGCCGCCATGTTGCCCTTGCCAGAGATTCTGGCGCGCACCAAAGCCCAACAACCTGACTTTGATGCCACCGCGCTGAGCCTGTTTAACTACGGCGATGCCAATGCTGAAGCCGCCGTGCACGGTAACTCTGAGCGCTCGCTGGCACCCTACGGCAATATCGGCGTGCACCTGGTCGATGGTCGTATCACCAATACCCAGATCGCGGGTGATCGCGATATTAATCACGCGACCATGAGCGGCGCGTACAGCATGCATTTCGGCACATTTGGGCATTACGCCGTGAAATGGCTGTATTTCGTACTGGGTTTGATGGGTGCGTTCCTGTTTTATTCTGGCAATTTGCTGTGGATTGAATCGCGCCGCAAACATCGCGCAGCAGAGCAGGGTCGGGCGCCGTATCACATGGCACAGGCCACCGTTGGCGTGTGCCTGGGGACATGCATGGGCATTTCTGGCGCATTTGTCGGTGCACAACTGGGCGCGGCGCTGGGCCTGGATGTCCCGATGTTTGAACGCCTTGTCTGCTACACATTGTTCTTCGTGGCACTGGGTGTCAGCTTCTGGCTGCCGCCGATTGTGGCCGCAACCCGTTTGCTGATTGCCACCGCCGTGGTGACCTGGTGCGTGCCCCTGGCCAATGGTGTGCTGACGGGCGATCAAATGCTGCTGACGCCGTGGCGTGGCCAGTGGCAGGTCTTCGGCGTCGATGCCGTTGCCACGCTGCTGGGTGCCGGCTTCCTTTATCTGGCCTATCTGGTCAAACAACGCCAGCGCAACGGCCAGCCCAACAGTGTCTGGGCCATGCAGGCCGCGCCGCCGCGCCGCGCGGTGGCTGCCAACACCGCATAGCGCACAACACCATCCCCCAGGAAATACGTCGGCCGTAGAAGCCGGCATCAGCTTCAAAAACAGGCCCGGCCGCCTACAGGTCAGGCACACCTTTACTTTGCACTCAGGGAAATTGCCATGTCATACCGTTCTCACCGCCTGCGGCCGACGGCGTTTGCTGTTGCCATTTTATGTGCTGCCCCGCACGTGTTTGCTGAAGAAAACACGCTCTCCAATGTCGATGTGACAGCAACAGCCGATTCGCAATCCACGCTGCAGAGCTACCGTGTGCCGTCCACCAGCAATGGTGCGCTGGGTGATCGTTCCATCCTGGATACGCCGTTCTCTGAAACGGCGGTGACCGCCAGACAAATTGCGGATCAGCAATCGAACCAGATTTCTGAAGTGTTCAAGAACGACGCCTCAGTGACTGCCTTTGGTAACGCCTATGCGGGCGAGTCCAGCGGGATCAGCATCCGTGGCCTGCAGGTTGATTTGCTCAACGGTGTGAAGATTGATGGCCTGGCCGCACCGGTATGGGGTAGCGACTTGCCGCTGGAAGTGTTTGACCAGGTTGAACTGTTGAAAGGCTTGTCCGGCTTTATGTATGGCTTTGGCTCGCCGGGCGGCATTATCAATTACGTGCTCAAGCGCCCGACCAATACACCGTATCGTAGCGTGACCCTGGGTTATGAAAGTGATGGTGTCCTGAAAGGCGCTGTGGATATCGGCGGTCGCTTTGACGACAACCGTTTTGGTTACCGCGTGAATGCCGTGCAGGAGCAGGGCGATACCGCGGTCGATAACGGTTACGTCAAACGCACGACCGCATCGGTTGCTGCAGATATGCGCATTACGCCGGATCTCGTGTGGTCGGTGGACGCCATGTATAACAAACGCCATGTTGATGGCGCTTACTATGGCGTGATCCTGGGGCAGGACTATGGCCTGGACGTGGCCGAGCCGGTCAAGATTCCGTCGGCACTGGATGGCAGCAAGGGGCTGGGTTCGCCGTTTACTTATTACGAAACCAGCTATCGCGTGGCCGGTACGAACCTGGCGTGGTCGATCAGCCCGCAATGGGATGCCCGCCTTGACTACCGTTATTCCTGGCAAGATCGGACCAACCGCGACAGCGCCATTTTCCTGACTGATAACAGCGGTGGTTATACCGAACTGCAGTGGGGTGGTTACTCCATCTACAAGTACCAGACCGCGCAGGCGTTGCTGAATGGTCATCTGGAGACCGGCAGCATCAAGCATGAACTGGTACTGGGCGTGGCCTGGCAACAGCAGGACTCCAACTACCCGAACCAGAGCGACAGCGCGGGCTCCACCACGCTGGGTTCTGGCAACATCTACAACATGACGGTGTTCGCCAACCCGAATACCGATTATTCCAGCAGCACGTATCTGGCGAGCCGCACGGTGCAAAAGTCGCTGTTTGGTAGCGATACGATCAAGTTCAATGATCATTGGTCGACCATCCTGGGCCTGCGCTACAACAAATACGATCAGGACAACTACGACACCACCGGGGCAACGTCGTCCACTTATGATCGCTCGCCAGTCACCCCGACCATCGCGCTGATCTACAAGCCGGTTCAGCAAGTATCGATCTATGGCAGCTATGTGGAATCGCTGGAGCAAGGCGGCACTGCGCCGATCTACGCGACCAACGCCAATGAGAGCCTGGCACCGCTCAAGAGCAAGCAGTATGAAGCGGGCGTGAAGGCGGAATACCAGAACTGGGGTGGCTCTGCAGCCGTGTTCCGCATCAATCGCGGTCTGGAGTTCGTGAACACATCAGGCACGTTTGTGCAGGATGGGCAGACCCGTTATCAGGGTCTGGAACTGAATGGCTCAGTGAACCTGGCCAAAAACTGGACCCTGAACGGCAGCACCATGTGGCTGGACGCCAAGAATGTCGAAGCGTCTGCTGATATTGATGGCAAGCGTGCCTACGGCGCGCCGCGCTTCCAGGCCAGCGCCAATGTGGAATACGCCGTACCGCAAATCGACAAGCTGACCCTGCTGGCCGGCGCCCAGTACGTGGGTGACCGCGCGCTGGAAGCCGATAACAGCAACATTGCACCGTCTTACGCGTTGTACGACCTTGGTGCACGTTATGTGACGGCGTGGAACAACACGAAGGTCACGCTGCGTCTGAATCTGGATAACCTCACCAACGAGAAATACTGGCTAACCAGTTGGGGTTTCATCCTGAACCAGGGCGAGCCGCGTACGGTGAAGGCCTCTGCGCAGTTTGATTTCTGATCACACAAACCGCACCAACAAAAAGCCCGGCATGTCGCCGGGCTTTTTGTTGGCTCGCGCCGCAATCAATATCCCACGGTAAAGCGAGTTTGCGTGTGTTGCGGGTTTTCCAGCTCATCCACCAGCGCGATCGCATAGTCTTCCATTGAAATATGGCTGCGACCATTGGCATCGACCATCAACTGATCCTTGCCAACGCGGAACTTGCCGGTGCGCTGTCCGGGGGCGAATTCGGCGGGCGGCGACATGAACGTCCACAACACGCCTTTTTCTTCGCGCAGGTCGTCCAGAAACTGCTTGCCCGGTACGGCTTCGACCTTATAGGCCTCCGGAAAATTCGGATCATCCAGCACGATCTTGCCCGGTGCTACTTCCAGGCTGGCTGCACCACCCACGACGATCAGACGCGGCACGCCAGCATCTTTAACCGCCTGCAGCAGCGGTGCGGCTTTGAGCGTGCGAAAATGCGCGGCGCTGATCACCACGTCATGCCCTTTGAGTAACGGTGCCAGTTGTTCAGGCTGCGTGGCATCGCCTTTGGCCAGAGAGACGCAACCTTCGGGCGTTGGCGCTTCCTGCGGGTTGCGCACGATGCCGGTTACGCTATGACCCCGGCGGCAGGCTTCTTCGGCAATGCGTGAGCCAGCGCGACCGGTGACACCAATAATCGCTATTTTCATGAGCGGGTTTCCCTTTTTGCGAGTGGATGAAAAACCCGGCGTGACTTGTGGCCCGCCGGGCTGATTATGCTCCACTCAGTATATGCACGCCCTACGCATTTCGCTGTCTTGCTCCTTACATTTTGACTTCGATCAGCTCACTGGCCGTACGCGGCGGCGCGTGATGCGGTGGAACGGAAGAGGGGTAAACCAGATATCCCATCACCGCATCGACAATGGCGCAGCGCAATTGGCATTGCGTAAAGTTGGGCGGCGGCGAGAGCACCGCGCTGTGCACCATGATTTCCACAATTTTCATGACGCTCCAGACCGCCAGATCCAGATCAGGAACCGTGATCACGGCGCGGTGTACTTCAAACAACTGCCGCACCGCCACCATCACCGCGCGGTAGCCGTCGTCGTCTTCATTCGGGTCACACAGTAAATCGCCACTTTCCAGCGCACGGTGCAAGGCGGGCTCCAGCAAGTGCGCCTCGTGCACGGCTTCAATCATGCATTCCACCGCTTCAAGCAGCGTTTTGCCAGCCAGTTGGTCCAGGGAATCCAGGATCAGCGTTTCCATCTGCAAAACGTGGCGTTCATGCAGGGCATTGATCAGCGCGTCTTTGTTGGGGAAATACTGGTAGACCGAACCCACGCTCACCCCGGCGATTTCCGCGACCGCATTGGTGTTGGTACCGGCAAGACCGCGCTCACTTAAAACGCGAGCAGTGGCTTGCAAAATGGTCTCTACCATCAGCTGTGATCGGGCCTGACGTGGCGATTTTCTTGGGTTTGGCGTGGTCTGCATGGCGGGTCCAGGATGCGAGTATGAAACGCGAGTAATTGCTCATAGAATGTCGCAAATTATACGAGTAAATACTCGTATTCATGGGCCGGCGTTGATGCCGTCCGTCTGCGGGTTTGTCACAACGACCTGTTTTCCAGCGTCTTCCACTTGTCATTGGCATTTCTTTAGATATATCTTAAGACCTATATCTTAAGATACAAAAAGCCCGTAGAGGCTCATCTGAAAACAGCAGCATCACAACATCAAAACATCACAACAAGATCTGCAAAGGAAAAATCATGAGACGCAGCAACACCTTATCAGCCGGAGGTTTCGCATGAGTGTGATTGAAAGCATCAAGGCCATGATCAAGGGCGAACGCATTGAACGCGCTACCGTTCTGCGTGCCAGCACGCTGGAAGGCGTCATCCGCCACGTCGTCATTGCCGGTGATGGCATCCGCAAGATGACGGGCTATGAACCGGGTATGGAGATCTCGGTATTCGTCGACGGCCAGTCCATGCAAGTACGGCGCAAATATTCGGTGTACCGGTTTGATCCGCAAAAAGGTGAAATCGAACTGTTGATTCACTTGCACGGCCAGGGCCCGGGCAGTGCGTGGGCCAGGTTGCTGGAGCGGGGCGACAATATCTGGTTCCGCGGTTTTTCTGGCCGCATTACCGTGGACCGCAGCGCGCAGGCGCACTGGTTCTTTGGCGATGCCACCACGCTGGCGCCATTTGCCGCTATCGCCGCTGCGGCCAATGGCCCATGTGAAGGGGTGATTGATGGCGATGACCGTATTGGCCGGGTGATTGAAGCGTTGCAACTCCCGTTTTTGCAGGTAGACAAACGCAACGGTTCATCGCGGCAGTCCGGCATTGCCCGCACACTAGATCTGCCTGTGCCGACGACCATCTATGTGGCTGGCGCAGCCAGCACCGTCCGTGACGTGCAGAGCGTGTTGCTGGTTGAACGTGGCTTTGAAACAGGCTGGATTCGCCGCAAGAATTTCTGGGGCGAGCGTCGCCGCTAAACCATCAAGAATTGCCCACAGAATTTGTGGATAAGTCTTTGGACAGTTCTGATAAACCCCTGCCGCCAAGGAGAATTCCTGGCGGCGTCTTTTTTGGGCAGCGACCGCGTTCGGCACGTGACCGGTCAATCTTTTACCGCAGTGCGCGCTGTCTCCCAATACGGCGGGTTGCCAAACGCCCCACGCAACCAGTCTGCCAGTGCGCGTAGTTTGGCCGAGGCCCGCTGACCTTCGCGATGCGCAATATAGATGAACTCTTGTTCCGGTTCGATCCCGATATCAAGACCGACCAGCGTCCCGTCGGCAAGCGCATCGTGGACGATGAATTGAGGGAGCAGGGCAATACCCACGCCAGCAACTGCCGCGTCACGGCTCATGTCCCCGTTGTTGATGACCAGCGCCGGTTGCCCCCGGATCACCGTTGTTTTGCCTGCATGTACAAAACGCCAGTCCTCACCGCCCCGGTTCAGATAAAAGATGCCGCGATGCTTCTCCAGGTCTTCAGGGCTGGATGGCGTACCGTGGCGGGCCAGATAGTCCGGAGAGGCCACCAGCACGCGCTGGCTGGTCGCCAGTGTCCAGGCGATAAGGCGGGAATCCTGGATTGCACCGTGGCGGATGATGGCGTCAAAACCATCAGAGAACGGATCAACACGGCGATCGTTCAAATCAAGCGTGAGTTGTATATCCGGGTGTTGTGCCAGAAAAGGGTAGAGTGCCGGCCCCAGATGCATGCGCCCGAACGTCACCGGGGCAGAGATACGCAAAGGCCCGGTTAGCGTGCCGCGACGTTCCGAGATCACCGCCGTTGCCTCTTCAACCTCGCGCACGATGCGGATGGCGTGCTGCAGGAACTCCATACCGTCTTCAGTCACCGTGATTTTGCGCGTGGTCCGCTGCAACAGGCTGGTGCCCAGTTCTTTTTCCAGTTCCACAATGCGTTCACTGACCACAGAGCGAGAGATGCGCAGCTTGAGTGCGGCCTCACTGAGCGACTTGCATTCAACTACAGTGACGAAGGTTGCAATGCCATCAAGCTTCATGATTGTTCGGTTTTTCCGGAAAGCAGATGCGGAAATTGAAGGCTACTCCGGCAGATAAAGCAAGACCATACTGCAGTCACTACCTCGAACGAGACGTGAACATGAAGCGGTCGAGGTCCATTTATCAAGACATCTGACATAACGCATTCAAGGAGAAACATCATGGGACGTTTGCAAAACAAAGTGGCACTGATTGTGGGTGCCAGCTCTGGCATTGGCCGTGAAACAGCCAAACTGTTTGCGGCAGAAGGCGCCAGGGTGGTGATTGGTGCACGCCGTGAAGACGAGCTGGCCAAACTGGTTGCCGAAATCCGGGCTGCGGGCGGCGAAGCGGTCAGCCTGGCGGGCGATGTGCGCTCGGAAGACTACGCCAAGGCCTTGGTTGCCACCGCCGTTGAAGCCTATGGCCGCCTGGACGTCGCCTTCAATAACGCGGGCACCCTCGGCGAAGCTGGCCCCAGCACCGGCGTGAGCGAAGCTGGCTTTGCCGATGCCGTTGCCATCAACCTGACCGGCTCGTTCCTTGGCGCCAAGCACCAGATTGCGCAGATGCTGAAAAACGGCGGCGGTTCGGTGATCTTCACTTCGACCTTTGTGGGTTACAGCGCAGCCTTCCCGGGTGTGGCGGCTTATGCAGCCAGCAAGTCTGGTCTGATCGGCCTGACCCAAACCCTGGCCGCTGAATTTGGCCCGAGCAACGTCCGTGTGAACGCGATCCTGCCAGGCGCGGTAGATACCGATATGTATCGTGAAATGAACGACAACCCGGAAAAGACCGCGTTTGTAACGCAACTGCATGCGCTCAAGCGTGTCGCCAAGCCTGAAGAACTGGCCCGTTCGGTGCTGTATTTCGCATCGGATGACTCCAGCTTTGTATCCGGTACAGCGTCTTTGATCGACGGCGGGTTGTCGATCAACCGCACCTGATGCGCATGCCTGCGTAAAAACAAAACGGCCCGGATGATCTCCGGGCCGTTTGTTTATGAGATGCGCATGCGTGGCCGTCACTGTGGGGGCGGTGTTTTCCCGAGAAAGCGCGGATCACATCGCACCGACGCCAGCGATAAACCTTCCAGCCAGGCGAGCAGGGCAACGATGCGACAGACAAACATCAGCGACAACATATCAGCGGCGATCCAGATAAGCAGGGATTGGTTTACGGGTAGCGCAAACCGGTGCCGCTATTTTGACACGGCGAGTGTCGGTCTTGTACCTATTGGCATTGTTGCCACTGTTCGTGTTTTTCTATTTCACCGCCGTGCCATCTGCTGCCGCCAAAGCGAAGGCTACAAACTTTCTGTTTGCCGCCATGCGATCCGAAACGCCTGCGGGCTGGCAAAGCCACAGCGCTCTGCCACGCGTTCTACGGACCAGTGGCCGTCTTTGAGTAATCGCCGTGCCAGATCCAGCCGCAGTGACTGATGGTACTGCTTGAGCCCAACCCCGCAAGCTTGCTGAAACAAGCGCGCCAGATGCCGGTAACTGACTGCGAAACGGCTCGCAAGTACCTCATAAGATTGATCGAACGCCGGTTGATCAGAGAGAAGTCCTGCACCTGATGCGGTGCGGCCAGCGCACAACTGGAAAGACAACAACTATTTGGGCAACGACCCGGCCAGTACGGTGCGCCGCTACAAGCCGGTGAACCCGCTGGTTCATGCACAATTTGCAGAGCCGATTACAGGTATTGCGCCGGAACAACGGTAGGACTGATCCAATAAAAAAAGCCACCGCAATGGTGGCTTTTTCGTGAAGAAACACGGCTGGTTTACTTGTTGCCAGCTTCAATCTGGCGCGCGGCCTCGGCCAGAATGGCGGCGATGCGGCGTTGTTCTTCTTCCCCCGCGCCAGCATGGCTGCGAATGGCGGCTTTCAATGCATTCCGGGACTGGTTCAGCTCTTTGATAAAGCGGCCACCGTCATCTTCCACACTCATGCCAAAACGGCTGGCATGGCGATCCAGCTTCTCGCCGAATACCTCGCGGATGCGGTCCATTTTGTCGCCAATGGCGGTCAGGCGATCAAGGATTGCTTCAACGCGGTCACGGTTTTCGTTCAGCCAGGCGCGGCCTTCATTGGTGATGTTGTACTGCTTCTTGTTGCCATCCTGCACCACGCTGGCCTGGCCGACTTCTTCCAGATACGTCAGGGCAGGGTAGACCATGCCGGGGCTTGGGGCATAAAAGCCGTTGGTGCGTTCTTCGAGTGCCTTGATGACTTCATAACCGTGGCAGGGTTTTTCTTCCAGCAGGCTCAGAATGATGAGTTGCAGGTCACCGGAAGACAGCTTGCGGCCAGCGCGAAAATCGCGGCCACCACCTTCGTCATCTGCACCGCCAAAGCGGCCAAAGCCACGGCCATGAGCGTGTCCGCGACGACCGATCATGTGCATCATCATTTCTTCACGGCATGCGTGATGGTGTTCGTGCCGTTCGCGTAGTTTGTCAAAAAAGTGTCGCATGAGGTTTCCTTTGTAGATTGTGTTGGTGCTTGTTTTTATTAATGATCACAGTCGCTCTGGACTGTTTTATATCTTACGATATGTGTCTTAAGATATATTTTACGAAACAACAAGTCAAGCACGTGATCGACAAACGGCAGAGTGCTTACGCCTTGTTCACCGATGTGGGTGATCGTTTTTTCCCCGCAAAAAAAGCCTGAGTTATGCCACCCGCCTGGTGTGACGATCACGCATGCACTAAAACCAGTGCTATGAACCTGCAAAAAGCAGTGTCTGCAGTCCACCCCGCAGGGCTGCTTGTCCGGAACAATCTTTCCCAAAAGGATGGGACATGCTCCAGAACCCATGGCGATTTGTTGTGTTGCTGGTGGCGATGCTGTTCGCCGTCAGTGCGGCGGCGCTGGCCGCCACCAGCAGTACAGGCAATACCACTTCGAATGCACCGTGGCCGCACCATTTCACGGTCGATGGCACACCGGTGACGTTCTATCAGCCGCAACTCGATAGCTGGAGTGGCGACACCCTGAGCGGGCGCCTGGCCATTTCCGTCAAGAAGGGCACGGCCACGAACAAAGATGGCAAAAAACAGGACATCCTGGCCTACGGCGTGGGCTGGTTTACCGCCCGGACTGAAACCGACAAACAAGCCCGCACCGTGACGTTGCGCAGTGTCACGCTGGATAAAGTCAATTTCCCGACCGACACCACTAACCAGGGTCATTACCTGGCGCTGGCGCGCAAGGCGTTACCGCAAAAACCGTTTGTGGCCAGTCTTGATCAACTGGAAGCAACGCTGGCCATTAATCATGCAGATGCCGCGCAGGCCAGCCAGGCAGTGAACAACGATCCGCCGCAGATTATTTTCTCGTTCGAGCCTGCATTGCTGGTGTTGGTCGATGGTTCGCCAGCGGTCAAGCCAACCTCTGCCAACGGGGTGAGCCGGGTCATCAATACACGCTCTTTGCTGCTGATTGATGATGGCACCTGGTATCTGCGTTTTGCCGGAAAATGGATGAAAGCCCCAGCGCTGCCCGGGCCGTGGTCGCAGGCCAATGGGGTGCCCTCCGGGCTGGACAAAGCCATGCAGGAGGCCGTCGCTGCCAAGCAGGTTGATGTGATGGACAAGCCCAGCGACGAAATGAAAAAGGCGCTGGCGGCAGGGAAGTATCCGGCCATTTATACCGCGACCGGTCCGACTGAATTGATCATGGTGGATGGTGAGCCGCAATTTGCGCCGCTGGCGGGTACGGATCTGGCCTACGTGGTGAATACCGCGGGTGATGTGTTCGTCGATGCACATGCAGATAACACCTGGTATGTGTTGCTTTCTGGCCGCTGGTTCAGCGCAGCATCGACCAAAGGGCCGTGGACTTATGTCCCTGGCGATAAACTCCCGGCGGACTTTGCCAAAATCCCCTCTGACAGCCCCAAGAGTGCCGTGCTGGCCTCGATTCCGGGTACACCGGAAGCCCGTGAGTCGCTGATCGCCAATTCCATTCCGCAGACGGCCACCGTCCAGGTCAAGCAAGCCAGCCTGAGCGTGCATTACGACGGCAACCAACCGCAGTTCAAGCCAATTGACGGCACAGTGCTCAACTACGCCTGGAACACCGCAACGCCCGTCATCCAGGTCACACCGACGCAGTATTACGCGGTACAAAACGGGGTCTGGTTCAGCGCAGCGGCTCCGGTGGGACCGTGGGCCGTCGCTACGCTGGTGCCGCCGGTGATTTACAGCATCCCGGCCAATTCGCCGCTGCATTATGTGACCTACGTGCACGTTTACGGCCATACCGATACCGTCGTCTATGTGGGGTACACGCCCGGCTATTACGGCACGGTGGTGACCAACGGCGTTGTGGTTTATGGCACGGGCTACGCCTGCAACGCATGGGTGGGCGATGTCTGGTATGCCTGCCCGGCCACCTATGGCTATAACGTGGCTTTTGGTTATGACGCCTATGCCGGATGGACCTTTGGCTTTGTCGCCGGCTGGGCGTGGGCTTCGGCCTGGTATGGCCCGTACTGGGGGCCATGGTATGGCTGGTATGGCCCGTATCCATGGTATTGGGGGCCATCCGTCGCGGTTGGGAATGTTTATGGCCGCTGGGGCAATACGGTGGCACAGGGCGTGCGGGCTGACTGGTACAACCCATGGACCGGCAACAGTGGCACCGGCGTGCGCGGCAGTTTTTATAACGAAGCCACCGGTGGCCACGGTTATGGCTATGCAGCCCGCAATTACAACCAGTACACCGGTGTGACGTCCGGCGCGGCTGGGGGTGTGCGTTACAACCCCGAAACCGGCCGCGCTGTGGCCGGTCAGGGCGGGGCAGCATACAACTCCAATACGGGGAATGCGATTGCCGGCGGACACAATGCCTCCGTCAACACCAATACCGGTCGCGCGACCACCAGTGCAGGTGTTGCGACACGCACCGATCAGGGGGCGACTGCTGCCGGCGGCTTTAACAGCAAGGGCGCGGGCGGTGATGTCAGCGGGAAAGGGTATGTGCATTACGATGCCAGCACGGGCCAGGTGACCCATGGTGGCGTGGTCAACTCGGGTGGCAACGTCTACGCCGGCAAGGATGGCAACGTGTATCGCTATGAACAAGGGCAAGGCTGGCAGCAAGTGCAACCTGATGGTCAATTCAAAAACGTCGCCAAACCGCCGGCAGAATCGGGTGTGACTACGGACCAGCTCGCACGGCAGCGCGGTACGGAGCGCACGATTGATCGCAGCGGTGCCACACCGGGAGCGCAAAGCGGCAATTTATCCGGTGCTACCCGTCAGAATGTACAGGGTGCGGGTGAGCGAACGCCGAACCAGAATGCAGGACGGGCCCAGAATTTCCGCAGCTTTGACCGTGGCAGCTACGGCGGCGGTTTTCAGGGGCATATGGGCGGCTTTCGCCGCTTCCGTTAAGCGCTGCTGAACAAGATTTGTTCAGTGGTTCCGTTGCAGGGGTTGGATGACTTGTAATCCTGGTTCGTCTCGGCAACGAGACGTCATGTTGAAGCCCGCACGCTGGTGCGGGCTTTTTTTCGCCGCCATCAAATGAGCATGGCATAGTGGTTATATTGTCTGCCTTCTGCCCTGGTTTCATTTCCTGATGATCTATATCCATACCCCCACCGATGGCGATGTCTGGCTCGACCGTTTCCAGAAAGCCTTGCCTGATCATGAAATAGCCGCTTTTCCGCAACCGGTGGATGAATCTAACGTCACCATCTTGATGACCTGGCGCCCGCCCGAGGGCTTGTTTGTGCGCTTTCCAGCGTTGCGGCACGTTTTCGCGCTCGGTGCAGGGATAGACCGCTTCCTGACTCGCCCCGATCTGCCCGCCCACGTGCAGCTTTACCGCCTGACCGATGCCGGCATGGCGCAACAGATGATCGAATACGTGTTGTTCGGCGTGCTGCGGTTCCAGCGCAATATGGATGGCTATTTGCGCCAGCAACGAGAGGTCCTCTGGCGTCCGTTGCCGCAGCGGGCGGCAGCCGATGTCCGTATCAGTGTGCTGGGCATGGGTGAACTGGGCGCGCAGGTGGCGCAGACGCTGGTCAGGCTGGGTTACCCGGTAACGGGCTGGAGCCGTACGCCCAAGGCCATCGACAACGTTCCCTGCGCACACGGCGTTTCTCAACTCGATGATCTCTTGCGAAATACCGATGTGCTGGTTTGTTTGTTGCCTGCCACACCTGAAACACATCAATTGCTGGATGAGTCCCGGCTGACACTGTTGCCCGCCGGGGCTGCCATTATCAATGCCGGTCGTGGCGATTTGATCGATCTGGATGCCATGCTGGCGTTGCTTGATAGCGGCCATCTGCAAGGCGCGCAGCTGGATGTTTTTCCGGAAGAGCCATTACCTGACAACCACCGCGCCTGGCAGCATCCTGCGGTCTTCATCACCCCGCATGTCGCGGCCAATACACTGATTGAGCCCTCAGTGGCGCAGATTGCCGCACGCATCAAAGCCTTGCAGGTGGGTGAGGTCACAGAAGGCCTGGTGAATCGGGACCGTTCTTATTGACGGACTATTGATGGATTGCGAGATGACGTCTGGTGTTTCTTCGTGATAGTTTCGTTTGAAACCAGGTAACGCAAACCCCACCCGCGCACCGCGCAATCCATCCCGCTGATTTCACAGGAGTGCCCCATGAAACCCGTTGTTGTGCTTGCCAGCCCCGTTCCCGAAGAGGTGTTGCACCACCTGGAAGAACAGTGCGAGTTGAGACGTTTTGATGCCCCACGCGCCAAAGCGGATCTTGCGGCGTTTCACGGCGCGCTGGTGGATGCGCAAGGGTTGATTGGCGCCGGCATGAAGATCGACGCCCAGTTCCTGACGCATGCACCGCAACTGCGGGTGGTCTCCACCATTTCAGCCGGTTACGACACCATCAAGGTCGATGATCTGACGGCACGCAACGTGGCGTTGTTCAATACCTCAGGCGCGCTGGCGGGTACCACCGCAGATACGGCGCTGGCGCTGATGCTGGCGGTCGCGCGCCGGGTGGTTGAACTGGATGGCTGGGTGCGGGCGGGGCAGTGGCAAAAGGGGCTTGGACCGGAGCACTTTGGCGTTGATGTGCAAGGCAAAACGCTGGGTATTATCGGCATGGGCAGCATTGGTGCTGAAGTCGCCCGCCGCGGCGCGTTGGGTTTTGGCATGCGCGTGCTGTACACCAAACGCACGCCCAATCGCCAGGCCGAACAAGCTTATGGCGCGCGCCAGTGTGATTTACATGCACTGCTCACCGAGTCTGACTTTGTCTGCGTGACGGTGCCGCTCACGCCGCAAACCCGCAATCTGATTGGCGCTGAACAAATCGCCAGCATGAAACCGAACGCGGTGCTGGTGAACATTGCGCGGGGCGGCATTGTGGATGAAACCGCGCTGGCTGCGGCGCTCAAGGCAGGACACCTGGCAGGTGCGGGGCTGGATGTCTTCGAGACTGAACCTACTCCGGCAGACAACCCTTTGCTGAAACTACCTAATGTCGTGGCCTTGCCACATATTGGCTCAGCCACCGTCGAGACCCGTCACGCGATGGCGGTGAGTGCGGCGCAGAACCTGCTGCGCGCGCTGGCGGGTAATCCTGATCTGAAAAATGCGGTCAACCCGGTCGTGCTGGAACGGAGCCGTGCGGGTTGATCAGGCGCGCGGCCCGGCGACCGGGCTGCGCTCACGAACAGAGAACGAACTGGCATAACCTTCCGGGTTGATGCCAGTCCAGGGTTGGCCATCCATCAGAATACTGGTTCTGAAAGGGTCTGCCGGCACGGGTATGCCGGCTTCACTGGCTGCTTCTGAATAGAGCGCAATCTGGTTGACCGCCTTGACGACGGTGACATTGCTGGCTGGCTCCTGCGTCATCCCCCAGCGCTTGAACTGCGACAGAAACCACAAGCCATCTGATAACCACGGGAAGTTGACCTCACCGCCACCAAAAAAGCGGATGGGCCGCGCGGGTTTGCGCAAGGGTGCTTTGCCATAGTCGCCCAGCAAGCGAGCCAGAATCAGATGCTCTGGTTGATTGATCACGTCTGGCGTTGCCAGCCACGGCGCGGCTTGCGGGCGTAGCGCCGGGTCATCCAGCCATTGGCAGGCCTCGAGCATGATCCGGATGAGCGCTCGGGCGGTATCGGGGTGGCGCTGCGCAAAATCTAACCGGCATACCAACGCTTTTTCCGGGTGATCCGGCCAGATTTCGCTGCTGGTGACAACGGTCATGCCATTGTGAGCACTACTGGCCAACATGCTCCACGGCTCGCCAGCACAATAGCCATCCAGTTCGCCGTTGGCCAGGGACTCTGCCATCTGTGCGGGCGGTATGGTCACGCTACGCACATCATTGAGCGGATGAATGCCTTGCGCGGCCAACCAGTAAAACAGCCAGAGTGCATGGGTGCCTGTCGGGAAGGTGTGCGCAAACACGCGCCGGCGCGGTGTGTCGGCCAGCTTCATGCGTAGTGAGCCGCCACCGGTGACGGCCTCGGCCAGCGCGTTGGACAGGGTAATGGCCTGCCCGTTCTGGCTAAGTGTCATCAGCACGGCCATTTCCGCGCGTTGGCCACCCAAACCCAGGTGGATGCCATAAGCCATGCCATGCAACATCTGCGCGGCATCCAGTTCGCCACTCAATAGTTTGTCACGCAGGGCAGACCATGAGGGCTGGCGGCATAGCTCCAGCGTGATGCCGTATTGTTCGCCCAGGCGCAAACGCTGGGCGATCACCAGCGGTGCGCATTCAGCCTGAGCAACGTAGCCCAGCCGCAAATGCGTACGAGAAAAAGACGGCGTCAGACGCCCGGCGCTGGCAGTGGCTGGCATGGATGGCCTATGCGGGGCTTTACGAAGCGGGTTTGCAACAATGTGTTCTTGATAGAAAAAGTAAAACAGGTACGTCAGGTACTGCAGATTGTAAGCGCCGCTTTATGCCAGCTGTACTGTCGGTGCTGTCGGGGTTAGCGCGCGCCCGCGTGCACTACCCGTTCATTGTTGCTGATCAGGTGCACCGCAGGACGCGTGGTAAGACGCGCCACAATGAGCGCCAACACCGGCACGATCGCTGCGGTTGTTGCGTTGTGCGAGCCGTATACCGACACACCCAGATCTTGCGCCGCTTCCAGCAGGCGCAGATCGGCTTCGGACCCGTCCAGATGCACAGTGCGGGGCGCGTTGCGGTTCATCACCGCCATTTGCTCCAGTGTATCGCGCAGGGGTGAATTGGCGTCGACCAGCACCAGATCGGGTGACTGACCTTCTACAAGGCGGGCGAGGGCAGGGGCAGTGGCCGCATCGGGCAGCAGTGTGTGACCGCGTTTACCCAAGGACTGGCGTAGCTCGCCCAGTGCTTTCTCTGTATCGGTAACCAGGAGAATACGTAGCATGGCTTTGGCTTCATCAAAGGGACAATCAGGCAAATGCAAGAAGCATGCCGGCTATGTGGCATTGCAACATAAGCGGCAGGGTGTTGATAAGTAAGGCATTTTGCTAATCAGTAAAACACCTGATGAGGTTTCATGCCCCTTTATGGCGCAATCTGCGCCGTTTGGGGGCGCTGGCGGGTATCCAGGCCCGATAACCGGCAAGAAAATGGCGCCTGGCTGCATTCTGCAGGCCGGCGCCAGCGGGTTTGCCATCCAGCCGGGCCGGACGGCAATGTGGTTTATTTGTGAGCGGTCCTGAGTTTGCCGCCTTCTTGCACCGGGTCGGTGTAGCCATCGGTCAGCGTCTTCATGAAGGCCACGACATCACGGATGTCTGCTTCACTCATGGCCGGTTTCTGGCCTGGTTTACGACCAAATGGCGGGTCCTGATTCAGGTTATCTTTGTACTGGTCGGGCAGGTCGTTATGGGCAATGACCTTGCCATCCTTGCCACGCGGGTACCACTTGGCCGGATTGGTATCGCGTTCGTTATAAAAGCGCACAACCTGTTCCAGACTGGTGAATTCGCCGTTGTGCATGAAGACCTTCCGGGTGGCGACGTTACGCAGTGACGGCGTGCGGAACAAACCGCAGAACTCGCCGCGTCCTTTCAGATCGGTCCGGTCCGGTCCGCATGCCCCCATATCGAAATGCGCCGGATCGACATTGGCAGGGATCTTCATGTTGCGCGGCACGCCCAGTGCGATCAAACCGAAATCGCTGAAATTGGGGAAGGCGCCATTCTCGGCCACTGCGCTGATGTGGCAGCTGGCGCAATTGCCTTTGTCTTCATCGTTGAATACTTGCAGGCCGCGCATTTCCTGGGGCGAGAGTTTGATCTGGTGGCGCAGGTAAGCATCGTACTTGCTGCTGTACGGGTAGAACTCGGTTGGCGTTTCCTGGAAAACTTCCAGTGCCATCGTCGCCCATTTGAAGGCGGTGTCCGGGTCTTTGAAGATGTCCTCGCCGAACACTTTCCTGAACTGGCCCGCGTAAGGTGCTTTGGCTACTTTGGCGGCGACATCTGCCGCAGATGCATTGGCCATTTCGTTGACGGCCAATAGCGGAATACGTGCCTGATCATGCACCGTGCGGGCACGGCCATCCCAGTTGTGCCCACCGGTTGGGCCGGCGTCGACACTGTCATCGCCATCGTCATCAAAAAAGTGTTCGGAAAAATTTGGCACGGTTTGCAGATAGCGCAGCGAAGGGACCGCGCGCGTGCCGGCCAGATTGCCATCCTTGCCGCCCATTTGCACCGGCAGGTTATTGGGCGGCCCGTAGGCGTGATCGGCACTGTGACAGGTAGCGCAAGAGACTTTGCCAGAGCCGGAGAGCGATACATCGTAAAACATCAGCTTGCCCAGCGCGGTCATGTCCGCCACTTTGGGCTGGGTTTTCAGCGTGGGTGCGTAATCGGCTTTTTTCCACGCGGGTTGTGATGCCGCAGCGGATTTGGCCGCAGGCGTCTGGCTGGCAACACTGTCCTTGCAGCCATAAAGCGCACCCAGCGTGAGCACCGCGGCTGCGACAAACAGCGGATAGTGCAGGCCGGTGCGTCGGCGCCGGATCGGAGGAAGACTGAATTTGCTGAACATGGACAGCCCTGCGGTTGACTTGTATGTGTATGGGACTGGTGGAACCGGTTGCGAATGGTTCTCAAACAGGCAGGCAGGGAGTCTAAGACGGGTTCGTTACGGATCAGTGACAACTTTGTGTCTGACGGCGGGACTTCAAAAAAATGTTTAGTGACGTTGCAATATTTATCTAATCAGGGTGAAACATTGCGATACGCATAATGCGCGCTCTTCTTTCAAGGAGATGTACAAAAATGAAGCGCGCATTAATCCAATTGCCCGCCGCTGTCGCCGTACTTTCTGCTCTGACCGCCTGTGGCGGCGGAAGCAGTGACACCCCGGCAACGTCAGCCAAAACCAGCACTGGTGTCGTAGTCGGCAGCTACTTCCGTCACGCCAAGGTGTGTGTAGATACCAACAACAATGGCAAGTGCGATACCGGCGAGCCTTTTGCCTACACCGATGATAACGGTGCATATACCGTCAATGGCCAGGGTACTGTGCTTGCTGAGATCGGTACCGATGCAACCCGTTATGACCCGGCTACCGGCACGGCTACGCCGGTGACCAGTGCGCTCGTATTCCGCACCCCGTCTGGCATCAACATTCTGTCTCCGATCAGCACCGAGCTGGTCGCTCTGATGAGTCAGAATGGGGGTGATCTGAAGGCCGCTGCTGCTACGCTGGCGACTCGCCTGGGTGTGTCCGTCTCGAAGCTGGTTGAAGACCACAACAAAGAAAGCGATGCCGGCATCAAGGCGCTGCTGCAAGCTGAAACCGATCGTGTACTGCCGCTGATTGCCAACGCTGTGGCAACGGGTACTGATCCGATTTCTGCACTGAACACTGAACTGTCGCTGGACCAGATCAAGACCGTGGTCGTGATCTACGCCGAAAACCGCGGCTTCGATAACCTGTATGGTTTGTTCCCGGGCGCTAACGGTATTCCGGGCAAGAACCCGACTGCAACGGGCACCATTGCCAAGCAGGTTGACTTTGACGGCAGCGAACTGCCGACATTGCCACCGGTCTGGGGCGGTCTGACTGCTTCCGGCCAATCGGTGACCGTGACCCAGGCGCAAGCCACGGGTTGGGCCAATAGCATGTTCCAGGTGGATGATCCCGCTGGCGTTCAGGGCACCGGCGCTGTCATCAGCCAGTCTGTCATCACGCGCGATCTGGTTCACCGCTTCTATGAAAACCAGATGCAGATCAACGGTGGCAAGAACGACAAGTACGCCGCTTACACCGACGCGGGTGCCCTGACCATGGGTTACTTCGACGGTAGCAAGATGAAGATGTGGAATGTCGCCAAAAACTACGTGCTGGCTGACAACTTCTTCCAGGGTGCATTTGGCGGTTCTTTCCTGAACCACCAATACCTGATCTGCGCCTGCGCGCCGACCTACCCGAATGCAGACACCGCTTCTGCTCACCCGACCATCTCGGCGATCGACACCGATGCCAATGGCAACTTCCTGCGTCTGACACCGGCTTCGACTGCTTCGACCACCGTGCTGAATGCGGCTGCCACTTACCAGGCAGATGGCAATATCACGCCGAAGGACAAGAACGGCATGTTCTACGCTGTGAACACCATGCAGCCGCCGTATCAGCCGTCCAGCAATGCCCCGGCCAGCACCGATACCGCCAAGCTGTATGCTGATCCGACCAAGAACAACACCTTGCCGGTTCAAACACAGACCAACATTGGTGACTTGCTGACCAGCAAGGGGATTACCTGGGCCTGGTATGCCGGCGCCTGGAACACCACGCTGGCGGCTGCACAAGGTTCGCGTTCTTTTGGCTCGCCGACACCGAACTTCCAGTTCCACCATCATCCGTTCAACTACTATCAGCGCTTTGATCCGGGTACCACGACCGGCGCCGCTGAGCGTGCAGAGCACCTGCGTGACTTCGATAGCCGCTTTGTGGCCGATGCAACCGCCGGTACGCTGCCGACCGTGTCGTTCTACAAGCCGCAAGGTAACCTGAACCAGCATAACGGCTACGCCAACGTCACTGATGGCGACCAGCACATTGCTGATCTGATCACCACGCTGCAGAACTCCCCGCAATGGAAGAACATGCTGATCGTCGTCACTTATGACGAAAACGGCGGCTTCTATGACCACGCTCAAGTGCCGAAGGCTGACCGTTGGGGTCCGGGTACCCGTATCCCGGCGATCATTGTTTCGCCATACGCCAAGAAGGGTTACGTGGATCACACCCAATATGACACCGCGTCTATCCTGCGCTTCCTGACCAACCGTTTCGGCCTGCCGGAACTGCAAGGTCTGAAGGATCGTGATACCGCACTGGTGGCCAACGGCGCCAAGCCAATGGGTGATCTGTCCAACGCGCTGGACTTCACGCAAAAGCAGTAAGCGCTGACCTTCGCTCAGTGTTCAGTGAACAAGGCGGGCCTGCGGGCCCGCCTTTTTTGTTATGCCATCTGCAACAAGCGCTGCCACACTGCTATTGTTCTGATTTGTCGATTCATCCTCAGAGGTTTCACTCGTGTCCGCACTCGACGCCGTATCACGCCGCCGCATCAGCAAGCTCAACACCCGTCAGCGCAAAAAGCTGCACGTCGCCGAATTCCAGGAACTGGGTTTTGACATTCACATCGCTTTCAAATCCGCACTGGATGACGCTGGTTTAACGGGCTTCGCTGAAGACTTGTTTGATCATGTGGAAAAACAAGGATGGACGCTGGGTGGTCTGGGCGGACATTTGCCCTTGACCGAGACCTCTGCTTTCGTCTGTAAAGCCGCACCGGGCTCGCTGGGTGACGCCGACCGTGATGCGCTGGTGGCCTGGCTCAAGACGCGCAGCGATGTGGCCGATGCCCGCGCTGAAGGCCTTGTTGATGTCTGGCACGGCTGGCTGGCCTGATCACCATGCCGGCCTTTGCCACGCAGGCGGTCAGCCCGGCTGATCTGGAGGACTTGTGTGAAATCCGCGTGCTGGCCATGCGGCCCAGCCTGGAGCGCATTGGCCGCTTTGATGACACCCGTGCGCGCCAGCGTTTGCGTGACCAGTTCAGACCGGCTGATACACAGCTGATTCTGGTCAACGGCCAGCGCGCGGGGTTCTTCTGCGTGATCCGGGAAGAGGGCGGTTTTTATCTGCAAAACCTCTACCTGGTGCCGGGTATGAGTGGTCAGGGGCTGGGTGCTGCTGTTTTGCGCCAGATTCTGGATCAAGCCGATGCCAGCGGTTTGCCGGTGCGTCTGGAAGTGCTGATCGAAAGTGATGCCGCCCGCTTTTACGAGCGTCATGGTTTTGTGCAATTGCGCCAGGATGGCGTGGATCTGTTCTACCAACGTGCTGCCGCCGTCTTGCAATCTTGATCTTGTTGACTTGCCAGGAACCTTGTCATGTCTGAAGCCCCCATCACCCTGTACACCGACGCGGCTTTCCTCAGCCCCTACGCCATGAGCGTGTTTGTCGGATTGCATGAGAAAGGCCTGCCGTTCTCGCTGGTCAGCGTTGATCTGGACAAAGGCGCGCATTATGCGCCGACTTATCGCACCAGCTCGTTGACTGCCCGGGTGCCGATGTTGCAGGCGGGTGACTTCACGTTGTCTGAGTCCTCGGCGATTATTGAATTTCTGGAAGACACCTTTCCCGCGCCAGACTTCGCCCCATTGTTGCCCCGGCACCCGCTGGAACGCGCCCGCGCCCGACAAGTGCAAGCCTGGCTACGCAGTGACTTGCTGCCATTGCGCTACGAGCGCTCGACAGAAGTGGTATTCATCCAGCCCAACCTCACACCGCTTTCGTTTGAAGCAACCGACGCCGTCGAAAAATTGTTTGATGTTGCCGACAAACTGATCCCTGACGGTACAACCAGCTTGTTTGATACCTGGTGCATTGCCGACACCGATCTGGCGTTGATGCTCAATCGCCTCGTACGTAATGGCGATGAAGTCCCTGAAAAATTGCGGCGCTTTGCCATGGCGCAGTGGGAGCGTCCATCTGTGCGCAAGTGGTTGAATTTGCGTACCAATTAAGTCCATCGAGGCCGCGCACATGCTCCCAGCACTCACGTTTTCCGTTTGTATCAACCGTTCAGCTATCGAGGTCTACGCCTTCCTTGCAGACCCCAATAACTGGCCGCAATGGGCTACGGGCCTGGCGAGCGGAATCCGGCAAGCCAACGGTGTCTGGTATGTGCAAAGCCCCTCTGGCGAACTGGCCGTCGATTTCTCACCTCGTAATGATTACGGTGTGCTCGACCACACCGTGATCCCGCCCGGCCAGTCTCCAGTCCATGTGCCCATGCGTGTCATTGCCAATGTCGATGGCGCAGAGGTGCTGATTACGCTGTTCCGCCAGCCCGGCATGACGGATGAAATCTGGCCACGCGACCAGAACTGGGTGCGCAAAGACCTCACGCAACTGCAAGCTGTGCTGACACGCTGAACCAGTGAGCAATCCATTTGTCGCAGCCAGGCTTGTATCTGATTCATTTGTATCAACGCCGTAGCGGTACATTTCACCGCACGCCGCCACAGCCAGAGTGTGCTGCGGACGGGTATCATGCCGCAGTCAACCGACTGGCCCTGAGCCAACTCAAAAGAACATGAAACTTTCCAGAAAAACCACCCGTATCATCGTGATCGGGCTGATCGTGCTTGTCGCTCTGTTTGCGCTCAGCCGCGTGTTGTTCAAACCGCCCAAACCGCAATTTCTGACCACCCCCGTGAGCCGCATGGATCTGGAAGACAGCGTGCTGGCCAGCGGCACCATCAAGCCTATCAAACAGGTAAGTGTGGGTGCGCAGGTGAATGGTCAGTTGAAGTCGCTCAAGGTGGTACTGGGCGAGCGCGTGACCAAAGGTCAGTTGCTGGCCGAGATCGACCCTGTGCTGCAACAGAACGATCTGCGTAAAGCCGAAGCCGGGCTCAATAACGTGATCGCGCAAAAGGTGTCTAAACAGGCGCTGCTCAAGCAATACGAACTTGCCCTGCAACGTCAGCAAACCATGATCGCCAATGACGCCAGCGCGCGCGCCGATCTGGAAAGCGCCCAGGCGCAGGTGGACTCCACCAGGGCCGATCTGGCCGCGCTGGATGCCCAGATCAAACAATCCGCAGTGGATGTCGATACCGCCAAAGCCAACCTGGGCTACACGCGCATTACCGCGCCCATGGACGGCGAGATCATTTCCATCGTCACGCAAGAAGGCCAGACCGTGGTGTCTGCGCAGAGCGCACCGACCATCCTGATCATGGCAAACCTCGACACCATGACCATCAAGTCGCAGATTTCCGAAGCAGACGTCGTACGCGTCAAACCGGGCCAGCCGGTGTATTTCACCATTCTGGGCGCGCAAGACAAGAAGTTTGAAAGCAAGCTGCGTGCGATTGAACCCGCACCCGAGTCCATCAGTTCTGAAAGCACCACCACCAGCACCAGTACAACGTCCACCAGTGCGGTGTACTACAACGGTCTGTTTGATGTGGCCAACCCCGGTCACGTGCTCAAGACCAACATGACGGCGCAGGTCTCGATTGTGCAGGGTGAAGCCAAACATGCGCTGGCGATTCCGGTGACCGCCCTGGGCAAGAAGGCACCCGATGGCACGTATGAAGTACGCGTGCTGGGCAAGAACGAGATGCCAGAAGTACGCCATATCAAGGCGGGGCTCAACAATAACGTGAACGTGCAAGTCTTGAGTGGCCTCAACGAGGGCGAGAAGGTCATCGTTGGCGATACCAGCATGCTCAAAACGGCCAGCAACGACGATCACCGCGGCCCGCCGCCGGGGCACTGACCATGAGCACGACACAAGGTCGACCGCTCCTGCAACTGGCGCATCTGGAGCGGCGTTTCCCGGCCGGGGAAGAAGAAGTCACCGTGCTCAAGGACATCAACCTGACGATCAACGCCGGTGAAATGGTGGCGATTGTCGGGCAGTCCGGTTCGGGTAAATCCACGCTGATGAACATCCTGGGGTGCCTTGATCGGCCTTCCAGTGGCAGTTATCAGGTGGCGGGGCGAGAAACCCGCGAACTGGAAACCGACGAACTGGCGACGCTGCGACGCGAGTATTTCGGCTTTATCTTCCAGCGCTATCACTTGTTGCCGCATCTTTCTGCTGAAGAGAACGTCGAGATTCCCGCCGTTTACGCTGGTACTGACAAGCACCAGCGACGAGAACGCGCGCGCGCCTTGTTGTCGCGACTGGGGCTGAGTGATCGCACGTTGCACCGGCCCAGTCAGCTTTCTGGCGGCCAGCAACAGCGCGTGAGTATCGCTCGTGCGCTGATGAACGGTGGCGATGTGATTCTGGCCGATGAACCGACTGGGGCGCTCGATAGCCGCAGCGGCGAAGAAGTCATGAACATTCTGCGTGAACTGCACCAGCGCGGGCATACCGTCATTCTGGTCACGCACGATATGAACGTGGCCAACAACGCTGAACGCATCATTGAACTGCGTGATGGCGAAGTGATTGACGACCGCCCTAATGTGCGTGACGAACACAGCCTGCCGCGCGAGACGCTGGATAAACCACTGGCGCACAAGCAGAACCTGCTGCACGCCAACTGGGGCCGTTTTGGCGAGGCGTTCAAGATGGCGTGGATTGCCATGATGACGCACCGCATGCGCACGTTGCTGACCATGCTGGGCATCATCATCGGGATCACGTCTGTGGTGTCTGTGGTGGCGCTGGGGCAGGGCGCACGGCAAAAGGTGATTGATGACATCAGTTCCATTGGAACCAACACCATCGATGTATACCCCGGCAAAGGCTGGGGCGACGACAAGGCCAGCGCCATCCAGACACTGACACCCAGTGATCTGGCGGTGCTGCAATCGCAATTCTTTATCGACAGCGTCACGCCGTCGGTCTCTGGTAGCGAAACGCTGCGTTACGGCAACGTCACAGCAACGTCTTCTGTCAGCGGGGTGGGCGAGCAGTATTTCCGCGTGCGCGACATGAAAATGGCCAGTGGTCAGGCTTTTGGCGCGGCTGAAGTCACGCGTCAGGCCCAAACGGCGGTGATTGACGACAACACGCGCAACAAGCTGTTCAAATCCTGGGAAGACCCGGTTGGCAAGGTCATTCTGGTTGGCTCCTTGCCCTGCACAGTCGTGGCCGTGGCAGAGAAAAAAGAGAGCGCCTTTGGCAGCAACTCCAGCCTGCAGGTGTTTATCCCGTACACCACGGCCATGGGCCGTTTGCTGGGGCAGCAGTACTTCAACAGCATCACGGTACGGGTGCGCGATAGCATGCCCAATGACCTTGCCGAGGCCAGCCTGACCAAGGTACTGACGTTGCGTCATGGCACGCAGGATTTCTTCACCAATTCATCTGACAGCATCCTGAAAACGGTGGAAAAAACCACAGGCACGCTGACGTTGCTGATCTCTGCGATTGCGGTAATTTCACTGATCGTGGGCGGGATTGGCGTGATGAATATCATGCTGGTGTCGGTAACTGAACGGACGCATGAGATCGGCATTCGTATGGCCGTCGGCGCACGCCAGCACGACATCCTGCAGCAATTTTTGATTGAAGCCGTGCTGGTGTGCTTGATGGGGGGCGTCATTGGCGTACTGCTGAGTTTTGGTATCGGCTTTGTGTTCTCGCTGTTTGTTTCGGCAATGGCGATGAAATTCTCCGTGGGCTCCATTGTGGCGGCCTGCGTGTGTTCTACGTTGATCGGCGTGATCTTTGGTTTCATGCCCGCCCGCAATGCGGCGCGGCTGGATCCGATTGAAGCCCTGGCGCGCGAATGATGAAAACCACAAAACACATAATGAGACTGACCGCACTCACTCTGGCACTGGGCCTTGCGGGTTGCGGCACCGCGCTGCGTAGCGACTACAACACACCGCAAACCACTGTCCCTGCCCAATGGGTTGGCCCGGTCACTACCGGCAGCGCAGTCGCTGCGCAAGACCCGTGGTGGCACAGCTTTAATGATCCGCAACTCAATGCGCTGATCGACAAGGCGCTGCGCACCAACAATGATCTGGCCGCTGCGACGCTCAAAGTCCGCGCCGCGCAACTGCAGGCCAACCTGACCGACACCAATCTCACGCCGGCAGTGACCGCCGGCCTGAACGCCAGCACCTCCAAAGACCTGCAACGCGGTGGCCCGAGCACCCGAACGGTCGGCGCTACGGTCTCCTTGAGCTATGAAGTGGACCTCTGGGGACATTTGTCTGCACTGCGTGATGTCTCTGCCTGGGAAGCCAAAGCCACTGAACTGGATCGGCAGAACACCGCGCTCGCCCTGATTGGCACCACGGCACAGTTGTACTGGCAGATTGGTTACCTCAACCAGCGCGTGGTGTCGGCACAGCAAAGCATTGATTACGCCCAGCGCACGCTGGACCTCGTGCGCGTCCAGCACAATGCCGGGCAATCGAGCGGGCTGGATGAAGCGCAATCCGTACAGAACCTGGCCAGCCAGAAAGCCGCGCTGACCTCCTTGCTGCAACAGCGCGAAGAGGCGCGTAACGCACTCGCCATCCTGTTCAATCAGGCCCCGGAAAACCGTGAGACCGAGCGTGATGCCCTACCGGTTGGCCCGCTCCCGGAAGTACCGGCTGGCGTGCCCGCTGATGTACTCGGCCGGCGTCCGGACCTGCGCGCGGCGGAGGCACGGTTGCGCGAAAGCCTGGCCAATGTGGATGCTACCAAAGCGAGTTTCTATCCGACCTTCAGTCTGACTGGCAGCGTTGGCACCTCAACTACCACGCTGGTGGATGTACTCAAGAACCCGATCGGCACGCTGGGCGCGGGTTTGACCTTGCCTTTCATCCAGTGGAACACCACACAACTGACGATCAAGGTCTCGCAGACGCAGTATGAAGAAGCCGTGGTCAATTTCCGCCAGACCTTGTATTCCGCGTTGTCTGATGTAGAAAACGCACTGTCTGCCCGCACGCAATATAGGGCTGAAGGTGAACAACGGCAGATTGCATACGATGCAGCGGTGAAAGCAGAAAAACTGGCCGAGACGCGGTACAGGGCCGGGCAGACCGGGGTAAAGGACTGGCTGGATCAGCAAGAGACCCGGCGGAGTGCGCAGATTAGTCTGGATGAGAACCGTTATAACCAGCTGGTTAATTTGATGACGTTGTACAAGGCGCTGGGTGGAGAGGCTGCAGCGCTATAGCCAGCATCCGGGGTTAGGAGCAAGGGGCAGGGTGGAGCCGGGACGGTGGCGACAACCCACCCTTGCCACTGTAGAGCCTGGTGTTAGCGCCCGATGGCGCCAGGCCTGCTCACCCCACCTTCAAAACCCCGCTCATGTCCTCATGCCCGCTCCCGCAGAACACATCACACAAAAACACCACCTCTCCTGGCGGTAAGGCTGGCAAGTTCAACCGCGCTGTTTGCCCTGGCACCAGATCAGTCCGCAGTTTCAGATCCGGCAAAGAAAACCCCATGACCACGTCGCTTACGGTCACTTCCAGTACCACCGGCTGACCTGCCGGAATGGCCACCGTCGCGGGCGTATAGACAAAGCGTTTGGCACTGATCCGGACCACTTTGGGCTCGGCCGCGGCTACCAGTGTGGTCAGCGCTCCGGCCGACACAGCGGCAAGGCTGCCGCGCAAAAACTGGCGCCGTGTTGTCATGTTTGCGCTCCTTGTACCGGCAGTTCATGGAGCACTGGCATGACGGCGGCAGCGGGCTCGGTCACCTCTCTGAAACCCAACCCGTGATAGGGCGCAGCCGCGTTCCAGGGTACAGGGGTGCGTTGCGGTTGTGAGCCCGGCGCAGGCAGGGCAAACATCAACCCCTGGCCTGCGTGGTGGCTGATGTTGCCGGTCAGATGATGGTGTTCCTGGTGGATATGGCCGTAGAACACAGTTACGTTGTCGTACGGTTGCAGGAGCGCAAGGACTTGTTCGCCATCCGTGGTGGCCCAGTCCCAGCGTGGGTAGAGGTCAAACAGCGGGCGGTGGGTGAAGACAATGATGCGGGCATCGTGCGGCTGTCTGGTGAGGTCTGCCGCCAGCCATTGCAGTTGCGCATCGCCCACTTTGGCGTGCGGGTCGCTCACGTTATCCAGCACGATGAAATGCACACCTTTGTGATCAAAGGTGTAGTGGGTGGCGCCAAAGTATTCCTGGAACACTGCACCGTTATCCAGTGAGGCATCGTGCTCGCCGGGCATGTAATGCACCACGGGCACGGTGATCTGCGCGGCGAGCTGTTTGAACTCCTGCATGCGCTGGCGGCGCATGGCGGGGTCTTCACTGATGTGGGTCAGGTCGCCTGTAAACACCACAAAATCCGGGGGTGGGTTGAGGGCGTTCACCGCAGCGATGGCCTTGGGCAACGTGCCGGTGTTGTCCGGGTTCACGGCCGGACCTTTGAAGCCCCAGTGGGTGTCGGACAACTGCACAAAGTAAAAGTCGCTGCTGGCTTGCTGGCCGGCCTTGCTCATACCGGCACAGCCAGTCACCAACACCACACTTCCCATACCGGCGAGTTTGAGAAAACTGCGCCGGTTGATTGCGTTTTCCATGTTTTTCACCTTTGCTTCTGAGCAGAGCCCATCGCTCTTGTTTGCAGTAACCGGCGGCGCGAAAAGAATATTCCGCGTCTGGTGAAATAAAACTGCCCACCTGGCAGTTAACACAGCATGAACGCCCCCATGCCCCCCGATAAAAAGACTCGCTTCGAGCAATTGGCCTTGCCTCACTTGAATCGTGCCTGGCAATTAGCGCGCTGGCTGGCGCGTAACGACGCGCAGGCGCAAGAGGTGGTGCAGGAGGCCTGGCTGCGCGCCTGGCGTTATTTCGATGGGTTCTCTGGCAGCACCGAGGATGCCAGGGCGTGGCTGTTGGCCATTGTTCGTAACGCTTTTTACGACAGCGTGGCGGCGCGGCCAGACACCGAACCGCTCGATGAAGCCGGCCCGGAGGCGGTGGACTGGCGCTTTAACCCGGAAATCCTCGCTGCCCGGGCCGATGCCCGCCGCGTACTGGAGCAAGCTTTGCGGCAACTGCCGGTGGCGTATCGGGAGATGATCGTACTGCGCGAACTGGCGGAGTGCTCCTATGAGGAAATTGCGGCGCTCACCGGTTTGCCGGCTGGCACGGTGATGTCACGACTCTCTCGCGCTCGCATCCAGCTGGCCCAATTGCTGGGCGCGGCCCAACCAGGAACAACGCGATGAACCACGATGAAATCCAGACGCGTTTGTCCGCGCTGATTGATGACGAATTACCGGCCGATGAAGCTCAGGCGCTGCGTGCGCATCTGAACGACTGCATGGAGTGCCGTGAGGCCTATGCCGCCATGCTGGCCATGGGCACCTGGATACAGCGTGACGCGGTGATGCCCATGCCGCCGGCGCTGGCAGCGCAGTTAACCGCCAGCCTGAAACCTGTTGCGGCGATTCCGATGCAGAACGTCAAACCGGCAACTGGACCAGGTAAAACGCGTACCTGGTTCTGGCCGGGTCTGACCGGGCTGGGTGGTTTGCTGGCGGGCGCAGCATTGATGTTTGCGTTGTTGCCGCTGTGGCAGCCGCAGTCTGATTTGCTCACACAAGATCTGCTGGCAGGGCATATCCGGGCGTTGCAGGTTGATCATTTGTCTGATGTGATCAGCACTGATCAGCACACCGTCAAGCCGTGGTTTGCTGGCAAGCTGGATTTCTCCCCGCCGGTACATGACCTCGTGGCGGATGGTTTTCCGCTGGCGGGTGGCCGCCTTGATTACCTGCAACAGCGGCCTGTGGCGGTGCTCAACTATCGTTATCGCCTGCATGTGATTGAGGTATACGCCTGGCCGGTGGCGGGTAAAACAGCAGCGGGCCAGACGCTGCAAACGCGCCAGGGGTACCAGATTCTTGGCTGGCAGCAAGAGGGGATGAACATGTGGGCGGTGTCTGATCTGAATGGCGCAGATCTGCAGCGTTTTGCCCAATTGCTCAAGGCCGCTGGCGGTGCAGGCCAGCGCCCGGCCTGATGCGCCAGAAAACCGCCATCCATGGCCAGCGCCGCCGCGCGCCTGATGCCGCTGATTGCACCAACGATCAACGCGGTTTTGCCCTGATAGTTCCAGTTGGCCTGCGCCATGCAGTTCTCTGTGTGATGAGTGGGCGCCAGTCACTGGCTGGCGCCCTGTGTGGCTTACTCTGCTGCTGCAACCGGAATGTGGGTCACGGGTGCAAACGCGGCTGGCTGGCTGTTCACCGGCACATTGCCGTGAATGCGATGCTGGTGATTGTCGGCAAACATGTAATACGGGAAAGGGCGGGCCGGCTCACTGATCGCGTTGAGCCGCGCCAGTTGTTCAGCCGGAATGGTGAATTCCAGCGAACGCATGGTTTGCTGTAGCTGTTCCGGTTTGGTCGCACCAACAATCACGCTGCTCATACCTTTGCGGTGATATAGCCAGTTGAGCGCCACTTGCGCCATCGGGCGGTCGATGTCCTGCGCCACGCGTTCCAGTTCGGCGACGATTGCAAAGTTGCGGGCGGTCAGCTTGTCAAAGCCCGGTGCGGCGTGGCCGCTGCCAGAGGTTGTCTGCAAGCGGCCATCGCCAAACTGGCCGCCCTGGCTGGGCTTGTACTTGCCACTTAACAGGCCCATGGCGAGCGGGCTCCACGCCACCAGACCCATGCCGCTCTCCGCAGCCAGATCCGAGAACTCCAGTTCGGCATTGCGCTCGATCATGGAGTACTCCAGCTGCATCGCGGCAACTGGTTCATAGCCGCGCCACTGCGCCAGCGTTTGCGCCTTGGCGGCATACCAGGCCGGCGTATCAGACAGCCCCACATAGCGAATCTTGCCGGCGCGCACGGCGTCATCCATGGTGCGCATGACTTCTTCCACCGGCGTAACGCGATCCCAGGTGTGCAGGTAATACAGATCGATGTAATCGGTATTCAGGCGCTTGAGCGAGCCTTCCAGTGCGCGCATCAGGTTCTTGCGGTGATTCCCGCCCGCGTTGGGGTTGCCTGGTTCGGCGTTGTAGCTGTACTTGGTGGCGATGACCACGCGATCACGCACGCCACGGTCCGCAATGAATTCGCCAGTCCAGATTTCGCTGGTGCCGTTGGTGTACATGTCTGCGGTGTCGAAGAAATTGCCGCCGTGTTCCAGGTACACATCAAACAGGTTTTTGGCGATGTCGCGTTCCGTGCCCCAGCCCCATTCGGTGCCAAACGTCATGGTACCCAAAGAGAACGGGCTGACGCGCAAACCAGAACGGCCCAACAGATGATAGCTAGCGTTGCTCATGATCAGATCCTCCAGAAAGTGGTCCCGGTAGCGGTGGTGCCGCCGGGGGTATCGGGTGTTGACGGAACCCATTCTGGTCTGCTTTATTGTGAAGAAAAATACCTTCTGGATGGATGAACCATGAAGCAAAACTTAAAGATTGATCCGGCCCAGTTACCGGCCCTGCTGGCATTTGAGCGGGTAGCGCGCCATGGCAATTTCAGCAAGGCGGCGGATGAAATGGGGGTGTCCCCATCCGCGTTATCCCAGACCATCCGCAACCTGGAAGCCCGTACCGGGATCCATTTGCTGAACCGCACGACGCGGCGGGTCAATGTCACAGAGGCGGGTATGCGCCTTTTATCGGGCGTGACGCCGGGTCTGGCGCAGATTGAAGCGGCCTTGATTGATCTGGAAGACCTGCGCGAACAGCCCGCCGGCACTTTGCGCATCAACCTGCCGCGCCTGGCGTACCGCATCATCATCGCGCCGCATCTGGCCGGGTTTATGGCGGCCTATCCGGACCTGCATGTGGAGTTCCGGCTGGACGAAGGCCTGAGCGATATCGTGGGCGAGGGCTTTGACGCCGGTATCCGTTTTGGCGAATGCGTGGCGCGGGATATGGTGGCGTCAAAAATTGGCGGTAACCGGCGGATTGCCGTTGCGGCCACGCCGGATTACCTGGATCGCCACGGCCGGCCTCAGGTCCCGGAAGATCTGTTTCATCACAACTGCCTGCGTTACCGCTTTATCAGCAGTGGCCGCCTGTATGCATGGGAATTCACGCGAGACGGGCGTGAGTTTGAAATCGGGCTGGAAGGGCGGCTGGTGTACAACGACATTTACGACATGGTCGACGCCGCTCGTCTTGGGCTGGGTATTGTTCATATCACTGAAGACGTGATCAAGGACGATCTGGCCAGTGGCGTGCTGGAGCGCGTGCTGGACGACTGGTGCACGCCGTTCGATGGCTTTTTTATGTACTACCCGAACCGCGCGTGGATGCCCCGCAAGCTGCGGGTGTTTATCGACTGGTTTCAGCAGGCCAACCGCTAGCGCTCAAGCGGCAGCACGGCGGTTGAGGATCACCAGCACAATGCCGCCCAGGATTGCCACTGAAGCCAGAATCAAGCGTAACCCCAAGGGTTCATTGAGGAATAGCACAGCGCCGATGGCCGCAATGGCAGGCACCGATAGCTGCACAATGGCCGCGCTGGTTGCGGCCAGCGCGGGTAGCACGCGGTACCACAACGCATAACCCAGACCAGAAGTGATGACGCCGGATGCCAGGGCGTACATCACGCCGACTGCATCCATATGCGTGTGTTGCAGGACGATGATCCAGCACCCCACGGCAGCTGGAATGGCCAGCAAAAAGTTGCCGGCAGTGACCGCAGTTGGATCACCCGCACCGCGCCCGCGCAATGAATACACGCCCCAGGCTACACCAGCTGCAATCATCAGGATGGACGACAACAGCGGTGGCGCAGACAGTCCCGGCAACATCAGCCCGATCACGCCAGCGGCTGCGAGCAATACACCGAGCCACTGGATCGGCGCGAGCCGTTCACCGCGCCACAAGCCGTAGCCAATCATGCTGATTTGCACGGCCCCGAACAGAATCAGCGCGCCCGCAGCCGCCGGTAAATTGACATAGGCGTATGAAAAACCGGCAGCGTAAATGAATAACGCCCAGGACGAAGCCACGTTACCTTTGAACCGTGGTTGCTGCTTGCGCAAAGAAACCAGCAAGGCCAATACCGCTGCGCCAGACACGATCCGGATCATCGTGAAGCTGGCCGGATCGATCGGGGTATTTTTCAGGGCCAGCCGACACAGGATGGAATTGCCGGCAAAGGCCACCATGGCAAACAGCGTGAATGCAAACACCCGGGCAGGGGACATGTAACAGGTCACTCGCAGAATCGTATTGTTGGAATGTGCACAGCGTTGTACGTGCATTCTGGCAGTGATCTGTATGTCATAAAAGCCGGTTTTTTTGTGTGTCGTAAAAAGTGGCGCGCCAGGTTGGCCGACCGTCTGGCACCTCGCTGATTTATGCAGTTTGTATAAAACGACCGATCGTGCTAATTTTTAGCGCATGGGAAAAGGCGAACAGAAACGGCAAGACATTATTGAGCACGCGCTCATGCTGGCGGGGCAGGTGGGCCTTGAAGGCTTGAGCCTGGGCGGCCTTGCCACCAGTATGGAGATCTCCAAAAGCGGGCTGTTTGCGCATTTCAAATCCAAAGAAGCGCTGCAACTGGCCGTGCTGGAACTGGCGCGCGAGCGCTTTGTGGCGGAAGTCATGGTGCCTGCCGTGGCATTGCCGCGTGGCCTGGCACGCCTGAATGGTTTGTTCGACCGATACCTCGCATGGATTCGTGGCCAGGCCAGTCAGGGCTCTTGTATTTTCATGGCGCTGGCGCATGAATACGATGATCGACCCGGTGAAATCCGCGATGTGCTGGTGAATTGCTGGCGCGAATTTGGCGGCTCTATTGCACGCGTTGCCGCCACTGCCATTACTGAGGGCGAGTTCCGGCCAGACTGTGATCCGGGTCAGTTTGCTTTTGAATTTGTCGGCATCGTGATGGTGTTTCAGCATGCCCATAAACTGATGGGCGAAGCACAAGCAGAAGCCCGCGCCCGCCAGGCCTTCAAGCGCTTGCTGCGCTCCTACCGCCAACCAGAAGTGCTGGCGGTTCGTCCCGCATAACCAGATACAACACCTACCCAGCAATTCCACTACCCGGAGCTTGATCATGAATCAGCCTGATGTCGCCATTGCGAATCGCCAAAAAAGCACGACCGGTCGTTCTTATGAGCCGCCAGCGCCGAAATGGGTAAAAACCAGCTTGTCTGCGCTCAACGCGGTGGCGCCTCAAGCCGCAGCGGGGTTGTTACAACACCTCTTCACTACGCCACCCCGTGTGGCCATGCGGCCTGAAGAGCGCGCCGTACTTGCCACTGCGCAACGATGGCAGAGTCGGGTACGCGGTGAGCTGATGTCTGGTTATGAATGGGGTGACGCGCATGCGCCAGCGGTTTTGCTGCTGCATGGCTGGGGTGGGCACGCCGGCCATATGAGCGCCATGGTCGCACCATTGCTTGCCGCAGGTTATCGGGTACTGGCCGTGGATGTCCCTGGTCATGGCAACTCGCCGCGCGCCAAAGTGGCCTTGCCGCATTTTCATGAAGCGCTGGAAGACATGGCCCAGCGTGCCGGGCGCGATCAGGTTCATGGCGTCATTGCGCATTCATTTGGCGCAGCAGGGACGACCTACGCGCTCTCGCGTGGTTTGAAAATTCCGCGGGCGGTGTTCGTGGGGCCCATGACGCAATTTGGCGCGCTATGGGATGCCGTACGCAGCCGTACTGGCGTGCCACGTAGCTTGATTCAGCGCATGATCACCCGCATGGAAGCCCGGTTTTGTCTGGGATTTGATGAAGTGGAACCGGTTGCCCTGGCCGGAACACTCACCACGCCGCTACTGGTTTTGCACGACCTGGACGACGATAAAGTCTCTGTCGCGCAAGGCGAAGCGCTGGTTGCCCGCTGGCCCGGCGCCGCATTGCGTACGAGCTCACAACTGGGCCACCTGAAAATCCTGAAAGACGCAGCCAGCGTGAATGCCGCTGTCGCATTTCTGGCAAGACCTTGAACCACGGCCGGGACTGCGGGCCAAAGTGGTCTACCATTCATGACATCCAGGTCGGGGATGAGAACCATGGTTTCAAGCTGGGTGCTTGCTGTCATTCATTTGCTGGGTGTCTGCCTGGCGTTTGCGGCCATTTACAGCCGGGCCCGTGTATTGGGCAGGCCGTTGGCGCGGATCGACCTGCCTGAGATTTTTCTGGCCGATTCTTTGTGGGGGATCAGCGCCCTGGTGCTGGTGCTGACTGGCCTGACGCGCGCATTCGGTGGTTTTGAAAAAGGCACCTTGTACTACGGCCACCAGCCGTTTTTCCATATCAAGATGGCCTGTCTGGTGGCGATATTCCTGCTGGAAATCTACCCCATGCTCACTTTATTGCGCTGGCGGATTGGCGGGCGCAAAGGCGACGCCACACCGAATCTGATGCTGGCAAGAAAACTATCCCAGATCAGTTATCTACAGCTGTTTTTGCTGGTGCCCATGGTGTTGTGTGCGGCGGCGATGGCGCGGGGTATCACGTTGCAGGGGTGATTGCAGCCGTCTGGAAAAGCGCCATCACCCATCTCAAACCCCCTGTACCCGCGCATGCAACGCCATCCTGCGTACGATTTCTACAAACTCCAGGCCAATCCCCGACAACGTCTCCCCCTTGCGCGTCAGCAAGCCATACGGCGCCAGGTTCTGCCCGATCGTTAGCGGCAACGCAGTCAATAACTTCGCCGACAAATGATCCCGCAACACCGGCTCTGCCAATGCGGTGACGGCATCACTGCGCTGTACTAACTGCAGGGTGGCAAAGATGGAGTCGCACTCCACCGTGTTCAGCGGTGTGGCACTGTGGTTGTGTTCAAACTCGCGCTCCAGCACCTGTCGCGCCGGGCTGGCCAGCGGCTGCAGCACCCATGGCCAGTTGGCCAGTTCCGCCAGCGTGACAGACTCGCGCCCGGCCAGCGCGTGGCCGCTGCGGACCACCACTTTCATCACTTCATTGCCCAGCGGCTCGAAGTCCAGCCAGTTGTGCTGGCTTAGCTCAGAAAAGCGGCCAATGGCGAAATCGACCTTGCCTTGCTCCAGCAGTTCGACCAGTTGATCGCTGGTTTCCCCCTTGATGCGGATGCGCAAGAGCGGCTTGCGGGTTTTCAGCTCAGCCACGGATTGCGCGACCAGATCAGGTGCAGCACCCATGATGGTGCCGATGATCAATTGCCCAAAACCGCCTTGCTGCCATAGCTGCAGGCTGTCTGCAGTGCGTTGCAGGCCACCCAGAGTGGTGCGGGCAAAGCGGATGATCTCCTCCCCGACTTCCGTTGGTTTTACGCCGCGGGCCTGACGTTCAAACAGGGTGCAGTCCAGAAACGCTTCCACCTCTTGCAGCATGCGTGTCGCCGCAGGTTGCGACATGGCCAGGGTCTCTGCGGCCTGATGCAAGTTGCCATGGTCCGCCAGGGCGACCAAAAGGAACAAATGTTTGTAGCGCAAACGGTGAAGCAACGATTGATAAAAATATTGTTTGAGCATTGCGGTGCACCAATACGGAAACGTTTCTGTTTGATAAATATGATTGAAATCAGTTGGTTGATTTCATTGTTGCAATCGCACAAATGTCATTATCGATAACTTGTAGTTATTGAATATAACCAGATTTGCATTAGTCAGGTATTTCTGAGCGCGATAAAAATGTAGCCATTGCAAAACGACTACACACATGCGCTTGTTCAGGGCGCTGTTTGCGGAACAGGAGAAGTACATGAAACTGCTGCGTTTTGGCCCTGCCGGCCATGAAAAACCGGGCCTTGTCGATGCCTCTGGCGTGATTCGTGATCTGTCTTCCGTGGTGGATGACATTAGCGGTGCCACATTGCTGCCCGCCAATCTGGCCAAGCTGCGTGAAGTTAAAACTGACGTGTTGCCGACGGCACCGGCCGGCGCACGGATCGGCCCGTGTGTGGCTGGCGTAGGCAAGGTGATTTGCGTGGGCCTGAACTACAGCGATCACGCCAAAGAATCAAACATGGCTATCCCGACTGAGCCGATCCTGTTCATGAAGCCGACCAGTTCTATCTGCGGTCCGAACGACCATGTGGAAATCCCGCGTGGTGCCGAGAAAACAGACTGGGAAGTCGAACTGGGTGTGGTGATCGGCAAGACGGCCAAATACGTCAGCAAAGAATCTGCACTGGATTACGTGGCTGGCTACTGCGTGGTCAATGATGTCTCTGAACGCGCCTTCCAGCTTGAGCGCGGCGGCCAGTGGGACAAAGGCAAGGGGCATGACACTTTTGCGCCGATTGGCCCGTGGCTGGTCACTGCCGATGAAGTGGCTGACCCGCAAAACCTGGCCATGTGGCTGGAAGTGGATGGCCACCGTTACCAGAACGGCAGTACCCGCACCATGATTTTTGATGTCGCGACACTGGTGTCTTACATCAGCCAGTTCATGACCCTGCAACCGGGTGATGTGATTGCTACCGGTACACCGCCGGGCGTTGGTCTGGGCCAGAAACCGCCGGTGTATCTGCATGCCGGTCAGACCATGAAGCTGGGCATTGAAGGCCTGGGCGAACAGCAACAACTGACTGTCCCGGCCAAAGGCCCGGCGGCGTAAATCATCGGGATCGACACCATGAACCAACTCGATTTGAAGGGCCGTGTGGCCATCATCACCGGCGGCGCGCGCGGCATTGGCTACGCAGCGGCTGAGCGCATGTTGCAATCGGGCGCCAGCGTGGCGCTGTGGGATATCGACGCAGCCCGGCTGGACCAATCCGCCGCAGAACTCGCCAGACACGGCCAGGTCAGCGTGCATGCGCTGGATCTGACGGATGCAGCAGCGGTGAACGCAGCGGCGGGTGCCACCGTCGCTGCTCATGGCAAGGTAGACATCCTGGTCAACAACGCGGGCATTACCGGCGGCAACGGCCTGACTTGGGAGCTGGATCCGAAAGGCTGGGCGCGGGTGATTGAAGTCAATCTGGTGGCGCCGTTCCTGGTGTGCCACGCGGTGATCCCGAAAATGCTGGAAAACGGCTACGGCCGCATCGTCAATGTGGCTTCTGTAGCGGGTAAGGAAGGCAACCCGACCGCCTCGCACTATAGCGCTTCCAAGGCTGGGTTGATCGGGTTGACCAAGTCTTTGGGTAAAGAACTGGCGACCAAAAACGTGATCGTCAACTGCATTACCCCCGCGGCGGCCAAAACCGAAATTTTTGATCAGATGAGCCAGCAGCACATTGATTACATGCTCAGCAAAATCCCGATGGGGCGCTTCTTGCAGGTGGATGAAGTCGCCGCGTTGATTGGCTGGCTGTGCTCTGAAGATTGCTCGTTTACCACGGGCGGTGTGATAGATATTTCCGGTGGCCGCGCCACGTATTGAGCAGGGGATTTGTGCAATGAGCATGCCAACCATCAAGCAAATCCGCGCCTACACCGTGCGCGGCGGCGGGGCGGATTACCACGATCAGGGCGGCGGTCACTGGATTGATGACCACATCGCCACGCCGATGTCCAAATACGAGCAATATCGCCAGAGCCGCCAGTCATTCGGCATCAACGTGCTAGGTACCCTGGTCGTCGAGGTGGAAGCCAGCGATGGCACGGTCGGCTTTGCGGTGACCACGGCGGGTGAGATTGGTGCGTACATCGTGGAGAAACACCTGGCCCGGTTCATTGAAGGCCAGAAAGTCACCGACATCGAAAAGATGTGGGATCAGATGTTCAATGCCACGCTGTACTACGGCCGCAAAGGCGTGGTGATCAACACCATCAGCGGCGTGGATCTGGCGCTGTGGGATCTGCTGGCCAAAGTGCGTGGTGAACCGGTGCACCAGTTGCTGGGTGGCCCGGTGCGCGATCAACTGCAGTTCTACGCCACTGGCGCACGGCCGGATCTGGCCAAAGAGATGGGTTTTATCGGCGGCAAGATGCCGCTGCATCATGGCCCGGCTGAAGGTGAAGAGGGTCTGAAAAAGAACCTGGCCATGATTGAAGACATGCGCAATCGCGTGGGCGATGACTTCTGGCTGATGCTCGATTGCTGGATGAGTCTGGACACCAATTACGCCACCAAACTGGCCACCAGGGCCCATCAATACGGCCTGAAATGGATTGAAGAAGCGCTGCCGCCAGATGACTACTGGGGCTATGCGGAGCTACGCCGCAATGTCCCTAAAGGCATGCTGGTGACCACGGGTGAACACGAATCGACGCGCTGGGGTTTCCGCCTGCTCATGGAAATGGGCTGCTGCGACATCATCCAGCCCGATGTGGGCTGGTGCGGTGGTGTCACTGAACTGATCAAGATTTCCGCGCTGGCCGACGCCCATAACGTGCTGGTCGTGCCGCACGGTTCATCTGTGTACAGCTACCACTTTGTGATCACTCGCCATAACAGTCCGTTTGCAGAGTTTTTGATGATGGCGCCCAAGGCCGACCAGGTGGTGCCGATGTTCAACCCGCTGCTGCTGGATGAACCGGTGCCGGTGAACGGGCGGATTTCTGCTTCAGCGCTGGATAAACCGGGCTTTGGCGTGCGCTTGAACCCGGAATGCAAGCTGGTGCGGCCGTACGAGCACTGATCTGACTGGCGATGAGAGAGCTGGAGAAACACATGCTTCTAAAAGACAAAACCGTCATCGTCACCGGGGGTTCCCGCGGGATTGGTCGCGCCGTGGCAGTGGCTTGTGCGCAGCATGGCGCCAACGTGGTGGTCAGCCATCACAGCCATGCGGATGAAACCATTGCCGACATCCAGGCCCTGGGCCGTGGCGTGGTGGCGGTGAAGGGCGATGTGGCCGATCCGCAAACCGCGCAGTTGCTGGTGCAGGCGGCCGTGGAAAATTTTGGTGGTGTCGACGTGCTGGTCAGCAATGCCGGCATCTGCCCGTTCCATGGTTTTCTGGATATGCCGCTGGAAACCTTCCAGCGCACCATGGAAGTGAACTTGCATGGCGCGTTTTATGTGACGCAAGCCGTAGCCAACCGCATGAAGGATCAGGGACGAGGCGGTGCCATCATCGCTATCAGTTCGATCAGCGCCCTGGTGGGTGGCGAGTATCAAACCCATTACACGCCGACCAAAGCCGGTGTGCATTCGCTCATGCAATCGACCGCCATTGCGCTGGGCAAATATGGCATCCGCTGTAACTCGGTGATGCCCGGCACCATCCTGACCGACATTAACAAAGACGACCTGTCTGACCCGGAAAAAGTGGCGTATTTCAACAAGCGCATTCCGTTGGGCCGTATGGGCCAGCCCGAAGACATTGGCGGCGCGGTGGTGTTCCTGGCATCTGATATGGCGGCCTATGTCACGGGCGCATCCTTGCTGGTTGATGGTGGTTTATTCGTCAACCTGCAGTAACGCACACACGGCGTCGTGATCATGCAAACCCACGCTTTTCGCATGCAGCTCAACCCCGGCCAGGCCGCTGAATACGCGCGCCGGCATGATGAAATCTGGCCAGAACTGGTCATGGCACTCAAAGACGCCGGGATCAGCGACTACCGCATCTTCCTGGATCAGGAAACCAACGCGCTGTTTGCGGTGCTCAAAGCCACGGATAACCACCGCATGGCAGACCTGCCGCAACTGCCGGTCATGCGCCGCTGGTGGGATTACATGGCCGACATCATGGCGACAGAGCCTGATCACAAACCGCAGCAATGGGCGCTGGTGCCCGTGTTTTACATGGAGTAGGGCCAGGACATGACGATGCTTCAGGTAGTTGATCCGCACGTTCACCTATGGGCTCCAGGCACGCTGCGCTACCCATGGATGGAAAGCGACGCCGTCGGTTTTAACGGCGATGTGACGCCGGTGAAGAAACGGTATGCGCCGGCAGATTTGCTGGCCGACGCGGGCGACACCGTGCAAGTCCTCAAGGCAGTACATATCGAAGCCATCGCCGCAGATCCGCTGGCTGAAACCCGCTGGGTGCAAGAACAGGCCGACGCTCAGGATGTGCTGAAGATCGGCATCGTCGGCTATGCCGATTTTACCCGGCCGGATGTCGAAACTTTGCTGGCTGCACAGTGCGAGAGTCGTGCCACGCGCGGCATCCGCCAGATTCTGAACGTGCATGCCAACCCGTTGTATGACTATGTTGGCCGCCACTACATGGATGACGTGACCTGGCGGCGCAACTTCAAGCTGCTGAGTCAATACGGCCTGAGTTTCGACATGCAGTTGTACCCCTCACAAATGCATGCCGCCGCTGTCCTGGCGCGTGATAACCCGGATGTGAGCTTTGTGCTCAACCACGCCGGCATGTTTGTCGACCGTGATCAAGTTGGCGGCTGGGCGGCCTGGCGTGATGGTCTGGCCCTCCTGGCCACGCTACCCAACATGACGGTGAAGATCAGCGGGCTGGGCATGTTTGACCATCACTGGACAGTGGAAAGTCTGCGCCCTTATGTCTTGCAGGTGATTGACACGTTTGGCGCTGATCGCTGCATGTTTGCTTCCAACTTCCCCGTCGACAAGCTCTACAGCAATTATCCGGCGGTGTGGCAGGCCTTTGCGCAGATTGTGGGCGGGGCGAGTGATTCTGAAAAAGCGCAGTTGTTTCGCATGAATGCGGAACGGGTTTACCGGTTGTAGACACAGTTTCAGCAACAAGGACCATGCAATGAGCGATCAACCCACCCAGCCGCGGCTGGAACTGCGCGGTGCGAGCAAAGCCTTTGGTGAAGTCCAGGCGCTGCTCAACGGCTGCTTGTCCCTGTACCCCGGCGAGGTTCATGCCTTGCTGGGTGAGAACGGCGCGGGCAAGTCCACGCTGGTGAAAATCCTCGCTGGCGTACACAAGCCGGATACCGGCACTTTGGTGATTAATGGCGTGCAACGCCACTTCGCCCGACCCTCTGATGCGCTGGAGGCCGGCATTGCCGTTATCTATCAGGAGCCGACGCTGTTTGCTGATCTCTCGATTGCCGAGAACATCTATATGGGGCGACAGCCGCTTGATCGCCTGGGTCGCATTCGTTACGACGAGATGAACCGCTGGACACAAGAGATACTGCAGTCGCTGGGCGTGCAACTGAAAGCGACGCAACTGGTGCGCGGACTGTCGATTGCCGATCAGCAAGTGGTGGAGATCGCCAAAGCGCTCTCGCTGAACGCCAATGTGCTGATCATGGATGAACCGACCGCCGCATTGTCGCGACCAGAAGTAGAGCGCTTGTTTGCCATTGCCGAGCGTTTGCGCGCAGCCAACGTCGCCATCCTGTTCATTACGCACCGGCTGGAAGAAGTGTTTCGTCTGACCCAACGCGTCACCATCATGCGTGAGGGTGCGGCGGTCCATTTCGCCATGACCGCCGAGATGGATCACGACAGTATTGTCGCCCGCATGGTGGGGCGTGATCTGTCTACCTACTACCCCAAAGCGGATGTCACGCCGGGAGAAGTCGGTTTGTCAGTACGGCGTCTGTCGCGTACCGGTGTGTTTCGGGATATCTCTTTTGACGTGCGCAAAGGTGAAATTGTGGCGCTGTCCGGCCTCGTAGGTGCTGGGCGCAGTGAAGTCGCCCGTGCCATTTTCGGGGTTGATCCGGTGGATAGTGGGGAAGTCTACGTCATGGGCCAGAAGCTCAAACTGGGCAAACCTGCCACCACCGTGCGCGCGGGCGTGGCACTCGTGCCTGAAGACCGCCGCCAGCAAGGCCTGGCGCTGGATATGCCGATTGCCCGCAATACCTCGCTCACCGTGCTCAACAAACTGGTTCATTTTGGCTTGATCTCTGGCAAGGCAGAACGTGCACTGGCGACGGAGTGGGGCAGCAAACTCAAACTCAAGGCGCATACGGTTGATGCGCCGGCCGGCACACTGTCCGGCGGCAATCAGCAAAAGGTGGTGCTGGGTAAATGGCTGGCTACGCATCCGCGCGTTCTGATCATCGATGAACCCACCCGCGGGATCGACGTCGGTGCCAAGGCCGAGGTCTACCAGACCATGGCAGACCTGGTGAAAGAAGGCATGGCCGTACTGATGATCTCCAGCGAGTTGCCCGAGGTACTTGGCATGGCTGATCGCGTGCTGGTCATGCACGAAGGCCGCATCACGGCGGATATCCCGCGTGACGAGGCCAATGAAGAACGCATCATGGCCGCTGCGCTGGGCCAGACTGATCCCGCCTCCAGGAAAGCAGCATGAGTACCACGTTCATGAGCCAACACAGCCAAAGCCTTGCGCCTGTCGCCAACCCCACGCCTGAGCGTCAACGCTGGTTTCTTGTTCTGGCGCGCAACCGGGAAAGCACATTGCTGGTCGTCTTGCTGCTGCTGATCGTCGGCACGGGTCTGGCAGAACCGGCGTTCCTTTCCTGGCATAACGCGCGGGACGTTCTCCTTAATGTGGCGATCACGGCCATCCTGACTGCCGGGATGACGGTGGTGATGCTGATGCGGCATATCGATCTCTCCGTGAGTTCGACGCTGGGCGTCACTGCCTATGCCGTGGGTAGTTTGTTTATCGCGATCCCCGGCATGCCCGTGCCCCTGGCCATTGTCGCCGGTGTACTGATTGGCGTGGCGGCGGGTTGTGTCAATGGTGCGCTGGTGACCTTCGGCCGCGTGCCGTCCCTGGTGGCCACGCTTTCCACGCTCTACATCTTCCGCGGTATCGACTACGCCTGGGTGCACGGGGGCCAGATCAACGCCACCAGTTTGCCGGATGCGTTCTCGCACATTGCGACGGGCAATGTTCTGGGCTTGCCGATTCTGGTGGTGATTGCCGCTGTCGTGCTGGCTGGCGTCGGTTACTACCTCAAGTTCTTCCGTGGCGGCCGCGAGTTTTATGCCATTGGTTCTAACCCGGAAGCAGCCACGCTGGCAGGTATCCGCGTTAATCGCCGCGTGTTTGTGGGCTTCTTGTTGTCCGGCGCTTTGGCAGGCCTGGCTGGCGTGTTGTGGCTGGCGCGTTTTGGCACGGTCGATGCGAGCACCGGCAAGGGTATTGAACTGCAGGTTGTGGCTGCAGCGGTGGTCGGTAGCGTCGCCATTACCGGCGGTGTCGGCAACGTATGGGGTGCCACGCTGGGTGCGCTGTTGCTGGGTGTGATCAATATCTCGCTGGTGGTGCTACGGGTGTCGTCTTTCTGGCAACTGGCCATCCAGGGCGCGCTGATTGTGCTGGCGATTGTCAGTGACACGCTGTTGTCCCGCCGTATTGCCAAGTGGTCGATGAAGAAGCGGGAACTGGGTTGAGCCGGTTTGCCAGGCTGATCTGCCCGACTTCAATGGATTCTGAGCTTCAGGAAAAAAGGAAACACTCATGGCGACAACCCAAAAACTGAATCTGCGCTTCTCCTGGGAAGCCATGCTCTGCGTCGTGCTGGTCATGTCGCTAGGGCTGGGGCGCGGGTTGTCGGCCGAGTTCCTCGGCACGGCCAACGTCTCCAACCTGTTGGCAGACTTCACTGAAATCGCGCTGATGGCTTTGCCGATGACGCTGATCATTGTCGCCGCCGAGATCGATCTCTCCGTGGCCTCGGTCATGGGCATGTCCAGCGCCTTGATGGGCGTGCTCTGGCATATGGGTTTGTCCATGCCGCTGGTGGTGGTCCTGGTGCTGGCCGCCGGCATTCTGGCAGGCCTCTTTAATGGCCTTGTGATCGTACGGCTGGGTTTGCCTTCGCTGGCCATCACCATCGGTACCCTGGCCATGTTTCGCGGGTTTTCGTACTTGTTGCTGGGCGATCAGGCGATTGCCGACTTTCCGGCCAGCTGGACCACCTTTGGTATCAGCACTGTGGGCGACAGCTTTCTGCCGCAGCCTTTTATCCTGGTGATCATTGCCGCCGTGGGCTTCACCGTACTCCTGCAATCCACGGCGTTTGGTCGCAGCCTGTACGCCATTGGCAGCAACCAGACTGCTGCGCATTTCTCTGGCATTGATGTGGCCCGCACCAAGATCAAGCTGTTTGTGATGTCCGGATTCATGAGCGCCCTGGCGGGGATCATCTACACCCTGCGTTTTTCCAGCGCCCGGGGTGATAACGGTGAGGGGTTCGAACTCTCTGTCGTCGCGGCGGTGTTGTTTGGCGGGGTGAGCATTTTTGGCGGCAAGGGCTCGCTGGTGGGCGTGTTGCTGTCCCTGCTGATTATTGGCGTGCTGAAAAACGCACTCACGCTCTACGACGTGTCCAGCGAAGTGCTGACGATTGTGACCGGTCTGTTGCTGTTGTCGTCGGTACTGGTGCCCAACATGGCTGAGCGCTTGCGGGCAGCGCGGATCAAGCGGGTGATGGCGGCCAAGGCCGTTGCTGCGCGCTAGGCAAATTCATTACGACATCCCGGCTCCACAAGAGCCGGCTTAAGCGGTACCCAAAAACCATGGTCAAACCACCGACCAGATACATTGACGAGGAGTCGACTCATGCACAGAAACATCAAGTTACTGGCCATGCCGGTACTGCTTGCGGCGCTGCTGTCTGCCACAGCAATGGGCGCGGGGATCAAGAAAGACCTGAAGATCGCGTTTTTGCCAAAACAGATCAACAACCCCTATGAAGTGATCGCCGACAACGGCGGTCTGGAAGCCATCAAGGAAATGGGCGGCGTAGGCAAGGTGGTGGGCCCGTCGGATGCTGGCGCATCGTCGCAGGTGTCGTACATCAACACGCTGATCACGCAAAAGCAGAACGCCATCGTGATTGCTGCCAACGATGCCAATGCTGTGGTGCCTTACCTCAAGAAGGCGCAGGCGCAGGGGATCAAGGTGGTGACGTTTGACTCGGATACTGCTCCGGAAGGTCGTGCGTTGTTCATCAACCAGGCAGATAGCGAATCCATTGGCCGTGGCCAGATCCAGTTGCTGTCCAAATTGATCGGTGGCGAAGGTGAATTTGCGGTGCTATCGGCCACGCCGAACGCCACGAACCAGAACACCTGGATCAAGTGGATGGAAGAAGAATTGAAGAAGCCGGAATACGCCAAGATCAAGCTGGTGAAAGTGGCTTACGGCAACGACGATGACCAGAAATCCTTTGTGGAAACACAAGGTCTGCTGCAAGCGTACCCGAACCTGAAGGCCATCGTCGCCCCGACTACCGTCGGGATCTCTGCTGCCGCGCGTTATATCTCGACATCCCCGAAAAAGGGCACCTTTGTGGTGACCGGCCTGGGTACGCCGAACCAGATGCGCGCCTTTGTGAAGAACGGCACGGTGAAGGCGTTCCAGTTGTGGGATCCGGGTGCACTGGGTTATCTGGCAGCCTACGCTGCGGCTAACCTGGCTTCGGGCAACATCACCGGCAAGGAAGGCGAGACCTTTGAAGCCGGCAAGCTGGGCAAGCGCACCGTGGGCAAGAGCGGCGAGGTCATCCTTGGACCACCGACCACCTTTGATGCCTCCAACATCGACAACTTCAACTTCTGATGGCCGTTTGATGGCTTGATCCGCCGGGCCATTACGTGCCGGCATGACGCCACCTGGGCTGCGTCATGCCGGCGATAAGGCGCTACGCGCGTTGCGTAATGGTCACGGTTTTTTTGAGTTCCGGTGGCACCTGCCCCAGCAACTCACTCTTTACACTCAGGAAATCAGCATTTTGCGTCCACGCATACACAGTGATGCGCGTGCCGACATCGGTAAAGTCAGAGACCACCACGTTGGGTGCGGGGTCGGTGAGAATGCGGTTATCCGAATCAATCAACATGCGCAGGTGTGCAATGGCGTTGGCGACTTCGGTATGCGGCACCACAAGGTGCGCTTCAATCCGCCGAGTCGTGTTGGCGCTGTAATTGGTGATGGCGCTGCTCCACAACTGACTGTTGGGTACAAACATGCCTTGGCCATCCGCCTTGTTGAGGCGCGTGTAAAACAGACTGATTTCCTTGACCGTACCGGCGATGGTTCCGCTACCTTCGATGTAGTCACCCACCTTGAAGGGGCGCAGCAGCAAGATCATGAAACCCGCGGCGATATTCTGCAGCGTACCCTGCAAAGCCAGGCCGATGGCCAGACCTGCCGCGCCCAGCGCCGCCACAATGCTGGTCGTGCGTACGCCAAAGCGGTCCAGCGCGGCGGTGAGGGCCAACAGGCGTACCGACCATTCAATGATGCTGGCCAGTATCGGCCGGATAGTGACGTCGGCGCTGGTCTTGTTCAAAGAACGCATCACCAGTGCGCTGATGCGGTTGGACAACCACCAGCCGACGATCAGAATGACCGCCGCCAGCACGGTATCGAGGCCGAAATCCAGCGTGTGTTGTACCACCCAGTTCCAGGTGTATTGCGTGGTGGGCATGGGGTTTCTCCTTGTTCTCTGGCGGCTGCACTCGCCGTAATGTAGATACTCTTAACCTTGGTACGACTTGCTGGGGCAATGTGTGTTCCGGCAAATGGCCAAAATCCGGTTTTCGCTGACATGGCGACAGCCTGAAACGCTCGCGGGACTCACAGATGCAAGTTGCTTTGTTCATCCCCTGTTTTATCGATGCCTTCTTCCCGGAAGTCGGCATCGCCACACTGGAGTTGCTGGAGAAAACCGGTTGCACGGTGGTGTACCCGTTCAACCAGACCTGCTGTGGCCAACCCATGGGTAACAGCGGTTGCGAGACTGACGCCCGTGGCACCGAGGCGCTGTTCGTGCAGAACTTTGCCGACTACGACTACGTGGTCTCGCCCAGTGGCAGTTGCGTGCACCATGTGCGCGATCATCTCACCGCGGTAGAGCAAGACAGCGCCACACGCAAAGTTCGCGCTTCGACGTACGAACTCGTCGAGTTCCTGCACGATGTGCTCAAGATCACGGATTTTCCGTGGGCAGAGTTCCCACACAAAGTGGGCCTGCACAACAGCTGCGGTACCTTGCGCCGACTGGGGCATGCCAGCACCAGTGAGCTCAATGTCACACCCTGGTCCAAGCCGCTGGATTTATTGCGCGGGGTAAAGGGGATCGAGTTCGTCACACCCAAAAGACCGGATGAATGCTGTGGTTTTGGCGGGACATTCTGCGTGACCGAAGAGCCTGTATCGGCGCGCATGGGGTATGACAAAGTGCGTGATCACGCCGGGGCCGGGGCGCAGTACATCGTGTCTGCGGATATGTCCTGTCTGATGCATCAGAAGGGCTGTGCAGAGCGACTTGGAATGCCGCTCAAGTTCATCCACATTGCGCAGATTCTGAATGGGGCGCGGGGTTGATCATGGGAAAGAGCAACGACATTTTCAGCGACAAGAAAGTCGATCACGTTAAAGGCTCACGCCAGTTCATTGCGGATGAGCCGCACATTGCTTTCCATGACAAACGTTTGTGGACACTGCGTGAGCTACGTGACAAAGAGGCGCATGGCATTGCCGAATGGGAGCAACTGCGTGAACTGGCCTCGGCCATCAAAAGCCATACGCTCACACACCTGGCCGATTACCTGGAAGAGTTTGAGCGCAATGCCACCGCCAATGGCGTGACTGTGCACTGGGCCAAAGACGCGGTAGAGCACAACCGCATCGTGCACGAGATCCTGGCAGCGCGGGGCGTGGATACGCTGGTCAAGTCCAAGTCGATGCTGACCGAAGAATGCAATATGCGCCCTTACCTGGAGGAGCGCGGCATCACGGTGGTCGAGACCGACCTGGGCGAACGCATCCAGCAACTTGATGACGAACCGCCGTCGCATATCGTGGTACCGGCCGTGCACAAGCTGGCAACCGATGTGGCGCAAACCTTTGCCGACACTATCGGTACGGATCGCAACAACGCCGATCCGCATTACCTTGCCGAAGGCATGCGCCAGGACACGCGTCCGTACTTTATCAAGGCGGGTGCGGGGATGACCGGCTGCAACTTTGCCGTGGCGGAAACCGGCACCGTGGTGACCTGTACCAACGAAGGCAACGCAGATCTATCAGGCAATGTGCCGCCGCTGTATATCGCCAGCATCGGCATTGAAAAACTGATCCCGAAAATGGAACACCTCGGTGTGTTCATCCGCATGCTGTCGCGGAGCGCACTGGGCTCGCCGATCACGCAATACACCTCGCATTTTCGTGCGCCGAGGGCAGGCGGCGAGTCGCACTTCATCCTGGTGGATAACGGCCGTAGCGACCGGCTGGCGATGGATGATTTCTGGTATTCGCTCAAATGTATTCGCTGCGGCGCGTGCATGAACACCTGCCCGGTCTATCGGCGCAGCGGTGGCTTGAGCTATGGCGGTGTGTACGCGGGCCCGATCGGGGCCATCATCAACCCGACGTTTGACCTGAAAAAATACAGTGCGCTGCCTTTTGCCAGCACGCTTAATGGCAGTTGCAGCAATGTCTGCCCGGTGAAGATCAATATCCACGAGCAGATCTACAAATGGCGGCAGATTGTGGTGGAGCAGGGTCAGGTGTCGTTTGTGAAGAAAGAAAGCATGAAGCTGGCGGGCAAGCTGCTGGCGGACCCGAAACGCTATCGGGCGTGGAGTAGCGGCGCTGGCAAAGCGCTTGCCAGTTTGCCACGGGCATTCTTGTACAACCCTTTCAACGCCTGGGGCAAACAACGCGAGTTGCCCGAGCCGCCCAAACAAACCTTCCATCAATGGTACGCCGCCAACCGCAAACAAGAGAACGAAGCATGAGCAGCCGCGACGATATCCTGAGCAAATTGCGCAGCGCTGGCCGGGTACCGGAACCCTTGCCGGAAGTCCCGCTGTTCGACGCGGGTTTGCCACCGGCGCTGGACCAATTCAAAACCACGCTGGCGCGGATGGGCGGGCAGTGGCTCGATACGCCGGCTGAGGGGCTGGACGCCTGGCTTGGCACGCGTTTCCCGGATGCCAAAGTGATCTGCAGCGCGGTGCCAGAGATGGCCGGTACGTTGCGGGTAGAAACGGTGACCGACCCGCGCGCGCTGGAGAACGTGGATGTGGGCATCGTGCGCGCGCGCTTTGCGGTGGCAGAGACGGGGTCAGTGTGGTTGTCAGAGGCCGAGTATGGCGTCAATTCACTGGGGTATCTGGCACAGCATCTGGTCGTGCTGCTGGACGCCTCTGCGATCTTGCCGAATCTGCATCATGCGTACCGGCAGCCCGCGTTTGCCGAGGCCCGATACTGTGCGCTGGTCACAGGGCCTTCAGCGACGGCGGATATTGAGGGGGTGTTGATCCGCGGGGCGCAGGGGGTGAGGACGTTGACGGTTGTTGGCCTGGGCCAACGAGTTTGAGAAACTGAACCGCGGTTAGCGCCTGACGGCGGGGTCAAGGGGATGTTCGTCAAAAACAACCCCAACTCCAACTTCGCACACCATCTGTTCACAAGGATGGGGCGGTTGCTCTTTCACAAACTCGTCATTCCGGTCTTGAGCCCGAAACCAGTCAACCGCCTGGCGGGGTGCCTTCGATGGATGATGACTTCCGCCCAAATCCATCTCAGAGCATCAAAATCATCAACTCTTCATCGTAAAACGTACCGTCTACCAGAATCGCATCTGGCTCCCGCCCGTACAGCTTGAACCCAAGCTTTGTATACAAACCCTTCGCGCGCGCGTTGTCAGATCGCACGTTTAACAGCACCTGCCGCACGCCATCCCACTCCCGCGCGGTATTGATGCCGGCTTTCATCAGCGCCGTGGCATAGCCCTTGCCCCGCGCGGCGGCGTTGACGAAAACACCAACCAGAATCACCTTGTGCGCCAGTTTGCGGCGCGGGTCTTGCAGCAGACCAATGATGCCGACCAGTTCCTCGTCCTCAAACGCGCCCAGCACCTGGTTATGGCCATCTGGCGCGAGGCGTTTTTCCAGCTCCAGCGGCGTGAGCGTGATGATTTCTTCCTCCACCGTGGGCATGAACGAGGTGGGGGAATCGGCCAGCGCGGCCAGGCGCAGGGCACGATAAAGCTGGGCGTCGGCGGGGGTCAGACGGCGGATGTACATCAGTGGTCCCGTATAAGCGATAGGTAATTGTGCCCTGGTCTTACCTTCAAGGTACACATAGAGCGCCACATACGCGGGTGGGAATGCCACCTCTTGGCCGCCAGACGCACCGTTGCGGTGCTCTGGAATGAAAAAAGCCGGTCAGGAGACCGGCTTTTTTCCAGGATCACGCCAACGGTGTTACCAGTTGTTGTCGTCACCACTGCCAATGTCGAGTGCGCTGTCAGAAAAGCCGCCCGTATTGCCACTGTTGTTGTCCCAACTGCTGCCGTTGCCAAAATCAATGGGTTGGCTTTCCAGTTGCTGGTCAACATTGCCAGCGCCGGCCCCGTTCTCGTAAATGTAGGTGTTGTTCTCGACAACTTCGGGTCGTCCACCCATGCCTCCATTGCGATGATCCAGCATTTCTTCAACCAGCATGCCTGCAGCAAAACCGCCCGCGGCACCCATCAACCCGGCGCCGAGACCGCTACCGCCTTGATTGACCACCACCGGGCCATTGCCGACTGGCATGCCGTTGTTGTAACCACCAGGTACACCGTAGGGTTGTGCCGGGCCACCGTTGCCGGTGAACACCGCGGGTTCGCGGCGGCGGGTAGTCAGCCAGATCAGCATGCCAAATCCGGCCACAACCAGGATGATGATGCCTGTCCAGCCAAAGCCACTGCTGCGTTCCGCCGGCACCGCTGGCGGGGCAACAGCTTGCGTGGTTACCGCACGGCTGCCGCCTGAGGTTGCGGCGGGTTGCGCTGAGTTCAGCAATTGCGCTTCAAACTTGCGGAACTTGTCCGGGTTAGTGAAGTGGATTTGTGGGTCGATCGTTTTGGCTTTGAGGGCCTCGTTGGTGGCATCGGCAAACTGGCCGTTGTGCGCCAGGATTTCAGCGTAGATGTAATGCGCCTTGGCGCTATCGGGCTTGGCGGCGATGACTTCCGCCATCATGGTTTGGGCTTGCGCAAAGTTGCCTTGCTTGACGGCCGCCTGAACGTCTTGCTCGGTCGGCAGCGCAAAAGCCAGGGTGGTGGCGACTGCAAAAATCAGACTTGCTATCCAGCGCATGGGTGTTTCTCCTTGTTCGGCAATGATGCCAATCCCGTTTCAAAGTAACGCCGTAGCGCCACGAGTCCGGGTTTTCTCATTCGCAGTATCGGCGGGGCTGCTTAAACAGGACTTAACCAGACAGCGTCATCATCTGACCTGTGTGCCGGTTCACTGGGTTGGTGGTCAGCTTGATCGCCATCCCCAGGCTATCCTGCACCTATTGCGCCTCGTCAATGCTCATGTCGGGGCTATGCCACTCTTTTTCGAGGTTCTGCCTTGACGTCTGTCGCTTTCATGCTGGCCCGCTGGCGTAGCCGGTTGTTATGGATGCTGCTCGGCCTGTTTCTGCTGAGCCCGGTCTGGGCGGTGACCTTGCCAGGTTTGCCCAAGCCCTCGGCCTCTCAAGCCAGTGCTGCCTCGGCGGTGGCGTTTGCGGCCTCGCTGGATAACGTCATCAACACGCTGGAGGACGATCAGCGCCGCACCGCACTCGTGTCAGAGCTCAAGCGCATGCGGACAGTCGCCAGTGCGGTGGCCCAAGACGCACAAGCGCAGCAGGGCGGTGGCTTGCTGGGGCAGGTCACAGGTATGGCTCGCTGGATGGGGGTGCAGACCGACCTGATCCTGACCAATCAGATTGCCTGGACACAGTTGCTGCGTAATGCCGCGTATGACTTCACGGTGCACGTGCAAGAGACGCCAGGCCAGGGCGCGCGGGTGGCGCTGGGGTTTCTGGGGGGGCTGGCGGTGTGGGCAGTGACTGCGTTCGCGATCCGGGAGATCGCGCTGCGGATCCTGCGCCGGTATGGTCTGGCGCTGGATATGCCGGCAGACCCCAGCACCTTTACCTTGCTGATTTATGCGGCACGGACGATCGCTCCCTGGGCGCTCGGGCTGGTGCTGACGGTGTATTTCACCAGCGACTGGTCGCATTCGGTCGGCGGTGCGTTTGCCTTTTTGCTGGCCTGGTGTGTGCTTTGCGGTGCCGTTTTTGCATCACTGGCGCTGGCGCTGTTCTCGTTATGTGCCAAAGGGCACCGCCGCCCGGCTGTGCGGGTCTTGCTGCATGGGTGCTCGCGCTGGCTCATTTTGTTTGGCGCCATGGCCGCGTTGAATGATGCCGCGGGGGATTACCGCACCCAACTGGCGTTGGGCATGAATTTCTGTTTTTTGATCATCACCATCAGTCACCTGGTTAACGTCGTGTTGCTGGCGGCGTTTGCCATTCGCTTCCGGCGGCCCGTGGCGCATTTGATTCGCAACAACCCCTATCCATTCCGGCAAAAGCACAAAACGGTCAGCGAGATCTTGCAGTTTGCTTCCATGGTCTGGCAGTGGCCGGTACTGATGATTGCCGTTGTCGCGGGCGTGGGCATCTGGGGTAGTGCGGGGCGCAATGGTGCGTTGACGGATCAAGCGGTGCGCACGGTGGTGTGGCTGGTGATGGCGGCGTTTGTGAGCATGCTGATTCACCGGCGCTATCAGGCGCGCTTGCAGCATCCGGGTTACGCGGCGCGGCGTTCAGCCTACGTGCGGCGGATGCTGCAATTTACCTTTTTGCTCCTCAATATCGCGAGCTGGTTTCTGTTCTTTGAGCTGATATTGCATACCTGGCATCACTCGCTGGCAGACGTCGCGAAACTCACCGTGGCCGGTCGGCGCATGGATCAGGTGTTCTTCAGTATCGCAACCACGCTGTTTGTCATGTGGCTGGTGTGGATCGTGCTGGATGCCATCATGGAAGAGCGGATCGCTGGCAAAAGCAGTTTCCGGCGCGGTGGCGGTCATACCTCAAATCGCGCGCGCACTTTGCTGCCTTTGTTTCGCAATGCCTTGCTGGTCATCATGCTGATTATTGCGGTGATCTTGTCATTGGCCAATCTGGGTATCAACGTGAACCCGTTGCTGGCAGGTGCCGGTGTGATCGGTCTGGCGGTGGGTTTTGGTGCGCAGGCCCTGGTGCAGGATCTGATCACCGGCGTGTTTATTCTGGTGGAAGACACCATCGCCGTTGGCGATACCATCGATGCGGGCGGCCATGTCGGCACGGTTGAGGGGCTGACGATCCGCACCGTGCGTATTCGCGACGTGCAAGGCGCGGTGCATTCCGTACCTTTCAGCCAGATCAAGGTCATCAAAAACATGGGGCGCGATTTTGCCTACGCTGTTTTTGATATTAATGTCCCCTATGAAACGGACATCGACAAGGTCTTGCAAGTGATGCGTGATACCGGGCACGAAATGAGCCACGATGTCTCATGGCGGCATTTGTTGCTCGCGCCGCTGGAAGTCCAGGGGCTGGACCGGTTTGATGCCAGCGCGCTGGTCATCCGCGCCCGCTTCCGGACGCGCCCGCTGCAACAGTGGGACGTGGCGCGCGCGTTCAACTTGCGGCTGAAAAAGAATTTCGACAAAGCCGGCATCAGCATGCCATTCCCGCAGATGGATATTCGCGTCAACGGCAAGCTGGATTTACCCGAACGGGCAGAACAGGCCCCGTCGCTGGAGGGCCCGCAAAAGCCGGATTTATCATCGCCGCCGCCCTGATGTGGCATGATGGCCGCCCGGATTTCGCCGAAATCCAGAAAGCCCATACTGACCGGTGCCAATTAATAGTCTGCGCCAGGACAAACCATCAACCAGGGGGAAAGCATGTTGCGTGATGAGCGCAAGGACTCATATATAACGGCTGAAATTTCTCAGGCCTGGACGCATTACCGCCATATGGAAGAAATGCGGACGAAATATCTGTCGTTTTATTCGACGGTAATCATTGCTTCAGCCGGTTTCTTTGTAAATCTGGCAAAAGATGAGCGGGATATTGTTACCCCCCATCTGTTTTTTCCTCTCTCCATTTTTACTTTGCTGCTGTTTGTTTTTTCTTTGGCCGTGTGGGCGAATATTTACCGGATTGGCCATATTGTCTGGGTCTACGGAAATATTTTGCAAGAGACGAGAAAGTCCGTTCTCAAGGAAACCAATCCTGCATATGTGCGCTGGCAGGTGCGCAAACATATTCCACCTTCGGTGAGTGGCGGACTTTTCAGTATCCAGTCAGCCGCCAGCTACATTGTGTCGGGCGTGTGTCTGGTTTTGACAGGAATGCAGGTTGTATTGACGATGAAGGCTTATGACCTTGGCACTCTTCCGGTCTGGCAGAAAATGGGTGGAGAGGTTTTTATTTTTATTGAAGTAGTCCTGAGTTTCTATGCATTGTATTGCGTTGCGGCTGCAAAGAAATTCAAGAAAACAAACTGAATAGAACGAATAACACTCAAAACAATCGAGAGTGAAAAAGCCACTATTCAGAGTGGCAAAAAAGCCAAAGCCGACCAGAATATCAGCTTGATTTCTGATCGGCTTTCAGTCTGTTCACGGGCATCCAGCCAGGCTAGCGAGGGATTGCTGCCGCGATATCCGCAGCCAGTTTACCCAATGCCCGTTCATGCGCGGCCGCCATGGCCGCGTAGCCGGTGCCTTGCACGGGTTCTTCAAACACACTGCGCCCGCTCTTCACCGGCGTGCTGGTTTTGTCCAGAATTTGCCAGGTGGCCTCCTGTACCGCCATTTTGTCCGGTATGGAATCAAAGCGCTGGATATTCACGCTGATCGTCCAACTCGTGGTTGGCAGTGGCAATTGAGGCCACGCCGTGACGTTGGGTGTACCCAGCAGGCGTGACAAATCAACGGACAACGTGGCCGGTATCTGGTTTTTCAGCGGCGCAGCCCAGCGTTGCTGTTCCAGCAAAGTCAGGCTGTTATCGGGCTGGTTGATCACAAACTGCGGCCGATCAACTGCTGGTGGAATATTCACGACTGCCACCGCAATAGCCAGGTTGGACGGGGGTATGTTCGCGGGCGCTGGCACCGGGTTGAGGGCGTAGTAGCGTTCCGGCGGCGCCGAGCCACAACCGGCCAGCGTGATCACGGTGGCTGCAAGGGCAAGTGAGAGGGCGGAGCGGATCATTTGGCATCTTCCTTCTGGCCACGGAGCAGGGCATCCGGATGGCGGCTGAGATAGTCAGAGAGGTCGCGGAAGGCTTGCGCGGCTTTGGACACCTCTTGCAGCGTGTCATTCATGTTTTGCTGCACCGGCGCATCGGGCGAGAGGGTTTGTCTGGCCTGGTCAATGGCATCTTGCGCTTGTTTGAGCGTGGCTTGCGCTTCTGGCGTCACTTCGTTTTTCAGCTTGCTCACCAGAGCATCCGCGTTATCCAGCACCTTGTTGACGTTGCGCAGCGCCTGATCGGCATTCTTGCCCATGGACTCAATCGGCAGGGCATCCAGCTTTTTGGCGATGGACAGCGCGGTATCCTGTAACTGCGTCAGGCTACCGGCGATGGTGGGCATGGAGGGCGGGAACTGTTTCCAGTCGATCTCGGCCTTGCCGGCGCCCGGCATGAAATCAAGCGCAATATACAACTGGCCGGTGATCAGATTGCCCGTGCGCAACTGGGCGCGCAAACCGTGGGCGACCATGGCGTTCAGAATGCGGACTTTTTCCGTAGGGCTGTCTACGTCTTTGGCGTCTTGCTTGAGGCGGCCACGCAAGCGGTCCGGATACAGATCAATGGTGACTGGCATCAGGATTTCGTGTTTCTCTTTGGAGAACTCGAAGTTGATGGCTTTTACCTCACCAATGGTAATGCCCCGGAAATCAACAGGCGCGCCTATAGACAAACCACGGAGCGATTCGCGGAAATACAGCACAAATGGTGCACGTTCGCGGTCGGCTTCTTTCATGGCGCTATTACGGTCAGCCGCCAGGGTGAATTGGGTTTCGGCCGCTGCGGCTTCGGCCACAGGCTGATCGGGTGGGGCCTGGAAAGCAATGCCGCCGATGGCAATGGACGCCAGCGACTGGGTTTCAATCCTCAGGCCGTTGGCATCAAGCGAGACATCGACACCGCTGGCATGCCAGAACCGGGTGTTGCTGGTGACGTACTGGTCATACGGCGCATGAACAAACGCTTTAACGGTGATGCCTTTGCCATCCTTGTCGAGCGTATAGGCAGACACTTCACCCACCTGAACCCGCCGGAAGAACAGCGGTGTACCGACATCAATCGACCCCATGTCTTGCGCTTTGAGCACAAACTCGCGCCCGGCCTGGCGTGCGGTGACGATAGGGGCCTGTTCCAGCCCGACAAAATCGCGCTTGTCGGTCGCTTTACGGGCAGGATCGATCCCGATAAAAGCACCGGACAGCAATGTCGACAAACCACTCACCGTTCCGCCAGCCACGCGTGGACGGACAACCCAGAATTGGGTTTTGTCGCCCAGCAAATCATCCGTGGCATGGGCCAGCTGTGCGGTAACTTTGATGTGCTGGCGATCTTCAGTGAGCACCACGCCGGTGACATTGCCGATATCCACATCTTTGTATTTGATTTTGGTTTTGCCAGCCTCAATGCCTTCTGCTGTATCAAAACGGATGGTGATCGTCGGGCCGCGTTGCATGATGGCATGGACGGCAATCCAGCCGCCCGCCAGTGCCGCCACGATGGGGATCAGCCAGATCAAAGACGGCAAGCGTCGCTTGGGTAAGGCCTTGGCGGTGGGGATATCGTCATCTTGTGGAGCAGGAGTGTGTGTCTGATCAGTCATCTTGTTTTTGCTCAGGGTCCCAAATCAGGCGTGGATCAAAAGACATGGCGGCAAACATGGTAAGCACAACAACAGAAGCGAAAGCGACCGCGCCCGGCCCGGCGGAAATCGTCGCCAGAGACTGGAAGTGAACCAGCCCGACCATCAGCGTCACCACAAAAATATCCAGCATCGACCAACGTCCAACGAGCTCGACCAACCGGTAGAGCCTGGTGCGCTCTTGCTGGCGCCAGGTAGACTTGTGTTGCGCTGTCCAGGCAAGGGTAGACAGGGCAATCAACTTGGCCAGGGGCACGGTCACACTGGCGCAAAACACAAGGATGGCCAATGGCCAGGAGCCCGAGGTCCACAGATACACCACGCCGCTCATGATGGTGTCGTCCTCCTCATAAATAATGGAGGCGGTATGCATCACAGGCAGAATATTTGCCGGGATGTACAGCAGAAAAGCGGCAATCAACAGAGCCCAGGTACGGGCCAGGCTATCCGGCTTGCGCATATGCAAATGGGCGCCGCATCGTGGGCAACGATCATTTGCATCGGGCACGTTCTTGCTCAGCAGACCGCAGCTGTGACAGTTGAGCAGACCTGCCTCGGCAGCAGAAACAGGGCGCGGACTCATCGGGGTTCCACGGGTAGTTGCAGCCAGATCTGGCGCGGATTAAAGCTGGACATGGCCGCCGTGATCAACACCATCAATGCGGCGAAAGACCACAGCGCAATGCCCGGAATGACCGTGGCCATTGCGGTTAGCTTGGTAAGAGAAACCAGAATGCCCAACATGAAGACTTCGACCATGCTCCAGGGCCGCAACATATCCAGCATCCGCAACATGTCCGGGATACGCGGAGGCAAATAGCCCAGCGACAATGGCAACAATACGTACAACATGATCAGCATTTGTGCCGTGGGCACAATAACGGTGGTGATGAGGACCAGAACGCCCAGTTCTTGCATGCCTTCGTGGTACAGCATCAGAGCGGCGCTTGAGAGCGTGCATGACACCTGATTGCCGCCAATCTGCAAACCCATAATTGGAAACATATTAGCCAGCATCAAAAGGATGATGGCGCTGACGGTAAAGGCAAGGGCGCGTTCCTGGCTGCGATAGGACGACTTGTACAACGTGGCCCCACAGCGCGGGCAGTGCGCGACACCACCGGCCTCCAGTTCTGGTGGACGCAACAAGAGATCACACTCGTGACACGCAATCAGATGCTCATGAGACATACGAGGCTCGAACAGGGTCTAACGGGGCAACGTGCCCTGCATAACAACCTGAAATGATTTGTTTTGATATTCGTAACGTTGCGGTATATCAGCTTTCAATCAATATAGCGCCTGTTTTAAGAATTCGATTTGCAACTTTGTAACCTGTTGAAAGGCATTGGCGCAATCAGTCTGACGCCAGCAAGGGTCAAAAAAAAGAGCACCATGCAGGTGCTCTTGGTTACCGGGTTGATTTGCAAGTGTTTTTCGGCTCACCGATCGGTCATGCTGGCAAGAAATTGAAACCAACAGCAATCAACAAACCCGTTGCAAAGCTCGCCTGCAGGACGCCGGGTCTGGCCAGAAGGCGCGGGCCCATTTCTTTGCCGATAACCCACAACATGGCACCAGCGGCCAAGGCCAGCAATACGGGTAACAGAGCAGCAGAGACGCTGAGCGCCGCGGCGCCGATCAGGGCACCGACCAATTCAACCAGGCCGCTGGCCATGCCACCCAGTGCGGCCTTCGTCGGCGAAGCGCCAGCGCGTAACAAGGCGGTGGCCACTGCAAAGCCTTCCGGAATGTCCTGGAGACTGATCCCGAAGGTGAGGGCGCTGCCGTGGGCGGAACCGGCCATGGAGACACCCGCAGCGATGCCTTCGGGCAAGTTTTGCAAAGTCATGGCAAGGGCGAACAACAACAAACCAAAACGCTCAGCTTCTGCGCCGCTCTTTGCAGCAAGCTTGTTTGCACTGGCTTGCCATGTCGCGAAGCCCCAGGCCCCCAACACGGTGATCACCAGAACGCTGGAAAGCGCCACGCCTGATGACATGCCTCTGGTCATTCCCTCATGGGCTTCAGGCAAGACACTACCGATAGTGACTGTGGCCATGATGCCACCGCCAATCATCATCAAACTGCTGGCCAGGTTTTCTGGCATGCGCCGGGCGAAGGCGACGGGCAGGGCGCCGAGGGCGGTGGCCAATGCCACGCTACCGCCGGCAACCCAACCAGCCTCAAGATTGTGCCGGGTGAACCAGAAAAAGACCGAACCCGCAACCAGCACCGCGAGTGCCAACACGGCATAGCGCTTTTTGAACGGAGCCGGGCCCTGGTTGGGGGCCGAGAGTTGTTCGCCAAGGTTGAGAATGAGTGCGGTCATGATGAGTCCTGGTTCAGCGTTATGCTACGAACTCATTATCAAGAATCATTCTCATTTATGGAAATGAAATATTCCAACTTCACTCATAGAATATATCTATGAAAATAACCGGAATGTCTTGGTGTAACTATCGTGGCTTAACGCAGATTGCGCTGGAACAAATCAAACGCCAACTGATACCCCAAAGAGGCCAGTTGCGGGTCGAAACGGTCGCCCTCATCACGCATGAAAGCGTGCTGGCCGTTGACTTCATGCCAGGTGAAAGACAGTCCGGCCTGGGTCATGGCGTTATAGATCTGCACGCGGCCGGTTGGCGGGACATGCGGATCTTGCTTGCCGAAGATCATCAGCATCTCGCCCCTGACGTCACCCAGCCGCTCCATGGTGTGTTGACCCGGTACATTGGGGATGGTTTGCGTATGCAGATCAGTGGCATAGAAGCAGGCGGTCGCTTTTACTTCAGGCTGGACTGCCGCCCGGAACGCCAGATGACCGCCTATGCAAAAACCCATTGCGCCCAGGTGCCCGTTAAACCAATCCTGTTGCTGCAACCAGTCGATCATGGCGCGGTTGTCAGAGTCGTAATCAGTCACTGGTTTGGCTGACTTGTCGGCATTACCTTTATTTTTCCCATCATCGTCGTACCCCAGAACAGTGCCAATCGGGTTGAGTTCGTGGAATACTTCGGGGACCAGTACTGCATAGCCGTGACCCGCAAGATAGCGGGCCGCCCGTTCAATGGGCGCGGTTTGCTGGAAAATTTCCGAATAAAAAAGAATAGCCGGGAAACGGCCTGCCGCGTTGGGGCGGTGCACGTAAGTGCGCATGGTGCCCGTCGGCGTGGCAAGGTCTACAGTCTGGTTCTGGATCAGCATGGTGTCTCCGTTGGTCTCTTGCCGCCAGAGAAAACTGGCGTGTCAGCGTCAAAACGGATTATTCCATGAATTGTCCAGACCGGAATCGGCTTATCGGACACGGGTTATTGTTGGGGGGATTGTTACAGGCTTGCCTGGGCAACATGAAGGCAGGCGCGCAGAGCATCGAGGGAGAATGCGATGACCGCAACAATCCAGAGCATGGTGCCGATTCTGGCATCGCTCGATTTTGAAGTCACACTTGATTTTTATTGCAACAAACTGGGTTTTGAACCGCTCCATTGGGCGGATGACTACCTCATCGTCGGGCGTGATGATGTAGAGCTGCATTTCTGGTTATGCAGCGAACGTTATGTGGCAGAACATACGGCCTGCTATGTGCACACTGAGGACATCGGGGCCTTGCACAAATCCTTTCAGGCCAGGGGTCTGACGGTGCGTACGCCGGTACAGCAACCCTGGCACATGAAAGAAATGATCGTGATCGATCCGCACGGCAATTTGCTGCGCTTTGGCGAACCGACACGGATCAGATCAGCCACGCGCATGCCGCAAGCACTGCGCGCACGCGCTATGGCAAAAATGAGCTGAGTCTGCGTGGGCGAGGTGCTGAAAAGGCGGGTTGGGGCTGGTTGTGCGCAGCGGCAGGGCCTTTTCTTGAACACACAGCCCTTTTCAGGCCTGCTCACAGATTCATGAATGGGCAACGGGTAGCTGTATTTTGTTGTCTGGATGCTGAGGTTGGGTGTTATTTTATTGTTTTAATTAAGTATTTTCTTATATCGCACTGGTTTTCCCTCTGCTGAAATGCCTCCTCTTCAATGTGAGAGGAGCACTGAAAATGGGGTACGTTGAGGTCGCTTTGGGGGCTTCGTTGGTGGGGGCCGCTGTGGGAGGCATTTTCATGTTCCTCATGCCCGCCAAAAAATGCCAGGAATGCCAGGCAGATTTACCCAGGTTTATTTCTTTGGCTGAGCGCAGGCGTCTGGGGGTTCCCATGGGCGGCTGCGCATGCCAGCAGTGCAAAACCATTTACGATGCCACGGGTAAAAAAGTGAGCGCGGGCTGATCGCCTGGAGTTGTAACTCCCTTCCCGGCGCCGTTGGGTTGCCGGGAAGGGAAGTCAAAACAGGTTGGCCGGTTTTCTTCAGCCAGGCGAGGCCAGCTTAGTTCATGAGCTGAAAAAGCTATTTCCGGATGGTTAAAAGTTTGATGATTTGTGGTGGGTAACCTTGAAACATCAGGTGTCCTGAACGTTAAAACAGGGTCACGCCGGTTTTTTCAGACTGACCTGCAGGCGCATCATGCCGACATCAAATGCGCCGGGGTTGGCCGCAACCCAGGCATCTGTAACTTCTTCCAGATACGCGGCCTGCTTGTCTGCAGGCACGGGTTCAATGAATGGCAACCACGCCGTGCGGAACCAGCCTGTCAGCGCCGCCCGATCCGGATATTCCATGGTTTTGGGAATCAACCTGGCGTCGGTGACCTCCAACCCTGCGGCTTGAGCCCAGCGCTGATAATCAGAGACAGTGTGAAAACCATAGGGAAAGCGAAAGTGTTCAAACCAGGGTGCCCATTGTGGCTGCGAGCGCACCTCATCAAATGCTGCGATCACCGTAGCGCCGTTCCCGTGTCCACCCAGTTGCAAGAGGGCGTGACCACCCGGTTTGAGTGCGTTGGCAACGCCACGCAACACGCCAGCGTGTTCACCTGGTACCCAGTGAATGGCGGCGTTGGAAAACACCACTGAAAACTGCTCGTGATACGGCAACGCAGCCGCATCGGCAACTTCAAAGGCCAGATTGGGGTAGCGTTCCGGGCCATGTTCGACCTGTGCGTGAATGATCATGTCGGGGGAGTAATCCGTGCCCAGCACTTTGCCTTGGGGCACGTGAGCGGCAATGGCAGCGGTATGGCGGCCATCACCACAGCCGACATCCAGTACGGTGTCATCTGGCTTGAGCCCAAGCTGGGCGATCAATTCAACGGCCCAGCGCTCCTGGCCGGACGAATTGCGGGCATAGTCTTGCGGGTTCCAGCGTGCCATAGGTAGTGCTCCTTGAATGATGGAGTCACTATGCCGCAGGTAGAAATTCTCGAAAATTGATGCGTGGTGATGCATGCATCACAAAAAGTGATGTCTTTCAGGTTGCTGCTTCAGATGTGCCGCGCAAATGGGCAAACAGCATTTGCATGGCCGGCGATCCAACGGCATTTGCGCGCGTGCACAGACACAGCTGGCGTTGCGCCCAGTCGTCGTTCAGTGTCAGGCCGATCAGCCCCAGTGATTGAACATACGGCGTGGTCGCGCCACGTGGCACTACGCCAACGCCAAGGCCCGCTGCGACCATGGCGCAGACCGCATCAAAACTGGTGACTTGCACAAGCGGGCGCAATTCGTGCCCTGCCTGCGCGGCCTCACGCGTAAGCCGGCCGTGCAGGGTGCTGTTGGTATGCAGGCCAACCAACGGGTAGCCCAGTGCCTCAGAGAAACAGAGTTGCTCCCGTGTTGCCAGTGGATGGCCAGCGGGCACCACCAGTTGCAATTCATCTTGCCGGAACGGCGTAAACGCCAGATCCGGCATGTGCGGTAACTCGCTGACAATGCCCAGGTCAGCCACCCCGGCACGGACCGCTTCTGCAACGTCAGCGCTGACCTGCTCTTGCAGTTCTACACGGATACCCGGATAGATCTGGTGAAAAGCCGCCAATGCCCTCGGCAGGAATTCGACAATGGCAGAAATATTGGTAAACAGCCGTACATGGCCGGTGACACCGCTGGCATAGTCGCGCAACTCGCCTTGCAGGCGGTGGGCCTCATCTAACAAGTGACCCGCACGGGCACGCAGCGCTTCACCAGCCGGCGTCAGACGCACGCCGCGGGCATGGCGTTCGACCAGCGCAGCCCCGAATTGCTGTTCCAGATCAGACAAGCGCTTGCTGACCGCCGATGCGACCATATGGTTGCGCTCAGCCGCGCCGGCAATGCTGCCGGTTTCGGCCAGCGCCAGAATCAGTTCAAGGTCTTTCCAGTCAAAGCGGATGGGGAAACGGGTAGACATGCCTGTGCCTGCGTCAATCTGCCCGGAAGAAGTCCGGAAACAGGAGAAACGCAGGCTATCAGGTTCGGTACCGGCCCGCCAAATGCATCAGCGGATGATCACTGGCAGCGCGGCAATCACCCCCAGGATGGCCCAGGCGCCGGCGCCAATCCACATCGTCAGCCAGGTCATGTCACGCGTGTCTTCATCACGCGGGTGCCCGAGCATGGCTGGAATGCCGTGGTACAAGAGCATGCAGGCGATCGCAAGGCCTAGCACACCGCACAGCAAATTAAAGGCCACGACCGGTACAAACAGCGTCAATGAAGACAGCCACAGCGGCACCGCTGCCAATGTGGCCAGCAAATAACTGCTGTCTTGATCTGAATGTCCAACCAAGGGGCGGGATAACAAATCAATGACCCAGGCCATGCCGCGTACGGTGATCAGTTCCGCTGCAAAGAACACCAATGCGGTAATCACCCAGTAGTTGAGTGAGACGCTTGGCGCATAAAAACTGCCGTGACTCATGCCTGCCCAGCCAATCATCAATGTTGGCAGGATAGAGAGCGGTAACACCAGTTTGAAAAAAGTGTCACGTCTGGTGGGGTGGCGGGTTCGTAGTTCATCCCAGCCCGCATGATCGGAAACCAGCATGTGGGAATACGCAGAGATTTTCATCATGTCCTCCAACGTGTCACAAGTTGCGCAGGGCAAAACGGCGCATGTGTTGGACATGTCATGACGACGGAATATCTGGTTACCCACTGTTTTTGTGGGAAAAATCCGATGAGCAGTAGCGCTGTGTTGGCCGGTCTGGACATTCTGTTGCAAGCCCGTGGCTGATTGTGTTCGCGCAAGACCGGCGTTGGCGCGGTTTTCGGCTACAATCTTTCCTTTCGATCTTCACGAATTGCATTTGTCATGAGCAACGACGCCGCACCGGTTATGAGCAATTTCATCCGCAGCATCATCGACCACGACCTCACCTCCGGCAAACGTGCCTCTGTAGTGACGCGTTTCCCGCCAGAGCCCAACGGCTACCTCCATGTGGGTCATGCCAAGTCGATCTGTCTGAACTTTGGCATTGCCCAGGATTACCAGGGCGAATGCAACCTGCGCATGGATGACACCAATCCGGAGAAGGAAGAAGACGAATACATCAACGCCATCCAGGAAGATGTGCGCTGGCTGGGCTACGAGTGGAAGGGCGAGGTACGCTACGCCTCGAATTACTTCGACCAGCTTTACGCCTACGCCGAAGAACTCATCAACGCCGGCAAAGCCTACGTGGATGATCTGACGCCGGAAGAAATGCGTCAGTATCGCGGCAATCTGAACGAGCCGGGCAAAGAAAGCCCGTACCGCAGCCGTACGCCGGAAGAAAACCTGACGCTGTTCCGCCAGATGCGTGACGGCGCGTTCGCGGATGGCAGCAAGACACTACGCCTGAAGATCGACATGACTTCTGGCAACATCAATTTGCGTGATCCGGTGATCTACCGTATTCGCCGTGCGACTCACCATCAGACCGGTGACAAGTGGTGCATCTACCCGATGTACGACTACACCCATTGCATTTCTGATGCGCTGGAAGGCATTACCCATTCGCTGTGTACGCTGGAATTTGAAGACCACCGCCCGTTGTATGACTGGGTGCTGGACAACATCACCATTCCGGCTCACCCGCAACAGATCGAATTCTCTCGCCTGGAGCTGCTGAGCGTAGTGACCTCCAAGCGCAAGCTCAAGCAACTGGTCGACGAAAAACTGATGACGGGCTGGGATGACCCGCGCATGCCGACCATCACGGGTATGCGTCGCCGTGGCTATAGCCCGGAAGGCATTCGCTTGTTTGCACAACGTGCTGGTGTATCCAAAACCCCGAACGTGGTTGATTTTTCCTCGCTGGAAGGCGCCGTGCGTGAAACGCTGGAAGAAACCAGCCCGCGCGTGATCGCCGTGCTTGATCCCATCAAGGTTACGCTGACCAACTTCGAAGAAGGCGTGACTGGCAGCCGGAGCGCACCCTTCCACCCGCATCATGAAAACATGGGTGAGCGTGAAATCCCGATTGGTCGCGAGCTGTACATCGAGCGTGAAGACTTTGCTGAAGTGCCGCCGCCCAAGTGGCAGCGCCTGACGCTGGGTGGCGAAGTGCGCCTGCGTTACTCCTACGTGATCAAGTGCGATGAAGTGATCAAGGACGCTGATGGCAACGTGATAGAGCTCAAGTGCTCGATCGACCCTGAAACGCTGGGCCAGAACCCGGTCGGCCGCAAGGTCAAGGGCGTGATCCACTGGATTGCCGTACATCACGCCATTGAAGCTGAAGTGCGTTTGTATGACCGCCTGTTCACCGAAGCCCGTCCGGATGCGGTGCGCGGCGAAGACGGCGAATATGTGGACTTCAAACAGTTCATTAACCCGAATTCGCTCAAGGTTATAACTGGCTACGTCGAACCGGCCGTGCGCGAAGCAGCGCCAGAGACCCGTTACCAGTTTGAGCGTCTGGGTTATTTTGTGACCGATCGCAAGGATCATGTTGCAGGCGGCAAACCGGTGTTTAACCGCACCGTCACCCTGCGTGATACCTGGGCTGCCAAAGAGTAAGTTGCTGGATTTGCAAGCAGGCTGCTTGCCTGCGTTGTGTTCAGGAAAACTGCCGGGCCGGTGATATGAAACCGGCCCGGCAGTTTGTTTATGCAGAGCCAACCATCAAAAGAATGGAGCAGGGGATGATCATGAAACGCACTTTGGCGGCGCTGTTGCTGGCCGCCGGTACCTGGACTGCACATGCAGCTGACGTGATAATCGCGCCGAATGACGATGCTCAGGATGAGGCCGCCGCAGCACCGGCAGATGCCAGCGCAAAGCTGCCTTTGCCCAAGTCCATTTATCGCGGCCGCGTAGGCGAAGCGCCGGTACAGGTTGTTTTTGGTTTTCTCGGTGATCACGCTTCCAACGAAGTTGGTTTGTTCGACTACAGCAAGCTCATACTCACCCAGCGTGCCAGTGGCAAAACCCTGCAACACGCTGAGGTGGATGTCACCATGAACGGGGCGCTGGAAGCATCGCGCAGTGCGCTGCGCTACCACCTGGTGCTCGACTATGCGGATAAAACCTGGTTTATTACCGCCGCGCGCCAGGACTGGCAATGTGCCGGCGGTAAAAGCTGGACACAGCGGCCATGCAAAATGGCTACACCGCAGCCCGAAGAACAATAAAGCAATACAACAGTAAAGCAGCGCGCCAATGCCGGTTTGTGCTTGGCACGCCGGGTCTGGCCCGGTATGATCCGTGCCCCCGCGTGCTGGCGCTTTTGACGGCGCTTTCAGATCACCATGCTCGCCGGCCCGGCATTTGGGCCAGTGCGACAAGATGTTATCCTGCACGGCGCCGGTGTTGTCTGCTGGCCGTTGCCGGAACCACAACAGGTTGAGCCATGACTGCACAATTGAAGAACGACGTTTTCCTGCGCGCCCTGATGCGTGAGCCGGTGCCGTACACCCCGGTGTGGCTGATGCGCCAGGCCGGACGCTATCTGCCGGAATACCGTGCCACGCGTGCTCGCGCGGGCTCGTTCCTCAGTCTGTGCAAATCCAGAGAACTGGCAACGGAAGTCACGTTGCAACCGCTTGAGCGTTTCCCGCTGGATGCCGCCATCCTGTTTTCTGACATCCTGACGGTGCCAGATGCCATGGGCTTGGGGCTGTCGTTTGCAGAAGGGGAAGGGCCGCGCTTTGCCCACCCGCTGCGTGAAGAAAGTGCTATCCGCAAACTGGCGGTGCCTGATGTCGGCGCGGAACTGCAATATGTGTTCGATGCGGTCAGTTCGATTCGCAAGGCGCTTGATGGCCGCGTACCGCTGATTGGTTTCTCCGGTAGCCCGTTTACATTGGCCTGTTACATGATCGAAGGCAGCGGTTCTGACAGCTACAGCAACGTCAAAACCATGTTGTATAGCCGCCCGGAATTGCTGCACCACATCCTGGACGTGAATGCGCGGACCGTGATTGATTACCTGAATGCGCAGGTAGCCGCAGGCGCGCAGGCACTGATGATTTTTGACACCTGGGGTGGCTCGCTCGCTGCGGGCAAATACCAGGAGTTCTCTCTGGCTTACATGCAACGCGTGGTGCAGGGTTTGACGCGTGAAGCGGAGGGTCGCCGTGTGCCGGTGATCCTGTTTACCAAGGGCGGTGGCCTGTGGCTGGAAGACATGGCCGCGACCGGCTGTGATGGCTTGGGGCTGGACTGGACCGTTGACCTGGGTGCTGCACGTCAGCGGGTTGGCAGTCAGGTTGCCTTGCAAGGAAACTTTGATCCGGTGGCATTAATGGCCTCACCCAATGCAATTGAGGGTGAAGTGGCGCGATTGCTGGCTTCGTATGGTTCAGGCACTGGCCATATCTTTAATCTTGGCCACGGAATTAGTCAGTTTACCCCGCCTGATAATGTAAGCATTTTGGTAGAAAGTGTGCATAAGCTTTCAAAAAGCTATCACTCGTAATTCTGCTGGCATTTACTGATTTCTCTTGAAATCAAGAACCTGGCTTTGAAAGCAAAAGCTTGCAATATGTCTGTAGCATTTACTTATGCACACGGAAAAACAGGGATCAAACCGCTTTGTCAAGCCCTGATGACAATCCAGTGTCAAAACAATACAAATAATCTAACTTGTTGATTTTATTCGTATTTTTATTTTGGTTTAAAAAATAGGCAATCCAGCCTACATCTTGTTGTAACGCGGGTTTCACAGAGTTTCCCGCAAGTTCTTCACAAAGTTATCCACAGAAGCTGTGGGTAGTTTTCCGTGGCATATTTTGGTGCCTGAATGCCCGAAGTTTACTTACAAGTTGCGCTGGATGTGCCATTACAGCGCACATTCGATTATCGCCTGGAAGGTGAATCGCCAATTCCTGGACTCAGGGTGATCGTGCCATTTGGCCGCCAATTGCTGTGTGGCGTGATTATCAAGGTCAATTCGGAATTCGCGGGTACAGCCGGGCTGAAGGTCGAGCAGCTCAAACTGGTGCAGCAAGTGCTCCATGACATGCCGCCGTTGCCCCGGCATGTGCTGGCGTTGTGCCGCTTTTGCTCTGACTACTATGCCTGGCCTTTGGGACAAGTGATCGCGGCGGCGTTGCCAGGTGCATTTCGCCAGCCTCAGCCTTGGCAAGGCGGAAAAGAGCTGTCCTGGTATGCCGCCACCGATACTCAGGCGCTGGTTCAGCAGATTCCGGCCCGGGCACATCGGCAGCGCGCGCTGGCTGATCTGCTCGCAGCACCACGTAGTCTTGACGAAATCCGGGCGCTATCTGCGAGCGCCACAGGCTGGTTAAAAGCCTGGCAAGAGCAAGGGCTCGTTACTGAAGTTGACGCGCCCATGCCGGCCCATGGCGCGCCGGTTACGCCCGAGTTACCGGCGCTGACCGATGAACAGCGCGTGGTGCTCGAGCAGTTGAACGCTGCCGATGGTTTTGCCCCTTTCTTGCTGTTTGGTGTGACTGGCAGCGGTAAGACGGAGGTGTACCTGCGTGCCATTGAGCAACGTCTGGCTGCAGGCGGTCAGGTGCTGGTGTTGATTCCCGAAATCAATCTGACGCCGCAGCTCGAAGCGCGCTTTAAAGCGCGGTTTCCTGAGGAGCTCATGGTCTCGCTGCATAGCGGCCTGGCCGATGGGGAGCGCACCCGAAATTGGTTGCTGGCCGCGCAAGGTCGTGCGCGTATTGTTCTCGGAACGCGACTGGCCGTGTTTGCTCCCATGCCGGATCTGGCGTTGATTGTGGTCGATGAAGAGCATGATTTGTCTTATCGGCAGCAAGAGGGTTTTCGTTATTCGGCGCGTGATGTCGCAGTTTATCGCGCGCATCAGGCCAGCGTGCCGGTCATTCTGGGAAGTGCAACACCCAGTATGGAGAGCTGGCGCAATATGCGCGAATCGCGTTATAGACTGCTGACACTCACACAGCGGGCGATAACTGGCGCGAAGCCGCCGCAAATCCAGTTGTTATCTACGCAACAGCTGCGCCTGTTTGATGGTCTGACCCAAAACGCGATCAACGCGATGCGAGAAACCCTGGGGCAGGGTGGCCAGGTGCTGGTATTTATCAACCGGCGTGGTTACGCGCCGGTCCTGGCATGTCACGAATGTGGCTGGATCGCCAGTTGCAAACGCTGTACAGCGCGACTTGTTCTGCATCGGGAAGATCGCCGTTTGCGTTGCCATCATTGCGGCTGGGAGAGTTCACCGCCGGCGCATTGTCCAGATTGTGGCAATGCCGATCTGCAGCCGCTTGGCTTTGGTACCCAGCGGTTGGAAGAGACGTTGGCGGGGATGTTTCCGGATACGCCGCCATTGCGCATTGATCGTGACAACACGCGGCGCAAGGGGAGTCTGGATGCCATGTTGCAGCAAATCCACAAAGGGGAAGCACAGCTTCTGGTGGGGACGCAAATGATGGCCAAGGGGCACGACTTTGCCAATCTGCAACTGGTGGTCGTGTTGAATGCCGATGCTGGATTGTTTTCTCTGGATTTTCGCGCGCAGGAAAGGCTCTACGCCTTGCTGCTACAAGTGGCTGGCCGTGCCGGGCGGGCTGGGCAACCGGGCAAAGTATTGATCCAGACCCGCTACCATGATGACCCTTTCTACCCGATGCTGATCTCTGGGGATTATGCCGCGTTCGCCGATCGTACATTGCAAGAACGCAAAGCTACCGCCTTACCGCCGTATTCCACCTGGGCCATGTTGCGGGCAGAAGCTAAAGATCTGCAGCGGGCCATGGCTTTTCTGCGGGAAGTGCGGGAGCGCTGGCGTGGTTTCTCTGGTCTGCATATGGCGCAGCCCGTTCCCGCTTTGATGGTGCGCAAGGCTGGTTGGGAGCGCGCACAGGTCTTGATTTCTGCCCAGCGCAGACCGGCCCTGCAAGCGGCATTGCGAGAAATGCTGGAGCAACTGGGTGCGGAAAAGCACCCTGGCGTACGCTGGGCGCTTGATGTTGACCCGGTAGATGTTTAACGGAAGCAGAAAACTAAAAAGTCCCGCTTGCGGGACTTTTTAGTTGGGCGACATGCCACGTCAGTGGCTTAGATCGCGTCTTCGTCGTGTTCGCCGGTGCGAATGCGGATGGCTTGCTCGACCGTGTAAACAAAGATTTTACCGTCGCCAATCTTGCCGGTACGGGCTGCGTTCTGGATGGCTTCAAGTGCAGCATCCAGCTTGTCATCGCTCAGGACAACTTCAATTTTGATTTTGGGCAGAAAATCAACCACATACTCGGCACCACGATACAACTCCGTGTGGCCCTTCTGGCGGCCAAAGCCTTTCACCTCAGTGACGGTCAAGCCAGAAATGCCAAGATCAGAAAGCGCTTCGCGCACGTCGTCCAGCTTGAACGGTTTGATGATCGCATCGATTTTTTTCATTGGTTTTCCTGAATGGCGTCGTGTCGCCACGTTGATGTCGTCAGGTGGCCTTTGCCACCGCCCAATTCTAGCAGGTGGTACTCACTGACCGCCAAGCTTGATGGTGTGCCCACTACCCATCCGGTCCAAAAGGCTGGTGAACAGCGCTTCTTTGCCCTTGGTGGGGGTGAATGTCAGAGAGCCAGTCGGCCCATTGTTGGTGATCTGCCCGTTGCCAGAAATCGACAACAAACCGCCCTGCGGCGAAATCTGCCAGTTTGGCGTGTTGCCGGCCTGATTGATGGTGATGACATAGTTGCCAAACGGATTGGCTTGCGGCGTCACCATGGAAGTCGCGTCGGTCAGTTGCATGTTGATCTGTTCCAGATGTGCGGCGCTGATTTGCGGCGCGCGCACTTGCAGGCGACCACCCAGGCGGAACGGGGAGAGCATCTTGACCTGCGCAAACAACGGCGCCGCCGGCATGTTCAGCGCAACTTGCTCCAGCTTCCAGCCGCCAAGCCCCAAGACAGCGCGTGCCTGGCCGGGTTCGTTGCCATCTTTGGTGTCAAGTTGCCACGCTAGTTGACCGCGTAACAAGGCGGCGGGCTGCAATCTCCAGCGCACATCTTGCAGCAAAAGCTGATCACCCAAGCCCAATTGACCGACGCGGCCTTGCCATAACGAGCCGGTTACATCACCAGCTTTAACCGGGGCCGGTATCGCGCTGGTGAGCAGAACAACCGGTAGACGGAACAAGGCAAACACAACAAAAAAGGCGATCCCGAGCCACAACAAGGGATGTTTCAAACGGGCTTTCATCGTTGCACCACCGCAGAAAAATGCACGATGCCATTGTTCTGGGCGCCGTTTGCATCAAAGGACGCCACATGCGCGCCGGTCTCACGGGGCAGGGCGCCCAGTAAATCAAGCACCTGCGCGAATTCAGCCTGCGGTGCATCAATGCGGATCTTGTTATCAGGCAGGGCCTGAAGGTCGGCCTTGATGCCATGCTGCTGCAAACTGGAAGACACAGCCTGGCGCAGATCATCGGTACGGGCAACTGTGGGCCCGCCTTTCAGAAGTTGCAGATCGTGTTGCATTTGCGCCAACTGGGATTGCAGTTGTGGTACACGCTTTTCCAGTTGGGCGCGTTGTGTGACCAGGGGTTGCCATATCCCGAGATAGAGGATGGCAAACGTGATCACCGCCGCGCAAGCGCTAAGCATGGTGCGTTCGCGGGCATTGCGGGCAAGCCAGAACTGCTGCGCGCGGGCGAGATACTGGTTCATTTCTGGCCCCCTTGAATGCGCAGAACGGTATTGTTGACCGATCCCGGTTGTGAGTCGACCTTAAAGCCGGCGCCAGCGAGTTTTTGTTGGAGTGCCGGGGCGTCGTTACTCGCCAGTTCCATTTGCAACTGGCCGTTTTCAAATTGCAGTCGCTTCAACTGCGTGCCGCTGGCAACGGCGTCGATCCGCTGCAGCATGGCCGTAAAGTCAGTGCCCGTTGCTGTAGTGCCCTGGCCGACCCCGGCGGCTTGCAACTGGCTTTGCAGTTGCAAAACCGGATCAACAATTGGCGTGCCCGGAAAAGCGGCGGCGAAGGTCTGGCGCAATTCACGTTGCAGCGCGGTTGCTTGCTGGCGCAATTGCCACCAGTCCCATGCGCTGGTGACCGTCATGACAACCAGTAATGCAATGAGGATGCCTGCCGTGCGCTTGAATCTTTTCGGATCAAACGGCAGGGAAAAACTGGGTGTTAGTTCGCCTTGCAGCAAATTGATGGCGCCGTGGCGTGGCTTGTCACCGCAAACATCGGGCCACCGGGCTTGCTTTACTGGCTGATCGGCCAGCCACTGGTCCGCGATCGCTGCGGCATCAAACCAGACGCTTTCATCCTGGCGAGCCAGCAGGACACCCTCTTCAGTATCCAGGCGTTGCCATTCATCTTCGGCCGGTAACAAATCGACCAGCGCCCATGCGGCACGCACGACAATGCCTTGCGCGCGGAATAAATCCAGCCACTGCTGTAGCCAGGCTTTATCGCAAGCAATGACGCGCGTCTGGCCGGTGCTGGTGTCGCCGATGCCGAAATGACGCACCTGGCTGCCCAGCATGCGGTCATCCAGTGCGTGCGGCACCAGGGCGCGCAGGCGCTGCGGCGATTGTTTGGGTAGCTCCAGCACATGCCACGAGTACGCTGCCGGCAACAAGACCAGTTCTACGGCAGGCGCGGCAGGCAGGTGAGAGAGGCTGGATTGTCCGGAATACAACTTGCCTGTTGCATCAATGCCGCACCAGTGCAGACGTGTATCGAGAGACGCCGCGCCTGAAATCATCACGCGCAGCAAAACGGGGTCGGGAAAAGCAAGGCTCACGGATACGATCACTTGTCCAGGGCAAATGGGTACCCCGCGACAGGCGGGGAGAGGTTCAGGCGTGCTTTTTACCTGAATAACCCGGGCAGAAGTATGACATAAAGCGCCAAAGCGAACGAAACCGCCCAGAGCGTGTTTGTTTTTCGTGCAACATATCCTTTATAATCGCGGTTTGACCTGGATTTACGGATCGTACGCGCTGGGCGCATTGCGATCGGTTGCCAACGGCAAGCGCCGGTTTGGCAGGTTCAGTTCCCTAAAGCGAGCGTGGCGGAATTGGTAGACGCACTGGATTTAGGTTCCAGCGCCGCAAGGCGTGGGAGTTCGATTCTCCCCGCTCGCACCACAAGGTTTTTATTTTAGAGAGACCCGGATTCCCCGGGTCGCCCTGGCCCAAGCGGTGCTTGTTGGCCGCACTGAATCAATGTGAAGGATGGATCAACACATGCAAGCTCAACTGGAAACCCTGGGTGCGCTCGAACGTCGCCTCAGCTTCTCCGTACCGCGTGACCTGATTAATCAAGAGGTTAGCGCCCGCCTGAAGCGCGTCGCCAAGACTGCCCGTGTCGACGGTTTCCGTCCGGGCAAGGCTCCGATGAGCATCGTTTCGCAACAATATGGCTTCCGCGTTCAAGAAGAAGTCATGGGCGAAACCGTTGAGCGTTCGTTCGGCGAAGCTGTGCAAGAGCAAAAGCTGAGCGTTGCTGGCTACCCGCGTTTCGAGCCGAAGGAAGGTTCTACCGCTGAAGGCGATTTCGAATTCGTCGCGACCTTCGAAATCTATCCGGAAGTGGTTGTTGGCAAGCTCGATGGCGTGGAAATCGAAAAGCCGGTGCTGGATGTGTCCGATGCCGAAATCGACAAGACGCTGGATATCCTGCGCCGCCAGCGCACCCGTTACGAGCGTGTCGAGCGTGTTGCTGCTGACGAAGACCGTGTCATTATCGACTTCAAGGGCACCATTGACGGTGAGCCGTTTGAAGGTGGTTCTTCCGACAATTACGCGTTCTTGCTGGGCAAGGGCCAGATGTTGCCTGAGTTCGAAGCCGGTATTCGCGGCATGAAGGAAGATGAAACCAAGGACGTGGAAGTGAATTTCCCGGCCGACTATCACGGTAAAGATGTGGCTGGTAAAAAAGCCGTGTTTGCCATCACCGTGAAGAACGTTGCGCAAGCCATTCTGCCGGAAGTGAACGTTGACTTCGCCAAGAGCCTGGGTATTGAAGACGGCGACGTCGCCAAGATGCGTGAAGAAGTTAAATCCAATCTGGAACGCGAAGTCCGTTTCCGCTTGAAAGCCCGTGCCAAGGAAAGCGTGATGTCCGCGCTGATCGACGCTACGCCGGTCGAATTGCCCAAGGCGCTCGTTGGTATGGAAATCGGTCGTTTGGCAGAGGCTGCACAAGCCGACTTGAAACAGCGCGGTATTGATCCCAAATTGGTACCGTTCTCCCCGCAAATGTTCGAGGCGCAAGCTCGTCGTCGCGTACATCTGGGCCTCGTACTGGCAGAAGTGGTCAAGGCAAACAGCCTTGAAGCCAAGCCGGAACAGGTCAAGGCCATCATCGAAGATCTGGCACAGAACTACGAAGACCCGGCCGACGTGGTGGGCTGGTACTATGAGCAGCGTGACCGTTTGGCTGGCCCGGAATCCATGGCGCTGGAAGACAACGTGGTCGCGTTTGTGCAATCGAAGGGCAAGACTGTCGAAAAGACGGTCTCCTTTGAAGAACTGATGGGCCAACAGCAACAAGCTTGATCGGCCCGGATCCCCGGTTTGGGGTGTCCGGCCAGGATGGCGGATACCCAAACTGAAGAGGAAAACCATGCAACGACCGGAATTTGAACCCCAAGGCCTCGGATATATTCCGATGGTTGTTGAGCAAAGCGGCCGCGGTGAGCGTTCTTACGACATTTATTCGCGTCTGCTGAAAGAACGGGTGGTGTTTCTGGTCGGTCCGGTGAACGATCAGACCGCCAACCTGGTGGTTGCCCAGCTCTTGTTCCTTGAATCGGAAAACCCGGACAAGGACATCTCGCTGTATATCAATTCTCCTGGCGGTTCGGTGACAGCCGGTCTCGCCATCTATGACACCATGCAGTTCATCAAGCCTGCTGTTTCCACATTGTGCGTGGGCATGGCGGCGAGCATGGGGGCATTCCTGCTGACTGCGGGTGAGAAAGGCAAGCGTTTTGCCTTGCCACATTCCCGCATCATGATTCACCAGCCGCTGATTGGCGGCTTGCAAGGTCAGGCATCGGATATCGAAATTCACGCTCGCGAACTCTTGAAAACCAAGCGTACACTGAACGAGCGTATGGCGTTCCACACTGGCCAGTCGCTCGAAACCCTCGAGCGTGATACGGATCGCGACAACTTCATGAGTGCTGAAGAGTCCAAATCCTATGGTCTGATTGACGAAGTGCTGGTGAAGCGGGCAGGCACGGCCTGATCCGGTAATCCATTCTGACCGCCAGACTGTCATACATGCTGGCGGTTTTATTTTTTTCTCGCTCTTCTTCCAAGAGGGGGGGATATGACTGACAAGCCCAAAGACAAATCCAAGGAAAAGCTGCTGTATTGCTCGTTTTGCGGCAAGAGTCAGCATGAAGTGACCAAACTGATCGCTGGTCCGCAGGTATTTATCTGCAACGAGTGTATCGAACTGTGCAACGACATCCTCACCGAAGAAGGCACTGCCCAGATTGGCGCTGCGGTTGAACCGCAAACTCCGACTGGCAAGCGGCTGCCGCTGCCGACAGAGATCCGCGATACGCTGGATCAATATGTCATCGGTCAGGAGCGTGCCAAGAAAATCCTGGCTGTGGCGGTTTACAACCACTACAAGCGGCTCTCTACCAAAGGTGAGAAGACCGCGGGTGGTGATGTTGAACTGTCCAAGTCCAACATCCTGCTGATTGGCCCGACAGGCTCTGGCAAGACCTTGCTGGCGCAAACCATGGCCAAAAAGCTGGATGTACCCTTTGTGATTGCCGATGCCACAACGCTGACCGAAGCCGGTTATGTGGGCGAGGACGTCGAGCACATCATCGCCAAGCTGCTGCAACAGTGTGATTACGACATTGAAAAAGCCCAGCGCGGTATTGTGTATATCGATGAAATCGACAAGATCGCCCGCAAGAGCGAGAACCCGTCGATTACGCGTGACGTGTCCGGTGAAGGCGTGCAGCAAGCGCTGCTCAAGCTGATCGAGGGGACGGTTGCCTCCGTGCCGCCGCATGGTGGCCGCAAGCACCCGAACCACGAAATGCCGCAGGTCGATACCACCAACATCCTGTTTATTGTGGGTGGTGCGTTTGAAGGCCTGGCCAAAATCATCCGCAATCGTTCGGAAAAAGGCGGGATTGGTTTTGGTGCTGAGGTTGCCAGCAAAGAGGACCAGACCACGATCGGCAAGTTGCTGCATGACGTAGAACCGGATGATCTGATCCGCTTTGGTCTGATCCCGGAATTCGTTGGCCGCGTACCTGTCATTGCAACGCTGGATGAATTGGATGAGGCTGCCCTCGTCAATATTCTGACCGAGCCGAAAAACGCCCTGGTCAAGCAATACCAGCGCCTGTTTGAAATGGAAGATGTAAAGCTGGATATCACGCAGGAAGGTCTTCAAGCCATTGCCCGCAAGGCAATGGAACGCAAGACTGGCGCGCGTGGTTTGCGCTCGATTCTGGAGTCATCCTTGCTGGATACCATGTACGAACTGCCAGCGCTGGAAGGCGTTGCGCGTGTGGTGGTTGATGACTCGGTGATTCTGGAAGGTGCGCAACCGCAACGCATTCCTGCTGAGCCGGCTGAGCCAGCTGCTGCCTGATCTCATCATTTTTTAATGATGCTCTGAAAAGATTGCGCATCTGCAGGTGCGCAAGCATTTCTTCAATGCTGCCAGACCCTTAGCGGTCTGGCACTTTGCTTTTTACGCTTGCCCAAAGCCGGAGGGCGGGCAGATTCTCTGGCTAAATGGCAGGCAAACGTTGAATTTCAGCGCTGCAAGCCACATTATTGATCCAGTTCCCACTCAACACAGGGCTCTCAAAATGTCAGAAAACCACGCATTGCCCGCTGAAGTCGCCAGCTTCCCCATGTTGCCGCTCAGAGACGTCGTCGTCTTTCCGCACATGGTGATTCCGCTGTTTGTGGGCCGTCCCAAGTCAATCCGTGCGCTGGAAGCCGCCATGGAGGCTGGCCGTCATATTCTGTTGGTCGCGCAAAAGAATGCGCAGAAAGATGAACCTGCGATGGCAGACATCTACCCCGTTGGTACGATCGCAACGGTCCTGCAATTGTTGAAGCTGCCTGACGGTACCGTCAAGGTGCTGGTTGAAGGCCTGCAGCGTGCCGATATGCTCAGTCTCAAGGACGAGGATGGCTACTTTAGTGCGGAAGCGTTGCCGCATGAGCCGGGCGAAGATGAGGGCCACGAGGCAGAGGCCATGCGCCGTGCCTTGCTGTCTCAGTTCGACCAATACGTCAAACTGAACAAGAAGATCCCGCCAGAGGTGCTGACTTCCTTGTCTGGCATCGAGATTGCCGGTCGCCTGGCAGATACCATTGCAGCCCACCTGCCGCTCAAGCTTGAGCAAAAGCAGGCCATTCTGGAAATGGGTGACGTCAAGCGCCGGATGGAACACCTGCTCAAGCAACTGGAAACCGAGCTGGACATCCTGCAGGTAGAAAAGCGCATCCGTGGCCGCGTCAAGCGCCAGATGGAAAAGAGCCAGCGCGAGTACTACCTCAACGAGCAAGTCAAAGCTATTCAGAAAGAACTGGGTGAGCTGGACGAAAATGCGGATCTTGATGAGCTTGAAAAGCGTATCAAGAGTGCCGGCATGAGCAAAGAAGCGCGCGAGAAGGCTGAAGCCGAACTGAAGAAGCTGCGCATGATGTCACCCATGTCGGCTGAAGCGACCGTGGTGCGTAATTACATCGATACCATGCTGGCCTTGCCCTGGAAGAAAAAGACCAAGATCAGTAAAGATGTGGCCGCTGCCGAAGACGTGCTCGATACCGAGCACTATGGCCTTGAGAAGGTCAAAGAGCGCATTCTTGAGTATCTCGCCGTGCAAAGCCGTGTAGAGAAGCTTAAAGGCCCGATCCTGTGCCTTGTTGGCCCTCCTGGCGTGGGTAAGACTTCTCTGGGCGAATCTATCGCCCGTGCCACGAACCGCAAGTTCGTGCGTATGGCCTTGGGTGGTATGCGTGATGAAGCCGAGATTCGCGGCCACCGTCGCACGTATATCGGTTCCATGCCGGGTAAAATTCTGCAATCCATGACCAAGGCCGGCGTGAAGAATCCGCTGTTCTTGCTGGATGAAGTGGATAAGATGGGCGCGGATTTCCGTGGAGATCCTTCGTCGGCGTTGCTGGAAGTGCTCGATCCGGAACAGAACAACTCGTTCAGCGATCACTACCTGGAAGTCGATTACGATCTCTCGGACGTTATGTTCGTTGCTACGGCCAACACCCTGAACATTCCTCCTGCGTTGCTGGACCGGATGGAAGTCATCCGTTTGTCTGGTTATACAGAGGACGAAAAGGTCAATATCGCGCTCAAATACCTCGTGCCCAAGCAAATGAAGGCCAACGGCGTGAAGGAAGGCGAGTTGGTGATTCAGGATGCCGCCGTGCGCGATATCGTGCGTTACTACACGCGTGAGGCTGGTGTACGTAGCCTTGATCGCGAAGTGGCCAAGATTTGCCGCAAGGTTGTGAAGAATCTTTTGCTCAAGCCGTCTGACAAGAAACAACAGGTTAACCCCAAGAATCTGGATAAATACCTGGGTGTTCGCCGTTTCGATTACGGTATGGCAGAGCAGCAAAATCAGGTAGGCCAGGTGACTGGCCTGGCATGGACTGAAGTGGGCGGCGAATTGCTGACCATTGAAGCCGTGAAGTTGCCGGGCAAGGGAAAGGTAATCCAGACCGGCAAACTGGGTGAAGTGATGCAGGAATCAATCCAGGCCGCGCTGTCGGTAGTCCGCAGTCGGGCGGCGCAATTGGGCATAGATCCTGAGTTTTATCAAAAGAACGACATCCACATTCACTTGCCAGAAGGCGCTACTCCGAAGGACGGCCCATCTGCCGGTATCGCCATTGCAACAGCCATGACGTCGATCATGACCAATGTGCCGGTGCGTTGCGATGTGGCAATGACGGGTGAAATCACCCTGCGTGGCGAGGTCTTGCCAATTGGCGGCCTGAAGGAAAAACTGCTGGCGGCACATCGTGGCGGGATCAAGCATGTGTTGATCCCGGAAGGTAACGTCAAGGATTTGATTGAGATTCCTGACAACGTCAAGCGTGGCCTCACTATCCATCCGGTCAAATGGTTTGACCAGGTGTTGGGACACGCACTTGAAAGCCAGCCCGAATCGGCCACTGGCAAAGCTGATAACGCAGAAGAGATCGTGGCGCAAGCCAGCGATCGCCCAAGCGTGGAAACGGGCACACAGCCCACCAAACACTAGTTGACACGTGTTTTTGCCGCTTGCTATAAAGCTCAAGCAATCGGCTGACCGGACCTATCCAACCAGAACGAAAGGGGACACATAAGTGAATAAATCCGAACTGATCGACGCTATCGCCGAATCCGCAGGCCTGTCCAAGGCTGCTGCTGGCAAGGCGCTTGATGCCACCATCGAAGCTGTTTCCAAAGCCCTGCAAGGCGGCGATGAAGTAACGCTGGTTGGCTTTGGCACTTTCTACGTTGCCGAACGTGAGGCACGTAACGGTCGCAATCCGCGCACCGGCCAGACCATCGAAATCGCTGCTGCAAAGCAACCGAAATTTAGGGCTGGTAAATCCCTGAAAGATGCAGTACAATGATTGTCTTTGCTGCTTCGGGTAAATAACGAAGCAGTATAAGACCGGGGGTGGTTAGCTCAGTTGGTTAGAGCGCCTGCTTCACACGCAGGAGGTCGGTGGTTCGAATCCACTACTACCCACCAAAAAAAGCGATGCATGAAAGTTGTTGCAAAATACAAAAAGCATGCTATAATCGCTGTCTCTTCTGGAGCGGTAGTTCAGTTGGTTAGAATACCGGCCTGTCACGCCGGGGGTCGCGGGTTCGAGTCCCGTCCGCTCCGCCAGATGAATCAAAAAAGCCAAGCGAAAGCTTGGCTTTTTTGTTTTCTGCCCCACAAGTCACTCTTTTGTCACAACGAACCGAGACGCATCGTCCGCGTTCTGGCATCATACGGCGCGAATCTCTTTTGGAGCGTTGTGTTCATGTTTGATCTGGTGCAAAAAAATAAAACGGCTGCACAGCTCATTCTGGGTGTTGTCTCGTTGGGCCTGATCATCGGTTTTGGTTTGTCCAGCTATACCGCCATGGAAGGTGGCCCTAACTGGCTAGCCAAAGTGGGTGGCAAAACAATCACTGAGGCCGATGTCGCGATGGCTACGCGCGGCCAGTTCATTTCGGATGACCAGAAGCCCGAAGTGGTGCAAAACCTTATCCGCCGTCAATTGATTCTGAATCAGGCGCAATCGCTGCGTCTGACGCCATCCGCCGCGCAACTCCGTGACGCGATTGCTGCCATCCCGGCTTTCCAGGAGAACGGACAATTCAGTCCGAAACGTTACCAGGAAATGCTGGCTTCTACCCAAAGAACGCCGGAAGGCTTCCAGCAGGAAGTGGCGAATGATCTGGCCTCTCAGCAATTGGTATTGCCGTTCGCTCAAGCGTCCATCGCTTCCAGAACAACGGTGGATCATCTGATTGCACTGCTCACGGAAAAACGCGAGATCGCCGTGGCAGTACTCAAGCCGCAAGACTATATGAGTCAGGTGACCGTGAGCGATGCCGAGGTCAAGCAATTCTATGACCAGCACCAGGCTGATCTGAAAGCGCCGGAAATGGTGCGTGTCGAGTATGTTGTCCTGTCCAGGGCGCAACTGGCTGCCCAACAGACCGTGTCTGATGATGATGTGCAAAAGTATTTTGATGCACACAAGAGCGAGCTGACGCAAAGCGAAGAGCGCGAAGCCTCCCATATTCTGATTCAGTCGCCAAAGACTGCCCCGGCTGCCGACCGCGCTGCGGCCAAAGCGAAGGCCGAAAACATCCTGAAGGAAGTAAAGGCCAATCCGTCACGTTTTGCTGAACTGGCCAAGTCGAATTCGGATGATCCTGGCTCTAAGGACAAGGGTGGGGATCTGGGCTGGAACAGCCGTGGTCGCATGGTCAAAGCTTTTGACGACACCGTGTTCTCGCTCCAGCCGGGTGAAATCAGCAACGTGGTTGAAACCGAGTTCGGCTATCACATCATCAAACTTGATGGCGTGCGCGGGAATTCGCTGGCTGATCTGAAGCCGCAAATTGTAGAGAAGCTCAAGAATGATAAGGCGCAGAGCCTGTATCAGACTCAGGCTGACAAGTTCAATGAAGTGGTTTACCAGCAGGCCGACAGCCTTAAGCCCGCAGCGGATCAGTTCAAATTGAGCGTACAGCAAAGTGGCTGGATTACTCGCAAGGGTGCTCAGGACGCTGTGCTGAACAATGCCAAGCTGTCTGACGCCATTTTCAGTGATGATGTGCTCAAGAAAAAGCACAACTCAGAAGCGGTAGAAGTTTCGCCGGGCACGCTGGTGTCTGCGCGTGTGGTCGAGCATAAAGACGCTCAGGTCCCTCCGCTGGCTACTGTTGCGCCGGATATCCAGGGTCGTTTGAAGAATGAGAAGGCGGCCAAGCTGGTTTCGGCAGATGGCGCCAAAAAGCTGGCTGCATTGCAGAAGGGCGAAAGCGTCAACGTGGCCTGGGATGCCCAGACCAAGGAAGTAGCCCGCATGAGTGGTGATCCGTCGATCTCTCCTGATCGTATGTCCGCGCTGTTTGCCGCTCCTGCCAACAAGCTGCCGGCTTATGTGGGGGGTGATGATGCCCCAACGGGCGGCTACATCCTGTACAAGGTCAACAAGGTATTGCCGCAGCAGGAAATTTCCCCAGCGATGCGTGCGCAGCTGACGCGCCAGATTGAGGGTGCTTATGGTGAAGAAGCGCTGGCGAATTATCTGAAGAGCTTGCAGGATGGCGCCAAGATTGAAATGCGCGCCGCCAAGGCCAAGGATACTCAGTAAGCAAAGCTGTCTGAAAGCATTTCAGAAAGCATGGAAAGCGGGCTTCGGCCCGCTTTTTTTGTTTGTTTTTGCCTTTTTGTCAGTTTTTGTGGTGGTTTTTATAAGGCTTGTGAAAATTTTTACAGATTGAACTGCTACCGGTCGGATTTGTGGCAGCAAAAGCGCAACAAAGTGTGATTTGGGTCAAAAGACCATTGAATTTTTTGGTAAAGGGGCGGATATATCGAGGTGAGAGATCAATTGATTTCTTATACCCGCTGACGGAGGTTAATAACCATGATGGCAATCTTTGACATGGAATCGGGTGCGAGCATGATCGAGCCGGCGCAATACGAGGCCGATTTTTCGCAGTCTGCAACAGACCTCCAGTTCAATCGCCAGCCACAAGTGGCTTTGCGTTTGATGACCGTAGAAGAAGCTAAAGCGACTGAATCGGCGCGCCATGCGTCGCCGCAATACCATCCATACGCTTGAACTCAAGTGGAGCCGGTTGCGGCCGGTCAGTCTATATGGGGCACCCACCAGGGTGCCCTGTTTTCACTCAGCGCAGCAATACCTTCCCTGGCCTCTTCCCGCGTGCGCATGTGCGCAATCCGATGCGCCGTATCCGACAGCAACGAATCATCAATCGCCCGCCACGCCACCGTGGCAATCAGGCGTTTGGCCGCGCCGACCGCGTGAGGACCGTTAAGTAGCAAGTGATCCAGCCAGTCTTTGATCTGGCGGGCAGCGTCGGTTTCATCTTCCATCACTTCGTGAATCAATCCGCAATGCGCGGCTGCGCCCGGGCCGAAGCGCTCGGCGGTCAAAAAATAGCGTCGCGCTGCGCTGGTGCCGATTTTGCCCACGATATACGGAGCAATAATGGCCGGCACCAGACCAATCCGGGTTTCGGGCAGGCAGAACCAGGCCTGGCTGGTGGCAACAACCATGTCGCAACAGGCGATAATCCCTACACCCACACCCATCGCAGGTCCATTGATTTGCGCGAGGACGGGGGCCGGCAGGCGATCAAGCGCTTGCATCATGCGGGCAAGACGCAGCGCCTGCTCAAAATTATCGTGCTGTTCTTCATTGCTCATGTGCGCCAGCCAGCGCACATCGTTGCCAGAGCAGAAGGTATCGCCATCCGAGCGCAAGACAAGTGCGCGTAGATGCGGGTTTTGGGCCAGCGCAGCCAAAGAAGCGGTCAATTCCGCAACCAGAATGTCATCGACCGAATTGCTGGTTTCGGGCCGGCTGAAGGTGATGGTGGCTACCCCGGCAGGATCCATTTCAAGACGGAGAGTATCGCTCATGCCGTTGTCCTTGCTGAATGCCACAGCCCGATGGGGCTTACCTCATTGATTTAGCGTATAAAAGATGGGATTTCCAGTTGATTGGGTCACACTGGACAATCCGTTGGCATAAACACACATTCAGTTACAAGAGCCGTTGTGATAAAGTTCGCCGCTAAATCCCGGCATGCCCGATTGCGGTGCACGTGTGATTGCGCTCGGCGCATTCCATGGGCACGGCGCAATGGCCGTTGCGACAACAAACATTTTGCGTATCCGCTTTGTGACTGATCGAATGAGGTTGTGGTTTTCCCCCGTGTTGCTGGTGCTCGTGTCCGGCTTCGTGCTGTTGGCACAACCTGCAAGGGCAAATCGTGTCGAAATCCCGGGCGTTGGCGGGGTAACACTCACCGCTGAATACACACCGCCCCCTTCCGGCAATGTCAACGCACCTGGCATGCTCCTTTTGCATGACTGCAGCGGGCTGTGGGTCAAACCTGGTGTTATGGCGGCAAGGCCAGCGCGTATGGCCGGCTTGCTGCAAGAACTGGGTTATGGCGTCTTGATGGTCGACAGTTTTGGCCCGCGTGGCGTACATGAAGTGTGCACCACGCCTAGTCATGATCGGCCGGTTAATGTGCAGCGCCGCGCAGAAGATGCACAACGTGCGATCAACTGGCTCAAGGCCCGCAAGGAAATCGACAGCAGCCGGATTGCGGTACTGGGCTGGTCGCAAGGCGCAACCACCGTGTTGTCTCTGATGAATTCGGATAACCCGGGCGTACGTGCCGCAGTGGCGTTTTATCCATCCTGCGCACCGTTCCTCAAATTATCCCAACGTTATCAACCTGCCGCGCCTACATTGGTGCTGGCTGGTGAGGCGGATGACTGGACGCCGGTTGAGCCCTGCCGAGATCTGGTTTCGCACTCTGGTATGGATACCTTCCGCCTTGTCAGTTACCCGGAGGTCTTTCACGACTTCGATGATCCGGGTGTGGATGTACATGTGCGCAAGGACATCCCCAATGAGCAGCACCCGGGGCAGGGTGTGACGGTGGGCTACAATCAAGCCGCGACCGACGATGCCTATCGCCGGGTTTTCAAATGGTGCTCACGCTGGCTGGATCCATTCCATACTTACCCGTATGAACAGCGCACATCGCGTGCACCCACGCCAACACCCGTCAAAAAGCAATGATTTGATGTTGCCGGCCTTGCTTTAATCAAGGTTGATGCATTGCCAGCCGGGCAAAGTGTGAGTGATGATCACGTCCCGGGGTGGCGCACACCGAGCGCGCCGCCGGTTTCAGATTTTTTCTTGCGCCATTGTCAACGCGGCCCGTGCCAGGGTCGATACAAGTGCGCCATGCAGGAGTCAGCGTAATGAGTCTTAGCCAAACAGAACAACAAATCCTGGCCAGTGTCCCCGGTCTTGCCGTCGTCTCTTCGACGGGTACCTACGCCGGCGCAGGGCTGGATCTGCTGACCGTCGAGAACGCAGGCGGCCAGGCCACCATCGCCTTGCAGGGCGCGCATGTGGTGTCATTTGTCCCGCGTAGTGGTGAAGATGTCATGTGGATCTCACCGAACTCGCAGTTCACCCCGGGCGAAGCCATCCGCGGTGGTATTCCTTTGTGCCTGCCGTGGTTTGGTCCGCACCCGCAAGATGAAGACAAGCCCAAGCATGGCTTTGCCCGCAATGAAATCTGGACGCTGGTCGAAGCCAGTCAGACTGCCACCGATGTGACCCGCGTAACCCTGGAACTGCGCGACAACGATGCAACGCGCGCGTTGTGGCCACATGCATTTGTGTACCGCCTCGAGATCAGCGTCGGCAAGGTACTGCATCTGGATCTCGCTATTGAGCACAAGGGCGATGCCCCACAATTGCACTCGCTGGCTCTGCACACCTATTTCAATGTTGGCAAGGTCACCGATGCGGTGATCACCGGTCTGGCTGGCACGACTTTCATTGATACGATCCCCAAAGAAAAGCCGCGCCACAAGCAAGAAGGCGATGTTCAGCTGGTTGGCCCGACTGATCGTGTTTATCTGGATGTACCCCGTACCCAGCATATCAATACGCCAGCGCGGTCCATCAAGATTGACAGCGTTGATACGCATTGTGCGATTGTCTGGAACGCCTGGACCAATGCGGACAAGATTGCCGATATTGGTCCGGGCAATTACGTGGGTTACCTGTGCGTGGAACGCGGCGATGCGTGGGAGTTTTCTCCGACGCTGCAACCAGGGCAGATTCATCACGCCACGATGACGCTTTCTGTCGAGTAATCTGTAAACCTGTAAAATAGTCGCAACGTGCGATTAATCCGTCGGGCCGCCGTAGTGCGGCCCGTCTGTTTTGCAGTGGAGCCACATGAAATACAGCGACTTGCGCGACTTTATGGCGCAACTTGAAAAACAAGGTGAACTCAAGCGCGTTACCGCGCCGGTCTCGCCCGTGCTGGAAATGACCGAAATCTGCGATCGCACCTTGCGCGCCGCAGGTCCGGCCATTTTGTTCGAGAACGTGCCAGGTAGTGACATGCCGGTGTTGGGCAACCTCTTTGGCACGCCGCGCCGGGTGGCACTGGGCATGGGGGCGGATGATGTCGGTGCGCTGCGAGAAATCGGCAAGACGCTGGCTTACCTCAAAGAGCCCGAGCCACCGCGTGGGCTGCGTGATGCCTGGGACAAGCTGCCGCTGCTCAAACAGGTGCTCAACATGGCGCCCAAAGAAGTACGTCGAGGCCTATGCCAGGAAACCGTCATTGAAGGGCCTGATGTCGATCTGGCGCGTATTCCGGTGCAACACTGCTGGCCAGGCGATGTGGCGCCGCTGATTACCTGGGGTCTTGTGGTCACGCGCGGGCCACACAAGAAGCGCCAGAATCTGGGCATTTACCGCCAGCAGGTGATCGGCCGCAACAAGGTCATCATGCGCTGGCTGGCCCACCGCGGCGGCGCGCTGGATTTTCGTGAATTCGCCAAGGCCAATCCGGGCAAGCCTTTTCCGGTGGCTGTCGTGCTGGGATGTGATCCGGCGACGATTCTGGGCGCGGTCACGCCGGTGCCTGATACGCTGAGCGAGTACCAGTTTGCCGGTTTGCTGCGCGGTTCCAAAACTGAAGTTGTGCAATGTCTGGGTAGTGATTTGCAAGTGCCAGCGACGGCAGAGATCATCCTGGAAGGGCACATTTACCCGGATGCAGGGCACGCTTCTGGCTACGAGCATGCGCTGGAAGGCCCTTATGGTGACCACACGGGCTATTACAACGAGCAAGACTGGTTCCCGGTGTTCACCGTAGACCGCATTACCCAGCGGCAGAACCCGATCTACCACAGCACTTACACCGGCAAACCGCCTGATGAGCCAGCTGTTCTGGGTGTCGCGCTCAACGAAGTTTTCGTGCCGATCCTGCAAAAACAGTTTCCGGAAATCGTCGACTTTTACCTGCCGCCAGAAGGCTGCAGCTACCGCATGGCGATCGTATCCATCCGCAAACAATATCCGGGGCATGCCAAACGCATTCTGTTTGGGGTATGGTCATTCCTGCGGCAGTTCATGTACACCAAGTTCATTGTCGTGGTCGATGAAGACGTCGATGCGCGTGACTGGAAGGAAGTGATCTGGGCCATCACCACGCGCATGGACCCGGTACGCGATACCACGCTGGTCGAACACACCCCGATCGACTATCTGGATTTTGCCTCGCCCATCAGCGGGTTGGGCGGCAAGATGGGGCTGGATGCCACCAACAAATGGCCGGGCGAGACTACCCGGGAGTGGGGGCGTCCAATCGAAAGAGACCCTGCCATTGTGGCGCGCGTGGATGCCATGTGGTCAGAGCTGGGCCTGTAAGCCGCGTTTGTTGTTAGCCCGGTAGCAAGGAGGGCGCATGTGGTTTTTGACAGAACTGGCAGAACGGCGGATTGCCGAGGCACGGGATCAGGGGGATCTGGATAACTTGCCCGGTGCCGGCAAACCGTTGCCTGATGATGAGATGGACCCGCTGGTGCCGGAGCATCAGCGGTTGGCGTTCAGAGTGCTTAAGAACAGCGGTTTTTTGCCGCCTGAACTTGAAATGCACAAAGAGGCGGTAGAACTTGCATTGCAGCTGGCCACAAGCGATACAGAAATAACGGCAGAACAACTGGCGCGGCTGGAACAATTGAATGCCTGGCTAAGCCATACCGGGCATGCTGCACTCAAGGTGCCAGCCGAGTATCTGGCCAGAATCGAGGCCAGACTCATCCGCCGTTGATGACCCGCAAACCATAACTTTTGAAAGCAACGCCCATGCTCACCAATACCCCTCGCGAATTTGCCTTCACCGAACAGGACTTCGAAAAAGTCCGGGTGATGATTTACAACTACGCTGGCATTGCGCTGACACCCGCTAAGCATGACATGGTGTACGGGCGACTGGCGCGACGATTGCGCGCGCTGGGTTTGCGCACCTTCAATGAATATCTGCAAGTGCTGGAACGTGGCGACAGTAAAGAGTTTGAGCTTTTTACCAACTCACTGACGACCAATCTGACTTCTTTTTTCCGCGAATCCCACCACTTTCCGATGCTGGCCGATCACCTCAAAGCCGCGCGTGGCAGTGGTGTGCTCAACCTCTGGTGTTCTGCCTCCAGTACGGGTGAAGAACCCTATTCGATGGCAATTACCGCGTGTGAAGCCTTTGATACGCTACGCCCACCGGTGCATATCATTGCCACCGATCTGGATACCGGTGTGCTTGAGACAGCCCGCCAGGGCGTATATAGCGCTGATGAAGTCGAGAAACTGGAAAACAATCGGGCTCGACGCTTTTTTGATCGCCAGCCGGATGGCCGTTATCGTGCCAAGCAGGAATTGCGCGACCTCATCGTCTATCGTCGTGTCAATTTGATGGAGCCCAACTGGCCGATTCGTGGCCCGCTGGATGCCATTTTTTGCCGCAACGTAATGATTTATTTCGACAAACCGACGCAGCTGAAGGTGCTGCAGCGTTTTGCGCCGCTCCTGAAGCCCGACGGTTTGTTGTTTGTCGGTCATTCGGAAAACCTGTATCACGCCGCCGATATTTTCAAGCTGCGCAGCAAGACGGTCTACGAGCGTGTGCAGGGTGGCGCGGCGGCGACATCCACCAGCCCTTTGCGCAGCGGGTTGCGCTAAGCGTCAGAGATACAACATGGCGCGTCCAACGTCGCGGGCGATGTCTTCGCCAGCTAACTGGCGCGCTAGATCCAGTGCGAACAATCCGGCGGTACCGGCCCCGCGTGACGTTGTCACTTGTCCATCATTGACGACGTTGGCGGCGGTGACATGGGCGCCGCCTTCCTGCAAAACCGCTTCACAGCCAGGAAAACAGGTGGCCTTGCGTTCTGCCAGAATGCCAGCGCGCGCGAGCACAGTTGGTGCAGCACACAGTGCGGCAACCAGTTTGCCGGCGTTCAGGTGCGCAAGCAGACGGGGCGTCAATTCCGCTTTTTGCTGAAGTGCCGCTGTGCCAGGGCCGCCGCCGGGCAGGATGATGGCATCGGCGATGATGCCTTCCGCCCCATCGAACGCTATATCAGTCTGCACGGTGATACCGTGTGACCCAGTCACGGCGCGACTGCTGGTCAGGGCAATCATTGTCGTTTCGATCCCCGCGCGGCGCAGCACATCGACGATCGTGATCATCTCGACTTCTTCAAACCCGGGGGCGACATAAACATGCGCAGTGGTCATGTGTTTCCTCCAGAACCGGGCGTAGCGGGTTCTACATTTCGCCAGCCGCGTGGTGTTCCACGATGGTTGCGGTTCGGCCAGCATCAGGCGAGAGTTGCAGGAAGATGGCCGCAGCCAGTACTGACATCCCGCCCACACACAGAAAAGTATAGTGAAACGATTCGAGCACCTGGCTCTCGGCCGGATGTACGTACTCTGAAATAAACCCCTGCAGCAACGCGGCTGCAGCGGCCACCCCCAGGCTGACCGACAATTGCATGACCACTGACAGCAAACTGTTACCGCTGCTCGTGTCGCCTTCTGAAAGATCAATCAGCGTCACCGTGTTCATGGCCGTGAATTGCAAAGAGTTGACCGCGCCGAAGATCGCGAGTTGTACCAGCAGCAAGGGGTAGGGAGTGGCGGCGGTGACCGTTGCAAAGCTGGCAATCAAGGCACCCAGTAACAAGGTATTGATGCTCAACAGGCGGCGATAGCCCAGATGTTCGATCAGACGCCGCGCGATGGCTTTGGCAAACATGGCAAACACGGCGGTCGGGATCATGGTCATACCGGCTCTGGAGGGGGAGAACCCAAGCCCCACTTGCAGCAACAATGGCATCAGGAACGGCATGGCACCGCTACCAAGGCGGGCAAACACGTTGCCGAGAATCCCGACAGCATAGGTGTGAGTGCGAAACAGCGTGAGGCTGAAAATAGGTTTTTCGTGCCTGGCGGCATGCAGCCAGTACGCCGCCAGACTGGCCAGCCCCGCCAGTAGCAGCAGCATGACGCGGGCATGGGCCAGATGCAACTCTCCCAGTCCTTCCAGCGCGACAGATACCAGCACCATGGCAGTACCAAACAACAAGAAGCCTGTCACATCAAACCGGACCCGTTCTGGACCGCGCAGGTCTGGCAGGTATTTCAGTGTGGCAATACACCCCAGGATGCCGACTGGAATGTTGATCAGGAAAATCCAGTGCCACGAGGCGTATTCCACCAGCCAGCCACCCAGTGTAGGACCAATCAGCGGTCCGACCATACCCGGCAGGGTGACAAAACTCAGCACATCCACAAGCTCCGAGCGCGGATACGCTCGCAGTACCACTAACCGACCCACCGGCACCATCAGCGCACCACCCACCCCTTGCAGTATCCGGGAGGCGACGAGGAACGCCAGCGTGGGGGATTCGGCACATAGCAATGAACCGATGCTGAACAGCAAAATGGCAGTGAAGAACACGCGCCGTGTTCCAAAGCGGTCTGCGATCCAGCCAGATGCAGGAATCAACAATGCAACCGTCAGCAGATACGCAATCACCACGGATTGCATTCGCAAGGGGCTTTCATTCAGGCTGGCTGCCATTGAGGGCAGCGCAGTGTTAAGAATCGTGCCGTCCAGCATCTGCATGAAAAACGCAATGGCGACGATCCATGGCAAAAGTTTGGCGGTGCGCGGGTCCAGAACGGGCGGCATGGTGGCTTCTTGTTTTGGCTGGTTTAGGGATTGCTACTGATTCTAGACAGCAGATGGATTAATCTCTGTCCTTTATGATTTTCAAGGACATGCCTGTGCCACCCCGCATTGTTTTTCTTGATCGCGAAACTTTGCCGGTTCCCGTGCGTGCTGTGAGCGTGCCGCATGAATGGGTGTCATACCCGCAAACGGCTCCAGCGGATGTCGTAGCGCGCCTTGCTGACGCGCAGGTGGCCATTACCAACAAGGTGCCGCTGAATTCTGCCAGCATCGCTGCATTACCGGCGCTTAAATTGATCGCAGTCGCTGCAACGGGTTATAACCAGATCGATCTTTCGGCTGCAAAACAGCATGGCGTGACCGTATGCAATATTCGTGATTACGCCATTGCCGGTGTAGCGGAACACGCTCTCATGCTGATGTTGGCGCTCAAACGCCAGTTGCCCGCCTACCGCAATGCTGTGGCCGCCGGGGAATGGCAACGCGCATCTGGTTTTTGCGTTTTTGGCGCACCAATGCACGATCTGGCCGGTGCTACCCTGGTTTTGCTGGGCTCCGGCACATTGGCCAAGGCCACGGCTCGTCTGGCCGACGCATTTGGTATGCGCATTGTCTATGCCGAGCGCAAGGGGACGACGCAGGTCCGGGATGGGTACGTAGCATTTGACGAGGCGCTGGCGCAGGCGGACGTGCTCAGTCTGCATTGCCCGCTCAATGAGCAGACCCGCAACGCGATTGGCGCCCGAGAACTGATGCTTCTGAAGCCTGGTTGTGTGCTGATCAACACGGCACGCGGGGGCCTCGTGGATGAAGCCGCGTTGCTGGTTGCCCTGCAAAATGGTCGGTTAGGCGGGGCCGGGCTGGATGTGCTGATTGAAGAACCGCCACGCAACGGCAACCCCTTGCTGGATGTCAACCTGCCCAACCTCATCATTACGCCTCACGTGGCATGGGCCAGCATCGAAACCATGTCTGTACTGGCCGGGCAGTTGATTGACAATATCGATGCGTACTTGCGCGGTGAGCCGCGCAACGTGGTGGTCTAGCCCTGCAGGTCAAAACCCGGGTAGCCCACATCTGCTGCGCTTAATCCAGTGCACGACGGTATAGCAAGACGGGTAAGGTCTGTTCTCCAACCTGATGTGCCTGGGTGATGCCGTCTGTGACAAAGCCATGCTTCTCATAGAAGGCACGGGCCATCTGGTTGGCCTGCAGTACAACCAGCCCCGCGTGACGCCAGCCTTGCTGTCGTAATGCTTGCAATGCTGCGGCAAGTAACGCCTGGCCGTGACCATCCCGCCAGTGTGCCGGTGCGATATACAAACCGCGGATGGCACCGCAATCGGGCGGTACCTCGTTATCTGCGCCGTAACCAACCCAGCCTGTCAGTTCATGATCCAGTGTCGAAACCAGATACCCTGAGCCACACGTGAGATTGTGTTGCCAGCGCTGTATGCGCGCTTCCAGGTTCATGGATGCCAGAAATCCTGGTTCAATGATCTGTTTGTACGCTGCTTGCCACGCCGCAATATGGATCGCGGCGATCGCGGGTGCATCTGCAACGTTAGCTGGGCGGATCATGGCAGGCACCTCTTGCTATGTGTGGCTCGGGGCACAACAAAAAAGCCCCGCTGCCGGGGCTTTTTTCGATCAATGAGTACAAATTCCAGCTATGCCCTGGAGGAGTTAGATGTCTTCCAGCGCCAGTAACTCGGTGATGGTCTGGCGGCGACGGATCAGCGTGATCTTGTCGCCATCGACCAGTACTTCTGGAACGAGCGGGCGGGAATTGTAATTAGACGACATGCTGGCGCCATATGCACCGGCGTCGTGGAAGACCAGTAGATCGCCAATCTCGGCATCCGGTAACGCGCGTGGCGCAACGATGCCACCATCCTCAACCGTGAAGACATCACCCGATTCGCACAGCGGGCCCGCCACGACGGTTGGGCGGGTCGGGTTGCGTTTTTCCACGCCATCAGCGCCGACAATGCTGATCTCATGATAAGAGCCATACATGGCTGGACGGGTCAGGTCGTTGAAGCCGGCGTCGACCAGTACAAAGTGATTGCTGCCCACATCCTTTCTGGCGCGCACTTCGGCGATCAGCTTGCCCGATTCAGCGACAAGGAAGCGACCGGGTTCGATTTCCAGATGCACCGGATGGCCCAGATGCGCCTCGATCTGCTTGCGCGCCTTGTCCCAGATGCTGAAATAGTGCTCGGTATCCACGCGCGTTGCGGTTTGATCCGCGCGATAGGGGATCGACAGACCCCCACCGGCCGAGATTGCACGAACGTCATGGCCCGAGGTTTTGACCTGTTCCACCATGGCATCGCACACGCGCTGCAGGTGGGTGTAATCCACACCAGAACCGATGTGCATGTGCAAGCCAACCAGATCAAGCTTGTAGCGCTTGATCAGTTCAATAGCCTCACCAATATGTTCGTACCAGATGCCGTGTTTGGATGACTCACCACCGGTGTTGGTCTTGCGGCTGTGGCCATGACCGAAACCCGGGTTGATCCGCAACCAGACACGATGACCAGGGCTGCGCTCACCCAGCTGTTCCAGCATTTGCGGCGAACCCGCGTTAACCGGCACTTTGAGCTCGACCACACGATCCAGCGTGGCACGATCCAGAATGTCAGCTGTCAGCACCATGGGGCACGGCTCATCACCCACTTGATAACCCGCCGCCAGCGCACGCTCCATTTCACCCAGAGAAACCGAATCGACCAGCACACCCTGTTCGCGCATCAGTTTGAGCAGATGCACGTTGGAATTGGCTTTTTGGGCATAGCGCACCACATCAAAAAAGCGCAATTGCTCAATACGCTCGCGAATGACTGCGGCGTCATACACATAGCAGGGCGTGCCGAATTGTTCGGCGATACGGGCAAGCTGAGGGCCGTTGGCAGGCTTCATGAATCCGGTGTCCGTTCTTTTGTGTGCTGGAAAACCCTTATTCTACATGCCCTGCGTGCTTTTACATCGGGCTTGCTGTAACAGATCATCAAACCGGTGCGCTTTGCGCTGGATCAGTGCAGACGACCAAACAGAGCCAGACCGAGCACACCGGCCAACGCCGAGGCGGCCATCAAGCCGAACCAGCGGGTACGAATGCGCAAACGCTCAATGGCCAGCACCATCTGCGCATTTTGTTCTGCCAGACCATTGATCAAGCGTACTGATTCTTGCAGATCGTGCTGCAGATCGGCCAGCTCGGCACGGGTTTGTGCCAGTTGTTGTTCTAACCAGGCTTCCTTGTCGCTAACGGAAAGGCCGCTTGGTGGCACTGGTTCTGGCGGCAAAGGCTGGCTGGAACGCGTGAACAGCTTGCGAGTTGCTTCGATCAGCTTGGGGGTATTGTCGATGACTTGTCCCCAGGGAATGGCCTGGACGGCGGCGAGCCAGTTAAATGGCACGAAAAACTCCTTATGGGGCGAACCAGCATTGGTCTGTGACCACAGCCTGGCACTTCCGCGTTGTGCCGGCAACGCAGGCCAAAAAAAACGGGCATCAAAAGATGCCCGTTTTTGTCTGACTCAAGCGCGGTGGCGAATTACAGCTTGCCTGCAACCCAGTCCTTCACACCAGCCAGCGCGCCAGCCAGGTTTTCTGGCTGCGTGCCGCCAGCCTGTGCCATGTCCGGACGGCCACCGCCTTTGCCACCCACTTGCTGGGCAACAAAGTTGACGAGCTCACCCGCTTTGACCTTGCTGGTCAGATCGGCGGTTACACCAGCGACCAATGTCACCTTGCCCTCTGCAGCCGAACCCAGAACGATGGCGGCGGAGCCGAGCTTGTCCTTGAGCTTGTCCAGTGTCTCGCGCAGGGCCGTGTTGTCCGCACCCGGCAACTCAACAGCCAGTACCTTGGCAGTGCCAATGGCAATGGCTTCGTTCGCCAGTTCATCACCCTTGCTGGCAGCCAGCTGACCTTTGAGCTTGGCCAGTTCTTTTTCCAGCGACTTGGCGTTGTCTTGCAGCTTCTCCAGCTTGGCAATCAGTTCGCCCGGCTGGGCTTGAACCAACGCGGCGGCTTGCTTGAGTTCGCGATCCAGACCTTGCGCGACGGCGACGGCGCCTTCACCCGTGGTGGCTTCAACACGACGTACGCCGGCAGCAACGCCGCCTTCGGCCAGAATCTTGAAGAAGCCGATGTCGCCGGTGCGGTGCACGTGCGTGCCACCACACAGTTCGGTAGAGAAATCGCCCATCTTCAACACGCGCACTTCATCGCCGTACTTCTCGCCAAACAGCGCCATGGCGCCCGCCTTGATGGCGTCGTCGTAGCTCATGTTGGCGGTATCAACCGCGTAGTTCTGCATGACCACATGGTTCACCAGCGATTCAATGCGCGCCAGTTCTTCAGCGGTCACCGGCTTGGGGTGGCTGAAGTCAAAACGGGTACGGTCGCTGTTGACCAGCGAACCCTTTTGTTCGACGTGCTTGCCCAGTACCTCACGCAAAGCTGCGTGCAGCAAGTGGGTCGCGGAATGGTTACGCGCAGTGGCGCTACGCTTGTGCTGGTCGATGGTTGCAGTTACCGCATCACCAACCTTGAGCGAACCACGCACCAGACGGCCTTGATGACCGAATACATCGGCCTTGACCTTCTGGGTATCTGTCACGTCAAACAGGGCGTTAATGCCGCCAGCAGCGGAAATCTCGCCGGTATCGCCGACCTGGCCGCCAGATTCCGCGTAGAACGGGGTGTGATCGAGCACGACCACGCCATCATCGCCCGCTGCGAGTGCTTGCACCGGCTCGTTACCGCGATACAGCGCGATCACTTTGGCATCGCGGCTGTTTTCGGTGTAGCCATGGAAACTGCTTGCATCGCCGTCATAAGCCAGGCCTGCAGCCATCTTGAACTGACCTGCTGCCTTGGATTGCTGGCGCTGGATTTCCAGCGCTTTCTCGAAGCCTTCCATGTCCACGGTCAGATTGCGTTCGCGGCAAACGTCAGCGGTCAGGTCGATCGGGAAGCCAAAAGTATCGGCCAGCTTGAAGGCGGTGGCGCCATCCAGCACGGTCTTGCCGCCAGCGAGGGCGGATTCCAGTAGCGTCATGCCGTTTTCCAGCGTACGACCGAACACTTCTTCTTCTTGCTTGAGCGCATCTTCAATTTGCGTCTGGCGCTGACGCAGTTCCGGATAGGCATCGCCCATCAGTTCGGCCAGTTTGGCGACGAGCTTGTGGAAGAAGAAACCCTTCTGGCCCAGCTTGTAACCATGGCGGATGGCGCGACGGATAATCCGGCGCAGTACGTAGCCACGGCCATCGTTAGCGGGCAGGGCGCCATCGGCAACCAGGAACGCGCAGGAACGGATGTGATCCGCAATGACTTTGAGCGACGGGCTGTTGATGTCTTCTGCGCCAGTAACCTTTTGCGCTTCGGCAATCAGGGCCTGGAACAGGTCAATTTCATAGTTGGAGTGCACGTGCTGCATGACAGCCGAGATGCGCTCCAGACCCATGCCGGTGTCAACCGAGGGCTTGGGCAGTTTGTGCAGCACACCGGATTCATCCCGGTTGAACTGCATGAACACGTTGTTCCAGATTTCGATGTAGCGGTCGCCGTCTTCTTCCGGCGACCCCGGAGGGCCACCCCAGATGTCAGCGCCGTGATCAAAGAAAATTTCGGTACACGGGCCACACGGGCCGGTATCGCCCATGGTCCAGAAGTTGTCAGACGCGTATTTGGCGCCTTTGTTGTCGCCAATGCGGATCATGCGCTCAGCCGGCACGCCCACTTGCTTGTGCCAGATGTCATAGGCTTCGTCGTCTTCAGCGTAGACGGTGACCCACAGTTTTTCGGTGGGCAGGGCCAGCCATTCTTTGCTGGTCAAAAACTCCCACGCGTACTTGATGGCGTCTTCTTTGAAATAGTCGCCAAAGCTGAAATTGCCCAGCATTTCAAAGAACGTGTGGTGACGCGCCGTGTAACCGACGTTTTCCAGATCGTTGTGCTTGCCGCCAGCGCGTACAACTTTCTGCGAGGTGGTAGCGCGGGTGTAGGGGCGCTTGTCAAAGCCCAGGAACACGTCCTTGAACTGGTTCATGCCCGCATTGGTGAACAGCAGGGTCGGATCGTTGGCCGGGATCAGCGACGAGGAAGCCACAATCTGGTGGCCCTTCGAGGCGAAGAAATCAAGAAACTTCTGCCGGATTTCAGCTGATGTCATAGTCGTGGACGTGTTCGTGGCTAGATGGGAAACATTCGATTGTAAACAAAAGCGCCGCCAGCGAACAGGCAGCGCGCATGCTATTGCGACTGGCGCATCACCAGGGTGCGGTGAACCAGCCAGGCGCATACGCCGCACAAGCACATCAAGGTGGCCAGCGGACGGGCGCTAGGGTCTTGCCAGGCACCCATCAGAAAGCCAACCAGCGTGGCCAGCGTAAATTGCAGGCTACCCATCAGGGCAGAAGCCAGGCCAGCGCGTGCGCCGTGATGTTTGAGTGCGGCGGCGGATGCATTCGGGCCGATAAAGCCAATGGCAGCCACAAAGAAAAAGAGGCAGGGCAGCAGCACATACAACGCATCGATATGCAACCAGGTGGTAATCAGCAGCAACAGACCTGCCAGAAACGGCGACCACAGTGCGCGGCGCAACAGCGTGTCGATGTCGTTGGCTTTGAGAAAACGGGTATTGAGTTGCGAAGCCAGAATCAGCCCGAATGCATTGCTGCCAAACACCCAGCCAAAGTGCTCGGCTGGAATGCCGTGCAGATTGATCAGCACAAACGGCGAGCCAGTGATGTAGGCAAACATGCCGGCGCTAGCCAGGCCGGAGCAGAGTGTGTAGCCCAGAAACCAGCGGTCGCGTAGCAGTAGGCCGTAGCCTTGCAATACGCTGCCCAGATGCAACGGCGCGGCCTTGTGGCGGTCAATCGTTTCGGTCAGGCCAAAGTGAATCCCGGTCACGCAGATCAGACCAAACGCCACTTGAATACCAAACAGCACGCGCCAACTGGCGTGCACCGCCAGCCAGCCGCCTAACAATGGCGCCAGAATGGGGGCCAGACCCATCACCAGCATCAGCATGCTGAAAATCCTGGCAGCGGCTTGCGGCTCACAACGATCCCGCACGATGGCACGGCAAATTACCATACCCGTACAGCCGCCCAGCGCTTGTAAAAAGCGGCAGGCAATCAGGGTCTCGATATTGGGCGCCACCATGCAGCCGGCGCTGGCGGCGGCGTACAACAGCATGCCGAAATACAGAGGCGGCTTGCGACCAAAGCGGTCAGAAATCGGGCCATAAAACAATTGGCCCAGCGCCAGGCCAATGAAGAAACTGGCGAGCGTCCATTGCACCATGCCGGCTTCCGTATGCAGGCTTTGCTGAATGGACGGAAAACTGGGCAGATACATGTCGATCGACATAGGCCCGATCGCGGTGAGTGTGCCTAGCAGGATGATAGCGCCGAGCGAAAGCGGTGTTTTCTGGGTGTTTTGCATGGTAGAACCGGGTGCAGTCTGGCCCGGGGTGTGATGCCAGACGGGTTTGATCAGCGGGCTGAACAAAATGCCTGGCCGGTGGTAAGGGACAGGCGCAAATCAAAATTGGTTGTCATTATCACCTATTTTTGCGAATGGCAGCGTATCGGCACGTAATTCGCTTTGATCATGCCTGTTTCTTGTGATAAATCTGCTGTTTGGTCCGAGACTATCTCAGTTAACGCAATAAAAGGTGTTTGGAATGGATCGCTTACTCGCCATGCAGACGTTTGCCCGGGTGGTGGAAACGGGCAGCTTTGTGCGCGCAGCGGAAAAAATGGATATGTCCACCTCCGCAGTGTCGCGACTGGTGGCGGATCTGGAATCTCACCTTAATGCCCGTTTGTTGCAGCGGACCACACGCCGACTCAGCCTCACTGATGCCGGCCGCGCCTATTACGAGCGGACGTTGCAGATCTTGTCTGATGTAGACGAAGCCGAGGCCGATGTGGGCAGCGAGGCCTCGCAACCGTCTGGCTGGTTGCGTTTTACCGCGCCGTTGTCACTGGGGACACGGCATCTGGCCGATGTCTTACCAGGTTATTGCGCGCAGTTTCCACAAGTGCACCTGGATGTCTCGCTATCCGATCGCGCAGTGGATCTGGTCGAAGAGGGCCTGGATATGGGGTTGCGCATTGCTGCGCAATTACCTGGTTCATATGTGGCACGACGCATCGCGCCGATCCGTATCGTCGCCTGTGCCGCGCCAGGTTATCTGGTGCGCCACGGCACGCCCAAGGTGCCTGCTGATCTGAAAAACCATCGCACGTTGTCTTATTCCTACTTTGCCGAGGGAGACACCTGGAATTTTGAAGATGCCCAAGAGCGCAAGGTGCCGGTGCAGATCAAGCCGGTATTCCGTGCCAACAATGGCGACATCCTGACTGAGGCGGCCAAGGCGGGCGAGGGCGTTATTATTCAGCCCACGTTTCTGGTTGGAGAAGATTTGCGGGCGGGACGGTTGGTACAGATTTTACCGGGCTACACCCTGCCCGAGATGTCGTTGCAGGCTATCTATCCCAGCCGCCGGCATCTTTCGGCCAAGGTGCGATCGCTGGTGGAGTACCTGCAGCAAAAATGGGGAGAGACACCGCCTTGGGATTGCTGGATGCAGGGATCGCAGTCAACCGATTTCCCCACTACTGCGAAATGAATCTGCCCCAACAAAAAAGCCCGCTAATGCGGGCCTTTTTGTTGTTGGCTAGTACGCCAGGGTAAAGCGGCGCTGGATATGCTTGCCTTGCTCGGCTTCATCCAGCATGGCGACGGCGTAATCTGCGACCGAAATCTCGCTATTGCCTTGGGCGTCCGTCACCAGTTGATCGCTACCCAGACGGAACTGGCCAGTGCGTGGGCCTGGTTTGATCATGGCTGCGGGGCTCAGCAGGGTCCAGTCCAGCGTCGTTTCCTCACGCAGCAGGTTGAGCACGTCACGCGCACCTAGCGCAGATTGTTTGTACGCATCCGGGAAGTTGGGGGTATCAACCAGTTGCACGCCCGGTGCGATTTCCAGACTACCCGCGCCGCCGACGACCAGAATGCGCTTGATACCGGCGGTTTTGATCGCGGTCAGAATGCTGTGGTAACCGGCCACAAAATAAGCCCGCATGGTGTCATTGCCTTGTGCGTGGCCGCTCAACGCGCTGATCACTGCATCGTTACCTTTGAGGGCGCTGGCCAGAGCCGCAACGTCGTTCACATCCGCGGCGATTGCGGTCAGGTTGGCATGTGCCGGCAGCTTGCTGGTGTCACGTACCAGGGCGGTCACCTTGTGACCCCGTTGCAGGGCTTCTTGCAGCAGGGCAGAACCGATAAAGCCGGTCGCGCCGATCAGGGCGATATTCATGGTGTTTCTCCTTGTTGGTCTTGCTGTGGGTGTTGTGTTTGTTGATCAGGCCGAGAGCGCATTACGGATCATCGCGATCAGTTGCTCAGGGTTCTGGTACAGCGCGCCGCCGGGCACGACGCCACTGCCTTTGGGGGTGTGCAAAATCAGTGAAGGGACGCCAGACACCCCAAAGCTGCTCATCATCTGGCTAGCCTGTGTGATGGCCGCAGCAAGCTCGGCGGGTGTTTCATCCCGCATGGCTGCGCTGAACGTATTGCCATCCAGCCCATATTGCGTGGCCACGGCGGTCAGTGCTTCCAGGTCGGAGCTACCATGACCATGGATATAACGCACCCGCTGGATGTCCTGCAGCGCCGCCAATGCTTGCGCTGGCTTTGCCTGGGCAATCAGAAACCATGCCTTGGTGGCCAGCGCTGAATCAAACCGGCTATCGAAGTCACACAGCACTTGATCGTAATAAGCCTGAGTAAACGGTTGACCGGTCATCTCGGCAATGCGCTGGTCGTTTTGCCAGAAGTAATCCCGTTTTTGCGCAGTCATCGCCTGGCCGCCTTCGCCAGCAAACAGGCCGGTTGGCAACAGTTGCCATTGCACGTCCCCAGCCAGTGCAGCAGACAGTTTTTCCAGCACGGGGTGGGCGGCGTAGCACCAGCCACACAAAGGGTCGAACAGTAAGGTCAGGGCAGGTTGCACTGGCGGGTTCCAGATCAATCGGTATGGCGGACATTGTCGGCAATTGGATTGATCGGATAAAGCAGCTGGTTGATAATTAACTGTTCACTTTTTGTTTACAAATATATGGCTGAACCGCTGAATCTGAACCGGATTGAACTCTTTGCCGCAGTGGCCGAGGCCGGTGGTTTTACGGCTGCCGCAGAGCGCCTGGGGATGACCAAGGCGGGGCTAAGCCAACAGATTGCGCGGCTGGAAGCGCAACTGGGTACAGCCCTGTTTGTGCGTACTACGCGCCGGGTAACGCTGACGGAAGCGGGTGAGACCTTGCTGCGAGATACCGCGCCACTGCTCCAGTCTTTGCATGACAGTGTGGCGCGCTTGAACGGCGAGGTTGCTGTGCCGACCGGTACGCTGCGTATCACCGCGCCAGCGGATCATGCCGCCAGTTTGCTGGCTCCGGCTTTGGCAGCATTTGGCGATCTTTACCCGGATTTACAGATTGATTTGTTGGCAACAGATGAGGTGCTAGACCTGGTCCGGGAGCGGGTAGACGTGGCGATTCGCATGGGCTGGCTGCGTGATTCCAGCTTGCGCGCTACGCAACTGGGGCGGTTTGAGCAATTTGCGGTGGCCTCTCCCGATTACCTCGCGCGTTCCGGGTTGAAGCCGCAACACCCGCGCGATCTGGTCGGGGAGCGCTGGCTGGTATTGAGTTTGTTGTCCGCGCCGCTGACCTGGACTTTTGTGCACCCGGAAGGCGAGAACTGCACGATTCGTGTTCAGCCCGCCATGCGTACAAGCACGCCAACCACGGCTCTGGTACTGGCACAGCATGGTGCGGGGGTGGTGGTGCTGGATGAGGGGACGGTAACGCCGCTCTTAACGGATGGGCGGCTGGTGCGGCTTTTGCCTGAATGGACATTGCCGGCGGGCGGCATGTATGCCGTTTACCCGGACAGCAGGCATGTACCGGCCAAGGTCAGGGTATTTATTGCGTTCTTTCGGGAGTGGCTGGCGGGCAAGCGCCCGGAGCGGGCCACTTAATCGTCGAAGTGATCAGAATCATCTTCACCGCCAACGACGCGGTAAATCACCCCGGTGCTGAAACCGCGTGCAGCCAGGAAGCGTAGTTGTTTGGCGCGCTCTTTGGCGTCTTGCGGAGGCTGGCCAAACTTGCGCAGCCATAGCGCACGAGCGGTCGTGAATTCGTCGGTTTCCAGGTTTTCCAGTGTATTGCTGATGATGTCGCTGGATACGCCTTTCTGTCGCAATTCGGCGACCAGGCGGCGCGTGCCATAGCGCTGGGATCGGTAATGCGCCCATTGCTCGGCAAAGCGCTCATCAGAGAGCCACTTGCGTTGCTGGAAGTCATCCAGCAATTCATCCAGTATTTGTGCATCGGGGCAGTGCGGGCGCAGTTTGGCGCGGAGTTCTGCGCGTGAATACTCGCGACGGGACAGCAATGCCAATGCACGGTTGCGAAAACGTGCCGCGTCAAACACCGCAGCGCCGTCGTTTTCACGATCGGCGCTGTCGGATTCTTCAAACACATCGTCATCAATGTGCATCAGCGTATAGAGCGGTCAGCGTAATCAGATTTCGAGTTCGATCTCGTTATCCTGATTGCCGCCCATTTCGATCTGGGCGCTGGACAGGCCAATCTTCTCGCGGATTTTGGCGACGATTTCCTCAGCCACTTCCGGATTGTCTTTCAGATACTGGCGAGAATTTTCCAGACCCTGGCCGATCTTGTTGCCGTTGTAGCTGTACCAGGCGCCAGATTTCTCCACAATCTTGTGGGTCACGCCATGCTCGACAATTTCGCCTTCGCGGCTGATGCCTTCGCCATACAGAATATCGAAGGTAATGACGCGGAAGGGAGGCGCCACTTTGTTCTTGGCAACCTTGACCTTGGTCTGGTTACCAATCACTTCTTCACCCTTTTTCACCGCGCCAATACGGCGGATGTCCAGACGGATGGAAGCGTAGAACTTGAGCGCGTTACCACCCGTCGTGGTTTCCGGGCTCTGGCCAGGCATCATGGCACCGATCTTCATACGCAGCTGGTTAATAAAGATCACCAGCGTGTTGGTGCGCTTGATGTTGCCGGTCAGCTTGCGCAGGGCCTGGCTCATCAGACGGGCTTGCAGGCCAACGTGCGTATCGCCCATTTCGCCTTCAATTTCAGCCTTGGGGACCAATGCTGCTACCGAGTCGACCACGATGATATCCACGCCGCCGGAGCGCACGAGCATGTCAGCGATTTCCAGTGCCTGTTCGCCGGTGTCCGGCTGGGAAATCAGCATGTCGGAAACATTGACGCCCAGTTTTTGCGCGTAGATCGGATCCAGTGCATTTTCAGCATCGATATACGCGGCAGTGCCACCAAGTTTCTGGATTTCTGCGACCACGTGCAGGCACAGCGTGGTTTTACCGGAGGATTCCGGCCCGAAGATTTCAACAATACGGCCACGCGGCAAACCGCCCACCCCCAGGCCCAGATCCAGGCCCAAAGAGCCCGTGGAGACAACCTGCAGATCGTTTTCGATCTGGTTATCGCCCATCTTCATGATGGCGCCCTTGCCGAACTGCCGCTCGATTTGTGCCAGTGCTGCGGCAAGCGCCTTGCTCTTGTTGTCATCCATGACGATCGACCTGTAGAGAGAAATATGTGGTGGGCGGATTATAGAACAATTGTTCTACAGAAGAAAAGCGTCGGGGATAGCCGGTGTGCATTTACATCTTTGAAAAAAACGCTGCAAATGCGCTATGACCGCGTCAAGCCTGATTGCGCTGCGGCCTGGCCGGGATCAAGTGTGATTGTAACCGGTCGACGCCCAACGCCAGGATACATGCATAATTGCGCCTTTGACGCAGGAGGGCGGGGCGGATGCGGGTGGTCGTGTTGGGGGCAGGCATAGCAGGCGTGAGCTCCGCGTGGTTTCTGGCGCAAGCCGGACACGAGGTGACGGTCATTGAACGCGAGCCCGGCCCCGGTCTGCAGACCAGCTTTGCCAACGGCGGCCAGATTTCCGTGTGCCACGCCGAACCCTGGGCCAATCCCAAAGCGCCCTGGAAAATCCTCAAATGGCTGGCGGAAGAAGATGCGCCGCTGCTGTGGCGCCCCAAAGCTGATCTTGACCAATGGCGCTGGGGGCTGCGGTTTTTGCGTGAATGCACACCGGCGCGGGCGCGGGCCAATCTGAAGAATCTGGTCCGCCTTGGCTTGTATAGCCGCGCACAGTTGCAAAGCCTGCGTGCCGACACCGGTCTGATCTATGACGCGTTGACTCGCGGCATCCTCCATTACTACACCGATGAGCGTGAGTTTGCCGCTGCCATGCCGGCTGCAGCACATATGCGGGAAACAGGCCTGGATCGGCAGATCAAGTCTGCGGCGCAATGTATCGAGATCGAACCCGCACTGGCCTACGCCCGTAAAACCATTGTCGGTGGTACCTATACACCCAGTGACGAATCTGGCGATGCCCACAAATTCACTCTGGCGCTAGCCGAGCGTGCCGCAGCCAAGGGCGTGACGTTCAGATATGGCACGCAAGTACTGCACCTGGATAGCGAAGAAAGCTGTGAGGTGAAGGGCGCGCAGTTACGTTGGCAGGATGAAGATGGCCTCTGGCAGACGAGTCGCATCAAAGCGGATGCGTACCTTGTTTGCATGGGCAGTTACAGTCCGCACTTGCTCAAGTCGGTGGGTATTACGCTGGATGTGTACCCGGTTAAAGGCTATTCGATGACCATTCCGGTTCGCGCCGGTGATCATGCACCTGAGGTCAGCCTGACCGACGATGGCCACAAGCTGGTGTTCTCAAGGTTGGGCGATCGTTTCCGCGCGGCGGGTACGGCAGAGCTGAATGGTTATGATCTGAGCCTGAATCCTGTTCGTTGCGCCGCGTTATTAAAACGTACGCGAGAGATTTTTCCGCATGCAGGCGACTATGCCAACGCCAGTTTCTGGGCTGGATTACGTCCCGCGACACCGGGCAACCTGCCATACATAGGCCGTACGCGGTTCCCCAATCTGTTTGTGAATACCGGACATGGCACCCTGGGTTGGACTGAAGGCGCGGGCGCGGGCCATGCCGTTGCGCAGATCATCAGCGGCCGGGTACCGGACCTCAACTACCCGTTCTGCAGCGGCTTATAAGCTGTTGTCGTTCATCGAGCGTTGTCCAGACGCCCCAGACAATCCTGATAGCGGCCGTCCACCCGCTGGGCGAACCAGGCCGTCGTGAGTTTACGTGTGATCTTGGGGCTGATCAGCCGGATTTGCGGCAGCGCAGCCCGCGGCAACGGTTTGCCGGCAGTTTTGTCGGCTAGCGCAAAGACCCGCGTGTAAGTCGCCGTCTTTTCAAATGCGGCGTAACGTTCCTGGCGGATATCGGCCAGCATTTGCTGGCGCGACAAGCCCAGTTTGCCAGAGAGCGAAAACAGTGCGCGCTGGCTGTCAGTCACCGTGTTGGTTGGCACGGCGCCGTTGTAGCTCATCAGATAGCCATCCGGCGTGAGCTTCTGGCCGGTGATCTTCGCCAGTGCCAGTTGCATCGCTGCACTGCGACTGGCGTAACGACCTGCGTTGTAGTCGGCAAAGCGGTAGATCATTTCCGGGTAACTGGTCGGGTATTGCAACAAATGCGCAGTGCCAAAATAGACGCTGCCGCGCCGCGTAAACACTTCATCACGCAGGCTGCGCTGTATTTTGTATGGATAAGGCCAGACTTGCACGTGCCCCTTGGCAAAATCGACCCCGACTTGCATTGGCCCACCCGTACGGATGGGGTTGTCATCGGCAAACAATTTGGGGCCAAACGGTAACTCGGTGATCATGTCTTCGAACAGCGCATTCATTTGCCGCTCGGTTCTAAGGGCATCAATGCGTTCGTTGTAGCTACGGCCGTCTGGCGAGGTTTTGGCAAAGGCCGCCTGCACAACCAGACGCGGCACTCCGAATTTGTGAATGCGCTTGTCGATTTCTTTCCAGACAATCTCATTGAGGCCAGGCACCACCGGGTCACTCTGGAAACTCGATTCCTGCGCGATCACGGCGATGGAAGCGCAGAAATACGAGGGCGAATAGGGAATCTTCAGCGTGCTGAACGCGGTGAAGATGTCAGTCGACCAACCTGCACGATCCGGAATACCGGTTGGCAACAGCGTATTGAGCAATGTGCGGCCGGCCGCATCACCAGCGACGGCCTGATTGGGTTGCAGTGGCGCAGGGGTTGGCACGGGCGTCATCGCTGACGGGGCAGAGGCTTGCGGCGCAACAGCGGGGAGCGATGCGGGTACAGGCGCGGGCATGACCGCTGACGCCGCTTGCGGGACAGAGGCCTCAACGGGCTCCGGCACGGGCTCGATAGCCATGACAGGTTCATCGGCCGCCAGCACGCGGGGTGTAATCAGGGTGGCAGCAAGCCAGAGCAAAGCGGTTCGCACGGTGCGGTCAGACAAAAATCAAAGAAGCGAAGCGTACCAAACTTGTCTGCAATCAACCATGATCGGGGTCTATTTCAGCGAAATCATATTGTTTGGTTTGTGAGTTAGGCATTTCGCGTCTTCAATACAGTGTCATCCCTTATCTGGAGCACGCTTCGATGCGCAGTCTGGCCGGCTGGAAAATCCTGTTGGTGAGTTTGTCTCTATTGATGTTGGCCACGTTTGCGCGGGCGTTTGATTTACCGCAAATGCCCAATATGGTGGGCGTGGGGGTGGGGATAACCACGCAGTGCAGTGGCTGCAAAGACACGATGGTGGGGGCCGTGCCGGGCGTGGAGTATCACGGCAATGGTTGGCTGCTGGAGTGGTATGGGCCGTATGCGCAGATTGATTTCGGTGAGCCGGGATCACATTTCCGCTGGGGCCCGGCGCTGTCGGTCAAACTGGGTCGCAGCGATCTGGACGACCCGGTGCTTAAGCGCCTGCCGGAAATCAACACCACCCTGGAAGGCGGCGCTTTTGTCGGCTACGAGCTTTATCAGTCTGGCGATATTCCTTACCGCGTACGCTTGTACGCCAATGTGTTGACCAATGCCGGTCAGGTGTATGACGGCGTACGGGGTGCGTTCTTCAGTTCTGTCTGGGTGCCGGCGTCACAGCGTTTGCTGCTGGGCGGCGGTGCGGGTTATGCCTGGGCCAGCCAGAGTTTCATGAATACGTATTACGGGATTGATGAGGCGGCCTCGCAAGCATCCGGATTGCCCATGTTCACAGCGCATCGCGGTAATCAGCAGGTGTACGGTTGGTTGGGCGGTATTTATAAAATCGACAATCACTGGGCAGTCGGTGCCGCGGTGATTGATCAGTACTTGATTGGATCGGCAGGGAATTCACCCATCGTCACCGAGCGTGGTACGGCTAGCCAACTCACCTATGGCGTGGGCGTGGGATATATGTGGTAGTGGGGGATAGCACTCCATATCGACCTTCTACCGGTCAGTAAATAAAAAAGCCAGCCTGATACGGCTGGCTTTTTGATGGCGCCTTATGCCTGCTGCACGGAGGCAGTGCTGATTGCGGACGGGTTGAATTCTGCAGCCAGCAAACTCAGCAGGACCAATGGGTGATACTGGTTGTTCCAGTAACCGGCTTCGCGCTGCTGACCTTCAATCACGAAGCCCAGTTTGTCCAGCACCTTGAGCGAGCTGGCATTGTGCGGATGCACTCGCGCTTCGATCCGGTTCAAGCCAAGGTTGGCAAACAGCCAGCCCAGCATGGCAGCGAGGGCTTCGCGCATATAGCCTTGTTGCCAGGCATCGCGCGCCAGTTCGTAGCCAATCTGGCAGTTACGCCAGCCCCTGTCCCATTTGAAGAAACCGCATGACCCCAGTAGACGCTGATCACTTTGTCGCACGATGGCCCAGCGCATCCCGGGGACGGCTTGTTGTGGCGCAGTCATGAAGGCTTGCAGGATTTTCTCTGCATCGTCCAGGCACTGGGCAGGGTTGGAACCAAACCAGCGCATGGCTTGCGCATCGCTGTGGATGGCAAACAGTTCGGCGGCGTCGCTGGCTACGAACGGGCGCAACAGCAAGCGATCGGTCTTCAGCTGGGGAAATTCCATGGGCGCAACTCTGTGGTTGGGCAGATCACTATGCCATGCCCCGCACCTGTTTAGCGTACGGGCCGGGTAACAGCTTGTGCGGCGTGACAGCGCTGGCAGCGGGTGTCTGACAAGACGATGCCTTCTCCCCAGAGGGAGCGCATCTTGCGTGAGCGGTGCGATGAACGCGGCAACAAGTAACAAGGTCTCTGCGCCTGCGTCTCGGGCGGACAAACCGGCGGGTCGACTCGGCGCGACGGGCCGTTTTGAGTAGCGTTCCAGCCAAAACGGAGATATCTGGTCTCCAGGTCTTGGTCAATTTCTGGAAAAACAGTTGAAAGTAATAGTCGCGAATACGTCAGCGTTTTCTATGATGGAGCATGCCAGTACCACCCTGTACCTGGCAGTCGGTGTGCAGGTGGGGATTACCGTAACCGCCACGTCATAACTCAAACTTGTTTTCCGGAGATTGTCTTTCATGAAAAAACGTATGCTCCTGACCGCCGTGGCGCTGGCCACAATGACCCTGAGCTTCGGCGTTTATGCAGCCGATACCGCATCCCAGCCTGAGATCAAAGCGGTCAAGGCCGGTGAAGCCTCGATTCATGGTTCGGGCACGATTACCGCCATCGACAAGGAAAACCGTGTCGTGACCATCAAGGGCGACCGTGGCAATGTGTTTGATCTGACGGTTGGCCCTGATGCCAAAAACTTTGATGCGCTGAAAGTGGGCGACCGCGTCAACGCTGAATACCGTCGTGCTATCGCGTTGGCGCTCAAGAAAGGTGGAGCAGGTATTCGCGCGGACGTCGAAAGCACCGCGTCGACCTCTGCGGCCAAGGGTGAACAACCGGGCGGGGCAGTGGCTCGTCGTCAGACCATCGTGGCCAACGTGATCAGCGTGGACAAGAAACACAACACGATCCGCGTCAAGGGTCCGAAAGGTCGCGTAGTGGATGTAGAGGTGGACGATCCGGATGTCATGCACCAAGTGAAGAAAGGTGATCAGGTGGTCGCCGTGGTCACCGACGCCCTGGCGATCTCTGTGACGCCAGCTGCCAAGTAACGGCAAGCAGTGTCTTGAGTCAACGCGGACCGGCTGTCTCAGGCCGGTCTGCGTGATTGAACCTTGATTGCATGGCCCGAGGGCTGGGAGTAAGGGATGAAAAGCAGGATGTCGGGATGTGTGCGCTGGGTTGCCGTGCTGCTGGTCGCGCTGGGTTTGTCAGGCCCGGCGCAGGCTACGACGGGATCAAATGTGCTCGAAAAGCGCCACACTGTGGATCTGAACGCACGTGATTTGATCGACAAGCTTGAGAAAGCCGATCCAGATGCAAAAGCAAAGATTGACCAGAGCGCGGGTTATGCCGCGTTTACCAATGGCGGGATGGGCATTTTGCTGCCGGGCGGTTTTGGTACAGGCGTGGTGCAAAAACCCGGTTCTGACAAGAGAACCTACATGCGCATGTTCCACTCACCCTCCGGTTGGGGTTTGGGCATCAAAACCTACAGCGTGATATTTGTCTTTGAGACCCAGGAAGGCCTGGATAGCTTTCTCGCGCGTGGCTACGTGTTGAGCCAGTTCGCAGTGGATGCCTCAAAGAGCGCGGGCAAGGCCGAAGCGGAAGTCATGCCGGGTGTGTGGATGTATCAACTGGATGCCAAGGGCAACCTGGCGCCGGAACTCACCGGTAAAGGCGTGAAGTTCTATCTGGACCAAGAATTGAACTGAACAGTTTGACGCGTTCACAGGCCGGTGGCACGCCAGAGCATGCTGCCGGCCACCAGCAAGACCATCAATGCAAAGCCGCGCTGGATCATCCATCCGGACAGCCGCGCCGCAAGAATCCTCCCTGGTACCATGCCCAGAACCAGTGCGCCCAGAAAGGGCCATAACACGGCCGTTGGCAGTTGGCCGCCGTGTATCAGCGTTGAAAGCACCCCGGAGATGCCAGTCAGTGCAATCACGAGCAGGGAGGTCGCGACAATCGACTGCAGCGGCAGGTTGGTAAGCCGCCGCAACGCGGGGACGATGACAAAGCCGCCGCCCACGCCCAAAAGCCCCGTGAGCAAGCCCGTCAGCACGCCAACCTGCGCCACTAGCAACAGGGTGAGCGGGGTCCAGATCAGTCGTCCCGTCACCGGGTCGACCTGGCAGCGAGCAGCATGCTGCGGTTGATCCCGTTGGCGGGATGCATTGCTCCAGGCACGCCACGCGACGATCAGCATTACGCAACCAAATAGACCTGCCAGCCAATGTGCGGATACGCGCACCGCCAGCCAGCTACCGACAAAAGTCATGGGCATGGCGCAAAGCGCAATCAGTAGTGCTGCCCGGTAGCGCACCAACCCATGCCGGAACCCTTCCAGCGCACCCACCGTGGCACCACTGGCCACCGCAATGAGGGCCACCGGCGCAGCTTCATGAACTGTCCAGCCGAGACCGTTCACAAGGGCTGGCACCGCCAGAATGCCGCCACCGGCACCGGTCAGCCCCAGCACGGCACCGACCAGCACGCCCAGGATCAAGGCCAGCGTCATGTCCGGGTAATCCGGTGGGCAAAGAGCTCATACAAAGACATGCCGGCCAGCATCGCGACAGTAAACGCGATGCCCTGGGGGATACCTGCCCCCACCAGAACCAGTGCAGGTCCCGGACAAATGCCCGCTAATCCCCAGCCCGCACCAAAGATCAACGCGCCCAATAGTAGTGGCTTGTCGATGTGGGTTTTCCGGGGCCACTGGAATGGATCACCCGTAACGGCCTGCGTTCGCTTGCGGGCCAGCCGGAACAAGGGCAACGCGACGGCAATTGCGCCTCCCATGACCAACGCGAGGGATGGATCCCACAAGCCCGCCAGATCAAGAAACCCGGTCACCTTGGCCGGGTTGGCCATACCGGACAAAATCAGCCCTAGCCCGAAAACCAGTCCGCTTAGCGCGGCAAACAAAATGCTCATGATGTTTCTCCGCGCTTAATGCAATCCATGCTGGAACAACCAGACGGTCACGAAACCGACGGCCATGAAAACGAGCGTGGCCACGAGCGAGCGGGCAGACAAACGCGACAACCCGCATACGCCATGCCCACTGGTACAGCCTGAACCCAGCCGCGTGCCCAGTCCGACCAGCAATCCTGCTATGACCAGCAAGACGCTTGATGCATTGATCTGGATTCCCGGCAGTACCCCGAATCCGCGCCATAACCACGGTGCCAGAATCAATCCGGCAACAAAGGCCCAGCGCCAGGTATTGGTGCGTTCCGGTTTGTTAAAGAACATCCCGCCAAGGATGCCGCTAATGCCTGCGATTCGGCCATTGAGCAAGAATAATCCGCCCGCAGCCAGCCCGATCAATGCACCGCCCGCAAGGGCAGACCATGGTGAAAAATGAAGCCAGTCTATGGTCATGTTGTGAGTACTCGTTCAATCCATCGTAGTAGGGCAGTAAAGGGTATAGAGCGTGCCTAGCAAGGTGAGAACGCGGTCGTCCGCGACGCTGTAGTACATCTGCTTGCCTTCCCGTCGGGTGCTGACCAGGTTTTCCTGCCGCAATACGCCCAGCTGTTGCGAGAGCGAAGGCTGATGCAGGTCGAGCAGGCTTTCCAGTTCGCTGACGGATTTTTCGCCCTGGCTGAGCATGCACAGCAACAGTAGACGATCAGGGTTTGCCAGCGCGCGCAGCGTGGCCGTAGCGGCCAGCGCGCCCTTGCGCATGGCCTCGTGAGAGGGTGGGGTCATGCCGGCATGTTGTTCAGGTTATCTTCAATATGTAAAATTATATTATATAAAAAAATATAATATAAGACGCAAAGAGTGCGGCAATCAACAATCATGGATCGCACCCGATTAATGTTGATGATGATGAAATGGCGGGATTGGCGGTTCTGGTTCATCAAAGTCCAGCCGGGGGGAGGGGCCGAAACGATTGGTGCCCGGTGAACTTTGTTGCAGCATGAAAACCAGCAAGATAATGCTGCCCACAATCGGCAGCAACACCATGAATAGCCACCAGCCGGTATGGTCGCCGTCGTGCAGGCGCCTGACGGCCACGGCCAGAGACGGGATCAATACAGCCAACCCGTAGATGGTGCCGAGGATGCCGATACTGCCCTCAGGCGTGAGGATGAAAAAACCAAACAAATGGTCCGCTACGCGCAAGATCAGGTTGATGATCAGATTGCACAGCGCAAACATCCAGAATTCCTTGCGCCGGGCGCGCCCGGTAAAGCCGGTGTAGTTCTGTAATACGGCTACATACCAGTTCATGCTGGTGTCTCCTGTGCATCTTCAGGTTTTATAGCCAAAGATTGCCAGGAATATCAGCTAGAAAAGAAACCGAAGCACAGAGAAGAAAAGCAATGAAAACGGTGCGGGCAACTGACCCGCACCGTGTACTGCAAACGATGCCGGTTTACCTGGCTGTTGCAGTCTTGATAACGGTGATCTGGGTATATTGATGCGCAATGCGATCCAGCGTGCCGTCAGCCTTGAGTGCCTTGAGCGCGTCGTTGATCTGCTGATGCAGGGCGGTGTCGCTCTTGCGCAAACCCAGACCCATGCCGGTGCCGAACAGCGCGTTATCCTGCAGCGGGCCGCCGGCAAAGCTATAGCCGTTTCCGAACGCCGTTTTCAGAAAGCCGGTATAAGCCGCCTGAGAATCCTGTAACGAGGCATCGATCTTGCCAGAGATCAAATCCAGGTAAACCTTGTCCTGGGTTGGATACTGCACCAGCGTCACGCCATACGGTTCAAGATGGGCTTTGGCCCAGGCATCTGACACCGAATCCTTCAGCACGCCCACGCGTTTGGCCTTCAAGGCCGCAGGAGTGGGTTGCAGGTTACTGCCCCTGGCTGCTACCAGCTGGACCGGCACGCTGTACATCGGGTCTGTAAACGTAATGCTTTTGGCCCGTTCTTCGGTAATGTTGAGCGAAGAACCAATCAGATCAAAGCGTGCCGTCAACAGACCGCTGATCAGTTTGTCGAAAGGGGTTTCTACCCAGCTGCACTGGGCATCAAGCTTTTTGCAGACTGCGTTGAGGATATCGATATCCAGACCCTGCAGCTTGCCGGCTGCATTCTTGGAAGCAAACGGCGGGTAGGCCGTGTCGATGCCAATGCGGATGGCCGGCCCCTTGGCCGCCATCACCATGCTGCTGCCGCAGGCGAGCAGGAGTGCAAGCACAAGTGACTTGTGCACCTTCATGTGTCTCTCCGTCTGGTACGCGTAATTCAAATTGAGCTGGAAGGATCTGAACCGGATGGGTTCGATCTGGTTATTTTTCTATGCAAATCGCATGGGGGCGCTACTCTGGCAGGAGTGATACCGCATCGCAAGACCGTTTGTCCCCAAGGGCCAGAACGCCCTGAAAAACGGTCAAATTGCATGAAAGTCAGCAGACGGATGGCCATAAATGCATGTGGCCACCCGGAGGTGGCCACTGCACAGTCATACGTCTTCAAACAGCTTCAGGTTGCCGATACCAGTCGCACCCGTGTGATCTCGGATGGGGCGCCAAAACGCTTGGGTGGGCCCCAGTAACCCGTGCCACGGCTGGTATAGACCCATAACCGGTTCAAGCGGTTCAGGCCCGCTGTAAAGGGTTGTTGAAAGCGCACAAACAGATTCCACGGCCAGAATTGCCCGCCGTGTGTGTGACCGGACAATTGGAGGTCGAACCCGGCTTCATCCGCAGCGACGGCTGACCGGGGCTGATGCGCCAGTAATACGCGCGCGCCGGCATTCTCTGGCGCGCCGGCCAGCGCAGCTTGTGGATCGCTGCGCTGATCAGCATTGAAATGATGCGCCGTGTAGTCGGTGACCCCTGCCAGTACCAGTGGTGCACCGTCGTGATCCAGCACCACGTGTTCGTTGATCAACACGTTGATGCCCAGACGCCGCAGCTCAGCGGTCCACTCATCTGCGCCCGAGTAATACTCATGATTGCCGGTCACAAAGTAAGCACCATAGCGTGCTTGCAAGCGGGCCAGCGGCGCCGTGTGGGGGGAGAGATCCGCGACGCTCCCATCGACCAGATCACCGGTTACCGCAATGACATCGGGCTGGAGCGCGTTCACTTTGTTGACGATGGCATCCAGATAGCGACGTTTAATGGTTGGGCCAACGTGGATATCGCTGATCTGCACAATCGTGAACCCGTTAAGTGCGGCAGGCAGGTTATCCAGCGGTACATCTACGTGAACCACGCGGGCGCGGCGGCGGGCATTGGCGAAGCCAATCGCGCTGGCCAGTAAGGCCAGTACCGGGACAACCACCGCAGATGCGCTTTTCAGCGCAGCAAACTGCGTAAGCGGCAATGCCAGATAGCCAATCAATAACACCGGTTCACGCAGGAGCGTGAGCACAAACAACGACGAGAACAGGCCCATGGCCAGGAGGCCGACCCATGCCAGCCGATCAGAGAGCGGCTGGCTGGAAATACCGCGCGCAATCAGTCCTAGCGGCAGTAACAAGGTGGAGAGCACCAACCAGACAACGCCGGCCGTGATGACTGCCGGCCCAAACGGCAAAGCCGGCAGCAAGCGCAAACCAATATAGATATGCAGCAGTGCAACCACACTACTTGCAAACAGCAAACGACGACGCATGAATTCACTCCGTAAACGTCAGCACTGACAAGCCGAACTTGCCGTATCTGTTGTAGATGGAGGGGTAGAGAGGCAGATTCAAGCGTCATGCTTGCTGGTTGAAGGAAGTGTGTGAGGAGGGGCTTGGGCAGGAGCCCGTTTTTATCCGGTTCTGATAACCAGACTGGGCAAAAAGCGGCCATGCGGCGAGGGCGCGGTTTGTGTACTAGCTTGAAGCCAGAGCAGCGGCGTTTGCCGTCGGTGCGATTCTGCGGAGAGTCATCATGGGTGCAAAAAAGATTCTGGTTCTGGCGGGCGACTACGTTGAAGACTATGAGCTGATGGTGCCATTTCAAGCGCTATCGATGGTGGGTCACACGCTTGACGTGGTATGCCCGGGCAAGAAATCCGGCGAGCAGATCCGTACCGCTATCCATGATTTTGAAGGTGATCAGACATACAGCGAGAAGCGGGGTCACAATTTCACCCTCAACGCCACTTTCAGTGAAATCAATGCGGCTTCGTATGATGCCTTGTTGATTCCCGGTGGGCGCGCGCCCGAATATATCCGGCTGAATCAGGCGGTGCTGGAGGCCGTGCGCCATTTTGCCAAAACCGACAAACCCATCGCGGCAATCTGCCACGGCGCACAACTGCTGGCCGCAGCCGGGGTACTCGAAGGACGCAGCTGTTCTGCGTATCCGGCCTGCGCACCTGAAGTACGGCTGGCGGGGGGCAAATATGAAGAGGTCGAGATCACGGCTGCGCACCGGGATCGCAACCTTGTAACCGCGCCCGCCTGGCCTGCACACCCTGCGTGGCTGGCGCAGTTTCTGGATGTCCTGGGTACGCGTATTACGCTCTAACTATCAAGCGGCCTTGTGATGTTGGAAAGTGGCAAGCACGACGGCACGCCCACTACGGCGAGCGGGCAGTTAAAAGAGCGCCTTATTGAAGCGCTGCGCGCTGCTGTGCCTGCGTGTCAGCTACTGACCAGCGATGAGAGTCTGGCGCCTTATGAAACAGACGCGCTGCCGGTATACCGGCAATTGCCGCTGGTGGTGGCATTGCCTGTGGACGCGTCGCAGGTTCAAGGCGTGTTACGCGTGTGCCGCCGTCTCGGCGTACCGGTGGTGCCGCGCGGTGGCGGCACCAGTTTGTCCGGAGGGGCGACGCCCATGCCCAACAGCCTGGTGCTATCACTGGCACGATTGAACCAGATCATCAACATTGATCCGCTGGCGCGTACAGCCACGGTGCAGCCCGGTGTGCGCAATATCCGCATTTCAGAAGCGGCTGCACCGTTTGATTTGTGCTATGCGCCTGACCCATCTTCGCAAATTGCCTGCACTATCGGTGGCAACGTCGCTGAAAACGCGGGCGGGTTGCATTGCCTGAAATACGGGCTGACCGTGCACAACATCCAGCGGGTGCGTGCGCTGAGTATGGACGGCGAAATGCTGGAGTTCGGGTCGCTGGCGCCAGATATGCCCGGGCTGGATTTGCTGGCGCTACTGATCGGCAGTGAGGGCATGTTTGCCGTCGTGACCGAAATTACTGTGCGGTTGATTCCAAAACCAGCCATGGCACGACTGGTGCTGGCTTCGTTTGACGATGTCGAAACCGCTGGCGATGCGGTCGCGGCCATCATCGGCGAGGGCATTATTCCAGCCGGGCTGGAGATGATGGACAAAGCAGCTATTGCTGCGGTCGAGTCGTTTGTCCACGCTGGCTATGATCTTGAGGCTGCCGCCATCCTGCTGTGTGAGGCGGATGGTAACCGTGAGGAAGTTGCCGAAGAGGTGGCACGTATCTGCACTGTGCTGCAGCAGCATGACGTTCGTGATGTCCGGGTGTCTGCCAACGAAGCCGAGCGACTCAAGTGGTGGTCGGGGCGCAAGAATGCTTTGCCAGCGGCGGGGCGGCTTGCACCAGATTACTTTTGCATGGATGGCAGTATTCCGCGCCGGGCCATTGGCAAGCTGCTCAAACGCATTCAGGGCATGGAAGACGTCTACGGCCTGCAATGCCTGAATGTATTTCATGCCGGCGATGGCAACCTGCACCCGCTGATCTTGTTTGACGGGAATGATCCCGAGCAATTTCACCGTGCTGAGGACTTTGGTGCCGATATTCTGGAGCGCTGTGTGGAGCTTGGCGGCACCATTACCGGCGAACATGGCGTAGGTATTGAGAAGCTGGATTCAATGTGTGTGCAATTCACGCCAGCTGAACGGGATACATTTCTCGCGATCAAGCGCGCTTTTGACCCTGCTGGTTTGCTGAATGCCGACAAGGGCATTCCGACGCATGCGCGCTGCGCAGAATATGGCCACATGCACGTCAGCGGCGGGCGTTTGCCGTTTCCCGGGATCGAGAGGTTCTGATGGGGGTAAATCCGGCGCCATCCACGCCTGTCCTTGACCGCCTGCGTGATCAGGTTTTGATGTCCGCTGCCAGTGGCACGGCGTTGCGCATCCGCGGCGGCGATACCAAAAGCTGGTATGGCAATCCTGTAGCCGGGCAGGTGCTGGATACCCGTGAATATGCAGGCGTGGTGGCTTACGATCCAGCGGAGCTGGTTATCACTGCCTGTTGCGGTACGCCGTTGGCCGAAATTGAGTCCACGGTAGCGGAATGCGGGCAGATGCTGCCTTTCGAACCGCCGCATTTTGGCCCCGATGCGACACTGGGTGGCTGTGTGGTAGCTGGGCTAGCCGGGCCACGCCGCGCGTATGCGGGGGCGATCCGCGATTTTGTACTGGGTGTCACGGTGATGAACGGGCGCGGCGAAATCATGCGTTTTGGTGGCCAGGTCATGAAGAATGTAGCCGGTTACGATGTGGCGCGCTTGATGGCCGGTTCCCTCGGTACTCTGGGGCTGGTGCTGGAGGTCTCGTTGCGCTTGCTGCCCGTGGCAGTGACCACGCGCTCACTACGTTTTGTGATGGATGAAAACCAGGCCATCGAAACACTGAATCACTGGGCCGGAAAAGCGATTCCGATGAGTGCCTCTGCCTGGCACGAGGGCGAACTGATGTTGCGGTTGTCCGGTAGTCATGCGGGTGTTGAAGCGGCCGTGGCGCAACTGGGGGGCGATTTTGTCGCAGACGATACGGCGCAAGCTTATTGGCACGCCCTGCGAGAGCACACGCATGCTTTCTTTACGTCACAAACCCAGGATGAGTACGGTGCCGCGCTTTGGCGTGTCGCTGTTCCCCCAACGACGCCGGCGCTGGCGCTGGAAGGGGCGCAATGGCTGGAATGGGGTGGCGGCCAGCGCTGGTGGCGAACACACGAGCCAGCAACCGAGATCCGCCGGATCGCCGATCTGGCTGGCGGGCATGCCACGTTGTTCCGGCATGCGGTAGACGCAGAAGAGGGCGTGTGTGCCTTTTCGTCACTCCCTGGCCCGATGGCCACACTGCAGCGGCGGCTTAAAGCGGTGTTCGATCCCTCCGGCATCTTTAACCCACACCGCATTGATCCCCGGTGCTGACGGGAACACTCGCCCATCATGCAAACTCGTCTGCAACAAATCGTGCGCGATACGCCAGAAGGCGAGGAAGCCGAGGCCATTTTGCGCAAATGTGTGCATTGCGGCTTTTGCAATGCTACATGCCCCACCTATCAAATCTTGGGGGACGAACTGGATGGCCCGCGCGGACGCATCTATCTGATCAAACAAATGCTGGAAGGTCACGCTACCAGCGCAGATACCCGCACGCATCTGGATCGCTGTTTAACTTGCCGCAATTGCGAGACCACCTGCCCGGCAGGCGTGCAATACGGGCGTTTGCTGGAAACCGGACGGCGCATGGTGCTCAAGCGCAATCCACGTACGTTGACAGAGCACGCAATGCGCAGGGCGCTAGCCGCGTTTTTGCACAACGGTATTCTGTTTACACCTGTGCTGCGTCTGGGGCAGGCCTTGCAGCCCGCGCTGCCGGCAGCATTGGCTGATCATATTCCGGCCCGGCGTCCCGCCGGCGGGGTATGGCCGCGTACCCGGCATCCCCGCAAGATCATTCTGTTGCAAGGCTGTGTGCAACCGGCCCTGGCACCCAATATCAATCGGGCCACGGCGCGCGTGCTGGATAAAGCAGGCATTCAGACCATGCGCTCGTCTGGCGCACGTTGCTGCGGAGCGCTGCGGCAGCACATGGATTTTGACGCACTATCGCTGGATGATGCGCGCCGCAATATTGACGCCTGGTGGCCACTGATTGAAGAGGGCGCAGAAGCCATAGTCAGCAACGCCTCCGGCTGTGGCGTGGCACTGAAAGAATACGGGCATCGTTTGCGCAGTGACGTGCGGTATGCGCAAAAAGCTGAGCGTGTCTCTGCCCTGAGCCTGGATATTTCTGAAGTGATTGAACCGCTGGCCCAGCGTCTGGCAAGGGATGCGCACTATCCGCCCCCTGCCAGCGTGGCGTTTCATCCGCCCTGCACGCTACAACATGGGCTTCAACTTCGCGGCAAGGTGGAGGGCATTCTGGCTGCATTTGGCATCAGTGCCAGGCAGCCCGCGGACGCGCATTTGTGTTGTGGCTCAGCGGGGACGTACTCCCTGTTTCAACCTGAGCTGGCTCGTACGCTGCGTGACGATAAATGTCGTGCGCTCGTCAAAACCGGTGCAGCTTGTGTCGCCACGGCCAATATTGGCTGTCTGACGCACTTGCAGAACGGTACGGCAATACCCGTTGTGCACTGGATTGAGATCATCGACAGCATGATTTGCGGCACCGCAATATAAAGCGCTGTGCTGCATCCGTTTTAGCATGATTGAGCCGCCCGCAACGGCTTCAAATGCCGACCGTCTACCACCGTATAGCCGGCCGTCTGGTCGACTGGGGTGTCGCCTAAAGGTTGCAGTCCATTTTTTGATATATCGCAAAAAAACTGTAACAGCTCACTTGGCAATTTCTTCCTGCAGACCCGCATCCGCCTTGGGTTTCCCCATTTTTAGCCACTTTCAGGGTAAATGTAGTTTGATCCAGGGTACCTACAAAGCGCTTGTCACACTGATATATTAGGCGCAGCATTCTGATATATCACCAATGCAGTGCAAAACCGCACGAATCTGGTGCGTTGCACAAAAAAGCCGTGAAAGAACAGTGCCATGCGCTGACAGGACCCAACCCGGATTGCAATACAAAGGGGCAAGTTCATCTTGAATGGTTGGTGTATACGGGCAGTAAATACTGCCGTATCTGATGTTGATGGTTTGAATTCAATTTGCAGAGGTCGATGGTTTTGGCGGCAGAACGTCATCACCCGAACGACCCGGTTAAATCCAGCCGCGCTGGAGTCCGGAACTGGCCATTAAGCCAGAACGGAGTGGCTGGCTTATCAATCAAGTGGTTGAAGGATACGTCATGAATAAAATCAAAGGCATGCGCTGGTGGATGGTGGGTCTGGTCACCGCGGGGCTGATCGTGAATTACCTGGCGCGCAATACGCTTTCCGTTGCTGCGCCAACCATGATGGAGGAGATGCATTTCACCGCCAAGGAATACTCCTGGATCGTGGTTTCCTGGCAGATCTGTTATGCCTTCATGCAGCCGGTTGCTGGTTACGTGCTCGATACCATCGGCACAAAAATGGGCTTCGCCATTTTTGCTCTGGCCTGGTCTGTTGCCTGCGCTGGCGCTGCCATGGCTACCGGCTGGCAAAGCCTGGCTTTCATGCGTGGCCTGTTGGGGCTAAGTGAAGCGGCCGGTATTCCTGCCGGCGTCAAAGCCACCACGGAATGGTTCCCGGCCAAAGAGCGCTCGGTTGCCATTGGCTGGTTCAACATTGGTTCTTCCATTGGTGCATTGTGTGCGCCGCCGCTGGTGGTCTGGTCCATCCTGCACGGTAGCTGGGAGTGGGGCTTTCTGATCGTCGGTGGTCTGGGCCTCGTGTGGACTGGTCTGTGGATGTGGCTGTACAAGCACCCCAAAGACCAGAACAAGCTGTCTGGCGAAGAGCGCGATTACATCCTGGCCGGCCAGGAAGCCAAATACAACGAAGCCAGCACCAAAAAGGCATCGTGGAAAGAAATCCTGCGCAACCGTGACTTCTGGTCCATTGGTATCCCGCGTTTCCTGTCTGAACCGGCATGGCAAACCTTCAATGCCTGGATTCCGCTGTACATGGCCACTGAGCGCCACATGAACCTGAAAGAAATTGCCCTGTTTGCCTGGCTGCCGTTCCTGGCTGCTGACATTGGCTGCGTGCTGGGTGGTTATCTGAGCCCGCTCTATCACAAGTACTGCAAAGTTTCGCTGTTCACCTCCCGCAAGATGGTCATGGTGACTGGCTCACTGTGCATGGTCGGGCCGGCTTGTGTGGGCCTGGTTGCCAGTCCTTACGCAGCGATCGCGCTGCTGTGTGTTGGCGGTTTTGCTCACCAGACTCTGTCGGGCGCGCTGTATGCCATTACCTCTGACGTATTTGGCAAGAACGAAGTGGCTACGGCGACCGGTCTGGGCGGCATGTTCGGTTACCTCGGTGCCACATTGTTCACCCTGGTGTTTGGTGTGCTGGTAACGCAAATCGGTTATAGCCCGCTGTTTGTGGTGTTGGCGTTCTTTGACATCGTTGCAGCCATCATTGTCTGCTTGCTGGCCCGCGAACGTGTGATTGTGACGCAGTCTCCGGTTGGGGCCGTCGCCACTGCCTGATTGATTTGCCAGAAGCCGGGTCCGGGTGGTGTCGCCCCGTGGCCCGGTAGACAGAAAGCAGGTAATAAGCCAAGCGCCTGACTGTCTGAACCAAACGAATACCTGGTATTGCTTTTTTCCGCCAACGTGGCGGAAGGGGACCTTTTTCGCCCGCATTCTGCAATCAGATAAAAACAATTGCAGATGAATTGCAGTACTACAAGGCCGAACAAGTCGGCGTTTTAAAACGGGGAGTCTCACTATGGAAAGAAGTGGCAATTTCAGAATGAAAGCCATGCTGCTGGCTGGCGCATCGGTTTTCAGTTGCATCTGTGCTCCGGCATTTGCCGATGTGAGCCAGGCAATGAAAGATCTGGATATTCAAACTACGATTTATGGTTTTTTGAATGGACAGGTTGAATCGGTTCAGGCAGAAGGTGGCGTTACACCTTATTCCTCTCGCGGTCGTGTTTCAGATGGTAATTCCCGTCTTGGATTTTCCGGGTCCATTGGTATTAACCAATACGCCAGGGGGATTTGGCAACTGGAAGGCGGTCTGAATAACTTCGAAAATGGTGGCGTGAATGACCAGGGTAGCTCTGCTACGCTGGAATCCCGCAATACATTTGTTGGTATTGATGACACCCGTTTTGGTCGTTTCATTGCCGGTAACAATGATTCGGCGTATCGCAGCCTTGTCGGCTCTGGTGGTGAACTGGGTGGTAATCTGGGTTTGACCGCGCACGGGCTTGATGTGCTGAACAATACTTCAGCCCAGATGACCGGTAACGCTAACAGTATCTTCAGTCGTGGCGAAGCCCGTTACAAGAACTCTGTGCATTACACCACACCAGTGTGGGCAGGTTTTCAGGCTGCCGCATCGTACGGGTTTGACGAGAACGAAAGCAGTGGTGGCAATCGTGGTCGCTACTCGCTGGCGGCCAAATACGGCATTGGCGGTTTTGAAATTGGCGCGGGTTATGATCGCCAGGCCAATACTGGTGTGCTGACGGATAATCTGAGCGCAGGTTATGGTTTTCAGACCGGTGCCGTAAATAACGCCGATACCTATTTTTATAAAGTTGTTGCTTCATACAAATTCCCGACCAAAACCTATGTGGGTGTTGGCTATGAAGTAGCCAATTATGGTTATTCGCAATTCACTCCGGCCAGTGGCACCAATCTGTATCCGTCCACCACCGTTGGAAAAATGAAGCAGAATGGCTGGATGATTTCCGCTGCGCAGGATATTGGCGAAAACATTTCTTTCATGGCTGGCTACGCAAAGCTGGGCAAGCTGGATGACGCCACTTTTGCCAATCCGGAAGATTACGAAGCCACGCAATGGTCGGTGGGTGCGATGTACAAGTTTAATGATTACTTGTCCACTTACGTTTATTACACCGATATCAATAACAAATCCCAACAAAGCGTGAATCTGGGGCAGGCGCCGATTTACAGCAATAACTCGGGTACATCCAGCGCATTTCTGGCTCCGGGTGATAGCCCGCGCGCATTTGGTATCGGCCTGATCGCGCACTTCTGATTTCCCGGCGCATACGCGCCAGAAAGCAATCACCGTGGCACACCCCTCGGTACGGTTTTTCCGTACCGCAGGGAGCGGCTTGCCGCTCGCCAGCCGGTGTTTGGCCAAAACAACGATGAAACCACGGGCATTTGCGGATAGCGAAAGCCCGGTTCCGGAGAAGTCAAATCATGAAAATGAACGCATCCAGAGCGCTGATGCAGCGCTGGAAAGGGGCGGCGGCCCTGACTTGTGCAATGGCCGCGGCCGCTATTGCCATGACCGCGTGTGGTGGCGGCAGTGATAACGCCAACGCCAACAGCTATTCGTCCGACAAGCCGTTCCAGGTCGGCACAGTCAGCTATGACGCCAATCTGCCGGCAGAGCCTACGCTCCCGACAGATGCCCAGGTGTGTGCCACGTTGTACGCTCAGCCCAATACCGTGGGTACCGCGCAGGTGCCGGTTGTCAGCCGTCCTGATGGCTCGCTGCCACCCGAAGCAGATCCGTCCAGCTCGGGCGCTGGCGTTGCAACGACTACTTCCAACCCTGACCAGGCGCGTATTCAGGCGGCACTGAATGCTTGCGGTGCCTCGGTTGATGCAGAAGTCGGTGCCAAGATCCAGGCCGCCGATGCAGCAGCGACTGCAGCGCAAACCCTGGCCAATGCGCAAGTGACCCTGCGTCAGTACGATTACGCCAAGCAAGCCTATACCACCACGCAAATGGCACAGAACATTGCCGGTGCGAGCGGTGAAGAACTGGCCAAACCGACCTACAAGGCTTCCAAGTTTGCTGTGCGCCTCGTGGTCAGCCAGGGGGCTGATGGCTCCAATGGCTTTATCAGCGGCCCGCTGACTCTGCCGTCGGGCGTGACCTTGTGGATTGACAAGGGTGTGACGCTCTACGCCTCACGCGATGTCATGACCTATCTGGGCGGCACGAGCACCTATTGCGCCAACACCGCAGTCAGCGCGACCAAGGCCGGTAGCTCCAGCAACTGTCTGGCCCTGATCAACGGCAACAACATGGTGAACTCCGCCGTGATGGGTGATGGTCGTATTGATAGTCGTGCTTACTCGGAAATCGTCACGTCCAACAAGCTTTACCCGCTGATGAAAGTAGACATGACGTGTTCCAACACCTACGCCAAGTACGCCACCGGCGGCCAGGCTGTTGATGGCACTTCTTGCGATAATGGCGGCACGGTCGTGGATTCCAAGTCCTCCGCCCGCAACATGACCTGGTGGGATCTGGCTTACCTCGGCAACATGGTGCAAAACGGCACGACCGGTGCGGGCTCGCAGTCCAACTTCCGCATGATGGTGTTCAACTACGCCAAGAACCTGACGCTGTATCGCATTACCCTGAACAACAGCGCCAACTTCCACGTGGTACCGAGCGGTATTGATGGTCTGACCATCTGGGGCGTGAAGGTACAAACCCCGACGCTGGCTGCTTTTGCCAACCCGGCTGGTAACGGTAACCCGCTGTATACCGGTGCCACCTTTACTGAAGACAACGTCAAGAACACCGACGCGTTTGATCCGGGTTCGGCCAGCAAGGCAACGCAAGTCGCTCTGGTGACTGGCGGCAGCAACACGGTGACCACACCGACCGGTGGCGGCACGTCGACCATCGCCTCGACCGCCACATCCTCCAGCACCGGCAAGATCTCTTTTGACGGCTACCTGAAGAACTTTGTGTTTGTGTTCAACCACGTCAGCACCGGCGACGATGACATTGCACTGAAGGGCAGCAACAACCCGACGCCAGGTTCGACTTACGTTGGCCCGCTGGGTAACAGCCTGTTTGCCATCGATGGTAACCGTGACGTTCGTTCTGATCGCAAGTGGGGCATCATCATCGCCCACAACCACATCTACTGGGGTCACGGCATTTCGATCGGTAGTGAAACCAACTCCGGCGTAACCAACGTACAGGTGTATGACAACTCGTTCGAGGGTTCTGAAGAAGGTCTGCGTATCAAGTCCGACTATGCACGTGGCGGTGAGGTCAGCAACATCACCTACACCAATATTTGTATCAAGAACGCGCAAAACGCCTTGCTGTTTACCCCGTACTACAGCACCAAGGCACTGCCAACCATCTTGCAGAATGGCGTGACGTACACCAAGTACCTTGACCCGAACTTCCATGACATCACACTGAACAACGTGCGCATCATGGGTACCTCGAACGCCAAGCTGCAAGGTTTTGCCGCTAACACCGGTGGCTCGGGCAACGCACAACTGCCGCTGACCATGACGTTGAACAACGTGGTCGCTGACAATGCAACGGCCGTCACCATGAGCGCCATGTCGGATGCCAACCTGACCATCAAGGGTGTCAACCTGCCGATCTTTGGCAGCACCTCCAGCAACGTGACGGTGAATGGCCAGGTTACACAGGCTGTTGATCCATCCAAGGTTGTCGATTGCAGCAACGCGTTCGTTGACTTCCCGGCAATTGGTCAATCCAACCTGTTCGGCTCTACCTGGGCTTCCCAGTAATTCAGAGCGACTCGCGCTGCCCCGTGGCGGTGGCGCACTCCCAACCTCCCGGCCTGGCCGGGAGGTTGTTCTTCCCGACTACAGCTTGTTGACCCGATCCGGTTTGCCTGCGCAACCGTCAGCCTGATCCGGTCAGCGATGCTGGCTTGTATGCCAATCGCATAGACATTTGCAGCGTTTTAACGGCCCTAACAGGACAGGGAAATGGCTGAAATGAAAAAAGGACCGCTGTCGGCTTTCACAAGAAGCCCGAACAAGGCGGCCAATGTGCTACCGGTCCAGCCCGCACGCCAGCGGCTGGTTGTCGGTAACTGGAAGATGCATGGCGATCTGGATTTATGTCTGGAAACAGTCAGTGTGCTGGCGGATGTCGTAGTGCCTCAGGTTGCGCTGGTGTTGTGCCCACCCGCGCCTTATCTCGGGGAAATACGGCGACTTGCACAAGGTACGCAGCTGGCGACGAGTGCACAGAACGTGGCCGAACTTTCTGGTGGCGAACGGACGGGCGAATGGTCCGCACGCATGCTGGCGGAGATCGGTTGTTCTTATGCCATCGTCGGGCATTCAGAACGGCGCCGGCATCATCTGGAATGCGATCAGTTAACGGCGGCCAAGGCGCAAGCATGCCTGGATGCCGGTATCACGCCGGTAGTGTGCATTGGTGAAAGCCGGCTAGAGCGTGACAACCAACTGACCGAACACATTCTCTCCCGGCAATTGCGGCATCTGGTTCAGATACCGGGCTGGCGTGATGTGGTGGTGGCTTATGAGCCGGTTTGGGCCATTGGTACCGGTACGGCCGCGACGCCGGATGAGGCCCAGGCAGCACACGCGTTTATCCGGGCTTGCCTCGCAGAAACTGACCCCGTGGCAGCTGGCGACATCAGCGTGCTGTACGGCGGCAGCGTCAGCGAGCACAACGCCGCAGCGCTGTTTGCGATGCCGGATGTCGATGGTGCCCTGGTGGGGCGCGCCTCGCTCTCGCCGCAAGCGCTGTCGAGGATTTACAAAGCCGCAGTGCGCTCTTGAGCGCGGATGGTCATGTCAGACAGGTGAATCATGAGTATTAATCTATCTACTTTCATCGCAACTGAATGTGCATCGGATGATCGTCATCCAGTTGCGCTTTATCAGTTGATCCATCAGGTCGCCATGTGCTGCCGCACCATTGCCGCGGCAGTGGATCGCAGTGCACTGGCCGGTACCACCGGCAGCGCCGGTGTTGATAACGTTCAGGGCGAAGAACAGAAAAAGCTCGACATTATCGCCAACGATATTTTGCTGGAGGGGACGCGCGAGCATGCTGCGCTGGCAGCCCTGGCTTCCGAAGAAATGGCGCGCATCAGCCGCACCAGCCAGGAACGCACCGCCGGGCAATATCTGCTGCTGTTTGATCCGCTGGATGGCTCATCCAACGTCGATATCAATGCCCCGGTCGGGACCATTTTTTCGATCCTCAGATGCCCTGGCGCGCGTGTTCCGGCCACAGAGGCAGACTTCCTTCAGCCTGGTTCTGAACAAGTTTGCGCCGGTTACGCCATTTATGGCCCGGCCACCATGCTGGTACTGACCACGGGCGAGGGCACGCATGGTTTTACCCTCGAGCGGGGGAGTGGTGAATTCATCCTCACGCATCCGCGCATGTCTATCCCGTGCCAGACGCGCGAATTTGCCATCAACACCGCCAACACCCGTCATTGGGAGAGCCCGGTCAAGCGCTACGTGCAGGAATGCATGGCCGGCACACATGGCCCGCGCCAGCAGGATTTCAACATGCGCTGGGTAGCCGCCATGGTCGCTGACGTTCACCGGATTCTATTGCGCGGCGGCGTGTTCCTGTACCCGCAAGACGGGCGGGAAGTCAGTCGTTTTGGCAAGTTGCGCCTGCTGTATGAAGCCAACCCTATGTCCATGCTGGTGGAACAAGCCGGTGGCAAAAGCAGTACCGGCCACGAGCGTGTCATGGATATTCAGCCGCACACGCTGCATCAGCGCACGCCCGTCATGCTGGGCTCGCGTGACGAAGTGGAGCGCCTTGAAAACTACCACCAGCACGCACGCCGCCCACTGCCAGATCTTGTTGACGCGCTGCGTAATCTCTGGACCGAATACTGATCAGATTTGCCCCGGTTGCCACGCGCAGCCGGACATAAGGAGTTTTGTCATGCCTCTCGTATCCATGCGCCAGTTGCTGGATCATGCCGCGGATTACCAATACGGTTTGCCGGCCTTCAACGTCAATAATCTGGAGCAGATGCGCGCCATCATGCTCGCCGCAGACCGCACCGATAGCCCGGTGATTGTGCAAGCTTCCGCCGGCGCACGTGCCTATGCCGGGGCACCGTTCCTGCGCCACCTGATTCTGGCTGCGATCGAAGAATTCCCGCATTTACCTATTGTCATGCATCAGGACCATGGTACGAGCCCAGCAGTCTGCCAACGCGCTATCCAGCTGGGTTTTTCCTCAGTGATGATGGATGGCTCTTTGCTGGATAACGGCAAGACGCCAGCTGATTACGACTACAACGTGCATGTCACCCGTACCGTGACGGATTTTGCCCACGCATGTGGTGTTTCGGTTGAGGGTGAACTGGGGTGCCTTGGCAGCCTGGAGACTGGATCTGCCGGTGAGGAAGATGGGGTCGGCGCTGAAGGTACGCTTGATCACAGCCAGATGTTGACCGATCCGGAAGAAGCCGCTGCCTTTGTCGCGGCCACGGGCGTTGATGCTTTGGCCATTGCCATTGGTACCAGCCACGGCGCCTATAAATTCAGCAAACCACCCACCGGGGACACGCTGGCCATTGATCGTATCCGGCAGATTCACGCACGTTTACCCAATACACACCTGGTGATGCACGGCAGTTCCTCAGTACCCCAGGACTGGCTGAAAACCATCAATGATCACGGCGGCGATATCGCAGAAACCTGGGGTGTGCCGGTGCCGGAAATCGTTGAGGGCATTCGCCATGGTGTGCGCAAGATCAATATCGACACAGACTTGCGTCTGGCTGCCACGGGCGCTATCCGCCGTGCCTTTGCCACGCATCGTGATGAGTTCGACCCGCGTAAATATCTGGGCAAGGCGACAGACGCGATGCGCGATATTTGTATTGCGCGTTATGAAGCGTTCGGCGCCGCAGGGAAGGCCAGCCGGATCAAACCGGTAAGTCTGGATGCCATGGCCGCCCGCTACGCAAAAGGAAACGTCTGATGAACGCCGCCCGCTCTGACGCGCAACGCACCATTGCCGTGATTGGTGAGTGCATGGTTGAACTACAACGCCAAACGGGCGGGCTGGCGTACCGCTTTGGCGGTGATACGCTCAATACCGCCGTGTATCTGGCACGACAACTCAAACAGGCGCCGTTCGAGGTGGCCTATGTCAGTGCATTGGGCACCGATAGTCTCTCGGAAGAAATGATTGCCAGTTGGCAAGCTGAAGGCATTGTGACGCGCTGGGTTCAACGTCTGGCGGATCGGTTGCCCGGCATTTACCTGATCGAAACGGACGAGGCTGGTGAGCGCACTTTTCATTACTGGCGTAAAGACGCCGCCGCGCGCTACTGGCTTCATGGGCCGGATACACAACGCGTGCTGGTCGCATTGGCACGTACAGACGTCGTGTATTTGTCTGGTATCTCTCTGGCTATTTTGACGCCGGACGATCGCAACACCCTGTTTGATGCGCTGACTCAGTGCAAGGCACGTGGCGGCATGATCGTGTTCGATAACAACTATCGGGCGCGCTTATGGGAAAGTCAGGCGGTGGCCGCGGCGTGTTATCGACGCATGCTGTCGCTCTCAAGTCTGGCACTGCTGACGCTGGATGACGAAGTAGCGTTATACGGCGAGGCTGACGTCGAGACCGTGATCGCTCGGACCCGCGCGCTGGGTGTGGCTGAAGTCGTGATCAAGCGGGGTGGTTCAGCCAGCGTGGTCGCGACCGATGCCTTGCGGCTGGAAGTGGCACCCGTACCGGTAACGCCTGTTGTCGATACCACGGCAGCGGGCGATTCGTTTGCCGCGGGTTATCTGGCTGCGCGGCTCACCGGGCAAGGGCCCGGCGCTGCCATGCAAACTGCGCACAAACTGGCCGGTGCGGTGATTCAGCACCGCGGGGCGATCATTCCCGCCAGCGCCATGCCGTAATCGACCCGCACGAAACCCAATAAAAATAACGGGAATATCCCATGCACGAAGCGCAAACCGGCTCGGCTCTGCAAACTGAAGCGGCCGAGGACATCAGTGTTAGCTTGTTTCAGGCGGCCAGTGGCGCGCCTGATGCAAATCGGCCCAGTGCGGCCTTGCGGGTTTATCTCAGCTTGCGCCAGCAAATTGTTGATATGGTGATGTTGCCCGGCGCACGGATTAACGAGAAGGAAATCGCCTTTACCCACGGCACCAGCCGAACGCCCGTGCATGAAGCAGTACGACGTCTGGCGGAGGAAGGTCTGGTTGAGGTGACGCAACGCGTGGGCACCTATGTCTCACGTATTCCGCTCGATAGGCTCGGCGAGGCGATGCTGGTACGCACTGCGCTGGAAGTCGCTGTCGTACAACGTGCAGCCATGCGGATCAAGGCCGAAGATATTGCCTGCTTGCGGCGCCTGTTATCCGGGCAACTGGCCTGTATTGCGGCTTCAGATATCGTCGGATTTCACCGGGCAGACGAAGAGTTTCACGAAGCGCTGGCGGAGATCGCCGGGTTTCCCGGCGTGTGGCGGATGATTCAGCAAGCCAAGACGCAGATTGACCGGTACCGCCGGCTTACTTTGCCCATGCCCGGCCGTATGGAAGTGGTCGTCGCTGAACACGGTCAGGTTGTGGCCATGCTGGAAGCCGGAGAGATCGAACAAGCGGCTGCAGCCATGCGAGAGCACCTGGATCAAGTACTGCCGGTGCTGGAAATCGCCCGTACCCATCGCCCCGAATATTTCATCGCGCACTTGCCCGACAACCAGCAGGCAGGCCCGTACTGGTAAGACACCAGGCCAGATTTTATCCACTCATGGAGCTGTTATCGTGAAACTTTCCACCCGGCTGGGATTGATTGTGGCCAGCGCCATCCTTGGCCTGATTGTCGTGGCTTTTGTGGCTTTGCATACCTTGCATGCCAACATGCTGGCCGACCGTCGCGACGAGATCCAGACAGTGCTTAGCCTGGCGCGGCATCAGGTGGCGTATTACCAGTCGCTGGAACAAAGCGGCAAGCTGGACCATAAAACCGCGCAAGATCAGGCGATCGCCGCACTCTCCGGGCTGCGGGATGGCAAGAACTATCTTTGGGCACGCACCACGGATGCCCTCGGTCTGGTTCACCCCAATCCGGCGGTGATTGGCAAAGTGGACTGGGGGGCCAAAGTAGCCAGTGGCCGCAGTAATTTCGAGGAATACCTCTTTCGTCTGCGTGATACCGACTACGCGTTTTTTGATGACATGACCAAGCGCCCGGGTACTGATGTGCTGGTACCAAAAATCAATGGGGTGACCCGCATTGACGGCTGGAACTGGCTGGTTGGTTTTGGCGTGTTTGTGGATGACATCGAGCACGCTTACTGGCAGCTGGTCTGGCATTTTGTATTGATTGGTGTACTGGGGCTGCTGGTGGTGAGCGCGCTGGCTTTTGTGATGTCGCGGCATATTTATCGTCAGTTGGGTGGTGAGCCAGACTATGCCGCGCAAGTCGCCCGAGCGATCGCAGCGGGTGATCTGACCCGTTCGCTGGGCCAGTTCAGCCGTAGCCGCCCCGACTCATTGCTGGGTTCCATGGCGACCATGCAGCAAAGTCTACGGGGCATGATCGAAGGCATTCAGCAAGGTGCTCAGGCTTTGGCTCAGGCAGCGGGCAACCTGACCAACCAGATTGAACAAATCCGCAATGCGTCCCGGCAATCCTCCGATGCAACGGCCTCAACGGCGGCCGCGATTGAGCAGATGTCAGTCAGCATCGACCAGATATCCCATTCCGCGCGCGAAACGGAAAAAAACTCTACCCGTACAACGGTACTGGCCGGCGAGGGTGAGGAACTGGTTGGCAAGGTGTCGATGGAAATCAATGGTCTGCTGACTGAGGTGAATGCCGCCTCTGATCTCATCGCCGGACTGGTCGAGCGCTCACGCGAAATTGGCGGTGTATCGGGAGAGATCAAAGAGATTGCAGATCAGACCAACTTGCTGGCGTTGAATGCAGCCATTGAAGCTGCGCGTGCAGGTGAACATGGCCGCGGTTTTGCGGTGGTGGCCGATGAGGTTCGTAAACTGGCAGAGCGGACTTCCCAGGCGACTGGCCGCATCGGGCAGATGGTCGATGCGATCCGGACGGATACGGACGAGGTGGTTAACAGCATGCATGCGGTGACGCCGCGTGTATCTGGTAGTGTGCATATGGCGGGGGAGGCCGCACACGCATTGCAAGCGATCAGTGCTGATGCCAATGCCAACCTGGAACGCGTGCGCGATGTGGCAAATGCGGCATCAGAACAAAGCATGGCCAGTAATAGTGTTGCGGTGAATGTAGAGCGAATTTCGCAGATGGTGGAAGGCTCTGCTGCATCAGTTCAGATTGCAACGCAGAACGTGCAAGAATTGCAGCAATTGGCCACTGGACTGCGCCAATCCGTTTCACGTTTTCAGTTGTAAGTATTGGGCCAATAATTAGCGATTACTTATTTATGAAACGTTAATCATTGATTGAAAAAAAGGCGAATTCTTTCGGAAATTCGCCTTTTTTATTTACGCTTGATTTGTATCAATATCTTTATTCAAGCTCTACCGTATTGCCTGTTTGTTCCAGAATCCCATGCAAAGCTTTTGTATCAGTCAAATTGACCAGTTTTCCTTGAATCTGCAAAAGACCATGATTTTGCAACCGCGATAATATGCGACTGACCGTTTCAATGGATAGTCCCAGATAACTGGCCATTTCATTCCGGGTCATGCGCAGCAGAAAGCTGCGCGCAGAGTAACCACGCAGGGCAAAGGCATCAGACAAATCAAGCAACAACCCCACCACGCGCTGTACCGCGACCGTATCGCGCAGGCGCTGCGTGGTGTGATGTAAACGGCTGATCTCTTGCCCCAGGATTCGTTGCAATTGCTGGCGGGCCTCACCGTTTTTCTGGGCCTGGCCGACCAGTGTATTGCAGGATATCTCACAGGCTTCGCCATCTTCCAGAGCAACGGCGTCATCTCCGTGCTGGCCTAGTGCAAGCGCATCCGCACCCATCAGGGCGCCCGGCATATAAAACCCGGTGACTTGCTCACGCAGGTGAGAGTTAAGGATACGGGTTTTGAAAAAACCGAGCCTAACCGCATAGATTGCCCCGGTTTGGCCTTGTGAAAAGAGACGGTCTCCACGGCGGATGGAAATGGTCCGCATGTTTAATACCGGTTGTGTGGTATCGGTGGATTCGTTGCGTTGTTGAGCGACATTGGCCAGCAGGCAAATATCACGCACATTGCAATTGGTGCATTGCCGCTGAGGCAATGTTCTTTTAACGGGTATGCTGATCGCAGTAACCATCTGACTTATCCTGCCTGTGTCGGTCTGGTATTGCAAATGGCGCATCCGAGGTCAATCAAAACATGCGCCGGCTTCAGAAAACAGTGGCAATAAATAGCCTGACCAGTAAAGCGGCCCGTATTCTGTTTTCATTCTGATATATCAGAATTATGACGGCATAAAACATTGAATGGCAAGTAATTTGTAGCAAGTGGCCTGAATACTACAGCCTGATTTGTATCAGGGCGGATGAACGGTTGTTGCCAAAAAAAAGAGCCACTTTCGTGGCTCTTTTTACCTGCAGAAAAGTCCCTTAGATCGGCGAGTTGCTGGATGGGAAACTCACAAATGCCGCGCTGCAATCGTAGGCAGTCGCGCTGGTACTGCGGTTATCTATCACGCTGAAGTTGTTGATGCCTGAAGCGCTGGTCAGCATGCTGGCAAACGAAACCGGACCCGGCCCCATGATGACGCTGGCATAAGAAGGAATGGCATAAGACGTCTTCGTGGTGACCCAGGACGGCGTGCTGTCGAAAACCACGTTATCAAGCGTGATGTTGGACGCCGGCAACGTTTGGCCAAGCGACTGATATCCGCGCAGGTCAATGGCCGCGTTGGTCCCGTTACGGCTAGAACCGGTGGTATCCAGATAGCGGAAATTGCGCACCGTGATGTCATGTACGTTAGGGTAGAGCGCATTGCTGGAGCCATAGGCATCACCATAGTAGGTGTCGATGGCCAGTGGTTGCGCGACGCGCCGTACGCATACACCGTTGACCGTAACGTTCTTGACCTCGCCACCGCGGCTGTCATCGGTCTTGATGCGGAAGCCGCTGGTGGCGCCCACATCGTAACCATCAACCGTCAAGTCACTGATCGTGACGTTGTTGACGCCAGAATCGGTCTCACTGCCAATCGACATGCCATGCGTGTAATAGAAGCGATTGTGCAGAATCTGGATGTTGCTGACCGCCGCAGTAGAGTGGGCTTTGATGGCAATGCCATCGTCACCCGTACTGATATGGTTGAAGGCGATCATGACGTTTTGTGATTGACCAGGATCAATCCCATCCGTGTTCTTGACGGTGTCGGGTGTGAAGCAAGTACTGGCACGGGTGGTGTTGGCAGTGCCAGACACCGTTGGCATAGCGCCAGCCGCACAGTTATAGCCGGCCACACTGTAAGCCAGTGTGGGTGACTGAATCTTGTTACCCCACGCCGTAAAACCATTTACGCCACTGGTGACCACATGGAATTTGGGGGCATTTTGCAGGCTGACCTGATACAGGCTGAAATTGCTACCGCCAGTGACTTGTACCAGCCGCGGGCTGTTCTGATTGTTGGCACTGCTCAAGGTTTTGCTCAGGGCGCCGACGTCCCACCAGGTGAGCGTGTTGGCATAAATGCCGGAAGTCAGCACCGCGCCACCCCGCCCATCAATGGTACCTTGGCCGTACACCCCGTTATTTCCCGCAACTGCATTGATCAGTGCCTGGCAGCCATTGTCGCTGCTGGCCGTCTGCCCGCAGGTATTCTTGCCTGCAATCTGATAGTCAGACGGCTTGCGAGACGCAAACAGCGTGACGCCGCTGTCGATCCACAATGAAACACCTGATGGCAAGGTCAGCGGCCCGGACAAAAAGGCGTTTTGGGCGCTATTACCCGCAACCAGTTTAACGGCTTGACCTGAGGGGCACGCGGTAATGGCTGCCTGAATGCGACTGGCATCAGGTTGAGAGTTAGTCCCACCGGCATCTACGCTGTCATCCAGCAGACTTCGACTGTTAGTCGTCAGCGTTGCGGGCAGACTGGCGCAGATGGTGCTGGGCAGCGCGGGTTCTTTGCCAACCAGAGCTGCATCGTTGAGCGCCGCGGCCGGCCACAAGCTGGCGGTTGGTGCCGGTGTGGGCGTTGGCGTTGGGGCTGGCGTAGCAGTGGGTGCAGGTGTTGGCGTGGGGGTCGACGCTGTAGTTGTATTCGTTGTCGTCGGGCTGCTGGTCTGTGTAATGACGTCGCTGCTACCGCCACCGCCACCGCCGCAGGCTGTCAGCGCCAGCGCGAGCGCAATACTACTACCAAGGAGCGGGCGGACGTGTTGATGATCAGGCATGACAAATCCCTGGCAGGCCTGTTTTTGCAAGCCCGCATAACGGCTGGCGTTCAGGCCAGCAGGTTTATGAATTCTGTTTGTGTGCCGGTCAGATCAGACGGATAGCGCGGTCTGCGGAGACAGTCCGCCGGTACTGTGGATGGTCTCGATGGTTTCTTGCGGGCGATACGTTGCGTTCATTTTGCGTACTCACTCCATGTTCTGTAAGTCGGTGCTGATCGTTTGAAAGATGAGGCATCCGATCGTTATTCATTCTGATATATCAGAAAGTTACAGAAGGCAATCCTATGGAGAAGCATCTTGCGGTGCCATGGCAATCACACCCGGATATGACAAATATCAAGAAACGTGTACCTGGAATAAATCGACTACAAACTGAGCGGGCACAAGAAAAAACCGCGCCTTGCGTTCACAAGGTGCGGTTTTTTGGGGGCGTACCAGCCGTACTTATTGCCCGTAGCTGTTCAGATAAGCCCGATAGGGTTGGGAGAATGAGGCGTTGCTGTAGGCATCCCAGTTGATCGACCATGTCATCAGCCCACGTAAGGTCGGGCTAACTTGATGCGGCTTGTAGCTGCCGCAATTGGTCCCTTTCATCAGGCAATCCAGCGACGATTCAACATCCGCCGTGGCCGGGAAACCGTTACCGGCGTTGGCGTTGGCCGGAATGCCAATGGCGATCTGGTCCGGACGCAAACCAGGCCACACCTTGCCACCGTTATTGGCCACGGCAAACCCGGCTATTTCCATGTCAGTCATGGCGGTCAGGAAGTCGGCACCACCCATGGTGTGGTACTGACCATCCAGGCCGGTGATCGGGCCAGAGTTATAGTCTTGCACCATCAAGAGCGTGAGCTGGTTACGCATGGCGTAGATCACTGGCAGGAACGCACCAGAGCGCGCATCTGCAGAACCGCTCGGGCCTGGACCATAGAAGCTGTAACCCAGTTGCACGAAGAAGGTTTCTGGCGCCATGGTCAGCACAAAATTGCTGCCGTAGTGGCTGGTGATTTGCGTCAGGGCGTTGATCAGGTTCACGATCTTCGCGGTCTTGGGCGCGGTGAAGTCGGTATCGCCAGCGTCCAGCGACAGCGACTGGTTTTCAAAGTCGATATCAACCCCATCCAGACCCCAGGTATCGATGATCTTCTCGACCGACGTGACAAAGTTGGTCACTGCAGCTGTGCTGTTCAACTGCACCAGACCATTGGCACCACCGACCGAGATAATCACCTTCTTGCCCAGTGCCTGCTTGGCTTTGATGGCGGCCTTGAAGTCGATATCGCTTTCAACATTCGGGCACTCGCTGGGTTGGCAGCGGGTAAACGTGATATTGCCGTTAGTGTCTGAATCGGCAAAAGCCAGCGCGATGACATCCCAATCGTTAGAGACGTTGGCCATGGTGATATAGCCCGAACCATTGGCAAAGCTGGAATGCAGATAGCCGACCAGCACGTGCTTGGGCAGGCTGCCAGAGGGAGTCGGTGCCGGAGTAGGTGTCGGAGTGGGTGTCGGAGTCGGAGTGGGTGTCGGCGTTGGCGTTGGCGTTGGTGTTGGTGTTGGTGTTGGTGTTGGTGTTGGTGTTGGTGTTGGTGTTGGGGTAGGCGTCGGTGTCGCGCCACCGCTGCAATTGCCCACAATGGTCCATGGCTGGCCAGAACCGGCCGCACCATTACTGGTGCTCGGGTTATTGCCTTGGGTCCAGAAATTGGCAGTGTAGTTCACGCCGTTGTAACTCACCGTGGCGCCGCCGTTGTAGGCCGTACTGGCACTCCAGACTGAGGAACAGTTACCGGACGGGGCCGGCGTGGGTGTGGGCGTCGGATTCGGTGTTGGTGTTGCGGTTGGCGTGGGAATAGGTGTCGGAGTCGGAGTCGGCGTCGGCACTGGTGTGGGGGTCGGCGTCGGTGTGGGCGATGCGCCGTCGGTGTCTACACCCAGGTCTTTCCACAGGCTGGGTGTCGAGGCCGGGTTCCAGCCTGCGCCGGCATAATCAGTCTGATTGACCAACGCTTGATAGTCGTGACCGTTGTAATAAACGACGGTCCCGGCAGTGTAGGTACCACCATCCTGCCAGGTCGGGTAAGCAGCAAAAGCCATGGACGCGGCCAGAATGGCCGGCAAAGCGGCAAGCGCGAGCTTGCCTTGTCCGCGAGCGAACAAAGATTGGGTCATGCAAGTCTCCATCATCCGGTTTATATGCTTGTTTCTCGCCCGCCTTTTGACGGGTCGCGCAACTATGATAATGGGATTGCACTGTTCGTCAACGTCTTGATTGACATAGTGATTTGCAAGAAACAATCGGCCGGTTCCGGCGGATGTGCGGCGTGCTTTGCTGGTTGGCAGCGACCATGCGGGAGGGCGCCATACGGAACATTTATCCGGACCTGCCCAGTCACAGCGCGTGTTTTCCGGTTTTCCGAAACGGTTGTAGGCGTGGCGGCTGTGCTTGCCAGGCGGTGCAACAAGCGCAAGCAAGGATGGTCTTAAAGAGACAAAGACCGCTCAAGCAAGGAGCCCGCCATGCTTATTCGTCACGTCATTGTGCTGGCACTACTAACCAGCGCGTTGCCAAACGCGATGGCCGCCGCATTCCAGAATGGCCAGCAAACGCTGCAACAACAGCAATTGCAACAGCTGCAACAGCAGCAAAACCAGCAGTTGCAGTACCAGCAACAAGGACAACAACAACAGCAGCAACTGCAGCAGGATCAACAGCGACAGCTTTTGCAACAGCAGCAAGAAGATCAAATGCAGAGGCAGCAGTTATTGCAGCAGCAACAGCAACAATTGCAGCAACAACAACAGACCCAGCAGCAAATCCAGAGACAGCAACAGCAGTTGCAACAGCAGGATCAGCGGATGCGACAGCAGCAAACACAATGATGGCGCACTGGAAATGACAAAAGAAAAAGGGCTGCATCCATGAAGATGCAGCCCTTTTTCTTTACAGCGTATTCATGGTGCCGGCGGCAGGAATCGAACTCGCGACCCCCTGATTACAAGTCAGGTGCTCTACCAACTGAGCTACACCGGCACACTTGAGGGTGCGAATACTAACACGGGTTTTCGGGTTCGTAAACGCGGGACAAAGGTTTTTTGCTAAGGCTTTGAAACACTGAATAAATCAGTTGGTGTCAGTTGTCCCGCTGCGTTCACATTTCCTGTGTACTCACCCGGATGGCCTGCTCATTGTCCGGCAATCCGCCCGCATCCTTCCGTTAGATGGCCTCAGTCCGTGCAAGCAGCCACTGGAGTGCGTCACCCGACACCAGCGGTTGCAGGCGTTCGCGCACCGTCGCGTGGTACCGGTTCAGCCAGTCGGCCTCGGGTTGCGTCAGCAGGCTGCGCTCAACGCAACGGGTGTCGATTGGGCAGAGGGTGAGGGTTTCGAATTCCAGGAAGTCGCCGAATTCGGTAGTCGGAGCAGGCTGATTGACCACCAGGTTTTCAATTCGGATGCCCCAACGGCCCGGACGATATACGCCTGGCTCAATCGACGTGATCATGCCTTGTTGCATGGCCGTGTCCGGGCCGGCTTCGCGGAAGTAGCCAATACTTTGCGGGCCTTCATGCACGTTCAGGAAGTAACCCACACCGTGGCCGGTGCCGTGGTTGTAGTCCACGCCTTCTGCCCACATGGGCGCGCGGGCAATGGCGTCGATCATGGCTGCACGGATAGCAACCGGGAAACGCGCGCGAGAGAGCGCAATCACGCCCTTGAGTACGATGGTGAAATCGCGACGATGATCCGCCGTGATCTGGCCAACCGGCACCACACGGGTGATATCTGTGGTGCCACCGGTGTACTGCCCCCCAGAGTCAATCAAGAGCAGTCCGTCCCCTTTGATGACCGAATGGGCTTCAGGCGTTGCGTGATAGTGCGGCAGCGCACCGTTCTGATTAAAGCCGGCAATGGTGCCAAAGCTGGCAGAAACAAACCCTGGCCGACGCGCACGTGCTGCGGTGATGCGGGTGTCGATATCCAGTTCTGTGATGTGTTCTTTGTTGAGTGCGCTATCGAGCCAGCTGAAAAACTCGCAAAGTGCCGCACCGTCTTGCGCCATTGCTTCGCGCACGTGGGCAATTTCATCCCCGGTTTTGCGGGATTTGAACAGTTGCGATGGATTGAGCTTTTCAATCAGACGTACGCTGGTCGGGATGGCGTTGATCAGACCCAGGGTGGTACGGGCCGGGTCGATCAATGCGGTACTGCCCGCAGGCAGGGCCGCCAGCGCGGCAGTGGCAGCGTCGTAAGCGGCAATGTCTACGCCGTCTTTGGCCAGCGTGGCTTTCAGTTCAGGAGTGACTTTGCGCGCATCAATGAATAGCGTGACCTTGTCTGCACCGATGAGCGCATGGGCGAGAAACACCGGGTTGTAGTCAACGTCAGCACCACGCAGATTGAAGATCCAGGCCAGGTCATCCAGAGTAGATACAAAGTGCCATTGCGCACCTGCCGCCTTCATGGCGTCACGCACCTGCGCCAGTTTGGTGGCTCGGGTCACGGCGGCGTATGGGGCAAGATGTTCGTAAACGGCCGCTTGCGGCAGGGTCGGGCGATCAGACCAGATTTCGCTCAGCAGATCTTTGTCGGTATCCAGTTTGATGCCACTGGTTTGCAGCGTGCTGGCGGTAGCACGGGCGGACGAAAGACTCAACACATCGCCATCCGCACCAGCGCGGGCGCCTTGCTTGAGATTGGCGGCCAACCAGTCCACGTGGGGCTGGGCCTGACCACTCAATAGTTTCATCAGTTTGACGCCGGTGCCATCTAGTTGTGCTTCGGCTTGTTCCCAATAACGACCATCTACCCAGACCCCCGCGAAATCATCGGTCACGACCAGCGTACCCACTGAGCCGGTAAAACCGGATGCCCATTTGCGGCCTTGCCAGTAGTCCGGCAGGTATTCAGACAAATGTGGGTCGGCGGAAGGAATGATCCAGGCGTCGAACTGATTGCGGCGCATGGCTGCACGCAAATCGGCAACGCGTTGCTGGATGGTCTGGCGGGCATCACTCATCGGGTGTTTCTCCGAAATATTCATTAAAGGTGTGCCGACGGGGTAGTGCCGGCACACGCACTGCGTGGGGTGCTTCAATCGGGGTGATCGCCAGCCAGGTGCATTGGCTGTATCTGTAGCGCAACATTCAAACTGTGGCTGGCTTCTCTTTCTATATATGCGTTCAATGGCGGCACGGCTTTTGCCCGTGGCCGACGCATAATCTTTCTATTTTCCACCCTGTTTGCGGGGCTGTCACCGCCGTCTTGATCGGCGCACTTGCCCGTATGGAGTTGTTGAATCATGAATGCCATTGAATTGGTGGTGCTAGCGGCCATATGGGGGGCGTCTTTTCTGTTCATGCGCATGGGGTCGGCCGAGTTCGGCCCCGTGCCTTTGATTGCCCTGCGAGTGGGCATTGCAGCTTTGGTGCTGTTGCCGGTGATTACCGCAGCAAGTTCGCGCCAGCATTTGCGTAGCCACTGGAAACCCCTATTGATTGTGGGACTGACCAATTCGGCGCTGCCATTTTGTTTGTTCGCGTATTCCACGCTCTATGTAAATGCCGGACTGGACTCCATCCTCAATGCCACCACGCCGCTCTGGGGTGCACTGGTTGCCTTTGTCTGGCTGAAAGTCAGCCTGACACGTGATCAGGTTCTGGGCATGGTACTGGGGCTGGCCGGGGTGTTGATTCTTGTATGGAACCAATTGGGTGCAGGGCAGGGAACGCAGACTCTGGCCGTGCTGGCGGTGTTGGTGGCTACGCTGTCATACGGTTTTGCCGGTCATTATTCCCGCCGCAATCTGGTCGGCCTGGCGCCACCACTTACGGCGTGGGCCAGTCAGTTTTTCTCAGCTCTGGTGTTATTACCGGGTGCGCTGTACTGGTGGCCGCAACATGCCGTGTCGACAACCGCCTGGTGGGCGGTCATCGCTCTTGGCGTGATGTGTACGGGGCTGGCTTATGTGTTGTATTTCCGCCTGATTGCGCATGCCGGTGCCAGTTACGCCATGTCTGTGACGTTTTTGATCCCGGTGTTTGGCGTGGCGTGGGGGGCATTGTTTCTTCATGAGGCGATCGGCATGCAGACCGTGACCGGGTGCCTGGTCATTCTACTGGGCACCGCGCTGGCTACCGGCAAGCTGCAACTCATTCAACGATTGCGAGCGGTGTAGCAGTTTTTGGCCAATAACATATTCATGGTCGGCGGCAAGGGTAAAAAGGGCGGATTTCTTCCGCCCTTTTTACGTTGTTAACCCTTGGTTTTCCTTTTTGTGAAGGTTTCTTGACGTATGGCAACCGTAGCGCGGTATCAAGTCACTACAAAGTGCTTGCGCAGCTAATATATCAGCGCTCATAATCCTGATATATCAGATCAATAACCCCTCTGAATCTGCAAGAAATCAGGGGGATGCGCTTCACACACACCGTAAAAAGGCTAGGAGGTTGTACCGCAATGGCTGCTTTCATGGACAAAGATTTCCTGCTTGATACCGCAACGGCCCGTCGTCTTTATCATGACGTGGCGGCGGATCTGCCGATCATTGATTACCACTCGCACTTGCAACAAGGCGAAATTGCCAGCCGCAAGCAGTTTCGCAATGTGGCAGAGCTGTGGCTGGGTGGCGATCACTACAAGTGGCGACTGATGCGCAGTTCTGGCGTGACCGAGGATTTCATCACCGGTACCCGCAGTGACGAAGAAAAATTCCGTGCCTTCTGCAAGGTGCTGCCACATGCCATTGGCAACCCTATTTATCACTGGAGCCATCTGGAACTGCGTCGCATTTTTGGCATTGATCTGTTGATCAATGAAAAGAATGCTGGCCGCATCTGGGAAGAGGCCAATGCCAAACTGGCACCGATGGATACCTGGTCGCTGCTGGAACAAGCGAAGGTTGAAATCGCATGTACGACGGATGACCCTGCAGACGATTTGCTGCAGCACCAGGAAATTGCCAAATCCGCCCTCAAGACCCGAGTGCTGCCTGCGTATCGCCCCGATAAAGCCATGCGCATCAATAATCCGGGCTTTGTTGATTACCTGGCCCGTCTTGGCAATGTGGCGGGTGCAAAGGTTGATTCCTTTGCCAGCCTGATCGCGGCCCTGGCGGCTCGTGTGGCGTTCTTCCATCAGCAGGGCGCGCGTATCAGCGATCACGCGGTGGATGTGGCCTTGCCTGTTGTCGCCGCGACCGAACAACAACTTGAAGCACTGTTCCAGAAGCGCGTTGGTGGCAGCCTGCTGTCTGACGCTGAACTGGGCCAGTATGTGCGCGGCATCCTGACCGCCATGGGGCGTGTTTACGCCAGTCACGGTTGGTCGATGTGTCTGCACATTGGCGCACAACGCAACAACAACACGCGCATGCTCAACACGTTGGGTGCAGATACCGGTTACGACTCTATTTCTGACATGAGTTGCAGTGCGGGTCTTGCATCCATGCTGGACGTGCTCGATAGCACGGATGAACTGCCCAAGACCATGCTGTTCTGCCTTAACCCGAACATGAACGAGATTCTCTCCACCATGATCGGTAACTTCCAGGGTGGCGGCGTCACCGGCAAGCTGCAGTTTGGCCCGGCCTGGTGGTTCAACGATCACAAGGAAGGCAACCTGCAACAGTTTGTCACGCTGGCCAACCACGGCGTCCTGGGTACCTCGGTCGGCATGGTGACTGACTCCCGCAGCTTTGCCTCGTATCCGCGTCATGACTACTACCGTCGTCTGCTGTGCCGTCAACTGGGCCAGTGGGTCGAGGGCGGCGAGTACCCGGCAGATGAACCGGCGCTGGAACAGATCGTACGTGATGTCTGCTACGAAAACGCCAAGCGTTACTTCGGCCTCTGATCCAGACGTATTACATGTAATCCCACCGGCTGTCCGCCTTTGCGGGTGGCCGGTTCACGAAGACACTGGCTACCATGCAAAAAACGCTTTGTATCCACCCGGATGACGACATGCTTGTCGCGCTGACTGATCTGGCCTCGGGCGAGATCGTCAGCTGGGAAAACGAATCCATTCTTGTCACCACACCGGTGGCCGCCAAGCACAAATTGGCGCGCCGGGCCTTTGCCAAGGGCGAGTTGCTGCGCTTGTACGGTGTGCCTGTCGGCCGTGCCATGCAGGATATTCGCCGTGGTGAAGCGGTCACGACCGAAAACCTGGAACACTACGCTGCGGATGTGGAAATCACCCAGACCGCACCGTATACCTGGACTCCGCCTGATATGTCCAGCTGGCAGGGCGCCACCTTTCCTGGCGTGGTGCGCGCAGACGGCCGTATTGGTACAGCCAATTACTGGCTGATTTTCCCGCTGGTGTTCTGTGAAAACCGCAATGTGGAACACCTGCGCAATGCGCTGGAACAACCATTGGGTTACGCCACCAACGATCTGGCTGCCTATACGTTGTCTTTGCTGGGTGAAGACATGGAAGCGCCAGCACAAGCTGTGACGCGACCGTTCCCCAATGTAGATGGCGTGCGCATCATTACGCATGCTGGCGGCTGTGGGGGGACGCGGGCCGATGCACGCTCGCTGTGTAAAGTACTGTCTGCCTATGCAGATCACCCTAACGTGGCCGGTATTACCGTGTTCAGCCTGGGCTGTCAGAACGCCCAGATCAAGATGTTCAAGGAAGAACTGGCCAAGGTAAACGCCAACTTCGATAAACCCTGTCTGATTTTTGAACAACAGCAGTGGGATAGCGAAGAGGCCATGATGAAATCAGTACTGCAAGATACCCTCAAGGGGATCAAGGCAGCCAACGAGATCAAACGTACGCCGGTTCCGCTTTCTGCGCTCAAGATCGGCGTGAAATGTGGTGGCTCCGACGGGTTCTCTGGCATTTCTGCCAACCCGACCATGGGCCTGGTGTCAGACATGGTTGTTGCCATGGGTGGTGCGTCGATTCTGGCGGAGTTCCCAGAGCTGTGTGGCGTGGAAGCCAGTCTGATCGAGCGTTGCGAAAATGACGACGACAAGCGTCGCTTCCTGGGCATGATGCGCGATTTTGAAGCAAAGGCGCAGGCTGTGGGTACCAGTTTCGCCGCCAACCCCAGCCCCGGCAATATTCGTGACGGTTTGATCACTGATGCCATCAAGTCAGCTGGTGCTGCCAAGAAGGGCGGCACTTCGCCGATCGTCTCTGTGCTTGATTACGGTGAAAACGCCAGCAAGCCAGGCTTGTCCCTTCTGTGTACACCGGGTGGGGATGTCGAATCCGTGACGGGCATCGTGGCTTCCGGCGCCAATGTGGTGCTGTTCTCCACTGGCCTCGGTACGCCGACTGGCAACCCTATCGTGCCGGTACTCAAGATTGCCACCAACACCAAAACTGCAACCAAGCTCAAAGACATGATCGACTTTGATTGCGGCCCGGTGGTGGAAGGCAAACCCTTGCCGGAAGTGGCCGAAGACCTCTTCAAGATGGTAGTTGAGACAGCAGGGGGCCAGTACAAAGCCAAGGCGGATCGTCTGCAACAGTACGACTTTATTTTCTGGAAACGGGATATCTCCCTTTAAGAGCCCAATATCATGCAGACATTACAGAGGGAAACGCCGTTCAATCGCCCGATCCGCTTCTTGCAGTTTGGTGAAGGTAATTTTCTGCGTGCGTTTGTTGACTGGCAGATTGACCTGCTCAACGAGCGCACAGGACTTAACGCCGGTGTCGTGATCGTGCGTCCACGTGGTAATCCTTCGCTGCCCTTGCTGGATGTGCAGGGCGGGGTGTTTACCACGCTGATCCGCGGGCTGGATGAATCTGGTCATCCGGTCAAAACCTACCGCAAGATCGAGTGCGTCGAGCGCGAGATCGATCTGGGTCAGAACTACGCGCAATATCTGGCCCTGGCTGCCAACCCGGATCTGCGCTTTGTGGTGTCCAACACCACAGAGGCTGGTATTGCGACCAATGAGACCGACCGCTTTGATGATGCGCCGCCAAGTACATTTCCGGCCAAGCTGACCCGCTTTTTGTTTGAGCGTTTTACCCGTTTTGCCGGGGCCGCAGACAAAGGACTGGTGCTGTTGCCGTGCGAACTGATCGATTACAACGGTGATGCGCTCAGGGCTGCGGTGTTGCACTTTGCCGCCATGTGGCAACTCGGCGAGCGCTTCGAAGCCTGGCTCAATGGCGCATGTACTTTCTGCTCCACGCTGGTTGACCGCATCGTGACCGGTTACCCGCAAGCGGAAATGGCGCAAATTGAAGAAGAACTGGGGTATCGCGACCAGTTTCTGGTTACTGCTGAATACTTTTATCTCTTTGTGATCCAGGGCCCGCAGTGGTTGGCCAAAGAACTCAAGCTGGACGGCGCCGGTCTGAATATCCGTCTGGTTGACGACATTACGCCGTACAAACAGCGCAAAGTGGGTGTCCTGAACGGCGGTCACACTGTACTGGTACCGGTGGCATTGCTGGCTGGCCAGCAAGAGGTCGGTGAGGCGGTGGCCGATCCGGTGGTGGGGCCATTCTTGCTGGATGTACTTAACGAAGAAATCATTCCGGCCTTGCCGCTGGAACGGGCGGAGCTTGATCCGTTTGCTGCTGACGTATTGCGGCGCTTCCGTAATCCGTACATTCATCACCGCCTGGAGTCGATTGCGCTTAACAGCTGGAGTAAATACGCTGCCCGTGTTTTACCGCAGTTGTTGCAATACCAGCGAAGCACCGGCAAGTTGCCACGCCACTTGTTGATCGCTCTTGCTGCGACCATGGTGCTGTATCGCGGCAAGCTCTTCAAACTATCGGACGATCCGGCCTGGCTGGCGTGGTTCGATAGCGCGTGGGCCAGGGTGGATGCGGGTCAGTGGTCTGTACAGCAGATGGCGACGGAGTGGCTGGGTAATATTGCGCTGTGGGGGCAGGACCTGAACGGGGTTGCCGGATTGACCGCCGGGCTGGGTGAAATTCTGGCCGAGATTGAATCACAAGGTATTGCTGCCCTGATATCTCGTAGTTGATTTTGCCGTATTTGCGCAAAAGTAAATGCTGATAAACCCGCCATTGCAACTCCAATTGTAATGGCGGGTTAAACGATTTATCTATTGTTGTTTGCACCGGTAAATGGTTTCTGCAGAAAGCGTGCGGTGTCTTTTTTGCTTTTTCTTACGGCCAGTCGCAATAAAAAAGCCCGCTATTCGCGGGCTTTTTTTCGTGTCCAATTGGCGATTTTCCAATCATCAGCCGTGTGTGTTTTTATGTTCTGGCAAGTGCTGGATAAAAAACTCTGGCTGCAGTGTTCTGGCCACTTCCAGTACCGGCAGCACGTGATCCAGATGTGAACGCATGGCAGCAACGGCAGAAGCAGGTTCGCCTTTGGCAATAGCATTGACCACATCCACGTGCTCATCGACCACGTGTTCCATGCGTCCCGGCAAAGGCAGAGTCAAGCGACGATACCGGTCGATCTGGGTCTTGGCTTGCAAAATGATCGGCCACACGCCTGGGTGGCCTGAAAGCTCTGCCAGCGCAGCGTGAAATGCTTCATCCGTCTGGTGAAAACCACGGGTGTCACCGGCTTCGGCGTATTGCCGCTGGGCGGCCAGAATGCCACGTAATACCTCGACACCCTCTGCCGAGATCCGCTTGGCAGCTTCTTCCACAATGGCGATTTCCAGCGCGGTACGCACCAGCATGGCTTCTTCGAGCGCATCCAGCGGGATCCGCGCTACAAATGTACCCACGCGCGGCATGATTTCCACGAGACCTTCTTCGGCCAGTCGCTGTACTGCCTCGTGCACTGGCGTACGGCTGGTACCATGTTCCGCAGCGATATCACGCTCAACGATACGAGTGCCCGGGGGCATGGACATTTCTACAATACGCATGCGCAAATCCAGATAAACCCTGCGCGATGCACTCAGTGCAGCGTCCTGACTGTTGCCGGCTTCCAGTTCTTGCAGTTTTTCCTTGGTATTCATTGACCCAGCTCTGCGCTGATTAGCGTTAAAGGCGTTGTTGGAGTTATGTCTGGCAATTATTTTTGTTTTACCGTTTGACGTCAATCATCAAATCACTGTCAGCGATAATTAATCTGATTTGAATTGCTCGCCCATTTTTCAGCCGGATTTACTGTGGCTGTTCGCTGGATGTACCAATCACCAGATTTCTGCCTTGCTGCTTGGCTTCATATAAATGACGATCAGCCGCGAGAACCAGCTTTTCCAGGGTGTCACACTGTTGATCCAGTACTGCAAATCCCACGCTGACAGTCAGGCGAATCGGCCGTTCATCTACAACGGCTAGCGTGGCCTGGGCAATATCAAGGCGAATCCGCTCCAGGATATCTCGCGTGTTTTCAGTGTTGGCGTCGGCCAGCAGGAATATGAATTCTTCGCCACCATAACGTGCAAACAGGTCTGAACTGCGCAACTTGAGCCTGGAATGCCGGCTGACAGCGCGGATGACTGCATCACCAACGTCGTGGCCCCAGGTATCGTTGACTTGTTTGAAATGATCCAGATCAAGTAGCGCCACGCTGCACACGCCGGCACGGCGCCGGGTCTGATTGACGGTGATGGCTGCGGTGGACTGAAACGCGCGGCGGTTAAGGGCGCCAGTCAAAAAGTCGGTCGTGGCGGCTTCATGTAATTCGGCAATCAGCGCTTCGCGTTCCACCTGCAAAACCTGGCGGGCGCGGCTGTTATCACGCAATACGGCGATGGCGCTGAGGACATCGCCGATTTCATCGCTACGCGCTGGTTGAGGAACTGGTGTATCAAGCCTGCCGGCCGCCAGCGCCTTGATGATATCGGCCGAGGTCGTCAGTGCATTCAGCAAGCGATAACCGAAGATGCACAGCGGCACAATCAGCAGCAAGGCCAGCATGGCAGTCAGCAACGCTAGCCACACCAGGCGATCGCGTGCTTCAGTTTGTGCTGCCATGGCCTGTCTGGCGGCTTGCAGCAAGAGTGCATCGCGCACATCCAGAATGGGGTTCATGGTGGGGACATAGCGGGCAGCGAACTCACCCGTCGTCATTTGCGGTACGACATCCGCATGCCAGGTCACCAGCACCTGATTGACCAGAGTCTGACCGTCACCAAAATAATGCTGATTCATCTGCGCGACAGCACCTGTGATATTCGGGTTGTCAGCGCAACAACGGGCAACGCGGTTGTTTACCAGCATCCGCATGATGTCGATATGCCCGACAATGCGTTCGATGGATTCGACGGTCTGCCGTGTCAGTGGCTCTTGCCTGATCAAGGCGCGCGTAAATTGCGACCCCAACTGGCCTGCCTGTTCACGTAGTTCGGCGGCAGCACGTGCCGCAACCATCAGATCGTTGAGCGTGTTGCCATGTTGCTCGGCCGCGGCCGAAATACGTGCAGAAAGCGGGGAGGCCAGCGTGGCAACAGAAATCATGGTCGACACGGCGTCGTCAATGGTCTCGCCGGGTCGCTGTGCAACGGGCATGGCGGCCACGGCGTTGACCTTGCGCCGGCCTGTTTGCAGATCATCCTGTAGTTGCAGCAGGGCATTGATCATGGCTGCGCGATTGGCATCATCATCCAGCGCTTGCAGATTAATCAGCAAGGCATGAATTGCCGTATCGCTACGTGCTCTTGCAGTGGCCAGGGCTGCTGCCTGTGTAGCCGCTGCCGGCAACGGAGCGCCCATGATGGCATTGGCCGGCCCACGCTCTCGCGAGACCATTTCGAACACCTTGAGCGCCAGTTGGGCTCGTTCTACATCACCCACCGCGCGGCGGTTTTGCGCGTATTCCGTCCATTGCTTGTGGGCCAGCCAACCCAACAGGGTAGCCAGCGTCAGTGTCCACGCAGTGATGTACAGAACGAAACGGGTCTTGATACGCATGGTTTCGACACGGTGTCTTGCGTTTTTTATTAAAAGCACACTGCCTTGTAGCGACAAAGGGGAACATGCTGCCTCCCCATGAGTCCATCGTGGGTGTTGGCAGGGCAAACTGCAAATCCAGTGAGGCGCAAATGGTACAAAAACCTGATCGCGAAGCAGAAGAACTCGATTATCCCGACCAACGTGCGGCCAGAAAGCAACAGCAATTGCTTGATGCTGCACGACGTCAGCATGGACAACCGGAGCACGAAGGGGAGGCGGCAGACCCGCAACCCAAGCGCGAAGAGGGGCCGCAGGGCCTGCCCCGGCCCTGAATATGCGACAATCAAGCCCCCGCTGGTGCGGGGGCTTTTCATTGCCCGGTTGAATGGCTTGCCACCCATGCCATGTCGGGGCATTGTTCTGCCTGACTGGAATTTGTTGCAGCGGTAACCACCCATAAGGTTGTCTATCCCTGCCTGACTGAACCCCTCTGAAAGAGCCTCTCAATGCCGCACTATCGCATTAAGCCCGCCGATCTCAAGGCCCATTATTTTGATGTCACGCTGTCGATCGATAAACCCGACGCCAATGGTCAGACAGTGTGGTTACCGGTCTGGATTCCAGGCAGTTATCTGATCCGGGAATTTGCGCGCAATATCATTGAGATCAGCGCTTCCAGTAAAGGCAAACCAGTCACCCTGACCAAGCTGGATAAACATGGCTGGCAGGCCGAACCCATCAAAGGCAAGCTGGAGATCAACTACCGGATCTATGCCTGGGACTTGTCAGTACGTGGTGCCTATCTGGATGAAACGCGCGGTTTCTTCAATGGTACAAGCACGTTCCTGGCGGTAAAGGGCCAGGAGCATCAACCGTGCACGGTGGAGTTGCTGGCGCCCGCGGGTGAACAATGGCATGTGGCGACCAGTCTGCCGCTGGACGGGGCGCGCGCCGGCGAGTTCGGGCTGTACAAGGCTGCCGATTACGATGAATTGATCGACCACCCGGTTGAAATGGGCCATTTCAGCGACATCCGTTTCAAAGCCTGTGGCGTGCCGCATGAAGTGGTCATTGCAGGTCGGCACCGTACCGACATGAAGCGCTTGAAGCGTGATTTGAAAAAGATTTGCGAATACCAGATCAAACTGTTTGGCGAACCCGCTCCATTTGATCGCTATGTATTTATGAGCATGGTCACCGGCGATGGTTATGGTGGCCTGGAGCACCGTGCTTCCACGGCGCTGATGGTCAGCCGGGATGATTTGCCGCTGGCTCATGAAACGGCCGTCAAAGCCGGATACCGTCAGTATCTGGGCCTGTGCAGCCATGAGTATTTTCATACCTGGAACGTCAAGCGTATCAAGCCGGCTGCGTATGCGCCGTATGATCTGTACAGCGAAAACTACACACGCTTGCTGTGGGCCTTCGAGGGAATTACCTCTTATTACGACGATCTCACACTAGTGCGTACCGGCCTGATTACCGAACAGGAATACTTTGATCTGCTGGCGCAAACGTTGACTGGTGTGGAGCGTGGGGCCGGGCGCAAGCGCCAGAATCTGGAAGAGGCCAGCCTGGATGCATGGGTCAAGTACTACCGGCAAGACGAAAACAGCCCGAATGTGATCGTCAGTTACTACACCAAGGGCGCACTGGCTGCGTTGTGTCTGGATTTGACAATCCGTCTGCGCAGCAAGGGCAAGAAGAGCCTGGATGACGTGATGCGCGCGCTGTGGCAGCGGTTCGGTAAGGACTTCTACAGCAACCAGGGCGGCCAGGGTGTCGGTGAAGCTGAATGGGAGCAGATCGCCAGCGAAGTAGCCGGTTTTGATCTTCAAGCTTTTTTTGAGCAAGCGCTGCGTACTACCCAGGATTTGCCTGTGGCCAGCTTGCTGGCACAGTTTGGCGTCCAGACCCAGTTGCGCGTCACGGCCGGTGGCGCTGACAAGGGCGGCTGGAAAGACATTGCTGCGCCAGGCAACAGCATTGGCGCACGTGTGGCGGGCGAAGCGGGTGGTGTTAAATTGACCCACGTGCTTGATGGTGGCGCTGCGCAGCAAGCGGGCCTTGCCGCTGGTGACGTACTGATCGCGCTAAATGGCCTGCGTGTCTCTGCGGGAAATCTGGATACAACACTGGGTAGTTACGCGGCGGGTTCTGCAGTCGAAATCCATGCGTTCCGGCGCGACGAATTGCACGTTCGCCAATTGACAATTCAGACCGCTGGCCAGGACACATGGGGCCTGCGGGCAGCGCAAGATGCGGATACTGCTGCGGTGGCGGCCCGCAAGGCCTGGCTGGAAAGCTGATAATCGCTGGTAACCGTCAATAACCCAAAAGCCCGGCCACCCGCCGGGCTTTTTGTTGCCAGTTTTTTTTCAGGCTTTACTGATATCGGTTTTGATATGACCAATCAATAATTCTCGAATTCTCAAAATTCATTGACGGGTCTTCAGATGAGTCAGTCAGCCCACCATCGTGATCACACTTTTGTTTTGCAACACAATTTCAATCGCGCCGCACAGATGATGAAAAGCGGCGACCCGAATCTTCAGCGCCAGGCCATCTTGATATTGCAGCAACTGGCTGAGCAGGGGCTGGCCCGGGCGGCCTACAACGTTGGTATCGCCCACTTGCGTGGTTTTCATGTAGAGCGCAGCAACGCGCTCGCGGCCCAGTATCTTTCGCGCGCCGCTGAAGCCGCTTATCAGAAAGCCTTCTACCCCCTCGCGCGACTGATTCTGGATGACACACTGCCTCAGTGGAAAGACATGCCGTCTGATTTGCGTCGCTTCAAATCAGCTGGCTGGTTCTGGCGTGCCGCGCAAGCGGGGGATACCAACGCGTTAGCCGCACTCAGACAGCCCTGGGTGCCGGCTATTTTCAACACCCTGGGGCGAGGCCTGTACCGCTAAGTCGGCCTTCTGCACGGCAGGGCTTGATTTTGTCTGGGTGGGCCACAATCTGCGGTAAGATCAGCAAGGGCATTCAGCCCTTTTTCCACGCTTTCTGCCGCCCGATACCATGCCCGATCTGCAAGCCATCCAGCACATTCTCAGCCAGACCATTGACCCCAATACTGGCAAGGATTACCAATCCTCGCGCGGGGTGAAGAACCTCAAATTCGAAAACGGACTGGTCAGTTTTGACCTGGTGCTGGGTTATCCAGCCAGGAGCCAGCACGAGGTCATTCGCCAACAACTTGATACTGCCCTCAAAGCCGTAGCAGGGGTGACCGGTTCTGATATCCGCATCAGTACACAAGTGGTGGCGCATGCTGCGCAGCGCGGCCTGCAACTGCATCAGGGCGTGCGCAATATGATCGCCGTGGCCAGTGGCAAGGGCGGTGTTGGCAAATCCACCACTGCGGTCAACCTGGCACTTGCACTGGCCGCTGAGGGCGCCAAAGTAGGGTTGCTGGATGCCGATATCTACGGCCCGTCACAGCCGACGATGATGGGTGTGGCAGATCAGCAGCCCAGCTCGCCAGACAATAAACACATTGAGCCCATTGTTAACTACGGCGTGCAGACGATGTCGATCGGCTTCCTGATCGATACCGAGCAGCCTATGGTCTGGCGTGGCCCAATGGTGACTCAAGCGTTGACGCAGCTCCTGAATGACACGCTCTGGAACGACCTCGATTACCTGATTATCGATCTGCCGCCAGGCACCGGCGATATCCAGCTTACGCTGTCGCAGAAAGTGCCGCTCACCGGCGCAGTCATCGTTACCACGCCACAAGACATTGCTTTGCTGGATGCCCGCAAAGGCTTGAAGATGTTTGAAAAAGTCGGCGTGCCCATCCTGGGTATCGTCGAAAACATGAGCGTGCATATTTGCAGCAACTGCGGTCATGCCGAGCCCATTTTTGGCGAGGGCGGCGGTGCGGCCATGTGCAAGGATTACGGCGTGGAATTGCTGGGACAGTTGCCGCTGGATTTGTCGATCCGTCTGGGTGCAGATGCCGGCAAACCGAGCGTTGTGGCTGATCCGGACAGCGCCATTTCCAATACGTATAAAGAGGTGGCCCGCAAACTGGCTGCCCGTGTGGCGATCAAGGCGCAGGATTTTTCTGCGAAGTTCCCCAAGATCGTGATTCAAAACGACTAATCGTCGAACCCAAAACTGCGGGTTGCGTTGCATCCGGTTCCAGTCCGGTTGTTTTATTGTTGCCGCAGAGCGTTGATTGCACAGGGTGTCGCGCCGTTGCGACGCCTTGCTGCATCGTGCACCCCTAAGCGCACCCCGCATTGCGCTACAATCGGCGCTTTCGCAACCGCTGGCAGTCCCCTCAGTGCGTCTTACCCACATCAAGCTGGCTGGCTTCAAATCGTTTGTTGATCCGTCGACCATTCATGTCGCCGGGCAACTGGTGGCCGTCTGCGGGCCCAATGGTTGCGGTAAATCCAATGTGATCGATGCCGTGCGCTGGGTGCTGGGCGAGTCTTCTGCCAAGCAATTGCGCGGCGAGTCCATGCAAGACGTCATCTTTAACGGTTCGGGCTCGCGTAAACCCGTCGGCCGGGCGTCGGTGGAGTTGGTGTTCGACAATAGCGCTGGTCTGGCTGCGGGTCAGTGGAGCCAGTACGCCGAGATTTCCATCAAGCGCGTCCTCACACGCCAGGGCGAGTCGTCCTACTACATCAATCAACTGCCGGTGCGTCGCCGCGATATTACCGATCTATTCCTGGGTACCGGGGTTGGCAAGGGTGGATACGCAATCATTGAGCAGGGGATGATTTCGCGCATTATTGAAGCGCGCCCTGAAGAACTACGGCACTTTCTGGAAGAGGCCGCAGGCGTTTCCAAATACAAAGAGCGTCGCCGTGAGACCGAAACCCGCCTTGCAGATACGCGCGACAACCTTGATCGCGTCGATGATATCCGCCAGGAATTGACGGGCCAGATTACCAAACTCGAGTCTCAGGCTGAGATAGCGGCCCAGTACAACAACCTGAAAGACACCATCACCGAGAAGCAAAACCTGCTGGCCTTGCAACGCAAGCTGGATGCCGCGCGCGATGTAGAAAACACGCGGCGCGATATTGAGGCTGCACAGAACGGGCTGGAAGCACGCCTGGCCGATTTACGTGCAGTGGAAGCGGCGCTGGAAGTGCTGCGTGAAACGCATTTCAGCGCCAGTGATGCGGTCCATGCGGCGCAGGGTGAGTTGTATGATGCCAATGCAGCGGTCGCTCGCCTGGAGCAGCAATTGTTGCATCTGCGGCAGAATCGTGACCGGATTAGCAATGATCTGGATGCTGCCAAGGCTGAGCTCGCCCGCATTGACCAGAATGGTCGTCAGGGCGAAGCCGAGCGCGAGGACTGGCTGCAACGGCAGGAAGATGCCGGCATGGCGGCCGAAGAAGCCACATTGGCACTGGAAGACGAAACGCAGCGCCTGCCAGAGTTGGAACAGTCGCTCAAAGAAATGGGCGAGCGTTTTCAGCAAACCCGCGACCAGTTGGCCCAGGCGCGCAATACGCTGCAACTGACACAACAACAAACCCAGCATCACGTCCGTACCTGTGAAGCGCTCAAGGCGCGTCGCGATCGGCTGCAGCAAGATCTTTCCCGGTTGACGCAGGAGGGCGACGGCGAACAATTGCATAACCTGCGGCTGTTGCTGGAAGAATCTGCGTTGAATCTGGAAACCGCACAACTGGCACTCGATGAAGACGAATCCGCGCTGGAAGCAGCTCGGCAAACCCTGGATGACGCTGCTGTAGAACGCGATACCCGGACCCGCCAGCGCAGTGAATTGCAGGCACGCATCAACGCACTGGAAAGCCTGCCCAAACCTGCCGATGACAAAGCGCTGGCCGTGTGGTTGGCTGAACAGGGTTTGCAATCGGCGCCACAGTTGTATGAGTCGCTACGCATCGCCGGTGGCTGGGAAAAGGCTGTGGAAGCGGTCCTCGGTCAGCGCATGCAAGCGCGGGCGGTTTCGGCCTTGCCGGGTTCTACGCCACCCGCCGCGTTTGCTTTGATTCAGCCAGTCTCAGCGGCTCCATCGACAGCAAATATCGCACTGCCGCGCTTACTGGATCACGTTCAGACTGCAGATGCTGCGTTGAGCCCGGTTCTGGCTGACCTGCTTGGGGCCGTGTGGTGTCTTGAAGACGTGACTCAGTGGTCTGCTGTCCGTGGCCAATTGCCAATGGCAGGGCTTGTCGTGACCAGGGATGGTCATTGTGGCGACCGGCAAAGCCTGCGCTTTCACGCTGCCCAGGGCGTGGTTGCCAACCTGGTGGCCCAGCGTCAGGCACTCGAAGAAGCTTTGCATGCATTTGAACTGGGCGAGCCAGCCTGGCAAGCCGCAGTGGCAAGTCATGACACCGCTCAGCGTGCGTTGAGTGACATCGAACAACGATTGCGGCAACAGCGTGCCACTTTGGTCCGGCTGCAAGCTGAAGCGGCTGATTTGACGCGCCAAAGCGCACGGCTTGAAGAGGCGGATGCCCAGCGTGTGCGTCAGTCCGCACAGTGGCAAGAAGAACTGGAAACCATCCAGCTTCAGCTAGAAGAAGAAATCTACGCAGCCCAGGAAACCGAAACGGCTCACCAGGACGCGCAAGCAGCGCTAGAACCACTGCAAGAAGAGCTGGATGCGCAAAAGCTGGCTCGGGCAGAGGCAGAATCCGCGTGTGAGCTACAGCGTAGCCGCTTGCGTCAGGCCGAGCGTATGGCGCAGGAAACCCGCTTTGCCGTTCAGGCAGCGCAAACGCGTCTTGCCGATATGTCACGCAGGGATGAAGACCTCCAGCATCGTCGCGAACTGGTGGCTGAGCGACTGGAATCGCTCACGCTGGAGCTGGAAGAGATTCATGAAGGTGATTTCGACGTTGGTTTTCAGGATGCGATCAACCTGCGTGGCGAAAAAGAACGCGCGCTGGCCGCCGCGCGCGATGCACTCAATGGCTTTGCCCAACAAATGCGGGACAACGAGGCAGAGAAACAACGCATTGAGGCGGGTATGGAGCCCGCGCGAGAGGCGGTCAACACTGCGCGCCTGAAAGAGCAGGAAGCGCGTCTGGCTCTGGAGCGATTTGCCGAAGAGCTGCAGGAGGCCGGCGCAGACGAAGCCGCGCTGCGTGAAAAACTGGGCGCAGGCGTGAAGATATCCACGCTGGCGGCAGAGATTGGTCGACTGAGCCAGGCGCTGAGTAATCTGGGTTCGGTCAACCTGGCGGCGCTTGAAGAGTTGAATACAGCACGCGAGCGTCAGCAGTACCTTGATGCCCAGGCCGGCGACCTGGCCGCAGCAGTAGAAACACTGGAAAATGCCATTCGCCGCATCGACCGGGAAACGCGTGCTTTGCTGCAGGAAACTTATGACACAGTCAACGGTAACCTGCAGGAGCTGTTTCCCTTGCTGTTTGGTGGTGGCCACGCCGAACTCATGCTGACGGGAGATGAGATTCTTGACGCTGGCCTGACCATTCTGGCGCAGCCACCGGGCAAAAAGAACAGTACCATCCACTTGTTATCGGGTGGCGAGAAAGCACTGACGGCGTTAAGTCTGGTATTCTCGCTGTTCCGGCTTAATCCGGCGCCTTTCTGTCTGCTGGATGAAGTTGACGCGCCGCTGGATGACGCCAATACACTGCGATTCTGCGAATTGGTCAAAAAGATGGCCGAACGCACGCAATTCCTCTATATCAGTCACAACCGGCTGACCATGGAGATGGCGGCACAGCTTGTTGGCGTTACCATGCAGGAACAAGGGGTTTCGCGTGTGGTTGCGGTGGATATCGAAACCGCATTGTCCATGCGTGAGGCCGCAACCGTTTGATGAATTTGCCGCCTTTCCCGTGGAACGGGGTAGGGGCCAACACGATAAATACAGCCAGGAATCATGACTGATTTGCAACTTGGTTCGCTGATTGCTGGCGGCGCCATCGTCGCCGCCGTCTACGCATTCAACTGGTGGCAGGAACACCGCTACCGCAAACAGGCCGCCAAAGCCTTCGCCCGTAACCAGCCAGACGTGCTACTTGAAACGCCGCAAAACGTGGTGCGCAAGGGCGATAACCAACGGTTGGAGCCCGCGCTCAACACGCCCGCTGCCAAAACGGGTGACATGCGGGAAGAACCCGTTCTGGCTGGCCATACCGTGGGCGAAGTCTTCCAGGAAGAGGAGCCTGCTACTACTGATGAACCAGCATGGGCATCGCCCGCATCAGTGGTGCCGCGCCCGCAACCTGCAGCTCAATCTGCACCACAATCTGCTACCTCTGACGAAGACGCTGAGACCAGCTTGCTTGATCCCGCTTTTGATTTCATTGCTGAAGTGCACGCTGGGGTCGATATCCCGGCTGGCGACGTGCCGCCGTTCCCGGCGGCCAAGCGTGTGCGCGTGATCGGTCTGAATGAAGCGGGACAGTGGCAAACCGTTTACGGCAGCACCGGCAACGCTTTCAGTGAGCTGCGTATTGGTCTGCAACTGGTTGATCGTCAGGGTGCGCTCACCCAGGAGCAACTCAATGGTTTTTGCATGGCCGTGCAGCAGTTTGCTGATGAACACGAAGCCTCTGTAACTTTCCCGCAGCGTTCGGCCAAGCTGGCAACTGCAGCGCAACTGGACGAATTCTGCGCCTCGGTAGATGTCATGATCGGTCTGAATGTCATGGCAACCGGCAACCCGTTGCCCATGGAAAAAGTACGCGTGCTGGCCGAGCATGCCGGCCTTGTGAAAGCGCCGGATGGCTCCTTCCAGTATCGCAGTGACAGTGGTAAAACCTTGTTTTCGTTGACCAATCACGATCAGACGCCATTTGGCACGACCTCCGAAGGCATTACGCTGCTGTTCGATGTGCCACGTGCTGCGGGCGGTCTGTCTGTATTTGAATATGTCTGCCAGTTTGCCATTCAGTTATGCACCCAACTTGGCGCCACACTGGTTGATGACAACGGCAAACCGCTGACCAATGCCAGTTTGACCAATATTCATGACCAGTTGGGCCAGATCTACGCGCAGATGGATGAACAAGGTATTGAGCCTGGTTCGCCAGCAGCCTTGCGTTTGTTTGCCTGATAGCCGATATCAAGATTGACCGCAATACACGGGGTCATATGGCCCCGTGCCAGCGCTGACGGACAGCATCATGACCCAGCTTACCGAACAGGCGGCGCAACTGCGCCGCCTTTTGCATCAATATGCCCACGAATACTACGTGCTCGACAACCCGACTGTGCCGGATGCCGAGTACGACCGCCTGTTCCGCCAACTGCAAGCGCTGGAAATGGCTCACCCTGAACTGATCACGCTGGATTCCCCTACCCAGCGAGTCGGTGGTGCGCCGTTGCCGGAGTTCGCCGCCGTGGCGCACCGTGTGCCGATGCTCTCGCTCAATAATGCGTTTGAGGACGAAGACGTCGAATCTTTCGACCGACGCGTGCGTGAGGGCCTGGGCATTAACGAAGTCTTCTATGACGTTGGTCCCAAGTTTGATGGTCTGGCTATGTCGCTGACCTATGAAAACGGCGTACTGGTGCAAGCCGCCACCCGCGGTGACGGGGCTACTGGCGAAGATGTCACCCGCAACGTGCGTACCATCAACGCTATCCCGTTGCGTTTGCAGCAAAAGGAAGGCGTGCCATTCCCGACGTTGCTGGAAGTGCGCGGCGAAGTGCTGATGTTCAAGAAAGACTTTGATCGCCTCAACGAAGACCAGGTGGCCAAAGGCCAGAAGACGTTTGCCAACCCGCGCAATGCGGCAGCCGGTTCGCTCCGGCAGCTGGACTCGCGGATTACCGCATCTCGCCGCCTGGCATTTTTTGCCTATGGCATCGCCACTTGCGAAGGGGCGCCACTGCCGGCGACGCAATCGGCAGTCATGGACTGGTATGCCGAGCTGGGTTTGCCGGTATGCAAAGAGCGTGATCGCGTTCAAGGTGCACAAGGTTTGCTGGCCTATTACCAGCGCATTGGCGAAAAGCGTCCGGGCCTGCCTTACGAGATTGACGGCGTGGTGTACAAAGTCGACAGCTTTGCCCAACAGGAAGAATTGGGGTTTGTCTCCCGCGCACCGCGTTGGGCTATTGCTCACAAGTACCCGGCGCAAGAGGCCTTGACGGTTGTCGATGCCATTGACGTGCAAGTAGGCCGGACTGGTGCGATTACGCCAGTGGCCCGGCTGCAGCCGGTATTTGTTGGTGGCGTTACGGTCACCAATGCAACGCTGCATAACGAAGACGAAGTGCGCCGCAAAGATGTGCGCGTTGGCGATACTGTTGTTGTGCGGCGTGCTGGCGATGTCATTCCGGAAGTGGTCAGCGTAGTGCTGGAACGCCGGCCGATGGTTGAGCAACCGGGGGGTGATCTCTTCAACCCGCAGCAAGTCCCGCGTGAACCGGCTTATAGCCTGCCCAAAACCTGTCCGGTATGCGGTTCACACGTGGTACGTGAAGAAGGCGAGGCCATTGCACGCTGCTCTGGAGGGTTGTTCTGCTCGGCGCAGCGTAAAGAAGCGATCTGGCATTTTGCCGGGCGGCGGGCAATGGATATTGATGGCCTTGGTGGCCGGTATATCGACAACCTGGTGGAACTGGATTACGTCCATGGCGTAGCCGATCTTTATCGGCTCAAGCTGGATGACTTTCTGGAGATGAAACGCCGTGCGGATGAGCGCGATGGCGTCACCCCGGAAACCGTCGCGCAAGGCAAGGTCGCCACCAAATGGGCAGAAAATCTGCTTGAAGCCATTGAGGCCAGCAAGAACCCGCCTTTGGCGCGGCTACTGTTTGCATTGGGTGTGCGCCACGTCGGCGAATCTACCGCCAAAACCCTGGCAGACTGGTTGGGTTCACTGGCATTTGTGCGCCACGCCCCCGCGGCGGTATTGCGCGTGTTGCCGGATATCGGCGGTACGGTAGCAGATTCGATTGCGGATTTTTTTGCGGAACCCAAAAACCAGAAAGCGCTGGATGATCTGCTCGATGCCGGCGTACAGCCAGTGGCTGAGCACGCACCCAATCCATCGCTGCGAGAAAAGCTGGAAACCGCTTCGTTGCTGGCCGCGCTGGAAATCCCCAGGCTGACAGCAACCCGCGCGAAGCAACTGGTGGCGATTTTTCCGAGCGTGGTGGATCTGGCGCACGCCGATCCCGGCAAGCTGGCCGCGCTGCCGGCAGATATCGCAACCAGCGTGCAGCAATGGCTGGCGGACGACGGCAACAAGACGCATCTGGCAGAACTGGATGCATGGTGCACGACCTTGCTGACCGCGTTGCCAGAAGAATCCGAGGTGGTGCAGGGGGTGTTTACCGGAAAAACATTTGTATTGACCGGCACCTTGCCCACGCTGTCGCGAGATGATGCCAAGGCACTGATCGAGGCGCAGGGTGGCAAGGTGAGTGGCAGTGTCTCGAAGAAAACCGATGTGGTTGTCGCTGGTGCAGAAGCAGGCTCCAAACTGGCCAAAGCAGAAGAGCTGGGTGTTGCGATCTGGGATGAGGCCCAGCTGCTTGCCGCCTTGCCTGGCTGATCTACCTGCAATGCGACTGACCCGTTCGTCAGTGTTTGTCCCGCATTGCAACCATCCATCCGCTGATGTTTATTTAATTAAACAATTATCGAGAAACTTCTTTTCTTGACTTGCCTGTTTAATTGTCTGAACATTGATGCTATGCACAAATCAGAAGCCATTCGCTTGTTCGGTTCGCAAACGCGTCTTGCCGATTCGCTCGGACTGGGGCGTTCCGCGGTCTCGCAATGGCCGGACGAACTGCATCAGCGCCAGGCTGATCAGGTCATGGGTGCGGCACTGCGTCTGGGTTTGTTGGATTCGGGACATCAAAGTAAAGGGATCGGTATGCAGAAAATTCGTAAGGCAGTATTCCCGGTAGCCGGGATGGGGACACGTTTCTTGCCGGCGACCAAAGCCAGCCCTAAAGAAATGATGTCCATCGTGGACAAACCACTGATCCAGTATGCGGTAGAAGAAGCGCTGGCCGCCGGGATCACTGAAATGATCTTCATCACGGGCCGCAACAAGCGTTCCATTGAAGACCATTTCGATAAAGCCTATGAGCTTGAAAGCGAACTGGCCGCCAAGAACAAACAAAAGCTGCTGGATATCGTGCAAGGGATTCTGCCCAAGGGCGTCACCTGCGTGTATATCCGTCAGCCCGAAGCGCTGGGCCTGGGACATGCCGTACTGTGCGCCCGGCCCGCCGTGGGTGATGAGCCGTTTGCCGTGATTCTGGCGGATGACCTGATTGATGGCCGCTCTTCTGAGCTCAAACTGATGGTCAATCTGTTTGATGACACCCATTGCTCCGTGCTGGGCGTTGAAGAGGTCCCGCATGAAGACACAGGCTCTTACGGCATTGTGGAAGTGGCGGAATCACAAGGTGGCCGCCTCAAGATCAACTCAATTGTTGAAAAACCCAAGCCAGAAGAAGCGCCGTCCAACCTCGCTGTGGTCGGTCGCTATGTGCTGACGCCGCGTATTTTCCACCATCTGCAAAGCGTGCAGCCAGGCAAAGGTGGGGAAATCCAGCTCACGGATGGCATCTTTGCATTGATGCAGGAACAACACGTGTTGGCGCATACGCTGAAGGGTACGCGTTACGATTGTGGTTCCAAGTTCGGCTTCCTCAAGGCGACCTACGAACTGGGCCTCAAGCACCCGGAAGTGGGCGAAGAATTTGCCGCTTACGTGCGTGAGCGCTGCGGGATTAACGGCAAGCAGGCTGCTTGAGGTGCGTATAACAGACGCAGTGGCGTAAAAACTTTTGGTGTGGATTCAAAGACAAAGGGGCTTGCGATCGCGCAGCCCCTTTTTCTCGTTTAGTAATTGCGGTCAGATGCCGATATGATGCAAGAATCGAATGGCATATAACGCGCCCCGGCGTACCCGCCAGGCCAGGAGGACAATGCATGCTTGCCCTGATTGGGGGAACCGGCGCGGGTCAGCCGGCGAATTTGCAAGTCACGCGCAGACTGGTGGTGCGCACTCCTTATGGTGATCCATCTGGCGCACTGACTTTTGGCGAGGTAGCGGGACGCCCGGTGGTCTTTATTGCACGTCACGGCTACGGTCACACCATTCCGCCACACTTGATCAACTACCGCGCCAACATCTGGGCGCTCACCCAGCAATCGGTTACCCATATCGTGGCGATTGCCTCGGTCGGCGGCATTCGGGCCGATATGGGGCCGGGGGTGTTGGTGGTGCCCGATCAGATTATTGACTACACCTGGGGTAGAAAGCAGACCATGTTTGAGGTCGGCGAACACCCGGTTACTCATGTCGATTTCACCGAACCCTATTCCAATGATCTACGTTCGGCTTTGCTGGATGCTGCGCAGCAAAGCCGCGTGAGCGTCGTTGATGGCGGCACCTATGCCTGTACTCAAGGCCCACGGCTTGAAACAGCCGCTGAAATCAGGCGCATCCAGCGGGATGGCGGCGATATGGTGGGGATGACCGGCATGCCTGAGGCCGTGCTGGCGCGCGAAGCAGGCGTGCCCTATGCGGCGTTGGCCGTGGTATCCAATTGGGCGGCCGGGCAGCAAGATAGCGAGCGAGGCGTGGTTTTCAGCGCGGCTAGCGGTGTTTTTGAGGCCGCCATGATGAGAGCTAATTCCGTACTTGAAGCCCTGGTGCAAACCGGGGCGTGAATGAAGGAAAACACAGCGTGAAGGTGGTCATTCTTGCGGGCGGTCTGGGTACACGTCTTGGTGAGGAAACAGATTTGCGACCCAAGCCCATGGTCGAGATCGGCGGGCGCCCGATTCTGTGGCACATCATGAAGATCTATGCCGCGCAGGGCTATTCCGAATTTGTGGTCTTGCTGGGCTACAAGGGCAATCACATCAAGGAGTTCTTTGCCAACTATTTCCTGTACCAGGGCGACGTCACCATTGATCTCTCTAATAACCAGATCGAGGTGCACCGCAACCAGTCTGAAGCCTGGAAAGTCACCCTGCTGGAAACCGGCCTGTCCTCGCAAACCGGGGGCCGTATTTTGCGGGCGCGGGACTATCTTGGCGGCGAAGACTTCATGCTCACGTATGGCGATGGCGTATCCGACGTCAACATTGCCGAACAACTGGCGCAACACAAGGCCTCGCCAGATGCGTTGGTGACCATGACCTGTGTGCAGCCAGAGCCACGCTTTGGCTTGGTGGACGAAGATGCCAACGGTTATATCCGCGAATTTCACGAAAAACCGCCGGGCGATCTGGGCTGGATCAACGCGGGTTTCATGATTTGCCGTACCGGCGTGTTCGATTACATCAAGGAAGGGGATGCCACCATCTTCGAGCGGGAGCCACTGGAAGGGCTGGCGGGCGATGGCAAGCTCAAGGCTTATCGTCATCATGGCTTCTGGAAATGCATGGACACGCTGCGCGATAAAATCCAGTTGAACCAGATGTGGGACCAGGGCAAAGCGCCCTGGAAAATCTGGGACTGAGCCAGGATACATCAACGTGTTCAATAATATTTACCAGGGCCGCCGCGTCTTTGTGACCGGACATACCGGTTTCAAAGGGTCGTGGCTTGCTCTGTGGTTGCAGCAACTTGGTGCACTGGTCGAGGGATACGCCTTGCCGCCGCCCGCTGGCGAGCCAGCTCATTGGCCGGCGCTGGGGCTCGATTGCGGTTCGACACTGGCAGATATCCGTGACGCTGAGACTCTGAAGCAGTCGATCACCCATGCCCGGCCGGAGATCGTCTTTCATCTTGCGGCGCAGCCACTGGTGCTGGCCTCTTACCAGGACCCGCTGACCACCTGGCAAACCAATGTCATGGGGACTGCCAATCTGCTTGAGGCCTGCCGTGCGATCGATTCAGTCAAGGCTGTGGTCGTCATTACCACCGACAAGTGTTACGAAAACAAAGAATGGAGCTGGGGCTATCGGGAGACCGACACCCTGGGCGGGTACGATCCGTATAGCGCCTCCAAAGCCGCAGCTGAACTGGTCGCGGCCTCTTACCGTAGTAGCTTTGCCGAGCGCGCCGGCGCACCACGTTTGCTGATCGCTACAGCTCGGGCTGGCAACGTGATTGGTGGTGGAGACTGGGCGCAGAACCGGTTGATCCCGGATGTGGCCCGCGCGGTTGCCGCCGGGCAGACCGTGGATATCCGCAACCCGCTGGCCATTCGCCCCTGGCAGCATGTGCTGGAATCGCTCTCTGCTTATTTGTTGATTGGCGAGCGCTTACTGGCGGACGACGAAACCGTTGCGTGCGCCTGGAATGTTGGTCCGGTGGAGTCCGATATTGCCTCGGTGGGCGAGGTGCTGACGCAGTTAGGCGCGCATTGGTCGGCGGTGGCGTGGCGGCAGGTCGGTGCCGTGGCCCATGAAACCAGCGCGCTGCGGCTGGATTCTTCGCATATCCGCTCGCGGCTGGGCTGGCAACCGGTCTGGCGGCTGCAACAGGCGCTGGCGCAAACCGGGGCCTGGTACCAGGACTGGATGAGGGGCGAACTGATCTCGCTGCAACAACTGCAGCAATATCAACACGATGCCGCGCAGGCCGGCCTGGTGTGGGCGCGTTGATGCGTATCACGCCGCTTGATATTCCGGGGGCAGCTATTCTGGAAACAGACCGGCGAGGGGATGAGCGGGGCAGTTTTGCGCGCTGGTTCTGTGCGGACGAGCTAGCCGCGTTGCTGGGGGGCTCGCATGTCTGCCAGGTCAATCATTCTTTCACCCAGGAACAAGGCAGCATCCGCGGCCTGCATTTCCAATACCCGCCCGCTGCAGAAAAGAAGGTTATCCGTTGTCTGTCGGGGGCGGTCTTTGATGTAGTGGTCGATCTGCGTGCCAGTTCGCCAACGTTTCTGCAATGGCGCAGCGTCGAGCTTTCGGCAAAAAATGATCGTGCCTTGCTGCTGCCAGAAGGCTGTGCACATGGCTTTCAGACGCTGGCCGAGGCGACGCAGTTGCTGTATCTGCATACGGCGCTTTATACGCCTTCCCTGGAGGGCGGGCTGCGCTATAACGATCCACGTCTGAATATTGCCTGGCCTTTGCCACCTGCCCAGTTGTCTGCTCGCGATCAGCAACACCCTTTACTGACTGAAGATTTTCGTGGAATTGAGCCATGAAGTGTCGTCATTGCCACAGCCCTTTGCAGCTTGATTTTGTTGATCTGGGCTTTTCACCACCATCCAATGCTTATCTGGACATCGCCCGTTTGTCTGCGCCGGAAACATATTTTCCGCTGCGGGTGAAAGTCTGCGAGCAATGCTGGCTGGTGCAAACTGAAGACTTTGCCCGCCACGATGAGCTGTTTGATGCGGGGTATGCGTATTTCTCCTCGACCTCATCGACATGGCTGGCACATGCGCAAAAGTATGTGGAAATGATCGCCAGCCGGCTTGGACTCGGTGAGCAGTCACTGGTGATCGAAGTCGCCGCCAACGATGGTTATCTCTTGCAGTACGTTGCGCAACAGAGGATTCGGTGCGTCGGCGTTGAGCCCACCCACAGCACGGCAGAAGCGGCGCGTAGCCGCGGCCTGCAGATCGAAGAAGTCTTTCTGGGCGTGGAAAGTGCAGAGGCGTTACGCGCTCGGCATGGGGCCGCAGATCTGGTCGTCGCCAACAATGTGTTGGCGCATGTGCCGGACATCAACGACTTTGTGGCCGGCATTGCACATTTGCTGACGCCCCAGGGCACGGTGACGTTTGAATTTCCTCATTTGCAGAACCTGATCGAGCAAATCCAGTTCGATACTGTTTATCACGAGCATTTTTCCTATCTGTCGCTGCTGGCTGTACAGCCTATCCTGAGTCAGGCCGGCCTGCGGGTATATGACGTAGAAGTGCTGCCTACACATGGCGGCAGCTTGCGCGTCTACGCCTGCTCGCAGGACGCGACCCATGCAGAACAACCCGGGGTGGCAGCAACGCTGGCTGGCGAGCGGGCCGCCGGGCTGGATCAACCGCAGATTTATCGCAATTTCCAGTCTCGCGCCGAAGGCGTACGACTGGGTCTGCAAGCCTTTTTGCTGGAACAAAAACGCCTCGGAAAAAAAGTGCTTGGCTATGGCGCAGCAGCAAAAGGGAATACGCTGCTCAATTACGCAGGCGTGGATGGGCTGCTACTGGCGCAAGTGGCAGATGCGGCACCATCCAAGCAAGGCAAGTACTTGCCGGGCAGCCATATTCAGGTGATTACCCCGCAAGCATTACTCGATGCCCGACCGGATTTTGTCCTGATCCTGCCGTGGAATCTGAAACATGAAGTCATGCAACAACTGGCCGGCATCCGCGAGTGGGGCGGGCAGTTTGTAGTGGCCGTACCCGAGGTGGAAATCCTGTGAGCCCAACGCAAGCACGCATCCTGTATACCAAGCCCTCCATTACCGATCGTGAGATTAGCTACGCCACAGATGCGGCGGCTAATGGCTGGGGTGAGCGCTGTTACGACTACATCAACCGCTTTGAGCGGGACTTTGCCGCCTGGATTGGTGCTACCCATGCCATTGCGACGTCCAGTTGCACTGGGGCAATGCATATGGCGCTGGCCGCGCTGGATATCGGCGCGGGTGATGAGGTCATCCTGGCCGACACCAACTGGATTGCGACCGTGGCGCCCATCGTTCATGTTGGCGCAACCCCGGTATTTGTCGATGTGCTGCCGCAATCGTGGTGTCTTGACCCTGCTCGGGTAGAGGCGGCCATTACACCCAGAACCCGCGCGATTGTGGCGACCCACATCTACGGTAATCTGTGCGAGATGGATGCACTGGCTGTGATTGCCGAGCGTCATGGGCTGGTGCTGATCGAAGATGCTGCAGAGGCTATCGGCTCGGTTTTTCACGGCCGTCGTGCAGGATCGATAGGGCGCTTTGGCGTGTTTTCGTTTCACGGCACCAAAACCATGACCACGGGCGAAGGCGGCATGTTTGTCACCAGCGACCCTGATTTATATGAGCGGGTACTGACCCTGAGCAACCACGGGCGCAAGCGTGGCGAAACCCGCCAGTTCTGGCCGGCGGAGATCGGCTTCAAATACAAAATGTCCAACATCCAGGCGGCGATCGGTTGCGCGCAACTGGAACGGATTGATGAACTGGTTGCACGCAAGCGCGAGGTGTTTCATCAGTATCAAGCTGCGTTGCGCGCCTGGCCGCAGATCAGCCTGAACCCGGAGCCGGCCGGCACGCTCAACGGTTACTGGATGCCAACTGCCGTGTTTGACCCGGCCATTGGGGTGACGCGTGAACAATTGCAGGCGGCGTTTCAGCGTGAACAAATTGATGCGCGGGTCTTTTTTAGCCCGCTGTCCAGTACACCCCCTTTCGTCGCGATGCCCGAGAACCGGGTTGCATTTGATATCCCCACGCGCGCAATCAATTTGCCCAGCTATCACGATCTGACCCTCGAGCAGATCGAGCGGGTTGCTGCCTGCCTGCTGAGCGTGTTGCCGGAGGTGCGGTGAAAAAAGTCTTGCTGCTCGGGGCCAATAACCCGGAGTCCCCCCGCATATTGCAACGGGTGCGCGAGCAGGGTTTGGTCGACTTTGCCGGATATATCGACAATGATCCGGCCAAAAAAGGCCAGGATTTCTACGGTCTGCCGGTGTTTGGCGGTTTTGATGTGTTGCCCCGGTTTGATCCGGCCCACTACACCTTTGTGAACCTGATTTCCGGTGATTGCGTTACCCGGCATGAGACGACGCAATATATGCTTAGCGCAGGCTTTGCAATGAGCAACCTGATCCACCCCACCATTGATTTGATGATGGTGGAATTGGGTACAGGCATTTATTTGCGCGAAGGCGTTATTGTGCAAGCCGGGGTGAAACTGGCTGACAATGTGTGCATGCACATCGGCGCATTGATTGGCCATGAAACGCAGGTTGGAGAATCTTCATTTATTGCCCCTGGTGTCTCGGTGTGTGGCTGTGTTGAAATAGGCCGCGGGGTATTTGTCGGCGCAGGCGCCACCATATTGCCCAGGCTGAAAATCGGGGATTGGGCGGTGATTGGCGCAGGCGCAGTGATTACCAAAGATGTGCCGGCGGGTGCGGTTATGGTGGGGAATCCGGCGCGGGTACTCAGAATGCGTGATCCTCATGTGCCGCGATAAACGCAGAGTAGAAGACAGATTAAAATGGCGCGGGTAGTGCAGAGCAGGCACTGGCAAAACCGGCGTCGCGCCAGACCAGTACATTCCCGCCAGACGGGATCAAACCATTGAGGTTTCCATGACAGACGACATGTACGCCCGCTTTGAGGCAGAACGAGTCCAGGATATTGCAGCGCAGGGCGCAGACGCAAAACTGAAAAAAATGGGTGTGGATTTTGTGGTCCAGACAGCGCCCCATAAATACACCTACAACTTCAAGGCGCTGGGCCGCCCCATTATTCAGCTGCCGCAAGACATGGTCGCCATGCAGGAACTGATCTGGCAACTGCGGCCTGATCTGATTATTGAAACCGGCATTGCCCACGGTGGCTCATTGATCATGAGTGCATCCATGCTGGCCTTGCTGGATTATTGCGATGCAGTCGAACAAGGCGTGCCACTTGACCCGAAAGCCAGCAAGCGCACGGTCCTGGGTCTGGATATTGATATCCGCGAGCACAATCGGGCTGCTATCGAAGCTCACCCGCTGGCACATAAAATCGAGATGATCCAGGGCTCATCGATTGATCCGCAGGTCATTGCCCAGGTACACGCCCGGGCACGGGGTTGCGAGCGGGTACTGGTCTGTCTGGACTCTAACCATACGCATGCCCATGTGCTGGCAGAACTGGAGGCCTATGCGCCGCTGACCACGCCAGGGAGCTACTGCGTGGTGTTTGACACGGTGGTGGAAGACATGCCTGCCGATGCCTTCCCCGACCGGCCGTGGGGTGTCGGTGACAACCCGAAAACGGCGGTGCATCAATGGCTGAAAAACAATCCTGAATTCGAGATTGACCACACCATTGAAAACAAATTGCTGATTACCGTTGCGCCGGACGGTTATCTGAAACGTATTGCCTGATTTACATACTGGACACCGAATGAACCCAACTGGCCAGCTGTTGACCCTGGTATTGCTGACGCATAATCGCCCGCAATTTCTGGCGCGCGCCGTGCGTTATTACTCCGCTATGCCGTATACCTTGTTGATCATGGATTCTTCGGCTGAATCCAATGCATGGGCGGCGAAGCAATACGGTAACGAGCGCACAAATTACCAGCATTGTGGCGACTGCGATTACAGCCAGATCATGTTGAAAATCCGGCGCGGTATCGATCTGGTCACCACGCCCTATATGGCTTTTGTGACCGATGACGATTTCACGTTGCAAGACGGTCTTGATCAGAGTCTTGATTTCCTTGAAGCCAATCCTGATTACGGCTTGTGCCACGGTTACTCAGTCATGTATCTGGCTGATGGCGAGCGGGTGCATTATTTCCTGCGCGATCGCAAAGTGGTGGAAGACTACGCGGGCAATATCCCGGATCGCATCATGTCCTTTATGGACAATTACATTCCACCCTTTTATGCGGTCAGCAGAACTGGCATACCCCGCGACTGGTATCACCGGATTCCGGATGACATCCGCTGGGAATTCAATGAATTTGGCGATGCCTATTTCAGACTGATTTGCAGCAAGATACGGATCTTGCCGATTCCGTTTGTGGTGCGTGAGCTCAACTATCCGGTATCGGATCATCAAACCGATCTGTATCAGGCACTCACCTCGGCGGAGTTTGAAGGGCCGCAAAAAGAAGCATTTTTTGGTTTCATGGCGCAGGTCCATTGTCAGATGCAGCCGGGTGTCACTGTTGATGACGCGCGGGTACTGGCAAAAAAAGCATCCGCAGTCCTGGCCATGTGCCTTGCCAGCAGCAAGTCGCTGACCGTGCAGGAAATATTCCGCTCGGAATGGCGCGCCATCACGCCGCATCCCGAATGGGTGTTTGAGCCCAGGCAGTTTGTGGAAATGCCGTTCTATAACGCGGCATTCTTTGCGCTGCTGGAAGATATTGATCTGATGGTCCGCGCAATGCCGTGCGGCAAGCTCCAGCTGAAAGAGCTTGAGCCCAAACTGCAGTGGCAAAACCAGTTGATCATTCAGGGTATTGCCCAGATGGACGCGGGCGATACCCAGACAGCACTTCAGTCATTTGAGGCTATCCTCAGCCAGAACCCGTTTCATATCAACACGCTGTGCAGCCTGTGCGTGCTGCATGCCAACCAGGGCGCGCTGCAGCCTGCAAAGGTGCTGCTGGACTGGGCGACCCGCCTGAACCCTCTGGACCCTGCCGTGCTGTCACTGGCGCCATTGGCCAAGGCCCTGGAACAGAAAACCATTACGGGGCAGCCTCAGGAGGCAGTACGCCGTCTGGCCGTGGCTTTCCATTTGTTTTATCTGGATCTGTGGGAAGAGTTTGCCCAGGCGTTCTCCAGCATCAATCAGCCTTTTGATTTGTTGGTGACCACACCGGAAGAGGTGTTGCCGCAGGCGACAGCGCTGATCAAATCCCGGTTCCCTGATGCCAGAATTTACCCGGTCAAAAATCGTGGGCGTGATATCGCTCCGCTGTTCAAGTTGCTGGAGCACGAACGGCTGGAAGACTACGACCAGGTGCTCAAGATCCATACCAAAAAGTCATTGCACCGCACGAACGGGTTTGGCGAGCTCTGGCGCAATCATCTGTTGAAAGGATTGTTGCCGGAAGGCGGGATCGGGCCGATCCTGGCCATGTTTGATGCGGACCCGGGCATCGGTATGCTGGCCGCTGCCGAGACCATGGTGAATGCCTACAAGATTTCTGGCGCGCAGCGGGAAAATTTGCCGGGGATGCAGTTGTGGGCCAAGCGCATCGGGGTTGATCCGCAAGGTTTTGATTACGACTTTGTTGCGGGCTCCATGTACTGGGTGCGTGGCGCTTTTTTTGCCGCGCTGCGCCGGCTCGACGTCAAGCTGGAAGATTTCGAGGAAGAAGCCGGACAACTGGACGGCACGCTGGCCCACGTTTTTGAGCGCCTGATGCCGTTGGTTGTGCGCTCAGCCGGTCTTGAAACCCGAATGCTGCCCAAGAATGCCCCGGAGTCAGCTGCTTCGGGCGAGGCGCAAGTCCAGAGTTCCATGTCGTCGTTGCCGACGGGTTTGAGCCTGGTTACCCATACTTACGAAGCCTGGTTGAAAGATCGCAACCTCACGCTGGCCGAGGCCCGCATGATTGATACCCGTGTTGATCAGATGCCCCCCCAGGTGGCGCACTTTTATCTGATCGACCGGACTGGCAACATCGCTGCCGTTTCCGAAACCCTGACCACGCTGGGTCAGCAATATTTCAAGGGCAAGCGGGCCACGATTGTATCTCCGCTGGCAGACCCGGACCCCAATAGCGGCATCGGCTGGCTGCAAAGTAACGACGCCTACGCCGCAATCATGACCGATGTGGCCCGTATTCAGGCCGATTGGGTGGGTCTTGTCGAAGTGGGCGATCTGCTGACGCTGGATGGTTTGCTGCTGGGCCTGCTGCAAGCAGTGGACAACCCGCAATGGCAGGCCATCTATTGGGATGATGACTGGATCGGTGAGCCTGGCAAGTCCGATATGCCGCGCTTCAAACCGGATTTCAGCCCCGACCTGATGCGCGCCACACCTTATGCGGACGGGCTTTTACTAGTGCGCCATGCCGCCATAACGGCTGCGCTGGTAACCGGGCCACTGGAAGCCGGCGCCGAGCAGATTGATTTGCTGTTCCGTTTGTATGAGCTATTGGGCGAAAAAGCAATTGGCCACGTGCCAAACATCGGCTGCCACCTGGCGCAACTGCCGTGGCGTGCGCTGGATGATCACGGCCGTGCGGGGGCGTTTGCCCGCGCCGTGCGCAACCATCTGCAACGCCTGAACACCCCGGCGAACATCTCCGAAGGCCTGCTTCCGGGGACTTTGCATGTGCAGCATCAGCATGCCACCAAGCCGCTGGTCAGCATTATCGTCCCCACCAAAGACCAGTTTGCAATGCTGTCGCGGTGTGTAGAAAGCGTGCTGGAGCGCACCCGCTATCCCCAGTACGAATTGCTGATTGTCGATAACAATACGACTGAAGCGGATGCCAGCAATTTTCTGGATGGTCTGGAAAAGCTCGGGAATCCACGCATCCGCGTGATCCGGTACCCGCACCCGTTCAATTTTTCCGCAATCAACAACCATGCGGTGGAGCTGGCGCAGGGTGAGTACGTCGTATTGCTAAACAACGATACGGCCATCATCCAGGACAATTGGCTTGATGAGCTGATGAGTCATGCGCAGCGGCCGGAAGTCGGCGCAGTGGGCGCACGCCTGCTTTATCCTGATGGCCGGATTCAGCACGCCGGCGTCGTGCTGGGGCTGCGTGGCCCGGCAGATCACCCGTTTATCGGCACGCCCCGGGAAGAGCGCGGTTATATGAACCGCCTGCAGGTCACCCAGAACTATTCGGTGGTGACCGCCGCTTGTATGGTGGTGCGCAAGTCTCTGTACCGCGAACTGGGTGGCATGGATGAACAGGACTTCAAGGTTTCTTACAATGATGTTGACCTGTGTCTGAAAGTGCGTCAGGCCGGATATCTGGTGGTGTGGACGCCGTTTGCCAGCGTATTGCATGAGGGAAGTGTTAGCCAGACGCGCGTTGATCCTGCGGCCCAGGAGGCCAAAAGAAAGCGCTTTGCCGGTGAACAGGAGGCCATGTACCTCAAATGGCTGCCGCAACTGGCACGAGATCCGTACTACAACCGCAATCTGGCATTGCACGGCAACGGGTTCGAGATCGAGAACCGGCGCCTGGTCTCGTTCCAGCCCGTTTCCTGGAAACCGCCCATGCGGGTGCTGACCCATCCGGCAGATCAGATGGGGTGTGGCCACTACCGGATCATTCAGCCGTTCCAGGCGCTGAAAGACGCCCAAAAAGTGGGCGGGTCGATCTCCTTCGAATTGCTCTCTGTGGTGGATCAGGAGCGCTTCAAGCCGGATGTGCTGGTGTTTCAACGGCAATTTACGCCGGAACAGATTGAATTCATGTCGCGGGCCAAGCGGTTCTCCGGTGCTTATTGCATCTATGAACTCGATGACTATTTGCCCAATTTGCCGCTCAAAAGCGCCCACCGCGAGCACATGCCCAAGGATGTGTTGAAATCATTGCGGCGTGCGGTGGCGAATGTGGATCGCTTTGTGGTGTCTACGAATCGCCTGGCTGAACAATATTCTGATCTGCACGATAACTTCCATGTGGTGAATAACTATCTACCAGAAGGATGGTGGGGTGATTTGCCGCTGATCCCAACTGAGCGCGAGAAACCGCGCGTAGGCTGGGCCGGCGGGATTAGCCACACGGGCGATCTGGAGTTGATTGAAGGTGTGGTGCGGGAACTGGCTGAGGAGGTGGACTGGGTGTTCTTTGGGATGTGTCCACCGAAATTGCGTCCTTATGTCAAAGAGTTTCATGAGGGCGTGCCCATTGAAACTTACCCGGCCAAGGTCGCCAGCCTGCAACTGGATCTGGCATTGGCGCCGCTGGAACACAACGTGTTCAATGAGAGCAAGAGCAATTTGCGCTTGCTGGAATATGGGGCTTGCGGCTTTCCGGTGGTGTGTACCGACATTGAGCCGTACCGTGTTGACCTGCCGGTAACACGGGTGCGCAATCGTCACAAAGACTGGATTGATGCCATCCGCATGCATCTGGACGACATGTCGGCAACTCGTCAGCGCGGTCTGGAGTTGCGCCAGGTCGTAAGGGACAAGTGGATGCTCAAGGGTGAAAACCTGGAGCTTTGGCGTAAGGCTTGGTCTCCCGATTAACGGTAGGCTGATACAAATGGCAGAAATCGACAGGAACGGCGGGTTGCAGAACCCGCCGTTTTTTTACGACGAATATCCTGGAATGGCTTGTAGACGTGGGGTTCAGCGGGGTGGCGCGGGAAACCAGCGGGATGAAAAAACAGAAAACCCTTATGCTTTCCCATGGTGTCAGATTTAATGGAAAAAATTTTTTGAATTTTCGCTAAAGTTATTTTCGGGGCCACCGATAAACAGTCCAAGGACGCGGTGATGCGTCTGAACGTTGAACGCAAAACCCCCTTACGAGGAGCTACCAAATGTCTTTGGTTCTCAATACAAACGTAGCGTCGCTGCAGGCTCAGCAAAACCTGAGCAAGTCGCAAGACTCGCTGAATACCTCGCTGGAACGCCTGTCGTCCGGTCTGCGTATCAACAGCGCCAAGGATGACGCCGCCGGCCTCGCGATCTCTGATCGTATGACGTCGCAAATCAACGGCATGAATCAGGCATCCCGCAATGCCAACGACGGCGTTTCGCTGTCGCAGACTGCGGAAGGTGCTCTGGGCCAGATGAGCGACATGATGCAATCCATTCGCCAACTGGCTGTTCAGTCGGGCAACGCGACGAACTCCACGTCCGACCGCCAGGCCCTGAATGCCCAGGTTAACCAGCTGGTGTCCGAACTGGACCGTACCGCTCAAACTACCCAGTTTAACGGTCAAAACCTGTTCGACGGCAGCTTCACCGCTGCAACCTACCAAGTTGGTGCCAACGCCAACCAGACCATCACTGCAACCATGGGTAACTTCCGTACTAGCCAGTACGGTACGTTCCAGATGGGCGGCGGTAACGGTACAGGTCAACTGGCCTACACCAACGAAGTGAGCGGCACGACTCAAGGTGCGATTGGCGGGACCGCCAACGTGGCCGTGACCGGCGCCGTGGTGACTTCCAGCGGTACCATGTCCATCAACGGCAAGTCGGTTTCCGTATCCGGTACTGACCAGGCTAGCGATGTGGCAGCCAAGATCAACGCAGCCAACACGGGCGTAACCGCAACTGCATCGACTGAAGTTGATCTGTCGTTTGCATCCGGTTCGTACTCTCTGGCGGTTGCTTCGAACAACAACACCTACGCTTCGGTGTCGTTCAGCGTGACCTCGTCGGTATCCGGTCAAGCTCCGACGGCTTCCGACTACAACCAGGCTGTGACCGCGTTCAACAACGCTCAGTCGCAAACCGGCGTTGTGGCTCAGCTGGCTACGTTCACCAACTCCAGCGGTTCCGTGACATACGGTATCAAGCTGACCAACAACTCTGGCGCCAACATCCAGATTACGTCGGCCAGCGGTGTTGCGAGCGGCTTTGGTGGCACGGTCACCCAGTACAACTACGACACCACAAACTCGACCGGTTCGGCTCAGTACACTTCGGGTACGGCAATCCAGGCTTCAGGTGGTTCGGGTAGCTTCACCTTCGGTGGTCAGGTTGTGCTGAACTCGGCCAGCTCGTACTCCATCACCACCAGCGGTGCAGGTTTTGCCAGCGGTGTGTTTACGGGCAAAAACTCGGCCGGTACTTCCTCTTACGGCCTGGCCTCCGGCTCGACCATGACTTCTTCGCTGAAGACCGTGCAAAGCCTGGATGTGTCCACTGTTGACGGTGCTACGCAAGCCCTGCGGATCGCTGATGATGCACAGTCGTACATCGACAGCCAACGTGCTCAACTGGGTGCGCTGCAGAACCGCTTCACTTCGACCATCTCTAACCTGTCGACCACGGTGACCAACCTGTCGGCCGCCAAGAGCCGGATTGAAGATACCGACTTCGCTTCGGAAACCGCCAACCTGACGCAATCGCAGATTCTGCAACAGGCCGGTACCGCGATGCTGTCGCAAGCCAACCAGCTGCCGCAAAGCATCTTGAGCCTGCTGAAGTAATCAGGCGCAAGACGTCTCGGGTAGTATGGAGGCATGATGCCCCGGCCGGTTCAAACCGTGCCGGGGCGTTTTTCCGTTCAAGGAGAACCTCATGCAAGTGCAGTTGACTCAATCTCTCGCGGCGCTGTCGCCGACCACCAACCCGTCTGGTGGTCAGTCTCAGTCAGCCCAGACCGGTTCTGTCACTCAAAGTGGCAGCGTAGCTAACAGCAGCAACAGCACCGATGGCAAGAACGGGCAACAGGCTGATGCCACCACCCTGAACGATGCGGTGGGCAAGCTCAATGAGGCGGTCAAGAACTACGCCAACGGCAATAGCTTGCAGTTTTCGGTGGACCCGGACAGCCAGACACACATCGTCAAGGTGATTGATTCCCAGACGAAAGATGTGATCCGGCAGATCCCGAGCGAGCAGGCCATTGCCATTGCCAAGGCCATTGGACAATTCGAAGGCTTGCTGATTAAAGATAAAGCCTGAACGGCCGATATTCTCTATTAGAGGCGGCGAACTTGCCGCAGGCCGTTCTGTCCGATTTGTAATGCGGGCGCCCGGATACAATGATCGTCATCCAGTTAGCATAACTGGCTGGTATGATGGGGCACGCACGCCAGGAGTTACCCATGACCTCGAGTATTTCTCCCACCCCTACGCCGACGCCGACTCCCACACCGACGCCGACACCCACGCCCACTGCGTCGCCTACGCCGAGCAGTATCACGAGTGGGCTGAGCAGCAGCAGCGGGTTGGGCGCGATTACCTCGATGGGTATCGGCTCCGGCATTGATATCAGCGGCATCATTTCGCAGTTGATGCAGGTAGAGCAGCAACCGCTGCTGGCCTTGCAAAAACAGGAAGCGAGCTATGACGCACAGCTTTCCGCGTTGGGTACCTTGCAAGGCGCACTCACTGATTTTCAGAGCACGCTGACCGCACTGTCTGATCCAACCAAGTTGCAGTTGTCGACCGCCAAACTGGCCAACTCGTCAGTGGGCACCGCAACCGCGACCAATGCTGCCCAGCAGGGTTCGCACTCCTTGCAGGTGAGCCAGCTTGCCCAGAACCAGGTCGTTGCTTCGGCGGATGTCAGCAGCCCGAACAATCCGGTGGGCACTGGGTCGCTGACCATTTCTTTTGGTTCGTACGACAGCACATCGGGTTTCTCGGCCAATGCGTCGCAGCAGGCGATCACGGTCAATATCGATTCGACCAACAACAACCTGTTTGGCCTGCGTGATGCCATCAACGCCGCCAAGGGCGGGGTAACGGCCAGCATCATCAATGACGGTGGTGGTTTCCGCCTGGTGCTCTCGTCCAATACCACGGGTCAAGTCAATGGCATGAAAATCACGGCAACCGGCGCCAATGGCGATACCGGCCTGAATGCCTTTGCTTTTGATCCGGCTTCGACCACCAACACCACGACCGTCACGCAAAAAGCGCAGGACGCCCAGTTCACGCTCGACGGGATCACGATCTCCAAGCCGACCAATACCATCAGTGATGTATTGAGTGGCGTCACGCTGAACCTGACAGGCACCAATACCGATGCCACAACGCTGACGATTGGTACAGACAGCACGACGCTGGTGAAGAACGTGCAGGCCATGGTCGATGGCTACAACAATTTCATGTCGCAGCTCTCCAGTCTCACTGGCTACGACACCACAACGCAAACTGCCGGTATTCTGAACGGCCAGTATGCGTTGAACTCGATCAAAACCCAGATGCGCAGTGTGTTCAACAAGGCACTGGGTGGTAGCAATGCGTATCAGAGCCTCTTTGATGTTGGCGTTGGTTTTGACGACAAAGGCAACATGACTCTGGACCAGGACAAACTGTCCTCGGCCGCCCAGTCCAATCCACAAGCATTGGCCACCTTGTTTGCTGCGGGTACCTCGGTATCCAAACCGGGCGGTGTGACTGTGGTGTCGACCAGCTCGTCGCTGACCAAGCCGGGCACGTACGCCATCAATGTCACAACGCCGGCCACACAGGGTTCGGTGACGTCAGGCTCTAACATCACGTTCCCGCTGACTATTGGTGCGGATAACGACAATTTCACCATCGCGATCGACGGTGTGCAGTCAGGCACCATTAAATTGACCGATGGCGCCTCTTATGCCAACGGCAACGATCTGGCCACCGCTTTGCAAACCGCCATCAACAATGATGCGGCCATCAAGGCTGGCGGGGTGTCGGCAAACGTCTCTTTTGCCAATGGCGCATTGCAGTTTGCTTCTGCATCTTATGGCGCGACCTCGACCATCCAGCTGACAACAGCAGCAACCGGCGGAAGTACTGATCCGGCATTCCTGACCGTCACCGACAAGGCCGCCGGTACCGATGCCGTTGCGACCATTGGTGGTCAACCCGCAACAGCCACCGGTAACGTGCTGGTCGGGACAGGCCCTGCCGCTGGCTTGATCATCAGTCTGGCCGCCGGGTCGACGGGCGACATGGGTTCCGTGACCTATAGTCAGGGCTTTTCCTATAATCTGAATCAGAGCATCACCAATATGCTGTCCACCAAGGCCAGCGATAACGGGTTGTTCTACTCGGTGACCGACAGCATCAACCAGAGCATTACCCGTTTGCAGTCGCAAGAAACCGAAATGCAAACGCGTTTGACTCAGGTGCAGGCCAATTACGTGCAGCAGTTCACTGCCATGGATTCCGTGGTGGGCTCGTTGAAGAACACCAGTAGTTACCTGACGACCCAATTGGCCAACCTGCCCAAGATCAGTAGCTAAACGGGCAGGGCGGTGCCGGGCTGGTTCCGGTCAGTTGTGGTGGTTTGATTTGGAGAAGTGGCATGAGTTATGCCGTCAAGAAGGCGCTGGCGTCATATGGCCAGAACAGTGTGGATATGGCCGTTGCATCGGCCAGCCCGCTCAAACTGGTTGTGATGTTGTACGAAGGTGCCATAAAGGCTGTGGGCCTCGCGAAGTTTCACATGCAGGCAGGCAACATTGCCGACAAAGGCCAGTCGATCAGCAAGGCGATTGCGATTATCGACGAAGGCCTGCGCCAGTCGCTGGATGTGGAAAAAGGCGGCGAACTGGGAAAAAACCTGGATGCGCTGTACGAGCACATGGTTGCCCAGTTGTTCAAAGCCAACATCGAGAACAACGCCGACATGCTTGATCATGTGAGCAAGTTGCTGACTGATCTGAAATCCGCCTGGGATACCATCGAACAGAATAGTCGTGGTACGGGCGCAACACCGCCGCCGGCAGCGCCATCCGCTCAGGATGATGACGCCGCCAATCGCAGCGCTTTGAGTTATGGTCGCGCCTGATATGCAGGCAGTCTATGGTGAAATGGAAGCGTGCTGCGCGCGGATGCTGTTGAGTGCGCAATCCAGAGACTGGGATGATTTCCTGCAAACTGCGGGCCGGTTCAACGAGATCAGCAACACGCTGGGTGATATAGACTGGCAGGGCATGCAGCAAGACCAGCGCGAGACACTGGCCATGCTGATGCGTACTGCGCAGGCGCAGATCGATGCGATCGTCCCGCTGGCCATGGCGCGACGGCAAGAATTGATGGGCTCGATCCGTAGTCTGCAAACTGGCGATAAAATGCGGCGCATGTACGGTTCCTGAGAACCTGTTCAGAGTCTGTCGTGAGGAAGCCGTAAGCGGGGTAAAGTGCTGCATATGCACCCCGGTCAAGGCTCCGCAGCAAGACCATGAAGAGGGACTGGACCGGATGTCGCCGGTTTAAACTGTGACAGAGGCGGCACGTGAACGGCATTCTGATTACCTGGCCACAACTACTGTATGCAGGGCTCGCGCTCCTCGTTTTTTATGTGGCCGAGCTTTTGTTGTTTTTGCGCAAAGCCAATTCGCCACATCATCTATCGCGCCAGGCCCAGCAGCGGATTGAAACCATGTCAGGCGACATGGCGGCATTGCGCCAGGAGCTGGAACTTCTGAAGGTGCGGCTGGCCGCTAACAGCATGCAGCAAGCCTGGGCGGTTGAGCACCATGGCGATGCGGGTGTGGTCGATACCACTGCCGTGGCCCAGCCATTGACCGAAACCCCTTATGCCCAAGCCATCCGCCTGGCGCGTACCGGAGCTGATTCAGCCGCCGTTGCGCAGCAATGCGGTATTTCGCGGGGGGAGGCAGATCTGATCGTGGCGCTGTATCGCGCTGAAGGATTGCGCTGACTCATGCTGCCCGGTAACGCAATTGTCACCCTGCAGGCACTCCTCCTCAATAATTCCACGCAAACGCCAGAGGCCAGGCCGGATCTGGGGGCGCTATTTACGCAAGGTGAGCGCGTCTCCGCCACCGTGATCGGGGCGCTGGGTAATGGCCGGTTTGCCGTACAGATCAATAACCAGTTGCTTGATCTGAATCTACCCGCTGGTGCCACGGCGGGTGAAAAACTGGATCTCTCGGTCATTGCCAATCGGCCCACGCTGACCTTTGCGTTATCCACGGCGACCTCGCCAGACTATCACCCCGGCGTTTCAACCGAACTCTCCAGTGGTGCACGTTATCTGTCTGATTTGCTTGGCAGTGGCAACAAGGCCGGCACGACGGCGCAAACTACCCGGGCCGGTGCGACTGCGCCACTGTTTGAAGGCGCACCCAATGCGGCTGATCTGGCCGGCAAACTGGCGCAAACCCTTGATCAATCCGGTCTGTTTTATGAGTCACACCAGGCGCAGTGGGTAGATGGTCAACGCAGCTTGCAAGCCCTGCAGCAAGAGCCACAAGCCCGCCTGGCGCAGCAGCAAACGCCAGCTCAGACGGCCACAACGCAGGCAGAGGGCAAGCCCCCATCCACGCTGATCAAAGACCTGACCGGTCCGGATGTGGCCAGCCTCAAAGCAGCCAGCAGTGCAGCAGATAACCGGCCGGATTTATCGGCCGCCAACATGAATCATCTGACGGGTACACCGGACCAGCAGGCCGCGCTGGCAGGTCTGGTGCAGCGGCAACTGGATGCCATTGATCGGCAGGCGATCCTGTGGCAAGGCCAGGCCTGGCCTGGCCAGCAAATGCAGTGGAGCGTGCAGGCGGATGATCAAGGCCGCAACGCGGCATATGCGGACCCCGCAGATCGTCAGTGGCGGACGACATTGAATCTGGATATGCCTCACCTGGGCCACGTGGCGATCAGCGCCGTGTTATATCAAGGGCAGTTCAATTTGCAATTCAAAGCATCGCCGGAAGCGATCAAACAATTACAGTCGGCCCAAAGCGCACTGGATAACCAGTTCGAAGGTGCGGGTCTTGATCTGGCTTCCGTCGCTTTTGCCAGTGTGAAGGAGCCCGCTGATGGCCAGTAAGCCTGACGCCCGCGCGCGCGCCGTCGCCCTGGCCTATACCGAAGGTTCCACACCGCGCGTGGTGGCGACCGGTAAGGGATTGGTGGCGCAAGCCATCATCGAGAAAGCCCGTGAGGCTGGTGTGTTTGTGCATCAATCGCCGGAGCTGGTCTCTTTGTTGTCGCAGCTTGATCTGGATGACCATATCCCGGCCTCTCTGTACCGCGCGGTGGCCGAATTGCTGGCGTTTGTGTATCTGGTCGAGCAAGGAAACGACGTGGCCGCGCCTGTGTTTTCATTGCCCCCGCCAGAGGCACCGGCCGATACCGCAACGGATGCGGCCTCTGGCGAACCTGCTGCGATTGCACGGCAGCCCTGATCGACGCGTCAACCGGGGCAGTCGTTGCTAGAATGACGCCTTGTTTTTGTTTCAATGGCCGCCATGTCTGATCCCGCAATGAATCCTGAAAGCCTGGAAGCGCGCAGTGAGCGTTTGCTGGCCGTCGTCAAGGCACTTCCCAATCTGCCCGGCGTGTACCGCATGCTGGCGCAGGACGGTACGGTGCTGTACGTCGGCAAGGCCATTAGCCTGAAGCGGCGGGTGGGATCGTATTTCCAGAAAAATGATCACAGCCCACGCATCAAGCTGATGCTGACCCAGGTGGATCGCATTGAAACCACGGTTGTGCGTTCAGAAGCCGAAGCGCTGGTGCTGGAAAACAATCTGATCAAGGCTTTGGGACCGCGTTACAACATTCTGTTTCGCGATGACAAAAGCTATCCGTATCTGGTTGTCACTGGCCACAAAAGCCCGCGCCTGGCGTACTACCGTGGCACGCTGGACAAGCGTAATCAGTACTTTGGGCCTTTCCCGAACGGCTACGTGGTGAAAGAAAGCATCCAGATGCTGCAGAAGGTCTTCAAACTGCGCACCTGTGAAGACAGCGTGTACGCCAACCGCTCGCGGCCCTGTTTGCTGTATCAGATCAAACGCTGCTCGGCACCTTGTGTGGATCACATTACGCCCGAGGATTACCGCCGCGACGTACACAACGCGGTGTTGTTTCTCAACGGTCAGGCCAATGAGCTGTTGAAGGAACTCGAAGTGCGCATGGCCGCGGCGTCTGAGGCCTGGAATTTTGAGGCCGCCGCCAGCGTGCGCGACCAGATCCAGGCACTGGCCCGCATACAGGAAAAGCAGTTTGTCTCCAGTAATACCAGTGAACTGGACGCAGATATCGTCGCTGCCGTCGTGAAAGAAGGCGCTGTATGCCTGAATCTGGCCATGGTGCGCGGTGGCCGTCATGTGGGCGACAAGAACCTGTTTCCCACCAATGCGGCGGATTACGACGAAGCCGAGGCACTTGAGGCCTTCCTGGCTCAGCATTATCTGGACCGCAACGTGCCGCCCGTCGTGATCTGTACGCCCGCGCCGGCCAACGCAGAATTGCTGACCCAATTGTTGAGCGATCAAGCCGGCCGCAAGGTCATCATCAATAGCAACCCGAATGGCGAGCGCCGTGTGTGGCTTGAAATGGCACGCAAGAATGCAGAGCTGGCGATTACCCAGCGCAATACGCACTCTGCTAGCCAGGCGGGCCGCTTGCAGGCATTGATCGATGCGCTGGATCTGCCGGATGAAACGCAGCGGATCGAATGCTTTGATATCTCCCACACCATGGGCGAAGCCACCGTGGCGTCTTGCGTGGTATTCGATGACGGCGATATTCAGCCGGGCCAGTATCGCCGCTATAACATCAATGGCATTACGCCGGGTGACGATTACGCGGCCATGCGCCAGGTGCTGACCCGCCGTTACGGCAAGATCGCCGCGGGCGAGGGCAAAGTACCGGACGTGGTGTTGATTGATGGTGGGAAAGGACAATTGGCCATGGCTGAACAAGTCATGGAAGAAGTCGGCCTCACTCAGCCGATCTTGATCGGCGTGGCCAAGGGTGAAACACGCAAGGCGGGTCTGGAACAGCTGATTTTTGCGACCACGCATGAAAGTGTACAACTGCCGCGTGATCACGCCGGTTTGCATCTGGTGCAGCAGATTCGGGACGAATCGCACCGCTTTGCCATTACCGGCCATCGTGCCAAGCGTGCCAAGGCGCGGGTGGCGTCCAGTCTGGAAGAGATTGAAGGCATTGGCCCCAAGCGTCGCCAGAAACTGCTGGCGCGGTTCGGCGGGTTGCAAGGCGTAAAGGCGGCAAGTGTGGATGACTTGATCCAGGTGGAAGGCATCAACCGCGATCTGGCAGAGAAAATTTACGGCGCACTGCGCGGATAGCTTGCCAGCCTGCGTAGTATTGAATGGCGCGAGGCCAGATTCAGGGTCAAGCTTGCACTGACAGTCGCACCGAGGCGACGCCCATAGTGTAAGGTTTCGCCCCGAAAGCCGTGCACCTGTTAGAATGCTGACTTTTATGCGATCTGGCCATCCGCAATGCCTTTCAACTTGCCGATTTTCCTGACCTGGTTACGTGTAGCAGCCATTCCGGTGTTTGTCGGTTTGTTCTATCTGCCTGATTCCGTCATCTCCATGCCCATGAAGAACATGACGGGGGCGATCATCTTTGCGGTGGCGGCGCTCACAGACTGGTTTGACGGCTTCCTGGCCCGGCGCTGGAATCAAACCTCTTCTTTTGGCGCATTTCTTGATCCGGTCGCTGACAAACTGATGGTCGCTGCCGCTTTGATTCTGCTGGTCGAACTCATGCGTGCGCCCTCGTGGTTGGCCGTGATCATCATCGGTCGTGAGATCACCATTTCTGCGCTGCGTGAATGGATGGCCCAACTGGGCAAGTCCAAGAGTGTGGCGGTGGCCTATATCGGCAAGCTCAAAACAACGGCCCAGATGGTCGCCATCCTTCTCTTGCTGTGGCAAAGCAACTTTATTCCAGGCCTCTCTACTCAGACTGTAGGTACCGCCGCGTTGTATATCGCAGGCCTGTTGACCATTGTGTCGATGTTCTACTACTTGCGCGTCGCAGCAGAGCAGTTCCGTAGCGCTTGATCCTGTCAGCTAGCCGCTAACCCGAACCGATTCGCCCAACGCGGTACGTATGGTGTGTGCCATGGCGCGTACGAGGTCCGGGTCCAGTTGCAGCGGCGGGGACACTTCTTTGTCTGGCAGCGGCACCAGCATCCAGTCCTCATGATTGCCCACCACCTTGATGCGCGTACGACAGGCCGGGCAAGCGACAATGTCGCCACTGCGGGTTCTGCGTGGCACTGCAATGATGGGGCCGCAACTGGGGCAGCTTTGCAATCGCACGCCCGGCTCTGAGTGGCCCACAATTTCATCAAACACGCCGGTTCGTCCCATTTCGATAAACCGCTCGCCCAGTACGCGGTCAAATTGGGTGTCGAGCTTGCTCTGGATAATGTCCAGTGCAGCATTGATCGGCATTCCCCTGCGGTACGGACGCGTCGACGTCATGGCGTCAAAGGCATCGGCAATGCCGACGATACCGGCTGCGAGCGGAATGTCTTCGCCCGCTAGCCCTTGCGGATAACCCTTGCCGTCGGGCGTTTCGTGATGCTTGAGTACCGCGTCTATCGCCAGATAGGCCAGCGGATGATTACCCAGTAGCCGGGCGCCGGTTTGCGGATGTGTGCGGATGGTGGCGTATTCTTCATCCGTCAGCGGGCCGGGTTTATGCAAAATGGTATCTGGAATGCCAATCTTGCCCAGATCATGCAAAAAACCGCCCAGCGTAATCTGGGCGACGGCTTCTGGTGGTAGCCCGAGGTCTTGTGCCATCAGATAAGACAATTGTGAAACGCGCCAGAGGTGTCCGCCGGTATAAGGGTCGCGGGCTTCTACCAAAGAGGCCATGGTAAACAGACTATTAAGCAGGTGGGCGACAAGGTCCATACTGAGGTGGCAGCCTTTTCAGGGTATTTGTTAAATGTAGATGAATAGCGCTGGTCAGTTGGTCGGCCTTCAAGCGTATTTATGACAACAAAATTGCTCGCCTGCCGAATTACAATTGATGCCTCGCAAGCAGAACGGCATTGCACGGAAGAAACTGATGATTATCGTGATGAATACAGGCGCGACTGAAGCGCAAATCCAGGGCGTCATTGCCGAGATCCATAAAGCCGGATTGCGTGAACATCTTTCACGCGGGGCCGAATTAACCTTGATCGGCGCCATTGGCGACGAAGACAAACTGGATGCCGCCCACCTGGAAATCCTGCCCGGTGTGGCGCGCGTCAACCGTATTACCAAGCCATACAAGATTGTTTCGCGCGATACGCACCCGGCGGGCTCGGTGATCCGCGTGCGTGGTATTCCCATTGGTGGGGAGCAGATTCAAGTCATTGGTGGCCCATGTTCGGTTGAAACACCAGAGCAAATGGCTCTTTCTGCCCAAGCGGTCGCCGCTGCTGGTTGCCGCATGATGCGTGGTGGTGCATTCAAACCGCGTACCAGTCCATATACCTTTCAGGGTTTGGGCGTACAAGGCCTGGAATATTTGCAACAAGCCGCACGCCAGCACAATTTGCCCATCGTCACCGAATTGATGGACGTGCGCATGCTCGACACCTTTATGGAGTACGACGTCGACGTCATCCAGATTGGCGCTCGCAATATGCAGAACTTTGATCTGCTCAAGGAAGTAGGGCGCGTCAACAAACCGGTCATCCTCAAGCGCGGGCTGTCTGCCACGGTATCCGAATGGTTAATGTCTGCTGAATACATTGCCGCTGGCGGCAATCACAACATCATTTTCTGCGAGCGCGGTATTCGCACGTTTGAAACGGCTTATCGCAATGTGCTGGATGTCACGGCTATTCCGGTCCTTAAACGCGAAACCCATCTACCCGTCATTGTTGATCCCAGTCATGCCGGTGGCAAAGCATGGATGGTGCCTGCCCTGGCGCAAGCCGCTGTGGCCGCTGGTGCTGACGGTCTGTTGATCGAAATGCACCCGAACCCCTGTGAGGCGTGGTGTGATGCTGACCAGGCGCTGACTCCGGAAGAACTCAACACCCTGATGAAAACGCTGGGCGCAATCGCAGTGGCGGTAGGACGGCGTCTGTAACCGGAACCGGAAAAAACAGATATCTCCGGTTAGCCAACACAAAGGCGCCGTAAAAACGTGTATCCGGGTAAAATTCCCGCCAATGTCATAAAACCTGCGTGTATTCCTGTGGTCGCACAGGTTTATCGATAAAAACAGGAGTTCACGTCATGCGCATCCGTGCTTTTTTTCAGGCCACTTTCCTGGCTGGCTTGTTTGCTGTGACTGCGGTCTGTGCACAAGCCAGATCGTTGCTGGATGGTGAGTACCAGTTGCAATCCTGGCGCGTGGCTGGACAAACGCAGACTGAACAGTCCCAAAAACCGGTGACGCTAAAGATTGATGGCAACCATGTCAGCGGATTTTCTGGCTGCAACCGTTTTATGGGGCAAATCCAGACGTTGAATGGTCTGAAGATCGGCCCATTGGCGGGCACACGCATGGCCTGTCTGGATGCAAATGTGGGCATCAAAGAGAGCGATGTACTCAAACTGCTGGATACAGCACATTACTACGAACTTGATACAGCGGGGCATCTGACCTTCACCACGCCGAACGACGATCTACTGGTGTTCGCTCGGACCGATGGCAAGGGGCAACCCGCAGTCAGTGCACCGGCGGCGCCCGGTGGTGAACGTGTAATTCAGGTCGCGCCGGACACAAAGACGTGCTCTGCAGGCGCGGGCCAGATGCAATGCTTGCAAGTGCGGGACGCCGCGGATCAACCCTGGACGCTCCTGTATGGCGGCATTGATGGCTTTGAGTATCAACCAGGTACCTTGTATACCTTGCGAATCAAGGAAACACCCGTTGATAACCCACCAGCGGACGGCTCAGGCATCAAGCGTAGCCTCGTCCGCGTGCTGACCACGCTGGTGATGCAATAAGCACTTTTTGGGGCGTCTACGGACGGCCTTAACGATCAAATACACAGGGCCGGTAAGGCCGCGAACTGGGAACGGGACATCTGCATGAGTGGCGTGCGCAAGCTGGTACTGCTGGGAACGGGTTTGATCGGCGGCTCGTTCGCCCTGGCGCTGAAGCGTGCACGGCTGGTGCAGCAAGTTGTTGGCGTGGGGCGCAGCGCAGCCAACCTGGAGCGCGCGCTTGATCTGAATGTGATCGACGACGCTTCTCATGATGCGGCAACCGCGGTGCAGGGGGCTGATCTAGTGCTGTTGGGTACGCCAGTCGGGCAGATGGGTGCTCTGATGCAAGCCATCGCACCGCATCTGGCGCCAGACTGCATCGTGACCGACGGTGGCTCAACCAAGCAGGATGTGGCCGCGTTGTTTCGCCAGCATTTGCCCCGGCATCTCTCTTGTTGCGTACCAGGGCATCCGATTGCCGGGTCTGATCTTTCCGGTGCGGCTGCCGCACAATATGGCTTGTTTGAAGGCCGTCGTGTCGTGCTGACGCCTTTTGCCGAAACTGCCCAAAATGCCCTGGAGCAGGTGCAGACCTTATGGCAGCAATGTGGCGCGCGGGTGTATACCATGAGCCCTGAGCAGCACGACGGCATTTTTGCCGCCGTCAGCCACGTGCCGCACTTGCTGGCGTTTGCTTATATGAACGCCGTGCTGGCCAAGTCTGACGCGCAACCCTGTCTTGATTTTGCTGCCACGGGATTTCGCGACTTCACCCGGATTGCAGGTTCGCACCCGGAAATGTGGCGGGATATTGCTGTGGCAAATCGTGAGGCCATCCTTGCCGATCTCAAATCCTGCGCCAGCCAGTTGCAGCATGTTATTGCATTGGTCGAGGCAGGTAATACAGAGGGTATGGAGGACTACTTCGCGACGGCCAGTCGCGCGCGTGTTGCCTGGGGTCAGCGTCACAACCAGGCAAAATGACGTTTGTAATATGGATGGGCCGGGTAGGGCTACCGGCAAGAAAACGCCTGCGTTTGCAGGCGATTTTCGTTGGGGCTACGTGCGGTCACCGCACACCAGAAAAGAACCACTAAAAAACAGGACACTCACATGACTTATGTTGCAAATCCGGCGCGCTATGACCGCATGCCGTATCGCCGCTGCGGTAAAAGCGGCCTGAAGCTGCCCGCCGTGGCACTGGGCCTGTGGCACAACTTTGGCGACAACAAGGCGTACGACAACTCCCGCCAGATGGTGCTGGAGTCGTTCGATGCCGGTATCACCCACTTTGACCTGGCGAATAACTATGGTCCGCCCCCAGGCTCGGCAGAATCCACGTTTGGCCGCGTACTGGCGACAGATCTGAAGGCCTACCGCGATGAGTTGATCATCTCTACCAAGGCCGGCTGGCAAATGTGGGATGGCCCGTACGGTGATTTCGGCAGCCGCAAGTACCTGATGTCCAGTCTTGATCAAAGCCTGCAACGCATGGGCCTTGATTATGTGGATATCTTCTATTCGCACCGCCCTGATCCGGAAACTCCGATCGAAGAAACCATGGGTGCACTGGATGCCATCGTGCGCCAGGGCAAGGCGCTGTACGTGGGTATCTCTTCGTACTCGGCCGAGCAAACCCGTGAAGCCGCCCGTGTACTGAAAGAACTGGGTACGCCTTGCCTGATTCACCAGCCGTCGTACTCCATGTTTGATCGCTGGATTGAAGATGGTCTGACTGATGTGCTGAACGAAGAAGGTATCGGTTCGATCGCTTTCTGCCCGTTGGCGCAAGGCCTGTTGACCAGCCGCTACCTGAATGGCGTGCCGGCTGATTCGCGCGCGGCTGACAGCGGCAACCCGTTCCTGACTGTGGATAAGGTTGACCTGCGCCTGGCGCAAGTGAAGAAGCTGAACGAGATCGCCGTTGCGCGCGGTCAAACGCTGGCGCAAATGTCGCTGGCATGGGCATTGCGTACTGTGACCACCGTGATCATTGGTGCCAGCCGCGTTGAGCAAATCCATGAAAACCTGGGTGCGATCGACAACCTGGCATTCAGTGCTGACGAACTCGCTCGTATCGAAAGCATTCTGGCGGGTAAGTAATGCATAGTTTGCTCGTACCGGTTATTGCAGTAGACGGGCCTTCCGCTTCGGGTAAGGGGACTGTGGCGCAGCGCGTTGCCGCTGCCCTCGGTTTTCATTATCTGGATTCTGGCGCGCTGTACCGCCTTGCTGCTTTGGCTGCTGCCCGCGCCGGCGTGCCGTGGGATGACGAAAACGGCGTCGCGAATGTCGCGCAGACACTTGATGTCAAGTTTGATGGTGAACACATCCTGTTGTGTGATAGCGAAGTCAGCACCGCCATTCGCACCGAGTCCATTGGTGTGGGGGCTTCCAAAGTGGCGGCTTTGCCGCAGGTACGAGCCGCTTTGCTGGAACGCCAGCGAGCCTTTGCGCAAGTCCCCGGCCTGGTGGCCGACGGTCGTGACATGGGTTCGGTGGTGTTCCCGCAGGCACCGCTCAAAGTCTTTCTGACTGCCAGTGCAGGAGTGCGTGCCGAGCGTCGCTACAAGCAATTGCTGGCACGCGGCGAAGAAGCAGATCTGACCGCCATTACCGCAGATCTGCACGCACGCGATGAGCGTGACCGTGCGCGCAGCGTGGCCCCGCTCAAGCAATTGCCAGACGCCCATTTACTCGATACCTCAGCCATGGATATCGAGGCTGCCGTGCAGCAGATTCTGGGCTGGTGGCAAGCGGCAAATCGTCGCTAAATGCTTGATCGGCTTGGCAGAATCCTGTAGTATCGCAAGTTCAGCGTGGTGGATGGCATGACCATGTCATTCGCCGTGTTGCTTTCGCATTTGCGAAAAACCCATGGCTGGTGCGCGCAAAGCACCCCGGCCTCTGTTTAACTAACCCCCCTTTGGGCGTCAGCCTGAAGATGCTGGAACCTTTCATTCACATGACCACTGCAACCTTTAACGACTCGATGGAAAGCTTTGCCGCGCTTTTCGAAGAAAGCCTCACGCGCCAGGAAATGCGCGCTGGTGAAGTAATTACCGCTGAAGTCGTCGGTATTGACAATAACTTCGTGACCGTGAATGCCGGTCTGAAGTCGGAATCCCTGATTCCGCTGGAAGAATTCAAGAACGATAACGGCGAAGTCGAAGTCAAGGTTGGCGACTTCGTTCCCGTCGCTATCGACAGCCTGGAAAACGGCTACGGTGAAACCAAGCTCTCCCGCGAAAAGGCCAAGCGCCTGGCCGCCTGGATCGAGCTGGAAGACACCCTGGAGAAGGGCCTGGTCATGACCGGCGTGATCTCCGGCAAGGTCAAGGGCGGTCTGACTGTGATGGTCAACGGCCTGCGCGCGTTCCTGCCGGGCTCCCTGGTAGACATCCGCCCGGTCAAGGACACCACCCCGTTCGAAGGCAAGCAAATCGAATTCAAGGTGATCAAGCTCGATCGCAAGCGCAACAACGTGGTTGTTTCGCGTCGCGCCGTGCTGGAAGAGTCCCTGGGCGAAGAGCGTCAGAAGCTCCTCGAAACCCTGCGCGAAGGCGCTGTGGTCAAGGGTATCGTCAAGAACATCACCGACTACGGTGCGTTCGTGGATCTGGGCGGTATCGACGGCCTGCTGCACATCACCGACCTGGCATGGCGTCGTGTGAAGCACCCGTCCGAAGTGCTGGCAGTTGGCGATGAAGTTGAAGCCAAGGTGCTGAAGTTCGATCAAGAGAAGAACCGCGTGTCCCTGGGTCTGAAGCAACTGGGCGAAGATCCGTGGGTGGGCCTGTCCCGTCGCTACCCGCAAGGCACCCGTCTGTTCGGCAAGGTAACCAACCTGACCGACTACGGCGCATTTGTGGAAATCGAACAAGGCATCGAAGGCCTGGTTCACGTGTCCGAAATGGATTGGACCAACAAGAACGTTCATCCGTCCAAGGTTGTTGCTCTGGGCGACGAAGTCGAAGTGATGATCCTGGATATCGACGAAGAGAAGCGTCGTATCAGCCTGGGCATGAAGCAATGCATGGCTAATCCGTGGGATGAGTTTGCTGAAAACTTCAAGAAGGGTGACAAGCTCAAGGGCGCGATCAAGTCGATTACCGACTTCGGCGTGTTCGTTGGCCTGCCGGGCGGTATCGACGGCCTGGTTCACCTGTCCGACCTGTCCTGGAACGTTGCTGGCGAAGAAGCCGTTCGCAACTTCAAGAAGGGCGACGAAGTGGAAGCCGTTGTTCTGTCCATCGACGTGGACAAGGAACGCATCTCCCTGGGTATCAAGCAACTGGAAGGTGATCCGTTCAACAACTACGTGGGTTCCAGCGACAAGGGCGCCATCGTCAAGGGTACTGTGAAGTCCCTGGATGCCAAGGGTGCCGTGATCGGTCTGACCGAAGAAGTTGAAGGCTACCTGCGTGCAACTGAAGTCTCCCGCGATCGCGTGGAAGACATCCGTTCCGTGCTGAAGGAAGGCGACGAAGTCGAAGCCATGATCATCAACGTTGATCGCAAGAACCGTTCGATCAACCTGTCGATCAAGGCCAAGGACATGGGCGACGAGAAGGACGCAATGAGCCGTCTGTCCAATACCGCTGACGCTGGCAATGCCGGCACCACCAGCCTGGGCGCACTGCTGAAGGCCAAGCTGTCTGGTTCCAACGAATAAGGAACAAGGCAGCATGACGAAGTCCGAACTCATCTCGAAGCTCACCATGCGCTATCCGCAACTGGTGACGAAAGATGCTGAGTTGGCCGTCAAAACCATTCTCGATGCGATGGGCAAGAGCCTGGCTCAAGGCCAGCGCATCGAGATCCGCGGTTTTGGCAGCTTTGACCTCAATTACCGCCCACCGCGGGTGGGGCGCAATCCGAAATCCGGCACGCGTGTCGAGGTTCCGGAAAAGTTCGTGCCGCACTTCAAGGCTGGCAAGGAATTGCGCGAGCGTGTAGACGAGCTCCTGTGATGTCCTGGCTTTAATGGCCCGCAATAGAAAACGGCTCCTTTGGGAGCCGTTTTTTTACGTAGATTCGCCGCGAATACGAATCTGGAAAAAAGCCGATGTAGCCCCAATCTGGACTGCTACATTCGTATTTGGACGCCGTCAGGCAGCGAAAAGGTTTTATGGTGATGTAGCGGCAAAGATCGTGCTACTTGCCTGAAACAAATGCACGGAAATTCCTGACATGGCCCCCATGCCTGAATCGGCTACAATACCGCCATAAATACTCCGGATAGCGTGGAATAAAGATGCGATATGTTTACGGGCTTATCAAGCTGATCGTGTTCGTGGTCTTGCTGGGTTTCGCCATGCGCAATGGGGATGCCACTTCTCTGCATTTCTTTGCCGGGTACGAATGGACCGCGCCACTGTCCATGATCCTGCTGGTGTTCTTCGTCGCTGGCGTGGCCTTGGGGTTGCTCGCCTCACTGACGCGTGTTGTGCGTATGCGCCGTGAACTTGTCAGCTTGCGCAAAGAGTTGCGCGCACGTAGCAACATCGCGCCCGTTGCCACGGCGGAGGCGGTCGCAGTAGAGCCGCCGCGCGACATGCTCTAAGTTGTACAGTTTCATTTCAAGAATAATGATAATGCCGGCTCGTACTGGCCAGGTTAAGTCCAATGGTTGATTCACAATACTGGTGGTTGATTGCATTCCCTGCTTTCTTTGGCCTTGGCTGGCTGGCGGCTCGCATCGACATCAAGCACGTTCTTTCCGAAACGCGTTCCTTGCCTGCTGCGTACTTCAAAGGCCTGAACTACTTGCTCAACGGCGAAACAAACCGCGCCGTGGATGTGTACGTTGAAGTTGCCCGTCATCATGCAGAAACCGTTGAGCTGCAATTTACGCTGGGCCACTTGTTCCGCCGTCGCGGTGAACTGGAGCGTGCGATCCGCATGCACCAAAAGCTGCTTGCCCGGCCAGAACTCAACGATGCACAACGTCAGCAGGCCCAGTTTGAACTGGCGCAAGATTTTATGGCAGCCGGTCTGTATGACCGCGCAGAAGCCATCCTGACCGAACTGCAGCACACCGATTACGCCCGTCAGGCCCGCACCGAACTTCTAGGTGTGTACCAGCAGGAAAAAGCCTGGCGTAAAGCGATCGAGATTGCCCAGCAATTGCGCGATGACAGCCACACCTATCAGCATGAAATTGCCCAGTTCCATTGCGAACTGGCCGAGCAAGCCATGGCACGCTCACAGCCTGAAGAGGCCCGCGGTGAACTGGAGGCTGCATTGGTAGCGAATCGCCAATGCGCTCGCGCCCGTTCGCTGCAGGGTGAGTTGGCAATCCAGGCGGGTAATCCGGCAGAGGCGATTGAATACTGGCTGGCGATTGAATCCCAGGATCCGCACTACCTGGCGCTGGTGGCCCGACCCTTGCTGGCCGCCTATGACTCCACCGGGCGTGCTGACGAAGGTACCAATCTTCTGGTGCGCCTCCTGAGCCAGTATCCGGATCTGGATGTGCTGGAGCTGATCTACGAGCGCATGATGTCCAAAAACGGCATGGATGAGGCGTATGCCTTTGTGCGTGAGCGTTTGCGCAATCATCCGACCATGCCGGGTTTGCGCCGTGTTCTGGAAACCCATCTACTGATCGCGCCGGATGATCAAAAATCCGATCTGGAAATTATTGTTAAATTGCTCAATGAGGCCACTCGAGAGCAATCCATGTATTACTGCAGCCATTGTGGTTTCAAGGCCCGGCAATATTTTTGGCATTGCCCGGCCTGCACAAGCTGGGAATCGTTTGCGCCTGTGCGAGGTAAACGCAACCGTAATTCGCAATAAGGATTATTGGCCGGAGCGGGCGGCGCCTGGTGGCGCATGGTCTGCCGGCCATGATCTCGTTATTTGCTATTAGAAACACCCATATCAAAGACAGGAACCCATGTCTCAAGACCCAAGAATCGTTGTAGCGCTGGATTACGCGGATGCGGCTTCCGCTTTTGCCTTTGCCGATCGCGTAACCCCGGAACAATGTCGCCTGAAGGTGGGCAAAGAGCTTTTCACCAGTGCCGGTCCGACGGTGGTGGAGGGGTTGGTCAAGCGCGGTTTTGACGTATTCCTGGACCTCAAGTTTCACGATATCCCCAATACCGTGGCGCAAGCCTGCAAGGTTGCTGCACAGATGGGGGTATGGATGGTCAACGTGCACGCCTCGGGCGGGCGCAAAATGATGGAAACCACGCGGGAAGCGCTGGAAGCACTTCCCCAGCGCCCGCTCCTTATTGCGGTCACCGTGCTGACCAGTATGGATGCCGCGCAGCTGGCTGAAATTGGTCTGCCGGAACCGCAGGTGCAGGTGGCGCGTCTGGCTCGACTGACCAGAGATAGTGGCCTGGATGGCGTGGTCTGTTCGGCTCAGGAAGCGGCCATGCTCAAAACAGCGTGCGGTGCGCAATTCAAGCTGGTTACCCCGGGTATCCGGCCGGCCGATGCAGCCGCCGATGACCAGAGCCGTGTCATGACGCCCGTTGCTGCCATTGCTGCCGGGGCAGATTATCTCGTCATGGGGCGTCCGATTACGCAAAGCAAAGATCCATTTGCGACGCTGCAACAATTCAATCAACAAATCAAGGAAGCCTGATTCATGAAAATCACAGTGGTAGGTACCGGCTATGTTGGCCTGGTCACGGGGGCTTGCCTTGCTGAGTACGGCAATGACGTGGTGTGTCTGGATCTTGACCAACGCAAGATCGACATGCTGCGCGCTGGCGGCATCCCCATTTTTGAACCGGGTCTCGATGATATCGTGGCCCGCAACGTGCAAGCAGGACGCTTGCGCTTCACGACCGACATCAATGAATCGGTCGCGCACGGCACCGTACAGTTCATCGCGGTGGGCACGCCGCCTGATGAAGATGGTTCTGCTGACTTGCAGTACGTTCTGGCAGCAGCCCGCAACATTGGCCGTGCAATGACTGAATACAAAGTCATTGTCGACAAATCGACAGTGCCGGTTGGCACTGCAGACAAGGTCAAGGCTGCTGTCGCTGAAGAACTGGAAAAGCGTGGCGCCAGTATCGAGTTCTCGGTGGCCTCCAATCCTGAGTTTCTCAAAGAGGGCGCTGCAATTGAAGACTTCATGCGTCCGGATCGTATCGTGGTCGGCGCTGAAGATGACCGCGCCATCCGCATCATGCGCACCATTTATCAGCCGTTCCAGCGCAATCATGAGCGTATGCTTGTTATGGATATCCGCTCTGCCGAACTGACCAAATACGCCGCGAACGCGATGCTGGCCACGCGTATTTCGTTCATGAACGAACTGGCGAACCTGGCAGAAAAACTCGGCGCTGATATTGAGTTGGTGCGCAAGGGTATTGGCTCTGACCCTCGTATTGGCTACAGCTTTTTGTATCCAGGTGCCGGTTATGGTGGCTCCTGCTTCCCCAAGGATGTGAAGGCGCTGTGCAAGACGGCCAACGAGTACGGCATGACGCTGAAAGTGCTTGAGGCTGTCGAAGAAGTGAACGACACCCAGAAGAGCCTGCTGGTCAAGAAGGTGACCCAGCGCTTTGGTGAAGACCTCAAGGGCCGTCACTTTGCTATTTGGGGTCTGGCATTCAAGCCCAAAACCGATGACATGCGTGAAGCCCCGAGCCTGGTCGTGATTGACGGCCTGCTGGCGCGCGGTGCGACAGTGAGCGCATTTGACCCGGTCGCCATGCATGAAGCCCAGCGTATCCTTGGTGACAAGGTCAATTACGGCAAGACACTGATGGATGTGCTGGATAATGCCGACGCATTGTTGATTGTCACCGAGTGGAAGGAATTCCAGGTGCCTGATTTTGGTGCTATCAAAGCGCGCCTGAAGCAGCCGCTGGTGATCGACGGTCGTAATCTGTTCGACCCTGCCATTGTTCGTGACAACGGATTTGAATATGACGCAATCGGTCGTCTCTGATTCAGCGGTAGACCAGGCAGACCTGCGTGAGGCCATGCGCCACGCGCGGGTGCTGGTTGTGGGCGATGTCATGCTGGACCGTTACTGGTTTGGTGACGTAAAGCGTATTTCACCCGAGGCACCCGTCCCGGTGGCGCATATCCGCAAAACGGAAGAGCGCGCCGGTGGTGCGGCAAACGTCGCGCGCAATATCGCCGCACTGGGTGGGAAGGCTACGTTGCTTGGCGTAGTGGGGCAGGATGAGGCAGGGGAGACGCTGGAACGCCTGATGCACGAAGATGGCGTCAGCACCTCGCTTTATCGTGATCCGAACATCGCCACTACCGTGAAGTTGCGTGTTCTGGCCAGACAACAACAATTACTGCGCATTGATTTTGAAGAATCGCCTGGCTATGAAATTCTGGCATCCAAGCTGGATGATTTCTGCCGGATGCTGCCCGACCACGATGTGGTTATCTTGTCCGATTACGGCAAAGGTGGCTTGCATCATGTGTTCGACATGATTGCGGCGGCGCGCAATGCGGGCAAGCCGGTGTTGATCGACCCGAAGGGGGATGATTATTCGCGCTATCGCGGCGCCACATTGCTGACACCTAATCGGTCCGAATTCCGGCAAGTGGCTGGCGAATGGCGGGACGAGGCTGATCTGGTGGCCAAGGCGCAATCCATGCGCGAGCACCTTGATCTTGATGCGCTCCTGGTGACGCGTAGCGAAGAGGGTATGACCCTGTTCCGTAAACAGGGCGTAGCCCATATGCCTACGGTAGCGCGAGAGGTATTTGATGTTTCCGGCGCTGGCGATACCGTCATCGGTACACTGGGTTTGATGCTGGCTGCAGGACAGGATTTGCCGGATGCCATGCTGTGGGCTAATCGTGCCGCAGGCATTGTTGTCGGCAAGCTCGGCACCGCAGTTTGTAATCCGGATGAACTGTTTGTCTGATTGCTGTTGATTGTCGGTGCAAACAAAAAGGACGGCTTCTGCCGTCCTTTTTGTTGGGTTCACACGGTAGCGCCGGGGCCAGTCTCTGAGGGCATCGGGGATTCCACTTCTACACGGTTTTTGCCGGCCTTTTTGGCGCGGTACATGGCTGCGTCAGCGCGATCAATGGCCTTGTTGCCAGGCTCTCCTTGCTGCAGCAACGTTACACCTGCGCTGAACGTGATCAGCACCTTCTCGTTGTTGTGCAGGAAGAAGCGGCGGGTGAGTTCGCGCTGCAATCGCATCATGGCCAGAGCGGCCTCCTGCAACGGTGTATCGGGAAGGAGCAGTACAAATTCCTCGCCGCCATACCGCGCAATGCGATCAGTAGGGCGCAGCAACGCCTTCACGACGGCGACCAGGTGAATCAACGCCTTGTCTCCAGCGCTATGCCCTCTGGTGTCGTTCAGTCGTTTGAAGTCATCCAGATCGAGGAGGACCAGCGCCAGAGGGTTACCGCTGCGTTGGGCGCGGGCGGTTTCGATCAGGATGCTTTCTTCCAGGCCGCGGCGGTTCAATGCGCCGGTGAGTTGATCTTCACGGATTTTCTCACTCACCGCGCGTAATTCGCCTTCCAGTTGATTGACGCGCGACTGTGCCTCTTCTGCTTGTGCACGTGCCTGAAGAAGTTCATCCCGAGTGCGCACGACATCCAGTTGCATGGAGCGTGTGTCCTGGGTCAAATTGTCCAGAACGGTCTTCAGGTCGGCCAGATTGTTGCTGCGTTCAATCTGATCGCTATACAGGCTGATACGAGATTGATATTGGTCGGTGCTGTCGGCGATGGTGCCCAGGCGATCAATGAACGACGTCAACACTGATTTGAGTGAAGTTTGTGCTTCACGCAGACCCTGTTTGAGTACGCTCTGTTTGTAGATCACTTCTTTCAGCCCGGCTTCGGCATCGTAAATCAGCCGCATGTCCAGTGGCTGCGACATGATGTTCTGGATCACCGCGATCTGACCATGGACCCATTCTTCATCGACGATGATTTCACTGATGTTATCGGTCAGCAAACGCAGCAGATTCAGCAGGCCATCACACAGGCGCTCTTCTTGATCATTGGTGAGTTCAAGCTTGATCCAGAATTTTTTTAGCCGCGGAATAAACTTGCGCAGGTCGTTTTCGGTCTGCACGCCTTCGGCTTCACGCGCCAGAGCAGATGCATCAATGGCGAGGTCCGGGTAGTGCGTCAGGCGAGCTGCCAGCCCCAGATCCAGTGCCTGCGCCAGTGACTCGCGCCATTCTTCCCAATGGCCGAGGCTGGTTTCTCCGCTCGTTGGCGTAATCTCTGCTGCTATGGCGCCAGCAGGCAGGATTTCTTCAACAGCTTCGGAGGTTGAGTTTGTTTCGGACCATGCCCGTACGAGCCCGTCCAGCTTTTCATTCAATGCAGCTGGATCATTGCCAAAATGGATCAGGACTTTCTCAAAAGAATCCTGTTTGCGCGTTGAAGGGTAAGCCGGATTGCGCAGATCCCATTGGCGGATAAACTCACGCAACAGTTCTGCCCAGCTGCGGCTGAGCCGGGTCTGGCCGCCTTGTAAATCGACGCAGCGAAAAATCAGTTCAGGTGCGCGTTCCCAATCGCCAGCGCGGATCGCACGCTTGAACTGATCCAGGTTGCGCAATAGTTCGGGTGACTGTCGTGGCAGTTCGGCGATGCGTGCTTCCAGTAGACGCGCTAGCGGGTGCAGGCGCTGCTCTTCGGGCGTGCCTGCAATGCTGTGATAAATCTCTTCGTAGTGATCGGGTGTTGGAGCAATCCGGCGAATGGCAAGCTGCTTGAGCGTTTCCCGGGCAACATCGGTTGGATTGATACTGGAGCTCATGCGGGTGCTGTCCTTGGGTGCCGGGGCGCAGATAAGGGTCTCATTATAATGAGCGGCGCCAGGTTTGGTGCGCCTCATATGTGACCAATCCACAGAATGGTACAAGTGGGCGACAGACGCAAAAAAAGGGAAGCCTCAGCTTCCCTTTTTTTATGCTGTTCCCACCGGAGCGGGCAAGCAGATTACTGCTCAGCGACGACCAGAACCTTGACGTCAACCACAACATCGTGGTGCAGCGCCAGGGAAACGTCGTATTCGCCGATTGCCTTGAAGGCGCCGTTCGGCAGACGTACTTCGAACTTCTTGACCGGATGGCCAGCAGCGGTGAACGCTTCGGCGATGTCGGCATTGCCAACGGAACCGAACAGACGGCCGTCAACACCAGCCTTCTGGGCGATGGTCACGGAAGCGTCTTGCAGCTTCTCGGCACGGGCTTGAGCGCCAACCAGGATTTCGGCTTGTGCCTTTTCCAGGTCAGCACGGCGTGCTTCAAAGTCTTTCAGGTTGGCTTCAGTCGCACGCTTGGCTTTGCCTTGCGGGATCAGGAAGTTGCGGGCGAAACCGTCTTTAACCTTGACCACATCACCCAGGTTACCCAGGTTAGCTACTTTTTCGAGCAGAATGATTTGCATGTTCTAATTCCCCGACTTAGTGCAGGTCGGTGTACGGCAGCAGCGCGAGCAGACGAGCGCGCTTGATGGCAGCCGACAGTTGACGTTGGTACTTGGCCTTGGTGCCAGTGATGCGGGCCGGGATGATCTTGCCGTTTTCAGCAATGAAATCTTTCAGGAGCGCGATGTCCTTGTAGTCGATTTCCTTGATGCCTTCGGCGGTAAAGCGGCAGAATTTCTTCCGCTTGAAGAGATGGCGAGACATGGTATCTATCCTTTAATTCAACAATTCGTACTGTTCGATATGCAACACGAGCCGGCGACGGAACTTTTGTCCCATGCTGACCAGAAATCCAGCCACTTTGAGTTCCTGACCAATTTGCAATTTACTTAACGCTTGTGCGACCGGGCCAGTGGCCCTTGCCGGTGCTTCCAGCGTAACTCGCCTTGGCACTTCGTTTTCCAGCTGTTCCGATTCATGCAGGAGAACAAACTCCAGAACCGGTATGCCAGCAGGGGTGACGCGTAAAGCCTGCAATTCGATCAGGGTTCCATAAAGCAGAACCCGGTTGCTTTTCGTCACGTCGTTGTAGGCAAAAGTGCCGGCTTAGACAGCCTGGCCTTCTTGTGCCGGAGCGGCCAACGACTTGGACTTCTCTTCCTTCATCATCGGGGAAGGTTCAGTCACTGCGTGTTCCATCTTGGTCGTCAGATGGCGCAGTACGGCGTCGTTGAACTTGAAGGCATGTTCGAGTTCGTCCAGGGTTTCCTGAGCGATTTCAACGTTCAGCAGAACGTAGTGAGCCTTGTGGATCTTCTGGATCGGGTAAGCCAGTTGGCGGCGGCCCCAGTCTTCCAGACGATGGATCGTGCCGTTACCGGTTGCGATCAGTGCTTTGTAGCGCTCGATCATTGCGGGCACTTGCTCGCTTTGATCCGGGTGCACGATGAATACAATTTCATAGTGTCGCATGTGTGCTCCTTGCGGTTTATAACAGCCTGCCAGGTGCGACGCCGGTCAGGCAAGGGGTGAACTCGCAACTATAAACGAAAAACCCGGCGTAACGCAAGCTGCGCCGCCGGGTTGCTGGCTGTTCAGCGTATTTTGATACGCAGATCAGCGCTCGATCTGATCGAACTTGCCGGTCACGCCAGCCCACGTTTCGTGGTCCGGCAACGGGTCTTTCTTTTCAACGATCGGTGTCCAGCTCTTGGACAGCTCGGCGTTCAGGGCAATGAAGTCCTGCATGTCTGCAGGTACGTCATCTTCGGCGTAGATCGCCTCTACCGGGCATTCGGCCACGCAAAGGGTGCAGTCGATGCACTCGTCCGGATCAATCACCAGAAAATTCGGGCCTTCGCGAAAGCAGTCAACCGGGCAGACGTCTACACAGTCGGTGTACTTGCACTTCACACAGGCGTCGGTGACAACATAGGTCATGGCGTTTCCTTTTAGAGATCGGAGCGGGTAGGCAATCGGTTTCGGTGCGCTTTGCGGACCGGGTGGTGATATAAACTGTCACCATTTTATAACAAGCAGCGCTCAGGCAGAACTATTCCGATGTATTTGCTTCGGTCCTGGTGAGCGTCCATTGTGTTGTATGACGATGAAATCTGTTGAAAATCCGGCTTCTGCAGTTGCTCACGCATTGACTGACAAAACTGCAACGCGTTATCGCGGGCGTTTCGCCCCCAGCCCAACAGGCGTGCTGCACGCCGGCTCATTGCTGGCGGCGATGGCCAGTTATCTGGATGCGCGCGCGGCAGATGGGGAATGGCGGGTGCGCATGGAAGATCTGGATCGGCCACGCTGCATATCCGGCGCAGCCGACGAGATTTTACGGCAACTGGAAAGTTGGGGCATGCATTGGGATGGCGAGGTGATTTACCAAAGCCAGCGCGATGCGCATTATGACCTCGCGATGCAGCAATTGCAGCACACCGGCCTTGTCTACCCGTGTTCCTGTACCCGACGCGAGATTGCCAGTGTGGCGCATGCCGGCGTGGATGGGCCGGTCTATCCGGGCACTTGCCGGCATGGGCTTAAATCCGGAGGGCAGGCCCGGGCCTGGCGCATCAATACGGAAGAAATTGCACCGGTTTGCTATACCGATCGGATACAAGGACTGCAGTGTCAGTCGCTGCCGAACGATGTTGGCGATTTTGTATTGAAGCGCGCCGACGGATTGTTTGCCTATCAATTGGCAGTGGTCGTCGATGACGCGTTGCAGGGAATAACTCATATCGTGCGCGGCGCTGATCTGCTTGATTCGACCCCCCGTCAGCGATATTTGCAGACTTTACTTAATTACCCGTCTCCTGAATATGCGCATATTCCGGTGCTGGTCAATTCGGCCGGCGAAAAGTTAAGCAAGCAGACGCAGGCACCTGCGGTTGTGGCGGAAAAAAATCCGGTGCCGGTATTGTGGCGTGCTCTCGGGTTGCTGGGTCAGCAACCGGACAAGACGCTGCTTGATGCATCCCGGGATGAATTCTGGGTTTGGGCGGTGGCCAATTGGAAATTATCCGCAGTGTCGGTTGGACGGGGCATTCAGACCGATGATCGGCAGTACGGGTAAATCATCTGTTGTCTGAAAAATAACAATCCACTTTTTAAATTTGACAATTCTTATTGAATTCGCGATTTTTCGCATAATCCACAACATATAATCGATGTAACCGTTGGGTCGCCTTGCGCTTTTTTGGGCGTGAGTGTTATGTTCGCGACCCGGAATTCGTGAAATTGCCGACACATGTCAGGTGTCGGTTTACGTGAAAGAAATTGGGGGAAGCTGTGCCTATCAAACCTGGAGTCAAAGCCTGCGTGCTGGCAATGATGCTTGCAGCGCCGTGGAGTGTTCATGCGGCGGGGCTGGGACGTTTGAATGTCTTGTCCGGTCTTGGACAGCCGTTCCGCGGGGAAATCGATCTGGTTGCCGTGCAACCGGAAGAGGCTGATTCACTGGTCGTGAGCCTGGCTCCGCCTGATGCCTATGGCGCTGCACAAGTGCCGTACCCTTCGTCCTCGCTGGGTCTGCGTTTCAATATCGACAAGCGCCCCAATGGTCAGTACTTCGTTACCATTACCTCCAGTCAGGCTGTCAGTGAGCCTGTACTTGAGTTGCTGGTCGACTTGAACTGGGCCTCTGGCCGCATTCAGCGCGAATATACAGCGCTGATCGATCCGGTCGGTTATGGCAACAACACGAATAACGTGAATGCAGCGGGTAGCACAGCGCCACGTGCTTTGCCTGGCGCCATCACACCGGCCCGTCCGGTTGCTGCACCGTCCGCGCGTCGCGGGCACAAGGGTCGTACTGCGACTGCGTCGGCACCAGCCGCCCAGGCCACAGAAAAAGCGGCTACTGCAGCACCGGCCCCTTCTGCGGGTGCGCAGGCGGGCGTGGATAGCTACACGGTCAAGTCCGGCGACACGCTTTCCAGTATTGCGCATCAGGTCCAGCCTGATGGTGTGAGTCTGGATCAGGTGCTGGTCGCGCTGTACCGCAATAACAGCGATGCCTTCAACGGCAATATGAATCGCCTGAAGCGCGGCAAGATCCTGCAGATTCCATCTGCCGATCAGATGAATCAGCTTTCTCGTGCGGAAGCTTCGAAGGAAATCCATCTGCAGTCGCAGAACTGGCATTCCTATCGTCAGAAGGTCGCCGAAAATGCTGCCGCCAATCCGGCGGAAGAAACAGCGCAGAATCAGGGTGCCAGCGGCAAGATTGGTGCCAAGGTTGAAGACAAGGGCGCCACGTCCGGTCAGTCGAACAAGGACGTGCTGAAACTTTCCAATGGCGCCAAAGCGGGTAATGCTGGCACCGGTGGCAGCAACGAAGAAGACAAGATCGGCCATGACAAAGCGCTCAAAGATGCGCAAGGTCGTGTCGATGCACTGCAAAAGAATGTGAAGGACATGAAGGGGCTGCTGGCTATGCAGGGCAAGGCTGCCTCGCAAGCTGCGACGCCAACGCCGGCTCCAACTCCGGCTCCGGTTGTGGCTGCTTCTGCTGCCGCATCTGCGCCTGTTGCGGCGGTTGTTGCTTCTGAAGCCAGTGCCGTAGCCAGTGAGCCCGCCGCTGCGCGGGTTGCTGCCAGCAAGCCGCGTCACCACGTTGTGCCGGTTGCTCCGGCTCCGGCCCCAGAGCCATCTTTCTTTGATTCGCTGATGGACAACCCGCTGATCCCGGGCGCAGGCCTTCTGGTGCTGTTGCTGGGTGCTGGCGCGTTTGTTTACAACCGCCGTCGCAAAAAACCGGCTGCGTTTGATGACAGCATCATCACTGGCGGCGACCTGAAGCCAAATACCGTTCTTGGTCAGACTGGCGGTGCCGTGATCAGCACGCAACCGACCGAGAATTCATTCCTGACTGATTTTAGCCGCCAGGGCTTGGGCACCATCGATACCGACGAGGTGGATCCAATTGCTGAGGCTGAGGTGTACATGGCCTATGGCCGTGACGCCCAGGCGGAGGAAATTCTCAAGGACGCGCTCGCTAAAGACCCATCCCGCAACGAGATTCGCCTGAAGCTGCTGGAAATCCACGCAGCCCGCAAGGATAAAACTTCGTTTGAGGAAATCGCTTCCGAGCTGTACGCCACTCAAAATGGTCGTGGCCCGGTGTGGGAGCAAGCGGCTTATATCGGTCACAATCTTGATCCGGAAAACCCGTTGTATCTGCGGACCGAAAGTGCCGCACGTGCTGCTGAAAACCATGCTCCAGCTGTAAGTGGTGGCGCGGTGGCTGGTATTGCGGCGGCGGGTGCTGCGGTGGCTGGTCTGGCCGCAGCAGAAGCCGTACATCATCATGAACAGCCGAAAGACGATCTGGATTTTGACCTGGGTCTTGACGCTGCCGCACCGGCTCCGGCTGTGCAACCTGCGGCTGAACCCGCACCGATGATTGATCCGCTGGCTGACCTGGATATGGGGCTGGACACACCAGCGCCGGCACCCGTCGTAGCACCGGTCGAAGCTGCGCCGGCTCATGAAGATCTGGCTTCGTCGCTGGATTTTGATCTGGATTCGTTCGATGCCCCGGCCACGTCCAGTCATGCTGGTCCGGTTGAGTCAGCGGTTTCGGGTCTGGATATCGCCCACAATGAACTGGATGATCTGAGCTTTCCGCCGGAAGCCGCTGCGGATGAAAGCCTGAGTGCTTCTCTGCCTGAGATGTCCGGCACGGATCTCGATCTGGATCTGCCTGCGCTGGAAGCGGATGCTCCAGCAGCAGCGACGCCTGTTGCAGAGCCGGCGGATGATCTGGGTCTCGATTTCAGTTTTGATCTGAACGAATCGGCCGCTGAACCTGCAACGGGCGCAGAGGCTGAAATCCATGATCTGGATACGTCGTTCGGCGAACTGTCTTCTGGCGATGCTGAATCCAGCGCAGATTTCGGCGCGGACGATCCGGTGCAAACCAAGATCGACCTGGCTCGTGCTTACATCGACATGGGTGATATCGAGGGTGCCCGGGAGATTCTGCATGAAGCCGAGGTTGAAGGCAGTGCGCAACAGAAACAGGAAATCCGCGGTCTGTTGAATGGGTTGTAATATCTGCCAAGGCAGTAGCGCGTACGGGCGGGGTGGCTGATTGCATCCCGCCAACGCGATACTGTGCTGGATCTGGGTGGCGTGCTGGTTGCAAATGTTGCAACCCACGCCACTTGTCATTGTGACCACCGTTCTGGTGCTGGTTACTTTCGCCATTGAAGCTGCGCGCATGACCCGTATGCTGCGGCGCATGCGCGTGCTGCTACTTGCGATTTTGCTGGTCTACGGCTGGTCCACACCCGGGTTGTACCTGTGGTCGGGCGGATTCTCGCCGACGCGGGAAGGGTTGTGGCTGGGGTTTTTGCAGGTGGTGCGACTGGTTGGCGTGCTAACCAGCTTGCAATGGTTGCTGCGGTCACTCGCTCGCGAGGCCATGTTTGGTGGCATTTATCTGCTGGCAGCACCGCTTGGGTTGCTGGGCGTAAACCGGCAGCGCTGGGCGTTGCGGATGACGCTAACGATGGATTTTGCCGAACGCTTGCTGGCTGAGCGTCAGGACTGGCGCGCGCTTTGGGCGCATATCTCGCAACCACTTGATCGCGCCTGGCTGGAACCGATGGATGTCACCTTGCAAATCCGGCCCCTCTCTGTGCCGCAGCGCGCACTGCTGATGCTGTTGTTGGTGCTCATCGTGCTAACCTTGGTATTTTTCCACCAGATTCTGCCGTGAAATACGCTCTTGCCATTGAATATGACGGCCGTGCCTTCGCTGGCTGGCAAATCCAGCCTGATCAACGCACGGTGCAAGGTGAGGTTGAGGCTGCGGTTTCGCGCATGGCGGGCCATGAGTTGCGTATCCACGCGGCAGGCCGCACTGACGCTGGTGTGCACGCGAGTGGCCAGATCGCCCACTTTGAAACTGACGTCAACCGACCTTTGACTGCCTGGGTGCGCGGAGTGAACAGCTTCTTGCCCGATGGCGTGGCTGTCCGCTGGGCTCAACCGGTGCCCGATTCGTTTCATTCGCGCTTTTCTGCCACAGCGCGGCATTATCGCTACATGTTGCTCAATCATCCGGTGCGGCCAGCCCTGTGGGCTGGTCGGGTAGGGTGGATACACAATCCGCTTGACCTGGACGCCTTCCGGCAGGCCGGTGAGTTGTTGCTGGGGACGCATGACTTTTCCAGCTTCCGTGCGGCGGAATGTCAGGCTAAAACGCCGGTCAAAACCCTGCGCAAGGTAGAATTGGCTCAGCATGGCACCTTGTTGACGGTTGATTTTTCGGCCGATGCTTTTTTGCATCACATGGTGCGCAATTTGATGGGTGCCTTGTTGCATGTGGCGAAAGGCAATGAGAAACCAGAATGGATTCTGGAAGCATTAAGCTGGCGTGACCGCAGTCTGGCACCGCCTACCTTTATGCCCGATGGCCTTTATCTGGCTGGGGTCAGCTACCCTGAAGAATACGGCCTTGCCAGTGAGCCCGATCCTCGTTACGGCCTGATCTGACAAAGTCATTCAGGCAACAAGTTGCAATGTCAGCGACAATCTACCGCGTGATGGACAGGAACCCCGCCGGATGAATCAGCAGGTAAGAATCAAGATTTGTGGTCTGCGTGATGCCGCAACCGCCCGTGCCGCCGCGCAAATGGGGGCAGATGCGATTGGACTGGTATTCTACGAGCCAAGTCCGCGCAACGTGTCCATAGAAGAAGCGCAGGCCGTTCTGGCGGCTTTGCCAGCGTTTGTGACCAGTGTGGGTTTGTTTGTCAATGCAGATCCGGATTGGCTGCGAGACCTGTTACGTGTATTGCCGCTGGATCTTTTGCAATTTCATGGTGATGAGTCGCCAGAGTACTGCCGCAGCTTTGGTAAACCATGGATCAAGGCAGTTCGCGTAAAACAGGACACAAATTTGTTAGAATATGCCGCGCAATTTCACGATGCGCGCGGTTTGCTGGTCGATGCCTTTGTCGAAGGCACCCCGGGGGGGACTGGCGAAGCGTTTGACTGGTCGTTGATTCCAAAGGATTTACCTCTGCCGCTTATTCTTTCTGGCGGGTTGAATCCGGTTAATGTGAGCGAGGCCGTGGCGGCCGTAGTGCCATGGGCCGTCGATGTGTCCAGTGGTGTTGAAAGCACCCGTGGCGTCAAAGACCTGAACAAGGTTGCACAATTCATCAAGGCAGCGAGACACGCATGAACGATTTTCTGCAGTATCAAGAACCCGATCTGAAAGGCCATTTTGGCCAGTTTGGCGGTTTGTACGTTGCCGAAACACTAATGCCCGCACTCGACGAATTGCGTGCCGAATACGAAAAAGCCAAGGTCGATCCGGCTTTCCAGGCTGAGTTCAATTACGAACTGGCACACTATGTAGGCCGCCCATCCCCGATTTACCACGCCAAGCGCTGGTCCGAAGCCCTGGGTGGTGCGCAGATTTACCTCAAGCGTGAAGACCTGAACCATACTGGCGCGCACAAGGTAAACAACACGATCGGCCAGGCTTTGCTGGCACGCCGCATGGGCAAAAAGCGCGTGATTGCTGAGACCGGTGCCGGTCAGCATGGCGTGGCGACGGCAACCGTTGCAGCCCGTTATGGCCTTGAATGCGTGGTTTACATGGGGGCTGAAGACGTCAAGCGTCAGTCTCCCAATGTGTTCCGCATGAAGCTGCTGGGGGCAACCGTTGTTGCCGTGGAGTCCGGCTCCAAAACCCTGAAAGACGCCATGAACGAAGCCATGCGCGACTGGGTGACCAACGTCGATTCTACCTATTACATCATCGGCACCTGCGCCGGCCCGCACCCATACCCGATGCTGGTCCGTGATTTCCAGTGCGTGATTGGTGAAGAAGCCAAGGTGCAAATGGATGAAATGCTGGGTCGCCAGCCTGATTACGTGGTCGCCTGCGTTGGCGGTGGCTCCAATGCTATTGGTATTTTCCACCCCTACATCAAGGTGCCGGATGTGCGCCTGATCGGTGTTGAAGCAGGTGGCGACGGCGTTGAAACCGGTCGTCATGCAGCGCCATTGACGGCCAATGTCGGTACCGGTGTGTTGCACGGCAACCGCATGTATCTGATGCAGGACGAAAATGGCCAGGTGGCTGATACCCACTCGATCTCTGCGGGTCTGGATTATCCTGGCGTTGGCCCGGAACACTGCTACCTGAAGGATATTCATCGCGCTGAATACGTGGCTGCCACAGACCAGCAAGCGATCGAGGCCTTCCACGAACTGAGCCGGTTTGAGGGTATTATCCCGGCGCTGGAGTCCAGTCATGCCTTGGCTCATGCCAAAAAACTGGCGCCGACGCTGCCTAAGGACAAAGTCATTCTGGTGAACTTGTCTGGTCGTGGCGATAAAGATATCCCGACGATGGCCCGCCTCGCAGGCATCGAACTGTAAGGGTCGCGCGAGCCCCTGTGGCTGCGACGACATGCGGCATTGGCTTTAACCGGCCGATGCCGCACAATCCTCCCAACTTTTATATTACAAAATCATGTCCCGAATCCAGACCACGCTTGGCGCACTCCAACAGCAAAACCGGCAGGCTTTGATTCCTTTCATCACTGCGGGCGATCCGCGCCCTGGCATCACCGTCGAACTGATGCACGCGCTGGTCAAGGGCGGGGCCGATATTATTGAACTCGGGGTACCGTTTTCTGACCCGATGGCGGATGGTCCGGTCATTCAGCGGGCCAGTGAGCGTGCCCTCAAGCACAATGTGAGCTTGCGCAACGTGCTGGAAATGGTGGCCGAGTTTCGCAAAATCGACGACAAAACGCCGGTTGTGCTGATGGGCTATGCCAATCCGGTTGAGCGCTGGGGCTATGAATCTTTCGCCGCAGCCGCGCATGCAGCTGGCGTTGACGGTGTGCTGACGGTAGACATGCCGCCCGAAGAAGCCGAAGATCTGGCCCGCATTTTCAAGGCCAATCAGATTGATCCAATTTTCCTGCTGGCCCCGACCACACCGGTTTCGCGCATTCAGGCGGTAGAACGGTTGGCCAGCGGCTACGCTTATTATGTTTCGCTCAAGGGCGTGACCGGTGCGTCACACCTTGATGTTTCCAACGTGGCCGAACGGGTTGCTGTGATCAAACAGCACCTGACCGTGCCTGTTGGCGTGGGTTTTGGTATCCGCGATGCAGAAACCGCCCGCAGCATGGCAAAATTTGCCGATGCCGTGGTGATTGGTTCGCGTCTCGTCCAGGAAGTGGAAGCGGGTGAGGAAGGCCTGGCTGAACGCCTGACCACGTTCCTTTCCGGCATCCGTGCCGCCATTGATACCGCCCGCGCCTGAGTAAGGAGTAATACCCATGAGTTGGCTGCAAAAACTGCTTCCGCCAAAGATCAACAAACCGCGTGAACCGGGCAAGTCGGCCGTGCCGGAAGGCTTGTGGCACAAGTGTTCCGCCTGTGGCGCTGTGCTGTATCGCACCGACCTTGAAAAGAACCTCGACGTTTGCCCCAAGTGCAACTTTCATAATCCGGTATCGGCCCGTCGTCGCCTTGATTTGCTGCTGGATCCGGAAGGTCGTTTCGAGATCGGCGCAGAGGTTCAGCCTGTCGATCCGCTCAAGTTCAAAGCCATCAAGCGTTATGGTGACCAACTGGTCGCCGCACGGGAGAGCACCGGCGAAGACGATGCGCTCGTGGTGATGCAAGGCTCGATCCTGACTGTACCGCTCGTGGTCGCTGCATTTGAATACAAGTTCATTGGCGGCTCCATGGGTTCCGTGGTGGGTGAGCGTTTTGTACGCGGCGTGCGCACCGCAATCGAGAACAAGCTGCCGTTTGTATGTGTATCTGCTTCGGGCGGCGCCCGTATGCAGGAAGGTCTGAACTCGTTGATGCAGATGGCCAAGACCAGCGCCATCCTGACTCGATTGTCGGAAGAGGGCCTGCCATTCATTTCGCTGCTGACTGACCCGACAATGGGTGGCGTATCGGCATCGTTTGCTTTCCTGGGTGATGCCGTGCTGGCTGAGCCAGGTGCCTTGATCGGCTTTGCCGGTCCGCGCGTGATTGAGCAAACCGTGCGCGAAACGCTGCCGGAAGGCTTCCAGCGTTCAGAGTTCCTGCTGCAAAAGGGCGCCATCGACATGATCGTTGATCGCCGCGAATTGCGTCAGAAAATTGCCTCGCTGGTGACGCTGTTCTCGCGCCAGCCCGCCGTGACCCAGGTGAATTGATCGTTAATGCCGCTTTTTGATGCCGATACTCTGGCCGATTGGTTGCAACACCTTGAGGGGTTGCATCCGTCGGCCATCGACATGGGCCTTGCACGCGTTGCAGCAGTCCGCGATGCATTGGGCCTGACGCCTTCCTTCCCCGTTCTTACCGTTGCCGGTACCAATGGCAAGGGCTCGGTCTGCGCCATGCTTTCCAGCATGTTCCGTGCAGCCGGGTACAAGGTGGGCACGTATACCTCGCCGCACTTGCTTGAGTACAACGAGCGCGTTCGCATCAATATGCAACCGGCTGATGATGCAGAACTGGTCGCCAGTTTTCGCGCCATTGAAACTGCCCGCGGCGAGACCACGCTGACTTACTTCGAGTTCGGTACGCTGGCTGCCATGCGCCAGTTCATCGACGCAGGCGTTGATGTCGCGATCATGGAAGTTGGCCTCGGCGGGCGGCTGGATGCCGTCAATGTGTTCGATCCGGATGTCGCGGGCGTAGTCAGTATTGATCTGGATCACCAGTCTTATCTGGGCGATACCCGTGAGGCGATCGGTGCCGAAAAAGCCGGTATTTTCCGTGCGGGCAAGCCAGCGCTGTGCGCTGATCCAGATCCGCCGCAATCCGTGATTGACGTCGCCGCTCGAGTCGGCGCACCGCTGCAACTGGTTGGGCGTGATTTCGGCTTCATGAAAGAAGGTGAGGGTAATCAGTGGATGTTCTGGGGTGCCCAGGGCAAACATCATGCCTTGCCGATTCCCGCATTGCGTGGCTCCTACCAGATGGGTAATGCCACGCTGGCGATTGCGATGCTCGATGAAGTGCGCTCGCAACTGCCGGTTGGCATTGGCGATATCAAGCGCGGTTTGCTTGAAGTGGAATGGCCCGCACGTTGCCAGGTCTTGCCAGGCCGGCCGCAAACCGTGCTGGACGTTGCGCATAATCCGCACGCTGCACGTGCCTTGCGTCTGGCACTCGATCAAATGGGCTATGCCGCCAAAACCCACGCTGTATTCGGGGCCATGGGTGACAAGGATATTGGGGGTGTGGTCAGCGCACTGGCCGATCGTATTGATCACTGGTATCTGGCTGCGCCGCAATTGCCGCGCGCAGCCCCCGTGGAACAACTGCAAACCGCCGTTTTACAGACTGCACCGCAGGCACTCACTAGCGCATATGGCAGTGTCGAGCAAGCATGGAAAGCGGCCTGTGAGCAGGCTGCTGAAACTGATAGAATCCTGGTCTTTGGTTCCTTCTACACTGTCGCGGAAGTGATGGCTGCCCAGCATGGCAATGGCTCGAGATAACATCCCGGACGAACTCCAGCATCTGCGCAAACGCGCCCGTCGTCGACTTGTCGGCGCAGTAGCCCTGGTTCTGTTTTCGCTCACTGTCTTGTGGACAGTGCTTGATTCACAGCCACCGGCGAATCTGGCGGCGCAGCATCCAGTAGAGATCATTGCCAGCGCACCCAGTGCGGGCAATGCCTCTGCCGTGGCGCTGACCTCCACGGTGACGCCAGATGGCAGTGTGACAATGGCCTCTCAGCCCGATGGACTGACGCCTGCGGCAGTAACTGCAACGCCGGCCCCTGTCGTGGCTGCCAACGCCACGCCAGCGCCTGCGGTTGCACCCAGGTCCGCCGATGAAACTACGCATGCCCCGCAGTCATTGCCCGGCAAGCTGCAGCGTGTGCAAGGTGCTGATGCACCAGCCCCCACGCCCAAACCGCATGTCACGCCGACGCCTGCGCCCGAAAAGCTGGCGACTGCCAAGCCCAAAGCAGCTGACGTTAAGCCCACGCCCAAACCCAAGGCTACGCCCGATCCCGAAGCTATCCTGAACGGCACGGCGGACAGCGCTGCAGCTGCAGCGCCCGCAGGGGACAAAGCGGCTGACAATGCGCCGCGCCACTACGTGCAATTGGGTGCTTTTGGCAACGCCGACAAAGCACATGAAGTGGTAGGCAAACTCAAAGCGGCCGGTTTGCCGGCTTATGCTGAAAAAGTGACGACCTCCACAGGTACTCTGACCCGCGTACGAGTGGGGCCAGTCGTTTCCTCAGAAGCCTACAGCGTGGCCAAAAAGCTCAGTGCCATGGGCTATCAGGGTCAGGTGGTGAGCAAATAACCCCGACATGAGAACCATGAAACCCATGCGCGCCGAAGTCATGACGAGCGGGAGCAGACCGTGACCGGGTTCGATTACATCGTTCTCGGCATTCTGGGCTTATCCATTCTGCTTTCCGTCATGCGCGGGCTGGTGCAAGAGATCATGGCACTGGCCGGTTGGGCTATCTCGGCCTGGGTGGCCTTTCATTATTCGACCTTGACCACACCTTATATGCCACAGGCAGTTCCTTCTCCGGAATTGCGTTACCTGGCGGCGGTGGTTTTGCTGTTTTTTGCATCCTGGATTATTTGTTCATTGCTGCGTCTGACGCTGGCCCAGTTCCTCAAAGTGAGTGGCTTGCGGCCACTGGATCGTTTGCTGGGTGCAGTATTTGGCCTGGCACGTGGTTTTTTGTTCACGTTGATGATCGTGCTGATTGCCGGTCTGACTGACGTGCCCAGAAGCCCGCTCTGGCGCAATGCAATGTTCAGCCCGTTATTTGAGCAAGCTGCTGTGATGGCGTTGCCCTGGCTACCCCAGGATCTCGCCCGGCATATTCATTACGACTGAAGTCCGGTTAAAAGGACAGGTCGGTTAAACCTGGTAGTGGTTTTGCACGTTTCGAGAGGCATTCAGCATGTGTGGCATTCTGGGCATAGTCGCCAAAACTCCAGTCAACCAGCTCTTGTACGATGGCTTGCTGGTTCTGCAGCACCGCGGTCAGGACGCAGCGGGCATTGTCACCGCTGAAGACCAGCGGATGCATATGCACAAGGGCCAAGGCCTGGTACGCGATGTCTTCCGTACCCGCAATATGCGCTCGCTCTGGGGCAATACTGGCATTGGCCACGTGCGCTACCCGACGGCGGGCTCTGCATCCAGCCTCGCTGAATCCCAGCCTTTCTACGTGAACAGCCCGTTTGGTATCGTGCTGGCCCACAACGGCAACCTGACCAACGACGCCCAGCTCAAGGATGAGATGTATCGCACTGACCTGCGGCACATCAACACCAATTCTGATTCTGAAGCGCTGCTGAACGTGTTTGCACATGAACTGCAAAACCGTGCCCAGGGTTTCAAACTGAACGCTGATATCATTTTTGAAGCCGTTGCCGCTGTTCACAAACGTGTGAAGGGCGCTTATGCCGTTGTGGCGATCATCGCCGGCTACGGTCTGGTGGCATTCCGTGATCCGCATGGTATCCGCCCGCTGACCATTGGCGCGCACGAAACCGAAGAAGGCACCGAATACCTGGTTGCTTCGGAGTCGGTAGCGCTCGATACCCTGGGTTTCAAGCGTATGCGCGACATTGATCCGGGCGAGGCCGTTTACATCAGCTTTGCTGGCGAACTGCACAACCGTCAGTGCCACCCGAACCCGAATCTGGTGCCGTGTATTTTCGAGCACGTTTATTTCGCCCGTCCAGATAGCGTGATTGATGGTATTTCGGTATATGAAGCGCGCCTGAAGATGGGTGACTATCTGGCCGAACGTATACGCTCGACCATTCCTGATCTGGATATCGACGTGGTCATCCCGATTCCGGATACCAGCCGTGCCTCAGCGTTGCAGCTGGCCATCAAGCTGAATCTGCCGTATCGCGAAGGCTTCATCAAGAACCGTTATATCGGCCGAACCTTCATCATGCCTGGTCAGGCATCACGCAGAAAATCGGTACGCCAGAAACTCAACCCGATCGGCGTGGAGTTCGCCGGTCGCAGCGTGTTGCTGGTGGATGACTCCATCGTACGGGGTACGACATCTAAAGAAATTGTGCAAATGGCCCGTGAAGCGGGTGCGCGCAAGGTGTATCTGGCATCGGCTGCGCCGCCCGTGAAGTTCCCGCACGTTTACGGCATTGATATGCCGACCCGGGCCGAACTGATCGCCACTGACCGCACCGATGCACAGATTGCTGAAGAAGTTGGCGCCGATGCGGTGATCTACCAGGACCTGACTGATCTGATCTCTGCCTGTCGCGAAGCCAGTGGTGGCCGTATCCAGGAGTTTGAAACCTCTTGTTTTGACGGCAAATACATCACCGGTGACATCACCGATGACTACCTTGATCAGCTTGAAGCCAAGCGCTTGTCGCCGTTGTCGACCAAAACCAGTGATGGCGGTTTGCTCGACATGAATATTGGTGTGGCAGAGCAAAACCTGGTCTGAACCGGGCCGGCAAGATAACAAAAGGGGGGCTTTTAGCGCCCCTTTTGTGTCTGTGCGACATCTCAGGTTCAAGGCACAATCAAACAGATACGCATACACAAAAGATAGGTGAGGGCATTTCATGGCAGATCTTGATTACAGCAAATTGCACCCGGATACGCTGGCAGTGCGCGCCGGTACTGAACGCACGCATTTTGGCGAGCATTCAGATGCCATGTTCCTGACCTCCAGCTTTGTGGTGGGCAGTGCCGAAGAAGCCCAACTCAAGTTCACTGGCCAGGTGCCGGGCTTTATCTATTCCCGCTTTACCAACCCGACCGTCAGCGCGTTTGAAGAGCGCCTTGCAGCCATGGAAGGCGGCGAGAGCGCAGTGGCTACGGCGTCTGGCATGAGCGCAATCATGTCGCTGTGCCTGGCTCACCTGAAGGCCGGCGATCACATTGTGGCCTCCAGCGTGCTGTTTGGCTCGACCATGCAGTTCTTCAACAACTATATGAGCAAGTTTGGTGTTGAAGTCACGTACGCCTCACCGGTTGATATTGCTGAGTGGAAAGCGGCCGTTAAATCGAACACCAAGCTGTTCTTCCTGGAAACGCCATCCAACCCGCTGGTCGATGTGGCGGATATTCGTGCAGTGGCCGATGTTGCACACGCTGCCGGCGCGATCCTGGCCGTTGACAATTGTTTTTGCTCACCTGCGTTGCAACAACCCTTGAAGTTTGGGGCGGATATTGTCGTGCACTCGGCCACCAAGTACATCGATGGTCAGGGGCGCGTGCTGGGTGGTGCGGTCGTGGGCAGTAATGCCCTGATTGAGCCGGTGTATCTTTTCCTGCGTACAGCGGGGCCGACGCTATCCCCATTTAACGCCTGGGTGCTGTTGAAGGGCCTTGAAACACTCGGTATCCGCATGAAGGCTCATTCTGAAAATGCCATGAAGCTGGCAACCTGGCTCGAAGCGCACCCGAAAGTAGCCAAAGTCTATTACTCTGGGCTGAAGTCGCACCCGCAGCATGAACTGGCCGAGCGCCAGCAAACGGGCCATGGCGGCGTGGTGTCATTTGATGTGAAGGGTGGCAAAGATGTGGCCTGGCGCGTGATTGACCGTGTGGAACTGATGTCGCGCACCGCCAATCTGGGTGATGTGCGTACCACCATTAGTCATCCGGCCACGACCTCGCATGGGCGCCTGACGCCAGAAGCGCGCGCGCGTGCTGGCATTGGCGATGGCCTGATCCGTATTTCGGTGGGCCTGGAACATATTGGCGATCTGATCGCCGATCTGGAGCGCGGTTTCGCGGACTGATGTCTTTGGGGGACTGCAGGCTTGCGGCGGCAATATTTGCGCTGACGTAAACATCCAGCCCCGGCACACTTACTTTTTATCTGGCTGGCATAGAGCGGCGATCTCCAACGCATCGCCCGCAGCCCCTGCGGGGACGACCCCGTAGCGCAACATCACTGAGGACGGCCTCATTCTTTGAGGCCGTTTTCATGTCTTCTGCTGTTATTTCCTGGATTGCCCTTATTGTTGCCGGCCTGCTTGAGGTCGGTTGGGCCATCGCACTCAAATCTTCCGCCGGGTTCAGCCGGCTTGGGCCTTCGCTGGCCTTTGTCGTTTTGCTGCTGGGGAGTATGGGTTTGCTGGCCTATGCCATTCGTACCCTGCCACTGGGCACGGCCTACGCGTTGTGGACCGGGATCGGGGTTTTGGGGTCAGTGCTGTGTGGTGTCTTGCTCTGGGGCGAGCCACTTTCGTTGTTGCGAGCCATCTCGGTGATCTTGCTGCTGGCGGGGATGGTGGGGCTCAAGCTGACCGCCTGATCGCCCCACTCGCGGGTTTCAGTAGCGCAGGTCAACTTGCGGGCAAGTGATTTCCGCTTCTTTGTAGCCATCTGGTTTCTGGCGTTTGGGTAGCACAATCTTCTGCGCCGGTATTTTCTTGTACGGAATCTTCGACAGAATATGGTTGATGATATTGAGGCGTGTGCGCTTCTTGTCGTCAGAGTGGATCACATACCACGGCGCCCATTCGCTGCTGGATTTCTCGAACATCTCGTCCCGCGCCCTGGAATAGTCGTACCAGCGGCTGTACGACGCGACATCCATGGGTGAGAGTTTCCAGGTTTTGCGACCATCATCAATACGGTCTTTCAGGCGGCGCGTTTGTTCGTCCATGCTCACCTCCAGCCAGTATTTCAGCAAGATGATGTCGTCGTGCACCATGGCTTTTTCGATAATGGGTGCGCCATGCAAGAAGGCCTCGGTCTGTTCCGGTGTACAAAACCCCATCACGCGTTCAACGCCAGCACGGTTGTACCAGCTGCGATCAAAGATCACGATTTCGCCCGCTGCAGGCAGGTGTGGAATATACCGCTGCATATAGATCTGGCTTTTTTCCCGCTCGGTGGGCGCTGGTAAGGCGATCACCCGGAATACGCGCGGGCTCACTCGTTCTGTGAGTGCCTTGATCACACCGCCTTTACCGGCGCCATCGCGTCCTTCAAACAAAATGCAGACTTTGAGCCCTTTTTGTTTGACCCATTCCTGCAGGTGAACCAGTTCAATCTGCAAATCATGCAGGGCGCGTTCATATTCCTTGTTGCCCATTTTTTCTGACGTCGTCACGTCAGGCGTTTTTTTCTTGCTGCTGGACATATCGGCCTCTCGGTTCAGGTGCCCGCGTTGGGGGCAGGCGGGGAAGTGACGGGCATCTCGACGTCGGGATGAAGCTGACGCCAGGCCGCCAGTGCGGTGCGACGGGTATTGAAGAGTTTGTATTCACGCGGCCCGTGGAGTTCTACATGATGTGCATCAAGCCACTGCTCAATCAGGTAGCGGTGCCCGCAAAAGGCCAGATTGATGCCCTTTGCATGCAGCGTGTTGTCCAGCTCCATGATGGTCAGCGCGCCGGTTAAATCGACCATGCTGATCACGTGACTGTCGATCAACACCCAGTGCACCGTGCTGGTGGCCTCATCAATCAATTGTTCAATTCGCTGCCGGAAATAACCCGCGTTGAAGAAAATCAGGGGCGCTTCAAAGCGGTAGACAATCAAACCAGGCACGGGTTGCGCAGTGGGGTAGAACATGGCGCCGTGAAAGTCACCGTCGTCAGCCAGCCCCAGTACGTAATTGCTCGGCCGTGCAACCTGGCCAAGGAAACGCAGCAAGGCAATGGCAATGGCAAACAGAATGCCCGGCATGACGCCCACCACAAGCACGGCCAGAAAAGTGCCTAGCGCGATGGCAAACTCGGCCCGGCTCATGTGCCACAGATTGATGTAGGCACGCCAGTCCGTCAGCCCCCAGGAACTGAAAATAAGGATCACCGCCAATGCCGCAGTGGGCAGTGCGGCCATGGGTGTCGCAAACAACAGTAGAGCCAGCAAGATGGCGAGTGACGCAAACACCTGCGCCATGCGTGTGCGGCCGCCAGCGGCATCATTTACCGCAGTGCGGGAGTCCGCCCCGGTGACCGCAAATCCTTGCGACATCGCGGAGACAATATCCACTACGCCAAAGGCGATGAACTCTTGATTGCCATCGACCTGATAACCGTTCTTGGCCGCAAAGCTTCGCGCAGTCAGCATGCCGCTAGAGAAACTGATAAACGCCAGCAGCGCGGCGGAAGGAATAATGTCCCCCCAGTCTTCATGCGGCAGCGCCGGCCAGTGCAGACGGGGCACCGAGGAGGGGATATCGCCGATGGTGACGACTGCGCGTGCCTCTAATCCGAACAATACGCTGGCCAGCACGGCTGCCACCGCCACCACCAGAGCCACCGGTCCGTTCCGCCAGATTTTGCGCAAAACGGCGTACAGCACAATCAGTCCAGCTGAAACAACGACAGTTGGAATGTGGGCATCTGGTAATTGCCGGACAAAAGAAATGGCCTGTCCGACCACATCGCGCCCGATCAACGTCACGCCAGTGAGTTTGCCCAGTTGACCCACGATGATGGTGATCGCCACCCCGTTTAACAGCCCGGTCAGAATTGGCCTTGAGAGCAAATCGGCCAGAAACCCCAGCCGCAGTTTGCCGGCCAGCAAACAAAACAGCCCGGTAAAGAGCGTGAGCGAAATCGCCAGTGCGTGATAGCGCTCGGGATCACCCTGCGCCAGGGGGACCAGTGTCGCGGCGATCATCGCGCAAGTGGCCGCATCTGGCCCAACAATCAATTGGCGGGATGAACCAAATAACGCGTACGCAATCATGGGCAGAATAGCGCTATACAGGCCCACCACCGGGCTGAAGCCGGCCAATTGCGCGTAGGCAATGCAAACAGGCAAGGCCACCGTCGCCACCGACACACCGGCAATCAAATCAGCCCGCACATTGGCACGGGAATAGTGAAGCAATTCCGGCAAGCCGGGCGCCCAGCGTGCCAAAGACACGGTCAGCCGCGAAGCGCGGGAATACAGGCGGGACATGAATTCCTTGGTCTGAAGATGTGTCCGGCAACAGACTGCCGATTGTTATTTCATCATTATTGCAGCCGCTGACGAAATTGAAAGCCGATCACGAATAAGGGCAGCCTTCATTCATCCATCTATCAGGGTTGTAGAGGATGAAGAATGTAGTGGCTATTGATAAACTACATTACGCCATAAGCAATGAAGGCGTCATACGCTCTGCGCCGACTGCATTCGCCGGCAGAATATAAAAAGGGGACTTTCATGAGTCGTAGCAAGGAATGGTTAATCTGGATTGTGGTGGCAATCCTGGGTGCCATCGGTTTTGGCATGCTGGCTTTAAGCCGCGGAGAGCATGTCAACGCTGTATGGATGGTGACGGCAGCGGTCGCGTGCTATGCCATTGCCTATCGGTTCTACAGTCGGTTCATTGCGAACAAGGTGTTTGAACTTGATGACCGCCGTATGACGCCAGCCGAGCGTCGTAACGATGGTCTGGACTACGTCCCCACAAACAAGTGGGTGCTGTTTGGTCACCATTTTGCTGCCATTGCCGGCGCCGGGCCGCTGGTGGGGCCCATCCTGGCTGCGCAGATGGGCTATCTGCCTGGCACCCTCTGGATTCTGGTCGGCGTGATGCTGGCCGGTGCGGTGCAGGATTTTCTGGTTCTGTTTATTTCTACCCGCCGGGATGGTCGCTCTCTGGGCGAAATGGCCAAGCAAGAGCTCGGCCCGTTTGCGGGTGTGGTGGTTATGTTGGGCGCGCTGGGCGTGATGATCATCATTTTGTCGGCGCTGGCCCTCGTGGTGGTCAAAGCCCTGGCGGACAGCCCGTGGGGCGCCTTTACCATTGCGGCGACGATTCCCATCGCGCTGTTTATGGGCATTTACATGCGTTACATCCGGCCGGGCCGCATTGCAGAAATCTCGGTGATTGGCTTTGTACTGATGATGCTGGCGATTGTGTACGGTGGCGACATTGCCAAAGACCCAACCTGGGGCCCGATCTTCACGCTGACCGGCCCACAAATGACCTGGGCACTGGTCATCTATGGTTTTATTGCCTCGGTCCTGCCTGTGTGGTTGTTGCTGGCCCCGCGTGACTACCTGTCGACCTTCCTCAAAATCGGCGTGATTGTCGGCCTGGCCATCGGTATCGTGTTTGCTGCGCCAGAGTTGAAAATGCCGGCAGTCTCCAGGTTTATCGATGGTTCGGGCCCCGTCTTTGCCGGCAGCTTGTTCCCGTTCCTGTTTATCACCATTGCATGTGGGTCGATCTCTGGCTTTCATGCGCTGGTGGCGTCTGGCACGACGCCCAAGCTGGTTGAGCGCGAAAGCCATATGCGCATGATTGGCTATGGCGCCATGCTGATGGAATCTTTCGTCGCCATCATGGCGCTGATCTGCGCCAGCGTGATTGATCCGGGCGTGTACTTTGCAATGAATTCGCCAGCGGCGCTGATCGGCAAGACGGTAGTTGAGGCCTCTACTGTGATCAACAGCTGGGGTTTCACGATTACGCCCGACACCTTGTCTACCATTGCGCAGGAAGTAGGTGAGAAGTCCATTCTGTCCCGCGCGGGAGGCGCACCCACGTTTGCCGTCGGGATGGCGCACATCATTTCAGAGATCTTCAACAGCCGTGCGCTTATGGCGTTCTGGTACCACTTTGCCATCCTGTTTGAAGCGCTATTCATTCTGACCGCGGTTGATGCCGGTACGCGTGCTTGCCGCTTTATGGTGCAGGATCTCGCTGGCGTGGCGATCCCGGGCCTTGGCAAGAGCCGGTCGTGGATTGGCAACCTGATCGGGACCACGGTGGCTGTGGCCGGGTGGGGTTACTTTGTGTACCAAGGCGTGGTCGATCCGTTGGGCGGCATCAACACCTTGTGGCCGTTGTTCGGCATCGGCAACCAGATGCTGGCGTCCATGGCACTGATTCTGGGTACGGTCGTGCTCTTTAAAATGAAAAAAGAGCGCTACGCCTGGGTCACCATTCTGCCAACGGCCTGGTTGTTCATTACATCGATGGCGGCGGGCTGGGAAAAAATCTTCAGCGCCAATCCCAAGATCGGTTTCCTTGCGGTGGCCAACAAATTCAACGCTGCGGCCGCGCAGGGCACTTTGATTGCGCCGGCCAAAACCGTCGAAGACATGCAACGGATTGCCTTCAACAACCAGATCAATGCTGCGTTGTGCGGGTTCTTCATGCTGGTTGCGGTGGTCATGCTGATCTCTGCATTCCTCAACATTCGCAAGGCACTGGCATCGCGGCAACCGACCGCGCGCGAAGCAGATGCCCAATGGCGCGGGGAGGCCGCCAGCCATGCTTGATCTATCCAGCTTTACCGGGCGCCATGCCAGCCCGCCGCAACACCCGGATGATGCCTACGCGCGTTATGTGGACGAACACGCCGTGCATCATCAAGCCGGCATGCCCATGAGCCAGAGCATGTTTGAACGTTACAGCCTGGGTTCAGACTGGCTGGCCGGGCTGAAAGATGCTGCCAAAAAGGTGGTGCAAACCTGCCGCTTGATGGTGGGGGTGCATGACTATGAGTACTACTTGCAGCACATGCGTGAAAAACATCCAGACGCGCAACCGATGAGCCGCGAGGACTTTTACCGGTATTGCCTGGAAGCCCGTTATCCCAGTGCAGATCGTCCTGGTGGCGGTAAATGCCCTTGTTAATGAGGGAGTGAAGGTGTCTGCACAAAGCCGGCTTGAATGCCGGCTTTTTATTGGTCTCGTTGGTCTGAATCGCCGCCGGTAAGGCATGTGAATTTTGCGGATACCTGCATCAATTCAATGTATTGAAGTAGAAAGCACGGCAGGTGCAATAGTCCATCAGCATTAATTTTCCGCACGCACACCTGGTAGTTTTTCGCATTTATACAAAATGCATATTTTCCTGATAACGCATTGATTTAGATCAAACCATTAAGCCAGCCTATTTACCTCGTCCGCGCGCAGCAGATTGCCCAACATAGTGCCTGATCAAATAGAAACCGCCGGCGCGCGCCGGCCTGGAGCAACCCATGCGCAAGCAACGATTGGTACTGATTGGCAATGGCATGGCTGGTGTGCGTACGCTGGAAGAAATCCTGCGCCACGACCCGCAACGCTATGACATCACCATCATTGGCGATGAACCCTGTGGCAACTACAACCGCATTCAGCTTTCCCCCGTACTGGCTGGCGAACAAACACTGTCAGACATCATCCTGAATAGTGAAGACTGGTACGACGCCAATGGTATCCGCTTGATCAAGGGCATCGCGGCGACCGGCATCGACCGGGTCCAGCGTACTGTCAGTCTCGCCACCGGCGAGGCCGTCGCCTATGACAAGCTGATCATCGCGACTGGCTCGCGTCCTTTCATGCTGCCAATCCCGGGCGCGCAACTGGATGGTGTATTGGGCTTCAGGGACATCAAAGACACGACCGCAATGATTGAGGCCTCTGCCAGATATCAGCATGCGGTCGTGATTGGTGGCGGCTTGCTGGGGCTGGAAGCGGCGCATGGGCTCAAGCAGCGCGGCATGACGGTCAGCGTGGTTCATCTCGGGGAGTGGCTGTTGAATCGCCAGCTGGATGAACAAGCCGGACACATGCTGGAACAGGCCATGTGCGATCACGGCCTTGCGTTGTATCTGGGCCAGACTGCCAGCCGGCTCGTGGGCGACCAGCGCGTGACGGGTGTCGAACTGGGTGACGGTACGGTATTGCCGGCTGATCTGGTGATCATGGCTGCCGGCATAGTCCCCAATGACGGATTGGCCCGCGCGGCCGGGCTGAAAGTACAGCAGGGCATTGTGGTGGATGACACCCTCAAAACCAGTGACCCGTTTATCTACGCTGTGGGCGAGTGCGTGAGCCATCGTGGCATCAGTTATGGCCTTGTGGCCCCGTTGTTCGAGATGGGTAAGGTACTGGCCAACCAATTGGCCGGCTGTGGCAAGCAGCGGTACGCCGGCACCACTACGTCCACCAAGCTCAAAGTGACCGGCATCGACCTTTTTTCAGCGGGTGACTTTATGGGCGGCGCAGATTACGACCAGATTGTCGTGTCTGACCCCAAGGGCGGAGTCTACAAAAAACTGGTCCTCAAGGATGACGTGCTGGTCGGTGCCTGCCTGTACGGTGATACGGGCGAGGGTGCCTGGTACTACCAATTGCTGCGTGAAGGCCGCAACGTGGCCGATATGCGCCGCGACTTGCTGTCCGGCCCGCGTGAAGTCGGCGACGCCGGTACCGCAGGGGCCAACCGCGCCGGGGCGCTGCCGATGGACGCGGAAGTCTGCGGCTGCAATGGCGTGAGCAAAGGTACCATCGTCAAGGCAATTACCGAACATGGCCTGTTTACGGTGGATGAGGTCAAAAAGCACACTCGCGCTGGCGCGTCGTGTGGTTCTTGTACTGGGCTGGTCGAACAGATTCTGATGAGCACCGTGGGCAGTTCTTTCCAGGCTGCACCCAAACAAAAACCGCTGTGTGATTGCACGACGCATACCCATGCCGAAGTGCGCGAAGCCATCCGCAACCAGCACTTGACCTCAATGGATCAGGTGATGCGAAAGTTGCAATGGCGCACCGCAGACGGTTGCCCGACGTGTCGCCCGGCGCTCAACTACTACCTGATTTCCACTTGGCCTGGCGAAGCCAAAGACGACCCGCAATCGCGTCTCGTCAACGAGCGCATGCACGCCAATATCCAGAAAGACTCTACCTTCAGCGTGATCCCGCGCATGTGGGGTGGTGTGACCAGCCCGGCGGAACTGCGTCGCATTGCTGATGTGGCAGAGAAGTACGAAGTACGCATGGTCAAGGTGACTGGCGGCCAGCGGCTGGACTTGCTGGGCGTGAAGGGGAGTGATTTGCCCGCAATCTGGAAAGACCTGGAAATGCCAAGTGGTATGGGCTACTCCAAGGGGCTGCGAACGGTGAAAACCTGCGTTGGCAAACAGTTCTGCCGCTTTGGCACACAAGACTCCACCGGCATGGGGATTGAGCTAGAAAAAGCGCTGGACCGCATGTGGGCGCCGCACAAGGTCAAGCTGGCCGTTTCGGGTTGTCCGCGCAACTGTGCCGAAGCCGGGATCAAGGATGTCGGGATCATTGCTGTGGATAGCGGCTGGGAACTCTATATCGGCGGCAATGGCGGCATCAAAACCGAAGTGGCCGAGTTCCTGATCAAAGTGAAAACCGCGACTGAAGTCATGGAGTACAGCGGTGCCTTCTTGCAGTTGTACCGTGAAGAAGCACATTACCTTGAACGCACCGTGCACTTCATGCAACGCGTTGGTCTGGATTACATCAAGGAACGGGTGCTGGAAGACGACACCGGCCGCAAGGCATTGTGGGCCCGCTTGCAGCAATCCCTGGCGCTGGAGCCCGATCCATGGCGCGCACGTGATGGTGTTGATGCTGATCAATTTGCCGCATTGCCAGCTTGAGCAAGGAGAAACCAATGAAACAATTCCAGAAAATCTGCGCCTTGCATGAGATCCCGTCGCAAGGCGCGCGCGTGGTCAATACAGATCGCCAGTCGCAAGCCATTGCCTTGTTCCGGACTGCAGACGACAAAGTGTATGCACTGGATGATCACTGCCCGCACAAAGGCGGCGCGTTATCTCATGGCCTCGTATTCGGTGGCGCGGTGGCCTGTCCGCTGCATAACTTCAAGGTTGATCTGGCAACAGGTGGCGCCATGGCACCGGAGCAGGGCCAGGTGCCGTGTCATACCGTGGAAGTACGGGATGGAGAAGTGTGGCTGGCTGTGAGTTGAGTCAGTTTGAGATAAAAAAACGGGCCTGTCGGCCCGTTTTTTTATCTGCAAGGGTAGCGAGTGTTACTGCCACTCCCCACGCAGCTTGCGAACTTCGTCCTCCAGGCGCTTGCGGGTGACTTCTTCCGGCGCTATCGGGGTGCCAACGATGAAGCCGATTTTCGAGAACGCGCGGCGCGGCATTTTCATCATGGCGGCGCCATCTTTGCGGCTGAAAAAACTGCCCCACAAGCCTTGTAGCGCCATAGGGATCACCGGAACCGGCGTACGGCGAATGATCTCGTCAATGCCCGGCCGGAAAGTCTGGATTTCGCCATCACGGGTGATGCCGCCCTCGGGGAAAATGCACAGCACTTCGCCTTCAGCCAGATACTGCGCAGCACGATCGAAGGCTTTGGTTTTCAGGGTCGGGTCTTCTTTGGCCGGGGCGATGGGAATTGCGCCAGCGGTTTTGAAGATGAAATTCAGCAGTGGAATCTTGAAAATGCGATGGTCCATGATGAAGCGCACCGGGCGGCGTACGGCGCCGGCCAGGATCAGCGCATCCATAAAACTGACGTGATTACACACCAGCACCACCGGGCCTTCGTCCGGAATGTTCTGCACACCTTGCGAGCGCACGCGGTACAAGAGGTGGGTCATGATCCACACTAGGAAGCGCATCAGGAATTCGGGAATCAGAGAGTAGATGTACAGCGCGACCACTACGTTCAAGAGTGCCACTGTCAGCAGCAATCCAGGCACGGACATCCCGAACTTGATCAGCAAAATACCCATGACGGAGGCGACCACCATGAACAGCGAGTTCAGGATGTTGTTGGCTGCAATGGCACGAGACACAAATGTCTTGTCGGCACGGGTCTGGATCAGCGCATACAGGGGCACTGTGTAAAAGCCGCCAAATACACCTAACAGCGCCAGATCAAGCATCACGCGCCAATGGCTGTGATTGCTGATAAACGTGCTCACATCAAATGGACCGACCGGCATGTTTTGCAAGGCAAAGTAAAGATCAATGCCAAACAGCGACAGGCCGATGGAGCCAAACGGCACCAGGCCTAGTTCAACGCGGTGTCCGGAGAGTTTTTCGCACAGCACAGAGCCTACGCCGATGCCCACAGAGAACAGCGTAATCAGCAAGGTGTAGACCGTCGGATCACCATGCAGGATTTCGCTGGCCATCACCGGCAGATAGATCAAATAGATCGAGCCCAGAAACCAGAACCAGGAGAGGCCGAGCAAGCTATTGAACACGGTCTTGTTGCCACGCGCCTGGCCAATGATCTTGAACGTCTGGCCCAGCACATTCCAGGAGATCTTCAGATCAGGCGCCGGGGCCGGGGCGGCAGGCATTCTGCGACTGGACAACCAGCCCAGAATTGCCACGCCGAGGCAGGCGTAGATGATGAGTGTTTCGCCATGTGGCTGATGTTGCACGATCAGCGTACCGGCAATCTGACCCAACAAGATCGCAACAAACGTACCCCCTTCGATCAGGCCATTGCCGCCCATGAGTTCATGGGGCTGCAGATATTGCGGCAAGACAGAGTACTTGAGCGGGCCGAACAGGGTGGAGTGCACGCCCATCATGAAGAGACAGGCCATCAATATACCGGCATTGTGGGCCCAGAAACCGTAGCCAGCCGCCAGCATGATGAGAATTTCGAGTTGCTTGACGCGCTGCGCCAGCATGGCCTTGTCAAATTTTTCAGCCAGTTGCCCGGAAATGGCTGAAAACAGGAAAAACGGCAGGATAAACACACCAGCGGCGGCGCTGACCAGTGTCTTGGCATCGAGTCCAGACAGCGATAGCCCATGAAACACCACCATGACCAACATGGCATTCTTGAACAGGTTGTCGTTGAATGCCCCGAAAAACTGCGTAATAAACAGCGGCAAAAAACGGCGGCTTCCGAACAGGGCAAACTGGCTGTGTTGTTGTTGCGACATGGCGCTCTCCAGGCTGGTCCGGCCGTAGTCTACCGGAATGCCTGCATTCTGAGAGAAGCCGCCCGTTGGGTCGTGGTAAAAAAGTCCGACGGTAAACTTGCGCGGCTTTACATCTGAAACTGCGCCAGCTTGCTGCGCAGCGTCTGGGCTTGTTGACGCAACTGACGGGCTGCAGCCCGGTTGGTTTCGACCAGCGAGGCATTGCTTTGCGCTGTTTGTGCGACAGATTCGACATTCTGTGCCAGCGCTGCGCTGGCGGAAGACTGCTCCCGCGTGGCGTGGGCAATGTCGTTGACAATACCTGCGGTCCGCTCGGTGTGTTCCGAGATGGTGGTCAGCGCATTCCCGGTTTCACCAGCCAGTTCAACGCCGCTCTTCATTTGCTCCGATACCGCGACGATTTCATTGGCGACGGCATGGGTATCGCTGACCATGGCGTTGATCAGTGAGCTGATTTCTTGCGTGGCGTTACCCGTGCGCTCGGCCAGTTTGCGCACTTCATCGGCGACTACCGCAAAACCACGGCCTTGTTCGCCGGCGCGGGCGGCTTCAATCGCGGCGTTCAGGGCCAGCAGGTTGGTTTGGTCCGCAATCTCCCGGATCACCCGCACGATGCCCGAAATCTCGGTAGAGCGCTCGCCCAGCCCGGCGATGCGTTCAGCGGCCACGCGGGAGGCATCAGAGAGTGTGTGCATTTGTTCTTCCATGCGTCCGACAACGGTGGTGCCAGCGTGCGAGGAGCCTTGCGCATCGCGCGCGGTGCTGGCGGCATCGTTGGCATGATCAGCAATATGCGTGATGCTGACGGTGATTTCTTCCACTGTCGCCGCCATGCTGGAGGCCGATTCACTCTGCTGCCGGCTGTCTGTGGCGATACGGGTAATGGCGTTATCAAACTCCCCGGTGGCCTGATCAACCTCGCTGGCTGTATGGCTTACATCGTGCATCAACCCTTGCAGCGATTGTGCGGCCTGGTTGAACTCTGCACTGATCCGGTCCATCTCGTTCTCACTCTTGCCAGCATGAGCAATGGCAATGCGTGCAGTCAGGTCCCCCTGGCCAAAGCGCTCAATGGCCTGCACCACCAGCGCCAGGGGCCCCAGTTGGCGTTTCAGCCCGATGTACAGCAGCCCCAGTGTAATCAGTGCCAACGCCAGGCACATGATGATCAGCCGATTGCGCAATTGGGTACTGTGGCCGGTAAATTCTTCGGTATAGCTGCCGCTGGCGACAATCCAGTTCCAGTCCGGAATCAACGCAAAGGCGGCCATCTTGTCTTCTACCGATCCACCGTGCGCCGGATTGGCGAGGGTGTAATGCACCAGACCTTCCTTATCGGCGATCATTTTCTGGTACATGTCGTTGTGCTGACCGCCGTTGGTTTCCGTGACCAGCTTGCCTTCGTATTTGGGGTGAATGACAAAGCGGGCAATGCCGTCATCCCCGGTCGGGACGACGGCGTAAACGTAACCGGTCTCACCAATTTTCAGACTGCTGAGCATTTGTTTGAGCGTGGCGATTTCCGGCGTCAGGTCAGTACGCGTTTGTACCCAGCCGGCAATCTGGCCTGCGCTGTTTTTGATCGGGCTGGCGTTGGTCATGTAGTAATGGCCATTGCGAATGACCATGCCGACAAAGTTGTCGCCGGCGCTGATCGTTTTGGCGATTGGATCATCACTCTTGATCACGGAGCCGAGCATGGACTTACCGGATGGGTCCTTGAGCAGCGTATTGACGCGCACAAATGCGCCAGCGTCGTTTTTGGCAACGATGGCGGGTTCAGCGCCCGTGTGTTCCTTGAACTGGGTCAAGAGGGCGATGTCGGCATCCAGCACTTTGTCACCGGATTTGACGACAGGCAGCCCAGCCTCGGTTTTGTCGCCGGTGACCACCATGTCGGTGCCTAACTGCCGTTCAAACTGATCCAGCAGGCCTTTGCTCCGATTCTGCGCATCGCGATAAGCCAACTGGAACATGTCTTTCACCAGAACCAGTTGCGTGTTGAGGTTGCTCTCGGCAATGGAGCGCGCTGTTTGCTGTACGCTGATGCTGGTAAAGATCACCAGGCTGCCGAAAACCACCAGGCACACCAGGGTGCCAAGTATCAGGAACTGGGTCACCAGCGGGCGACGTTGAATGGAGATCATGCGCAGAGCCTCCTTGGTGTGCCCGTTGCAGGCACACTTTTTTCTGTTTGATTCAGTTCACTATATATCGGCTCGGCAAAAACCCAATTGGCATCAACACGTATTTGCAGGCGACAGAAAGAAAAACGGCAGGGCTTGCGCCACTACCGTTGATGTTTGAGCGTTGATGACCGATAGAGCCACCGGATCAAGCTGGCCAGATGGCGCCCAGAACCCGCGTGCCATGTGCGCCCGTGACGCCTGGCAAATTACCTGGCATGCGGTGTTCACAACGCCAGGCGAGCCATGCAAAGGCATACGCCTCGACCCAATCCGGATCAACGCCAAGTGCCGCGGTGGTCATGACTTGCTGGCCGGGGAGCCATTGTTGTAGCTGGCTCTGCAAATGGGCGTTGTGCGCGCCACCGCCGCACAAATACACCGCCCTGGCCTGCGGCGCATGCAGACGGATGGCGTCTGCGATGGTTCTGGCCGTCAGGGTGTTGAGTGTGGCCTGCACGTTAACCGGTTCGCGGCGTGCGTTCCCCAAGTGCTTTTGCAGCCATTCGCCGTGAAACAAATCGCGCCCGGTTGATTTGGGCGGCAACAGGGCAAAGTAAGGTTCGGAGAGCATGGCTTGCAGCAAGTCGGCCTGCAAATGGCCTTGCGCAGCCCACGCACCACCGGTGTCGTAGTGCTCACCTTTATGCTGGAGCATCCAGAGATCCATCAGCACATTGCCGGGGCCGGTATCAAAGCCCGTGACTTCGCCATCTGCGGCCAGAATAGTGATATTGGCAATGCCGCCAATATTGGCCACGACGCAGGGTTCGCCGGTGTGGCCAAAAATGGCCTGATGGAAGGCCGGGACCAGCGGTGCGCCCTGGCCACCCGCTGCGACGTCACGACTACGGAAGTCGCCAATGACGGCAATGCCGGTCAGTTCGGCAAGACGCGCATTGTTCCCCAGTTGCACTGTGTAACCAAGTTCTGGCCTGTGGCGCACGGTTTGCCCGTGGTTGCCAATGGCGCGGATATTGCCGGCAGCCAGGTCAGATTCCACCAGCAAGCGCGCAACGGCTTCTGCATACAGATCTGCCAGCGCGTTACTGGCCAGTTGCGCAAGATGCAATTCATCGGGCGACTGGCTTTGTAGCTGCATCAATTGCGCGCGCAAGGGGCCAGGCAGAGGGAGCGATAGTGCTGCGGCCAAGTGTGGTTTTTCGCCTGCAAAATCAACCAGCGCGGCGTCAACACCGTCCAGGCTGGTGCCGGTCATCAAGCCAATGTAGTACTCGGGAGTCTGGGTCATGAGCGGTGTGCTTCAAAAGCCGGGAAAAACGGCGGGAATCTGTAAATGCGTAATGGTTTATTTTTGCGCTAAAATCACGCCTTTGCCGAATTTCCCGGCAGGCGTCGCAGCCACAGCGTAGCAAAGCCGCCTGCCTGTGCCAATCAACCGGTTTTTCCGGACAGCAGATCGAACACCATGACTGAACAAGACAAAGCGCCTTTGCATCCGGACACTCTGGCTGCGCTGCAGATTATCAAGCGCGGCGCGGATGAAATCCTGCCGGAAGATGAACTGATCAAGAAGCTGGAAAAAAGTCGCACCACTGGCGTGCCACTGAAGATCAAGGCCGGCTTTGATCCGACAGCGCCTGATCTGCATCTGGGCCATACCGTGCTGATTAACAAGATGCGTCAGTTGCAAGATCTTGGCCATACGGCGCAGTTCTTGATTGGAGACTTCACCGGCCGTATTGGAGACCCGACAGGCAAGAACACGACGCGACCGCCGTTGACGGAAGAAGACGTCAAACGGAATGCCGAGACTTATGAGCGTCAGGTCTTCAAGATTCTGGATCGCGAAAAGACACAAGTGATGTTCAATTCGACCTGGCACAACGAACTGGGCGCGGCCGGCATGCTCAAGCTGGCAGCCTCGATCACTGTGGCGCGGATGCTGGAGCGGGATGATTTCTCCAAGCGTTTTGCCAACAATCAGCCCATTGCCGTGCACGAATTCATGTACCCGCTGTTGCAAGGTTATGACTCGGTGGCGATGGATGCCGACATGGAACTGGGGGGCACCGACCAGAAGTTCAACTTGTTGATGGGCCGCATGCTGCAACAGCAACATGGCAAAGCGCCGCAAGTAGTGTTGATGATGCCGTTGCTGGAAGGCCTGGATGGCGTTAACAAGATGTCCAAGTCGCTGGGCAACTACATCGGCATCGACGAGCCGGCCAACGAGATTTTCGGCAAGGTCATGAGCGTATCTGACACGCTGATGTGGCGTTACTTTGAACTGTTGTCGTTCCGTCCGATGACAGAGATCGAACAGTTCAAGACCGATATCGAAGGCGGCCGTAATCCGCGTGATATCAAAGTGCTGCTGGCACAGGAACTGGTGGCGCGATTCCATTCGCAAGCGGCTGCGGAAGCGGCCCTGGCAGACTTCGAAACGCGCTTCCAGAAGGGTGCGATTCCGGATGACATCCCTGAGTTCACGCTGAACGCCGAAGGCGAGGGTATGGCGATCGGTACCGTGCTGAAAGAAACCCAGCTTTGCCCTTCGACTTCCCAGGCATTCCGGGATATCCAGGCGGGCGCAGTCAAACTTAATGGCGAGAAGGTGTCCGACAAGAATCTCTTGCTGGCAAAAGGCGAAACCGTCGTGCTGCAAGTGGGCAAGCGCAAGTTTGCCAAAGTGACCGTTCAGTAAGTTGCTGATCTGACATAAAAAAAGCGGAGGATTTCCTCCGCTTTTTTTATGTCTGACGACCGCAGTCATGGGCTTTTACATATATGACAGTTGTGTATTTTGTTACTTAACTACGAATTTATCAAGAGTATTATTGTAGTTAACTAACAAACAGCGGTTATGCATCATGAGTTCGCTCTCCATTCCTCGCCCACGCCGCGCCTTGGGCGTCATGCGTCGCATGAAAGACGGGTTTCCAATCCTGGAGGCCGGGCCTTCCTCCCTGACGACCTGGCAGGATGGTTGTGGCCAGGAAGCGGCCATGTGGTTGAGTTTCTTCAATCACTACGGGTGGGTGGAAAGCCACGAATGGACCAACGGTGTTCGCGCCTGGGATCTCTCTGAGAAAGGAACATTGGTGCTTGAAGAAGGCGAGCGCTGGTGGCAACGCTTGAGTTGGTCGCAGCGTTTGTATGTCCATTTTTTTGGCTGACTAACGACTAACCCTTCGCACGCTGCGCATCAAACAGACTCACCGCCGTTTTGACCGTGGCCGCATGGATCGCCACCGTGCCCTGGATGTCCCGCCCGTAGCCGCCGCCCATGGTCACTGCAACCGGGATATCTGCTTGCAAGCATAGTCGCAGCACATACTCATCCCGTGTTTGCAGCCCTTGCGGTGTCAGTGCCAGGCGGCCCAGACGGTCTCCCTCCCAGGCATCCGCACCGGCAAGATAAATCACCAGGTCCGGCCGCTGCTTTTGCAGCACGGCGGGCAGGGTGCTTTGCAAGATCTCCAGATACGCGGCATCCGTTGTGCCATCGGCCAGTTCAATATCCAGATCGCCCTCAACCTTGCGGAACGGAAAGTTGTTGGCGCCATGTACTGAGAGGGTGAACAAGGTGGCCTCGCCGGCCAGCATCAGTGCCGTACCGTTGCCCTGATGCACATCCAGATCAATGATCAACGCGCGACGAAGCGCACCTTCTGCTTGCAATACGCGGAGTGCGACAGCGCTATCATTGAACACGCAAAAGCCACTACCGTGATCCGCGCAGGCATGATGCGTGCCGCCAGCCAGATTGACGCCGCACCCTTGCAACAGCGCGGTTCTGCAAGCGGCCAGCGTAGCGCCCGTGGAGCGACGGGAGCGCTCTACCAATGCCGCCGACCAGGGTAGCCCGATGACCCGTTGCTCTGCTTCTGACAGGGTGCCGTTCTTGAGTTTGTCCAGATATGCACTGGTATGTGCGGTGAGGATTTCGTAATCGGTGGCGGCGGGCGCGTCTTCGAGCAAATGCGCGGCGAAATTGCTTACTTCGTCGCGCAAAAGTGCATATTTGCTGGCTGGAAAACGATGCCCCGGCGGTAGCGGGAGCGGGTACTGATCGGTGCGGTAGATCAGCACGGCTGGGTCTGCCGGCTACAGAGCCGGTCCGCTGACCAATTCGTGCAGATGGCCATCAGTCAATTGCAACTGGCGCTGACAGCGCTGCGCCAAAGTCACATCATGGGTGACGATGATGAAGCTGGTCTGCAGTTGCCGATTGAGTTCCAGCATCAGCCCGAACACGGTCTCCGCTGTACCGCGATCCAGATTACCGGTTGGTTCGTCGGCCAATACGCAGGCAGGGCTGGTGACCAATGCCCGTGCTATGGCGGCACGTTGGCGCTCACCACCGGACATCTCGCCGGGTTTGTGATGACTGCGCTTGCCAAGGCCAACTTGCTCCAGCATGGTTTGCGCCTGCAGAAGCGCCGCTTCTTTGGGCATGCGGCGGATCATCAACGGCATGGCAACGTTTTCTGCGGCGGTGAATTCTGGCAACAGATGGTGAAATTGATAAACAAAACCGAGGTGTTTGTTACGCAGTTCACCACGTTTGGCGTCCGGCAGGGTGAATGGGTCCTGACCCAGAATACGCACCTGACCATTGCTGGGCTGATCCAGGGCGCCGAGCAAATGCAACAGCGTTGATTTACCGGAGCCCGATGCCCCGACGATGGCAACCGTTTCGCCTTTGCCCAGAGTCAGGTCAACCTCATGCAGCACCGGGGTTTCAAGTTTGCCCGCGGTGTAACGCCTGGACAGCCCGATTGCTTGCAGTACGACGTCGCTTGCCGGGTCATTGATAGCCGGATTATTCATAACGGAGTGCCTCGGCCGGGTTGATACGTGACGCGCGCCAGCTTGGATAAATAGTGGCCAGCAAAGCCAGAACCAGAGAGATCAGGCCAATGCTGCTGACGTCACTCCATTCCACCTTGGAAGGCAGTTCCGCGATCAAGTACACATCTGGCGAAAGAATATGTGTACCCAGCACCCGTTCAATAAACGGCACGATGGTGCCAATGTTGAGCGCAATGATGACGCCGCCAAATACGCCCGTGAAGGTGCCAACGAAACCGGATACCGCGCCTTGCACCATGAATATCTTCATGATTGAACCGGGCGACGCACCCAGGGTGCGCAAAATGGCAATGTCGGCCTGCTTGTCCGTCACAACCATCACCAGCGTAGACACCAGATTGAAAGCGGCCACTGCAACAATCAGGGTCAGAATCAGGAACATCATGCGTTTTTCGATTTCCACCGCGCGGAAATACGTCGGGTTTTCCATGCTCCAGTCGCTGACATAGGCATTGGTCATCTGATTACCCAGATCAATAGCCACATTACGCGCGAGCAGCGGATCATCCAGGCGCAAGCGTACACCAGAAACTGAATCGCCCATCCGGAACAGTTTTTGCGCATCGCCGATCTGGATCAGCGCGACGCCAGCGTCATAAGGGTAGTAGTCAGCCCGAAATACACCGACCACAGTGAACTGGCGAAACCGCGGGATCATACCGGCTGGCGTCACCTGACCGTCAGGTGTGATCAGTGTGACCTTGTCGCCAGAGCGTACGCCCAGATCGTTAGCGAGTTGCCAACCCAGCACTACACCAAAACGGCCTGGCACAAGGTCTGTGAGCTGCCCGCCAGCGACATTGGCGATGACCGGGCTCACCCCCGGCTCCTGGGCCGGGTCAATCCCACGGATCAGCGCGCCCTTGACCTGGCCACCCGCCGTTAGCAGTCCCTGGCCCAGCACGTAAGGGGCGGTGGCTTTTACGTGAGGGTTTTTGGCTGCTTGTTGTGCTACCGCAGGCCAGTCTGTCAGATGGTTGTCCGCGCCACTGATCTGCACATGCGCAGCCATGGCGAGAATGCGATCACGCACTTCGCCCTGAAACCCATTCATGACGGAGAGCACGATGATGAGTGCGGCAACACCCAGCGCGATGCCAAGAATGGAAATCAGAGAGATAAAAGAGATAAAACCGTTACGTCGCCGGGCGCGGGTGTAACGTAGTCCGATGAGGAATTCGTACATGAGGAGGGGGACTTGTTCAAGGCTTGGCGAGTGTACCACGTCAAGACCATAAATCTGCCAGAAAACCGCGCCTGGCAAGGCGTCTGGTCGGTTTTTCCGGCAGATTTTTGTGCAGTGCAATGAACAGGCTGGTTTAGTAGGTCTCCAGCCCGTGGCTACGGAACTGTTCGCGCACGCGGTGGACGAGTTCGGGTGAAGGCGGACGCACCTCGGTCAATTCGTAAGCAAGGCCGAGTTCTTGCCATTTGGACTCACCCAATTTGTGAAAGGGCAGCACTTCAACCCGTTCCACATTCCCCAGTCCGGCGACAAACTTCGCCAGACCTTCGACATCTTCTTCAAAGTCTGAAAAACCTGGCAGCAGTACATATCGCAACCAGACTGGTTTTTTCATAGCGGCAAGGCGCCTGGCGAAGAGCAGTGTCGGTTCATTGGGTTTGCCGGTCAGCCGTTCATGGCGTTCACTGTTGAATTCCTTGATGTCCAGCAGCACCAGGTCAATCGGTTCAAACCATTCATCAGGCAGGTTGCCAGACAGATAGCCCTGGGTATCGATCGCTGTATGCAAACCCAGTTCATGCTTGGCACGGCGGAATATCTCTCCTGTGAAGTGGGCCTGCATCATTGGTTCACCACCAGAGATGGTCAGGCCGCCCGCCACGCGCAGGAAACTGGCGTATTTACGGATTTCGGCAATGATTTCATCCACTGTGTAGAACTTGCCGTTATGCAGCTTCCAGGTGTCCGGATTGTGGCAATACAGACACCTGAACTGACAGCCACTCACAAACAATGCAAAACGCATGCCGGGGCCGTCTACCGCAGCACCGGTTTCGATTGAATGCACAAACCCCGCCGGCAGACCGGCGTCGTTAAAGAGCGGCGGTGCAATTTCGCCCACCTTTTTCAGCTCGATGGTTTCCATGATGATGTTCTGCCAGTGGTATCAATAAAAACGGACCGGCAGGCATGGGCTCCACCGGTCCGTCATGGGTCTCATGCTGCCGGCATTGCCGACATACATTGAGTATCAGATTTTTTTCAGATTTTTTCGTGGAATGTACGGCTGATCACGTCCAGTTGTTGCTCACGAGTGAGCTTGACGAAGTTCACCGCGTAACCGGACACGCGAACGGTCAGTTGCGGATACTTCTCCGGGTTTGCCATCGCGTCTTCCAGCATTTCGCGGTTGAGTACGTTCATGTTCAGATGAAACAGTTGAGCCATGATAATTGCCTTGTTGCTTGTTACCTGAGAACCGGGCGGCAGGGTTGCACCGCCCGGGATACCACGATTACACGCGTTCGTGGAAAGTACGGCTGATCACGTCAAGTTGCTGTTCGCGGGTCAGCTTCACGAAGTTCACGGCGTAACCGGATACACGCACCGTTAGTTGCGGATAGTTTTCCGGGTGTTCCATCGCGTCCGTCAGCGTGTCGCGGTTGAGTACGTTCATGTTCAGATGGAACAGTTGATCCATCGCACTTTCTACGGCTTCGGTGGCCTTGCAGACAGAGCCGCCACCCTCACCATGCGGACCGAACAGACCATCAATCGAGGCTGCCAGCGTACGCACACGATCTTTCTGGTTGTGGCCCAGCGAATCAGGTGTCATTGAGGCCGTCCAGGAAATCCCGTCCAGTGCAGCTTCGTACGGAATCTTGGATACCGAGAAACCGGCAGCAATAAAGCCGTTTTCATCACGACCGTTCATGGGGTTGGCACCTGGAGAGAACGGGGCACCTGCGCGGCGGCCATCTGGCGTATTGCCGGTCTTCTTGCCATACACCACGTTGGAAGTGATGGTCAGTACTGACTGGGTCGGCATGGCATTGCGGTAGAACGCTGGCTGAGCCTTGATCTTGGCCATCATGGCTTCGGTGATCCAGACGGCGATGTCATCAACACGGTCGTCGTTGTTACCGTAAGCCGGGTAGCTGCCCTCGATCTTGTAATCAACAGCCAGACCTTGTTCGTTGCGGATCACGTGCACCTTGGCGTGCTTGATGGCAGACAGTGAATCCGCAGCCACCGACAGACCGGCGATACCGCACGCCATGGTGCGCAGGATGTCGCGATCATGCAGCGCCATTTCGACACGCTCGTAAGCGTACTTGTCGTGCATGTAGTGGATGCAGTTCAGCGCTGTGACATAGGTCTTGGCCAGCCAGTCGAGCATCTTGTCGTAACTGGCGACGACTTCGTCATAGTTAAGCACGTCACCCTTGATCGGTTCAAAGCCCTTGGCGACGACCTTACCGCTCTTTTCGTCCACGCCGCCATTGATGGCATACAGCATGGCCTTGGCCACGTTCACACGGGCACCAAAGAACTGCATTTGCTTGCCGACGGCCATGGCGGATACGCAACATGCAATCGCGTAGTCGTCACCCCATTCCGGGCGCATTAGATCGTCGTTTTCGTACTGGATGGCGGAGGTGTCGATCGAGACCTTGGCGCAGAACTCCTTGAAGCCTTGCGGGAACGCGGTGGACCACAACACGGTCAGGTTTGGTTCCGGAGCCGGGCCCAGGTTGTACAGGGTGTGCAACACGCGGAAGCTGGATTTGGTGACCAGCGAACGACCATCTTTGCCAACGCCGCCGATGGATTCAGTAACCCAGGTCGGATCACCGGAGAACAGTTCATCGTATTCCGGCGTGCGCAGGAAACGCACGATACGCAGCTTCATGACCATGTGATCGATCATTTCTTGCGCTTGGGCTTCGGTGATACGACCTTCCTTGATATCGCGTTCGATATATACGTCAAGGAAAGTGGAAGTCCGGCCAATCGACATGGCCGCGCCGTTTTGTTCCTTCACGGCGGCCAGGTAGCCCAGATACAGCCACTGGATAGCTTCTTGTGCGGTTTGTGCCGGGCGAGCCAGGTCAAAGCCGTAGGACTGGCCCATTTGTTTGAGTTCGCCCAGCGCCTTGATCTGTTCAGAGAGTTCTTCACGCAGACGGATCACGTCTTCGGTGAAGGCAACATCATCAAGCTCTGCTTTTTCGCGCTTCTTGTCGGCGATCAGGAAGTCAACGCCGTACAGTGCGACGCGGCGGTAGTCGCCAATAATACGGCCACGGCCATAGGCATCCGGCAGGCCGGTAATCACCCCGGATTTACGGCAGGCCAGAATTTCCGGGGTATAGGCGTCAAACACGCCCATGTTGTGATCTTTGCGGTATTTGGTGAAGATTTCGGCAATGAGCGGCGATTCTTCGAAGTGGTATGCAGCCAGCGAGTTCTGCACCATACGCAGACCACCGTTTGGCATGATCGCGCGGCGCAGTGGGGCGTCGGTTTGCAGGCCAACGATGGTTTCCAGGTCTTTGTTGATATAACCCGGGGCATGGGATGTGATGGACGAACCAACCTGGGCGGAGACTTCCAGCACGCCGCGTTTGCGTTCTTCCTTCAGAAGAACAGATAGTTCATCCCACAGTTGGGTGGTGCGTTCAGTCGGGCCAGCAAGGAAGCTGTCATCACCTTCGTACGGGGTATAGTTTTCCTGGATGAAGTCGCGTACAGCGACTTTCTTCTGCCACTCGCCGGCGGAAAAACCACGCCATGCATCAAGTTGCAGATTAACTTCCGGTGCGTTCATGGTGATGCTCCTTGGTGACTGCCTGTTTGACAATTGACCTGCACAGTTTCCCTCTGGGTTCGCCACAGGGATTTGGTGCAGTTAGAATAGCACCGCGAGACACTTGAATCCTGGCAAATATCTACACGGATCAATAGCTTATGTCTTGTGAAAATATTTGATCTAGATCAAAATTTTGGCTTGGAGTTTGATGCAGAATAGATAAATCTGTAGTTTTGTTTCGTAGTTTTGCTGCGGGAATTTACTGACTTTCTATTGCGCCTCTCTAAGGCTTGATCAGATTGGATAAATTGCAAGCGCAATAAAAAAAGCACCGGATGGCCGGTGCTTTTTTTATTTCAGACAAAACAGACTGGTTAGAGCGTGACTGCGTGTTCGCGGGTTTCGTGAAATACGATCTCCGGCCAGCGCTCCTGGGTCAATTCCAGGTTCACACGACTGGTGGCCAGATAGGCAAGACTGTCAGCCGCATCGCGAGCCAGGTTGTTTTCCAGCGCACGCTCAAACTCCGCCAGTCGTTTGGCATCCGGGCAAGAAGCCCAGCGGGCGGTGTAGATCGTGATCGGTTCAAACATGGCGTCTACGCCGTATTCATTGGCCAGGCGGCTGGCAACTACTTCAAACTGCAGTACGCCGACCGCACCCAGAATCAGATCTGCGCCATTCAGTGGCTTGAACACCTGCACCGCACCTTCTTCACCCAACTGCTGCAAGCCTTTTTGCAGTTGCTTGATCTTGAGCGGGTTGCGGATACGAACCACGCGGAACATTTCCGGGGCAAAGTATGGAATACCGGTAAAGGCCAGCGCTTCGCCCTCAGAGAAGGAGTCGCCAATCTGGATGTTGCCGTGGTTAGGCAGACCGATAATGTCACCGGCAAAGGCTTCTTCGACTTGCTCACGGCCTTGTGCCATAAACGTCACCACGGAGTTGGCGGCGATGTCACGACCAAGACGCAGGTGTTTGAATTTCATGCCACGCTCAAAGTGGCCCGAACACACGCGCAAGAATGCGATGCGGTCGCGGTGTTTCGGATCCATATTGGCCTGGATCTTGAACACGAATGCAGAGAACTTGCCCTCGGAGGGTGCCACCGGCCGCACCGTAGCATCCCGGGCGCCCGGTGCGGGAGCCCAATCGACCAGTGCGTTCAGAATCTCGCGCACACCAAAGTTGTTGATGGCAGACCCAAAGAACACCGGCGTCAACGTGCCCGCCAGAAAGTCTTCCAGATTGAACGGGTGCGAGGCGCCACGCACCAGTTCCAGTTCCATGCGGGTTTGTTCGATTTCGAGCGGAAAGAGTTCATCCAGGCGCGGGTTGTCCAGACCGTCGATGACTTCCGTGACATCGCTATCACGTTCGGCACCAGCAGTGAACAACAAAACCTGGTCATTCAGGATGTGATACACGCCGCGGAAAGTCTTGCCCATACCGATGGGCCAGGTCACCGGCGCACAACGAATCTTGAGCACGGACTCGACTTCATCCAGCAGTTCCAGGCTGTCGCGCACTTCGCGGTCGTACTTGTTCATGAACGTGACGATAGGCGTATGACGCAAACGGCAAACGTTCAAGAGCTTGATGGTTTGATCTTCCACACCCTTGGCGGCATCGATTACCATCAAGGCCGAGTCCACAGCCGTCAGCACGCGGTAGGTATCTTCAGAGAAGTCCTGGTGGCCCGGGGTGTCGAGCAGGTTGACCACGTGCTCGCGGTAATCAAACTGCATGACGGAGGAGGCCACCGAAATGCCGCGCTGCTTTTCGATATCCATCCAGTCAGAGGTAGCGAACTTACCGCCTTTTTTACCCTTGACGGTACCTGCCATCTGAATGGCGCCCGAGAACAGCAGCAGCTTTTCAGTGAGCGTGGTTTTACCGGCATCAGGGTGAGAGATGATGGCGAAAGTGCGGCGGCGCGCTACTTCGCGGGCAATATCGGGCATGGTCTGCGAGGTGGAGGAGCGAAACCGTGCATTCTACTGCAAACGCCCCGTCAGGGCTAACTGGCGGCGGTCGCTGCCAGTTGTGGTTCCGTTTGCAGCAACACGGTAAAGACGGCGCCACCCTCCGGGTGATTGCCTGCGGTGACGGTGCCGCCGTGATCTTCCATGATCTGCTTGCTGATGGCCAGGCCCAGGCCAGTCCCGCCTGCTTCGGCACGCACCCGCGTGCTCTGGATGAATTTGTCGAAAATGGATTCCAGTTCACCCTCTGGAATACCCGGGCCATGATCCCGGACCGTCAAACCGACTGCCGACGCGCCGCCGGTCAGCATGGCTTCGCCAAGGAAGCGGATTTCAATGACGCCCCCGGCCGGGCTGAACTTGATCGCGTTCGATAGCAGGTTAACCACAACCTGCATCAAGCGCGCCTGGTCGAAAACGGCATAGAGCGCTGGCGTGTCCTCTTCAATATCCAGGCGCAGATTTTGCGAGCTCAGCAATGGCGCGATTTCTGCCGCTGCACCTTGTACCGCCACCTGCAGGCAGTGGCGGGACTTGTCATAGCGCATCTTGTTGGCTTCCAGGCGCGACATATCCAGCAGATCGTTCAGCAGCACCAGCAGACGATTGCCACTGGAGTGAATGCGCTCGAAATACCGGGCCAATGCGCCTGGTTCACCACGCTGCGCCTTGGATATCCCCATTTCCGAGAAACTCAGAATGGCGTGCATCGGCGTGCGCAATTCATGGGACATATTGGCAAGGAAGGCCGACTTGGAGATGTTGGCTTCTTCGGCTGAGTCTTTGGCCTCCACCAGGCGCCGTTCAATGTCCTTGAGGTGCGAGATGTTGGTCAGGAATGCAAAGGCATATTCCAGTCTGTGCTGGTCATCCAGAATGGCCGCAGAGCTAACGAGGAACGGCAGCGGCTCGCCATTGGCATCAATCAGGGTGACTTCAGAGAGCCGGTTTTCATTGGCGCTTTCGGTGGAGAGCGGCGCCGGGAAAATCCGGTCAGCCGGCTCACCCCAGATGGCGGCAGGCTGCTCACCAATCAGGTCTTCGCGGCGCAGGCCCAATACCTGGCAGAACGCATGATTTACATCGACGATATGGCGGTGCGTATCGATCAGGATGAAACCATCGGCCGTGGTATCAATAATTGTCCGCTTCAGTCGCTCGGACTGACGTAGTGCCTGGGCGGCGATTCGCTGTGCGGTGACATCCTCGATCACCATGATCATGCCTTTGGAAGGGTCGCCTGGGACCAGTGCCTTGGCATACAACATGGCCCAGAAGCCGGAATGATCACGGCGGAACAGTTCGATTTCTCCGCGGAACACGCCGCCTGTATTGATACGGGCCCAGATCGTGGTGGCCAGTTCGTTGTAGCGCGCCTCGGAGGCATGAATGACGCGCGTAGGCAGGCCGATGATGTCGCTGGCGGCGTACCCAAACAGGATTTCAAACGCGGGGTTCACAAGTCGAATGGTATTGCGCACAGACAGCATGATTGCCAGCGGGCTGGCATCCAGCACGGTCCGGATCTCTGCCGTACGTTCCAGCACCAGGTCTTGCAAGTGGTCGCGGTGGCGGCGCAGTTCGCGCTCGGAATTTTGTTGCTCGGTGATATCACGCACCGTGCTGCAGATATACGCTTCCTGGAAAAACTCAACGTAGTTAAACGTGATTTCCACCGGTTGCAACGCACCTTCCTGGTTACGTTGATGGGTAATGTGCACCATGCGTTTTTCCAGCCGCAGGCGCTGCCAGAACTCTTGCCACTGTGGATCGGTAATGTGCGGATACAGATCCAGAAAGCGCATCCGCAGTAGTTCGTCGTGGTGATAACCCGTGATGGCAGAGGCGGCCCGGTTGGCGTAACGCACAAATGCCTGGCGGTCTGCCCACAAGATGACATCCGGTGCTTCATCGACGGTGAACTGGGTCAGATAGAGGCGGGATTCAATCTGCTCGACCCGGCGGATTTGGCGCAGCAGCAAGAACAGCAGGGCGCTGACGACCAGAATCAGCAGTAGCGCCGAAACAGTACGCCCCAGCAGGTCGCTGTGAAATTTCTCCAGCACGACATCCAGATCAGATGTCACCATGACGATCAGCGGTAATTCGCCCTCGGACACCAGGAAGGTAACCAGCTTTTCGCTACCTGGCTGAGTGTTATCGGTATAAAACGCGCCGTGGTTCTGACGGCTTTGATCAAAACGCGTGGCATCACCCGCCCGCAGATTGCGGCCCAGTTCGCGTGCATCCAGCGGATAGTTGAGCAGCAAGATGCCATCACTGCGCAGGAGCTTGATATGCGTGCCAGGCGGCAGCTTGAGCGAGCGGTAAAAGCGATTGAAATAATCGGGTTGCACGCCGGCGGCGACCACACCCCCAAAGCTGCCATCAGGACGATCCACGCGGTGCGACACAGGGATCATCCAGCTATCTGAAATCTTGCCCAGAACCGGGGCGGAAACCAGAAAGCGCGGGTCGGCACTGTCGCGATGGTATTGCAGCCAGGCACGATCCGAATAATCAATGTCGTGGATGCCCGGATGCGCGCCACTGCTGTGAACCATGCCGTGTTCATCGACGGTCACAATATCGCTGACCTGCGGCGTGAGCCGGAGCCGGTTGCGCAATTCGCGCGAGACATCTTGCGGGTCGGCGTTGGTGACACCGCCTGCGACCTCAAGTTTGTCTACCGCACCCTGAATGGCTTGTTCTGCACTGATGAATGTGCGAGTGGTTTGTTCGTCCAGCGAGCGCGCCAGAAGAAGATTCTGTCGGCGCGCTTCATCCAGACTGGCGTCGTAATCACGCAGGGTAAGCCACGCCAGCGCCATGCTGCACCCCAAGAGCAGAATGACGTAAAACGACACCAGCCCGACTCGCATCGGGCGCAGCGACGATTGGCGCGGCAACGTTTGTCCGCGTGAGCTAAAAGGCCAGTCCATGAACCGGTTAGCGTCGTGCTTCCAGCTGTTCCCAGCGTTCCAGCTTTTCCAGCAGACTGGTCTCGATGGTTTCTACCCGTATTTGCATCTCACGTGCCTTATGTGGGTCAGTCCGGTAAATGTCCGGGTTAAGCAGCGCTTCGTTCAACTGAGTCTGTTCTTGTTCCAGCGCGGCAATCTCATCGGGTAGCCGATCCAGCTCACGCTGTTCGTTAAAGCTTAGCCGGGCAGGGCGCTGACGGCTGCGTTCTTGTGATTTTTCAGCGACAGGCTCTTTGCGGACCGCCGCTTGTTGCGTTGCTGCGCGGGCTTTGAGCATGCGTTCGCGCGCTTGTTGCCAGTCACTATATCCGCCCGCGTTTTCCAGCAGAACACCCTCACCCTCAAAAGCAACAACTTGTGTGACGACGTTATCAAGAAATGCCCGGTCGTGGGACACCAGAAACACGGTACCAGGATAATCAATCAACAGTTGTTCCAGCAGCTCCAGCGTATCGATGTCCAGATCGTTGGTCGGTTCATCCAGCACCAGCACGTTGGCGGGGCGTGTGAACAATCGCGCCAACAACAGGCGATTGCGCTCTCCGCCCGAGAGCGAGCGCACCGGGCTGCGGGCACGTTCGGCCGGGAACAGGAACTCTTCCAGATAACCCATGATGTGTTTGCGCGAGTTACCAATCTCAACGTACTCGTTACCCTGACTGACGACGTCGGCGACTGTCGCGTTTTCATCCAGTTGCTCGCGGAACTGGTCAAAATACGCGACCTCAATCTTGGTGCCGCGCTGGATCGTGCCGGTATCGGGTTCAAGTTCGCCCAGGACCAGCTTCAAGAAAGTGGTCTTGCCCACGCCATTGGGGCCAATCAGCCCAATCTTGTCGCCACGGATCAAGCGTGTACTGAAATCTTTCAGGATGACCTTATTGGCAAAGGCCTTGTTGACCTGCTCGAACTCGGCAATCAGCTTGCCTGACCGATCGCCTGCATCCAGCTGGAACGACACATTACCGATGCGCTCTCGCCGTGCGGCACGATCCCTGCGCAGTTGCTCCAGTCGACGCACGCGGCCTTCATTGCGGGTGCGGCGGGCTTCAACACCTTTGCGAATCCATACTTCTTCCTGCGCCAGGAATTTGTCGAACTTGCGATTGACCGTTTCTTCCTGGGCCAGCAGTTCAGCCTTGCGCGTTTCAAAGGTCGAGAAATTGCCAGGAAAACTGGTGATATGGCCACGATCCAGTTCAATGATGCGGTTGGCCACGTTATCCAGGAAGCGTCGATCATGCGTAATAAACAGTACGCTGCCGGTGAAATTGTTCAAAAGGCCTTCCAGCCATTCGATGGCGCTAACGTCCAGATGGTTGGTGGGTTCATCAAGAAGCAGAATCTGCGGTTCGCTGACCAGCGCGCGTGCCAGGGCGACGCGTTTCTTCCAGCCGCCAGATAGATCTGCCACGGGCGTTTGCGGCGGCAGGCCAAGATGGCTGAGTGTCCCTGAGATCAACACATCGAAACGCCAGCCATCCCTGGCTTCCAGGTCATGCTGTAGTTGCATCAGGTGTGCCAGTTTTTCTTCACTGCCGTCCTGGGCATCAGCGACGGCGTGGTAGTCGACCAGCAACTGGCGCAGGTCCCCCAGGCCTTCAGCCACCGCTTCAAAAACGGTCTGGCCAGGCTGGAACTCCGGCTCTTGCGCGACAAAGGCCATTCGCGCGTTCTGTGCGATCCGGATGTCGCCATCGTCCAGCACCGCCAACCCGGCAATGGCCTTGAGCAGCGTGGATTTACCCTGACCATTACGGCCAATCAGCCCCACACGCTCGCCTTCATCGACAGCGAATGTGGCGTGATCAAGCAAGGGCCAGTGGCCATAGGCAAGGCTGGCGTTTTCTACATAAAGCAAAGGCATGAACGATTCCTGGACAGCTAAGGGTGCCGAATGGGTGGCGGGTTCCGGTTGTCGGCCAGCAGCATCAGGCGACAGGCGGCGATGGCAAGGCAGGCACGGCTGGCCATTTTACCTGTTCGCTCGCGCACTTGAAGCTTTTACGCGGTAAAGCGGGTTATCCGGTGCAGCTCGCTGGGTAGTCGCTGTCCCTCTGACGAGGGATAAAACCCTCCTCCCGCAGCAAGTCGGGCAACGGGCTACCCCTCAGGTAGTCTATGCTGGTCCCGATGGCCCACCTGGAGGACTCACCATGCCCCAAAAACTGTTTTATCAATTCGATCCCAACGAACAGGATGAATTCATCAGTGCTTGCGAGCGTCATGGTTATGTGTACGAGGATTTTGACGTGGTCGCAAACGATGCCTTGCTCAATGGCGCAGGTGAACACCAGCGCGAAATCAGCGTGGCGCGATTTGACCGCATCCGCATGTATCTGGGCAGTGAAGGCCCCATAGGCTGGTTGCGCGAGTTCGAAACGGATCTGGCGCGGGGTAGTTTCTCGCAAATGTGATCAACCCCGGCGACGTTCAGGCGTTGTTACCTCATCACCGGCGCACCGCCTGGGCGCCGGTGATGTCATATCCGGTCCGGCAAAACGGGCCACCCAGGCCTGATTGCCGCCCAAGGAGTGATGGATGTCTGATGTCGTTGAAAACTTGCCGTGGGATCAGCGCATTGCGCTGGATGTCGCGTTGCAGACGCTTTCCAAAGATCACGAAGATTTCGATTTTCATCTGGAAGGCCAGTCCTGGCTGGACGGGGTGGCCGGGCAAATGGCGCGGCTGACCGTCCAGCGCCGCGCTGATGGCAAGACTGGCCGTTATACCTTTGATGAGGGAGATACCGGCTGGGCGCACCGTTTTGCTGTCGATTTTGCCCACTAGGCAAGCACATCAGCGCAGGCCTGCGGGCTGCGTGCGGATGGGTCGGGTGCATGCAAAAGGCATGCGGCAATCCCGCAAAACAGGCCTTTTGTGAGTTTGGTACTGGCATAAAACTTACATCGCCTCCTAAAATGCGGCGCATGAACCAGGCCAAATCCCTGATTTACCTACTGCTGTTTATCTTTGTTATTGGCAGCGGCAATGCACTTGCCGCTAACCACAGCCCCAAAAGAGCGCGTGCTGTGGCCAGCCAGAAAGGTGAACACCCGGCGCTCAACAGTCAGACCGAACTGGGCGACCAGGATTATGATCCAGCCAACCCGCCTGGCCAGTTGCGGGTGTTGGTCGCGCTGGGGCCCTCCACCTTTTTCTTCCAGAACGGTCGTCCGCATGGCGTGGAATACGCCATGCTGCTGGAACTGGAAAAATTCCTGAACCGTAACCGGTCCAAAAACGCATCACCGCTCAAATTGATGTTTGTGCCGGTAGATAGCGGTGAACTTATTCCTTCGCTACGGGCCGGCAAAGGAGATATCGCGGCCGGGTTGATGCCGGTGAATGAGGGCTCGAAACAACTGGTCGCCTTCACTCAGCCTTATCTGCGCGACCAGTGGTGCGTGGTACAAAACCCGAATACTCAGGTCATGAGTGACATCAAAGATGCAGATGGTAAAACGCTGACGCTGGCCAGCGGCAGCTATGCCCGTCGTCTGTTGCTGGATTATCCCAAAGTCATTACGCGGGATGCCGCAGCCGGCACGACTGCAGAGGCCGTATTGGGCAGCATCCAGACCGATGACAGTATCGCCACGCTTTCCAGTCGTTATGTCTCTGATTTGTGGGGCAAGAAATACCCCCGCTTGCGTGGCGATGCCTGTATTCAGCCATCGATTGACGTAGCGTGGGCGATCGACCAGAGCAAGCCGCAGTTGCTGGCAGAACTCAACCGTTTCATTAGCGGTAGCGGTGCCGGCATGGCGCAACGTGCACTCAAGGTAACCCAGCGGTATTTGTCCAGTGATGCCAAGATCAGCAACCCCAATCAGTTGAGTGCCGTGGATAAACTGGGTTTTTTTGCGCCTATGTTCCAGTTGGTGGCATCTGCCAACAATATGGACTGGATGTTGCTGGCAGCCATTGGCCAGCGTGAAAGCACGCTGCATCCGGTGATCCGCAAGAATGGCCCGACTGGCATCATGCAGATCAACCCGTCTACCGCGCGCAAAATGGGCGTGACCAATCCGCATGACAATGAGCAAAACGTCACTGCGGCGGCACGTTATCTGGTGTACCTGCGCGACATGTTCAAATCGCCAGATATTGAACCGGATGATCAGCTGGCGTTCATGATTGCCGCATACAATGCGGGTGAAGGGCGCGTTCAGCAACTGCGCAAGAAAGCGCAAGCGCAGGGACTGGATCCAAATCGCTGGTCAGGCAACGTAGAGAAAGTCGCCCGGCAAACGATGGGCGGCAAGCTGCTGGATTACGTCTCTACCGTCAACCGCTATTACCTGGCGTACCAGGGGGCTTCTCATGCTGCTTCTGTACCCCAGGATGAAGTTGCCTCGGCCGTGGCGGACAAAGATCGCTGAGTATCATTGGCCAAGGTTGCGCCATCAACAAAAAAGCTGCATCGGGTGATGCAGCTTTTTTGTTTGTGCCTTGAATGACGGCTGGACCGCTGGACTACAGTTGCAGTGCCGCCAGCAAATCACCTTCGAGGTGTCGCACGGAGCGCTCATCGCCCAGAATCTGCCCAGAAATAAGGAAGTTATCCTCAGCCCGCTCACCGAGCGTCATGATCTTGGCCGACTGGATCTCAATCCGGTTGGCTGCCAGGATGCCGGCGATGGTCGACAACAGACCTGTGCGGTCACCTGCGGTGATTGACAGTACCTGATATTTGCCGCCGCGTTCATCCGCGCTGATTTCCACACGTGGTTGAATCGGAAAGTGTTTGAGTTGCCGTGACAAGCGCGCTTTACCGGGCGGCGTCAGGGGGGCCTGGCGGGCAATCTGGTTGGCCAGTTCGTACTCGACATAGCCGATCAGATCGCGATAGCCATCCTTCTGATGATCAGGGATGTACACATAAAAGCTATCGAGCGCGTAGCCGTGGCGTGTGGTGTGGATGTGTGCATCAAAGATCGAGTAACCGGCTTTCTCAAAAAAAGCGCAAATGCGTGCGAACAGATCTGCGGCATCTTTGGTGTATACCAGGACTTGCAGACCTTCACCCGATTCTGACAATTTGGCGCGCACCACCGGCACGTCGGTATCAATACGGGAGAACAGCTGCCGTGTGTGCCAGGCGATTTCGCGCGCGTCATGGCGCAGGAAGTAGATCGTGTCGAGTTGATCCCAGAACGTCTGATGCGCGTCATCACGCAGCCCATACAGGCGTAACAGGCGAAGCGCTTCGGCCTGGCGGTCTTCCAGCCAGGATTGCACAGGCATGCTGCGGGCAGAGAGGAAACGTTGGGTGGCTTTGTACAGGTCTTCCAGCAGCTTGGCTTTCCAGGCGTTCCACACCTTGGGACTGGTGCCGCGAATATCGGCGACCGTCAGCAGATAGAGCGCAACCAGGTGGCGCTGATCGCCGACCAGATTGGCAAATTCTTCCACGACTTCCGGATCGTACACGTCACGTTTCTGCGCGAACGATGACATAACCAGATGATGCTTCACCAACCACGGAATCAGTTTGCGGTCTTCCGGATCAATCGGGTGCTCGTTACAGAAGTCTGCGGCAATTTTCTCGCCCAGTTCAGAGTGGTCGCCGCCACGGCCTTTGCCGATATCATGGAACAAGGCGGCAATATAAAGGGTTTCGGGTCGGTCGAACTCGGCAATCAGCCGGGAGCAGAACGGATATTCGTGCGTGAATGCGGCAACCGCAAAGCGGCGCACGTTACGCAGCACCATGAGCGTGTGTTCGTCCACGGTGTACACGTGAAAGAGGTCATGCTGCATACGCCCGACAATCTTGCCAAACTCGGGGATGTACCGCCCCAGCACGCCGTACTGGTTCATGCGCCGCATGATGCGTGTCAGCCCCGCAGGCTGACGGAATAAATCGATAAACAGTTCTTTGTTGCGTGGATTGGCGCGGAATTCATCGTCAATGCGTGATCGGGCATGCCACAGCGCGCGCAGCGTCTCGGGCGCAATGTCGGCCGCGTAGTTTTCTTGCTCGAAAACGAGGAACAATTCAAGAATGGCCGATGGGTCTTGCTGGAAAACATCCGGGCGGGTGATTTCCAGCACCGGACCACGCAACTGGAACCGCTCGTTCAGTGGCGTGACCTCAACCCCAATCTGCGAAAAAATCTGCGTACGCAACGCTCGCACCAGCAACGGCGTTAATTGGCTAACGATACGCGCGGCCAGATAGTACTGCGCCATCAACTGTTCGCTGGCGCGCTGCTTCTGGTTGTCGACATACCCAAAATCAGCCGCCATCGGGTTCTGATAGTCAAACAGGATGCGGTCTTCGTGGCGCTTGGCCGTCCAGTGCAATTGAATGCGAATACAACGCAGCACACGTTCTGCCCGGCGCAGCTTCTGGCTTTCTTCATGGGTGAGCATGCCCAGTGCCGCGAGCTTGCGCCAATTGTTGCCCAAGCCCAATGCCGAGCCAATCCAGCCGATCAAATGCAAGTCTCTCAGACCGCCTGGTGCTTCTTTGACGTTGGGTTCCAGTTTGTAGGTGGCATTCTGGAACCGCGCATACCGGGCTTGTTGTTCCAGCAGTTTGGCGTCAAAAAATTCTTTTGGATCAATATGCCGGTGCACCGTATCGCGAAACTCGGTAAAGCGTTGCCGATCACCCGTGAGACAACGGGACTCCAGCAATGCCGTCTGCACGGTGATGTCTTTTTCCGCTTCCGCAAGACAATCGGGCAGGGTACGCACGCTATGGCCCACTTCCAGGCCAATATCCCACAACTCGCCGATGAAGATTTCCAGCTTTTCCAGCAAGGCCGGGGAGGGCTGATCTGGCAACAGCATCAAGAGATCAATATCCGAATACGGGTATAACTCGCCGCGCCCGTAACCCCCCACCGCCACCAGCAACATGTCAGATTCAAACCCGTGTCGGTCCCACAACTCGATCAGGGTGCGATCAGTCAGATGCGCCAGCGCCTGCAACAGTGGTGCCGCTTTGGCCGGGTTACTGAACTTGCGGTGCAGTTCGGCTTTCTGGGCCGCGTGATGTTCGCGCAGGGCGATGACTGAGCGCAGGGCGGTCATGAGCGTTCCGGTTATCCGAGCAGGTATTTTTCAGGTTTGGGCTGTACGCCTGCCGACATGGTCAGGATTTCGTAACCGGTTTCAGTCACCAGCACGGTGTGTTCATACTGGGCGGAGAGCGAGCGGTCTTTGGTGACGATGGTCCAGCCATCCGGCATGGCGCGGATTTCGCGCTTGCCCAGATTGATCATGGGCTCCACGGTAAAGATCATGCCCGGTTTCAGCTCAATACCCGTCCCCGCTTTGCCGTAGTGCAGTACCTGCGGATCTTCATGAAAGTGATCGCCAATGCCGTGGCCGCAGAACTCACGCACGACTGAATAACCGGCTTTCTCGGCATAACGCTGGATGGCCTCGCCGATGTCGCCTAGATGTGCGCCCGGTTTGATCTGCTCAATGCCGATCCACATGCTGTCAAAGGTGACCTGCGCCAGTCGTTTGGCATGGGCCGGGACTTTGTCGCCCACCATGAACATGCGGCTGTTATCGCCGTGGTAGCCGTCTTTGATCACCGTGACGTCGATGTTTACGGTGTCACCATTTTTCAACGGTTTGTCATTGGGAATGCCATGACAGATCACGTTGTTGACCGACGTGCAGATGGACTTTGGGTACGGCGTATACCCCGGCGGCTGGTAACCCAGCGGGGCAGGGATGGTTTTTTGCACGTTGACCATGTACTCATGGCACAAGCGATCCAGCTCTTCGGTGGTCACGCCTGGCTGCACGTGCGGGGTGATGAAATCGAGCAATTCCGCGCCGAGCCGGCCGGCTACGCGCATTTTTTCGATTTCTTCCGGTGTTCTGATGGCTACTGACATAGTGTGTATTCCCACATCGGCACAGCGGGTTTACCCGCTGCGCAAAAGACAAGAGAGGCGATCGCCTCTCTGCCGGTCACGTTAACAGTGACTTATTTTATGCCTGTCAGGCGCGGCGTGCTTAGCGGCGCGCGGGTTCAGGCAACACGATGTTCACTTCCAGTACCTCGAAATCATCTTTCTTCTCGAGTTGTACCTTGATGTCATCGGCGTTGATGGCGACATATTTGGAGATGACGTCGATCAACTCTTTTTGCAACTGGGGCAGATAGTCCGGTGCATCACGACCAGCGCGTTCGTGCGCCAGAATGATTTGCAGACGCTCTCGCGCCACGCTGGCGGTTTTTTTCTTCTCGCCAAAGAAATAGCTCAGGATCGACATGGCTTAACCTCCGAACAACCGCTTCCAGAACGGCTGCTTCGGGACTTCGATAAAACGCAGCGGCTTGTCTTCACCCAGGAAACGGGCAACGACGTCTTTGTAGGCTTCCGAGACATCCGTACCTTCGTTATGAATGGCCGGCGTACCCGCGTTGGATGCTTGCAGCACGGATTCGGATTCCGGAATCACGCCAATCAGCGAAATGCGCAAGAGGTGTTGAACATCATCCAGCGACAACATCTCGCCGCTATCCACACGCTTGGGCGAATAACGGGTGATCAACAGATGCGTCTTCACGCTACCACCTTCTTCGGCCTTGCGGGACTTGGCATCCAGAATACCGATGATCCGGTCAGAGTCACGGACCGAGGAGACTTCCGGATTGGTGGTCACAATGGCTTCGTCGGCAAAGTAAAGCGCCAGGAAGGCACCGGTCTCAATACCAGCCGGGCTGTCGCAGATGATGTAGTCAAAACCGTCGTGGGTCAGTTCCTTGAGGACTTTTTCCACGCCTTCTTTGGACAGCGCTTCTTTGTCGCGTGTTTGCGAGGCAGGCAGGATAAACAGGTTGTCGCAGTTCTTGTCTTTGATCAGCGCCTGACGCAGGGTGGCTTCACCCTGGATGACGTTCACGAAGTCATACACCACGCGGCGTTCGCAACCCATGATCAGGTCAAGGTTACGCAGGCCCACGTCAAAATCGATCACGGCAGTTTTGAAGCCGCGCAACGCAAGCCCGGATGCAAAGCTAGCGCTGGTAGTGGTTTTACCCACGCCGCCCTTGCCGGAGGTGACAACAATGATTTTGGCCACAAAAAATCCCCTGTAGGTCTGGATTCGGTCAGTGATGCAGTCGGCAATCCGACTGTACATGTATATAAGTTGCTGGCTTTGCCTACGACAGCGTCAGTGTTTCAATCACGAGTTTGTCTTCGTTTAGCAACACTTGCGCCGGCTTCGATTTGAGCGAGGCCGGCAAAGATTCGTCCAGCGTGCGATAGATACCGGCAATGGAAACAAGCTCTGCTTCCATGCAGGTGGTGAAAATACGGGCGTTGGCATCACCCCGGGCACCAGCCAGTGCGCGACCGCGCAAGGGTGCATACACGTGGATATTGCCGTCCGCGATGACTTCGGCACCGTTGGAAACCAGTGCCATGACGATCAAATCGGCATCTTTGGCGTACACCTGCTGACCGGTACGGACCGGGCGGGTGATGACCATGGTGGGCGTGCGCTCCGCAATGACCGGCGCAGCGGGTGCCGGAGCCGGAGTCGCCGCAGGCAGGCTAACGCCCTCATCCGACAGCACCACAAGGCCAGCTTCACGCGCGGCAATCTGCTGCGCTTCATTGCCACCATAAGCGCCCACGGGCTGCAAGCTGAACTGACGCAGCACATTGACCATGGCAGTGACTTCAATTGCACTGGGAGTTTGCGGTAACTGGTTGAAATCAATAGCGAGTTGATCGCCAGACAGCATATGATCCCGGCCGCCCAGTTTGGCCTGAAGCGCGGCTTCCAGCGCGGCGATATCGGTGGTGGCTGGCACAAAGGTCAGCAGTTTGAGCCCGATATTCTTGAATTCAAAAGCAGAGGCTTCGCTACGGGATCGGGACATAAATGGCTTCGGGCCGGACGTTCAAAGGCGAGAGTGTACCGCCTCCGGCGCAGGCGCGGAAGTTGTCGATGTCATTTGCTGTAAGTGGGGTGAGGTAGACAGGCGGAGCGCACTGCAAGACTGGCGGCACGCCTTATCAATAGCAGCGACGCTTCAGCCCTGCCTTGACCATGATGGTAGTCGACAACTCTTCAATCGACAGCCGCGTGGTATTCAAAAACGGGATGTTCTCATGCTGCATCAGGCTTTCTGCCAGAGCCACTTCCTGTTCGCAGGTTGATAGCTGCGCATACTGGCTATCCGGTTTGCGAGACTGCCGGATTTGCGACAGGCGCGCGGGTTCGATGGTAATGCCGATCAGCTTGTTGCGGAACGGATGCAGCGGCTTGGGCAAGCGGTGATCGGCAAAGTCTTCCGGCGTGAATGGGTAGTTGGCGGCTTTGATGCCATATTGGAGTGCCAGGTAAAGACACGTTGGCGTTTTGCCCGCACGTGATACACCGACCAGAATGACATCCGCGTCCTGCAGGTTTTTGGCCATACCGCCATCATCATGCGTGGTGGCGAAATTCACCGCATCGATCCGGTCTTTGTATTCTTCAAAATTGGTGATGGCGTGTACTTTGCCGGCGGTGTGGCTGGACTGGCGCGCCAGTTCTTTTTCCAGCGGACCAATAAAGGTCTCAAAAAAATCCAGCGTCAGCGCTTCTTCAATCACAAAGAGCTTGCGCAGGTTTTCACTGATAAAGGTAGAGAACACAACCGGCCTGCACTGATCTGCCGCGGCCTGCGCCTTGATCTGCGCAACGGCTTGCAGTGCTTTTTCTTCGGTATCGATAAACGGCAGCACAATGCGGCGGAAATTCACGTCATCGAACTGCGTAATCAGGCTGTGTCCCAGCATTTCTGCGGTGATGGCGGTACGGCCAGAGACAAAAAAAGCGGTGCGGATCATGAAGCTACCCAAGGGACTGCGTTACAGGTCAGAAAGTGCGTCGCGTCAGCCCGGTGCGATGCATGATGGTAGTGGCCAGTTCTTCAATCGAGCGCGTGGTCGAACTCAGATACGGCACGCCGACGTGGCGCATCAGCGCCTCTGCCTCAGACACCTCAAACTGGCAGTTATCCAGCGCGGCGTAACGGCTGCCAGGTTTGCGTTCCTCGCGGATTTGCGCCAGCCGATCGGGGTCGATCGTCAGGCCAAACAGTTTGGTGCGATACGGTAGCAACAAGCGTGGCAAGGTATGTGCGCCAAAGTCTTCGGGTGTGAGCGGGTAATTGGCCGCCTTGATGCCATATTGCAGCGCCAGATACAAACATGTGGGTGTTTTGGCCGAGCGCGAAACGCCAATCAGGATAATGTCTGCTTCGTTCAAATCTCGCGGCATGACGCCATCGTCATGACTAATGGCGAAATTAACAGCGTCAATCCGGGTTTTGTATTCCTCGAAATTGGAAATACCGTGAGATCGGCCGACGGTATGTGAAGATTCGCGCCCCAATTCCTGTTCCAGCGGGCTGATAAAGATTTCAAAAAAATCCAGCGTCAGCGCTTCTGGCACATGGGTGATCTTGCGCAGTGATTCATCCACCATGGTGGTAAAGACAATGGGGCGGCATTGATCGGCGGCGGCCTGTTCGCGGATGCGGGCGGCGGCTTCAAGCGCCTTTTCTGGTGTATCGATAAACGGCAGGGCAATGCGGCGGAAATTGACGTCATCAAATTGCGTCAAAAGCGAATGCCCGAGCATTTCTGCGGTAATCCCGGTGCGGTCTGAGACAAAAAACGCGGTACGCGGCATGGTTCAGCAGCTCCGTAGGGCCGTCATTTCAGAGAGATAAATTTATCCAGCATAAATGAGTTAGCAAAGTGTCATATTGCCGAAACCCCTAAACGCACCGTTTGGGCGACAACTGTGTGTCAGATATTGCAATTGACACACACAATTGTGATAGTTCATATCGCGTACACGTAACATAAACTCAATAAAAATCAGACTATTGGCGAGAGTTGGGGCTTTCCCGATGCGGGATTTTCCCGTAAAGGATTTCGCCAACTATGCGACGGTTTGCCCCAGCCTAGAATGAGAGGAATCCATTCTGCAACGCAACATTCTGACGAGGTCCGCTGATGAACGCCACTCCGAACCACGACGTCACCGCAACCGGCAACGCGCAAGTCATCGACTTTGCACAACTGCGCATGCACCAGGTTGAACAGGTCGGCGGCAAGAACGCATCTCTGGGAGAAATGATTTCCCAATTGGCCGAAAAAGGCGTGCGTGTGCCCGGTGGTTTTGCCACAACGGCTGATGCGTATCGTCAGTTCCTGGCCCATGAAGGTCTGGCCGGCCGGATTGATGCCGCGCTGGATGGCCTGGACGTCGATAACGTTAAAGCCCTGGCGACTGTTGGCAAGCAGATTCGTGAGTGGATTGTCGCCACACCTTTCCCCAAGGCGCTGGAAGACGAAATCGCGGCGCACTACGCAAAACTGGGCAACAACGTCACTGTGGCCGTGCGTTCCTCGGCAACCGCTGAGGATTTGCCGGATGCGTCGTTCGCGGGCCAGCAAGAGACCTTCCTCAACATTCAGGGTTTCGAACACATTCTGCATGCAATCAAGGAAGTGTTCGCCTCGCTCTATAACGATCGGGCGATCTCTTACCGCGTGCACAAGGGCTTTGATCACAAGCTGGTTGCGTTGTCGGCCGGCGTGCAGCGCATGGTGCGCTCTGACAAGGGCGCGGCAGGGGTGATGTTCTCGATCGATACTGAAACCGGTTTCGATCAGGTGGTGTTTGTCACGGCCTCTTATGGCCTGGGCGAGACAGTGGTGCAGGGCGCTGTAAACCCGGATGAGTTCTATGTTCACAAGCCGACACTGCAAGCCGGTCGCCCGGCGATTGTGCGCAAGCATCTGGGTGGCAAGGCGATCAAGATGGAATTCAACACCGAGGCGGTTGCCGGCAAGTCTGTGCGGACCGTTGACGTTGATCCGGCTGAGCGTCGTGCATTCTCTGTGACCGATGCCGAGGTCGAAGAACTGGCCCATTACGCGTTGATCATCGAACAACACTACGGCCGCCCGATGGACATCGAGTGGGGGCGTGATGGCGTGGATGGCAAGCTGTACATCCTGCAGGCGCGTCCGGAAACCGTGAAGTCGCAAGAACAGGCGACGGACAAGTTGACCAAGTTCCGCATGCAGGAACGTAGCAATGTGCTGACCGAAGGTCGCGCTATTGGCCAGAAGATCGGAGCTGGCAAGGTACGTATCGTCCGTGATGTAACCGAGATGGATCGCGTACAGCCGGGTGATATTCTGGTGTCTGACATGACCGACCCGGATTGGGAACCGGTGATGAAGCGCGCAGCGGCGATTGTGACCAATCGAGGCGGTCGTACCTGCCACGCGGCCATCATTGCACGTGAGTTGGGGATTCCGGCGGTGGTGGGCTGCGGTGATGCAACCCAGATTCTGCGCGAAGGCGATGAAGTAACCGTATCGTGTGCAGAGGGCGACAGTGGTTTTGTTTACCAGGGCCTGCTCAAGTTCGAACGCGTGGATGTTTCTCTGGCGCAAATGCCCAAGTCGCCTGTGAAGCTGATGATGAATGTCGGCAACCCGGAACTGGCGTTCGAGTTCTGCCAGTTGCCCAACGAGGGCGTGGGCCTGGCGCGGCTGGAGTTCATCATTAACCGCATGATCGGTGTCCACCCCAAGGCGCTCCTGGCGTACCCCAATCTGGAGCCTGGCCTGAAGGCGCAAGTGGAAGATCGCATTGCCGGCTACCGTTCGGCGGTGGATTTCTACGTCGACAAGATCGCAGAAGGGATCGCCACGCTGGCAGCCGCCTTCTGGCCGCGCAAGGTGATCGTGCGTTTGTCGGACTTCAAGTCCAACGAGTACGCTAACTTGCTGGGTGGCCCGCAATATGAGCCGCATGAAGAAAACCCGATGCTCGGTTTCCGTGGCGCTTCGCGGTATATCGACCCGTCGTTCCGTGATTGCTTCGAGCTGGAATGCCGCGCAACCAAAAAGGTGCGTGACGTGATGGGGCTGACCAACGTCGAGTTGATGATCCCGTTTGTACGCACGTTGGCCGAAGCGGAAAAGGTCATCGAACTGTTGGCAGAAAATGGCCTCAAGCGAGGTGAAAACGGCCTGCGTGTGATCATGATGTGCGAGATCCCGTCCAATGCCGTGCTGGCCGATCGCTTCCTGGATTACTTCGACGGGTTCTCGATTGGCTCCAATGATATGACCCAACTAACGCTGGGGATTGACCGCGATTCCGGCGGCCCGGTGTCAGCTTCGTTTGATGAGCGTAACGAGGCCGTCAAAGCCATGTTGTCGATGGCGATCAAGGCTTGCCGTGCGCGCGGCAAGTACGTGGGCATCTGTGGTCAAGGCCCGTCGGATCACCCCGATCTGGCGCAGTGGCTCGTGGAGCAAGAGATCGAAACCATCTCGCTTAATCCGGATACGGTGATCGAAACCTGGCTGTTGCTCGCGGGTGAAAGCACCACCATCAAATCATCCTGATTCGCAATCAGTCACAAAAAAAACGGAGCCTCCAGGGCTCCGTTTTCATTTGCAGCGCTTACCAGGCGTTCCGTTCGGCGGTGAAACCGGCTCACCTTTTCGCATTTATGGTTTTTGCTTTGCGTCATGACAGTTAGAATGAACGCCAACGGGCGCGATTGGCCCGATCTTTATCCGAATCACGCAAAAAGGAACTGCAATGTCTTTTACCAGAGCCGATTTTGATCAATACATGGTGCCTAATTACTCGCCCGCAGCTTTTGTGCCTGTGCGTGGCGAAGGCAGCCGCGTGTGGGATCAGGCCGGTCGTGAATATATCGACTTTGGTGGCGGCATCGCGGTGAATTCGCTGGGGCATTGCCACCCGGCATTGGTGAAAGCCTTGCATGAACAAGGCAGCAAGCTGTGGCACCTCTCTAATGTATTTACCAACGAACCAGCGCTGGCTTTGGCTAAAAAACTGGTCGACAACACGTTTGCCGAGCGTGTGTTCTTCTGCAACTCCGGGGCGGAAGCCAACGAGGCCGCGCTGAAACTGGCTCGCCGCGCTGCAATCGAACGCTTTGGCGAGCAGAAGAACAAAGTGCTGGCTGCGTATAACTCGTTTCACGGCCGCACCTTCTTCACCGTGTGCGTCGGGGGTCAGACCAAGTATTCCGATGGTTTCGGGCCCAAGCCGGAAGGTATTTTCCACTTCGACTACAACGATCTGGATTCCTTCAAGGCGCTGATCGATGACGACACCGCGTGTGTGATCATCGAGCCGATTCAGGGCGAAGGCGGCGTCACCCCGGCCGACAAGGCGTTCCTGCAAGCCATCCGCGACTTGTGCGACAAGCACAATGCCTTCCTGATTTTTGACGAAGTGCAGAGTGGTAACGGTCGCTCAGGCCAATTGTTTGCCTATCAGCATTACGGTGTAACGCCGGACATCCTCTCTACGGCCAAAGGCCTGGGTGGCGGTTTCCCGATCGGCGCCATGCTGACCACGGAAAACCTGGCCAAGCACCTCGCCGTCGGCACACACGGCACCACATATGGCGGTAATCCGCTGGCATGTGCGGTAGCGGGCGCCGTCATGGATGTCATTACCGACCCGGCAGTGCTCTCTGGCGTTGCAGCCAAAGCAGAACTGGTGCGCAGCAAGCTGACTGAAATTGGGCAGCGTTACCCGATCTTCAAGGAAGTGCGCGGTTTGGGCCTGTTGATTGGTGCCGAGTTGAATGATCAATACAAGGGTCGTGCACGTGATGTGCTGAATCTGTCGGTCGAAGAAGGCGCGATGATTTTGATGGCCGGCCCGGACGTACTGCGCTTTGCGCCTTCGCTGGTCATGCCGGATGCGGACATCGTAGAAGGTCTGGCACGCGTTGAACGCGCGATCGCCCGCGTGGTTGGCTAAGCCGCAGTACCGCTGCACTGTTGTAGAAAAAACCGCCCTTGAGGCGGTTTTTTCTTGTGCGGCACCAGACCAGCGCTCACTCCATGGAACTGGAATTCCAGAAGGCCTGTTTGATGTAGGGCTGATTGGAGAGTTTCTTGGCAATGCGCTCGAGTTCTTCAGAATTGGCTGAGGTCGCCAGCAGCGTGGCGGTCAGTTCGACATCATCGTCACCAAAAGGCTCAATATCCATATCGCTGAGCGGGTAGTGGGCCTGATCAAGTAAGGCATCGATCAGTGCCAGCGCATGTTTTTGCTGATCACCATCAACCACTACATGCAACTGCCAGGTCAGTTCACTGCTGCGATCACTGATCGGCTGACGGTTGATGGCATTGACCAGCGGGCGCAGCAAGGTGTTGGCGGACAACACCAGAATGGCAGTGAGCAGCGCTCCATCAAGTTGTCGCACGCCTGCGGCAGCGCCCACGGCGGCAGAGCCCCATAACGTGGCGGCCGTGTTGAGGCCACGCACATTCAGACCTTCTTTCATGATGGCGCCCGCACCCAGAAAACCGACGCCCGAAACCACGTAGGACGCCACGCGAATGGCCCCATCTGGCCCGCTGATACGAAATGCCATATCGACAAACGCCGCAGAAGCGACGGCGACCAGCGTGTTGGTGCGCAAACCGGCCGTGCGCTGGCGGAACTGACGCTCATATCCGATCACAGTACCAAGGACAAACGCCACAACGAGGGCGACGAGGGACTGGACGAAATGAGCCAGATCAAAGGTGAATACGTTGAACATGCAATCTCCTTGTCATGAGCGGCATTACAGCAACGTGTCATGACGTTGTGACGACAGCGTGCGAGTCGTCGCGGCGGTCTGGGCCGCCAGGATCAGGAATAATCGCAATGCAAGGAGAAGGATAAGCGCGGCTTGCCAGCAAGGACAAACCTTCAAGGACGCACACCATCCCGCCGTTTTGGGCAGGACAATGGCTAAAGGCACGGTCCAGCCGGATCAGCAAACGGGCAAAGCGAAACCGGGTTGTAACTGGATTTCCAAGGGAAGAACCCCGAAAAAGAAAACGGCGCGATGTTAGTTCGCGCCGTTTGATCTGTCAATTTGTGTAATCCACCGCTGAGTTACTGAATGAAGCGACTGGCCAGCCAGAACATCCCTGCGGCCAATGCCATGGCGGCAGGCAGAGTCAGTACCCAGGCCAGCAGAATATTGCGGATGGTCGCACCTTGCAGGCCGCTGCGGTTGGCAAGCATGGTACCCGCAACGCCGGATGACAAAACGTGCGTGGTCGATACAGGCAAACCGAAAATATTGGCGATGCCGATGGAAACCGCGGCGGTAATCTGCGCAGACAAGCCTTGCGCATAGGTCATGCCTTGCTTGCCGATTTTTTCACCCACAGTCTGCACGACGCGGCGCCAGCCAATCATCGTGCCCACGCCCAGTGCCAGCGCCACGGCCAGAATGACCCAGTAAGGCGAGTATTCGGTGGTGCCGGTCAGGTCTTTGCGCAGCCGGCCAAGGTCGGCTTTTTCATCCGAACCGATCGCTTTCATGCTGCCGACTTTCTTGGCGGTATCGTCCAGACACAACAGTGAACGGCGCACACGGTTGCGCGCTTCCGGAGTAATGTCGCGATACGACTGCACGCCGTCCAGCGTGGACAGGAGATCGGCAATCATGGGTTCAGTCAGCGCGGGGTCGCACTTGTAGCGCGGCGGCAACTCGCTGGTCGGAGCCTTACCCAGTGCCAGGTAGTCACTCAGCTTGACCTGTTGTTCATTGACCGTAGCGGCATTGCGTTGATAGAACTGGCGCAGGTGAATGGCGGCGTCACGGGTGTGTTCGATCTGATAGGCCGTGGCATCCAGATCCACCACAAATTTGGCCGGCACGATGCCGATCAGCACCAGCATGATCAGGCCGATGCCTTTCTGACCATCGTTAGAACCATGGGCGAAGCTCACGCCCAATGCAGAGAGGATCAACACCAGGCGGGTCCAGAACGGCGGGTGCTTCTTGCCATCAATGCCTTTGCGTTCTTCCGGCGTCTTGTGCATGCCCGAATCCGGGCGAATCTTCTTCAAAACCAGTAGCAGTGCGCCAGCCAGAACCACACCCACGATAGGCGAGATAATCAATGACATGCCGATTTCGACGGCTTTGCCCCAGTTAATACCGTCTTTGACCGAGGTATGCGTCAACCAGGCATTAGTCAGGCCAACCCCCAGAATGGAGCCGATCAGCGTGTGCGAGCTGGATGCAGGCAAGCCCAGATACCAGGTGCCGAAGTTCCACAAAATGGCGGAAGCCAGCAGCGCGAACACCATGATCAGGCCATGGCTGGTGCTGACATTGATCAGCAAGTCGACGGGAAGCAAGTGAACGATGGCGTAGGCAACACCCAGGCCACCTAGCAATACACCTGCGAAATTGAAAATACCGGACAGAACCACTGCCAGATGCGGCGGCATCGACTTGGTGTAAATCACCGTGGCTACAGCGTTGGCTGTATCGTGAAAACCGTTGATAAATTCGAAAAACAGAACAAACAGAAGCGCCAGCGCAAGACTGACGGCCACATGGAGCGGAATACCGCTGAAAAGATCAGGCATTAGATGGGGATTACCGAGGCAGGATGGGCGGGATTATCCCAGCCCTGAACGGTGACGTAAATCACAATAAGCATGTTTTTTTGACAAGCGTATTACAGCTCAATATCAGGATGAACAAGAAACAGACAAGTCGGCGGCCCAATCGGGCGCTGGCTCGGCATAAGACGCATATTCCGGTCGCTCATTAAATGGTTGAGCCAGGCAGTCAAGGAGCCGTTTTACTTCGGCAAAGTCTCCTTGTTGCGCCATACGGATTGCGGTTTCGGCCAGGTGGTTGCGCAATACGTAGAGCGGGTTGGCCGCGCGCATGCCGGTGGCGACGTCCTCGGGGTTGATGCCCGTTTGCGCACCTGCACGCGTTTGATACGTGACAAGCCAGGCATCAAATGTGTCGCGATCAACAAAGCGATCACGCAAGGGCGTGGTCAACGGGCGGCCATCGTGCACGCTGGCCAGGTCGCGCCAGAAGGTGGTCCAGTCGGTACGGCTGGCGTGCATCAGGTTCAAAAGATCAGTTAGCAATGTCCAGTCTTCATCTTGCCAACTGGTTAGACCCAGCTTGGCCTGGAACTGGCTGGCAAAGGCTTCTTCAAACAATGCCTGGAACCCGTGCAGAGCGGCGATGGCTGCTTCGCGATCCATGAGTGGCAATAAGGCCTGAGCCAGTGCGTTGAGATTCCACAGCGCAACTTGCGGTTGCTGGTTATAGGCGTAACGGCCGCTCTCATCGCTGTGATTGCAGATATGGCGGGCGTTGAAGCCATCCATAAAACCAAATGGACCGTAATCCAGGGTCAGACCCAGGATAGACATGTTGTCTGTGTTCATTACGCCGTGACAAAACCCTACGGCCTGCCATTGGGCGACCATCCTGGCAGTGCGCGCAATGACGGCCTCAAGCAATGCCAAAGCCGGCGAGGGCGCTGTAGCACACTCCGGGTAGAAATGCTGGATGGTCCAGTCAGTCAGTGTGCGCAGATGTTCATGTTCATCGTGATGGCTGTAGTACTCGAAATGGCCAAAGCGCACGAAGGTCGGGGCGACACGTGTCACTACGGCCGCAGTTTCGCGCGTCTCGCGCCAGACTGGTGTGGGAGAGGCCACGAGTGCCAAAGCACGCGTCGTCGGGATGCCCAAACCATGCATGGCTTCTGAACACAGATATTCGCGAATACTGGAACGCAACACTGCACGGCCGTCAGCGTGACGTGACCATGGTGTAGGGCCAGCCCCCTTGAGCTGGATTTCCTGGGTCTGGCCGTGCGCATCGGGGAGTTCGGCGATCAGAATTGCGCGGCCATCGCCCAATTGCGATACATACACGCCAAACTGATGGCCGCAATAAACGCTGGCCAGGGGCAGGCTGTTCTCCAGAATGCGGTTGCCACCCAGATAGTCGTCGATGCCGGCGTGCGCCTGTGCATCAGGATGAAGGTCCAGATCGCGGGCCAGTGCGCTGTTCCATACCACCAGTTGTGGGGTGGTCAACGGGGTGGGTGGCACGTGTGCAAAGAAGCGCGGTGGCAACGTTGCAAAACGGGGCGAGAACGGGGACTCAGCAAAAGCGTAGGGCACAGGTGCAATCCAGACCAATAGGGTCACAATAGTTGAGCGAATCTATCGGGTATTTTATCAGAAACCTCGCATGCAAAGTGCATGAGCCACGGAAGTGTCTGCGCGTATCTGGTGCACAAATCAGACGCAGTGTTCGCTGTCGCGGTAAACTCGCGGGTTATTCCGCATGCCGGATAACTGGTGTTGTTTCGGCAAGTACTGGCGCGTATCAAGCCAGGTAGCAACAAGTGAGGACTGGATGAGCGAAAAAGCCCCCGTCACCGCAGCCATTCGTGTGCTGCGTCAGCATAAGGCTGTGTTTACCGAGCATCTGTACGAGTACGAAGAAAAGGGCGGCACCGCAGTATCTGCACGTGAACTCGGCGTGCCTGAACATGCGGTCGTCAAGACGTTGGTGATGGAAGATGATGACAAGCAGCCGTTAATTGTACTGATGCATGGCGATTGCGAGGTCTCGACCAAGAATCTGGCGCGCCTGTTGCACAAAAAAACCATCCGCCCGTGCGCGCCGGATATCGCCAACAAGCACTCCGGGTACATGGTAGGTGGCACATCGCCATTTGGTACTCGCAAGGCCATGCCGGTTTATATGGAAAAAACCATCATGGATCTGGACCTGATTTATCTCAACGGCGGCAAACGTGGCTTTCTGATCGGGATTGCGCCGCAAACGGCTCACGCCATCCTCAAGCCTGATCTGGTCGAAGTCGCCATCGGCCATGACGAAGCCCCCTGATCCCGCCACAGACCTCGAACACATGGAGCAAGACATATGGGAAACCGCCTGAGCAAGATCACCACCCGTACGGGAGACGACGGCACCACTGGCCTGGGCGATGGCTCACGCGTGGGCAAGGATGACCTGCGTATTCACGCGCTGGGCGAGGTCGACGAGCTGAATTCTCAATTGGGCGTGCTGTTGTGTGAATCGTTGCCAGATGCCCTGCGTGATTGTCTGGTACGGGTGCAACACGATCTGTTCGATCTGGGTGGCGAGTTGTGTATTCCCGGCCACACGGCCATCACGCAAACCCAGTTATTGCGTCTTGATGAAGCAATAGCCGGCTTTAACGATGAACTGCCCCCCCTCAAGGAATTCATCTTGCCGGGTGGTACCCGCGCTGCGGCACTGCTGCACGTGGGCCGCTGCGTGGCGCGCCGGGCAGAGCGCAGTCTGGTTTGCCTGCGTAAAGAACAGCATGTCGCAGATGCCGCCGTGCAGTACCTCAATCGTCTTTCTGATCTGTTGTTTGTGCTGGCGCGTGTTGCCAACCGGGCACAAGGTCAGGGTGATGTGCTCTGGCAACCGGGCTTAAACGCCCAATAACTCATCTTTTTGCCGAGTGGCGTATCCATCTTGATTGCACCGGGCTTGCGGGCCCGGTTTACCTGTTTTGTCATCGAACGCATGCGCAGCCTGAATTTATCGTCTTCGTCCCGTGGTAGTAGCGATCTGCCACACCGTCTGCCCGTCATTCCAGGCTGGTTGTTCCTGATTCTGGTGTTGGCCTGGCTGCTGCCAGGCTTGATCGGGCATGAACCCTGGAAGCCGGATGAGGCTTACACCTTTGGCCTTATCGAACACATTGCCAAAACCGGCGACTGGGTGGTGCCGACCCTGGCCGGCGAGCCTTTCATGGAAAAGCCGCCGATCTTCTTCATCAGCGCCGCTTGGGTCCTGCAGGGGTTTGGCGGCGCGTTCAGTGCACCCGATGCAGCACGCCTGACTGCTGGTTTCTGGATGCTGCTGGCCATGCTGGGCACTGCGCTGGCTGCATGGCGTATTTATGGCAAAGGTACCGGCCGCTGGGCGGTGCTGTTGTTATTGGGCTGCCTGGGCTTGCCTTTGCGGGCCCATCAGATGCTGACTGATCTGGCCCTGCTGGCAGGGATCGCCTGGGGAATCTGCGGGTTGACCTGGGCCCCTGTACGACCACTTGCCGGCGGCGTCATGCTGGGTCTTGGCGGGATGGTCGCTTTTCTGGCCAAAGGATTGCTGGGTCCTGGGTGTCTTGGGTTAACCGCCATATTGCTGCCCGTGTTCTTGCCGTCTTACCGCTCTGGTCGATACGCGCTGGCTTTTGTGATCGCGCTGGTGGTGGGTTCGCCTTTGCCCGTGTTGTGGATGAATCAGCTCTATGCACGTGATCCGGGCTTGTTCCAGCTTTGGTTCAACACCAACAATTTTGGCCGTTTCAATGGCACGGCACACCTGGGCCCGGCAGCGACGCATTTTTTCTATCTGAAAACACTGCCCTGGTATGCTTTCCCGGCCTGGCCCCTGGCTGTTTGGGGTTTATGGCGGGCTTGGCGCGGGCAAATACAACTTTCACTTACTGCCATTGCGCCAGCGTTGTTGTTTTTTGCAATCAACAGTCTGGTACTGGTGCTGGCCGCGGACGCACGCGAGCTCTACGCCATGCCACTATTGGCACCCACGGTGCTGATTGCGGTATCAGGGTTGGTGATGTATCGGGAAGGCTCACCCGGTTGGGCCCGTTTATCAACACTGGTTATGGTGCTGGCTGCGTTGCTGCTGACCTGTGCCGTGGTCAGCGGCTACGCCCTGGCGACGGGTACACCGCAAGCTGTTGAAGCCTTGCTCACGCGCAGAGTCTTTGCTGGCTGGACGCCGGCCTGGTTCCCTGGTCACTGGCTTGCTTGCGGTGTGATTGTGATTCTGGTGCTGCTGTTGTGGCCGCGCGTACCGCGCAACACACCAGCCGGCTTTGCCTGGCGCTGGATGCTCCTGATTACGCTGACGTGGGGCGCCATCGCGACTTTGTGGTTGCCCGCGCTGGATTTCGGTATGCGTTACAGGGAGGTGTTTGTTGCCCTCAAACCCGCGCTGGATAAACCCGCAGCACAGAATGAATGCATCGCCAGCGCCTGGCTGGGTGAACCACAGCGCGCTTTGCTGGATTACTACGATGGTGTGCGCACGCGACGCCTGGAAACCATGCAGGAGGCCCGGTCTTGCCGTTGGTTACTGGTACAAAGCCGCGGAGGCCAGTTGCCAGTTCTGGTCAATGGCATGCAACCCGTGGCGGTTAGCCATCGTCCGGGCGACAACACAGAGCGCTACATGCTGTATCAGCTGCAGCAAGATGTGCACGCACTTTGGCCGGCGTCCGATCCCTTTCCGGGAGCAATCAGGGCAGCTCACTGACTGAAACGGTAGACAATAAAAAACGGGAGGCTAGCCTCCCGTTTTTTATTGTCTTGCAGCAAGCTGGCGATTAATCCACCAGTTCGCGCGCAGCGCCAACTTGATCCTTGTACGCATCAAAAATACCCTTGAGTGCGTCGGCCATGCTGGTGTTGGGCGCCCAGTTCAGGTCAGCCTTGGTATTATCGATCTTCGGCACGCGGTTTTGTACGTCTTGATAACCCTTGCCGTAGTACTCGCCCGATGTCGTTTCAACCACTTGAACCTTGGCCACGCCATCAGCGTATTCCGGATATTTTTTGGCCAGTTCGATCATCATCGATGCCAGATCGCGGATGGAGTAGTTGTTGACCGGGTTGCCGATGTTGTAGATCTGGCCCGATGCCTTGCCATCCTTGTTCTCAATGATCTTCATCAGTGCATCAATGCCATCATCAATGTACGTGAACGCACGTTTCTGATGACCGCCATCGACCAGCTTGATGGTCTCGCCACGTGCAATATGACCCAGGAACTGGGTAATCACGCGGCTGGAGCCTTCTTTCGGGGTGTGGATGTTGTCCAGACCCGCGCCGATCCAGTTGAACGGACGGAACAGTGTGTAGTTCAGACCTTGTTCCATGCCATAGGCGTGGATCACGCGATCCATCAACTGCTTGGAGCAAGAGTAAATCCAGCGCGGCTTGTTGATCGGACCACAGATCAGTTCGGAGTTTTCCGGATCGAATTCATCGTCGTGGCACATGCCGTAGACTTCAGAAGTGGACGGGAACACCAGATGCTTCTTGTATTGCAGTGCCTGACGCACGATCGGCAGGTTGGCTTCGAAGTCGAGTTCGAACACGCGCAGCGGGTTGTTCACGTAGGTGGACGGTGTGGCAATTGCCACCAGCGGCAGCACTACGTCACACTTCTTCACGTGATATTCGATCCATTCCTTGTTGATGGTGATGTCACCTTCAAAGAAGTGGAAACGCTTGTGATCCAGGAATTCACTGATCTTGTCAGTGAACATATCCATACCGAACACTTCCCAGTCGGTAGTCTCCAGAATGCGCTTGGTCAGGTGGTGGCCGATAAAACCGTTCACGCCCAGAATCAGCACTTTTTTCATCTTCTTTGTCCTTCTCAGGTGTAACCAACAAATTAAAAATCGGGGCCGGCATTGATGCGCCCGCCGCTCAGCGCAATGCGCTTTAAACCAGTTGTAGTGTCTGACCAGGTAAACGCGTCAGAATCTCTACGGTGAGTGCCTGGCCTGCCAGTTCGGCATCCAGAATGCGCAACACACTGCCATCAGCAGTGCGAGCAAACAACTTGCCATCCTCGGCAAAGAGCGCGGCCTGGCCTGGTGTTCCGGTAGCCACTGCCACGCGTGAGCGCCAAAGAATCAGTCGGCCATGCGGCGTATCAGTAAAGGCGCCAGGGTAGGGCCGGGTCACGGCGCGGACCAGATTATGAACCTGCGTGGCCGACTGTTGCCAGTCGATGCGACCATCTTCTGCCTTGCGACCCCCAAAATAGCCGCCCTGGCTGAGGTCTTGTGGCTTGAAAACGGCGGTGCCGGCCAGCAAGCTGGGCAGCACTTCATACAAGCACTGTTCAGCTGCCACCGTCACTTTGACAAAGACCTCTTCCGCGGTGTCGTCTGGCAGGATAGGCACGGCTTGTTGCGCAACCAGCGGGCCGTTATCGGGCTTGACGTTCATTACGTGCAAGGTGGCACCGGCTTCGGTTTCGCCTTTGATAATGGCCCAGTTGACTGGCACGCGACCACGATATTTAGGCAGTAACGAGCCGTGCATGTTAAACGCACCGCGGCTGACTGATTCCAGCAACGGACCCTTGAGCATATGGCGGTAGTAGAAACTGAACAGGAAATCGGCGTTGAGCGCTGCGACCTGTTGCTCTACTTCGGGCGTGTTGGGGTTCTCTGGCGTGATGTACGGAATATCGTACTCACGGCAAACCTGCGCGACTGAACCAAACCAGATGTTTTCGTTCGGGTTGTCTTCGTGCGTGACCACCAGCGCGACCTCAACGCCGCGCGCCAGAAGGGTCTTCAGGCAACGGACGCCGACGTTGTGATAGGCGAAAACAACGGCCCGATTCATACCTCGTCCTTTTTTTCCAGAATCGCGCTGATCAGGTAACGCGGACGCTGACGGACTTCATGGTAAATCCGGCCGATATACTCGCCCAGAATACCGATACCGAACAGTGTGATGCCGATCAGGAAGAAGGCAATCGCAAACAGCGTGAACAGGCCGCCGACTTCCGGGCCGACAAAAATGCGGCGACCAATCAGCACCAGCACCAACAGGGCCGAGAAGAAGGAAATCACCATGCCCAGCATGGAGAACGCCTGCAGCGGCACAATCGAGAAACCCGTCATCAAATCAAAATTCAGACGAATCAGGCTATAGAGCGAATATTTGGATTCGCCGGCATGGCGTTCTTCGTGACCCACAACAACTTCAGTCGGGTTCTGCGAGAACGAATACGCCAGCGCCGGAATGAATGTATGCATTTCGGCGCACTGATTGATGAGATCAATGATGCGGCGGTCATAGGCACGCAGCATGCAGCCCTGGTCTGTCATCTTGATTTTGGTAAGTTTCTCACGCAGGTGATTCATGGCGCGGCTGGCGACGTGCCGCCAAATCGAGTCATTGCGCTGGCGGCGGATAGAACCCACGTAATCGTGGCCTTTGTCCATTTCAGCCAGCAGTGTGCGGACGTCTTCCGGCGGGTTTTGCAGGTCGGCATCCATGGTGACGATTCGCAAACCGTTTGCGTTTTCAAACCCGGCCAGAATGGCGCGATGTTGACCAAAGTTGCCATTCAGCAAAATCACGCGGGTGACATCCGGGCGCTTTTCAAATTGCGCGGCCAGCATACCGGCGGAGCGATCGCGACTGCCATCGTTCACAAACAGGATTTCATAACTTTTACCCAGCGCATCCAGCGCGGGGTAGAGCCGGTCGAAGAGGGCCTGCAGGCCCGCTTCTTCGTTGTAGACAGGAATAACGACCGTAACTTCAGGTTGGCTCATAAGGTATTGGCTATCGTTGTAAGTGGAAGTGGCCAGGGCGGCATGGCCTGTTTCCGGTTAATTGTTAATCTTTAATTGTATTTAGTGATGTCGCTGCATCACGGATTTACATGCGCTGACTGATCTTTGCGCCGCCGGGCGCGACATTCAGCCTTTCAGTACCGGCTTGAGCACCTTGCCCAATGCCGCGCAAACGCGATCCACATCTTCGTCTTTCATGGCCGGGAACAGCGGCAGGCTAACCGTCGAGGCACCGATGTGTTCGGCGTGCGGATACATGCCTTCTTTGTAGCCGCGTTCACGGTACAAGGTAAACAAGTGCAGCGCCGGGTAGTGAATGCCTACGCCGATGCCTTCTTCTTTCATGCGATCAATAAACTCAGCGCGACCGATGCTCATGTTTTTCAGCGGCAACAGCGGCTGGAACATGTGCCAGTTGCTGTCATCCGACTCTGGCGGCAGCGCCAGACCCAGCGCAGGGTCAATCAGTTTGAAATAACGCTTGGCCAGTTCGGCGCGGCGGGCGTTGAACTCATCCAGCTTCTTCAGTTGCCCCAGACCGACGGCTGCAGAGACATCAGTCAGATTGTATTTGCCACCAGGCAGGTCGCAATCCATGGTGCCATCCGGGAACCGCGTCACCCCCTGCAGGCGCCATTTCACAAATTCACGTGCTTCCTCATCCGTATTCATGACCAGCGCACCCCCTTCGGTGGTGGTCATGTTCTTGTTCGGGTGAAAGGACACCGAGCACAGGTCGCCAAAGCTGCCGACACGACGACCGCCCCAGGTGGAGCCTTGTGACTGGGCGGCGTCTTCCAGTACGCGCAGGTTGTGCTTTTTGGCGATTTCGTAAAGACGGTCGCGGTCCACGGGCAGGCCGGCCAGATCCACTGGCAAGATGGCCTTGGTGCGCGGGGTGATCGCAGCTTCCACCTTGTCCAGGTCGATATTACGGGTGCGCGGGTCGACATCAACCAGTACCGGCATGGCGCCAGCATTAATAATGATGTTGGTGGTGGCAACCCAGGTCATCGGAGTGGTAATCACTTCATCACCTGCACCGATTTTCATCAGTCGCAGGGCGATTTCCATCGCACCAGTGGCCGAGTTGACCACACGCACCGGCCGGCCACCAAAGTAGGCCGACAACCCGGCTTCCAGCGCCTGTACCTTCGGACCGCTGGTAATCCAGCCACTGCGCAGCACATTGGCGACGTCAGCAATGGTTTCTTCGTCGATCGACGGGCGGGTAAACGGCAGAAAATCAGTCATGGGAAAACTTAACTCCGGGCAATCAGGAAAACGCCAACAATGATGACGCCGATGCCAGCAATACGCTGGGCGGTCAGGGCCTCGCCAAATAACTGCCAGGCCAGCACGGCGTTGACAACGTAGCCGATCGACAACATCGGATAGGCTACGCTGACCTCAACCCGCGACAGGGCCATGATCCAGACCACCACACTGATCACGTAGCAGGACAAACCCGTGATGATGTAGGGGTTGGTCGCCAGTTGCCAGCCGATAGGGACCGCGTTGGCGGCAGAAAACTCGAAGTGGCCAATGGTGCGAACACCGGCCTTGAGTGCAAGTTGGGCACCTGCGTTAAGCAGCACGCCAATCAGGATCAATACGAATTCAAGTGCTTTCATGGTCGGGCGATCACTAGGCGACGCGGGTCGCTGGTAATAATGGTCATGGATAAATTCAGTTTTTGCAGCTTTTCATACGTGGTGCGGGTCACCACCGCCATTGGTGCCTGGTCAGACTGCCAGCGGCGGACAAATTCATCCATATGAATGAGTTTGTCTGGCTCTGCTTTCTGGCCCGTTTCGAATTCATCCACGTAATCAACAAACTGCAAAGTGCGTTTCAGATAGAACGGCAGGCTCTGATCGTAATACTCCACGGCGTACAGTGTGGTGCTTGGGGTGATGTGCGGCTTCATGGCCTCGACCAGGTAATAGCTCGAGTTGGTGACCGCAAACGATTCATGACCCAGCATCGGAATCTGAAAGCCGATCGCGCTGCCGATGACCGTCGCCGCAATGGCCGCACATTTGTTGTTACGGCTGGCCAGTATCCAGGTCATGACCCCGGTTGCCAGTAGCACGATGCCCGTTGCAATCAGCCAGTACGAATAGATGTGGTTGATCTCCTGGGGGGTGCGCTCACTGCCGGTCTGACCAAAGAAATGTGCACCGATGATCACTGCCAGACCCAGGATGCTGACCCAACCCAGATGCCAGCGCAGCGCACGGGCAGAGACCTTGTCCAGTACCTGGGCTGCCAGCATCGCCAGTGCCGGGAAGATCGGCAGGATGTAGGACGGCAGCTTGGAGTCTGACTTGGAGAAAAACGCGAAAATGAAGACCGCCCAGATCAACAAGAACCGGTTGGCCTGAAAACGTTCGTGCTCCACTTTCTGCCAACCCAGCTTCAATGCTTGCGGCAACAGGGAGGTCCACGGCAGCATGCCCGCAATCAGAATCGGGATGAAATACCAGATCGGGCCAAGACGATTGTGTTCAGTCGTCGTAAAGCGCTGGAAGTGCTCGTGGACAAAGAAAAACCACAGGAACTCAGAGTTGGCACGGGAAACAAACCAGAACCACGGCACGGTTACGGCCAACATGACCAGCAAACCCTTACCGATATGTAGCCGCAGCCACAGACGGGCATCACGCTGGATGATCGAGTAGAGCACCAGTACCGCGCCGGGCAGTACGATACCGATAAGGCCTTTGGACAGAATGGCCAGACCCATGGCTGCCCAGCAGGCCACCATCCAGTTCCGGTTTTCATCTTCGGTAGCACCTTGGCGCTGCGCCAGCATAAAGGCGCCCATGCCGACGGACATGAAAAAGCTGACCCCCATGTCCAGCGTCAGAAAGTGGCCGTTGGCCATCCACCACACACAGGTGGCCAGGATGCTGCCAGTGAGCCACGCGACGCGATCACCCCAGAAACGGCGCGACACAAAGAACGCAAAGAGAACGCCCAGAAAACCGGTCAGGCCGGGCCAGAGGCGGGCGGCAAATTCAGATTCGCCCAGCAGCTTGAAGCTGGCAGCCGTGGCCCAGTATTGCAGTGCCGGTTTTTCAAAATACTTGATGCCATTGAGGCGGGGCGTGACCCAGTCGCCAGACACCGCCATCTCGCGGCCGATCTCGGCGTAACGTCCTTCATCCGGCGTAATGACCTTGCGGTAGCCCAGCGTGCCGAACCAAAGAACCGCAAACAGCACGACGATCAGTACCCGGAATCCCGGGCGGGAAAAGAAGGCGTTCATCGGACCACGCTAATGTGAAAACGCGGCATTGTACCTGAATGGCCGCGTGCAGGGCTTAGGGCAAGCTTAAGCCGCCTGTTACAGACTTTTACAAGGCGAGGGCGCTTACTTTTCGCGCCAGCCTTTGAGGAGAACCAGCACTGCACCCGCACCACCATCCACCGGCCGCGCCTGGCTGAAACCAAGTACCTCGTCGCGCTGGGCCAACCAGTTCTTCAGTTTGAGCTTGAGTACGGGCTCACGGTTTTTTGAGCCTAAACCCTTGCCATGAATAATACGCACACAACGCTTGTTGGTGCGGCGGCATTGCAGCAGAAACTCAGCGACCGCCAGCCGGGCGGTATCAGAGTTGTGTCCATGCAGATCCAGCTGAGCTTGAACCACCCATTCACCGCGTCGCAGCTTGCGCAGGGTTTCCAGCTTCAGGCCGGGCCGAATAAACAGCAATTCCTCGCCGCTTTCCAGTTCATCCCATGGCCACAGGTCGGTCATGGCCTCAGCCATCACGGCGGCTTCGTCTTTTTCCCGCTGACGCGGCCATGGACTGGGTTTGGCGCGCGGATGTTCTACCAGTGCAGGGCGGTAAAGTGGCACCACACCTTTGGTTGCGGCAAGGAAAAGTTCATGGTCGGTGGGTTCCGGCGGTTTGACCGGTATTGGCTTTGGTGTAGCGGCTGCAGCCTGTTTGAGCGTCTTTTTGATCTCTTTGAGGCGCTGTTTCGGATCGGAACTCATGGCGCAGGAATAAAACGGGAATGCGCCGAACATACCACGGCAGGGCGGGCCGATCTATCCAGCATCGAACTCATGCGTGCGCAAAGCGCATCAATGAAAAAAGCCGCATCGAAGCGATGCGGCTTTTGCGTTTTGAACCTGTGCGACTTAACGCAGGGTTTCCAGATAGCGGTCCGCATCCAGCGCGGCCTGACAACCGCTGGCGGCGGAAGTCACTGCCTGGCGGTAGATATGGTCTTGCACGTCACCCGCTGCGAATACACCCGGCACGCTGGTGGCAGTGGCGTTGCCATCGCGGCCACCCTTGGTGATCAGGTAGCCGGTGCTGTCCATTTCCAGCTGACCCTTGAAGATGTCCGTGTTCGGCTTGTGGCCGATGGCGATAAACACGCCAGCCAGTTCGACATTCTTCGTGCTGCCATCTTGGGCCGATTTCAGGCGCACACCGGTCACGCCCGTGTTGTCGCCCAGTACTTCGTCCAGCGTTTGATGGGTTTCCAGCGAAATCTTGCCTTCAGCAACCTTGGCCATCAGGTGATCGACCAGAATTTTTTCTGCGCGGAATGTGTCGCGACGGTGAATCAATGTCACGTGCGCGGCGATGTTGGCCAGATAGAGCGCTTCCTCAACGGCGGTATTGCCGCCGCCCACCACGGCCACACGCTGGCCACGGTAGAAGAAGCCATCACATGTGGCACATGCTGAAACACCCTTGCCGGCAAAGGCTTCTTCGCTCGGCAGGCCCAGGTATTGAGCGGATGCGCCGGTTGCAATAATCAGCGCGTCGCAGGTGTACTCGCCAGAGTCGCCCACAAGGCGAATCGGCTTTTCATTCAGGTGCGTGGTGTGGATATGGTCAAACAGGATTTCGGTGCCAAAGCGCTCTGCATGCTTTTGGAAGCGCACCATCAGTTCCGGACCTTGCACGCCATCGGCGTCAGCGGGCCAGTTGTCCACTTCGGTCGTGGTGGTGAGTTGGCCGCCCTGAGCCAGGCCGGTGATCAGTACTGGCTTGAGGTTGGCACGGGCGGCATATACGGCAGCCGTGTAGCCGGCCGGGCCGGAACCCAGAATCAGCAGATTGGAGTGCTTTGTGGACATTGGCGTTTTCCTGTGTAAATAAGGCTGCAATCTTGGCCGTTAGTCTAATTCATTCGGCAGGAGCGATCTAATCGAAATTGACTATGATCTCGATTGGCGCGCCGCAAACCCGAGGTGGCTTGATTGGCCTGGCCGGCAATAAAAATCAACTTGGGGCTGACTGTCAGCTTTTCCAGTACTGCATGTCTACTGCGCTTTGTGACAAGCTACAAAGGCAAGTTATAGTGTTCGCTGTCTTTCCTGAGGCCTTTCCCTGTCGCATGTTGCGCCGCCTGTTCTCTCCCTTGCTTGATCCCTTGTCCGGCCTGCGGCACGCACCGGCGCGCCGCGTATTGCTCAAGCAGATTTACTTTACCGGCAACGAAGCGGCGCTTCTGGTGTTGCTGGTGGGGTTTGCGCTGGGCGGCATAGTCGTGGCTATGCTGCACGGCCAGTACGGCCAGAGTCAGGAGGCCGCCTTGCGCCTGCTGGCCTCTTTGGGCTTCAAGGAAATCAGCCCTTTGCTGGCGGCGATTATCCTGGTGGCGCGTTCTTCTTCGGCGGTGGCCAGTGAGTTGGCGACCATGCAAGTGCATGGCGAAATCCGCTCGTTGTATCGCATGGGTATTCCGCTTGGGGCATATCTGATCATGCCGCGCGTATTGGGGATGACCATCGCATGTATTGGTCTGTCTTTTTATCTGGCTGTGGCGGCTCAATTGGGCGGTGCCATGCTGGGGGCCGGTGCGGAAGTGACCTACCAGGTGATCGAGTTCGATCGCATGTTGACGCTCGAGCAGGTACTGACCTGCATGGCCAAGGCGGCGCTCTTTGGGATGGGAACCAGTTTGCTGGCTTGCCATGTAGGTCTGCGCGTAGGCCCTTACGTGACAGATATTCCCAAGGCTTCATCGCGCGCTGTGGTGCGGGGTCTTAGCGCCATTTTTGTTCTCGATTTCATGTGGTCGCTATGGTTGTCCTGAAGCTGGCAGATGGCATTGAGCAAGCACTGGAGCCCGGTCAGCGTTACTGGCTGGTGTGCGGGCATGAGCAGCAAATGCAGCAACGCTTCGATGCCTGTGCCGAAGTGCTCAATGCGCTGGCGCCGGGTGCAGTTGGCGCGCTGGAAGGCGCCGGCGGATTGTTGAGCAATCTGCGTGTGTGGGAAAACATGATCTTGCCCGTGTGGTACCACCAGCCCCAGTCGATGGCGCAACTGGAGTCGCGCTTTGAAGCGGTGTTTGGGCAGCTAGGTCTGGAAGGGGATGCGTTGAAGCGTCTGGCTGCTGCATTGCCGCCAGGACTGGACCGCGAGCGCAAGCGGCAACTGGTGCTGGTGCGGGCTTATGTGCAACAGGCCAGGTTCTTGCTGGCTGATCAGGACTGGTATGACTGGATTACCCATGCTGCGCCCCATGCCTGCCAGGAAGTGTTTGCGCACCTCGCGCAGTCGGCGCCTTTGGTGGTGGTGGGTGTTGGTGCACCCGCGCTTTCAATGCAATTGCAGGAAATCATCCCGATGCCACAAACGGCAGCGTACTAACCCCGGCATGGGCACATACAGGCCCGCTGGTGGATATACGGATATATATAAGTCGAAGATAAAACGGTCCGTCCCTTTCGGGCGGCAGAACCGCAGTTTTGATTGCTGGACACAGGATGCCCATTAAATATCTCAAAGACACCGACGCACGCTTTCAGTGGCTGGGCTGGCGGGTGGGTGTTTTTATTGCCGCTGGTTTTTTGTGCTTTGTTGCGTTGGTGGTGTTGCTGGCGATTCGCCAGGGTTATTTCACGCCCAAAACCCGCCTTTCTTTTGTGGCAGAAAGCGGTAATAGCATGAGCACTGGCATGCAAGTGCGTTTTTCGGGCTTCAAGATCGGTGTTGTTGATCGTGTGGCGTTGAACGACCAGGCCAAGGTGGATGTCGAGTTGCTGGTGGAAAACCGCTATCTCAAGTGGGTCAAGCCTGATTCGGTCGCGTTGCTGCAGCAGGATGGGTTTCTGGGCGATCACTACATCGAAATCGCTGGCGGTACCGCGACCGCATTACCGATCCAGGAGGGTGGCAAGCTGGTATTTGCACCAGCGATGGGTTTGTCTGAAATCGCCGCTGACCTGCGCCAGCGCACCATTCCAGTGATTGACTCCATTCACGACACGCTGGAATACCTGAACGACCCAAAGGGCGATGTGCGGGCAACGGTTGCCAATCTGAACCAGTTTAGTGCCGAATTGCGCGATACCCGCAAGACGCTGGATCAAGTCCTGCAGCATCTGGATCAGGTGGCAGCCAAAGATTTGCCCGCCACGCTGGACCAGGCCACTCAGGCTGCCCGTCGTGCTGATCAGGTGCTGGCGCAGGCAGATCGCGCAGCATCAGAGGTGGCGACACATCTACCGGTGATTCTCGAGAACACCAGTCGCACGGCCAGTGAAGCGGCGGCCCTGGCGACGACGGCGCGCAAGGCGGTGGACGGGGTGGCGCCGCAGCTGCCCTCCATCGTGCGTAATACCGGCGACCTTGTACAGGGTGGTAATGAACTGGTGACTGGTGCTCAGCGCAGTTGGCCGTTTCGCAACTGGGTGAGCGCGCCAGATGCCTCGGCACCTGTGCCGGAAAGTCGGGGGGAGTGAGTCATGCGCCATTTTTTGACCGACATCGCGGCCAGCACGGTGCTTGTCTTCTTGCTGACCGCATGTGGTTCTGCTGCTGCTCCGCAAACACCCGCTTCAGTTCTGGCCACACAGGCGCATGAGGCGATGGTGAGCGCCCATCGAGCCAGCCAACAACAACGTTGGGAGGATGCCGCAGCGCAATGGCAAATGGCGTTGAGGTTATTTCAGGCCATGGATGACTGGGATGGGCAAGGAGAGGCCCGGCTGGGGTTGGCCTACGCACAGTCAAAAATGCACCAGTCCGCAGCGGCAGCAAAGACGCTCGCTCCCATGGATTCGAGCTTGTTCAGGCCCGCGCAGCGCGGGCAGGCCAGCTATCAACTTGCATTACTCGCCATGCCGGACACGCATGCGGCTACCGCAGCACTGCAGCGGGCTCGTTCTGTTTGTGGCGTTGATTGTGCCATTACGCCGCAACTGGATAACCTGACTGCGCGTATCTACTTGCAAGAAGGCGATGCTTCAAGTGCGTTGGCGCTTGCCAACGGTGTGCTCGCCAAAGGCGAGGGAGTGCCGGCCGTTGAACGTGCTCATGCCTTGCGTCTGATCGCGCAGATCCAGTTGCAACAAAATCGGCCCGCGGCGGGCTGGCAGTCCCTGCAGCAAGGGATTGCACTGGATCGGGTACTAGCCAATCCAGTCTGGCTGGCCGATGACTTTGCCTTGCAACTTGCGCTGGCAGAGGCTTTGTCTGATCAGGTGCTCGGCCAGGATGCCCGCGTGCGTTTACGCAGTGTCTGTGAGGCGGTCTCTGCACCCGCTTGTGAGGCGGCATCGGCCCGTTGAATCGGCTTTGGCATTTAGTGGTGCCGGGTGGCTTGAGCCGGTTGGCACAATCAGGCTATAATCTTGCGCTTTCGCATTTCGCGGAAATCTTCCCGGTCCGCCATTAAGGGTGCGCCACATGGAGTCAACGATTTAAAGTGACTCTGGCGTGCAACGCGGACGGTAGGCCATAACCCTTATCGGAGTTTAGTATTATGTCTATCAGCATGCGTCAGATGCTCGAAGCGGGCGTCCACTTTGGTCACCAAACCCGTTACTGGCACCCCAAGATGGGCCAGTATATTTTCGGTGCACGCAACAAGATTCACATCATCAACCTGGAAAAGACCCTGCCGTTGTTCGAAGAGGCGCTGAAGTATGTGCGTCGTCTGTCGGCTAACAAGGGTACTGTCCTGTTTGTTGGTACCAAGCGTCAAGCGCGCGAAATCCTGGCTGAAGAAGCTCAGCGCGCTGGCATGCCGTTCGTTGATCACCGCTGGTTGGGCGGTATGCTGACGAACTTCAAGACCGTCAAGCAGTCCATCAAGCGTCTGGAAGATCTGACCGCTATTCTGGCTGATGAAAACAACGGCTACGGCAAGAAAGAACTGCTGGACATCAAGCGCGAAGTTGAAAAGCTCGAGCGCTCGCTGGGCGGCATCAAGGATATGAAGGGTCTGCCGGACGCGATTTTCGTGATCGACACTGGCTACCAGAAGGGTGCCATCGTTGAAGCCCAGAAGCTGGGCATTCCGGTGATCGGTGTTGTTGATACCAACAACAACCCGGAAGGCATCGACTACATCATCCCGGGTAACGATGACTCCTCCCGCGCTATCCGTCTGTACGCCCGTGGCGTGGCTGATGCCGTGCTGGAAGGTCGTAACCAGGCTGTGCAGGAAGTTGTGGAAGCTGCTGCTGAAGCGCAAGCGTAATTTCAGCTCGCTAGAATCTGCATGAAAAAGGGGCGTTGCGCCCCTTTTTCGCAAGTATCCAGTCACATTCGAATTTCAGGAGAATCACAATGGCGGAAATTACCGCAAAATTGGTCGGCGAACTGCGCGAACTGACCGGCATGGGCATGATGGAGTGCAAGAAGGCACTGGTTGAAGCGAACGGCGATATCAAGGCTGCTGAAGAAGCCCTGCGTATCAAGTCCGGCAACAAGGCCTCCAAGCTGGCTGGCCGTACCGCTGCTGAAGGTACCGTAGCTGCATTCATTTCCGCCGACAAAAAGCACGGCGCGCTGATCGAAGTGAACTGCGAAACCGACTTCGTGGGCAAGGATGCCAACTTCCTGGCGTTTGCTGCACTGGCTGTGAAGGCTGTTGCAGAATCGAACGTGACCGATGTTGAAGCCCTGGCCAACGTGACTGTTGATGGTGCCACCGTTGAAGAACACCGCAAGGCTGTGATCTCCAAGCTGGCAGAAAACATCACCCTGCGTCGTGCTGTGCGTTACGAAACCACCGGTCAACTGGCTGCTTACCTGCACGGCTCCAAGATTGGTGTTCTGGTTGCCCAGCAAGGTGGCGACGAACAACTGGGCAAGGACATTGCCATGCACATCGCCGCTTCCAAGCCGGTATGTGTATCCAAGGATCAGGTTCCGGCTGAGTTGCTGGAATCCGAGCGCAAGATCTACACCGCGCAAGCTGCTGAATCCGGCAAGCCGGCTGACATCGTTGCCAAGATGGTTGAAGGTCGCGTCACCAAGTACCTGGCTGAAGTAACCCTGCTGGGTCAACCGTTCGTAAAGAACCCTGACCAGACCGTTGAAAAGCTGCTGGCCGAGAACGGCGCCAAGGTTGACGCATTCACCATGTTCGTCGTTGGCGAAGGTATCGAGAAAAAGGTTGTGGACTACGCCGCTGAAGTGGCTGCCGCTGCCAAGGTCTGATATCCGTACCACGTTCGCCTTGCCATTGGCTGTGCTATAAAGGCTCAGACAAAGGTGCGGGCGGGCGTAACCGACGGCGTCTATGCTTGTCGGTAGCATCACACAACAACGCCGCGCGGCGACGCGCGGCGTTTGTTCGCCTGGTGTGTGCTTTGCCATGTTGTTAAAGCATTGCAAAGTGCATACTCCGGCTGGCCATGAGCCGGCCCGTCACCATCCTCAAGATACCTCACAAAAGGAACCCGAATGAGCCCCGATACCAAATACAAACGCATCTTGGTGAAACTGTCTGGTGAGGCCCTGATGGGTGAGGACAGCTACGGTATTAACCGTGTCACCATCGAGCGCATTGTCCAGGAAATCAAGGCTGTGGTTGATCTGGGCGTGCAGGTGGCCATCGTGATTGGTGGTGGCAATATTTTCCGCGGCGTAGCCCCGGCAGCGGCGGGCATGGATCGCGCAACAGCTGATTACATGGGCATGCTGGCGACGGTGATGAATGCGCTGGCCCTGCAAGATGCGATGCGCCATGCCGGCATCGTCAGTCGCGTGCAATCCGCGCTGACCATTCAACAGGTTGCCGAGCCCTATATCCGTGGCAAGGCCATTCGTTACCTGGAAGAAAACAAGGTCGTGATCTTTGGTGCCGGCACTGGCAACCCGTTCTTCACTACCGACACCGCCGCTGCCCTTCGCGGGATGGAAGTTGGCGCCGACATCGTGCTGAAGGCGACCAAGGTGGATGGTGTATACACCGACGATCCGAAGAAGAACCCCGATGCTGTGCGTTACCACACTGTCACATTCGACGAGGCCATTACCCGCAATCTCAAGGTGATGGATGCCACCGCATTTGCGCTCTGTCGTGACCAGAAGATGAATATCAGTGTGTTCAGCATCTTCAAGGCAGGTGCGCTCAAGCGTGTGGTGCTTGGGGAAGATGAAGGTACGCTGGTACACTGCTAAGTTACTTCGGGGCCAGACCCATTGTTTTTCGCCGGCTGCGGTGGTTGCGCGGCCGGTTTTTGATTTGGAGTGACTGACCGTATCCACTCCGGATAGTCTTCGTCACTCTTGATGAGGTTGAAATCATGATTGCTGACATAAAAAAAGATACCGAAACCCGGATGCAAAAAACCCTTGAGGCGTTGAAAACCGACCTCATGAAAGTGCGTACCGGCCGCGCCCATACTGGCTTGCTGGATCACATTCAGGTTGATTACTACGGTTCGCCGGTGCCGGTGAACCAGGTGGCCAACATTTCCTTGTCAGACGCGCGCACGATCAGCGTTCAGCCGTATGAAAAGACGATGGTTGGCAAGGTTGAAAAGGCTATTCGCGATTCGGATCTGGGGCTGAACCCGGCAACGAATGGTGATCAGATTCGTGTGCCTATGCCCATGCTGACTGAAGAGCGCCGTAAAGACCTGATCAAGGTTGTGCGTAACGAGGCAGAAGGTGCTCGCGTCTCTACCCGTAATATCCGTCGTGATGCCAACAACGATCTGAAGAACCTGTTGAAAGACAAGGAAATTTCTGAAGATGAAGATCGTCGTGGCCAGGACGAAGTCCAGAAGCTGACCGACAAGTACATCGCTGAAATCGACAAGGTTCTGGCGGAAAAAGAGAAGGAACTGCTGACTGTTTAAGTCTGCAGGGGCCGTGGTGGTTGTCGAGAGTCTTCGTAGAGGTGACGGGTGAGTATTTTTCGTAGTTCCACGCTGGATACACCGGATGAACAGTCCGGCATTCCCTGTCACGTTGCAATCATCATGGATGGCAACGGGCGCTGGGCCAAACAGCGCCTGATGCCGCGTGTTTTTGGTCACAAAAAAGGCGTTGATGCGCTCCGCGCAACCGTCAAGGCGTGCGACAAACTGGGCGTTAAATACCTGACCGTATTTGCGTTCAGTAGCGAGAACTGGCGCCGCCCGGCAGATGAAGTCTCTTTTCTGATGGGGTTGTTTCTCAAGGTCCTGCAATCTGAAGTGGATCGCATGCATGAGAATGGTATTCGCCTGAAAATTGTGGGCGATCGCAGCCACTTCGCACCAGAACTGGTGCAATGGATTGAATCTGCAGAAGCACGCACTGCCGGCAATACCGGTGTGACACTGTCTATTGCGGCGGACTACGGCGGTCGTTGGGATATCCTGCAGGCTACGGAGCTTATGCTCAAGGATCGCCCGGAGTTATTGGGTCAGCGGATTGAAGAATCCGATCTCGCGCCATACTTCGCCATGGCCTACGCGCCTGAGCCTGATCTGTTTATCCGCACTGGCGGCGAACGCCGCATCAGCAACTTCCTGTTGTGGCAACTGGCCTACGCTGAACTCTATTTCACAGACATGCTCTGGCCCGATTTCGATTTTGATGCCATGGCTGAGGCTGTCGCCTGGTATCAGGGGCGTGAACGCCGGTTCGGGCGCATTAGCGAACAATTGCATCCACAAAGCGCGGCGTCCTGAAATGCTGATTACCCGAGTTCTGACTGCACTGGTATTGATACCGCTGGTTTTGTGCGCGCTTTATTTGCTGCCACATTCCGGCTGGGTTGCATTTGCCGCGATCGTCACCGCATTGGGTGCGTGGGAGTGGGGCGGTTTGTGCAATTTGCCCCGTTTTGGACGCATTGGGTTGGGGGTGATTGTGGGGGCGCTTGTGTTCGCACTCGCGCCTGGTGAATTTTTTGTATTCCACCAGCCCTGGGTGTTGCCGGTACTTTCGGTTGCCGCAGCTTTCTGGCTCGTTGTCGCGCCACTGTGGCTGCGTTTTCGCTGGAGTTTACAAGGCACCGCACTCAAAGGCACGTTACCGGGCATCTTGTTGCTTGTTGCCGCAGGTATTGCGCTGGCGGCATTGAGGGCGCAGGCTGATGCATCCGGCCTGCTGGCGATTATGGTTGTGGCCTGGGTGGCCGATACGGCGGCCTATTTTTCCGGCAAGGCGTTTGGCAAGCATAAACTGGCGCCCGCTATCAGCCCGGGCAAGACGTGGGAAGGCGTGGCCGGTGCAATGGTCGCTGTCGGTATCTATGTCTTGGTGATGGGGCATCTCGTCGGTATCTCCTGGTGGAAGATGCTGTTGGCGGGTTGGTGCCTGACGGCGGTATCCATTGTTGGTGATTTGATGGAGTCGCTGTTCAAGCGTCAGGCTGGAATCAAAGACAGCAGTCAATTGCTGCCGGGACATGGCGGCGTACTTGACCGTGTGGATAGTCTGCTCGCATTGTTGCCGGTGGCTGCGCTGGCCTGGCCATGGCTGATGCAGGCTTGAGCGCGTACGCTATCTTGCCGATCCATATCGATAAAACGAATTTCGGGCAGTAACCATGAGCGCAATCCAAACGCTGACCGTGCTGGGCTCCACCGGCAGCATCGGTGTCAGTACCCTTGATGTGGTCGCCCGTCACGCAGACCAATTTCGCGTTTATGCGCTGACCGGCGCAACCCAGCTGGAGAAACTGGCAGAGCAATGCCGCCAGCACGCACCTCGTTATGCGGTTGTTCTGGACGACCAATCTGCTGAGACACTGCGTGGCCTGCTTAAACAGACCGGGTGCCAGACAGAGGTGCTTTGTGGTGAAGCTGCGCTGGAACAGGTTTCTGTTGCGCCGGAAGTCACCATGGTTATGGCGGCCATTGTCGGTGCGGCCGGTATGCGCCCAACGCTGGCTGCGGCCAGAGCCGCCAAGCGCGTGCTGCTGGCCAATAAAGAAACACTGGTGCTGGCTGGCAAACTGTTCATGGATGCGGTGAATGCCAGCGGCGCAGAGTTGTTGCCGATTGATAGCGAACATAATGCGATCTTTCAGGTGTTGCCTCGTGCGCATCGTGAACACCCCTATCGCGGCACGCTGGCTCAGGCCGGGGTTAAACGCATTCTGCTGACTGCTTCGGGCGGCCCGTTTCGGACTCGCTCACTGGAAACATTGGCCAATGTCACGCCAGAAGAGGCCGTAAAGCATCCTAACTGGTCTATGGGTCGGAAAATTTCGGTCGACTCGGCCACCATGATGAATAAAGGGCTTGAGGTCATTGAGGCGCATTGGTTGTTCAATGCCGCGCCAGATGAAATCACTGTGGTGGTACACCCCCAGAGCATCATTCATTCCATGGTTGAATACGCGGATGGCTCGGTGCTGGCACAACTGGGTACGCCAGATATGCGCACGCCGATTGCTTATGGCTTGTCTTACCCGCAACGCGTTGAATCTGGCGTGAAGTCGCTCGATCTTTTTAGTGTTGGCCGTCTGGATTTCGAGGCGCCAGACCTGGTTCGCACGCCTTGCCTGCGTCTTGCATTTGAAGCGCTTCGCGCCGAGGGTGCGGCGACCGCTGTGCTGAATGCCGCCAATGAAGTCGCGGTGGCTGCCTTCCTTGATCGTCAATTGGGTTACACGCAGATTCCGGTGCTGATTGAAGAGGTGCTGGCGACATGCGTGGGTGACTGTAAATCCGACTCGCTCGACGCCCTGCAGCAGGCCGATGCACTGGCAAGGTTGACCGCACAGCGCTGGCTGGCGTCCCAAAGCTGACGCCATGAGCGTACTGATCTCCGTGCTGGCCTTCGTGGTGACGATAGGCATTCTGGTGACCTTCCACGAGTTGGGTCATTACTGGGTAGCCAAGCGTTGTGGCATCAAGGTGCTCACGTTTTCCATTGGTTTTGGCAAAAAGCTGGTGTCCTGGCAGCGTGGCGAAACCACCTGGCAACTTGCCGCCATTCCATTGGGTGGCTATGTTCGCATGCTCGATGAACGGGAGCGTCCGGTTGAGCCTGAAGATCTGCCACGTTCATTCAATCAACAACATCCACTAAAGAAAATGGCAGTCGCCGCAGCGGGGCCGGTGGCCAACCTTTTGCTGGCCTTGCTGTTCTATTGGGTGTTGTTTGTCTGTGGTGTCACCACGCTCAAGCCTGTTATTGCCGATGTGATGACGGGGTCTCCTGCACAACAGATTGGCTTGCGTGCGGGTGACCGCATTGATGCGATTGGCCATCGTCCGGTGAGCACCTGGGATGACCTTGCAGAGAACCTGATCGATTCCGCCAGCAAACGCGAACCATTTGAAATTGCGGTGCACAGCCAGGCCGGTGATGTCACTTTGCAGGTTGACCCTGCAAGAACCAGTCTGGGCGAAATTGATGCAAACCTGATTGACCGGTTTGGTATCTCTCCGTTGCCCATTACTGCAGTGATCGGGCAGGTGGCGCCTGATAGTGCGGCGGCGCATGCGGACATCAAGGCAGGTGATCGCGTTGTGCAGCTGAACGGCAAGCCGCTGCAAAGCTGGAGCGCATTGCAGCAAGCTGTGGCGCGTTATCCGGTTGTGCCAGTGCAATTGGTGCTGGATCGGCATGGAGAGCAGATCAGCAAAACTGTGACGCCACATGAAGTTGTCGTCAAAGGGCAGCATATCGGCCAGTTGGGATTGGCGCCCAGGCTTGATGAGGCTCGCTGGAAAGCGCAACAAATGCAGTTGCAGTACGGGCCGGTTGAAGCGATCGGCGCGGCTGGGGGTAAGGTTGTCGATACGGTCAAATTCATCTTGCAGATGTTTGGCCGGATGATTGTGGGCCACGTCTCTGTCAAACAGATTGGCGGGCCGGTCACACTGGCGGATCTGGCGGGCCGTTCCGCCGAAATGGGCTTGTTGCCCTTTATTGAAAATCTGGCGCGGATCAGTCTTTCTCTGGCTGTTCTTAACCTGCTTCCCGTGCCGCTGCTGGATGGCGGCCATTTGATGTATCATACCGCCGAACTGGTGACCGGACGGCCGGTCCCTGAGCGGGTACAAGCGTTTGGCATGCGGTTGGGCCTTGCGTTTATTGCCGGGTTAATGGCGCTAGCGCTATATAACGATTTCTTCCGACTTATCTCTGGCTGAGTACTGCCAGTTTCCGATCCGACACAATGAAATTAAAACCGCTTTCCTTGATGCTTGGCGCAGCATTGTCTTTCAGTGCACTTCCTGTCTGGGCCATCGATGCTTTTGTGGTGAAGGATATCCGGGTAGAGGGCCTGCAGCGCACTGACGCCGGCACGGTCTTCAACTATCTGCCTGTAAAGGTAGGCGAGAGCCTGGATGACGATAAGGCGCAGCAGGCCATCAAGGCTCTGTATGCAACCGGCTTTTTCAACGATGTGCGTCTGGAGCGCAGCGGTGATGTGCTGATCGTGACGGTGGACGAACGTCCGACCATTGCCCAGATCAACATCAACGGTGCCAAGCTGCTGGATAAAGACCAGATCAAGACCGCACTCAAGAGCCAGAACTTTGCGGAAGGTCGCATCTTCGATCAGGGCGTGCTTGATGCCGCCGTGCAAGAACTGAAACAGCAGTATTACTCGCGCGGTCGTTACTCCCTGCAAATCAAGACATCGACAACGCGCCTTGAGCGTAATCGTGTTGGTGTCCAGTTTGATATCTCTGAAGGCGCTACGGCGGTGATCCAGCAGGTTAACCTGGTGGGCGCGAACGTCTTCAAGGAAAGCAAGCTGCTGGATGAAATGAGCATGTCCACGCCGGGCTGGTTCAGCTGGTACACGCGTGACGATCAGTACTCGCGCCAGAAAATGACCGCTGACCTGGAAACCTTGCGTTCGTATTACATGGACCGCGGTTATCTGGAGTTCAACATTGACTCGACCCAGGTGGCCATTGGTGAAGACAAGGAAAGCGTCTTCCTGACGATCAACTTGACCGAGGGTCCGCAATATACCGTCAGTGACGTCAAGTTTGCTGGCGAAAGCACGCTGACCCAGGCCGAGCTGGAAAAAATCGTTAACATCAAGCCGGGCGAGATCTTCAATCGCTCCAAAATCACCAAGGCTACGACGACCATTTCCGGCAAGCTCGGGAATGATGGTTATGCGTTTGCCAACGTGAATGCCGTACCGGAAGTCGACAAGGTGAATCACACCGTGTCGTTCACGTTCTATGTTGATCCGGGTCGCAAGGTATACGTGCGTAATATCAACATCACCGGCAACTCCATGACGCGTGATGAAGTGGTACGCCGCGAATTGCGTCAGCTTGAATCCGCACAATACGATGCCTCCAAGGTTGATCGTTCCAAGCAACGCTTGAACCAGCTGGATTATTTCCAGGAAGTCACCATTGATACGCCGCCCGTTCCGGAGTCTCCGGACCAGGTAGACATGAACGTCAAAGTGACCGAGAAAAAGACCGGCCAGTTCAATATCGGTGCGGGTTATGGTCAATCCGAAGGCGTTGTGTTGATCGCGTCGGTATCGCAAACCAACTTCCTGGGTAGCGGCAAGGCGTTCTCTGCAGAATTCAACAATAGCTCAGCCCAGCGCGTGTACTCGCTGGGTCTGAGCGACCCGTACGCGACGCCGGATGGCATCTCGATGGGTTGGAACTTCTATAAACGCGACACAGACCCCTCATACAACAGCCTGGGTAACTACACCACCAGCGGGTGGGGTGGTGCGCTGAACTTTGGTTTGCCGGTGACTGAGTTCAACTCGGTGGGCATGGGCCTGGCTTATGACAACCTCGAGATCATCACCAACAGCAATACGCCGAAGTATGTGAACGAGTTCGTGAACGAATACGGTTCCAAAACCGGGACATTCAGCGTCAACATGAAATTCGGCCGCGATACGCGTGATAGCGCATCGTATCCGACACGGGGCTGGAACTTCAGCACCTCGGCCGAAGCGGCGATTCCGTCATCTGATCTGAAGTACTATCGCCTCGGTGCGACCAGTCAGTACTGGATTCCGTTTGGCGATGAAGGCACAGCGCTGGAATGGAACCTGCAAGGCGGGTATGGTGGCACCTATGGCAACTCGACCTATCCGTTCTTCAAGAATTACTACGCGGGTGGTGTGAATTCGGTACGTGGCTTTGCCTACGGTACAATTGGTCCAAAGGATGAGAACGGTGACGGCATGGGTGGTAATCGCATGCTGACCAATAGTCTGGAACTGTTCTTCCCGATGCCGGGCCTGAAGAATGACAAGAGCACGCGTTTGTCGCTGTTCCTGGATTCCGGTCTTGTGCGCGGTCCGACGGATGATGTGCCTGCCGGTACGCTGCGTTATTCCACTGGCGCGTCGTTCTCCTGGGTTTCCCCAATTGGCCCGTTGAAATTCTCGCTGGCCAAGGCGCTCAAGAAAGACGAGTCCGACAAGATGGAATCCTTCCAGTTCCAGATCGGGAATATCTTCTGATTTCGGGTTTGAACGAGGTTAAAGCATGAAATTTGCACGACTGCCTGGTATCTTTCTGTGTGTTTTGCTCCTGGCTTGCGGCGTGGCCCGCGCGGCCGACCCTGCGCTGAAGATTGGTTTTGTAGACGTTGACCGCATCCTGCGTGATTCGGCCCCGGCGCAGCGCGCGACCAAGCGCCTGGAGAAAGAGTTCGAAGGCCGTCGTGCTGACGTGCAAAAAATCGCTGATCAAGGCAAGTCGTTGCAACTGGTACTTGATAAAGGGGGCTTGACCGACGCGGACCGCAAAGACAAAGAGCGTCAACTGGTCAAGCTCAACCTGGACTACCAGCGCATGTCGCGTGAACTCAACGAAGATCTGAATTCACGCCGCAACGAAGAATTGGCCGGCATTCAGGAGCGCGTCAATAATGCTGTGCAGCAGATCGCCAATACCGAGAAATTTGATCTGATCCTGCAGGAAGCGGCTTTCCACAGCCCGCGTATCGATATTACCGACAAGGTGCTCAAGGCCTTGGCAGACAAGTAAGTGATCTGATGATGCGTTTGTCCCAACTCGTAGAAAAACTGGGTGGTGAGCTGCATGGTGCCGATGCTGAAGTCACTCGTGTGTCTTCGCTGGATGGCGCCACGCCGGACGCGCTGACGTTTCTGACCAATCCCAGGTTCAAGAACTTGCTGGTGGATTGCAAAGCCGCTTGCGTGCTGCTCAAGGCTGCGGATGCGCAAGACGTGACCGTGCCGCATATCGTCACCGATAACCCTTACCTTTACTATGCGCGTGCTGCGGCGCTGTTGCATCCCGCTCCGGCGGTGCGCGCGGGCATTCACCCGGCCGCATATGTTGATGCGACCGCTGTGGTGGCCGCTGACGCTGAAGTTGGTCCGGGCGCGACGGTGTGTGCTGGTGCGGTGATTGGTGCCGGCGCTGTCATCATGCCGCAGGCCTATGTGGGCGAGCGTGCCCAGGTTGGTGCGGGTGCACGCATGTATCCGCAATCGTGCCTCATGGCCGAGTGCATCATTGGCGAGCGGGTTATTTTGCATCCGGGTGCAGTCATTGGCGCAGACGGATTTGGAAATGCCTGGGCCGATGACCATTGGGAAAAAATTCCGCAACTGGGCCGTGCCATTATTGGTGATGATGTCGAGATTGGCGCGAATACCACCATTGATCGCGGCGCACTGGAAGACACCATTGTCGCTAACGGTGCCCGCATCGATAACCTGATCATGATTGGTCACAACTGCCAGATCGGTGAACACGCCGCCATGGCATCGTGTGTGGGCATTGCTGGCTCAACACGAATTGGCGCGCGTTGCCAGATTGGCGGCGCGGCCATGATTGGCGGTCACCTGGATATTGCAGACGGCACGATCATTCTGGCGGCCACTGCAGTAACCAAAAGCATACGTGAGCCCGGCGTCTACGGCGGCCCCATCCCGGCAGCCCCGCAAGACCAGTGGGCAAAAAATGCCGTGCATCTACGGCGCCTTGAAGTCACGAACAACAAGGTCAAACAACTCGAGAAACAGGTCGCCGCCTTGCTGGCGCGCGACACGCAGGAGGAATAATGAGCGAGACGATGGATATCAACGATATCGTCAAGTATCTGCCGCACCGATACCCGTTTTTGCTGGTTGACCGCGTGGTCGAACTGGAATTGGGCAAGTCGATCAAGGCAATCAAGAATGTGACTATCAATGAACCATTCTTCCAGGGGCACTTTCCGGGGTACCCGGTCATGCCCGGTGTGCTGATTATGGAAGCGCTGGCACAAGCTGCTGGCGTGCTCTCGTTCAAGTCTGAAGGTCGCATGCCTTCTGATGGCACATTGTATTTCTTTGCCGGTATTGATAATGCCCGCTTCAAGCGCCAGGTGTTGCCAGGTGATCAACTGACATTGTGCGTCGAGATGGTGGCCCAGAAACGCGGTATCTACAAATATCAGGCCAAGGCTTACGTGGGTGATGAACTCGCGGCAGAAGCTGATCTGATGTGTGCAGAGCGCAAGGTCAACAAATAAGTATTGCAACGTTCACTAGCCAGCGCCACGGGCGTGGTTAGTGAAGACGGGCGGTTATGTACCGGCGGGCATCAGGCCCGCCAGAATTTTTTCCAGGATCGACGGATATGGCAAACATCCATCCGACAGCGGTAGTAGACCCCAAGGCAAAATTGCATGACAGCGTCACAGTCGGCCCCTATGCCGTCATCGGGCCGGATGTCACGATCGGGGCTGACACCGTGGTCGATGCGCATGTGGTCATTTCTGGTGTGACGAGTATTGGTGAACGTAACAAGTTTTACTCATTCGGTAGTATTGGTTGCGATCCGCAAGACAAGAAATATAAAAGCGAACCGACACGTCTTGTGATTGGCGACGGTAATTCGTTTTTCCAGAATGTGACGGTGTCCACCGGGACGATCCAGGATGAAGGACTGACCCGTATTGGTGACAACAACTGGATCATGGCTTATGTGCATATTGCGCACGATTGCCGGATCGGTAGTGACACCATTTTCGCCAACAACGTGACGTTGGCTGGGCACGTTTTCGTGGACGACGGCGCGTTCCTGGGCGGATTTACCACGGTGCACCAGTTCTGCAAGATCGGCGCCTATGCCATGTCGGCGTTTACCGCTGCGATCTCGCAGGATGTGCCGCCATTTATTGTGGCGGCAGGCAATCGGGCCAAACCGGCAGGCGTACACAGTGAGGGCATGCGCCGTCACGGGTTTACCGCTGAACAGATTGCCCAAATCAAAAAGGCTTACCGTGTGTTATACCGTCAGAGCCTGCCACTGGAAGAGTCTCTCGTCGCGCTGGATGCACTGGCGGCAGAATCCGCAGAGGTCGCACGGTTTGCTGGTTTTGTACGTGGCAGCGAACGCGGCATTATCCGCTAAGCATGTAATTTGCTCGTCCCTGGCCCTTTTCCAACCCTAATCCAGATACAGTTGAGCCGATGATTGATCGACTCTTTCCCCAGACCGGTACCGGTCCGCGTATTGCCATTGTTGCGGGTGAAGCCTCGGGCGATTTGCTCGGCGCGCAATTGATCGAAGCGCTACAGCGTGCGATCCCGGACGCGCGCTTTTCCGGCATTGCCGGCCCCAAAATGAAGGCCCTGGGTGCACATTCTGTTGTGCCTATGGAAAAGCTGGCCGTGCGCGGTTACGTCGAAGTGATCCGTCATTTGCCGGAGCTTTTGCGCATACGGCGTGAGCTTAAGCAGGCCATTGTGCGTGAACGGCCTGATCTTGTGATCGGTATTGATGCGCCGGACTTCAACCTGGGCCTGGAAGCAACGGCCAAAGCCGCCGGCATTACCACCATTCATTACGTCAGCCCGTCAATCTGGGCCTGGCGCAGTGAACGCTTGAAGAAGATCGGCAAAGCGGTTTCGCACGTTTTGCTGCTGTTCCCGTTTGAAGAGCCCTTGTACCGGCAGGCTGGTATCCCGGCGACTTATGTCGGACATCCGCTGGCGGACATGTTCCCGGTTGAACCCAATCGCGAGCTTTATCGTGAGCAATTGGGGGTTAGCGAGAAGGCGCTGGCCTTTGCCATGTTGCCGGGTTCGCGGCAGAGCGAACTTGAACTGCACGCCACGCTGTTTATCGAAGCCGCCAAACAACTGGCCGAGCGTTATCCCCATGCCGTATTTCTGGTGCCGTTCATTACACGGGAAACGCGAGACATGTTCGAGCGGCGTATGTGGCAACTGGAAGCGCAGGAACTGCCATTCCGGCTGATGTTCGGCCATGCACATGATGCGATGCTGGCATCCGATGCCATTATCGTGGCTTCCGGTACTGCTGCGCTGGAAGCCATGTTGGCCAAGCGTCCGCTGGTTGTGACCTACAAGCTCTCCAATTTGACCTATCGCATGGTCAAAAAGAAGATCAAAACCCCTTACGTTAGTCTGCCCAACGCATTGGCCGGTGGTTTTGTCGTGCCTGAACTGTTGCAGCACGATGCGACCGTAGAAAACCTGGTCCAGGCGGTCACCAATATGGTTGACGACAAGCGATTTGGTGCGCGCCTGAATGCATGCTTCACTGATTTTCATGAGCAATTGCGCTGTAACGCGGCTGAGCGTGCAGCACAGGCCGTACTGGCCCTGTTGAACAAGCGGAGATAACCATGCTGGTATGCGGAGTCGATGAAGCAGGGCGCGGCCCACTGGCGGGTTCCGTTTACGCTGCAGCGGTGATCCTGCCGGATGAGCACGGTCTCATCGGGCTGGACGACTCCAAAAAGCTGACCGAAGCCGCACGTGAACGTTTGTTCCCGCAAATTCAGGAACGGGCGCTCGCGTGGTCCATTGCTTTTGCGACCCATGCAGAAATTGACCAGATCAACATCCTGCAGGCCACCATGCTGGCCATGCAGCGGGCGGTTGCAGGTTTGCAGACCATTCCGCACAAAGCGCTCATTGATGGCAATCGCGCACCCAAACTCACGTGCGAAGTTGAAACCGTGGTGGGTGGCGACGCATTGCATGCCTGTATTTCTGCAGCTTCCATTCTGGCGAAAGTGGCGCGTGATCGCGAAGTGTCAGAATATGAACTCCAGTGGCCCGGCTACGGTTTTGCCAAGCACAAAGGCTATCCTACTGTAGCGCATCTGGCGGCTTTGAAAGCCCTCGGACCATGCCCCGTGCATCGTATGAGTTTCGGTCCGGTGCGTCAGGCCGTGGCACAAATGCCGCTTTGGGATTGACTGCCTGTTGTCGCCTCCGGGTACTGCAACTAAACTGCCGTACGGGAGGCGTATTCATAATGAATATTCCGGCGGCATCCGGAGTCTGGCAATGAGGCCAGTCAACACATACGCTGATTAAGAATATGGGTGTCGGCACCAAGCCGATACCAGAGTGATGCTCCCTCCAATAACAGAGCTGTAATACCGGGAAAACACGGCGCATGTTTGTCATTATTGGTTACATCTTCATGGTCGCTTGTATTTTCGGCGCCTACGCGGTGCACGGCGGCGAACTGGCCGTGCTGTGGCAACCCACGGAAATCGTCATCATTTTTGGTGGCGGTATCGGCGCACTGATTGTTGGCTATGGCGGCAAGCCCATGAAAGCCACGCTCAAGGCTGCGCCTTCGATTTTCAAAGGGTCGCCATACAACAAAAATTTCTTCATGGATTTGTTTGCGCTGCAATTCGAAATTCTGACCAAAATCCGCAAGGAAGGTCTGATGTCGATTGAAGCAGATGTGGATGACCCGCACAGTAGTGCCGTCTTCAGCAAATACCCCAAGGTGGCCCACGATCATCACCTGATCGAATTCATGACCGACTACCTGCGATTGATGGTCGGCGGCAACCTGAATGCGTTTGAAATTGAAAATCTGATGGATGTGGAAATCGACACCCATCACCATGAGGCTGCAGTACCTTCTACCGTGATCTCCAAGCTGGCCGACGGCCTGCCCGCGTTCGGTATCGTGGCGGCGGTGATGGGGGTGGTGCACACCATGGGTTCCTTGCATTTGCCCCCCTCTGAGTTGGGCAAGCTGATTGGCGCCGCGCTGGTCGGTACCTTTATGGGTATTTTGCTGGCCTACGGTTTTGTGGGGCCGATTGCCTCCGTACTGGAAGCGCGTGCCGCCGCCGCGACCCAAGCCTTCAATGCTGTCAAAACCACGTTGCTGGCCAGTCTGAACGGCTATGCGCCGCAAGTGGCAGTGGAGTTCGGCCGCAAAGCTGTTGAGAGCACTGAACGCCCCAGCTTCAAGGAACTGGAAGATTACGTGAAGAACGCCAAGGGCAAATAAACCCGCACCGTTCCTGACGATTAAAACGAGCATATGCGATGAGCGACGACTCCCAGCGCCCCATAGTGGTCAAGCGCATCAAGAAGGGCGGGCATGGGCACCATGGCGGCGCCTGGAAGATTGCTTACGCCGATTTTATGACCGCCATGATGGCGTTCTTTCTGCTGATGTGGCTCTTGGGTTCGGTATCCAAGGGCAACCTCAAGGGGATTGCCGATTACTTTTCTAACCCGCTCAAAATTGCGCGCCGTGGTGGCGAAGGCGCGGGTGATGCTGACTCGCTGATCAAGGGTGGTGGCAAGGATCTGACCCAGCAAGTTGGCCAGATGAAAAAAGGCGCGGTTCAGGAAGATGAGCAGGCCAAAGATCGCCGTCGCCTCAGTGAGTTGAAAAAGAAGTTTGAAGCGCTGATGGAAGACAAGGCCAAGAGCAACAGCAAGCTGGCGCAGTACAAGAAGCAGCTCAAACTGGACATGGTGGCCGAAGGCTTGCGTATCCAGATCGTTGATGATCAGAACCGTCCGATGTTCAAGTCCGGCAGCAGCGAACTCGAACCCTATGCCAAGGACATCCTCGACGAGATCGGTAAACTCCTGAATGACGTGCCCAATGATCTCTCGCTCTCCGGGCATACCGATGCGCAACAATTTGCCTCTGGTCAGCGAGGATATTCCAACTGGGAGCTTTCATCCGATCGTGCCAATGCGTCGCGTCGCGAGCTCTTGTCGGGTGGTGGTTTGTCTACGGAAAAGATCTTGCGTGTGAACGGGTTTGCAGATCAGGTACCGCTGGATACCACCAATATTTACGCCCCGGTGAACCGCCGGATCAGCATTGTGGTGCTGAACAAAGAAGCTGAATCCGAAATCCGCCGTCAGGCCGGGATTGATCAGGAAGCCAATGCCATTCCCGCTTCGGAAGTCGCTTCCAAAGTTGCTGGCAAGGTGGCCTCCGGGTCCAATTGATGTCTCAGCCACTGCGCTTTGTTTTGTTGCAGTTACTGGCGGTGGCCGCGATGGCCGGGTTCTGGGTGGTTGCGCCGCAAAGCCCGGTGTGGCAACTGGTACTGGCTGGCGGGATTCTGGCCGCGACAGTTGCCTGGTTCTGGCATGACGGCCGCTGGTGGAGTCTCATCCACTTGTGTTTTCCCGCTGCGGTACTCATTGCCTTAAGCTGGCAAGTGCCATCGTGGCTCTGGCTGGTGGCGTTTGTCGTGTTGTTTCTGTTCTCCGCAGGGGCCATCCAGAGCCGGGTGCCTTTGTATTTGAGCAACCAGCGTACGCTGGCCTTGCTGTCCCGGGAAATCCCGCCCAATGCACACCTGATCGATCTTGGCGCGGGTACGGGCACGGTACTGGCCTGGCTCAGAAAATACCGGCCAGATGTCACTACGGCCGGTGTAGAAACCGCCTTGCTGCCCTGGTTGATTGGCCGTTGCCGGTTGGGCGGACATGCCGACTGGCGGCGGGACGATGCATTTGCCCAGAATCTGGCCACGTTTGATGTGGTCTATGCTTATTTGTCACCTGAACCGATGCCACGCTTATGGCAAAAGGTTCAGGCAGAATGCCGGCCCGGTTGTCGGCTTATCAGCAACAGCTTTGGCGTGCCCGGACACAATCCGGACAAGACCATTGAAATTGACGACTGGAAACACAGCAAGCTTCTGATATGGCAGTCAATCTAGCACCCTCATTTGCACCCTGGATCGCAGAGTGGACCAACCGGCCACTGCCCATGCTGCAAGCCAGCAAGGACTTGCTGATGCCTATGCTGCGTCGGCCGGATCGCGTGCGACCTGTGGATCTGGTCGATATTGTCCTGCGTGACCCGTTGCTGACAGCGCAGGTGCTGCGAACGGTGAACCATCGGGAGCGGACTAGTTTGTCCGCCGATGTTGTCTCGGTTGAAAATTGTGTGGCGCTGTATGGCATTGGCCCCTTTCTTGAGCGTTTCGCCAATGGGCCGGTGGCTGAGGCCAGCTTGTTGCCTGATCATCCGCAGGGCGTGGCTGAATTACATTCAGCGGTCACCAGCTTGCGTTTTGCTGCGCGTTTGACCCGCGAGTACGCCACGCAGCGTTTTGATGCCAAGCTCGATGAGATCTTTATTGCTGCCGTATTGTCTGGTTTGCCGACGCTACTCAACATTCTGGGGCAGGGTAAAGCACGGACTGCGCAGGCCGAATCTGCTGCGCATGACATGCTGGTGGCCTGGCATTTCCCTGAACCGTTGATTCAGTTGCAAGCAGGCAGCGCGGTCGAAACACCACGTCAGGCGCTACAGGTGGCAGTGCTCAAGATGGCCCGCGCGCTGGACCACGGTTGGTGGCAGCCAGAAATCGAAATGGCCCTCCAGGTGATTTCTGGCGTACTGCAGGCTTCGACAGATGAGTGCTGGAATATCGCGACCACTGCGATCCTGAAATTTGTTCGCAAAGAAACTGCCCGGTCTGGTCGGCTGCAAGCCGCCTATGCTTTGCCGATGTTGCCGGGCCCGTGGGAGCCCGTGGCCGCCCCGGAACCCGAAGCACCGCCCGCACCAACCACCAATCTGTTTGCTGAACGTCTGCATGCGCTCAATACCGCAGTGCGAGAAGGTGCCAATGCCTCGCAGTTGATCGAACTGGCGTTGCGTGTGTTTACCGAAGGCATGCAGATCCAGCGGGCCGCTTTTATGGTTTATTCCGCCGCAGACAATATCTTGCGTGTCCGTTTTGTGCAAAGTCCGGACGAGCAGGACCGCCTGCGCGACTTCGCCTTGCCCATGGATAACGTCCACCTGTTTGCCCGGCTAATGACCAAGCCTCAAGCTGTCTGGCTGAACGAACACACCCGCAATAATCTGCAAAAGTTGTTGCCAGGCACCTGGCTGCAGCGCTTTGGCGCAGGTGATTTCTGTGCGATGTCCATTTTCATGGGCGAACGCCCGGTGGGACTGTTTGTCGGACAACGCACCTCGCTTAAAGCGCTGGATGAAACAACCTTTACCCAGTTCAAACAGGTTTGCCTGCTGGTCAGCCGCGCGCTGGCCGAGCGCAATAACCGCGCCTGATTTTTCCTGAGAGTGGCATGGAAGTCATACATTCGCCGCAAAATGCGCTGTACAAGCTTTGTCACAAGCTGGCAGCGCATCGGCGCGATCGCCTTAAACAAAAGAAAACCCTGCTTGATGGCACGCATCTGGTCGCGGCTGCGCTAGACGCTAGCTGGGTGATAGAAAAACTGCTGGTTACGCCAGAAGGCCTCGACAATCCGGAAGTCGCCGGGCTGGTCAAAACCAGCGCCGTGACGCCGACGCTACTCGAACCTGCGCTTTTCAAGTCGCTCTCCGAGCTACCTAGTCCGACCGGGCTGCTTGCGCTGGTGAGCATTCCGGACAATGCCTTGGTGCGCAAACAGGGGCTGTGCCTGTTGCTGGATGGCGTACAGGACCCTGGCAACGTCGGCTCCATCCTGCGTACTGCCGCGGCTGCCGGGGTTGATCAGGTCTTGCTGTCTGACCAGTGCGCTGATTTGTGGTCGCCTAAAGTGTTACGCGCCGGTATGGGGGCCCACTTTGTGCTCGATCTGGTGGAGCGTGCTGATCTTTTGCAATTTGCGGATCAGTTCGCCGGGCCGATTGCCGCACTGATGCTGGAAGATGCCCAAGACCTCTACGCCGCGACACTGACGGGCGATCTGGCGCTGGTTATGGGTTCGGAAGGGCAAGGCGTGTCTGCGGATATGGCAGCGCGCGCCAGTTTGCGGCTGACCATCCCCATGCAGCCAGGGATTGAGTCTTTGAATGTGGGCGCCGCTGCGGCCATTTGCTTGTATGAGTGTGTGCGGCAAACCCGTCTGCGCTAAGTGCCAGCAGCCTATAATCAGCCTATCGTCAGAGCTGCAACCACCTCGTGGAACCCGCCCATGCCTGATTTTCCGGATGGTCTTTTCTTTGAATCGCGTCTGCCGCTGACCTGGCTGGCAGAGCCCGTCCAGCATCCGCTGGAGGCCCAGCGTTATCTGGAAGTGCTGGAAGCCATGGAACAACACCCTCACGAAGAGCGAGAGGTGTCGCAAGTGGAATCCCGACTGGACCTGCAATTATTGTGGTTAGCGCGTCTGCTGACCCCGCAAAAGCCGCCCGAGCGCGATTGTCTGATCGGTATCGAGCACGTGCAATGGGCGCAACCAGAGCCATTGGCGGTGGATCAAGAAGGTTACGTTGGTCTCGTCCTGAGCCCTCATCTACCGTACTTGATGAGCCTGCCCGCGCGGGTAGAGCACGTGGCTCGCCAGGATGCCGATCATTTGATCCTGGTTCGCTGGTCTTACCCTTCGCCCGGCCTGAAAGAGGCTTTTGAACGCACCGTTTTTCGTCATCATCGCGAGCATATTCGCCGAAATCGTGGAGCAAACTCTTGATTTTTGAAGCAATTCCCGCTGCGTGGCAACCTTTGTTGGACGCGCTGCGTCAAAGCCCGATCTTGCATGAACTGGGCCAGTTTCTGAATGGCGAACTTGCCGCAGGCAAGACAATCTACCCGCCACGTAGTCAATGGTTTTCGGCGCTGGCGCATGTCGCTCCTGATCAGGTCAAAGTGGTCATCCTTGGGCAAGACCCATACCACGGGGCTGGCCAAGCCCACGGATTGAGTTTCTCCGTGCCGCCTGGCATTAAAAAACCACCTTCACTCAATAATATCTGGAAAGAAATTGCCCGGGATCTGGGGCTGACGCCGCCGCAGGATGGTTCGCTGACCGGCTGGGCCGATCAAGGCGTGCTGTTGCTCAACACGGTGTTGACTGTCGAAGCTGATTGCGCCGCTTCTCATGCCAAACGCGGCTGGGAGGTCCTGACCGACGAGATCATTCGCCAATTGGCCCTCCATGAGTCCGGCATTGTCTTTATGTTGTGGGGTAGCCATGCACAGAAAAAAGCTGCGCTCATCGACCGTAGCAAACATCTGGTGCTGGAGTCCGTGCATCCTTCGCCGCTGTCCGCGCACCGCGGGTTTATTGGCAACGGCCACTTTTCTTCGGCCAATCGTTATTTGCAGGAACATCGTCGCCCAGTCATCGACTGGGCTACTTCCTGAGACAGCAGGCTTCACGCAACGCAACCGCAGACCAGACCGGATCAACCGGCACACTGCGGCATGACCACCACCGCAGCGAAACGAAACCATGTCCTCCATTCTTGCCTTCGATATTGGCGGCACGCAGATCAAGTACGGCCTGGTCTGGCCGGATGGTCGCGTCAGCCATGTGCAGACCGTTCCAACGCCAGCCGCGCAAGGCGGGCCTTTTGTGCTCGACCATGTGTGTGCGCTGGCTGCGCCGCTGGTGCGAGAGGCTACCCCGATCGGGATCGCGTTCAGCACACTGGGTCTGGTCGCACCAGAGACCGGCACTATTCTTGGCGCGGCCGAGGCGATTCCCGACTACCCCGGGTGTTCACCAAAAATCGTGCTTGAGCGTGCTTTTGGCCTGCGCGTCACAGTAGAAAACGACGTCAACTGCGTGGCCTTGGCTGAAGGCTGGACTGGTGCAGGTCAGGGGTGCGCGCATTTCATTGCGCTGACGGTGGGTACTGGTATTGGAGGTGGCATTGTCATCAACAATTCGCTGTATCGAGGCGCGCGGGCCGCAGCAGGCGAATGGGGTTATATGCGCATCGATGGCAAGGTGTGGGAGCGTCATGCGTCCACCGCTGCGCTGATACGGGCTATCGAAGCCGCAACAGGCGAGGGCGATTGGCGTGGCGAACGCATCATGGCCACCTATGACGCGGGTGACGCCGTGGTTTGTGCCGTCATTGCGCAATGGCGCCATTTACTGGCGACCGGTATTGCCAACCTGATATACGCTTTCAATCCTCAACGGGTGATTGTTGGCGGCGGTATCAGCGCGCGCGGCGCACGGTTCCGGCAGGAACTGAGCCAGAGCATCGATGATGTGCTGGAGGAGGATTTTCGTGGCACAACCGAAATTTGCCTGGCCAGCGCGGGCAATCACGCCGGCATGATTGGCGCTGCCCGCAACTGGTGGCTTTCCAGTTCGCCCGCTTGAGCCTGCATACATAGAGAATGCCAGCCCGCACTGGCGCTATGCCGACAAAGGCAACCGGAGACGAAATGAAATTCCTGTTCAACCATCTTGGCTTCACGCCGCATGCCCGCAAAGTCATCACCATTGAAGCGCCAGCAGAATGTGGTTTGTTGACGTTCAGTCTGTACAACGCACTGACTCGGCAGAAGGTACTTGCGGGACCGATCACCGCCAGCGGTACGGTCGACCAATGGAAAAACTGGCATTTCTGGCAGGCGGATTTGTCCGCACTGACCGAGCCGGGCGAGTATTTCATCGTTGCTGATGGCATTGTGCCGCCGCTGGTGTCGCATACCTTTGCGATCGATGCCGATCTGTTTGGCGGCCAGATGCTGTCGGACATTGTTCACTACATCAAAGGTCAGCGTTGTACTGGCCTTTATGACAACGCCGACCGCAGTCGGCCCAAATTTGCGAGCGATGAGCACCGCGATGTACACGGCGGCTGGTTCGATGCCTCGGGCGATTGCTCCAAATATCTGTCGCATCTGTCAGTCGCCAATTTCATGAACCCGCAGCAAACACCGCAAGTGGTGTGGAATTTGATCGACGGCCACGCCCAATTACCACCGCAACTCAAGTGGTTTAATGAGCGCATGGTCGATGAAGCCTTGCATGGCGCGGATTTTCTGATGCGCATGCAAGATCCTGCCGGCTTCTTCTATATGACCTTGTTTGACAAGTGGTCAAAGGACGAACACCAGCGTGATCTGTGTGCCTACGCCACGCAGCAGGGTATCAAGTCTGACCGGTATCAAGCCGCATTCCGTCAGGGTGGCGGCGTGACCATTGCTGCACTGGCCCGCGCCAGCCAGCTGCCGCGTGATGGCGAGTTCGTCCGCGCGCGATATCTGGAGGCGGCACAAAATGGCTTTGCGCACTTGCAAGAGCACAATCTGCAGTACCTGGATGATGGCGTAGAAAACATCATCGACGATTACTGCGCGCTGTTGGCGGCCACGGAACTTTTGGCGGTGACGGGCGAGGGCGCTTACGCGGATGCGGCCGTACGGCGGGTTAACAATTTGCTGGTTCGTCAACACGATGACGGCTGGTTCAGGGCTGACGAAACCGGTGCGCGGTCGTTCTTCCATGCGGCTGATGCCGGTTTGCCGGAAATTGCGCTGATGCGTTATCTGGAAGTCGTCCCGGCCAGCCCGCTGGCAGGTAGAATTCGTGCTGCACTGCGCCAGTCATTCGAATATGCCTTGCGCATTACCCATGATGAAGTAAACAATCCGTTCCGCTATCCGCGGCAGTATGTGTTGCAGCCCGGAAAAGCAGGGAAGACGCAGTTTTTCATTCCGCATGACAACGGGACCGGGTATTGGTGGCAGGGCGAGAATGCGCGGTTGGGTTCCATTGCCGCCGCCGCATCGCGCGCCAACCGGTTGTTCAGCGAAGAAACGAACTTTGCCGCAGACCTGGATGGCTACGCGCAGGCTGCACTGGACTGGATTCTGGGCCACAATCCGTTTGACAGTTGCATGTTGCAAGGCTGGGGCCGCAATAATCCGCGCTACGAGCCTGGTTACTACAATGCGCCAGGCGGTGTGTGCAACGGCATCACCAGCGGGCTTGAGGATGAAACGGACATCGATTTCAAGAAGTCCGAGGTAGCGACCATGGCGAACAGCTGGCGCTGGACCGAACAATGGATGCCGCATGGCGCCTGGTTATTCCTGGCGCTGTGCAGTCGAATCAACAAGGAGTAAGCAATGACCATCGTGGTTACCGGCGCGGCCGGTTTTATCGGTTCCAATCTCGTCAAGGCGCTCAACGAGCGAGGCGAAACCGACATCATCGCCGTGGACAACCTCACGCGCGGCGACAAGTTCCGCAATCTGGTCGATTGCCAGATCTCGCACTACGTCGACAAGAACGACTTCATTGCCGAACTGGCCAGTGGTCGCTGGGATGGCCAGATTACCGCCATCCTGCACCAGGGCGCATGTTCTGACACCATGGAGCACAACGGCAAGTACATGATGGAAAACAACTATCAGTACACGCTGGGTCTGTTCGAATGGTGCCAGGCGGAGGAAGTCCAGTTTTTGTATGCCTCCAGCGCGGCAACCTATGGCGCGGGCACGAATGGTTTTCATGAAGATCCGGAATGCGAATCGCCGCTGAACGTATACGGTTATTCCAAGCTGCTGTTTGATCAGGTCTTGCGTCAGCGCTGGGATGACCTCTCGGCCCAGGCTGTCGGCTTCCGTTATTTCAACGTGTATGGTGATCGCGAATGGCACAAGGAGCGCATGGCGTCCGTGGCTTTCCATCACTACAACCAGTATCGCCAGAATGGGAAGGTCAAGCTGTTTGGTGAATACGGCGGCTACCCGGCCGGCGGCCACACCCGCGACTTTGTGTCGGTGGAAGACGTGGTCAAGGTCAATCTGTGGTTCCTGGATAACGCTGAGGTCTGCGGCGTCTACAACGTCGGGACTGGCCGTGCCCAGCCATTCAACGATGTGGCGACGTCCGTCATCAACACGTTCCGTCAGCACGAAGGCAAGTCGGTGCTGACACTGGATCAGGTCTTGTCTGAAGGACTGCTGGAGTACACCGAGTTTCCCGATGCACTCAAAGGCAAGTATCAGAGCTTTACTGAGGCTGATCTGACCTTGCTGCGTGAAACCGGCTATGACCTGCCATTCATGACCGTGGAAGAGGGTGTGCAGCGGTACGTGGAAACGCTGTTGCAGCGTGGTGCCTGAACGCGCACTCTGGTTCAATATCAAAAAGCCGCATCAGATGATGCGGCTTTTTTGTTGCCCGGTATGAAGCGCAACGCCCGTCCGGACGAGCGCAGATTGCATGCCTGGGGCGTCTTCCTGCATGGCGCGGCGCAAATGGTAGCGTTTACGGAATGCTGCGGGTGACATGGCCTTGGCCAAACCAAACTGCTTGTAGAAGTGACTGGGGCTGGGAAAACCACTTTCCTCTGCCACCAGCTGAATCGGCATCTGCGTGGTAATCAACAGGTTGCAGGCGTGCCCGATGCGCAGTTGCGCCAGAAGGCCGGTCATGCTGTCCTGTAGTTGCTCCCGCAAGAGGCGCTTGATCGTCGCCTCGCTGCTGCGCGTTACCTGTGCCAGGTCGGCCAGGGTAACGGGCTCCCGATAATGCTCATGCAGCCATGCCAGGGCGGTTTCGACGCGCTTGTCCTGGTATTCCGGTGAGGGTGCTCCGCCAATCAGGCGTGCCGCTTGATCGCGTGGTAGCTGGCCGAAAATCCGTAGCAGGCAACTTAGCCGGTCCAGTCCGCGGCTTTGATGCAACTCATCGAAAAGCGGCAATAGCTGGCGTGTACAGGACTCGCTCATGACCACGCCTTGCTGCACTTTACGCAGCCAGTCGGCAAACCCCGTCAACTCTGGCAGGCCACCGGTTGTCAGTTGCTCCAGCCACTCCCGCGTAAAGAAGATGACCTGGACTTCCTGGGTCTGTCCATCGGCGCGACTTTGGGCCTGCCAGGTGTGTGCCTGGTTCGGTGCAACCAGGGTGAGGTCAAGCTCGCCAAACGGTGCGACATCGCCGCCCACGTAGCGCATACCGCGCGCGCGGCGCGTGAGCGTCAATTCGTATTCCGGGTGATAGTGCCAGGCAAAAGGAACCCGCTCTACCAGCAGGTGCTGGTAATGCCAGCGCTGCCCGAAGGTCTGTCCGACCATTTCTCGTATAAGCATACGGGTTAAACCTTAGGGGTTTGATTGAGCTAATCACGGAGAAATTTGCACCATAACAGAACGCAAGTCCAGCCCCTGCGCCTAAGATAATGAAATCTGAACAAATGGCTCACGAGGCTGATATGCAGCAACATCGCGCACAGGCGTTTCTGTTCGACATGGACGGCACCCTGATTGATTCCCACATCCTGGTTGAACGAGTCTGGGAGGCATGGTGCGCGCGTTGCGACCTGAATCTGGATGACATCCGGCCGTACACCCATGGCGTGCGGACCGAAGACACCGTACGCATGGTGGCGCCGCATCTTGATGTCGCGACGGAAGTCGCCTGGATGGAAGAAATCGAAACCGATACCACGGGTGGCATCGCGCCAGTCCCCGGTGCTGACGTGTTCTTGCAGAGCATGCCCGCTGGTCGCTGGGCGGTGGTGACCTCGGCATCAAGGCCCGTGCTGGATGCGCGTTTCACCGCTTGCAATATGCAATTGCCGGCAGTGATCGTGACGTCAGAAGAGGTGGAGCGCGGCAAGCCTGCACCTGATCCTTATTTGCTGGCCGCAAAACGCCTGGGCGTCGATCCGCGTCAGTGTATTGTGTTTGAAGATGCGCCCGCCGGTATGGCTTCTGCGCTGGCGGCCGGCTGCAAAGTGGTGCTGGTAGGCGATTTTATTTCGGATGAACCGGGCGTGATCGGCCACATCACAGATTTTGCCCAACTTGATTTCAGCGTAGATGGCGATCTGTTATTGAGTGCGCCAGCACCCGTGCTCAAAGGTCTGCGCGCAATCGCCTGAACGGCGGTGACTGAGCACGCAAATACTTCCCGTTCGGGGCGCAAACGCGCCCTCTATCAGCCGCACTCCATGATGAGGGTATAATTGCCCGTATCACTGGAGTGCTGCATGTTCAAATACCTCGAAGATTTTGTCGGAAACACCCCGCTCGTCCGGCTTAAACGCTTGCCGGGCAATACCAGCAATATCGTGCTCGTCAAGCTGGAAGGCAATAACCCGGCCGGTTCGGTGAAGGATCGTCCGGCGTTGTCCATGATCCGTCATGCGCAGGAGCGCGGCACCATCAAGCCGGGTGATCGACTGATCGAGGCAACCTCTGGTAACACCGGCATTGCACTGGCCATGGCCGCTGCCATGATGGGTTATCGCATGACGTTGATCATGGCCAAAAGCTCCAGTGTGGAACGGGTGCAGACCATGAAGGCCTTTGGTGCCGAGGTGATCCTGGCAGAATCCATGGAAGCGTCACGTGATCTGGCTGCTGAGATGGTTCAGCGCGGCGAGGGCGTGATGCTGGATCAATTCGCCAACCCCGATAACCCGTTGGCGCACTATGAAACCACCGGCCCGGAAATCTGGCGCGATACCGAGGGTCAAATCACCCATTTTGTGTCCAGCATGGGCACGACCGGTACGGTCATGGGCACGCAGCGTTATCTCAAGGAACAAAACGCGGGCATCCAGATCATTGGCGTACAGCCAACCGATGGGGCATCGATCGCGGGTATCCGCAAATGGCCAGCAGAATACGTGCCCGCCATCTGCGACTGGAGCAAACTGGACCGCGTGATGGAAGTAACCCAGCAGGAAGCAGAGGAAATGACCCGCCGGCTGGCCCGTGACGAGGGGATTTTTGCCGGTGTTTCTTCGGGTGGTGCGCTGGCCGCGGCACTGCGTTTGTCGGCCGAAGTCCAGAACGCGGTTATTGTGTCTATCGTATGTGACCGGGGCGATCGTTATCTCTCTACCGGGGTGTTCCCTGCATGAGTGGTCAACGTAATCTCGCCATGGCGCCCGGCGTCAAGGAGGCGTAATGGTACCGGTTGATCTGCATTGTCATTCCAATTTCTCGGATGGTTTGTTGCCGCCCAAAGAGGTTGCCCGCAAGGCGGCTGAACGCGGCTGCAAACTGTTTGCACTGACTGACCATGACGACACGCGTGGCGTGGCTTTGGCTGCGGAAGAGGCTGCATTGCACGGCATGCAGTTTCTCAATGGTGTCGAGGTCTCGGCCAGTTGGGGCAAGTACACGCTGCATGTTGTCGGGCTGGATGTTGATCCGGCCAATCCGGTTTTGAGAGCAGGGCTGGCCAGTGTGCGCGCCGGGCGCGATGCTCGTGCTCAAGCCATGAGCGATTCGCTGGCGCGGGTTGGGCTGGATAATGTGCTGGAAGGCGCGCGCAAATACGCCGAAAACCCCGAAATGATCAGTCGTACGCACTTTGCGCGCTATCTGGTAGAAATCGGCGCGGCCAAAGATACCAAGTCCGTGTTCAAGAAATTTCTGGTGCGCGGCAAGCCAGGTTATGTCGATCACGAATGGGCACGCATGCATGAGTCCATAGACTGGATTCGCGCCGCCGGTGGCGTTGCCGTGCTGGCGCATCCGGGGCGGTATGAAATGGGCAACGAAACCATGCGTGTATTGCTGACCGAGTTCCGGCGCCTTGGTGGCGAGGCGATTGAAGTGGTCTCTGGCAGTCATGGCGCTGCGGAAGTCGGCCGTTTCGGGCGTCTGGCGCAAGAGTTCGGCTTCGAAGCCTCTTGCGGAACGGATTATCACGCCACGGGGGAAGGTGCGCGTGAGCCGGGTCTTAATCCGGATCTGCCGATAGGTTGTGTCCCGGTTTGGGCGCGCTGGCTACAGGAGGCCGCGTGAGCACCGTGGTGCTGTACGCAACCATATCTCTGGATGGCAAACTGGCACGTCCGGATGGCGGGCTGGACTGGTTGCCCCGGATTGACCCCGCTCGTCGTGAGAATGACGGTTTCAGCGCGTTCTATGCCGGTGTCGATGCGTTGGTGATGGGGCGTGCCACGTTTGATCAGGTTCGCACTTTTGGTGCCTGGCCGCACCCGGATCGGCCGTGTTATGTCTTCAGCCATCACGCATTGTCGTCCTTGCCCATGTCCAGCACCATCCAGCGTGTCTGCGAACCGGTGCCCGACTGGCTGGCACGCATGGATCGCGCGGGCTATCAACGCATCTGGCTGGTGGGCGGCGGCAAACTGGCTGCTGATTTCTTTACCGCTGGCTGTGTGGACGAAATGATCCTGACGCTGGTGCCTGAGGTGCTGGGCGAAGGGATTGGCATCTTTGCCGGCCCGGCTGCGTCGTCCTGGCAACTCCAACAACAGCAAAGTCTCTCTGGTGGGCTGTTCCAGTTACACTACTCGCGCAAACAATGACTTGCGCCGCTGGCACCCCGACCTCACATTGCATACATGGCCCAATTCTTTTCAGTACACCCGGAAAACCCGCAACCTCGTCTGATCAAACAAGCCGCCGACATCGTCCGCAAAGGCGGTTTGATCGCATATCCCACAGACTCTTGCTATGCCTTGGGCTGTCGGCTGGATGACAAAGACGCACTGGAGCGCATTCGTCGCATCCGCCAGCTAGATGACAAGCACCATTTCACGCTGGTTTGCCACGATCTGTCGCAACTGGGCACGTATGCGCGCGTCGATAACCGCACGTATCGCATGCTCAAAAGTGCCACGCCTGGCAGTTATACATTCATCCTGCAAGCGACCAAAGAAACCCCGCGCCGGGTCTGGAACCCCAAGAAGCAGACCATCGGTCTCAGGGTGCCGCAGCACCCGGTGGCACTGGCTTTGCTTGAGGAAATGGGTGAGCCGCTGTTGTCATCAACGCTGATTTTGCCTGGCGACGAATTTGCGCTGACGGATGTCTGGGATATCCGTGACCGGCTTGAGCATGATGTAGACCTGGTGATTGACGGGGGCTACTGCGGGATTGAACCTTCCACCGTGGTAGACCTCTCTGGGGAGTCGCCCGTGGTTTTGCGGGTGGGACAGGGCGATCCTGCACCCTTTGGTGGCTGACCTGATACGGGGTCACCCTTGAATTTGCGCACTGACATTTCCGTGCGATGATGCAACGCATCGTCGCGTAGTCCCGGTTTGCCCAAAAGGCCGGCCAATGGCACGGGCAGCCCTTTACCGATCAAGGTTTTATGGACATTTCTGCATTCATTCAGAATATCTGCATCTACGCGCTACCCGTGCTGTTTGCAATTACGCTACACGAAGCGGCACATGCCTTTGCTGCCCGTCACTTCGGCGATCCGACAGCCTATTTGATGGGGCGCATGACGCTTAACCCGGTCAAGCATATCGACCCCTTTGGTACGATCGCATTGCCGCTGTTGTGTTTGTTGCTGCCGGGCAGTTTCCTGTTTGGCTGGGCCAAACCGGTGCCGGTCAACTTTGCTGGATTGCGGAACCCCAAGAAAGACATGCGCTGGGTGGCGCTCGCCGGACCGGGGGCCAATCTGGTCATGATGTTGTTGTGGACGCTGATACTGGGCCTTGTGCTGCATGCTGCCGAGGGCGATTTTGTCTACCCGTTGCGGCAGATGGCGCAGGCCGGTGTGCAGATCAACATCGTCTTGATGATCCTTAACCTGATTCCAATTCCGCCACTGGACGGCGGGCGGGTCCTGGTTTCGCTGTTGCCAGAGAAGGCAGCGCGGACAGTCGCGAAAGTTGAGCCCTACGGCATGATTTTACTGCTGGTGCTGATGTTCACCAAGGTTCTGTTTATCATCATGGTGCCGTTCATGAATCTGTTCTATTTGCTGGTTCAGAACATCCTGCGCCTGTTTGCCTGATTCAGACTGATTTATTTTCAGCATTTGCAGTAATTAAAAGTAATAATAAAACCACTTTGAATTCAAGGATTTGAAATGTTTCCCGATCGTGTTCTCTCTGGCATGCGCCCGACCGGCAAGTTGCACCTCGGTCATTACCACGGCGTGCTCAAGAACTGGGTCAGGCTGCAAAGCGAGTACGAATGCTTTTTCATGGTGGCTGATCTGCATGCGCTGACCACAGCCTATGACGATGTTTCCGTCATCGAAAAAAGTGTCTGGGACATGGTGATTGACTGGATCGCGGCAGGGGTTGACCCCGCCCAGGCCACCATCTTTATCCAGAGCCGGGTGCCTGAACATGCAGAGCTGCATTTGCTGCTTTCCATGATCACGCCACTGCCTTGGCTTGAGCGCGTGCCTACCTACAAGGACCAGATCGAGAAACTGTCCAGCAAGGATTTGGGTACCTATGGATTTCTGGGTTACCCCTTGTTGCAGTCGGCCGATATCTTGCTGTACCGCGGCACCATGGTGCCGGTCGGTGAAGATCAGGTGCCGCACGTGGAGATCACGCGTGAAATCGCCCGACGTTTTAATCACATGTTTGGCAAAGAACCCAACTTTGCAGAGAAAGCCGAAGCCGCCATCAAGAAAATGGGCGGCAAGAAAGGCAAGCTTTATGAAGACTTGCGTACGCGTTATCAGCAAGAAGGCGATGTAGAAGCGCTGGAGTCTGCCCGCGCCATGCTGGCGGATACGCAAAACCTGAGTCATGGCGATCGCGAGCGGCTGTTTGGCTACCTGGAAGGCGGCGGCAAAATGATTTTGCCTGAATCCCAGCCCTTGTTGACCACAGCCTCGCGCATGCCCGGGCTGGATGGCGCGAAGATGTCCAAGTCCTATGGCAACACCATTAGCCTGCGTGAAGATCCCGAAACGGTGACCAAAAAAATCCGCCAGATGCCCACTGACCCGGCGCGCGTACGTCGCACCGACGTGGGCGATCCAGAGAAGTGCCCGGTCTGGCAGCTTCATCAGGTTTATTCGACCGAAGACACCAGGCAATGGGTTGTGCAGGGCTGTACTACCGCAGGCATCGGCTGTATTGAATGCAAGCAACCGATCATTGATGGCGTGCTGGCCGAGCAAAAACCGATGTTCGAGCGTGCCCAGCCCTATCTGGAAGATCCAACACTGATCCGCAACCTGGTGGCCGACGGCTGTGAACGTGCACGCGATCTTGCACGTGAGACCATGCGGGACGTGCGCGAGGCAATGGGGCTGGCCTACGACTAAACACCAGCCCATTGATTTTTCTGCATGAACGCCGTGACTCAATCACCTGTTGAAGATCAAACCGTCGGACTTGATCCCGCTACCGCTGTAGTGGCCGAGGCGGCGGTGCTGGCGCACGTCTTTGGCGAGGCGGTGACCGAATACCCGCAGGACCTTTACATCCCGCCTGATGCCTTGCGTGTGCTGCTGGATGCATTTGAAGGCCCGCTCGATCTCTTGCTGTACCTGATCCGTAAACAGAACATCGACATTCTTGATATCCCTATGGCGCGTGTTACTGCGCAGTACATGGAATACGTCGACGCCATGCGGGTAGACCGGCTGGAGCTGGCCGCTGAGTATCTGTTGATGGCCGCAATGCTGATCGAGATCAAATCGCGACTGCTACTGCCAAAGCCTTCGGTAGATGAAGACGGCGAAGAGCTTGACCCACGGGCTGAACTGGTGCGCCGCTTGCTGGAATACGAACAAGTCAAACTGGCCGCCTATGAGCTTGATCAGTTGCCCCAAGCCGGCAGAGACTTCCAGCTGGTCACCGTATTGTTTGAGAAAGATATGGTTGTGCGTCTGCCGGATGTCCGCCCGGAAGATCTCAAGACGGCCTGGCTTGCCATCCTGGCGCGCGCCAAACGCAACAAGAGTCACACGGTTAAACCGGATGAACTCTCCGTGCGTGAGCAAATGACACATATCCTCAAATTGCTGCAAGATGGCCGATTTGCCCGGTTCGAGACGCTGTTTGACACCACCCGCGGTGTGCCGCTGTTGGTCGTGACCTTTATCGCGGTGCTTGAACTGGTGAAAGAGAAATACATCCACGTCAACCAGGACGAGGGCTTTGCGCCCATTTACGTCTGCCTGGCTGGCGCGTCATCCACTGAAGTCATGCCATTGCCGCCAGAAGCCTGATCATGAGTGCGCCTGAAACCGAAGCCGGCCTGTACGATCGGGCCCACATGCAAAAAGTGCTGGAAACCGCTCTGCTGGTCGCGGTTGAGCCTTTGTCGTTGAGCACACTCAAAACATTATTTGCCGAAGACATTGCCGGCCAGTTGATCAACGGTTTGCTCGAAGAAATCCAGCAATCATGGCATGGCCGGGGTGTGGAACTGATCAAGCTGGCCTCTGGCTGGCGGTTCCGCGCGCGACTTGAGATGCAGCCGTATCTGGAGCGCCTGAACCCCGAAAGACCGCCACGTTATTCACGGGCGGTGATGGAAACACTGGCGATCGTAGCCTACAAACAGCCGGTAACACGCGGTGATATTGAAGAAATCCGGGGTGTGACCGTGTCCAGCCAGATCATCCAGACGCTCAAAGAGCGCGGCTGGCTGGATGTGATTGGCCACAAGGAAGTCCCTGGCCGGCCTGAGTTGCTCGGCACAACTCGCCAGTTTCTGGATGACCTGGGTCTGGCCAGTCTTTCAGCCTTGCCACCGTTGCAGGAGCTGGGAAACCTGATTCTGCCAGAGACCGGGGCCGCTGCAGGTCCGGCTCAATCCTGATTTGCGACCCCTGGCTGATATAAGCGCAGGGGCTCTGTTAAAATGCCCCCTTTGTCCCTCACTTTGGTTAAACCATGTTGAACGTCTACAACACGCTCGCTCGCGAGAAACAGGAATTCGTACCCATCACCCCAGGCCTTGTGAAGATGTATGTCTGTGGCATTACGGTGTACGACTACTGTCACCTCGGCCACGCGCGCATGATGGTGGTGTTCGATATGGTCTATCGCTGGCTTAAAGCTTCTGGTTTTGAAGTCGACTACGTGCGCAATATCACCGACATTGACGACAAGATCATCAAGCGTGCTGCCGAAAATGGCGAGGCGATTGGCGAGTTGACCACGCGTTTTATCAATGCGATGAACGAAGACGCGGACGCGCTGGGCGTGCTGCGCCCGAACCACGTGCCCAAAGCAACGGAACACGTCGACGGCATGTTGTCGTTGATTGGCCAGCTGGTTGACAAAGGCCTGGCCTATCCGGCCCCGAATGGCGATGTGTACTACGCCGTCAACAAGTTTCCCGGCTACGGCAAGCTCTCCGGCAAATCGCTCGAAGACCTCCGCGCTGGCGAACGGGTTGAGGTTGACCCCAACAAACAGCATCCGATGGACTTTGTCTTGTGGAAGGGCGCCAAACCCGGTGAGCCGGCATGGCCATCGCTGTGGGGCTCGGGTCGCCCGGGCTGGCATATTGAATGCTCGGCCATGAGTTGCCATCACCTCGGTGAGCATTTTGATATTCATGGCGGCGGCGAGGATTTGCAGTTCCCGCACCATGAAAACGAGATCGCCCAGTCCGAAGGCGCACACGGCAACAAGTACGTGAACTACTGGTTGCACAACGGCTTCATCCGGGTCGATGACGAGAAGATGTCCAAGTCATTGGGCAATTTCTTCACCATCCGGGAGATCCTGGCGCAGTTCGATGCGGAAGTGATTCGCTTCTTCATTCTGCGTGCACATTACCGCTCGCCACTGAATCACAGTGATGCCAACCTGGATGACGCTAAAAACGCGCTGACCCGTCTGTACACCACGCTGAAGAACGTACCGCCGGCAGAGGTCGAGATCGACTGGTCGCAACCGTACGCCGCACGCTTCAAAGCGGCGATGGATGATGACTTTGGCACCACAGAAGCAGTTGCCGTGCTGTTTGAACTGGCTCACGAGGCCAACAAGCAGCAATCGGCCCAACTGGCGGGTGAGTTGAAGGCACTGGCTGGTGTATTGGGTCTATTGCAGCGTGACGCGCAAGCATTCCTGCAAGCCGGTGCCGGTGCACAGGATGATGGTCTTTCGGCCGAAGAGATCGATGATCTGATTGCGCAACGCAAAGCTGCGCGCGCATCAAAGAATTTTGCCGAGTCTGATCGTATTCGAGACGTACTGACTGCCGGTGGCGTCGTGCTGGAAGATGGCCCGCAAGGTACCACCTGGCGCCGCGCTTGATCCGGATGATCATGCATCAACAAAAACCGACGCTTGCGTCGGTTTTTTTATGCGCCAGACATTTCAAACGCATCGCCAGGGGAAAACCAGGGCGTGTCAGCATCAACTGCTTCTGGATAATGCAGCGTATTGGGCTTGGTACGGCATAAATCAAAAGAGAGGAACGAACATGCTGGAAGTGATTGCACACGAAGGAAATGTCCGCGAACTGCGCCTGGCAAGGCCACCGGTGAACGCCTTGGGTCCGGACTTGCTGCGCGCCTTGCGCCAGCAATTGCAACAAGCCATCAACGACGATGTCGCAGGTGTCGTGTTGTCCGGCGCGCAAGGTATTTTCTCGGCCGGACTGGACGTGCCGTCCCTGCTCAAGCTCGACCGTGCCGCCTTCACAGTGGCCATGGATGATTTCTTTGGACTGTTTGCGGCGCTGGCAGGGAGCCCGGTGCCAGTGGTCTCGGCAATGACCGGTCACAGTCCTGCAGGCGGCGCGGTGCTGTCCATTTTCTGCGACTACCGGATCATGGCGGAAGGTGATTTTCGCGTTGGTCTCAATGAGGTGCAGGTAGGCCTCGTTGCCCCTGAGTGCGTGCAAAATGCGCTGCGCCGGCTTGTCGGCGCCTACCGTGCCGAGCGGTTGCTGGTGGCTGGCAGCATGATTACGGCCAGCGAAGCGCTGGGATTTGGCATGGTGGATGAACTCAAGCCCATGGCGGATGTGATTCCCGCTGCTGTTGCCTGGTTGCAAGCACTTGGCCGTTTGCCACGACAGGCTATGCTGAAGACACGCCACATTGCGCGCGCCGGACTGCGTGCCCCCTTCGAGGCCGGGTTCGATCTGGATGCCTTTGTCGCAGAGTGGTATTTGCCGGAGACCCAGGCAGTTCTTGAAGCCCTGGTGGCCCGGCTTAAAAAATAATCAGAGCAGATAGATTGCTCCAGCAATGCAATTGCACGAACATCCAGGCAGAGGAATCAGACCGTTTGTAAGGTTTTTCCTTTCAAAGTGTCTCTTTGTGGGTTGATTTGCTGCCTGGCTTAAGCGGTCTCGCTATGATAATGGCATGGGGGATGAAGCATGCCAGCAACATTCAAGAATCGTTTTCAGCTTCTGCGTATTCTGGGAGAGGGTCAGCAAGGCCGTATCTGGCTCGCGCATGATACGCAAGCCGGGCGCGACGTCGCCGTCCGGCTGGGTGTGAAAGGTGATGAAGATGCAGTCGGCTTTCAGCATCCCGGCCTTGTTACCCTGCTAGAGCAGGTTGAGGCGGAAGATCAGCCCGCACTGGTCTATGAGTACGTGCAGGGCACACGGCTGGAAGGTCAGTATTTTACGGTGTCTACTGCGGTGGACTTGCTGATAGACCTGCTGGATGCACTGGCAGCGCTACATACTGCTGGCCTCATTCATGGGCACATCAATGCACACAATGTCGTGATGGATGCCCAGCACCGACCGCGTTTGATGGATGTGGGCAATAGCCGCGGTTCGGCGCAGGGCGATCTTCAAGCCGCCGGGCAATTATTTTACACCATGCTGACGGAGCGCCCAGCGCCGGGCATGTCTGTTCAAGCGGTTAAAAGAGTGGAACTCGACGGCGTACTCGAGCAACTTTTTGCCAGTACGCAGCAAGTCAAACCGCCGGCCGCCGATGCCTTGCGGGATGCTTTGCGGGAATGGCGCGGCGATCACAACACGGCAGCGACAGAGGCCACGACTGGCACGCTGGATTTCTTGCTGCGCCGCATGCGTCATACCAGTGACTTTCCCGCACTCTCGCAAGCCATTAGCGCCATCAACAAGATTAATCAGGGTGATTCAGAGCGTTTGCAGGTGTTGTCCAGCGTGATTCTCAACGACTTCTCGCTGGTCAACAAACTGCTGCGTATCGTGAACTCGGCCAGCTATGGTCAGTACGGCGGCACGATCAGTACGATCTCCCGGGCGATTGTCATTCTGGGTTTTGACACGATTCGCAATCTGGCCACGACGTTGTTGTTGTTCGAGCACATGAACAGCAAATCGCACGCAGCCCAGTTGCGCGAGGGTGTATTGCAAGCGTTTTACGGAGGCTTGCTGGCGCGCCAGATCGCACTGGAATGCGGCTCAAGGGAGGCCGAAGAATCCCTGATTTGCGGCATGTTCAGCCATTTGGGCCGGCTGCTGACGATTTATTATTTTCCGGAAGAATTTCGCGAGATATCCCGGCGCATTTTTAGTGGGGTCAGTGAAGAGTCGGCTGTCATCGCGGTATTGGGTTTGTCCTGGGATGAACTGGGTATGGGCGTGGCGCGCAGCTGGTTGTTTCCGGATCGCATCATCAATGCAATGCGCCCTCTGCCTGAAGGCATGGTCCGCGAGCCATCCAGCCCCAATGAGCGGTTGCGCGTTTATGCCAACCTGAGCGCCCGCCTGGTGCCGCTGGTGGGGCAGTCACCGGCAAAGCTGGCGGAGCCCACGCGACTGTTTGCACCAGCCACCAGCCTGGATGTACGAGATATCCAGCGGATCATGAAGGCGGCGGCCGCCGCGCTGCAGGGCTATCTGGCGGCCATTGGGGTTGATCCGCGCAGTAGCGTGTTTCTGCAGACCTTGTTGCGTGAAGGCAGCGAGAGCCAGCATCAGGACACGCTGGAAGACCTTGTGCTGACCACATCTCCGCAGACCGGCAGTGATCCGGCTTCGGTGTTGTCCGCCGGGGTCCAGGATATTACGCAGTCGCTGGTTAGTAATTTCAATCTCAATGATGTGCTGCGCATGATTCTGGAAGCCATGTATCGCGGCATTGGCTTTGATCGCGTTTTGTTCTGTACGCGGGATGCCAAAAAGCCCCTGGTGGTGGCCCGTTTTGGTTTTGGTGGCGACATTGGCACCATTGCGCCGTTGTTCCAGGTCGATTTGGCCGGTGGCAAGAGTGACGTTTTCCAGGCTGCGCTGGAGCGTAATCTGGATGTCCTGATCGAAGATGTAGACGCTCCGAATATTGCTTTGCACGTGCCAGCCTGGTATCGGCAGCAGATCGGCGCAGGCACGTTTGTGCTGTTTCCAATCAAGGTTGGTGAGCGCATGTTGGGTTTTTTCTACGGCGACAAACAAGATGCCGGTTCGCTGAAAATTGAAGCCAACGCGCTTAATCTCTTGAAAACATTGCGTAATCAGGCTGTGTTGGCGATCCGTACGCGGCAGTAAACAGAGCTCGCTTGCGATCTAAGGACGAAAAAAACCGGGTGATCTCACCCGGTTTTTTTATTGGGCCTGACTCACTCGTCAAACCAGCAGACATGCAGCTTCACCACCACTGGCAACACCGTGTAGCTGCGGTTCAGTTTGAGCGCATTGCGTCTGCACCTTGGGGCAGCGGGTGCGGAATACGCAGCCAGAAGGCGGGTTGATGGGCGAGGGCAATTCACCGCTCAGAATCTGGATGACCTTGTTTTGCTCGGCCTTCGGGTCTGGCAGCGGAATGGCCGACATCAGTGCCTGGGTGTATGGGTGCGTGGGCTGATCGTACAAGGCGTGCTTGCCGGCCAGTTCCATGACGTGTCCCAGATACATGACCAGTACGCGATCACTGATGTGTTTGACTACCGCCAGATCATGCGCGATGAAAATGAGTGAGAGGCCCATTTCACGTTGCAACTCTTTGAGCAAGTTGATGATTTGCGCCTGAATTGACACATCCAGTGCCGACACGGGCTCATCGCAAATGACCAGTTTCGGTTCCAGAATCAGCGCGCGGGCAATGCCAATGCGCTGTGCCTGACCACCCGAGAACTCATGCGGATAACGGTTGATCTGTTGTTCACGCAAACCGACCCGCACCATCATCTTTTTGACGCGAGCCATGACTTCGTCTTTGGACAGTTCGGGGCGGTGCGTACGCAGTGGTTCGCCAATGATCTGTGCCACAGTCATACGCGGGTTCAGCGACGCCAGTGGGTCCTGGAAGATCATCTGGATGTCTTTGCGCGCGGCTTGCCATTCGGCATGGCTGGCGCCGCGCATTTCCTTGCCCATCCAGACAATACTGCCGTCGGTAGCCGGAATCAGATTCAGCATGGCGCGTGACAATGTGGATTTACCGCAGCCAGATTCACCCACAATGCCCAGCGTTTCACCCTCAAACAGGTCGAACGACACGCCATCCACGGCTCTGAGTGTGCGCGGCGCTTGCCATGGCCAGTTGTTGCCCTGGCGTACCTTGAAGTGCACCTTGACGCCGCGGACTGACAAGATAGGTTTACGATTCTCAGACATGGGCTGGCTCCTTGTGCTTGAGAGCAATGACGTCAGCCCCGGTCTTGTGGCAGGCCCGCAATACTTGCGGTTGATCTGCCGCAGCGATCAGTGGTGGCATCTCTGTGATGCAGCGCGCATCGGCCAGCGAGCAGCGTTCGCTGAACGGGCAACCGGCCGGCATATGTGCCATGTTGGGTGGATTGCCCGGAATCGACACCAGTTCAGCGCCTTCATGATCAAGACGCGGCAAGGCGTTCAGCAGACCAATCGTGTACGGGTGGGTGGGGCGATAGAAGATATCGTCGGCGCTGCCGTATTCCATGGTGCGCCCGCCGTACATGACCATGACTTTGTCGCAAATGCCAGCCACAACGCCCAGATCATGGGTGATCATGATGATGGAGGTGCCGAAATCGCGCTGCAGATCCTTCAGCAGGCTGATGATCTGCGCTTGTACTGTAACGTCCAGCGCCGTGGTCGGTTCGTCGGCGACCAGGATTTCCGGCTCGCACAACAGGGCCATGGCGATCATCACGCGCTGACGCATGCCGCCAGAGAACTCGTGCGGATACATGTTCACGCGGCGTGCGGCTTCCGGGATCTTGACCGCTTCCAGGAGTTCAATGGCGCGGGTTCTGGCTTGCTTGCGGCTCATGCCCTTATGCAGTTCCAGCACTTCCGTCATCTGACGTTCCACCGTCAGATACGGGTTCAGCGAGGTCATCGGATCCTGGAAAATCATGGAAATGCGATCGCCGCGGATGCCGTTAAGCTGCTTGGGCGTCATCTCCAGCAGGTTCTTGCCCTCAAACAGCGCTTCGCCGGTGGCTTGGCCGTTTTTGGCCAGCAGACCCATCAGTGCCAGCACAGTCTGGCTTTTGCCAGAGCCGGATTCGCCAACGATGCCGATGGTTTTACCGCGCTCCAGTTCAAAATTGACGCCGTTGACCGCACTGATCACGCCGTCGGGCGTCGTGAAACGCACGCCCAGATTCTTTACTTGCAATAGACTCATGGCGGACCTCAGCGATCTTTCGGATCAAATGCATCACGTAGACCATCGCCAATGTAATTGACGCTGGCCAGGGTCAGGCACAGGAACAGGGAAGGGAACAACAACATCCACGGCGTGGCATCCATCTTGCCGACCGAGTCACCAATCAGGGCGCCCCAGCTGGTCATCGGTTCTTGCACACCCAGTCCCAGGAAAGACAGCACGGATTCGGTCAGAATCACACCCGGTACCGTTACCGTGGTGTAGATCGCGACGATGCCCAGCAAGTTCGGCACGATATGACTGAAGATGATCCGCGAAGTCGGAACACCGATGGCATGTGCGGCCTCGACGAACTCACGCGATTTGATCGTCAGCGTCTGGCCACGTACCACCCGGGCGGTATCGATCCACGAGAAAATGGCGATCACAATGACGACCAGATAGAACTCGCGGCCGAACAACGTCATCATCAAAATGGCGATCACGAGGTAAGGTACGGCGTACATCATGTCGACGATCCGCATCATGACCGAGTCGACCTTGCCACCCAGAAAGCCGGCGACAGCGCCCCAGGCAATGCCAATCGCCACGCTGGCCAGTGTACCCAGCAGGCCAACCAGCAAAGAGATGCGACCGCCAATCAAGGTGCGAACCAGAATGTCACGGCCCAGTTCGTCAGTGCCAAACCAATGCGTGCCAGCCCAGGTGGGGGGCATGCTGATGGCGCCCCAGTCGGTGTCGTCGAAAGCATTGGGGAGCAGCAGCGGCCCGAACACACAGGCCAGGGTAATCAACAGCATCAAGACCGTGCTGAACACGGCAGCTTTGTTGTGCGAAAAACGGCGGAAGGCGTCTACCCAAGGGCTACGACCTTGCACGCTCGCCAGTGGCAGGTCACTGATCGCGCCAGCCACCGCAAGTTGTTTGCGTCGGAAAAACATGGGGCTACCTCAGTAACGGATTCGGGGATCAAGCACTGCGTAGATCAGATCGATCAACAGGCTGAACAGCATGGCAATGATCGTGACCAGCACCACCAGACCCAATACCAGCGTGTAATCGCGATTGGTGGCGGCGTTGACAATCAATTTGCCCAAACCCGGCAGTGCAAACACGGTTTCCGTTACTACGGCGGCAGTGATCGAACTGATCGCCAGCGGGCCAAGTACCGAGGCTACGGGTACCAGTGCCGGGCGAATGGCATGACGCAGCACAATGGTCCGCAGCGGCAGGCCTTTGGCGCGGGCTGTGCGGATAAAGTTGCTGCTCATGGTCTCGATCAAACCAGCACGCATGATGCGACCGATCGTTGCCACGTTAATGATGGTCAGCAAGGCGATAGGCAGGATCATGTACCTTACAGAGCCGTCCCAGCCGCCCGCAGGCAAATAGCCTGAACCGTCTGGATGCTTGAGCCAGATCGCGAAGATCAGCACCAGAATCGGCCCGAGTACAAACGACGGCAAGGTGTTGCCGATGTTGCCTAAAAACATCACCACGTAGTCAACAGTGCTGTTCTGGCGCAACGCAGCGGCAATGCCCAGTGCTACGCCGATGACCAGTGCAAGAACCATCGACGTGCCGCCGATGCTCAGCGAAACCGGTAGAGCCTGGGCAACCAGTGCATTGACGCTCCAGTCCGCGTAGCGGAATGAAGCACCCAGATCACCATGTAGCAGATCTTTCAGGTAGTAGAGGTATTGTTTCCACAGCGGCAGATCAAGGTGGTACTTGGCCTGCAAATTGGCCAGTACTGCCGGGGAAACCTGACGTTCGCTATCAAAAGGTCCACCAGGGGTGAGGTGAAGCATCACGTAGCAAACGGTAATGACGGCCAGTATGGTGGGGATCGCCCACAATACGCGCCGGAATATATATGACCACATTGTTCTTCTTCCCAACCGAACGACAAAAAGGCGCGCTCCTCAGAGCCGCGCCATTATTCCAGAAATCAACCGGAACAGGACGCGACCATGACTGGCGGGCAAAAACGGGTAATACCGTATTGCGGCGTCACGGTCGCGATCCTGTCGTATTGATCTGGCTCAGTGTTTGATGATGTAGAAGTCTTGGGACAGGTAGTCGTCAAGATAGTTGGTGTTGGTGTAACCACCGACATAAGACTTGACCAGACGCGCCTTGGAGTACTGGAACATCGGGATGACTGCGTAGTCGTCCATGGCGGTCTGCATGGCCTTGCTATAGGCGGCAGTGCGCTTGGCCGGATCAGTTTGCTGGTTGCCCTCGGCGATGGCGGCGTCGACATCCTTGCTGCAGTAGAAGGTGTCGTTCTGCGCGCTGCCGCAACGGACCAGGTCAAGGAAGGTGGTGGCGTCGTTGTAGTCAGCAATCCAGGCGTTGCGAGCCAACTGATAAGCGCCGTCGTGACGGGTTTTCACGAACACCTTGAACTCCTGGTTTTCCATGCTGGTGGCCAGACCCAGTTTGGTTTTCCATTCAGAGGCCAGGAAGAGCGAAATCTTCTTGTGCATCTCATTGGTGTTGTAGGTGATCTTCAGGTTCAGTGGCTTCTTGCCTGGGCCGTAACCGGCATCAGACAACAGTTTTTTGGCTTCAGCAACGCGTTGGGCCATCGGCTCTTTGGTCCAGGCGTAAGTGGTTGGCGTGCCCGCAATCGTGCCTTTCACAAACAGGCTGTAGGCCGGGGTTTCGCCGTTGCCGGTGACTTTCTGAGTCAGGATGTCGCGATCAATGACCATCGACAGTGCCTGACGAACACGCTTGTCCTGGAATTCCGGCAGCTTGTTGTTCAGGTTGAAGTAGTACACACCCAGCCACGGTGTGTTGCGCAGTTCTGCGCCAAATTGGGATTTGAGCGAGGCGTAAATGCCGGTCGGGATTTCATCGGTCCAGTCGACTTCGCCAGACTTGTACATCTTCAGAGCGGTGTCATCGCTTTCGGTCGGGTTGTAGGTCACCTTGGTGATGACAACCGATTTGGCATTCCAGTAGTTGGGGTTCTTTACCAGCACAACGCGGTTGTTGGGTACCCACTCAGACAGCATGTAAGCGCCGTTGGAAATCATCTTGCCCGGCTTGACCCATTCTTTGCCGTTCTTGTCGATGGCGTCTTTCTTCAGTGGCGCCATGTTGCCCATGGCAGCCAGACCCGGGAAGAACGGCACAACGTCAGTGGTCTTCACTTCCAGTGTGTATTTGTCGACGGCCTTCACGCCCAGGTCTTTGGGTTGTTTTTTGCCGTTAACGATATCTTTGGCGTTCAGGATGAACTCATGCAGGATGGTGTACTTAGAGCCGGTTTTCGGGTCCACGGTACGCTGCCAGGAATACACAAAATCATTTGCGGTGATCGGGCTGCCGTCAGAGAACTTCGCATCTTTGCGCAGCTTGAATACCCAGGTCCGCGGGTCGGTCTGCTTCCAGCTTTCTGCCACGCCTGGCTGGATGCTGCCATCAGCGCCGTTGCGGGTCAGACCTTCAAACAAGTCGCTATCGATATAGTTCGCCGGTTTGGTTTCGTAGAGTGACGGATCAAGCGAATCCGGCTCTGTACCGTTGTGGCGAACCAGTTCCTGTTTGTCTGCCAGTTTGACGCCGGCCGGCACGTTCGCGGCCAGAGCGGTCAGGCTGGACAGCCCGAGTGTTGCGGCAAGGGCCGCTGCAATGATTTTGCGATTCATAAAGTGCAACTCCTGACCAATCGTGTTGGCGTTTTTGATTCGTTGTTTCGCCGGCGCGCGGGTGGGGCGCAAGCGAACGCCTGTATCTGATGACAAAACTGCTACCGTCGGGCGGCTGTCCTGACGGCAACGGTTGCGTATTCTAGAGCAAATCAATCGGCTCGCTGCTGATAACTTTGTTCCGGACGAAATTTGTTGCGGGCTCGTCATCGGGCCGTAACGCTTGTGTGGGCGTGTGCCCATTTGTGGGTCGATGGCCATATGGTTGGCCTTCTTGTGGTGCGGCGAGTGACCAAAAAAAATCCGGCCATCGCAAGATGACCGGATTTTGTTGTCGCTGCCGTGGCAGGCCACGGATCGCGTCAGAACGCTTAGAACCACTCAGCGTGGAAGATGCCTTCCTTGTCGGTGCGCTCGAAAGTGTGAGCACCGAAGTAGTCGCGCTGGGCCTGGATCAGGTTGGCCGGCAGGCGCTCAGCGCGGTAGCTGTCGTAGTAGCTGATGGCGGAGCCGAAAGTCGGCACAGCGATACCAGCTTGAACGGCAGCAGCAACCACTTCACGCAGGGCCGCCTGGTACTCGTTGGCAACGCCAGCAAAGTACGGATCCAGCAGCAGGTTGGTCAGGCTCGGGTTCTTCTTGTATGCATCGGTGATGTTCTGCAGGAAGCCCGAACGGATAATGCAACCAGCGCGGAAGATCTGGGCGATTTCACCGTATTGCAGATCCCAGCCGCTTTCGTCCGATTGAGCGCGCATCTGGGCGAAGCCCTGAGCGTACGAAGCAATCTTGGACAGGTACAGCGCGCGACGCACGGCTTCAATGAAGGCGGCCTTGTCGGCGATGGCAGGCTTGGAAGCCGGGCCCTTCAGCACCTTGGCGGCCTGAACGCGTTCTTTCTTCAGTGCGGAGATGAAACGTGCGAACACGGATTCGGTGATCAGGGGCAGCGGTACGCCCAGGTCCAGAGCAGACTTGGAAGTCCACTTGCCGGTACCCTTTTGACCAGCCTGGTCCAGGATCACGTCAACCAGTTCCTTGCCGGTGTCTTCGTCTTTCTTCTTGAAGATGTTGGCAGTGATTTCAACCAGGAAGCTGTCCAGTTCGCCCTTGTTCCAGTCGGCGAATACGTCGGCCAGTTCAGCGTTGGTCAGGCCCAGAACGTTCTTCAGGATGTCATAGGCTTCAGCGATCAGCTGCATGTCGCCGTATTCGATACCGTTGTGCACCATCTTCACATAGTGACCAGCGCCATCCGGGCCGATGTAGGCCACGCACGGTTCGCCATCCGGTGCCTTCGCAGCGATTTGCGTCAGGATCGGAGCCACCAGTTGGTAGGCTTCTTTCTGGCCACCCGGCATGATGGACGGGCCCTTCAGTGCGCCTTCTTCACCGCCGGACACGCCGGTGCCGATGAAGTTGAAGCCCAGGTCCGACAGTTCCTTGTTGCGACGGATGGTGTCGGTGTACAGGGTGTTGCCGCCATCAATAATGATGTCGCCCTTGGCGAGCAGCGGCTTGAGTTGGTCGATGGTGGCGTCGGTAGCGGTACCGGCCTTCACCATCAGCAAAATGCGGCGAGGCGTTTCGAGCGAAGCAACGAATTCTTCCAGTGTCTTGTACGGAACCAGCTTCTTGCCCGGATTTTCCGCGATGACTTCTTCGGTCTTGTCGAACGAGCGGTTGTAGATGGATACCGTATGACCACGGCTTTCGATGTTCAGCGCCAGATTGCGGCCCATGACCGCCATACCGATAACGCCGATTTGTTGCTTGGACATTTCTTCTGCTCCTGTCGATGCGCGTATTCGTGCGAATCGCGCCTGTTCTCAAGATGGAACCGGCCTCGTGGGCCAAACTTGCCAATACAAGACCACCATGGTGTGCGGCCGGTTGCATTGCAAAACAAGGGGTCTTTTGCCGGTAAGGGCAGGTGCTGCACAGATGGCACTTGTTACAGCTAACCCTCTATTTTCTGCCGGGGCGAGGGAGCAAACCGCGCTTTCCAGAAATGACAGAGACCCGAGGCGACTGACAGTGTCAGGTCGCACCAAGGGACGGGCGTCACTGGGTACTGAAGTGAGAAGGCGGGTTATACATCCGGCGCCGGGGCCAGAAAAACCTTCGCATCTTACACCTGTGCGTCAAAAGCTTCCACGTTCAATCGTTAAAACAGTGTTTCCGGCAAGGAAACAAAGTCGCATGAGCTGACGGGTTGTTGCCGTCATCCGCATAGAGCATGGCAGGTGCAGGCGGCGTGTGGCCGTTGTTCTGAACAAACGGGCGCTAGTCGGCGGGAGAAAGGGGCGATGTCAAAGTGTTACGGTGAGCGTAAAGATGGTGGCCATTTGATGGGTGCTCCCTGCCTTTCATGAAGCTTTAATTTATTCATTCAATATATTGATATGTATACATATTTCAATTTCAAGGGTGACTTGTTTCGCGGTTCCTTGCTGTGTTGATTTCAGTGCAATTACTTATGAAGTTGTGGGGTGTGATGTCTACATCATGTGGTAGGCATCCTTACGTTGATATAGGCGTGCGGCGACTCTTGTTCGTTGGCGGGAGGTGTTAGGTTGATTTTTCCATTCCGTTTCCCCAGGAGTTCAACATGTCACGAGAACTGGTCACGCCACAGCAGATTCAGCATTGGTTGTCTGACCGTATCAATGGCGACAGGCTATTGCTTGATGACGGGCATCATCAACATGTGTCCGTGCCGCTAAAGAACGAGCCCGATGCCGATGGGTGCAACTGGAATATCGCAACCTGGCGCAATCCGGCCGGGCATGAAGCAGTCATTGATGCGGCGATGCGCGAGGCGCGTTCACGGTTTAATCTGGAGTAAGCCTCGGGCCCACCGGGTCTGGTTGCGGTCGGGTTCAGGTCGGGGTGTCGCCTTTCTTTGAGTGCGTGTCCCGGCGAGGTGTGAGCTATGGTGGGTGTTTAGTCCTGATGTTTAATCGAGGTAAACCGCACATGGATATTCGCGAGGCGCAATCCCGAATCCTGAGCATCATTACCAGTACATTGGCACCGGTATTGCCTGTTGATCCAGGGGTGGTGGGGCGTTGCGCAGAGTCAGTGGGTGGCCATTTGTATGTATTCATCACGACGCCGCGCCATGTCAGGGCTCCGGATGAAATGAAATACGGGCTGAATCTGGCCTTCGTGATCTCCGAAAAGGGATGGGCTAAATTCAAGCAGGCCCCTGACGATGCGCAAAAAAGATTGCTGCAAACTTTCGAGCAAACCATCCGCGGCAAACTGGCGGAGGCGTTTGAATACTGGAAAGCCAACGTGGATTTCAGTGTGTCAGCGCAGAGCGAGCCTGGCCGAATCACTTTCATCACGTTTGATGATTTCGGGCAGCAGGCAAATTGAGATTTTGATTGTGAGTCCTCGGTATTGCAGGGAGTGAGGGTCTCTAGAAGTGATTTGACTGCAAGAAACGACAAAGGCCGCATTTGCGGCCTTTTTTATTTGCAGTCACTTCAAGTGACTGTCAAACAACCTGCTGCAAGTCATTGAATTTGCAGGTGGTTGTGGAGCGGGCGATGGGAATCGAACCCACGGCACAAGCTTGGGAAGCTTGGGTATTACCATTATACGACGCCCGCAACAGAGCCCGAATGCTACCCGAAGGGCGCCCTGGCGGCAAGTTGGGCGGCGTCGGGTTTTGCGCCAGGTTCAGGCTTGCCTGGTAAATCGTATTTCTGCAGTCGTTCAAAAAGCGCGACTAGTCACGCTTCAGGGGTTGCTTTGTTTGGTGGCAAGTCACAAAAGACGGTGCGCCTGGCTGCCGCCCATGGTCACACAATTGCAATGGGTCAGTTGAGTGGCGGTCACAAAATCGTAGGTTACTGTTTTTAAATAGATATTTAAATGCGTGACGCACACACTGGTGGGCTGGTGATGGGTCACAAAACCGTGGTTTTTCTGTATTAAATGCGCGTAAAAAGCTTGCTTTATTTTGTGACTTGTCACATAATTAGGTCATCTCATTTTAGTTCGCAAGTCACACAAGGAAACCGATCATGAAGCAAGCTGCCGATACGATGACTGCTGAGCTGCCAGGTCTTTCTATGGTGTTGAAGCGTGGCCGGCCATGCGTGGGTATGCGGCCGATGACGGCGGCAGAGCGCAAGCGCCGTAGTCGTCAGATGCGCATGCAAAGTGCGTTGTTGTCGAGTGAAGTGACTAGCGTGCAAGTGCCGGTGCAACTCAATGCGGTGGTTGACGAACGCACGCGCCGCCTGTTGCGCCAGCGTGCGGCGGAGCGTGGTATGACCATGGGTGAACTAATCGATCAGTTGATGGTTCATCTGTAATCCGCACGATTCACTGCACCTCGCTGTGCGGACAAACAAAAGCCGGAGCCCTTGCGGGGTGTCCGGCTTTTGTTTTTGGTGCTGGTGGTATTCAGTCAAACAGCGGAGCGAGCAGGTCTGTGTTGCCGTCCACAAGATTGCCTTCAAGCACCAGTGTGGTGGCAGCGTCGATGTCCGGTGCAAACAGGCGGTCTTTGTCATAGAACGGCACCTTGTCACGCAAGATGCGATGCGTCTGTTGCAGGCGTGGTGAAGTTGCGAGCGGCCGATGGAAATCCACGCCCTGGGCTGCCGCCAGCAATTCAATGCCGACGACTGTGGCGGTATTGCGGGCGATGTCATTGAGTCGTCGACCCGCAAACGTCGCCATGCTGACATGATCTTCCTGGTTGGCCGATGTCGGGAGGCTGTCAACGCTGGCCGGGTGTGCCAGTGTTTTGTTTTCGGACGCCAATGCTGCCGCAGTGACATGCGCAATCATGAAACCAGAGTTCAGTCCGGGTGCGTTGACCAGGAACGGTGGCAAGCCAGAGAGCGAGGCGTCGATCAAAAGGGCGATGCGGCGCTCTGACAATGCGCCGATTTCAGAGATGGCGAGCGCAAGCGTATCGGCGGCAAAAGCAACCGGCTCGGCGTGGAAGTTGCCGCCAGACAAGACCGCGTCTGGTTCGCCGTCCTCACCCGCAAACACCAGCGGGTTGTCAGTGACAGCATTGGCTTCTATCAACAGCGTACGGGCCGCCTGACTGATCAGATCATGGCAAGCGCCCATGACCTGGGGCTGGCAACGCAGGCTATACGGGTCTTGCACGCGCTCGTCGTTTTCCAGATGAGAATGACGAATGACGCTGCCAACCAGTAACTCACGATAGATGTTGGCCAGCTTGATCTGACCGGGCTGACCGCGTACCGCGTGAATCCGCGCATCAAATGGCGCATCACTGCCCCGGGCCGCGTCAATGCACAGGGCGCCAGACAATGTAGCGGCTGCAAAGACGCGTTCAGCCAGGAATAGGCCGTTGAGTGTCAATGCAGTGGAAACCTGTGTGCCATTGATGAGTGCCAGTCCTTCCTTGGCGGCGAGGCGTAGCGGTGTAATGCCTGCATTCACCAGTGCCTGGGCTGCGGGAAGACGTACGCCATCGACCCAGGCATCGCCTTCACCCATCAACGTCAGCGTCATGTGCGACAGCGGTGCAAGATCGCCCGATGCGCCCACCGATCCCTTGGCTGGAATATGCGGCACGATGCCCGCATTGAGTACGGCGAGCAGTGTTTCCACAACCAGCGGACGCACGCCGGAAAACCCGCGCGCCAGACTGCCAATCTTCAATGCCATCACAAGGCGGGCCACGGCCGGACTTAATGCTTCGCCCACGCCAACGGAGTGCGACAGGATCAGGTTGCGCTGCAGTTCTTCCAGTTGCTCATCAGGGATCCGCGTATGCGCCAGCTTGCCAAAGCCGGTGTTGATGCCATACGCCGCCTGGCCTTTGCCAAAAATGCGTGCCACGACATCTGCTGAAGATTGCATGGCGGGCCAGGCCGACTCATCCAGCAGGAGGTTGTGCGGAGTCAGCCAGAGTTGGCGCAGGTCTTGCAATGTGAAATGGCCGGGTTGCAGGTGGAGGGTCTGGCTCATGCTGTTTTCCGTGTCTGGTTTTGCCCTGCTGGCAGTGTGGTTGATTTCTGATCATGCCGCCCTGATTACTGTGTGGGCAGGCAAAGCAGTTGGCGGGATAAAGGCGTGCATTTCAGGGGTTTTGGGTTGTATATACAATTGCCATAAACCCGCACGCAAGGTCTTTCGGCCAGGGCAGCCCCCTGTTGCCGGGCAGGTTTGTCCGGCGTGCAGATGGGCAAGAATGATCGCGACCCGCTATGTTGAAACAGCACCGTGCTGTCGCATTGCTTTTGCCGCCGCTGGCGTCTGGCCGTTATCGCAAATCGGCCGCGCCGGTGAGTTCAGGCCTACAACGTGAGAGGTTCCCGTGTCCCGCAAAACGCCCATCGAGCGCTATCGCAATATTGGTATCAGCGCACATATCGACGCCGGTAAGACCACAACCACCGAGCGCATCCTGTTCTACACCGGCGTGAATCACAAAATTGGTGAAGTCCATGATGGCGCCGCCACCATGGACTGGATGGAGCAGGAACAAGAGCGCGGGATCACCATCACGTCTGCGGCGACAACGGCGTTCTGGAAAGGCATGGCTGGCAATTACCCTGAGCACCGCATCAACATCATCGACACGCCAGGGCACGTGGATTTCACCATTGAGGTGGAACGGTCCATGCGTGTGCTAGATGGCGCCTGCATGGTGTATGACTCGGTCGGCGGCGTGCAGCCGCAATCTGAGACCGTCTGGCGTCAGGCCAACAAATACAAAGTGCCGCGCATTGCCTTTGTGAACAAAATGGATCGCGTGGGTGCGGACTTTTTCCGCGTTCAACGGCAGATTGGCGAGCGCCTGAAAGGCGTGGCGGTGCCCATCCAGATTCCGGTTGGCGCGGAGGATCATTTCCAGGGTGTGATTGACCTCGTGAAAATGAAAGCAATCATCTGGGATGACACCAGTCAGGGTGTGCACTTTGAATACGGCGAGATCCCTGCGGATCTGCGTGATACCGCCCAGGAGTGGCACGACCGCATGGTTGAAGCCGCGGCAGAGGCCGAAGAGGGCTTGCTGGATAAATACCTTGGTGGCGAAACGCTGACGGAGGAAGAGATCAAGCGCGCCCTGCGTAAACGCACCGTCGCCAATGAAATCGTGCCCATGCTGTGTGGCAGCGCCTTCAAGAACAAGGGCGTGCAAGCCATGCTGGATGCGGTGATCGACTATCTGCCATCGCCCATTGATGTGCCGGCAATTTTGGGGCACAGCGAAGACGACCAGGAAATTGAGCGCCACCCCAGCGACGACGAACCGTTCTCTGCGTTGGCCTTCAAGATCATGACCGACCCGTTCGTGGGGCAGTTGACGTTCTTCCGGGTTTACTCGGGCGAGGTGCATTCTGGCGATACCTTGTACAACCCGATTAAACAGAAGCGGGAGCGGCTGGGGCGGATTTTGCAAATGCATGCCAATAATCGGGCCGAGATCAAGGATGTTTACGCTGGCGATATTGCGGCGGCGGTGGGGCTGAAAGAGGCTACAACCGGCGATACGCTGTGTGATCCGGACAAAATCATCATTCTGGAAAAGATGGTTTTCCCGGAGCCGGTCATTTCGCAGGCGGTAGAACCCAAGACCAAGGCTGACCAGGAAAAAATGGGCATTGCGCTTAACCGGCTGGCGCAGGAAGACCCTTCTTTCCGCGTGCATACGGATGAGGAGTCTGGCCAGACCATCATTGCGGGTATGGGTGAGCTGCACCTGGAAATTCTGGTCGACCGCATGAAGCGGGAGTTTCATGTTGAGGCGACCGTGGGCAAGCCGCAGGTGGCATACCGCGAGACCATCCGCACCAAGGTGGAAGGGGTCGAAGGCAAGTTCGTCAAACAGTCGGGTGGCCGTGGTCAGTACGGGCATGCTGTGATCACGCTGGAACCCGCGCAGCAAGGCAAAGGCTATGAGTTTGTGGATGCCATCAAGGGCGGGGTGATTCCGCGTGAATTCATCCCGGCCGTAGACAAGGGCATTCGTGAGGCCTTGCCCACCGGTGTGCTGGCGGGTTATCCGGTGGTGGACGTGAAAGTAACGCTGACGTTTGGTTCGTACCACGACGTGGATTCCAACGAAAACGCCTTCCGCATGGCGGGTTCGATGGCATTCAAGGAAGCCATGCGTCGTGCCAAACCGGTTTTGCTGGAGCCGGCGATGGCGATCGAAGTGGAAGCCCCGGAAGAGTTCATGGGCAATGTGATGGGTGATCTTTCTTCCCGGCGCGGCATGGTGCAAGGCATGGAAGACATTGCGGGTGGGGGTGGCAAGCTGATCCGTGCCGAAGTGCCGCTGGCAGAAATGTTTGGCTACTCGACCACGTTGCGTTCGCTGACGCAGGGTCGTGCGACGTACAGCATGGAGTTCAAACATTACTCAGAGGCGCCCCCCACCGTCACGCAGGCGATCGTGAGCACCCGGCACGGCTAGTCTGTTTTTGAGTGTTGTCTCACGCCCCGAGGTCCGGATGCATTGATCTGGCCTCGGGGCTTTGCTGTGCCGGGCGGATTGCTGTGAAAGCTTCCTCCTGATGAAGGCAGATCAACGGATGCGGGTGGGGGACGAACGCGCAGTTTCTATATTATTTTTCGCTTATATTTGGTTTTGTGTGACGTAACAAGTCGGTGACAGCGCAGGCGGGGCGGTCCGAAATTGCGCGGTGCAACTGGCTGAGTCCCAAAACCAAATCAAAAACAGGAACTTGTATGCGTCATCTGGCTCTTTGCGGGCTGCTGTCCCTGGTGATCATGGCGGGCTGTGCCATGCCAGGGAGTGATGCTGGTGTGCCGAGGGCGGCGTCTGCACCGGCTTCGGCTCCAGTCAGCGTGATTACGCCGACTCCGACGCCCACGCCTGTGCCTGTTCTTGTGGCCAAGCCGCGCCACAAGACCAAAACGGCCAGTACCGTATCGGCCGTGACTGGCAAACCGGCGGCAGGTAGCAAGTTTGCCCGGCTACGTATTGGCATGTCGCGTAAGCAGGTTGAGTCACTCATTGGTTTGCCCGGTGACGTTAAAACCACGCAAGCAGGGGCGTATACGCACGACGAAACGTTCTATCAGCACGAAGGCAGTTTGTTGTTTGTCAAAAACGGCGCTGTACTAAGTCATATCACAGTCGATACCACTGCATCCGGTTATCAATAACCCGGACTGATCGTCATCCGGGCTATGATGCCTGGCTTCGGCAGGTGCGCCGTAGCTTTGGGGGAAAAGCTTGAACGATCGTCACATGTTGTTGGCCGGCGCGGCCAATATGTTTATTGCCGTCGGGGCGGGTGCTTTCGGTGCTCACGGCCTGAAAGCCGTACTCACACCAGGCATGTTGGCGATCTGGCAAACCGGCGTGACTTATGAAGCTAGCCACGGCCTTGGGTTGTTGCTGCTCTGTGCACTGTGGCCGCGGTTCTCGGTGACTTTGTTGTCTCGGGCAGCGTTGCTCATGCTGGCGGGTATTGTTCTGTTCAGCGGCAGTCTTTACGCGCTGGCTCTAACAGGGATTCGCCCGTTGGGCGCAGTGACGCCGTTTGGTGGTCTTTGCTTTTTGCTGGCATGGGCCACAGTGGTGATGGCCGGGTGGCGTCGCCGGGGGTGATGCCGGCTTTGCTGGCATTGACCGGTTTTACGCAACCGGGCTTACGCCATTTGCATAATCACACTCATCTTTTCCCAAAGGGGTGTGACTTGATGAGCACTACGCCGTTTGATGGTGCCTGGAAGCTGGTTTCTGGTGAATGCATGGATAACGGCCAGATGATGCACTACGACATTGACGGGATTTCCTCACGCAAGGTCATCGCTGGCGGGCACTTCACATTTGTCACACATAAAAACGGTATTTTCTGGTCCGCGGGTAGTGGTCGTGTACGGTTTGAACGTGGCGTGTATACCGAATCGCCAGATATGGGCACGTTCCCGCCCGATGCCATGCGTGACTATGTCTTTGAGGCGCGCCTGGAGGGTGATCTTTGGCACAACGCGCGTTTTGAAAACGGCGAGCGCGTGGAGTATGAAATCTGGCAGCGTATTGGCGCTTAATCCTGCCATATCTTTTCTGATTGCGGGTGCGTGGCCTGAAGTTGTGCCAAAAGCAGGGTCAAGGCAGCAGCGGGTGTGTTGAACGCCATGTCGATTTGCTGGTGCGGTGCTGACCAGGGTTCATATTCACGCGCTTCCACTTCTTGCCACGTGGGTTGCGCGTGGCCTGGAATGTCTGCCTCCCGTTCTTCAACACGTTGCTGATGGATTGCCGCATCAGAGCAGATGCATTCCACTTCAAATAACGCGGTCTTTGCTTCCGCAGCCAGATCTCGCCAGATTTGTCGTACGAATTCCAGCGCATTCACTGCATCGACCACGACCGTGGTGCCGGCAGAGAGATTTTCTGCGGTGACGGCATGCGCCACCGTATAACCCGCTGCACCAATTTCTGTGCCGGCAGGAAACGCCCGCACCATGGCTTGTTCCAGCGTATCAACCCGCACGTAAGTGGCTTGCAATTCCTTTGCCAGCAAGCGGGCCAAGGTGGTTTTGCCCGTACCGGGCAAGCCGCCAAAAACAATGAGCATGAAAATCCCTCGATAGAGTCTTTGAGCTTCATTGTAGACAGCACCAACAAAAAGCCCGGTACTGACCGGGCTTTTTGTTGGGTGGTGCTAAAACCTAGCGGTGCATCAGCGCCAGAAACTCGCGGCGAAGCGTGGCATCTTTCAGGAATGCGCCACGCATCACGCTGTTGGTCATTTTGGCGTCCACGTCCTTCACGCCGCGCCAGTGCATGCAGAAATGGTCGGCTTCCATCACGATTGCCAGACCATCCGGTTGCAGGCGCGCTTGCAGCAGGTCGGCCACTTGCGTGACTGCCTCTTCCTGGATTTGCGGGCGGCTCATGACCCATTCAATCAAACGTACATATTTAGACAGTCCGATCAGATTGGAGTGCTCGTTGGGCATGATGCCTACCCAGACGCGACCAATGATCGGGCATAGATGATGTGAGCACGCGCTTCGGACGGTGATCGGACCGACGATCATCAACTCATTCAGACGTTCAATATTGGGAAATTCAGTCACTGGCGGCATGGGTTGATAGCGGCCGTGGAATACTTCCTTGATGAACATCTTGGCCACGCGCCGGGCGGTGTCCTGGGTGTTGTGGTCACTTTCGGTGTCAATCACCAGGCTTTCCAGAACGCCACGCAGTTTTTCTTGTACTTCAGCCTGCAGTTCATCCAGTTCGCCCTCTTTGATAAAGGCGGCAATGTTGTCATTGGCGTGGAACCGGGCTTTGGCCTTGGTGAGTCGGGCACGGATGCGTTGCGAAACCGCGTCGGGTTTGGCTGCAGCGTATTCCGATCCTTTTTTGGGCATGGCGTTTACCTTTGTTTTTCAGAGCAAAATCACGGCGAAGTTTAACTGCTTTCATCTGTCAGGTAAAAACCGGGGCAGTGAAATACCTTCATGAAAACATGACGTTTGCTTAATGTCAGGTTGTGGCAAAAATTGTTTTCCCTTAACGCGTTCCGATGAATGGTTTCAATGAAATCATGGAGTTGCGACGTATTTACAAGGGGAAGGTATCGCAATTTGTCTATTTTTTGTGCATAATTGACTGGTCTAATTGTTAGCACGCTTAGACATTTGTACAGGAATATTCTCCTGCCCCGCCATGAGCGGGGTTTTTTTATGCCTGCCGTTTATGCAGCGCTGCTTTCACGCACGATCAGTTTGACGGGGAGCAAGCGCTGTACATCTGCTTGTTGGTCCAGCAATAAGCTCACTGCTTCGTACCCCAAACTGGTTTTGTCGACCGCCAGTGTCGTGAGGGGAGGCTTAACGTGCGCAGCTGCACCCAGATCGTCAAACCCGACAAAAGCGATGTCTTGTGGAATGCGCAAGCCCGCCTCGCGGCATACGCGCATGGCCGCGATGGCGGTGGCATCGTTATAAGCAAAAACAGCGTCAGGCGGGTTGGGGAGTGCCAGCAACTCACGCATGGCAACCGGAGCGCCGTCGACAATATCCATGCCTGGTGGAATGAGCGCTTCCAGCGCAGGATCAGCCAGTATGCCGGCATCAAACAGCGCCTGCCGATAACCGCGCTCCCGCAGGCGGATTGAGTAATGCGCCAGCGAGCCAGATAAAAACGCGATGCGCTTGTAACCGCAGTCGATCAGGTGTCGAGTTGCCAGCCAGGCGCCTTGCTGGTTGTCGGTGTTCACCGCGGGCCAGTCCGGCGCATTCATATCTGAAAGCACATGGGGTTTGCCCAGGCTGCGCAGGATGGCCAGTGTTTCTGGTTCGAAAAAACCAATGCACAACAGGGCGTCTGGCTCATGGTGCATGACCTGACGTTTGACCGGTTTGCCCGGCTGTAACGACATCACCGTGCAGGTTAACTGGTTTTCCAGGCAGAAGGTTCGGGCGCCGGTAATGACCTCTGAGTAAAACGGATTGGCCAGGGGATCGCCATGTGCCGAGTGCAGCAGGCAGAGAACTTTACGAATCGGATCACGCCGCAGTCGGCCCTGGTCATAACCCATGTCCTGTGCCAGTTGCACGATGCGCGCACGCGTATCGGCCGATAGCCCGGGCTGTTGTTTGAGTGCGCGGGACACCGTACCAACCGAAACGCCCGCCGCACGGGCTAGATCACGAATATTGACCGACACGGGTCGTCCTTTTAATGCTGATCAGGGGAACTGGCGCGCAGATTAACGCGGCATGGTGCAAAACGGTGCACCGCAGTCTTCGCCACTGATGCTCAGTCGCAGGTGACTGGCTGATCGGCCAGCGTGCGCAAGATATTCCCCGATGCATCCGTTGCCAGCAGTAAAGCCCGCCCCGCAGCCAGCACCGTGCGGTAAATGCGCTGTGTTGCCGCATCTACCCATGTCAGCGCTGCGTCCTGACTGGTTTCGCTCACGGCGATCCACAAAGCGCCGTTGGCAAAAGCTTGTTTTTGCAAGAATACGCCCACGGGTGTTACCTCATGCCATTGCCACGGCGCACTCACGCCGCTCGTATCCATTGCCTTGCGATAAACAGCCTCGAGTGTGTCGGTACGCAGGTTCAGTTCCAGGGGTAACGGACACCATAGAATCCGGCCCTTGCCACTGCGGATTTCGACCAGTTCGGCCCCTGCATGGTTTTGTGCGCCGCTGCTGAGCCGGCCGATCGCCTCGCCGCCAAAGCTGGCGCGTAATGTCTGATCGCCCAATTGCAGTGTTTCTTCGCGACTCAGGTTGCGTACACGCGCATTGGAGAAACCGGCGCGAGTTGTTGGTCGCCAGTATTCATCCAGCGTGGCGGGGCCGGTGAGCAGCACGGTCAGGTCATGTTGTGCCAGCAGTTGTTCCAGCGTGCGCCAGGTGCTCGTATGAAGATTGTGCGGGCAGGGCAGCAGGATCAGTTTCGGGACATCGACAAACAGGCTGCTCAAATCAAGATCGCTGACCGCGCGCAGTGGCAAGCCCAGTTCAAAGAAACAACTTCGGGCCAGTTGTTGGGTGGCATCAAGCGCAGATCGCCGGTTGCTGTAGTCATTGCTGAATGGGTAGATCACTGCAGCTTCAGGCAAAGTGCGATCGGCCAATGCCAGCGGCAAATTGGCGAAGAAGCGGCCGAAACGCGGTGTCACCATGGCTTCCGGTTTTAACGAGCCATCGGCACGGCAAGCACCAATGTGAGACTCATTGATGTTGTCCATGTGGTAGTTGATGTTCCAGATCCACTGCACAGCCCCGGCGTTGCCACTGGTGTAGGCATAGGCATATTTGCGCTCCAGCAGGGTCATCAACTCGGCTTCGGAACGGCGCGAACGACCGTCAGGACGCTCAACGTGCATGATGCCGGTTTCCTGAATCAGGCTGGGTTTGCCGGGTGTTTTACTGAACAGGCTGTCCCATGCCAGTGCGTCATTCAGCCACCAGCTATGCACGGTGGTGTAATCCACGGCGGCTGCATAAAAGAATGGATGAGGACGCTGCTGGCCAAGCGCTTCGTCTTGCCCTACACAGACCATCAATTGCGGCGTGATGGCGCGCAAGGTGCCGGCCAGGTCAGCCGCCCATTCGGCGTGCATGGCTTGGGTGAACAGGCTGTAATCCAGCCAGATGCCATGCTGTTTGGGCAAAATTTCAGTGTTATTGAAGCCGACGTCTTCCGGTTGTGGCGGCAAGACGGCGTTCCAGTCTGGCATCTGGGCCGGGCTGACGTCCCAGCGTGCTTGCCAGACCGTGATGTCCGGCTCGCGTTGTTGCAGCCAATGCCGAAACGCATTGATTTCGTGCGGGTCGCCCAGGGTGCGCGGCCCGACAAAAATGCGTGCCGGGTCAAACAGGGAGGGTTCGTTGATCAAGTCCCAGTGGACGTACGTGGTCTGGGTATGACGACTGGCCACGGCACGCAAAAACCGTTTTTGGGCAGCACGCGAACGCGGGTCCAGCCACGGGTTGCTGCCTTCCCACGCTTCTGGTGTAAATGCAAAGAAGGTGAAGCAGGTTTCCAGGCCATGACTGGCCGCAGTGAGGATGAATGCATCAATCGCACGCAACAAGGCCTCATTGCTATGGCCATCGACAAACATGGCGTGACGCCACGCGCTCCAGATGCCTGTACGCAGATAATTGACCCCCATGCCGGCCAGTGTGGCCATGTCGGCATCCCACGTGGCTGCATTGGGTAGTTGCAGGAATTTTCTGTGAACGTCGCTAGCCATATAGGTCATGCCCACAATGGGCATGGGCTGGCCATTGCGTTCAAAGTAATCTTTTCCGGGCTTGAGCGGCGCACCCGCGCGGAGTAGTGCTTCGTCCCGCCCCCAGAAACCTTGTTCCTGCTGGATGGTGTCGCTGCCACAAGTGAGTGTGGCGGAGAGACGGTACAGCCCCGGTTTAACAGTCAGGGGCAGGGTGATCCGCCGGTTCATGAGGCCGTCGACGAGCGCCAGCACAAACGTATCGTGCCAAACCACGGCTGCGTTATGGGTGATCTGCAGGCTGATTTGCCAGGGTGACTGGCATGCCGCGCCCAGTGCTTCACCCTGCAGCGTCAAAGTGGGGGTTTCTCCGGGCTCGTAGCAGGCGAAATCCGGCTTGATCCACCATTCGGTAACACCGGCTGCGGTGTGTTCGGCCAGTTGTCTGAGGAGCACTGTGCCGCCATCAGCCCAGAACCGCGCATCTGGCGTGGTGTTGATGAAAATTTGCCGCGAACCGGCGGCAGGGCCGCGCAGGCGTTCAATCATGACCACCGGGCTGGCGACGGTCAGTCCTTGCGCATCGCAGGCTCGCAGCAAAGGGTAAATGCGTGCGTCCATCGGACCGGCAGAGCCCGAATCCTGGGGTTGGTCTTTGTGCCTGGTGGGCATGAGCACGAACCCGTCTGTGGCGGCATCGGGCTGGAGCAAATGGCGGAATTCCTCCAGCCAGCCGTAGGTGTCGCCAGCCGCGATGTGGGTGGCACTACTGGCATCGACGGCCATGATCTCGTGGATGTCCAGGTCACGAAACAGTGCGGCTTGTTCGTAAAGTGTGTTGCTATCGAGGCGTGTGAACGCATTGCGCCCGATACTGATCAGGCCGCCGCCACGTTGTATAAAGCCAGTCACTGCAGCCCAGGCTGCACGTTCAATGAAGGCACCGTGCAGATGCAGAAAGGTGTCACCTGCACCGGCTTGTTTTAGTGCAGTGACCAGACTTGCAGCGTCACTGCAATGCCGAGCATTGGGCAGTGCTTCAAGCAACGCAGCGGCATCAGGCAAAACGCCATGATGAGCAAGGGAGGGGTTCAGATATACAAATGTGGTCATGACCTGATTCCGTAGGCGCTTGATAGTACGTGGCAGACAATATTGTTTATCAAAAATTCATAAAATAGATAAACAACGGCAATGTTGTGCCACGTCGTCGAGGGGAGCAAGCCTTTAACGCCTGAACGGCAAATCTGTGCAATTCAGGTCAAATCCTGGCCCGGAATGCGCATAAAAAAACCGGCCAATAGCCGGTTTCTGAGGGAATGGATCAAGTGCTCTGCAGATTGTTGCGCAAAGGGGGCGGGGGTGTAATGCCCATCGAGACATAAATGCTGGTCAGCCTGTCGACCCCGATTTGCGCCGGTTTGACCCAGTCGGACGGCACATAGAGCAAACCGCCACCAATGGGAATGGGTGCGGTGGGCACCAGTACGGCCAGATAGTCGCGACCATTCAGATCCACGGGCTGTGGGTTGGGGAGTAAGCCCAGCACGGCCACGCCGTCGCCGCCAAAAAAACACCAGACCGGGCTCATGGCGCCAATGTCAGCCTCTTTGGTCTGGCTCTTGTCCAGTAATCCAACAAAACGATCTGCCAGGTTGTACAGACTGTTAAAGAGCGGGATGCGACGCAGCGTGAGGTCAACAAGGCGTGCCATCGGTTTTTTCAAACCAGAACGCACGGCGACCCCAAGGAGGAAAATACCAATGACAATAACCAGTGTGCCGGCCAGCCAGGAAACAGCGGGGCCTGCCGCAAATGGCGCACCAAGCGCTGCAAATACGCGGCCAATCAAACTGCCGGGGCCGACAAACCGGTTCAGGGTGCCCACAAGCCAGCCAATCAGAAAGAGAGTGAGCGCCAAAGGAAGCAGCGCCAGCAGGCCGGCAAGCCAGGTGGTGGCAAGGGTTTTCAGGCCGGGTTTGATCATGGTTCTGAGCGCTCCGGCTTACGGCACGATATTAAGAAACACGAAGGCCGCAAACACCACCAGATGCACCACGCCTTGCAGGATGTTGGTCCGGCCCGTGCCTAGCGTGATGGCGCTTAACAGCAGGGTGAGCGCCAGCATTACGCTTTCCTTGGCGTCCAGGCCAAGAATCAGCGGGCGATCAAGCACAATGAACAGTACCGCGACCGTCGGGATAGTAAGCCCGATGCTGGCCAATGCAGAACCGAGTGCCAGGTTCAGGCTCTGTTGTAACTGGTTGGCCCGTGCGGCTTTTGCCGCAGCAATACCCTCTGGCAGCAAGACCAGGCCAGCAATGATGACGCCGACAACCATGGCGGGCGCGCCCATCGAAACGACGAAGGTTTCGACGGTGGGCGACAGGATCTTGGCCAGACCCACCACGCCCACCAGGCTAACGAGCAGGAGCACGCAGCTAATCAAGGTCAGCCGGCCAGAGGGTGGTGGGACCTGGATGTCATGACTGTTGCCGGGCTGACCGGGTTCAGGGTCAGCCAGAAAATAGTTGCGGTGACGTACTGTCTGCACAAACACAAAAGTGCCATAGAGTACGAGCGACGCCACGCCTGAAAACGCCAATTGTGATTGCGACCAGGCCGGGCCAGGCACAGTGGTTGCGTAGTTGGGTAGCACCAGTGCCAGTACGGCCAGTGCGGTCAGTACCGCAAGCGCGGCGCTGGCGCCCTGGCGCTGGAAGACTTGCTCCCGATGGCGCAAGGCACCCAGCACCAGGCAGAGCCCCACAATGCCGTTGCACACGATCATGACGGCTGCAAACACCGTGTCTCGGGCAAGGCCGGCTTTGGCGTCACCGCCGGTCAACATGACCGACACAATCAAAGCCACCTCAATGACGGTCACCGCAACCGCCAGTACCAGTGTGCCAAAGGGTTCGCCGACCTTATGGGCAATCACTTCTGCATGATGAACTGCCGCAAACACCGTCCCTGCGAGGCAGATTGTGGCGAATGCCACCAGCCAGCCATTGCTGCCGACGCCCAAGGCAACGCCCAGCGTCATCATGGCCAGAATGGGCAGGACCCAGGTCCAGTGGGGGGTTGAGGTGTGGTGCGCGGACACATCGTCTCCTTGTCGTGCGTGTTCGGCCGTCGAATGCGGCAAATGACACTGTTTTATATGAGTCGCCAGGGCTTGGCAAACCAGCGTGGTGACATCGCCCTGTCAGCGACGATGGACTGGGTAGACCGGGTGCCGAGGTGCCGGTTCAATGTTAGATCACCTGGAGAGGGTCGAGATGACAAGGCTTTGCGGGCGGTGCCCCATTGTCGGGCATGTTTGGTAACCGTTACCAAACGGCGTAAGGTGATGCGCATTGAAGATGGGTGGCGCGCTTGCCGGGTGTGTTCTTGTAAATCAGCATTTGCATTGACGTGGTTTTCTTACCATAAAGGTCAAGTGTGTCTTGCGTCTCATTTTCTATGACAAACGCGTGAAGTCGCACCAGGATTGGGTTCTCTTTTGGTTGCATTAGTAATTTCTAATGTACTACCATGCAAGATAGCTCGCTTTCTGACTTCCTTTGTTTGGAGTGTGTACTTGCTAAACTTACAGACGACCCTGCGTCAATGCATCGGGCAACGTGTCGGCAACACGACATGCAGCCCTATGCAGTGGGGCCCTCATGACGCGTTGGCGCCGGCATATCAGACTGTCGTGCGCTCCCGGTCTCAGGGGTGGTGTTGTCGTGAGTGAATCTCTGATCCGCGATCTGTCGGTCGCCGCCGGGCACCTGGTTGGCGCTACACCGTCTTCTTCTGAAATCCAGCACCATGTTGAAGCGATTGATCGCGCCATGTTGGTGGCGCGTTTTTCCGCAGACGGTCGTATTCTGGGTGCCAATCGCCTTTTCCTGGATCGCTTTGGTTACGATCTGGCCGAAATTGTGGGAGCGCCACATGAATTGGTGTGCCCGCCCAACCGGCCGGAAGCGCATCAGCAGCACAAAGAACTCTGGCGTTCTTTGCGTGCCGGCAAACCATGGGCCGGGTTGGTCGAGAGAGTGGCGCGCGATGGTCGCAGCGTCTGGCTTGAGGCGACTTACGCACCGCGCATGGATGAGCACGGCCATCTGCAGTCCGTGCTGGCAGTGTCCTCAGATGTCTCTTTACGCGTTGAACATGAACGCGTGCAATCCAAGCGCTTGTGGCAGTCGCTGGTTGTCGATGAAACCGACAGCGCCGTGATTGTCACGGATGGTGCCTGGCGTATTGTTTATGTAAATGCTGGTTTCACGCGCATGTTTGGTTACCAGCTAGAAGAGATCCACGGTCGCCGGCCCATTGCACTATTGGTGCCGCACGTGAAACCGGCGGTGATTGAAGAAGCGCTCAATTGCGCCAACGCGGGTCAGCCGTTCCGGCTTGAAGAGTTGACGTATGCCAAGGATGGTCAGCGTTTCTGGAACAAATTGATCATCAATCCGGTGCGGGATGCCCATGGTGTGTTGGTAAATACGGTGAGCGTCGTCACCGATATTACCGATGCCAAAATGCACGAAATCATTCACCACCGCGGTCTGGATGCCATGGCGCGCGAGACCCCGGTGGTGGAATTGATGGCCATGATCTGCCAGGAGGTGGAGCGCATTTCTCCTGAGGTCGTGGCGTCGATTCTTTCGGTGGATGAGAAAAATACGCTGCACCCGTTGGCCGGCCCTAGTTTGCCTGAACGTTTTTCGAGCGCGCTGGATGGTATTCCGGTGGGCCCGCAAGAGGGCTCATGCGGCACCGCTGCACACCGCTCCCAGGAAGTGGTGGTTACCGATATTGAAACCGACCCGTTGTGGGCGAACTACGCCGGGCTGGCCGCTTCATTCGGGCTCAAAGCATGTTGGTCAACGCCCATTGTGTCCAGCAAGGGGCAGGTCGTTGGCACATTTGCATTCTATTACCGGGAAAAACGCGGTCCCGACGAGTTTCATCGCCGTCTGGTGAGTGTGTGCGTCAATCTGTGCGCCCTGGCGCTGGAGCGTGAAGCGGCACGGGCGGAAATCCAGAAGCTGGCGTTTTATGACAGTCTGACCGGCTTGCCCAATCGCAGCTTGTTGCTGGCCAAGGCGGAACAGGCCATTGCCGGTGCAACACGTGATCACAGTCAGTTGGCTGTCCTGTTTGTTGATCTGGATCGCTTCAAGCAAATCAACGACAGCTTGGGTCATACCGTTGGTGATGAGGTTCTGCGCCTTGCTGCGCAGCGGCTTACAGAAGGGCGGCGGGCGTCCGATATCGTCGGCCGGCTGGCGGGCGATGAATTCGTGCTGGTTCTCCCGCAATGTGACGCCAGGCGCGTGGCTGATCTGGCGGATCAATTGCTGACGAATCTGGCGCGTCCACACCGTATTGCTGGCGCAATGCATGTCATGTCGGCCAGCGTTGGCATCAGTCTTTTTCCGGAGAATGGCAGCGACATTGAAACGCTGCTGCGCCGCGCCGACATTGCCATGTATGAGGCCAAGGCCAGTTATCGGGGTAGTTACAGCTTCTTTAGTAACGAGATGAACCTGCGCGCCCAAGAGCGCCTGGCGCTTGAAAACGCGTTGCGCGAAGCCATCGAGAAACAACAGCTACGTCTGCATTACCAGCCGCAAGTCATGGTTGAGGATGGTCGCCTGCATGGCGTTGAAGCGCTGACACGTTGGCACCACCCTACGTTGGGAGAGGTTTCTCCAGCGCGTTTTATTCCCCTGGCGGAAGAGTCCGGGCTGATTGGCAGTTTGGGTTTGTGGGTGCTGGAGGAGGCGTGTCGTCAGTTGGCTGACTGGCAATCTCGCGGGATTGATGTCCCCTGCGTGGCGGTGAATTTATCGCCGACCAATTTTCATAACATCGAATTGCCACCCATTATCAGCGCCTTGCTCGCGCGTTATGCGCTGGAGCCAGCCCGGCTGGTGCTGGAAATCACTGAAAATGTCTTGCTGGACGGGAATGCCACGACCTTGAGCATCATTCAGGAGGTGCACGCGCTGGGCGTCAAGTTGTCGATGGATGATTTCGGAACGGGTTATTCGAGTTTGAGCTATTTGCGCCGTTTGCCGGTCAGCGAACTCAAGCTCGACAAGAGCTTTGTACATGACTTGCATAATGACCAGACTGCACAGGCGCTTTCAGAGGCAGTGATCCGGATTGGCGAGAGTCTTAACCTGGTGGTGGTGGCCGAAGGCGTGGAAAACGAAATCCAGCTCAACTTGCTGCGTCAGCAGGGTTTTCATGTCATTCAAGGGTTTTATCTCTCCAAGCCATTGCCCGCGCCCATGCTGGAAAGCTGGCTGCAACGACGCCCCCCTGTTAACTGACGGTGGGGTTCCGGTCGGCATCACCACCATTGCGCCCGGTCAGGGCCAATAACGGCGGGATCACCGCCTCAAGGTCAATGGGTTTGCCGACGTGATCATTCATGCCGGCGCTCAGGCATTCCTCCCGATCGGCAGCCGATGTATTGGCGGTCATCGCCAGAATGGGTAGATCGGCAAAACGACCATCTGCGCGGATGCGGCGGGTGGCTTCCATGCCGTCAATGTCGGGCATCTGCACATCCATGATGACTGCATCGAACGTTTGACCGCTTTCTGTCACTGCGGTCACGCCCTCAAGGCCGCCCTCCGCCAGGGAGACCGCCGCCCCTTCGCCTGACAGTAATTCAGAGGCCACGTGGCGGTTTAGCGCGTTATCTTCCACAACCAGAATCCGCATCCCGGCCAGTCTGCCCTGTGGTCGGCTGCGGACGGTTTTTCCCTGGGGCGTGCTGGTGCCATCCAGTACGTGATAAACGGTGTCGACCAACTGGCCCGGTGTGAATGGCTTGGCTAGCGTATCTGCAAAGACCGGGCTGGCCACGGTGATGGAACGCAACAGCGCGTCGTCCCCCGGGCGAGTGAGCAAAATGACCGCCGTCGCGGCTTCCGCGCCTGGCATCTGGCGGATGCGCCCGGCCGTCACAATGCCATCCATCTCAGGCATGTCCCAATCCATCAGCACAATGTGAAACGGGGTGCCATCATCCAGCGCTTTTTGCACCGCTGCACACGCTGTGGCGCCATTTGAGGCGGGTCGTGCATCCCAGCCCAGGCTGCGCAACATGGTGATCATGATGCGCAAGGCAACCTGATTGTCATCGACGACCAGTATGCGAAGTAGTCTGCCGGGCGGGACGATGGTCTCTTCCTGGGCGGCCAGACTAATGCAGAACCAGAAGCGGCTGCCTTCGCCCTGGGCGCTTTCTACTGCCAGGTCGCCCCCCATCAAGCGCACCAGTTGGCGAGAAATGGCAAGCCCCAGACCGGTGCCGCCAAACCGGCGCGTGGTCGACGCCTCTGCTTGCTGGAAACCTTCAAAGATATGGCCGATCTGTTCCGGGGCAATGCCAATGCCGGTATCGCGCACGGCGATTTCCAGCTTTACGTGATCACCCTCCCAGCCGCAATAGCGCAGCGATACGACCACTTCGCCTTGCTGGGTAAATTTAAGTGCGTTCCCGGCCAGATTGATCAATATCTGCTGTAGCCGTAATCGATCACCGACCAATACACGAGGCAGGCGGGCATCGACTTCATAAAGCAGTTCCACGTTCTTGGCGCCAATGTTGCCCGATAACACTGTCGCCAGATCACGCAGTAAAGATTCAACCTCGAACGGGTGGGGGTCCAGCTGCAATTTGCCGGCATCAATCTTGGAAAAATCCAGCACATCGTTCAATAGCCCGAGCAGCGCCTGTGCAGCGTTTTGGGTTTTGTCGACGTAATCCTGCTGCCGAGTGTCCAGGTCCGTCCATTGCAGTAGTTGCAGCAAGCCCAGCACCGCGTTCATGGGGGTGCGGATTTCATGACTCATGTTGGCAAGGAAAGACGACTTGGCCTCGTTGGCCGCCACGGCTTGTTCCTTGGCATGGCGCATGCTCGCTTCCAGTTGCTGCTGCACTGTGACATCGCGGTTGATGCCCGTCAGGCGAATGGCCACGCCTTGCGCATCCCGTTCCACCTGGGCCGAAGCCTGAATGAAACGGATGCGATCGCCGGGCAAGACAATGCGGAAAATGGTTGAGAACGTACCCAGACCCGCAATGGCATCGTCCAGATTATCCAGTGCCGCAGCCAGATCATCAGGATGTACCCGTGAACGCCAGTGTTCAAAGTTGAGGCTGCCATCCCGCAACGACAGTGGCTGCTCGTAGAACTGGAACATGCGCGGGTTCCATTGCAGCGTGTTGTCCGCCAGGGTCCAGGACCAGATGCCCAGTTCGGCAACTTCGGCGGCCATCAACAGTTGGTCACGTGCGGCGAGCAAGGCGCGTTTGTACTGATGCTGCTCGGTGACATCCGTAAAAATGCCCAGATAACCGACCAGTTTGCCGTCCTCACGCATGGCAGAGACAGAGAGTAGTGCCCGGAACCGGCTACTGTCTTTCCGGATCAAGGTCCATTCACGTGTTTCGGCCTCGCCCTGATTGGGGCGGATCAGCGTTGGAACCATGTCGGCAGGCAGGGCTGTGCCCAGACTTTTTTCCAGTTCTGCGCTGTATGCCGCCAGTTCATCAGGAACATGAAACGCCCGCGGAGAAATCTTGCCGATGACTTCGCTGGCTTCGTATCCCAGCAAACGTTCGGCGCCACGGTTGAAAATCCGGACAATGCCATCGGTGTCGCCTGCAATGATGGAGACCTCCGTGGCAGCCTCAAGCAGATTGCCAAGCAGGTCATGCAGACTTTTATAACTGGCTTCGCGTTCGGCCAGCCGCAAATTGGCCAGGCGTACGTGCTCCAGGGCAGCTGCCACGACCATGGGGGGGAGGAGCGTCAAAATGAAGGGTAGAAAGAACCAGATGTCGCCATGTTGCCCAAGCCCCGGCGGTGGCAGAAAAATGCCCATTGCCGCCAAGGTGCCCATGCAGAACGAACACAGCAAAATGCCTGGCGCGACGATTTCCAGCGGTGCGAGTGCGGCAAGGAAAGTCAGCGACACGGAAACGTAAACATAAGGGAAAGCCAGTTGTGCCGGCGCGTAGAGTGACATGGCAACAGCGAGCAAGAGCAGCAACAAGCCATTGCGGCCGCGCATGGCGGCCAGCACGCGGCGCCAGCCCCGGGCCAGAATGGTCAACCCCAGTGGCAGGATTGAAACGGTCCCCACCACGCTACCCAGAAACCAGGTCAACAGCGTATCGAGCCAGGGCGCTGTACTGCGCTGGGCAATAAAGGTCGTGCTGATCAGTGCGCCGATAAAACATGCGGGCAAAATGATTAACGCCAGCTTGGACATCAGTTGGGCCGGCTCGCTGATGATCTGCGCAGGATGCCCATACCGGCGCAGTAGCCAGCCACCCAGTAGCATCTCGCACACGTTGCCAGGCTGAAAGATCAGCGTGGTGACGGGGGATAAGCCAAGTAGCGTGCGCAGGATCAGGTCAGTCAGAACCAGCGCCAGCAAGATCAGCGGCCACTCTTTGGCCGGCCGTGTTTGCAGTGCAATCACGCCCAGCGCGTTGGCGTACCACAGATTGGCCATGCTGCCGCTCTGGCGTGACAGCAATAGCGCACTCATGGCCAGTACAAAATACAGCGCCACCGCGACGGGCAGAACCTGCCGCAACGGGTAATGGCTCGGCTCGGCGCCGGGTGGGGCGTCGTTGGGTACTTGCAAAGTTTCAAACACGATTAGCGATGCTTGCGTACGGCGCGTGTCCGGCGCAGGGCTGCGCGCATCAAGGCTGCAGACGTGACGGTCGCGACCAGAAAGGTCAGAGTGACTGACAAACTCATGAACATTCTCCCTGAATCATTAAACCTGACTGATGCCACGCCCTGGCCTGCCTGGTAGCGCAGTTAATGGGGCGTTTTCTGGCGAATTCTGTCAGCCAGGTGGTGCATCGAACCAGTGGCTCAGACTGCTCTTCCTGCCCTGGTGCTTTCCTCGATTTGCATGTACTGGAGCATTTGTCGCCACTTGTTGCGGCGATCTTCGTTGTCAGCGCATTCCCACGAATGGTAAGGATGAGGATGCGCTCACCCTTACTTTAGACAGAAATCTGACGGCGTGTGTGTCTGGTGACAAATGGGCGACAACGGCTGTCGGCTGGCAATGTGTGCACGACACAGTGCAATCGCATTCGGTGTGCCGGGGTCGGCGATTGCCGGCTTGAGCGGCATTTGCCTCATTGCATGGCAAGCAAGAGATTTCCAGCTCCGTTTTGAAAGCCCTCGGCGTGTCGTATGCAGGGTTGTCAGGCCTGGCCGGGCGCGGTGTTTGTTTCTTTTTTGTAAGGAAAATACTTTCTTTTTCCTTGTATTTGATTTGACATGTCACTGACGTTTTTCTATGAATGAATAGTTTGTTGGTGTGGTAGCGGGGCACAAAAGCCGTCTTTGGACGGCTTTTGTTTTTTCGGTTGTCGGGCAATGGGCCACCATTGCGTCATGTTCCGGTGACCGATTGCCTATGCTGGAGCGTCGATAGACCACAATGCCTGCCGCGCATTGGTGTACGAGCTGTCCTTTGTTGTTCTTCATGGTGGCCTTATGAAAACCCCGTCTGTTGCCCGCGTTGTCGGTCTTGTTGCTTTTGCATTTGTCCAGGCGGCAAGCCAGGCTGCTTCGCTGGCGCCCGTCATGGCACAGAACGGCATGGTTGTGTCTGCTCAGCAATTGGCTACCAAGGCGGGCGTGGACATCCTGAAGCGGGGCGGCAATGCGGTTGATGCGGCCGTGGCAGTGGCATGGACACTGGCTGTGGTCATGCCTGAGGCCGGAAACCTCGGTGGGGGTGGTTTTATGACCGTGCAGTTCGCCGATGGTCGTAAAACGTTCCTGGATTTCCGGGAAAAAGCGCCGCTGGCAGCAACGGCCAATATGTATCTGGATGACAAGGGTAATGTCGTGCCAAGGCTGAGTACCCATGGTTATCTGGCGGTGGGTGTGCCCGGTACAGTGGCGGGGATGGAATACGCGCGGAAAAAATACGGCACCATGGATCGGGGTATGGTGATGGCGGCGGCCATCAATTATGCGCAAAACGGCTATGTGCTGGAGCAAGGCAATGTGGATGTGCTGCACGAAGCCACGGCAGATTTCCAGCAAGATGCGGCTCACGCCGGGGCGATCTTTCTTCACCATGGTCAGCCCTACCAGACGGGTGACAAACTGGTGCAGAAAGACCTGGCCCGCACTCTGCGTGAAATCAGGAGCAAGGGCGCAGCAGGTTTTTACAAAGGCTGGGTCGCCAATGCGCTTGTGCGTTCAGTTCAAGGTGGTGGTGGCATCATCTCGCTGGCCGATCTGGATCAATACCAGCCGCGTGAAATGCCGCCGGTTGAATGTGATTACCGTGGCTATCACGTCGTCTCCGCCGCACCGCCCAGTTCGGGTGGCATTACCCTCTGCGAAATACTCAATATTGTGGAAGGCTATCCACTCAAAGATCTGGGTTTTCACTCGGCACAAGCCATGCAATACCAGATTGAAGCCATGCGCCATGCCTATATGGACCGGAACTCTTATCTTGGCGATCCCGCGTTTGTGAACAATCCGGTAACGCACTTGCTGGATAAAAACTATGCCGCGGCGATTCGCGGGGTGATTGATCCGCACAAGGCAGGTGTCTCGGCGGACATCAAACCTGGTGTGGCGCCGCACGAGGGCAGTAACACCACGCATTATTCGATTGTCGATAAATGGGGTAACGCGGTATCAACAACGGTGACATTGAATGACTGGTTTGGCGCCCGGGTGATGGCGAACGGAACCGGCGTGTTGCTCAATGATGAGATGGATGATTTCACCATCAAGCCTGGCGTGCCCAATATGTACGGGCTGGTGCAGGGCGAGGCCAACTCGATTGCGCCGGGAAAGCGCCCGCTTTCTTCCATGAGCCCGACCATCGTGACCAAAGACGGCAAGCCCGTCATGGTGGTCGGCACGCCCGGTGGTAGCCGAATTATTACGGCCACACTGGAGACCATCATCAATGTGATTGACTACGGCATGAACATCCAGGAAGCGGTCGATGCACCGCGGTTTCACCAGCAATGGTTGCCGGAAGCCACCAACATCGAACGCTTTGCGCTGAGTGCCGACACACAGCAAATCCTGGAAGGCTGGGGCCAGAAATTTGCGAGCCCGCAGCCCGCCAACCACATCGCAGCCATTTTGATCGGGGCGCCGATGCTGGATGGCAAACCCGTGGGCAGTAACCGGTTTTATGGCGCCAACGACCCGCGGCGCCATACCGGGCTGGCGCTTGGGTACTGATTATTCGTGACCGCCGGCCGTGGACTTTGTGCGCAACGGGATCTCCCGCAGGCCCAGGGTAAAGGCAAAAGCGAGTGCCAATACGCCCGCAGCAACAAAACAGATGCCATGAAAGGCCGAGCTGAATGCATCAAGATATTGGGCATGCAGCGCGGGTGGCAATTGGCCCGCGGCCAGCATGGCCTGGCGCCCGGTCAGGCCGCTATCGGGCAGCAGGTTTTCCAGTTTGTGGCTGAGCAGTGCGTTAAAGAGAGCGCCAAACACGGACACCCCAATTGACCCGCCCACCATGCGGAACAAGGTCACACTGGAAGTCGCTACGCCGATTTGGCGGGCATCCGCCGTGTTTTGTACAACCAGCACCATGACCTGCATGACCATGCCAAGGCCCACGCCCAGCATGGCCGCGCAAGCGTATAGATCACGCAGCGGGCTGCCTGTCTGCAGGCGGGCAATCAGCACCAGTGCAATGCCTGCCAGCAACGTGCCGACGATGGGGAAGAAGCGATAACGACCGGTGCGACTGATGATGATGCCGCTCAGAATTGAGCTGGATAGCAGACCGCCCATCAAAGGCAGCAACTGCGCGCCAGCGCCCGTCGGCGTAGAACCTTTGACAACTTGCAGATACAGCGGCATATAAGTGATGGCGCCAAACAACCCGGCCCCGACCAGGACGCTGACAAGGCTGCACAGTACAAATGTGGGTTGCTTGAACAGCGTTAGTGGAATGATGGGTTCCGCTGCACGTTGCTCCTCATAGATAAACCCGGCCAGACAGACCACGCTGATGTAGAGGTAAATCCACAGTTCAGCGGAGGACCAGGGCAGGGTGGTGCCGCCCGATGTAGTAAACAGCACCAGGCAACTCAGGCTCGTCGCCAGAAAACCTGCGCCCCAGTAGTCGATCTCGTGTTTGACGTGGACTTCATGCGCATGCAGCACCGCGCTGATGACCGCCAGTGCCAGCAAACCCACGGGCAGGTTGATGTAGAAAATCCAGTGCCAGGAATAATGCTCGACGATATACCCGCCCAGCATGGGGCCCAGCACGGTGGCCAGCGCGTAAGTGGCACCAAACAAACCCTGAAACTTGCCGCGCTCGGCCGGGGAGAGCACGTCTGCGACAATCGCCATGGTCACCACCATCAGCCCGCCGCCGCCCAAACCCTGGATGGCTCGCGTGATGATGAGTTCGGTCATGTTTTGCGATAAACCGCAAAGCACGGAACCGACCAGAAAGAGCGCGATGGCGATCTGTAACACCTTCTTGCGCCCGAAAAGGTCGCCAAATTTGCCGTAAAGCGGAATGGCAATCGTGGAACTCAGCAGATAGGCCGTCACGACCCAGGAAAGCTGCGAGACACCGCCCAGATCACGCACGATGGTGGGCAGGGCGGTCGACACAATGGTTTGATCCAGTGCTGACAGCAGCAGTACCAGTACCAGTGCGCCAAACAGCAAATGTAATGGCGGCCGCTTTGCGGGCTGGGCAGAGGGCGCAAGTGTGACAAGGGCTTCGGTAACAGTGGTGTTCATCGGGCTTGTTAATTAATTGATGACACAATTAATATATGTATGACATACGGTTCATGTCAATGCCCCAAGCGCTGCTGTTATCATTTGCAGGACTACACGGAGGTTTTGTGACCAGGGAAGAATCACCGTCGCCGCGCCGGCCCGGGCGGCCATCATTGAAAGAGGGGCAAGAAAACCAGCGCGAACGCCTGCTGGATATTGGCCAATCCTTGCTCGCCCGGCAGGGGGCTGCTTATGTCACCATGGCTGCCATCACCAAAGAAGCGGGGATGACACCGTCCGCGGCGCATTACTACTTCAAGACCAAAGAACAGTTGCTTGATGCGCTGCTGGAAGAGCGCATCTTGCCGGTGCGTGCGTACTTTGAGGGTATTTTTGAAGGCGAACCGGATGATCCGCTGGCCACGATGACTCGTCTTGTGCGGCAACTGGTTGCGTTGAACGTCGAGCACGCATGGTTTGGTCCGTTCTGGATTCGCGAAATGATCAGTGAAGACCCGGTACTGCACGAGCGTGTGAAGCTGCGCCTCGGTGTAAAGCGTGACTCGCTGGTGCTTGAGACACTGCGTAGATGGCAACGCGAAGGCCGCATTAGCGCAAAGCTGGAGCCGGTGCTGATCTTTACCAGTCTGGTTGGCCTGACCGTATTGCCGCTGGCCATGAAACCCAAGTGGCAAGATGACCCAACGCGTAGCGGTATTAATGAAGAACAGATCATTCAGCATGCCGTGGCGCTATTGGCGGGTGGACTGGCCGGGTAGTCGTATGTGAACAGGCTGGCCTGCCGAGCCGCGCAGCCTGGTGGCATGATCCTCGATCAGCTTTAAGCATCCTGTCGCTACAATGCCGGTTGGTTCTCTTCTTGTTTTCAAACTCTGGTTCAGTTGATCGGCATGCCTGCTCCTTACGCCCCCGAAACGCATCCTGTTAGCGCCAGCGCCCGGTCTTTGCTGGTGGTTGATGCCGTGGCCTCACCCATCATTGCGCCCATGTCTTTTGTGTTGGAGCAGGGCGCTTGTACGGTCGTGCGCGGACGTTCTGGTGCCGGCAAAACCCGCTTGCTGCGTCTGATTGCTGACCTGGATGAGGGGTCGGGCGAGGTCTGGCTGAACGGCGTTGCCCGCAGCCAGTTGCCGGCTCCGGTATGGCGAAAACAGGTGGTGTACCAAAGTGCAGAGTCCGCCTGGTGGTTGCCAACCGTGCGCGACCATTTCCGGGTAGACCAACACGCAACGCTGGAGCACTTGGCAGATGTGCTCACGCTGGGCAAAGACCGGCTCGACGCCGACCTCTCTTTGCTCTCTACCGGTGAACGCCAGCGTGCAATGCTGATCCGCTCTCTGGTTATGCAACCCAAAGTCCTGTTGCTGGACGAACCCACCAGCGCACTTGATCGCGACAACATTGCGCGCGTTGAACAGTTGTTGGTCGATCGCATGCGGGGTGGATTAGGCCTGGTGCTGATTACGCATGCTGAGGAGCAGGCTGCGCGTTTAGGTGGCCAGTTTGTTGAAGTTCAGCGGAGGACCTGATCATCAAACCGCTCTTGTTGTCTTCGTTTGATCTGGCGATGGCCTCAGCATTACTACTGATTAATGGTGTGATTTCGCTGGTGCTGGGTTTGCAGGTGCATCGCTCTCTGGTGATCGCCGCTGCGCGGATGGTGGTGCAATTGCTACTGGTCGGGTTGGTGTTGCGCTGGATTCTTGCGTTGCAATCGCCGCCTGCAACGTTGCTGGTCATCTTGATCATGATTGGTGCTGCAGCCCGGGAAGTGGCCGCCCGGCCTGCGCGCAAACTGCGTGGTTATAAAAGCTATGCAATCAGCGGTACCGTGGTCAGCATGGCCTCGCTCTTGACCGTGGCGCTGGCGCTCACCACGGCCATTCGGCCCCAACCCTGGCATGACCCGCGTTACGCAATTCCATTAATGGGGATCGTGTTGGGTAGCGTGCTCAATTCCGCCAGCATTTCGCTCGATGCGTTTCTAACACGCATTCAGGATGCCGCCGCGGTGATTGAAGCGCGCCTGGCACTGGGCGCGCGACGACGAGAAGCACTCAAACCCTATCTGGTTGCCGCAATCCGGAGTGGCATGCTGCCGGTAATCAACCAGATGAGTGCAGCCGGCATCATTACCTTGCCCGGCATCATGACCGGCCAGGTATTGGCGGGTATGGATGCGCTGGAGGCAGCCAAATACCAGATTCTGTTGATGTTTATTCTGGCTGGCGCCAGTGGGTTGGCAGCGTTTGGCTGTGTGATCCTGTCTGCGTACAGCGTGACAGACAATCGACACCGGTTGCGATTGGACCGGCTTGCGCCGCAAAAACAAGGTTGATCGGCGCCCGCAAAAAAAGACGCCTCAAAGGAGGCGTGGGTACCAGATGGTCTGAAGGAGTTGTGCACAGCCAATATGACAAAAACGGGTGACTGTTTTATGACAAATCTGGACCATTCGGTCTACTGCTGATTACAATGGCCTGGCCTTGGCAAACAGGAGCAAAAGGTGACGCGGCGTACTCCAGCACCCAGCGGTTATGCGGTCCTCTTGTTCAGTTATTGTCTGGAAGTCTTTGATACCGAAGAAGAAGCCGAACAGCTTGCCGCTCGCCTGCGCGAAACCACGCCGACTCGCGTTCGCGTTGTGCAATTGGGGCAAAGATCTGATGCACCGATGCCGCCCTCGGGATCAGGACTGATGATTGAAGACTAAGCGCAGTCTTGTCATGCCGCACTATCCGCGTCGCGCGGCCTCAATCTTTGCGATATCAATCTTGCTCATCGTCATCATCGCATCAAACGCGCGCTTGGCTGCAGCGGGGTCCGGATCTGAAATGGCCTCCATCAGCACGCGCGGCGTAATCTGCCACGACAATCCCCATTTATCCTTGCACCAGCCGCACGCGCTTTCCTGACCGCCGTTGCTGACAATTGCATTCCACAAACGGTCTGTCTCTGCTTGATCATCCGTCGCGATCTGAAATGAAAAAGCCTCGCTGTGCTTGATGCCCGACCCCCCATTCAAACCAAGGCAGGGGATGCCAGCCACAGTGAACGTTACCGTTAACACATCACCCTGTTTGCCCGCCGGATAATCACCAGGTGCCCGGAACACAGCATTGACCGAACTATCAGGGAAAGTACGTGCATAAAATTCGGCGGCTTCCAGAGCCCCGGTCTCGAACCAGAGACAAATGGTGTTCTTGCTGGACATGAAAAACTCCTTGCGCAAAAAAGCATGGGGAGCGATCAGTATAGACGGGGAGGGCAGGTGGGGCTTGGTCGCTGTCCCGTTGTACCAAACCGCCAGACCCAGCGCCTGAACCTGCGAGCTGCCGACGCAATCGCTAATGGGAGCGGCAGCCCCTTTGTTGTTCCGGATATACAGGTTTTGCTGCAAAAGATGCGGCTTAGGGTGGGTGGCTGCAGAATTTTGCCGGAACCCGAAATAGAAGGTCAGAGGCTAAATGGATAGAGGTCTGCTGTATTACGTGATTGATGGTTTTATTGCGATGGATGTTTTGTATGCGGTTTTGCTGGCTGTTTACATTGCGCGTATTTTCATGAAAAAGACGGTGCTTACCAACCCGGCTCTCCTTAAAAACGTCCGCATTGATTTCAAGGCAGGTGACCCGGTCGCCAGAATACTTTGGCCTGTACAGTGTATTGTTTTTGCGCAGGCCTTTTTGCTGCTGTTTTTCGTCATTAAAAACAGGCTGCACCATTAAACAGCAAATAGAGGCTGACGGGCCTTCTGGCGTCGGGTGCTTGCGCGTTATTTGGTATTACAGTCGTGCCAGATCGTGATCGCCATAATGGCATTCTGGCGATCAGGGGGCTGGTGGTTCTGAATTGATACTTGATGTAATTGACGATATTTAATTGAGATGCGTCTCAGTATTTGATATGCCTGTCATGTATATGTTGAACGGCGTGTTTTGGGGTGGGGTTAGGAATTTCACGCATTCCAACGCAAACGTTATTGATATGTAGAAGTGTTAGTCAAGCCAATACTGACGGCGTAGAAAGGCTGCCGGAAACGTTTCTGCGGGCTGCATCTATAGCTGCATCTCCCATCCATAACTTGTTGCATTGCGCAGTTCACCTTCACGGTGCAAAGCCTGACAATGTCGCTGTCTGCCAACACTTGGGGTGCGGTGCCTTAACCGGGTAAGCGCGTGCTGGTATAAACGCGGGGATAAAAAAACAACCGCCACTCGCAACTGCTGGAGCCCCTATTTTGCCCCGCTATCTCGTGCTTGCCGCGACCGCTTTGCTAACCCTGGCCAGCCAGGTGTTTGCCGATTGCCAAAGCGACAATATTTCTTGCGTCAATACCTGCCTTTTGCCTGGACTGGCGGGCGCACTCACGAAACACGATGACTCGGCGTTTCGTAGTTGCAGTGCCAAATGCGATAGTCAGTTGTCGATTTGCCAGATCGATGAACAGGCAAAGCAGGAGCAGGAGCGACGGCAACAGGAACAGCTTGCTGCAGCGAAGCGCGCTGCAGAGGCTCGCCAGGCGGCCACGCAACAAGCTCGTGACAGCGCCTCGCAAGCTGCGCTGGATGCGAGACAGGCAGCCATTGCAGAAAAATATCCAGGCCGGCTCGCGGTCCCGCTTTCGGTCTTGCTGGGGAGCCCGGGCATCACCGTGCGCGAGGTGGCCGATATCCGCCAGTTAGGTACCGGTACCGTATTGCTGAAGGGGCGTTTCTTTTACGTTAGCGACGTGGATCGCCAGGTCAAAATACTGGATTTGGTCGCCGGCACCACGCAGTCTCTCAACATTGCTGGTGTCAAATCCCTGACGGCCATTTATCAGGATGGGAAACCCGTCTTCCCGGTGGCATTGATTCCGGGCAAATCGCCCAATGAACTGGCGATTCAGGTTCTGGATGCTAATGGCGCGCCAAGGTCCCCGGTCATTCATACCGGCTTCAAAGCGTATCGCGACCCCACCAAAGAGTTCACCGCCTTCAATCCGGCCCTTTATCTGGCTGGTAATCAGCTCGCGGTGTATTCCTACTATGAGCCGGACCCCGACGTGCGTGTGTTTGACCTGGCTACCGGCAATCAGTCTGCCATGATGTCGTTGCGCGGTGGACGGGGGGTGGCGGTAGGGGCCGTGGACAACCGTCTTATGGTGGTCGCAGCCTGGCCCGGGTATGGGCAAATCAAGGCTTTCGATTTGCTGGGTAATGCTGCCTTGTTCACGGCACCTCTGAACGTGGGGCAGGTTGGAGACAAGGATGGGCTCTGGCTATCGCTCTCGGACAAGGGACATTTAATTAGTGTGTCATGGCGCAGCGATGACCAGAAAAGCAACCGCAGTGCGTGGTACGACGCAAGCACAGGCAAACCGATGTGCCATTTTGAGGACAGCTCCTCTTTCAGCGAAAAACAACGGCTCCTGGTGAGTGGCAACCGTGTTTTTAATCTGGACTGCAACCTGGTGCGCAGTTTCGACGCAGCCAAAGGCGGTACGGTCTATGCGTTAGGGAGCGATCACTGGGCGGTCAGCTATCCGGCGCAAGAGTACAAACAGCAGCTACTGGATAAGGAGGGCAGGCCGCAGCTTGATCACCTGGTCAACTCGGTGGGCGCGCTTGATGATGGGACTTTCCTGCTGTTTGAAGACAAACAACCGTTGCACTTGGTGTCTCCCGCAGGCGAACTGGTTGCCAGCACGGTGCGGACCGCAAGCTATGCCGTCGTCAATGATCCCTATTTCGAAAGTTCATGGTTTGACGATGGCTATCGAGTGACCATTGGCCGGGTAGATCGAAACCCCGGGATGGCAGCGTTTCTGGCTGCGCAAAACAAAGATGACTATGAAACCACTGCGCAGTACAAATCCCGTATTGCCAGCCTGGTTACGCCATTCAGTGTTGAGGGGGCGTTAGGTCGCTACGATGCAGATAACCAGATACTGCCCGTTGTGCTCGGCAAGACGCCCATGCAGTTTCATATGACGGCAGACGACGCCCGCCGCCTGAAAGGGCAAGCCAGCGCGACCCTTGCGGGAAGCGCGAGAGTGCTGGAGCCGGGCGTACTGGAAATCGTCTCCGCCACGCTTGCGGCGCCCGGCGTGGCCCCGCTGTCAATTCAGTTACCCAAAGCAACCAAAACCGGACCCACCTCAGCACAAACAGCAAGCGCAACCGCAAAACAAAAGCGCAAAAACTGAATGAAGGACTGTTGAATATGCTTGCGCACAAAGTCAACCGGAACCAAAAACAATGAATCCACCACTTCAGCAGGTTTTCATACCTGTTGGCCTGATCATGGCCGCAGCACGCATGGCTTGGGCTTGGTATCGAAACAGGCGCACGCAACGCAGTTACAAGATTTTCGCCGCTTCGCGTCGGTCAACTTCTCAGTCAGCGGGTTCTCAGGCCTCGTCGGATGGCGTGCTGTTTAAGAGGCTGGTGACGGCCTGCCTGGGGAATCGGGAAAAGGCTGAGCGTCTGATTGCCTATGAGCTGTCGAAGGGCTCTGCGAATAGAAACGCAGCCATTTCGACTGCGTTGAATCGACTTCAGCGAGATCGCGGTCTATGAAGCTGGCGATTTTTATGTTCTTGCTAGTGGATCTGGTCGTTTTTGTTACGCTGGACCGTTGGGGTCCGTTTCATTTCTCTTTGGGAGATGGGCGTGTGGCGACGCTAGCTTTGCCCTGGCAGGGTAAGCCAATGATATTTAACGTTTAAAAGTGCATTTTTCTATGAAGCCCATTTTATTTTTTATATTCATTCTTTATATATGTATTTATCTCGCGGTTTTTTTTATTCCTCACTCAGAAAATGATCGCGACATAAAGAAAATATCTGCGGGGTGGCCGAAAGCTAATGCAGGGCCAGGTTGGAGCCGATCGTTTCGTGGTCGGGGTGCCGGCAGCGACTCAGGCCGAATTGCTGCTAGCCAAACAGGTTGTTGATCATCATTCCCCAGCGAGCCTCTAGTCCGCATTGCTTCTTGTAGAAGTCATGCCGGCGTTGCAGGCCTTCGATATGAGTTGCCTGGTTTTCGCAGAGTTGACGATCAATCCTGTAGTGGTCGATGAATACCAGCTCAATCTGCCTGGCTGCGCCTTTGTACGTTGCACCGGGCGGATATATCCGGTCTTCGATAATCGTCCAGCCTGACCAGCTGCCGAATCCTTCAGGAATCCGCCCGAGGGCTTTGAAGAGCAGCAACTGGTAGGCCATGTACGGCACGGGCTGAATTCCGGTTTTCCATGCGTGCACGGTGTCGAGGTCGACTTTGCAGATTTCAGCGATTTCCGTTGCGGTAACGGAATACATCGCGTGCATCAGGTCGTTTTGATTTGATTTGAAGTCTGTGCGGGGAAATGTTCTGTTTTTATCCATGTTGTGCGCCCAATACGAAAAACCCGCCGTTCGTCGGCGGGTTTGAGTTTTATCGGTGTGACTTCAGGATGGATAAAGGGTGAGGAGGCTGGCTGTTTTGACAGTGGCCAAATTCCGGATACTTCTGAACAGACGCTCAATGTAACTTTACATAATATACATCGCTTTGGATTTATACCCTGTAAGCGATAGGGCGGACCTATCAGTTTGACCCCCTCCAGCAAGGGCTAGCGTCGTCGCCACAACCAGGGCAACCGGAAGGGTGTTCTTAGAGAAATCGCGCTTAATACCTTCCCAAAACCCGCGTTTTTCCTCACTTTTTGCCCGTTCCGCTTCAATGATTGCGGACAATTCTCGGGCGTCTCTTTTCAAAATATCCTGCAGTTTCATTAGCGCGTACATGTCGGGCGAGCTGGTTTTCTTCCGCCACTGACTAACTGATTGCGGGGTTAGTCCGATGTGCAGTGCTAGCTGTCGGTCACTCTCCGTTCCAATCTGTTTTTTTGCCTCGTCGATAATTTCGTCGAGCGTGTTCATGTGTTTTCTCCGTATCAGGAACTCTTGATTTAAAGAATTCCTGATGCTAGGGTATCAGTAATTCTTGATGCCAAGTTAGCACGCCAAAACATGTCCCGTAAACGCACGCAATCGCCCGATGTGACGCCCGCGCAAAAAATCGACGCCGGACGGGTCACGCCTGAGCAAATCGCCAAAATTGATGCGACGGTGGCGCGTGCCTTGTCTCCGGAAAACCGTACACGCCTGGAACGCAAAGAGGAATCAGAGGATAGAGTCGGTCGCCTGTTTCGGACGGGTGCTGGCGCGGCAGCGCCGGCCCCGGCTGAAAAGGCAGCCGACGGTGCACGGGAGACCCCCACTAGTAACACGGGGTTAACTGCCCAAAAAGAACCCGTCCCGACCATCAAACTGGTGATGTCTACCTCGGGTGAAATCGTTGAATACCCGATGCGCAGAGGGTGGGGCGGAGATGCCGCGTTCATCGACTGGGTGAGCTTCACGTTCCACAAAGACACCTGCGCCATGTTTGGCCAGTTCCTTCAGTGTGATGACGATTACGTGCTGGCCATGAGTCTCAAGCTGGAACAAATCTTTGGCTTCGGCGTGACTGGCAAGCGGCCTAACGGCGCTCATTTTTTCCGCCAGTCGTGGGATTTGGGCGATGGTTTCGGCCTCGTCTGCATCGGTGGCCAGCGAAACAAAATTCTAGTGTCGCTGACAGGCAAGGGCTGCGCTGCAGCGGAAGAGGGTTGGGAAGAGCGCCTGGTTAACTTCCTGCAGGATCAGGCAGAACAGCCAAAGCTCACGCGTGTTGATCTGGCTTATGACGACTACCTCGGTGAACGCTACACCGTGGATAAGGCCTTTGATGACTATAAGACCGATCTGTACCAGTGCTACCGGGGCAATGCGCCGGAATGCGAGCAAATGGGCAACTGGTACCGACCTAGCGGCAAAGGTCGAACGTTCTGCGTCGGTCTCCGTCGCTCCGGCAAGTACGCCCGTATCTATGAACGTGGCAAGAAAGAAGGGTGCAAAGAATCCCCGTGGGTGCGCATTGAATGTGAAAACAAGGCTGTCGGGCGTGTATTGCCGTTCGATATGTTGATGAACCCAGGTGCTTACCTTTCCGCCTGTTATCCCGCTTTCGAGTGGATCAGCGAAAAACAATCCCGCATCACCACAACAAAGCTGGAGATGGAAATTGCGGTAGATCGCGCGATTGAAATCATCAATCACCAGTACGGCAAATACATCGGCACGTTGGTGCACGTGCTTGGCCAGGACGAATTCCTGCGCCGCACTCAGCAAGACGGGGTGCCCAAGCGCCTGAAAGTTCCGACTTACACCCTTAGCCCGGCCCCTTTGACGCTCTCAGACCGTTCACGCCTGCTCGGTTGCGAGGTGGTGTCGCTGCCGGTTTGGGAAGAAGACATTCCTTTTGATTCAGTCACCGCTACCAGTGCGCCTTGGCGGAACCCGACTTCAGATGGCGCTTATCTCTCGTAAAGGAAATTGCAATGCGTTTCAAAACTACCGCAACCGTCGTCGGCGCAAAGATGTTCAAGGGTGAAGTTGACGGCCAAAACTATGACAGCACGACTGTTTTCACGCTGATGGATCAGGACGAATCCAAAGGCACGGCACGTGGCTTTGCTATCGCTGATTTCAAATTTCCTTCTTCCGATCTGTTTCAGCAACTCAAAGCGCTGAAATACCCGATTCAGGCTGAGCTGGAGCTGGATCAGGTGAGTAACGGCAAGACTGTGAAAACCGTGCTGGTGGGTCTGAAGCCGCTGGGTGGTGTGAATACCGCTGACGGTACGCTCAGCAAGGCTGGCTGATCATGGCAGTAGTCCCGGCCTTTTATGTGCAGGACAAGGATTCGGGCTACTTCATGCGGTCGGATGGTGACGGCGGAATTGACTACGTCCAGTTGATCACCGATGCGGATTTTTTCGATGACAGGGAATCCGCCATCACCACTGCTGCAGATTGCCTCAATCAGTTTGTCATTTTTGAGTGCTGGAAGAGGGCGCGCTGATGGACTGGCTTGTATGGGTAGTGCTTACCGCTGGCTTTGACTTGATGTTGCTGGTGTGTTGGTTCGTTATTCGCCGCCCGGAGGTTGCATGGAAAACATACCAATTCAAGAGATTGTCGCCGTCGTTGGTGCCGTGATTGTTCTCGCGCTCGGATTCAGCGCCGGGCTCAACGCATGAACGACAACCTCTTACTAATTGCCGCTGCACTGCTTGGTCTCTGGTGCGTCGGCTTTGCTGCTGGCTGGATGGTCAAGATCATTCGGCGGGCGATTGAGACCGTTGTTTAACCGCACAAGGAAAAACCATGAACCGCATTAACAAGATTGCCCTGGCTGTATTCGCTGCATCCGCTTCTGTCGCCGCCATGGCCGACACCACGGTTGACGTGACTCCTATCACCAATCTGACGACCTCGTTCACCACGATCATCGCGGCGGTGACTACCACTGTTGGCGTGATTTACGGCGGCTTTGCCGTCATCAAGCTGGTTAAGAAGGGTATTCGCGCAGCGTCCTAAGGCAATCGGCGTTTGCGTCCAATTAAACGGGGGCAGTGCCCCCGTTTTTCTTCGGTAAGAGCAATGCACTCACCCTCCAAGCTCATTCTGGCCAGCCTCGTTGTGATTCTCAGCGCCTGCGCGGCCACCCATCAGAGATATGTCTATGCAAACAGTGATCAGAACAATGTGGAGTCGTGGGGTGACTGGTATCACCGCATGGATTCGTGCGTTGGCGCTGGGCGTCATCCTTGTTTCTAGTGCTTGCGCAACTGCGGGTTGGATCGGGGAGGACCCCTACACGAATGGTAGTTGGTCCGGTCTTGGGAAGACGTGGGATGACTGGGGCACCATGTGCTCCGCTGTAGCCATCGCCCAGGGGATTAACGGTCCACCAGGAGCATTGTCATGCGGGGCCATCACACCTTCTTTTGATCAGAACGGTGACATTCAGGTAGCAGTTCAGATTCTGTACTGGGGGAACTGGGTGAGTACGACTATGTTTCGTTGTACCCCGGTTGGCACTTGTCATGATCCTATTGCGCAGCCGTGCGACTCGGGCAAAGACCTCGGGATGTATTACGTGGACGTGCCGGGCACAAAGTCTAATCCGGGTAACTGGAGTCAGGCGACCGACCTCAAGAAAGCGCAGTCAGCGATGAACAGTAAACTGCCGCAGTGCGTGAATTCTTGCCGCGCGACCTCAAGTAGTTGCGAGTCTGGCACTGGTCCAACCGGGGTGTCATGGTATGGTAATGGAGACGGAACGCCGGCGAAGTTGTACTGCCATCTGGTCACAACCGGCACCTCTTGCACTTCGTCTGACAGTAGTTCGGTTGGCACGCCAAGCCAGACAGCAGTCGGTTCGTCTATGTCTCAAGAGCCGCAGTCACCGAAAGATTGCCCAACTAACACTACCTTTGGCCAAGTCCAGAACCACAATGTTTGCGTGACTAACGCGCCGTTGCCGTCTCAGGCTTCGCAGCCCGCCAGTCAGACACCCGGGCCAAGCAATACAGACAACCCGGCAAACAATCAGACTGGAACAAACGCCAACTCATCTCTACCGCGTGATGCTGATGGCTGCATGTCCGGTTGCACTAGTTCCACATCCAATTCAACCAGTAGTTCGGTCACTGGTTCTACAGACGGGGCAGGCAATATCAAGCTGGATATCCCGAATGATTACAACAAGGAAACAACGCAGCAGTCCATCCTGAATGCGTTGACAGATTTTAAGTCGCCCGAGGGTTCAGATGGCATGGCCGATAAATACAAGGGTTTATCGGACGACTTCCAAAAAAAGGCGACCGACCAAATGAACGCCTTGGCCCAATCCGGAAGTATTGACGGTTATCACTTCGGATGGGACCCCGCGGCCATCTTCGCATCCGGTGGGCAGGCTCCACGTCTGTCGATCACGCTCCCGTTTGGCTCCGTGTCTTACGACTTTTCCGATGGCGTTTCGCGTGTCCGCGATATCTTCGGCTGGATTTTGTACATCCTGACTGCGTTCTCCCTTTTCCGTGTGTTTACTGGAGGTAAGGACTGATGGCCCTTTTTGCTGGTTGGTTGCTCACGCTGATTACGCAGGTGTTGACTGCGCTCGGCGTTTCCTTTTCTCGCAAGCTGGCGATTGGTGCTGCAGCAGTCGCGGCGATGCTGATCTGCCTGGGCGTATTCGTCACTGCGATTGGTGGCTTGCTGAATGGAATTGCGGCGGGTGCGCCTGAGTGGATCGTGCAGGGGATGTGCTTCATACCCTCTAATGCGCCTGCATGCCTCGGTGCTTATTTCTCCGCGCGCGTTGCCCGCTTTGTGTACGACTTCCACATGGATGCCATCAAGACACTGGCGGAGATCAACTGACCATGGCTGACTATTTTGTGACGGGGAAGAAAGGCTCCGGAAAATCGCTACTTGCTGTTGGCCGGATCAGGGATGCGTTGCTGGCGGGAAAGAAGGTTGCCACCAACCTGGATATCAAGCTGGACGGCTTGCTTCCTCATTCGTCACGCGTCACGTTAATTCGGCTCCCTGATGCTCCGACCATCCGGGATATGGAAGCGATCGGTCGGGGTCAGCCGGGTATTGTCGAGGAAGAAAACGGATTGATTGTCCTGGACGAATGCGCTGCTTTTCTGAACGCCCGGAGCTGGGGTGACAAGGAGCGGCAGCCGTTGCTGGACTGGTTCATTCATTCGCGCAAACTCGGTTGGGACACCATGTTTATTGCGCAAGGTCCGGCACAGATCGACAAACAGGTGCGGGACACGCTTGTTGAGTACCACGTTCCCTGCAAACGGCTGGACCGGCTATCGATACCAGTGCTGACGCATCTCACGGGCATTCGCCCGCCCAAGGTACATATGGGTATGGTCAAGTACGGAATGGACATGCATGCGATGGTGGTTGATCGCTGGTTCTATCGTGGTCGCGATCTTTACCCCGGATATGACACGGCTCAGATTTTTCTACCGGCATCGCATGACAAGGCCTGTGCGCTCCACACAATGCTTTCACCATGGCATCTGGCTGGCCGTTATGAGCCGGTCAAACTGCAGATGGATCGGCGTTTCCTGTTGTCGCTAGCTTGGCGGGTTCCGCTTTATGCGTATATCCGGGTGTGCCAAAAAATGGGGAGTAGGGTGCGCTTGCAGTATTAAAGATGTAAAAAACCGGCGTTTGCCGGTTTTTCGTCACTGTTACGCGCATTTTAGTTTTTCGTGGAGCCGCTTGGCGTTCTCGTTGCGCCATGTCCCGTTATCGTTCATGTACGCGGCTTCCAGCGATACCAGGGTTATTGCGATTTCTGCGCTATCCAGCTTTACGGTTGCGTTGCCGTTGACCTTGTCCCTTCTGCGCATCTCCTTCATGCGCTCGGCTGCGGTCTTCGCGTTGCCGGTGGCTGGTCTTCCGCGTTTCTTTGGGGCTTCGATCAGCTCAAGGGTTTGTTTGTCTTCGGGTTGCTTTGCCATGTCGCACCAATATTGTAACTGTTACGATAATTATAGCAGTGCAATTTCGTAACGGTTACGTTTAATGTGCCGTCTGTCTGAAATATCGTAACTGTTACGAATAATAGATTAGCCGCGACTGGGGTCCCCGCTTGCGGGGTGCGAGCGGCGGTGCAGGGCGGGGCGCTCCGCCCGTATTCCTTGCCCGGACCCCTTATTGCCAAACCGGGTTTCCGCTATGCTTCTCGGCGTTAATACGCACAAAAAATAAGATGTCATGCGACTCGCTATTTTCATGTTTTTGCTCGTGGATTTGATCATCTACGGTGTGCTGGATCATTGGGGGCCGTTTCACTTTCCTATGGGGAGTGATCGTGTGGCCACCATAGCCCTCCCTTGGCAGCGTGATCAACCTGAAGCGCCAATCCGTGGTGTCCGCTATGGGTTGCCACGTAGCACTGATCTCGCGGCTGACGAAGTCAAGATCAGGCCCAGCGCTGAGCTTCAGCCTAAAGCGTCTGATCCAGCACTAACGGCTGCGTCAGGGGCTCCGCACACGACAATTTACAAGTGCCGTTCTGACTCTGGCGGCGTGCTTTTTCAGGACACGCCGTGCTCCAAAAAATAGCTATCCAAACAGATTGTTAAGCATCATTCCCCAGCGGCTTTCCAGTCCGCATTGCTTCTTGTAGAAATCATGTCGGCGTTGCAGGCCTTCGATGTGAGTTGCCTGGTTTTCGCAGAGTTGACGATCAATCCTGTAGTGGTCGATGAATACCAGCTCAATCTGCCTGGCTGCGCCTTTGTATGTTGCGCCAGGCGGATATATCCGGTCTTCGATAATTGTCCAGCCTGACCAACTGCCGAATCCTTCAGGAATCCGTCCAAGGACTTTGAAGAGTAGTAACTGGTAGGCCATGTATGGTACCGGCTGGATTCCGGTTTTCCATGCGTGCACGGTGTCGAGGTCGACTTTGCAGATTTCAGCGATTTCCGTTGCGGTAACGGAATACATCGCGTGCATAAGATCGTTGGGGTTGCTTTTGAAGTCTGTGCGGGGAAATGTTCTGTTTTTGTTCATGTTGTGCGCCCAATACGAAAAAACCGCCGTTCGTTGGCGGACTTCCTGTTTATCTCTGTACTCAAACTACAAAAGCGGGGCGATGCTTGCCAGATATGGCAGTGCGGAAAAACTGAATAGTGTAAGAAGACGCATAATC
>NZ_BMLY01000001.1:0-267928 GCF_014645555.1 Silvimonas amylolytica | reverse complement strand
ACATAATATACATTATACGAACTAAAGATGACATTTCGGTGGCCGGAGTGTTCCAGTCTCTTTTGATTGGCTCGTTACCAAAATGCTCAAGAAACTCGCCATCGCCGTGAACCCGATGTCATGGCCGGATTTAACGAGCGTCTGTGCCGTGAGCCAGATCGAGTTCGCGGCGAATTGCCGCGGCCCATGTGGCAGCCGCTTCATGGGCCGCCTGGGCATTGTCGCCGTTACGGATTTGCTCTGGTTTGAATGACTCTCTGGCTACGTAGTGGTCATAAATGCGCATGATGGTGGTGCCGGTGACGGCGTCGCGCAATGCCGCGACCAGTGTCATTTCACCTGCCGAAACCGCATATGTTCTGGCGCGGCTGGCGCCTGGTGTGTCAGGAGCCGCAACATCCAGATTTACGACGGACAAGTCGATCTCAAGTACGCCCTCGCCTGCGGTATCGACCAGTCTGTATCCGCCCGCGTTGAGTTGCAGGGTGAGTTCTTCTCTGAGCACGTTTGCCAGATTGTCCTTGATGCTTTGCACATCTTTGGTGTTGATGGGGAGACGTGACCCGATGGCGGCTTGTTTCTCCCAGCCGCGGCGAAATGAAACCGGAATGGGGCCCAGGAGGATCTGATTGTACCCGACAAGGCTGGCTCCAGGCGTGATGTATGCGAGGTCGAATTCTTTTGCGGGGGCCTTTTGCAGACCTTCTTCGGTCCATGCTGTCGTGGCCGCACGTTTGGTGGTGGGGGTGGTTGCCTCTGCCCTTGCGGTATTGAAAAATGCGCTCGCCAGCATAGTCAGAACGAGCGCCAGTAGCCATGTTTTTTTCATGATTCACCCTTTTTCCGGATTGCCACAGGAGGCAGACATGGGTGGCGATCTGGTCTTGAAATGACGAGATGCAACCTGATGCAGGTGATCTGAATTTAGGGCAACGCATTCCTTTTTTACAAGGTGCACTGCATGCCGGAGGGTGCGATTTTCTGCCCTTGGAGCAAAGAATCGCACCGGTCCGTTGGGTGGCTTACCTGATTGCCGCTTTGCCGCGTGCGACGTGCAGTTTCTTGTAGCTGTCGATCAGGCGCTGGTGTCTGTCCAGACCTTCCAGTTTCATGCTGGTGGGTGTCAGGCCGTAGAAGCGAACGCTGCCATCCAGCGCGCCCAGTACCGCATCCATGCGCGCATCACCAAACATGCGCCGGAAATTGACGACGTAATCTTCCAGATCCACTTCGCGATCCAGACATGCTTCCAGAACCGTTTTCAGTGCCTGATAGAACAGCCCGCGTTCGAGCGTGTTGTCGTTGTATTGCAGGAACGCCCCGGTGAGATCAAGGGCGTCTTCAAACTGCTTCAGCGCCAGATGAATCAGGAGTTTCAGCTCCAGTACGGTCAGTTGGCCCCAGGCCGTGTTTTCATCAAACTCAATGCCAATCAGCGTGGCGATGTCGGTGTAGTCTTCTTGCTCGCCGTCATCCAGACGCGCCAGGAGTGCGCCCAGTTGCTCGTCGTCCAGTCTGTGCAGGTTGAGGATGTCTTCACGGAACGAGAGCGCCTTGTTGGTGTTGTCCCAAACCAGGTCTTCGATCGGGTAAATCTCGGAGTAACCGGGAACCAGAATGCGGCAGGCGGTGGCGCCCAGCTGGTCATACACAGCCACGTAGGATTCTTTGCCCAGATCTTCCAGAATGCCGAACAAGGCTGCGGCTTCTTCGGCGTTGGAGTTTTCGCCGTGGCCTGAGAAATCCCACTCTACAAACGGGTAGTCTGCTTTGGCGCTGAAAAACCGCCATGACACGACGCCGCTGGAGTCCACGAAGTGTTCGACAAAGTTATTGGGCTCGGTCACAGCGTGGCTTTCAAAGGTAGGGGCTGGCAAGTCGTTCAGGCCTTCAAAGCTGCGGCCTTGTAATAGCTCGGTCAGGCTGCGTTCCAGTGCTACTTCGAAGCTTGGGTGCGCGCCAAATGAAGCAAATACCCCGCCAGTACGCGGATTCATCAGGGTGACGCACATGAGCGGGTATTTGCCGCCGAGTGAAGCGTCTTTGACCAGAACCGGGAACCCCTGCTCTTCCAGTCCCTGAATCCCGGCTACGATGCCTGGATATTTGGCCAGAACGTCTTGTGGTACATCGGGTAGTGCGATTTCGCCTTCGAGGATTTCGCGTTTGACGGCCCGCTCAAAAATTTCGGACAGGCATTGCACCTGGGCTTCAGCCAGGGTGTTGCCGGCACTCATGCCGTTGCTGACGAACAGGTTTTCGATCAGATTGGATGGAAAGTAAACCAGTTCACCGTCTGACTGACGCACAAAGGGCAATGAACAGATGCCGCGTTCTACATTACCGGAGTTGGTGTCATAGAGGTGCGTGCCCAGCAATTCGCCATCGGGGTTGTAAATGGGCAGGCAGTACTCATCCAGAATTTCAGTGGGCAACGCGCCATCAGGGCCAGGTTTGAACCAGCGTTCATTCGGATAATGCACGAATTCCGCATTTGCAATGTCCTCGCCCCAGAAGCTGCCAGCATAGAAGTGATTATTGCTCAGGCGCTCGATGTATTCGCCCAGGGCTGACGCCAGTGCGCTTTCTTTGGTTGCCCCTTTGCCGTTGGTAAAACACATCGGCGAATGCGCGTCGCGAATGTGCAGCGACCACACGTTGGGGATGATATTGCGCCACGACGCAATTTCAATCTTGATGCCCAGGTTCGCCAGGACGCCAGACATATTGGCAATGGTTTGTTCCAGCGGAAGATCTTTGCCTGGAATGTACGTGGCAGCCTCGGCGGACGGGTTCAGGGTCAGCAAGGCCTGGGCATCGGCGTCGAGATTTTCCACTTCTTCGATGATGAATTCTGGCCCGGCTTGCACCACTTTTTTAACGGTGCAGCGGTCGATAGAGCGCAAGATGCCTTCGCGGTCTTTGGCAGAGATATCCGCGGGCAATTCAACCTGAATTTTGAAAATCTGCTGGTAGCGGTTTTCCGGGTCAACAATATTGTTCTGCGACAGCCGGATGTTTTCGGTAGGGATGTTGCGAGTGGAACAGTACAACTTCACGAAATAAGCGGCACACAGCGCCGAAGAGGCCAGGAAGTAATCGAACGGACCCGGCGCAGAGCCATCCCCTTTGTAACGGATGGGCTGGTCAGCAATGACCGTGAAATCATCAAACTTGGCTTCAAGGCGAAGCTTGTCGAGAAAGTTGACCTTAATTTCCATGGGATAAATCCAAAGCGGTATTCAAAATGACTGGCCGCCATTATCCGGGTTTTTGGCGGGTTATCCCGGGTTTCTCCATAATGGCTGCCAGTCGGCCCGGGCGCCCTTCCCTTTAGTCTGGTTGCGCCAGTCCCTATGACGGGTTGTCACGGTTTGAGTCGAGCGCATGCAGTTTCATGAATTCCTGCAAAATGCGGTCGAGTCGGCGTAGCGCCGTTTGCAGGTCTGCAAAATCCGGATCATTGGTACAGCCAGCTTCCAGTTCCTCGCAAATGTCGACGATTTCAGCCTGTCCGATCATTTTGAACGGGCCTTTGATACGGTGGATCGTTTCGGCAAGTTGTCGTACGTTCCGCAGCCTCACGCTTTGATTTGCCGTGTTGATATCTGCCGGAAGGGTTTGCGTCAGGGCGCTGAGAATGGCGGGTTCATCGTAACCGGCACTGGATCGGGGGATGAATGTGGGGCGTTGATCCATCATGGGCCAGCACCAGGTTTTCAGTAGTTTGCGCCATGTGGACATGCTGACCGGGCGTACAACGCATTCGTTCATGCCGGCATGGAGGGCGTCCTCTCTGATTTCGTCCTGCAGTGATGCGGTCATGCCGATGATGGGCGTGTTTGTGTTTTGCGCGGATTCTCGTTGGCGAATGGCGCGGGCGACCTGGCTGCCTGATATCAATGGCATGGTGTAATCCAGAATAATCAAATCAAACTGGTTGTTGGTCAGCAAATCCAGCGCGGTAAATCCGTCTTCGGCCTCTGTCATGGAGACTCCATATGGCTCAAGCTGGCTGCGCACAATGAGCCGATTGGCTGGGTGGTCATCGACAAGCAGGGCGCGCAGGCCGGGAAACCAGAATGCATCATTGTTTGTATCGGCTTGAGCCTCGCTTGAGGTGGGTGGCTTGACGCTGACCGGGAGCGTTACCGCGAATGTAGTTCCTTGGTGTGGCACGCTCTCAAATGTGATTTGCCCTTGCATGGCCAGAATGAGTTGTCTGGTGAGTGCCAGGCCCAGGCCCGTGCCTTCGTAGATTTGCCGTCCGGGCGTACTGGCCCGGTAGAACGGCTCAAACAACATGCCCTGCTCTGCCAGAGGTATACCGATACCGGTGTCAGAGACCTCCAGGTGCAATAGTGCGGTTGATTTGTGCTCTTCCATGGCGAGGTCGGCATGAAACGAAACGTTGCCGCTATTGGTGAATTTGATCGCGTTTGAGATGAGATTGGTCAGTATCTGGCGCAATCGGACCGGATCAATACTGATCAATAAATCGCAGTTCTGGTAATTGCAGATAAAACCGATGCCTTTTTGACGCGCCCTGGCGGTGAACTGCTCAATCAGGTCTTTGATTGTTTGAGCTAAATAAACCTGGTCGGGTCGAAGTTTCAGGGTTTCTGACTCGATGCGGGACAAGTCGAGAATCTCATCGATGAGTGCCAGCAGGTGTGCGATTGCCGTTTGGGCGGTTTCAAGTTGTTCTCTGGCCGTCGCGTTTTTCTCGTCATCCAGCCTTAGTTCAATGATGCTCGCCGCGATGCTGAGTGGCGTTCTGATTTCATGACTCATGCCCGCCAGAAAAATGCTTTTCACCTGATTTGATCGGGCCGCTTCATCTCTGGCCAGCCGCAATTCATGTTCCAGTCGTACTCGCTCGCTGATATCCAGCCAGCCGCCGGCGATCCCGGCGTTTGATCCTTTGCCATCTTCGAACCGGGTGAGCCAGAAATATAAATCGCGTATCTCCCCGTTTAGCCGAGCTTTCAAGTCGGTGAGACTGTATTCAGGGTGGTCGCCTGAATCTATCAAGGTGCGGATCGATGGCTCTCCGGTTACGGGTAGTCCGGTGATGTCGAGCCCCGCTGTTGTGCGGTTTTTCAGGCCCGTTGCGGCTATCCAGGCACCATTGCCCGCCGTGAATTTGCCGGCGGTGTCGGCGTAAAACATCGCCATGGGAATACTGTTGAACAGTTGCTGGTCCCGGATCAGCATGTCCTGCAGTTTTTGCTCTGCCTTGCGCCGACGACGGACTTCTCGCCAAAGTATGCCACCCCATATGGCCGCGCCCAGACTGACCGTCAACCCTATGGAAAGTATCCAGAAGGCTCTGGTGCGATACCGGTTGAACGTGGGTTCGGGGCTGCCGCCAGACAGCCATTGGTCTTTCCATCGCGCGGCGTAGTCTGCGGGTAGCGAGAGGATCGCTTTGTTGAGAATGCTGGATAACAGAGGCTCTGTGCTGGTGACGCCGAACCCGATAAGCGTGGGGAGTGGTTCGGGTGCGCTCTGTATGGTGAGCGTGTCTGCATAAAACTGGCCAATCATGTAATTGGCGACCGAGATATCTATCAACGCGCAATGCAGGTCGCCGCTTTGCACCGCATCCAGCAAGCCCGAAACGGTTGGAACTGCTTGAAGCTTGTATTTTGGAAACTGACGCGTAAACGTCGTGCTGCCGGTTTCTGTGCCCAGGTATCCAACAGTATCGCGAGGGGTCAGGTTGTTTGCGCAGGCTCTTGAATTGGTCCGCCCGACCAGGACGAAAAGCTGATGTGCGTAGGTGTGGGTTTTGCGCCAGGCGCCCTCCTGGTCAATCGCCCGCATGAATAGCGCGATATCGGACTTGCCGCCAAGGTTGTCTTGCTTGATGTCTTTCAGGTTGGCGCGTTCGAGCGGTTCGAATTTCAGGCCGGTCTGCCTGGTAACTCTTTCTAACAGGTCAACAACGAGTCCTTGCGGTTTTCCATGCGGTGTTTTGTAGTAAAACGGGATCAGGTCCGGGAGGGTGGAATAATGGGCGACGGGGTGTTGTTGTATCCAGCGTTTTTCTTCAGGCGTTAGCGTGAGGGGCTGTTCGGGGGTATCGGGTGTAGCGACTGACAGCCATGCGAGCTGCTTGCCAAATGAGGCGTCATTGCCTTGTTTGTCGATCTGTTTATCAATGGCGTTGCGTAACGTGGCGTCGCTGGCCCGGGTGACCAGATGAAACTGATTGGGCTGCTCATCCGCATAAAACGCGATGGACAGATTGGCCAGGTTGAGCAGGCGGATCAGCCAGAATGCCACGCCGTTGTCGCCGATATAGGCATCTGCCTGGCCAAGCGCAACGGCTTCCAGAGCCTCGGGGTCATTTGCATAGGGCTGGATCTGAAGCCGGCGTTGTCCGGCCAACGCGCGCAGCCGTTCCGGCGGGGTGCTGGTGGGCGAGAAAGCCACTTGACTCAGTGGTGCTGTAGCGGAGCGGTTTTTGCGAGTAACGACGACCAGGCGCCCTGTGTAGTAAGGGGCGCCATAAGCAAGTGCCGGGTCTGGTTCGAGCGCTTGTGCTGCAGATGTGGCAATGTCGATCTGGCCTGTGGCTAAAGCCTGAAGTTGGCTGTGAGCGCTACTGAATGGGCGGAACTCAAGTTGCCAGTGATTGCGTGCGGCAATGTCCTTGATCAGGTCCGCAGAAATGCCGTCAGGGCGATCGCCGGCGAGCTGGATATCCAGCGGCGGCAATAAGTTAGGCAGCGTGCCGACAATGACCGTTCTGGCCTGGCTGGCAGCGGCGTCCGCCGGGCTGGTGCAAGGTAAGCCCCAAAGCGCCAGGGCTAGCCAGAGGGTCGTCAGCCAGTGATGTGGAAATGTGCCCATTTGAGCGACTGGCCAGAAGGCTGTGGCCTAGTCCAGCAACTGCCTGGCCCGGGCGAACTCGATCACCTCTGCCAGATTCGAGAGGTTGAGTTTTTCCAGAATGTGCGCTTTGTGGCTGGCGATGGTTTTCTCGCTCAGGTGAAGCGTGCCGGCAAGCTCTTTGTTGGACATGCCACGTGCCAAGGCAAGCATGACAACCAGTTCACGCTGAGATAGCCGTTTGATGGGGTCGCCTTCGTCTGATCGGCCGGTGTGGTGAATATCAAGGCTGGGAAAACAGTTGTAGCCACGCAGAATCTGCAGTGCTGCAGACAGGACGCTCTCCACCGTCTGGTCTTTGCCCACAAAGCCGTTGCCGCCCGCCTCCATGATTCTTGACAGATACATACGCGGATCCAGCATGGAGAAAACCAGGATTTTGCTGGTGGCTTCACTTTTGCGCAGGCGGGAGATGAGATGCAGTCCATCAATATCGGGCAGTTTCAAATCCAGAATGACGAGGTCTGGCTTGATGTTCTGAATGCGCTGAAGCGCCTCAGTGCCGGTGTGTGCGGTTCCCGCCAGTTGCAGCGTGTCCTCGCCGGTAATGGCGCTGGCGAGCGCCGCACAAACGGCCGGGTGATCGTCCACGATAAAGACAGAGTGTGCCGGCTGCTTCAGCATGAATCCCCCTCGGGTGAGGGCCTGCTGAGGTGCAGGCTTCTGAGCGGTAGTCTAGATCACACCCACGCAATCTGCTGTGCGTCAGGGGGCTTGCCGGAAGTTCGTGCGGCTGAACTGTAAAATGCCGAGCCCCGCGCGCATGGGTTATTCGTCGGGGGTTGATCGCAGTGCTTCAAGGCGGTGCGTGGCGGCCTGGCTGACGCCATCAAGGGCTTGTTTGATTGCATTTATGGTGTCGAGAGATACGTCTGCCGCAAGGGCTGCGCGTTCCAGTTGTTCGCAGGCGGTTGAGAGATCGGTAAAACCAAACATCCGGGCCACGCCCTTGATCCGGTGGCCAGCGTCTTTCAAGTGCGCCCATTGCTGGTCTGACCAGGCGAGCTGTACCGATTGCCAGTCTGCGGCGCAGCCCGCCAGTAGCGTACTGAGTAGCTTGATTTCGTGCGCCTGATTGCCTTGAGCTATGCCACTGACAACATCCAGTTGAATGCTTGCTGCGCTTGCAGTTGAGGTGATTGACGGGGTCCGGTCAAGCAGTTCCGACCATGCCTTCATTCCCACTGGCTTGTGCAGACACTCGTCCATGCCCGCGGCAAGCGCTGCATTGCGGTATTCGTGCTGGGTATGTGCAGTGAGCCCGATAATGCGTGAAGGCGTTGTTTGACGCGCTGTTTCCAGTTGCCGAATGCGCCGGGTCAATGTGGGGCCATCCATGCCGGGCATCGAATAATCCGTAATGATCAGGTCGAATTGGTCGCTGTTGAGTCTGGCGAGTGCTTCTTCGCCGCCGTCTGCCTGTACCACGTCGCAACCCAGTTGCTGGAATTGATACGTTAGTACAGTCAGGTTCAGGACGTGATCGTCTACCAGTAACACGCGCCGACATTCGCGGGGGCGGGTTGCTGGTGTGGTCGCCAGGTGTGCGCTTGAAATGACGGGTTGGGCTTGCGGCAAAACAAGTTCCAGGCTGACTTTTGTTCCTTTTTCGAGAGTGCTCTGAAGCGTGATGGTGCCGCCCATCATGGTGATCAGTTGCTTGCAGATGGCCAGGCCAAGCCCCGTTCCTCGGGTGGCGTGGGGCATGCGGATACGGCTGTTGTCAGCCTGGTTGAATGGCTGGAACAGGCGTTGTTGGTCGCTGGCCGAGATGCCGATGCCTGTGTCTGTGACGGAGGCTTCCAGTTTGATGTGCGTCTCGTTTATTGGGGTGCACGCAGCGAGCAGCTGGATGCGCCCGCCTTCCCCGGTGAATTTCATGGCATTCGACAGTAAATTGACCAGGATTTGCCGTAATCGGGTGGCATCTACGGCTGCCCAGACCGATGGCGAAATGTTTGAAAAGTCGTGTGAGAACGTGAGGCCCCTCTGATGCATCGGGGTTTCAAACAATGCACCCGTATCGGTCAGGAAAGTGCTGACCTGAGTTGGCACGGTGTGCATGGTCAATTTGCCGGCTTCAATTTTGGAGAAATCCAGAATGTCGTCGATGAGACCGAGTAAATGGTGGGCTGCTTCCAGTGCCATTTCTTGCGGGCGGCGACGGGCGCTGGATGGCTGTTGTTCGTTTAGTGCGCCAATTTCAAGGCTGCCAATGATCACGTTCAAGGGCGTGCGGATTTCGTGTGTGATGCCAGACAGAAAGGTGGATTTGGCCTTGCTGGCCTCTTCCATTGCGCTGCGTGCGGCATCGGCTTCGTCTTTGGCCGCGCGCAGGTCGGCTTCCAGTTGTGTACGGTCGCTGATGTCCAGCCAGCCGCCAAGGCAGCCCGTTGCAATGCCGTGGGTTTCGTAGAATGGAACGGACCAAAAATAAACATCGCGTGTTGTCCCGCCAACTTGCAAGTGCATGTCCTGATAATGCGGGCGAGATGTGGCATGGATCTCTTTGTAGAAATCCTTGATGGAAGCAGGGAGGTCTCGGGTGCTGCCTTCTTGCTGGGTGCGCATGGGTAGCACCCCGGATATGCCCTGGTTGACCATTTCCCGATAGGCCCGATTGCTTTCAATGACCTCGCCATTTGAATGGATGGCAAAGACGGCAATGGGCAAGCCATCCAGTAATGATTCGTGCATTTCGATGCGTTGGCGCATCTTCAGGTTCTCATTGCGGATCTTGCGCGAACTGGCGCGCAAATGCTCTACCAGGATTAACGGGATGGTAAAGCAGCAAAATAAAACGCCGCTCAGTAACATGGTTGTGACCCCTTCACGCTTCTATGCCATTGATTTTGGCCAGTTCAACCAGCTCAACGATGTTGTTCAGTCTGAGTTTGTTGAGGATGTTGCGCTTGTGGGCGGCGACGGTTTTGTCGCTGATAAAAAGCTGCTCCGCGATATCGCGATTGCGTTTCCCCCGCACAAGCTGCATGAAGATCAGCATTTCTCGTTGGCTGAGATTGGCGAGGTGGCCTGGCCGTGTGCCAGGGTCAGGCGCGTTGCTATAGCCCGCCATTGGAAAGACATAATTGCCCAGCAATACAGAGCGAATCGTCAGCAAGATGACTTGCTGGGACTGCTGTTTGGTCAAAAAGCCATTTGCACCGAGCCTGGCTGCCTGAGGGGCAAACAGGCGCTCTTCCCGGCTGGTATAAACAAGAATTTTCAAGTGCGCATTTTTGCGGCGGATGTCATGAATCAGCTTGAGGCCTTCCTTATCCGGCATGTTTAGATCAAGGATGATCATGTCGGGGAGTTCGGCGTGCAGTAATGCCAAAAGCGATGCACCGTCACTGGCTTGTCCGGTAACGGCCATGTCTGGCTGTGCCGAGATCAACATGGTCAGCCCCAGCAGGATGGTCGGGTGATCGTCGGCAAGAATAATGCTCGATTTTCGGTAAGGCAGATCATTCATGGTGGGCTTCCCCGTCTTTTGCAAAAGCCAGCATCGGGTTGGTGGTCTGATGGGGGCATCGGTCCGTTTGAAGGCTTGCGGATGCGCAAAGGAAAGTGGCCTCCATGGGTTGGCCTGGTTCGGTCGATGATTCGGGTTGCGTGCCTGGCGTGCGCAGCCCAGCTAAATCGCGGGCAATGAAATAACCATGCAGGGTCAGGAAAAATACGGCGCCCATATGCAAAAACCGCGGCGCAACGGTAACGGTGTCGAAAGGGGTTGCATGCTGGAGGTGGCTGGCCAGCGAAAATGCGCAAATCCAGGCTGCCGTAGCAAGCCAGACCGGAATGGCGTCAACCGTGCGGCCTGCTCTCACCTGCCTGATCCCAAGTGCGGTGCATATAACCGTCGCCGTGATGCCATTGCGTTTGAGTGCGCGCGAACGGGTTGGCCCGCATGAGATGGCCTGATTACCCAGAACTTTGAGCCCACACCAGCGCGCACATTGTGTTTTCAATCTGACGGAGTGGTGTTGGGTTGAGTCTGACTTTGAAATGTCTTCGATCCAGTGAGGGATAGTCATGGTGTTGCCCGGGCAATCTGATTGGCTGCAATGAAATCAGTTCTTCGGGCCTGAAAACATAAAGGCAAGTTGATTTGGGGATGAGAAAAATCCTAATCACTAGGATTTGCTTGGGTGTGGGAATGATGTGTTGCCTTGGGCACGGAACGATGCGTGTCGCGATGCAGTTGTCATTGTTTGCGCTAAGATCGCCGCATTAACCGTGCAAGGATCATTCCGATGACGACATACACGACTTCTCGCGACATTCCGGCATTGCCGGAGCAGGTTTTTGCGGCCATGTGTAATCCGGTGCGGCTGGCGCGTTGGTGGGGACCCGACGGATTTTCCAATACCTTTAGTGAGTGTGATCTCAGGCCGGGTGGCCGCTGGGTGTTGGTCATGCATGGCCCCGATGGGCATCAGTATCCGAACGAGGCGGTTTTTGAAGAAATTGAAGCGCCCTGCCGGTTCGTGGTACATCACGTTTCGCAGCCGCGGTATCGGCTGACGGTGACGTTGACTGTTACGCCGACTGGTTGTGTCGTTGCCTGGCAGCAGGCCTTTGAAGATGAGCGGATCGGGGCGCGCCTTGCGCCCATTGTTGTTCCGGCCAATGAGCAGAATCTGGCGCGTCTGGCGGCAGAGGTGCTGGGTGGCTTGACCGCCTGAATCTGACGGTAATTATTCTGGGGTTTTCATGCTCAATAGTGTGGTGCTTGAATCGATTGCGGGCATCGTGGCGTGTTTTGCCATGGTCGCGTTATTGACCAGCTCTATTCATGAGGCGTTGGCATCAAGCCGAGGTTGGCGCGCGCGCGATTTGTTTCGCGGCCTGGCGCGTGTGCTGAATTCGAAAGAAACGGACCTTGCTGGTGAGAGTGCCGGTAAGAAGACCTCTGCCGATATCCTGCTTTGGCTGTACAACCACGCCTTGATTAACCCGCGGGGCGACGGTACGGCCAGGGCGCTGACAGAGATCAAGACCAAGCCCTCGTATATTGAGCCGTTACAGTTTGCTGATGCGCTGCTGGAGCTGATTCACCAATTGCCTGGCGAGACGTTGTCCAGCAAGGTGGAAAACGGGATCGCCGATCCGCAGTTGAAGTTGTTTCTGTTGGGCGTGGCAACGCGTACGCAAGCGGAAACCGGCAAGGTGCGGGATGAATTGGTGCGCTGGTTCAATAACAGCATGGATCGGATATCGGGTGACTATAAGCGTGATGCGCAGACCTATACGTTTCTGATCGCGCTTCTGGTGGCCGTTTTGTTCAATATCGACTTCTTTTATTTGTTCAAATCACTGTGGTTGCATCCGCTTTCGGCAGAGCAATATCAGCTGATCGCCAATGCGCATGAGGGCTCGGCCACGCGTGTGCTGGAGGCGTTGCCCTTGGGGTGGTCTGATGAGGTGTGGTCAGGCCATACGCAAGATTGGCTGGTGCGTGAGTCAGGGTGGGTGGTGACGGCAACCTCGGCTTTGTTTGGGGCGCCGTTCTGGTTTGACTTGCTGGGTCGGGTGACGCGACTAAAGGGTGTGGGCGAGCAACCGGGTGCTGGCAAGGCAGAATCCAGAAACGCGTGAGTTTCAGAGGGGTGTGCTGGCGATGCTCGTCTATTCGTAATAAGGGGCTTTGCAGCTGAAGGTATAAGTGCGTGATTGGGGTGGATGTTGGCTGGTGTGGTGGTTTTATGGGTATTTCAGGGTTTCGATGACGAGAGATAGCGCGCGCGAGAACTGGCGGCGTCCCTGATAGTACGCATGGTGACCAGGGAAGACCGGGTGCCATGACGGTAAAACCCATTGCAGGTTTCCTGCTTCCACGTGGGGTTTGACCAGGTCTTCCGGAAGGTAAGCCAGACCGATGCCGCTCAGGGCGGCATCCAGCATTTGATAAGTGCCATTAAAGGTGGCTTGACCTTCCACGCGCACCTGAAGGGTGTGCTCTTCTTTTTCCAGTTCCCACGCGTAAATGCCACCGTGCGTAGGCAAGCGCAGATTGATGCAATTGTGCTCAATAAGCGCTTGCGGCGTGTCGGGTGCCTCATGCCGGGCCAGGTAGCCTGGTGCTGCCACGACAGTCATGCGCACATCCGGGCTGATGCGCACTGCAATCATGTCGCGAGCGACCTGGTCTCCCAGTCGAATGCCGATGTCGTAGCGCTCTGCGACGATATCAGAGAGCCCGTAATCATTGATGATTTCCAGTTTCAAGTCCGGATATTTCACGAGCAATGGGGCGAGCCTGGGCCAGAGCAAAGTGCGGGCGACGTAATCGGTGGCCGTAATGCGGATCGTGCCTGCGGGTTGGTCGCGCAGATTGCTGAGGGTGGCGAGTTCAAGGTCAATGTCTTCAAAGCGCGGGCCGATGGTGCGCAGGAGATGCTCGCCGGCCTCTGTGGGTGCGACGCTGCGCGTGGTGCGCGTCAGAAGGCGCAGCCCCAGTCGGGTTTCCAGATTGCGGATGGTGTGGCTGAGTGCGGATTGCGAAACGCCCAGTTGCGCAGCGGCGCGCGTGAAGCTACGGGCTTTGGCTACGGCCAGAAACGCCAGGAGGTCGCTGTAGTTGTCTCTGGCCATTAATGAGCCCTGTTCATGAAAGTGATTTTATTGTGTAACAGAGGTGAGGTTTTTGCTGGAAAGTATGTGCGGCGAGTGCATGCCGCCCTCTTGTTTTGGCGGGTTTGCCATGTGTTGATGTGTCAGGAAAAAATAAAACAATCACTTTATCCGTTCATCAGAATGTATATTTCTTACATTCATTTAGCATAACTGCTTGTGTATACTCGACATATAGAGTTTGCTTTCAGTTAATTGCTTACAAATATAGAAAAATAAATCTGGAGTGAACACCCGACTGTCAGATGATGTGAGTCCCGGATCGCACCTGGAATGCGCCGGGTCGTAAAGGTTGCCTGTGATGAATCATTTCCTGAAATATCCCCTCTTTGCCCTGATCTCTGAAAATCATGGCATCACCCTGCACGACACCGAAACCGAGGCCGATGCAGTCGCCCGGACCCGGATTGCGGCCGGTGCCTCCCGCGTCAAGATTCGTGATCTCAGCGCCCAGGCTGGCTATGCCTACAAGTACTGGGACGTCACCAGCAATAACTGGATCAAGATCGAACTCAGCTAAGGCAGGCCAGGCGCTGACGCCTCCGTGCCCAATGCGGACTATCTGACGATGCGCCCTTCTACCGGGTAGCCAGGGTCCGTATAGCCTGGTGTGGATGCGTGCCCCGGGGGTACCAGGCGGTCCACCAGTTGTTCGTCTTCGGCTGTGAGTTTGAACTGCAGTGCAGCCTGATAGCTGTCCCACTGTGTTTCGGTACGTGGCCCGGCAATGGTGGCGCTGACATGCTGATTGTTCAGTACCCACGCCAGTGCAAAACCGATTGGGGTCGTGCCGCGCTCGGCAGCGTGTGCAGCAATAGTCTGCGCAATCTGCAGGGATTCCGGCCGCCACTCTGTTTGCTGAATGCGTCGATCACCGCGCCCTGCCCGGCTATCTTCAGGGGGCGCTGTGTCGGGTGCGTACTTGCCGCTTAAAACGCCGCGCGCCAGCGGGCTGTATGACACCACGCCCAGGCCATAATGGGCCGCCGCAGGCAATTGCTCGACCTCTGCCGTGCGATCAACCAGGTTATAAAGGGGTTCGCTGGCGACAGGACGGTCTATGCCCATCTGGTCGGCCAGTCGCGCTATCTCTGCAATGCGCCAGCCTTTGAAGTTCGAGACACCGAAGTAGCGTACCTTGCCCTGACGGATCAGATCTGCCACGGCACGCATGCCCTCTTCCAGTGATATGCCCGGCAACGCACGATGAAAGTACAGGATGTCGATGTATTCGGAGCCTAGCCGTTTAAGGCTGTTTTCCACTGACTGCATGATCCACTTGCGTGACTGACCGTTCTGGTTGGGCCCTTGCCCGCCCGGGAATCCAAACTTGGTCGCAATCACCCAGTCATCCCGACGATCTGCCACGGCGCGACCGACAATTTCTTCTGAACGTCCAGCGTGATACACGTCGGCCGTATCAATGAAATTGACACCTTGTTCGCCCGCTTTGGCGATGATGCGACGTGCGGTAGCTTCATCGGTTTCGCCGCCAAACATCATGGCGCCAAGGCACAGTGGCGAGACCTGCAGGGCGCTGCGGCCCAGATAGCGGTAATCCATGGGTGCTCCGTATGAGTGATCTGGTGGGTTCAGATGCCGCGTTCGGCAAAGACGGTTCTGGCCACATTCATGGCGGTCATGGCATTGGGCCAGCCGGCATAGAACGCCAGATGCGTGATGAGTTCGATGATTTCATCACGCGTCACGCCGTTTTCCAGCGCGCGGCCAATGTGGAAAGGAAGTTCGTTGGTGCGATAGAGTGCGGCGAGCGTCGTTACCGTGATCAGGCTGCGATCGCGTGGGGAGAGGTCTGGCCGTGCCCAGACGTCGCCAAACAAGACTTTGTCAGTCAGTTCGGCCAGTTTGGGCGCGGTTTCGCCAAAAGATTTGCGGGCATGGGTGGGTTCGGTGGACACGGCGGCTCCTGACTTGTGACATGGCAAAACCCGTCATCGACGGCGTTTGACGGCCATGGTAGCCCGGACACCGCATGCCATTAAGATCAAAAGTCCGCTAGCTCTTATGAGCTGGATGCATGAATCACACGGGTTAGTGTTTGGCTGCAGGAATGGCTTCCCACAATACCGGCAGCCGTGAATGGCTGAAGTGCGCAGTGCATTCGCGACAGGTGTAGTAACGCGGTCCGGCGTTATCAGCGATCAAGGTAAACCTCAGATCATTGCCGGTGATGCGCAACGAGGCCGCACCCGACGGGCCTTGTACGATGCTGACGGGCGTGCTGATTGTGTGACGGCGGGATGTATCCACAATGTGCAGGACGCCAGAACGGCTGCCTGTATCAAGCAGCAATAGCGCCGGGATATCGCCGTCTCGCTGCTGAAAAGCAATCACCTCGCCAAGCGCCGGGCGCTCGCTGAACCACCATTCGCTAAACAGATAGTTCCTGACAAAGTGGCTGCAATAAAACAGCGCCAGACACACCACGACGACTATGCCCTTCCAGTGCGCACGCAACCCGTATTGATCGTGATCCTGTTTGCCGGTTTTCACCGCTCATTCCCGCGAAAATCATCGAGTGCATGCTACTAACCTGATGCGGTGCGGTAATTAGCGTGAACCGGGTATTTATTCGGACGACAAATTGTGGTCTATGCCTTTGGGTTGATGCAGGGGTCTGTAAACTTCTTTTTAAATCAGTGGTTTGTTTTTTGTTTTATTGGGCTAAAAGGCAGCGCTGAGCGTGCCCGCTGCGGTTTGATCTGATCCGGACCGGGCAAGTGGGCGTGGGTTTTATGCGCGGCTTTGCCGAGCGGAAACGATACCGGGGCGCCGTTGGTCGGGTGTGCTGAGTTTTTGCGGCCTTGCAATGCGCAGCCTGACCCTGCCTAACTCTTTGGAGTGAAATGCGGACCCTGCCAAGCGCGGATTTGTCGGGTTTGATTGCGTTTTATCGTCAGGCTCTCTTTCTCAGTGGGACCTGATCATGCTTCGCTCTGTTTTTTTGCCGTTCTACTGGCTGCTGGCCTGATTGCAGCGCCTGTACAGGGTGCTGATGTCGGCGTCGGCCCGCAGTACGACACCACGCACGTCTATGTTGATGTGGCAGATGTAGATGCGTTTGCGAAAAGTTTTCTGGCCACGTTCGGCGGCCAGAGCACGAGGCAGGTTGTTGCGACAGTCACACCCACGGCCAGCAGTACCACATCCCAGCTATTACAAACGCCAGTGGGGACAGTTTCATTGTTTGGGTTCAAAACGCCGGTGCCATGGCCATTTGGCACTGAGCGCAATGGTTATCTGGTCACGGATATGGATGCCGCGGTGACGCAGGCGCGCGCTGCCGGTGCGCATGTTCTGGTGGCTCCGTTTCCGGATCCGATCGGTCGCGATGCAGTGATTCAGTGGCCGGGTGGCGTTAACCTGCAACTCTATTGGCACACCAGCAAGCCTGACTATGCGGCCTTCCAGAGCGTGCCGGAAAACCGGGTTTATATCTCGCCAGATGCCGTGGATGCTTATGTGGCCGCTTTTCTCAAGTTCTCTCACGGCAAGCTGGTGGCTGATGATCCTCGTGCGCCGGGGATTGAGGTCGGCCAACCACAAGGCACCTACCGCCGCGTACGCATCGAATCCCTGTTTGGCCGTACAGCGTTGTTGGCTACAGATGGTCATCTGCCCTGGCCGTATGGGCGCGACAACACGGGTTATGAAGTTGCGGATCTGACGGCCACGCTGGCACGGGCACAGGCAGCGGGTGTCAAGGTGCTCGTGGCGCCATTTGCTTCCCAAAACCGGGTGGCGGCAATGGTTGAATTTCCTGGCGGATACATTGCGGAAATCCATAGCGTTGCAGCGACATTGCAATGAAATCCGGGCCTGCCTTGATGGTCTGCTGGGTACTGGCCGGCATTGCGCATGCGGACGATGCCACGCGTCCGGTGCCGGGTTCGAATCGCTGGGCTGAAGACTGGTCGGTCCTGGCGGACCCAGCCCTGCGCACAGCCCCGCTGGATACGCTCAAGTACCTGCCTTTGACCGATGCGGGTACTACGTATTTGTCGCTGGGTGCGACCTTGCGGGAACGTTGGGAATACAACGATGCCGCCGCGCTGGGAACAACGCCAGCCGGCGCAGATGGTTGGTTGATCGAGCGCGCGCAGGTCCATGCGGATGTGAGGGTTGCGCATGACTGGCAAGTTTTTGTGCAGCTTGAAGACGCGCGCGCCTGGGGCAAGGAAAACGCCTCCGTAGTGGACAAAAATCCGCTGGATTTGCGTCTGGCCTTTGTGAGCTATGCCCACGATACGGATACAGGTGCATTCAAAGCCCGGATCGGCCGCCAGGATTTTGCCTTTGATTTGCAGCGCTTTGTGTCCTCGCGCGACGGACCCAATGTGCGGCAATCGTTTGATGCCGTCTGGGCTGACTGGGAAACGGGTTCGTGGCGGCTGCAAGGCTTTGTCAGTCAGCCCGTTCAATACGCTGACGACAGCCCGTTTGACGATACTTCGAATTCTCACTGGCGGTTTCATACCGTGCGGCTGGAGCGTCACGTACTAGGCCAGAATGAACTCTCCACCTACTACGCACTGTTTCAGCGTGACGGTGCAAAGTATCTGGATGCCGCTGGCGCTGAGCACCGCAATGTGTACGACGTGCGGTTCGCCGGAGTATTGGGGCAACTGGACTGGGATCTGGAAGGTATGGCGCAAAACGGCAGCGTAGGTGCCGACAATATCCGGGCGTGGGCGTTGGGTAGTCGCTTGGGCTACACCCTGCCCGCTTATTCGTATAAACCCCGCTTGGGACTGCAGCTGGATGCGGCCTCGGGCGACGGGCATGCACACGATGGCACCTTGGGTACGTTCAATCCGCTGTTCCCGAATGGTTATTACTTCTCGCTGGCCGGCTACACCGGTGAAGCCAATCTTTTGCAGGTCAAGCCATCATTCACCCTGGCGCCGGCGCAGGGTTTGAGCGTCATGCTGGCATGTGGGTTTTTGTGGCGGCAAACCACATCCGACGCCGTGTATACGCAGCCCAATGTGCCAGTGGCCGGGACGGCAGGTCATGGTGGTCGCTGGACTGGCGCATATGGGCAGTTACGGGTTGATTACCGGTTTGACCCCCAACTGACTGGTGCAATCGAAGCCGTGCATTACGATGCTGGGAGCGCACTGACCCAAGCCGGTGCCAGTAATGGTGATTACGTGGGTGTAGAGATCAAATACGGCTGGTAATGAGTGCCGGCTGCAACATCACACTTCCAGGATGCCGCGTTTGATGCCGATAGTGACGGCGTGCGTCCGGTCTTGCGCGCCCAGCTTGGCCAGAATGTTTTTCATGTGCACTTTGACGGTTTCTTCGGAAATGGCCAGCTTCACGCCGATTTTGCGGTTGGATTGTCCGCGCGCCACCTGTTCCAGGACATCAATTTCACGGTGAGTCAGCGTTTCCTCGGCCACGTGTTCGGCCAGCAAGACCGCAACCTCGGCCGGAATGCGGCGGCGCCCGGTGTGGACCACGCGGATCGCATCCAGTAACTCGGCGCGCATCATGCCTTTGAGAACATACCCTGCTGCGCCGGCGCGAATGCCACGCATGGCCTGCATGTCGCCGCGGTAAGTGGTCAGGATGATGACCCGCGCCGTCGGGACACTGGTGCGGATGTCTTGCATGATCTGCAAACCACTCAGGCCGGGAATTTGCAAATCCATCAGCGTGACATCAGGGCGATGCTGCATGAAGAGTTCATGTGCGTCCGGCCCTTGGCTCGTCGCGATGAGTTCGATGTCCGGCTGGCTGCCGAGTACCGATGCGATGCCCTCCAGCATCAACGGGTGGTCATCCACGGCCATGACACGGATCGGCATGACAGGTTGCGATGGGTCCATGGATATTCCTCGTCAAGATGGCGGTTGGGGCAGGTATTTATACCCCGATGATCCAGCCCGCCACATGCCTCTATCGGGTGGTTTCAAGCTGTTCATTCGGCTTAACTCGACTCAGGTATCCGTGACCTGGCCATACCGATGATCCGGCGCACAAGATGAGTCCGTATCGTGATGGCAGTCCGGTGTATTGCCCTTTGTGCCACCCCACCGGTTTATGTGTCTGGTTCATTCTTCTGGAGTTACCCATGCCTCAAGCCAAAGCCTTTGCCCAGCCAGGCGCCCGCCTTCTTAGCCCGGTTAATCACACGCTGATCATGATCGACCACCAGTCTCAAATGGCCTTTGCCACCAAGTCGATTGATGCCATTACCCTGCGTAATAACGCGGCGCTGGTCGCCAAGGCCGCCAGAGAATTCAAAGTGCCAACCATTCTGACTACCGTGGCAGAGAAAACCTTCTCAGGCCCGATTTTTCACGAAATCCGCGACGTGTTCCCCGATGCGGACGTGATTGACCGCACGACCATGAATACCTGGGAAGATGAGCGCATCAGCGTGCGCGTTAATGAAGCCGGCAAAGGCAAGATCGTGCTGGCCGGTCTGTGGACGGCCGTGTGCATTGTTGGCCCCGCGCTGTCGGCCCTGGAGCAGGGTTTTGAGGTGTACGTAATTGCCGATGCCTGCGGTGACGTGAGTGACGAAGCGCATGAGCGCGCCATGCAGCGGATGATCCAGGCCGGCGCACAGCCCATGACCTCCGTGCAATACCTGCTGGAATTGCAGCGTGACTGGGCACGTAGCGAGTACTACAACAACACCGTGGCCACGGCGATTGCGCATGGCGGCGGTTATGGTCTGGGCCTGATTTATGCCAAGACCATGTTTGGCGGCAGTGAAGGTCATTGATCTTGATGCATGACGGGCCAGTTGGGCAGGAGGCCCGTTTCTGTTTTGCCATGGTGTTCAAAGTCGGCTTGGGTCTTCTGGAGAAAAAGCATGTCCGCAGCACTGATTCTGCATAACGGTGCCATCCACACCGTTGATTCTGCCAACCCCATCGCCAGTGCACTTGCTGTGGCAGACGGGCGTTTTCTGGCGGTGGGTTCGGATATCGAAGTCATGCGCTATCGGGATGATCAAACCCGCGTGATCGATCTGCGAGGTCGCACTGTGGTGCCAGGGCTGAATGACTCGCACCTGCATTTGATCCGCGGCGGGCTCAATTACAACCTGGAGCTGCGGTGGGAAGGCGTTCCTTCGCTGGCTGATGCACTGCGCATGCTCAAGGCACAGGCTGAAGTGACGCCTGCGCCGCAATGGGTGCGGGTGGTCGGTGGCTGGACTGAGTTCCAGTTTGCCGAGCGCCGGATGCCGACGCTGGATGAAATCAACGCCGCCGCGCCAGATACCCCGGTATTCATTCTGCATTTGTATGACCGCGCCCTGCTCAATCAGGCAGCCTTGCGCGCTGTGGGTTACACCAAAGACACGCCCAACCCGCCCGGTGGAGAAATCCAGCGAGACGCTAGCGGCAATCCGACCGGCATGCTGATCGCGCGCCCCAATGCCATGATTTTGTATGCGTCGCTCGCCAAAGGCCCGAAGCTGCCGCTGGCGTATCAAATCAACTCCACCCGCCATTTCATGCGCGAACTGAACCGCTTGGGGCTCACCAGCGCCATTGATGCTGGTGGCGGGTTCCAGAATTACCCGGACGACTATGCCGTCGTGCAGCAATTGGCCGCAGAGGGTCAATTAACGGTGCGCATCGCTTATAACCTCTTCACCCAGAAGAAGGGGGAAGAGCTGGAGGACTTCGCGCGCTGGACCAGCATGACCTCGCCCGGTGCGGGGGATGACTTTTTGCGGGTGAATGGCGCAGGCGAAATGCTGGTTTTTTCTGCGGCAGACTTTGAAGATTTTCTGGAAGCGCGTCCGGAACTGGCGCCAGAAATGGAGCCCGAGCTAGAGCGCGTGGTGCGACATCTGGTTGGCCAGCGCTGGCCGTTTCGGCTACATGCCACTTACGACGAATCGATCAGCCGCATGCTGGATGTATTTGAGCGCGTCAATCGAGATATTCCGTTTGCGGGACTGCGTTGGTTTTTCGATCACGCCGAGACTATTTCTGAGCGCAATATCGAGCGCGTCAAAGCGCTCGGTGGCGGCATTGCCATTCAACATCGAATGGCTTTTCAGGGCGAATATTTTGCTGATCGTTATGGTGCTGCCGCCGCAAAACAGACACCCCCTGTACGGCAGATGTTGCAAAACGGTGTGCCAGTTGCCGCGGGTACCGATGCAACCCGTGTCGCCAGTTACAACCCCTGGACTGCGCTGTACTGGCTGGTGAGCGGCCGTACCGTGGGCGGATTGCAGTTGTACGACGAGGCGAACCGGTTGTCGCGTGATGAAGCATTGGCGTTGTGGACTCAAGGCGGCACCTGGTTCTCCAACGAGAGTGGCAAAAAGGGGCAGATCAAGGCCGGTCAGTTTGCCGATCTGGCGGTGCTGAGCGAGGACTTTTTCAGTGTCCCGCAAGAGCGCATTAAAACCATCGAGTCGGTGCTGACGCTGGTGAATGGTCAGGTGGTCTATGGCGCAGATGAGTTTGGCTCGCTGGCGCCGGCAGATCTGCCTGTCATGCCGGACTGGTCACCCGTCAAGCGTGTGCCGGGCCACTACAACCCGGTGCGGCCGCAGACGCAGTCCGCCCTGGCGCATCAGTGTGGCGGGCCCTGCGCGGTGCATCATCACAGTCATGATGTCGCGCGGCGATCTCATGTTCCGGTCTCGGACTTCACCGGTTTTTGGGGCGCCTTCGGCTGCTCCTGCTTCGCGTTCTAAGAGGTGTTTATGGTCAATATCAAAGTGCTGGCGGGACTGGCGCTCTCTTTCTTCGTGGGCGCTGTTTGCCAGTTGGTGCATATTCCCGTCCCTTCGCCACCCGTGCTGACCGGTGCGTTGCTGGTGTTCATGATGAGTTTTGGGTACTGGCTGGTTGATCGCTACCTGGCCCGGCATCCGGCACAACACAAGCATCTGAGCGGTGGCCACGATATCCGCCGTGCTGCGCGGCGGGAGAGTCAGCCATGATGACGCTCCTGGTGGGTATGGTGCTGGCACTGGCGGTCGGCATGTTGTGTCGCTGGCTGGATATTCCCTCGCCGGCACCGCCCTCGCCCATTGGCGCTTTGCTGGTGGTGGCCATGACGGTTGGCTATGTGTTGGCCGGAGTCTGGTCATGAACAGGTTCAGCTCATATTTTGCTTCCAGCCGATCCAGCGTAAACGCCGGGCTTTTGTTTCTGCGTATCAGTGCCAGCTTGCTCCTGCTTGCGGTGCATGGCTGGCCCAAATTTGCGCATTACACGGCGCAACTGCAGGAGATCGAAGATCCATTCAGCCTGGGGCGGCAGTTCTCGCTCTGGTTTGCCCTTTTTGTTGAGGTCATCTGTCCGCCAGCTATCATGCTGGGTGTGTTGACGCGGCTGGCTGTGCTGCCTGTTGTCATCCTGCTGTTGGTAGCCATGCTGGCTGTGCATCCTGACTGGAGTCTGGCTCAGGGCCAGTTTGGCTGGCTGCTGTTGATCGCTTTTGGCTCGCTGCTGATCGCCGGGCCGGGCGACTGGTCAGTCGATGCCAGGTGTGGGCGCGTCGTTTTGCGTTGAAAAGACTTACCCAAAAGAGCTATCTGCAGTTAACGGCGCAGGGGGATTCGCGCCCTGCCGGTTCGCAATAAGCTCCGTTCATGCAGAAATATCATCCGTCACAGGTGGGGTGTCCGGTTTCGTGCCGGATGCGCCGGTTATACGCCAGTCAGGCTTTGTCTCAGTCAGATCGTCGGGGTGCGTCATGATTCGCCATAGTCCGCTTAATGTGGTGGTGGCGCACCCGGTTGCGCTGGTGGCGGCCGGTGTGCTGCGCATGCTGGCGCAAGTGCCCATGCTGAACCCGATTCCCCTGTCACATGGTGATGTATTGGCGATGTCGTTTGCGCAGGTTGATGTGCTGGTGTCTGATGCGCAAACCGCATGTGGTTTTGCCCGGCGGCTTAGTGGTGGCTCACGCTACCCGGAGGCTGCGCCACGCTTGCTGGTCGTCGCGCCACAAGAACGCGAGTACGAGATCTGTGGTGCCGTTTCCTGTGGAGTTCATGGTTATTTGCTGACCGATTGCACACGCGAAACGCTGCTGTCGGCCATTTATGCGCTTGCTGCGGGCAAGCGCGTGCTGGCAGATGCGGTGTCGCAACGTTTGCTGGATGGTCTGCTGACTGATGAACTTACCCCGCGTGAGCGCGAGGTCTTGAGCATTATGGCGACCGGCGCACCCAACAAGGTAATTGCCCAGCAATTGGGTACCTCTCCCACCACGGTGCGCTCAAGAATTTCCGCCATCTTGACCAAGCTTGGTGCCGCCACGCGTACGCAGGCTGTGCTGATCGCCCAGTCGCGCGGCCTGCTTGACCATGAGTCTGAAGATCTGCCGGGGTTGATCGACCGCCTGCCTGGCAACAAGCGACTTCACTAAAGCCGTTGTAGCCGGTGACCGGTAAAAAAAGGCCCGCACTCTGCGGGCCTTTGGGGGTTTATGCGCAGGTTAGCCGCGGATGAAATCAAGAATGTCGTTGTTCAGGCGCTCTTTATGCGTGTCGGTCAGACCGTGCGGTGCGCCTTCATATACCAGCAACTGAGCGTGCGGGATCAGTTTGGCGGCAGCACGGCCGGCGGCGTCGATCGGCACGACCTGATCGTCGTCGCCATGCACGATCAATGTCGGAATGGTGAATTTCTTCAAGTCGTCGCGGAAATCGGTTTCGGAAAATGCCTTGATGCTGTCGTAGGTATTTTTGTGGCCACCCATCATGCCCTGTACCCACCAGCTTTCAATCATGCCTTGCGATACCTTGGCGCCAGCACGATTGAAGCCAAAGAACGGGCCGGAAGGAATGTCGCGGTAAAACTGGGCGCGATCGGCCAGTTGGGCTGCACGGAAGCTATCGAAGACTTCCAGTGGCGTACCACCCGGGTTGGTGTCGGTTTTGAGCATGAGCGGGGTGACGGCGGAGATCAAACCTGCTTTGGCAACACGTTTAGTGCCATGACGACCGATATAACGGGCTACTTCGCCGCCGCCGGTCGAGAAACCGAACAACACGGCGTTGGTGACATCAAGGCGATCAAGGAGCTCTGCCAGATCATCTGCGTAGTGATCCATGTCGTTGCCATCCCATGGCTGGCTGGAGCGGCCATGTCCGCGGCGGTCGTGGGCAATGACCCGGTACCCGTGCAGGCCCAGAAAAATCATTTGCGATTCCCAGCTGTCCGAATTCAGCGGCCAGCCATGGCAGAACACGACCGGTTGGCCGTGGCCCCAGTCTTTGTAATAGATCTCGACGCCGTCGCGCGTGGTAAACGTGCTCATGTTACGGTCTCCAGCAGGTTGATCCCCATGTGGGGAAGTAAGGCGGCACAGGCGAATACCCGCACACGCGTTAAATACCTACCTTAGCTCGCGATTGTGTCAGTCAGATCAATAACTTGATGCGTACGGAACTACCTCTTCCGGGGTGGGCGAGATCATCCATTGGCATGATCTGTGCAGAGGCATGTCAAAGTTACCCAAAAGAGGCATGCCACCCGGCTACATATCGCGGATCAAGCGGAAAATTGCGACGGGTATCGTTGCGGGTGTGCCCTGGATGTCCGGGCCGACCGTATCGCATTCAAAGCAAAAGAGGCCGGCGGCAAGGTGTGGATCCAGACGGGGCGTGATCAATGTTGATCTGAGACTCAATGAACCGGCCAGGAGAAACATCATGACGTCAGATACAAGGTGCCAGCTTGCGGTGGTGCATCGTAATCCACTCATTGCCTGTGGCATTCAGGGGTTGCTGGCCAATGCCAGCGATATTGCCGTTGCCGTGTACGGGCCGGAGGCCATCGAAAGTGCCCGTTTTACCGATGTGGACGTGATTGTGGGGGATTACGACACGGCCAGTGTCTTTTTGCGCCGGCTGCGCGGGGGCTCGCGCTACCCTGTCAGCGCCCCGCGCGTGCTGCTGCTTACTGCGCGTGACCGCGAGTGGGAGGTGCGCAATGCGCTGGATCTGGGTGCGCATGGCTATTTGCTGCTGGATTGCGATGCGCGCAGCTTGCAAGACTGCGTCCGCAAACTTGCCCGAGGGCAGCGTTATATCAGCGATGCGCTATCGCAACGGTTGGCTGATTCATTATCGCGTGAGTCGCTAACGGCACGAGAGCAAGACGTGTTGACCTTGCTGGCCAGTGGCAACTGCAACAAGGAAATCGCCTCTTCGTTGGGGATTTCAGTCGGTACGACCAAGACGCATGTCGCTGCCATTCTGGACAAACTGCAGGCTGATTCCCGAACCCAGGCGGCAGCCATTGCGCGGGACCGAGGACTGCTGGCCAGTTCTTATGCCGGGTTCTGATCGCTGCAAAATGACTCGATCGGGGTAGTGACGAGCGCCGCGGATAGCTGATCGCACCATGCGGTGCCGTCATTACAGTGATGACAGGCCTTGTGGGGATCCTGCAGGCCGGGTTTCAGGCTGGCGTTGTGCCAGCCTTGCCCTCACCCGACTGGAGTACGCCATGACTGACGCAAGTCGTCTTGCCGAGCATCGGCTCGCGCAACTCAAGACCCCTGCTGCCATCAGCAAAGAAGCAGTTCGCGATATTTCCGCAGAACTGAACGTGCTGCTGGCCGATACTTTTGCGCTGTATCTCAAAACCAAAAACTATCACTGGCACATGTCAGGCCCCTACTTTCGGGACTATCACTTGTTGCTGGATGAACAGGCTGACCAGATTTTTGCCATGACCGATCCGCTGGCCGAGCGTGTTCGTAAAATTGGAGGCACCACGTTGCGCTCTACGGGTCATATCAAGCGCATTCAACGTGTGCTGGACAACGACGCCGATTACGTCACGCCAGATGACATGCTGGCTGAACTGCGCGAAGACAATCTGACGTTTGCCAATCACATGCGTGCCACGCATGCGTTGTGTGATGAGTATGGTGATGTGGCCACAGCCAGTTTGCTGGAAGTGTGGATTGACGAGGCCGAGCGTCGCACGTGGTTTTTGTTTGAATCAGGCCGTCGTGCCTGATTGGTGCCGGCCCTTCTTCCCGTTACTGTGTTCTGCCGTCATTTGGCCCTCTTCGTGAGGGCTTTTTTTGTATGGATGTTTTGTATGGGCGAGGTATAAAAAACCGGGCATATAGCCCGGTTGTTGTGATGCAATTGACCGTATCAGGCTTTGATAAAAGCCAGCAGGTCTGCGTTGATTTTGTCGACTTCAGTAGCGCACAGGCCGTGCGGTGCGCCGACGTAGATCTTCAGTGTCGCGTTCTTGACCAGCCTGGCTGATTTTTGCGCGGACGCGGCAATGGGCACGATCTGGTCGTCGTCGCCGTGCACAATCAGTGTGGGCACATCGATCCGCTTGAGATCTTCGGTGTAATCGACCTCAGAAAACTGTTTGATGCACAGGTACTGAGACAGTGCCGAGCCTTCCATGCCCTCTCGCCAGAATTCGTCGACCAGACCTTGCGATACCTTGGCGTTCGGGCGATTGAAACCAAAGAACGGCACTGCGAGGTCTTTGTAGAACTGGGAGCGGTTTTCTGCCACGCCGGTACGAATGCCGTCGAATACGGCGAGTGGCGTGCCTTCCGGGTTGTTGGCGGTTTTGAGCATGATGGGCGGTACGGCACCAATCAGTACGGCCTTGGCAACGCGTTTGCTGCCGTGCCGACCAATGTAATGCGCTACTTCGCCACCGCCGGTGGAGTGCCCAACCATCACCGTGTTTTTCAGGTCCAGTGCATCCATGACGGCGGCAAGATCATCCGCGTAGGTGTCCATGTCGTTGCCATTGGCGGTTTGGGAGGAGCGGCCATGGCCACGGCGATCGTGGGCGATGACGCGGAAACCATGCTGTACCAGAAACAGCATTTGCGGGTCCCAGGCGTCTGCGCACAGTGGCCAGCCGTGTGAAAACACAACCGGCTGGCCGCTGCCCCAATCCTTGTAAAAAATGCGTGCGCCATCTTTGGTGGTGACAAAGCTGTCGTGGTTGCGGGTGTTGCCGTTGGCATGGCTATGCGTTTGGGTGGCCGCCAGAGTGGTGCCGGGAAGCATCACTGCTGCGGCCATCGCACCGGCCGCACCGGCGCCTGACTTGAGCAGGCTGCGGCGATTCATGGGTTGATCGGGTTGCTGGCTGTCATTCATGAGGTTTCTCCTTGGGTTGTTTGTTGGGCGAATCATGTCGTAACGATACGATTGGCCGGCTTTTACAACCTCGGGAAACGGAATGGTCAGGTGCTGCCTCTATTGGGTGAGCCTGATTCGTGACGATCAGTCTTGTGTGGTGCGTTCGGTTGGCGTTGTGGCTGCCGGACGCTGAAATAATGCGCGCCAGTTGAGTTGCCGGGGTGGTTTGACATAGGCCAGTTGCGCGGGGATCGTCAGCGCAATTTCTGTGCCGCCGGTGATGGGGCAGCGGATCTCAAGACTGCCTCCCAGTTGTGAGGCGCGTTCGCGCATGCCTTGTAATCCCCAGTGCCCCGGGCGACCGTGAACTACCGTTGTCGCGTCGATGCCCTTGCCGTTGTCGCGCACCGCAAAACCCAGTGCAGTGTCACCAAAGTGAATATCCAGCTGTATTTGGGTGGCATCAGCATGGTTGAAAGCATTGATCAGCGCCTCGCGCACGATAGCGTAGCCCTCGCTGCGCAAAGTGGGTAGTAGCCTCAGATAACTGCTGCCGGTCATGCTCAGGTTGAACGGTAGCTCATGGACGGATGCCATGGCCTCGCCCAGCTGTAATAACACGCCGGGCAGGTCTTCCGGACATTCTGCGGCGCTACGCAGATCCATGACCCGGTCACGCCCTTCGGCCATGGCTGCGTCTGCTTGCTGGAGGACGTGTTCAAATTCATCGGCCAGCCGCGGCTCAAGTCGCTGGCGCAGCGCCTGAAACCGCAGGATGGTGCCTTGCATGCTTTGCAAAAGTGTATCGTGCAGACCGCGTGCGATGCGTTCGCGTTCCGCTATGCGTACTTCTGTTCGTTCACGTACCCGCTCGGAAATTTGCCGTACCCGCCACAGGTAGAGCGCGCAGAGCGCAGCGAGTAGCGCCAGCAGGCAAAGACCACGAAAAAGCCGTGTTTCCAGGAAGGTGGGCGGCACTTCAAACTGTGCGCTGGCACCCGTGGTGTTCCATACGTTGTCTTCGTTGGCGGCAATGATCTCAAACCGGTAACGTCCGGGTGGCAGGTTAGTATAGAAAGCTTCACGCCGCGCTCCGGCATCGACCCAGTTTTGATCGACGCCTTCCAGCCGATATTTGAAATGCATGCGTTCGGGAATGCGCTGGCTCAGTCCGGTGTAGCTGATTTGCAGCGTGGCCGGGTCCGTGGGCAAGGTTGGCGCAGTTGCGGCAGACCAGCGTTTGTTACCAACAACCAGTGTGGTGACTTCGACGGCGGGGGCTAGCGGGTTGCGGGCGATGTGATCCGGGTCAATCCAGCCGATGCCTTCTTCGGTGGCATACCAGAGTCGCCCGTCCGGCGCTTCGATAAGCGAAGGATTGCCCTGCAAAGCGGTGGTTTCCCCTTCCAGACCGTGCTCATAGTCAAAGCGTTCGTACGGGACTTCTTCGAGGCCATTGGAGATGGCGTGTTCCAGTTCGGCGGTGGCAATCCGGGTCAGGCCGTCATGACCCAAAAGCCAGAGTTCGCCGTTTTCCCGCTGCACAATGCCAAAGGTGTCCTGGAATTCCTTGCCGTCATTGCCGCGCAAGTGATGGGGTACGTCGTTCTGGAAATACACAAGCCCATGATCCTGCCCGACCCAGGTGATCCCGTTGCGCTCGTAAATCGACAGCACCACACCTGGATTGATGCCGGATTCTGGCCCGAAAGTTCGATAACTGCGGCCATCTACCAACCCAATATGGTTGTCCGGATAGCCAATCCACAAACGATGACGGCCGTCCTCGCGCAACGCTGTCGGTGTGGGGCCGGTGATGTCGGGATTGCCGCCCTTCTTTAGCCATTTGCCGTCACGGAACAAATAAAGCCCGCGCTGCAGAAAAGATAGCCAGACACCATTGTCGCCAGCGGGCGTCATCGTAAACGGCCAGCGGCCCGCACATTCTGCAGGTGTGGGCCAGGATTGCCAGGTGTTGCCCAGGTGGCGCCACAGTCGATGTCGTCCGCCCAGCCAGATCGCCCCGTCCGGCGTGCGTGTGCCGGCTGTGGCGTCGATGGCCTTGTCGCTGGTGTAGTGGCCATCAGGCTGCACATGCAAGAGCGGCGACGAAGAAACACTGGGCACCCAGATTGACCCGTCTGCATCTGCAATGGCTGAGGGCATGGCCACGTTCGCGGGCAGGGTGATCTGCGTGATCTTGTTTGCGCGGATGCGTTCGATCCCTGAACGGGTGCCGAGCCACAGGTTGGCTTCGCGATCCTCGAAAACCCGCATCATGCGTTGCAGGTTGGCGCCTTGTGTTTTGACTGTGAGCGGTTCGCGCCGGGTCAGAGTCTGGTCGTAGACGCCCAGACCGTCGTGATCTTGCAGGATGATGCGGCCGTCGCGATGAAACCACACGCCCAGTACGTTGCCGGGATTGTCAGCACGATCAAAGCTGACAAAGCGGCCTTGTGTGTCGTCGTACCGTACGGCGCGGCCGGTTTTTTGATCAGTAGCCCATAACGTGCCGCCGGGGCTGACGGCCATGCCGGCCAACCCCGACATGGGAGCCGAAAAATGCGCACTGCCCGCCTCGCGCACAACCAATCCGTAGTCGGTTTCAACCCAAAGCCGGTTGTGACTGTCAGAAGCAATGGCGAGCGCGCGGCGCGGCTCTTTGTCCTCTGGCCAGATGTGAGTCCAGCGGCGCCCGTCCAGTCGGGCCAATCCATACCCTGCGGCGGCGTAAATGGCGCCATCCGGGCCTTGTTCAATGTCGGCCACAGTGCCGTACGGCATGCCATCTTTGCTGGTGTAGTCCTGTGAGCCATGGGGCGAGAAGCGGCTAGCGCCGCCAAACAGGTATCCAACCCAGAGAGAGTCGCCAATGACGGTGAGGCTGCGAATTGCGGACGATTGCAATGGACGTCCGTAGGCTGAGTGCAAGCGTTCAAAATGAATGCCATCGAACCGGTACAGCGCATCAGAGGCAAACCACATCCAGCCGTCTGGCGTTTGTGCAATCAGCGGGCCGCCCGTTGGCGCGCCATCGCGCTTGCGCCATGCGGTGCTCTGGTGGGTTACAACGTCCAGTTGGCCGGTGGCGCCCGGCGTGGCGCAAGCCATGTCAGGCAGGGTTAGCCACAAGGCAGCGAGAAACAGGAGCCAGATTTTGGTGCGCATGGAAAGGGTCATGATGCTGACATATCAGCGAATCGGCCGATAGTAGCACCCGGTATCCGCGCGATAACTCCCCTGAAGGTGGGATTGTTCCTGTCGCTGCGTAATCACGCCCTGGCGTTTCCGGGTGGCGGATTCATCCATGTTTCCGATACTGGTGTTGCCTCAATGACATGGAGTGGATCATGGTGCGACGGGTATGGCTGGGTCTGGTGACGGTGGGTTTGGCGGCGTGTTCTTCCATGCCGGATAGCGGGCAACAGACATTGTCTGGTGGTGGCAAGATTGGCTGGACGGTGGCGGGAAGCGGCAAGCCCACCGTCGTACTGCAGGCGGGTCTTGGGGACGACCGCAGCACATGGAACAAGGTCTTTCCTGATCTTTCTGCGCACTACCGGGTGTTTGCTTATGACCGGCCCGGCTACGGCTCCAGTAGTCACGCCAGTACGCCACGCGACCCCTGCACGATCGCGACCGAGCTGCATGATCTGCTGCGTGCCGCGCAGATCCCGCCACCGTATTTGCTGGTTGGTCATTCCATTGGTGGTATGTACCAGTATGTTTATGCCCGGATGTACCCGGATGAAGTTGCTGGCCTGGTATTGGTCGACGCGACGCATCCAGATCACTGGCGCAATATGCAGGCCCAATCTGGCACGCAGGCAGCGCTGTTGAAAGGCATGCGGCTCACTGTTTTTACACCAGCCATGCGGCCAGAATTTGATGACCAGGAGAAATGTCTGGAACGCATTGCCCGTACGCCCGCTTTGGGTAAGCCGGTGCAGGTGCTGGTGCGCACGCGGTTTGATCTGATGGAACAAGGTGATTTTGAGCAGCAGGTGCATCAGGAAGAAGCAGACTGGCTGGTGCTGACGGGCGCCGCCCAGGTGCAGTCAGTGAATTCTGGGCATTACATCCAGCAAGATCAGCCCTCTGCAGTGTTGGCGGCTGTGGCGTCGGTGGCGGCAAAGGCGGGTTACTGAGCGTTGCACTCGCCTGTCAGAGGGCCGGCCGTGCTATGCTGACGGCCGGTTTTTGCTCTGGTTTGGCCGCGATGAAAGCGCTGTTCTGTGCCCTGCTCCTGTCCCTTGCTGCTCCGGTGTTTGCCGGCCAGTATGTGGATCGTCTTCATGCCTGTGATCAGGCGCCTTTGACCTGTCTGGTCGAACTCAATGCGTACATTCACGTCGATGCACCCCGGCGCGGCGTAAGTCAGGATCAACTGGCGCAATTCATGGATCAAGCCACGAAGTTCTGTAAAGATCATCCAGACTCTGAAACCTATGACAGCGCCTGTGGCAAGCATGAAGGGGATGTGAAGTCTGGCATCTTCTATGTCTACGTGCACTACGTGGATGAAGCGGTCAATCACTCTGCTGCGCCGCAGCAATAAACGTATTTCTCTTCTAGAATCAAGTGATCTGACGCGTCGGCGTTTTCTGGCAGCGCTACCCTTGCGCCTCTGACAGACGCCGTTGACGCGTGCCGGCAAGCTGCTGCCCGCGTTGTCATTCGCTGGTCATGCCGCTTGTCGATGCTGTGTGGTAGAACACTTTCGATTGTGGCGTGTCTTTACGTTTTTTGATTGCTTGTGAAATCATTGCGCGCTCTTGAATTCAGAGGATGATCGATGAATCATTTCCATATCCGTTATCAAACCTGGCTTGGTGAGAAGACCTTTTTTTATGATTTCGGCACTGACCTGCCGTGGGCCCGTGTGGACTCTCTGGTGCTGGAGGCCGTGATCCAGAACGAATTTCCCGAAGACATCGCGCTGCGACGGATTGTGGATTTTCCGCTGGGCGAAAAACCCCAGCGAGAAACCATTGAAGCAGTCATGACGCGTTTTGCCCTGCGCGATATCGAATATCAAGTGGCAGAACAAACCCACAAGATCCGCGCCAAGCACCCATTTCATCTCTGACGAACCAACATCACGCCTTCTGATCGCCCGGATGGGCGGTCCTACACGACAATCAGTTCACCTCCGATGTTGCTGTAATGTCTATACCCTAAGCTGTGTCGGCATTGCCCCACTTCAACAGCAAAGGTGCAGCGATGGCAGTTTTGAGCGATTTGAGTGAAGCCCACGGCATGTGGGTCAGGGAGGACGAGGCTGCGGCCTGTGATCTGTTGGCGCGCTACCGCGAAACAAGAGCCAGAACCGTGGCGCTGGCCGGCCGGCTGGATCCAGAAGACATGGTGGTGCAGGCCATGCCCGATGCCAGCCCGACCAAATGGCATCTGGCCCACGTGACCTGGTTTTTTGAGACATTCCTGCTTAAACCGAATTGGCCGGACTACCCGGAATTCGATCCCGATTACGGTTATCTGTTCAATTCCTACTACGAAGCCCTGGGTGATCGCCACCCCCGCCCTCAGCGTGGTTTGCTGACACGGCCGGTGCTGGAAGAGGTCCTGGCCTACCGCGGACATGTTGATGAATACATGACGCAACTCTTGCAGTCTGTTCAGGCAGAAAACCTGCATGGACTGGTGCTTCTGGGTTTGGCGCACGAAGAACAGCATCAGGAACTCATTCTGATGGATGTGCTTAACCTGTTTTCCCGCTCCCGCCTCAAGCCGGCTTATGACGCGCTGTGGCCCATGCCCCAAGCCGGGCGGCGTGGCCATTTTCGTCGCCTTGGCGGTGGTAAGGTCGAGATCGGTGCGCAAGGCGGATTCTGTTTTGATAACGAATTGCCCCGCCATCCGGTCTGGCTGCAGCCCTATGAGATCAGTGATCGTCTTGTGACCAATGGCGAATGGCTCGCCTTTATGGAAGATGGTGGCTACAACCGCCCGCTCTATTGGCTCTCTGATGGTTGGGCACTGGTGCAGTCAGAGCGCTGGCAAGCGCCGTTGTACTGGGAAAACAAAGAAGGTGTCTGGCATCAAATGACACTATCGGGCATGCAGCAAGTGGATCTGGATGCGCCGGTTCAGCATATTAGTTATTACGAGGCCGCTGCCTTTGCTGACTGGGCTGATGCCCGTTTGCCGACGGAATCCGAGTGGGAGTTCGCGGCGAGTGCCGGCGTGCTGGAGCAATGCGACGATGTAGTCTGGCAATGGACACAAAGTGCCTATAGCCCCTACCCCGGCTTCAAGCCACAACGCAGTGCAGTTGGCGAATATAACGGCAAATTCATGGTCGGTCAGATGACCTTGCGTGGCGGCGCAGTCATTACGCCGCTGGGGCATGCGCGCCCGAGTTATCGCAATTTCTTTCATCCGGACAAGCGCTGGATGTTCTCCGGCTTGCGTCTGGCGCGCGACGTCAATGCGGCGGCCGATGCAGAGAATGACGAAAGCTTTGCCGCCGATGTCATTGCAGGTTTGTCGGCGCGGGAAAAAAGCCTTTCTCCCAAATATTTCTACGACGCGGCTGGGTCTGAGTTGTTTGAGGCTATCTGTCATACGCCGGAGTACTACCTCACCCGTACCGAAACCGCGCTACTGGAAACCATTGCACGAGAAATTGCTGCGGATATCCCGCCCGACGCTGCACTGGTTGAGTTTGGGAGCGGTGCCAGCCACAAAATCCGGTTGTTGCTGGATGCGGCTCCGCAAGTAACCACCTACGTCCCCATCGATATCAGTGAAGACGCATTGCAAAGCGCCACTGCCCGTATGGCGCGCGCCTATCCACGGCTGGCGCTGGCGCCGCTGGTGGATGACTTTACCCGCGCGCTGGCGCTGCCTTCTGCTGTTCATGGTAGTCACAAAGTCGGTTTTTTCCCGGGTTCGACCATTGGCAACTTCAATCCGCACCAGGCTGTCGCGTTCTTGCGGCAGGTGCATCGCTTGCTGGGCGATGGTGCACTGTTGATCGTGGGGGCCGATATGGCTAAAGACGAGCCCACGCTGCATGCCGCCTATAACGATCGCCAGGGGGTGACCGAGCGCTTTAACAAAAATGTACTGGCGCGGATTAACCGTGAGCTGGGTGGTGACTTCAATCTGGATGCATTCGAACATCTTGCGTTATGGAATCCGCAGGAAAGCCGCATGGAAATGCACCTTGTCAGTCGTATCGATCAGTTGGTGAACGCGGCTGGCCATACTTTTGCCTTCAAGGCCGGTGAGCGCTTGCATACCGAGAACTCCTACAAGTTCACGGTCTCCGCCTTTACCGCACTGGCGCATAACGCGGGCTGGGAAGTGGCGCATCATTGGGTGAGCGAGGCGCCGCACTTTGCGGTGTTCAATCTGCGTGCAGTACCAATGACCACGCGTGATTAGGGTGCGCTGTCGGCCGATTCTGTCAGCCGGATGCGCACCTGTCCGCGTCCGGCTGGTGGTGGGGTTGGTCATACTGGGGGCATCAACCAGGAGGTCCATCCATGAAGCAGAACCAGACCGGTCAGTTGGCGGAATCGGGCCAGCAGTCACCATTGGTCCAGGCTTTGCAAGAACATCACCTGCCGGAGCGCTGGGCCTTTAGCGATCTTGCTGTGGAATTACTCGCAGATGGTTTGCGACTAAGCGATATCGCGTGGAGGCTGGAGGCGGTGTTCAAGCCCGGAACGGTCAAGGATGAAATCCACATGCTGTCCGAGTACGATACGCAGCTGCGTTTGTATGAGTCACTCTTGTTTATGCAAAAACAGGGGCCGCTCTCTGTTGACCAACAGACCCAGTTGACCAAGTGTCAGGACGTGATCGGCCAGCATCATACCGATGTTTTTGCGGCGTCATTGGCAGGGCATCCGGTGGGTCAATGGACGGGTAAATCACGTCTTGATCACTGATTAGGCGCGTGAACGCAAACAAGGAGGCTGCGCCTCCTTGTTTGCGTTTGGGTTATACGGTTGCGCTGATCTGCTTGTAAAACACGGTTGTACTGCATGGTTTGCCGTCCGGCATCAGCGCAAATGCAGGAATCTTGCCGCACTCTTGCCACCCCTCTCTTGTATAGAGCCGCTCTGCTGTGCCACCGGTGACGGTATCCAGAACCAGCAACGTTTTGCCCGCCCGTGCGCAAAGTTGCTCCAGTGTCTGCATCAGTGAGGCTGCGAGCCCTTGATTGCGCGCACGCGGGTGCACCAGCAACTTGGCGACTTCGGCGCGGTGTGGCTGGTTTTCAGGCAGATTAACAATGGCGTGGACGGTGCCCACGATCCGGCCGCCCTCGTCTCTGGCGGCCAGAAAAATCCGGTTGCCGTTGCGGACGTCTGCGCTCATGCCTAGCCAGAACGCATGAGCGCGTTCGGCGGAAAACGGGCTCATGAAACTGACCGAAGCACCCCCTTCTACGCAGGCGTACAACACTTCGGAGAGATCTTCCAGATCTGTGGTGCTGAGATCAGTGATTTGGGTAACGCCGGCACTTGAAGTCATGATGGTTTGTGATCTGTTTTAGTTGTGGATGGCGACGAGATAGCGGGCGTCAATCTGGCCTGGATTGTGGAACGCGGTCTGGCAATTGAGTTCGAACGCAAGGCAATCGCCCTGCTTCATGATGTAAACCTGCTCGCCGACGGTGATATGCATATCACCCTCCAGTAGCCAGATTTGCTGATGAACCGGGGTCTGCCGCAAGCCGGTTTCATAAGCAATACGCGCGCCGGCCGGAAAGATGACCTCTACCATCTGGAGTGCTGCATGTGCGTTTGGGGGCGAGAGATTACGGCGGGTATAGCCTGACTGCGGGTCGTGCCAGACGGGTTGCTCGCTGTAACGCAACAAGGGTTCGCTCGTGGCGGTGTTGACGCTGAACAGATCCGCCAGCGACAAACCCAGTCCTGCGGCCAGGCGTTCCAGCACCACGGCAGTGGCACTGCTCTGGTTGCGCTCAATCATCGAAATCATGGAGCGGCTAACGCCGGTTTTGTCGGCCAATGCGTCAAGCGACAAGCCTGCGGCTTTGCGCAGATTACGGATGCGCTCCGCGAGATGCGTGTTGATGTCCATGGATTTCCTCTCTTCTATGGGAGGAATAATCCAATATATTGGAATTTGCTGTCAAGCACCGCTTAATTGCGATCAATGTGTGTGGGTTTGACTTGCCGATCGCGACAAGTGACGTGGTGAATGGTCCACCAGTCCGGCAGGAGCTGGCGTATGCGGGATTGCCCGAAGCGGTCATCGATCAGATACAGCGTGCCGCGATCCTCTAACGTGCGGATCACCCGCCCTGCGGCTTGCACCACCTTTTGCAGACCCGGAAAGAGATAGGTGTAATCGTAGCCGGTGCCGAATAGCTCATCTAACCGCTGGCGCATTTCTTCGTTGACCGGGTTGACCTGAGGCAAGCCAAGCGTGGCGACGAAAGCACCAATTAACCGATTGCCAGGCAAATCAATGCCTTCCGCAAATGCGCCGCCCAGTACGGCTAGCCCGATGCCTTGACCGGTTTCGGTAAACCGCGCGAGGAATTCTGTGCGTGCGCCTTCGCTCATCTGTCGTTGTTGCGGCCACACCGTCAGGTGTGGGTGGCGCAAGCGCAGTGCTTCCTCCACTTGCTGCAGATAATCAAAACTGCTGAAAAAGGCCAGATAATTGCCGGGCTGACCCGCAAACTGGCGGGCAATCAGGTCTGCAATCGGGGCGATGGATGCACGACGGTCGTTAAACCGGGTAGAGACATCCGTGACGACGTTGACCGTGAGCTGATCGGTGTGGAATGGCGAAATAATATCGGTGTGTGCGGTGTCGCTCGGCATGCCCAGTGTGTCGGCATAAAAGCTGAACGGGTTGAGCGTGGCAGAAAAAAGCACGGCCGTTTGTGCAGACTGAAAGCGCGGTTGCAGGTGCGGTGCGGGAACGATATTGCGTAAACGCAGCACCGAATCGGCGTGCCTGCCCTCGCCGCTCAATGTCACTTCAAACCAGGAGTGTGGGCCGAAGGTTTCAGCCAGCCGCGCAAAATGGACAGCATCGAAATAAAAATTGAGCATGTCCGGCTCCAGGCCGTCAGGGTCTTCGGCCAGTACCTCGGAGAAATCAGCCACTAACGTGGTCAATGCCATGACGAGCTTGTCTGGCAGGCCGGCATAGACCAGGTACGGCACGGACTGAATGCTGAGAATGTCATTCCAGGCGCGGGTTAGTTTGCGCAACGATTTTTTTAGGGGTGCGGGCGGGTTTTTGCTGAGTGTCTTGAGCGTTGATTGCGCCAGTTCACCGGTATACATGGCGCGGGCGCGTTCGATCAGGTTGTGTGCTTCGTCAGTCAGTACACCAACCCGCCAGTCGCGCGCCTGGGTCAGGCTGAACAGCAGCGCGTAGCTGTCGAAGTAATAGTTGTAATCGCCACTGATTACATCGGCCCAGCGCGCCATTTCCTGACTGAGGTAATACGGGCAGACCTGATGGTCCAGAGCGACTTCGCGCAGGGTGAATTGATCCATGTGTAGCCGCTTTAATGCAGCTGCGCGCGCGGTCGGCAATCGGTCATAAAAGCCTTTGGCTAGCGGACAGGAATCGCCATGACAGGATTTGTCCGGGTGCTCGCAGGTTTTGTCTCGCGCGACCAGTTCCAGTGAGCGCAAAGGCAGTCCTGGTGCGCTGCGGCGCAGCTTGAGGAGGCTTTCCTGCGTGAGCGCGCGGCCAGATGTTTTGGCGGCCAGACAAAATGCCCGGTCCAGTTTGCCGTTTGCCATGGTTTTGAGGAGCGGGAAAAGCGTGCCCATGGTTTTGCCAATGCCGGTGGGTGCTTGCGCCAGCAAGGCGCGACCGGTAAAGGCGGCTTTGTAGACCGTTTCAGCCAGGTCGCGCTGGCCTGGGCGAAAATCCGGATGCGGGAAATCCAGCGCGGTCAATGCGCTCTTGCGCGCTTCCAGATGCGCCATTTCCTGCTCTGCCCATGTCAGGAACAGGGCGCAACATTCATCAAAAAACACTTTAAGCGATTGGGCAGTGTGTTCTTCGGTCAGCGTGGTTTCACGCCCTGTCGTGAGGTTGTAGTACACCAGCGCTACGGTAAGTGTTTGCAGCTCAAGTAACTCGCACATCAACCAGCCATAGATGCGTGCCTGCGCCCAGTGGAGATGCCGGTGATTTTCTGGCATGCGTTCCAGCCGGCCGCGGTGTGTCTTGATTTCTTCCAGCTGGTTGAGTGTCGGGTCGTACCCATCCGCCCGCCCGCGGACTTGCAGCGGGCCATATTCGCCTGCCAGTGTGATTTCGGTCAGATACTTTGCTCCGCGGCGCAGCGTGACAGTCTGGTGACCGGCAATGCCTTCCTGGGCTGAGGGGGCCGGGGTAAAACGCAAGTCCAGATCGCCACGCTTGGCGACAAACTCACACAGTTCACGTACCGCCACGCTGTATTTCATGCCGTTTCAGACCAGGTGACGTAACACACCGCAACGGGGATGTCGTGTTCGGCAAAGTAAGCCATCCAGCGCAGCTGGTTGTCTTGCAGGCGATCACCTGGGCCTTTGACTTCAATGAGCTGGTAGCGTTGCTCGGCAGGCCAGAAGCGGATCAGGTCCGGCAGCCCCGCACGGTGAGTCATGATGTCTGCCAGAAGACGTTGAAAGATCGCGGTGAGATGCCCTCCTGGAATGCAATGCAAGGCCAGTTGCAGTAATGGTTCGCTGATGGTCGCCCAGTTTACGAAACTGCACTGGATGCCTTGTTTCTCGGTAAAGCGCGCCAGGATCGTCTGACGGTATGTGCCGCTGGCGATTTCGCCCAGGCACGCGTCAAAAGACGACTGCCGGCGGGACTGGAAATCGGCGCTGGCAAGATCAGCCGGGCTGTGATGGAACGGGTGAAAAAACGCACCGGGCACCGGACTGAAAATAGCGGGCCAGCACAACAAGCCAAACAAGGCGTTGAAGAGCGTGTTTTCGACGTAGGCAACGGGCCCGTCATTCGTCGAGAGATGGTCCCGGGTGATCAATTCAACACTGCTGGCGCTTTGTGTCAGGCACAAATGCCACTCTTCCGTTGGCGCCGTTTTACTGGCCGGGGTTTTGGGTAGACCCAGGGCGCGACGCAAGCGCGGCAACATGCGTTGAATCTGCTGCCATTCCGCTTCGCTTTCCGGATGCTGCTCCGCAAGTTGTGCCAGTGCGTAGGCCTCGGCTGTTTGCGTTAGCTTTTCCAGTGTCCGGATGTGCCGCTGGCGTGCACCTGGTGCGCTGCAACTGGCGTAAAGGGGTATGGCCTCTTTTAGATGGCCCGAACGTTCCAGTTGCTGGGCAATCTGGAATACGAGCCGTGCATGGCGACGCGCCAGCCAGGGGTTGTCTTCCCGCACGCCAGGCAGGTTGTTCAGTACGTCTTGTGGTGCTGTGCCTTGTTCCAGCGCATCGCGGCATTGGGCCAGATGCAAATAGGTGTCGATGTCTGCCCGTTGCTGAAACGCCCGGCTGCCGGTACTGAATGCAACTTGTTCGAAGGTATAAATGCCTAGATTGGTCAGGACGAATTCGGACCAATCCTGGCTAAGGTTGCCAAAGAACATCAAACGCAATCGCTCGGCCAGTGCATCGACTTCAAGCCCGTAAACCGTATCGGTGCTATCAGGTAACCATTCATGCAACGAGCAGGCTTGCGTGTATCGGGTTTGAGCCCATGCCAGTAGCTCGGGTTTGCGGGTGATTTCAGGCGGTGCAGCGGATGTCAGTGCGATGAGATCAGTCTTGTTGAACAGTGCAAACAACTGGTCGACTGAAAACCTGGGCGTGGCTGTAATCCAGCCTTGAGTCAGCAATGGTGCAACCGCGTCACGCGTGTCACCAATCTCGGCGTAATCAAGTTTGCTTGCACGAAACAACACGCCCTTACGCATGACCATGCGTACCAAGAGTGCCTGTGCAGCTTCAGGCAGTGCGGCAAAGCCGCGCAGGAAGGTGCGCTCGTCATCATTTAACAGATCGTCATAGCGCGCACCCACCCAGTCCAGCACCAGCCGGAAATTGTTCAGGTAATAAAACGGATCGGCCAGTGTGCGGCTGGCGGGCATGACAGCATTCATTACAGGCGGGTGATGGTGGGTTGTAGCGTAAATGAGAACGATCGTTCTGTATGGTATCAGAAATCATTCAGAGACCCGTGTGGTGGTCTTCCCCATCCGACGAGCGCAATCCCGGTGCGTGTTATTCGCTCTTTGAGTTGGCCAGCAAATGTCGCGCCATATCCAGGTGGTCGTTTACTGTGGGAAGGGTCATCTGTGCGTAGCTGATCAAATCCTTGTCTTTGCCTTCTTTCAAATACGTCTGGAACAGCTTTTGGGCATCCAGATGCCCCTTCAGGCCGGCAATGCCAAGGTAGTCATGCTCAAGTTGTGGGGGCTGCAATTTGCTAAGGCGATCGTATAGCTCTTTGTCGGCCACGGTCAGATCATCGGGTAGGCGGAAACCCTTTTGGGCAGCCAGTTGATTCAGTCCATCCAGATTGGTCTGGTGCTCTTGCACCATGCGCTGCGCAAAAAATTTCACCTCGGGCACTGTGCTTCGCTGCAGCATGAGTTGCCCGAGCCTGATTTCGGCCAGATTGGCACGCGCGGCGCTATCGACAAACGTGGCGTCAGCGGGTCGCAGTGGTATGTGTTCTGCGGCACTGCTCGCCGCGCTGCCTTCGCTGGTCTGGCTCATGGCCGGGGCAGTCAAGAGTATCAATGGTGTTCCCAGGGCAAGGCATAGCAAGGCCAGGAGGTACGAGCGCGAAAACCGGCGACGAAAATGCATGATGGCTCCGACCTGCAGGCGGCGTGGACATGCAACCAGTCTGAGCGTGTCGACCAATAACTTCTGTCGGTTTGGCCTCGGTTTTGCTGTGCGCCAGGGCCTACAGCGGATGCTGGCAAACATGTCAGACAAATCCTGCAAGAAGTGCGGGACAGGACTGACGGCCGCAAGGGGGCGCGTGGTTCAGAGTGTCATACGGGCTGGCGTGCGGAGGTCATTGTGAACACGGTTCCAGAGATGGTCGAAACCATTGGCGCAGCCTTTGCGCGGGGTGAAGACGTGGTGTTGGCGACAGTGGTGAAGGTAGAAAACTCTGCCTATCGCCGGCCGGGTGCGCGCATGCTGGTATGTGCCGATGGTCAGCATGCCGGCACCGTCAGTGGTGGCTGTCTGGAGGCCGAGATTGTCCGCAAGGCCTGGTGGCTAACTTCCGGTGGCGCACCTGTGGTGTGCCGCTATGACACGAGTGCCGGCGCTGAGGCCGAATGGGCCTTCGGTTTGGGCTGTAACGGGGCCGTTTACGTTTTGCTGGAACACCTCAGCGAACGCTCACCACAGTGGCAATGGCTGCAGTCCATCGCCATGCAACGACAGTCAGCTGTTTGTGCGGTGGTGATTGGCCGCAGTGGTGTGAGCTTTCTGGATGTGGGGCAGCGCCTGTTTATCGCGCCGGACGGGATCCGTTCTGGCGATCTGGGCGATAGCAATCTGCAAGAGCGCGTCTTCACGGATTTGCAAGCGGCGCTGGATGAAAATGCGTCTCGCCTGAGTAGTTATCTGGTCAATGGCGGCGAAGTCGAGTTTTTTCTGGAGGTGTTGGCCCCTCCGCCGCATCTGGTGATCTTTGGTGCCGGGCATGATGCTGTGCCGCTGGCGCACATGGCGACCGATCTGGGTTGGGTGACTGTCGTGACGGATGGCCGCAGCCATTTTGCTCGCCGCAGCCGGTTTGCCCGTGTGGATCAGGTGAATGTCCTCGATCTGGATGATGTGATTGCCTCGGCCGGTATCACGCCCGGCAGTGTTGCCGTCATCATGACCCATAGTTACGAGCAAGATCGGCGCATCCTGGAGCAGCTTCTTGAGGTGCCTCCGTGCTATCTGGGTCAGCTTGGCCCGCGCGCAAGGACAGAACGGCTGCTGGAAGAGATCGGGGCACGGGGCAAGGCAGAGAAACTGGTCGATGCAGGTGTATTGCATTATCCGGTCGGCCTGGATATCGGGGCAGAAAATCCGCAGGAAGTTGCACTGGCCATTCTGGCCGAAATCAAAGCCGCGCTCGGTGGCTATGCGGGCGGTAAATTGCATGCCCGTGAGGGTGCCATTCATCGCGACGCTGTCGTGGAAACTCCATTATGAAACATCTAGAGCATCATGAAGACGCGGCCCACCAGCCTGCCAATCAACATGGTCTGGTCGGGGTGCTGCTCGCAGCGGGCCGCGCGAGTCGGTTCGGGTCGCCCAAATTGTTGCACCCGCTGGGAGACGGTAGTCGGCTTGGGGTGCGTAGCGCGGTCAATCTGATCGACGCTGTGCCGTATTCAGTGGCCGTCGTATCGCCCCGCCATGCCTTGCTGCGATATCTACTGGAAGCGGCTGGCATGCATGTGCTGGTCTATGGTGATGATGAAACAGGTATGGGCGATAGTCTGGCGCATGCCGTCCAGCAAACGTCACATGCTGCAGGCTGGGTGGTGGCGCTCGCCGATATGCCGTTTATTCAACCCGGGACGATACGGCAAGTCGTGCGGCGGCTGGCTGCTGGTAGTGCGTTGGTGGTGCCGACTTTTAACGGTCAGTGTGGTCATCCGGTCGGGTTCGCGGGGCACTACTTCAATCAGTTGAGTGTCTTGCAGGGTGATGCCGGTGCCCGGTTCATTATCGAGCGTGATGCCGCAGCCGCTCAGTTCTTGCCAGTAACCGACCCTGGCGTGCATCTGGATATCGACACACGAGACGATCTGGCACGCATGGACCGGACGCGCATTCCCGCCAATGCGTCGCGCTGGCGTGACGATGCACGGGTCAGCTCATGGTCCGGGGCGCGGAGATGAACCAGCCAGATCGTCCGGCTGATCCGGTTCGCCGCAATCTACTCAAAGCCAGTGCGGCGCTGGCGTCCCTGGGTGTTCCGGTCTCCGTGAATGCGTTGGCAGCCGACCAGCGCGTGCCGATCGCCCCGCCCCCAACGCGCCCTGCCCGTTTTGTCATCAACGGGCATCGTATGGATGCCACCGTCGATACCCGCACTACACTGCTGGATTTGTTGCGAGAGCATCTGCATTTGACTGGCACAAAAAAAGGGTGTGACCACGGCCAGTGTGGCGCCTGTACAGTGCTGGTGAACGGACGGCGTATCAATAGTTGTCTGGCATTGGCCATCATGCATGACGGTGATGAAATCACCACGATTGAAGGATTGGCGCACGGCGGGCAATTGCATCCGTTGCAAGCGGCTTTTATCAGGCATGATGGCTTTCAGTGTGGTTATTGCACCTGTGGTCAGATTTGCTCGGCAGTGGGCATGCTGGCTGAGGTGCGCGCCGGCATGCCAAGCCACGTCTCTGCGGATCTCGTTGCGGGTACGGTCTTGAGCGATGCCGAAGTGCGCGAACGCATGAGTGGCAATATCTGCCGCTGCTCAGCCTATCCAAATATTGTTGCGGCGATTCAGGAAGTGGCAGGAGGCGCTGGATGACCCCCTTTACCTATGAGCGCGCTGCCGACCCCGCTGCTGCTGCCCGCGCTGCAGCGCAACCAGGTGCCCGCTTTATTGCGGGCGGCACCAACTTGCTTGATCTGATGAAATTGCAGATCGAAAAGCCGGTGCATCTCGTTGATGTGTCCCGCTTGCCGCTAAACCAGATTGAAGCGACGCAGGAAGGTGGTGTGCGCATTGGCGCCATGGTGCGTAACAGTGATCTGGCTGCCGATATGCGGATCCGGCGTGATTACGCGGTACTCAGCCGGGCGCTGCTGGCCGGGGCGTCCGGGCAACTGCGCAATATGGCCACGACCGGTGGCAATCTGTTGCAACGTACGCGCTGCAATTACTTCTATACGCCTGGCTTGCCCTGTAACAAACGCGAGCCAGGCTCCGGCTGTGCCGCCCTGAATGGCCAAAACCGGATGAATGCCGTACTGGGCGGTAGCGAGCAATGTATTGCCGTGCATCCCTCGGATATGGCTGTCGCCATGCGTGTGCTGGACGCGCAAGTCGAAACGATCAATGCCGATGGCCAGCGTCGGGTGATCCCGATTGCGGACTTTCATCGCCTGCCAGGTAATACTCCGCAGCAGGACCATAATCTGGTGCCCGGCGAATTGATCACCAGTGTGGTGCTGCCGCCACCCGTGAAAGGCGTGCAGATCTATCGCAAAGTGCGTGATCGTGCGTCTTATGCGTTTGCGCTGGTGGCAGTCGCCGCAATTGTCGATAAACAGAACGGCCAGATTGCTTCGGCGAAGTTTGCATTGGGCGGGGTTGCGCCCAAGCCATGGCGCGTCGCAGCGGCCGAACAAGCGCTGTCAGGCGGCGATATCCATCAGGCTGCAGATGCGCTGCTTGCCGGTGCGCAAGGCCACGGCGGCAATGATTTCAAGATTGATCTCGCACGCCGCACGTTGCATGCGGTATTGACCCAGGTCTGAGTCGGGAGCCCATCATGCAAATGTCCAGTCCTGCCGGCCGCAACCCGATTGACGATAACCGCCAGGGGTTGATTGGCAAGCCGCTGGATCGCGTTGATGGTCATCTCAAGGTGACTGGTCAGGCGACTTATGCCTATGAGTACACCGAGGCAGGCCCGCCCTTGTATGGTTTCGTCGTGACATCTACTACGGGCAAGGGGCGCATCCGCAATATTGATAGCCGCGCCGCCGAACGTTTGTCAGGCGTGAAGCTGGTGATGACCTGGCGAGATATGCCGCAGCAAGGCAAAAAAGAGGTGGGCGCCGCGCCACAATTGGTGGATGACAAAATTCTGCATTTTGGCCAGCCAGTGGCACTGGTTGTAGCGGAAAGCTTCGAGGCTGCCCGTGCTGGCGCTGCGCTGGTGCAAGTGGATTATGAGCCGGTGCACGGTGTCTATGATCTGGCAGCGGCCCGCCCTGCCGCACGCATGCCCCGCCCCGGCTTGCAGCCGCCTGATTCGACGCTGGGAGACTTTGATCAGGCTTTTGCCGGTGCGCCGGTGCGGGTCGATCAGACCTGGACCACGCCGCATCAGTCTCACGCCATGATGGAGCCGCATGCCACGCTGGCGGTCTGGCATGGTGATCAGCTCACCCTGTATACGTCCAATCAGATGCTGACCCAGGCGCAAGCAACCATCGCGCACACTTTCCTGGTCGACCCAAGCCAGGTGCGAGTAGTAAGTCGTTATATCGGCGGCGGCTTTGGTGCGAAGTTGCAGGTGCAGGCCGATGCCATTCTGGCGGCTACCGCTGCGCGACGCCTGCAAAGACCCGTGAAGCTGGCACTAACGCGACAACAGGTTTTTCATGTTACGACGCACCGCTCGGCGACGATCCAGCGGGTGCGGCTGGCGGCTGATCAACATGGCCATTTACTGGCCATTGCGCATGAAAGCTGGAGTGGCAATACGGAAGGCGAAAATAGCTACGAAGCTGCTGCAACACAAACGCGTGCACTGTATGCCGCACCTGATCGCAAAACCGCGCACCGACTCTCGACGCTGGATTTGCCGGTCGCCGCCGCCATGCGAGCGCCCGGCGAGGCGGTCGGTTTGCTGGCGCTGGAATGCGCCATGGACGAACTGGCAGAAAAACTCGGTCTTGATCCCGTTGAATTGCGACGTCGCAATGAGCCGACGCAAGACCCTGAGCGGCACGTGCCTTATTCCGTGCGACAACTGATTCCGTGCATGGATGAGGGTGCGCGCAGATTTGGCTGGGATCGGCGCAAGGTCAAACCCGGTCAGGTGCGGGACGGCCGTTGGCTGGTCGGGCTGGGCATGGCGGCAGCAATCCGTAGTAATTTTTTGCGCCCTTCTCACGCTCTTGCTCGCATCGATGCAGATGGCGTGGTTACCGTGAAAATGGCGATGACCGATATTGGTACGGGTAGCTACACCGTTTTTACCCAGATCGCGGCAGAAATGCTGGGCGTTCCGCCGCATCGCGTGAAGATGCTGCTGGGCGATACGGAGTTTCCTGCTGCGGCGGGTTCAGGTGGATCATTTGGCGCTGCAAGTGGCGGTTCCGCCGCATTTGAAGCCTGCGAGGCGTTGCGGCAGAAGCTGATTGCCCTGGCCGGCTATGACCCGGACAAAGCGATTTTCGCCAATGGCATGGTCAGTGACGCGGGGCAAAGCCGTAGTCTGGCATCGTTGGCGGGGGCGGAAGGTGTCGAGGCGACCGGCGACATCGGCCCGGGAGAAACGGGCAAGGCGTTCTCCCAGCATGCCTTTGGGGCTCATTTTGTTGAGGTCGGCGTCGATACGGACACTGGTGAAATTCGCGTTCGGCGCATGCTGTCGGTATTTGCGGCGGGCCGTATCCTGAACGAAAAGACCGCGCGTTCGCAGGCCTTGGGTGGCATGACTTTCGGTATTGGCGCGGCTTTGATGGAAGATGCTGCGCCAGATCTTCAGACGGGCGTTTTCAGCAATCATGACCTGGCGCAGTATCACGTCCCGGCTCATGCGGATGTACCTCCACTGGAGGTTGTGTTCTTGCCCGAGGTGGATGACAAGGCGAATCCGCTCAAGATCAAAGGTATTGGTGAACTCGGTATTTGCGGGGCTGGCGCGGCTGTGGCGAATGCCGTTTACAACGCCTGCGGTGTAAGGGTTCGGGACTATCCAGTGACGCTCGACAAGCTACTCCCTCATTTGCCTGCGCAAGCCTGACATGCCTTGCTTGAGAAAAATGAAACAAAACTCGCTGTGACTACGGCATTTTTAGCGTTGTTTTATTACAAAATTGCGCCAATACTCATCCACAATCCCGCCTCTTTCCCGCCTTGCCCGTGCTGTCTGCACGACTTTCGGCAAACCTGCCGTACCCGTGTTTTTCCTGAAAAATTTTCCAGTATATGACCAGGTGTGTCTTACCGCGCTGTGGATATTTAGTTCTTTCTCGTAAGTTGATCAAGTACTGAGACAGATCAAATTTTGCGATGCGCAATGACGATATCGTATACGCCGAAATGACTATTTATCGCCCGGAACTGGCTGTTTAGGCCTGATGCAACTATTCAATATGGATGCCGGTAAATAGTTGGCAGCATGCTTTTTGCATAAAGCGCACCATAGCTGCAAGTGCTGCAAAGGGAATTCATTCAAGGAGGTTCACAATGGCTGTAACCAACATTCAGGAACTTGATGCACTGGTCGCGCGGGTCAAGAAAGCTCAGCAGAAGTTTGCTACCTATTCGCAAGAACAGGTAGACGAAATCTTCCGCAGTGCCGCACTGGCGATCGCCGATGCCCGCATCCCGCTGGCCCGCATGGCCGTCACGGAAACGGGTATGGGTGTGCTGGAAGACAAGGTAATCAAGAACCATTTCGCCTCCGAGTACATCTACAACGCTTACAAGGACGAAAAAACCTGCGGCGTACTGTCTGTAGATGATGTGTACGGCACCATGACCATTGCAGAGCCGATCGGCATTATCTGCGGGATTGTGCCCACCACCAACCCGACCTCCACCGCCATTTTCAAGGCGCTGATTTCCCTCAAGACACGTAACGGCATTATCTTCAGCCCTCACCCGCGCGCCAAAAAAGCCACGTGTGAAGCTGCCCGACTGGTGCTGGAAGCCGCGGTCGCCGCTGGTGCGCCGAAAGACATTATCGGCTGGATCGATGCGCCGTCCGTGGAGTTGTCCAACGCGCTGATGCATCACAAAGACGTGAACCTGATCCTGGCCACGGGTGGCCCGGGCATGGTGCGTGCTGCTTATTCATCCGGCAAACCTGCTATTGGCGTGGGCGCAGGCAATACGCCAGTGGTGGTCGATGAAACCGCCGACATCAAGCGGATGGTGGCCTCCATTTTGATGTCCAAGACGTTCGATAACGGGGTGGTCTGCGCTTCTGAACAGTCCGTCATCATTGTGGATGAAGTCTACGATGCTGCACGTGACCGCTTTGCCAAATCCGGCGGTTATATCCTCAACAAGAAAGAAACCGAAGCGGTCCGCAAAGTCATCTTGATTGACGGCGGTCTGAATGCCGGGATCGTCGGCCAGTCTGCAGTGAAGATTGCAGAGATGGCCGGGGTCAAAGTGCCGCCATACACCAAGGTGCTGATTGGTGAAGTGGCGTCCGTGGGCGAAGAAGAGGCCTTTGCACACGAAAAACTCTCGCCGACGCTGGCTATGTATCGCGCCAAAGATTTCCACGATGCGGTTGAAAAAGCCGAAGCGCTTGTAGCGCTGGGCGGCATCGGACACACCTCTGCCCTGTATACCGATCAGGATTTACAGGAAGAACGGATCAAATACTTTGGCGACAAGATGAAAACCGCCCGTATTTTGATCAACACACCTTCGTCTCAAGGCGGTATCGGTGACTTGTATAACTTCAAGCTGGCGCCGTCCCTGACGCTCGGTTGTGGTTCATGGGGTGGTAACTCGATTTCTGAAAACGTCGGCCCCAAGCATTTGATCAACAAGAAAACCGTCGCCAAGAGAGCCGAGAACATGCTGTGGCACAAGGTCCCGAAGAGCATCTATTTCCGTCGTGGTTGCTTGCCTTTTGCGCTGGAAGACCTCGCTGGCAAAAAGCGTGCATCGATCGTGACGGGCCCGTATCTCTTCAATAATGGCCATTGCGACGAAACCATTCGCACACTCAAGCAGATGGGCATGGAAGTTGAAGTGTTTTATGAGGTTGAAGCTGACCCGACGCTTGAAGTGGTCCGCAAGGGTGTTCATGCGCTGAACGTGTTCAAGCCGGATGTCATCATTGCATTGGGTGGTGGTAGCCCGATGGATGCGGCCAAGATCATGTGGGTGATGTACGAGCACCCGGAAGTCCACTTCGAGGATCTGGCGCTGCGCTTTATGGATATCCGCAAGCGTATCTACAAGTTCCCGAAAATGGGGATCAAGGCCGAGCTTGTAGCGATCCCGACCACCTCCGGTACCGGCTCTGAAGTGACGCCGTTTGCTGTGGTGACGGATGAGAAAACCGGCATCAAGTACCCGATTGCCGACTACGAACTCACCCCGAATATGGCCATTGTGGATGCCAACCTGATCATGGATATGCCCAAGAGCCTGACTGCTTTTGGTGGTATCGATGCCGTGACTCACGCACTGGAAGCGTATGTGTCGGTGATGGCAAACGAGTATTCGGATGCGCAAGGTCTGCAAGCGCTGAAACTGCTCAAGCAGTATCTGCCTTCGGCGTACTCCAATGGTGCACAGGATCCGAAGGCGCGGGAAGAAGTTCACAATGCTGCGACGATTGCCGGTATTGCCTTTGCCAACGCGTTCCTGGGGGTTTGTCACTCCATGGCTCACAAGATTGGTGCTGAATTTGGTCTGGCCCACGGTTTGGCCAACGCGCTGCTGATCTCTAATGTGGTGCGTTATAACTCGGTGGATATCCCGACCAAGCAAGCCGCGTTCAGTCAATATGATCGCCCGATGGCCAAGTGCCGTTACGCCGACATCGCCGAGCATCTGGGCTTTACCGGCAAGAACGACGATGAAAAGGTGGAGGCACTGATCGCCTGGATCGAGGAACTCAAGGGTGTATTGGGTATCCCGGCTTCGATTCAAGCTGCCGGTGTACCGGAGGCCTTGTTCCTGTCCAAGCTGGAAGAAGTGGCCGAAGAAGCATTTGATGATCAGTGTACCGGCGCCAATCCTCGGTATCCGCTGATCTCTGAACTCAAGCAAGTGCTGCTGGATAGCTACTATGGCCGCCCATATGTGGAAGCTTATGAGCGTGACGTCGTTGTGGAAGAGGTTGTTGCCAAGGCACAAGCCTCTGCCAAGGCGGCTTCCAAATAATTTGTTTTGCTGTTGGCAAGAAAAAAGCCCCGGGTTGCCGGGGCTTTTTATTGGCCGGTGTTTCTTTTTTGCTGTGCGGGCGCTGACTGTACGGCACGTGGGGCAATGAGCGGGTACGATCAACGCCCTCTCGACCAGTTGATTTTGCTGCACCGTGACTACGCATCGTTTCGCCCGTGTTGCCCCCGCCTTGTTTGTATTGCTCTGGTGTAGCGGTTTTGTCGGAGCGCGCTTTGGTATTCCATGGGCGCCACCCATGCATTTTCTGGTGGTGCGTTTTGCGCTTGTGCTGATACTGCTGGCTCTGGCTGCCCCGTTCCTGCGAGTGCAATGGCCGCGGGGTGGCGTATTGCGTCACGTCATCGCTGCCGGCTTGCTGGTGCAAACCGGGTATTTTGCCGGGGTATTCGAGGCCATGCATCATGGACTTTCTGCGGGCATGGTGGCGTTGATTGCCGGCTTGCAGCCTGTCGTGGTTGGTGTGGCGGCGAGTGCAGTGCTGAATGAAAAGCGTGATCTGCGTCAGTGGTTTGGATTGCTGCTGGGTGTGGCCGGTGTGTTGTTGGTGGTCGAGCGAAAGTTGGGTCAGGGCGTGATTACGGTCGCTGGTGTGGCGTTCTGTCTCATGGCGCTACTTAGCATCAGTCTGGGTACGGTTTATCAAAAACGATTCTGCGCTGGCGTGGATGTTACGGCGACTTCCTTTGTGCATTATGCAGTGTCTTTGGTGATTCTTGTGCCGGTCGCCCTCACGGAGCCAGGTGCCATTGTCTGGAATGGCGCCTTTGTCTTCGCCCTTCTTTGGGTGTCGCTAGTTGTTTCGATTGGCGCGATCGGCATTTTGCTGTGGCTATTGCGCCATGGTGAAGCCGGTCAGGTGTCAGGGCTGTTTTTTCTGGTGCCACCAACAACTGCTCTGATCGCCTGGCTGGTCTTTGGTGAAGATGTGTCAGCGCTGATGTGGTTGGGTATGGCGGTTGCTGCGGCAGGTGTCTGGCTTGGTTCGGCCCGTGTAAGGGGCCGAACTGTCCTGCCGGAATGACCGTCATTGGTCCTTGTGTTGTTGCGTCTCTTCTTTGGGCGGTGGTCGATGTTGTTGTGAGGGCTGGTGGTGGCCTTCGGCATGACCTTGCTGGGGTTTGGTTTGCGGGGTTGGTCGGTTCTCATGGGCTGTCGGCTGCCCGGTTGTTGCCTGGGGTGGCCGAGGCGCGTCGTCTTGCTGCCGGGGTTGTGGCTGCTGGGACTGCTGGGGTTGCTGCGTGCGTTCCTGCGGCCGCGACTGTTCTGTTTGTTGTTGAAGCGGGTTGCCGCGCTCGTGCGCTTGCGCTGCTGCCACTGGATGGTTTTGTACGGTCGGTTGATCGTGCAGATTGGTGGGCGGGTGTGGCACGTTATTGATTGGTGCGGGCGCCGGACGCTGCTCTTGCGGCTGACCACGCTGCGGCTGGGCTGGTGTGGTATTTGTTGGTCGGGCATCTCCGCCCTTCACAATATTGACCTGCGCTGCTGGTGTGTTTGCACGGCTCGCTAGCGCAGGGCCTGCACCTGGTACGGCGGCGTGCGCGGCATAGCGGTTGGCCAGGTCGTCACGAGAGGCAAACGGCTGTGGTGGCGTGCGCGTACTGATGACTGGCCGATTGACATTGATGTCATGCACGGACGGTGCCGGCCTGGCGTTGCCGATCACGCTCTGTGCGACGGGTGCTACACCCGGCGCATTGTTGAACTGCGCATGAGTGAATTGCTGCGGTTTGAAGTTGGCTACGGCAGCCTGTACGGGTTGGCCGCGGACAAAATTATTGGCTGCCATGCCATTGATGGCGTTGGGCGCGGCCTGATTGACGTATACCGTTTTGTTCACCGTTACGTTATTGATGACCGTTGTCCGGTTGATATTGGTAATGTAAGTCGGGCTGCTGACATAGGCTGGGTGGTATGCCTCGCCAGGGCCTAGCGGTAGCCAGGCGACGCCGGGCCCTCCACCAATGGTGATATGAACCGAGGCGTTAATGCCACCGGCAAATGCGACCAGGGCGGGTGCATAGACCGGACGCGGTACTGGACGGCCCGGAACCCAGCACCAACTACTGCCCAGATAGGCCCAGCGCCCATAGTGGAATGGTGCAAACCCCCACGGTGCGTCATCCACCCATGTCCAGCCCCACGGTGCAATCCATACCCAATGGCCGAAGCGATATGGCGCCCAGCCGACGATGGTTGTGCGCGGCACCCAAACCGGCCCGTAGTCGGCAACAGTTTGCCAAGTGCCGTTGTCGTCCAGACTTTCGTAGCCAGTTACTTCGCGTGGCACATAGCGTGCGCTGATTGAGGTGTCTTCATGGCGGTCGCGCCCCTGTGCCCACTGATCGAACTGATCGTGGGGTGGATTGACCGTGGCAGACAACTCTTGCAGTTCAGTGCCACCCCAGCTCACCTGGTCCCCGTCATGCAGGTTGAAACTGTTGCCATTACTGCCCAGCGCGGTGCCATTGCCCTGCCGCACAGTGACCCTGGTGGTGTTGTCGTTGGGGTTGATGTCCAGACGGTAGTCGCCAGGTGTGTTGATGGTGAAGGCCAGATTTGGGGTGTCGACTTCAATGCGCTGCCCGCTGTAGAGGGAACGTACCCGCAGACCAAGCGTGCCTTGGGTAACCTTTAATTGGGTGTTGTTGTCGTCCAGTGCCAGAAAAGACATGCTGGTCTGGTCGCCAAGACGCAAAGCGGTTGAGCCCGCGTGTAATTCGGCCCGGCCACCACGATCAACCCAGAGCTGGTCACCAGTGGTCATTGGGCGATTGATGGGGGCATATGCCCAGTCATTGCTGCCAGCGGGCGCAAAGGTTACGTTGCCTTCTGCGTCGTTGAGTCGGGCAACTTCAGTAGGCGCATCATCTGCCAGGGCTTGGCCGACAAGCAGGCTTGCGATGAGTGCCAGGCTGCACAACAAGTGAGATCGGATCATTTTGGCAGTCCTCTTTTTGCGGGCGTGCATACTTGATTAACGGCCAGAATGAGGGCTGCGTTGATGGCAATACAGTAAGCGATGTCACAATCATGCAACCAAATGTGAAAACGGCGACCCTTGAAGGGTCGCCATTTTTCATTTAAAAGTGCATTTAAAACAATGATTTGTGCTGCTAATCAATAGTGATTTCTTCAAGTTTTCCCGAGATGTCCAGCCAGTTCATTTCCACCTCTTCAAGCTGGGCGTCGACTTCTGCCTTGCGCCTTAGCGCGGTTTGCAGGGCGTCTTTGCTGGCCGGGTCGTAAATGGCTTCGTCGGCCAGTTTTGCGGTCAACTCTTCGTTCTCCGCAGTTAACGTACCCATCTGCTTTTCGATCCTGGCCAGCTGTTGCTCCAACGGTTTTCGGAGCACAGCAAGCCGCTGGCGGTTTTCTGCTTCGGCACGTTTTTGCGCCTTGCGATCCACCTTGATTTCACCGTCTGTGCTGGCAGACTGCGTCTCGCTGAGCGTTTGCTGGCTGGCGCGCACTTCCTGGCTGTAACGCGTGTAGTCGTCAAGGTCGCCATCGAACGCGCGTACGGTGCCGCTTTCGATAAGCCAGAAATCATCGACGGTGGCACGCAACAAGTGGCGATCGTGAGAAACCACGATGATTGCACCCTCAAAGTCTTGCAGCGCCTGCGTCAGCGCCTGGCGCATTTCAATGTCCAGGTGGTTGGTCGGCTCGTCCAGCAGCAAGAGATTGGGGCGTTGCCAGATCAGGAGTGCCAGCGCCAGGCGTGCTTTTTCGCCGCCAGAAAATGGCCCGACCGGATCGGAGGCCATGTTGCCCCGGAAGTCAAAGCCACCCAGGAAGTTGCGCAATTCTTGTTCACGGGTATCCGGATCAAGTTTTTGCATGTGCCACAGCGGGGATTCATCCAGGCGGAGCGCGTCAACCTGGTGCTGCGCAAAATAGCCGATCTTCAGGCCCTTTCCTTCAATGCGCTTGCCGTCGAGCAGTTCTTGTTCCGCTGCCAATGTCTTGATCAGGGTCGATTTGCCTGCGCCATTCACGCCTAGCAAACCCAATCGTGCGGTGTTCTGCAGGCTCAGATTCAGGTTGCGCAGAATCGGTGACTCCACGGCATAACCGGCATTGACGTTTTCCAGTCGCACCAGAGGGTTCGGGCTGGATTCCGGTTCCCGGAACGTGAAAGTGAACGGTGAATCGACGTGTGCGGCGGCGATGCGCTCCATGCGTTCCAGTGCTTTGACGCGACTTTGCGCCTGGCGGGCTTTGGAAGCTTTGGCTTTGAAGCGGTCAACAAACTTTTGCAGGTGCGCGATCTCGCGCTGTTGCTTGTCGAACGCTTGTTGTTGTTGTGCCAGTTTTTGTGCGCGCTGATTCTCGAAATCTTCGTAATTACCGGTGTACAGCGTCAGCGCTGCGTCACCCACATGCAGGATGGCATTGATGGTGGAATCCAGGAAGTCCCGGTCGTGCGAGATGATCAACAGCAGACCCTGATAGCTGCGTAGCCAGTTCTCCAGCCAGACCACGGTTTCCAGATCCAGGTGGTTGGTGGGTTCGTCCAGTAGCAGGATGTCGGAACGGCACATCAATGCCTGGGCCAGGTTCAGGCGCATGCGCCAGCCGCCGGAGAAATCCGAGACTGGCCGGCTCATCTCGTCTTGCGAGAAGCCGAGGCCGGATAGCAGGCGGGCTGCGCGCGCTTGTGCGGTGTAGCCGTCAACGGCGTCAAGGCGTGCGAGAAGTTCGCCATGCTGCAGACCGTCGCCTTCATGCGCCGCGAGTTCGCGCTGGATGTCGCGTAGTTCTGTGTCGCCATCCAGAACGTAGTCCAGTGCGCTGCACGCCAGAGCCGGCGTTTCTTGTGCAACGTGGCCGATGGTCAGGCGTGGCGGGAGTTCCAGATCGCCAGAGTCAGGATGCAACTCGCCGCGCAGCAGGCTGAAGAAGCTGGATTTGCCAGCGCCATTGGCGCCTACAACACCCACTTTGCTGCCGGGATAAAGAGTTAGCTCGGCGCGATCAAGCAGAACCTTGGTGCCGCGCCGCAGTGTCAGGGATTTGAGTCGGATCATCGGCGCATTTTACCAGATGCCGCCCAACAAAAAGCCCGGCATGGCCGGGCTTTTATCAGGGTGCTCGCTGACTTACGCGACCAGTTGTTCCTTGAGCTGGTTAAGTGCCCGTTCGGTGGCGGAGCCATCGCGTTGCAAACGTTGCAAACGGCCACTGGCGAGATGCATTTCCAGGTCGCTGCGGGTCAGGGTCAGGCCATTTTCGCCTGTGCGATTGGTGAACAAATAACGTGTTCCCAGCGGGCTAACCCAGGATAGACGCAGCCGGCGCTCTTCGCCGTCATCCGTTGTCCATGACAGCCACTCTCCCCGCTTGGGCAGGGAATTATTGTCGTCCGTGGCTGGCGCGGCTGCTTCGGCCACTGCTGCAGCGAACGAAATCGCCGGCTCGATATGAACAGCCGGGGCGGTTTCGATGGCCTGCGGCATGGCGTGCATGGTCACGCTGGCGCCCACGCCCTGTGGTGCTGACGGCGGTGGTAGTACAGGTGCCGCAACCGGCTCCATGGCGGACTGACGCAAGCCGGTGCGAATGGCAGAAGCGTGGCAATTCACCAGTTCGGAGAAAAACGCGCGTGAAGAAGTTTGATCCATGCCGACGTCGGTCACGCCTTGCTCAAGCACTTTGAGCATGCCTGGTAGCAAGTTAACCAGTTGCAGGCGTTCTTCCGGGCCACGCTTGGCTTGCAAGCTCCACAAGAGGTCGTCCAGTGCTTTCTGGCGCTGGGCAAAGACCGGGTCGGCTTCGCCGTTCGGCCCCCAGGATTTGGCCATGGCGGGTGCCCACCATTGCGTCAGGAAGTCTGCAACCAGAGGCGGCACCTCGCCGGCCCGGGCCAGACGGCTCTGTACCAGCGTCGTCGCCGTAGCGCTGGCAATTTCAGCGACTTCGGTTTGCAATAGATCGTCAGCGGCTGCACTGGCTTTTTGCTCCAGTGCGGCGGCTTCTTCGGCCAGGAAGCGTTTGATGTCGGCCAGTGCGGTGTCAAATACGCCGACTTCATCTTCAAAGTGGTCGGCAATCCACGCGACAACGCCACTGAACTTGGCGAATTTCGGATCGGTGTCGTCCGGTTCGCCGTCGTAATCCAGGAAGGCTTCTTCCAGCAAGTCAATTAGCTGACGGGCCGGATGTGCTTTGCGGGCAAAAAAGCTGCCATCCAGCATCGATACTTTCAATACCGGAATCTGCAAGCGGGCCAGCAGACCCTTCGCAGCATTGGGCAGGCGTTGATCGGCAAACAGGCGATCGAACAGCATGGACACCAGATCAAACGTCATGGTGTCAACGCGGTTGAGTTCATTTACCCAGCGTGTGGTGCGTAATACGCTCAGCAGGTTTTCCGGTTGCCCATTCGCGGTCAGGCCGCCATTGGGTGGATCACGCTGCAGATTATTCAGAAAGCCGAACCACTCCGGGCGCAACGAGCTTTGCGCTTGCGGTTGCATATTGCCGGCGGCCAGTTGGTGCAAGTGCGCAACCAGTTCCGGGGTTACGGCATAGTTCTGCATGGGCTGGCTGTAACCGCCGTATTGCGGTTGGTTGCCGTAGCCGCCTTGATACTGCCCCTGGTCAAATCCGCCTTGTGGGGCGCCGCCGGCTGCATCGGGTTGGCGATCGCCCATATAGGGCGCGCGAGACGGCGCACGGCTTTGTCCGCCACGCAAGGGGGCTGGGTGTACGTTGCGCTGAATCAGAAACTGGTTGAGGTCGGTGTAGACCTTGGAAATCTGGCCGGACAGATTGGTTTCGAAAGCCTTCATGGCAGCCAGACGTGCGCCAATGCCACTTTCAAATACACGACATGCAGCCATTACTGCTTCGCAGATGACATCGGGGCTGAGCGGGTTGGATGCGGCGGCATCTTCCGACAGTGGCATCAGGCGGGCCAGGCGCTGTTCCAGTTGTTGCAGTGTGTCGCCGCCTGAGTTTTTCAGTGCATTGGCGACGCCGCTGGCGGTCAGGCTTTCTTCGTAATCGTCATTGGCGACCAAAGACAGTTCGCCCAGCGACTGGGTGACCTTGAAAAAGGTGCCGTTATTGGTTTTGCCTTCGAGGCGTTGAGCGAAGGTTTCCAGAAACTGTTGGCGGAACGCTGTCAGGATGGTTGTGCGTTTCGATTGCAGCTCGTAACGGGCGGCAAAATACGAATCACGCAGCTTGTTGTCGTGCGTGTTTTCAGCCAGCGTGAAGAAGGTCTCTTCCAACTGGGTAAAGAACCCCTCCATGGACTGCGTGAGCAGCTTGAGCGCCATGTCGCGGCACGCAACCAGCGTGTCGTTTGGCGTCGGGCTACCCCGGACCTCTTGGGCGGAATTCATCAGGCACTCCAATGACAGTTTCAGGCAATGGTAGGCATATTAGCGCATTGTTATATATATCCGTTCGACCGCTCAGCGCCTCGTAAGGAACACCTGTCGATTATGAGAACGGATGGAAACAAACTCACTGCCAGTTGGTTGTGCGCGGGTCGGCCACTATCACGCAGCCTTGAATCCCTGTCGAATCAGGACTATTCCCAATGCGGGAAACCCCGTTGGCGGCTGTTTTACGCCACGTATACAGTCGCTACAGATCTGTGGCGGTTATCCAGCCGCAGGTACCGATTCGATGACAGTCCTGCTTTTGATCAAGGATGGCTGCAATGATTCAAAACAAAACCCGTCCGACGCATGCCACCGGCATTCTCGAAAGTGTACTCTTGATGGCCGGTAATGACAGCGGTCTCAGGGCTTTCCTGCAGGCCTGGTGTGCCGACCTGCCAGAAGAAGACTTCTCTACCCATCTGGCCGAAGACTGGCTGGGTGCCGCTCAGGCGCATCAGCGACTGGGCCAGGTCCGGTTGCCCGAACAGCCACTTCTGCGCATCTACAATCCCACGCCACCAGAGCACGGTTGGCAGTCGTCACACACAGTTATTGAACTGGTCGTCCCCAACCTGCCCTTCCTCGTGGATACCGTCAGTATGGCGCTGGCCCGGGCGGGCTATACGGTGCACCTGGTACTGCACCCGGTTTTGCATGTGATGCGTGATGCGCAAGGCGAGCTGACTGGCCTGAGTGCAGAGGGTACGGCCGAATCCTGGATGCACTTTGAAATCGATCGAGAGACCGATCCGGCCGCATTGCGTGCCCTGCAGGCCAGTATTGAAGAAGTGTTGACGACACTTGCGTCTGTGATTGCAGACTGGCCCCGGATGAAGGCGCGCATCGCGGCGTGCCGTGATGATCTTGCGGTCAATCCGCCGTCCGTTGATGCAGAAGAGCGCCACGAGACGCAAGCCTTTCTTGCGTGGTTGCTGGATGATCATTTCGTCATCCTGGGTACGCGAGACTATCAACTCAGTGCCGACGGCGAGGCGCTGATGAGCGAGCCCCATTCCGGGTTCGGTTTGTTGCGCAATGGCAATGTCTCGGCGCCCTCTCACGCGTTTGCCCAGTTGGCACCAGAATTGCGCGCCCTCGCCTACAACCCGCAGACGCTGTTGATTCTGACCAAGTCTGACTCACGATCGACCATCCACCGTCCGGCCTACCTGGATGTGGTGATCGTCAAGCGTGTTGATGCCGCTGGCAAGGTTCTTGGCGAGTTGCGCCTGCTGGGGCTGTACACGGCCAGTGCGTACACACAACCGCCGCGTGAAGTGCCCGTGGCCCGCCGGAAAATCGAAGCAGTACTGCAACGAAGCGGTGTCGATTTGTCCGGTCATCGTGGCAAGGCCATGCTCAATGTGCTGGATACCTGGCCGCGCGATGAATTGATGGAAACCGGCGTGGATGATCTGACGCGGATTGTTTCTGCCGTTGTTGGCCTGCATGAGCGCAATCGCGTGCGGGTATTGTTCCGTGATGACATTTATCGTCGGTATGTTTCGGTCATGTTTTACGTGCCGCGGGACAACTACACCACTGAAGTGCGCACGCGCATCCAGCAGTTGTTGCTGGAGCGTATGGGTGGCGAGAGTTGCGATTTTAATGTCTGGCTATCCGACTCGCCGCTGGCGCGCATTCACTTTATTGTGCGGTTGCCGCACGGCATTTGCCCGGTTTATAGCGCACATGAAATCGAGGCGGAAATCGCCCAGATCGCGCAGCGCTGGCAGGATGAGTTGCGTAGCAGCTTGCTGCAGCATGGTGGAGAGGAGTTGGGGGCTGCCCGCTATCAGCGCTATCAGCGGGCTTTCCCGCCGGCTTACACCAGTGACTTTGGCGCCCGGGTTGCTGTGTATGACATTGATGCGCTGGAAGAGATATCAGAACTCAATCCGCTCGCTGCAACACTGACGCCAGCGAGCCATACCGACACCCGGCTCTGGCGCATCAAGCTGTTTCACGGCAAGGATATCGCCATCTCGGATTACATTCCGCTGCTGGAAAACCTGGCTGTGCGCGTACTGGATGAACGCCCGTATATTTTGCAACTGGACGATGGGGCGCGCTGGATTATTGATATTGGCATTCAGTTGCCGGTTGCCGGCGCCCTTGAGGATGCAACCGCACGCCAGCGTTTTCTGGACGCCTTCCGCGCCGTATTCAACAACCGCAGTGAGAACGACAGCTTTAACCGCCTTGTGCTGCATGCCGGGCTGGCATGGCGAGAAGTGCTGGTACTGCGTGCCTACGCCCGCTGGCTCAAGCAACTGAATTTGCGCAACGCCGTCGATACACTTGCAGATTGCCTGCTGGCCCACAACGCTATTGCGCGCGATCTCGTACGGCTGTTTTACCTTCGACACGACCCATCGGCGCTTGATGATGTCGCCGCTGATGCGCTCAGTGAGCGATTGGCGAGCACCATCAGCGCCCTGCCCGTAGCTGATGATGAAAAAGCACTTGGTGCTTTCCGGGGCGCGATCGAAGCGACGGTGCGCACCAGTCACTTCCAGTCAACCGCAGACGGTTCGCCCCGCGGCCATCTTTCACTGAAAATCGCTTCTGCGCGCGTGCCGGGCATGCCGCAGCCAGCGCCGTTGTTCGAGATTTTTGTTTACTCCACAGAAGTAGAAGGTGTGCATCTGCGTGGCGGCAAGGTGGCGCGCGGCGGGCTGCGCTGGTCTGATCGGCGAGATGATTTCCGGACTGAGGTGCTGGGACTGGTCAAGGCGCAGATGGTCAAGAATACGGTGATTGTGCCTGTGGGCTCCAAGGGTGGTTTTATCGTCAAAAACCCGCCGACAGATCGTGAGGCGTGGCTGGCGCGTGGCGTTGAATGCTACAAGGGCTTTATTCGCGGATTGCTGGATCTGACCGACAACCTGGTCGATGGCAAAGTGGTACCGCCAACGCACACACACCGTCGGGATGAGGATGATCCTTATCTGGTGGTCGCCGCAGACAAGGGGACTGCGACGTTCTCTGACGTGGCCAACGGGCTGGCGCAGGAATATGGCTTCTGGCTGGATGATGCTTTTGCCAGTGGTGGCTCTGTGGGTTATGACCACAAAAAGATGGGCATTACCGCAAGAGGTGCATGGGTTTCTGTTGTGCGTCACTTCCGCGAGCTGGGTATCGACGTGGCAACGCATCCGTTTACGGTCATCGGCATTGGCGATATGTCGGGGGATGTGTTCGGTAACGGCATGTTGCGATCACGGGCGACGCGGCTCGTGGCGGCGTTTGATCATCGCCACATTTTTATCGATCCCGAACCGGACCCGGAAGCCTCTTTCAAAGAGCGTGAGCGGCTTTACGGCCTGCCCCGCTCATCCTGGGCGGATTACGATGCGAGTCTGATTTCAGAAGGTGGTGGCGTCTGGTCACGCTCTGCCAAGAGTATTCCGCTCTCCGCCCAGATCAAAAATCTGTTGCAGGTGGATGTATCTGCACTCGAGCCCACTGCGCTCATTCATATGCTCCTGCGTGCCCCGGTTGACCTGATTTACAACGGTGGCATTGGCACGTATGTGAAGGCGTCGACGCAATCGCAGGCGGAGGCAAATGATCGTGGCAATGACATCTTGCGGGTGGATGGTCGTGACCTGCGCTGCAAAGTGTTCGGTGAGGGCGGCAACCTGGGTATGACCCAGTTGGGCCGGATTGAGTATGCGTTGGCTGGCGGCCGCGTATTTACCGATGCCATTGATAATTCGGCTGGCGTGGATTGTTCCGATCACGAGGTCAACATCAAGATCTTGCTGGGCCGGATCATGAGTGCGGGCGATCTGACGCTCAAGCAGCGCAACGCCCTGCTGGCTGAGATGACGGACGACGTCGGCCAATTGGTGTTGCGCGACAATGAGTTGCAAACACTGGCATTGTCGCTGGAGGCTGAGCAGGCTGCGTCGTTGCTGACGGTACACCAGCGCTTCATGCAGCAACTGGAGGGGCGTGGCAAGCTCTCGCGCCGGCTGGAGTACCTGCCCACCGACAGTCAGTGTCTCGATCGACAGCAGGCTGGCGGTGGTTTGACCGGGCCAGAGCTGGCGGTGTTGCTGGCTTATGCCAAGATGGTGCTGAGCGAAGATTTGCTCAACAGTGAATTGCCAGACGACGCGCAGTGGGACGGGTTGCTGAGAGAGTATTTCCCGGGGTTGCTGGTCGAGCGCTTTGGTAGTCGTCTCGCTGATCATCCGTTGCGTCGCGAAATTGTCGCCACTGTGCTGACCAATCATGCAGTGAATCGCCAGGGCATTACCTTTGCGTTTCGTTTGAGCGAAGAGGCAGAACGTCATCCGGCTCAGGTCATCAAGGCGTTGGCCGTGACAGAGTCCTTGCTGGGTAGTGAGTGCCTCGCGCTAGCTGCTGAAGCACTGCCGGGTTCGGTTTCTGCCGTGACGCAATATGCCTTGCTGCAAATTGTGCGACGCCAGACCGAGCGAGCGACACGCTGGGTACTGCAAGCGCCTGAGGTTGCAGAAGATCCGGCTTTTGCTGATGCCGTACGCAATGCGCTAGCGGGACTCACGCAGTGGCTGGCCAACCCGGAGCGGGCGCACGCCCGGCGTGATGATTGGGTGGCGCAAGGTGTACCGCTTGACCTGGCTGCGCGCGTGCTGGCCGTAGAGTATGCCGGTCCATTGCTGGAGTTGGGGCGTGACGATGGATTGCGTGGCGCATTGACTGAACGTTTGCAATTGTATTTGCAGCTGGACGCTTTGCTGGGCTTTGACTGGATGACTGCAGCCATTGAAGGGCTGCCACGTGAAAACCGATGGCAAGCCTTGGCCCGGCTGGCTGCGCGGGATGACCTGCAGCGACTTCATGCCAGACTGGTTGATCAGGCATGGCTAGGGGATGGCGGGATGGTCGAGGATCGACTGCAGGCCTGGCAAGCTGCGCATGACGGCGCCGTGCTGGCCTGGCAGCGCATGCTGCAAGAGTTGAAGGCAAGCACAACTGATCTGGCGATGATTTCGGCGGCACTGCGAGAAGCCCGTCACCGATTGATGGATGAATGACGCTTTTGCCAGTCGCGAGCACCGGATTTCGGTGCTCGGCATGTGGCTTACGGGTGGCCCACACCCTTTTGATCCGGTGGTTCGCTGCCGGATTTTTTTATTTTTCACGTCTAGTGCGTCTGATTTGGGGTGCATCCCTGCTAGAATGTCAGGTTTCCCGAACCGAATGAATTGATCGAGCATGGAAGCCGAACAGCTTAACCAGATCGAAAATCGCTTCACCAATCTGGGTGAACGCGCCAACGAACTCAAACGTTACCTCGACTACCCGTCCAAAGTGGACCGGCTGGAAGAAGTGGTGCGCCTGTCTGAGTCGCCAGAAATCTGGAACGATCCCAAGAAAGCCCAGGAAATCGGCCGCGAGCGCAAGGCGCTGGAAGCCGTCGTACTGGTGCTGGATAAAGTGGTCAACGGCGTAGCCGACGCCAAAGAATTATTTGACATGGGCCGGGGCGAAGAAGACTGGGACACCATCAATGCCGTGTCTGACGACGTGGCTGAGCTGGAGGCGGAAATCGCGACGCTCGAATTCCGCCGGATGTTCTCCAACCCGATGGACCCGCAGCCGTGCTTTGTTGATATCCAGTCCGGTGCAGGCGGGACAGAGGCGCAAGACTGGGCATCCATGCTGCTGCGGATGTACGTGCGGTATGGTGAGCGCAAGGGCTTCAATGTTGAAGTCATGGAAGTGTCTGAAGGTGAAGTGGCCGGCATTACCAGTGCCACTATCAAGTTGACGGGCGATTACGCGTTCGGTTTTCTGCGCACTGAAACTGGCGTGCACCGATTGGTTCGCGTGTCGCCGTTCGACTCCAATGCTCGCCGCCACACCTCTTTCTGCTCGGTGTTTGTCTATCCTGAAGTGGATGACAGTTTCGAAATCGAAATCAATCCGGCGGACGTTCGCACCGACACTTATCGGGCGTCTGGCGCGGGTGGTCAGCACATTAACAAGACCGATTCCGCCGTCCGCTTGACGCACGTTCCGACCGGCATTGTGGTGCAGTGCCAGAACGACCGCTCGCAACACCGCAATCGTGATGAAGCATGGCAAATGCTCCGCGCCAAGCTGTATGAGCTTGAACTGCGCAAACGCATGGAAGCGCAGCAGCAGCTGGAAGCCGGCAAATCTGATATTGGCTGGGGCCATCAGATTCGTTCCTACGTGTTCGACCAGAGCCGCATCAAGGATCTGCGTACCGGTTACGAAGTGGGCAACCTCAAGGGTGTGATGGACGGTGACATCGATGCCTTTATCGAAGCCAGCCTGAAGCAAGGCGTTTAAGCGCCCTCACCTCACTCTTGGTCGCGCCAGCGGGCGCATAGACATAACGGAAAAGAAAATGAGCGATCAACAAGAACAAGTGGTTGTCCAGGACGAAAACCAGATCATGGCCGAGCGCCGCGCCAAGCTTGCTGCCCTGCGCGAAAAAGGTCCGGCCTTTCCGAATGATTTCAAACGTGCGGACGTCGCTGGCGACCTGCACGCCAAGTTCGATGGCGTAGAAAAAGAAGAACTCGAAGCGCAGAACGTGATCGTGAGTGTGGCTGGTCGCATGATGCTGAAGCGTGTCATGGGCAAGGCCAGCTTTGCCACCGTACAAGACGTGTCTGGTCGTATCCAGTTCTACATCAGCCGTGACAGCGTCGGTGAAGACGTTTACGCGGCGTTCAAGACCTGGGACATGGGCGACATTCTGGGTGCCAAGGGCACGCTGATGAAAACCAAAACGGGCGAATTGTCGGTTCAGGTGACCGAGCTGCGTCTGTTGACCAAGTCGCTGCGCCCGCTGCCGGACAAGTTTCACGGTCTGGCCGATCAAGAGCAGAAATATCGTCAACGCTATGTTGACCTGATCACCAACGAACAGGCACGTGACACCTTCATCAAACGCTCGCGCATTGTCCAGAAGATCCGTGAATACATGACCGGTGAGCAGTATCTGGAAGTTGAAACGCCGATGATGCACCCGATCCCGGGTGGCGCCACGGCCAAGCCGTTTGTGACGCATCACAACGCACTGGATATGCCGCTGTACCTGCGCATTGCGCCCGAGCTTTACCTCAAGCGTCTGGTGGTGGGTGGCATGGAGCGTGTATTCGAGATCAACCGCAACTTCCGTAACGAAGGCATGAGCACGCGGCACAATCCCGAGTTCACCATGATGGAGTTCTACGAGGCGTACGCCGACTACCATCGCATGATCGAGATGACCGAAGGCGTGATCCGCTTTGCCGCCAAAGAAGTGTGCGGTCATACCGTGATCGAATATCAAGGCAAGACAGTTGATCTGTCCAAGCCGTTTGCGCGCTTCACCATTGCGCAGGCCATTTGCCACTACAACCCTCAATACACAGAGGAACAACTGCACGATCGCGCGTTCCTCAAGGCGGAACTGGCGCGCCTCGGCGCCAAGCCGGTGTTGACCGATGGCATTGGCGGCCTGCAGTTGTCGCTGTTTGACGAAACCACCGAAGAAAAACTGTGGGAGCCGACGTTCATTATCGACTATCCGGCCGAAGTCTCGCCGCTGGCACGCGCCAGTGATACCAAGGCCGGCATTACGGAACGTTTTGAGCTCTTCATGGTCGGTCGTGAGCACGCCAACGGTTATTCCGAGTTGAATGATCCGGAAGATCAAGCCGCTCGCTTCCAGGCGCAAGTGGCACTCAAAGACAAGGGTGATGATGAAGCCATGCATTTCGATGCCGATTACATCCGTGCACTGGAATATGGCCTGCCCCCGACTGGTGGCTGCGGTATCGGCATTGATCGTCTGGTGATGCTGCTGACAGACTCGCCGAGTATCCGTGATGTGATCTTGTTTCCCCAAATGCGCCGCGAAGACTGATCTCGGCCTGCAAAACTCTGCTGACTGCGCTTTGCACGCCTTGCCGGCACGGCTTCGCTGGGTTTTGTGTACCGAGATCCACTGGTTTGATTGAGCCAGAGAGGCCCGCGCATTGCGGGCCTTTTGCTTTTTTACCGGCGGGTTCGCACCCGGCCAAAGATAATGACAAATGCAACACAAGCCTATCTCCCGCCTGCATATCGGGGCCATGCTGTTCCCGCTGTGCCTCGTGCTGTATGAGTTCTCCACTTACATTGCCAACGACATGATCTTGCCGGGCATGCTGCACGTAACGCAGGAGTTTGGCGTTAGCTCAGCATGGGTGCCCACCTCCATGACGCTGTACATGATTGGTGGCGCATCTTTGCAATGGCTGTTGGGGCCGTTGTCGGATCGCATTGGTCGGCGACCTGTGATGCTGGGCGGTGTCGTCTGGTTTGTGTCGTTGTGTCTGGCGGCCTTGATTGCCAATAACATGGGCGTGTTCCTTGCGTTGCGTTTCTTGCAAGGAATGGGCATGTGCTTCCTGGTTGCCGTCGGTTACGCGGCCATTCAGGAGGCCTTTGAAGAAAAAACAGCCATCAAGGTAACGGCCATGATGGCCAATGTGGCGCTCCTTGCGCCACTGATTGGTCCGCTGACGGGCGCGGCGCTGATGGCATTTACCACGTGGCGCATGATCTTTGTAGCCATTGCCTGTCTGGCCGCAGTGGCGGGTGTTGGTCTGTATTTCACCATGCCAGAGACCGCACCGCGCAGCAAAACGCCATTCTCTTATCATTCGGTCTGGCTGGATTACAAAGCCGTGCTGACCAATCGCCGCTTCATGTCTGGCGTCATGGCGATCTCCATGGCTGGGTTGCCACTGCTGGCGTGGATTGGTCAGTCGCCGGTCATCATCATGGAGGGCGAACATTATTCGTCCCTGGATTACGGTTTGTGGCAGTTGCCCGTATTTGGCGCACTGATCGCAGGCAACATTGCATTGGCGACCCTTGGTGATCGGTTCCCAATTCACCGGGTGATTGGCGTCGGCGGCACACTGGTGTTTGCAGGTACTGTGCTGGCCCTGTCCTTGACTCTGCTGTTCGAAACCCATTTCAAAGGCATGGCAATCGGCCTGGGTTTGTATGCTTTTGGTCTTGGTCTGGGTAATGCCGGCATTTTCCGGCTCACCCTGTTTGCCAGCGATGTGGCCAAGGGGACCGTTTCGGCGACGCTGGGTCTGATCATGATGGGCATTTACGCGGTCGGGATCGAGATATTCAAGGCTATCTACCGCGCGGGTGGCGAGGGCTGGTTTGCTGGCACCTTCGTATTGACGGGGTTGGCTTTTGTGATAACACTGCGCCATTTCATGGGTTGGGATAAACCCGGTCAGCCGCTTCCGCCGGTCCCCACCGAATAAACCAGCACCGTCGCCATGCCCTACCCACCGATTGTTCCGGCTGAGCTTGCCTTTTCAAAAGACCATATTCCCTGGTCCAGTATTTACGACGACATTTACCACTCGGACGAAGGTGGCGAAGGTCAGGTGCACCAGGTATTTATGGCGGGCAATGGTTTGCCGGAGCGTTGGCGCGACCGTGAGACATTTACCGTTGCAGAAACCGGTTTCGGTCAGGGGCTGAGCTTCCTGGTGACCTGGCAGGCCTGGCGGGCGGACCCGAAACGGTCACGCCAGCTGCATTTTGTGTCGGTTGAAAAGCACCCTTTCCGGGTCGAAGATCTGGCCGTTCTGCATCAGCGATACCCTGCACTGGCGGAGTTGTCGGCAGCATTGCGTGAGCAATGGCCACAACTCACGCCGGGGTTTCATCGTCTGCACCTTGATGGTGGCCGCGTTACGCTCACGCTGTTGCTGGGAGAGGCGATCACTCTGCTTAATCAGCTTGATGCACGCTTCGACGCCATCTACCTGGATGGTTTTTCTCCCAGCAAAAACACGGACATCTGGTCGACTGACGTATTGCGCGCGTTGTGGCGCAACAGCACATCCGATACCACGCTGGCCACGTATACCGTTGCCCGATCGGTGCGCGATACCCTGACTGAGGCGGGGTTTTCTGCGCGCAAAGAAACTGGTTATGGCAGCAAACGGCTGCGGCTCGCCGGCACGGTGGCGCGTCCACCGCATTCGCGTCCGGTCTATGCCGGCAAGCGACAGGCATTGGTGATTGGTGCCGGCATGGCGGGTTGTGCTGTGGCAGAGCGATTGGCAGCTCGGGGGTGGCAGGTCAAAGTGCTGGATCAGGCGGATGCGCCAGCTCAAGGCGCGTCTGGCAATCACGTCGGGCTGATGCACGCGCACTTTACTCGTGACGACAACCTGCTGGCGCGCCTAACCCGCGCGGGTAGCGAATACACCTTGCGGCACCTGGCTGGTTTTGCCAGTGCATCCAGTCGGCCTGTATGGGGCACGCCCGGGTTGGTGCAGTTGGCGCGGACGGCCGACCAGGCGCTTACCTTTCGCTCCATTGCCGCGAGTGGTGAATGGCCGGCGGCCATATTGCGCTGGCTAGAGCCGGCTGAGGTGGCGCAGCAGTTTAATCTGGCTACTGACTGGGGCGCCTGGTGGTTTGAACGGGGCGCCTGGGTGCAGCCACGCAGCTTCTGTGAAGCCAGCCTGGCGCGGCATCCCGATGCCATTCAGTTTGCTGGCAATCAATTTGTTGCGCGGCTCGAATATGTTGAAAGCGAGTGGCATGCGTTGGGTGTGGATGGCCAATTGCTGGCGCGCGCGCCCGTGGTGGTTCTGGCCAATGCATTTGCGGCAAAACTGTTGTCGCAAGCGGCGGAGTTGCCACTCACCGCGTCGCAACGCAGTACAACATTGATCGCTGAAGGGGCGCTGCCTGAAGTGCGAACAGGCATATCAGGCGCGGGTTACGTGACACCTGCACTGGGTGGCTGGCACACAACCGGCGCAGCACCTGCGCAAGCCGGCCAGGAAACTCAGGCCGAAGCCGAGAACGTCCTGCGCAGTCAGTTGCTGTTTGCTGATTGTGTTATTGCGCCAGAGCAAACGGGCGCTACGCGTCTATGCGTGCGTCCGGGTTCGGCTGATCGTTTACCGCTGGTTGGCGCCCTGCCGCTTCCAGGCCTTGAACAAGGCAAGGCGCATCAGTTATTCCACATCCGGCGTCATCCTCATTTGTATTGTTTGTTGGGTTTGGGGTCGCGAGGGCTGACTTTTGCGCCCCTGGCGGCAGAGTTGCTGGCAGCACAACTCAATGGCGAACCCCTGCCGGTGGAGCGTGATCTCGCACAAGCCATTGATCCGGCTAGATTTTTGCTGCGAGCCCTGCGCAAGGGGTTGCCGTGGCCGCAGCAAGATGCCCAAGAGGCAGAGGAGGACTAAAGCTGGATGCGAAGTGCATAACAGCTTTCATTGCTGTTCAGCATAACAGTCTGCTTTTTAGTGCAACTGCGAAGGTGAACTGTACTGATTGATGCAGCTACCAGGGTATTTGTCGGCACCGTATTCTGGCCGTGTCTGAAGCTGATGCGGAGTCTTTGCCATGAAAACCACCCTGATTGCCTGTTCCTCGCTGGTTAGCTTGAAAAAAGCTGAGTACACGGTGGTTCGTTGCGAACAAGGCCAGATATGGATCTCCGTGCCGGGTGAAGACATTGTGCTGCGTTGCGGCGAATCCTGGCGAATCAACTGCAGGTCGACCGTTTTGATCGAAGGTATTGATGATGCGAGATTCAGCCTGGTGACGTCGAGCAGCGGGTGGCGATTGCACTGGCCTGGTGCATGGCGCTGGCCGGTCTTCCGTTCGTCGTGGCGTGTAAGAACAAGCTGAAAAATGCGAACCCTGGCCAGAACTTGACATTGTCATTACGGTCTTATCCTGACGCGCCCGACTAACACCCCGGGCCGGTGAAGGAGGCCGTATGCTACGCCGTCTTTCCCTCGCGGGCCTGCTAAGTGCGGGCCTCATCTCTCCCGTCTGCGCCGACATGGTTGACGACGTGGGTACGCTGGAAGCCATTCTGGATAGTGTGTGTGGCCAGCGGTTTGAGGTGGTCTGGGTCGACCAGGATCATAAAATCCCGCCGTGCATGATGAGTTACTCGCCCTACTGCGAAGAAATCCAGACTAATGGTCCGGAGAGCTGCCCGTTGGTTATGGGTACAGATGTTGATGCCGACGGATCATCAACAGACAGCCCTGACCTTCTGGCCGCCGCACCACAACAACTGTGATGCATCAGGCGGCAGGGATGGCGAGTTCTTCGGTGGATTGCTCGTCCAGTAATGCTTGCGCCAATTGCCCGAGGCGCTGGATGGCGCGCTCGTGTCGTGTCGTCCATGTCTCGACACAGCAAATGCGCAAGCAATTGCGATAACTGCGACTGGGTGAGAACAATTCGCCAGGCGCAAAGACAATGCCTTCCTCGATTGAGCGCTGCAGGAGTGTCTGGGTGTTGATCCCTGCCGGTAGCTCCACCCAAAGTACAAAGCCGCCCTGCGGTACGTTCAGGCGCGTCTCAGCCGGAAAGTAGCGCTGAATTGCGGCTGCGCCACAATTTAACTGGTCCGCCACCGCGCGCCGCAACTTGCGCAGGTGATGATCGTAGCCGCCATTTTCCAGGAACCGGGCCACTGTTTTCTGGAGTAGCGTGGAAGTCGAATAGGTGTTGATGAACTTGAGTTTTTCCAGTTCTCTGCGCCAGCGCCCCGCAACCACCCAGCCAATCCGAAAACCGGGTACCAGCGTTTTGGTAAACGACGAACACAGCATTACGTTGCCGGTTTTATCGAAGGCCTTGGCCGGGCGCGGACGTTCGCCATGGTGAAAAAACTCACCGTACAGGTCGTCTTCAATCAGCGGGATATTTCGCTCAGCCAGCAATTCGACGAGCCGACGCTTGTTTTCGTCGGGCATCAAGCTGCCGATCGGATTGGAGAAATTGGGCAGCAACAAGGCGGCCTTGACCTGACCGTTGCGCGTAGCCAGTTCCAGTGCTTCGACCGAGATGCCGGTTTGCGGGTGGGTCGGGATTTCAAGCGCCTTGAGTTGATAGCTCTCCAGCATCTGCAAGACGCCAAAATACGCTGGCGACTCTATGGCGACCACATCGCCTGGTCGGGTGACCGCGCGCAAACACAGGTTGATCGCCTCGAGACACCCGTGCGTGACAATGACGTCGTCCGCTTCAAAGTGCCCTCCCCATGCCAGTGCCCGGCGCGCAATGTGCCGACGTAGTTCAGGGTCTCCAGGGGGCGTGCCATAGTCGGCCAGTAGTTCAGGCTCGTGCCGGGAGATCTGTGACAGCAGGCGTTGCAGGGGCTGGAGCGGAAAATGTTCCGGATTGAGAATCGCCAGACCAAAATCAACTTTGACATCCGCAAACTGGTTGGACTGATACGGCCAGTACTCCGCCTGGGTTACTACGTTGGAAGGGGTTTTCGGGGGCTGAGTCAGAGCGGGCGCGGCAAAGGCCATTGCGCTGCGGACGTAGAACCCGCTTTGCGGTCGGGCCTCAATCAGACCGCGATCTTCCAGTTCACGATAGGCCTCCATGACGGTGGAAAGACTCAACTGGCGCTGCGCTGACATTTTGCGCACAGAGGGTAGTTTCTCGCCGCATTTGAGCATGCCGGCCAGAATGGCTTGCGCGAGATCCTCCGCCAATTGGTGGTAGAGGGTGTCCGGTTTGCGCCGGCCAGCGGCAAAGCTCAGGTCGTTCATGGCATCGCGTCCGCAAGGAGGTCAATGCACTATATCGTGCCTGGATCAAAAACAGAACAGTTTTGCAGGAAACTAAAAATAAACAGATGAAAGGATAACAGTTTGGCCAAATGCGGCGCCCGTTCTGTTCTGTATCCGGGTTGTTTATTGTGCGGCCGATGCCGTAGCGACGGTACTGGCCATGGGGGCGTCCAGACTGGAACTGGCGGTGGATGGTGCTGGTTTGCGGCTATCCAGGATCTGAAAGAACACTTCATCCTGTCGAACCATGCCTAGCTCATTACGGGCACGCTCTTCGATAGCGGTGGTGCCTGTTTTCAGATCCACCACGTCAGCTTCAAGCGCAGCATTGCGCTCTTTGAGCTTTTCGTTTTTGTCGCGTTGCGTGGAGAGCTGGGTGTCTAGCTGCCAGACGCGCAGCCAACTGCCCTTGCCTATCCAGAGCGGCCATTGCAGCAACAGAATCAGCAAGGCAAGAGCGATCGCGAGTGTCCGCATGTATTTTGGGCGTGTAGAAATAAAAACCGGAGCAATTTGCTCCGGTTGGGATGTTACTACAGCCGCACCGCAAAACCTAATGAGGCATTACGCAATGCGTCATTTTTTGCGGGCGACTGTCGGAGCGTGATGTTACTTGCGCACCTGGTAGAAGGCGTCAAAGCCTGGGTAGTACGCAGCATCACCCAGTTCTTCTTCGATACGCAGAAGCTGGTTGTACTTGGCGATTCGGTCAGAACGGGACAACGAGCCAGTCTTGATCTGCATGCAGTTGGTTGCAACAGCCAGATCAGCGATGGTGCTGTCTTCGGTTTCGCCCGAACGATGACTCATTACCGAGGTGTAGCCAAAGCGCTTGGCCAGATCGACCGCAGCCAGGGTTTCAGACAAGGAACCGATCTGGTTGACCTTGATCAGGATGGAGTTGCAAATGCCCTTCTTGATGCCTTCGGCCAAAATCTTGGTGTTGGTCACAAAGAGGTCATCGCCCACCAGTTGGACGCGCTTGCCCAGGCGATCGGTCAGCACTTTCCAGCCGTCCCAGTCACGCTCGCCCATGCCGTCCTCGATCGAGATGATCGGGAACTTGTTGACCAGGCTTTCCAGGTAGTCAACTTGCTGTTCGCTGGTCAGTTCGCGCTTGTCGCTCTTCTTGTAGACGTACTTGCCGGTGCTTTTGTCAAAGAACTCGGAAGCAGCGCAATCCAGTGCGATCAGGATTTGTTCGCCAGCCTTGTAGCCGGCCTTGTCGATGGCTTGCATCAACAATTCCAGCGCTTCGTCAGCGTTAGCGACGTCCGGCGCAAAGCCACCTTCGTCGCCCACTTGTGTCGGCAGATGCTTGTCGTGCAGGATTTTCTTCAGTGTATGGAAAATCTCTGCACCCCAGCGCAGGGCTTCGCGAAAGCTCGTTGCGCCAGCCGGGATCAGCATGATTTCCTGGAAGTCCAGGCTATTGCTGGCGTGCTCGCCACCGTTGATCACGTTCATCATCGGCACCGGCAGAGCCATCGGGCCCGAGCCACCCACGTAGCGGTACAGCGGCAGGCCAGCTTCATCGGCGGCAGCCTTGGCAACAGCCAGAGACACGGCCAGCACGGCGTTGGCGCCCAGCTTGCTCTTGTCTTCGGTGCCATCCAGATCCAGCATGGTCTTGTCGATGAAGGCCTGGTCGGCAGCATCGAGGCCGATGATGGCTTCACAGATTTCGGTGTTGATGTTCTCAACAGCCTTCAGCACGCCCTTGCCACCGTAGCGGCTCTTGTCACCATCGCGCAGTTCAAGTGCTTCACGTTCGCCGGTGGATGCACCAGACGGCACTGCAGCACGGCCCATCACGCCGGATTCCAGCAGAACGTCAGCTTCAACGGTCGGATTGCCGCGAGAATCCAGAATCTCGCGCGCAATGACTTCAACAATAGCGCTCATTGGCTTTACCTCTGTAGGTGATTGATCTTGGTACTGCTGCTTCTTTCAAACCCAGTGGTCGGTGCGGCTATCAGAATAGCCCATTTGAATTACAAAGTTTGTTCGATAAAAGGCGTGCCCTTGACGGCGGCATCAATGGTTTTGAGCGTGGTCAAGAGTTCCTTCATGCGCCCCAGAGGCCATGCATTTGGACCATCGGACATTGCGCAGGCGGGGTTCGGGTGAGTTTCGGCAAAAACACCGGCGACACCCACGGCAACGGCCGCACGTGCCAGTACCGGCACGAACTCGCGTTGACCGCCGGAGCTTGTGCCCTGGCCGCCAGGGAGTTGCACGGAGTGAGTGGCATCAAACACGACCGGCGCACCGGTCTCGCGCATGATCGACAGGCTGCGCATGTCGCTGACAAGGTTGTTGTAGCCGAACGAAACACCACGCTCACAGGCCATGAACAGGTCTTCTGGCAGGCCGGCATCGCGTGCGGCATCGCGCGCTTTGTCGATGACGTTCTTCATGTCGCCGGGGGCCAGGAACTGGCCTTTCTTGATATTCACTGGCCGGCCCGATTGGGCGCAGGCGCGAATGAAGTCGGTCTGGCGGCACAGGAAGGCCGGAGTTTGCAAGACATCCACCACTTCAGATACAGGCTTGATCTGATCGATTTCATGGATGTCTGTCAGTACAGGCACGCCAATCTGTTCTTTGACCTTGGCCAGAATGCGCAAGCCCTCTTCCATGCCGTAGCCACGGAAGGTTTTGCCCGAAGAGCGGTTGGCTTTGTCAAAGCTGGACTTGAAAATGAAATTGATGCCCAGCTCGGTCGTGAGCTCTTTGAGTTGACCGGCAACATCAATAGAGAACTGCTCGCCTTCGATGACGCAGGGGCCGGCAATCAGAAAAAAGGGCTGATTGAGCCCGACTTCAAATCCGCACAGTTTCATGGTTTGCTCCAGTGAGGTGTCGGTGAGCAAGCGCTCGCCAGACTGGCGAGCGCCTCATTTTTCACAGACAAGTCATTGATCGGTTGATCAGCAGCTTACGCCTTCGCGGCCGTGTTCACGGGCGTTGGCAATGGCAGCTTCGATGTATGCCTTGAACAGAGGGTGGCCATCGCGTGGCGTGGAGGTGAACTCCGGGTGGAACTGACAAGCAAAGAACCAGCGATGTTCTGGCAGTTCGATGGTTTCAACCAGTTGTTCTGCGCCCGTGGACTTGCCGCTGATCTTCAGTCCGGCCGCCTCGAGGCGTGGCAGATAGTGGTTGTTCACTTCATAGCGATGACGATGACGTTCGGTAATTGCGTTGGCGCCGTAAATTTTTGCCGCCAGAGAACCCTCATCCAGACGGCACTCTTGCGCGCCAAGGCGCATGGTGCCACCCATGTTGGAATTCTCATCGCGCTTTTCAATCTTGCCGTCGTGGTTAACCCACTCATCAATCAGGGCGACAACCGGGAAGTCTGTTTCGAGATCGAACTCGGTTGAGTTGGCGCCACTCATCCCCGCTTTGTCGCGAGCGTATTCAATGAGCGCAATCTGCATGCCCAGACAAATACCCAGGTACGGCACATTGTTTTCGCGGGCGTACTTCACGGCGCGAATCTTGCCTTCCACGCCGCGTTTGCCAAAGCCACCTGGCACCAGAATGGCGTCCACGTTCTTAAGAACGTCAACACCTTCAGTTTCGAGGCTTTCGGAGTCAATGAAGTCGATCTTCACCTCAGAGCCGGTATGAATGCCCGCGTGCTTCAGTGCTTCGATCAACGATTTGTATGATTCGGTCAGATCAACATACTTGCCAACCATGGCAACGTGCACGGTTTGCTGCGGGTTCTGGATGGCGTGAACAATCTTGTCCCAGGTCGCCAGATTGGCCGGCGGCAGATCCAGTTGCAGTTGCTTGCAGATGATCTCGTCGATGCCCTGATTGGAGAGCACGCTCGGGATCTGGTAGATCGACGGCATGTCCGGGCAGGAAATCACGGCACGTTCGGACACGTTAGTGAACAGTGCGATCTTCTTGCGTTCGTCGTCCGGCACAATGCGGTCGGCACGGCAAATCAGCACGTCAGGCTGAATGCCGATTTCACGCAATTCCTTCACGCTGTGTTGTGTCGGCTTGGTTTTGATCTCGCCTGCGGCCGCGATGTACGGCACGTAGGACAGATGGACGAAACAGGTGTTTTCCTTACCCAGGTTCACGCCCATCTGGCGGATGGCTTCAAGGAACGGCAGGGATTCAATGTCCCCAACCGTACCGCCGACTTCAATCACCGCCAGTTGCGCATCATTGGCGCCTGCGTCGATGAAAGATTTGATTTCGTCGGTGATGTGCGGAATGACCTGAACGGTCTTGCCAAGATAGTCGCCGCGGCGCTCTTTCTTGATGACCGATTCGTAGATCTGACCCGTGGTGAAGTTGTTGCGCTTCTTCATCTTGGAATGGATGAAGCGCTCATAGTGACCCAGGTCCAGGTCGGTTTCGGCGCCGTCTTCGGTCACGAAGACCTCGCCGTGCTGCATGGGGCTCATGGTGCCCGGATCCACGTTGATGTATGGATCGAGCTTCATCATGGTGACTTTGAGACCGCGTGACTCAAGAATAGCGGCCAGAGACGCGGCGGCGATGCCTTTCCCCAGGGAGGAAACAACGCCACCGGTAACGAAGATGTACTTGGTCATGGCAGTGGGTACAGATTGGAATTCCGTATTCTATACGAACACCCCTTGTCCCTCAATTCTGGACAAGGCCGCAAACTTGTGATTTTGACGGATGCATAAACGCGTTATCTGCGTTTTCTGCCGTAACTGTAGCCCGGTTCGTCGCCACTTGCTGCCAGTAAAAGTCTGTCCAGCAAATTGATTGGCAACCATTTTTTCAGATACCAGAACACGACGGCCGGAACTGTCACCGGTTGGCGTGCGGGTGGTTGCGATTGATCAAGCGCCCGTAAAAGCGCTTTGACCACTGCTTGCGGAGGAAGTGTAAAAGGTGCGGCGGGGCCGGGTTTGGCCAGTCGTGCCTGCATGGCCTCATAAGATGGCCTGTGAAAACTCATCTCAGGATTGATCCAGCGGGAAAACTGCTGCTGCGCATTGGGCCGGAAGCGGCTGGTGATCGGACCGGGTTCGATCAACGAAACAAACACACCGCTTCCCTTGAGTTCCTGGCGCAAGGTATCGGCAAAACCTTCCAGCGCAAATTTGCTGGCGTTATAGGCGCCGCGATACGGCATGGCGGCATAACCCAGAATTGAACTATTGATCACCACCCGGCCGTATTTTTGCCGGCGCATGGCGGGCAGAATGGCATTGGTCAATTCAATTGTGCCGAATACATTGGTTTCGAATTGATGACGCATTGCATCACGCGTGAGGTCTTCCACTGCGCCGGGTAGACCAAAACCTGCGTTATTGAACAGCGCATCCAGCGTACCGCCAGTGCGCATCAGTATTTCATTGGTACAAGCCTTGATGGATGCGCTGTCTGCGATATCCAGCTGTAGTGCTTCAAGCCCTTCCGACGCCAATCTGGCAACATCATCGGCTTGTCTTGCCGTGGCAAATACCCGCCAACCCAGGTTTCTTAATTCGTGCGCTGCACAATAGCCAATGCCCGTTGAAGCGCCGGAAACCAGAATCGCACGAACTTTCCTTGTCAATTCACTATCTTGGCTCATTCGTAATTCCCTTTTCCAAAAGAGGTTTTATTATTGAATTGGTTGTATCCGGCAAGGGTGCGACCACAGGAACAGGATTGTGCCGGAATCTGGCAAAGAATTCCGGTCTTAAAATAACGAGGAGACTCTCATGGCCAAAGTCGCACTGGTCACTGGCGGCATGGGCGGGATTGGCACCGCCATTTGCAAGACACTCGCGGATGGTGGTTTTACGGTAGTGACCACCTATTCCCGGCCCGGCAAAGAACAGAAATGGCTCAGCGAAACCCGCGATGCGGGATATGCGTTTCATGCCTTCGAATGCGATGTCGCCAGTTATGACGCTTGCGTCAATCTGGCTACGCGCATCCGGGAGGCGGTAGGCGATGTGGATGTGCTGGTCAACAACGCAGGCATTACCCGCGACGCCAGCTTTCGCAAGCTCACCCAGGTGGATTGGGATGTCGTCATGGCAACCAATCTGGACTCTTTGTTCAACGTCACCAAACAATTTGTGGACAGCATGTCCGAGCGCGGTTGGGGTCGGGTGATCAATATTTCTTCGATCAACGGGCAGAAAGGTCAGTTTGGTCAGACCAACTACTCGGCTGCCAAGGCCGGCATGCATGGTTTCACCATGGCGCTGGCGCAAGAAGTGGCAAAAAAAGGCGTCACCGTAAACACGATCAGTCCAGGTTACATCGCGACTGAGATGGTGATGGCGGTGCCCGAAGAGGTGCGAGGCAAGATTGTCGCGCAGATTCCGGTTGGCCGCCTGGGCAAACCAGAGGAAGTCGCCAGCCTGATTGCTTACCTGGCGTCTGATTTATCCGGCTTTATGACGGGCGCCAACATTGCCATGAATGGTGGACAACACACCTGCTGATCGTGCCAGATTGGCAGACAAAAACGGCGCCCGTATGAGGCGCCGTTTTTTATGGGTCAGACCATGGTTTTCCATAAGCCATTGTTTCTAATGAAAACTCACAACGGTTTGAGTGCCCGTAGAAAAAAATCGATCGTTTCGGTGACGGCCTCAGTCTCTCGCTCAAGCGCCGGCGGATTTTCGCCAAATATCATGGCCAGTTTCTCTCGGCTCGCCAGTAAATCCAGCAACATGTTGGCAGTGCGCGCCGGGTCCTCGTGGCGCAGGTCGCCGGCTTGCATCGAACGGGCAAGCTCAGCCGCAATTTGTGTTGTGCAGCGCTGTACGCAATTTTGATAAAAGTGACGACCCAGCTCAGGGAAGCGCGACGCTTCACTGATCAATACCCGGTGGAGGTTCACGGATTCCGGTGTCAGTGCCCGCTCCCGGAAACTCACACCAAATTCAATCAACCGGTCTCGTAAATTGCCCTTCCCGTTCTCAAAAATGGACAGCATTTCTTCCACTTTTGCTGACAAGGCAGATTCAAACAACGTCTGTTTACTGCCAAAACGGTTGTAAACCGTCTGGCGTGCCACGCCGGCCCGGCTGGCGACGAGATCAATGCTGGCGCGATAGCCGGATTCGCAAAACACCTGCATGGCGGCTTCCAGCACGCGCTCGGCGCAATCATGATTGCTGATATCGGAGGTCATGAAGCTCGTACTCGCTGACACAGATAAACCTGGATTGGACTATCCAATCCATTTTATCCCGAGTTACGCCGCAGCTCATACATTTTGATATATCAATTTCTGTTTGCGTCAGATCCAGAGTTACGGCACGGCGCTGGCGTACTCACTCCCCACCATTAGTCCGACAATTTCTTCGCCGTGTGTATCCGCCACACGCCGCTCCCCTACGGCCTCCCCGCGCCGCAACACCACAATGCGATCTGCCACAGCGAAAATATCATGCAAGTTGTGCGACACCAGCAAAATGGCAACACCTTGCGCCTTGAGCGTCTGAATCAGTGACATGACCTTGCGCTGCTCTGGCACCCCGAGTGCGGCCGTGGGCTCGTCCATGATCAGCAAGCGTGCATTCCAGTAAATGGCGCGGCCGATGGCGATGGCCTGGCGTTGGCCGCCAGAGAGCATCTGCACGGGCCCTGTCAGTTTGCGCTCGGGAATGACAATATCCAGCCGGTCCAGCACTTCCCGCGCCACTTTGTGCATGTGTTCACGATCAATAACCGATAAACCCAACCAGCGCCGCATGGGTTCTCGCCCCAGAAAAATATTGCCACCAACGTCCAGATTGTCAGCCAGCGCCAAATCCTGGTAGATGGTCTCGACCCCCTTGCTGCGGGCATCCTGGGGATCACGCGATACCAGTGGCTGGCCGTCAAAAAACAACTCGCCGGCGGTCGCTTTGTAAACACCTGAAATAATCTTGATCAGCGTGGATTTGCCCGCGCCATTGTCACCCGCCAGAGCGACGACCTCACCAGGCACGATGCTTAGCGATACATTCTTCAGTGCCTGTACCCCGCCAAAATGGATTGATACGTTGCGCACTTCCAGTAGCGGCGTCACGGCCATCAGCCCTCCCTCCCCAGCCGTTCTTTGTACTGATCAATCAGTACCGACAGAATAATGACCACGCCAACGGCAATGAACTGCCAGAACGCGTTGATATCAATGAAAATGAGCCCGAACTGGATAACCGCGATAATCAGCGACCCAATCAGCGTACCAATGACATTGCCAGTACCCCCGAACAGGCTGGCACCGCCAATGACTACGGCGGCAATCGAATCAAGCAGCATGGATTCGCCAGCGTTGGCCGCGCCGGCGGCAAATCGCGCCGTATACACAATGCCGCCAATGGCTGCGAATAACGCCGCCAGCATATAAACCACCGTGAGGTGGCGCTTGACGTTGATCCCTGCACGCGCAGCGGATTGCAGATTGCCGCCGATCGCATAGGTGTATTGGCCAAAGCGCGTTTTCGACAGAACAAAATGCATGATCAACAACAAGACGCCCGTAACCCCGATCGGCACCCAGCCAGTACCTAGCCAGGCAAGCCCGGGATGATTCACCGAGACCGTCATGCCACTGCCTGCCGCCAGAAAACCCGCGCCGCGTGCCACGCCGTACATACCCAGCGTGCCAATAAAAGCAGGCACCCCCATACGGGCAATGAGTACGCCGTTGACGTAACCCGGAATCAGGCAAACCAGTAGGGTGCCGACGGAGGCCAGCACCAATGAGCCTGCCGATTGCCCACCAAGTAACGCAAATTGGGCCACGCATACCGCAGACAAACCCATGACAAAGCCAACCGACAGATCAATGCCCGCGGTGATGATGACAAAGGTCTGGCCAATAGCGAGTAACAAGGGGGCGCTGGCAGCCAGCATGATTGACTGCACGTTATACAGATTAAAGACGAACGATCTGCGCGCCACGATTTGCGCCCAGACCTCAAAAAACACCAGAAGCGCGGCCAGAAACAACCAGGGCCAGACCTTGGTAATCAAGGCCAGTCGATCCATCCGTTTGCCGGATTCTTCCATGAGCGGGTTCCATCAAGACAGACGGGGCTGGCGCCAGTTTTGACGCCAGCAACAGGTGCAAATCAGGCGTGACTAATTAGAGTAGATGTACTGCTTGCCGTCGCCATCAATATTGGATTTATCCAGCACCACAAAGCCCGTACCCTTTTGAGCCGGAATTTTCTTTCCCCGGGCAGCGTCAGCGCCGTATTTCACCCCGTAATAACCCATTTCGGCCGGTTTTTGCGCAATGGCAATATCAACGAGGCCACTCTTGATGTCCTGATCAATGCCGGGCACGGCATCAAAGACCACCACCTTGATCTTGCCGCTCTTGCCCGCCTTCTTCACCCCTTCGGCCGCGCCCTTGCCCGAAAACGTGTTGGCGCCAAAGACCCCTGCCAGATTCGGGTTGCGCGCCAGGATGGCTGCAATGTGCGCAGCGGCCTTGTTGGCGTCATCCTCGTTGTATTGGGTGTCCAGCACCTTGATGTTCGGGTGCTTTTTCATTTCTTCCAGAAACCCGTCTACGCGTGCATCGGTACTGGAAATGCCGGGTTTATTGTCCTCACAGTAGACCTCGCCCTTGTCGCCAATGGCCTTGGCCAGTGCACGTGCTGCGATGCGGCCGCCTTCGGTATTGTCGGATGCGATATACGACAACGGGAAGTCCGCATCGCCCTTGCCGGTCTGATACTTGCCGTCGCCGATATACGTATCGACCGTAATCACCTTGATGCCCGCGTCGGCGGCCTCTTTCAGAGGCTGGATCAACTGCTGTTTATCGACCGGAGAAACCAGCAGCACATCCGGTTTCTTGGCAATGAACGCTTTCAGGATCGGTACTTGTTCAGTGGTATTCCAGGACTTGGGCACCTGGAACAACAGTTCCACGCCCTCTTCCTTGGCCGCTTTTTCCGCGCCACGGTGCATGGTGAAATAAAACGGGTCCACCACGCCGGGCAAGAGCGCGATCACGGGTTTGGTTGCGTCCGCCCAGACGTGCGCGGCAACGAGGCCGGCGGCCATGGTGGCAACAGACAGTTTCAGAAGGGTTCTGCGCGTAGTCATACCGATATCACTCCACAAGTTGGCGTTGCCAGAGCGAAAGGCATGGAAAGGCGGTGTCTGATAACGGCAAATGCAGTGCCGTGACAATCTGGCATCTACAGGTTTTGCCGCGTGCAGGGTCGTAACCGGGTTTCCAGTGGCTTCTGGGTTTATCAAGGCAGCCCGGCTGATCACGTGTGCACTTTGGGCAACCTTGTCCTTATCTATATGCACGCATTGGCGCAACGTCAATGGTGTGCCGCAACATGAAAAACGGCGCCAGCAGTAGCCTGGCGCCGTTTTTTGTTAGCTAAAAACCTCAGATGGCGTCGACGGGTTTGTCGCCTGGCGCGTGTTCAGCCTCATGCTGCTGCATGGACCACAAACGGGCATAAACGCCGTTTGCCGCCAGCAAGGCCCGATGATGGCCGCGCTCGACCACTCGCCCGGCCTCCATCACCAGGATTTCATCGGCATCGGCAATGGTTGATAAGCGGTGCGCGATCACCAGCGTGGTACGGTTGGCGGAAATCTCTTTGAGTTCAGCCTGGATGCTACGCTCGGTTTTTGAATCAAGCGCTGAAGTGGCTTCGTCAAAGATCAAAATGGGTGGGTTCTTGAGAATGGTTCTGGCAATGGCCACCCGTTGCTTTTCCCCACCTGACAACTTAAGGCCCCGCTCTCCCACCATGGTGTCAAAGCCATCGGGCAGACTCATGATGAAGTCGTAGATGTGCGCCGACCGTGCCGCATCAATCACCTCTTCACGCGAGGCATCAGGTTGGCCATAAGCAATGTTGTAATAAATGGTGTCGTTAAACAGCACGGTATCTTGCGGAACGATGCCAATGTGCTGGCGCAACGAGCCTTGTGTCAGTGCACGCAAGTCGTGCCCGTTAATGCTGATGCTGCCACTGCTCACGTCATAAAAGCGGTACAGCAGGCGCGACAGCGTGGATTTGCCGGCGCCAGAACTACCCACCACAGCCACCGTATGGCCAGCAGGCACTTCAAACGACACGCCGTGCAAGATCTGCCGGTTGTTTTCGTAGCCGAAGTCCACATTCTCAAAGCGGACGTTGGCACGCTGAGCCTGCAGCGGCAAAGCGTCGGCGCTGTCTTTGATTTCTGCGTTCTGCCCCAACAAGGTGAACATTTTCTCCATATCGGCCAGCGAATGCTTGATTTCCCGGTACACAAAACCCAGGAAGTTCAGTGGGGCATAGAGTTGCAACAAGAACGCGTTGACCAGCACCAGGTCACCCAGCGTCATTTTGCCGGTAACGACTTCTTGTGCGGCCAGACCGACCAGTGCGGACACCCCGATCGCAATAATCCCGGCCTGGCCTGCGTTGAGGAACGAGAGCGAAACCTGATTTTTGACGGCAGCGGCCTCCCACTTCATCAGGCTTTTATCGTAGCGCTCTGATTCCCAGCGTTCGTTGCCAAAATATTTGACTGTTTCGTAATTCAGCAGGCTGTCTACGGCGCGCGTACTGGCCTCGGAATCCATATTGTTCATGGTGCGGCGAAACACCATGCGCCATTCGGTCACGCCCAGCGTGAAGGCGATGTAGATCACGATGGTGCCAAAGGTAATCGCAGCGAAATACCAGTCGTATTTCTTCAACAGCACGCCTGCCACCAGGAAGATTTCCACCAGCGTGGGCAGGATGTTGAACAGCGTGAAGTTGAGTAGAAAGGCGATGCCCTTGGTGCCACGATCAATGTCGCGACTCATGCCGCCGGTTTGGCGCTCCAGATGAAAACGCAAAGACAAAGCATGTAGATGATCGAACACTTGCAGGGCGACACGGCGGATTGCGCCTTGAGTCACCTTGGCAAAAACCGCGTCACGCATTTCGCCAAAAACGGAAGAACACAGGCGCAGCAGGCCGTACGCACCAACGAGGGCGAGCGGCAACACCAGTGGCCCCTTGTGGCCGTCCAGGTGATCAACAATCCCTTTGAGGACCAACGGTACGCCCACGTTGGCCACTTTGGCGGCAATCAGTAGCACCATGGCCGCAATCACGCGGGTTTTATACTTCAGCAAATAGGGCAGCAGAGTGCCAAGCGTTTGCCAGTCGTTGCGGGGTGCGACAGGTTGCGAGTCAGGTTTCATGTATGTGTACCGGGTTTGACCAGCACAACATATGGCCGCAGGCGTTGAATCACAAGGCGTGAGCGCGCTATCCGGCCGTTATAACGACGATGACCCGGCAAATGGCTCGGCCGGGTCATCGATACAGCAATTTTATGTATTAGTTCGTCGAGCTGGATGAATCCATGCTGGACGAAGAGTCGGTGCCGGTTGCGGTCGGCTGGGTCAGGCCCATGTTGTTATTGGTGGTTCCATCTTGCATATGCTTGTAGAACGCTGGCGAATTATCCAGAACACCGTTGCGGTACGGGTGTTCGCCTGTCGCACCCGCCATGGCAGAGCCAGCCACCAGGGCAGCGGCGATTGTGCAGGCTGTGATGATTGCCTTTTTCATGACGATCTCCTTTATGTTGTGACGTCAAATGCGCCCTTTATGAGGACACACTCACACTTTACCCCTCTGTTTTGCGTACTGGTGCAGGTGTCTGCACAGATGGCATGACAGACGGAAGATAATTACATGTCAGACAATATTGACTGCAATATCCGTTAACTGCCGTGCGCCTGCGCGCGCGATTGCTCACCAGGAGTTGCCGAATCCATATTTGGTGCATCTGTGCTGTTCAAGTCTTGAACGTTGGTGCCAGCCGGGCTGCTGATGTTGGCGTTGTTGTCACTGTTGTAGTCGTGATGCGAGGTAACGGATGAGTTGTCGGTAGCCAGCGCGGTGCCGGCGAGCAACGTGGCGGCCGACATGCACAGCGTGATGATCACTTTTTTTCATGATGCAATCCTTTACTGTTCAACGGTAAAAACGAGTGGTCTTGATGACCGTGGGTTTACCGTACTCGCCCAGAGCAAGCCTGCATGTCAGCGTGATCAATATGTCCGTGTGGGGGCTGGATGACCCCGCGTCGGCGTGGCGACGACAAAGAAAAACCCGCCATCAGGCGGGTTTTTCTTTGTGCAATTGGCAAGTTACATGCCCAGTTCGCGACGCAAAAAACGGTGAAAATGCTGCATGCCGTCTTCCATCGGGGACTGGTACGGCCCCACTTCGTTGCGCCCGGCCGTGTAAAGCGCTTCGCGGCCTTGCTCCATGCGGCGAATGATCTCGCCATCTTCTACCGCAGTTTCCTGGTAGGCAGCTTGCTCGGCCTCGACAAACTCCGGTTCGAAGTACGCGATATCTTCCGGGTAATAAAACTCCACCACGTTCTTGTAACTGCGCGGGCCCGTCGGAATCAGTGTCGAGATCACCAGGGTATGTGGATACCACTCCACCATCACGTTCGGGTAGTACGTTAACCAGATCGCACCATACGGCGGTTGTTTGCCGTTGTTGTAACGCAGGACTTCCTCGTGCCATTTTTGATACGTGTGAGAGCCCGGCTTGGCTAGTGCGTTATGCACTCCAACGGTCTGCACGGAGTACCAATCGCCAAACTCCCACTTCAAGTCATCACAGGTGACGAACTTGCCCAGCCCGGGGTGGAATGGCTCGACGTGGTAGTCCTCCAGGTAGACTTCAATGAAGGTTTTCCAGTTGCCTTCATATTCGTCGACCGAGACGCTGTGGAATACGTAGTTAGAGAAATCCAGGTCTTTGGCGACACCCAGATTTTTAAGGTCGCCCTCGATGTCGCGGCCATTTTTTTCAAACAGCAGACCATTCCAGTTCACCAGTTCCGTCTCCGGCAGGTGCAGGCAAGGGTTGCCGTCAAAATGCGGTGCGCCCAGCAAATGACCGTCATTGTTGTACGTCCAGCGGTGCAGCGGGCACACGGTATGCGAGCCATTGCCGCGTCCTTCCAGCATCAATGCCTGGCGGTGCCGGCAGACGTTGGATAGCGCCTTGACGTTATTGGCCGTACGTTTGAGGTAACGCGCGCCATTGGTGCTTTCCAGGACGTGGTAATCACCCACTTCCGGCGCCATAAGCTCATGACCGATGTACTTGGGGCCGCGCTCGAACAGAAGTTCAAGCTCGCGCTGGTACAGGGTTTCGTCGAAATATGCCGAGATCGGCAATTGAGAGGACATATCCAGCTGCATGGACGCAGCCGTAGCCAGAATATTCATAATATCCCACACCCCCTGGGCTAGAAGGTCTAAGACGTCTTGCCACTTTGCTGACGCAAAGTGCGCAGCGGATGGGTGGGCAAGCCATCAAGCATTGAAAAATTCGAGGCAAGTCCGCCCCGAGCCACAAGAGGGGCGATTCTGCCCGTAACAGGGGTGTTACGCAAGTGTCATTGCGCCAAAAACGCAAGAAAAATCAGGAATTTGTTGGACGAAAGTCAATTTTTCTAGGTCGCCCGGCATGACTTCACCGCACCCAAAGTGCATGCTTGTCACCACCAAGGGGGTACAATGCGGCGTTTACCTGAACGCACTGCGGCAATGTGCGGCGGCGCAGATCACTGTTTTGAAGGAATAATCCAGACATGAATCACAACGATATCCTGCGCGGCGTGCGCTACATGCTGGATCTGAGCGAGCCCCAACTGGCTGCCATTTTTGATATGGGCGGCATGAAAGTCACTCTGGACAAGATATCGCTGTGGCTATTAAAAGAAGACGAAGAGGGTTTTACACCCTGCCCTGACCTACCCATGGCGCACTTTCTGAATGGTCTGGTGATTTACCGTCGCGGCCGTGATGACGCCCGCCCGCCACAGCCCCTGGAGCCCTCCGTCACCAATAACATCGTACTCAAAAAACTGCGCGTGGCCTTTGAACTGAAGGAAGAGGACATGCACGCAGTTCTTAAGCTGGCTGACTTTGAAGTCTCGCGTCCTGAGTTGTCTGCGTTATTTCGCAAAGAAGGTCAGAAAAATTACCGTGCATGCGGCGACCAGTTGTTGCGCAACTTCTTGCGCGGGTTGACGCAGTGGGTGCGCACCAATCCACCGGCGCCAGTCAGGCATGCTGAAGAGTAAATGTGAGCGACCAACAAAAAGCCCGTCATCAGACGGGCTTTTTGTTGGTTCTTTGTGATTCACTCTTCCTCACGCACCACTTTGCGACCGAGCGGGTTGGGTTGATTGCGTTTTTTAGCCAGCTCGATCTGTTTCTGGCGTTCACGGGCACCGGCACGGGTTTTCTCGCTCAATGTATCCCAGCAGTGCGGGCAGCTAATGCCTGGCACATAGTGGGCTGAAGCGCGCTCTTCAACCGATACGGGCTCACGGCAGGCGTGGCACAGTTCGTAGTCGCCCTCAGAGAGGTCATGTCGCACGGTGACACGGTTGTCGAACACAAAACACTCGCCCTTCCAGAGCGATTCTTCTTCCGGCACCGTCTCCAGGTATTTGAGGATGCCACCCTTGAGGTGATAAACCTCTTCAAACCCCTCGCCCAACATGTAACTGGACGCTTTTTCACAGCGGATGCCCCCGGTGCAAAACATGGCGACTTTTTTGTGTTTTGCAGGGTCAAAGTTGGCTTTGACGTAGTCAGGAAACTCGCCAAAACTCTTCGTGGCCGGGTCCATGGCGCGCTCAAAAGTGCCCACTGCGACTTCGTAATCGTTACGGGTATCAATGACCAGCACTTCCGGGTCAGAGATGATGGCGTTCCAGTCCTGCGCTTCGACATAAGTCCCGACGCGTTTGTTCGGGTCTACGCCTGGCACGCCGAGCGTCACGATCTCTTTCTTGAGCTTGACCTTGGTGCGGTAAAACGGCTGCTCGTCGCAGTACGACTCTTTATGATCCAGCCCCAGCATGCGTGGATCTTTTTTCAGCCAGACCAGCAAGCCGTCAATGGCTTCACGCGTGCCTGAGACTGTGCCGTTGATACCCTCTTCGGCCAGCAGCAGCGTGCCCTTCACGCCAAGGTCTTCCATGCACTGGCGCAGTGGTTCGCGCAGTGCTTCGTAATCAGTCAGGGTGACAAATTTATAGAGCGCCGCCACCACGATCGGCTGCGCGGATTGTTCAGTCATTGCAAAACTCCAGGTGGTCGCCCACGTAAAGGGCGGACCCGTTTGAATATTTGGATATTTCCGGGGCGGAATGTACTCCTCGTCTGCAAAAGGATCAATTCAATTTCGAAAAAAGAAATGTCCTTTTCTAAAGCATTTCTACTGCCAAACGGGGCTTGTCTATCTGTGTTATTTGCCTTGGAAAGCAACGACAACAGGCTGACGATTTGCTTTCTTTTCAAGAGGGGAAATCGATGATGATAAAGAAAGCGATGGTAATTGCGATCAGCATATTGGGTCTGGCTGCAGCAGCAAATGCCAAAGATGCCTCTGATGCCATCACCTCCGGTGCAAAGGCCAGCGTAGAGGGCTCCGTTACATCGGTAAGTGGAAGGCCGTTTGAGGCCTCCGCCGACAGCGCAGGGGGCGCGGTGCTGGTCCTAGTCGGACTAGTGATGGGCGTGGACGATCTCGTGGAGATGTCGGTGGAAAATGCAGCAAACGGCAGCAAAGCGACGATCGCCGTATCAGCTAGTGCAGTTAAAAAACTTGGCGTCGTTACTGGGCAGACCATTACTGCAGTTTCTGAAGCCACAGGGTACTCGCTGGTCTACTCTGGGCAGATTCTGGCCTTCGTCCCCAATGCGGTAGGCACCTCCCTGCTGGAACACACACCTGTTTCAGCCGATGCCAGCGCCCCAGCGACGGCAGGAAAATAACCCCATGCGTGCGGGTTTATGGTTATTCAGAGCAACAACTATTCTTGCTACAGCTTTATTTTGCAGTGCTGCCTGGGCTGGACAGAGTTGCAGTGACAAGCCACTTGATGGCGTGGTGGTGCGAAACGCACTGGAAACGGGGCTCCAGGTGTCTCAGCAACTGGACAAGCTGCAACCTCGTGTTGCGCTGATCGCACGCATCGGTCAGGACTTGTCACAGTATGGCTTGCGCTATTCACACATGGGCTTTGTTTCGCAGGAGGCGCCTGGCCAACCATGGCGGATCACACACCTGCTCAACGATTGCGGTTTGGCAACTTCGCGGCTCTGGCATGAAGGTCTGGGTAATTTTTTCCTGGATGACATGTTCTCGTTCGATTCACTGATTCTGATTCCTGACGAGAAAACCCAGCAAGCACTGTGGCCAATGCTTCACGATCCACTTGTGCTCCAACGTATGCATGAGCCCAGCTACAGCGTGGTCTCATACCCGTTCTCTACCCTGCATCAGAACTCTAACCAGTGGCCTTTGGAATTGCTGGCAGAGGCTTTGGGCGGAGAACGGATTGTAAATAGAGACAGGGCGCAGGCGTGGTTACGTGCAAATGGCTATCAACCTGGCACGATTAAAATTGGCATGCTGACTCGTCTGGGTGGCCGCATGTTCAAAGCCAATATTGCATTTGATGGGCAACCTGGCGATCGGCGTGCCGCAGGGCTGATTGATGTTGCAACCGTAGAGTCTGTGCGCCAGTTCATGAAAGCGCTCAGTATTGAACACGCTGAGCAGGAGGTTGTTCCGGTGAATCTGAAAACAGCCAACTCAACGCAATAGCATGATGTGTACCATCAACAAAAAAGCCGGCTAAATCAGCCGGCTTTTTTTCAACTCAAAACCACTCAAACTGCAGCTTTTTCCGCTTCAGCCTGGTAGGTGTCGATCTGATCGAAGTTGAGGTAGCGATACACCTCAGCACCCTTCTCGCTGATCACGCCCATGTCGGCCATATATTCCGCCACGGTCGGCAGGCGGCCCAGACGCGAAGCAATGGCGGCCAGTTCGGCGGACGACAGGAACACGTTGGTGTTCTTGCCCAGACGGTTGGGGAAGTTGCGGGTCGAGGTCGAAACCACGGTCGCACCTTCACGCACTTGCGCCTGATTACCCATGCACAACGAGCAGCCCGGCATTTCAGTACGGGCGCCAGCGGTGCCAAACGTGCCGTAATAGCCTTCTTCCGTCAGTTGCTGGGCATCCATCTTGGTGGGCGGGGCAATCCACAACTTGACCGGAATATCGCGCTTGCCTTCCAGCAACTTGCCGGCGGCGCGGAAATGGCCGATGTTGGTCATGCATGAACCGATGAACACTTCATCGATCTTTGTGCCGGCGACTTCAGACAGCACCTTCACGTCATCCGGATCGTTCGGGCAGGCCAGAATCGGTTCTTTGACGTCAGCCAGATCAATCTCGATGACCGCAGCGTACTCCGCATCGGCGTCCGGCTCGATCAGCGACGGATTGGCCAGCCAGGCTTCCATGGCCTTGATGCGACGACCCAGCGTCTTGGCATCGCCATAGCCGTTGGTGATCATGGACTTGAGCAGTACGATATTCGAATTGAGATATTCGATGATCGGGGCTTTGTCCAGGCGCACCGAGCAACCCGCGGCGGAACGCTCTGCCGAAGCGTCGGTCAGTTCAAACGCTTGCTCGACCTTCAGGTTCGGCAAGCCTTCAATTTCCAGGATGCGACCCGAGAAGATATTCTTTTTGCCAGCCTTGGCTACGGTCAGCAGGCCTGCCTTGATCGCGTACAACGGGATCGCGTTAACAAGGTCACGCAGGGTAACGCCCGGTTGCAGTTCACCCTTGAAGCGCACCAGAACGGATTCCGGCATATCCAGCGGCATCACGCCAGTAGCTGCACCAAACGCGACCAGACCAGAGCCAGCCGGGAAGGAAATGCCAATCGGGAAACGGGTGTGACTATCGCCGCCGGTGCCGACGGTATCAGGCAGCAGCATGCGGTTGAGCCAGCTGTGAATCACGCCATCACCCGGGCGCAGCGAGACACCGCCACGATTGCGGATAAACTCCGGCAGCTCATGGTGAGTCTTGACGTCAACCGGCTTTGGATACGCTGCGGTATGGCAGAACGACTGCATGACCAGATCGGCACTAAAGCCCAGGCAGGCCAGATCTTTCAGTTCGTCACGGGTCATCGGCCCGGTGGTGTCTTGCGAGCCAACCGACGTCATGCGCGGTTCGCAGTAGGTGCCCGGGCGCACGCCCTGACCTTCCGGCAGACCGCAAGCGCGACCAACCATTTTCTGGGCTTGAGTGAAGCCTTTGGTCGAAACAGCCGGCGCTTGTGGCAGACGGAACAAGGTGGAGGCTGGCAGGCCCAATGCCTCGCGAGCCTTGGCAGTCAGACCGCGACCGATAATCAGGTTGATACGGCCACCAGCGCGCACTTCGTCAAACAGCACGTCAGACTTGAGCTTGAACTCGGCAACCGATGCGCCGTTCTTCAGAACTTTGCCTTCGTACGGGCGCAGTTCAATCACGTCGCCCATATTCAGTTGCGAGACATCAACTTCAATCGGCAGCGCGCCGGAGTCTTCTTGCGTGTTGAAGAAGATCGGGGCGATCTTGCCGCCCAGGCAGTAACCACCAAAACGCTTGTTCGGAACAAACGGGATGTCTTCGCCAGTCCACCACAGTACCGAGTTGGTGGCTGACTTGCGGCTGGAGCCGGTGCCGACCACGTCGCCCACATAGGCAACCGGGTGACCCTTGGCGGCCAGGTCTTGCAAGAAGGCGATCGGGCCACGCTTGCCATCTTCTTCCGGCGTGATGCCATCACGGGTGTTCTTGAGCATGGCCAGAGCGTGCAGCGGAATATCCGGGCGCGACCAGGCGTCCGGCGCTGGCGACAGATCATCCGTATTGGTTTCGCCAGTGACCTTGAAGACAGTCAATGTGACCGATTGCGGCACTTCCGGGCGACTGGTAAACCACTCGGCATCGGCCCAGCTCTGAATGACAGCTTTGGCGTTTGCATTCCCCGCGTCAGCCAACTCTTTGACGTCGTGGAAATAATCGAACATCAAGAGGGTTTTCTTCAGGCCTTCTGCAGCGACGGTACCCACTTCAGCGTCACCGAGGAGATCGATCATCGGCTTGATGTTAAAGCCACCCAGCATGGTGCCCAGGAGTTCAACGGCCTTGGCGCGGCTGATCAGCGAACAGGAATCCTTGCCTTGCGCCACGGCGGCCAGGAATGCGGCCTTGACCTTGGCGGCGTCATCCACGCCTGGCGGAACACGGTGAGTAATCAGGTCAACCAGAAATTCTTCTTCGCCGGCGGGCGGGTTTTGCAGCAGAGCCACCAGGTCGGCGGTTTGCTGGGCGGTCAAAGGCAACGGCGGAATGCCGAGCGCGGCGCGTTCTGCGACGTGCTGACGGTAGGCTTCAAGCATGGTGTTCTTCCTGAGTGTAAAGGTGCCGCAAAAACCAGACGTGGCACGGTTGCCGCCAATATTCCTGCAGGCTCTGACAACCGTTCTGCGTGGCAGAATACGCGCAATAACCCTGCTGTTCAAACGAGTAATCGCTACACGGCTTGTGAGATATACTCACAGCATGAGTCAAGCCCTCCCTCCCCTGAACGCATTGCGCGCATTCGAGTCTGCAGCCCGCCTGGAAAGCTTTTCCGCCGCTGCCAACGAACTGTTTGTGACGCATGGCGCTGTGAGCAAGCAGATCAAACAACTCGAAGAATGGCTGAATGTGCAGTTGTTTGAGCGTGCCGGTGGTCGTGTCAAGCTGACCGACGCCGGCTGGCGGTACCTCGTGCAGGTGCAAGACGGGCTGGATCTGATCTCCAGCGCCACGGCGCAATTACTACAGCCAGACCGGCAGCGCCGGCTCACCATCAACTCGACACCCACGTTTGCCTTGCACTGGCTGCTGCCGCGGCTGGCCGGTTTTAGAGCGGCACACCCGGACATCGACTTGCGCATCATGACTTCCGATCGCGACATCAGCCGGATCGATACCCCGTTTGACCTGGCGATTCGCCGGGGCCCGGGTGACTGGCCGGGTTTTGTCGCCAAACCTTTTCTGGAAGAGCGCGAAGTTTTGCTCTGCAGTCCGGCGCTGTATAAACAGTCACCCATCCATCGCCCGGCTGACCTGGCGCGTCACACCCTGTTGTATGCAGATGCACGCCCAACCGCCTGGCAACGCTGGCTGACGCTGGCAGGCGTGCCAGACCTCAAGCCTGCCGCCACATTACAGTTCGACCATTTTCACTTTACCTTGCAGGCCGCCATGAACGGCCTGGGCGTCACACTGGGCCCGCTCCCCATGATGCAGTCTGAAATTGACAGCGGCGAACTCATGATCGCCCTGCCCGCGCCGGTGGTGCCAGTACGCGGGTTTTGCTGGATTGTGCCGCGACTGATGATGGACGACCCCGCCATTGGCGCGTTTTGCCAATGGCTGGAACTTGTGGCAACGGCTTAGGCAACCAGTTCTTCGCTCACTACTTCCATGATTTGTTCGCGCAACCAACGCAAAGCCGGATCGGCATGATTGCGCGGATGCCACCCCATTTCCATTGAGAACCCGGCAATTTCGCAAGGCGGTGCCAGCAAGGTGACGCGGTCTTGCCAGGTGCGAGCCATCCGCAAGGGCACGGTTGAGATCAAATCGCTATTGGCCAGCAACGAGGGCACCAGCAAGAAGCTGGGCACAGACAGCATGACGTGGCGGGTACGCCCGAGCGCGGCCAGCGTATCGTCCACAATACCTTCAAATTTGCCACCTGAAGTGGATGACAACAGATGCGATGCTGCGCAGAAGGAATCCAGATCTAGCGGCGCACCCGCCAAAGGGTGATCTTTGCGCATCACACAAACAAAGCGCTCCTTGTAAAGCTCGCGGTGTTTTAGTTGATCTGGCATGGAGGGCTGCGAGGCCAGCACCAGATCAACCTCATTGGTGCTGGCCATTTCCAGTAACAGATTGGGCGTGGGCTGCAACAAGGCCAACCGGCACCCGGGGGCCTTGGCCCGCAGGCGCCGCAACAGCCCGGGGATGACCACCGAATGTACGGCATCAGAAGCCGCCAGCCGCCAGGTGCGGGTTGCGGCGGCTGGATCAAATCCCTTCTGCTCGGCCACCAGAGCAATCAGTTGCGCCAGATAGTCACGCAGCGGCTCTTGCAGGGCTAGCGCCCGGGGTGTCGGCAACATGCCGCGCGGACCACCTGGCACCAGTAGCGGATCATCAAACAAGGCGCGTAGTTGCTTGAGCTGGTTCGATAGCGCGGGTTGCGACAAATTTAACCGCCCTGCCGCGCGTGTGACATTGCACTCCGCCAGCAAGACATCCAGTGATGTCAGCAGATTGAGATCAAGGCGGGCAAGGTTCATGTCTGCTCCATACTATTTACTGGATGAATACCTTAAATAACGATAATCCATTTCACGAATTCATGACGGAATTTTATGCTGACCTCACTCCCCCAGTCGCGGGGCCACTCACCGGAGGTCATGATGGAAAACCTGCAAAATCAACGTGTTCTGATTATTGGTGGTAGCAACGGAATGGGTCTGGCAGCGGCGCAGCGGCTAGCCCTATTGGGCGCCGAAGTGATTGTCGCTGGCCGTTCACAGACCAGGCTGGATGCCGCCCTGAAACACATCAACGGCAAGGCCGGCGCTTATACCGTTGATTTCTCTGACGAGGAATCCCTCAAACGCCTCTTCGCCACACTGGGGCATATCGATCACTTGATCATTACCGCATCCAGCAGTGCCGCATGGGGATCCATTCGCGACATTGATGGCACGGCACTTGCCAAGGCGTTTGAACAAAAGGCGCTCGGCTATTGGCGTTCCATCCGCGCAGCATTGCCACACCTGCGCAAGGACGGATCGATCACCCTGCTCGCAGGCGCGGCGTCTCGCGTCGCTATTGCAGGCACTGCAGGTCTGGCGGCAGTCAATGGCGCAATCACCCAGATGGGGCAGGCGCTAGCCAAGGAACTGGCGCCGATCCGGGTTAATGTCATCTCCCCGGGCTTGATTGACACCCCGGTGTATGACGACTTTGCGCCAGAAGCCAAAAACGGTTTGTTCGACAGCATTGCGAAGGGTCTGCATGTCGGGCGCGTGGGCACCTCTGATGAAGTGGCGCAAGCCATCGAATTTGTGGTCACCAACGGGTTTACGGCCGGCGCACTGATCGATATCGATGGCGGCGCGCGCTAACCACAACGAATCGCGCGCCCGTTTTTGCATCGGGCGCGCGATAGGTCACCCAATCAAGAGAAAGGAAATATCATGAAAATCCTGCTGGTTTACGCCCACCCGGAGGCCGATAGCTTCAATGGTGCGCTGCGCGACATCACCGTCAAAACGCTGACCGAACTGGGTCACGAAGTCAAAGTCAGCGATCTGTATGCCATGCAGTTCGACCCTGTCTCCAGTCGCCGCAATTTCACCACAGTCAAGAATCCGGACTTTCTCAAGCTGCAGTTCGAAGAAATGCATGCCACAGAACACGAAGGTTTCGCCCCTGACGTGGCCAGTGAGATTGCCAAACTGAAGTGGGCAGATCTGATGATCTGGCAGTTTCCGCTCTGGTGGTTCAGCGTGCCGGCCATTCTCAAGGGCTGGGTGGATCGCGTGTTTGCCATGGGCAGCGTCTACGGTTATGGCCACATGTACGAAGACGGTATGTTGCGGGGCAAGCGAGCGCTGCTTTCTGTCACCACCGGCGCTGGCGCAGACGCCTACAAACCGGACGGCTCTAACGGTGATATCAACGCCGTATTGCGGCCGATCCAGCGCGGCATGCTGGAATTTGTGGGTTTTGAGGTGCTCAGGCCACAGATTTACTACTCCGCATCGAAGGTGGATCAAACGCAGCGACAGGCCTGGCTGCAGGAATGGGCCACCCGCCTGGCCGACCTTGAGGCCGAAACACCCGTGGGCGCGGGTCGTTATTGATCATCAGGCGTTCTGTCTGCTCGGTCATCTGGCCGGGTTGCCGGTCAGGGCTTGGGTTTTGCGGCGGCATCGACAAAGATGGTTTGTAACCACGTCGAACCTGCAGCATAAATGACGGTCGCATTCGTACTGGCGCTGTGCCTGCTGCCCCTGGAGTTTTCTCATGCCGCATGACCTGCATCACACGCTCAAGTCCCTAAAAACCATGGATGGCCGCCAATTGCAGTATTACAGCCTGCCGGCCCTGGAAAGTGCTGGTATTGGCCCGATCAGCCGCCTCCCCGTATCGATTCGCGTCGTACTGGAATCCGTCTTGCGCAATTGCGATGACCAAAAAATCACGCCAGAACACGTCCGGCAGTTAGCCAATTGGGGCCCGACCGCGCAGCGCACTGAGGAAATCCCTTTTGTGGTAGCGCGTGTCGTGCTGCAAGACTTTACTGGTGTGCCATTGCTGGCTGACCTGGCCGCCATGCGCAACGTTGCAGACAAACTGGGCAAAGACCCCAAGGTGATCGAGCCCCTGGTGCCAGTGGATCTGGTGGTTGATCACTCCGTGCAGGTCGACTACTACGGCACGCCCAATGCACTACGTCTGAATATGGAAATGGAGTTCAAGCGCAACACTGAGCGCTACCAGTTCATGAAGTGGGGCATGCAAGCGTTTGATACGTTCAAGGTGGTGCCACCCGGCATTGGTATCGTGCATCAGGTGAACCTGGAATACCTGTTCCGCGGCGTGCAGATCAAAGACGGCCTGGTTTATCCCGACACGCTTGTTGGCACGGACAGCCACACCACCATGATCAATGGCGTTGGTGTGGTGGGCTGGGGCGTAGGCGGTATTGAGGCCGAGGCGGGCATGCTGGGTCAGCCGGTTTACTTCCTCACACCAGATGTGATTGGCGTAGAACTATCCGGCAAGTTACATGAGGGCGTCACGGCGACGGATCTGGTGCTGACTGTCACCGAGTTACTGCGCAAAGAAAAAGTGGTTGGCAAATTTGTCGAGTTCTTTGGCGAAGGCACTGCCAGTCTGTCGGTTGTAGACCGGGCCACTATTGGCAATATGGCGCCAGAGTACGGTGCAACCATGGGGTTCTTTCCCGTTGATGAGAAAACCATTGCTTATCTCAAGGGTACGGGTCGAACCGAACAGGAAATTGCCACCTTTGAAGCCTATTTCAAAGCACAGGGTTTATTTGGTGTGCCCCTGCACGGGCAGATCGATTACACCCGGGTGGTCAAACTGAACCTGCATGACGTCACGCCCAGTCTGGCCGGGCCCAAGCGCCCGCAAGACCGGATCGCATTGCCTGATATGAAAAAGAAGTTTGAGGCGCTCTTTGTAGCACCGGTCGCGGAAAACGGCTTTGGCAAGACGGAGGATGACCTGAAGCGCCGCATCGGCCTTGGTTTCGTATCCGCCAGCCCTGCTGCTGACAACCTGCTGGACGAGGCTGGCTCGGAAGCCAACAAGGCAGAGATGATCGGCAATCACCCGACATCCAGCCGGATAGTGCCTCCGCATGCACGTACTGACCTGGGTAACGGGGATGTGCTGATTGCGGCCATCACCAGTTGCACCAACACCTCCAATCCGGGTGTCTTGCTGGCGGCGGGTTTGCTTGCCAAAAAGGCGGTCGAAAAGGGCCTGGGCGTTGATCCGCACATCAAAACCAGCCTTGCGCCGGGTTCGCGCGTGGTCACCGAGTATCTGACCAGGGCCAGACTCCTGGAGCCGTTGGCGCAACTGGGCTTTGCGCTGGCAGGCTACGGCTGTACAACCTGCATTGGCAATGCGGGCGACCTGGCGCCCGAATTCAATGAGGCGATCACCAAAAATGATGTCATAGCGGCGGCAGTGCTATCGGGCAACCGCAATTTCGAGGCACGCATCCACCCCAATATCCGCGCCAATTACCTTGCCAGCCCGCCACTCGTGGTGGCATTTGCCATTGCCGGCCGGGTGAATATCGATCTCACCCACGAACCCCTAGGTAACGGCAAAGATGGCAACCCGGTCTATTTGAAAGACATCTGGCCGGGTAGCGAAGAAGTCGCCAGCTTGCTGAAATATGCGCTGGACCCGGATGTGTTTCGCCGACTGTATAGTGATTTTACGAAAGATCTGGACCTATGGAATGCGATCCCTGCGCCCGAAGGTCAGGTTTACAACTGGCCTGACTCCACCTACATCGCCCGGCCACCGTTTTTTGAGCATTTCTCCATGACACCCAGCGGCATTGGTGACGTGAATGGCGCTAAAGCCTTGCTCATCCTGGGCGATTCGGTCACTACCGACCATATCAGCCCGGCGGGTTCATTTGGCGAGAAAACACCAGCCGGCCAGTATCTGGTTGCACATGGCGTTAACCGGCCGGACTTCAATAGTTACGGCTCTCGGCGCGGCAATCATGACGTCATGATCCGTGGCACCTTTGCCAACGTGCGGGTGAAGAACATGATGCTTCCGCCCAAAGCGGATGGCGGGCGGGTTGAGGGCGGATTCACGCTGGTCGACGGTCAGCAAACCACCGTTTATGAAGCCGCCCGGCATTACCTGTCACACCACATCCCGACCATTGTCTTTGCTGGCGAGGAATATGGCACCGGTTCCAGTCGTGACTGGGCGGCCAAGGGAACGCTGTTGCTGGGCGTGAAGGCCGTGGTCGCCAAGAGCTTCGAACGCATTCACCGTAGCAATCTGGTTGGCATGGGCGTTCTACCCTTGCAATTCAAAGGCACGGATTCGGCTGAAAGCCTGAAACTTGTTGGCGATGAAACGTTTGACGTACTGGGGGTGGACGAGCACCTGAAGCCACAGCAAGACCTGAAGCTGCAAATCACTCGCAAGGATGGTCGCAAAGAGGCAATCAGTGTGCTGTGTCGTATCGACACCCCAATTGAGGTTGAGTACTACAAGCACGGCGGGATTTTGCCCTACGTGTTGCGGGGGCTGTTGCAGCCTGCGTGATCGTTGTGCGGTACCTGCAATCAAGTACGCCATGCATTGAATTGCGTGGCGTACTTGATTGAATCAACATTCAAAAACAACTGCAACCAATTGAATATCATCCATATTTTTTGAATTCGAAAAATATTGCGGCAAGTCACAAAAACAGGTGAAATTTGCGCAGGCATGCTACGGATGGCCGGCGACTATTTCGTTCAGAACATCCAGAAATCTCGCTGCGGCTGGCGACAAGGACCGGTCTGGCCGTCGATAGACAGAAATTTCTCGCGACAATGCCGGTTCTACCAGCGCGATGCGCTGCAACTGAAACGCGCCGGCCAGCGGCGCTACGTAATCCGGCGCGATCACAATACCCAGCCCCGCGCCGGCCAGCCCCAAACCGGATGTGACATAGGCGACCGTCCACGCTGGCGTAAGTTGCAGTCCCGGGTGTGCGTCCTGCAACTCTGGCAGCAGACGTGATGAGAAGTCGCTTTCCATGATAATCAAAGGCCACTGCTGCAGATCACTCCAGGTGATGTGCCGTTGCACCGCCAATGGGTGGTCTGCCCTGCACCACGCTGCAAACGGACTGCCAAACAAGGGTGTGCGCGTGAGATGTGCATCGTTTTTTCGATCCGGGCCGATGGCAAAATCGACCTCGCCACTGACCACCTGATCCAGCATGTCTTCCAGCAATGTGTCGACGAGTTTGAGTTGCACCTTGGGGTGCTCCCGCTGATAACGGGCGATCACTGGCGCCAGCAAGGTACAGGCAAGAATCTGCGGCGCACAGGCGCGCACCTGGCCTTTTTCCAGTGTGGCCAGATCAGATGCGCTGCGAACGGCACTTTGCAGGTCATCAAAAATTTGCCGGGCCGCAGGCAAAAACTCCGCTCCGGGCTGAGACAACGCCACGCGCCGGGTGGTGCGATCAAACAACTTGAAGCCGATCTCGGTTTCAAGATCCTTCACCAGCAAACTTAGTGCAGATTGCGTCAGATTAAGCTCACGCGCGGCTTCGGTGAACCCGCCATGATGTGCAACGGCCAGAAATGCCCGCAATTGCCGCAAAGTAATATTCATGAGTTTTTCTTGATAATTGATTGAAATTATTCGTTTGAATAATAGACGGGCACAAGGTGAAATGAAATGCATGTCCGACCGGCAAGACGTAGCCACAAGCTGACGCACAACAAGCCGGCACCAAACACCCTGGAGGCAACGCAATGTGGGAAAACCCGCTCAACACGGATGGCTTCGAATTTGTTGAATACGCTTCAAGCAATCCTGCCGCGCTAGCTACCCTGTTTGAACAACTGGGCTTTACCGCCATCGCAAAGCACCGTCGCAAGCACGTCACGCTGTATCGTCAGGGTGATATCAATTTCATTTTGAATGCCGAGCCCGCCAGTCAGGCTTCGCGCTTTACCGCCACGCATGGGCCCAGCGCCAACGCTTTTGCATTGCGCGTCAAAGATGCGGCCTTTGCGGTCGAAGAACTCAAAAAGAAAGGCGCCAGGCTGGTCGAGTCCGGCGCAGGACCGATGGAGTTGCAGATTCCGGCCATTGAAGGCATTGGCGGTGCGCTCGTCTACCTCGTGGATCGTTACGGCCAGCAGACGATTTACGACGTGGACTTTCGCCCCATTGCCGGCGTAGACCAGCATCCATCGGGTGCCGGCCTGACTGAGATCGACCACTTGACCCACAATGTCGAGCGCGGACACATGGACTTGTGGGCCAACTTCTACGCGGACTACTTCAATTTCCGCGAGATTCGTTATTTCGACATCAAGGGCAAGTCTACGGGCCTGCATTCGCGCGCCATGACCAGCCCCTGTGGGCGTATCCGCATTCCGATCAATGAATCGGCCGATGACAAGAGCCAGATTGCGGAATATTTGCGGTTGCATCACGGCGAAGGCATTCAGCACATCGCGCTGGCCAGTGCCGATATCTACGCAGCCGTAGAGCAATTGCGTGACAACGGTATTCGCTTCCTGGACACGCCAGATACGTATTACGAACAACTGCCGGGCCGCCTGCCGGATCATCATCAAGACATGGCGCGACTGCAACGCAACCGCATTCTGGTTGATGGCGAACCCATGGATAAAACCGGTCACGAAGACCTGTTGCTCCAGATTTTCACCGACACCGTGATCGGCCCGCTGTTCTTTGAAATCATTCAGCGCAAGGGCAATGAAGGCTTTGGCGAGGGTAATTTCAAAGCACTGTTTGATTCCATTGAAGAAGATCAGCGCCGCCGCGGCGTGATCTGATGGCAATGCTCATGACCGGCGATCTGCATTACCTGGCAGGCTTTGGCAACGAATTGCAAAGCGAAGCCCTGCCCGGCGCGCTGCCACAGCACAACTCGCCGCAGCATTGTCCTTACGGGCTTTACGCCGAACAGATTTCGGGTACGGCATTTACAGCGCCGCGTCACCAGAATCGGCGCACCTGGCTGTACCGGATTCGACCCAGCGCCGGTCAGGCTTGTTCGCAACCGTATGTTCAACCCCGTTTTACCGCTGAATTACGGTCTGACACGCCACCAGAGCCCATGCGCTGGAATCCATTGCCGCTCCCCACCTCACCGGTTGATTTTGTAGATGGACTGGTGACCATGGCGGGCAATGGTAGTGCGGCGCTACAGCATGGTTTTGGCGTGCACTTGTATGCCTGCACCCGGTCAATGGCGGGCAGAGTCTTTTGCAACGCGGATGCAGAAATGCTGATAGTGCCGCAGCAAGGTGCGTTGCGTGTGGTGACAGAGCTGGGCTTGCTGGATGTCGAACCTCAGGAAATCGTCGTCATCCCGCGCGGCATCCGCTTTCGGGTTGACCTGCTTGAGACCAGCGCGCGCGGATATGTTTGCGAGAACTTTGGCGCGCCGTTTCGCTTGCCGGATCTCGGTGTTATTGGTGCCAATGGCCTCGCAGCTGCGCGGGATTTTCTTCATCCCGTGGCCTGGTTTGAAGATTGCGCCACACCGACACAATTGATTACCCGCTACCTCGGGCAATTGTGGCAAGGCGAACTGGGTCATTCTCCGTTCGATGTCGTGGCCTGGCACGGCAACCATGCGCCATACAAGTACGACCTGCGCCGCTTCAATGCGTTGGGTTCAGTCAGTTTTGACCACCCTGACCCATCTATTTTCCTGGTATTGCAAGCCCCATCTGATACACCCGGCGTCGACCATATCGATTTCGTGGTTTTTCCACCGCGTGTGCTGGTCGCGCAAGATACGTTCCGCCCACCCTGGTTTCATCGCAACGTAGCCAGTGAGTTCATGGGGTTGATTCACGGTAAATACGATGCCAAAGCCAGTGGCTTTGTCCCCGGTGGCGCCAGTCTGCACCCATGCATGACCGGCCACGGCCCGGATGTCGCCACGATTGAGCGAGCTTTGCAGGCGAACACCACCAGGCCGGACTATCTGACCGACACCATGGCGTTCATGTTTGAGACGCGCCTGCCCATGCTGCTGACCGACTACGCGCTGGACGGACCGCTGCGACAAACAGACTACCTGGATTGCTGGTCAGGCGTTCACAGTCGCTTCGTCGGCGGCACTCACCCGCAAGGCTAAGACATGCTTCAGATCAACGAAACCCACGACCCGGCCTTGCGTAGCTGGATTGCCTCCGCCAATGACCCTCTCACGGATTTTCCTTTGCAGAATCTCCCCTTCGCGGTGTTTCGCAGGGTTGGTAGCGCTGAGGTGTGGCGGATTGGCGTAGCAATAGGCGATCAGGTGCTCGACCTCACGCACGCGTTGTGTGTTGATGGGCTGCCCGATCTGAAAGAATCATCACTACTGGCGGCCTGCCGCCAAAGCACGCTCAACGACTTGATGAGCCTGGGTTTACCGGCCTGGTCTGCGCTGCGACTGGGGTTGTCACGCGCCTTGCGCGAAGGCTCCGCCTGCGCGTACGTATTGATGGATGCGCTGGTAGCGCAATCCGCTGTGGAATATGCACTGCCTGCGCATATTGGTGACTACACGGATTTTTATACGTCCATCCATCACGCCACACACGTCGGCGCCCTGTTTCGCCCCGACAACCCTTTGTTGCCCAACTACAAATGGGTGCCAATCGGCTATCACGGGCGAGTATCGTCCATTGGCGTTTCTGGTCAGCAATTCGTGCGGCCACTAGGTCAGACTTTTCCGGCCGGTGCTACGGAGCCTGTATTTGGCCCTGCCGCACGCATGGATTATGAACTGGAGCTAGGTGTGTTTATCGGCAAAGGCAACGCGCCTGGTCAACGCATTGCACTCGATCAGGTGGATCAACATGTGTTCGGGCTTTGTTTGTTGAATGACTGGTCAGCACGCGATATCCAGGCCTGGGAGTACCAGCCACTCGGCCCGTTTCTGGCCAAGAATTTCGCCACCACCATTTCGCCCTGGGTGATCACGCTAGAAGCATTGGTGCCATTTCGTCAGCCCTGGACGCGCGCTGAAGGTGATCCACAACCCATGGCCTACCTGGATTCGCCCTTGCACAGAGATACGGGCGCGATGGGCATCTCGCTTGAGGTTGGCATCCGGACGGCTGAAATGCGTCGCGCAGGCTTGCCGGCCCAATGCCTGGGCCGATCGCGGTTTGAGCAATCGTACTGGAGTATTGCCCAGATGGTGGCGCATCACACGGTCAACGGTTGCAACCTCCGGGCCGGCGACTTGCTGGGCAGTGGTACGCAGTCTGGCCCGCAATCCCATGAGGCGGGCTCACTGCTGGAGCTCACCCGTGGCGGGCAACAACCCCTCACCCTTGCGAATGGTGAGGTCCGCACCTTCTTGCAAGATGGCGATGAAGTTTCCTTGCGCGGGCGCTGCCAGGCCAACGGTGCGGTCAGTATTGGCTTTGGTGTGTGTAGTGGCACATTGCTGCCGCCATTGCCCTGAATGCGAGAGACATGATGACCGATGATCTGGTGCTTTATTCCTATTTTCGGAGTTCAGCCGCTTACCGCGTCCGCATCGCGCTGAACTTGAAGAACATTCCCTATCGCATTGAGCCAGTTCATCTTTTGAAAAATGGAGGCGACCAGCATACGGCGGATTATCTGGCCATCAATCCAGAGGGGCTGGTGCCTGCATTGCGTCACGGCGACCTTGTTCTGACGCAATCACTCGCCATCATCGAATACCTTGAGGAGTTGGTGCCGAGCCCATCGCTGCTGCCTGCCGGCCCGGCAGCACGTGCTCAGGTACGCGCGCTGGCGTTATTGATTGCCTGCGATATTCATCCCGTTAACAATCTGCGTGTAGTGCAGTATCTGCAATCCGGATTGGGGTTGGCTGACGCGGCCAGGCAGGCGTGGTACCGGCACTGGGTTCAACTGGGTCTGAGTGCGTTTGAGGCGCATCTGGCGAAAAAACCCGATGCGCTCTTTTGCTGTGGCGACCAACCCACTATGGCGGATTGCTGTCTGATTCCACAGTTGTTCAATGCCCGTCGTTTTGATTGCGATCTCAGCGCATGCCCGCGTGCCGTTGCCATCGAAGCGCATTGCCAAACCCTGCCTGCGTTTACCAGGGCGGCGCCAGATAATCAGCCTGACGCCGCCTGACCCATCAGGCCGCTACGGTTTCCTCTGGCTGGATTACCAATAGATTTTGCCCGGCGCTCACTGGCGTGCCGGACTGACATAACACCTTGAGTACGGTGCCCGACGCCGGCGCAGTCACATTGATTTCCATTTTCATGGATTCAACCACCATGATGACATCACCTGCAGCCACGACGTCCCCCTCCTTGACTGGTACTTGCCAGACATTGCCGGCAACCTGGCTGGGAATGCCACGCGCGCCGTCCGGCAACTCGTCTTCTTCAGGGCCGCCTGTACTGTTGGCCTGATCCATGCTGTAGTTGTTGGCACCCGTGGCTTCCCAATGCGCCCGTTCGGCGTCGAATGCAGCCTGCTGGGTGGCCTTGAAGGTCGAAATGCTGTTTGCGTTCTGCGCCAGGAAGCGGTTGTAATCACCAAGCCGGAATTCGGTCTGTTCAATCTTGATTTCAAACCGCCCTTGCAAAAAGTCTTCCCGCAGTGTGAGCAATTCTTCGGCACTGACCGGGTAAAAGCGGATCTGGTCAAAAAAGCGCAGAAGCCATGGCTTGCCAGCGACAAAATCCCGCGTCGTCTTGTGCCGATTCCACATCTGGATCGTGCGGCCAACAAATTGATAACCTCCTGGCCCCTCCATGCCATACACGCACATATAGGCGCCACCGATACCCACGGCGTTTTCTGGTGTCCATGTTCTGGCCGGGTTGTATTTGGTGGTCACCAGCCGGTGGCGTGGATCCAGTGGTGTGGCAACCGGCGCGCCCAGGTAAACATCCCCGAGCCCCATGACCAGATAGCTGGCATCAAAGACGATCCGCTTGACGTCTTCAATGCTTTCAAGCCCGTTAATGCGGCGAATGAATTCAATATTGCTGGGGCACCATGGCGCATCCGGCCGCACGGACTGCATGTATTTTTCGATAGCCAGTCGTGTGGCGGGGTCATCCCAACTGAGTGGCAAGTGCACGATGCGTGAGGGTACGGTCATCTCGTCAATCGACGGCAATGCGGCTTCCGCGGCCTGAACGTGCGCCAACAGTTGCGCCAAGGGCAAAACGCGGCTGTCATAATGAATTTGTAGCGACCGGATGCCTGGCGTCAGATCGATCACGCCGGGTAGTTGGGTGATCTCGAACGCGTTATACAGCGCTTGCACACGAAACCGCAGATCAAGGTCGAGTACTAGCGGGCCGTATTCAACCAGCAGGTATTTGTCTCCGGCTTGACGACACACGAGCGCTGGGCGATCTGCGGAGGCAGGTAGATCCAGCACAATGGGTTCGTGTTGTGTTTCGGTGAGATGCACCGCTACGGGTCTATCCAGTCGTTCGATTGATGCCTCCAGTGAGGCTTCAAGCGCAGCAGCATCGACCTGGCTAATGCGCTTGAAACGGACGGTATTGCCTGGGCGCAATTGCCCCATTTTCCACAGTTCGGCCTGCACAATCACAGCCGGGCAGACAAAGCCCCCGAGGCTGGGGCCATCCGGGCCGAGAATGACGGGCATGTCGCCGGTAAAGTCGATGGCGCCGATGGCATAGGCGTTATCGTGGATATTGGACGGGTGCAGCCCCGCTTCGCCGCCGTCGGTACGTGCCCATTGCGGCTTGGGGCCAATGAGCCGCACACCAGTACGGCTGGAGTTGTAATGCACCTCCCAGTCGGTACTGAAGAACATCTCGACGTCAGCCTCGGTAAAGAAGTCCGGCGCGCCATGCGGGCCATACAGGACCCCGATCTCCCAGTGTGGAGCATATTGCGGCGCAGCCCCGGTTTGCATGGCCATCGGCACGCCACGCGCCGTACCCAGATGCAAGACGTCCCCTGCCCGCAAGGTGCGTCCGCCGTGCCCGCCAAATTGTCCCAGCGTGAACGTGGATTTGCTGCCCAGATAGTCTGGCACGTCAAATCCGCCCGCTACAGCCAGATAACTGCGGCACCCGTCCCCTTCAATGGCACCCACAACCAGTTGATCGCCGCTTTGCACGGAGACCGCTTGCCATTGCGGCAACGCCTGACCATTGAGGGTGGCGCGCATGGCGGCCCCGGTAAGCGCAATAACGGTGGCGCAATTGAAGCGCAGCGTTGGCCCCGTGACGGTGAATTCGAGTGCGGCAGCACCTTCTGCGTTGCCGACCAGTTTGTTTGCCAGGCGCATGGCACGGCTATCCATCGGACCGGAGGGTGGGACGCCAATATGCCAATAGCCGGTGCGTCCGGGGTAATCCTGGATGCTGCTTTGCACGCCGGCATCCAGCACATCCAGGGTATTGGGAGAATAAGCAAACGTGGAGAGATAGCGCGTAATCTGGCGCCCTTGGCTGAATGTGGCATCAGCCAGTATCTGGCGCAGGTATTCCAGGTTGGTTTCGATGCCGTCCAGTCGGGTTTGCGCCAGTGTGGACTGCATGCGTGCTAGCGTGTCGGCCCGATCAGCGCCATGAGTCAGTACTTTGGCCAGTAACGGGTCATAAAAAGCAGGGACATCCGTGCCCCGCTCTACCCAGCTATCGACGCGTGCGCCTTCGCCAAAGTGCACCTCGGTCAATAGCCCTGCAGAAGGCTGGAACTGCTTGTTGGCGTCTTCCGCGTACACCCGCACTTGCATGGCGGCGCCCTGCGGCCGGTGCGTATATGCCGCCAGATCCGGGCCCTCGTTTGCGGCGGCCTGCAGCATCCACTCAACCAGATCAACCCCGGTCACCAACTCGGTCACTCCGTGCTCAACTTGCAAACGGGTATTGACCTCCAGAAAGTAAAACTCACCTGATTGCGTGTCGTACACAAACTCGACGGTGCCGGCAGATTGATACCCCACCGACGCAACCAGCCGCACTGCGGTATCGCACAGGTTTTTCCGTTGCTCATCACTCAAGTGCGGTGCCGGGGTTTCTTCAATGACTTTCTGATTGCGACGCTGCGTGGAGCAGTCCCGCTCGCCCAAATGAATGATTGTGCCGTCACTGCTGCCAAATATCTGCACTTCAAGATGTCGGGCATATTCGACAAATTTTTCCAGATAAATGCCACCATCCTTGAAGTTGTTTTTCGAGAGCCGCTCTACCGTTTGCCAGGCTTCAGCCAGCTGTGTTTCATCCCGGCACAGCTGCATGCCAATACCACCACCACCCGCTGTACTCTTGAGCATGACCGGATAGCCAATGTTTGCTGCAGCACTGCGCGCGGCACTGACATCAGCCAGCAGGCCGGTACCGGGCAGGAGCGGAATATGATTTTGCTGTGCCAGCTCACGCGCTGTGTGCTTGAGGCCAAAGGCGCGCATATGTGCCGGCCTGGGGCCGATGAATGTAATGCCGCTGGCAGCGCAAGCTTCAGCAAATGCCGCGTTTTCAGACAAAAAGCCGTAACCCGGATGGATGGCCTGCGCGCCGGTCTGGCGGGCGGCAGACAAAATGGTGTCGCTCAGCAAATAGCTTTGGGCGGCTGGCGCAGGCCCGATGCAGATGGCCTCATCGGCCATGTGGACGTGTTGTGCGTGGCGATCGGCTTCGGAGTACACCGCCACCGAGGCGATGCCCAGTTTTTTCAGTGTGCGGATAATGCGGCAGGCGATTTCGCCGCGATTGGCAATCAGAACCTTGCTGAACATGATGGCGCCCTTGACGGCGTGCGGGTCGTCCCGCGGAGAGGCGTGCAGCGCCGGGTCGTCCCGGTGTGCAAAGTGGCTATGCAGTGGTGAGTCAGATCAGTCCCAGATCAGCAACTGGATCGGGGTCGGGTTCCATGCGTTACAAGGATTGTTAAGTTGCGGGCAATTGGAGATCAACACCCAGACATCCATTTCGGCGCGCAGCTCCACATATTTGCCTGGGCCGGAAACACCATCATCAAACTTGAGATCACCGGTTTCGGTGACGGGCACATTCATGAAGAAATTGATATTGGGTACAAGGTCGCGCTTGTTCAGGCCAATATCGGCATGCTGCATGGCCAGCAAGTAATTATCCCGGCAGGAGTGCATGTATTTTTTTTGAAGTGCGTACCGGACGGTATTGCTTTCGGCCGCGCAAGCGCCGCCCAGCGTGTCATGGCGCCCGCAGGTGTCCGCGACAATGGTCAACATGGGGTTGGCGTCGCACGAATACAGCGTAGTACCAGTAGTCAGGTAAATGCCGCCCTGGCGCAGCATGGTTTCCGTGGCGCTGTAATGCTCGCTGATATCGTGACGGTTGTAGAACAAGACGTCCGCAGCCTGATTGCCTTCCAGATCAACGATTCGCAGCGTCTGTCCCTTTTTGACCTCATGCAACCAGGGCTCGCCCGCGGGTTGGTGATGGTCGAGTACGGCGACGCGTGGATCAAGCGCGCTTTCCTGGATGCGAAATGCGGCGGCCGTTGCGAGTACTTCGTTTTCGATGACGGTCATATCCGTTCCTTCAGTCAGACAAGGTATTGCATGTCGGCGTTATGCAAGGCGCGAGCGTTTTCCGGGCGGAACTGCCGGCAATAGTCCTCTTTGGGCGCACTGCCGGAGTGCCATGCCACCAACCCGATTTTTGCTGGCGCGTACTCAGTGCGCGGGTCCAGCGGGTGTGGGGCGCTGGAATACGCAATCAACGTATCCATATCGAACCGCAATTCAACGTAATCGCCAGCCTTGCCATGGTTCGGCATGAACACGAATCGGCCCTGGGGGTCCACGGCAACCTTGCTGAACAGATTGACCGGCGGGATCAAATCCCGCTTGGTCAGCCCGTACTTGCCGATTTCGATCAATAGCCCATCTTTGCCATTGCGGTGCATCGCGTTGCGGGCGGTTTCAAAGTCACGATCGCCATATTTGTGCTGGCAGGTTTGCGCGTCCAGCAAGGCGCCCAACGGGTCATGCCAACCGAGCGTGTCTGCGGTGATAGAGGCCAGCGAACGCCCCATGTCGCTCATGAAGACATGCCCACGCGTGTAATGCGCAGTGTGCTGGGCCTTGAGTGAATCCGGCATGCTGTAGCGCTCCAGTTTTTCTTTTGCGCTGTACAGCACCAATGACAAGTTGGCACCGGCCTCCAGCATCACGAAACGCAGACTGCTGCCGCGCGGCATGACGCCAGACCAGTGCGCGCCGCCCGGCATGATTTCAGACCACATTACTTTGTCTTGCGGCAGGTCTGCGGCGAAATTGCGCCAGAACTCCGGCGCATCCACCGGGCTGGCTGCTGGCGGATTGGCGGGTATGCGAGAAAAATCATTCATGTCCATGCTCCTTGCGAGGTCATTCAGGCAGTGGCGCCAGACAGTTTTTGCAGTTGTTCCAGATCGGTTTTCACCCCGGCGGTATCGCGAATGCGATCCAGGATTTCGCGCTTGAGGCGCAGAAATTCGGGCGCGAGCTTCATGTCCTGGTTGCGCGCAAACGGCAGTGGAACGTGATAAAGCGAGTCGATGCGCCCTGGGCGCGGTGCCATCAGCACGACACGGTCGCCAAGGTAAATGGCTTCCTCCACGTCATGTGTGACGAAGACGATGGTGACTTTCTCCAGGCGTCGCACGTGGCAGATCAAGTCATGCATCACTTCGCGCGTTTGGGCATCCAGTGCGCCAAAGGGCTCATCCATCAGCAAGATACGGGGCTTGCTCATCAGTGCCCGCGCAATGGCCACGCGTTGCTGCATGCCGCCGGACAACTGCGCCGGATATTTTTTTGCGGCAGCGGTCAGGCCCATCAAACTCAGCAAGGCATCGGCGCGCCCGCTGGCTTGCTCAACATCGGCACTGGTGCGGTTTTGCTGGTTCACCGCCAGGCGTCGGCTGAATTTGATGTTGTCCATGACGTTTAGCCAGGGGTACAGACTGTAGTGCTGGAACACCATGGCTCGATCCGCACCCGGGCCATCGATAACGCGACCATCCACGGCAATCTGACCGCTAGTGGGTGTTTCCAGTCCGCCAATCATGCGCAATAGCGTGGATTTGCCGCAGCCAGAAGCGCCCACAAAGGTGATGAATTCGTTATCGCCGATATTGAGATTTGCATCCTGCAGGGCTTGTACGGCATGTGCGCCATTACCAAATACCTTGTTGACGTCCCGTATTTCGATCTTCTGTGGCATGTGTGTTTACCTCTTGGCCAGCCAGGGAAATGCAAGTCGATGCACCAGACGAAACATCTGATCAATGACCAGACCCATCGCCCCAATCAACAAAATGCCGCCGAAAATCTTGTCGGTCTGCAAAAAACGTTGTGCCTTGAGAATGGCAAAACCTACGCCAGAATTGGCAGCCACCAGTTCGGCAACAACCAGATACGTCCAGGCCCAACCCATGGTGATGCGCAGCGTGTCGAGTAGCGCCGGCTTGGCGGATGGAATAATCACCAGCCGGATGATTTCACTGCGGGTGGCGCCCATCGTTTGCGCGGCCTCGATTTGTGCATCCGGCACGCGACGCACATCCTCGGCCACCATCAGTACCATCTGGAAAAACGTGCCGATAAAAATGACCGCTACCTTGGCGCCTTCATCAATCCCGACCCACAGCATGATCAGCGGCACAAAGGCGACGGCTGGCATGTAGCGAATAAAGTCGGTCAAGGGCTCGAGCAATGCTTTTACGGGGCGAAACGTACCGATCAACAAACCCAGCGGAAGCGCCACAACCAGCGATAACGCCCAGCCGGCGCAAACACGCCAGGCGCTAATGGCCATGTCCGTACCCAGGTTGTCGTCAGTCCACCATTGCGCTAACCGCTCTGCGACCTGCATGGGGCCGGGCAGGAAAACCGGCGACACCCACTGGGTGGCAGAAAGCGCCCACCATACCACGAGTGGCAATAGCAGCCCGGTTAGCGCGATGAGTGCATATTGCCGACGCCCAAGTTGGCCGCGGATGGCCCAGAACGTGCTGCGCCGAGGTGCTGATGTCATGCCGGCGACATGAGGTGCCGGAATGGTTTCAGGTGCAGACATGGGCGTTTCTCCTTGTGTGGCATGGGGTTGCACCAGTGCGGGCGGCAAGCCCGCACCTTGCATCACTTGGCCGCTTCCTTGACCAGCGAGCCATCCAGCCCTTTGGTGAAGTCAGGCTTGCCATCGACCAGTTTGTTTTCCAGCAAGAACTTGTTGATGGTGGGCGCGACCGCTGCCAGAGAAGTGGGGCTGGCCGGATTGAAAGCGTCCGCGTTGTCTTTGGCAGTAAAGAACCGGGTGCCCGGCAAGAAGGCTTTGTATTCGTCCGGTTTCATGCTGACCACTTTGGACATGATCTTTGAGGCCTCATCCGGGTGCGCGCTGATGTAGGCTTGCGCGTCATACCAGGCCTTGATCATGCCAACCAGTTCCTTGCGCTTGGACTGGATGGCTTTGTCCTGGGCGACCAGCAGATCCGGGATCAGCCCGGGCATGTCTTTCGAGGTGAAAAGCGCATGACCCTTGCCCGAAGTCTGGATGGTGTTAACCCAAGGGTTCCACACCACTGCAGCATCTACCCGGCCGGCCATGAAGGCCGCAGCGGCATCACCCGCAGAAAGATTCGTCAGCTTCACATCTTTGAGCGACATCCCGTGCTTTTCCAGCGCCGTCACCAGAACAAAGTGCGAGATGCTGTATTGCTCAAGCGCGATGGTTTTACCCTTGAGGTCCGCAAAAGATTTAATGCCGGGACCGACCATGAGTGCGTCATTCCCAAACGAATTGTCGTTAACCAGAACGGCTTTGACCGGCACGCCCTTGGCCAAGGGCGCCATGGTGTCGGACCAGGTTTGGGAGTTGGCATCCAGCTGGCCACTCGATAACGCGGAGATAGAGTCGGTGTAGTTGGCAAACCAGACGAGCTTGACGTCCGCGCCATATTTCTTGAAGTAGCCGTTTTGCTCGGCCACGTACCAGGCCACCCAACCCGGCCAGTCAGAGACGCCGACTTTGACCTCGGCACGCGCCAGTGGCGACCAGGCGGACAACATCACAAAAGAAATGGCAGCAAGACGACAGAGGGTACGGCGGACAGCTTGGCGGGCAAACATGGCAAGGCTCCTCTTGGACAATTCGGGTACGAGAGGCGGGCAGACAATGTGCGCATACACTGTATCTGTCGCGACCTCCCGGGCTTTTGTCCCGCCGTGGAGCCCCTGGCAGTTCAACAAGCCCTGCACTGCTACGTGAGGTCTTGCTGGCCAGTCATCACGTTGTGATGGAAGGGCCGGAAAGCTCTCGGACCAGTAGTTCATCCCCGTGGGGACCGGAACCCTAGCTTTCCTGTAAGACGATGCGAACACGTCGCACCTCTCGTTGGTCTCTGCCAATGCAAGTGGCATGCCCGTTAGGGCCAAACGGTCACCATCACATTTAGAAACATTGATATTCTTTTGATAAATAAAGATTTTTTATTTTCATCTGTTTTGGCAGAACAGAAAAACCGCATAAGCGAGCGTATTTTGTCTAGCGTGTTTTTGGTGCAGTACAAAACCGTTACGCCACATTTTGGTGCAATCAATCAGTTTTGCCTGATGATTACGGAGATTCGTCATGAGTTCAGTCAAACCCATTCCGGATGGTTACCAGGCCATTACGCCCTATCTCATCAGTAACAATGCTGCGGAGGCCATTGCGTTTTACAAGGCGGCATTTGACGCCACGGAGCGCCTGCGCATGCCCGACGCCACAGGCAAGGTTCGCCACGCCGAACTGGTTATTAACGGCGCGGTTGTGATGCTGGCAGATGAAAACCTGGAGATGGGCGCGCGTAGCCCATTGCGGGTCGGCGGCTGCCCATTGAGCATTGTCCTGTACGTGCCTGATGTAGACGCCACCGTCGCCAGGGCGATCGCGTTAGGGGCAAAGCTGACCCGCCCGGTGGAAACGCAGTTTTATGGTGACCGATCTGGCTCTGTGACCGATCCGGACGGGTACGACTGGCACCTGGCCACGCACGTGGAAGACGTCTCTGAGGACGAGATGAAGCGACGCATGGCTGCGCTGTAACTGCGCGCGCAAATTGGCTTTCAAAAAATGAAGCCCGTCAGTGACTTGGCGTGAAATATTGAATATTTACGTTTGATTGGCCGCAACAGTTCACAGCATCAAAAGCGCGTAATCCGGATGATGAACACCATCCAACCGGAGTGCTTCCATGATGATCGAACCACGTGGCAGCGGCCGCGCGGCGAGCATTACGCAGCTCACCGCGATCCGCGCAAAACCTGGCGCGCCACAAGCCAGATTCAATCCGCCCCGCTACAACGGCCAGTCTTCAAGTGATGCAGAAGATGAATCGGAAGACGTTATTGTCGAGACCGAGGCGGCAACCCCCACTCCGCCGCCAATCGTGCGCCTGGTGGCAGAAACCTCCACACAGGTGTGGCTGCGGCGCTTGCAGATAGAAAACCGCATCGCCCCGCAAAAGGAAGATGGCGCTCAGGGACGCCCTGCCGCCACGCCGGCCAGTGTCTATGGGCAAAACAGTGTGACCGCCGAGCCTGCCGGCGATGGCTTTATCGAGAAAGGCTAGGCTTAAGCGGCCATGTCGGGAAAGCGGTCGCCAATTTGCGCTACGGCGTACCAGGCCATCAAGTCTGCAACCGTAGCCTCACCCTCTGCAGGTGACCACGTTGTGTAGTCTTCAGCGGCAATCGGCATGTACGGGCCGTGCTTGACTTCGAAGATCACGCCACCTTCATCCAGCGACAAGACGGCATGCCATGTGCCAGCGGGTGTCTCCAGAATGGCGGATTCTTCGCCCAGAACTGCTCGATCGACAACCACGCCAGCCTCATCAAAGTGCAGCACCAGAAAGCGTCCTTGCAACGGGAACAGTAATTCCCAGGTGTGGGGGTGGCGATGCGGCCGCACGTAAGTGCCCGGCTCCATGGCAATGGCCAGTCGCTGGATCGGGTCAGCCAGTTCCGGGTGCAAGTTGTGGTTGGCGCGCAAACGCGGCGATGCTGCGGCGCTTGCAGCCAAAACGGCAAGTTGATGTCGATCAATCTGTTTCATGCTGTCTCAATCCCTTGTTTGGTGTGTCCCCACAAAAATAAACGGGTCTTGCTGACCCGTTTATTCATGACTGCGGGTATGCCGCTTATTCGCGGTTTTGTTTGTGTTCAGCGCTCTGGTGCGAGCGACTGCGTTCTCTTACGGGCGGCAAGGGCTTGCCTGGCTGCCACTTGTTGTATTGCGGATGGGTTTGCATGGCCGCTTCCGGTGCACCTTGTTTGCCGCGGGCTTCATGTAATGCCCGGCGGGAGGTTTCTTCCGGGTGCGCATCCAGATAGCGCATGACCTGATCGCGTCCGCGTGTTAATGACTGCGGATTAAGCGTATAGCCGCCATGGACGCGTTTATGAATGCCATCCAGCACGCCGTTGATTTTTTCTTTGAAATCAAAGTTGGCGATACTGGCCCACATGCTGTCCTGGCGCGCCTTCATTCTGCGTGGTCGAGGCGCACTCTCCCCCGTAAACACGTCCTGCTTCGGAGACACGTTGACGGCGCTGCCATCCTTGCCGCGGATCGTCGTGCCACCTGTATGAACCGTGTGGTAGGTGCCTGGCGCCAGGCCCTGATCGTTGCCGGGCGGTAGGACATCTACATCGTAATCAGTGCCGCGGATGCCGATGGTTGCCGTGGGCGTGGTCAGTTGATAGCTATCATGGTTAAGTTTGCCAATGGCACCCGTCACCGACCGCATGGCGCCCTGCAGCAACGATAGCCAGCTACGGCCATTTTGCGGGTTATCCGGATCGTAAACATAGTCAATGATGCGAAGTTTGCCGTTGGGGCGCAGGGTCAGGCTGGCACCGTCCTCCATTTTGAGGACGACCCAGCTATTGGCACCAGTGGCGATGACATCACCCTTGTTGATGTCGTCGCCCTTGTGCAATACGTTGGTCTTGCCGTCCGGGTGTGCGGCTGTCACAAGGCCGCCCATCGCTGCCACCTGGCCTGATGCGGCCAGGGCACTTAACGGCAGGCACGTCAGCAGCGCAGCCAGTAGCCAGCGCAGCAGACTTGAATTGATCATGGTGCCTCCTCCGGTGTTGTCCGGATTTTCGGTTCTTCAAACAGTCTGGCAGTGTTTGTGCCGACGGTTTGTAACAAGCGGATGCAGCGCATGCCGGACTGTACACGGCAAGCGCTGGAACAAGGTTGCGCCTTCTGTTGTCAGGTCGGGCGCGAATACTCTGGCAGAACTAACGAACTAATGAACGCTGGAGTGAGAACAGACATTGATCACGGCGACGCCGGCCACAATCAGGCCAAGCCCGATTATCGCAGGCAGATCCAGTGCTTGCCGATACACGAAATACCCAACCAGCGAGATGAGCACAATGCCGACGCCCGACCAGATGGCATAGACAATGCCAACCGGAATGCTGCGCAAGGTCAGCGCCAGACAATAAAATGCCACGGCGTAGCCCACTACAACTATGACGGAGGGCACCCATTTCGAAAATCCATCTGCAGCTTTCAGCGCGGAGGTTGCAATGACTTCCGCCACGATAGCGATAGCTAGCCAGACCCAGTTCATCGACGTGCTCCTGCCTTGCGAAAAGCCGATTCCACCAACCGCACTGATATAAGTCAAGCTGCAACTCTGGCAGGATTTGGGTTGACGCCTTGCCACCGGTATCGGACAAGCGTGGTATTCGCGCGGCAAATCAAAGCACCCTGCTACAATCGCCTTGTTGTCCCTTCCTGGCTTTCTGCATGCTCAAAGACCTGATTTCGACCATCACAGACGTCGCCTTCCTGCGTGATCTTTTCATTTCGCTCGGACTGATTGTTCTTCTCTTGTTTGCGCACTCGCTGGTGCGCCGTGCCATCTTGCGCCGAACAAAGCTGCAGCCCGAAGACAAGCGCCGGCTGCTGGTTTATTCGCGCAACGCCTCGCTGATTCTGTTTGTGCTGGGCACTGTGGTGATCTGGGGGCACGAAATCGAGGCCTTTGCCGTATCGCTGGTCGCCATAGCTGCGGCTATCGTCATCGGCACCAAAGAAATCATCATGTGCGTGCTGGGGTCGATTTACCGCACGACCAGTCGCGCGTTTGAGGTGGGTGACCGCATCGAAATCGGGCAGATTCGTGGTCGGGTGATTGACATGAATCTTTTGAATACCACGTTAATTGAATCGTCCGCTGCGCTCCCTAATAAAGGAACCGTCGGGCGCGGCGTTGTCATTCCTAACTCCATGTTCCTGTCCGCGCCGGTCTACAACGAAACCATGCTGGGTGCGTACGTTTTGCAGAGCATTCACATTGCGTTGAATCGGGGTGAGGATTGGCACCTGGCTGAATCTGCGCTACTGAACGCTGGCGCTGCCGTCATTGAAGAATATGCGGCTGACCTGGCCATGCATGTGCGAGAACTCGAGCGCAACTATGCAGTAGACACACCGCCCACCGAACCGCGCGTACGTATTTCACTCGATGATCGTGAAGCGGTTAACCTGCATTTGCAATTGCCGGTGCCGCTGGGACAAAGAGCGCGTATTGAACAACGGGTATTGCGGGAATATCTGGCGGCATTGCCCGCATCCGGGGTTGTTCCGGTGGGCGTCGGCAAAGATGAACCAGCAACAATCAAGCCGCGGGTAACTCCGCGATAACCGGTCAAATGGGCACGGGGCTTGTTTGCAGGCAAAAATGTAGTTTTGTTACCGACAAATTAAGAAAAATCCGTATATTTTGTTGCGGCGCCTACAAAATATCTATATAGTCTTGCCCTTCGCCTCGGGATAACGTAATCCCGCTTGAAATTTCATCGCCCCCTGACCTTCTGCCGCCCTGCGTTCGATGTTTGATTGCGGTTGTCTTTTTGGTTAGGTCGATGCTCGCCGGCCCTTAAGTAGCCGGCCAACCGTAACCAGGAAACAATCATGTCGCACGTAGCCCATGATCCGGCTCAGGATCAGGACACCTCTTTCTCGTCGCTCGGCCTTGCTGCCGAAATTGTGCAAGAACTGACCTCTCAAGGCCTGCACAACCCGACCCCCGTACAAGCCGCTGCTATTCCTGTTTTGCTGGAAGGCCACGATCTGATGGCATCCGCCCAGACGGGTACCGGCAAGACCGCAGCATTCTTGCTGCCGGCACTGAATCGTCTGGCCCGCCCGCCCAAGCATCACGGCAAAGGTCCGCGCGTTCTGGTATTGACCCCGACTCGCGAACTGGCTGAACAGGTCTCCAAGGTCGCCATGGCTTTCAGTCGCCGCATTCCGCGTTGCAAGGTGGTGAGCCTGGTGGGTGGCGTTCCTTATCCGGTACAACACAAGCAACTGGCTCAGCCGGTTGAAATCGTCGTCGCCACTCCGGGCCGCCTGATGGATCTGATGCGCAGTGGCCGCATTGATTTCCGTCGCCTGGAATTGCTGGTGCTGGATGAAGCCGACCGCATGCTGGACATGGGCTTCATTGATGACATCGAAGCCATTGTTGCCGAACTGCCGCAAGAACGTCAGACCGCACTGTTCTCTGCCACGCTGTCGGAAACCGTGCAGGAATTTGCCCGTCCGATGCTGCGTGACCCGCGCAAGGTGGAACTGGCCCCGCAAGGCCTGCCGACCGCCAACGTCGAACAATCCGTGCACTATGCCGACGGCTACGAGCACAAGCTCAAGCTGACCGCTGCACTGGCTGAAGCTGCCGCTGGCACTCAGTCGATCATCTTTACCGCCACCAAAGCTGATGCCGATGGCATTGCTGACTGGCTGCGTGTCGCTGGCCTGAAGGCTGATGCCATGCACGGTGACCTGCCGCAACGCAGCCGCCGCAAGGTGCTGGACAAGCTGCGCCGTGGCGAGATCGACATGTTGGTCGCGACCGACGTGGCTGCTCGTGGTATCGACGTGGCAGGTATTGGTCAGGTGATCAACTTTGATCTGCCGCGCTTCTCTGAAGATTACATCCACCGCATTGGCCGTACTGGCCGTGCCGGTCGCTCTGGTCGCGCCATTTCGCTGGTGACTCGTAACGACTTCGTGTTGCTGACCCGCATCAAGAAGCGCTATCAAGTCAACTTCGAAACCATGACCCTGGAAGGCCTGGAGTCGCGCTTCCAGCCGAACCAGCGCCGTACCGATGACCGTCGCCCAAGCGGCGGCCGCTCCTTCGGTGATCGCCCGCGTCAAGGCGGTGACCGTCAAGGCTATGGCAATCGTGACAGCGCACCGCGCCATAACAACGAAAACCGTGAGCACGCTCCGCGCGAAAACAACTATTTCCGCGATCGTCGCGAAGGCAATCTGGGCGAAAACGGCCAGCAACGCAGCTTTGAAAATCGTCCGCGTCCGGAAGGCGGCTATCGCAACAACCGTGATGGTCAGCGCGAAGGCGGTTTCAACCGTGATGGCGCACCGCGCGAAAACCGTTTCAACCGCGATGCCGGCCAGGGCGAAAAGCGCGATTTCGGCAATCGTGAAACCGGCAATCGCGAATACGGTAACCGCGAATACGGTAACCGCGAAGGTGGCTTTAACCGCGATGCAGCTCCGCGTGAGAACCGCGGCGGCTACGGTAAGCGTGAAGGCGGCTACGGCGAGAAGCGTGACTTCGGCAATCGCGAAGGTGGTTTTAACCGTGAAGGCGGCGCACGTCGTGAAGGTGGCTTCAACCAACCGCGTCGCGATGACCGCTTTGGTGGCGACCGTCGCCCACGCACCGGGGGTGATTTCTCCCGTCGTGGCGATCGCTCCGGCGAATAAGCCTGGCTGATGTAAAACAACGCCTCCGTATGGAGGCGTTGTTGTTTGTGGTGCCCGGAAATTCAGGTTTCCAGCGGAGGCAATCCATGTCGAGCCCGCGCCAGGTTGCAGGCGTCACTGAACTGCCCCACTTCGGCTAGCGGCGCAAACTCCAGGCAAGGATTGGGGCGCTCTCGATAGAGGCCGCAATGCACAGATTTACCAATCTCACCAACCAGTGCAATGCAGCGAGGCCGAGCGTAATCAGTACCCCGCATGCGGCAAAGCGAAGGGGTTTCAAGGTCCGCAACGCCATCAGGCACAGTGCCGCCCTCGCTTTCAAGTTCCGAGATATCAAAAGTGACGCGAAACGCGGCGCAACAGGCACCACAAGACAAACAGGGATTCATTTCGATTCGTTCAATCAGGCCGGCCAATCATTGTAATGGCTTGCCGCAATGCCGCGAAGCGGGCAAACTGCCCACCCCGCAAACACGTCGTTCTTATGTCGCAACACCCGCATTCCACCGTTTTCGTTCGCCCGGCTACCTCGGGAGACCTCCCGGCCATAGATCTCATCCAGCGGCTTTGCTATCAGCCCATGTTCCATGAGCCCGTCGAAACTTTTGCCGCACGTTTGCGTCTGTCCCCCGGGTCGAGCTGGGTGGCCGAAGCCGGTGGACAAGTGCTGGGCTATTTCTTCACCCACCCATGGGCAGGTGAAACGCCTCCACCACTAGGCAGAGCCCTGCAGCAATTGCCGGCCAACCAGGATACGCACTTCCTGCATGACCTGGCCGTCCACCCACAGGCGCGCGGTCGCGGCGTGGCTCCGAGGCTGGTTGAGGCGGCACTTGACTGGGGTAGACAACGCGGGCTGAAATTTACCCGCCTCGTCGCCGTGGCCGGTGCAGCACCGTTCTGGCGCAAATGGGGATTCAAACCCGTGGCGACTGCGCCAGCCTACGGTGACGACGCGGCCCTGATGGCCTTGCCTGTGGAAAGCCAGAGAATTACTACCAGCCAGACTGCGGCCTGATTCATCCTATACTTCCCGAGGACCGCGGCGTTTTGCGGTTACCAAAGCCAGGCCAATGCCTGGCTTTATTGCTTTCAGAACAAGGAGAGTCAAAATGACCCGTCAACCCACGCTGATGATCGCCCGTCCAGACCTGGAACGACTGGAAACCCTGATTGCCCGTCACCCAGGAGATCTGACCGCGCTGGAAAATGAACTGGCTCGTGCACAAGTGGTGGAGCCTGACGCTGTGCCAGATGACGTCATCGGAATGAACACGACGGCCCGTTTTGTGGATGACGCCACAGGGGCCAGCCACACGTTCACGCTGGTGTATCCGCAAGACGCAGACATTGCGGCTGGCCGCATCTCCATTCTCGCCCCCGTAGGTAGCGCGCTACTTGGATTGTCCGTTGGACAAACGATCGCCTGGCCCGCGCCCGGTGGACGCACCTTGCAGTTGCGAGTTTTGGCAGTGACGCGACAAGCTGCCCGTGCCGAGCAGTGAAGCGCTAGAATTACGCGATACTCATCTCTTTGCATCAGGTCTTTCCGTATGCTCAAGCGCAACCGCACCGCCCGCCGTGGGCGCAGCCCCGCCAATGAAGTCGAACTGATCCGCCTTGCAGAGGGACTGGCCGCCTCGACTAGCCGCCTGGAAGACACTTTCTGGCTGACACGCCTGACTGCGCTGATTGAGAAACTGCTACAAGATCGCGACGAAGACACGCTGACCAGTGCGCTTGATCAATTGGCCGAAAACGATGCCGAGGCCTACACCGCACTGGCCGACGCCATTGAAGGTGCCTGCGAGTCGTTCAGACTGACCATTAATGGCAAGGCTTGGGATGCGCTACTGTTCACGGCCCCCTTGTTGACCTGGTCGCGCTGGCAGATCGCTTCGGGGCCCATCAATGCAGAAACCGTCCGCAATACTCAAACCCAGTTAAGGGCTCATGTGTTTGCGCAGGATGCGCGTATTGCAATTGCCGATTTTCTGTTCAGCCCCGACCAATTGCCGCGTGGCTTTGTACCCACACTGGAGCTATTGCAGGCATTAACCAAAGCCGCGCAAGACAGCGGTACGCTCAAAGTGGATGCACGTACGCTACCGGAAACGCGAGCATTTTTGTCGGATACCCGATACGTCATCGGCGCGGTACTGGTACCGGCCGACGAGGCGATTTTTCGCTGGCAAGAAGATGATGGCGATCAAGAAGAGGCAGAAACGCAGTGGCGTCGTCAGGGTGGCGGTGTATTGCAACCACTCTTGCCGGGGGCTGCGTCAGAAACGCTGCTGCCGGGCGCCTATCATGGCACCTGGCGAGAAGCCGACCGCGCCTCACGCGCCTATGCGTTGCGCGCCACGGTGTCCTTCCTGATGTTGACGCTCAACATCACCGCGCGGGACCTGCAAGCGGTCATCGGCCCGTTTGCCGGCAAGCGACTGGAGGAATATCGCGTGGGCTTCCTGCGGCGTGGCGACGACAAGATAATTCAGGGTGTGGTCTGGCCATTGCTGGATGGAGAGGACGAGCATACTGATTGCGTTACGGATATCGAAGCGCAACTCAAAGACGCGGGCATCGTCGACATTCTGGTGCATGAGCATGAGTTTCCGCTGGATTACTGCGATGACTGTGGCTCGCCGCTTTACCCCAATCCAGAGGGCGAAGTACTGCACACCGAGCCTCCCGAGGAGGCCGAGGCTCAGCCGGAAGCGCCACGACACCTGCATTAACCATTAAGTTAAGGCATGTCACACAACAAAGCGGCCCACAGGCCGCTTTGTTGTGTGATGACATTTACAACCGGCGCTACTGTTCTTCTTTGCCAGACACCCAGATTGAAAAAATAAGCCACAGGGTGTTGAAAAATGCGATGGCAAAACCCAGAAAGCCAAACGCAGGCAAACCAAACAACATCGGCCCGGCCTTCACGGTAATCACGATCGATGAACCAATGATCAGACAACCCGTGACAATACCCATCGTCAGGCGGTTGGCGCTTTTCGCCAGCTGCGTACCAAAACGATCCAGCCGTTTGAGGTCCAGATCTACCCGGAAATTGCCACGCCGCGCCTGCCGCACCAGCTTGGCCACATCGCGCGGCAACCCGGTGATCAGATCAAACGCATCAGCCATGCCCTCTTTGGAGCGTTTGTACAGCGCCTGGGGCTTGTAACGATCAACCAGGACTTCACGCACAAAGGGCGTGAGTTGTTCGATCATCTGGAAGTCAGGGTTTAATTGCCGCCCCAACCCTTCCAGCGTAATCAGCGCTTTGAATAACAACGTGAGATCCGCTGGCAAGGTAATCTCATGCTCACGCATGATGACTGCAACTTCGCTCAGCAAAACGCCAATCTGGATATCCTTGAGTGGCAGATTCTCGTAATTGAAAATAAAGCCGGCGATGTCTGCGGCCAGCAATTCCTCATCCACCACGGTATCACCCGTCCACTCCATCAGGACATCCATGATGCCGTGCTCGTCGCGACGGGCCAGCGCGGCCAACAGATCAACAATCTGATCGCGACGTTGATGTGGCAGGCGGCCCACCATGCCGAAATCAAGAAAAGCGATACGATTGCCCGGCAGATATTTGACGTTGCCCGGGTGTGGGTCCGCATGAAAATATCCATCGATCAGCACCATCTTCAAGACGGCGTCCGCACCCCGCGCAGCCAGCATTTTACGATCATACCCGCCCTCCTCGAGCGCTGGCAGATCGTTGCCGGCAAGCCCACCAACCCAACTTTGCACGTTCATGTATTCATTGGTGTACTCCCAATGAATACGTGGAATTTCAATCTCGGCGTGATCTGCAAAGTTCTGCGCAAAACGCTCCAGGTTGCGCGCTTCTGCTGCCAGGCTCAATTCGCGGCGCAAAGATTTGGCGAACTCATCGACAATTTTGACGGGCTGATAGCGCCGCGCCTCCGGAAACTCAAATTCCATGAGCGAGGCAATCTGCCGCAGGATGCGCAAGTCTGAATCGATTTTCGCCACAATACCTGGGCGACGAATCTTCAGAACGACCTCTTCACCCGTTACCAGCCGCGCGCGATGGACTTGTGCAATCGAAGCTGAGCCAACCGGTAACGGGTCAAGCTCAAGGAAAATTTCGTGTGGGTCCCGGCCGAGGATCAGCATGAGTTCTGGCAACAACTCGTCGAACGGAACCGGCGGCACGTTGGATTGCAGTTTTTCGAACTCTGCGATCCAGTCAGGGGTAAATACATCGACCCGCGTTGCCAGTACCTGTCCCAGCTTGATAAAGGTGGGTCCGAGCTCCTCCAGGGCACGGCGGACGCGCACTGGCGGGTCCAGCAGTTCAATGCCGTGTTCGCCAGGCAGACGCAGCAAGTCACTGGCGCGCTCCAGCCCCTTGGCCAGCCCCAGTCGTTGCACCAGATTGCCGAGGCCGTGACGCATTAATACCGAGATAATCTCCCGTACGCGCGGCAAGTCGCGCATAACGGTAAATGTTTCCTTGAGCATGCTTGAGTATGTTTCCCGCTGTGGTTGCTCTGCATGGTGCAAGATAACCCATTTCTGGCACGGAAGCTGTCTTGCCCGCCCTGATTGTTTACTCGCATGTAATATTTTTGCGGCAATGGAACCATTGCCCGGCAATCACCTCGAAAGGCGTTCCCCCTGTTTTTCTGACTGTTTTTTCAGTGATCCACTTCTTTCTGTCAACCTTGTGTGAGCCTGCTGAAAACGTTGCCACGGGCATCGTCCGATGGCGAAATTCGTGCTTTACAGCATCAGGACACACCGATACAGTTTGCCCCCATGAAATGTAATCGGCTGATTTTCGCCCTCGTGTTGGGCTTTACGTTTTACGGGGCGCAGGCAGACGACCTTCCCGCAACAGGCACCAGCGCGGCCTCTGAGCCCGCTGCGTCTGGTTGGCTGGGCGGCAGCAAAAGCAGCAAATCCAGTCGCTCAGCAGACAAAGCTGCTGCAGAAAAGCCCGCCCCGGAAAAATCCACAGAATCCGCAGACGATGGCGCACCCAATCCGGCCCAGCCGGCGCAGCAGCTTTTGCTGCAAGCCATGAGCCTGATCGGGGTCAAATACAGGTGGGGTGGCAAAACGCCCGAGTCCGGCCTGGACTGCAGCGGCTTCGTCCGTTATGTATTCCAGAACGCACTCAACATCACCCTGCCACATAACGCACTGGCGATGAGTCAGTCTGGCAAGGACGTGGACCGCACCGAACTGAAGCCGGGCGACCTCGTATTCTTCAATACCCTGCGTCGCAAGTTTTCGCACGTGGGTATTTATCTGGGTGATAACCGCTTTGTGCACTCGCCTCGAACCGGGCGTGACATTGAAGTGGCCAATATGGGTGAGTCTTACTGGACTAGCCGTTTTGATGGTGCGCGCCGGGTGACGGATGTCAGCGGTGAAGCGCCAAGCCTTGCCAGTCTGCTTGCCGTCGCCGGAGCCTCCCGTGCCACCAATCAGTCCGAGTCCGCTGCGGCAGCCGGATTGAGTGTGCAAGATGGCAGTGGCGGCAATTGTCGCAAGGTCACCAAGGGCAAAGGCAAGCACAAACACGTCGAAACGGTGTGCGGCAAACCCAAGTCAAGCAAAGGCACCGCCGCGTCTGGCAAAACAAGCAGCAAGTCGACCGGCCAGAAAGCACCTGCGCGCAGCACCAGGAAAAAAACGCATTAAACCTGCGCTGGTGGTGTCTGGCCCGCATAACGAAAAGCCCGCATACGCGGGCTTTTCGTTATTACCAGATGACGCAGACCATGTGTTCTACGGCGCCAGCCTGACTGCCCGCACGCTATCACCATCCGCAATCTCCAGTCGCTGCAAAATATCTTCGGTCAGCGCAAGCACGCCTTCCAGTGGGTGCGTCACGGCCAGCACGCAGCGAAAGTCTTGCAGCTTGCGGTTGCTAACCAGCCAGGACTCGCCTTCTTTGGGCGAAGTCTTAACCGCGAGTGCCTTGTACACTTGGCTGTCACGCACTGCACGAATGTCGTGCAACGCACTTTCCAGGCTTGGGCCTGCATCAAAAATATCCACATAACCGCGGTAACGAAAGCCCTCTGCTTCCAGTAACTTGCGCGCCGGTCGCGTGGCCGGGTGTACCTCTGCCACGGCAGCTTGTGCCTCTTCGGACAACAGGCACGTATAGATCGGGTAGCTGGGCATTAGCTCTGCGATGAACGATTTATTGCCCACGTAAGAGAGAAAATCCGCCCGGGCGAAATCCATTTTGAAGAAATGTCGCCCCAGACTTTCCCAGAACGGAGAGCGCCCTGCCTCATCGGAAACTCCGCGCATTTCCGCGATCACGCGCTCGGCAAAGCGATGTGGAAACTCCGCCATAAACAGAAAGCGCGACTTGGATAGCAAACCGCCATTGCCATTGCCGCGATGCTCGGGCAGCAAAAACAGTGAGCACAGTTCGGATGAGCCCGTCAGGTCGGAACTCAGAAACAGCGTCGTCAACTGCTTGTAGATATCCAGTTCGCGCGAGGTATGCACCGTCAAACCAACGCGATAGTTGTACCAGGTGTCACGCATACCCACGGCAGATTCAATGCCGGACGTACCAACGAGTTGTCCGGTGGCTTCGTCCTCAAGCGCAAAGAAGTAACTGGCATCGCCCAGCCGGGGCTCGCCAGCGACAGCGGCCATGCTGGCTGCAATGCGCGACTGCAAGCGCTCAGCATTGGGTTGAAGTGTGGTCACCCCGACGCCAGCTTTGTTGGCCAGATCAAATAAGCGGTGGAAATCGCTGTGCCGCAAAAAGCGGATACGCATGGTGTGTCCTTTGGGTCTGTCATCAGGCGTGTCGGGCGTTGGCCCGCCTGGTCTGCCGGGGGTTCTTGTGGAACGAGGGGCGCACAGTCAGATGCGGGCAGTTGAACCAAATGCAAGACAGTCTTGCAGTCAGGGCTTTGCCAGCTACGATGAAGCTGCAACAATTGGCGCGCCTTGACTTGTCGATCACCCCTAACGAACGCCACTGGCGAGATCAAACGCCTTTCATGATCCACCTGATCACGGGTTTGACCATCCTGATTGTCGTTGTCGCCCTCGTCTATCGATGGGGGCCTTCGCGCCTTCGCGACAGACTTCCCTCCAAAGCCGCCTATGCACTGCGCCACGCCCGCCAACTGCAGGGCGGGCTGTTGCGTTGCCATCTGTGTGGTCACACAGGCATTGGCGTTGACCCGAAGCGCGGAACCCCTACCTGCAAGATTTACGCCTGCCAGCGGTGCGGCGCTTCGCTTTGGCGTGACAAGATGAGTCGTTAGGTCAACGCCTCAACCCAATGTGCGCGATTTTCTGGCGCTTCGTAGGGCTCTGGCCAGTACTCGACCAGCTTGCTGATGCGTTGCCCTGTGAAGGTAAAGAACGAAATGGCGCGCGCCTTTTGCACGCCATCCGTGATCGAGACATCCGTCACAACCTGATCGGCGCCCGCGACCATCCGGTTTAGTTCAAACCGCCAAAGGCCATGCGCGGGATATTCCCGATTCAGGCCGGCAAAGTTGGCTCGACCCCGAATGCGTTCGTTGGACTGTGGCCACTCGGCGACAAATTCGTCAGCAAGTACCGCTCCGACTGCCTCAAAATCGTTAGTCTGCATCAAACGCCAGAATTCGCGCACCAGCGCCTCTGAGTCACGCATCATTCCTCGTCCTGCAACGCTTCCTCGTACGCTGGCAGCGAAGCTGGCCGGGGTGCACTGGCTTGCTCCAGCAAAGGCTCATCCAGCCGGACTTGTTCGATTTCTTCAAAGCGGCGGGAGATTTTCTCACTGGTAATCGCTACGTTTTGTGCGTCTTCATGCGCCTGACGGATATGCGTAGCCAGCTTTTTCATGCGGTCGTCAAAGCGCGCAAATTCAGTGCCAAGCCGACCCAGCGCGTCCTTGATGATATGCACTTGCTTGCGGGTTTCCACGTCTTTGATGACTGCGCGAGCGGTGTTCAACACCGCCATCAATGTGGTCGGTGAGACGATCCACACGCGCTGTTTCATGGCGTGATTCACCAATTCCGCATGATAGGCGTGGATTTCCGCAAATACGGCTTCGGCCGGGACAAACATCACAGCACCGTCTGCCGTCTCATTCGGGATGATGTATTTGCTGCTAATGTCATCGATATGTTTTTTGACGTCAGCACGGAAAGCCCGTTGCGCCATGGTGCGGTCTTCACCGGCCTCAAACATGCGATGGTAGTTTTCCAGCGGGAACTTCGCATCCACGGCCACAAAGCCCGTTGGCTCAGGCAGCTTGAGCAAGCAATCAACCCGCGTGCCGTTCGACAGCGTGGCTTGCATCTCATACACCTGCGGCGGTAGCACGTTGTGCACGAGGCTTTCCAGTTGCACCTCGCCAAAGGCGCCGCGAGAGCGTTTGTCGCCCAACAACTCCTGCAGGCTGACCACATTTGTCGTCAGGCCATCAATCTTTTTCTGAGCCTCATCAATGGTGGCCAGTCGCGCCATCACATTGGCAAATGTTTCGTTGGTTTTCTTGAAACCCTCATCCAGGCGCTCGTTGACCTTGCCAGAAATCTCGGCCAGGCGCGTATCGGCAGTTTGAGTCAGTTGAGCTACCGATTGCGTGAGTTGGGTGCTGGTTATCGCCAATGCCTCGCGCAGTTGATCCATTTCGCGCTTGGACTGATCAGCCAGCATCTGGGCCAGTTTCACCAGCACTTCTTCGCGCAGCGTGTCTTGTTTGGATTGCAGTGACTCAGAGATCTCGGCCAGTTGGCGCAGAAGTTGTTCGCGCGACTCACCTTGAGTGGTCGTCAGCGCCAGGCGCAGAGTTGAAAGAGACTCTGTCTGGGTGATCTGCAAACGCTCCAGCGCGCTTCGGGTCTGGTTCAGTTCGGTTGAGACACCGCCGCGCAGGCGGTCAAAAGCCTCACCCATGTTGGCACGCAACTGCTCGCTGGAATGCGTGATCGCGGTATTGAGCAAACTGGCGTGCTGCGTGAGCGCGTTGTGCGTGGTTTCTGCCTGGCGTGCAAGGCCAGCATGAAACTGGTTCAGGATTTCACGCTGACTGGCGTTCAATTCAGATGCCAGCGCTTCGACCGCTTGCTCCTGCACCCGTGCCAGTTGCTGCAACCGGAACACGACCAGTACGCCGGCCAGCAAGGCCACCAGGGTTGTTACGCCAAACAGTAGATCAATCATTACTTGTGTTACCTGTTTACATTTGGATTGCCAGAACCTTGCATGCCGTTAAACCTGCAGTCGTGAGCGGATTGTAGGCAAGAGCAGTCCCCTTCACCAGCGGGAACGGACACACGCCGTATGTCGCACGCTATAATCGTGCGATGCGCACCCTACTGGTTATTCTCGGTTTTCTCGTGGCTGCGCCGGTCTTTGCCGGCGGACAAGTCGACCTTGCCACCATTCAGCGTACAGCCGCGTCATGGCTGGATCAGCAACTTTCCCAGTATCAGGGCCAGAGTAGTTACGTTTTTGGCAAGCTCGACAGTCGCTTGAGGCTTGATGCCTGTAACGCCATGGATGTCAAAGCGGCCCCGGGTTACCGGTTGGCTGGCAACAGCATGCTGCGCGTCACCTGCGTGGACGGGGCCATGTGGGCGATCAACCTGCCAGTCAAGATCAGTGTGCAGGCCACCTACTACGTCGCTGCCAAGCCACTTGCCGCTGGCCATGAGCTGGTTGATGGTGATCTGGCGCCACAGCAAGGTGATCTGGGGCAGTTGCCAGGCAGCGTCATTCTTGACCCATCCAGCGCGCTGGGGCGGACACTCTCCGCTGCTGTCGCTGCGGGCGCAGCAGTGCGTGCAGAGATGCTGCGCGCGCCGATTATTATTCAACAAGGGCAAAAAGTGCGCGTCCTCATTCGGGTTGGCGATATTGAGGTCAGCAATGACGGCTACGCCATGAACAACGCCAGTGAGGGTCAGAATGTGCGCGTGCGGGTTGGCACTTCAACCATCGTGCAAGGGATTGCCCGGCCCGACGGCTCAGTGCAAGTCACCGAATAAACGCAATTATTCTCTTTTCAGCCCGGTCATCTTCGCCCCGTCCTGACAAACAGGCTGCCAGGCGTTAAAATTGTCCGTTTTGAATGCCTTGCTGCGACCAATGCGCATAATCCGTGGCGTTAATGCTGCCGCCCTTCCACCAACCGCACTGACCATCGGTAATTTCGACGGGCTGCATCTGGGCCATCGCGCCATGCTGGCGGAACTGCGCCATGAAGCGGCCAGCCGCGGGTTGGCCAGCGCCCTGCTGACATTTGAGCCGCATCCGCGCGAGCTGTTTACGCCGCAAACTGCGCCGACACGGCTGACCAGTTTGCGCGAAAAGCTGGAAATCCTCGCAGCGGAAGGGTTGGACTACGTCATCCTGCAGCGATTTGATCGCAATTTTGCCGGCATTGAAGCCACTGCGTTTCGCGACAACGTCATTGCGCAACAATTGAACGCCCGCTTCTTGCTGATTGGCCACGATTTTCGCTTTGGCAAACAACGCGCGGGTGATTTTGAGTTGCTGCAGCAAAACCAGGCCCTGACCGTTCGCTCGATTGACGCAGTCATGCTGGATGATCAGCGCATTTCGTCCACCGCCGTGCGTGACGCACTGGCTGCTGGTGATATGGACCTGGCGGCACGCTTGCTGGGTCGCCCCTATTCGATCTCCGGCCGCGTCGTGGGCGGAGACAAACTGGGGCGTGAACTGGGTTTTCCGACTGCCAACATCCGTATCCGCCACAATCGCCCTCCGACTATGGGTATTTTTGTGGTCGAAATTGAAGGCCTTGAGCGCACCTACCAGGGTGTTGCCAGCCTCGGGGTGCGGCCGACGGTGAAAGGTGCTGGTGCTGCGCCGGTGCTGGAAGTGTTTATTTTTGATTTCAAACGCCAGATTTACGGCGAACATCTGCGTGTCAATTTTCTTGCCAAATTGCGCGACGAACTCAAATTCAACGGTCTGGAAGCATTGGTGACCCAGATACACAAGGATTGCGACGATGCACGCGCCTGGTTTGCCGCGCACCGTTGAGGCTGACGCCAACAACCCCATGTATTGATGTCAAAGCCTGACAGATCGACCCGATTTAGATATACAGATACCCATACCGCTACACGAGCCAGGACAGAGCAAACATGAGTGACAAGCCGTCGAACAAGTACCCCGTTAACCTGCTCGACACCCCGTTTCCGATGCGTGGCGATCTGGCCAAGCGCGAGCCGGGCTTTCTGAAGGCATGGCAGGATCAGCAGCTTTATCAAAAGCTGCGGGCCAAGGCCAAGGAACAGAATCGCCCCAAATTTATCCTGCATGATGGCCCGCCGTACGCCAATGCCAAGATCCACCTGGGTCACGCGGTCAACAAGATTCTGAAAGACATTATCGTCAAGTCGCGCTCACTTGCCGGTTTTGACGCGCCTTATGTGCCGGGTTGGGATTGTCACGGCCTGCCGATCGAACACCAGATTGAAAAACTGGCCAAGGGCGACAAGACCGCAATCAAGAACAATCCGGATATCCACGCGCGCATTGTGTCGTACCGCAAGGAACACGGTCTGGATGAAAAATCCTATGACCTGCCGCCTGCCTTTATCCGCGAACTGTGCCGCCAGTATGCCGCTGCGCAAATCGAAATCCAGAAGGCCGACTTTATCCGTCTGGGTGTAATGGGTGACTGGGAACACCCATACCGCACCATGGATTTCAAAACTGAAGCCGACATCGTTCGTACGCTGGGCAAAATCCACGCCAATGGTTACATGGTAAAGGGCCAGAAGCCGGTGCACTGGTGTGTCGATTGCGGTTCGGCGCTGGCTGAAGCTGAAGTTGAATACGAAGACAAAACGTCGCCAGCGATCGACGTCGCTTTCAAGGTCATCGACAGCGCTGCTGTCGCCAAGGCCTTTGATCTGTCGTCACTGAACGGTAAAGACGCGTACGCGGTGATCTGGACCACCACGCCATGGACGCTGCCCGCCAACCAGGCTGTCGCCGTTCACCCTGACCTGACCTACGACCTGTTCGACACCCCCAAGGGTCTGCTGATCCTCGTGCGCGAACTCGCAGAATCTGCGCTCAAGCGCTATGGCTTTGACGGCAGCAAGTCGCTTGGCCACGCCAAGGGTGCCGCACTGGAATACCTGGCACTCCAGCACCCGTTCTATGACCGTCAGGGCAAAATCATTCTGGGTGATCACGTCACGACCGACGCGGGCACGGGTCTTGTGCATACCGCGCCCGCGCATGGCCTGGAAGACTGGCAAGTTGGCCTGAAGTATGACCTGTCCAAAGACAATCCGGTCGGAGACGACGGTCGTTACAAGTCCAGCGTTGAACGTTTTGCCGCATTGACCGTATGGCAAGCCAATCCCCAAATCGTTGAATTACTAACCGAACTGGGCGCGTTGCTGGCCAACGAAAAACTGCTGCACAGCTACCCGCATTGCTGGCGTCACAAAACCCCTATCATCTTCCGCGCTACAGCCCAATGGTTTATCGCCATGGAAAAAGCCGGCGCAGATGGCAAGACCCTGCGTGAGAAAGCCAACGCCGCCGTTGAAGCCACCGAGTTCTTCCCGTCCTGGGGTCGTGCCCGCCTGGAATCCATGATCGGCAATCGCCCGGACTGGTGTATCTCGCGCCAGCGTAACTGGGGCGTGCCGATGACTTTCTTCGTGCACAAAGAAACCGGCGAACTGCATCCGAATTCGCTGGCCTTGCTGGAAGAAGCCGCGAAGCGCATTGAGAAAGAAGGCATCGAAGCCTGGTTCAAACTGGATGCCGCCGAACTACTGGGGGCCGAAGCCGAGCACTACAACAAGCTGCGCGACACACTGGATGTCTGGTTTGACTCGGGCTCGACCCACTATGCGGTGCTGCGCCAGCGTGAAGAACTGGCCTGGCCGGCCGATCTGTACCTGGAAGGCTCGGACCAGCATCGTGGCTGGTTCCAGTCCTCCCTGCTGACCGGTTGCGCTACCGAAGGCCGCGCGCCCTACAAGCAATTGCTGACCCACGGTTTCACGGTGGATGAGCATGGCCACAAGATGTCCAAGTCCAAGGGCAATGGCATCGAACCACAGGAAATCTTCAATACTCTGGGCGCAGACATGCTGCGCCTGTGGATCGCCAGCGCGGATTACTCCGGCGAAATGTCGCTGTCGCAAGAAATTCTCAAGCGTACATCCGATGCTTACCGTCGTATCCGTAACACACTGCGCTTCCTGCTGGCCAACATTTCTGACTTCAAGGCGGCCGATGCCGTCGCTATTGAAGATATGGTCGAACTGGACCGGTATGCACTGGTCCGCTATCAAGCTTTCCAGGAGCGTCTGACAGCGCTGTACGACCGTTACGAATTCCATTCTGCCGTGCAGGAAATCCACGGCTATTGCTCGGAAGAACTGGGTTCGTTCTACCTGGATGTCATCAAAGACCGTCTGTACACCATGAAGGCTGACAGCGCAGGACGTCGCTCCGCGCAAACAGCCATTTGGCACATTACCCAAGGTCTGGTGCGTGTTCTGGCGCCGATTCTGTCGTTTACAGCGCACGAAGTGTGGGAAACGCTTGGCAACGAGGAAAATGTTTTCTTCGCAACGTTGCACAATGCGCCGCTGTCGAGTGACGCTGCCGCACTGGAGCAACGCTTCGCGCTGATCCGCGAAGTACGCGCACAAGCGCAGAAAGAAATCGAAGTGCAACGTGCGGAAGGCAAACTGGGCTCGTCGCTGCAGGCCGAAGTCACCGTTACCGCCGCTGGCGATGTCTACGAAGCACTGAGCAGCCTCGGGGATGACCTGAAATTTGTGCTGATCGTATCCAGAGTGACGCTGCTGCAGGGTGAGGTCACGCAGATTGCGGTTGCCGCCTCAACCGAACAGAAGTGTGAGCGGTGCTGGCACTACACACCAACCGTCGGCAGCCATGCTGATCACCCGGGGCTTTGTGCACGTTGCGCAGACAACCTCTTTGGTGCCGGTGAGGTACGCCAGCATGCGTAAGTGGTTGATTGTTGCGGCGTTGGTCATCGTAGCAGACCAGATCACCAAGCTTCTGATTCAGTCGCATTTCCAGTTTGGCGAGATGTACACGCTGATTCCGGGTTGTTTTAGCCTGACGCTAACCTACAACCTGGGTGCTGCATTCTCGTTTCTGGCCAACGCGGGGGGCTGGCAACGTCACTTCTTTACTGTGCTGGCCCTGGTCGTGTCGGGCGTAATCATTTATACCTTGCGTCGACATCATCAGCAGGCGCGCTTTTCACTGGCGCTGGCGCTGATTCTGGGTGGCGCGCTGGGCAATGTCATCGACCGCGTTGCTTATGGTCATGTTGTCGATTTTATTCTTGTTTACTGGAAAAACTGGTACTACCCGGCGTTCAATGTGGCTGACTCGGCCATTTGCGTCGGGGCCGCGCTGTTGGTGATTGATTCGATCGCCCGCCCGCAGCACACCAGGGAGAAGACGCTGTGACCATGCAGATCATTTTGGCCAATCCGCGCGGGTTCTGTGCGGGCGTAGATCGCGCCATTGCCATCGTTGAGCGCGCGTTGGAGAAATACGGCGCGCCCATCTACGTTCGTCACGAAGTGGTTCACAACAAATACGTGATCGAAGACCTGAAAAAAAAGGGCGCGATCTTTGTTGAAGAACTGGAAGACGTGCCCGCCGGCAATACGGTAATTTTCTCTGCGCACGGGGTATCGCAAGCCGTCCGCAAAGAGGCGGAAACCCGCGGTTTGACTGTGTATGACGCGACCTGCCCGCTGGTTACCAAAGTTCACCTTGAGGTGAAGCGCCTACGCGAACAGGGCTTTGAGATCGTCATGATCGGCCACAAGGGACACCCGGAAGTCGAGGGCACCATGGGCCAGTCTGATGAAGGTGGCATGTACCTGGTGGAAGACCCGGAGGATGTGTTGGCTCTGCAGGTCCGCGCGCCAGAAAAACTGGCCTACGTCACGCAGACCACGCTCTCCGTTGATGACGCTCAAGTGGTCATCAATGCGCTGCGTACACGTTTTCCGGAAATTGTCGGCCCCAAGAAAGACGATATTTGCTATGCAACGCAAAACCGCCAGGATGCCGTCAAACAACTGGCACGAGATGTAGACGTACTGATCGTGGTCGGCTCGCCCAACAGCTCCAACAGCAACCGCCTGCGTGAAGTGGGCACGACACTGGGCATTTCGGCCTACATGGTTGATAACGAAACCGAGCTCAAGCAGGAGTGGTTTGCCAACAAGGCGCGCGTGGGCCTGACGGCGGGCGCTTCAGCACCGGAAATCCTGGTGCAGCAAGTGGTGCAACGCATCCAGCAATTCGGGGCTGAATCTGTCGTGCCCATGGATGGTCTGGAGGAAAACATCGTGTTTTCCTTACCCAAAGGGCTGGCTTAGGTCCTTTTTGCATCACCCTTTTAAAACGCCGCTTCTGCGGCGTTTTTATTTGATTTAAAACAAGAAAAACCCGGCGGCCAAATTTGTAAGAATTCGTGCAAGCACTACCCGCTGCCGCTACAATTGCAGCCACCATGAATGACATTGCCAGCGTGCCCTGCTTTCATTGCGGCGAGCCCGTTCCCCGCAATCTGAATTGCTCCGTGATGTATCGAGGCACCCCTCGCCAGGTATGTTGCGCGGGCTGCCAGGCCGTGACCACGAGCATCATCGAAGCTGGTCTGGCTGATTACTACGAGCAGCGCGAGCAACCTGCCGATCGCGCGCAACCTTTGCCTGCAGAAATGCAGGAGCGCCTGCGTTTGTATGACGATCCCGCCCTGCAGCAGGGCTTTGTCATTTCCGGGTCAAGTCATAGCCGTGAAGTTTCGCTGTTGATTGAAGGCATCACCTGTGCGGCCTGCGTCTGGCTCAACGAAAGGCAGATCGGCCGCGTACCGGGTGTGCTGGAAGTTTCCATCAATTACACCACGCACCGTGCCCGCGTCCGTTGGGATAACACCAAAGCTCAGCTTTCCAGCATCCTTAAAGCCGTCGCAGACATTGGCTATCACGCGCAGCCGTATGATCGTGCCCGCCAGGAGGTCGCTGCAGACAAAGCGCGCAAATCAGCCTTGTTCCGTCTTTGGGTGGCGGGTCTATCCATGATGCAGGTCATGATGTTTACCGTGCCGGTATACATCAACGGCATCCAGGACATTGCACCGCAGTGGCTTTCTCTGCTTCATTGGGCAGGATTCATGCTCACACTGCCGGTCGTACTGTATTCGGCGTGGCCCTTTTATGCTTCCAGCTGGCGCGACTTGCGGCGCGGGCGTGCGGGGATGGATTTGCCAGTCAGCCTGGGCATTCTGGCGGCATTTGCAGCCAGTACCTGGGCCATTATCGTCGGGCATGGCGATGTCTATTTTGACTCTGTCTCCATGTTCGTCTTTCTTTTGCTCGGCGGACGCTATCTGGAAGGTCGCGCGCGTCGCCGGGCGGGTGCTGCGCTTGATGACCTGGCTGGCATGCTCCCCGCCTTTGCTCACCGACAAAAAGCACCTGATTACACGCAACTTGAAGAGGTTGCCGTCATTCATCTGCGTCAGGACGATCGCCTGCTGGTGAAGGCGGGCGAAGTCATTCCCGTCGACGGTGTTGTATTGCATGGCCAGAGTAGTGTGAACGAGGCGCTACTGACTGGCGAGAGTTCGCCGGTCAGCAAGACTGTGCGTCATGAAGTTACGGCCGGCACGGTCAACCTGGACTCCCCGCTCATCATCAACACCACGCAAGCCGGCGAATCCACGCGTCTTGCCGGCATTGTGCGACTACTGGATGGCGCGTTGGCAGAGAAACCGCACATTGCCCGGTTGGCAGACAGGCTATCCGGTATTTTTGTGGCGATCCTGTTAGGCGTTGCCTTGCTCGCGTGGCTGTTCTGGCAATGGCAAGATCCACAGCACGCGCTATCTATCGCCATTGCAGTGCTGGTTATTTCCTGCCCCTGTGCACTTTCACTGGCAACCCCCGCGGCGCTAACCGCCGCAACCGGGCACCTTGCACAGCGTGGTTTGCTGGTGTCGCGAGGTCACACACTGGAAACGATGGCAAGTGTCACCGATATTGTGTTCGACAAGACTGGAACGCTTACCCAAGGACAACCACATCTCATTCATGGCACCGTGTGGCATGGCGACACTGCACGCGCCACTGGTATTGCCGCAGCGCTTGAAGCGCATTCCGAACACCCGTTGGCCCACGCACTGGCCCTTGATACTCCGTATGTTGCAACTGATGTTTCCAATCATGCTGGAGGCGGACTCACAGGTATGATCGATGGCACAGGCTATACCATCGGCAAACTTCAGTTCGTGGCCGCACACTGTGCCGCGCCCACCCCTGGTGTTCCTGCGGATGCGCCGGCCGGAACCCACATCTGGCTGGCCTGTGCAACCAAATGGATCGCCTGTTTTACTCTGGCCGATTCTGTGCGACCGGAGGCTGCAGCAACTATCAAGGCACTACAGCACCAAGGCTACGTCGTACACCTGCTCAGTGGAGATCATGAAGCCGCAGTGGCCGCCCTTGCTACAGCGCTTGGCGTCGATAGCCATATTGCAAGCGTTACTCCGGCAGGCAAACTCAAAGTCATGCAGCAACTGCAGCAATCTGGCAAAAAAGTGATGATGGTTGGTGACGGGGTTAATGACGCGCCTGTACTCGCGCTAGCCCATGTTTCCGTGGCCATGGGGTCTGGCGCAGATATCGCCCAGACCACTGGCGACGCAGTCTTGTACGACAGCAAGTTGACAGCCCTTCCCATGGCCTTGCTGCTCGCGCATAAAACACGAAAGGTGATCCGGCAAAATTTGTGGTGGGCACTGGGGTACAACATAGTCGCGCTGCCGCTCGCAGTCTGCGGCCTGGTAACCCCCTGGCTCGCCAGTCTTGGTATGGCCTTCAGTTCATTGCTGGTTGTGGGCAACGCCCTGCGACTTACCGCCCCTGGACATTTGAAACGCAACAAAAAAACCACTCCAGATCAAGGGACTGCCTGATGGAGAGTTTATATTTGCTGATCCCGCTTTCCGTATTACTGGTTTTTCTGATTGGTGCGCTATTCTGGTGGAGTATGCATAGCGGCCAATTTGACGACCTGGAAGGTCCGGCCCACAGAATTTTACAGGACGATGACTCAGCCAATACCTCATCGTCTCAAAACGGGGAAGAAAACCCGAAAACAACTGACTGACAGGTTACGGCGCGTTAAGATATGCCCGATCCCGTGGTGCAATTTGATTTGCATCAAAGCTGAGCAGCGGCTCGCCCGGCTAAATTCCCGACACAAGATTTATTCAGAATGCATACGGACTTGAGTCCGACCCCCGACCCCACGGGCATGCACGACAGATTTACTTTTGCTGTTTTGGAGCTTTCTCGGAGCGCTTATGGAAAACCAGGCCACATACAATTACAAAGTGGTGCGGCAGTTTGCCATCATGACCGTCGTGTGGGGTATTGTCGGCATGTTGGTGGGGGTGGTGATCGCGGCTCAGCTCGCATGGCCGGAACTCAACTTTGGTCCTTATTTTCACTTTGGGCGTTTACGTGCCCTGCATACCAACGGTGTAATTTTCGCCTTTGGTGGTAGTGGCCTGTTTGCAACGTCTTATTACGTGGTCCAGCGCACCTGTAATGTCCGGCTGATTAGCGACAAACTGGCTGCTTTTACTTTTTGGGGATGGCAGGTTGTCATCCTTTCAGTTGTTATCACCTACCCCCTCGGCATTACCTTTAACAAGGAATATGCCGAGATGGAATGGCCGATCAAGATTCTGATCGCCATCGTGTGGGTGACTTATGCCGTGGTTTTCTTTGGCACCATTGCCAAACGCAAGGTCAAGCATATTTACGTCGCCAACTGGTTTTATGGCGGCTTCATTCTGGCCGTGGCGCTATTGCATATCGTCAACAGCGCATTTATTCCGGTTAGCCTGTGGAAGTCTTATTCGGTCTACGCGGGTGCAGTCGACGCGATGGTGCAGTGGTGGTACGGCCACAACGCGGTGGGCTTTTTCCTCACGGCTGGCTTTCTGGGGATGATGTACTACTTCGTCCCCAAACAGGCCGGTCGCCCGATCTATTCGTACCGCCTTTCCGTCGTGCACTTCTGGGCTCTGATTTTCACATACATGTGGGCGGGCCCTCATCACCTGCATTACACGGCACTGCCAGACTGGACTCAGTCTTTGGGTATGATCTTCTCACTGATTCTGTTGGCGCCAAGCTGGGGTGGCATGATCAACGGCATCATGACCCTGTCAGGTGCCTGGCATAAACTGCGCACCGATCCGATCCTGAAATTCCTGATTACCGCGCTGTCCTTCTACGGCATGTCTACGTTTGAAGGCCCAATGATGGCCATCAAGACGGTAAACGCGCTTTCGCATTACACCGACTGGACCATTGGTCACGTTCACTCTGGCGCGCTGGGCTGGGTGGCCATGATCACCATTGGTTCCACTTACTACCTGATTCCCCGCCTCTTTAACCGTGAACAGATGTGGTCCATCAAACTCATTGAGGCCCATTTCTGGATCGCCACACTCGGCACCGTGCTTTACATCGCTTCCATGTGGATTGCCGGGGTAACAGAGGGCCTGATGTGGCGAGCGGTAAATCCTGATGGCACGTTGACTTACGCGTTTATTGACGCGGTAAAAGCAACGCATCCGTATTACATCATCCGTTTCCTGGGTGGTGTGCTGTTCCTCTCCGGCATGGTGCTGATGCTTTACAACACGCTGCGCACGGCGGCTTCCGGCTCACCGGTAAACGCGCAAATTCCTGCAGTACCTGCGCACGCCTGACCTGCCAAGACGGAGAAAACAGATATGGATAAAATTCAGAAACTGATTGAAGAAAACGTCTTCTGGCTGATTTTGCTAACCATTCTCACCGTCAGCGTGGCCATGATGGTGGAAATCCTGCCCTTGGCGTTTGCCAAGTCTACGACCGAGCCAATTGAAGGCGTAAAACCCTATACGGCCCTGCAACTGGCCGGTCGTGACATCTACCTGCGCGAAGGCTGTTACAACTGCCACTCGCAGATGATCCGCCCATTTCGCGCCGAAACCGAGCGCTACGGCCATTACTCAGTGGCCGGTGAATCCGTCTACGACCATCCCTTCCTGTGGGGTTCCAAGCGTACCGGGCCAGACCTGGCCCGTGTCGGCGGACGTTACTCGGATGAATGGCATCGAGCCCACTTGATGAATCCGCGTGATGTTGTTCCGGAGTCCATCATGCCTTCATTCCCGTGGTTGGCTGCCAATCGTGTGGACGGGGACAGCCTGCCTGCAAAAATGCGTGCCCTGCGCAAGGTAGGTGTGCCCTATACCGACCAGGAAATCGCCACCGCGACCAAGGATGTAGAAGGCAAATCTGAAATGGAAGCCGTGATCGCCTACCTGCAAAGCCTGGGTCTGGCTTTGAAGAACAAGAGGTAAGACATATGGATTGGCAGGATTTATTGCGCATCGGCGTCACCGTGCTGGGATTTTTGTGCTTTGTCGCGCTCATCGTCTGGGCCTTCAGCAAAAACACCAAGGCGGAGATGGAGGAAGCGGGCCGCGCGCCCCTTCTGGACGATGACCTGCCTCCGTCGTCGTCCGGACAAAACAAGACAGCTTACCGCGCGGAGTCATAAATGAATGATTTCTACAGCAGTTTCTGGGGCGTTTACATTACCGTAATCGTCATCGTCTCTCTGATTGGTCTTGCCTTCCTGCTCAAGAGTCAGAGTGTGGTCAAGGTCAAAAAAGGTGAAAAAGTTGAGACGCTCGGTCACGTGTGGGATGGTGACCTGCAGGAGTACAACAATCCGCTGCCAGGTTGGTGGGTGGGCCTGTTTGTACTGACACTGGTTTTTGCTGTGGGCTACCTTGCGCTCTACCCGGGCATTGCCATTGGTAATTTGCGTAACTGGAGTTCGGCCGGGCAATACAAGCAAGAGACCGCTCAGGCCGACGCCAAGTACGGCCCGCTGTACGATCAGTTCCTCAAAATGCCGATTGAACAAGTTGCGCAGAATCCGCAAGCCCAGGAAATTGGCAAGCGATTATTTCTGACCTATTGCCTGCAGTGCCACGGTGCAGATGCACGCGGTGCCAAAGGATTTCCGAATCTGGTTCATCACGACTGGATGTATGGCGGCACGCCGGATCGCATTGTGCAAACCATCAGCAACGGCCGCCATGGTCAGATGCCGGCCTTTGGCGCTGCGTTTGGTGAAGAAAAAGTACGTGATGTGGCCAACTACGTACTGAAAATTTCTGGCAACCGGTTTGATGACGAGCGCGCCGGGCGTGGAGAGGCGACATTCAAACAGGTCTGTGCCGCCTGTCATGGCCCCGATGGGCACGGCAACATTGATGTCGGCGCCCCTAACCTGACCCACCCTAGCGGGGTATGGCTTTACGGTAAGTCAGAGACCACCATTATTGAGACCGTCACCAACGGCCGCAACAACCAGATGCCGGCCTGGAAAGATTTCCTCGGTGACGCCAAAGTGCATGTACTGGCCGGTTACGTGTATGGCTTGTCGCATAACGCTCAGAACGCCCAGTAAGCCTGGCAAGACGAACTCTTTCATCTACTGGCGGCAATACAACACGGGCGGACATTCCGCCCGTGTTTGTTTCAACCCTCTACCGGGAAGCCTGATTGGGCCACACCAGGCCGCATGGGGCTGCAACAGGAATTTGCGATCATGAGCAAGAAGCTGCAAGACATTCCCGTCACTGTCGTAGAAGTCAACGATCAAGGCGAATACGAAGAGATAAGCCTGTACGCCAAACACAAAAAGATTTATCCACGGTGGGTCAATGGGCTCTACAACAAGTGGCGCATCTTCTTTGTCTTCGCCACGCAACTGTTCTTCTATGGCATGCCCTGGCTCAACCTGAATGACCGGCAGGCACTTCTGTTTGATCTGGCAAACCGCAAGTTCTTCATTTTCAATCTGGTTTTCTTGCCCCAGGACTTCATCTACCTCACCGCCCTGCTGGTTTTATGTGCTTTTGGCTTGTTTGCATGGACCACGATCGGCGGCCGACTGTGGTGCGGTTATTCCTGTCCGCAAACCGTCTACACGGAAATCTTCTTGTGGATCGAAAAATGGGTGGAAGGCGATCGCATGGCGCGGATCAAGCTTGATAGCGGGCCAGTTACGGCCCGCAAGTTCAGGCTCAAGGCTACCAAGCATGCGCTCTGGATTGGCTTTGCTTTGTGGACGGGCTTTACTTTTGTCGGGTACTTCAGCCCAATCCGCGATCTATGGCATGAGACCATTACATGGACTCTTGGTCCGCTGGAGGCATTCTGGGTACTGTTTTACGGCTTTGCCACCTACGGCAATGCCGGCTGGCTGCGCGAACAGGTATGCAAATACATGTGTCCATATGCCCGTTTCCAGAGTGCGATGTTTGATGCCGATACCCTGGTTGTGTCATACGACCCTGAGCGCGGCGAACCACGCGGCAGTCGCAAGAAAGGAGCGGATTACAAGGCGGATGGCCTGGGCGACTGCATTGACTGCAAGATGTGCGTGCAGGTCTGTCCAGTCGGGATTGATATCCGTGACGGGCTTCAATATGAATGCATCGGATGCGCTGCGTGTATTGATGCGTGTGACGAAGTCATGGACAAGATGAGTTACCCACGTGGCTTGATCCGGTACACAACAGAAAATGCACTCAATCATGTTTATCCAGAGTCCAGGTTCCTCTCGCGACTCAAGCGACCGCGCGTGCTGATGTATGGAGTGATTTTGCTGGTCGTGCTTGTCATTACGCTGATTTCGCTAGCTCGCCACCAACCGGTCAAGGTTAATATCGCTCGCGACCGGGTCGCGCTGGTTCGGGAAGCAGAAGACGGCATGCTGGAAAACAGCTACCGGCTACAGATCGAAAACGCCGATGAGAAAAATCATGTTTACACCATTCGTGCCGAAGGACTTGATGGCATCAAAGTGTTGGTGGATGGCGGAAATGCGGTCTCGGTCAGCGCGACCGGGCAGGAAGATGTAGGCGTACGTTTACATGTTGATGCGCACAACGCCAGCGCGGGTAGTCATCTTGTTTATTTCATCGTTACCGCCAAAGATGATCCGAAGATTGAAACTCGCGAAAAAGCGAGCTTCATCGGCCAGAACCCGTAACCATTGCGACTGAGTTCCATGCACGATCCGATTTTGTCTGAGAAAAAGCCATGGTATCGGCAACCGTGGGCCTGGTTCGTACTGTTGTTACCGCTTATTGCCATTGCTGGATGCATCAATCTGATCTGGCTGGCCGGTAAACATAACGATGGTGCAGTCGCCGACGACTACACCAAAACGGGAGATGAAGTAACGCGTCTGCAGGCGCGGGATCGCACCGCCACGAGGCTTGGGCTCACTGCGTTCGCAGAAATCAACGCGCGAGGCCTGGTCAAGGTCGTACCCAGTCAACCCGTGGCCGGACCGTTGCAATTCAGGCTTCTGCACCCAACCGTTGCGAATAACGACCAGGTTGTCGTATTGAGCGATGGGGGCGATCACGTTTGGCAAGGAGCGCTGCCCCACCCTCTCGGCGTCGTGCGCTGGGATATTGAGCTATCTGACAGCAAGGGCACGTGGCGATTAAGAGGGCAAATCAAGCCGGGGCAAACAGGTAGCCTCGTGCTACAGCCCTCGCCATAATGACCCTGTCCCGATAAAACAAAACCCCGTTATAGCGGGGTTTTGTTTTATCGGGCGCTGTTCACCTTAACGATCAGCAGGTGCGGCTGCAGGTGCGGCTGGCTGTATATGAACAACGTTGCCATTGTGCGCGTCCCACTCGCCCTCCATACGCCACAATTCTTCATTCTGAATGGTGACATGCCAACGAGAGGCTTTGGTTGGCTCAATATTGGCGATATAACCAGCCCCGTCGGTTTTGCTGAGCACGACATGCTGATCCAGTTTTTCCTGTGTGGGATGCGCCAGATCAAGCTGCAAAACCGGTGGTAGCGACTGATTTTTCGGGTTATCCAGAGTGAGTGTGACCTGCCCTTTGGCAACGTCAATACTCAATCTGCCATCCAGCCCAAGTGCCTTGGCCTTTTCGTCCTCATGCATGCGCTGATTCACGGTCAGCCCGGCTTGATAATAGTTTTGCGTGACCAGATCATCCTGACGGGAAAACGCCAGATATACACAAAACAAGCTACCGACCACTACGCAAGCCGGCCCCAATGCCACCAGCCACGGACCAGGTTCGCGATACCACGGTTTTCGTTGCTGAACCTCTTGGGGGAGCCGAGCCATTGCGCACTCCTTATGCGAATTTAACCGCCAAACCTAAAACACCCAGTGCGATACAGTACCAGCCAAACGGGCTCAGTGCCTTGACTTCATGCATCTTGAAATAACGCATCAAAGCCCAGGTGCTAATGTACGCGCAGACACCCGCAATCAGGCCGCAAAGCGCCATCTGCGCAAAAGGCAGCGGACCAGTCTCATGCATGGCTTTAGGCACCTCCAGGACACTGGCAGCAAGAATGATCGGTGTGGCTAGCAAGAACGAAAAACGCGCGGCTGCTTCGTACGACAGCCCTTGCGACAAACCGCCCAGCAAAGTGCTGCCCGAGCGCGAAATTCCCGGCACGAGCGCAAGGCTTTGGGCCACACCGACCTTCAGCGCCCCCATAAAAGAGAGATCTTCCAGTTTTCGACCACCCCGGCTGCGTTTCACCGCCCGTTCACCCACGATCAGCATGATGCCGTTGATCACCAGTACGGCCAGGACAATCGTGGTGCTACCAAAAAGCAGCTTGATTTTTTTTTCAAGCAGCAGGCCCAGCAAACCCGCCGGGATGGTGCCAACGATCATGAGCCACATCGGCCGCGCCAGTGCGTTATTGGGATTGCAACCACCACGGAAAAAGTCGCGAAAGAGTTCAATCCAGTCTTTGCGAAAATAGGCTAGCAACGCCAGCGCCGTGCCCAGATGGAGCATGACCATGAAAGGCAGAAATTGCTCGCTACGCGTATCCATTTGCCAGTGCAGCAAATCTGGTACGACAACGCCATGCCCAAGACTGCTGACGGGGAACAGTTCGCTCACCCCTTGCATGATTGCGAACAAAATACTTTCGAGCTGCAGCCCCATCGAGGCGTCTCCTGTTAATCAAACAAACCGATAGTCAAAATAAAGGCCGGATCAGGCCGGCCTTTGAACGCGTTTGTCGCCCCGTATCAGGCGATGGCAGTTTCTGCCTGTTGCATTGAGTCAAGCATCAAGGCGATCAAATCCCTTGCGTCTGGCAAGGCCCGCCCTTCAATGAACACGGCCTCGGCCTGCGGATACTGGCGCCGCATATAGCCCAGCCACTGCTTGACCCGACCGCCCTGGTATTTTGGCAGGATTCGTGTTTCAACGTTATGCCAGAACACACGGACAAGCGGAGCGAGTTCATGCCAGGCCAGGCCAGGCCGGCCCAACGCTTCCAGCGCCAGACCCGGATTGGCAACCATGCCTCGACCAATCATGACATCTTCGCAGCCAGATACTTCACGGCAGCGATGAAAATCTGCAGCGGTCCACACTTCACCATTGGCAATCACCGGAATGCGTAACGCTTCTCGGATCGCGGGCAGTTTTTCCCAATAGGCAGGAGGACGGTAACCATCGGTTTTGGTTCTGGCGTGCACAACCAGTTCTGCCGAACCGCCATCTTCCATGGCGTGCGCGCATTCCAGCGTCAGGCTCTGATCTTCATATCCCAAACGCATCTTGGTGGTCACCGGAATATGCGCAGGCACCGCCTGCCGGACCGCCCGCACCACGTCATGAATCACCTCCGGGGTCTTGAGCAGTAACGCGCCACCACCATGCCGGTTGACGGTTTTGGCAGGACACCCAAAGTTGAGGTCGATGCCAGGGGGATTGAGCGATGCCAGGCGTTCGGCGTTTTCTGCCATACAAACCGGATCGGAGCCCAGTAGTTGTACGCGGACCGGGACACCACCCGGCGTTTTCCCGCCGTTAAGCAATTCTGGCACTGAGCGATAAAAACTGCGCTTGGGGAGCAGGCTGCCAGAGATGCGGATGAACTCACTCACGCACACGTCCACCCCGCTCGAGCGAGTCAGTACATCGCGCAACACATGATCAAGCAGCCCCTCCATCGGGGCTAGATAGATACGCAAAACAGATCCAGCCAGAAAATCGATAACCTGTGATTGTACCGTGCCGGCTTTACTTTGCTGTGTATTGGTTGATGCGCGGAGTCGTCACTCAGGCACATCTTATTTGACACAGAACGTTCGTTCACATAACCTTTAGAGAACGAATGTTCTGTGAGCGCATCATGGGCAACCCGAATCGCGATAACGAGTACCTCGGCAAGCTGCAAGACTATTACGCCGATTACCGCAGCCTGCCTTCTTATGCCGTTATTGGCGAGATGCTGGGCATGGCATCCAAATCTGCCGTCTCTGCACTGGTCAAGCGCCTGATGCTGGCCGGCTTTATTGAAATGACGCCAGACAAACGTCTCGCGCCGACCAAGCGTTTTTTCGAGCGAGAGCTGGCAGATTTCCCTGTGCCCGCTGGCTTGCCCGCCGCCGCCAACGATGCGATGAGCGAAGCCCTTTCGATCGACGACTACCTGATCAACCGCCCCTCAGCGACCATCACGATTCGTGTACGGGGTGAGTCCATGATTGAAGCTGGCATTCATGATGGCGATGTCGCGATCGTTGAAAAACGCCCGGCAGCCCGTGTGGGCGATATCGTGGTGGCCATTATTGATGGTGAATACACACTCAAGGAATTAGGGCGCGACAAGCAGGGCTTTTTGCTGTTGCCGCGCAATCCGGAATTCCAGCCCATTCGCCCGCGTGAAGGACTGGAAATCTACGGCGTGCTGGTTGGGTTGGTGCGCAAGTACCGCTGAACATCAGATTTTGTCGCAAAACAAAACCCCGGTTAACCCGGGGTTTTGTTTTGTTTTTTCCTCATTCTTGCAGCGCTGGCTGTCCGGTCGTACTTTGCCGCACAATACTGGTGATACACCACCGGGCTTGAATGTGCGCGCAACGGGCGCATCTACCTCGTCTATCTTGCGTCGCCCTTCCCGGCCGGCCTGAACTTATCGGACAAGTGCATGAGCGAAGCTGAATTTTCGCCGCTTGGCAAAGCGGTCAGTTACAAAACCGAATACGACCCAACGTTGTTGTTCCCAATCCCGCGCCAAGGCAAGCGTGATGAGATTGGCGTGGGCGCCAGCCTGCCATTTATGGGCATGGATATCTGGAACGCCTACGAGTTGAGCTGGCTCAATAGTCGTGGCAAACCGGAGGTGGCGATCGCCACCTTCCTGATTCCGGCAGAGAGCCCAAATATCGTTGAATCCAAATCCTTCAAGCTCTATCTGAATAGCTTCAACCAGACCAGACTGGCCGGTTTTGATGCCTTGCAGTCCCTGTTGCAAGCGGATTTGAGTGCGGCAACCGGTGCGCCGGTTATCGTGCAGTTGTTCGAGCCGACTGCTTTTGCGGCACAGAAAATGGGCGACTTGAAGGGTTATTGCATCGACAATCTGGATCTGGAAATCGACCAGTATGAGCCCACACCGGGTCTGCTGAAGTGCGACGAATCAGAGAGCCCTGTCGACGAGACGCTCACGTCCAATCTTTTGAAGTCCAATTGTCTGGTAACCGGTCAGCCTGATTGGGCCAGTGTGCAGATTCAGTATGTTGGCCCGCCCATCAATCGGGAAAGCCTGCTGCGTTATCTGGTGTCATTTCGCAATCACAATGAGTTTCATGAGCAATGTGTAGAGCGCATCTTTGTGGACATCATGCGTGAGTGCAAGCCCATGAAACTGGCGGTCTACGCACGCTATACGCGACGCGGCGGCCTGGATATCAATCCGTATCGCTGTAATTTCAGCGGCCCTCAGCCGACCAATATCAGGACGGCCCGGCAATAAACCGGGCTGTTCGCAATAACACCACGCGCAAGACGCGTGAATAACCTATCCCACAAGGAGAAACGTAATGACCACAGAAGTTGCGGTACTGGCCGGTGGCTGCTTCTGGTGCATGGAAGCCGTGTTCCAGCGTTTGCGGGGTGTCACTGCCGTGCAATCGGGCTACATGGGCGGTCATGTCGATCACCCCACCTACAAGGCTGTATGCACCGGTGAAACCGGTCACGCCGAGGTGTTGCGCATCGATTTTGACACCAGCGTGATCAAGTACGAGGACATCCTTGATGTGTACTTCACCATTCATGACCCGACGACACTGAATCGTCAGGGTGACGATGTGGGCACGCAGTATCGTTCCGAGGTGTTCTATCTGACTGCAGAACAAGAGCAAAAGGCGCGCGCCAAAATTGCGGAACTGACCGCAGCGGGCACCTTCCGTGACGCGATCGTTACGAAGATCACGCCGGCCCAGGTGTTCTGGCCCGCAGAGGACTACCACAATAGCTATTTCAACCAGCATGGCGAGCAACCGTATTGCTCGCTGGTAGTGGCCTCCAAAGTGCAAAAGCTGCTGAAGTATTTCCCTTCGCAAGCCAAAGAAAGCCTGTAACCGGTTTTGTGTTGCAGTCCTTATCAGAACGGCGGATCGCGCAAGCGCTCCGCCGTTTTTACGGCCATCACACGGTACGGGTGCCGCACAGATCATAACGCCGTTATAATTGCGATTTTCCCCAAGGGCCCGCCGCGACCATGTCACCCCGGCTTGATGATCTGCATCCCTATCCTTTTCAGAAGCTCAAGGCGTTATTTCAGGGCGTTACGCCCAACCCGGCGCTCAAGGCAGTAAATCTGTCGATTGGCGAGCCCAAGCACGCCACGCCTGCGCTGATCAAGGATGCACTAATCCATCACCTGGATGGTCTGTCGGCCTATCCGGCCACTTTGGGTAGCGATACCCTGCGCATGGCCATCAGCCAGTGGATTGCCCGGCGCTACGGGATTCCTGCACCGGATGCGTCGACACAGATCATTCCCGTCAATGGGAGCCGCGAGGCACTCTTCTCCTTTGCGCAAGCCATGATCGATACAAGTGGCAGCACCAGGCCCGTCGTCATCTCTCCCAATCCGTTTTATCAGATTTATGAAGGTGCAGCGCTACTGGCCGGCGCCGAGCCGTTTTACGTGAACTGTCTGGCGCAAAACCAGTTTCAGCCAGATTGGGACCAGGTGCCCGAAGAAGTCTGGCAACGCACGCAGCTAGTGTTTGTGTGTTCACCTGGCAATCCCACTGGTGCGGTCGCTTCGCTGGATGACTGGCGTCGTCTGTTTGCACTCTCTGATCGTTATGGATTTGTGATTGCCAGTGACGAGTGTTATTCGGAAATCTATTTTGGGGAGCAGCGCCCGCTCGGCGGACTGGAAGCTGCGCACAAACTGGGGCGCGATGATCGCCGGTTGGTGGTGTTCAGTTCTTTGTCCAAGCGTTCGAATGTTCCGGGCCTGCGCTCAGGTTTTGTGGCCGGTGACGCACAACTTCTCGGCAAATTCTTGCTATACCGCACCTATCATGGCTGCGCCATGAGCCCATCGATACAGGCGGCCAGTGAAGCAGGCTGGAATGACGAGGCCCACGTCGTCGAGAACCGGGCCCTGTACGCCGCCAAATTTGCCGCAGTCACGCCCAGGCTGGCCGAGGTGATGGATGTCTCGCTGCCGGATGCGTCGTTCTACCTGTGGGCCGCTACGCCAATCAGCGACACGGAATTCGCGCGCCGGCTCTATGCTGAACAGCATGTAACCGTGTTGCCGGGCTCTTATCTGGCACGTGACGCCCATGGCATCAACCCGGGCGCCAATCGGGTGCGCATTGCACTGGTGGCACCCCTGGAAGACTGTGTGATCGCGGCCGAGCGTATCGTGCATTTCTGCAAGAATCTGTAATACCGGCCAGCGTTTGCTGAGTCCGCAACATCTCGCGTGGCCTGCTGCACGCCGCGCCGTTTTACCACCATTGAAAATAGACAGGAAAAAGCCATGAGCAATCTGCAGTCCGTGATCGAATCCGCGTTCGAGAACCGTGCCGAAATCAACCCCGGCAATGCAACGGCCGAAGTGCGCGACGCCGTCAACGAAGCCATCAACGGCCTCGACAAGGGTCTGTGGCGCGTGGCCGAAAAAGTAGACGGCCAATGGCAAACCAACCAATGGCTGAAAAAGGCCGTGCTGTTGTCATTTCGCCTGAACGACAACGTACCGATGGCCGGTGGCTGCACCCAATACTTCGACAAGGTGCCGAGCAAGTTTGCCGACTACACCGAAGCCGATTTTCGTGCTGGCGGTTTTCGCGTTGTGCCAAACGCGATCGCGCGCCGCGGCTCGTACATCGCAAAAAATGTGGTCCTGATGCCCTCCTACGTCAACATCGGCGCTTATGTCGATGAAGGCACCATGGTGGATACATGGGCCACCGTGGGCTCTTGCGCACAGATTGGCAAAAACGTGCACCTGTCCGGCGGCGTTGGCATCGGTGGCGTGCTGGAGCCATTGCAAGCCGGTCCTACCATTATTGAAGACAATTGCTTTATCGGTGCTCGCTCCGAAGTGGTTGAAGGTGTTGTGGTCGAAGAAGGCTCCGTGATCTCGATGGGCGTCTATATCGGCCAGTCCACCAAGATTTATGACCGCGAAACCGGTGAAGTCACCTACGGCCGCATCCCCGCCGGTTCCGTCGTTGTTTCTGGCAACCTGCCTTCCAAAGACGGCAGCTACAGCCTGTACTGTGCCGTCATTGTGAAGAAGGTCGATGCCAAGACCCGCGGCAAGGTTGGCATCAACGAACTTCTGCGCGGCATTTAATTCAAACGCAACCGTAGCCCGGGTTTGGCAGGTAGTCCGCCCGCCCGGGCTTGCGGCCGCGTTGCGCACTTCACCTGGTGCGCCACACCGGTCACCCGTGATCTGATCACCTTGAACAAGAGACTCGGTATCCACTCATGCCATTGATTCGCAAGCTACTGCTCGCTTCGCTTCTTTCCTCCGGCCTTGTTTGCCTGGCCTATGCCGATACTGGCTTCCCGCAAGATAAAAGTGATCTGAAAGCCGACCCTGCCGTCACGTGGGGCACGCTGGACAATGGTGTGCGTTACGCCATCATGCCCAACGCCGAACCCAAAGGTCGTGCCAGTCTGCGGCTATTGGTCAAGGCGGGCTCGCTGAACGAAACAGACGACCAGCAAGGGCTTGCGCATTTTCTTGAGCACATGGCGTTCAAGGGCAGTACGCATTACAAACCAGGTACGCTGGTTAACTATTTCCAGCGTCTGGGCATGGGCATGGGTAGCGATGCCAATGCCAATACGGGTCAGGACCGCACGGTTTACCAACTGGAACTGCCGGACACCAAGCCGCATACACTCCAGGAAGGATTGCAGGTCTTTGCGGATTTTTCTGGTGGCCTGTTGTTGCAACAAGACCAGATTGATGGCGAGCGCGGCGTTATCCTGAGCGAAAAGCGCGCACGTGATTCTGTGGCATTCCGCAGCTACAAGGCAGAGGTCGGCTTCCTGCTGCCGGGCTCCCTGCCCGCTGCCCGCATGCCAATTGGCATTGATGAAGTCATTCAGCAAAGCAAGCGCGACCGGTTTGTCGATCTGTACAACACCTGGTACCGCCCGGATCGCATCACGGTAGTGGCAGTTGGCGATCTCAACGTCAAACAGACTGTCGCGTTGATCCAGAAAGAATTTGGTGAACTGGCACCCCGCGCACCAGAACGTCCGTACCCCGATCTCAAACTACCTACCAGCATCACTGGTGCAGAGTTTGGTTATCACCATGAAGCGGATGCGCCCAATACCAACATCAGCATCCAGACACTGCAGCCCTTCCCAGGCAAAGACAGTGGCGATATCCGTTTGAGTGATCAAACGCTGCAACTGGCGCTCGACATGCTCTCGCGTCGTCTGGATATCCTGGCACACAAAGAGAACTCCCCACTCAATGGCTCATACGCCGGCGTCTACGACCTGTTCCAGCAAGTGCGGATTGGCACGATTGGGGCGTCGGCCAAGCCAGAGCAATGGCAGGCCGCACTCGGGTTGATTGACCAGCAACTGCGTAGTGCACTGGATCACGGCTTTACCGCGCAAGAACTGCAAGTGGCTGTCGCCAATCTGCGCACGGATCTGGATCAATCCGTTGCCAGTGCCGCAACCCGCCGCTCCGATCGTCTTGCGGGAGCCATTACTGATGCGCTGAACGACGGGAACGTCTTTACCTCGCCCGCCCAGGACAAAGCGTTGCTTGGCCCCTTGCTGGACAAGGTCACGCCCGAAGATTGCGTCGCAGCGTTACGCAAATCCTGGGCAGGTGGTCGCCGGATTTTTGTTTCAGGCAACGTCAAACTGAATGACCCGCAAAAAGAGATCAAAGCGGCCTGGACGCAAAGTCAAACCGTCGCAACGACCAATGGCGCCAATAGCAATAGCCTGAAGTTCCCCTACACGGACTTTGGTGCGGCTGGCAAAGTTGCATCGCAAAAACGGCTGACCGATCTGGACGTCACGCAAGTCACCTTCACTAACGGGGTGCGTCTGAATCTCAAACAGACGCCCTTCCAGGCGAACACCATCAACGTCTCGATGCGTGTGGGTGCAGGGCGACTGACGGAGCCGGCGGCAACCCAGCCGGGCCTGGCGTGGCTCACCTGGTTGACCTTCAAAGCGGGCGGCCTCGACAAGCTGAGTATTGATGATCTGGACGCTGCGCTGGCTGGCAAACAGGTCGGCATGGATTTCCGCGTTTCCAATGACGCATTTACCTTTGGTGGCAGTACTAACCAGGACAACCTGCTCCTGCAAATGCAGTTGCTCACAGCTTATTTGACCCATGCCGGTTATCGTCCGGAATCGCTGACTATGGCTCGCAAGGTGATTGTCGAGACGCAAGCAGATCTGGCCCATACGCCTGAGGGTTTGTTGCAGACGCGTATTGAATCCGAACTGGCCAATCACGATCCGCGCTTTGGTATCCCGGATGAAAAAGTGCTGATGTCACGCACCCTGGAAGAAGTCAAAAACTGGCTGCAACCACAATTGGACAAAGGCCCGCTGGAAGTCTCTATTGTTGGCGATATCGATGTCAACAAAACCATCGCTGCCGTCGCCCAGACCCTGGGTACTCTCCCTGAGAGAGAAGTAAAGCCTGACTACACCAATCAGCGTATCGTCAACTTCCCAGACAAGGCGGAGACCCAGCGCTTTACGGTTTCTACTGAAATCAATCGCGGTCTGGTGTACATCGTATGGCCGGCAGCGGACGGCCGTGACATCCACCTCGCCCGTCGTTTCAACCTGTTGGCCGAGGTTTTCAAGAATCGACTGTGGGATACCATCCGCACGCAGATGGGCAGTTCATACAGTCCCGAAGCCTTTGCACAACTCAGCGAAACCTTCACCGGTTATGGCTTGGTCGGTGTGCTGATCACGGTAGAACCCGAGCAAGCTGACAAAGTTGCTGCGGCGGTGAACAAGATTGCGGCAGACATGCAGGCGCACGGCGTGACAGAGGACGAACTGGAACGCGCACGCGCACCTATCCTGACCGGCATTCGCGACTCCGAACGCACCAATGGTTACTGGTTGGGTACCGTGCTGAATGGTTCACAGGAAATTCCAGCCAAACTGGATTGGGCCCGCAGCCGCGCCAGCGACTATCAGAGCATTACCAAGGCCGATCTGGATTCGTTGGCAAGGCACTATCTGGCAAAGGATCGGAGCTTCAACTTTATTGTCGTGCCCGACCACAAGATCACCAGCAAGTAAGTGATTGTTGCAAAAACAAAAAAGGCTGAATGACACATCGTCATTCAGCCTTTTTATATGCCCAGACTGGTCAACAAAACAGCCTGGGGCGAACATCTTGCATTGTCAGAGCACCACGTCGCGCGTTACACCGTAGCGACGCAAAATGCGGCGCAGTTGTTCCAGTGCTTCAATCTGGATCTGGCGCACACGTTCACGAGTCAGATTCAGGCTGGCGGCAAGGTCTTCCAGCGTGCAGATTTCATATCCATTCAGACCGTACCGACGCTCAATGACCATGCGCTGCTTGTCGTTGAGCTGCTTAAGCCACTCGCGGACATAACGCTCGATTTCCATATTCTGCAGCAGTGTTTCCGGGCCTTCGTGTTGCTCATCCGGAATCGACTCACCAATGGTCAACATCGGGTCGATATCCAGCGGTGCATCCAGCGAAGCCACACGCTCATTCAGACCCATCACCCGGCGGACATCCTCCACCGGCTTGCCAACCAGCGCAGCAACATCTTCCACCGTTGGTTCGTGACCCATGCGGGCTTCCAGGTGGCGCTGTGCACGCAGATAAACGTTGAGTTCCTTGATCACGTGGACCGGCAGCCGGATCGTGCGCGACTGATTCATGATCGCGCGCTCGATACTCTGGCGAATCCACCACGTTGCGTAAGTTGAAAAACGGAACCCACGCTCAGGATCAAATTTCTCCAGTGCATGCATCAGACCGATGTTGCCTTCCTCAATGAGGTCCAGCAGGGTCATGCCCCGGTTGATGTAGTGCTTGGCGATATTCACCACGAGCCGCAGGTTATGCTCGATCATTTTTTGCCGGGCCTGGAAATCACCCTGCACAACACGACGCGCGAGGGCGCGCTCTTCATCCGGCGTCAACAGCGGGCTATGGCCGATTTCATTCAGATAAATCTGAGTGACATCGCCAGTGCTTTCATAGACAGGAGCGTCTGCTTCCTCGGCAGCAACAGACTCCGCCTCACCATCCCCTTCTGCTTCATTCTCGATTGACTCGAGGTCTTCTTCCTCAAGTAATGCTTCGTCTTCCAGGATATCGATTTGATCGTTCATGGTTAGTCTGAGTGGATGTATTTGGCTGGATCGACCGGTTTGCCAAATCTGCGGATTTCAAAATGCAGCTTGACCTGGTCGGCATCGGTATTGCCCATCTCCGCGATCTTTTCACCCTTCTTGACGATGTCGCCCTCCTTGACCAGCAACTTGCTGTTATGCGCATACGCGCTCAAGAACTCGGTGTTGTGCTTGATGATGATCATTTTGCCGTACCCGCGCAGGCCACTTCCGGCATAAACCACCTTACCGGACGCTGACGCAACCACAGACTGCCCCATTTTCCCGAGAATATCAATACCTCTGCTTTCATCATTGAAAGCTTTGGCTGGCTGCCCGGAAGTGGGCCAGATCCAATCTACGTCTGCCGAGGCTGCATCCGCTGGTGCAGAGGCCGGCCCGGAAGCCGCTTTTACGTTACCTTTTGTAACACTATCGGACGATATCGCAGTTTCTGAAGCGACGACCGGTCGGGCTGCCGCGCCATTATCAGGCTGTGGCTTTGATACAACGGCAGGACCCTCAGCCATTGCAGCAATGGCACTTGCATTCTGTGCGCTGTATGGCAGCTTCATTGCCTTCGGATAGCTTTTGTTCACGGAGGCCGAAGCAGCCGGCACAGTGGGCGCAGCCGTTACTGCAGGCGCCGCACCGGCATCTTTCAGTGGCCGCGTTTCTACAACACCAGCCGGGGCAGTCGTACTTCCTGGTGAGGTCAATCGCAAAACCTGCCCTACCTTGATCGCATTCACGTCATCCAGATTGTTCCAGGCAGCAAGGTCTCGCCAGGCCACGCCATGATCCATGGCAATCCGGTACAAACCATCTCCCTTCTGGACGGTATATGTTTCACCAGAAGGAGTGGCCAGGGGCGTTACTACAGGCTGGGTCTTGGGTGGAGTAGTCGAGATCGCGGCAGGCGTGCTCTGCTGATAACGGTCAACAATGGGGGCCGGCTGGGTTGGCTGATTGGCGCAAGCGGCCAACAGCAACACGGTGGCGGGGGCAATGAGACGCTGCCAGTTCACTCAATTTCTCCTTGGTTTTTTTAATCTGATGCTGATTGCGGGTAATTGTTCTTGGTTTGTGTAACAACCGCATGTATGTAGCACTGGCAAGCCGCGCGCAGCCACAGCAAAATTCACGCTGTACCGGGCAGCAGGGGCACAAACTTCACCCGTTCCAGCTTTTGCTCGACCGGACCTTCCGGAGTGAGTTCAATCATGCGCAACTCCTGGGTCTCGCCGCCCACCGGGAAAATCATCCGGCCACCGGGTTTGAGCTGGGCAATCATGGCTTCCGGGACAATCGGTGCGGCAGCGGTCAGCATGATGACGTCAAACGGGCCACTATCAGGCAGCCCACGACTCCCGTCGCCATGGCGCAAACGTGTATTGAGCACACCCAGCGACGCGAGACGATCCCGCGCCTGTTTGGCCAATCCGCCGATACGCTCAATGGAATACACGGTTTTGAAGAACTGCGCCAGGACCGTAGTCTGGTAGCCGCAACCGGTACCAATCTCCAGCACTTTGTCGTGTTGCGCCGCCCCCAGTGCCAGTTCGGTCATGCGGGCGACAATATAAGGCTGCGAAATGGTCTGCCCATGGCCGATCGGTAATGACATATCGTCATACGCTTTGTGCGAGATCGCTTCATCCACGAAAGCGTGTCGTGGCACCTCTCCCATCACCGCCAGTACCTCTGGATGGGCGATTCCCTGGCTTTTAAGGCGTTCAATCATGCGGCTGCGCGTGCGGGCTGACGTCATGCCCATTCCGGGCACGTTATTGAAATTCATGCGCATAGCCATTTCGAAACCGTCTCCAGTCCGGTATAGGCAGTGAGGTCGATGGAAAGCGGCGTCACGGAGACAAACCCGTTCGCCACTGCATAAAAATCTGTGCCTTCACCGCAAATCGCGGCGCTACCAACCGGACCGACCCACCAGATCGGATCCCCACGCGGGTTCTCGCTTTTGATCACTGACGCGGCGCGATGCCGCCGACCAAGCCGCGTTGTGAGCTTGCCGCGGATTTCGTCGTACGGCAGGTCTGGCACATTCACGTTCAGCAACGTTGGCTGCGCAAAAGGTTGCTTGATCAGTTGCCGTACCAGATCGCACGCGACGCGGGCTGCGGTTTCAAAATGCTGTGGATTTCGCGATGCCAGCGAGAAAGCCAGCGATGTTACGCCCAGCAGGTAGCCTTCGGTCGCGGCGGCCACGGTGCCGGAGTAAATCGTGTCATCACCCATATTGGCGCCGTGATTGATACCGGAAATCACCAGGTCAGGCAGATCTTCCATCAGGCCGGTTGCGGCCAGGTGGACACAATCGGTCGGCGTGCCATTGACATACAAAAACCCGTTCGGCGCCCTTTTTACGCTCAGCGGCCGATCTAGCGTCAAAGAGTTGCTAGACCCGCTTCTGTCGCGCTCAGGCGCACAAATCATGACTTCATGCTCATCCGCCAGTGCCTCGGCCAACGCCGCGATACCGGTCGCGAAATACCCATCATCATTGGAAACTAATATACGCATGCGGCCTCCACTGCGGCGTATTCTAGCCGCATGAACGGAGACGGCGAAGCAGTGACAGAACGAGCGTTGCGTATTGCCGCCTTGCCGGAGCCCGAAAGGCCCGCCGATTCATGCGCGGCGGGCTCTGGCGTTGTCAAGAGATGCCCGCAACCGGACATGTATCAGTGCAGGGTACGCGGTACGGAAAGCAGAAATTCAGGGATTTGCGCATCAAACAACGTGCCGTCGGTAGTGCGCATCTGGTAACTGCCACGCATGGTACCCACCGGGCACTCCAGCGTGGTGCCACTCATGTACTCAAACGACTGGCCCGGTTCGAGCACCGGCTGTTCACCAATCACCCCTAGCCCGCTCACTTCCTGCTCACGCCCTTCCATATCCCGAATGATCCAGTGCCGGGAGATCAACTGCACGGTCACCGGGCTGCGATTGGTGATGGCGATACGATAGGCAAAGACGTAGTGATCTTCGGCCTCGTCCGACTGATCGGGGACGTAACTCGCGTGCGGGACGATCTCAATTATAAATTCCGGCTTTTCGCTCATGGTTTATGCCTGCTCCAGGGTGTTTTACATATTAGCAGTGCATGCGAACGGCCTGCATGTCTTATGCGATACAATTGGCGGGAGTGTCTTATCCATTTCACGGAGTTCTTCATGGCTGAATATCGCATCGCCCCCAGCATTCTTTCCGCAGACTTTGCCCGCCTGGGTGAGGAAGTGCGCAACGTGACCGAGGCAGGGGCAAGCCTGATCCACTTTGATGTGATGGACAATCACTATGTACCCAACTTGACGATCGGTCCGCTGGTGTGCGAGGCAATTCGCCCCCATACCACGCTGCCCATTGATGTGCATCTGATGGTCAAGCCGGTTGATCGCATCATTCCCGATTTTGCCAAAGCGGGTGCCAATATCATCACATTCCACCCGGAAGCCTCGGACCACATTGACCGCTCTCTGGGCTTGATCCGTGATCATGGCTGCCAATCTGGTCTTGTTTTCAACCCGGCCACCTCGCTGGACTACCTTGACTACGTGCTGGACAAAGTTGACATGGTATTGCTGATGTCGGTCAATCCGGGCTTTGGCGGTCAGTCGTTTATCCCCGAAATGCTGGAAAAAGCCCGCCAGGCCCGTGCCAGGCTGGACAAATACAAGGATAAGACCGGCCGCCACATCCACCTGGAAATCGACGGCGGCGTGAAGGTCGACAATATTGGTGAAATTGCGGCGGCTGGCGTTGATACCTTTGTTGCTGGCTCCGCCATCTTCGGCCATCCGGACTACCGCGCCATCATCAGCGCGATGCATCAGGAAATCGACCGCCACCTTGCCAAGTGAGCGTGCCATGGAAATCAAGGCCTTTGCATTTGATCTGGACGGCACGCTGGTTGATTCGATCGCCGATCTGGCACGCGCAGCCAATGCCGCGCGCGCGGATCTGGGGCTGGCACCGCTCACCGAAGCGCGCGTCGCCAGTTACGTGGGCGACGGCGCGTCCTCGCTGGTCGCGCGTACGCTGGCAGATGACCATGGCGCGGAATTTACCGGTACAGCCCTGCAAAAAGAAGCGATGAATCACTTCGACATGCACTACAAGCGGGGCCTGACCATCGACACCACGTTCTACCCACAAGTGCAGATCACGTTATCGCGACTACACGAACGCGGCTTTCCGCTTGCCATTGTCACCAACAAGCCAGAGCGCTACACCTTGCCGCTACTGCGCGAACTGGGCGTGAGCGAGCACTTCGAGGTGGTTGTCGCTGGCGATACCTTGCCGCATAAAAAACCCTCGCCAGAGCCGTTGCTGCATGTTGCCGCCCGACTGGGCATCAGCCCGACAGAACTCTTGATGGTGGGCGATTCCAAAAACGATGTGCTGGCAGCACAGGCGGCCGAATGTCCGGTCATTGCCGTGAGCTACGGTTATGGTGGCCAGATGGACGATATGGGCGCAGATCGTGTCATTCACCACTTTGCTGATTTGCTGGAATTCATCGACTAGCAAATGCGACAGCAACAAAAAAGGCGCCCCAAAAGCGCCTTTTTTGTATTTCAGCAAGCAAATCAACCCTTGCGGTGATAGTCCACCCAGGCAAAACGCGCGCCACTGGTTTCATCCACCGCTGACTCACGCGCGGTTTCCTGCCATTCGTTGCGGTCAAATTCCGGGAAATACGCGTCACCCGCCGGGGCTAGGTCAACCTCCGTCAGATACAGTGCATCGGCCACTGGCAGTGACTGACGATAGACTTCACCCCCGCCAATCACAAATACGCGCGCCAGACCGTCACATGCGGCGAGCGCGGCTTCGATACTCGGGTAGGCTTCGGCACCTTCAGCCTGCCAGCCGGCCTGACGGGTAATCACCAGGTTGCGGCGCCCCGGCAACGGCCGGCCCAGCGAATCCCACGTTTTACGCCCCATCAAGATGGGCTGACCCAACGTGCGCGCCTTGAAACGCTTGAGATCTTCCGGCAAACGCCACGGCAGGCGGTTTTCGATGCCGATCACACCATTGCTGCCCATGGCAGCAATCAGGACGACTTCGGGGCGTTGGCTCATAGCGACTCCGGTACACACAGTGCAGTAAAGGCGGCATTGTGGGCGAAGCTGCGTCCGAGGGCAACGGCCGCGCAATGGCCGCCAGGCTGGATCGCGTAACAGGTACAATAGTGGCTTGATTGTCTGATACCGGATTTAACGCAATGACCGTGCAACCACTCGACGACCAGGAATTTGATCGCCTGGACACTTTCCTGATGTGCCCGCGCACGCCCGAAGCCACCATGGACCTGGAAATGCTGGATGGTTTCCTCGTCGCACTGAATATTGGCCCGGAAGAAGTCCCGGAAGACGAATGGTTGCCCGCCGTGTTTGATGGTCAGGTACCCGAGTTCTCTGACAAGATCGAAGCCGACGACATCATGGATTTGATCCGTCGTCACGCAACCACTGTGCGAGAAGCCTTCTCCGCCAAGAGTCGCGCACGTCCGGGCGAACAAGCACTTTACTACCCGCTGATTCTCAATGACGAAGGTATGGACGAGAAGTGGCAGGAAACCATCGGCCAGTACTGGGCATCCGGTTTCCATGCTGGCGTGGCCGTGCGTGAAGAAGCCTGGCAAGGCGCCATGGATGAAAGCGATGACTTCTACAACACCATTGCCCGCATTCTGACCCTGGAGCTGGGTCATGACCCGGATGATGAAGAAGAAAAGAAAATCACCATCAAACAGCGCGAAGACCGGCTGGATGAACTGCCATGGCTGATTGAAGAGCTGATGTATTACTGGCTGGAACAACGCTTTGGCAAGGTGGAAACCGTCAAGAACGAAGAACCCAAAGTCGGCCGCAACGACCCCTGCCCGTGCGGTAGCGGCAAAAAATACAAGAAGTGCCACGGCGCCTGATTGCGCCTGCAAAGACGAAGCCCGGCCCTGAACTGCCGGGCTGCATCAAGATCATCCACCCACTGATTACTGATCCCGCCCATGTATCGACTTGTCATTCAGGCTCCGGAAATTGAAACCCCGAATCTCAAACAGCTGGCACGCCTGTCTGGCGCCGGTGAAATCCAGGCGGTAAGCCAGCAAGCGTTCCACCTGATTGGTGCCGACATTGCCAACGAAGAAGCGGTCTCTGATTTTTGCGAATCAATCCAGCACGACTGGGCCTTCATCCCCGAAGACATTCATGTGCGCGACATTGGGTTGGTGGTCATGGATATGGACTCAACCCTGATCACCATCGAGTGCATTGACGAGATTGCCGACATGGTCGGCATCAAGCCGCAAGTTGCCGAGATCACTGCCGCCGCGATGCGGGGCGAACTGGATTTCAAAGAGAGCCTGACCCGGCGCGTTGCGTTGCTGGCTGGACTGGATGCCAGCGCCCTGCAGCGCGTATACGACGAGCGTCTGAAGCTGATGGCTGGCGCTGAAGTGATGCTGAAGGGTTTCCAGGCGGCCGGCGCAAAAACGCTGTTGATTTCCGGCGGGTTCACCTTCTTTACCAGCAAGCTGCAAACGCGCTTGAACCTGACCCGCACCATTGCCAATGAACTGGAAATCATCGATGGCAAACTGACTGGCCGGGTGATTGGCGACATTGTCGATGCGCAACGCAAAAAAAGCGAGTTGATCCGCATGCGCGAAGAACTGGGTCTGCGTGCAGATCAAGTGGTTGCCATGGGTGATGGTGCCAATGATTTACCCATGTTGCACGAAGCCGGTTTTGGCGTGGCCTGTCATGCCAAACCCAAGGTCCAGGCGGAAGCCCCGTACTGTATCAACCACGTCGGACTGGATGGCGTACTGAACTACTTTGTGACTCCGTAACAAAGCGCCACCCTCAACAAAAAAGCGCCCTCACCGGCGCTTTTTTGTTGAGGTGTACACATCACTCACGGTTCAGGGGCTTGCCGGTCTTTGGCCAGAAACGCCAGAAAATCAGCCGCCGGCACAGGCTTGCCAAACAGCCATCCTTGCCCGGATTGCACACCATGCGCCTGCAACCACTGCGCCTGAGCCTCCGTCTCAACCCCCTCGGCAATCATTTTCAGATTCAGCGAATGGCCAATCTCGACGATATGGGGCGCCACACTGGCGGTTGCTGCTTCCGTACCCACCGTATCGATAAATGATTTGTCGATCTTGAGTACATCCACCTCAAACGTCTGCAAGTACGACAACCCGGAATAACCGGTACCAAAGTCATCGATCAGTACCCGGTGCCCGCTGGCCCGCAGCTTGCCGATCACGTCCCTGGCGCTATCTGCATCCATAAAACCCCGCTCTGTCGCTTCAATAGCGATTCTGGCGGGTTCAACGCCCACTTGAGGCAATTTGCGCTTCAGCACCGCAACAAAGCGCTCCGTGCTCAGGTCAATTGCGGCCAGATTGATCGACACATACAGATCACTCCGCAACTGCAATAGCGTCGCCATCTCGGCGCACACCAGGTCAAGCACCAGATCAGTCATGGACTGAATCAGCCCGTTATCTTCCGCCAGCGGCACAAAAATGTCCGGGCGAATCATGGCCCCTTTGGCTTGCGGCCAACGAACCAGCGCCTCGGCGCCAATACAGCGTCGGGTCGTCAGATCAACAATGGGTTGATAATGCACCAGCAGGCGTTTGCGGCGAATGGCATCACGCAGTTGACCCACCATAGAGCTGCGGTTGCGAATAAAAACCCATAACGCCGCAGCAGCTGCCAAACCCAGAACAACCCCGAACGGCAGCCAGATACGCAAACTGGCGTACCAGTGCCGCATCAAATTGCCCGTAGGCTCACCGGCAACTACCGCAATCGGCAGCTGATTCGATTTGACCATGACGTAGTAATTGCCATCCGCCTGACGCGTACCAGGGCTCTGGTAGCCCTTGAGGACATACTCCGGCTGCGCATTGTGCCAGGAAGCAATCACCTCGTTGGTGGCTGTACCCACCAAAGACAGGGTCAGCCCCGGGTCTTCGACGACAACATCAACCAGGGAGTCTGGATCAACCAGCACCGCATTTCGGGCGTCAGCGATCACCAGCATCGGGATGCCGGTATTTTCGATGTCGTAGGCATTCAGCCAGACCCGATGACCCGGCCCTTGCCAGGACGGTGGCCTGAGCCTGGTCTGCTGTGTCAACCGTCCCAGCATGGACCCGCACATCAGGTATTCCCTGTCCCTCAGGGTGATGATGTCCTGCACGTAGCGATGTGTCAGCGACACGTGCCGCATTGACTGGAGATACGCGTCACCGCAGGTTTCACCTTTGACATTCTTCATGTCATTCAGCGCACCGCGCGCGTTTTCATAGACCAGTTCAACACGTGCCAGACCTCGTCGCGCATACAAGAGCAGCGCTTCGTATTCGCGGGCCTGTGCGCTTTTCTCTGCCACATAGGTCATGATGCCGACCGGGGTGATCGCCACCGCGATAATGCCCAGCACCATCAAAACGAGGTACGAGTGATGCAGCAAAGTCCTGCGCGACGGCATCTGCATGAACACGGAGTTCCTGGTGGCGGCTAAATCATGGGAATGAATTGAAGGAAAGTCGCGCACTGCCTTGCGACAACACTCTCAATTCATAGCCAGCAAATGCCACTCTTTCCTGGAAAGATGCTCACCATGCCGGTTAAGGTCCTGGCGACCCTGCTATGCTTGACAACCTTCTGGTCAATTACAGGCAATCAGCGCATGAAGTCGTCATCACAAGGCGGTCTGGTTTACTCCACAGAACATGGCCGCATGTGTCCGGACTGTCGCCAACCAGAGGCCCAGTGCGTTTGCAAACGCGCGCAACCGGTCGGGTTTGCCGATGGTGTCATTCGGGTAATGCGGGAAACCAAAGGCCGCAAAGGTAAAGGCGTCACCCTGATCAAGGGGGTGCAAATGGATACCGCCAGCCTCACCACCCTGGCCCGCCAGATCAAAGCGGTGTGCGGATCTGGCGGCACGATCAAAGAGGGCGTGATTGAAATCCAGGGCGACCATGTGGAACTGGTGCTGGCAGAACTGAAAAAGCGCAACCTGGCCGCCAAGCGTGCGGGCGGATGAGACTACCGGCTTTAGCGGTAAAAACGGGCCGTGAGAGAAAGACCAAAGACGTTGATCAGCAAGCCCAGCATCACAATCACACCACCCAGCCACTGCAGCGCAGATAAATGCTCGCCCAGGGCGAGTGCAGCGGTCACCACGCCGATCACAGGCACCAGCAAAGTCAGGGGCGCAATCTGCCGCACCGGATGGTGCGCCAGCAAGCGCCCCCAAAGCCCATATCCCATGCATGTCGCCACATAAGCCAGGTAGAGCAGTGCCAGAATACTGCTCCAGCCTGGACTGGCCAGGCTGGCACTGATGCGGGCCGGCCCCTCTAGCCACAAGGACAGCAGCAGAAACGGAATGGGCGGAACAAGCGCGCCCCAAATCACCAGACTGAGCGGGTTCACCGCCCCTGCACGCTTGACCACCAGGTTGCCAGACGCCCAGGACAAGGCCGCCAGCAAGGTCAGCACAAAGCCAAACCCGCTAAACCCCGCGTTGCTCTGCAGTCCGATCAAAGCCAGCCCTGCCGCCGCCACCAGAAGGCCAGCCATGTTATGCCAGCGCACCGGCTCACCAAAAAACAACGCTGCCAGCAAGACGGTAAAAAAAGCCTGCGCTTGCAGCACCAACGAAGCCAGTCCTGCCGGCATGCCGACGTATAGCGCTGTAAACAGAAAGGCAAACTGCCCGAGGCTGATCGTCGCGCCATAAGCCAGCAACAAGCGCCATGAGATTTGCGGACGAGGCACAAAAAAGACAGCAGGAAATGCGACGAGCGTAAAGCGCAGTGCACCCAGCAACATGGGCGGTACGCCATGCAGGCCAACTTTGATCACCACAAAGTTGACGCCCCATACAAAGACCACCACCAGCGCCGACAACCAGTCTTTCGCCTGCATGCATCCGCTCCATTCAAAGGGCCTCAAGTATGCAGCGTGACCGTTTGCCCCACTATCGGGCCTGTCAGCCGGCGTCTAGAATCTGCAACACGTTTCTGCCTGAGACAAGCATCCGGTCAGAGAAGGGGTGGATTTGAACCTTTATGCGCCCGCTCGATCCACGGATAAAAACGGAACCCGCTCAATGCTCAAGAAAACACTCTTTACCGCCCTACCCCTGGCGCTCATCCTGGCAAGCCACTGTTTTGCCGCCGACACACTCAGCGTGACCCAGGCGTGGGCCCGTGCTACGCCACCAGGCGCGACTACTGCTGCGGCGTATTTCACGATCAAGAACAACGGTGCCGCGGCCGACAGCATTGTTGGTGCCCGCACCAGCGTGGCGGATGACGCCTCTGTGCACGAAATGAAAATGGCCAATGGCATGATGCAGATGCGCGCCGTACCCAAACTGGATATCGCCCCCAAAGCAACCGTAATCTTTAGTCCGCAGGGCTATCACGTGATGCTGACCGGCCTGAAGGCACCCTTGAAGGAAGGTAGCCAGTTCAAGCTATCACTGGCATTGCAGGGTGGCGGCAGTATTGAGGTCAGTATTGATGTGCTGGGTCTGGGTGCGACCGCGTATTCGCACGCTCACTAGCAGCAACGTGCTGCACATGACAAAGCCGCCAGTCATGGCGGCTTTGTCATTGCGAGGCCTTTGGCGATCTAGTCCAGTTGCTCCAGATAAACCCCATCCGGCAACAGCCTGCCGATCGGCGCAGGGCAGAAATACGCCCAGGCTTCAACTTGGGAGCCGTCTGGAGCACGCACGGCAATCCGCTCCCGCGTATACCATTCCGGGTGCCGCTCCAGCACGTCAAGATGCGCCAGTTGCTCCGCATCGACGTCATACAGCTCCCCCGTCACCGGGTAGCGTGATTCACCCTTGAACAGAAACGGAATGCGCTGTTCCAGATAAAGCGCATAACTGTCCACTGTTCGCGCCGGGCCCATGCATGGTGTACCGCGCATCCAGTGATGATTGCGGCACCCTTGCTTGAGCGTGCCATAAACAAACACAAAACCATCATCTGGTGGATTGCTGTGCTGGGTCATTTGGCCGGTACACGCGTGGAGTTATCAGGTAGATCAAACGGCTTGCTGTTCTGATCGATTGCAGCAGGCATGGAAGCTGCGGGCGTTTGTGCTGGCGACTCCATATCCTCCGCTGTCGGCGGCGGTGGGTTCTTGCTGAGATTTGCCGCAGGCGCAGTGGGTTGCGGTGCCGTAGCGGCATCGGCGATGGCAAGCGGCTGACTGACACGGCAATCATCGTCATCAAAGCACACCTGCACGGCCATATGCACAGGCACCTCAGCGCGCAGAATACGTACCCTGCCACAATAACTGCGCGTTGCACTGACGGTTTGCGCGGATTCTTCGACGCCCTGCTGGCATTGCACCGTGTGCTTCTGAATATCGCCAAACGCGATCTTGCTATCGGCATCGAACAACTGCCAGCGTAGCGGCGCATTAGGGGCTGCAGCCACAGGCAAGGACCAGGCCAGGATATACGAATCTGCGGTACTCCCTCCCAAGGCCAGTTGCGGCACGATGCCCGACAGTTGCGTACCGACCACCTCCAGCGCGTAAACCTCGCTAGGCGTGCAGGCCAGTTTGGTACACAGTCGCACACTCAGATTGTGTTTGCCTGGCGCAAGCCCCGTCAGCGTGGTTTCACCCATCTGGCTGTTTGATTCGTCCTCGCCAAACGCGGTGGATTCAAACAGCACTTTTTTGTCGTCCACGACCTGCCAGTAATGCCCAGGCGTACCCCACCACAAGTGCCAGGTAATCTTGACCGGTTCACCGGTCGTTACCGCCGGCAACCATTCGATTTCCGGCGCCGAAGGTTTGCCATCTCCTTTAGCTCCGCCTACCCAGGTGTTGGCGTTCAATAACGTGCACACAGGTTCATTTTTCGTGCCGGTATTGCACAGCCGAATCTGGATTTCATGCCGGCCTGGTGCCAGGTCAGCGAGCGTGTAGACGCCACTTTGCACCGAGACAGCCTTGGCTGCGCTGTCTTTGCTGGTGAGCAAGGTACGCTGGGTAAAGCTTTGTGTGCGCACGCGCAGCTCACCGTTATCCCAAATCTCCCAGTACTGCGCAGTCGTACCAAAGTTGATATCCCAACCCAGGGTCAACTGATTGCCCGGCAAGGCGGCCGGCACGTCGTCCAGCGCCGGTTTAATGGGTGGCTCGACACTCGGCGCGGGAATGGACTCACCGGGGTACTGCATGGCAGGCAATGGTTGAATGGACGGATCATTCGCGGGTGCGGCGGGCGGTGTTTCGACATCAATACAGTCCACCATGCCGCCACCAGCCGGTTTACACGCACGATTACCGCTACTGGCAGCCTCCTGCTGCGTCATCAGGGTGGCGTGCGCGATGGCAAGCCAGCACGAGCACAGAGCAAAGAACACCAACCGCTGCAGGGTCAAATCCATGTCTCCGTCAATGCGCCGGACGCCGGCGCGCGTGTTTGCGTTTACTCGCAATGCTCCAGTTGCAACTGCAAAATGCGCTCGCCACGAAACTCGTTAATACTGATCGAGAACACGGCGGTGATTTTATCCGGCAAAGCTTGCGGACTGCCAAACCGGATGCCGTCGAGCACCATGCCAAACCGGGTCGCCAGTTTGACTTTAAGGTGCCGCTCACCGACAACACGTTGTTCCAGCACGCGAAATTCATCATGAAAGCGAGGCGCCGGGAACCCCTGCCCCCAAACTTGATGATCCAGTCGCGCCACCACATCCATGTTGTAGCTTTCTTCCGGCAACGCGCCATCGGTTTCGATAATGCGTTCCAGGGCCGTAACCGGCATCAATTCACGGCACACCGCCTCAAACGCTTGTTGAAAGCGTGCAAAATCTTCAGTGCGCAGACTCAGCCCCGCGGCCATGGCGTGCCCACCAAACTTCAGGATCAGCCCTTCATGGCGCTTGGAAACCAGGTCCAGCGCATCACGCAAATGCAAACCTGGAATGGAGCGCCCCGAACCCTTGATCTCACCTTCACCGCCATCGGCGAATACCAGTGTCGGACGGTGAAATTGCTCTTTGACCCGCGATGCGACAATACCAACCACGCCCTGATGCCAGTCTGCGCGGTACAAGCAGATGCTCCAGCTGTCAGCGACATTCACGCTGGCCAGAATGGTTTCTGCCTCGTCCCGCATACCCGCTTCAATGTCGCGTCGGGCACGGTTCATCTGGTCCAGTTCACTGGCCAGTGGCAACGCAGACTGCTCGGAACCCGCCAGCAAGCATGCAATGCCCAGACTCATGTCATCCAGCCGCCCTGCTGCATTCAGGCGCGGGCCCAGCGTAAAACCAAGATCAAAACAACTGGCACGATGCGGATTGCGCCCGGCCGCATTGAACAGTGCCAATACCCCGTCGCTGGCTTTGCCGCTGCGCATGCGTTTCAGTCCGTGCTCAACCAGGATGCGGTTATTGGCATCCAGCCTGACCACATCGGCGACGGTGCCGAGCGCCACAAGGTCCAGCAACTGTCCCAGATTGGGTTCGGGCTGACCGGCAAACGCCCCGCGTGTCCGCATTTCAGCTCGCGTAGCCATCAGCACATAAAACATCACACCGCAACCGGCGAGGTTTTTAGACGGGAACTCACACCCAGGCTGATTCGGATTAACGATCAAGGCATCGGGCAGGCTTTCACCCGGCAAGTGGTGATCGGTAATCAATACATCAATACCGCGCGCTTTTGCGGCCGTCACCCCAGCCACACTGGCAATGCCGTTATCCACTGTCAGAATCAGATCAGGCGATTGCTGCGCAGCCAGTTCGACAATTTCTGGCGTCAAACCATAACCGTACTCAAACCGATTGGGCACCACAAAGCTGATGGTGGCACCCAGCATGCCCAACCCCTTGATTCCGATCGCACAAGCGGTTGCCCCATCTGCATCGTAATCCGCCACGATCAAAATGCGCTCTTTGCGCTCGATTGCATCGGCCAGACGCACGGCCGCCTGGGCCGCGCCTTTCAGTTGCGACCACGGAATCAGGCGTGCAAGGTCATATTCAAGCTCGTGTTCATCGCCGATGCCGCGTGAGGCGTACAGTCGGGCCTCAAGGGCTGAATAGCCGGCCTGACGCAGTTTGGCTTCGATCTGGGCGGGTACGGTTCTGGGTTGAATCCGGGACATAGTCAATTCGCCGCTGGTGTCATCGGTTCGGCCACGGCAACCGTGACCCCTTCCAGAATTTCCAGCGCAGGCTGCGGTCGGCTTCCACTGCCAGCCCGGCTTCCGGCAATGAAAACGCTACGCTGTTAATCCGGCCCGACTTCAGGCTTTCCAGCAATGGCGCAAACCAGGTCAACTCCAGTTTTTGCCAGGCATCACGCCAGCCTTGAGGGTCATTGGCAACCAACTCCGTTCCCAATGCACTTAACACGATCATGGTGTCTTGCGCCGGAAGACCTTCCATCCGCGCAGGCAATGGATCTGCCTGCACGCGAGCGGCCCGTGCCAAAGCCTGTACCAGCGGGTCATCTGCCACGACCCGCGCTGTAGGCAGCACCGGAGTGCGGCTCAGTGGCCACTGTCCACCACCCCAGAACCAGACCGAGCTGATTGGTGGCTCGCCACGCGCTTCACGGGCGTCGTTCACCGGGTGGGTATAAAACAGCATCTGGATTTCATTCAGAGCGCGGTGCCATTGCAGTGCATCCGGCCCCTTGGGTAAAAAAGGGTCGATATTGCGGCCATTCACGGTATCGACCGGTGTACAGATCAGGCGCGGGTCTTGCGGTACGCGCAGATACCAGTGCTGGGGCGTGGCTGCGACAAAATGGTACCCATCCTCGCTGAACAGCTGATTGAGACTGTGTACGAGGCCGTCGGCATCGGCCTGGCTGATCGGAAAACTGTGGCCATCCTGCAAAGACAATTGATCACGGCCCACGTGCAAGTGGACGGGATCGGCGCGTAGCCAGTAGCCAGGTTCGGCATCTGGCAAATCAACCCCCATGGTCAGTGGCGCGACGGGCAAACCAGGCACCTCAAACCGCTCGGCGAGCCAGTCATGCCAGGATTGGGCGCGGGCAGGCAAAGACTGCCCCCGACCCAGCATTTGTCCAAGCGCGGGCAGTTTCAGGTCCGCAGTAATCTGTGATTGCAGTTCGGCATCCGGCCAGATGCCGTGAGGAATAACGAGGTGATAGCGCATGGCGGCGATTCTAGCACGCCATGCGCGACACCCTGACGGCGATCAAGGGCGCTGGTCGGTCGAGGGTTTTTCCCACAGATTGATGCCACTTTCCACTGCGTGGCGGTCGATTTCGGCCAGTTCTTCAGCGGTGAAATCCAGTTTGCTCAGCGCACCCACGTTTTCCTTGATTTGCGCTGGTGTACTGGCACCAATCAGCGCCGTCGTGACGCGTTTATCGCGCAATACCCACGCCAGGGCCATCTGCGCCAGACTCTGGCCACGACGACCCGCAATCTGATTCAGCGCACGGACGCGATTCAAGTTCTCGTCATTCAGGTGATCTTTGTGCAGCGAGCCACCGCCTGGATTATTGACCCGGGCATGCTCCGGAATCCCGTTAAGGTATTTATCGGTCAGCAATCCCTGCGCCAGCGGCGTAAAAGCAATACAACCAGCGCCTTCATCGGCGATCGCATCCAGCAACCCATGCTCCACCCAGCGATTGAGCATGTTGTAGGACGGTTGGTGAATCAGCAGGGGTATTTTCCACTCCCGCAGCAACGCCGCCATTTCGCGGGTTTTGTTGGGCGAATAGGATGAGATGCCCACATACAGCGCCTTGCCCTGTTGCACCGCAGTGGCCAGCGCCCCTGCGGTTTCTTCCAGCGGCGTATCCGGGTCAAACCGGTGAGAGTAAAAGATGTCCACGTAATCGAGGCCCAACCGCGTCAGGCTCTGATCCAGACTGGCCAGCACGTATTTGCGTGAGCCGCCACCCTGGCCATAAGGGCCCGGCCACATGTCCCAACCGGCTTTGCTAGAGATAATCAACTCATCGCGATACGGCTTGAAATCCTGACGGAACAATTCGCCAAAATTGCTTTCCGCGCTGCCATACGGCGGGCCGTAGTTATTGGCGAGGTCAAAATGGGTAATCCCCAGATCAAACGCAGTCCGCAGCAAAGACCGCTGTTTTTCCAGTGACGTTGTGCCCCCAAAGTTATGCCACAAGCCCAGCGACAAAGCCGGCAGCTTGAGACCACTTTTACCGCAGGTGCGGTACACCATCTGATCGTAACGGGATTCTGATGCAAGGTAAGACATGAGATCACTCCACAGACTGGGCAAACAGGAACAATGGCAGGTTGACCCACAACCTGCCATCCGGTTTCCTTGTATTCAAGACTGTGGCCGCGACTGCGCAAGCCCGGCATAACCTGCGCGGGCAGGTTTGGTGCTCGCGTCACGCAAACAAAAAAGACCGCGCAAGGCGGTCTTTTCCGGGTGAGGCGCATCTGCGCATCAGGTCTTTGGTAGCGTCACGCCGACCTGCCCTTGATACTTGCCACCCCGATCGCGATAGCTGGTTTCGCAGACATCATCTTCGTCGGCCTCAAGGAACAGCACCTGAGCGACGCCCTCGTTGGCGTAAATCTTGGCTGGCAGCGGCGTGGTATTGGAAAACTCCAGCGTCACGTAACCTTCCCACTCCGGCTCAAACGGCGTCACATTCACAATGATGCCGCAGCGCGCGTAAGTGGATTTACCCAGGCAAACGGTCAGGACATTGCGCGGAATCCGGAAGTATTCCACGGTGCGGGCCAGCGCAAAGGAGTTCGGCGGGATAATGCAATAGCCCTTGCCGGACACATCGACAAAGCTGTTTTCGTCGAAATTCTTCGGGTCAACAATGGTGGAGTTCAGGTTGGTGAACACCTTGAATTCATCGGCACAGCGGATGTCGTAGCCGTAGCTGGAGGTGCCATACGACACGATGCGCTCGCCATTCACCATTTTGACCTGCCCTGGCACATAGGGCTCGATCATCTGGTGTTCTTCGGCCATGCGGCGGATCCATCTATCGGACTTGATACTCATCGTTGTCACACCATCTACACAAAATGGGAGTTATTGTAACTGCACCTGACTGGCACGTGTGGCCTACATGATTGCGCACCGGCAAACGCGACGTATTTTGAGATGCTGTCCACCAACGACAGCACCTGCGGCATTTTTGCAAAACGCTTTCTTCTTACTTGCCGCTTGTGATTGCATTGACCAGAATGAAATCAGAGGGGCAAGCATCCCGAAAAACAACGGAGAATACAGATGCTCAATGAATCCTGCCCGTCTTTTGAGTTGCCCATGACGGGTGGTGCGACTTTCAACCTGGACTCGCTCAAGGGCGAAGCCTTTGTCCTGTACTTCTACCCCAAAGACAGCACACCTGGCTGCACGGTAGAAGGCTCTGACTTTCGCGACAAGCACGCGGACTTTGCCGCCGCCGGCGCGCGTGTCTTCGGCATCAGCCGCGACAGCATCAAATCCCACGAAAACTTCAAAGCAAAAATGTCGTTCCCGTTCGAGTTGATCTCCGACCCGGACGAAACGGCGTGCAATGCTTTTGGCGTCATGAAAATGAAGAACATGTACGGCAAACAGGTGCGCGGCGTGGAACGCAGCACCTTCGTCATCGACAAGGAGGGCAAGGTGGTTCATGAGTGGCGCGGGGTGAAAGTACCCGGCCACGTTGAAGCAGTGCTCAGCGTCGTGCAGGGCCTGAAATAAAGGGGAAAACGGTCTGCTTTGCAGGCCGTTTTTTGTTGGTGTTGCCCATGCGAATTGATCCGCCCGTCTACAAGGAGAGCCCGATGGCCACCCGCAAAACGAAGAAAAGCCAGGAAACGAAGCTGTTCGTGCTGGACACCAATGTCATGATGCACGATCCCACATCAATCTTCCGGTTTGAGGAGCACGATCTCTTCTTGCCCATGATGACGCTGGAAGAACTGGACGGGAACAAGAAAGGCATGACGGAAGTTGCCCGCAACGCCCGTCAAACCAGCCGCTTTATCGAAGAGTTGATTGCCGGTCGCGAAGAAGACCTGCATGCCGGTGTATCACTGGAAGATGCCAGCAAGGGACAAGCATCTGGCCGCCTTTTCTTGCAGACGGAAGCCATCACCAGCGTTTTGCCTTCCCAGTTGCCCATGGGCAAAGCCGACAACCAGATTCTCGGCGTCGTGCACCACCTGCAGCAAATGCAGCCCAAGCGCCAGGTTATTCTGGTTTCCAAAGACATCAACATGCGCATCAAGGCGCGTGCACTGGGTCTGGCGGCGGAAGACTATTTCAACGACAAGGTCCTTGAAGACACCGACCTGCTCTACACCGGCATGCGCGAGATCGACCAGACCTTCTGGGAGAAAAACGGCAAAGATCTGGAAAGCTGGCAAGAAGGCGGCCGCAGCTACTGGCGACTGAAAGGCCCAGAGGTGATCGACCTCTACCCCAACCAGTTGCTGTTCCAGCAAGGCGATCGCCCTATGGCGGCGCGAGTGGTGGAACTGGAAGGCAAAACCGCCAAGATAGAGAGCCTGAAAGACTACTCCCACCAGAAGAACGCCATCTGGGGCGTCACTGCCCGCAATCGCGAGCAGAATTTTGCGCTCAACATGCTGATGAACCCGGACGTCGATTTTGTCTCGTTATTGGGCCAGGCTGGCACAGGTAAAACGCTGCTGACGCTGGCTGCGGGCCTGGTCCAGACACTGGAATCCAAGATTTACTCCGAAATCATCATGACTCGCGTCACGGTGCCGGTCGGTGAAGATATTGGCTTCTTGCCCGGGACAGAAGAAGAAAAGATGCAACCGTGGATGGGCGCACTGGAAGACAACCTGGATGTGCTCAACCAGACCGACGCCGAGGCGGGCGACTGGGGCCGCGCCGCCACACGTGACCTGATCCGCAGCAGGATCAAGGTGAAGTCTCTCAACTTCATGCGTGGGCGCACCTTCCTGAACAAGTTCCTGATCATTGATGAGGCGCAAAACCTCACGCCCAAGCAAATGAAGACCCTGATCACCCGCGCAGGCCCGGGCACCAAGGTGGTGTGTCTGGGCAATATCAGCCAGATTGATACGCCCTACCTGACCGAGGGGTCATCCGGCTTGACTTACGTGGTGGACCGGTTCAAGTCCTGGACCCACTCCGGACATATCACCCTGCAACGGGGCGAACGTTCGCGGCTGGCCGATTACGCCGCAGAAACGCTCTAACCAAAGCGGCATCAGTCACTCATACAAAGCGGGCTTCGGCCCGCTTTTTACTTTTTTGATATTACCCAGAGAGTCGCAATGACGGGACAAGTGGTCTCTACTCACGACTGATATGCGCGGGGTCTACAGGCCCCATTTTGATGCGAATCATTTTCCGACTACATAAATCCGGCATTGAATTCGTTTTCAAAAGCCAAACATGGCATTCTTTTCAGCTTGGTGACAGCTTCACCCCTGCCCCGTATACACCTGACGGACGGTCAAGTGGTATCAGCCGCTATCCCAATAAACCCGTAATTTTATTTGCCAAGGCAAGCTCTTCAGGGGCTACCCAACCAACATACCGACGTGTACGCTGTGCGCTGTTCGGTCGTCAGTACACCCCGGGGAGGGACTGGTTTACGCCAGTAGCCGGTTGAGCGACTGTTACAACTACAAGATGGAGGATCAATGCCAACGATCAAGATTCATCGTCAGGGCGCACTGGGCCGTCAGCCGCGCATGTTGTTAGATGGACACCCACTGGGTCATACGGCGCCCGGTCATTGCCTTACCGCTTCACTTCCCCCTGGTCGCCATGTTCTGCAGGCCCAACTGGATTGGGGTAAAACTCCGCCGCTGGTATTTGATACCGATGCGGAAGAAATGCACTTTACGGTCAAAAGCGCCATGCACGGCTGGCGATTCCTGTTTGCACCGTTTTACCTGTTCGCACCCTATAACGCGTTGGTCGTAGAAAAGCAGCAACGTCAGCCGGCACACCACTAATCTGGTCTGCTCATACGGTTTGGCTGCCACGACTCAATGAAAGAAAAGGCCCGCTAATGCGGGCCTTTTTTCATGGCTGACAGATTCGGTCTTGCACTTTGCGCTTTAGCTTGCGGCCTTTTCGTAGATTGCGAAGTATTTCTTCACAGGCTCCAGCACTTCAAAACGGCCTTTGAACCCGGCCGGGATCACCAATGCCTCGCCCGGACCCACTTCCGCAAACGCCCCTGCCTCGTCATAAACCCGCGCACGCCCTTCAATGATGCTGAAGAACTCTTCTTCAGCCGGACCGAATTCAATTCGCCAACTCCCCACTTCAGATGCCCATATACCGCTCGAAAAACCATTTGCTGCATTGTCGTAGTGCAGCCATGTGGTGCGCTGCGGGTTGCCAGAAACCAGTCGCTCTGGCCGAGGGAAGTCAATCACGGGTTGGGGGTTGTGGTTCGAAAAAGCGATCACTTTCACGATTATTCCTTATCAATCATCACGTTGAGCAACACACCGGCCCAGTCTTTGCCGATTGGTATTAACGAAATCCCTGACAGTGCTTTCAGCAATGTTGTCAGCATGGGGCACGGATCATGCTTTTTATGCCATGACAAAACTTGCTTTCAGGCTGGCCCACCCATTTGAAACGTGATCTGGCCACCCAGCCAAACGAAAACAGGTTTCGTTGTTTTCAAGTCATACCCACTGAAAAACATTGTCTGGAGAGTTTTATGCTGACCAAGCTGTTTCAACGCGCACTGTTTATTGCCATCACTTGCAGTGCCACGGCCGTATGGGCCGCTGACAAACTGCCTCATGTGGTGATTCTCGCTACCGGGGGCACCATTGCTGGCACCGGCGCAACCAGCACGACTACGGTCGGTTATACCGCCGCCAAGGTCGGCGTGGAAAAACTGATCGAAGCCGTGCCAGAACTTAAACAAGTCGCCAATGTGACCGGCGAACAGGTTTTCCAGATTGCCAGTGAAAACATGACCAACGAAAACTGGCTCACCCTGGCCAAGCGCGTCAACATTTTGCTCAAGCAAAGCGATGTGGACGGCATCGTGATCACGCACGGCACCGACACCATCGAAGAAACAGCCTATTTTCTCAATTTGACGGTGAAAAGCAAAAAACCGGTGGTGATTGTGGGTTCCATGCGCCCTTCCACCGCCATCAGTGCAGATGGTCCAATTAATTTGTATAACGCCGTCGCTGTTGCAGGCAGCCCTGATTCAGTCAATCGCGGTGTACTGGTTGCCATGAATGACGAAATTCTGGGCGCGCGCGATGTCACCAAGACCAACACCATGCTAGCCAACACCTTCCGCTCGCCAGAACTGGGCGACCTGGGCTACATCGTCAGCGGCAAGCCGCAGTACTACCGCGCCACAACCAGAAAACATACGGCGGAGACCGAATTCGATATCTCGAAACTCGACCATTTACCCGCAGTGGATATTGCCTATGGCTCAGCCAACGCCAATACACTGGCTATTGACGCATTTGTTGCGGCTGGCGACGTGGGCATTGTGTATGCGGGCACGGGCGATGGCAGTCTGGCAACGCCGGTCCGCGCGCGTCTGACTGAACTGCGCCAGAAAGGCATTTATATCCTGCGCTCTTCCCGGGTTGGTAACGGCCCGACTCTGCGCAATGGCGAGAACGATGATGACAAGACTGACTTTGTCGTCTCTGACACGCTGAACCCGCAGAAAGCCCGCATTCTGCTCATGCTGGCCCTGACCAAAACCAAAGACACCAAAGAAATCCAGCGCATGTTCTACACCTATTAAGCCAGCAGACATGACAAAGGCCGGTGATGTGGCGCACCGGCCTTTGTGTGTTTGAAGCAGGCAAACGGGATTACTCCAGATCCCCGCTCCAGCCTTCCGGTTTCACCAGGGCATTATCAAAGCGCGAGTACTTGCCGATAAACACCAGCGGCACCTTGCCCGTTGGGCCGTTCCGATGCTTACCCACGATGCACTCGGCCAGACCCTTGAACTGCGAATCCGGGTTGTAGTACTCATCGCGGTACATAAACATGATGATGTCCGCATCCTGTTCGATGGCGCCGGATTCACGCAAGTCAGACATCATTGGGCGTTTGTCGGTACGCTGTTCGACCGAACGAGACAACTGCGAGAGCGCAATCAACGGGCATTTCAGTTCCTTGGCCAACCCCTTGAGCGAACGGGAGATTTCACCCAGTTCCGTCGCACGATTCTGGTCTTTGGCCCCTGCCCGACCCGACATCAGCTGCAAATAGTCGATCACAATCAAGCCCAGTTGGCCGTGCTGTCGAGCCAGACGCCGGCAACGCGTGCGGATATCCAGAGCGCTCAGTGCACCGGTTTCTTCAATAAAAATCGGGGCTTCAGAGAGCTTGTTGATGGCATAGGTCAGTTTGGTCCAGTCTTCATCTTCAAACCGCCCTGTCTTGAGCTTGTGCAGGTCGATTTTGCCAATCGAACCCACCATCCGCATGCCCAGCTGCGCCGCGCCCATTTCCATGGAAAAGATCGCAACCGGTTTTTTCAGCTCAGTGCCAACGTGCTCGGCAATGTTCACTGAAAACGCGGTTTTGCCCATGGATGGGCGGCCGGCCACAATCACAAGATCGCCTGGTTGCAAGCCAGAGGTCATTTTATCGAGGTCAACAAAGCCCGAGGCCACGCCGGTGATTTCCGACGGGTTGTCCTGCCGATATAGATAATCGATCTTCTCGACGATTTCTTTCAGGATCGGCGGCATGGCAATAAAGCCCTGCTGTCCTTTGGCTGATTGCTCAGCGATCTGAAACACCTTGGATTCGGCTTCGTCCAGGAGTTCGGTGGCTTCACGCCCGTTGGGGCTGTATGCGGCATCCGCGATCTCGTTCGCCACGCTAGCCAATTGGCGCATCACGGACTTCTCACGCACGATTTCGCCGTAGCGCCGGATATTGGCCGCCGAGGGCGTGTTTTGCGCCAGCGCGCCAAGGTACGACAGGCCGCCAACGTAAGTGAGTTCGTTATTGTTATCCAGCGATTCGGCCACGGTAATCACGTCGGCCGGCCGGTTGTGTTCAATCAGGCGAACAATGTGCTGAAAAATGCGCCGGTGATCATCACGGTAAAAATCCGCCTCACCCAGAATATCGGCAATACGGTCAAACGAAGGGTTGTCCAGCAACAAGCCACCCAGCACCGATTGCTCTGCCTCAATGGAATGCGGCGGCAAGCGCAGGTTGTCATGTTGCGTGTCAGGGACGAGGGCGGTAGGATGCTCGGTCATTTTGTAATTAAATCAAATCGCCGTTCTTCTGGTTTACTGTTTTTGTCCGGTTTGGCAAATATGCAACCAGACAGATTTCATTCACGGTCGAAGCGGCGATGCTGACGCGTTGCCGCGTCAATTCTTGTGAAAAGCCTGTTAGTTTACGCCAGACATGCAGCGCATACGAAAATCCCTGCTGGTCCCGCACAGTGCCGAACGCATGTTCAATCTTGTGGACCGGGTAGAAGACTACCCGAAATTCCTGCCGTGGTGCGGCGGAATCAACGTGCACGAACGCACTGACGAAATGCTGGATGTCACCGTCCACATTGAGTTCCTCAAGGTGAAAACCTTTTTCCGGACCCGTGACATCCGGGAGCCCTTTTCCCGCATCGACATGCAGTTTGCGGATGGTCCCTTCAAGGCGCTTCATGGTGAGTGGACATTCACTGCCCTGGACGAAGACGCCTGCAAGATCGAATTCGCGCTGGATTATGAATTTTCCAACCGCATGATTGAGGCCGTGATCGGCCCGGTGTTTTCGCGGATTACCAATACCTTTGTCGATGCATTCATTACGCGTGCCGACAAGCTTTACGACTGAAAAAGGCGGCCAGCATGAGCCATGACATCGTTGTTGAAGTAGTCTACGCCACGCGTGACAAACAGAAACTGTTGAGCGTGAAAGTGCCAGAAGGCACCACCGCAGAAGAAGCCGTGCGTCGCTCCGGCATTCTGGCCGAATTCCCGGAAATCGATCTGGCCGTGAACAAGCTTGGCATTTTCGCCAAAGCCGTCAAACCCGACACGGTGCTCCGCGAGAAAGATCGCGTCGAGATCTACCGCCCACTGATTGCCGACCCCAAGGAAGTGCGACGCCAGCGCGCAGCGGAAGGCAAGGTCATGAAGAAAGGCGGCGGGAACGCTGAAGAATAAACTGACCAGCCCGCCAAACGTCATGTCCGCCCTGCCGCCAGATAACCTGCCTGTTTACCGCCTGCTCACCGGCCCGGATGATGCGGCTTTCTGCCGCCGGGTCAGCGAGGCGCTCGCCCTGGGTTACCAACTTTACGGATCGCCCGCCGCCACGTTTAACGGCACCAGCGTGATCGTGGCTCAGGCACTGGTCTGGCCAAATGCCAACAACCAGGCATAAACGCCAATTATCTATCGTCCATTCCTGAATCTGCACGCGCTTGAGGTGTGATTGCCTGCATCTACAAATGCGATCAGCCCAGCCATACTCACGCTTCCAAATCTCTTATAAGCCCACTCAAACCCGGGAAAACAACCGCATGCGTAAAATCGTCATTCCAGCGCTGATCAGCGCCCTTTTGCTCTCTGCTTGTGCCAACGATCTGGGCGACAAGCGCAGCATGAATAACACTGAGACTGGCGCCTTGATTGGTGCTGTGGGCGGTGCAGCTATTGGCGCCGCAGTGGACAAGAATCATCGTGGTCGTGGCGCGCTGATCGGCGCGGTCGGTGGTGGCCTGGCCGGCGGCGCTATCGGCGCCTACATGGACAAACAGGCCAAAGACCTGCAAAAACAACTGGCTCCGGAAATTCAGGTCGGCAACATCACCTTGCAACGCCTGAGCGACAGCCAGATCAAGGTGACCATGACCTCGACCACCGGCTTTGATACCGGCTCTGCCGTGCTCAAGTCGGGTTTCACGCCGACACTGGACAAGATCACCCATGTCCTCAACCAATACGGCAAAACTACCGTTGGCATCGTTGGCTACACCGATAATGTGGGTAAGGCGGATTACAATCTGGCCCTCTCACAACGTCGCGCGCAATCTGTGAGCGACTATCTCACTGCACACCAGGTCAATGCCGTGCGCCTGCAAGTGGAGGGGCGCGGCGTGAATGAACCCCGCGCATCCAATGCAACAGAGGCCGGTCGTGCTCTGAATCGTCGCGTAGAACTGCTGATTACCGCCGTTTCAAACTGATTCGGCAGCGTTGCACCCAAACAAAAACAGGCGCCTGAAAGCGCCTGTTTTTGTTTATGGTGACTGCGCTGCCTTGCAGTCGGGCCAGCACCAGATTATTCCTCGCAATACTTCTTGATATCCGCCTGCGTCAGATTGATCTGGGCCTGTTTCTTGTCGGCATCCAGCATCTCCACCTCGCCCTTGTCGTTAATGGCGCGCAAACGCGTAGCGTTCTGCAGGAAATCAAGCCGCTTGTGCGCATTGGCGCAGGCGGTTGGATCCAGGGTGGTTACCTTGGTCGGCGCTGCGGCTGCAGCACTGGCAGCGGCGGCAGCACTGCCACTGGCCTGCTTGGTCGCAGGTACGCTGGTCACGTTTGTTGTTTTGACGTTCACAACCTGGGCTTTCGCGGTCGGCGGCGGCGGCGTATCCGAATACTGGGTATTGCCGTTCGCGTCTTTCCACTTGTAGATCTGGGCCTGTGCCAGTGCAGCGCATCCGCACAACACGGCCAATGCCAACAGATTTCGCATATCGTTGCTCCTGCCTCTATACAGTTGTTGCCGGCGGCGGCGCCACACAGCATGGAATCATTACATTATCAAAATCTAACTCTGTTGCTGACACGAGGCAAGCGTGGGGGGATACCGTACAGACCTCTTCACAACGCATCCGTAGAATCTGCAAAAAAGAGTTGATTGCAAGGACGCAAGTATAGTGGGCGAGCACTGCGAGCAGCATGGGGCTTGCGATGGACGCCCGCTTTCCTCCGCCGTCCGTATTTTAGCTTCCCTCTATTGGCAGGAGACCTCATGAGTACCAACCGCCCCGAATTCCGCAGTCGCCAGTTTTTGCTGGATCACATCCGTCACACCATGTCCTTTTACGACCCGCGTTCGGTCGACACGCACGGCGGTTTCTACCATTACTACAAAGATGACGGCGAGATTTACGATAAATCGACCCGCCACCTTGTCTCTTCTACGCGCTTTGTCTTCAACAATGCGATGGCATGGCTGCAGTTTCAGCAGCCGCAATATCAAGAACGCGTACAACACGGCATCGACTTTATTCGCAATGTCCATCGCAACCCGCAAACAGGGGGTTACGCATGGGTATTGAAGGATGGCAAAGTCGCCGACAGCACCAATATGTGTTACGGCCTGGCGTTTGTCATGCTTGCCTATGCTTGTGGCGTGCGCTCCGGTATTCCCCAGGCCGCTGAGTGGCTGGGCGAAACCTACGACCTGATGGAAAAGCACTTCTGGCTGCCAGAGCATGGCATGTATGGCAGCGAGGCCAGCGCGGACTGGAAGCTGGATGATTATCGAGGCCAGAACGATAACATGCACGCCTGCGAAGCGATGCTGGCGGCATTTGAAGCCACCGGTGAGCAGCGTTATCTGGAACGCGCCAAAACCCTGGCCAAGAATTTCACCATCGTTCAGGCTGGCCGTACTGGCGGGCAGGTTTGGGAGCATTTCCGTACCGACTGGACGCCAGATCTGGAATACAACAAGGGCGATCGCACGAACATATTTCGTCCTTGGGGCTTTCAGACCGGACACCAGACCGAGTGGGCGAAACTGCTGTTGATACTGGATCGTCATGCTCCGGCGGAATGGCATCTGGACCGTGCCCGCGAACTGTTTGACCGCGCCATGGAGCATGGCTGGGACCATGAACACGGTGGCCTGGTTTACGGTTACGATCTGGAAGGCAAGCTGTACGACGGCGACAAATATTTTTGGGTGCAGGCCGAATCTTTTGCCGCAGCTGCGCTGCTAGCCAACCGCACTGGCGATGCCAAATACTGGGAATGGTATGAGCGCATCTGGGCATACAGCTGGGAATTCTTTGTGGACCACAAGTATGGCGCCTGGTACCGCATTCTGACGCCGGAAAACGGCAAGGTGGATGATGAAAAGTCACCAGCAGGCAAGACGGACTACCACACCATGGGTGCATGCTATGAAGCACTCAATGTGATCAAATAAGTCTGGTCTGGCAATCAAAAAACGGCGCTTCAGAGCGCCGTTTTTTTGTGCATCAATCGCAGTTTATCGAGCACGCCATTGCGCCACGGTGGCGTCGACTTCAGCCAGCAGCGCATCACGCCGTGCTGCTTCCAGCCAGCTCGCTTCTATGCTGTTGCGGGCCAGTTTGATGACCTCCTCCTCCGTCAACGCGAGCGCCTCGACACAGGCGACAAAGTTATCGTTTACGTAACCGCCGAAGTAAGCCGGGTCATCCGAGTTGATGGTGACTTTCACGCCGTGCGCCAACATTTTGCGCAGACCATGCGCGGAGAGATCGTCATAGACCTTGAGTTTGACGTTGGAGAGCGGACAAACCGTCAACGGAATTTGCTCCGCTGCAAGGCGATCCATCAGCGCATCGCTTTCAAGCGCACGCACGCCATGGTCAATGCGTTTGACGCGCAATAGATCAAGCGCCTCTTCAATGTACTCCGGCGGACCTTCTTCGCCCGCATGGGCCACCACCGGCAAGCCGAGTTCACGGCATTCTGCAAACACACGTGCGAATTTGGATGGCGGATGACCCATCTCGCTGGAATCCAGACCAACACCATCAATACGGTGCAAATATGGGCGTGCTTCATCCAGCGTTGCCAACGCATCGGCCTCGGACAAATGACGCAGGAAAGACATGATCACTTTAAAGCTGATACCCCACTCGCGCTCGGCCTCCAGCAAGGCACGGCGAATACCGCCCAAGACATCTTCAAACGCGACACCGCGCTCGGTATGTGTTTGCGGATCAAAAAAGATTTCGACATGACGCAGATTATCGGCGTGCGCATGCACGAGATAGGCATGCGTCAGATCGTAAAAGTCTTCCTCAGTGCGCAGGACGTTCGCCCCGGCGTAGTACAAATCCAGAAACGACTGCAGATCTGAAAAATCATACGCGGCGCGCAGCGCTTCAACGTCGGGCCAGGGCATGGCGACACCATGGCGTTCAGCCAGCCTAAATGCCAGTTCAGGCTCGAGGGTGCCTTCAATGTGCAGGTGTAGCTCTGCCTTTGGCAGCATGCAAGCCAGAGTGGCAATGCGATTCATAGTGGATACTCCACGCCGACCGATGTCGGCGACTATTGCAAGGTGGGTGAGACAAAACCAATGATAGACCTTGCCACAAAAGAAAAAGCCCGCGCACTGGCGGGCCATGTTCGCGGCAAGTCGTCAATCAGACTGCTACCGCGCCCTTCAGCGCCGGGTGCGGGTCATAGCCTTCAAGTACGAAGTCTGCGTATTCGAAGTCAAAGATATTGCGACGAGCCGGGTTGATCTTCATGGTCGGCCGTGAGCGTGGTTCGCGGGAAAGCTGGGTTTTCACCTGTTCCATATGGTTCAGGTAAATGTGGCAATCACCACCAGTCCAGACAAACTCCCCCGGCTCCAGATCACACACCTGAGCCACCATCATCAGCAACAATGCGTAAGACGCGATATTGAACGGCACGCCCAGGAACAGATCGGCAGAACGCTGATACAACTGGCAAGACAACTTGCCGTTGACCACGTAGAACTGGAAGAAAGCATGGCATGGCGGCAAAGCCATGTTTTCGATTTCGCCCACATTCCAGGCCGAAACAATCAGCCGGCGCGAATCCGGGTTGTTTTTGATCTGCTGGATCACCTGGCTGATCTGATCGATATGGCGGCCGTCCGCCGTCGGCCAGCTACGCCACTGGTAGCCGTAAACCGGACCCAGGTCGCCGTTTTCACGCGCCCATTCGTCCCAGATCGTGACACCGTTTTCCTTCAGCCAGCCCACATTCGTCTCGCCGCGCAGAAACCACAGCAATTCATAAATGATGGATTTCAGGTGGGTTTTCTTGGTAGTAACCAGCGGGAAACCATCTGCCAGATCAAAGCGCATTTGGGCGCCAAAATAACTGATGGTGCCAGTGCCGGTGCGGTCTTCCTTGCGCGTTCCGTGGTCGAGCACATGTTGCAGCAAATCAAGGTACTGGCGCATGAAAGACAAACTCCGCGAACAAACACTTTAGGAAGAGCGGCATTTTACCCGCTGAGGCTTCAGGCCGCCACCGGGAGGTTCACCAGGAAGGTTGCGCCGTTGCCCAGCTGGCTGTGGCAATGCACGGTACCCTGCATGCTCTCTACCAGCCTTTTAACAATCGACAACCCAAGCCCGGTCGCGTGCTCCCCCCCTGTCGGAACAGCTGAAAGACGGCTGAATTTGAGGAACAACTTGTCCATTTCATGGAGTGCAATGCCCGGCCCCTGATCGGCCACACGGATCTCTACCGACTTGCCGCGCACCAGTGCCGTTAGCGTGATCGGGCTATGAGCGGGCGAATATTTGGAGGCATTTGACAGCAGATTGTCCAGCACCTGCCACAGTGCTTCGCGATCCGCTTTCACCGAAAGCCCACTGGGCAACCACGATGCGTGCTGGAATTTGTCTTGCAACCTGGCGTCCCAGCTTTGCAGTAACTCTGCCATCAACGGGTCCAGCTCTACGCTTTCCAGTTGCGCCCGAAACTGCCCGGATTCCAGCGCGTGGATGTCCAGCAAGTTACTGACAATTTGCTGCAACCGGCCAGCCAGTTGCTGCATGCCGAACAGGCGCGATTTGATGCGCTCTGCTGGCCATTCATGCAGTTTTTCGGCAACAAGGCCCGCCATGCCACCGATGCTGGCGACCGGGTTTTTCAAGTCATGCGCGGCAATGGCCAGGAGTTCGTTTTTTTCGTCGTTCAGATGGGTCAGTTGTTGATTGGCGCTATGCAAGTCCGCATTGGTTTGGGCGAGCTCAGCGGTCCGCTCGGCAACCAGTTCTTCCAGATGATGCCGGTGATTGGCCACCCTCTGCGCCATCGCATCAAAATTACGCGCCAGTTCGCCGAGTTCGTCGTCGCGGTGGATATCCAGCTGGTCTGAGGTCTGGCCGTGTGCGAGCGTTTGAATGGCCGATTTCAGGCGTGACAAAGGCTTTGCCACATCCATCTTCAACACCCAAGCCAGCAAGCCGAGTTCAACCAGTAGCGCAATCAGCCCCAACAACAGCACCATGCTGGCCGCAACGGCAGCTTTCTCTTGCAACAGGCGCTTTGGATAAACAACGACAAACATCCAGTCGGCCCCGGAAATACCGGATACCCCCAGCCATGATTTGCCGTCCGGCGACTCTACAAACGGCTGCGACGGCGTCGCTTTGATGGCGGCGTAGTACAAGTCCCGCAGCACCGGGTCGTTAGCGGTACGCAAGTCGTACTCGCCATGTGCCTGATGGATTTGGGTCATGCGATCAGCGTGGGCAATCAACTGGCCGCCGCGCGTCACAATAAAATTGTAAGTGCCCGGGATGCTGACACTGTTGGTGCGCTGGATCAGTTGATCCAGCAGCACGTCCTGGCCAGAACCGCCGATATAGCGCCCCAGATAATCAATCGGCGTCACCACCGAGACCATCCATTCCATGGCTTGCTTGTCGAAGTAGATGCCTGTCCAGAAAGTTTTGCGTTCAGGATTGCGCTCGGGCGTGGCACCCAGTTCGGTTTCCAGATCAACCGCGAAATCAGCTACCGAACCATTACGGGCATAGTTCAGGTCTGGCAGGAACATCACGCTGCCATCAGAGACATTCAGATCTACAAAGGTGTCGTAGTATCGGTTGCGGTTCGCCTGGCCAAACTGGCCACACAACTCGTAGGCCAGCAGCGCCTGGCGCATGAATTCATCGGTCAACTTGACGCGCGGCAGAATGGCCACGGTGGCTTTGTACTCGAAGTCATCCAGTTCCGGACGCACGCGCCACATGCCATCGCGGTCTTGTTTGAACAAACGGTGAAACTCGGGGGCTGGGTCGCTATTTTGCACTTGCGCATAACGACGGACGAACTCGTTGCGCAGCAGTTTGGTATTGGTCTCGGCCTGCAAGAACAGATTGGACTCAATCTGGCTGCGTGCTTCAATGTACTTGCCCAGATTGGCCAGTGCCTCGGTCTGATACCGCGTGTAGCTGTAGTAATAACCCAGCGCGGAAAGGACCAGGGAGGCAAGCGCAATACGGCAGGCCATATTGCGCAGTACGCGGCGAAACAGGCTGGCTTTGGCAGGTGCGATCAATTCTTGTTCTGTCATGCAAACAGCATACAGACGCCGCCAGCCTGCCGCAAAAACAGTGAAATCAGGCGGCGGGCTCTGTCTCTACCGCGACATACATCACAGTGAGAACTTCAAGCTCTTCAATGCCAGCCGGCGTCCGTAAGAGGACGGCATCGCCCTCACGCGCTTTGAGCAACGCGCGCGCGACCGGCGACGTCCAGCTGATGTGATTGCGCGGCGGGTTGGTTTCATCCACGCCAACAATGCTGACGGTTTCTTCGCGACCATCTTCCCGGGCATAGGTGACGGTCGCGCCAAAGAAAATCTGGTCAGTGGCTTCCCGGGTTTCCGGGTCAACCACTTCCGCATTTTCAAGGCGCTTGGTCAGAAAGCGGATGCGGCTGTCGATCTGGCGCAGGCGACGCTTGCCATAAAGGTAGTCCCCATTTTCAGATCGATCGCCGTTGCTGGCGGCCCAGTTCACCACTTGCGTCAGTTCCGGGCGCTCTTTATTCACGAGGTGATGCAGCTCTTCACGCAGCTTTTTCCAGCCACCGGGCGTGATGTAGTTCTTGCTGCCCGCCGGCACCTGCAGTTCTGGCGGCAGATCGCCGTCGTCATCGCTCTCTTTGGTAAATGCCTTGTTCATGACGCGCTTCCGTCAAATCAACCCACGGGTAGATCAATAATCTTTGGTCTGGCCGTTGATGCGCAGATCGGCCCATTTCATCGCTGCCAGTACTTCGGTTTCGTTCAGTTCATAGAACTGGCCGCGTTTGAGACGTGCCGGCAGATGGAACATGCCGTAACGCACCCGCATCAGACGGCTGACGGTCATTTCGTAATGCTCAAACATCCGGCGCACTTCGCGGTTACGGCCCTCACGCAGCACCACGCGATACCAGTGATTGACACCTTCACCCCCCGAGTCCGAGATGTGATCGAAGTGGGCCTTGCCATCATCCAGCTCGATGCCACGGGTCATTTCGTTCATTTGTTCACCGGTGAGTTCACCCAGAATGCGCGCAGCGTATTCACGCTCGACCGCAAAGCTGGGGTGCATCATGCGGTTGGCCAGATCGCCCGAGGTGGTGAACAGCAAGAGGCCGCTGGTGTTGAAGTCCAGACGACCAATCGCTACCCACTTGCTGGAAGCCAGCTTGGGCAGGCGGTCAAACACGGTGACGCGGCCTTGCGGGTCGTCACGCGTGACCAGTTCGCCCTCTTGTTTGTGATACATGACAATACGCGGCAACCGATCGGCCCAGCGCAGTGCAACGCGTTTGCCATCCACGCGCACGTCGTCGCCCTGTTTGACCTTGGCGCCGAGTTCCGCAATTTTGCCGTTGACCGAAACCCGGCCTTGCTCGATCCAGGTTTCCGCTTCGCGACGCGAACCCCAACCGCTGAACGCCAGCGCTTTTTGCAGGCGCTCTTCCCCGACTTGATCTGAGGTCAGGCGCTTGGCACGCAATTGTTTTTGCGTTTCCACCTGTTTGGCCGAGCCATGACGCACCAGCATCTTCTTGGCACGACTCACGCTCACCTTGGCGGTACGCGGTTTGGCTGCCGTCTCTGTCGTCGTCGCTGCAGCACCGGCCGCGTCCGTCGCCGGGCGCGTATTGGCCGGGCGCGCTGTCGTCGCCGCGCGCGGGCCAGAACGTGCCGATGTCCTGGCGACTACACCACGCGCACCGGTTTCTTCACGCGGGCCGCTGTGCCAGTTGTCGGACGCATCCTTGGTACGCGTGCGGCGAACGCCAGCAGCGGCCTTTTGGTTCTGTCCGGTTTTTTGCTCTCTGATAGCTGGCTGCGGCCGACGGGCGCGGGTGGTTTTCATGCGATCTTTCCTGAATTCAATCCACGATTATAACTTAGAGCTGGCAACAAAACCCTGCCAGCAGTTGTGGTTATTAATCAGATGCGCTGTAAGTACGATCACAAAAACAAAGACCGCCTGACGGCGGTCTTGTTGCAGTGCTGTTTAAGGGCTCAGTCGGCAGAGAAAAATGCAATGCTGCCCAGACTGGTCAAGCCCAGATTGAAATGCTGACCCTCAGTCGTTTGACCACTGCCGCGCAATTCAGCGCGACGCAGGATCTCGTGCAACACTTCGACTTCCTTGAACCATTTCATCAGGCGTGTATCGGCGTTGATGAAAGTTTCAATTTTTTCCTTACCAAAGTGGTCACCAAAAACCGCCACCTTGCCATCCTCGGCACTGCGTAACTGAACGGCTGGCGGCACGGTAATATCGATTTCTTTGAGATGTTGGCCCAGATCGTCACCGAAACGTTTGAGTTCGCCGGCGGCTTTGGAGCGGATATCATTGAGCTTGATACCGTCGTCCGTTCCGGTCAACCCAAGAAACCGCGCAACCCCCGAATCCAGTGGATCCGAGCCATTTGCCGGGACATTCACCGGCTCACTTGCAATGTTCACAATCAACTCCTCGAGGCTTTTTTATTGGTATGCATAAAGGGTTTGGTTGAGCTCTGTTGCGTCACCAGACCAGAATCGTAGCAAACGACCCTGTAAACGATAGGGGAAATAGACGGACGGTCCAATGGGGCGTGTACCTTATCACACCACCTTACAATTCGTAAGCAACCCCGTTACAAATTTCCTGAAATTTCTTTCAGCCGGTACAAAACTTGCAAGGCTTCCCGCGGTGACATCTCATCCGGATTGACTTCATCCAGGGCCAACAGCAAGGGATCTGCCGCCGGTTCTTCTGGCTCTTCCGGCAGCGGCGCTGCAAACAAATCGCCTTGCAGACCATTCGTGACACTGTGCTGTTCCAGTTCCACCAGCTTGCGACGAGCCTGTCGCACCACTTCACGCGGCACACCGGCAAGACTGGCCACCGCAACGCCATAACTTTGCGATGCCGGGCCTTCTTGCACTGCGTGCAGGAACACAATCTTGTCTTTGTGCTCTACGGCATCCAGGTGCACGTTGGCAACCTGCGGGTAATCCTGGGCCAGGCGGGTCAGTTCAAAGTAGTGGGTCGCGAACAAGGTATACGCACGGTTTTTCTCGATCAACGCACGGGCGATCGCCCAGGCAAGGGCCAGGCCGTCAAACGTTGATGTGCCGCGCCCTACTTCATCCATCAGTACCAGCGAGTGTTCGCCGGCATTGTTAAGGATGTTGGCGGTTTCGGTCATTTCCACCATGAAGGTAGAGCGACCACCCGCCAGGTCGTCAGATGCGCCAATACGCGTAAAGATGCGATCCACCCGACCAATCGTCGCCGCCGTTGCCGGCACCCAGGAACCCACGTGCGCCAACAATACAATCAACGCCACCTGCCGCATGTAGGTCGACTTACCCCCCATGTTCGGCCCGGTAATCAACAGCAGCTTGCGTGTTGCGGCAAAATCCACACCATTGGGGATGAAGTCATCAATTTGCGACTCAACCACCGGGTGGCGACCGGCGTCGATGTGCAATACCGTTTCGTCGACAAATTGCGGCGCAACGTAATTGCACTCAACTGCCCGTGCAGCAAGACATGCCAGGGTATCAGCCGTTGCTGCCGCATGCGCCGCCAGACGCAGCGCCGGCAAATGAAATTGCAGGTCTTCCAGCAGCGCCTCATACAACTGTTTTTCCAGCGCCAGCGCGCGATCTTGTGCGGACAGCGCCTTGTCTTCAAACACCTTCAGTTCTGGCGTGATGAAGCGCTCACAGTTTTTCATGGTCTGGCGACGCCGATACTCTGGCGGCACCTGATCCAGATACGAATTGGTCACCTCAATAAAGAAGCCAGCGACGCGGTTGTACTCGACACGCAGATTGGCGATGCCAGTACGTTCCCGCTCGCGGGCTTCCATCTGCGCCAGGAACTCGCCGCCGCCGGTCTGAATGGCGCGCAATTCGTCCAGCTCTGCCGAGAACCCATCTGCGATCACGCCACCTTCCCGCAGGACAACACCGGGCTCAGGCTTGATCGCTGCCGCCAGCATGCTGTGCAACGCAAGGTCCGGTTGCAATGCCTGAGAAAGACCCGCAAAAAAAGGTTGTTGCGGCAGGGTTTGCGGCAAACGCGCCAGCGAGACCAGGCTGTCACGCAGACTGGCCAGATCACGTGGGCGGGCGCTACGCAGGGCAATCCGGCTGGCAATACGTTCTATATCTGCGACATCATCCAGCACGCGGTGGATGTCGACGTAAACGCCACTGTCCACCAAAGCGCCGATCGCCTCCTGGCGTTCCAGGATCGGGCCATGCTGTCGCAGCGGATGATGCAGCCAGTGACGTAACAACCGCGAACCCATGCCCGTCGCGCAACGATCAAGCAATGAGAACAACGTTGGCGAAGCCTCGCCACGAATGGTCTCCGTCAACTCCAGATTGCGGCGGGTAGCGGCGTCCAGTTCGATGAACTGGGTGTGGCTTTCTACCCGCAAACCAGCGAGCTGCGGTACCACGCCGCCCTGCGTGCTGCGCACGTATTCCAGCAACGCGCCCGCCGGGCCCAATGCCAGCGTTTCGTCCGTCACCCCAAAACCGGCCAGATCATGCACGGCAAAATGGCGGGTGAGATTGCGCGCGGCGCTTTCGCGATCAAACTGCCACGGCGACAGACGGCGCACCGGCGCGCTCATCTGATCAAACAACGCCAGCATGGCGCCATCAGCAATCAATATCTCTGCCGGGCGCAGGCGCTCCAGTTCGGACATCAGTTTTTCTGCCGTGGTGTCCATCAGCGCAAAATCACCCGATGCCAGCGACAGCCATGCCATGCCCAAGGCCCCCTTCTCCAGGGTCAGCGCCAGGATACGGTTTTCGGTCTTGTCATCCAGTAACGCCGCATCAGTCAGCGTACCTGGCGTCACCACTCGCACTACGCGGCGTTCAACCGGCCCCTTTGTAGTGGCCGGATCACCAAATTGCTCGCAAATGGCTACGGATTCGCCAAACTTCACCAGTTTGGCCAGGTACTGTTCGACGGCGTGATACGGCACGCCCGCCATGCGGATTGGCTCGCCCGCAGACTGGCCACGCGTGGTCAGCGTGATGTCCAGCAGTTTGGATGCCTTGACCGCATCGTCATAAAACAGCTCGTAGAAATCCCCCATGCGGTAGAACACGAACTTGTCCGGATGATCCGCTTTCAGCCTCAGGTATTGCGCCATCATCGGCGTGTGTTGCGTGGATGAATCTACCTTGCCGGACTTGCTCTTGGAGGTGGGCTCTACTGCCATTGCGTGTGCGTTCCTGTACGGCGGCCAAGGGTGGGCAGCCGGGGTCTGTCTGAGGGGAAATGGGGCGTATTCTAGCGTGACTGACGAGGTTTTGCCGATGCGCCAGTAATCAGGCAATCACGGGGATGACCCGCAATGCATTGGCCTTGAATACGTTGCTGAAGTCCGTTCGAACCAGACTCAGGGCAGCACGACCTCGTAGACCTTGGCGTCGCCGACATCAGCGATGTACAGATTGCCGTCGCGACCAAGGGTCAGGCCAAAGGGCATGTTCAGCGCAGTGGTACCTGTGGAGATCGCCACAGGGGCAGTGGCGCCCGGGGCAATTTTATAAAGGCTATTGGTGGCCGCATCGACAACATAAACATTGCCCGTGGCATCCACAGCAATGCCCGCAGGTTGCGACAACCCCGGAGAGAGCATCAGCGGATTGGGCGTCGACGCGCCAGCAGCAATTTCGTAAACATCGCTGCCCGCTGTCACATAAAGATTGCCTGCCGCATCGATAGCAATGTACTGCGGCCCAGGCACACTCGCGACCGGGACGGGCGTCGTTGTCCCGGCTGCGATCTTGTAAACGGCATTCAGTACATCATCCCCGACATAGATATTGCCGCTACCGTCTACGGCGATCCCGGTGGGGCTGAAGAAAAAGCCTGGAGCAATTTGTGAAGGGGTCGTCGCGCCCGGGGCGATCTGATAAACCGCTGGACCATTGTAATCCGTGACGTACACCGTACCCCCGGCATCAATGGCAACCCCCACGGGGGCCACAAAGGGTGTGCCGGTCACAATGGGCGTGGCCGTTGTCGCCCCGGGTGCAACCTTATAAACGTTACCCGCCCCGCCATCAGCCACATACACGTTACCCTGCGCATCAACCGCAGTACCGAAAGGCTGTGCGAACGCCCACAGTGGCGCAATCTGGATAACCGGCGCTGAGCATTGCACCGCGACATTTGTGATGTTGCTCGCCAGGCCGGACCCGCCGCCACCACTGACTTTGCACACCTGACCGGACGGCTGCGTACTCACCACCACCTGATAAGCGCCCCCTGCACTGACGGCCGTATTGAAAGTGAACGGGCCATTGGCGCTGAGTGCCAGGCTGTCACTATTGTTGATCAGCGTGACCGTGCCACCACTCAAGCCCGACAGCACGCCGCCGACGGTATAGCTCGACGCATCAGGCGCCGGTGTGGGCGTAGGTGTCGCCGATGCCGGTGCGGATGGCACAGGGGTCGGGGTGACAGTCGAACCACCGTCTGAACTGCCGAAGAAGTCCCCTCCGCACGCAGCCAGTGCGGCGCTCAGGAAGACGACAAAAAGCCGAGGTGCGGTTTTCATTTTTCCCCCAGATCAGGCAAATGCTGGGCGTAATCATGAAATCATAGACGGCACCTTTGCCAAACACCCAACAAAGGGCTGTGCGACCCGTTGGGCTGGCGGTTCAGAGCCCCGATTTCACATCCGCCACCAATGCATCAACGTCTTCCAGCGTAGTGCTCCATGAACACACAAACCGTGCGCCACCTGCGCCGATAAAGCTGTAAAACGCCCAGCCCTTGTCTTTGAGCGCTTGCGCGACATGGGCCGGCAGATTGACGAACACCGCATTCGCCTGCGTCGGGAACATCAGCGATACGCCCGGCAATGCAGCCAGCGCGTCAGACAAACGCGTCGCCATAGCGTTGGCGTGACCGGCACGCGTGAGCCATGCGTTGTTTTGCAGCATGCCCACCCACGGGGCGGCGAGAAAACGCATTTTGGAGGCCAGCTGCCCGGCTTGTTTGCAGCGATAGGCAAAATCCTGCGCCAACTGGTGATTGAAGAACACCACCGCTTCACCGACGGGCATGCCCATCTTGGTACCACCAAAGCTCAGCACATCTACGCCTGCTTTCCAGGTCAGCTCGGCCGGGCTCACTCCCAGATGTGCAACGGCGTTGGCAAACCGCGCGCCATCCATGTGGAACGCGAGACCCATCTCGCGGCAGGCAGCACCGATGGCTTTGACTTCTTCGAGTGCATACACCGTACCCACTTCGGTCGATTGCGTAATGGTGACTGCGCGGGGCTTGGGGTAATGGATGTCAGTACGTGCCGCAACCAGACGAGCAATGCCGTCGACATCCAGCTTGCCGTCCTCGCCTTCAGCCAGCAATAACTTGGTGCCATTGGAGAAAAATTCCGGGCCACCACATTCGTCGGTTTCAACATGGGAGAGCTTGTGGCAGACAATGCTGTGATAGCTCTGCACCAGGGAGGCCAGGGCCAGTGAGTTGGCGGCGGTGCCGTTGAAGACAAAGAACACATCGCAGTCGGTCTGGAACAAGTCGCGAATCGCATCGCACGCGCGGCGGGTCCACTCGTCGTTACCGTAAGAGGCAACATTGCTGGTGTTGGCGGCAATAAACGATTCAAGCGCTTCCGGGCAGATGCCGGAAGTGTTGTCGCTGGCAAACGCAGTTTTTTGCATGGGTGGGTAATCCATTTTCTTGCACCGTCAGCTTGTGGCCATGGTGCGCAATGATCGGCATTCGCTGATTAGACCAGAGCTGCAGACTTACTCTCAAGTCGGATTTACCCTGGCCAACTGCGGTCTACGGCAATTTTGCGTGATGGCTTCGGCCACCGTGGCATACAAAGGCGCCGGCAAATCATGACCCATTCCTTCAAGCAGCATGAAATGGGCTCCGGGGATTGCCCGGGCGGTATCCGCGCCACATTCAGGCGAAAACAAAGGATCATCCGCACCGTGGATCACCAGGGTGGGCGCAACAATCGCAGCGAGCTGTGAACGACGATCACCCGAAACAGCAATGGCGGCAATCTGACGGGCAAAACCGCCCGCGCTACGGCCACGCCGCAGCTCTTCATGCAAAAGCGCCAGCTGTTGTTCCGTGTCGAACAGATACCCCTTACCGGCAATGCGCCGCGCAAAAGCGAGACCTTGCGCCGCAAACCCGGCCGGATCGCGCTCTGGGTCTGGCGCTGGCCGTGTCATCAACTGCATCACATCCGGCGCAGCCGCCGGTAAAGCCGGGTTACCGGAACTAGACATGATGGAGGTCAGCGACAAGACGCGTTCCGGCCATGCGCTGGCGAGCAATTGCGCAATCATCCCGCCCATAGACCGCCCCACCACATGCGCCTGTTTGATGCCCAGCACATCGAGCAATCCCATCGCGTCTGCAGCCATGTCTTCCAGGGTGTAGGTCAGATTTGGTCGTTGCCCGCTTTGCAGTGTCGCAATCAAGGCATTCAGATCTGGCGCCGGGTACTGATCAAAATGGGTAGATTGACCGACGTCGCGATGATCAAAGCGGATCACCCGGAAACCGCGCTCAGCCAGTGTCGTACAGAAAGCCGGCGTCCAGCGGATCATTTGGGTGCCAAGACCGGCGATCAGCAAAATCGGCTCGGCAGATTCATCGCCAAAGTGATCCCAGGCGAGTTCTATGCCGTTGGTTTTCGTTTTGTTCATGATGACCGCTTCCACATAATGTGAAAGCGAAATTTACCCGGATAAAATAAACAGGTCAAATATTATCCGGGTAAATATAGATCTCTCAGGCAGCAAACCTGAAAAACCGTCAGCCGCGCACCAGATGCGCGGCCGGGCGCTGCAAATAAACGTCGCGATAGAACGCCAGTCGATGCGCCAGCACGTCCACGCGCTGCGTTTGTGGCAGATATTCCGCGCGTACGGGCGGCTTCTGGCAAATATCCGCTTCGTTGCCGCCAGCACACAGCCAACCCAGGCGCGCAGCGCCGAGCGCCCCGCCCGCTTCGCCGCCATGATGGGTGACGATGCGCAGATTCAACACATCGGCAATCAGTTGCGCCCAGTACGGGCTGCGGGCGCCACCACCCATGAGTGAAAGCGTATCGACATGCGTGCCTGCCTCGCTCAAGGCGTCCAGCCCGTCTTTCAGCGCAAACGTCACACCTTCCAGTACGGAGTAACCCAGCATGGCGCGATCAGTCGCATGGGTCATGCCATGAAACACCCCCTGGGCAAACGGGTCGTTATGCGGCGTACGTTCGCCCGAGAGGTATGGCAAGAACACGGGAGATTGATCCAGCATATCTGCTGAAAGCGCGGCCACCTCCGGCAACAAGGTTGCCTCATCTGTGCTCGTCAGCCGGCACAGCCAGCGCAGACAACTTGCTGCGGACAACACCACACTCATCTGGTGCCATCGATCAGGCAAAGCATGGCAGAAGGCATGCACCGCTGAGGCCGGGTTCGGCCGAAAACGGTCATTCACCACAAACATGACGCCAGATGTACCCAGCGAGATAAACCCGTCACCCGGCACCGTCGCGCCAATGCCGACCGCACTGGCGGCGTTGTCACCACCGCCACCGGCCACCATCACGCCCGTAGACAACCCCCAGCGCGCGGCCAGTTCCGGGCGCAAAAAGCCAGAAACCGCGTCCCCTTCTACCAGTTTGGGCATGTGCGCGCGGGTCAGGCCGGTTGCAGCCAGCAGTGTGTCCGACCAATCACGTTTGGCAACATCCAGCCATAACGTACCGGCCGCATCGGAGGGGTCGGATGCTTTCTCGCCAGTGAGCTTGAGGCGCAGCCAGTCTTTAGGCAGCAAGACGGTGGCCGTTCTGGCATAGACATCGGGCTCGTGCCGGCGCAACCACAAGAGTTTGGGCGCGGTAAAACCTGGCATGGCCAGGTTGCCGGCAATCTGATGCAGATCGGGCGCCAGTTCAGTCAGCACCCGACATTCATCTGCGGCCCGCATGTCGTTCCACAAAATGGCCGGGCGCAAGACTTTGTCTGCGGCATCCAGCACCACCGCCCCATGCATCTGGCCCGACAAACCAATCGCGCGTACCTCGGCAAACTGTGCCGGGTGACCTGCGCGCAGTTTGTCGACGGCCTCCACTGTGGCATCCCACCACGCGGCCGGGTCTTGCTCTGACCAGCGCGGGTGCGGACGACTCACCGTCAAAGCGGCGCCCGCCGTGGCAATAATGTTGTTGCGGCCATCAAGCAGCACGACTTTGACTTCCGAGGTGCCCAGATCAATGCCCAGATACATGCTTTCTCCCGTGTGCTGCCAGATTTGCCTGCGAGGGCGCTCAGAATGTTATTGCGCGGCCAGCCAGCCATTTACACGCTCAACCGATTCGCGCATCAGCACCACAAACTCCGGCTTGCCGGCGATCGCACCCCACAGCATGGGATCAGCACAGAAGCGGGCAACCGGATCTGCGTCAGCAAGCATGGCACGCGTGGCGTTGGCGTCCAGAATGCCGTCTTGATATTCGTATGGCAACTTGCGGTCAGCCCAGCGCTGCAGGAACACATAGAACAAGGCGGGCAACATGGCGGTTGCAACAGGCACGGCACCACGTTTGAAGCACTCGTTCAGCGTCGGGGCAATGAACCCGGGGATTTTGGAAAACCCGTCTGCCGCCACGCGCTGATTGCTATCGCGAATGGCTGGATTGCCAAAGCGGTCCAGCACCACGTCACGGTATTTGCCAAGATCAATCGGGCTCGGTGACAGCGACGGGATCACGTCTTCGGTGACATAGGCATAAGCCATCTGCCGGATCGACGGAACGTGCGTGCCTTCATGGATATACGTCAGGCCAATCAATGTGCCGGCCCACGCGATACAACTGTGGCTGGCATTCAGAATGCGAATCTTGGCCTCTTCATAAGGCAAAACGGATTCGACCATCTCCACGCCCACGTTTTCCAACGCAGGGCGACCTGCGATGAAACGATCTTCCACCACCCACTGGATAAAGCTCTCCCCCATGACCGGCACTTCATCATCAATGCCGGTCGCGGCCTTGACCCGCTCACGTACTGCTGGCACCGGACGCGGAGTAATACGATCGACCATGCAGTTCGGGCTGGCGGTATTCACCGTAACCCACGCGGCCAGTTCCGTCTCGCCACACAGGGCCAGAAACTGCAGCATGCCGTCACGGAACCGCTCGCCGTTGTGGCGCAAATTATCGCAGTTCAGCAGTGTCACCGGGCCATGACCAGCGGCGCGGCGAGCACTGAGGATGGCGTGGAGTGCGCCATAGATCGTGCGCTTTTCACCCTTCAGGTCGGCAGCCAGATCAGCGTTGGCCACATCCAGTTTGAAGTGCTGATCCAGGTAATAACCGGCTTCGGTCACAGTAAACGAGATCACGCGTGTTTGCGCAGCAGCGCCCGCTTCCACTACCGCGGCCAGTTGTGCATCCCAAGGCACAATCTTGCTGATGGAGCGCACCGTTTCATACTGATGCACGCCTTCCGGGGTGATGGTTTCCAGTGTGTACTCGCCCTTCTGGCGTTCCAGTGCTGCCAGCAAGGGGGACATGTCTTCGCGGATGTTACCCAATGCCAGCGTCCAGGTCTGGTCGCCGGTCTCACGCAGACGATGCAGATACCAGGCCTGGTGTGCACGATGAAAAGACCCGGCGCCCAGGTGCAGCCAGGTAGATGGACCGTTGGCATGTGTGTTCATGGTTGAATCTCCTGTGTTTTGAGGCTGTCTTGCGGCCGCACGTATCCTGCCCGGTGCCTTGGGCCCGGCTTTTCACGTGCGGCAATCATTCGGGTAGTCGCTTTACGCTGCGGCCTGCAATTTCACGCGCGGGCAGGCATTGCCGTCAGCAGAGAACAAATGGCAGCGATTGGGATCGGCATAGAGCTGGATGACGCGGCCGTGCACATATTCGTCTTCATCAGGCACACGCAAGATCAATCCATCCGGCGCCCCCGCGTAAGTGGTGTACACAAAGGCGTGATCGCCCAGGGACTCCTGCGCCGTCACCGTGGCGTGAATCTGGCCTGACGCATCAATGGCCAGATGTTCCGGCCGGATGCCGATGGTGACCTTGTCACCCACTTTGAGATTGCTGCCGTCAACGGCGACCAGTTGCGTTCCTCCGGCCAGTTGTACCTTGACGTGATCTGCGCCGATGCTGGCCACTTCGCCCTCAATGAAGTTCATCTTGGGCGACCCGATAAACCCCGCAACAAAGCGGTTGGCCGGATGGTGATAAAGCGTATGCGGCGAACCCACCTGTTCAATGCGGCCTGCCGACAGCACGACGATTTTGTCGGCCAGCGTCATGGCTTCTACCTGATCGTGAGTCACATAAATCATGGTGGTCTTGAGATCATCATGCAGCTTGGCGAACTCCAGCCGCATCTTCACGCGCAGCGCAGCGTCCAGGTTGGAGAGCGGCTCATCAAACAGGAATACCGACGGTTCACGGGTAATGGCCCGGCCAATGGCGACCCGCTGGCGCTGACCGCCAGAAAGCGCTTTGGGTTTGCGATCCAGCAAGTGGTCAATGTGCAAAATTTTGGCGGCTCGCTTGACGGCGACGTCGATCTCTTCTTTGGATTTGCCGGCGATCTTCAAGCCAAATGCCATGTTGTTGTAGAGCGTCATGTGCGGATACAGCGCATAGCTCTGAAAGACCATGGCGATGCCGCGCTTGCTGGCGGGGACATCATTCATGCGCGCATCGCCAATTCTCAGCTCACCACCGGTGATTTCTTCCAGGCCGGCAATCATGCGCAAAAGCGTTGATTTGCCGCAGCCAGACGGGCCGACAAACACCACGAACTCGCCATCCGCGATATCCAGATTGATATCGCGCAGGACTTCCACGGTGTCATAACTTTTCTGAACGTCTCGCAAGGTCATGCTGGCCATATCAGGCTCCTTCATCATTGCCGGCCAGCGCGTTGGCGCGGGCCCTGGGTGTCTGTTAGTGCCAGGCCGCAAGGCGCGCTGGCAATGTGGTCATGTCATCGAATACATCGGTTGCGCCCGCATCACGCAGGCGCTGTGCCGCAGCAGGCTCGCCATGGCGGGCGCCGACAAAACCGAGCACAGTCAGCCCGGCGGCACGTGCGGCAGTCACACCCGCCACGCTGTCTTCAAGTACCAACGTTGAGGCGGGATCCGCCAGCAAACCCTGGCAGGCAGCGCGGTATAGATCCGGCGCAGGCTTGGGGCGCAATCCGCGACCGGGCGTATACACGCGGCCCGCAAACAAACTCCATAAACCGGCATTGCGTAAACCGGCTTCGACTCGCGGCTGACTGCTGTTGCTGGCCACTGCCATGGGCAACTGCACGCTTTGCAACGCAGCCTGCACGCCATTGATGGCCTGCGCCTCGGCAATGCAGCGGTCTTCCACCTGCATTTCCAGGTGCAACGTTTCTTGCGGGGTGAGTGCAAGGCCCAGTTCGCGCGCCATGTCATCTGCGATGTGATGCATGGTCATGCCCAGGCGCGGTCTCAAAAAGCGGTCCAGTTCCGGCCGGGCCATGCGGCTGGCAAGACCATCCAGAATGGCTGCCAACGCCACACTCTCGCTATCAAGCAGCACGCCATCGCAATCGCAGATCAGGTATTTCAGGGTCATTTCACCGCCCCGAAAGTCATGCCGCGCACCAATTGCTTTTGTGCAATCCAGCCCAGACACAGGATGGGCGCCACCGCCAGCAACGATGCCGCCGAGAGCTTGGCCCAGAACAAACCTTCCGGATTGGAATACGAAGCAATGAATACCGTGAGTGGCGCTGCGTTGGAACTCGAGAGATTCAGACTCCAGAACGCTTCATTCCACGACAGGATCACCAGCAAGAGTGCGGTAGAGGCCAGACCAGGCAAAGAGGTCGGCAGCAGCAGGTGCAACATTTCCTGCCACGCACTGGCGCCATCGATACGCGCTGCTTCCAGAATTTCTTTGGGCACTTCATTGAAGTAGGTGAACGCCATCCACACCGCGATCGGCAGATTGATCAGCGTGTAGATGATCAGGAGGCCCGTCACGCTATCGAGCAGGCCCGCACTCTTGGCCAGCAGGTAGATCGGGATCAGCACACCCACCGCCGGCATCATCTTGGTCGAGAGCATCCAGAGCAGTGTTTTCTGTGCACGCGGGCCCGGAAAGAACGCCAGCGAATACGCGGCCGGAATCGCAATGGCCAGCGAAAGGAAGGTCGAGCCAAATGACACGATCACGGAGTTCGTGACAAACGCCAGATAGTGACTGCGCTCGAACACTTCATGGAAGCTTTGCAGCGTGGGCGTAAAAAACAGACTCAGCGTGTACGCATCTTGTTCGGTCTTGAAGGCCGTGATGGCGATGATGAAGATGGGCATGAAGATCACCAGCGCCACCGCCCAACCCAGCACGCCGACCCAGATCGGGGCTTTCATTGGATCATTCATTTGTCGTACTCCCCCTTGAGGTTTTTGGCGAGCATGCGCACCAGGAAGATCGACACGATATTGGCCAGCACCACCGCGATCACACCACCGGCAGAGGCAATCCCGATATCAAATTGTTGCAGGCCAATCGAGTAAATCAGCCAGGTTAGCGTTGTGGTTTCCGTACCCGGACCACCTGCTGTGGAAGTAAAAATCTCGGCAAAGATCGACAGCAAGAAGATGGTCTCGATCATGATGACCACCGCAATGGCGCGAGACAGGTGCGGCAGCGTGATGTAGACAAAAATGCGCACCGGGCCGGCGCCATCAAGTTGTGCCGCTTCTTTTTGTTCGGTATCGAGCGATTGCAGGGACGTCAGCAAAATGAGGAAGGCAAACGGCAGCCACTGCCACGCCACCATCACAATCACTGACCACATAGGGTAATCCGCCAGCCAGTCGATGGGCTGCAAGCCCAAATGACGGAATATCCCGGCCCACAGGCCGTAGACCGGGTGCAACACCATGTTTTTCCAGATCAGCGCACTGACCGTGGGCATCACAAAAAAAGGCGCGATAACGAGGAGTCGAGCAATACCGCGGCCTGCAAAGGGTTGGTCAAACAAAACGGCAACCAGCGTGCCACCAATGACCGAGATCGCCAGCACCGAGCCAATCAGCACCAGCGTATGGCCAATCGAGGGCCAGAAAGTCGGGTCTTCCAGCAGGTACTTGTAGTTATCCAGCCCCACAAAACCGGTCTGATCCGGGTTCAAGAGGTTGTAGCGAATGAACGAGAAATACAACGTCATGGCCAGTGGCACGATCATCCACAAGAACAAGACCGCGACCGAAGGCGTTAACAGCAGCTTCGCCAGCGGATTACCGGCGCGGCGCGCTGGCGCGGGCGTAGCCGAGGTGCCCGCTGGCAGGGCATCAAGAACATGTTGAGTCATGGGGAGAACTCCGCAGTGGGGTGTGAAGGTGAGATGTGAGGGGCGAAAGCAGCTGCATTTGCTGATGCCCCCACTCACGCCTCCCCTTCACGCCTCACATGGTTTACTTCAGATAACCAGCCTGACGCATTGCGCGCTCAGTTGAAGCTTGCGATGCCTTGAGGGCCGCATCGACCGTACTCTTGCCCGTCAGTGCCCCCGCAACTTGCTGGCCAACCACAGTGCCAATGGACTGGAACTCTGGAATGGTGGCGAACTGGATGCCGATATACGGTACTTTCTGCACAGTGGCATCCGTCGGGCTGGCGGTTTTGATGGCGTTCAGCACAAAACCGGCAAACGGCGCGGCTTTCTGGTATTCCGGATTGGCGTAGGTGGATTCACGCGTGCCGGACGGAACCGACGCCCAGCCCAGGTCTTTGGCAACCAGCTGGATGTATTCCTTGCTGGTGGCCCAGGCGGCAAACTTTTGCGCCGCTTCCTGGTTCTTGGAAGACTTGGGTACAGCCAGCGACCACATCCACTGCCAGTGCGCACCCTTCGGGCTGGTGCCAATTGGCGCCTGGGCAAATGCCACCTTGTCGGCCACCTTGGATTCCTTGCCGTTGTACAACATGCCGGCGGCGACGGTGGCGTCGATCCACATGGCACACTTGCCGCTACCAAACAGCACCAGGTTTTCATTGAAGCCATTGGCGCTGGCACCCGGAGGGCCATATTTGCCCAGGATATCTACATAGGTAGTGACGGCTTTTTTCCATTCCGGCGTATCAATGGTGGGCTTCCATTGCTGGTCAAACCAGCGGCCACCAAAGGTGTTGACCATGGTGCCGACCAGCGCCATGTTTTCACCCCAGCCTGCCTGGCCGCGCAGGCAAATACCGTACACACCATTGGCTTTGTCATTGAGCTTCTCTGCAAAGCCGTTGATGTCATTCCAGGTGGGTTGGTCCGGCATCTTCAGACCCTTGGCATCGAACAAGTCTTTGCGGTAGTAGGTCATGGAGCTTTCAGAGTAGAACGGCACAGCATAGAGCTTGCCGTTCAGCGACAGACCATCACGCACGGGTTTGATAACGTCGTTCACGTCATAGCTGGCTGGCAGATTCAACGGCGTGAGCCAGCCCTTCTTCGCCCAGATCGGTGTTTCATACGCCCCGATGGTCATCAGATCAAACTGGCCAGAGCCAGTGGCAATGTCGGTCGTCACGCGTTGACGCAGTACGTTTTCTTCCAGCGTTACCCACTTGAGCTGGATATCCGGATTGGCCGATTCGAACTGCTTTGAGAGCTTTTGCAGTTCAATCATGTCCGGGTTGTTGATGGTGGCGATGGTCACGGTGGCGGCGCTGGCAAAGCCGGCCGCGGCAAAGGTGGCCGCGCTCACGGCGCAAATCATGGCATTGCGTTTCATGCTTTGTCTCTCCAAACGTTTGTACGTTGGGCGATGAATCATGGCGCCGACTACATTTTTTGTAGCCCGAAGACACCAATATGGTGCATCCATCGACCCGCTCCTGCTTGCTGGGTACCGCATATCCGACGTTGTGTGTCGCAGCCCACTGCCAAACCGGCATTGCGCTTCGTCGTGTCATTCGAATGATGATGACGGCAATAGGCGCCGCGTTTACTGAAAATAAATACGCTTTAGCTCCATTTTCGTCTTCTTGAGAGCATCCGCGCCTGTCAGAAACACCAACCAGGATCGAGCATTCATCCTGGCAGACCCATTTGATCACCATCGCGTAGTGAGCAATTAATCACTACACGAGCAAATAATCAAACATCACTTGCGCAATGTCAAGCTTTTGCCCACATTTAGAGCAAATGCCACTTTTATGCACTTGTCCTGCGCACCACACCTGGCCGCGCAGCAACTGCCGCAAGACCACCGAAGTCGCTACAATCGGCAAGCGCCGTCTGCCGCCAGCCAGCGCCAGACCTGCATCACGGAGTAATCGATGTCTAAACAGCAAGAAAAACTGGATCAGGCCGCGCGGGCCGCGTGGATGTATTACGTTGCCAACAACACGCAACACGAAATCGCCGACCACCTTGGTATCTCGCGCCAGATGGCACAGCGCCTGGTGGCCTACGCCGTGGAACAAGGCCTGGTGCGCGTCAGCGTGCAGCACGAAATCACTGACTGCCTGGCCCTGGCCGAGCAGATGAAGGCCCGCTTTGGGTTAAGCCTGTGCCGCGTGGTACCCGCCGGCGGCGAGTCTGAAGGCCTGCGCCGTATGCTGGCGGTCGCTGGCGCCGAAGTCATGACGCAGTTTTTGCAGTCAGAGGCGCCCATCGTGGTTAACCTGGGTTCTGGCCGGACCCTCAAGGCAGTGATCGACGAACTGGCAGAGATTGATCGCCCGCAACACCGGATTGTGTCTATGGTCGGCGCGATTGCGACTGACGGTGCATCCAACCGCTACGACGTGGCGTTGCGCACAGCCGAGAAAACCGGCAGCAAATACTTCATGCTGCCCGCACCATTGATTGCCGATAGCGCAGAAGACTGCCGCCAGTGGTGCAGCCACCGCGTGTATCGCGTGGTCAGCGAGTTGTCTGCGCATGCCGACGTCACCTTTATCGGCATTGGCTCGGTCGGGCCGGGGTGTCCGCTGGAAGAAGATGGATTTCTGAGCAAAGAGGAAATCGGCCAACTGGTATCTGAAGGCGCTGCTGGTGAAATCATTGGCCACGCGGTGAATCACGAAGGCCACCCGCTTTCATCTCCGATCACGGATCGGGTGACCAGCCTGCAACTCCCCACTGCCGCCGACCGACCAGTCATTGCCTTTGCCGGCGGCGCCAGCAAACACAGCGCATTGAACGCCGCCCTGCGCGGACGGTGGCTGTCCGGGCTGGTGACGGATGAGGAATCGGCGCGGCAGGCGTTGGCGCTGACCGGCTAGCCTGGCACTCCCCCAAAGCGAACATGAGATAAATCCTCTCTAGTCAGAAGGAAATGAAAGTGGCCAATCGCGCCTACCTATACAGCCTCGACAATTGCCCGACCTCCTATGCTGATCGCCCGGATACAATCACAGGCTTGTCGGAATGGGCTTACGACGTTCCCTTCATCTATCGAGTATTGATGTCAGGCGATCCCAAACTCTGCGCATCACTAATATCTGATGGATTCATGGACGAAGACCCAAGTCATAAGACAGCACTCCATGCGATCAGCAGCACCTTTGACTCCGGGTTTCAGCGCGTCAATCGCCTCATCGGGATCATGCGCATTCTGGCAACAATGCCCCCGAGCCCACCTCCGGCCCTTTCTGCCCCTCAGACGTCAGGCCTTATGGCCTGGGTCAGAAATGCTTTGGGACAGAACAAGCAAGGACGTGCCGCCGAGCCAGTAACTGAGGCACCGGGCATATTAAATTTCCTGTCGCTGCTTGATGAGACATCCAGCTTCCTTGCGGCCCACCGCAACACCCACCTTCTATTGGAAACCATCGAACTCGATTGCATGAGCACCGAAGACGAGGCCGAATTGCGCGAACTCGTTACCCAAGAGGTTGCGCGCTGCCTTCAGGCCGGTGTAGCCGTTGACGCCTTGCCATCAGACCCGACCGCAGCAGCACTTTTGTTACAACAAGCTTCCAGGCAAAAAATGGACGCACCGCTTGATGCCTTCTTTGGTCTGCGCTTTGATGATCACTGTGACAGTACCCGCAACGGCGCAACCGAACATCCAGTAGGACTGGCGTGGTCAGACGTACTCTACTTCACCCTTCAGAACCGAACTGCGTTCGAGACGCTACAACATCAAGAGTAGGCTCAATCAGGGTGCGCAACCCACCCAGCTCCGGCGAGACCCCGCGCGAAAATATCCCGCCCACATTGGGCCACCCTGCGAGCCTGGCGCTCCCTGCGCGCACAACCTCAATGCCTGACTACCCAGGTAAAACAAAAGCCCGCATCTGCGGGCTTTTTTAATCCACTGCCAACCACCTCAATCCAGCATCAAGCCATCCAGCGGCACGCCCAGATGTGCCGCCAGCGCTTCCACCACAAAACCGTGGTCATCACGCTGCGCCAGGCCAGAAACGATGATACTGCCGACGCATCCCGCCCCCTTGATCAGCAACGGAAACGCGCCACCATTGGTGGCGTAATCGGCAAGCGACACGCCAATTTTTTCGCTGAGGGAAATGCCTTGCTGGCGGTTGCCCTGACCAATGAAATACGTGCTGCGGTGATATAACTCCACCACATTGCGCTTGCGACGTACCCAATCATCATTCACCGGTGTCGTGCCGGGCATGGATGCGTAAAACAGACGCTGACCACTTAGCGTGATTTCAATAGTGATGGGCGCCTTGCGTGCTACCGCCATGTCGCGCAAGCGGCAGCCCAACTTCCAGGCTTCATCCGCATCAAAACGATCAAATTGCAGCAATTCTTCCTGGCGCGTGATGGTGGCCAGGTCCTTTGCAAAATCGGTCATGCACTTCCCCTCTGGAATCAATAACAAGCCAGGTCAAACTGCAAACGGCAGTTCGCGCTGCATGCTGGCACTGGTGTGTGCCAGTTCAATCACCGCCATGACCGCCAACGCTTCTTCACCCGAAACCGGGTTAGGCTCATTACCGGAAATTGCCGCAGCCACGCCGTTGTAATACGCCCGATAGTCACCCACACGAGTCACTACAGCTTCGTTTTCTTCTACATCATTCACGCTGGTGATCAGCACGCCATCCAGCGAATCTTTACCCCAGTCAGCATCGCCCGGCTTGCCGCCGGCTTTGAGTTGGCCTTCCTGGGTGTCGAGCCCTTGCTTGATAAAACTGCGTTTATCACCGTGAATGACAAAGCGCGGGCCGCCCGCCACCAGTGTGCTGCCATGCAAAATGACGCGCAAACCTTCATAGCGCAGGATAACGTGGAAGTAATCTGTTGCCACTGCTTCATCACGCATGATGGCCATATCGGCGTAGACAGCTTCCGGGTGACCGAACAGCTGCAAGGCCTGATCCACCAGGTGCGGACCAAGGTCAAACCACAAGCCGTTGCCCAGACCTGCGGCTTCGCGCCAGCGCTGACGTACCACCGGACGGAACCGGTCAAAGTGCGACTCAAAATGCACCACACGACCCAGATCATCATCAGCCAGCAGTTTCTTGACGGTCAAAAAGTCAGCATCCCAACGGCGGTTCTGGAACACCGACAGCACCTTGCCAACTTCTTTGGCCTGCGCAATCAGGCTGCGCGCCTCAGCCAGTGTCGTGGTGAAGGGTTTATCTACCACCACATGCTTGCCAGCGGCCAATGCTGCCTGTGCCAGCGGAAAATGCTGATCATTCGGTGCGGCAATCACCACCAGATCGATCTGCGGATCGGCAAGCGCCTCTTTGGCATGCGCCACCACGCGTACGTCCGGGTAATCTGCATGCACTTTGCCCGCATCACTGGACACCACGGTGGCCAGCAGCAGATCGGGTGATGCGACGATCAGCGGGGCGTGAAAGGTTTTACCAGCGTAGCCGTAGCCTACCAGTGCGACTTTGAGTCGATTCATGCGGTTTTCTCCGTATTTGCAGAAACAAGCCCTGCCCCAATCACACGCAAACCCACCGGCGCGCTCACCCAATCGGGCGTGCGATCCGTAAACCAATGAGAAAACTGCTGCATGGGACAGACAAAGAAGGGTTCGCTGCGGCCAGTCTTGCTGTGATCGGCAACAAGCATGGCCTGGGCGCTGACCGCCAACATGGCACGCTTGACCTCAGCATCGGCTGCGTCACTGGCCGTCAGACCAAGTTTTTCGTGAACTGCGCAGGCGCCCATAATGGCCCAGTCGGCCCGCAGGGACTGAACCTGCGCTACGGTCTGTGCGCCAGTAAACAGTCGCTGGCGAGCATCCCACAATCCTCCGGCCAGGATCAGCCGCACCTGAGGGCGTTGACTCAACGCGTTGGCGATATCCAGCGCGTGTGTAATGACCGTCAACGGGATATCGGGCAATGCTTGCGCCACAGCCAGCAGGCTCTGGCCCGCATCCAGCATCAGGGTTTGGCCGGGCTCGATCTGTTCGATCACAGCTTGCGCCAGTTGCTGTTTGACTTGTGGCAGCACTTGGGCACGCTGCGCCCTTGCCATCCGTGGGACTTCCAGCGACACCGCGCCGCCGTGGGTTTTTTGCAAAAACCCAAGTTCATCCAGCACGCGCAAATCACGACGCACCGTGTCGTCTGACACCTGCAAGCGCTGGGCGAGTTCAAGCACCGTCACCCGACCCTTTTCGGTCAGGTAATCGAGAATGGTTTGATGGCGTTCTTCAGTAAACATGCGGACATTCTAGTTCGCATTTGCAAAAACATGCAAATTAATGCGGTTTTTTGCGGTTTTACGAAGATAACCTGACCCTCTCAGATCGCGTTCGGCAAGCACCAAAGCAAACGCGCAGCGTGCCCGCACTCACCGAATAGCACTGCATTCTGTTCGTACCGTCGGCCCCAGTGAATGGCGGCGGACTCATTGACCCCCAAAACCAGAGCAGATGGTTCTGCAGGCCATTGGCCATCATTGCCCTCACCATATCCCTCATAGAGGACCAATCCAGCGCTCTTTAAGGCATCAAGCAGGTTCTGGTGACGCGCCAGGTTCTCGTGCTGGCACAGCACGGCCTGGGAATACGGATTGCAGGCGGAGATGAACATCCAGTTGTGCATGCCGCGCTGCCGCAACAGGGTGTCCAGTTCAGGAGAGGTCTGGCCGACCCGCAATGTCAGCCCTGATTCGGGGGCGACATAGCGGGTAGCCACATAGGCGGCATGGAGCGCCGCCAGGCGGGGGTCGGAATCCGGCACAATCATGGCCTGATACCGGTTTGTTGCAGGTCTTACTTCAGGTGTGGCTTGATCAGTTGCAGCATCTGACCGAACACGCGTGGGGTGCCGCAAATGACATCGCCGCTCTGCAAGTAGTTTTCGCCACCCTCAACGTCAGTGATCAGGCCACCGGCCTCTTGCACCAACAACGAGCCAGCGGCGATATCCACGGTCTTCAGGCCAAACTCAAAGAAACCATCGAACTGACCGCAAGCCACATAGGCCAGATCCAGCGCCGCCGCGCCTGGGCGACGCACGCCAGCGGCTTTCTGTGCCATTTCGCGGAAGATGCTGAGATAGGTATCCAGATGCTTGAAGTCGGTATACGGAAAGCCGGTGCCGATCAGCGCATCAGACAATTCACGCACCTTGGAGACGCGAATACGGCGATCATTCAGGAATGCACCCACGCCGCGCGTGGCGGTGAACATGTCATTGCGATTGGGGTCGTACACCACGGCCTGCGTCACCACGCCCTTGTGGGCCAGCGCGATGGATACCGCGTATTGCGGGAAGCCGTGCAGGAAGTTGGTGGTACCATCAAGCGGGTCGATGATCCATTCGAACTCGGAATTACCGGACTGGCCGGACTCCTCTGCTAGAATGGCGTGCTTGGGGTAGGCTTCCAGAATGGTTTCGATGATGGCCCGTTCAGCAGCACGATCCACTTCGGACACAAAATCGTTGTGGCCTTTCTTTTCCGGCGTGATCAGATCGAGATTATTGGATGCGCGCTGGATGACGGAAGCGGCACGGCGAGCGGCGCGAACGGCCGTATTGAGCATCGGATGCATGAACTTACCCCTGGCAGATTGAAACAGGCTGATTGAAACGCGCAACCAGCAAAGCCATTACACAATGGCAATGCGGCCAGCGGCCCATGCATGACGATGTAGATTGTCACTGACCCAGGGCGGCGCACGATGCGTCGCGGATCAGCCTGTAAAGATCGAAAACAAATATAGCCGCTATTGTACTGAATTTCCGGCCCTTTTGTCAGCGCCGGCCAAAAAAACGCATTGATACGCCCTGAATGACTGAATTGACTGATCTTCCAGAAGCCGGCCTTATCGCCAACCAGACGCTCGCCGCCTTTCGCGTCGTGCTGTGTAATACCTCGCACCCAGGCAACATCGGCTCTACCGCCCGGGCCATGAAAACCATGGGGTTAGCACATCTTTATCTGGTGAACCCCAAAGAGTTTCCTTCCGACACCGCCCGGTCGCTGGCCAGTAGTGCAGATGATGTACTCGACAACGCGATTGTCGTGAACACCCTGGAAGAAGCGCTTGTCGGCACGACCATGCAAGTGGCCATGACGGCTCGCCGGCGTGAACTCGTGCAACCCTTGCACACGCCGCGACAACTGGTACCAGAGTTATTGCAAGAGGCCGCAGGCGGCGGCACCATTGCCCTTGTTTTCGGCAACGAAACCAACGGCATGAGTATTGATGAAGTACGCCAGTGCAATCGCCTCGTGACCATTCCGACCAATCCGGTGTACTCCAGCCTGAATCTGGCTCAAGCCGTGCAGGTGCTGTGTTATGAATTGCGTGCAGCATTACTGGATGACGTGAGCCATCTGGAAGAAAGGCGCACGCTGCCCAGCCATGAATACATGGAGCTTTTCTATGAGCACCTGGAACGTACGCTGATCACGATCGGCTTCTTGCGCACCAAAAACCCCAAGCGCTTGATGCCACGCGTACGACGCATTGTGCAGCGTGCGCAACTGGATCAGGAAGAAGTGGATATGCTGCGTGGGGTATTGCGGGCGGCGGTCGAATTTGAACGTGTGACACCGCCATCGCAAGATCAGAAAAGCCAGCCAGAATCCGAATAAGCATAATCACTTCAACCTTGATTCATTGAACAAAAAAGGCCGCAATAGCGGCCTTTTTTGTTTTCTGTTCTTATTAACATTAACCAGTCATAAACCTGGATTATTCCAACGCGGCACTCACCGCGCGATCAACGGCATGATGCGCTTCATGAATATGGTGCAAAACCCGTGCTTGCAATTCAATTGCTGCCGGATCACTTTCTTCGTGCGAAACATCTTTTTCCGCGCGATTCAGCAATTCCAGCGCTTTATGAAAACGATCGGTGTGTTTGAGATTGGCATCCACCGGCATATGGTCGTGAATATCTTTGCCGTCATCAATAGCGGCATGCTTCATTTCGCCAATGGCCGCATCAATTTCTTCCAGCGCTTTTACTTCATCTTTCTGCACTTGAGTCGAATCAATGCGATCCAGATAACCACGTGCATCACGCAGATCACTCAAGGCATGCAGGTAATACGGGTGAGGCCCCGGGGTGTCAGCACGGGCGGAAAGCGGAGCAAAAATAACACCGGCAGAGAGAATGGCAGCAACAACTCGCATCATTTTGTTCATGATCAGGACTCCTGATTGACTGTTTGTAGACCGCGCAAACGGGTAGTTATTGCGGCGACATTTTTTATGTGCGGTTGTGTTTTTTTGGCAATCTACGCAGCCCGATTTGCGGCGTCAATCGACCATAACCTTTCGATACAATTGGAGAAGCGCGCATAAAAAACGGCCGACAAACGGCCGTATTCAATATCCAGAAGTGAGATCCCTCACAATCAATGCATCCAATTGTTATTTCAGGTAACGTTCGCCCCCATAACCCGAAACTGCCATCAAGAATCGCACAATTCCATAACTGATCCAGGGCTTGATACGCCAACCCGCAGGACCGCGCAAAAGCGCAGGCAATATCACTCGCCGCGCTGAGTTTTCCATCGTATTGCGGACATCCTGTGCAAGGGCGTCAGCAAAAGCCTCATCGCGCACAAAGACGTTTCCTTCCCGAGCCAGCAATAGACTAAATGGATCAATATTGGACGACCCCACCGTCGCCCAGGCTCGGTCAATGACCGCTACTTTGGCATGCATATATCCGCTGACATACTCGTGGATCTCGATTCCCGCCTCAATAAATTGACGGAAAAATGCACGACTGGCGTACTGCAACAACGCATGATCAAGGGTGCCTTGCAGTAGCAACACCACTTTTACACCGCGCTTCGCCGCATCAATCAACGCATGCCGAAAGCGATAGCCCGGCAAAAAATATGCGCACGCGATCAGGATCTCATCGGTCGCGCGCTCTATGGCTTCCAGGTACTCATGTTCAATGCTGTGCCGGTTGCGCAGGTTGTCACGAATATCAAACCGCGCCAGCGCCCCACCCGCTTCTTCATATGCAGGTTTGTCACGACTGGTTCTGGCCCAGTCCGGCTCGACTTGCACCCAGGCGGTATGACGCCAGAGCCGGTCTGCGGCCTCATGCATGGTGGCCACCACGGGCCCGCGCACTTCCACCATGTAGTCGTAACGAGGCTCAGGGCCGGGTTGGCCCGTGTAATCAGACAAAACATTGATACCGCCCGCGAACGCCAGCATGCCATCCACGACCACCAGTTTGCGGTGCAACCTTCGCAAGCGTTGGCGATTAAATGACAACGCTTTAACCTCCGGCCGGAAAAACAGCAGCCAGACTCCGGCGTCGGCCAAGCGCACCTTCCAGGCGTCGGGAAATTTGCGTGCGCCAAAGCCATCCAGTTGGACTTTGACTTCAACCCCACGGGCCACTGCCTTCATTAGCGCCTCACACACCGCCTCGCCAATGACATCGAGCTCAAACAGGTAGCTTTCCAGGAAAATTTCGCGCTCGGCACGCGCAATGGCACCCAACAATTCAGGAAAATATTCAGCGCCGTTTTTGAGAAGTTTGATGCGGTTACCAGGCAGGTAGCCGTCCATACTCAACCCCGCCGCAGCACGGTGTACAGCGGGGCGTGATCCGACAAATGCGACCAGGGCTGGCCACCAAGGACATCTGCAACCTCGATGCCGAACCCTCTGACATAAATGCGATCGAGCGAGAGCACCGGCAAACGCACCGGAAAACTGCGCGCAGGCGAACCATGCATGGTTTCAAACGCTTCGATCACATGAAGCTCTGACCCCAGAATGCGCGTCGCCTCGCGACGCCAGTCATTGAAGTCACCCGCGATCACCAGCGGCGCGTTCTTTGGTACTTCATGCTGGATTTGCTCAACCATCGCCGCCAGTTGCTTGCGTCGGTCCCGCGCCAGCAGGTTCAAATGCACACAAAACGCATGCAAGGGCACATTCCAGCTGGGAATCTCGAGCACACAATGCAGTAATCCACGTTTTTCAAAGCGGTTGAGCGTGATGTCGTGATTGCCCCAGCGACTGATCGGAAAACGCGACAACACTGCATTACCATGGTGGCCAAGACGATGGATCGCGTTGCGGCCATAAGCAAAGGAAAGGTCATCGCCCGCCAGATACTCGTGCTGCGGCGTCGTTGGCCAGTAATTGAACTTGCGTGCACGTGTACTGTGCTCACCCTGCACTTCTTGCAGGAACACCACATCCGGCGCCAGGTTGTGCAACGCGTGGCGCACGTCATGCACCACCAGCCGGCGATTGAGCGGCGAGAGGCCTTTGTGGATATTGTAAGAGGCAACCTTGATTCTTCTTTCCATATTATTCAATGAATTACATTCAATTTCTGGTTAGAGTCCGCACATGCGGCAAGGCTAGCAAATCAATCTGATTACTGTTTAGACCGCTTTTACGAAAAAATTTCCCTTCCTGATTATGGTAATTGTAAGTGCTGCCAGGATTTTTCGATGTCGGCCTTCCGGCCGGTCAAAGGTCAGTTGCAGCCTCCATCTTCTGTTTGCTGCTCCGAAGCACAAGTCGCCCTTGGAAAAAGGCAAACAACGCTGGTCAATGCAACCAGAATGGCAACCAGAATCCTGTACTTCAGAGGCAAACTGGTCACCATGATCAGATAAAAAAGCACCAGCGGCATGAGCAAAAAGAGCCCAACACCAACCCACACGATATAGGCACCAAGCGACGTAAAAGCCAACAAATTGAAGGCGGCCAGCGGCAGGAGAAAAAGACTCGCCACAAACCAGAGCCACCATGCGACCCTGGATGATGGTTTCAGGAAGAAAAACCGCATCGGACGATTCCGGATGCAGGTCAACTACGCTGGGCCAGGGTACGAATCGCCTCGGCATTGGAGGGCGAAAACACCATCTCCGCCGCGACTTGCCACTCTACCCAGCGGTAACGCGTGTGTTCATCAGGCGCCAGCGTGATATCCAGCTCAAATGGCACTTCCAGGTTAAACACATGCTCGGTATTGGTGGTCACGCCCGGCGCATACCGATGACGCCAGACGGGATAGATTTCGTACTCTGAGTTGTAATGCCAGTCGACCAGTTCATACCGATTGGTATCCAGTCCGGTTTCCTCAAAGACTTCGCGATGCGCCGTATCGGGCAACAGTTCTTCGCCCTCGCGACTACCGGTCACGGATTGCCAGCCATCCTGGTAGCCCTTGCGTTCCAGCAGCAGGATTTTCAGATCAGGCGTGTGGATGACGACGAGGACGGAGATCGGTTGTTTGTAAGCCATCGCGGCATTATACAATGGGCATCTATCGCTTCACTTCTTCTGCGCATTCATTCATGGACCATTTGCCGTTGCCCGATCGGGCCTCTTTTCCGCTACTGGCCACCAACCCTGAACTGGTATGGCTGGATAACGCGGCCACCACGCAAAAACCGCGTGTGGTGCTGGATGCCGAGCGGCGTTTCTATGAAGAAAGCAATGCCAATGTACATCGTGGCGGCCACCGCCTGGGCCATGCGGCTACAGAGGCCTATGAAGCCGCGCGCAAGACAGTGGCCCGGTTCATCAATGCCCGCCCTGAAGAGATTGTGTTTACCCGCGGCGCAACGGAGGCCATCAACCTGGTGGCCTACAGTTGGGGTGGCAGCCAGTTGAAGGCTGGCGACGAGGTTCTCCTTTCCACCCTGGAGCATCACGCCAACATTGTGCCCTGGCAATTGGTTGCGCAACGTACCGGCGCTGTGATCAAACCCATTCCGTTGCAAGAAGACGGTCAGATCGACATGACCGCCTTCTGCACACTACTCGGCCCGCGGACCCGGATGGTCGCAGTCAGCCAGATGTCCAATGCACTGGGCGTATGCCCACCATTGGCGCAGTTGATTGCCGCCGCCAGGAGCGTGAATGCGTTGGTGTTGGTGGATGGCGCCCAGGGCGTTGCGCATCAAAGCGTGGATGTCAGCGCATTGGGGGCTGATTTTTATGTATTTTCCGGTCACAAAGTCTTCGGCCCGACCGGCATTGGCGTGCTGTGGGGGCGCACAGAAATTCTGGATGCCATGCCGCCCTGGCAAGGTGGTGGCGAGATGATCGAGCGTGTGTCTTTTGATGGCACCACCTTCGCACCGGCACCGCGCCGCTTTGAAGCGGGCACGCCCGCGTTCGCACAAACTGTCGGTCTGGCTGCCGCGCTGGACTGGCTGGCCGCACAAGATCGTATCGCCATCGCTCAGCATGAAACCGCGCTCTACCAGCAATTGGCAGAAGGTATCCGCTATCTGGATGGCGTGCGCATTGTGGGCACAGCGCCAGAGAAGGGGCCGATTGCCTCTTTGGTCTTTGGCCGCGCACACCCGTACGACGTTGCGCAGTTTCTGGATGAGCGCGACATTGCCGTGCGCGTCGGCAGCCATTGCGCAGGCCCGCTGATGCAATCGCTTGGGCTTAGTCAGGGCACGCTGCGCGTTTCACTGGCGCTTTACAACACACAGAGCGATATCGATCGTCTGCTGGCTGCGCTGCAAGATACGCTGGAGTTGCTGCAATGAGCACCTGGCCGGATTTGCCCGAGTCGCTATCGCTACCCACGCTCTCGACGCGCCTAGAAGCTGCGCACGGCTGGGAAGCCAAGAACCGGTTGCTGGTCCAACTGGCGCGGGAGCTCCCTCCCATGCCGGACGAACTCAAAACAGGTGAGCACCGTGTTGCAGGTTGCGAGGCCCAGGTATGGCTGCTGACACGCTGGCAGGGCAACCACTTGCAGTTGTGGGCGGATAGCGACTCCCGCATCGTCAAAGGTTTGCTGGCCCTGGTATGCGCGGCCTACGCCCAGCGCAACAAAGAAGAGATCGCCACCTTCGATTTTGGCGAGTTACTACAGACGCTAGGCTTGCAGCGATTTTTATCCAGTTCCCGCGCCAGCGGCCTGGCAGCCATGGTCAAAGTTATCCGCAACGCCTGAGGCCGATCAGGCCTGGCGCCGGGCCCGCAACAATAGAAACGGCGGCCGTCTGTTTTCATCAGCCAACGCCGGGCGAGCCTGCACAGCCTCAGCAATCGGGCCGGGTTCCGACATACGTTCCAGCACAAAGCCGTTGTCGAGCAAGGTGTTGATCCAGGTCTGCGTGGTACGGTGATATTTGATCACGCCATCCACAAACCAGCGTGTATCGCGCTGACCTTCAGACTGATAATGATCCAGCGGCCAGTGCACCTTGTTGTCGGTTTCATCCTTGATCCAGCCAACCGGGTTGGCGGTACACAGCGGATGCTCCACTGAAAATACGAAGAGTCCGCCTGGCTTGAGCACTTGCCAGACCGCTCGTACCGCCGCCGCGTAATCCTCCACGTAATGCAGCGCCAGGGATGACACCACAAGATCAAAGGTCACCCCCGGCGCGGGCTGGAAGCGCTCTATGCTGCTGTGCTGATAAGTGATGGCGCGATCGGCAGTCAGATGACGCGCCTCCTCCAGCATGTTCGCCGAGATATCCACGCCTACCACGCTAGCAGCGCCATGCAGACGCGCAAATCGCGCAAAGTCACCGAAACCACAACCCAGATCCAGCACCTGCAAACCAACCAGCACCGGCAGCAGCGATTGCAATGCGGGCATCTCTACCGCGCCATTGAGGCCGGTATCGCGTTGGCGCAGCGCTTTGTAACCTTTAAAGAAGGTCGGGTTGTCATAGATGTTCTGGGGCATGTGATGCGCGAATCCTCAATGCACCCGGATGGGCGCCATAATCAACAAATCACCGTTGCGATCTTCCGTCATCCAGATCGCACCTTGCTTGTCGATCTTGATGTCAGTCGGCGCGCCCATGGGGTGTTTACCGGGCACGTCACCCCAGTCGCTGATCAGCTCTTGCGGTTGGCCCTGGGGCATGCCGCTACTGTCAAAACGGATAGCCACCAGACGGTGGCCATTATTACGGTAGCCGTGCCAGCCCATGATCAGGCTGCCACGCCAGGCGGCAAGGCCGCCGGGCTGGTCATAAAAAGCCATACCCAATGGTGCGGCATGACCTGGCAACAACATGACCGGACGGGCAAAAAGACCGCAATCGGCCTGCGGAAACTCTGGCGCAGCCTGGTTGTTGTCGTAACAATACGGCCAGCCATAGTTACTCCCCTCGTGAATCAGGTTGAGTTCTTCGTGCGGCAGGTTCTCATCGCTCTTCAGGCCAGGCATTTTGCGGTTGATATAGTCACGGCTGTTTTCGGCTTGCCACAGCGCGCCAGTCGCAGGGTGAATGGCCAGTGCCATGGAGTTGCGTAGCCCACCGGCAAATTGCTTGCCTTGCCACTGACCATCTTCCTCGGTGTAGCGCCAGATTGAAGCGCGTTGTGGGTTGGTCTGCATATCTGTGCATTGCTGCAGCGGAGACTGGCTAGTGTCGATGTGTCCTTCACAGTTATCTGTAGCCGAACCGAAGTTCACGTAAAGCGCCCCATCCTTGCCAAAGACAAAAACCTTGATCGGGTGGCGTCCATCGTCAGGTAATTTATCGATCACGGTCACCAATATGGGCTGCGCATCAGTGGGATTAAACCGACTGATACGCCCTGCCTCGCCGAGATAAACCTGACCATCGGGCCCCAACTGCAAACCATGCGGGCGATCCAGCCCGCTGAGCAACGTGACGCTATCAAACCCACCTTGATGGCGCACCAGTCGGAGTAGTCGCCCCTTGTTCTTGCCCCACCCGCCCATATCGGTCACCAACGCGGAGCCATCGGCCAGAGGCAGCACGCCGCGCGGCATGCCAAGGTTGCTGGCGGCCAGACCCACGCAAAAGCCCGATACGGTATTCAGCGCCACGCGGGGCAGACCTTCGCAACTACCGGCAATGGCATAAGGCGTGCCCTGGCTGGTTGCGGCATGTGCCGCAAGGCAGGGCAACATTGCGGTCAGAGCCAGCAGCAACCGGCGCAGAACGGACAAAATCGGGGTCAGCATGCAGAAGTCCACAGGAAACGGGGAAAGTGGCGGATATCCTGACGCAATCAGCTGGCATTCGGGAGCACAAATGGCCAGCCGGGCAAAAAAAGCGACAAAAAACCCGGAGCAAGCTCCGGGTTCGGGTCGACAACCGCCGTATTGCGGTACGGTGCGAGGACCGAGTAGCGCAACCGGCACATTTGTTTGTGTACCGCCGGGTTTCGATCGTCGCCCATCTGACCCGTCATGATATGCAGAGGCCAGCCTCATCGCCCCTCAGAATGGACTACCGCGTTTTTCCAGCTTGCAGTCGTAACTCAAGATCACCTGCCCGTCTTCGTCCACACTTTCCAGTTTGACCGAAAACCCCCACAACCGCGCGATGTGCTTGAGGACCTCGTGCACGCTATTGGCCAACGGCCGGCGTTGGTACTGGTAATGCCGTAAAGTCAGCGAGCGATCGCCCCGGGTGTTCACGTCATACACCTGAATGTTGGGTTCACGGTATGCCAGATTGTATTGCGACGCGAGTTGAGTACGAATCTCCGCGTAGCCCGCATCGTCGTGAATGGCAGAAACCTTGAGCGTCGCGTTTTCGTCGTCATCCAGAATGCTGAAAAAACGGAAGTCCCGGATCAACTTGGGTGAAAGATACTGCGCAACAAAACTCTCATCCTTGAAGTTGCGCATGGCAAAGTCCAGCGTCTTGCGCCAGTCCGTACCCGCCATATCCGGGAACCAGCGTTTGTCCTCTTCCGTCGGGTTCTGGCAGATTCGCTGGATGTCCCGGTACATGGCAAAGCCCAGTGCGTAAGGGTTGATGCCGTTAAAGTACGGGCTATCGACGCCAGGCTGCATCACCACATTGGTATGGCTGTGCAAGAACTCGAACATCGCCGAGTCAGTAATCAACCCTTCTTCGTACAACTGGTTCATCAGCGTGTAGTGCCAGAACGTGGCCCAGCCCTCGTTCATGACCTGGGTTTGCCGCTGCGGGTAAAAGTACTGGGCAATCTTGCGGATAATGCGCACGATCTCACGCTGCCAGGGTTCCAGCAACGGTGCGAATTTCTCTATGAAATACAAAAGGTTTTCTTGCGGCTCTTCCGGAAAACGCCGTGGGGCAACGGCTTGTTCTTCCTCAAACCGGCGGGGCAAGGTGCGCCAGATTTCATTGACCTGCGATTGCTGGTATTGCTCGCGCTCGGCCAGGCGTGCAAGTTCTTTTTCCAGCGACAGCTTTTGCGGACGCTTGTAACGATCCACCCCGTAATTCATCAGCGCGTGGCATGAATCCAGCAGCTCTTCGACCTTTTCTTCCCCGTGTCGCGCCTCGCACTCGGCAATGTAACGCTTGGCAAACACCAGGTAGTCGATGATCGCATCGGCCTCAGTCCAGGTGCGGAACAGGTAATTGCCCTTGAAGAAAGAGTTATGACCAAAACTGGCATGCGCAATGACCAGCGCCTGCATGGTCATGGTGTTCTCTTCCATCAAGTACGCAATGCACGGATTGGAGTTGATGACGATCTCGTACGCCAGCCCCATCATGCCGCGCTGGTAATGCTTGTGGGTTGAAAGAAACTGCTTGCCGAAGCTCCAGTGGTTGTACATCACCGGCATGCCTACCGAGGCGTAGGCATCCATCATTTGCTCGGCAGAAATGATCTCCAGTTGATTCGGGTATGTATCCAGCCCGAAATCTTTGGCGATGCGGGAGATCTCTTTGTAATACGTTTCGATCAGCTCGAACGTCCATTCCGAGCCAAGCGACAACGGTTTGCGACGCAACGGTTTGTGTTCCGGCTCGTCGCCTTTGCTCTTGCGGGTGCGGGTCGTAGTCATGGCGCTCAATCCTGCAGCGCGGTGCCTGTTCAGGCGACCGCTTTTTCCGGATGCTTGCGAAAGAGATCTCTGAACACAGGCCAGATCTCAGACGCGTCCCTGATGCGACGCATGGCAAATTCTTTGTGCGTCTGGGCTACCATTTCATATTCATACCAGAGGTTTTGCGGTTCCCCTTCGGTGATTTCGACGTAGGCGTAGTACTGCAGCAGCGGCAGCAAGTTGTTTTCCAGAATTTCCCGGCATTGCGGCGAATCTGAATCCCAGTTATCACCATCCGAGGCCTGGGCGACGTAGATATTCCAGTCCGACGACGGGTAACGCGCCTCAATAATCTGACGCGTGAGCTTGAGCGCACTGGAGACCACCGTGCCACCCGTATCACGGGCGTGGAAAAACTCGTCTTCGTTCACTTCATACGCCTGGGTGTGATGGCGGATGAAAACGACCTCGATCTTGTCGTAGATGCGTGTCAGAAACAGATACAAGAGGATGAAGAAACGCTTGGCGATATCCTTTTTGTTCTCATCCATTGAACCCGAGACATCCATCACGCAAAACATCACCGCTTGCGTAGTCGGGAGCGGAATTTTGGTGCGGTTGGAATACTTGAGGTCAAACGGATCAATAAACGGGATATTGGCCACACGCGTTTTCAGCGCGTGAATCTGCGCTAGCACCGCTTTGACCAGTGGATCATGCTCGCTGCGCGTTTCCAGTAGCTTATCGAGGTCTTCCTGGGCTTCGTTCAGCTCCCGCATCGGCTCAGCCGACAACGCAATCCGCCGGCCCAGCGCGCTGCGCAAACTACGCACAACATGGATGTTGGTCGGGGTGCCGTCGCTGGTAAATCCAGCCCGGATGGATTTGAAGGTAATGGTTTGCTGCAGTTGCCGCTTGATCAGGTTGGGCAACTCCAGATCATCGAAAAAGAAATTGAGGAACTCCTCGCGCGAGAGGTCAAAGACAAATTCGTCTTCTCCACCACCGCCCTGACCAGAGCCACCACTGCCTCCGCCCCCACCGCCTTGTTCGGGGCGATCGATCTCATCACCGCGCAGGTATTCCTTGTTACCTGGAAAAACACGTTCCCATACGCCACCATGGGCGTGACCCAAGGTCGGTTCGTTGATATCGCGAACCGGAATCGAAACCTTTTCCCCTCGTTCAATATCGGTAATCGAGCGATCCTTGACCGAGCGCGCAACTGCCTCGCGAATCTGGCTCTTGAAACGCTTGAGAAAACGCTCTCTGTTGACTGCGGATTTGTTCTTGCCGTTCAAACGCCGGTCTATCAGATGATGCATATAAGTCCCCCGAGCGGGTTGCACTTCCGGGTGACTGCGGCGCCTGCACTACGCCTCAGTCACCCTCCCGTCATCAAGACGATTTGCGCACGCGCAGATACCATTCGCACAACAAACGGACTTGTTTGGGCGTATAGCCCTTGGTCACCATCCGGTTCACAAAGTCCTCATGCTTTTTCTGGTCTTCCGTGCTCGCTTTGGCGTTGAACGAGATCACCGGCAACAATTCTTCCGTGTTGGAGAACATCTTCTTTTCAATCACCGTGCGCAGCTTTTCGTAACTGCTCCACGCCGGGTTCTTGCCGTTATTGCTGGCACGCGCCCGCAGTACAAAGTTGACGATCTCGTTGCGGAAGTCCTTGGGATTGGAAATCCCGGCTGGTTTCTCGATCTTTTCCAGTTCATTGTTGAGTGAGTTGCGATCGAAGCTCTCACCGGTATCCGGATCGCGGTATTCCTGATCCTGGATCCAGTAGTCGGCAAAGGTTACATAGCGATCAAAAATGTTCTGACCGTATTCCGAATAGCTCTCCAGGTATGCGGTCTGGATTTCTTTACCGATAAACTCGACGTACTTGGGCGCCAGATATTCTTTGATGTACGCGATGTAATGTTGTTCCTGCTCCTGCGGGAATTGCTCCCGCTCAACCTGTTGCTCCAGCACGTACAACAAGTGAACAGGGTTGGCGGCCACTTCCTGGTGATCGAAGTTGAAGACGCGCGAGAGAATCTTGAAGGCAAAACGCGTCGACAAGCCGTTCATTCCCTCGTCTACCCCGGCAAAGTCCCGGTACTCCTGCATGGATTTGGCTTTTGGATCAACGTCTTTGAGGTTGTCTCCGTCGTAAACCAGCATCTTGGAAAAAAGACTGGAGTTCTCGGGTTCTTTCAATCGCGAGAGCACGGCAAACTGCGCCATCATCTTCAGCGTGCCCGGAGCGCATGGCGCGGCGGAGAGTGACGAATTGCGCAGCAGCTTGTCGTAGATACGTGTTTCCTCAGACACACGCAGGCAATACGGCACCTTGACGATGTAAATCCGGTCAAGGAACGCCTCATTGTTCTTGTTGTTGCGGAACTGTTTCCACTCGGATTCGTTGGAGTGCGCCAGGATGATCCCTTCGAACGGAATGGCGCCGAAACCTTCTGTTCCCTTGAAGTTGCCTTCCTGGGTCGCCGTCAGCAACGGGTGCAGCACCTTGATGGGCGCCTTGAACATTTCCACGAACTCAAGCAAACCCTGATTGGCCAGGCACAGGCCGCCGGAATAACTGTACGCATCCGGATCGTCCTGTGCGTATTTTTCCAGCTTGCGAATATCTACCTTGCCCACCAGCGACGAGATATCCTGGTTGTTCTCATCACCCGGCTCCGTCTTGGCGATGCCAATCTGCCGCAACACGGATGGGTAACGCTTCACGACGCGGAACTGGTTAATGTCGCCGTTGTACTCATGCAAGCGCTTGACCGCCCATGGGCTGGGGATCGTCTTGAGATAGCGCTCGGGAATCCCGTATTGTTCCTTGAGGATTTCGCCATCTTCCTCGGCATTGAAAAGCCCCAGCGGGGACTCGTTCACCGGGGAGCCCTTGATGCAATAGAACGGTACGCGTTCCATCAACTCTTTGAGTTTTTCGGCGATGGATGACTTGCCGCCGCCCACCGGCCCCAGCAGGTAAAGAATCTGCTTCTTTTCTTCCAGCCCCTGCGCTGCATGCCGAAAATAAGCCACCACCTGTTCGATGACTTCTTCCATGCCGTAAAACTCGCGAAATGCCGGGTAAAGCCGCATGACCTTGTTCTGGAAAATGCGCGACATGCGCGAATCCAGACGGGTATCGACCATCTCTGGTTCGCCGATAGCCATCAGCATGCGTTCCGGCGCGGTGGCATAGACTGAAGGGTCTTGCCGACACAGCTCCAGGTATTCCTTCAGGGTGAGTTCTTCTTCGCGGGTGCGCTCGTATCTCGAGGCATAGTGATTGAACACGTCCATGACGCATCTCCAGCTTCGTTGGATGGGATACGGCTGCCACGCGTCGCCAGGTGGGGTTTGACTGAGGAAATTCAAAACAGCAAGGGGCGGCGCTGGACAACGGGAAGGCATCGCGCCCTCTCGCTTACTGTTATAGACGAGCCCGCTCAGAGGTGAGGGCCGTTTCTCGATATGAACGTTATCTCAATTACTAAACTGATCGTCCACGTCCATGGCTAATGGCGGAACTGCTTGATCTGACAGGAAAATGCGCGCGGGAATCCGGTTACATGCGCTTGCAAAAAATTTTTTGCGCCGCGGCGTGGGTCAAATGCAACAGTCCCGTTTGCAGACAACGAAACACCGGGCACCACCAGTGTCTGCTTCAAACCATCGGAAAGAAGAGGAGGAACGGGCCAGAAGAAACCCGGCGCGGCTTAGCCCGCGCCCAGTTCCTTATCAACCATTTGCGCGCTATAGAAAGTCACGCGGTTGCGGCCGGCACGCTTGGAGGCATAAAGCGCCAGATCAGCCTGTGCCTTGACGCGTTCGACTTTGGGGGCGCCCACTTCGTAAGTCGCCACGCCCAGGCTGCCGGTCGCGTGGATCGGTACTTCGTTGTACAGGATCGGCGCCGCAGCAATGGCCTTGCGGATGCGCTCAGCCGCAGCGACCGCACCTTCACGGCCAGTCTGCGGCAGCATCAGCAGAAATTCTTCACCCCCGTACCGACCGAACACGTCGGTATCCCGCAGTACATCGCGCACCCGTGCGACCACCTCACACAACACCTCATCACCGCCCAGGTGGCCATGGGTGTCGTTGATCTGCTTGAAATGATCCAGATCAAGCAGGATGACGCTGAAGGTCTCGGCCTGGTAACGCTCTACCCTGCCAATTTCTTCCAGCAAACGGGTTTCGGTAAAGCGGCGGTTATATACGCCAGTCAACCCATCGCGACTGGAGCTTTCTTCCAGCTTGGCCATGGCCTGCTTGAGCATGCTCTGGTAGACCGCAACGTCGGTCACGTCATTGACCGTGACGGCGACCGCACTCACTTCGCCATCGGCTTCACGGACGGGCATGAAGGTGCAGTTTTGCTGCATGAAATCAATGCCACCAGTGATCGGACGGTTATGACGAAACGGGAATAGCCACGGGCGCTGTTCCCAGGAGGTGAACGCAAAATTGTGCAGCATGAATACGCTGTCTACCTTTTTGCTCAACCATTTTTGCGGCAGGTCGGGAAACAGTTCGAACAGATTGCGGCCAATCGCCTGTTCAGCACTGATACCGCTGTGATCCGCCATAAAGCGATTCCACAGCAACAAGTTGTATTCCCGATCGAGTGCAAAGATACCTACGCCGATCTCACTGACAATGAAATTGCGCAATGTCTCCAGCATCAGATGCTTTCCATGAACGCATCAAGCGCCTTCTTCAATTGCGAGATCGATTCTTCCGGCATCAAGGTAAGCAGGTGGCAGGTAAAGTCGCGGATTTCCAGCGTAAATCTCACCTGGATCAGCAAGGCGTAATCCCAGGTCAGTTGATCCGGATTAATCAGCCGATCAACCTCTGCGTTTTCGGCAATGATGGTCGGTGGCGAATAGGACAGCGGCGACACCAGCAGATCAGCAATCCCGTTCAGACAGGCGCCTACCAGCACGTTGCCGACATCCAGCAAAAGTTCACGCTCGGTGGCCTGGCCCACCTCGTCCTCGTAACCCATCAGGTCAGCAAGGTTACGGCAGCCACGCTCGTCATAAATCACCATGGCTTCGCCACGCAGCGTGCCAGAGAACGACTGACGTACGGCAGTCACAGCCAGCTCACGCCCAACGGTCTGGGCGATGGTGCCAGAAATATTGCTGGCATCGGCCAGCGAAATACCGGGCACCGACAGGTGTACAAAACTACCCATCAACTGCGCCAGAAGCGCGCCGGCGCGGCCCATTGCAATATTGGTGATCTCTTGCAGCGCGTCGCGCTGATCTTCCGTCAAGGCAATAACAGTCATAGCTTGATTCCGTACTCGCGCAACACAGCTTCAATACTGGCCGGATCAACCGGCTTTTTAACGAAGGCTGCGGCACCCAGGGCACGTACGCGCTCGCGCGCTAACGTTTGCACATCTGCAGTCACAACAACCACAAAGGAATTCAAACCTTCTTTTTGCAGGGTTTCCAGAACGGCATAACCATCCATATCCGGCATGGTCAGATCCAGAAACATCACGTCGGCCTTGCCCGCGCGATAAGCGGCCACCGCTTCGTTGCCATTGCTGGCCTGCGTGATTTCCACGTCCCAAGCGGGGGGTAAAGCTTTGATGAGCATCTTGCGTGCTATGGATGAATCGTCGACGACAAGTATCGGCGTGGGCATGCGGCATTCCGGGCTATTCAACAAGGCAAAAGGCCTAAGCTGACAGATTTTAGTGGAGTTATCCCGCCCTGAATAGTCTCTCAAAGCACCATATGACTAAATAGCAGCACTGAAAGCAGGCGATATATGCCAAATGCAATAAAGGCAGACCCTGCCAATAATCTGACAAATCGCTTTCTCAACCACTGCGTAATTTGGCCCGCAGCCTGCCCCATCAGGAGCAGGTTGGGCAGGGTCCCTAGCCCGAAGGCCAGCATTATCAAGGCCCCTTGCCCAATACCACCAGAGGATAAAGCTGACAAGCTGGCCGTATAAACCAGACCGCAGGGCAGCCAACCCCAGAGTGCCCCCACGATCAGCGTGTCCTGCCAGCGCCGGACAGGTAAGCGACGACGAAGAACGGGTTGCAAAAATCGCCACACGGGCCGACCAACGGTCTCGATATGAACGATCCAGGAAACCCAGCCAGCCAGATATAAACCAACCCCAATCAACAAGAGATTGGCGAGTACATACAGCACCAGCTTGGCAAATTGCAGGGAGACCAGTAGAGGCAAAGCACCCAGTCCGCCAGCCATCGCCCCAATCAGGGTGTAGCCTGCCACGCGGCCGAGGTTAAACCCGAGGTGGTAGCGCAGGCGTGGCCCGGGCGGGAGCTGCAGGCTGAATGCGGCCACCACACCGCCGCACATGCCGAAGCAATGCCCGCCCCCCAGAAAGCCTGCCAACAAAAATGCAAGAACGTCGAAGTCGTGCAAAGGGATGATCCCGCCAGGAAAAGCACGCCAGACCGTGCCACCCTTGCGGCGGCACGACAAAGCGGCCAGCTTACCGCAAAACCTGGCGACTCAAGGGGTCAGACAAGACGGGAGTAACGTGCAGCCGTGGTTTTCTCACGCAAGTGGCGATCAAACACCATGGCAATGGAGCGGATCAGCATGCGCCCTTTGGGCGTCACCTCTATCCCCTCGGCAGAAATGATCAACAAGTCATCTCGCATCATGGCATCCAGCACGGCAAGTTCAGGCGCAAAATAGCTTTTGAAATCTACCAGCCAGGCCGTTTCGACTTGAGCAAAATCCAGGTTGAACCGGCACATCAACCCCTGGATAACGGAACGCCGCAGCAGATCATCCCGATTCAACGCGTAGCCGCGGACGATCGGCAACTCATCCTGATCGAGCATGGCGTAATACTGGTCGATATCCTTGGCATTCTGGAAATAACCAGCACCCACTTTGCCAATGCCAGACACACCAAATGCCAACAAATCAGATTCCGCCCAGGTTGAATAACCCTGGAAATTTCGCTGCAATGTACCGCGCCGTTGCGCTACCGCCAGATCATCATCAGGCAATGCGAAATGATCCATGCCAATATAGATATATCCAGCCTCAGTAAGCCTTTCAATTGAAGACTGAAGAATATCAAGCTTTTCTGAGGCCGAAGGCAGCGCGCTTGCATCAATTTGACGCTGTGTTTTGAATCTTTCAGGTAAATGCGCATAATTATAAAGCGCAAGCCGATCCGGCCTGATCGCCAACACACGATCAATTGTTCGCAGGACACTTTCCGCCGACTGAAGCGGCAAGCCGTAGATCAGATCAATACTAACCGAGCGAAAACCCAGGCTGCGCGCGGTGTCGATCACCAATCGGGTCTGTGCCTCACTCTGCACGCGGTTGACGGCGCGTTGCACGCGCTCGTCAAAATCCTGCACCCCGACACTCATCCGGTTAAAACCTGCCTCGGCCAGCAAGCTGATTTTGCTCGGCTGTAATTTGCGCGGATCAATTTCAATAGAATATTCACCATTCGGCAAAATATGGAAATTCCTATTGATTTCATAAATCAAATCAGCAAGCTGCTCTTCCGGCAAAAAAGTGGGTGTACCCCCGCCAAAATGAATCTGGCCAACCTTCAATGTATATGGCAATATATTTGCCAACAGACGAATCTCTTTTTTCAGATATTCGACATATTCAACTGCCCTGCTTTCATTTTTAGTGATGATCTTGTTACAGGCACAGTAGTAGCAAACGGTATTGCAAAATGGCAGGTGAAAATACAACGAAGCCGGCCGATCCATTTCCCCCACGCGTGACTGCCGCAGTGTCGCAGTGTACGCGGCGGCGCCCAGCGGCCCGAAGCGGTCAGCGGTGGGATAAGAAGTGTAGCGAGGCCCCTGGCCATCGTAACGCTCGACGAGGGGGCGATCGAACTCGACTTGCTGGATAAAGGCGGCTGTATGCATTTGTCCTACCCTGAAATTTCAGGTTAAACAGTTTGCCCCCGCCCTGGAGATATTTACTTGATACAGATCAAAGCAAATCGCATGATGCTCGCATCTACTTCGCACATGTAATTAATAGATGCCCTCAGCGACCGACCGTTTCTGACAGACCAGCCCCAACCGTGACTTTGGCTCTGGCCTGCAGGCAATTATCTGAAGTCCAAGTGGAAAAACCAACCATGCTCTCACCTATCCAGTTACGTGAAACCGGTCTTAAGCAATTGCGACATGCCTGCTCCAGTTGTAGCTTGCGCGAGTTGTGCCTGCCTGTCGGACTATCTCCTGATGAAATGCGCCAGGTCGACCAGCTTGTGAGTCAGGGTCGCCCTATCAAACGAGGCGAAGCGCTGTACCGGGCCGGCGAGCCGTTTCATTCGCTTTATGCTGTGCGCCTGGGCTTTTTCAAGACCAGCGTCGTTTCGGAAGATGGACGCGAGCAGGTCACGGGCTTTCACATGAATGGCGAACTGATTGGCATGGATGCGATCAGCACCGAGCACCATACGTGCGATGCGGTGGCACTGGAAGACAGCGAAGTGTGTGAGTTGCCATTCAATGAAATGGAAAACATGTCGCGCCGCATTCCGTCCTTGCAGCGCCACATGTACCGTTTGATGAGTCGCGAAATTGTACGCGACCATGGCGTCATGCTCTTGTTGGGCAACATGAAAGCAGAGGAACGTATTGCTGCATTCCTGCTCAATCTGTCGCAGCGCTTTGCATTGCGCGGCTACTCGCAGCACAGTTTCCATCTACGCATGACGCGCGAAGAAATCGGTAGCTATCTGGGCCTGAAACTGGAAACCGTCAGCCGCACCTTGTCACGCTTTCAGGATCAGGGTTTACTGCGAGTTCAGAATCGTTTGATTGAACTTAAAGACATTGAAGGCCTGAAGCAGTTGATGAACAATTGCCAGAGCAACTAATTTTGCAAACATGATCGCCCAGCTCTGCCTGATTACCCCAGCCGCGCAAGCCTCTGCCGTACTTGAACGTCTGGGACGGGTCGGGCTGGGTTTGCCCGTTTTCCCTGCAGAAGTGCCGATGGCACTTCCGCAGGCCCCCACGCCAGACAGCACACTCGTGTTGATCAACCCGGGCAGCATGGCCAGTTATCAACAACACCTGACTGCGGCCAGTCAGAGTGGCTGGCGCCTCGTGGATCTGGCCGTCAATCTGCAAAATCCGTTTGGTAAAACCATGGGATGGATGGTTGCTGCGGGCGGCAATCACGATGATTTTACCCTTGCTACACCGGTACTTGACGCACTGGCTCCCCCGCTCCCCAAAGCCTGGCTGCACGCGGGTGGTCATGGCGCGGGCGCCTTCCTGAGTGGCATTGCCAGCGGCTGGCTGGCTCAATCCGAATCTGTTTGGCAGTGGCTATTGCACGCATTGCAACAACCCTCCGCCAGTTCATTTGATCTGCAATCCTGGCAAGCATTGATTGACCACAGCGTGACCCATCTCCAGGAAGACGCGCGCAAGTATCTTGCCATCGACACCGAGCCTTTCGAACCGTGGTTTGCCGATCAGCGCGCGCTACTACTCAATCCGCTCACCAGTGAATCTCCTGCCCGCCAGTTAGCCAACTGGTTTCTGGCTGCGCAAGCCGGCAATTCCAAACCCTGATTTTTCCGTAACCAAATAAAAAACGGCCCCTCCATGAGGGGCCGTTAACGCAATCGGCAGATATGCGCTAGAAACCAGGTCAGGCGGCGGTAGCCTTGCGGCGATTGGCTGCGACGGTAGCGCTGGCCTTGTTGATGTTCTGCACCGTAGCGGCCAGCCACTCTTCACTTTGTTTGCGGGTCGCGGCGACTGCAGAGTCGTAGGCGTCAAACGTGGTTGCCACGCCTTGACGCAGGCTCTTCACGCCAACGGCCCCAGCCGGAAACTGTTCAGCCAGCTTATCCAGACCGGCCAGCACTTCTTCACTGGTCTGCTTGAGATGCTTTTCCACCAGTTCACCCAATTCTTTCTGGGTTGCATGAGCAATGCCTACCGCTTCACGCCAGGCAGCGGTGGTTTTTTCGGCAACGGGCTCAACCAGTTCACGCTGCACCGCCAGCGCTTCGTTGGCATCCTTGGCACCAGCCAAAGACTTGGCGGCGTGTTCGTTATCAGACAATAACGCACGGGCAAAACCCAGTTGCACTGCCCAGAGACGCTCCGTACCAGTCAGGACGGTGCGGGCAAAACCCAGAGACTGTTCGATCCCGACTTGTTGAGCGCGGGAAAACTCTTCGGCGAAACGGTTGGTACCAAGCGTCATGATTTTTCCTAAGTAGTTGTGCAATGCAACATTTGAGGGCCATTCTGGCAGAATGAACTCATATGTCAACCTTATTTTGTGCAATGCACCAGAAAAAGCCAGGACGTAAAAAAACGACCCGTTGGTCGTTTTTTTACACGCAATATCAAACAGTTGTTTGACTTGTGAGCGTCAGGCTTTCACATCCACGCCATTACCCAGATTGGACGGGTTGTTGTATTGCGGCACAGGCGGCAGCGCCTGCAAAAGACTGAGAGCCGCAGAAGCTTGCGCGTCGTTCGCTTTTTTCATGACGGCGACGTTGACCGCATTGGCGTTAGCGGCTGGCTGCAACACCGTGGCATTGAGCTGATTCATGCTCTGGCTCACCGCGCTGCTTTGATTGCTGACTGCACTTGCATCCATAAGGCTTAAGACTCCGCTATAGGAATCAACACCTTAACCTGGAATTTATTACAAGTGCAAGTTAGTGAGCCCACACTGTTCTACGCTCACCTGCCTTTGCACTTGTTAGCGGTGATAGAATTTGCGGATGAACACCCCTGCCTTTATCCATCTCCGCCTTCATTCCGAATTCTCCGTGACCGACGGCATTGTCCGCATTGATGATGCGGTCAGTCAGGCCAAAAAGCTGGGCATGCCCGCGCTAGCCGTTTCGGATCTGATGAACCTGTTTGGCATGGTCAAGCTATACAAGGCTTGCCGCAATACGGGTTTAAAACCCATCGTCGCGCTGGATTGCTGGATAGAGAACCACGATGACCGGGACAAGCCAACCCGTGTTCTGTTTGTCGCCCGTAACCGGGACGGCTATGGCCGCTTGTGCGAACTACTCACCCGGGCCTATCTGGAAAACCAGTACCGGGGCCGTGCCGAACTGAAAAAAGAATGGCTGGATAGCGGCGACAACAGCGGCCTGCTCTGCCTGTCCGGTGCGCACCAGGGCGAAATTGGTCAAGCCATTCTGAATGGCAATATGGGGGGGGCCATCGAGCTGGCACAGTGGTGGCATGCGCACTTCCCCGGTGCGTTTTACCTGGAACTCCAACGCAGTGGTCGCCCAGAGTGCGAATCCTCTGTGCAGGGTCATCTGGACATTGCTTCTGAACTGGATCTGCCCGTCGTCGCCACACACCCGATCCAGTTTATGGACCCGGACGACTTCAAAGCGCACGAAGCCCGCACGTGTATTTCTGAAGGTTACGTGATGGCGGACAAGCGCCGTCCACGCAATTTCACTGAAGAACAATATTTCAAGACGCCTGATGAAATGCAGGCTTTGTTTGCGGATGTGCCCGAGGCCTTGGCCAACACTGTCACGCTGGCCCAACGCTGTAACGTCAATATTGTGCTGGGCAAGAACTTCCTTCCGCTGTTCCCGACGCCGGATGGCATGACGCTGGATGACTTCCTGGTGCATCAGGCCAAAGAAGGCCTGGAAATGCGCCTCGCGCAGTTGTATCCGGACCAGGCCAGGCGCGATGCCGAACGCCCACGCTATGAAGATCGGCTGAAGTTCGAGACCGACACCATCATTCAGATGGGCTTTCCTGGCTACTTCCTGATCGTGGCGGACTTTATTGTCTGGGCCAAGCACAACGGCTGCCCGGTCGGCCCGGGCCGGGGTTCGGGCGCGGGTTCACTGGTGGCGTACTCGTTGGGCATTACCGATATTGACCCGACCGAATACGCCCTGCTGTTCGAGCGCTTCCTGAACCCGGAACGGGTATCCATGCCCGACTTCGATATCGACTTTTGTCAGGACAACCGCTGGCGGGTGATCGAGTACGTGCGCGGCAAATACGGCGCCGAGGCCGTTAGCCAGATCGCCACCTTCGGCACCATGGCCGCCAAGGCGGTAGTGCGCGACGTGGGTCGCGTACTGGATCTGTCGTACATGTTTGTGGATGGCCTCTCCAAGCTCATCCCCGCCGCGCCAGGCAAGCAATATAGCCTGGATGATGCCACCGAGATGGTTCCGGAGCTGGCTGAACGCGTCAAAAACGAAGAAGAAGTGATCGAACTGTGGGAGCTGGCCAAGAAGCTGGAAGGCTTGACTCGTAACATCGGCATGCACGCCGGCGGCGTGTTGATTGCACCTGGCCAGATTACCGATTTTTGCCCTGTTTATCAGTCCAGCGGGGTTGATGCTTCTCCTGTATCCATGCTCGACAAGGATGACGTAGAACAGGTCGGACTTGTGAAGTTCGACTTTTTGGGTTTGCGAAACCTGACCATTATCGAACTCGCGCTGCAGTACATCAAAGAACAAACCGGCGAGTACATCGATTTGATGAGTCTGGGCTTTGGTGACCAGGCGGCTTATCAGGTTTTCCGTGATGCCAACACTACCGCGGTGTTCCAGGTTGAATCCGACGGGATGAAGCGACTGCTGGAAAAACTGGCACCTGACCGTTTTGAAGACATTATCGCTGTGCTGGCACTTTACCGGCCGGGCCCGCTGGGCTCTGGCATGGTGGATACGTTTATTAACCGTAAAAAAGGCCTGGAAACCCCGGATTACTTCCACCCCGATCTGGAAAAGTGTCTGGAGCCGACTTACGGCGTGATCGTGTATCAAGAACAGGTGATGCAGATTTCGCAGATCATCGGCGGCTACACGCTGGGTGGTGCGGATATGCTGCGCCGGGCCATGGGTAAAAAGAAACCCGAAGAAATGGCCAAGCACCGCGTGACCATTGCGGAGGGCGCGGCTCAGAAAGGCTATGACCCGGCACTGGCCGAGCACCTGTTTGACTTGATGACCAAGTTCGCCGAGTACGGCTTTAACAAGTCGCACACGGCAGCCTATGCGGTGGTGTCTTACCACACAGCCTGGCTGAAGGCGCATCACACCGCCGCATTCATGGCTGCGACCATGAGTTCTGAACTGGATAACACCGATCAGCTCAAGGTGTTCTACGACGATTGCGTCGAGAAGAACAAACTGGAAATCCTGCCACCGGATGTCAACGCCAGCATGTACCGGTTTGTCCCGGTTGGCAAAAAGCAGATCCGCTACGCCCTGGGCGCCATCAAGGGCGTGGGTGAAGGCGCGGTCAACATGATCGTGAATGAGCGCGAAGCCAACGGCCCGTACATCGATCTTTATGACTTCTGCATGCGCACCGACAAGAAGGAAGTCAACAAACGGGTGCTCGAGGCGCTGATTCGTGGCGGCGCGTTTGACGCCATCGACACCAATCGCGCTCAGTTACTGGCCAACGTTGAGCAAGCCATGAGTGTGGCTGAACACGCCGCGGCAAATGCCAACCAGGGCAGCCTGTTTGATGTCTTTGAACCCGCAGCGGCGCCGACGGTGGAGCGGATTATCGTTCCAGCCTGGGATGACAAAACACGTCTTGCCGAAGAAAAACCGGCAATTGGTTTTTATCTTTCAGGCCACCCGTTTGATGCCCATGCCAAAGACGTCAAAGCCTTTATCAAGACGCGTCTGGACCGACTGCAGCCACGCAAAGACATTCAGTATGTCGCGGGCATTGTAATTGGCGTGCGCGTCAAGAACGGTGAGCGTGGGCGGATGGCGTTTGTTACGCTCGATGATGGCTGGGCCAAGCAAGACATTACGGTGTATTCAGAAGTGTTTGAGGCCAACCGCACCAAACTGACAGAAGACGCCCTGCTGGTTATTCCCGGCAAGATCAGTGAAGACCGGTTCTCTGGCGGCCTGCGGGTCATTGCCGATGGGGTCATGGATATCGCCGAAGCGCGTAGCCAGTTTGCCCAGGCGCTCACCCTCAAGTTCAACGGTAACGCGGACGCAGCCAGGCTGAAGCAGACACTCGATAACTGGTCAGGCGGGGCCTGCCAGGTGGAGATCGAATATCACAATGACAACGCCAGTTGCAAAATGGCGCTGGGCTACGCCTGGCGCGTAACGCTGCATGACGATCTGGTCGGCAGCCTGAAAAACTGGTTGGGCGATGATGCGGTCTCGATCCGCTTTGCCGCACAGCATTAAGCGTGTTTTAAACAAGGGGCCAGCGGCCCCTTGTTTGTTTTTGCCACCTGAAAAAAGGCACGGAACAGGTTCCGCCACAATGCACCAGCACGCTTTCCCTATTCGGCAAAACCCTGACTTGTTTTCAGGAGAAGAGGCGCGGAGCATCACAGGGAACCGGTAAAAATATTGCGCTTGCACAAATCAACAAAACTCAATCACTACAAAGTCAAAGGTATCGGAGTTCTACATGGATGATGAACTGAAGAATAAGGCGCTGGATTATCATCGTTTTCCCCGCCCCGGCAAGATTCAGGTGGTTCCGACCAAAGCGCTGGCCAGCCAGCGTGATCTGGCATTGGCTTATTCCCCAGGCGTGGCTTCTGCATGTATGGCCATCGTGGAAGACCCGGCAGAAGCCCGCAACATGACTGCACGCGGGAATCTGGTCGCGGTGATTTCCAACGGGACAGCCGTACTTGGCCTGGGCAATATCGGGCCGCTGGCTGGCAAGCCCGTGATGGAAGGCAAAGGCGTGCTGTTCAAGAAGTTCGCCGGGATTGACGTCTTCGATATCGAAGTTGCTGAAAACGACCCTGACAAACTGGTCGACATTATTGCCTCGCTCGAGCCCACATTCGGCGGCATTAACCTGGAAGACATCAAAGCCCCAGAGTGCTTCATTGTTGAGCGCAAACTGCGCGAACGCATGAACATCCCGGTTTTTCACGATGACCAGCACGGTACAGCCATCATCACCGGCGCCGCCGTAAAGAACGGCCTGCGCTATGTGGGCAAGAAGATTGAAGAAGTCAAACTGGTATGTTCTGGCGCGGGCGCAGCGGCCATTGCCTGCCTGGACTTGCTGGTCGGCATGGGCCTGAAGCGCGAAAACGTGCTGGTCTGTGATTCCAAAGGCGTGATCTACGCTGGCCGCGACGAGCGTCTGGATGAGACCAAAGCCCGTTACGTGCGCGACACTGACGCCCGCACCGTCAGTGATGCGATCACGGACGCTGACATTTTCCTGGGCTTGTCGGGCCCTGGCGTCGTGACGCAAGAAATGGTCAAACGCATGGCAGACAAGCCGCTGATCCTGGCACTGGCCAATCCGGACCCGGAGATCTCGTCGCCGGCCGCCAAAGCCGTGCGCCCGGACGCCATTGTCTGTACCGGCCGTTCTGACTACCCCAATCAAGTCAACAACGTACTGTGCTTCCCCTTTATCTTCCGCGGTGCGCTGGATGTCGGCGCCACCACCATCAACGAAGAAATGAAGCGCGCAGCGGTGACCGCTATTGCCGACCTGGCACACGCCGAGCAGTCCGACGTCGTGGCCGATGCCTATAGCGGCCAAAGCTTGAAATTTGGCCCGGAATACCTGATCCCGAAACCCTTTGATCCGCGCCTGATCATCAAGATTGCACCAGCCGTAGCGCAAGCCGCGATGGATACCGGTGTGGCGGAACGGCCGATTGCCGACATGCACGCGTATGTCGAAGACCTGACCCAGTTTGTGTACAAGTCCAACCTCTTCATGCGCCCGGTATTCTCTGCCGCACGCAAGAAGCAGGAACGTGTGGTGTATTGCGAGGGTGAAGACCAGCGCGTACTGCACGCCGTGCAAGAAGCTGTGGATATGAAATTGTGTGTGCCGATCCTGATCGGGCGCCCCAAAATCATTCTCAAGCGCATCGAGCAACTCGGTTTGCGTTTGCAGCAAGGCGTGGATTTTGAAGTGTGCAACCCGGAACACGACCCCCGTTACCGTGAATACTGGACGCTCTATCACAGCCTGATGATGCGCAAGGGTGTCTCGGAAGAACAGGCGCAACTGGAAGTGCGTGGCAAGCCGACGCTGATTGGTGCGCTGATGGTCAAGCGCGGTGAAGCGGATGCCATGATTTGCGGTTTGACCGGTCGTTATCATCAGCACCACTACTACGTAACCAACGTGCTCTGCCCCAAGCAAGGCAGTGCCACCACGGGCGCCATGAATGCGTTGCTGCTGCCCACCGGCAACATTTTCATTGCGGATACCTACGTCAATCAGGACCCGACTGCCGAGCAACTGGCCGATATCACGCTGATGGCTGCCGAGGCTGTGCGTAACTTCGGCATCGCACCCAAAGTGGCGTTGCTGTCGCACTCCAGCTTTGGTACGTCCGACAGCCCATCGGCCCGCAAGATGCAGGAAACACTGCGGCTTGTGCGTGAACGTGCGCCGGATCTGGAAATCGACGGGGAAATGCATGGCGATGCCGCCATTTCTGCCGAAATCCGCCAGCGTGTCTTCCCGCACTCCACACTCAAGGGCGACGCCAACCTGCTGATCATGCCAAACCTGGATGCCGCCAATATCTCCTTCAATTTGTTGAAGATGACAGCGGGCGATGGTCTGACCGTGGGCCCGATCCTGCTGGGCATTCCGGCCACCGCGCATATCCTTACGCCAACGGCATCTGTACGCCGGGTAGTGAACATGACCGCACTGGCCTCAGTCGAAGCAGCAACGCATGAGAACGAACTGAACCTGCTGGCGCAATAAACACGCGTTTGAATGACGCCAATACTGGCGTCAGGGCGCGGTGCTTGCCACAATGAACCGGAATCCGTCACAAGGCGGGTTCCGGTTTTGTTTTGCACCACCATATAAGCGCAGCCCGTTGCGGCTGGCGATCACACAGGAGGAAGGCAAAATGAGTGAGCACGGATTTAACCCGGGCGATCCATTCGGTTTTTTTGCACAGATGTGGAAGAACACAGCTACCGGTGCGCCCAATCCATTCATGCCGCCGCTGACCGAAGACGAGATCGACCGCAAACTGGCCGAACTCAAAACCGTCGAACAATGGCTGACCATGCAGGTCAACCTGCTGCAGATGACCGAAAAGACTCTGGAATTGCAGAAAGCCGGCCTTGCCGCCCTGCGCCAGGGGCTCGACCCCCACATGCCCGAAGGAGGCCACGGCGGATGACGCAACCGTGCATTGCAGGCGCAAGCCGCACCCTCTCAAGCTTGACCGCCCGCAACGCGGCGTTGTTGGCCACCCTTACCCTGGGTGTGCTATTGGCCGCTTGTACCACGCCGCCCGTACAGCAACCGCAACCGGGCAAGACACCCACCGCTTCCGCCCCTGCCGTTGTCAAATACCAGGCCGCCCAATGGGGTGATCTGCCCAACACCAGTGACACCGATGTCCTGGGTGGCTTCAACGCCTGGCGTGCTGGCTGCGCGAAACTGAGTCGTAACGCGACCTGGTCCCAGGTCTGCGCCGACGCAGCACAAGTGCCGCAAGATGCAGGCAGCATCCGCAGCTTTCTGCAAAGCCGCCTGCAGCCATGGGCGCTGCAGAATCCGGATGGCAGCCAGAATGGTCTGATCACCGGTTACTACGAACCCATCTACAACGGTAGCCAAAGCAAGACTTCTACGGCAACCGTTCCGGTATATGGCGTGCCGGACGATCTCATCATCGTCGCGCTGGACGACATCTACCCTGAACTCAAAGGCAAACGCGTGCGCGGTAAAGTGGTCGGCCGTAAATTGGTGCCCTACCCGGACGCCGCCGCGATTGGCGAGAAAGGGGTCACCGCCCCGATATTGGCCTGGCTGCAAGACCCGATGGATCTGCAGTTCATGCAAATCCAGGGTTCCGGGCGGGTGCGTTTGCCAGACGGCAGCCAACTGCGTATTGCGTACGCCGACCAGAACGGGCGGCCCTATAAGCCCATTGGTCGCTGGCTGATTGAACAAGGGCAGTTAAAATCAGGCGAAGTGAGCATGCAGGCTATCCGTAGCTGGGCCACAGCCAATCCTCAGCGCATTCCAGAATTACTCGCCAGCAATCCCAGTTATGTGTTTTTCCGCACGCTGCCAACGTCCAGTGAAGGCCCGCAGGGGGCGCTGGGCGTGCCACTGACCGCTGAATACAGCGCGGCCATCGACCCTCGGGCGGTACCGCTTGGCAGCATGCTCTGGCTATCGTCAACCCGGCCAGATAACCAGCAAGCGCTGAATCGGCCACTGGCAGCACAAGATACCGGCGGCGCAATTGCCGGTACGGTCCGCGCCGACCTCTATTGGGGCACTGGCGATGTGGCGGGCGAACTGGCCGGGCGCACAAAACAACAAGGGCGCCTCTGGCTCCTGTGGCCCAAGGGCGTAGCGCTGCCCGGCAATGCGCCCTGATCAAGCCTTTGTCATCATTGAAAAATCCGGCTACTTCTGGCCGGATTTTTTCTTGCCTGCCGGATCAGAACAGCCTGCAGGGCACGGTTGCGCGACACCTGTCACAAATCTGCCGGTTGACCAATGCAAGCGAGTCCGGCAAGATAATTCCCGAAATTCCCTTTCATTGTTGACGCAGACCACAATCTCAAATGGCATTCCACTCCAACGAAATCTGGCTTGAATGGCGATGGCGTAGCTGCTGATTCCGGCCGCAAGCCCCTCGCATTGTCTCAAACCATCCTTCGTTCGGAGTAATCATGCTGACGCGTGAACAATTCGCAGCGCTCGCTGCGCAAGGCTATAACCGCATCCCCGTTGTCCTGGAACTGTTTGCCGACCTGGACACGCCGCTTTCTGTTTACCTCAAGCTGGCCAATCGCCCGTATTCTTATTTGCTGGAATCCGTGGTCGGTGGCGAGCGCTTTGGTCGCTATTCCTTCATTGGTTTACCTGCGCGTACTCGCCTTGTGGTCAATGGCGAACATACCGAAGTCATTCACGATGACCGTGTCGTTGAAACGCACGACGGTAATCCGCTGGATTTTATCCACGACTACCAAAGCCGTTACAAGGCTGCCATCCCGCCTAACATGCCGCGCTTTATGGGTGGTCTGGTCGGCTATTTTGGCTATGAGACGATCCGTTTCATTGAGCGCAAACTGGCTGCAGTGAAAAAACCGGATGTGATTGGTGCACCAGACATTCAACTTCTGCTGTCAGAAGAACTGGCCGTGGTCGACAACCTCTCCGGCAAGCTTTACCTCGTTGTCTACGCAGACCCGGCCCAAGCCGAAGCGTATGACAAAGCTGAAGCGCGACTGTGGTCCCTGCGCATGAAGTTGCGTGAGCCTGCACCGATGCCCTTGCAAGGCCCATCTGAACACGTCACGACGCCGAATTCCGAATTTGGCGAAACCGGCTTCAAGGATGCGATCGGCAAGGCCAAGGAATACATTCTGGATGGCGACATCATGCAAGTGGTGCTGTCCCAGCGCATGCAATTGCCGTTCTCTGAATCGCCGCTCAGCCTTTATCGCGCATTACGTTCGCTGAACCCGTCGCCATATATGTTCTTCTATCACTTTGGCGACATGCACGTGGTTGGCGCTTCCCCGGAAATTCTCGTGAGACTGGAAGGTGAAACCGTCACCGTACGCCCGATCGCCGGCACCCGCCCACGCGGCAAAACACGCGAAGAAGATCAGGCGCTGGCCGAAGAATTGCTGGCCGATCCCAAAGAAATCGCCGAACACGTCATGCTGATGGATCTGGGTCGCAACGATACCGGTCGCGTGGCGCAAACTGGCAGCGTGAAGGTCCTTGACCGCATGGTGGTGGAGAAATACTCCCACGTCATGCACATTGTCTCGAGTGTGGAAGGCAAACTCAAGCCGGGGCTGTCGAACATTGACGTCCTCAAGGCCACCTTCCCGGCTGGCACGGTATCTGGCGCGCCCAAGGTACGGGCCATGGAAATCATCGACGAACTGGAACCCTCCAAGCGCGGCGTTTATGCCGGCGCGGTGGGTTACCTGGGTTTTAATGGCGACATGGACGTGGCCATTGCACTGCGTACCGCCGTGGTGAAGAACGAAACGCTGTACATGCAGGCCGGCGCCGGTATCGTCGCTGACTCCGTACCGCAGAGCGAGTGGCAGGAAACGCTGAACAAGGCCCGCGCCGTGTTGCGCGCGGCAGAGCTTGTTCAACGCGGTCTTGATGCCTGAAACCCCTGCACAGAATACGGAGATACCCACCATGCTGCTGATGATCGACAACTACGATTCGTTCACCTACAACCTTGTCCAGTACTTTGGCGAACTCAAACAGGATGTCGTCGTTTACCGTAACGATGAAATTACGCTGGAAGAGATCGAGGCCCTCAAGCCCAAATATCTGGTTGTTTCTCCCGGCCCGTGTTCGCCGTTGGAAGCCGGCATTTCAGTTGCGGCCATTCAGCACTTTGCCGGCAAGTTGCCAATCCTGGGTGTTTGCCTGGGTCACCAGTCCATTGGTCAGGCGTATGGCGGCAACATCATTCACGCCCAGACACTGATGCACGGCAAGACCTCTTTGGTCACGCACACCGGCAAAGGTGTATTCAAAGACCTGCCCTCGCCTTTTACCGCCACCCGCTATCACTCATTGGTCATCGAACGCGCTACGCTACCAGATTGCCTGGAAGTCACTGCGTGGACGGATGATGGCGAAATCATGGGCGTGCGTCACAAGACCTTGCCGATCGAAGGCGTGCAGTTCCATCCGGAATCCATCTTGACTGAGCATGGCCACCAGATGCTGGAAAACTTCCTCACGGAATGGGCTTGATCGACCTGATCACCCATCCACACTTCATATAAATATTGAGTTGATTGAGGCAAGCCCAACATGACTATCTCTGTCCAGGAAGCCCTGAACCGGCTGATTGACCAGAACGAACTGTTCTACGACGAAATGCTGTATCTGATGCGGCAGATCATGACCGGCCAGATGCCGGCGGTGCAGATTGCAGCCCTGCTGATGGGCCTGCGCACCAAGGTCGAATCCGTTTCTGAAATCGCCGCAGCCGCCACCGTGATGCGAGAGTTTGCCGTACCGGTGCACGTGGCAGACCGCACACACCTGGTCGACATTGTGGGCACCGGTGGCGACAAGGCGCATACCTTCAATATTTCTACGACGGCCATGTTTGTCGTGGCGGCGGCCGGCGGGCGTGTAGCCAAGCACGGGAACCGCGCGGTCTCGTCCAGCAGTGGTAGTGCCGATGTACTGGAAGCACTGGGCCTGCGTCTTGACCTGAATCCAGAACAAGTCGCCGCGTGTATCGACAATGTGGGCGCCGGTTTCATGTTTGCCCCCAGCCACCATAGTTCGATGAAACATGTCGCCGCCGTGCGCAAGGAAATGGGCGTGCGCACCATTTTCAACATTCTGGGTCCGCTGACCAATCCTGCGAGTGCAGAACACCAGTTGATGGGCGTCTTTCACCCTGATCTGGTTGGCATTCAGGTGCGTGTTCTCAAGGAACTGGGTTCGAAGCATGTGCTCGTCGTGCATGGCAAAGATGGCCTGGATGAAATCACCTTGTGCGACAAAACACGCGTTGCCGAATTAAAAGACGGCAACATCACCGAATACGACCTTGATCCGCGCGATTACGGTTTTGACTTCTGTGAACTCAAAGCGCTGCATGCCGGTGATGCTGCAGAATCCCGGGCGAAAGTTGAAGGCGTCCTCGATAACCAGTCAGGCCCATGCCGGGATATCGTTGTATTGAATGCTGGCGCAGCCATTTACGCAGCCAATGTTGTAAACAGCCTGGAAGAAGGCTTTAAACTTGCCAGCGATATCATTGCCAGTGGCGCAGCCCGCGCCAAACTTGATGAGCTGATCCGCTTTTCAAAGCAATTTCCAGGTTGATCCGACATGTCCGATATTCTGAAAAAAATCATTGCCACTAAAGTTGAAGAAGTGGCGGCGGCCAAAAAAGCCATTCCGTTTGCGGCGATTCGTGAAGAAGCCGAATCCCGCAAAGATGTGCGGGATTTCGTGGGCGCATTGCGTGCAAAACACGCGGCCGGTCTGGCTGGGGTGATTGCGGAAGTCAAAAAGGCCAGCCCATCCAAGGGCGTAATCCGCGCAGATTTCCAACCTGCGGCGATTGCCGAAAATTATGCAGAACATGGCGCGGCCTGCCTTTCAGTATTGACCGACGTGCAGTATTTCCAGGGTCATGCTGATTACCTGAAAGCCGCGCGTGCCGCATGTGCCCTGCCCGCGCTGCGCAAAGATTTCATGATTGATGAATACCAGGTGTTTGAAGCCCGTGCCTGGGGCGCCGATTGCATTTTGCTGATCGCAGCCGAACTTGAACTGGCGCAGATGAAAGACCTGGAAGCCACTGCCCACGCGCTGGGCATGGCGGTACTGGTGGAAGTACACAACGGTGAAGAACTGGATCTGGCGCTGGAACTGAACACCCCGCTGGTGGGCGTCAACAATCGCAACCTGCGTACTTTTGAAGTCAGCCTGCAGACCACGCTTGATCTGCTGCCACGCATTGGCGCCAACCGCATTGCCGTGACAGAAAGTGGCATTCTCAAGGCAGACGACGTCAAGCTCATGCGTGATCACAACGTCCACACCTTCCTCGTTGGCGAAGCCTTTATGCGCGCCGATCAACCCGGCGTGGCATTGGCACAACTTTTTGCCTGAACGAACAAATTAAATTGCGCGGTTTTTTAGCCGGTTTTTCTGCAAAAAGATCTGGCCATAAAATTTCAATCAGAAAAAATCAACCGCTGGCAAGCTTTTTTTAAACGTTCGTCTGCCACAAGGCAATAACCAGAACATGACCCGAAATAGCCAAACCGGGTCATTTTTTTCGTACAAAGATGTATTTATCTGGCTGAAAAGGGTTTAGCGCTAGGCAAGGGCCAATTACATGGAACCGAAAAGTGGTTTTTTAGGCACAGTTGATCTGTTGCATCGTGTCATCATTACTTTTTGTAGTTGTTTTTTCACAACAACAACGATAAAAAAACAGACCTTTTCTTAGTGGTTATCCCCAATATTCGACCTATTTTGGGGGCAAACACACCATTTTTGGAATATCACTATCTTTTTAAAGCGTTTGCAGGCCTATAAATGTCATATTTCTGTCATCATACGGTCCTAGACTGGCGCCGGTTTCAGAAGAAGACGATTCGATTCGAATGATCGAACAACCCAGTCAAAACGAAACCATGGGTCTCACGAAGCATTCGTCGTAATCCGGCAAAGGCAAATCGGCTTCGCGCTGGTTCCGCCAGCCTCGGTTTCAAAGTTGTAGAGGCGCAAGCTTCTGCATTGTTATCCGCAAACGGAGATAGTCCAAATGAAAAAAATCATGGTTGCAGCTCTGGCTGCTGCTTTCGTTACCCCGTTGGCTCTGGCCGACGTGACCATCTACGGTTCTATCCGTGCTGACGTTGAATACGATCACTTCGGCGACCACTACGGCGTTTCCCCGACGAACGCTGGTGCTACCCGTATCGTTGACTCCTCCTCCCGCATTGGTTTCAAGGGCGTGGACAAGTGGGACAACGCCGGCTGGGCGACCATTTGGCAAGTTGAAACTGGTATCGGTGCTGCACCGGCTTCTGCTGACCAGAACGGTACCAAGCCGAAGGCTTTCGGCGGCGGCACCTGGGGCGGCCGTAACACCTTCATCGGTTTCACCGGCACTGATTTCGGTACCTTCCGCGCTGGTAACTACGACAGCACCTACAAGAACGTCTTCACTGCTTCGAAGATGTCCGCGCTGTACGACGATTTCCTCGACAGCACCGACTTCAAGGGCAACAAGGGTACTTGGGGTCAACTGCAAACCCGTCTGAACGACAACCTGGCATACGAATCGCCAGTTTGGGGTGGTTTCCAGGTTCGCGCCAACGTTGGTCTGGATGGTTCCCCGACCGCAGCTGGTTCGGCTCCGATCTACGGCATCGGCGCTCTGTATAACTACGGTGGCTTCAACGCTGCTGCTGTTTACCAGTACGCCAAGAACCGCTCGTTCATTCAGCTGAGTGGCGTTCCGACCGCTGACACCACTGGCACCACCAACACCGCTACTCCGCCTGTCACCACCTACAACGTGACCGACGGTGCGAAGACTGACGGTATCGAACTGGCTGCCAGCTACAACTTCGACTTCGGTCTGGGTCTGGGTCTGGGTTGGGAACGCATCTCTACCGACACCAACGCTACCATTGCTGGTCTGGGCAACGGCACGCTGAGCTGGAACAACTACCTGGTTACCGGTAACTACTGGTTCAGCCCGAAGTTTGAACTGCAAGCTCTGTACAGCCGCGCCAACAAGGTTCTGGCAGTTGACGACCTGACAGGTCAACAGTACTCCCTGTCCAGCGTTTACTACCTGTCCAAGCAAACCCGCTGGTACACCTCCGCTGTTGGTCTGAAGAACAGCGGTGCGAAGGGTGGCTATCAATTGGCGTTCCAGAACAACTCTGGCTCGCTGGTTGCCAAGAACGGCCAAACCGACTTCACCGTGCTGACCGGCTTCCGTTCGGATTTCTAATCCGAACTTAAAGGTTGGTTGATTGCAAGGAAAACCGGGCTTCTGCCCGGTTTTCTTTTTGTTGCTATGACCTCATGTAGGCACCATGTAGGCATTTTGCAATCGTCACACCAATCTCTGTCTTAACAGGCCCAAAAGCATAAAGCCCGATCATTTGATCGGGCTTTATGCTTTTTAAACACTGTCTGGCTGGTAAGTGCACCCACGTCCAGTGCATAGTCCGGACTACGACTTCAGATGGGTTCCGACACTTGGGCTCGGGCCAGATAATGAGGCATCCACTTTGCGATGAAGCGCCCCTATCATCTACGGAGTTCCTCATGTCATCTGATCTGATTCCCAGCAATTCGTTGATCGTCCCCACACCCGAAGAAGGTCGCGCTCTGGCCATGAAGATGGCGCGGTTAATCGTCAAGGCAACCCAGCCGGATGCGGCCATCCGCGAAGATCTGCGTGAAATCTACAGCCAGAACGCGGGGATGCTGTTGCAGACCTGTCAGATCGTAGCCACCGAGTTTGCGACGATCGCCGCGGCCAACAACTACTGGCGCAACTGACGCCATTCACCTAAAACAAGCAAGTCTAGGGCGAAGGCTGCAGACCCGGGTCAGCAGCATGATTGATCCCGCCTGATGCTGTCGATGGTTCCGGCCTGTTTCAGGGGCATCGGCCAGCACTCGGGATGGGCAAGTATGCCCGCCGCCAGATGAAACGGCCCTTTGAACGACGCAGATCGAGTACTTCCCCATCACAAGGACGCTCTTACATGGCCAGACTGGTTGCAGACGTACTCATCGACACGCTCGAAGCGCTGGGTGTCTCACAGATTTTTGGCGTCGCCGGGGATTCGCTCAACGGCATTACCGACGCTATCCGCCGTAAACCGGACATGCGCTGGGTCCACACCCGGCATGAAGAGGTCGCCGCATTTGCAGCGGGTGCAGCGGCGGTGATCACAGAAGGTCTGGCGGTATGCGCCGGCAGTTGCGGGCCGGGCAATCTGCACCTGATCAATGGTTTGTTTGATTGCCAGCGCAACCACGTGCCGGTGCTGGCGATTGCCGCCCACATCCCCAGTGGTGAAGTGGGCAGCGATTATTTCCAGGAAACCCACCCGCAGATCCTGTTCAAGGAATGCAGCGTGTACTGCGAACTCGTCGCCACGCCAGAGCAATTGCCGCGCATGCTGGGCACGGCCATTCAGGCGGCGCTGACGCATAAAGGCGTCGCCGTACTGGTGCTGTCGGGCGATGTGGCGCTGAGCGCGGCAACCGATGCGCCGGACCCAACCTGGCCGCGCCAGGCCAGGCCGCGCGTGTTACCCGCACAGGCCGAACTGGCACACCTGGCAGCGTTACTCAACGCCGGTAAAAACATCACCCTCTTGTGTGGCGCGGGTTGCGCTGGCGCCCATGATGAGGTCGTGAAACTGGCCCAAGCACTGCAAGCGCCGGTGGTACATGCGCTGCGGGGCAAGGAATATATCGAATACGACAACCCGTACGATGTGGGCATGACGGGTTTGATTGGCTTTGCCAGTGGCTATTACGCCATGGAAAGCTGCGACACCTTGCTGGTACTGGGCAGCAGCTTTCCCTACCGGCAGTTCTATCCGCAAGACGCCAAAGTCATCCAGGTCGATCTGGCCGGCGAACGCCTCGGCTTGCGGCATCCACTGGCGTTGGGCGTTGTGGGGGATGTGGGCGAGACCATCCGCGCGTTATTACCAACATTGGCGCCGCGTAGTGATAGTACGCATCTGGATCGCGCGCTGGCGCATTACACCAAAACCCGCAAAGAACTGGATGAACTGGCCGTGGGCCACGCTGGACGCAAACCAATTCACCCGCAATACCTAGCACAGCGGGTCAGCGAACTGGCCGCGCCGGATGCCATCTTTACTGCCGATGTCGGCACGCCCACGCTCTGGGCGGCACGCTATCTCAAAATGAATGGCCAGCGCCGGCTAATTGGCTCGTTCAATCACGGCTCAATGGCCAACGCGCTGGCGCAAGCGCTGGGTGCCAAAGCGGCTGCGCCACAACGCCAGGTAGTGGCGCTATGCGGAGATGGCGGCCTGACGATGTTGATGGGAGATCTGATCACCGCCGTGCAGGAAAAGCTGCCAGTGAAGATTGTAGTGTTCAACAACGGCGCGCTGGGCTTTGTGGAGCTGGAAATGAAAGCCGCCGGCTTCCTGGAAACGGCCACCGAACTGGTTAACCCGGATTTTGGGGCCGTGGTCACTGCCATGGGCTTGTATGGGCAACGGGTAGAAGACCCGGCCGATCTGGATGCCGCACTGGAGCGCGCTTTTGCCCACGATGGTCCGGCACTGATCGACGTGGTCACCAACCGGCAAGAGCTAGCCATGCCACCCAAAGTAACTTTCTCCCAAGCGCGCGGGTTCAGCCTGTATGTCGCCCGCGCCATTCTGGACGGCCGGGCTGGGCAAGTGCTGGAGCTGAGCCGTACCAACTTATGGCGCTAGGCAGACTGCTAGTGAACGACTGAAGAGGTGTGCCGCGCCAAGAGGGGCTGGATATTGGCGTAAACGCGCGATCCGACCCCTCCTCTCCACCTGTGCACAGGGTTTAGTTGCGGCCGCCGTTCGCCTTGATCACCTGCCCATTGATCCATTCACTTTCCGGGCCAGCCAGAAAAGACACGATGTTCGCGATGTCCTCCGGCTCCCCAAGCCTGCCCAGCGGAATGGCGGTAATCGCGCTCTTGGCCGCTTCAGCAGACCTGCTATTGAAAAACATGTCGGTTGCGACCGGGCCGGGCGCCACGGCATTCACCGTTACTCGGCGGGAACCCAGTTCTTTTGCAAGGGTGTGAGTCATCGCTTCCACTGCGGCCTTGGTTGCCGCGTAAACACCACCACCTGGCGCGTAATTCCCGATCAGGCTGGTTGAGAAATTGATAATCCGGCCGCCATCGCGCACACGGCGAGCCCCCTCGCGCATACCGTTGAAAGTGCCCGTCACATTGACTGCCATCAATTGCTGGAAGTCCTCATCGCTCACTTCAGCCAATGGCGCCATTTTGGCAACGCCCGCATTGTTCACCAGCACATCAACCGGCCCAAACTCGGCTTCCGCAAAATCAAAGAGGCTGACGACCGCGGCGGGGTTTGCCACGTTTGCTTGAATGGCCTTTGCAACACCGCCTGCAGCCTCGATGGCCGCGACCACCTTTTCGGCTCCTTCGCGGCTATTCGCGTAGTTGACCACCACCTGAAAACCATCAGTGGCAAGGCGGATGGCCAGCGCAGCGCCAATCCCTTGCGAGGCTCCGGTCACGATGGCGGTTCTGGTTTCTTTGGGCATTTGAAGGACTCCAATGGTTGGCATAAGACGTCTGGTGTTATCGGTTTGCAATACCTTGAACCGAGGCTGGGTCATTGATAAATGCGGTCAATATCGTCATGGTTTGTTGTGGTGCCTCTTCCATCAGCCAATGGCCCACACCGGGGATGACAATGCCTTGGGCGTTGGGGTCGATCAATTTGCCCTGCCCGATCAGAAACACCCCAGCGGATTTTTCACCGGCTACCGTCAGGAGCGGCATGGTCAGCGGCGTTTTTGAGAGCTCGCCAAAGTCTTTCGCATCCAGTTCAAATGCGTGAAACCACTCAAAACCCGCATGCATCCGGCCTGGTTTTGCGTAAACGGCCGTCCATTGCTCGCGCGTATGTTCTGGCACAGCGTGTTGTGGATCCGCAGCAAAATCATTCCAGAAATGATCAAGATAGATGCGCTCGCGGCCTGCAGTGAGTTTTTCTGCGGTATCGCCGTAAAAGTGGAAATGCCATTTGTCCTGCCGCTGCCAGGTTTTGTACCAATCTCCTACTCCCGGCAAGAAAGACTCCATCAGCACTACGCTGTCGGTGTCATCCGGATACTGCGCAGCATAGGCGTAGGCCACCATCAGGCCGATGTCATGCCCAACGATTTTGACTTTTTTGTAGCCCAGTTGCTGAACCAGCGCGTGGATGGACTGGGCCATGGCCACCTTGGTGTAGGCCGGCAAAAATCCACTTTGCCCCGCGCCCGGTAAATCCGGCGCGATGACGACTCGTTGGGGCGCGAGTTGCTGCATCAGTGGAATCCACATATCACTTTCTTCGGCATAGCCGTGCAGCAGTACAACCGGCGTGCCGTTGCCCGAACCTGTTTGCAGATAGTGGATGGGCACACCCTCGACGCTACGGGTATGTTGTTCGACCTGTTCGGCTGCCTGCGCGCCCGCCAGAACCAGGGCAAACGCAACGAGTGCCAGCAAGCGTTGAATAGAGTGAGCCATGATTTGTCTTCCGTGGAAGTCTTGACGGTTTGATATTGCCCCCGTCAGATCGCCGTGCCGTTTCACGGGATGAGCCAGCATGTGCGAAAAGATTGCACATGCTGGTCTAGCACGGCGCAAGCACTCACTTCTTTGCGGCAGCCTTAGCCAATCGGCGACCTGCCATGGCACACATGGGACAAAAACCAACCAGGCCGGTGGCCACGATTCCCAGTGCAGAAATGGCGACAATCCAGCCAATCATTCCCGGCCAGTAGTAAACAGCCAGCACTGCAACAACGAGGCCGGCAATCACGCGCAGAATGCGCTCCCAGTTCGGGAGATTTTTTGCGTAAAACATGGTGCTTAACATGGCGTTTCTCCTTGTGGTTTAGGCAGGAACTGTTTGCCAAAACAGGCTGGCATCAATGCTCCACCACAGGAAAACTACGCCGCCATGGGCAACCCCGGATCAACAGTCAGTCTGCGTTGCAGCTATCACCATCGAGATAGACCGGATGCCGGGGGCACCAATAAAAACCCGTCTCCGGCAGCCCCAGTTAGCATGGCCTCCGGAGATTATTGCCGGGAACGGGGCCCGCGCATTTGGGCCGGAGTACGCCCGTTACAGCGCAAGCAGGCGCGCTCAAAATGCGCCATATCCACAAAACCCGCTTGCCGGCCGATCTCGGTTTCAGTCAGCCGCGCCCAAACAGGCGAAGTCAGTAACTGGGTGGCCAGGTCTATCCTCGCCGCCAGCAGGCTGGTTGCAAAGGTCTCAGAAAACGCGGACAGGGCCGCATGCAGATCGCTCTCGGAGACGCTCAGGAACGCCGCAATGTCGCTGGCGGTCAGCATGGGCTCGCTACACCGCTGCACAATACAGTCATGCACCGTGTCACGCAGTGCCCGATCGGCCGCCTTGGGCGGATTTACATCACCTGAGTTCATGGCCAGCAATGCACCAATCTGATCGGCCAGCACCGAGTGCGGTACCGGGGCGGAGGCCACAAACTCCGGAGACAGGCAGCTCAACACACTCGACAAGGTCTGCCCCCAACCCTCGCCCCTGGAAATGGGCCGTCCCACCAGCAGGCTGGGATCTGGTAGCCAGGCATTGACCCAATCCACCGGCAATTTCAGATTGACGATGTCAAAGCGGGTATTAATCTCGATGTCGTGCGCAACTTGCGAGTCGGTCAATACCACGTCTCCGGGCGTCAGCAAATGATGCCCGCGATGCACCAGTCCCCAATTGTTTTGCACGCTGACCAGCAAGTGATAGCTGTGTTCCTGGCTATAGCTCAACTCGCGGCGCGCCCGGTGACTATTGTGAGATGTGCCTTTGCAGCGGGTCACAGAAATCGGCCCGAGTGACGTCGCAGTCAGCTGCGCAGAAAAGTCGCGCTCGTTGGTGCTATCGACACTCATAGGCGTCAGCGCAAGACTCAGGGCATTCGCCCAATAGTCAAAGCGCTGCGGGCGAGGAACTTCATTCGTAGACCAGACCTGGATGACGGGGTGTTTTTCGTGATTGTCCGTTGCCATGTGATGCACCATTGCCGTTTTTGTGAAGTTACCTGAGGTGGCCAGTCAGAGCAGCCAGTCCCCCACGCTTATGCTATCTCCCGGCGCGGGCGCTAGATGGCCGTTGCCTGCCAGCCTGTCAAAAGACATGGCTTGTATGTGCCATCAGGCATCGGATCGTGTGCCTTGCACCTGCCGGACCTGGGCCGGTGTCGTCCCCACGTGTTTGCGGAACACCCTGCCGAAATGGGAGGCGTCCGTGAAACCAGCGCGTCTGCCGATTTCTGCAGTGGTCAGTCGTTTGAACGAGGGGGATGTCAGCATGCGCAGGGCAACGTCCACCCGCGACGACATCAATAAATTGCCGAAAGTCTCTCCCCGGCCGGCTAGCGCCCGATGCAGCGTTCGGGGCGAAATATTCAAAGCCTGAGCTATTTCGGTGGCAACCAGCGCCGGATTGACGCAGTGCTGGGCGACACAATCGCGTATTTTGTCGCACAAGCTGATTTCAGGTCGGGATGGGGGTTCGGTCGTGGTGTCCAGCTCGCCCGCGGTCAACGCCAGCAACGCCCCCAATTGATCAGAAATGACGTCTCGCGGCACGGGGGAGCGCTGGATGGCCTGAGGCGTCAATTGCGCGGCAAACGCGCACAAGGCCTTGCCCCAGCCAAAGCGTGAATCGATACGACGCCCCAGCAGCACAGACGGTCGGGCCACCCATTGTTTGACGAATATTTCAGATAACTTGAGGTTCACGACATCCGACACCTCGGGCAATTCAAGCCGCATGTCAATCCTGGAGTCGTAGAAAAGAGCATCGCCTGGCGTCGCGGTCAGTTTGTTCAGGTGCGTGAAATGGATGCGGGAGTTCAGGTTCACAAACAGATGAAACACCCGCTCTTCGCTTTGCGCGATTTCACGCTTTCCCCTGGCCGAGACATGTTCGCAAGCGGCCAGGCGAAATGCGGAGTTAGTCCCGAAATCGGTCCAGGTCACGGTGATGTCAAATTCATTCCGCATGCAGCTGTCCACTTTCAGCGGCGTGAATGATTTCGCCATGACCTCGGCAAAACAACCAAAGCGCTCTTGGGCGGGAATCTGGGAAGAGGCCCACTTCTGAATCTGGCGAATAGGGGTATCCATCATTTTCTTCCGTCAAAAACTGGACTGTTTTGGCTTATTTGCGCGAAGCAGCGCGCAATTCCGTAGGGCTCAGCCCAATGTGCTTTTTGAAGACGCGCGCAAAATGGGAGGCGTCGGCAAAGCCCGAACGTTTACCAATCTCGCCGGCGTTGAGCTTGTCGTAGAGTCTAGAAATCAGCATCCGTCTTGCGACCGCGATACGCGCCGCCATCAACACCGCCGCGAAGGTCTCGCCATGCGCCGCCAGCGCACGGTGCAGACTGCGCGGAGAAATATTGAGTGCTGTAGCCACATCGCTCGCGACCAGACGCACTTCTGAGCAACGCATCCTGATGCAGTCGTGAATTCGCGGGCGCAGCCCCGGCGCTGCTGCGTAATGGGCAGCCCCATCAAAATGAGATGCTGCCAAGGCGAGTAATGCGCCAAGCTGGTCAACGATCAACTCTTGCGAGAACGGTGGACGCACCACAAATTCTGGCGTGAGCTGACCGGCAAACGCACACAGGGCAGCACCCCAGCCTGCTTTTGAATCGATACGGCTGCCCAGCAAAACGTCAGGATCGGAGACCCATTTGCCGACGAAGTCTTCGGTCAGGCGCAGATTGACGATCTCGAAGGTCGCGGGTGTATCCAGCGTCATTCTGGTTCGGGAGTCGTAAAAGAGCGCGTCATCGGCACGGGTCACAAACCGGTTCACGTTGTCGAAATGCATTTCGCCAACGCGGTTCACCAAGAGATGAAAAACCCTCTCTTCACTGCGTTCTATGTCGAGGACTGACCGGACCGAGGCATGCGGGCAACCGTGCACATTAAAGACGGTATTTCCCGCCAGGTCGGCCCAGCGCATATCCAGTTCAAACGCTTCCGTAGGGCAATGCACCACCCGCAAAGGGGTCATTGCCTTGGCCATGGTCTCGGCATATTGATCAAAGCGATCAGCCAAAGGCAGGTCAACGGCGGACCATGAGCTCACTGATTGGCCGGTATTTTCCATGTGGACCCATCTCTCTCGAAATTTTCTGCCCAAGGCCGATGGCAATTTATGCCATTCGCATAAATTTGAACGACAACTGAAGTCATTAAAACCCTAGCCTTCCATGTTAGCCGCAGCCCTATCACCCAGTGGCATCAACCCGGACTTTAGATAGAGAAATCCGTGCACCAATCGCAGTATTTCGGTACGTCATGCCATGGGTTGCGCGCCTCTGATCATGACTTTGACATAAAAAAGGCCGCTTGGAACGTCATTAAAGCGACATGGCACGATCAGCCCAACTTACCGCAGCCGAATGGCATTTACGATCCAGATGACAGGGATGCCGGTGCTTAGACTTTAATCACCTGCACTGCAGGCGGCTGGTCCTCAGCCCCTGGGTGGTTAGTCCGTTTCTTCAAATGCCGGAGGGTTAGTTCCATGGATACACGATCAAACATCAATATTGATATTGTTCACGCCGATCAATTGATCAGCCTTGGACTGGGTGAAGTCATGACCCGGTTTGCCGAATTCAAATACCGCATCCGTCCGCGTTTGCCGATTAACCAGTTCGAGCCTGGCGTCAGTGACGTCATCGTTGCGGACTACGACTTCGCACTGGAATTCGTCGAGCGGCAAAAGGGGGTTTCGCACTACCCAGCTTATGCACCGCGCGTCATGGTGTTGACCTCACGAGATCTGGAGTGGGATGTCCGTCGGGCCATGAACGTGGGCGTTCACGGTTACATGCTGTATGGCGCCACGGCGGACGAACTCCGGGTCGCGATCCACCGTTTGGTGGACCAGGGCATTTATGTCTGCAATGCCGTTTCACAAAATCTGGTGAACACCTTGGGGCATGAGGCGCTCACCCCCCGCGAAATGTCTGTCCTTGAGCAAATTTCACGTGGTGCCGGAAACCAGGACATTGCTGAAACGCTAGGCATTTCCGTGGGCACCGTCAAAACCCATGTTGGCGCCATCCTTGGCAAATTGCGAGCCAACTCTCGTACCGAGGCGGCGTCGATTGCGCTCGCACGTGGTCTCGTTTCGACCGCACGCAACTACTCAGACAAACACGCCCGTCTCCTGCCCCCCTTTGGCAGTGCAACTCTCGCCTCTGCAGGCGCTGCAGGCTGAACAACCCATCCTAAATCATTCGAAATTTTCGCACGACCTGATTTGATTCATGGCACGGCACCGAACAGGCCGGGTTGCACAATAGCTTCAAGGTCAAAACGAGACCTGGCTGTTTTTCTACCTACATTTATATCTGGAGACGTATCATGCAACGTTTTGAAGGCAAAACTGTTCTGGTTACCGGTGGCAGCAGCGGCATCGGTCTCGCAACCGCTCAAGCCTACGCCAAGGAAGGCGCGCAAGTTGTCATTACCGGGCGCGACGACGCCACATTGGCTACAGCTGTGGCCGCAATCGGCAGCAAAGCCATTGCCATCCGTGCGGACTCGCAAAGTCTGGCTGATGCCAAAGCTCTGGGCCAAAGCCTTGCGAGCCGCAACCTCCGTCTTGATGCCGTATTCATCAACGCGGGCATCGCCAAATTTGCCGGCCTGGCAGATGTAACTGAAGACTTCTTTGATGCGGCTTTTGGCATCAACGTCAAAGGCCCCTTCTTCCAGATCCAGGCCGTTGCGCCGTTGCTTAACCGTGGCGCAGCCATCGTACTGAATGGTTCGATCAACGCGCATATTGGCATGCCCAACACTGCCATCTATGCCGCAAGCAAAGCCGCACTGGTGTCGCTGGCTAAAACCTTAAGTGCTGAATTGCTCCCACAAGGTGTGCGTGTCAACGTGGTAAGCCCGGGCCCGGTTGCCACCCCGCTGTACGGCAAACTGGGCATGGACTCCGATACGCTCACCGCCGTGGCCGAGAGCATCCGCGGTCAGATTCCGCTGGGGCGCTTTGGTACGCCGGAAGAGCTGGCCTCCACCGTTCTGCACTTGAGTGCCCCGGAATCGGCATTCATTGTTGGCACTGAAATCATCGTTGATGGTGGGATGAGCCAACTGTAACAGTACGGGAATGCCCCGCCGGGCCAATCGTGCCCGGGCGGGGTATCCGAGCCGAAATTTGGGTCGAGGTGAGAAAACATCGGACTGCTGCCAGGTCATTCCCCAGCGGCTCTTTGCGGTGCTTTTATTTGCCGATCACCTGATCAAGCCCGTTGTCTTTGGCGCGGGCTGTATCTGCAACCACCTGCCAAAACCAGATGGCAACGATCATCGCCCCCACAAAAACAAGGCCATATCCCGCTATCTGTTGGTCATCAAGCCGATAGTAATTACACAGCCGCGCAGAGGGGTCCTGAAAGATCAGTCCAATGGTCACCGTCATCATGCTCCAGGTGATCAGAAAGTATGCCTGCAAAGCACGTCCGCTGACATGCCAGGACTGCTGTAGTGCAAGCCCGGCGGCCACCAGCGCCAGCATTTTCAGGGTATCGACTTCCATTTGGGCTACGGCCTGATCCAGCGCCGCCGGGATCATCCAGAACGCTGTCACGAGCGATGCAAAAACAAGTCCGCTTAAGCCAAATCGGTTAACAAGAGCCGCCTTGCGCTGCCAGGGAAGTGGCAACCTGGCGCCCAGCCAAACTCCACCCAATACCAGCACAGGGAACTGCCCGAGCATATGTAGCCACATTCGGGATTCAACCGTGTGCCGGCTACCCCAAAGCGCACCAATCAGTGCACCAATCAACAGTGCCACGCGATAACGCCGGATTGCACGCCGCAGATCATAGACCTTCATGTGTACAGGTCCAGTGCATGGGCCAGCGCCATATCAAAATCATCGAGGTCGTAGATATGTTCAAGCCGGGCATTGCGGTCGACCACATGAATGGCTGCATTGTGGATAAACCCGCCGTAGCCATCGGGAATGACCACGATGCCGAACTGCCTGAGCAAAAGATCCAGGCTGGCGCGGTCAGTCACCGTCGCAAAATGCCAAACCGCTGGATCGGCATGCATACGGCTGGCATAACTCGCCAGAACGGCTGGGGTATCGTGCTGCGCGTCAAAGCTAATGCTTAACAGCCTGACTTTTTGCTGCAGTCCATGTTGCTCGATGTGGGTTTGCGCCTGCTGAAATTGCTCCCCAAGCACGGTACAAATGCTATTGCAGCGGGTATAGATAAAGTCGATCAGTACCACACGTCCATCCAGACGCACATACTGATCAAGCCGCTGCCGCTTGCCTGTTTCATCCATGATCTGCAGTGAAGGTAGTGGCAAGGGATGGTCCATGATGGCCTGCCGGCGCAACATCTCCGTCGTCCAGCCTTCAAAGCCGCGCGTCAGTAGAGCGGTTGTGACCAATGCAAATAACAACAGGCAGCAGGTCAACGTGATCGTAGGCCCGAGGCTGCCATTGATCCCGTCAGCGATATTTTTCAAGATCTTGCCCACCATTCCATGGTGTGGTTTGAGCCTTGGTTAGATCACGGCCTTTCGCGACTGCAGCCGTGTCTATCGCCACACCTTTATTGCCCCACTGACTTCTCACGTGGGTGGCCACGGCGGCAATTTCGGCATCAGAAAACTTGGCGCCAAAGTTGGGCATCTCGCCGTTGAATGTGTTGCCCTTGACCGTAATGCTGCCCTTTATGCCATGCAGCAGAATTTGAACGGTGACATCCGGCTTGCCGTTGAGATATTCGGACCCCGCCAACGGCGGAAATGCACCGGGCACACCCAAACCCGTGGCCTGGTGACATGCAACGCAATTGGCCGCAAACAACGCAGCCCCATCCGCTGTCGCGCTTTTTGCCGGCGCGGCCATATCCGCCAGGACCCGCTGATCTCCCCATGTACCAGGCAGATTTAGCGGTGTTTCGGCGATATAAACGACGCCAAAGGTAAACAGGGCCGCAATCACCAGCATGATGGCAAACGGCAATGGCTTGACCTGCTCGTTGGGATCGGGGTTTTCGCGCCGCTGCTGCACGGCATCGCTTTCTTGCTGACTCATCGGAACACTCCCTGATTTATGACTGCCCTGCCGTTGCCGGCGCAGAGGCTACCGGCGGCAACACGGGCGCGTTATCGATGGGATAGGTGTGATCCAGCGACAACAAGTAGGCCACCAGGTCGAGCGCTTTGGGTGTCGCCACCACCACACCCGAAGCCGGCCGCCATGCGGGTGGCAACTGAACAACCTTGTCGCCCGGCGCGGCTTTGGACTTGATCACAAACAGGAAGCGATAGCTGGGCATGATGCTGTCTTTGACATAAGCCCGAGGCTGATACAGGTGCCCAAGATGCCAGTCCACGCTGGGTTGCCGCGCAGCAATATTGAAGAGGTCCGGCCCGGTGCGCATCGTGCCCAGTAACACCGGGCGATCGTAGTAATAGTCCGCGGCAATCGGCGCCCTACCCCAGCCACGCTTGAAGTCAGGCGCCTGACTAAGGCTGCGCGGCTGTTGAGAATGGCAAGCCATGCACTCGTTTTGCAGATAAATTTCACGCCCACGTTGGGCTTGTTCCGAGTACGGTTTGAGTTTGTCTGGCGGGCGCAGGTCACTGACTTCCGTATACGGAATCACGATCAGTACCGTGATGGTCAGCCCCATCATGAAAGAGGCCCCGACCAGCAAATCTTCACTGTTCATCAGGTTCATGATGCGGCCCCTTCTTGTTGGAGCGGCTGCACAGCCAGATTCGGTGCCAGACCCGGCGGCATCGCATCGCGCCAGAATAGAGCTTGGGTATGCCGCTTGGGGCCTAACTTGAACACCATGGCCAGCACATGCACCGCAAACACCACGTGCCCTAACGTCATCATGCCGCCGCCGATGGAGCGGCCGATCAGCCAGGGGCGGGTCACGATCACGGAGTCAATAAATGGCTTGCTGGCATCCAGCATGGCTAAGCCCTGCAACACACCTCCGATGGTGAGCGCCGTGAAATACAGCCCAAAGCCAAGTACCACCAACCAGAAATGCAGCTGGATCGCCCACGGGTACGGCCATTCCCACCCGCGCACCCGGGGCAGGATGAAATAAAACGCGCCAAACATGACCATGGTCACGAAGCCGTACAGCCCGAGGTGGGCGTGTGCCACGGTAAAGTGCGTGAAGTGCGTGACTGTGTTGATGGAGCGCAGCGCCTCAAACGAGCCCTGCAAGGAGCTCAGTGTGTACATCATTCCGCCGATCAGAATGAAGCGCAGCGTGGGCGAATGCACCCACATGCGGAAATGACCGCGCATGGTCATGTGCTGGTTGATGGTGAACGCAGCGACCGGGATGATCATCATCATGCTCTGCACGATGGATAGCGTGATCAACCACGCTGGCGCAGGACTGCCCTCCAGGTGGTGCCCGCCTACCTGGCCATAGAAAAAAGCCAGCGTCCAGAAGCCCAGCAAAGACAGGTTGTAGTTCTCAATGGGGCGACCAATGATCTTGGGGAGCAGGTAGTAAATGGTCGCCAGAGACAAGGGCGTATAGAACAGCCCCAGCACGTTGTGGCCAAACCACCAGTTTGCGGTAGCTTGTTCGATCCCGACGTGCACCGGCATCTTGGCCACGATCAACAGCACCGGAAACCAGAACAAAGCTGCCGACATATACCAGACCGAAACATACAGATGCCGGGTACGCCGGTGCCCGAGAGTATCGAGCAGCGGGATGCCGACCATCGCACCGCCCACCACCATTCCTGCGGCAATAGGCAGCGGAATTTCCAGCCACTCCAGACCGCTGTTGTAACCCGTAGCAATGGCAACGAGGCCGGCAATCAGGGACAAGTTCCAGATCACCCCACCCAGAATGGCCCACTGTCCGCTGCGCAAAGGGGTCTTCAAAAGGCGAGGGAGTATCCAGATGCAACTGGAAAGACAGGCCATCGGCGCCCAGCCGTAGGCCACTGCATTGAGGTGAATGGTCCGGGTGACGCCAAATCCGAGCCACATGGCACCGGTCAGCCAGTCAGGCTGGTGCAGCTTGATGGAACTGATCAGTCCGAAAGTCGATGCAACAAGCAGCCATAGCACCGCCGCCGTCATCATGATCAGCACAATCAGCGAGGTGGATTTATCTGATTCGATGCGAGCCAGAATGTCGGCCTCATCGACATGCAGGCCCACCTGGGCGTGGCCTGTGCTGGTGGACTGCAGCCTTGCCCTGCTAGTCGCTGTGCCGGCCGGGTCTTCAACGAGGCCGACTTCACCTTCGCTAAAAATCTCGCTGGCCGCTTCTTCTCCCCCGGTCAAGAGACTGCGGCCATTAGACCAGATGAAAAACATCAGCCCCAAAATGGCAATCACGAAGGCTGATAACAACATCCCCAAGGCATTCATGTTCATCGTCCCTCAACTTGGTGTGAGGGAACCTTAAGCGGGGCTCGGGCGGGCCACATCCACCCTTGGTCATACCCGGCCCCCCACAGGCCGCTGAGGCTTATTTACCGTGAAAAAATTTACAGGTCGTTATGGCTTTGGGCGTAGGTCAAAGGTCTTAGGTCGATCGCATAACACATGTGCGACACCATCGAACGATTCCGTCGCTTTTCCGGTGTGTCACGCTGAGCAACAAACCTCAGACTTTTACTGGTGACTCCCACCCATCTGGCATCAAGGAATCAAGGCCATGAATCGATACCCTCTTCTTTCGCACGGTCTGACCACTGTCATTGCAATACTCATGCTGGCTTTGCCTGGCAACACAATCGCGGCGCCTTCTGGAAGTCCTACCCCTTCAGCTGTAGCCGCCGCCACCGCCCGTATTACTGATGGAAAAGTCGAAGTAAATGGCGTGCGCTACCACTACCTGATCGCCCAAGGTCACGGTACGCCCGTGGTCTTGCTGCACGGCTGGGGTTCAACCTCATACATGTGGCGGTTTGTCATGCCGCAACTGGCGGCACGCGGATATACCGTGATCGCACCGGATTTGCGCGGGCTGGGCGATACCAGCAAACCGGCCACTGGCTATGAAAAGGCCAATATTGCAGAAGACATCCGCGAACTGGTTAGCAAACTAGGCTATGGCCCTGAAATTAATATTGCCGGGCACGACATGGGCGGGATGGTGGCCTATGCCTATGCGGCCCAGCACCCAACCGAAGTGAAAACGCTGACGATCCTTGATGTACCTTTGCCAGGCATCCCGCCCTGGAATGAGATCGTCCAGACCCCGCGTGTATGGCATTTCGCCTTCTTCGGGCAACGTGATGTCGGTGAGATGCTGATGGCCGGACATGAGAAAGAATTCATGGCCTGGTTCCACAACAACGAAGCGGTGAACTCACGCGCGTTTACCAATGAAGTGGAAGCGGTCTACGCCCGCCAGTACAGTATGCCGGGGGCCATGCGCGCCGGTTTCGAGTACTACAGGGCGTTCCCGCAAGACGTGATTGCCAATCAGAAGTTTGCCGAACACAAATTGACCATGCCGGTGCTGGGCATTGGCGGAGACGGCAGCTTCGGACCAATCATTGGCGCACATCTGCAACATGTGGCCACCGATGTTCATGTAGCGCAGATCAAGGGATCAGGGCATTGGGTAGCCGAAGAACAACCAGAGCAAGTGACGGCTACACTGGTCGGGTTCTTACCGCCGGCCAAGAATTGAACAGTTTCTACGCCCGTGGCAGCCCATCCGCTTCGTAAAGATGACATATGCATCGGGCATAAAAGTAGCTTCTGCCCTTGAACATCAAATAAATCTTTACGCAGAGGCACTTGATTCGTGCCCCAAAGGGGGGGTAGCCCAGCCGATCCGTCAATAAACTATCCGTTTATTAACTTCCCTCGCTTTAGCTTTTTGTTGATTTGATAGTGCCGGCCAGATTTTTTTAATTTCAGAATCCGACATCCCTGCCAATTGATATTTAGCGTTATCGCTTCGAAGGCTTATTTTGTATCTCGTTGCAAGATACTCAACATTAAGCTGGTTCATTCTATCAAACAAAAACAACAAATCCTCCGGATGAAGTGCCTCTCCATTCTTCACGGCAATACCCAACTCTGCTATTTTTCTTCTATTTTGTATATCGCTACGCCACAGATCTCTCAACGATTCTAAAGAAGATTCGATGATTTTATCGCGTAGCGCTTTGTCGAGAGCAGATTTACGCTCATTATCATCAGTAATCGCCACACCAGCCTTATCTAAAATTTCAATATCTTGAAACCTTAGAATGCAACTTGAGCCGACCAACAAAATATTGTGTTTATGCCGATTTTTAATCTCAAAATGACTGGCAAGATCTGGATGCTCGCAAAGCTCGCAAAATATGTCTTCGTCACCCCGATCAAAAACAACCCCGGTAAAAAACCACTCCTTCAACGCTTCGCCAAATGAAGAGGCAACGCTCAGGGGAAGGAGGTTTTCTTTAGATTTTTCGAGCCAGTGATTCATACCAAATTATCTAATATTTAATATGTCAAAATTAGCACCAGAAACCACTCAAAGATGCTAACACCGTTCGACTCATTTACATGAAGGTTTTTGTGGATAATTTTCACAACCACGCTCTCAAATCCAGACTAACAATGTAGCTTCGTTGCATCTTTTACAACAGCCGATCAAATGCACCTATTTCTTGCTCAGTCAGCCGCATAGTTTCGGTGCCCGTATCACCCGCTAACGCGTCAATCCATCGACCAGGCGCTGGGCCAGTCGCGGCTGTTGCAACTTCTCCAGCCACCACTTCAAGGCTCGACCAGCTAGTTCTTCACGCCAGGCCACGTACAAGATGTTGGGCTCGCGCGGTTGGGCTGTGCGCTTTTCAACGAGCTTGCCTTCTTGTAACAAGTGCGCCACACGGTGACGAGGCAACCACCCCACACCTAGCGCTTCGCACTGGGCCAGCATCTTGGCCCGCATGCTGGGTACCGCTAGCGCGGGTTGCCCACCGAGTACGCCATACACGCGACCCTCCGTTTGCCTGGAGCTATCGGCCACCACCACGGCGCGGTGCGCAGAGATCGCCTCACGGCTCAACGGCTCTGGCATGGCCGCCAATGCATGTTTGGAAGAAACAGCGAAGACCCATTCCAGTCGACCCAACTCTCGCCAACTCACGCCGGGCATCTTTTGCGGTTCGTTAGTGGCACCAATGACCAGATTGGCGCGGCCGTCCCGCAGCGCCTCCCAGGTGCCACCCAATACTTCATTGGTAATACGTAAAGGAACGCCGGACTGGAGTTCATCAAAATCCCTGATGACCGGCAACAAGGTTTCGAACTCCATCAGCTCGTCAGTGACGATCCACAGGCGCTCTTCCCAGCCATTGGCCACCTGGCGTACCCGCTGCATGGTTCGGGCCGACTCCTGCTGCAACCGCGCGGACTCGTCCATCAGCAAGTTACCCGCCGGCGTGAGCTGCAATCGGTAATTTCGTCGATCAAACAGCAAGGCATCCACGCGAGACTCCAGTTGGCGCGCGGCATGAGACACCGTGGACGGCGCTTTGCCCAGCTTTGCCGCCGCCCGTGAAAGGCTGCCGGTATCCCGAATGGCCTGGAGCAATGCCAGCTCTTCTGCCTGCAACATGTTCGAAAGTCTCGCACGAAATCGGTCTTTCGATAGTACGGCAACGGGCACGTTCTGGTCGAGTATATGGACAAGCACTCACTGGCCTTGTCAGGGCAACCGGAGACTTCCCATGACACTGAAATTCTATTTCCACCCATCCCCCAACCCGATGAAGGTGGCTTTATTGCTCGAAGAACTGCTGGTCTATTACGAACTGATCGCCGTTGATACCTTCAAGGGCGAGCAACACGAAGCCGGCTATTTGCAGATAAATCCCAACGGCAAAGTACCCGCGCTGGTGGACGGCGACACCACCGTATTCGATTCGCACGCGATTCTGCTTTACCTCGCAGAAAAACATGGCCAGTTCATGCCGGTTGACCCCAATGAACGAGCCATCACTTTGTCCTGGCTGATGTTCGTCGCCACCGGCCTTTCGCCCTTCTCGGGTCAGGCTGTGCATTTCCTGCATCACTCCCCTGAAAAGCTGGCTTATGCCCAAAACCGCTACCTCAAAGAGGTTCAGCGCCATTACACGGTGCTGGACCGTCGACTTGCCGTCTCTCACTACCTGGGCGGTGATAGCTATTCCGTTGCCGACATGGCGTTCTGGGGCTGGGTGAATGTGGCCGGTTACATCCTTGGTGAAAACGGGCTGGATGCTTACCCCAACGTGAAACGACTTTACGAAGAGGTGTCTGAGCGCCCTGCAGCAAAGCGGGCTCGCACCCTCAAAGATCACCTGACGCTGAAACAGGATTTCGACGAGGAAACCCGTCGCGCCCTGTTTCCACAGAACGAGCCAGCTTGATTCGCCCGATAGACCAATCCCCAAGGAGAAGCAGCCATGCAAATCTCACCCCCATCACTTGATGGCCAATTGCGCCTGAGCAATCTCGCGCTCGCCGTCGCCGATTTGCCGAAAATGGTGAGTTGGTACCAGTCCGTTCTAGGGTTCAAGGTCGACACGGAAGGCGAATTTCCGATCGTCGGTGCCCGCTATGCCGTACTGGAAGGCGCAGGCCTGCGGATTGAACTGATTACACGTACGGGCGCAAACTTCCGGCCGGTTGACCGCAGTCCGCCACCGTTTCATCTCTCGCAACTGGGTTGGAAGGCTTTGGTACTGCATAGCGAAGACCTGAAAACTACCACTGCTGTTTTGCGCGCCCATGATGTCGAGATTTGCTGGGCTGAAGAGAAAACCACGGAGCATCTCAAATCCACGCTGATTCGGGATCCTGAGGGCAATTTCATCAATATTTTTGGCCCCTTGCAGGACGACTGAGGCGGGATAAACGTGACATCTCCTCTTTTGGGTCTGGACCCGCACCCGGCTTTTGCGGAAAGATTCAGGGCATGGACATTCACATCACCCTGCAGGGTAAAACCGATCTGGCCGGCCAGATTTACCGTCAACTTCGCGCTAGCATTGTTGATGGTCGTCTGGCGGCGGGCGAGCGTTTGCCCTCTACCCGCGATCTAGCCAGTCAGCTCAGTGTGTCGCGCAAGACCACGCTGGATGTGTTTGAGCGATTGTTGTCGGAAGGCTTTCTACAAAGTCGGCCAGGCGATGGCACTTTTGTGGCAGATGGTCTTCAACGCATCCCAGTCAGCTCGCCGATCGTGCATCGTGCTCGCCCGACTGCTCTTTGGGAGTCTTTGCCCGCCGCATTGTCCATGCCTGAATATGGCAGCACGCCGCCGCTCGATTTTCTGGGTGGCGTGACCGACAAATCGCGCTTTCCATTTGAGCCGTGGCGGCGCTGCCTGAACCACGCCCAAAGGCAACAGGCCCGTGGTCGGGCGGCTTATCACGACCCTGCCGGCGAGCAAGAGCTGAGGCTGGGGATTTCCCGCTATCTGGCTTTCAACCGCGCAGTCACCAGCAATTGGCAGGACGTGATCGTGACGCATGGCGCGCAGCAGGCGCTGGACTTGTTGGCGCGCGTCACGCTGAATCCGGGTGATGTCGTTGCCATGGAAGAGCCTGGCTACCCACCCGCACGTGCCTGCTTTACTGCGGCCGGTGCAAAAGTCATCAGCGTGCCTGTCGATGCGGAGGGTCTGCGCGTCGATCTGTTACCCAAGGAAGCCCGGCTGGTTTACGTGACTCCCTCACACCAGTTTCCCTTGGGGATGCCATTAAGCCTGGATCGGCGCCTTGCCTTGCTGGAATGGGCGCAGAACACCGGTGCCGCCATTGTTGAAGACGACTACGATGGCGAATTCCGCTTTGATGGACGCCCACTGGAATCGCTCAAGTGCCTGGATCGATTTGGTCTCGTGGCCTATGTCGGCACGTTCTCCAAGACCATGTTCCCGGAGTTACGGGTGGGTTATATCGTCCCACCGCTATCACTTTCTGCTGCGCTATTGAAAGCCAAACAGATTGTCGACTGGCACAGCTCTACCTTTACGCAAGCGGCCATTGCCCGTTTCATACTGGACGGCGATTTTGCCAAACATTTGCGACGCATCTACAAGCAATACGAAGCGCGACGTGATGTATTGCTGAAACATCTGAATGGGCCGCTCGCCGCTTGGCTAGTACCTGTAATTCCTGCTGCTGGCATTCACCTCACCGCCGTGCTGAAACAAGGGCTGACCGAAGCCAGTGTCATCTCGGCCGCGCGTGAACAAGGCGTTGGGCTGTATGGCATTTCGAGCTTTTATGCTGACACAGAACCCCGCCAAGGCCTGTTGTTCGGCTACGGCGGAATCAGTGAAGAGGAAATCGAAATCGCGCTGAACAAGTTGGCCGACGTCTTCCGTGCTCTTGGATGAGCTGCAGATTTTGATCTGCCGCTTTGTAGAATCCCATAAAAGCTGTCGGCGATTCCGGTGGCGGAGCCGGAACCCTCCTGCAACAGGCGGCAAATCAGCCAAAACCGATATGACCGTTTCTACGTTCCGCAGCCTGCTCCCTGCCCGTTGCAAGCGGTCTATTTTGGTCGCGCATTTCCCGGTAAATGGTACAGCCAAATCCCGCGTCCCATGCACGCATCCGAAGTCAACTTCGAGTACCGATGGGTAAGCCATGCATCATGGTGGGGCTTCCGCCAGTCAAGGAGCATGTCGTCTGTCATAATGTTGAACACAAAAATACTTCCGGGAGGGCTAAGGGTGGCAACGCTGACGCAAGTACATGAGGCCTCATCGCCGGATGCGCCGCACGTCATCTTTGTTCACGGGCTAGGTGGAGATGCGCGGTCTACATGGATGCACAACCCAAAGGACCATACTACTCTCTGGCCGGAGTGGATTGGGCAAGACGTCGGATGCCATGTCTGGGTTGCAGGTTATGGCGCGGAGCTTTCAGGCTGGACTAATCCAGCCATGCATCTTGCTGATATCGGCGAAGCTCTTTTTGCCGCTTTACAGGTTGAAGAAGGCCTGAAAGGCCACAGGGTTGTGTTAGTCGGGCATAGTCTCGGCGGACTTGTCATTAAGTCTGGCATGACTCAAGCGCTGTCGCTCGGCGACCCACAACGGCTGACGCTGTTAGAGCGGATTGCCGGTGTTGTGTTTGTAGGCACTCCACACCAAGGGGCGAGTCTCGCTACGGTCGCACACAATCTGCGTCTGGTGCTGAGAACCAACGCCCAGGTCACAAATATGGTCAGTGACGACGCCTGGCTGAAGTTGCTGAACGGGCAATTCCGAGCCCTTCACACGCAATACAGCTTCGGCGTGCGAGTCTTCTTTGAGTCAGAAGGAGTCCTTGTCGGGCGCAAAATTCTTGGCTTCTCGCTTGGTAAACGGGTGTTAATCGTCGACAGGAACAGTAGCGATCCAGGGCTTACTGGAGTGGTGGCTACTCCTATTGCTGGCAATCACATTGAAATTGCCAAACCCAAGTCTCGCAAAGAATTTATCCACAAGGCGCTGATCGACTTTCTTAAGGGAATACCAGACGGACCTGCAGGCCATCCTCCAACGGATAGGGGCCGCCCAGCACCTTGGTCAAGCTCCAGTGACCTTCCAACAGCGTTACGAAATGCTTCAGCGCCATTGTTAAGCTGGCCGAGTACTCTGGGTGATGGCACTTGGCTCCAGCGCCCAGAACTAGCCGTACTGATCGAGAGTCTTGCGGCCAAGTCGTCAAGCACCCATTTTTTGCTTGGCGACCCGGGGAGTGGCAAGTCTTCCCTCTTGGTTCGGCTAGCCCAAGAAATGCAGGCAGCCGGGTGGTGTGTCCTTGCCATCAAGGCTGATCGACTGTCGCCAGATCTATTGGATAGGGAAGCACTCGCGAGGCATCTGAATCTCGGTTCCGATGTCAGCGCGGCTTTGCGAGAGCTTGCCAAGAGCGTGCCTGTTTTATTGCTAATTGACCAGGTTGATGCCTTGGCTGACCTAGTTGTTCAGCACTCTGCGCGCTTACGTGTCTTACTCGACTTAGTTCAAGACCTCTCTGGCGTCGAAGGGGTTCGCACAGTGATCTCGTGCCGTACTTTTGAGCAAAAGCACGATCCCGCGCTTCGAAATCTGGATGCGACCGTTATTCAGCTGGAACTACCAGAGTGGTCGACCGTACAGCCAATTCTGACGACAAGGGGCCTTCAAGCCGAGGTATGGAATCAGGAAATTAAGCATGTATTGCGGTCCCCCCATGCCCTAGACATCTTCCTTTCCCTCCTTGGCGACGCTACCGAACCCGAGGTCTTGAGGAGTTTCCATGGATTATTGGAGAAACAATGGGAAACCCAGGTATTGAGCGATACCACTGGTAGACGCCGCACAACATTGCGCCATTTGGCCAAGTTGATGGCCGACCGTGAAGTGCTGGGGCTACCCCTCGCTCAAGTTGAAGAGTTTTACGCGGAGATTCAGACGCTTGCTGCGTTTGGCCTGCTTCAGGTAGGCCAGGGGCCAGGACGAGTGGAATTCCGGCATCAAACTCTGTATGAGTTCGTACGCGCGCGCAGTTTTCTGGATGAGAGCGGGAGTCTCACCGATACCGTGCTAGCACAGCAAGGCAGCTTACGAATTCGCCCCCAGTTGTGGCATGCGCTTGGATACTTTCGAGGCGCAAGTCCTGAGGCGTACGCCATCGAAATTGGCCAACTATGGTCGGCCGATCTGCGGCCACACCTGAAAATGTTATTGATCGAATTCCTAGGATTGCAAGCCGAGCCGATGCCAGCCGAACGCCGGCTTGTGGAACAAGCAATGTCGGATGAATGGTTCCGACCCCGTTTCATTGGAGCCGCCGTTGGGAGCCCGGGGTGGTTCGCCGCTTTGTTGCCGACTCATCTGGCAGGATTGATGGCCCTACCGGCGGAACAAGCCCAGATACTGCTGCCAATGCTTAGGCAAGCATTGCATTTCAGTGCGAACTCGGTAGTTGACCTTGTGCGTCGGCATTGGCTGCCCAACAAGGATCTAGATGTATTGAGCTGGCAAGCACTAGGTCTGGGCGATGTCGCACCGCAAGTCGGTCCTTGGCTAGATGCTCTCATTTTTATTGCAGAACGTAGTTCGATTAACGAGTGGTCCATAGGAAATCTGGCTGGCGTAGTCAGCGCCGCACTTCCCGAGGAAGCACCGAGATTGGTCGCGGCGTGGCTCAAGCGCGAAATTGACTCCGCTACCGCGCCCAAAACCACGTCTGGCACGGAAAATGAAGAGACTGCTAGCAGCGTATCCGGGCGTACTCAATCTATTTTTGAGACGAGACAGTTTCATGACTTGGACGCAATAGCTGAGGCCTCACCCAAGGCTTTTGTAGGTGCTTTGTGGCCGCTCGTTCTGCAAGGGTTACAGCTATGTGCATCTGAGCCTCCGAACGTAGTGATTGGATATCGTCCAAGCAGAGGATTGATGTTTGAAGGTCTGGACGAGGAGACGCGGTATGAACACCCGTTACTGCGATCTGTTCAGGTGGGTATTCAGCGCTGGGCGGACTCCGATCCGGGCAGTTTTCTGGATTTCGTTGCCGCAAACGTGCAGTCCGATCTACTTCTAGTGCACAGATTGCTGGCCCTCGGTCTAGTACGCGCGGTTGCGCATTCACCGCACTTTGCATTCGACTATCTATCCGGCGATCCTCGGCGGCTGGTTCTCGGACCCAATGCCGATGTGCACAAGGAGAGCATCGCGCTGATCGAGGCCGCCTGCCCGCAGCTAGACGATCCCACCTATGCTCGCTTGGAGGCGATGCTCCGCGATTGGCGTTACTACGATGATACGGCCCAGGAGGATGAAGCAAGCACCCGCCTCAAACGACTGCAATGGGCGCGGCAACATCGACTGCGGCTGCTTCGAGCATTGCCGGCTGACCGTCGTAGTCCCGACTTGCAAAGGCTGGTAGAAGAAGAGCAGCGGGCGTTTCCGGGCTTGGCTGGCAACGGCGTACACAACTCTGGTGCCCAGTGGATTGGAAGTCCGGTAAGCGCGCAACAGATGGATCTAGCAACTGATGCCGAAATCCTAAATCTTTTCAACGAACTGACGGACGACGCTGCTTGGGATCATCCGCGCCATCGTATGAAAGGTGGGGCGATACAGGCTGGACGTGAACTAGCAGAGCTGGCCAAGAGTAACCTGCCCAAAGTTCTCAGGGTCATTAGGGAGTTTGAGCCTGGGCGCAACGAGATTCCGGTGTCTTCTGTCTTGCGCGCACTTGTTCCGGCCGGCCTAACGGTACCGGCGTTCTATGCGTTGGTTTCTGAATTGGAAGACAAGGGTTTTGTCGGCCCCGACTTTCGCCGTGAAGCGGCTTACGCAATCGCGACCGCTGTCAACAAAGAGGCGCCCGTACCGGATGAGCTATTGGATCGGATGGAGCGTTGGCTAATTCCTAGTGCAGCCGAGAAATCCAGTGAGATTGTGGCTGATGCAAATGACGGCACCTCGTCGGTTTTGTGGGGGTACGGGTCGATAGCTACCCTTCCAGACGGGAATTATCCTGTGTTGTGCGCCATAACCTCAGCGTGCCTGACCTCGGCCCCCCCTCGACTTGATCGGTGGCTTTCCATTCTTGAGCGGCATATTGCGGGCGTCGAATCATCTCGCGTATGGGAGGCGATGCTTCAGCGCGAACTGATGCACCTGCATTTGGCGGATCGCTCACGAGCAGAGGCGCTTGTCGACCAGTTGGTGGCCAGCATGCCATCCATCGTTAGCGGACAAAGCTGGGTTAACTTCGTCGCACATTCGTTTCATTGGGCCTCCGCAACCGCGGCACAACGATGGCTGATGTACATTGTCAAAGGAAACAAAGAGGGGCTACAGGGAGCGGGAGAATTGGCTGTCTTGCGACACGCGCTTTTCCCTGCGGAGGATTGGCCTCGTGAACTGATTGGAGTGCTTGCCAATGATGCCACGGCGGCAGCCTTGGGGGTGGCGCATAGTGTGGCTAATTTGTGGCACGAACCAATGACCAGGCCAATAGTTCATCCTATTCTGCTCCAGCTACTGCGCGACGGTGATGATCGCGTCCTGACCGCGTTGTCTGCGATATTCCTGAATGATGGATTTACTGCTGACGTTGAGACGAGAGAGCTTCTGGATGCCCTCGTGGCTTTTCCTGATGTCTTGAAGAATGGCCGAGCCGAGCGCCTGCCTGAAAAGCTGGTCAAGCTGGTGGCACCTGAACCGGAGCGGGTGTGTAACATTATCCATGCATTGCTGGACGTAGTAGGCGATCAGATGGGCAATATAGCGACATCCTGGTACTTGAGTACTGAGTCGTTGTTGGATATAGCATTGCAACTTCAGGATATGGGTACAGCTGAGCGCGCAGCTGGGTCGGCGCTCTTCGAGCGCATGTTGGAGTTCAACATGCCACAGGCCAAGGAGATGACGCTGGATTTAGACAAGCGCATGCCGGTGGGCAATAGACCACGAGCCCCCCGTCGACGCAGATAGCGGTTAAGAGTATGTAAATCGGCGCAGGAGAGTTGAGTGAAATATGGTGTTTGGGTGCGCCACACCAACGCGGAAGTCCGAATTGGGCCGGCTGCGGCCATCTTCACGTATGGTCTCAAACGTCAGCAATAGCCTGTGGATTCAACCGGTCGATGCAACACACTAGAACCTGCGCAGGCAGGAGGAGTGTG